>CAVVXN010000001.1:0-925621 GCA_963752285.1 uncultured Planctomycetota bacterium
CCCCGGGTCGCCCAGGCCCTCGCGCGCCACGCCTCCGTCGAGACGACCATGGCGCGGTACACGGACCTCGCGCTGGTGGATCTGCGGGGGAGCGTGGAGCGCCTCCCGCTCCCGGCGGCTTCGAAGCGGCGCGGGCGGCCCGTGAAGGCCCTCCTCTACCTGGGGATCGCTGGGGCGGGCGCGCCGGGGGGTAGGGCGCGCGGAGCGGGCGTGGGGGGCGCCCGGGGCGGACGGGCGGACGTTCGTACCCAGGCCGCGGAGGAGGCGCCCGTTCGCGCCCACGTCGCGGGCGTCGCGGGGTCGAGCTCGGTGGCGTTGGGCGATTGACTCTCTCGCGAAGCCGACTCGAAAAGCTGCGTGACTTGGGTCGCCAGTTGAGACGGTCTCCTGACGCTTCCTTGCGCTTCGCTGCACGATGTAAGGAAGCGGGCCGGATTCGGCGCACTTCGAGAGAGTCGCCGTAACGGTGCAACGACGCGCAGGTTGCGGCGAGGAGGCGCAACGAGGGTGGAGCGCCCGATCGGGTTCGAACCGACGACATTCAGCTTGGGAAGCTGCGCGCCCCCCATCGCAAGTCACGCACCCGCCCAAGGTTACGACGCTCGCCAGAAGCCGTTGAGACCTGGGTTGAGACGAGCCGAAAGGCCCGCTTGTGACGGCCTCTGGTCCTTGCTCCGGCGGGCCGCGGCAGGTGCAGCAGCAGCCCGCGCTTCGGGACCGGCGATCACGTCCCGGAGCTCCTCGCCGCCCACCGCGCCGACGCGCGAGCTCGGCGCATCGCCGGGAACCGAGCACGACGATGTGTCGTCTGCGCCTGACCACGCCTCGCTCTTTGCCACCCCCGACCCGCCCCTACGGTCCGGCACCCACGCGCGCACCGCGCTCACGCGGACCGCGGCCCCCGATCTGGCACGGGCCGGATGCCGAGATCTCGAACGAAAAGCCCCGTTCGAACTGAGAAGCAGCACGGCCGCGTTGCTCCGGTGCCGAGCTCTCGGCGAAGTCATCCAAAGGGACTGGCACGCACCTGGGCAATCTCCCTGATCTCCCGCTCATCAGTCGGACTTGCCTCCAAGTCGACGGGCCAGCATCTGCACAAACGACCACGCTAATGCCCCGCCCGCTGCTCCCACTGAACATGTCCCCATTGGGTCCTCTGGTGGCCATGCCGCCCAGAAGAGTTGCACTCATGAAAACCAGGAGTGCGATCCTCTCAGCTGCCGAACTCGTGGCAAGAGTAAGCTCCCGCCAAGCAAACCACCGCATACGGATTGAGATGGATGGCCCACAGGAAGAATGGCCAGTCTCGTCAGCTCCAGACTGGATTGCTCCTAGTTGTTCTTCCGGGGCCCGCCGACGCGCAGCCATCGATGTTCTCCACAATGAGCTGAAATCCTGGGCCGAACGACCCACTGATAGTGAGGTACATGACTTCAGCCCACACGGTCGTCTCCGTCCATTTCTTGGTGTAATTCTGGTGTGAACCGGTTGCGCCCAAGTCGTTGTACACTTCTGTAAGACATAGTACTCGTTATTAAGCTCAAGGGCTTCTGCCAACCCGAGGAGCGCCACCTCAAGGTTCACCAGTATCGCGGGGCTCTTCGTGTGGCTCGCAGCGGCGGACCAGAGTACCTCGATACTCCAGGCCGCCGTCGTCCGGTCTGCCTTGCCGAAATCCGTCCCGATACGGTAGTCCTGTCGGAATAGCGTGTCTCTGAGTTTATCAGCGGCATCGTCATCGATCAGCCACCGCGGGACGACTGTCACGGACCAGGATTCCTCCATGTCAACCTCGTCCGTCACCGTTCGCTCGAAGGTGTACGTGACCCACCAACGCGTGCTGGATGCACCGAACTGGATATTCGTAAGCGTCCACGGCCCATAGGTTCTGCGCGCGGGCGAGCTCGAAAGAACGTGCGGCGTCGTGAACACGTGAACGCCATGGCTGCTGGCCGCTGTCGACGCGGGCGACACGACCTTCTTGCCCGCTGGAGCCGGGGGTGGAACGCCCTTTAGGCCGGTAGGATCGACGAAAGTTGCGGGCGAGGAGCGGACGAATTCACTGGTATCGGGGCCCGACGCGATGCCGACCGGGTCCTGCTGGAGGAATTTCCCGACCACAGGGTCATATTGCCTTGCCCGGTAGAAGTAGAGCCCATCCTCCGGATCAAACTCCCGCCCCGTGAACAGGAACGGGTTCCCGACCGGGCTCTGGCCGACGACGTTCCCCTGCTGGTCGAGGATCGTGGGCTTCCCGTAGACGTCGTAGCTCGCCCACTCGAGGGGTGCCGCCCGGCTCCGAGACCTCCGTCACAACCAGCGCCTGCTGGTGGTACGTGAACCGGAGCACCTCGGCCGTGTTCTCGTCCCATTGACGTCCGCCTGGTCGGCCCGGTCCATGACCCGCGGGCGGTCGATCCCGTCCTCGTAGACGTAGCGGCCCTGCCAGACGTCCTGCGCGTCGTACTCCTCCACGACCTGCGGTCCGTCCAGGACGTAGCGGGTCGTCGACCGCCGACACGGCCTTCTGACCCGGCGGCCCAGCGCGTCGTAGCGGTAGGTGGCGATCACTGCCTGCGTCGCCTTGAGCTTCACCTCGACCAGCCGGTTCTCGGAGTGTTCGCGAAGAGGTAGGTCCCATCGTCCTTGAGGTTCCCGTTGTTGTCGTGGGTCCGGGTGACACCACGGACCTGGGTGTACTGGTTCACCACGTCGAAGCGTACGTCACCGTCGAGGGCGGGGTAGGCGGTGTGGTCAGGACCTGGCTGGGTTCCGAGGCCGTCCAGCACGTACTGGGTGTTCTTGGCGAAGGTCTGGCTCCCGGGGGTCTGGACCTCCTGGAGGGGGTTGGTCGTGTCGTAGCGAACGTCCGTCAGGCGGTACGCTTAGTCGTAGGCGTAGACGTCCCGCCGCGTTACCTCAGCCTCGACCAGTCCAGCACCTCCCACGTCCCATCCGGGCGGGAGTGGAGAGGATCTCCAGACCCTTGAAGCGGCTGCTCGTGCTGAAGCGCAAAGCGCAACGCTCATGTCCAGTGCATGTACGCTCGCAAACTCAAGTTCTTGTTCCACCACCGCTTCTAGAGCGCCACTCTTTCCGAAGGATACCTTGTCCGCACCCCAAATGGCATGCAACTTCTCTCTTAGACGTTCCCGCAGCACGGCGAACGAATACTTCGCCCCTTTGCGTGCCTCAGCTTCCTGGGCACGGAAGTCGACGATTTCACTGAGCAGCGTCGCATCTCCCCCACTTGCTGCAGTCTTGATAAAAGCAAGGGCAGCGTAGGGACCCTGCACGCGGCGCACCCCCGATGCCCGCACGCTACCGCCGGAAGCATGCCCTCGCGCACGCACCGAAGGGACGTCCCGTGGAAAAGGGCCAGAAACCTGCGGTCATCTAGGTCAAGGTAGACCACCTGTGGTGCCTGATCATGTTCTTCAAGATCCACGATCAGTGCTTCACGTGTTTGCGTCCCCAGATCGAGAACGGCATGCCCCTTTACCCGCACGGTCATCGGATAGAACGCCCCTCCAATCGGGTCCCAAGAGTCGAATTCGTATCCTGGGCCGCATCCGGGCACTTCCGCACAAACATCAGGATCGCCGTTGTCGTTGCCGTTGTTCCGATACTCGAACGGAGGGAGTACGTATGCGTGGCCCCCCCGAATTGGTGACTTCCCTTAATGGACGCTCCTTGTCGAAGTAGGCGAATCGTCCTAGGCCCTTTCCCGAATCCCAGATCAATGCATTCCAGATCGTCGAGCGCGAGCGTGCGCTCGAAATGCCCACTGCAAGTCACGTCGGTGTTGTCGAGGGGGGCCACCTGCCCCTTCCATCGATCAGTCAATCTCCAACGTGCGGGGCGGTTGGGCTCCGCCTCAGCCAACGCCGTGAACTCAGCCTTCCCAACTTCATGAAGTCCGATCCAAACTCCCGCCCGCACGTCAAACGCGTCCGCAGCGTTCGGTGGCCCCAGAGACGCGCGTATCTTCGCTGCCGCTTCTGCTGGACTCTGAGGCGCAGCGGCCACGGGGCCGATTGCAACGCCCAACCCAAGGGATGCGAGAACCGGCCATGCAAGCATTCGCCAGATGCGGTAAGGGCGTGTCCTCGTTGAAAGCTCATCTATGTCGGAAGGCTCCAACTTCCTGCTAGCCGATCGGAGATGGTGTGATCGCGTCAATTCACCGTCCTCTGCGCGTGCAGCGTCGCTCTTAGTTCGTTACAGGCTTCAGCACTCGAACAAGAGTGCCGACACGGGCACTCGATCGGGCCAGGGACCACTTCCTGGGAGCAGCTTGTCTGCGTGGGCGCTTGAACGGGATCTTGCCAGAGTCCAAAGGCGTAGTGCTGCTTATAGGAGGGGTCTCCACCATCCCGAGCATGCTGCACATCGATTATGTGCTTGATGTGGTCACCCTGAGCTTCCCCAAGGTTCCACAGCGGATTGATCTTGTCATTGGCCTTCACGTACTGGTCAAAGGCCCATTGCAGGAACGCAGTTAGCGAGTCGCTCGCCCCCACGGGCTTGTACGGATCCACATCAGCTGTGCGCCGCCTAGTTACGCTCACTACGTGTGTCGTGGTACACGTCGTGATTGTCGTATACATGCGGCAGCAGTTATGGCACCGCTCACCTCGCATGAGTTGCTCGTCCGATGGGGTGATCGTCACCCGACACCAATCCACAGATCTGCTGACAGCCGGCGGATCGGTCCAAGTCCACGTGTACTTCTGCCACCCAAGCCAAGCATGGGAATCGGAGGTGAACACCGGCATTACATTCTCGGGAATCCCAGGTACTTGCGGGGGAGGTGCTTGATAGTCGCCCGTGTGGTCCTCAGAGAAACCCTGCCGCCAAAGGCGGGGAAATGGGTAGAGAAACGCGCCTCGTCTTGAACTCCAGGTAGCCCAGCTCGGTGAGCGCGCGCGTGATCGCCGTGCGCTCGTCGAGCGCGAGTCGGGAACGTCCCGACTCGGGATGTCGTACCGCGGCCAGCGCCTCCCGGTGCCGGGCGAGCGCGTCGCGAAGGGCGTCGCACGCCTCCGGCGTCGGAGCCCGCCGCATCGACCAGGCCGCCATCGGCACGGGCCGGCCTCGGCCGAACGGGCGTCCGAACTCGTTGCCGTAGCATCGGGCACGCTCGAGGTCCTCGCAGGTCCACTCGCCGGGTCGCCCGGCCCACGCCGAGAGGTGGTGGGCCCGGGTCTTGAGCCCGCCGATCCCGGCCTCGCAGGCCCCATTGTAGCGAGGCCAGCGTGGCGGGGAGTAGAGGGCGGTCACGCCGTAGGCCTCGAGCAGCGCCCGAAACGCCCCGGCGAGGAACGCCGAGCCGTTGTCCGTCTTGAGCACGAGCGGCGCGCCGTGCGCCCGGAACGCCGCCTCGAGCGCGGCCATCGCCGTGGCCTCGGTCGTGTCGTCGCACGCCAGCGCCACCAGCTGCATCCCGCTCGACAGGTCCCGCACGCTGAGCAGGTAGCGGTAGCGCCCCCCCGCGACCCCACCCGCACCCGCCGCCAGCCCGCGCCACGCCCCGCCGCGGCAGGACGACACGCCGTCCCCGTGTTCGAGTACTCGGCAGAAATCTCCACAAGGGACTAACACGCACCTCGGGTCCCGTTCGAACCGAGAAGCATTACGGAACACCGCCGCAGCCGCAGCGCGCCGAAGAGAACCACCGCGGCGCCGAACAACAACACGAGCGCGCCCATCGCCCGCCTCACTGCAGCCGATATCATTGGCCCCAGCTCCTCATACTCGGCACGCGTTGCCACTATGTTCGGCCGAGCGGCCTTCAGGGCAGGCGGAATTTGATGTACGATGACATCAATGTCGATCCACTGCTCCGAATCGCAACTGAACCTCCCGAGGTGAATACGACGATCTTCTTCGCTGCGCTGAGTAAAGAAGCGCGAGGGGGACCGGCCTATCGCCAGTTGCCGATCCTTGCTGGTGATGTAGTAGTCAATCTCCAGCTCAGGGCTCCCGGAGGTCTCACCAGTCGCATCCAGAAGTGCATCGTCTGTCACGAGGCGTGGATCCACATCTAGCTCAAGTAGGAAGCTGCCTCCGTCCGGAACTCTGAAGTGTGCCTTGTACTCGGATGCAACCGAATCCTGCAGCGGAATTGCCAATCGCCAGTCAGATCTTATGTGGGCGATGCTCAGGGACAGAGAGACTCCGCCAGTCAGCATTACGCCGAGTCCTATCACCACGATCAAGAGCCAACAGTTGCTGGACGCTGACACTCGCGCACTCAAAGTCTGCTCCGGTTTGCTTTGGATCCGTCGCTTCCGATCCATCCACGCCGGAACGAGAAGGCGCATGCTTTCGCCATTGGCGGCTTAGGGGCAAGGCCCCCGATCAGGGGGGATAGGATGAGGCGGCCTGGGGCAATTCGGATCTGGGTTCACGTGACCAACGTCGGGGCCAACGTAACCTCCGCCACACAAGCCAACAAGTCCGCACCACATCGAAGCTCGTGAGGTCCAAGGGACGGCATCACAAGGGAGACAGCACGCCTTCAAGATGTCACCGGTCCAGTCGCCGCAGGAGTAGTCCGACGTCACCTTGTGTGTGTTCTGGGCGGCGGCCTTCTTGAGGCAGTCCTCGATCTGCGTCGGGGTGATAGTCGTGCACGGAATCCCGGTCGCGCTCTTCTTTGGCGCGTAGGGCTCCGGCCCATACATGCCGTACCAGACGAACCACTCACTCGAAAAGGTAGGAGTGACGCGTCGGCAGTGTTGCTCCTGACCTTTCGTCCCTTCATTCGCAGTCGGGTCTCCGGAGGGGCCCCCCCAGAAGTCTCCAAGATAGGTCGCATGCCCGGACGCATCGGTAATCTTGATATACGCGTGATTGGCGGGGCCGCCCTGATCGAGCGTTCGGTAACAGACTTCTACGATCTCGCCACTCGGGTCTCTTGCCACGGCTGGGCTGCTTCCGGCATACTCGAACAGACATGGTCCCGCTACGTAGCCGCGCGGATCCCGCTGCAGGAACCTCCCCAGCACCGGGTTGCTGTACCTCGCCCGGTAGTAGTAGAGCCCCGTCTCCTCGTCTCGGAAGCGACCCGTGTACGTCCAGTGCTGCCCGAGCGGATCCGACGACTGCGTCTGCCCACCCCGCGTGATCGTGATCTTCCCATACGGATCGTAGCGGTAGGACACCGCCGTCGCTTCGTTCATGTCCGTGACCGCCATCACGGACCCCAGAGCGTTCTTGTGGTAGAAGGACCGGGTCGTCTCGCTCGTGTTCTGGTCCGAGTCGAAGTCGAGCACGTCCGCCTGCTCGAGCATCAACACGTTGTCGATCCCCTGGCCGAACACGAAGTCCTGCTTCCAGGTGTTGGACCCGTCGTAGGTCGCGATCGTCTCCACGCCCGCGTAGATGTAGCGCTCGGTGACGCCGCCCGTCACGGCCTTCTCCACCCGTCGGCCCAGCGCGTCGTACTTGTAGGTCGCCACCGTCGTGCCGCCGTTCTTGACCCGGCAGATCTCATTACGGTAGTTGTACTCGTACGTCAAGGTCCCGTCGTCGGACAGGTTCCCGTTGAACGAAACCGCTCCGCGGTAGCCCAGAGCCGAGCATGCGAGCGTGGTCGGGCGCTCACCTGATCTTCTCTGCTGCGCCCATTCGATCCGGTACGTGTGCGCGGCGTCGCGCGGCATTCTGGGTTCCAAGCCGTTTGCACGCCGAGAGCGATCTTCGCTGGCATCAAGATGCCGAATTCGGGAAATAGGGGGCCCCTCTCTCCCATCTAGACCTGGCACCGGGAGCACCACCTCCCGACGCCGCAGAAAGGAGCCCCCGTGACTGAACTTCGCAAGAGGATGCTCGAGGATCTGCGGATCCGCAACCGTTCTCCGCACACCCAGCGAAACTACGTCCACCACGTCGCCGCGTTCGCGCGCCACTTCGGCCGCTCGCCCGAGGAACTCGGGCCTGAACACGTCCGTATCTACCAGGTCCACCTCGTCCAGGAACGCGGCGTCTCCTTCAGCACGTTCAACATCGCTGTCTGCGCCCTGCGCTTCCTCTACCGCGTGACCCTCGGCAGGGACTGGGCCCTCAAGCGCATTCCGTTCGCGAGGCCTGCGTGCAAGTTGCCCGTCGTGCTCAGCCCCGCCGAGGTCGGCCGCTTCCTCGCCGTGGTCGAGAACCTCAAGCACCGCGCGATGCTCATGGTCGCCTACTCCGGTGGCTTGCGCGTCTCCGAGGTCTCCCGCCTGCGCGTCGCGGACATCGACAGCAAGCGCATGGTGATCCACGTGCGTGCCGCCAAGGGCCGCAAGGACCGCTTCGTCCCCCTCTCGCCACGCCTTCTGGAGCAGTTGCGCGCCTACTGGCGCGAGGAACGCCCGAAGGAATACCTCTTCCCGGGGCGGACTCCGCTTTGCCCCATCGCGACCGGATCGATCCGGCAGGTCTGCCGCATCGCAGCCGAGAAGGCCGGGCTCGATCGGCGCGTCACGCCGCACACGCTGCGCCACTGCTTCGCGACCCACCTGCTCGAGAGCGGCACCGACGTGCGTACCATCCAGCTCCTGCTCGGCCACGGCGCCCTGCGCACCACCACGCGCTACACGCACGTCTCGACGGAAAAGCTGCGTTCGGTCCGGACGCCGCTCGACCTCCTCCCCGATGTGAACACCCCGTAGGGTCGTCATGTCACGGCCGCCTCTCGAGGTGGCCGACATCTTCCGCGCCCACGGCCCGGAGTTCCTCCGGGCTCGTGGCGCGGTCGCTTCGTCGGCCAAGAAGAAGGTACTCCGAAAGCTGGCTGCGTGTCGCACGGCCGCTCTCGGCGGCCACGTCGACGCGTGTAGCGAGGGCTGCGGCTACGAGAAGATCAGCTACAACTCCTGCCGGGATCGCCACTGCCCCAAGTGCCAGGCAGCGGCCCGCGGCGAATGGCTGGAGGCGCGCCAAGCCGACCTCCTGCCCGTGGGGTACTTCCACGTCGTCTTCACAGTGCCCGCGCAGATCGCCGAGATCGCCCTGCAGAACAAGCGCGTGATGTACGACATCCTCTTCCGCGCCTCGGCCGAGACCCTCAAGGAGATCGCCGCCGACCCCAAGCACCTGGGCGCCCGCATCGGCTTCATCGGCCTGCTCCACACCTGGGGGCAGAGCCTCCACCACCATCCCCACATCCACTACGTCGTTCCCGGCGGTGGGCTCGATCCCGAGGGCGCCCGCTGGATCTCCTGCCGCCCAGGCTTCTTTCTGCCCGTACGGGTGCTCGGCCGGCTCTTCCGCGGCAAGTTCCTCGCGCTCGTGCGACGCGCCTTCGAGCGCAGCCAATTGACCTTCCAGGGCCGCCTGGCTCCGCTGCAGGACCCGCAGGCGTTCCGTGACTTCCTCGCCCCACTCTACGAAGCAGACTGGGTCGTCTACGCCAAGCCGCCCTTCGGCGGGCCCGAGCAGGTGCTCAAGTGCCTCGCGCGCTACACCCACCGCGTCGCCATCGCCAACCGCCGCCTGCTCTCGCTGCACGACGGCCGCGTCCGCTTCCGCTACAAGGACTATGCCCACGGAAGCCGACAGCGGGTCATGGAGCTCGATGCGACCGAGTTCATCCGCCGCTTCCTGCTCCACGTCCTTCCCAAGGGCTTCGTGCACATCCGCCATTTCGGCTTCATGGCCAATCCCGTTCGCCGGGAGCGTCTGAACCGTTGCAGGGAGTTGCTCCACGCAGTCGCCCCGGCCGAGCCCACCAGCGATGCCGCCGACGCTGAAACCGGATGCGGGGAATCGACGACCATCTGTCCGAACTGCAAGCAAGGCCGCATCACCCGCCACAAACTGGATCCGGCGCCGGGCCCCGCCCCGCTCCGGACAGCTCCCGGAATCGACAGCTCGTGAACCGCCGACGAACGCCTCATCGGCCGACCTGCCGAACGGACGCCACAGGGCGCACCGCACGTCCCACTGCGGCCCCGTGGGCTGGATCCCGCCGCCTATGTACCTCCAGCGCGCCGCTTCGCACAGCGAGGATCCCGAATTCAGCCTGCGTAGAGCTGCGCGCCTCTAGGCGAGAGACCATCCTCCGTGCCGATGGCCCCTCGCACATCTGCTGCGACCACGACGAACCCCCATAGCCCCAGCGCGGCTTCGCTCAACCAGCTTCTTCCGCACATGGTCGGCAAGGTACGCCTCGCTCACACACGGGCGGTCTCCGTCACGCCGACCACATGCGGAAGAAGCCTATGCGTTGTCGTCCCAGCTGTGGGTGACGCCGCCGACGGAGGTGTACTGGTTCAGGGTGTTGGTGCTGTAGCTGGTCGTCGTCGCGGACTGTCCGTACGGGGTCACCACGACGGAAGT
Organism: uncultured Planctomycetota bacterium; assembly: GCA_963752285.1. Lineage (GTDB taxonomy): Bacteria > Planctomycetota > PLA2 > PLA2 > JAEUHO01 > CAVVXN01. Next base: position 10,330 of record CAVVXN010000001.1, read on the forward strand.
CCTGTTCCCGTCGTCGTCGTAGTTGTACTCGATCTTCTTCGTGTAGGCCGCCCCGCTCGGGCTGTCGGGCGATGCCGAGCCCATCCAGGCGACCGTCAAGCGCCGGGCCTTGTCGTACTCGAAGGCGTCCCCGGAGGAGCCCGAGGCCCCGTAGCGCTCGTAGACCCGGTCGTGGACGTCGTTGTAGGCGTAGTCGAGCCTGACGATCGTCGAGGGGCTCGAGGTCTCGTGGTCGATGCTCGTGACCTCCTCCCGGAACCCGCCGTACGTGTTCGCCTGCGTCGTTCCGTTCTGGAAGGTCGTACCCTTGGGCCGCGTGGTCGACTTCCACGCGCTTCGGACGACGTTCGTGTCCTGGCTCGCGATGAACGGCGCCCACCCCCGGGTCGCCCAGGCCCTCGCGCGCCACGCCTCCGTCGAGACGACCATGGCGCGGTACACGGACCTCGCGCTGGTGGATCTGCGGGGGGCCGATCCAACTGGACGTTCTGCGGCAGCGAGCGCGGCGGCGCCTGGGCGGCCACCTTCTACGGCCTGCTCGGAACCTGCCGCATGCAGGGGATCGATCCGCTGGCCTGGCTGACGGACGTCCTCGCGCGGGTCGACAACCACCCCGCGGACCGCATGCACGAACTCACGCCCCGGGCATGGCGCGAGGCCCGCGAGCAGACGGCGGCGGGCGGCGGCTGAGCCGCCCGGCCAGGAGACCTGCGTTCACAGGACGCATACCCTTCGGGGTACTCCGCTCGGCCCCGAACTCTCACGGGTCGGCTGCCGAGAACTCAAACGAGAGGGCCCGTTCGATCTACGTAGCAGCGGGGATAGCTCCTCCAGTCCCCCCATCCGCCCCTACTTCGACGCCTCGCGGCGCGTCAGTAGGTGCACTGTGATGCCTCTGCCGGCCGCTCCTCCCGACTCCGAAGCCGACCCCTCGATCATGCTGGTCGCACCGACATCGAACTGCAGTTACGGCAGAGCGGAAACCCCCTCAGTTATCTTGGCGGCGATGAGACTCAGCCGGCCTGACGCGGATCTCGACAGTACGAACGTCACTTGTATTGATGCAGACACCTGTATCCGGGGTCAATGTGTACCCCTCAACCCATTCGCCTGATCCAATGACGACTTCGTCCGGCCTCATCGGTTCCTCCCGAGGGGCAACGCGAGCAATCCAGTTGCCGCGTCGGACTGCCGTGCCTTTGTGCTCCGCGAACCACCTGAATGCTATGTCGCCAGCAAGCGCTTGAACCTGCAGCGGATGCCACGCTTCACCTTGGACATGCCCGGTTTCGTCGGCCTTCACAGAAAGCGCAAGGTCCAGGTTGGCAGCGGCGAGCACATCGATCGTTGCGGGTGTCCGCCACGTACCCGCGCAAGCAGCAAGCAAGCAGGCAAACACGACGAGGCCGCATCGGGGCCATGCAGGAGGCTCCCGTGAATACAGTCTCGCACCACGCACGACGTGACTATCACTAGCGCCCATGATTGGTATTCCGATCGTAGTCATCGTTGGCCTTGTTCGCAGCGCTCCTCACCTCCTGCGTGCGCTTCGCAGCCTCCTCCGTGGGGTCGTCGTCATCGTGGTACTTGGGGTCCCCATTGGCATCCCTCTCTGCAGCGTTGTGGTCGTCCAGCACCTTCTGCGTTACATCGACGTGTCCCTCCTCATGCTTGTCCTTGGATCCGTCATCGGGCACAAGCATGACAGGCGGTTTCGCCCATTCGTACCAGTACAGAACGCCCTTGCCCTCAACGTACTTCCACCGGCATCGCAGATTCCGGCTCGTTACTCCTGAGGTGTAACCAACGACTGAGCCCGATTGGTCCTTGACGGGATTCCCTATGCTCTTCCACAAGCTGGGCGGCACATCGAACTTGCCTTCCGGGTTCTTCTTCAGATGGTCTTCAACGGCATCCTTGGCGTTCTGCTTGTTCTCAGCAGCAGCCTTCGCATCGTCCGGATTCCTGCTCTTCCTGTATGGAATCCTTATGGGTTTGGGCTTATCAGAGAGTCCCAGAGGATCCAGACGAGACACGGGAGCGGCCGAGGCATACCAGTACTCAGGCGCAACGCCGCAGAGCGACGGGTCCCTCTGTAGGAACCTTCCCGTCCGCGGGTCATACGTCCGCGCCCGATAGAAGTACAGTCCATCCTCCGCGTCGTACTCCCGCCCTGTGAACAGGTACGGGTTCCCGACCGGGCTCTGGGAGACGACGTTCCCCTGCTGGTCGAGGATCGTGGGCTTCCCGTATACATCGTAGGTCACCCACTCGACGACGCTCCCGCCCGGCTCCGAGACCTCCGTCACCGAACCCAGCGCCTGCTGGTGGTAGGTGAAACGGAGCACCTCCGTCGTGTTCTGGTTCCCGTTCACGTCCGCCTGGTCGGCCCGGTCCATGACGCGCGGCCGGTCGATCCCGTCCTCGTAGACGTAGCGCGCCTGCCAGACGTCGCTTCCGTCGTACTCCTCGATCACCTGCTGCCCATCGAGCACGTACCGCGTCGTCGCGCCGCCGGACACGGCCTTCTCGACCCGCCGCCCGATCGCGTCGTAGCGATAGGTCGCGACGACGGCCTGCGTCGCCTTGAGCTTGACCTCGACCAGCCGGTTCTCGAAGTCGTATTGGAAGAGGTAGGTCCCGTCGTCCTTGAGGTTCCCGTTGTTGTCGTGGGTCCGGGTGACGCCGCCGACCTGGGTGTACTGGTTCACCACGTCCGAAGCGTACGTCACGGTCGAGGGCGGGGTAGGCGGTGTGGTCAGGACCTGGCTCCGGTTCCCGAGGCCGTCGAGCACGTACTGGGTGTTCTTGGCGAAGGTCTGGCTCCCGGGGGTCTGGACCTCCTGGAGGGGGTTCGTCGTGTCGTAGCGGACGTCCGTCAGGCGGTAGGCCCAGTCGTAGGCGTAGACGTCCCCCTTGGTGTTGCGGGTCGCGAGGAAGGTCTGGACGGCCTGCGGAAGGGTCCCGACCCAGGTGGCGTCGAACGTGTTCTGCTCCATCCGCCGGTTGTGGGCCCGATCGTAGGCGTAGGTGAACTTGTGGAGCGTCTGCCCGCTTCCGAGCTTGTGGTCGATGTCCTGGATCCGGGCGAAGCCGTCCCAGGCGTACTCGGTCGAGGTCCCGTTCTGGTTCGAGGTCGTCGCGAGCCGGCCCGCACCCTGGTACGTGAACGTCGCGATGTTCGTCCCCGCCCCCACGTCCTGGAGCGCGGTCATGCGGTAGATCGCGTCCCGCGTGTGGGCGGCCGCGAAGGCGCTCGGGTAGAGGACGCTCTGGACGCTCGAGGCGTCCGACCACGTCGTCGTGACCGACTTCCACCGCTCCTGCCCCTGCGTAGTGTAGCCCTGCCGCTCCTTCAAGAGGTTCCCCACGCTGTCCCACGTGAGCTCGACCTGGAAGTCGTTGTCGACGGCGGTGAGCGCCCTCCCGAGGGCGTCGTAGGTGAACTGCTCGAACGTGCTCCCGAGGACCCCCGTCCCACGCGTCACGCTCGCATACGTCTTCCGGTCGAGCGCGTCGAACGTGTTCTGGACCACCGTCCCGTTCTGATCGGTCCACTGCGACACGTTCGAGCTCGGGTCGTACTGGGTGTCGACGTACCGGGTGATCGCATCGTAGTCGAACTCGGTCACGAACGTCTCGCTCCCGCCCCCGGCCGGGAGGTCGGTGTGGGACCGGGGTCGTGACGTTCCCGTTCGCGTCGAGGGAGAAGTCGTGGTGGTCGCCCATAGCGTCGAGGACCTGGACGAGGCGTGCCGCGGCGTCGAACGAGTAGCTCGTGCTGTTCGAGAGGGGAACCGAGCACGACGATGCGTCGTCTGCGCCTGAACCGCCTCGCTCCTTTCACACCCCCGACGCGCCCCCACAGCCCGGCGCCTTCGGGGTACTCCGCTCGGCCCCGAACTCTCACGGGTCGGCTGCCGAGAACTCGAACGAGAGGGCCCGTTCGATCTACGTAGCAGCGGGGATAGCTCCTCCAGTCCCCCCATCCGCCCCTACTTCGACGCCTCGCGGCGCGTCAGTAGGTGCACTGTGATGACTCTGCCGGCCGCTCCTCCCGACTCCGAATCCGACCCCTCGATCATGCTGGTCGCACCGACATCGACCCACCCGTCCTTGTACTCCGGTGCAGGATCGCGAGAAACCTTAAATCTCCACCCGCCGAGCCGGATGGACTTCGTCCGCGCGCGCCAATACCAATCACCCACATAAGGCCCCAGGGAGAGGAACTCGTATCCCGTCCCATTCCATGCGCCACTATGCCCGGGATCCGTCAGCTGCCGAATGGCGTGGAGAAGACCCTCGACTGGGAGAAACTCAACGGGAGAGGATGAGGCTGGAATGATAGCATTGACTATAGCAGGAGGGGCGCTCGGGGGAACTTCGACACAGGTCAGTCCGTGGCCCCGGCCAATCCAATACCCCACGCCCCCCGCCAATAGGACGGCCGTGGTAGCGAGGATCGCAAGCGCTCTCTGCATCAATCGTCCCTCCTGCGCCTCTCGCGTGCCTCGTCGTCGCTTCCGGCAGTACCGACACGCTCATGGCGCCTCTTCTGGTCCTCTCTGCTCTCTTCCTTCCTCGAGTCAGCTCTGTTGGCGTCGCCGGCAGCTCCCAGTTGACTTGCGTCCTCGCCACTCGTGCCATCTTGTACGTATTCCTCGCCCACGTCCATCCCCATTGACTCAGCCAACCTTTCCTCGTCGACCACGTGCCCGTATTCGTGATCAAGCAACATGTCGTCGCCCTCCGGATATAGGATGACAAGCCGGAGGAGCCTGGATCGCCAGTGCATCTTGTGATAGCCAGGGCGATTGCAGGACTCGATCGACCACGTGTGCTCCCACTCTGGCCACGTGAGCGCGTCGATAAGCGAGCCCTCCTCTCCATCCGGATGTTGTGTCCCAATGGGATCGGCAGCGCTCTCAGGGATCGGCTCCTCGCCCGGGTGTTCATCGCTATAGTCCTGGATGGCCTCACGAGCATTCTCTCGATCCTGCTTAGGGTCGCCGGTGCGTTCGTAAGAAATTCTCGTCACTGGTGCCAAGCCTGAAGACAAGCCAAGTGGGTCTTGGTAGCTTGCGCTCGCGGACCTGGCGTACTCATAACCGTTGAACGAGTCTCTGTAGTGGCACGGATCGGCTTGCAAGAACCGCCCTGCCACAGGGTCGTACGCTCTTGCCCGGTAGAAGTAGAGCCCGTCCTCGGCGTCGAACTCCCGCCCCGTGAACAGGTACGGGTTCCCGACCGGGCTCTGGGTGACCACGTTCCCCTGCTGGTCGAGGATCGTGGGCTTCCCGTAGACGTCGTAGGTCACCCACTCGACGACGCTCCCGCCCGGCTCCGAGATCTCCGTCACCGAACCCAGCGCCTGCTGGTGGTACGTGAACCGGAGCACCTCCGTCGTGTTCTGGTTCCCGTTGACGTCCGCTTGGTCGGCCTGGTCCATGACGCGGGGACGATCGATCCCGTCCTCGTAGACGTAGCGGGCCTGCCAGACGTCCTGCCCGTCGTACTCCTCGACGGCCTCTTGCCCGTCGAGCACGTAGCGGGTCGTCGCACCGCCCGACACGGCCTTCTCGACCCGGCGGCCGAGCGCGTCGTAGCGGTACGTCGCGATCACTGCCTGCGTCGCCTTGAGCTTCACCTCGACCAGCCGGTTCTCGAAGTCGTATTGGAAGAGGTAGGTCCCGTCGTCGGTCAGGTTCCCGTTGTTGTCGTGGGTCCGGGTGACGCCGCCGACCTGGGTGTACTGGTTCACCACGTCCGAAGCGTACGTCACGGTCGAGGGCGGGGTAGGCGGTGTGGTCAGGACCTGGCTCCGGTTCCCGAGGCCGTCGAGCACGTACTGGGTGTTCTTGGCGAAGGTCTGGCTCCCGGGGGTCTGGACCTCCTGGAGGGGGTTCGTCGTGTCGTAGCGGACGTCCGTCAGGCGGTACGCCCAGTCGTAGGCGTAGACGTCCCCCTTGGTGTTGCGGGTCGCGAGGAAGGTCTGGACGGCCTGCGGAAGGGTCCCGACCCAGGTGGCGTCGAAGGTGTTCTGATCGGGCTCTGGCCGACGACGTTCCCCTGCTGGTCTAGGATCGTGGGCTTCCCGTACACGTCGTAGGTCATGCGATCGACGCCGACATCGCTTCGATCTCGACGAACGCCGGCCTCGGCGACCCGCCGCCGGAGGTCGCCGCGCGCGGCCCCGCGACGCGCCGACGCAGAGAGGAATAGTCCAGCCGCAGCGCGGCCGACGTCGCGTGCACGCCGTGGCGCCGGGCGAGCTCCGTCGCCTGGCGCCACAGCTCGGGCGGGATCACCCGCTTCGTGCGCCGCCTACGCCACGCCTCGAACCGCCGCGCCGCGGCCGCCAGGGCCGGCGGCCGGCGGATTCTTGCACCCTTGCCGAAAGGACACGAAGGAGCTGACACGCACCTGTGGTGACTAACCAATTGTCCTGGGGGCGAGCCGCTAGCGATCCTCTGGGACCTCGATACCCTCACCGCTGGGTGCCGCCTCCCAGGGAGCAAGGCGAGTGAAGTAGGTTCCAGAAGGAGCGACTTCCAACAAGGCAACGTACGTCTGTAGGACCGCCTCGTACGTCAGACTCGCGTCGTAGGCGTCGGATGCGACCTCCACAGTACCCGCGGCCCCTCCCGAGCGATGGGGAGGCACTTTCTGTAGCGCTATCTTCACTGCCGCCACTAGGCCCGAAAGGTCTTGGGGCACTCGGTAGCGGTCTAGCCCGCATGAAGCCATTGCCTGCCGAGCCTTGCTCCCACCGGGAGAGACAGTTGCTTCGAGGCGGACCGATGCACGCGGCACGGATTGCCCCCGAGGCTCCGCTGGCTTCTTCCCGGTTAGAACCTCCCACGGAAGCGCAAAGGCGACGGAGGTCACGATGTTCGCCGTCTTCAGGTCGTCAGTCTCTTTCTTGGCTGTTTCCGCCACCACGCAGAACTCGATCCTGGCAATGGCAATCTGCTTGTCCGCCGCCACATCCAGCAGGTGTTCAACAGCCATCCACGGAGTATCCTTCGACGCGTAGATGACCATACGACATCGTGAAGCGCCTCCGCCCCCCGCGTCTACCCCGATCCCGTGTAGGACGTCCACGAGTCGATCTCTCAGCACATTGGACGGGCCGACAGCAGGCGGGTCCGGCCACCCAAGGCTCAAGACTGTCCTATTGGAGCCAAGCATGACGTTCAGATCGTGATCGCGGGAGAGCACGAACACCAGGGCCTGGCCACTTCCTCTTAGGTCCTCTCTCACACGCACGTGGGGCAGGTCAATTTTCGTTCCCGGGACGCCATGCTTCCACCATTCGCCCGGGTCACCCGCCATGGCCCGTCCCGTTAGCAACAAGGAGGCGAGCACTGCGGCGCGGGCCGCAATGCCGAGGCGCCCGGAGGGCCGGCGCGTCCGACTGCCGACAGGGCCCCGGAAAGGGATCATCTTGCCCATCGCGCTCGACCGCTGGGAACGAAGAACTTCGTGCAGGGCGCAGAAGCTGGAAGGGGGTGCGCGTCCATCGACACGGCGGGCTCCCCCCCTAACTTACGCCACAAGAACTCGATCACTGGTCTTGCTTCGAGACTCAAACCGAGGCATCCAGGTTCTTCCAGACAGAGCGGCATCGGACCACCAAGTCAGAGAGGAGGTCCGTCGAAGTAGTTTCCCTCACTGCCATTACGTGGCAAAGCTCCATCCACTTTGACCATATGCGTGCTAGGATTCTCGGTGCAAGGATAAGAGGCTGGGGGTGCGTGGTCGCATGGCACTTTCCAGGCGTGGCTCACCCTCTTCTGGAAGTTCTCCCAATGCTTCTCCACCCACGAATTGTGACCGTCGTGCGAGACCCATTCCCATCCATTGCTCTCGAGATACATGGCGGCGAGCTCCAAGCCGAAGTCAGCGACGGTGATCCACGCGTTCACCTTGAAGAAGGTACGAGCGCCGGTTTCAAGCGCCTCTTCCCCAAGAGTCGAGTAGAGGGTCACTTCTGCCTTCGTCGTAGCGAACTCCCAACAAGCACCAGCGACCGAGATGTGGTGCGAGTACCAGGCCCCTATGCGACCCAGGGCCGTGCGCTCATGCGTACCGTACTGGTAGTCAGATGTGTACAGGTAATAGACTATGTCCCACTCAGCGAAAATCTCCACAACCCAGCACATGTCCGCATCCTGCGTCCGGGGATCTCGGCTGGAGCTACTTGGATCTGCCGAGCCCCCCCCGCAGGCGCCATTGGTAGTCGCCACGGGGCAAACCGCGTATCGAGTCGTCTCAACGTGCTGGCGCGATATCTCCGTCCTGCCGATGTCATTCAGGCCCAGCGGATCGCGCCGGACAATGGGGCTAGCCGAAGCGTATTGGTAGAGGTTGGCGCCGGCCACGGCTCCCATCGCGTCCCTACCGAGGAACCCCCCGCGCGCAGGCGAATACACCCGAGTGCGGTAGTAGTATGCGCCCGTCTCCTCGTCAAGCAAGCGTCCCGCATAGGTCCAGTGCTGCCCCAGCGGATCCACCGACCGCGTCTGCCCGCCCCGCGTGATCGTGACGGTCCCGTACGGATCGTAGCGGTACGACACCGCCGTCGCCTCGTTCATGTCCGTGATCGCCATCACGGAGCCGAGCGCGTTCTTGTGGTAGAAGGACCGCGTCGTCTCGCTCGTGTTCTGGTCCGAGTCGAAGTCGAGCACGTCCGCCTGCTCGAGCATCAGGACGTTGTCGATCCCCTGCCCGAAGACGAAGTCCTGCTTCCACGTGTTCGACCCGTCGTAGGTCGCGATCGTCTCCACGCCCGCGTAGACGTACCGCTCGGTCGCGCCGCCCGTCACGGCCTTCTCCACCCGTCGGCCCAGCGCGTCGTACTTGTAGGTCGCCACCGTCGTGCCGCCGTTCTTGACCCGGCAGATCTCATTACGGTAGTTGTACTCGTACGTCAAGGTCCCGTCGTCGGACAGGTTCCCGTTGTAGTCCCAGCTGTGGGTGGCGCCGCCGACGGAGGTGTACTGGTTCAGGGTGTTGGTGCTGTAGCTGGTCGTCGTCGCGGACTGTCCGTACGGGGTCACCACGACGGAAGTCCTGTTCCCGTCGTCGTCGTAGTTGTACTCGATCTTCTTCGTGTAGGCCGCCCCGCTCGGGCTGTCGGGCGATGCCGAGCCCATCCAGGCGACCGTCAAGCGCCGGGCCTTGTCGTACTCGAAGGCGTCCCCGGAGGAGCCCGAGGCCCCGTAGCGCTCGTAGACCCGGTCGTGGACGTCGTTGTAGGCGTAGTCGAGCCTGACGATCGTCGAGGGGCTCGAGGTCTCGTGGTCGATGCTCGTGACCTCCTCCCGGAACCCGCCGTACGTGTTCGCCTGCGTCGTTCCGTTCTGGAAGGTCGTACCCTTGGGCCTCGTCCCGATATAGGTGAAGGACGCGATGGTGTTCGTGCCGTCCGAAATCGAGGAGAGGGCGCCGACATCGTTGTAGCTCTCGGCAAGCGCGCGGCCGGAGGGGTAGGTCAATGTCTTCAAGTTCCCGACCTCGTTGTAGGTGCTCGTGACGGTCTTCGTGTACGCCGTCCCCGATGCGTACTCCTGGGCCTCCGTGTAGACGGTCGAGTCGAGCCCCCGGACCCCGTACGTGAAGTCCACCGTGTAGTCGTTGTTCTCGGCCTCCGTCAGGCGATTCAACGCGTCGTAGGAGTAGGACTCCGAGGTCGTCCCGATGAACGACCCTGCCCGCGTGATGTTCCGAGCCGTCATCCGATTCAGGTTGTCGAACGTGTCCTCGATGTCGTTCCCAGCCGCGTCGACCGTCTCGACCACGTCGTCTGTCGCGTCGTGCGTGTACGTGATGTAGGTCGAGTCCGGGTAGGTCATCGTCGCGGCGCGGTCGAGCGCGTCGTACGTCCAGGTCGTCTCGTGGCTCGCGTCGTCCTTGAAGGACACGAGCCGGTCATTGTCGTCGAATCCCCACTGGGTCACGATCGCGCTCGTGAACGTCTCGATCGGATCGCCGTACGCGAGCGCGACCTCCTTCTTCGTCATCCGGCCGAGGCCGTCGAAGGTGAAGCGCGTCGGGTTCCCCTCCGCGTTCACCGTCCACACGAGGTTCGACCGGCTGTCGCGCCCGTACGTGGTCTCGAGCTCGTGCTCCCCGTCCAGGCGGTCGATCTCGGTCCGGGTGGCCATGCGGTTCAGCACATCGTACGTCGCCTCGTACTGGTGCGTCACGCTCGACTCGCCGTCGATCTCCGTGCGCGTCCTGACCCTCGCCGCCTCTACGACTCGTCGGATGGGTCGCCCGACGCCATCGCCGTCGAAGTCGACCAGATCCTCGCGACCGGCTACCTGCGCCTCCGCGACGCCGCCGCCCTCGCCCACGCGGAGACCGCCTCCGGACGCTCCCCCGCACGGGGCGCCAGGGCCATCCACGGCGCCGCCCGGAGGGGGCAGCTGGGGTCCGGAGCCGCCGGCAGATCCCAAGAACTGGCCCCGGGCGGGGGGGAGGAATGACCTTGAGAGCGTCGCGAGCCCGAGCCCTTGTGTGAGCAAGGCCGGGGACGGTCAAGGACCTCGACCTCACGAAGGCCAGCGCGAGGCTCACGGCCGTCCGCGACACGGGCGTCGGCGCCCGGACCGTGAACCGACACCGCGCCGCGATCCGACAGTTCGGCACCTGGCTCGTTCGGACCCGCCGCGTCGCGTTCGACCCCTTCGAGGGGCTCAAGGCCCTGAACGAGGAGGCGGACCGGCGCCACGTCCGCCGCGCACTCAAGCCCGAGGAGGCCGAACGGCTGCTCGACGGCGCCCGGCGCCGGCCCCTCGCGAAGGCCCAGGCCGAGCGGATCCACGCCGGCGTGACGCCCCGGGAGCGCCTGCGCCTGACCCGGCTCGGCGAGATCCGCGCGCTCGTCTACGCCGTCGCGCTCGTGACCGGGCTTCGGCGCGGGGAGATCCAGCGCCTTCGCTGGTTGGACGTGGACCTCGACCGCGGGCGGGTGACGGTCAGGGCCTCGTCGGCGAAGTCGAGGCGAGAGCAGGTCGTGCCGCTCCACAGCGGGCTTGTGGCGACGCTCGCCTCGTGCCGCCCCGTCGGCGCGTCCCCGACCGACCTCGTGGTGCCCGCGGGCGCGTTCCCCTCGATCCGCACGTTCTGGGCGGACCTCGAGGCGGCGAAGATCGCGCGAGAGGACGACGAGGGCCGCGTGGTCGACTTCCACGCGCTCCGGACGACGTTCGTCTCCTGGCTCGCGATGAACGGCGCCCACCCCCGGGTCGCCCAGGCCCTCGCGCGCCACGCCTCCGTCGAGACGACCATGGAGCGGTACACGGACCTCGCGCTGGTGGATCTGCGGGGGAGCGTGGAGCGCCTCCCGCTCCCGGAGGTTTCGAAGCGGCGCGGGCGGCCCGTGAAGGCCCTCCGCACCTGGGACCGCCGGGGCGGGCGCGCCGGGGGGTAGGGCGCGCGGAGCGGGCGTGGGGGGCGCCCGGGGCGGACGGGCGGACGTCGTACCCAGGCCGCGGAGGAGGCGCCCGTCCGCGCCCACGTCGCGGGCGTCGCGGGGTCGAGCTCGGTGGCGTGCCGGCGATTGACTCTCTCGCGAAGCCGACTCGAAAAGCTGCGTGACTTGGGTCGCCAGTTGAGACGGTCTCCTGACGCTTCCTTGCGCTTCGCTGCACGATGTAAGGAAGCGCGGCGGCTTCGGCTCGCTTCGAGAGAGTCGCCGTAACGGTGCGACGACGCGCGAGTTGCGGCGAGGAGGCGCAACGAGGATGGAGCGCCCGATCGGGTTCGAACCGACGACATTCAGCTTGGGAAGCTGACGCTCGCAAGTCGTAAGTCGCGCACGGTCCACGCTTTACGGATCTTGAGGATGGCCACTGTGACGGATTTTGTCGAAACGCCCGAGATCGACCTGCTACGGCCCCCTCCACGTCGTTCTGCGCGTTTCGGAAGTTGAGAATGGGTCGGCGGCGCCACGTCGGCCGACAGGCGCCGCGGCGCGGGCGCTGCCGCCACCAACGGGGCCGATCCGTCCTGTGCCTCACCGCGGCGCGCGGCCGCGCCGCCCCGGTGCCGAGTACTCGGTGGAATCCTCCAGAAGGAACTGACACGCAGCATTGGTCGCGACAGGATTGGAGCACCGCGCACGCAAAATCAGGGGCAGGAGCTGACTGCCAAGAGCCGTTGCAGTTCCTCTCTCAAATCGGCCGGCAGGAGGTCTCCTCTAACCATCCTCTCCAGTTCCATCCTGCCTCGATTGAGGTCCGCGTTCAGGACCTCAGCCATCTCCATGCGCACATGGTTGGGCAGTCCTCTATCCAGCACACGACCTGCGACAACTGCCGCCCCATCCTCATAGAGGTATACCAGTCGCCGACCCGAGACCATCCGCACTACTCGGAAGTTGTCTTCGAGCCGCGCGACCAGCACGCGTCGCAGGGAGTCCTTCGGCAAGTGGGCTGGTATGAGCTTGGTCAGCGCATCCACAACTACCTTGGGCTCCTCGCGGTCTCCAACCTCCGCATCTAATCTCGCCATCACGGCCGCTTGCACTTGCAGGTCACGATCTCCAAGGAGATAATCAATCGCACCTGTAACAACGTTCTCTGCTGCGATCCCATGAGCCTTCGGTAGCCATTCCAGGAGCATTGCTCGACACTCCGGATCTGGGCCCTGGGCGTGTAGGCACCGTTGCCTTACCGCCAAGGACGCATCTATTCGCTCGTCCTCGTCTCCTCCCCCCAGGGCATCACCGACCCTCGACCAAGCCACGCCCGGGATCCGATCTTCTGTGGCCCGCCAGAGAAGTCTTGCGCGGATTTCCGCATACTCCACGGGGAGCGCATCTGCATCTGTTGCGCTCACTTGGAGCCACGGAAGCTCCTCCATGATCTGCTCGCGGACTGCCCCCCCTCTCCTTGCGAGATCCGCCATCGCAGCCAGGAGGCCGCTTGCTACCGCGCCGCCCCGTACGCTCCGCCGAGTCGAGAGCCACGTCAGTGCGCGGCACTGACGGGACTTCGCTTCGCGAAGCATACTCGCCACTCCGACCGCCTGATCCTCCATGAGGTCAAGGCAGATCCAGTCCTGAAAATCCGCGGCCGCTTCCCCCGCCTCCTTCCATCTCTCGGGCGCTATACGGCCCACGAGCCACCTCAATCGGGCGCCCCGCTCCTCAAATCCTCTCCACGCTACGTTTGACCCCGTGAGGATGGAGAGCGCCTTGAGTGCGTGATGTGCATCCAGTTTCCCGCTCCCCGCTAGCGCTCCCGCGATCTTCTCCATGAGATCCCAGATCCGACCATCCACGTATCCTTCCTCTGGTCCGAATTCGGCTTGGCCTTGGAGCAGGACCCCCAACCTATGGAGGGCGAGCGGGTGCTCCGCCACTGGACCAATCAGAGCCGGATACAGCCCCTCGAGTTGTGGCAGCAGGGCGTTCCTCGGCCCCGGTGCGCGCGCGCGGTCTCCGCAACCGGCACCGAGCAGGGTCATCGCAAGCAGCCAGCAGCATCCCCTACTTCGCCCAGAACCGTTGGATAGCACCTGCGGTCGCAGCGTCCATTTCTGATACGACCAACCAAGGCTGCCGGACATGCTCCCTCCCATTTGCGTGGGCTCCTTCGCCACCGCTGCGAATCGCCTCAAACGCGCTGGTTACATGACTCGAAACGGGAGTCGGGTTATTTCACCTTATGCCTGTTCGCTGCGTCCCGTACTTTCTGCTTTGCCTTCTCGCCTTCGGGTCTCTGCCACCTCTGGGCAGTTCCGGCATCCGGATAGTTCCCTGTATCCGGATCGGGGGGAGGCGTAGGCCCCACGAGGCGGTCTCCCTCCGGCGTATAGTCATCCGGGTGTGGGTTCACCGATCGCCCTGGACCCAGATCGCTGGCGCTGATGCAACAAGCGAAGACTACGACGAACTGAAAATTGGGACCGCATCCGACGAGGTCGCGCACGCGCCGGTACCCCGTCTTGCTGTAGTCATTGTCTCCACATTGGACCTCCCCACTATTATTCCCATGAGCAGCAATAATCAAACCGCCGTACTTGTCAGGGTTCTGCTCCATCTCCTCCAAGAGTTTCTTCAGTTTCTCCTCGGCCTCCTTGTTGCGCTTGTCGCGTTCCGCATCCTCGGCCTTCACTCGCTCGCGGTACTCCTCATCGCTCTCTCCGGATCTCTGCTCCGGGGTTGGGGCCCGCCCCGACTCAAACTCCACTACATCCTCATCCCTGACCTCGTACCCAGCATCCTCTGCCGCCTGCTCAATCCCATCAACAACGTCGTTGAACTCGTCGTTCGCCGGTTGGGTATCTCCATGTGTGAAGTCGCCCGGCCTCGTGTCCCGTATTACCGCGACACGCGGCTTGTCTCCCTTCCCATCCTCTGAGCCCCAACCAGACGCGTCTCTATATGTCGTGGGGCGACTCCGAACATACTGGTGCAGGCCAAGATCATCGATGTAGCCGAGTGGGTCTCTCTGCAAGAACCTCCCCTTCCCCGGGTCGTACGTCCTCGCCCGATAGAAGTAGAGCCCGTCCTCCGCGTCGTACTCCCGCCCCGTGAACAGGAAGGGGTTCCCGACCGGGCTCAGTGAGACGACGTTCCCCTGCGGGTCGAGGATCGCGGGCTTCCCGTACACGTCGTAGGTCGCCCACTCGACGACGCTCCCGCCGGGCTCCGAGATCTCGGTCACCGACCCAAGCGCCTGCTGGTGGTACGTGAAGCGGAGCACCTCGGTCGTGTTCTGGTTCCCGTTCACGTCGGCCTGGTCAGCCCGGTCCATGACCCGCGGCCGGTCGATCCCGTCCTCGTAGACGTAGCGCGCCTGCCAGACGTCCTGCCCGTCGTACTCCTCGATCACCTGCTGGGCGTCCAGCACGTACCGCGTCGTCGCCCCGCCCGACACGGCCTTCTCGACCCGCCGTCCGATCGCGTCGTAGCGGTAAGTGGCAATGAGCGCCTGCGTCGCTTTGAGCTTCACCTCGACCAGCCGGTTCTCGAAGTCGTACGCGAAGAGGTAGGTCCCGTCGTCGGTCAGGTTCCCGTTGTTGTCGTGCGTCCGGGTGACGCCGCCGACCTGGGTGTACTGGTTCACCACGTCCGAAGCGTACGTCACGGTCGAGGGCGGGGTCGGCGGGGTCGTGAGCGTCTGGCTCCGGTTCCCGAGCCCGTCCAGCACGTACTGGGCGTTCTTGGCGAAGGCCTGGCTCCCCGGGTTCTGGACCTCCTGGAGGGGATTCGTCGTGTCGTAGCGGACGTCCGTCAGGCGGTACGCCCAGTCGTAGGCGTAGACGTCCCCCTTGGTGTTGCGGGCCGCGAGGAAGGTCTGGACGGCCTGCGGAAGGGTCCCGACCCAGGTGGCGTCGAACGTGTTCTGCTCCATCCGCCGGTTGTGGGCCCGATCGTAGGCGTAGGTGAACTTGTGGAGCGTCTGCCCGCTTCCGAGCTTGTGGTCGATGTCCTGGATCCGGGCGAAGCCGTCCCAGGCGTACTCGGTCGAGGTCCCGTTCTGGTTCGAGGTCGTCGCGAGCCGGCCCGCACCCTGGTACGTGAACGTCGCGATGTTCGTCCCCGCCCCCACGTCCTGGAGCGCGGTCATGCGGTAGATCGCGTCCCGCGTGTGGGCGGCCGCGAAGGCGCTCGGGTAGAGGACGCTCTGCACACTCGAGGCGTCCGACCACGTCGTCGTGACCGACTTCCACTTCTCCTGACCCTGGGCGTTGTAGCCCTGGCGCTCCTTCAAGAGGTTCCCCACGCTGTCCCAGGTGAGCTCGACCTGGAAGTCGTCATCGACGGCGGTGAGCGCCCTCCCGAGGACGTCGTAGGTGAACTGCTCGAACGTGCTCCCGAGGACCCCCGTCCCACGCGTCACGCTCGCATACGTCTTCCGGTCGAGCGCGTCGAAGGTGTTCTGGACGACCGTCCCGTTCTGATCGGTCCACTGCGACACGTTCGAGGCCGGGTCGTACTGGGTGTCGACGTACCGCGTGTCCGCGTACGTGACGCGGGTCTGGCGATCTCGCGCGTCGAACTGATACGACGTCGAATCGAAGTTGTCGTCGGTCAGGCCCGTCAATCGATCATTGCCGTCGTACTGGAAGCTCTCCGTGATCGACTGCGTGAAGTCCTCGATCGTCTGGCCGGTCTGGAGCGCACGCTCGTAGGTGAGGAGCCGGCTTGCGAGGTCGTATGTCCACCGGACCGGATGGGACTCGGCATCCAGCCGCCACGTCAGGTCGTTTCGGCTGTCGTAGCCGAGATTCGTCGTGAGAACGTTCTGGCCGTTCGACCGATCGATCTCGCGCCTCTGGGTCACGCGATTGATCGCATCGTAGTCGAACTCGGTCACGAACGTCTCGCTCCCGCCCCCGGCCGGGAGGTCGGTGTGGGAGCGGGTCGTGACGTTCCCGTTCGCGTCGAGGGAGAAGTCGTCGTGGTCGCCCATCGCGTCGAGGACCTGGACGAGGCGTGCCGCGGCGTCGAGCGAGTAGCTCGTGCTGTTCGAGAGGGGATCCGTTACTTGCGTCACGAGCCCGGTCGGGTCCCTCGTGATGATCGTCGTCGGCTGGCTCGGCGTCAGGTTCGGGCCGAAGCGGTCGTCGACCGTCTTCCAGAGCCGGTCCACCTCGTCGAAGTAACGCGTCGTCCGCGCGAGGAGCGCCGCCTGGCTGTCGTAGGCCTCGACCAGCGTCTGGTTCCCCGACTTGTCGTATTGAAACGCCCGGTACGCGCCGAGGGCGTCCGTGACGCGCGTTCGACGGTCGAACAGGTCGTGATCGTACGTGGTCTCGTACGAGCGCGGGTTCTTCGAGGTCGCGAGCGAGCCGTTCAAATCGTAGGCGTACTCGATGGTCCCCTCGACCGCGCTCCCGGCTCCGAGGTGGACCTTGAAGGGGAGGTGGCGCTCGTCCCACTCGTAGCTCGTGACCCCGCCCTCGGGCTTCGTCACGGAGATGACTTCGCCGCTTCCGTCGTAGGCCCAGGTCGTGGTCGCCGTCGTGCTCGCGGTCAGGTCCACGGCCCTCGTGAGCATCCGCCCCACGATGTCGTAGGTGAACGACGTGTCGATCCACGGCGTCGTCGGGTCCTGGGTCCCGTGCCGATCGAGGTTCTCCAACTCGACGAGCGTCACCCGACGATCGGCGTCGTACGTGAGTCTGCGGCGGTAGGAGAGGGGCGACGGCGCCTGGACCTCCGTCACGTAGCCCTCCGCGTCGACGGATATGGCGGTCGTCGCCCCGCGCGCGTCCGTCACCGACACGACGTCCCCGTACTGGCTGTAGTCGAGCGTGGTCGTGAGCGCGAGCCCGGCTTGGTCCTTCGTCACCGACTGGAGGTAGCCGGCGTGGGACCCGGTCGTGTAGTACGAGAAGTCGACCGTCCGGCCGGCGCCGTCGGTCGCATTCGTGATCCGGCCCCGGCCGTCGAAGGAGAACGTCTCGGTGATCGTCTGCGTGCTCGGGCTCGTCACCGTGGGGCGCTGGATCTGCGTCGTGTTGCCCTGGGCGTCGACCTGGTAGACGGTGACGTTCCCCCGCGGGTCCGTGTACTGCGTCCGCTGGTTGTAGGGCCCGTACTGGTAGGAATGGACGATGTCCGTCCCCGAGTTGTTCGGAGTGTTCGTCTCCTTCCGCCGGAGCTCCGAGAGGTTCAGGGCGGCGTCATAGCGGTAGTCGACCCTGTTGCCGGCCGGGAACGCCGCGTACCGGATGAGGCCGGTCGTCTGGTCGACCCCGAACGTGGTGACGTACGACGTCGGCTCCCCCTGCCTGAGCCCCTTCGTGAAGACCTCCTCCTTGATCGGCACGCCGAACGTCGAGAAGGTCCACTCGACCGTGTTCCCGGAACGGTCCACGACCGCCGTCTTCGTGTCCGACCCGCCAAGGGCCGTATAGCTCATCGTGTAGGAGCCGTCTCCGATCGTCTCGCCGACGACACGGTCGTACCCGTCGTAGTAGAGCGTCTCTACCTTGTCCCCCGTGGGGCTCCAGACGTGCACCAGGTTGTGCGCCAGCGTCGGGTTCGTGTTGTTGCCCGTGTAGGAGAACCACACGGAGCGGCCCTGCGGGAACTGGGTCGAGCTCGGGGTCGTCACGCGCTTCAACTGCCCCAGGTAGTCGTACGTGAGGGTCCAGGTCCGCCCCCCGAAGTCCGTGATGCTCGAGAGGCGACCATCCGTCCCGTAGGACAGCGTGTAGCTCCGGTTGAGCGTGTCGGTCACCCCGGTCAGCTGGTCTCCGCTCCAGGTGTAGGAGAGGGCGTTCCCGTAGCGGTCCTGGACCTGCGTCCGGTAACCGTTCAGGAACGTGCTCGTCGTGCCAAATCGTGTCACGAGGGTCGACGTCTGCCCCTGGACGCCGAGAGTCGAGTCGTACTGCGGCGGCGGCACGAAGCTCCCGTTTCCCGCCAGCACGAACCGGTCGGCGCGGCCCCGGCCGTTCAAGTACGTCTGGTCCCCGTTCGTCTCCGCCCGGGTCCTCACGTCCTGGTTCAGCGTCCAGCCCTTCCCGTACCGGTAGTCGTAGCCGATGCGGGAGTGGTAGGTGAGCGTGAACTCTGCATCGAGCCCCACACCGGGCACGCCAAAGAGCGGGAGCGAGTAGACCTCCTCGGCGGTCGCGAACTCGACGCTCCCCTCGGTGGCCGGCGGCCACGCGTCGTTCGGAAGGTACTGGGGATCGGGATAGCCCGAGAGCCCGCCTCGACCGAAACCCTCGCCGTCGAGGCACGAGCCGCAGCGGCTGGGGGTCGTGGACTGGACCCCCGAGGAGCTCGTCTGGACGAGCCCCGTCCCCGTCCCCGTGATCGTCGGGCTCGCTCCGGGGTTCCAGAGCACGTTGTCGAGGATGGAACGCCCCGACTCGCCCGCGGCGCTCGACCCCGTGTTCGCCACGAGCACGTAGAGGTCCTCGAAGCTCCCGGCCGGGTCGATCCACGACGACCCGCCCCCGGCCGGCGGCATGTTGGGCTCGATGTTGATCCAGCCGACCTGAAGGACGTTGGCGGGGTCGGCCGCGTCGAAGTAGTAGGCGTCGGTCCCGCCGGTGAGCCCCGGACAGAAGACGGTCAGGAACTGCCCGGCCGACGTCACGTCCGAGGCCCCCACGGCCGGTCCCGTCCAGACGGGCGGCGCCGTGAACGTGAAGAAGGCCCCGGTGTAGGGGAGCTGGAGCAGATAGGCCATCCCCGTGACCGCGTCCGTCGCGGAGACGTAGGCCTCGTTGTCCAGGCTCGTGATGCCGGTGGGCACGGCCGGCGGCGGCCCCCAGGTCGGAAACGACGCGGGCGTCATGGCCGTCCGGTCGAAGAACGACACACCCACGAACCCGGGACCCGTACGGCCGAGGAGCATCAGATAGCGGGTCGCGGGGTTGCCGCTCGGCCTCACCTCGATCAGCTCGGTCGCCGTGGCGAAGGGGATGGCGGTCGCCGGAGCGAACACCCCGCCCACGAGGAACTGGTCGAGCCAGGCGCGGTTTCGGTCGTAGCCCCACGCGTAGAGCGCGCCTCCGAGCAGGTTGTCGGCCGTGATCTGGCTGTAGTTGGCCGCGGGGTTGCTGAGGGAGAGCGTCGCCACGCCGGTGGCGGGGTCGACGGTCCAGACCTGCCCGTTGTTGCAGCCGACGACGAGCTGCTGGAGCGAGACCGACCAGTCCATGTCCATGCAGGTGTTGGGCGGGATCGGGAGCGTCAGGGTCCCGGTCGAGAGGTTCGCCTTCGGGTCGACGACCGTCACGGTCGAGTTCCCGCTGTTCAGGACGTAGGCGGCGCTCCCGTCGGCAAGCGTCACCGTGTCCACCGGGTTCGGCCCCGTCGGAATCCCCTGGGCCAAGGCACCCGGCAGGTGCCCCACGAGGAGCACGACCAGGACGAGCCCCACGATCTCGGGCCATCTCCCCCGGATCTCGGGGAGCGTCGCGGCCAACCCCCTCTCCTCGATCCGACGCGGCCGGCGGACGTTCTCGCTCCGGCTCTTCTTCGACACGGCCTCCCCCTCTCCCCTACCAGGTCGCGTTCGAGATCTGGTTCTTGGCCTGCGTGGCCGTGGCCGCGATCGACGGGTTCGCATTGGCCGCATCTGCGGACATCGTCGTGAGCCCCGACTTGTCGTGGAGCTGGAGGAGCGCGAGAGCGGCCTCGCGCCGGACCGAGAACGTGGTCGAGCCGAGGAGCGTCTTCAAGGTCGGCACCACCTGGCTCGAGATGTCCGAGGAGACCCTGCCCGCGATCTTCGCGGCGAGCCCCTGGACCCGCGGATCCGTGTCGCCGAGCAAGAGGAGCACGGCGCTCCGGTTCTGGGCCGCGCCCCCGAGGAGCCCCAGGCCCTGGAGCGCCGTCCACCGGACCGTCGCGTCCGCATCCGTGAGCGCCGCCGCGTAGGTCGAGCCCTGGTTCTTGTCCCCGGTCCGGACCATCGCGGAGAGAGCCCGACTCCGAACCCACGCCTGGCTGTTGCTCGCGAGAGCCGTGAGCTCGCTCAGGGCCTTGGCCTCTCCGAGCGCGTCGATCGCGTTCTCGCGCTCCGCCCGCGACGCCTTGCTCTCCCGCGCGAGGTCGTAGACGTCGGAGAGCCCGTCGCTCGACACGACCGCGAGCGCACGCACGGCGGCGTCCCGGACCGCGCGAGGGGCATTCTCGTCCCCGGCGACCTGCCGGAGGTCGCCGGTCGCGGTGCCACCGGCCTGCCCGAGGCCCCGCACCGCCACCACGCGGATCGAGGCGAGCTCCTCGGGATCCTGCGCACGGCTCGAAAGCGTGCCAAGCGCGCCGCTCGCATGGCGCGCGAGGATCCGGACCGCCGCCGCCCGCGTCACCACGTCGTTCGAGGACGCGAGCGAGACGACACCCGTGAGTTGGCTCGTGGAGAGGCTCATCCGCCCGATCGCCTCGGCGAGGCCCGCCTTGACGAGCGCCGAGGCGTCGCTGTCGAGGACCTGGAGCAGGTCGTCGAGTCGCGACGGCTCCGAGGCGAGCTGCGCGATCGTCGCCTCACGCGCGCTCCCGTCGGCGTTCGAGAGCTCGTTCACGAACGACGGCTGCTCCGTCACGTCCGCGAGGAGCCAGGCACCGCCTCCCACGACGAGCACCACCGCGAGAGGACCCCACCGTCTCGAGGAACGCATGAGCGCGACCTCCCTTCTCGTACGGCACCATCTCGTCCGAGGGGGAGAGTGGCGCCGCCTACGTCACAGCGCAAGTGGGGACCGACCCGATCCATGAGGAATTCGTAGGGGTTGCCACAATCTTGCAGCGCGGCGTTCCCTAGCGCGACAGCGTCAGTGTTGCCTGCTGCGCGCCCGCAACACGCCGCACGCGCACGTCGCCGGTCACCTCGTTTCCAAATGCGGCGAGAGCACGCGAAACGTCCGAGACGGCGTGGTCCCCGATACGCTCGATCACATCTCCCGGCTTGAGGCCGAGTTGCGCAATCTGGCTCTCTCCGCGAACGCCGGTCACGCGCACACCGGTGACGCGGCCCTCGGCTCCGTAGAACGGGACGAGCTTCACGTCTCCCGCCGCGCTCGTTCCCGACGCAACCTCAGCGCGGCCAGCGTCTTCCACCGCTTCCGGGGCCGTCCCGCCTCGCCGCAGAGGCCCGACACCCCGCACGCGGCGATCGATCGGATGGTCGAGGGGCACGACGAACGTGAAGGTCTCCTCGCCTCGTGCGAGCGTGATCAGGCCTTCGCGGTCCCTCTCCTCGATCCGGCGGATGACGACGCCTTGGTCCGGCCGCCCCTCCGAGACCACGTAGGTCTCGGGGTGCGCGGGGTCCTTCGAGACGAGCACCACCGCGTCGGGACCCGCGGGGTCCCGCCACCAGGCCGCGATCTTGTGGGCCGAGAGCGGCAGGGACGTGGCCTGCCCCACGATCACGTCGGCATGCCTCGGTGGCTGGCGCTCCGGGAACTCGCACGGCCACCACCGGCTCACCTCCCTCACGAGGTCCGCCCACGCGACGGGGCCCGAGCGAGGCGGGGCCGCGGGCGGAGGCAGGGCGCGCGCGTCGAGAGCGGCGCCGGTCTCAGGCCTTC
The DNA here is from genome assembly GCA_963752285.1 of uncultured Planctomycetota bacterium. Classification (GTDB taxonomy): domain Bacteria; phylum Planctomycetota; class PLA2; order PLA2; family JAEUHO01; genus CAVVXN01. The sequence goes on from CAVVXN010000001.1 coordinate 32,353, forward strand.
CCCCCGCCCCGCCCGCGAGCAGGGCCCACCACGCCCACACGGCCGCGACCAGGAGCGCGCCGTTCAGGCGCCAGAGCCAGCGGCGCGCGAGGAACACGCGGAGCACACGCCCACGGTAGCGCCGGCGGCTACGAAGGGGAAGGACGGCTGAACGCGAGCCGAAGACGCGCGGCCCGAGGTCGGGAGGGCGCCGCTCTCGGCTCCGTTCTCCCGCACGCGGCGTCGAGGTCGAGGCGCGCCTGCGTGCGCGGACCCCGGTAGATCATCCCGCGCTCGCGGCCGAGCCAGCCCCGTACCTCTTCCTCGCGTCGTGGAGCGTCACGCTCTTCCCCGTGGCGTCCTGGAACCGCCAGAAGCTCCAGCCGTTCGTCGCCATCGGCCGGCCCATGACGCGCTCCCGGACCGCACTCGCGACCTTCGAGGGATTGTCGTAGGTCCGGCCCTCCCACTCGATCATGGCGTCCGGGCGTAGCGTGGCCTCGTAGGTCGCGCCCTTGTACCTCCGGTGAAGCGAGAGCGGCGTCGCCACGAACCCGGCCTCGATCAGCTGCGCCAACGTGACGCTCCTCCCGCTCGGCACGTCCGCGGTGCCTCCGGCATCCGACTTGCCGCCCGGGACGTGTTCGGCCTGGCCCCTACGCACCTTCCCGAGCGCGGCCTCGTAAGCAGGGTCGTCGAGAATGTCCCGCTTGATCACCTCTGACCGCAGGACCTGGCGGAGCTCTCGCGGCTCGACGCGGATCCCGATCACCTTCCGTACCTCGCGCCGCAGCCCCAGGAGGACCTTGCGGTTCTGCAGCAGCAGGGCGGCGACGAGGTGGCGGCTCAACGCCTCCTGCAGATCCCGCAGTTTGACGTGCGCGCCCTTCTGGCAGCCCTCCTTGCTGAAGGCGTAGAGCCGCTCGATCTGCTGGTCGTCTTTCGGGTCGAGCGCGAGGAGGTCCAGCTCGGCCACCAGCGTCTTGTCGATCGGCTTCGCGAAGAGGACGCTGTAGAGCTGCCAGGTCACGCCGTTCGTGAGGACCAGCCACTCCACCCCCTCGTTCGAGGCGTAGCCCAGCGCCTGCTTCAGGTGCCGCTCCTTCAGCGCGAAGCCGATCGCCTTCACCTCGACGAGGTGGGTGATCTTCCCGTCGAGCTTCACGGCCAGGTCGCAAAACGTCCCCCGGATCGCGTACTCGCCCGTGAGCTCGGTGTACTTGTCGTAGCCCAGGACCTCGCTCAGGACGTCCTTCACGACCGTGACCGTATCGGCCTCGGACACGTCGCGCGACCGCTGCTGCTCGAGGATCGGACGCAGGCGCTCGAGCCCCGCATCGAACCGCTCGCGGATCTTCTTCGGAACCATGGCCCGACCTCCCGTCGCGTAGAGTCGAGTACTACTGCGGCGCGCGTCTCCCGGTCAACCCCCTCTCCGCCTCGTGAGCCGGGCGCCCCACAAGCCGAATCAATCACTTCTGCTTCTTAGTCAATCAGTCCAGCGCGTTCTGATGCCGTTTGATCGGTGGACGCCGCCCGGACCTTGCCACCTTGCGCCCCCGGTGCCCTACTTCGGCGCGTGGCCAAGCGCCGGACCTGGACGTGGTGGGAGAAGGCCGCCGCCGAGCGGGGCCGGCGCGGCTGGTCCGTCGCCGAGCTCGCCCGCCGCGCCCACGTGGACGCGACGGCGCTCCGGCGCTGGCTTCGGGGGGAGCACGCGCCCCGGGAGGGGACGGTCGCGAAGATCGCCGCCGCCTTCGGCTGGCCGACCGCCTACCTCGCCGACCCCGACCTCCCCTACGAGCCGACGCTCGACAAGGAGGCGGCGGCGAAGGTCGTGTCGGGCCTCTCCCCCGACGCCCTCAAGGTCGTGAACGCCCTCGCCGACCCCAAGGCCGTCGCCTTCCTCGCACGCTGCGTCGACCAGTTCTACGAGCTGCGGCGGAACCTAGGGCGATGAGGGCCCACGCGACCACCGTATGGGAGCGGAGCGCGAGCACCCTTCGCCTGAGCTTCTCGGTCTTCGTGCGTCCCACGAGAGGGCCTCTCTCCCCCCCATGGCCGGGGCGGGCGCCCCGGCGGGAGAGCGGCATTCCCTCCCGGGGCATGCGGAGCGTAGCCGCGGGCGCTGCGGGAGGTCACGGCGGCAATGGGGAAGGGACGCGGCGGGAGTGTCGCACGCGTCGGAAGCGAGGTGGAACGTGACGAAGAGGTCGCATGGAATCTTCCGGCGCGGCACGGTCGCGCTCATGATCCTGGGTTTCGCCGCCGCTGCGAGCCGGCACGCTGCGGGCGGCGACGGCGCTGTCCGGCGACGGTCGGGTCGCGGTCCCGGGGCAGGGAGGGAACGTGGACAAAGCGCTGGCCCGGCTTCGCTATGGGCGGCGCGTCGCCTGGACGGGCAAGGGGCGGCGGGGCAACCCCTACCGGTACGCCGCCCTCGGTACGCTGCCGGCGGAGGGGCCGGACACAGCTGCCGACGGGGGGGCCAAGGCCCGCGTGTGGGCGCCGCTCCGGAGAGGGGGTGGGCGATGAGGGTCTACCGCAGGAAGTACAAGGGCCCGGACGGCGCCGAGAAGCTCGGGAAGACCTACTGGGCGCTCTACTACGTCGGCGGGAAGCGCTTCCACGAGTCGCTCGGCACCCACGACAAGCGGGCGGCCGAGCTCATCGCGAACGAACGCCTCCGCCGGGAGGAGCTCCGCCGGGCCGGCATCGAGGACCCGTTCGAACGGAGCCACGAGAAGACGCTCGACGACCACCTCGCGGACTTCGAGAAGACGCTCCGGGCCCGCGGCGTCGTCTCACGCTACGTGGCCGACCGGCTGAAGTGCCTGCGGGACTTCTTCGCCGGGGCCGGCGCCCGGACGGTCACGCGCACTGATCGCAGGACCGCGACGCGACAGCTCGGTCGCCAGTACCCGCGTGCTCTTGCACGTCCAGCGCAGACGGGACATTGGGTCGCCGCGCGTGCTCGGCTCGATCAGGTCCTCCAACCGGTTGGCGAGCGAGGGATCCAGGTCCCGTGCACGCTTGCGCCCGCCCCCGGGTCGTCGAATGCGGCCTTCTTCGAGCGCGACACCGTCCTCCACGTCCCGGATGCCGCGCGAGACCGTCGAGCGGGAGACCTTCGTGGCTCGCACAACCGCGGCGATCCCGCCGCGACCCAGCGCCAAGGCCTCGGCCGCAGCGAAGATGCGCTGGCTGCGCTCATCCAGCACGGCGCGCAGCATGCGGTAGCGCGCTCGAACGGCCTTGACGTCGTCGCTCGCGGTCACGCCCCATGAGATCGGATCTGCCGAGCGATTGCTTCAGTTATTTCGTAGCAGGCCCTTAGGGCGCTGGCGTATCCGAGCGTCCCGCCGCCCACCGCGGCGACGCGCGAGCTCGGCGCATCGCCGAGAACCGAGCACGACGATGCGTCGTCTGCGCCTGACCCCGCCTCGTTCCTTGACACCCCCGACGCGCCCCTACGGTCCGGCACCCACGTGCGCACTGCGCTCACGCGGACCGTAGCCCCGATCTCACACCGGCCGGCTGCCGAGACCTCGCGGCGGCACCGCTTTCCCGCCAGCAGGCCGCCGAGAACTCGAACGAAACGTCCCCTTCGAACTGAGAAGCAGCAGGGAAACCCGCCGCGTCGCTGTTCGAGTACTCGACAGAATTCTCCAGAAGGAATTGACACGCAACTCGGACACGCACCTCTGCATAGAGCCCGCGAATGGCCAGTTCAGAACGAACACGAACACAGCGCCGCTGAATGCCCCCTCACGGGCCGTTGGCGGTTCGGTCCAGAGCCAACCGCACTGCACGTGCAATCACTGGGTCCGGGTCCGAGACCGCCTGTTCCAACTGGCCCCTTATTCGTGAACACCTTCGCCCGTAGTTGGCGAGGGCTATGGCGGCGTCTCTTCCGAATTCGACTCCCATCGTCTTCGATCGCAACTCGTTCGCCAGCGTCTCGCAAACCGCCGGCTCTCTATCCAAGTACCATCCCAGGTAGGAGGCAAGGTAAGCCCGCGTTCGCGGTCGGATCCTGTCCTCGTGTAGCGCTTGGCGAATGCGCGCGCTCGCGTCTTCATTCCACTCGCACACGACGAAGCGTCCTGCCGCGGACGCCGCCAATTCGTTGTCGGATAGCGCGACGTCCAGGAGGGCCGATCGAGCAACCGACCACTGTTCCGCCAGACGCGTCAACGCGGTGAGCGCACCAGACCTGGAGTGGGCATACATGGAGCGGGCACGCTCGTCGATCATACCGCGGAGCCGGGAAACTGCGTCCTCCACGTACAGGCCTACGTGTGTGTCCGCGCGCGAGCCCTCTCTGATAAGACGAGAGAGAACCTCCTCCGGGCATGGGCGTTGTCCTGTCGGAGTGTCGAACGTACTCGCGTGGCCAACGACCCTCACGTTGGTCAGCCAAGGCGATCGGTATACGTGCTCCCCCAACCGCAACCAGCCCAGGCCCTCTCTAGTCCCAGCTTGGTGCTGAAGCGTCGACTCCCACTCCTCGCAAAGTGGAGCGACGAGTGCCACCGAGTACCCCGCCTCCCTGAGGACCCCGAGGCAATCATCGGGTGGCCCTAGATGCCACGAGCCGACGAGTATCACGAGTTTTCGCCTCTTGGACGATCCGGAACGACAGACCTCCTCGGCTAGGAGCCTGATGCGGTCCCCATAGGTTGGCTTTGATCGCCCAGGGTAGAACCCGAACCCATGGAATGCGACGCCGTCGAGACGGGAGTCGGAGAGAAGTGACTCGTACCCCCGGCTCGGCCAACCCGTCACACTCTCCCGTAATCTTGCCAGGACTTCCCCTCCAGAAGGTCCCCCGCCCGTGCTCGTGGGGTCCCGCTGAATCATCTTTGAGAATCCCCAAGGCAGCATCTCAAGACCCACGTCCACGCCACCATCCTCATCTGCAGAAGTGGCGACCATGCCCACTACCATCGGGAGGGTCGCAGCTATGGGGGGCGCATCGTGGCGATCCGGAACGACGATGACGTCGCAACTCGCGAGATCGGCTCGAACAGCGCCTTCATCCACGACAAGCCGATCGAGGTTCTCCGTCAGTAGTCTCCTCGTGCCCTCTTGAAAAGCCGTTAGATTTTCGCAATTGGTTGAAGACCAGATCCTCATCCAATCCCAGCGATCCGGCACTTGGATCTCCTCTTGAAGAAGGAGATTCGGCGCCGGCGGCGCGGGCGCTGCCGACACGCCAGCGCCGCCGAGCACTGCGGCGAGGCAGAGCACTCTACACATCATCTCCGGCGCCGAGAGCCGCAGAGCCCCAAGCGCCCCCCCCGGCAGGCGAGGCTCAGGATCGGCTTCCGCACTACCAGCGGGGGCCACGCCCCCTGCCCGCGCATGCTCGTTCCCCAGGTCCGCGCTGCGAGCTTCTTCCGTGGCGTCGTCCATCAGGGAGACTCCTCACCGCGCCCATCAGGAACTCCAGGTCCGCGCTGCGAGCTTCTTCCGTGGCGTCTGCCCCACCAAGGCCGAGGGCCTAGCCAGCCCCAAGTCACCCCGCTAACCATCCGGACCAGAGCCGGGCGGGGCATAAGGGGGTCGACCAGGCTTGTCCGGGTCCCAGTTCTTCCCCCTGAGCATGGGACCTTCGTATGGATTCTGTTCGCACCAATCCCACCTCCACGGAACAGGACCATCGGGGTTGGGAACCCCGATTAGGCTTCGGAGGAGTCGCTCGCCAGGGCCAAAGTGCCGCCAGAACCACCCATCCGGTAGCGGCTCTGGATACTCAGGAGATGGTGTCGGCGGCTGTCCAGGTGCGTGTGCAGCAGCTGCAGCCGCGTCCCTCTCGGCCACCTTCCCCTTCAGCTTCTCTTTCCGCTTGCGAGCCTCATGGGCAGCGACGTCTGCTTGGTTCCACTCGTCCTTCAGCTTGTCGATCTCGCCATTGAGCCTGTCGATCTCCGCGTCTCGGAATCCTTCGGGACTCAAGTTGGCCGTGGCTTCGCCCCCCGGCGGACCGAAGATGCTACCGTTCTGCCGCCTCTGACGCTCCTGGAGCTGTTCTGGATACATGGTCAGCACCTGGTGGACTTCATTCTGGAGTTCCTCGATCCGCTTTTCCGCGTCATCCCTTGTCTTGGTGGCCTCCGCTTCGTCCCGCTCGGCTTTCGCGAGCGCGTCATCGAGCTCGTCTCGGCCCGTCGGGTCACGACCCGATGCCGGCCTCGCATGTACGTACAGGTAAAGCGAAGGAACATCCCGGTACCCGATCGGGTCGCGTTGGATAAACCGACCGCAACTGGGATCGTACGTGCGCGCGCGATGGAAATAGAGCCCGTCCTCCGCGTCATACTCCCGCCCCGTGAACAGGTACGGATTCCCGACCGGGCTCTGGCCGACGACGTTCCCCTGCTGGTCGAGGATCCTGGGCTTCCCGTAGACGTCGTACGTCACCCACTCGACGACGCTCCCGCCCGGTTCCGAGAGCTCCGTCACCGACCCCAGCGCCTGCTGGTGGTAGGTGAAACGGAGCACCTCCGTCGTGTTCTGGTTCCCGTTCACGTCCGCCTGGTCGGCCCGGTCCATGACGCGTGGATGGTCGATCCCGTCCTCGTAGACGTATCGCGCCTGCCAGACGTCGCTTCCGTCGTACTCCTCGATCACCTGCTGGCCGTCGAGCACGTACCGCGTCGTCGCGCCGCCGGACACGGCCTTCTCGACCCGCCGCCCGAGCGCGTCATAGCGGTAGGTCGCGACGACGGCCTGGGTCGCCTTCAGCTTCACCTCGACCAGCCGGTTCTCGAAGTCGTACGCGAAGAGGTAGGTCCCGTCGTCGGTCAGGTTCCCGTTGTTGTCGTGGGTCCGGGTGACGCCGCCGACCTGGGTGTACTGGTTCACCACGTCCGAAGCGTACGTCACGGTCGAGGGCGGGGTAGGCGGCGTGGTCAGGACCTGGCTCCGGTTCCCGAGGCCGTCCATGACGTACTGGGTGTTCTTGGCGAAGGTCTGGCTCCCGGGGTTCTGCACCTCCTGGAGGGGGCTCGTCGTGTCGTAGCGGACGTCCGTCAGGCGGTACGCCCAGTCGTAGGCGTAGACGTCCCCCTTGGTGTTCCGGGCCGTTAGGAAGGTCTGGACGGCCTGGGGCAGCGTCCCGACCCACGTGGCGTCGAAGGTGTTCTGCTCCATGCGCCGGTTGTGGGCCCGATCGTAGGCGTAGGTGAACTTGTGGAGCGTCTGCCCGCTTCCGAGCTTGTGGTCGATGTCCTGGATCCGGGCGAAGCCGTCCCAGGCGTACTCGGTCGAGGTCCCGTTCTGGTTCGAGGTCGTCGCGAGCCGGCCCGCACCCTGGTACGTGAACGTCGCGATGTTCGTCCCCGCCCCCACGTCCTGGAGCGCGGTCATGCGGTAGATCGCGTCCCGCGTGTGGGCGGCCGCGAAGGCGCTCGGGTAGAGGACGCTCTGGACGCTCGAGGCGTCCGACCACGTCGTCGTGACCGACTTCCACTTCTCCTGACCCTGGGCGTTGTAGCCCTGGCGCTCCTTCAAGAGGTTCCCCACGCTGTCCCAGGTGAGATCGTCCTGGAAGTCGTCGTCGACGGCCGTGAGCATCCGCCCGAGGGCGTCGTACGTGAACTGCTCGAACGTGCTCCCGAGGACCCCCGTCCCACGCGTCACGCTCGCGTAGGTCTTCCGGCCGAGCGCGTCGAACGTGTTCTGGACCACCGTCCCGTTCTGATCGGTCCACTGCGACACGTTCGAGGCCGGGTCGTACTGGGTGTCGACGTACCGCGTGTCCGCGTACGTGACGCGGGTCTGGCGATCTCGCGCGTCGAACTGATACGACGTCGAATCGAAGTTGTCGTCGGTCAGGCCCGTCAATCGATCATTGCCGTCGTACTGGAAGCTCTCCGTGATCGACTGCGTGAAGTCCTCGATCGTCTGGCCGGTCTGGAGCGCCCGCTCGTAGGTGAGGAGCCGGCTTGCGAGGTCGTATGTCCACCGGACCGGATGGGACTCGGCATCCAGCCGCCACGTCAGGTCGTTTCGGCTGTCGTAGCCGAGATTCGTCGTGAGAACGTTCTGGCCGTTCGACCGATCGATCTCGCGCCTCTGGGTCACGCGATTGATCGCATCGTAGTCGAACTCGGTCACGAACGTCTCGCTCCCGCCCCCGGCCGGGAGGTCGGTGTGGGAGCGGGTCGTGATGTTCCCGTTCGCGTCGAGGGAGAAGTCGTCGTGGTTTCCCGTCGCGTCGAGGATCTGGACGAGCCTCGCCGCGGCGTCGAACGAGTAGCTCGTGCTGTTCGAGAGGGGATCCGTGACCTGGGTCACGAGGCCCGATGGGTCCCTCGTGACGATCGTGGTCGGCTGGCTCGGCGTCAGGTTCGGGCCGAAGCGGTCGTCAACCGTCTTCCAGAGCCGGTCCACCTCGTCGAAGTAACGCGCCGTCCGCGCGAGCAGCGCCGCCTGGCTGTCGTAGGCCTCGACCAGCGTCTGGTTCCCCGACTTGTCGTATTGAAACGCCCGGTACGCGCCGAGGGCGTCCGTGACGCGCGTCCGTCGATCGAAGTGGTCGTGCTCGAACGTGGTCTCGTACGAGCGCGGGTTCTTCGAGGTCGCGAGCGAGCCGTTTAAGTCATAAGCGTATTCAAAGGTCCCTTCGACGGCACTCCCCGCGCCTGCGCGCACCTTATGGATGAGGCGACGCTCGTCCCACTCCAGCGCAGTCACTCCGCCCTCGGGCCTCGTCACCGAGACGAGGTCGCCGCTTCCGTCGTAGGCGTATGTGGTCGTCGCGGTCGTTGTAGACGTCAGGTCCACTGTCTTTGCGAGGGGCCGTCCCACGACGTCGTAGGTGAACGACGTCTCGATCCACGGCGTCGTCGGGTCCTGTGTCCCGTGGCGGTCGACGTTCTCGACCTCGACGAGGGTCACGCGCCGGCCGGCGTCGTACGTGAGCCGGCGGCGGTAGGAGAGGGGCGACGGGGCCTGCACCTCCGTCACGTAGCCCTCCGCGTCGACGGATATGGCGGTCGTTGCCCCGCGCGCGTCCGTCACCGACACGATGTCGCCGTACTGGCTGTAGTCGAGCGTGGTCGTGAGCGCGAGCCCTGCCTGGTCCTTCGTCACCGACTGGAGGTACCCGGCGTGGGACCCTGTCGTGTAGTAGACGAAGTCGACCGTCCGGCCGGCGCCATCGGTCGCGTTCGTGATGCGGCCCCGGCCGTCGAACGAGAACGTCTCGGTGATCGTCTGCGTGCTCGGGCTCGTCACCGTCGGCCGCTGGATCTGCGTGGTGTTGCCCTGGGCGTCGACCTGGTAGACGGTGATGTTCCCCCGCGGGTCCGTGTACTGGGACCTCTGGTTGAAGGGCCCGCCGTACTGGTAGGAGTACACGATGTCCGTGCCGGACTGGTTCGGGGTATCCGTTTCCTTGCGCCGCACCTCGACCAGGTTCAGCGCGCTGTCGTACTGGTAGTCGGTCCGGTTTCCCGCCGGGGCGCTCACGTGCGTCACCAAACCCGTCGTCTGGTCGACCCCCATGGTGGTCACGTACGAGTTCGGCTCCCCCTGCCGAAGGCCCTTGGTGAAGACCTCCTCCTTGATCGGCACGCCGAACGTCGAGAAGGTCCACTCGGTCGTGTTCCCGGATCGGTCCACCACGGTGGTCTTCGTGTCGGACCCCATGAGGGACGCATAGCTCATCGCGTACGAGCCGTCCCCGATCGTCTCCTTCACGACCCGATCGTAGCCGTCATAGTACAGCGTCTGGACCCCGTCGCCGAGCGGGCTCCACACGTGAACCAGATTGCTTGCGAGCGCGGAGTTCGTGCTGTTCCCCGTGTAGGAGAACCACACGGAGCGCCCCTGTGGGAACTGGGTAGAGGCAGGCGTCGTCACGCGCTTCAACTGCCCCATGTAGTCGTACGTGAGGGTCCAGGTCCGACCCCCGAAGTCGGTGATGCTCGAGAGCCTTCCATCCGTCCCGTACGAGAGCGTGTAGCTCCGGTTGAGAGTGTCGGTGATCGACGTCAACTGGTCGCCCGTCCACGAGTACGTGAGCGCGTTTCCGTAGCGGTCCTGGACCTGCGTCCGGTACCCGTTCTGGAAGGTGCTGGCGGTCCCAAACCGACTGGTGAGCGTCGCCGTCGTCCCTTGCACGTTGAGCGTCGAATCGTAGCGGACCGGAGGAACGAAACTTCCCCCTCCTGCCGAAGCGAAGGTGTCGGCCCGACCGTGCCCATTGAGGTAGGTCTCGTCGCCGTTCGGCTCCGTGCGAAGCCTCACGTCCTGGTCGAGCGTCCAGCCCCTTCCGTAGCGATAGTCGTAACCGATTCTCGATCGATAGGTCAGGTTCACGCCCAGGTCCATCCCCACGCCGGGGATCTTGAAGAGCGGCAGCGAGTAGACCTCCTCGGCGGTCGCGAACTCGACGCTGCAGGCAGTCGCCGGGAAGTCCTTCCGAACGTCCGGATCGGGCCAGGCGTCGATCCAGCCCCGCCCGAGGAACTCCTCGTCCATACATGCGCCGCACCCACTCGGAGTCGTCGGCTGGACCGCCGAGGAGCTCGTCTGGACGAGCCCCGTCCCCGTCCCCGTGATCGTCGGGCTCGCTCCGGGGTTCCAGAGCACGTTGTCGAGGATGGAACGCCCCGACTCGCCCGCGGCGCTCGACCCCGTGTTCGCCACGAGCACGTAGAGGTCCTCGAAGCTCCCGGCCGGGTCGATCCACGACGACCCGCCCCCGGCCGGCGGCATGTTGGGCTCGATGTTGATCCAGCCGACCTGAAGGACGTTGGCGGGGTCGGCCGCGTCGAAGTAGTAGGCGTCGGTCCCGCCGGTGAGCCCCGGACAGAAGACGGTCAGGAACTGCCCGGCCGACGTCACGTCCGAGGCCCCCACGGCCGGTCCCGTCCAGACGGGCGGCGCCGTGAACGTGAAGAAGGCCCCGGTGTAGGGGAGCTGGAGCAGATAGGCCATCCCCGTGACCGCGTCCGTCGCGGAGACGTAGGCCTCGTTGTCCAGGCTCGTGATGCCGGTGGGCACGGCCGGCGGCGGCCCCCAGGTCGGAAACGACGCGGGCGTCATGGCCGTCCGGTCGAAGAACGACACACCCACGAACCCGGGACCCGTACGGCCGAGGAGCATCAGATAGCGGGTCGCGGGGTTGCCGCTCGGCCTCACCTCGATCAGCTCGGTCGCCGTGGCGAAGGGGATGGCGGTCGCCGGAGCGAACACCCCGCCCACGAGGAACTGGTCGAGCCAGGCGCGGTTTCGGTCGTAGCCCCACGCGTAGAGCGCGCCTCCGAGCAGGTTGTCGGCCGTGATCTGGCTGTAGTTGGCCGCGGGGTTGCTGAGGGAGAGCGTCGCCACGCCGGTGGCGGGGTCGACGGTCCAGACCTGCCCGTTGTTGCAGCCGACGACGAGCTGCTGGAGCGAGACCGACCAGTCCATGTCCATGCAGGTGTTGGGCGGGATCGGGAGCGTCAGGGTCCCGGTCGAGAGGTTCGCCTTCGGGTCGACGACCGTCACGGTCGAGTTCCCGCTGTTCAGGACGTAGGCGGCGCTCCCGTCGGCAAGCGTCACCGTGTCCACCGGGTTCGGCCCCGTCGGAATCCCCTGGGCCAAGGCACCCGGCAGGTGCCCCACGAGGAGCACGACCAGGACGAGCCCCACGATCTCGGGCCATCTCCCCCGGATCTCGGGGAGCGTCGCGGCCAACCCCCTCTCCTCGATCCGACGCGGCCGGCGGACGTTCTCGCTCCGGCTCTTCTTCGACACGGCCTCCCCCTCTCCCCTACCAGGTCGCGTTCGAGATCTGGCTCACGGCCTGCGTGGCCGTGGCCGCGATCGACGGGTTCGTCGATGGCGGCATCGGCCTGACATCGTCGTGAAGCCCCGACTTGTCGTGGAGCTGGAGGAGCGCGAGCGCGGCCTCGCGACGGACCGAGAACGTGGTGGAGCCGAGGAGCGTCTTGAGGCCGGCGTCACCTGGCTCGAGATGTCCGAGGAGATCGCGCCCGTGATCTTCGCGGCGAGCCCCTGGACCCGCGGGTCGGTGTCGTCAGGAGCAGGAGCACCGCACTTCGGTTCTGGGCCGCACCTCCGAGGAGCCCCAGGCCCTGGAGCGCCGTCCAGCGGACCGTCGCGTCTGCGTCCGGAGCGCGCGCCGCGTAGGTGGAGGCGTGGGTCTTGTCGTCGGTCCGGACCATCGCCGTCAGCGCTCGGCTCCGGACCCAGGCCTGGGTGTGGCTCGCCAGTGCCGTGAGCTCGCTGAAGGCCTTGCGCCTCGCCGAGCGCGTCGATCGCGTTCTCGCGCTCCGACCGCGAGGCCTTGCTCTCCCGCGCGAGGTCGTAGACGTCCAAGAGCCCGTCGCTCGACACGACCGCGAGCGCGCGAACGGCGGCGTCCCGGACCGCACGAGGGGCCTTCTCGTCCCCGGCAACCTGTCGAAGGTCCGGGAGCGCCGTGCCCCCCGCCGCGCCGAGGCCCCGGACGGCCACGACGCGGATCGAGGCGAGCTCCGCACCATCCTGCGCACGAGCCGCGAGCGTCGTCCGCGCGCCGCTCGCGTGTCGCGCGAGGATCCGAACCGCCGCCGCCCGCGTCACCACGTCGCTCGAAGAGGCGAGGGTCACGATCCCCGAGAGACTGTTCGTCGAGAGGCTCATTCTCCCGATGGCCTCGGCGAGGCCCGCCTTGACGATCGGCGCGGCGTCGCTCTCGAGGACGTCGAGCATGTCCGCAAGGCGCGACGGCTCCGACGCGAGCTGCTTGATCGTCGCCTCACGCGCGGTTCCGTCGGAGCTCGAGAGATCGTTCACGAACGCGGGCTCGGTCGTCACGTCGGCGAGCAGCAGCGCCCCGCCTCCCACGACGAGCACCACCGCGAGAGGACCCCACCTTCTCGAGGAACGCATGAGCGCGACCTCCCTTCTCGTACGACACCGTCTCGTCCGAGGGGGAGAGTGGCGCCGCCTACGTCACAGCGCAAGTGGCGACCGACCCGATCCATGAGGAATTCGTAGGGGTTGCCACAATCTTGCAGCGCGGCGTTCCCTAGCGCGACAGCGTCAGTGTTGCCTGCTGCGCGCCCGCAACACGCCGCACGCGCACGTCGCCGGTCACCTCGTTTCCAAGTGCGGCGAGGGCACGCGAAACGTCCGAGACGGCGTGGTCCCCGATGCGCTCGATCACATCTCCCGGCTTGAGGCCGAGTTGCGCAATCTGGCTCTCTCCGCGAACGCCGGTCACGCGCACACCTGTGACGCGGCCCTCGGCTCCGTAGAACGGGACGAGCTTCACGTCTCCCGCCGCGCTCGTTCCCGACGCAACCTCAGCGCGGCCAGCGTCTTCCACCGCTTCCGGGGCCGTCCCGCCTCGCCGCAGAGGCCCGACACCCCGCACGCGGCGATCGATCGGATGGTCGAGGGGCACGACGAACGTGAAGGTCTCCTCGCCTCGCGCGAGCGTGATCAGGCCTTCGCGGTCCCTCTCCTCGATCCGGCGGATGACGACGCCTCGATCCGCCTGCCCCTCCGAGACGACGTACGTCTCGGGGCGCGCCGGGTCTTTCGAGGCCAGAACGATCGCGTCCGGACCCGTCGGGTCACGCCACCACGCCGTCACCCGGAACGCCGCTAGGGGCAGCCTCGTCGCATTCCCCACCACGATGTTGGGGCCGGGCACGCGGTGGTCCCGGTTGGGCAGGTCGCAAGGCCACCAGGGTCCGCACTCCCGCACGATCTCGTCCCATGCGACGGGACCCGATCGCGTCGGGCCGGCGCGCGCGGGAAGGTCCTGCGGAGAGATGGTGGGGGGCGAACGGCTGTTCTCTCGGGTGACGCCAGCCAGCACTCCCCCCCATGCCACGAGGACCGCCAGCAGAAGCGCGCCGTTCAGACGCCAGAGCCAGCGGCGCACGACGAACACGCGCAGCACACCTTCACGATAGCGCCAACCAGCCCAAGACGGAAGCGCGGTTGAATGCCGGGTTGACGAGAGCAAGGCGGCCTCGCCCCACGGCCGCCCGACTTCTTCTGCTTCTGCTCCGGGCCCTACGAAGTCGAGTCCGGCGTGGTCGTGCGGGGGACCGAGTACCGGACTACCGCCGAGTCGGAGGTGCCGCCCGAGTGGCGGACGCCGTGGACGGAGAGGAGGCCGACGTAGCGCGGGCGGCGGCGCCGCCCGCGACGCGCCCCATGAGCCGCGCCGCCTACTTCTTCTTCCGGGGCCGCGTCCCCGCCCCCACCCGCAAAGAGATCCCGTTCACCGAGGCGATCTGGCGCGTCGCGGTGACGGTCCGGCCCAACTCGGCGGCGATTCGGGGTGCGGGCGTGCCCGCCTTGACGAGCTGGCGGATGCGACGCACGTCGGCGGCGGTGACGGACTGGCGGTGGTTCTTGGGGCGCTTCGGCATCGGGGCTCCTGGGTTGCGAGGAGTATGCGGGCGGGCGGCGACACTCGCTCCGGCAAACAACCATGTTCTCGGCTCGCGGCGATTGAGTGTCGCCGTCGCCGCGTGGCATGGCCTGCGAGTGCTGTCAGCCCGCGACCATCCGCGACACGACGGCGACATGCCACCGCTTCCCCGTCCGGGGCCGGAACCCGGCGCCGTCCAGGTCCGCTCCCACGGCCCGAAGCGACGCGCCCTCGGATCGGAGCCGCTTCGCCAGCGCGACCGCCTTGGCCTCCAGCGGCTCCGGCTCGAGCCGCCCGTCGTCGCGGACCCGCCACCCGTACGGCACGCCCCCGATCCGTATGTCGGACCAGATCCTGAGGCCATGCGGGAGCTTGAGGCTCGTCGGATCGCACTTCGAGACCGGGAGTCGGCAGAGCAGTACGAGGATGAGGCCATGGGGGACGAGCCCGCCTAGGTTGGGCACGCGTCGAAGCCTCGACACAGGCCACGCGACGCCCCGCGCCTTGTTGTGACGCCGGATGCTGACGCCCTTGGAGCACAGTTGAGACGGTCTCCTGACCTTTCGTTGCCGCTCGTTGCGCTTGGGAAGCTGCGTGCCCCCCATCGCAAGTCACGCGTCCCGCGCAGGTTACGACGATCGCCAGAAGCCGTTGAGACCTGGGTTGAGACGAGCTGAAAGGCCCGCTTGTGACGGCCTTTGGTCCTTGGTGCGAGCGGGCCCCGGCGGGCGCACCAGCGGGTTCCGCTCGGAGACCGGCGACCACGTCCCAGAGTTCCTCGTGACCCGCTGCCGCGAGGCCCGTGCCGCCCGCCCGGCCGCCAACCGAGCTGCACGCTGCGGTGTGCGCAGCGCCTGACGACACCGAAGAGGGGCCACGCCACTACGAGCCCCGTGCACGACCGTCCCGGCTCCGGGTTGTCCAGCTCCGTTCTCCCCGCCGCGGCCCAGGCCGCGGCAGGAGGAACCCCCCGCCCCGCTGTTCGAGTACCCGGCAGAAATCTCCGGAAGGGACGGACCCGCACCTCCCCGCTCTCCAAGACCCGCCGGCCACGGGCCAGAACCACCCCAGCAGCGACCCAGTCGCGGCAGGAGAACCCTCGGCTCCGGTTCTCGAGTACTCGGGGGGACTCTCCAGTCCGAACGGGCCACGAAGCGCCTCTACTTATCGCATCTAACCTCGAAGTCAGCCTCGGCAACCCACTCGACCACGCCGACACTCCCGCGCCCGATCGGACCCGGGTTCAGGTCGTAGCGCACGTTTCTTGGGGCATCCAACTCTCGGAAGATAGTCCCGCACTCCACCGAGTCGACCCGAACATGATCGGCGAAGGGGAATGACCCCTCAGGAATCCACTCCCCCTCCCCTCCCTC
This sequence comes from uncultured Planctomycetota bacterium, assembly GCA_963752285.1. Lineage (GTDB taxonomy): Bacteria > Planctomycetota > PLA2 > PLA2 > JAEUHO01 > CAVVXN01. The sequence goes on from CAVVXN010000001.1 coordinate 48,100, forward strand.
GACGGCACCGGAGAGGGTGTACTCCAGACTGGCCACGCCACTTGCATCCGTGGTTCCGATGGCCCATCCATCTCCAGCGATCTCGCCCGAGGCGCGGGACAACTGGATAGACCTCCGGATGGCTTCAACAGCCTCTTCCCTTGCACGAGCCAAAGGGGATGCCACGACGCGGGCATCGGCCACGGGGCGTCCGCTGGCGTCGATCACGTGGATGCGTACCCGCACGAGCACCGTCCCCGAGCCGACGAATACGCGCTTGCGCCCGCCGACGTCGCGTGAACCGATGCGGAAGCCGGTGGTGAAGAGCGCCACTCCAGCGATGGCAGCGACGAGCACGACTGAGAGAGCAACCCACGCCCATCGCCCCATCAGCCAACAACTCCGTCCATATTCGCCGCCGCGCGGACGCGCATCGCTCGAGGGCGCCGGCCCGTTCCGGGTGGAACTGCTCATGCTTTGGGCCCCCTCACCGTGCCCACCCTCGCAACGCGTTCGCCGTATCCACGATGGACCGAGCGGCGTTCCGGTCGACGCGCTGCCACTCGCTCGACCCTTGCGGGACACCCCCTCTACCTGGATCTGCTGGATGCTCACGGAACTCAAGTGGCCCCTGCTCAGCGTGACGGACTTCATGCAATACCACACCCACCACCTTTGCTTCCCCGAGCCAGTCACCGTTATTGAATTTGTCCGCCATCTTGTCCATAAACGAGGTCTTGAAGCGCAGTTCGCCCGATTCAGGGTCGTACTCGCCCTCCGCCCTCGGATCCTGTTGCGCGAGCTCTGGCACTGTTTTAAACCTGCCATTCTCCAGGAGCGATTCGGCGTGCGCAATCCACTCTGACTTGCCGTTGCCAAACGCCACGGCGTCCAATCGAGCCAGTCGGAGGAGGTCCGCATCCGAGATCGGCCCACTCGTAGGCACCGCCCCGTGGCCGCCCATGAGCTCCCACATGTTCTGTGCTGCCGCGTGAAATTCGGCTTCGGCGGCATCCAGTGCGTCCTCAAGGGGGTCGAGAACGGCGATCGCATCATCGACCGCTTGCCACGCATCCGCTTGCTTCGCCCTCGCGTCCTTCAGGGCCGCCTTCAACTCGGCCAGCTTCTTGTTATCCTCCGCCGGGTCGTAGCACTCATCCTCCGCCTTCTTCTTGATCAGCTCCTCTAGATCGTGGATCTGCTTCTCGAGAGCGAGGGCTGCGCCCCCTGCGGCGTACGCTGCGTCCAAAGCCGCGAGGTAGGCGTTGTATGCCGCTTCCTCAGCCTTTTGAGCTTTCAGGAGCGCCTGGCCCGCATCACGAAGCCACTCGACTGGCTTGTTCTCCTTGTCCTTCGGCGCAAGCCCCGAGGGATCGGCGGACGATGCTGGGTCCGATCCGACGTACTCGTGGAGGGACAGCCCCCCGACGAATCCGGCGGGATCCCTCTGGAGGAACCGCCCGGTGGCCGGGTCGTACGCGCGCGCGCGGAACTAGTAGGTCTTCGTCTCGGCGTCGTACTCCCGCCCCGTGAAGAGGAACGGGTTCCCCACCGCGCTTTGCGAAACGACCGTCCCCTGTGAGCCGCGGATCGTCGGTTGGCCGTAGACGTCATAGGTCGTCCACTCGACGACCGCACCGCTCGGTTGCGTGATCTCCGTGACGTCGCCCCTCGCGCTCTGGGCGTAGGTGAAACGCAGGATCTCGCTCGTGTTCCCGTTGCCGTTGACGTCAGCACCGTCGGCTCGATCCATCGCTCGCGGCTGGTCGATCCCGTCCTCGTAGACATAGCGGGCTTGCCAGACGTCCTGCCCGTCGTACTCCTCGACGACCTGCTGACCGTCGAGCGCGTAGCGGGTCGTCGCGCCGCCGGAGACGGCCTTCTCGACACGCCGCCCGAGCGCGTCATAGCGGTAGGTCGCGATCACGGCCTGCGTCGCCTTGAGCTTCACCTCGACCAGCCGGTTCTCGAAGTCGTAGGCGAAGAGGTACGTCCCGTCGTCCTTGAGGTTCCCGTTGTTGTCGTGGGTCCGGGTGACGCCGCCGACCTGGGTGTACTGGTTGACCACGTCCGAAGCGTACGTCACGGTCGAGGGCGGGGTCGGCGGGGTCGTGAGCGTCTGGCTCCGGTTCCCGAGGCCGTCCAGCACGTACTGGGTGTTCTTGGCGAAGGTCTGGCTCCCCGGGTTCTGGACCTCCTGGAGGGGGCTCGTGGTGTCGTAGCGGACGTCCGTCAGCCGGTACGCCCAGTCGTAGGCGTAGACGCCCCCCTTGGTGTTTCGGGCCGCGAGGAAGGTCTGGACGGCCTGCGGGAGCGTCCCGACCCAGGTCGCGTCGAAGGTGTTCTGCTCCATCCGCCGGTTGAGCGCGACCTCCCTTCGCGGACCGCACCACTTCTTCCGAGACCGAGGGTCGCGCTCTCCATGTCACCGCGCAAGGGGGAAACCGAGCCGCATGTGATGGATCCGTGAAGTCGGAGTGAGAGCCTCGCGGTGCATCAATTGAGAGTGCGACTCAGTATGACCTGCGAAGAAGTTGCATCCGAAGCGGCGATCAGCGAGAAATCGTCACGCGCCGGGGCGCCGAGCGGATTCCGCGCTGCACGGAGATGGGCCCGACGGCGTCGCTCCCGAGCACGGCGAGCGCGCGAGGCACGTCGACCGCCGCGTCGTCCCCGACCCGCTCGATCACATCTCCCGCGCGGAGGCCGAGTTTCGCCCATCGGCTCTCCGCCCGGACGCCGGTCACGCGAACGCCCGCGACGCTTCCCTCTTCTCCGTAGAAGGGAACGAGCCTCACGTCGCTTGGGGCGCCACCCCCCGTCGCAACATCGGAGCCGTTCGCGACTTCTGACGCGGCGCTCGTTCGTAAGACCCCGGATCCCCCGACGCCGCGGACGCGACGGTCCACGGGCCGGTCGAGCGGGACCACGAACGTGAACGTCTCGGGGCCGCGCGCGAGGGTGATGTGCCCTTCGCGGCGGCGTTCCTCGATGCCGACGATGGAGACGTCCCGGTCGGGACGCCCCTCGAGGACCACGTAGGTCTCGGGGTGCGCGGGGTCCTTGGACGTGAGGACCACGGCGTCGGGGCCACCCGGGTCGCGCCACCACCCCGTCACGCGAAAGGCCCCGAGCGGCGGGCGCGTGGCCGGGCCGACGACGACTGGCTCCGTGACCTCTCGCTTGCAGACCTCCCCCAGGTCGCACGGCCACCAGCCCCGGAACTCGTGGACGAGCTCGTCCCACGCGACCGGCCCCGTGCGGGTCGGGGCCTCGGCCAAAGGAAGCTCACGGATGCCCCCGTACCGCCAGGAACGCGCCGTTTCCCCGGATCGGTCCCCGAGCCAGGCTCCCCACGTCGCGAGCGCCCCCACGAGCAGCGCGCCGTTCAGGCGCCAGAGCCAGCGGCGCGTCGCCCGGAACCGGACCACGGAAGACAGGGTAGCGCGAGACGCCCGCCGTGCGAGAGGGCCGTCACGGGACGAACCGGTGCAGGCTGCCGGCCGGCGAGGGGCGTCCTCCGCCTACGGTCCACCCGAACCTCCTCCACGTCGTCATCGTCTCGCGGCACGCGGGGCAGGACGGCGCGCGGCTCGCCATGGACAACCGGCGTCCCTACACGCTCCCCGTGGGTTCCGCGTCACCGTAGCCCGCTCGGCGCGCGCGGTCTGGATGGTAGGTGCGCATCCACTGGCGCGCGGCCTCGTGCATCGCCCGACCGTTGGCCGAGCCACCCCACCCCAACTCGTTGTAGATCCGGACGAGATCCGCCGGGCTGGACTTCGCCAGCCATGCGACGACGAGTCGTGACATGTCACCGTAGATCGTGCTCTGGTCCTGGTAGGCCTCTCCGTCGGCGGTGTGGATCTCCGCCAGCATGCGCGCGAAGACCTCGCGCTCCGTGAAGTTTCGCGACATGAGATCGACTCCTCCGGTCGGTTCCGATGATCCTCGGGCGACGCCTACACGCGCCCCAGCCCCCGGGTGCGTCGTCCGGAAGCGCGCCACGGGCGACAGCGTACAGCGAAGCGCCCCCCGGGAGCTTCCGAGCCAATGACCGGCCGCGCCCGGGCGCGCGGCCGCCGGCCTACCGGCCTCCCGCGATCTCCTCCACGTCGTCGTCGTCGCGCGTAGCACGCGGGGCCGGACGGCGCGCACCGGCGAGGCGGCGGCGCCGGCGGGGGCGGTAACGGCGGCCGTAAATCCGTACACGCGTCAATGCGGCCGCGGCGTCGCCGCCGCGGAAGGGTCACGCGACCGAACTCGCCGGCGCGCCGCGATTGGCAGGCGGGGCGAAACCGAGCCGCAGAAGCTGCGTGACTTGGGTCGCCACTCGAGACGGTCTCCTGACGCTTCCTCGCACTTCGCTGCACGATGTAAGCGAGCGCGGGTGGATCCGCGTTATCGAAGAGGATCGCCGCAAACGTGCGACGACGCGCGAGTTGCGGCGAGGAGGCGCAACGAAGGTGGAGCGCCCGATCGGGCTCGAACCGACGACATTCAGCTTGGGAAGCTGAGTGCCCCGACTCGTAAGTCGCGCGCAGTACAGGAGTTACAGATCTTGAGAATGGCCACTGGGACGGATCCTATCGATTTCCAGAGGAACGACCTGCTACGGTGTCCTGCGAGCCGTTCCGTGCGTTTCGGATTTTGAGAATGGCCGGTGCCGGCCCGCTGGCCGCCAGGGGGCCCACGAAGCGCCGTGGGTCGGTGGCTACAATCCGGGAACGTCCCCTCGCACCCGGAGACATCCATGAAGTTCCGCATCGTGATCGAACCCGACGAGGATGGGGTCTTCGTGGCGAGTTGCCCGAGTCTCCCGGGCTGCCATTCGCAGGGCCGGACCCGGGAGGAGGCGCGCGCCAACATCCAGGAGGCGGTCGAGCTCTACCTGGAGTCGCTCCGGGAGCACGGGGAGCCGATCCCGCCCGGGATCACGGAGGACGTGGTCGAGGCATCCGGTTGAGCCGGCTCCCGGTGGTCTCCGGCCGCGAGGCCGTTCGGGCGTTCGCGAGGATCTCCGAGCTGGTGGAGAGCATTGGCGGCCGTATCCACTATGACGACATCGACATGTCCGTGCACACTGGGACGATCTACGTCCACGGAGAACAAGACTTCGACATCGTCCTTCCTGAGTTTCAGGCGCCTCCGACACCGCGAGACATGATCTGCACGACGATCCTGGTCCGGGCTTCCCGGCCCGTTCACGCATCCCCCGGCCTGATCGCGGCGGCCGCCGCGTCGCCTCGGTGCCGAGTACTCGGCGGAATCGTCCAGAAGGAACTGGCACACACCTCGGGCGGATATCGCGGCCGCTACCCGATATCTCGGCTCCGGGAGCCCCTTCCTTTCGCGCCCATCCGCTCTAAACCACTGCCATCACGGCACTTGCACGTCGTCCAAGAGTAGCCACACCCAACTGAGAAGCAGCACCCGGTACAAGTCGAACGAAACGTTTCGTTCGAACTGAGAAGAAGCAGAGTCTCGTCGCCCTCCGTCCGCCCCTACTTGGATCCTTCGCGGCGCGCCAGTAGGTGCACTTTGATGACTCTGCGGGTCGCCCCTCCCGAATCCGAAGCCGACCCCTCGATTGTGCTGGCCGCACCCACATTGACCCATCCGTCCTTGTACTCCGGTTCAGGATCGCCAGAAACTCTGAATCTCCACCCGCCGAGCCGAATGGTCTTAGTGCGCGCGCGCCAATACCACTCAAGCACATAAGGACCGAGGGAAAGGAACTCGTAACCTGTCCCATCCCATCGGTCAGTCTGCCCCGGGTCCGTCAACCTCCTAATGGCGTAAAGAAGACCCTCGACGGGAAGAAACTCGACGGGAGAGGATGAGGCTGGAATCAAGGGACTGGGACTCACGGGAGGAGCGTGCTGGGGAACATCGGCGCAGGTCAGCCCATGGCCGCGGCCAATCCAATACCCAACGCCCCCGGCCAACAGTACGGCCGTGGCAGAGATGATCCCGATCGCTCTGTGCGTCAATCGTCCCTCCTTCGCCTCGCGCGCGCCTCGTCGTCGCTTCCAGAAGTTCCCTCACGCTCATGGCGCGCCTTCTCGTCCTTCCTACTCTCGTCTTCTCTCAATCCCGCTCTGTTGGCGTCGCCCTCAGATCCCAGTTGATTGACGTCCTCTTCGCTCGTGCCATCCTGTACGTATTCCTCTCCCACGTCCGCCCCCATTGACTCAGCCAATTCCTCCTCGTCGACCACGTGCCCGTATTCATGATCAAGCAACTTGTCATTGCCCTCCGGATACAGGATGACCAGCCGGCGGAGGCGGGATCGCCACTGCATCTTGTGATAGCCAGGGCGATTGCAGGGTTCGACCGACCACTCGTGCCACCAGTCTGACAACGTTCGTGCGTCAACAAGCGTGCCCTCCTCTCCATCGGGATGTTCTGTCCCGATTGGATCGGCCGCGCTCTCCGGAATCGGCTCCTCGTCCGGGTGCTCCTCGTTGTACTCTTGGATAGCCTCCCGAGCGTTCTCACGAGACTGCTTGGGATCATTGCTTCGCTCGTAAGGAACCCTAGTCACAGGCGCCAAGCCCGAGGGGTCTACCCTAATCGTTGGCGTTGATGCCACGTATTCGAAGAGGTTGATTCCTTCCGCGCAGCCTGCGGGATCCCTCTGCAAGAGCCTACCAGTAGCCGGATCATAACTTCTGTCGCGGTAGTAGTAGAGCCCGTCCTCCGGATCGTACTCCCGCCCCGTGAAGAGGTACGGGTTCCCGTCCGGGCTCTGGGCGACGGCGGTCCCCTGCTGGCCGAGGATCGTCGGCTTCCCGTACACGTCGTACGTCACCCATTCGACGACGCTCCCCCCGGGCTCGGAGATCTCGGTCACCGACCCCAGCGCCTGCTGGTGGTACGTGAAGCGAAGCACCTCGCTCGTGTTCTGGTTTCCGTTCACGTCCGCCTGATCCGCCCGGTCCATGACGCGTGGGCGGTCGATCCCGTCCTCGTAGACGTAGCGCGCCTGCCAGACGTCCTGCCCGTCGTACTCTTCGACGACCTGCTGTGCGTCGAGCACGTAGCGCGTCGTCGCGCCGCCCGACACGGCCTTCTCGACCCGCCGGCCCGGCGCATCCGTCGTGCTGCGGGTCGAGACTGTCCTGCGGGCGCGAGGCGCCGCCGTGCGTCCCGACCGCGGACCTGCCCCGAATTCGGCCATCGAGAGGATGCTATCGCCCCTCGGGTCGGTGCGCCAAGGTGACGCCGTGGAGGGCATGTGGATGCGACTTCGTTGCGGGCCCGCTTGGGGCGGCTGTCGTCGAGCGGGCGGCGGTCGGGTGGAAGCGGTCCGAGTCTGGCCAGCCTGGCTGCCTCCGTTGACTGCGCGATGGAGCCGCCCCGTCCCAAGTCCGCGCGCGACGCGGCATCCGAAGGTCGCCTGGGTCCTCGGCCTTCCATCTTGCGGTCGGGTGCGTCGCGACTTGTGACGCCAGATGCTGGCGCCCTTGGAGCACAGTTGAGACGGTTTCTTGACCTTTCGTTGCCGCTCGTTGCGCTTTGTCAGGAACGGACGGCCTCGGCGCCGCGCTCGTATCGGGCGCCGCAACGTGGCAACGACGCGCAGGTTGCGGCGAGGAGGCGCAACGAGGGTGGAGCGCCCGATCGGGTTCGAACCGACGACATTCAGCTTGGGAAGCTGACGCACGCGAGTCGTAAGTCTAGCCCCAACCAGGGGTTACGGATCTTGAGAATGGCCACTGTGACGTACTTTGTCGATTCCTCCAGGATCGACCTGCTACGGTGTCCTGCGGGCCATTCTGTGCGTTGGGGAAGTTGAGAGTGGCGCCCGGGGCGGGGCGTGACGCGTCCCCCCCCCTCCGACCGACCACGGGACCCGGGTGCGTGCTGCACGGCTCGCTTGCCTGACCCGCTCCGCGGGGATCGGCGCATCCTCGGACGGTATACTCGCCAGCGCCGTGCCCATCCTCTCCTACACCGTCCTCTACGAGCCGCAGCCGGACGGCGGGTTCACCGTGCTCGTGCCGGCGTTGCCCGGTTGCGTCACCGAGGGCGACACGATCGAGGAGGCCCGGCGCATGGCCGCCGATGCCATCCGCGCCTACTGCGAGAGCCTCCTCCAGGATGGCGAGCCCCTGCCCCCCGACGTCCCGGAGCCCCCGCGTCACGAGCGGATCGAGGTCTCTCTCGCCGGCAGCCGCTGATCCATGGCGGCCCTGCCCGTCCTCCGGCCGCGCGCGGTCGTAGCCGCCCTGGAGCGAGCCGGGTACGTCGTCCATCACCAGACGGGTAGCCATGTCGTTCTCAAGCACCCGCGACCCCCTGCGCGGCGCGTGGTGGTGCCGATGCATGGACGCGATCTCAAGAGAGGCACGCTCCGGAGTATCCTCCGCGAGGCCCAGCTGACGGTCGAGGCGTTCATCGATCTGCTCTGATTCGTGAGCGTCCGGGAGAGCGCCCGCTTGGCGACCCAGTCGTGCTCAAACAAGTTGGCTGCGCTCCGGGAGGACGTCGTCGATCCCACACCACCCACGTTCGCGCGCTGCTCGAGAAGAAGCGTCGCGGCGAGCGCGACGTGGTCGTGAACCGCTTCCTGGCCCTCCCGCACTCCGCCTTTCGCGGAGAGACTCCCGACGACGTCTACTTCGGGACCGGCGACCACGTCCCGGAGCTCCTCGCCACCCGGCGCCGCGAAGCCCGTGCCGCCGGCCTCGCCGCGAACCGCGCCGCGCGATGCGGGGTGTGCAGCGCCTGACGACACCGAGGAGGAGGAACCCGACACGGCGGGTCCTATGCCCGGTCGGCCCGACTGGGGGGCGCCGCCGCCACACTTACACACGCCACGGCCGTCATCGCGGCGGGAGATCCGCGGCCCGGATGTTCGAGTCCTCGGCAGAAATCTCCAGAAGGGATTGACACGCAACACGGCTACATACCGTCCTCCCTTCCCAAGTTGACGTGGCGCACCTGACACACAGCAGGGCTTTCTATTCATTGCAATGCACGACGAACTCCGCTTCCGCCACTGGCAGACGTCCAGTTGGCGTCGTAATCCGTCGATAGTGAATGCTCCTGCCGTCGCCCAGCTCTTGCAGCACGGTCCCGCAACTGCGGGCATCGACTCGAACGTAGGCGCCAAAGACAAATGGCTTCCGTGCCGAGTCCTGCTCATCATCGAAGAGCGGATCGTCACTCTCAGTGAGTCGCGTGAATTCCAGCTCGACGGCGCCGTCTTGACCCGTTTTTCCGATCGCGCACGTCCATGCCCTCTCGCCCTGAGCAAGCCTGAATTCGATCGCCCTGCGGATACTCTCGACGTCCTCTTCGGTTCGCATCACATCCTTCGTCGGGGCCACCATTACACGCGCGCCAGCAACGGGTCTATTCCGCGCGTCGCGCAAGAGTATTCTGACTCGCACGAGGGCCGTCACTGTAACGCAACGCGACATCCGCCTCAGACCCCCGTCCGGCTGCGGGCGACTCCGAAGCGCCTCGCCCGCAAGGAGCAGTACAGTGACCAACCCCATTACTCCTAAGACGACAAGTAGCCGCCTTCTCCCGCCGCCAATCGCTCTGCTAGCCACCGTGCGACTCTCTCTCCGCCGCACATGCAGCGCAGTCGAGCCTTGCACGGAACACTCGGTGGATCTCGTTGCTTCGTGCTGCGCTCCGCGAGATCCGGGGGACATTCGGCAACATGGCTGCCGGTTTGCTGGCGGTGGCCATGACGGGTTGTAGCTGGCTGGGACAACGCCCAATCCGAGAGAACTCGTCCGTAGCGCGCTCCCAGGTGCGCTTCCTCATGCCCGGCGGCGTTCGATGCCGACCCAAAGCAGTTGCAGTCTCCGTCGAAGTCCGGATTGCCATATTCGGCACGACCCCTTCAAAGCGAATGCTCATCAGGCTCATCGCTCGGCTCCTGACGTCACCACCTGTTGTTGTGCATCCGCCCAGAGTGGGGCGCTCGCCCAAACGCCCCTGCGGAGTAAGGACGGCTATGAGGTCTTCCGCACGCCTCCCACCCGATCGTGAGCCGTCAGTCAGATCCTCGGGCATAGTAGACCTGTACTGGGCAAAGCTCTGCTGTCCATCGACAGCATGGTACACAATTTGACTTAGCCGCGCTACGGCAATGCTAGATCCTCCGCAAACCGTTGGTGATATTGCCGACCGGAAGTTCCTCCTCTCGAAGTCGGCCCCCTTGCCTGCGTAGATGGCCATTCCTCGAGTCGGCCCCGATGCGGACCCAGTACGCAGGTCCTTGCGCGCCGGCCTCCAGTGCAGCGTGAAAAGCGCTGTGTCTAGGCGCAGCATCTCATCAACTTCTTCGGCTTGTGACCCTGTCACCGCGGGTAGGGGGGTTCGAAATGACGGCACTACAGGACGGCGGCCCGGCGAACCGAGGCCCGCCGGCACCGGGCACATCGCCGACGCTGTGGAGAGTAGCAGGCCCCTCCCGCACGAGCGGGAGTCCGGCTTTCGTTGCGACGCAGGAAAAAGCACAGACACATCACCTTCCCCTTTGGGCCCGGTGCACTATTTGCTCTATGCCAAGTCCGCTGGACTGGTCAGCGTCGTGCCAGCCACTCTGCCCGCCCCTGGGGGCGTCTCGCTCTGAATCCGCCGGATGCCCGCTCCGCCCGTCCTCGTGCTCCTCCGCATAGTGCCTGCCCTCATGTAACAGCGTCTCTAGGAGATCGCTCTCCCCCCAGTGCTCCCAGGTGGTCACGGCGTTATCTACCGACGAGTACGGTATCCACATCACACCGTCAGAGTACGCTCCCATTGCGTGCTTACCTTCCACCAGAAAGACGGGGTCCGAGTCGGGCGCAAGCGTCATTAGACCATTCTCCATAGCATCGTGAACCCATTTCGGGCCGAAGTCGAGGAGGTCCTGCCTCACCATGTCGAGAATGTCTTGTCGTGTCGGCTTGACGCCACTTCCATTTAGATCATTTCTGGCGGCATTGAATGTCGCCAGAGCGGCATCGTACGCCGCCGCGGCTTCATCGTAGGCCGTCTGCGCCGCACTGGCGGCTCGATTGGCCGCATCACGGTCCTCTTTGGCCTTCTGCAGGGCGTCCCACAGATCGTCCAGCTCAGAGTCTCTACCACGAACAAGCGGACCCACATCGCTGCATCTGCGCTTCTTGCATGCTGCCTTCCATGCCGAAAGGGCAATGTCATAAGCCTTCTGCGCCGCAGCCGCTTCCTCCTTCGCCTTCTCCAGCGCATCTGATGCTCTCGTGTACGCCTTGTAGGCCGCATTGAGCTTTGCGCGCGCAGCAAGTAGCGCCTGCACTTTGGGGTCCCTTGTTTCGAGGCCGAGGGGGTCGACAGCTGTACAGGGGGCGCTCGTCGTGTACTCGTATGCAGATGGGCCGTCCACATACCCGGCTGGATCGCGCTGCTGAAAGCGCCCGGTGGAAGGATCGTAGACTCTCGTCCGGAAGTGGAACTTCCCATCTTCGGCGTCGTACTCCCGCCCCGTGAAGAGGTACGGGTTCCCGTCCGGGCTCTGGGCGACGGCGGTCCCCTGCTGGCCGAGGATCGTGGGCTTCCCGTACACGTCGTACGTCACCCACTCGACGACGCTCCCACCGGGCTCGGAGACCTCCGTCACCGATCCCAGCGCCTGCTGGTGGTACGTGAAGCGGAGCACCTCGGTCGTGTTCTGGTTCCCGTTCACGTCCGCCTGGTCGGCCCGGTCCATGACGCGCGGGCGGTCGATCCCGTCCTCGTAGACGTAGCGCGCCTGCCAGACGTCCTGCCCGTCGTACTCTTCGACGACCTGCTGTGCGTCGAGCACGTAGCGCGTCGTCGCGCCGCCCGACACGGCCTTCTCGACCCGCCGGCCCGGCGCATCCGTCGTGCTGCGGGTCGAGACTGTCCTGCGGGCGCGAGGCGCCGCCGTGCGTCCCGACCGCGGACCTGCCCCGAATTCGGCCATCGAGAGGATGCTATCGCCCCTCGGGTCGGTGCGCCAAGGTGACGCCGTGGAGGGCATGTGGATGCGACTTCGTTGCGGGCCCGCTTGGGGCGGCTGTCGTCGAGCGGGCGGCGGTCGGGTGGAAGCGGTCCGAGTCTGGCCAGCCTGGCTGCCTCCGTTGACTGCGCGATGGAGCCGCCCCGTCCCAAGTCCGCGCGCGACGCGGCATCCGAAGGTCGCCTGGGTCCTCGGCCTTCCATCTTGCGGTCGGGTGCATCGCGACTTGTGACGCCAAATGCTGACGCCCTTGGAGCACAGTTGAGACGGTCTCCTGACGCTTCCTTGCGCTTCGCTGCACGATGTAAGCGAGCGGACGCGGAGTCGCGCGATCGTAGAGCAACGCCCTAAGCGTGCAAGGACGCGCAGGTTGCGGCGAGGAGGCGCAACGGGGGTGGAGCGCCCGATCGGGTTCGAACCGACGACATCCAGCTTGGGAAGCTGCCGCGAGTCGGTCGTAAGTCGCGGCCCACCAGCATCTTACGGATCTTGAGAACTGCCACTGTGACGGATTCTGTCGAAACCCCCAGGATCCACCTGCTACGGTGCCATGCGGGCCGTTCCAGGCGTTCCGGAAGTTGAGAACGGGGGCGCAGGGCCCCCCGAGCCCGAGGTGCGCCGACCTCCCTCGGGCAGGGGTCACCACCTCCCGCAGAGTAGGATCGCCACTCATGGACTACCGCGACCGGATCACCATCGACCCCACGCGTCGCGCCGGAAAGCCCTGCATCCGGGACCTGCGGATCACGGTCTACGACGTCCTCGAGTACCTCGCCTCCGGCATGACCGAGGCGGAGATCCTCGCGGACTTCCCCGACCTCGAGGCCGAGGATGTCCGGGCGTGCCTCGCGTACGCCGCGGATCGAGAGCGCAAGTTCTCCTCCATCCCGCCGCGGTGACGACCTGCGCCTCCTGCTGGACCAGAACCTGTCGCCTCGCTTGGCACGGGCACTCGAAGACGTGTACCCGGGAGCCGTCCACGTGAGAGATGTCGGCTTGGCCCACGCGAGCGACACGGCAGTCTGGGACCACGCACTGGCCCGCGACCTGATCATCGTGTCCAAGGACGCGGACTTCCACCAGCGGATCTTCCTCTCGGCTCCGCCGCCGAAGGTAATATGGATCCGCCTGGGCAACTGCACGACGAACGAGATCGAGGCCCTCCTCCGGCAGCACGAACACGCCATTCGTGAGTTCGCCGACGATGCGACGGCCGCCTTCCTCGCCGTGGGGTAACAGCGAGCGGAGCGGCGCGGTCTGCGCGGGCCGAGCGCCTCGCCACCGCCTCCTACGTCTCCGAGCACAACTCGAAGATCCCACACTCGGCCTTCCAGCGGCAGACCCCGGACGCAGCGTACTTCGGCACGAGCGCCCACGTCCCCGAGCTCCTCGCCGCGCATCGCCGCGAGGCTCGTGCCCCCTGGCTCGCGGCCAATCGCGCGGCACGATGCAGGGTGTGCTCCGCCTGACGACACCGAGGAGGACCTCCGCCCACCTGAGCCCCATGCACGGTCGGCGCGAACGCGGGTGCCACCGTCTCGCTCACGCCCTCCGCCGCCGGATCGCGGCAGGGGGACCCGCGGCCCCGGTGTTCGAGTACTCGGCAGATTTCTCCAGAAGGGATTGGCACGCACCTCGGCTCCATGCCGTCCTCCCTTCCCAAGTTGACGTGGCGCACTTGACACGCAACTCCGGCCTGCGCCCGACACAGGTTGACGTCCGGCGCGGGCCAACGTGCCCCTACCTGGGTTCACGAGACGGATACCGGAAGGAACTGGCACACACCGCCGCGGATTCCGTATGCTCCGCCGATGCACCGAGCGTGCTACGTCTCCGAGCCCAACGCCAAGATCCCGCACTCGGCCTTCCAGGGCCAGACTCCGGACGAGGTCTACTTCGGCACCGGCGACCACGTCCCCGAGCTCCTCGCCACCCGGCGCCGCGAAGCCCGTGCCGCCCGCCTCGCCGCCAACCGCGCTGCGCGATGCGGGGTGTGCACCGCCTGACGACACCGAGGAGGACCTCCGACACCGCGAGACATCATCTGCACGACGATCCTGGTCCGGGCTTCCCGGCCCGTTCACGCATCCCCCGGCCTGATCGCGGCGGCCGCCGCGTCGCCTCGGTGCCGAGTACTCGGCGGAATCGTCCAGAAGGAACTGGCACACACCTTGGGGGGATATCGCGGCCGCTACCCGATATCTCGGCTCCGGGAGCCCCTTCCTTTCGCGCCCATCCGCTCTAAACCACTGCCATCACGGCACTTGCACGTCGTCCAAGAGTAGCCACACCCAACTGAGAAGCAGCACCGGTACAAGTCGAACGAAACGTTTCGTTCGAACTGAGAAGAAGCAGAGTCCCGTCGCTCTCCGTCCGCCCCTACTTGGGTCCTTCTCGACGCGCCAGCAGGTGCACTTTGATGACTCTGCCGGCCGCTCCTGCCGACTCCGAAGCCGACCCCTCGATCGTGCTGGTCGCACCGACATCGACCCACCCGTCCTTGTAGTCCGGTGCAGGATCGCGAGAAACCTTAAATCTCCACCCGCCGAGCCGGATGGACTTCGTCCGCGCGCGCCAATACCAATCACCCACATGAGGCCCCAGGGAGAGGAACTCGTATCCCGTCCCATTCCATGCGCCACTATGCCCGGGATCCGTCAGCTGCCGAATGGCGTGGAGAAGACCCTCGACTGGGAGAAACTCAACCGGAGAGGATGAGGCTGGAATCAAAGCATTGACTCTAGCAGGAGGGGCGCTCGGGGGAACTTCGACACAGGTCAGTCCGTGGCCCCGGCCAATCCAATACCCCACGCCCCCCGCCAATAGGACGGCCGTGGTAGCGAGGATCGCAAGCGCTCTCTGCATCAATCGTCCCTCCTGCGCCTCTCGCGTGCCTCGTCGTCGCTTCCGGCCGTACCGACACGCTCATGGCGCCTCTTCTCGTCCTTTCTGCTCTCTTCCTTCCTCGAGTCGGCTCTGTTGGCGTCGCCGGCAGCTCCCAGTTGACTTGCGTCCTCGCCACTCGTGCCATCTTGTACGTATTCCTCGCCCACGTCCATCCCCATTGACTCAGCCAACCTTTCCTCGTCGACCACGTGCCCGTATTCGTGATCAAGCAACTTGTCGTCGCCCTCCGGATATAGGATGACAAGCCGGAGGAGCCTGGATCGCCACTGCATCTTGTGATAGCCAGGGCGATTGCAGGACTCGATCGACCACGTGTGCTCCCAGTCTGGCCACGTGAGCGCGTCGACAAGCGCGCCCTCCTCTCCATCCGGATGTTGTGTCCCAATGGGATCGGCAGCGCTCTCAGGGATCGGCTCCTCGTCCGGGTGTTCATCGTTATAGTCATGGATGGCCTCACGAGCATTCTCTCGATCCTGCTTAGGGTCACCGGTGCGTTCGTAAGAAATTCTCGTCACAGGTGCCAAGCCTGACGGGTCAGCCTTAACTGTTGGCGTAGAGGTCACGTATTCGATAAGATTGAAGCCTTCCGAGTATCCTGAAGGATCTCTTTGCACGAATCGGCCGGCGGAGGGGTCATATGTCCTCGCCCTATAAAAGTACAGCCCATCCTCGGCGTCGTACTCCCGCCCCGTGAACAGGTACGGGTTCCCGACCGGGCTCTGGGCGACGGCGGTCCCCTGCTGGTCGAGGACCCTCGGCTTCCCGTACACGTCGTACGTCACCCACTCGACGACGCTCCCGCCCGGCTCCGAGAGCTCCGTCACCGACCCCAGCGCCTGCTGGTGGTACGTGAAGCGGAGCACCTCGGTCGTGTTCTGGTTCCCGTTGACGTCCGCCTGGTCGGCCCGGTCCATGACGCGCGGGCGGTCGATCCCGTCCTCGTAGACGTAGCGGGCCTGCCAGACGTCCTGGCCGTCGTACTCCTCGACGACCTGCTGTGCGTCGAGCACATACCGGGTCGTCGCGCCGCCCGACACGGCCTTCTCGACCCGCCGGCCCGGCGCATCCGTCGTGCTGCGGGTCGAGACTGTCCTGCGGGCGCGCGGCGCCGCCGTGCGTCCCGACCGCGGACCTGCCCCGAATTCGGCCATCGAGAGGATGCTATCGCCCCTCGGGTCGGTGCGCCAAGGTGACGCCGTGGAGGGCATGTGGATGCGACTTTATTGCGGGCCCGCTTGGGGCGGCTGTCGTCGAGCGGGCGGCGGTCGGGTGGAAGCGGTCCGAGTCTCTCCAGCCCCTGGCTGCCTCCGTTGACTGCGCGGTGGAGCCGCCCCGTCCCAAGTCCGCGCGCGACGCGGCATCCGAAGGTCGCCTGGGTACTCGGCCTTCCATCTTGCGGTCGGGTGCGTCGCGACTTGTGACGCCAGATGCTGACGCCCTTGGAGCACAGTTGAGACGGTCTCCTGACCTTTCGTTGCCGCTCGTTGCGCTTTGTCAGGAACGGACGGCCTCGGCGCCGCGCTCGTATCGGGCGCCGCAACGTGGCAACGACGCGCAGGTTGCGGCGAGGAGGCGCAACGAGGGTGGAGCGCCCGATCGGGTTCGAACCGACGACATTCAGCTTGGGAAGCTGACGCTCTACCAACTGAGCTACGGGCGCTCGAAATCGTCGGCCGCGGAGCCTAGACCTGCCCCCGGGTCGTGTCAAGGCGGGCCGGGCGCCTCGGCCCGATTGCACGGCGCCGAGGCGCACGGCGGGCCCGCCGGCCGCTTCCCACACGGTCGCACCTCGCGCCCGCGCCGTCGCCCGCGCACGGACGAGGCGGGCGGGCGAGTGCGTCGCGGGGTCAGGCGGAGCGGTCCCCGTGCACCAGGATCACCGGCAGGTTCTCCTTGCGCACCATCTCGGTCGCGACCGAGCCCATCAGGATCCGGCTGAGCCCCGTGCGACCGTGTGTCGCGAGCACGATCGTGTCGGCGCCGACGCGACGCGCGGTTTCCTCGATCGTATCGGGGACGCTCACCGCGTGGACCAGGTGGTACTCGGTCCGCACCCCGCGCGCCACCGCGGTCTCCGGCGGCAGTCGATGGAGCTGCTTCTTCACACGATCCTCGCCCGCCGCCCGCTCCTCCTCCGTCGGGACGTAGCCCTGGACGTACTGGTTGTAGAGCGGGTTCCCGACGAACGGCGGCTCGGCCACGTGCAGCAGGTGGACGGTACCCCCCGACCCGGTCAAGTGGTAGGCGACGGGCACCGCGAGGTTGCCCACCTCCGAGAGATCCGTCGGACAGAGGACGGTGTGGAAGGGAACTCGCATCGGCGTCTCCTCGAGTCCCGGTCGAGATCAGGCCCCCAGCGCGTCGAGGATCTCCATCGCGCTGATGAGACCCACATTGCGCCCGTTCTCCTGGACGAGCACGCGGTGGATCCGGTGCTCCGCCATCACCCCAGCGATCTCCTTCAGGCCGGCGTCGGCGGAGACACTGAAGATCTGACCGGTCATCACGTCCTCGGCCGTGTCCTCCGACTCGTCGGGGACATCGAACGAATCGAAGTCCTCCTCGAGCATCTCCTCGGAGGACAGGTGGTAGAAGCCGTGACCCCGACGCGGCCGCGAGTCCGGGTCCTCGGCGTACCGCTCGATGAGGTCGCGGACGGAGACGATACCGATGATGCGCCCTGCCTCGTCGGTCACGGGAGCGCCGCTGATGCGGTTGTCGCTCAGGATCCTCTCGACCTCGCTCAGGGGCGTCGCGTACGGGACCGTGATGACCTCGGTGCGCATGATGTCGCGCGCCGTGACCAGCCCCCAGCGCTCGACCACCGCCTTCGGGGTCGGCCAGGGCTGGGCAGCGGGCTCGTGCACGGGTTTCGGTGTCATGGTGGCCTCCGCGTTCACGTGGAGTATCCGCTGGAAAGGGGCCGGCGACAACGCCCGCTGCGGCGTGACGTGCGCGCAGGGGTCCCGGATGCGGGCCGGGCGTATCCTGGACCGCGCGCGCGCCGATCAGCGCGCGAGGCGGATCCCCGTGAACTGCCACCGCGTTCCGGCGGGAAAGAAGTTCCGATAGGTCCGCCGGACATGCCCCCGCGGCGTGACGCACGAGCCGCCGCGCAGCACGTACTGGTCGCACATGAACTTGCCGTTGTACTCGCCGAGCGCCCCGGGCGGGACGCGGTACCCGGGATACGGGGCGTACGCGCTGCGCGTCCACTCCCACGCGTCTCCGAACATCTGAGCCGGAAGGCCGGGTGTCCCGATCGCGGCGCCGCGCGGATGGAGCACGTCGTCCTGGAGGAAGGTCCCGTCTTCGGGCACGTGCGCCGCGGCGACCTCCCACTCCGCCTCCGTCGGAAGACGCGCGCCGGCCCACGTCGCGTACGCGTCCGCCTCGAAGAGGCTCACGTGGCACACGGGCCGGTCGGGGTCGAGCGGCTCGAGGCCTCGAAGCGTGTACTCGTGCCAGCGGCCGTCCGCCTCGACCCAGTAGTCCGGCGCGACGCGCGACGCGCGGACCGTCTCGGCCCAGCCCTCCGAGAGCCAGAGGCGAGGACGCCGGTACCCGGCGTCCTCCATGAACGCGAGGTACTCACCGTTCGTGACGAGACGGTCGGCGATCTCGAATCCTTCGAGATGCACACGATGGCGGGGACCCTCGTTGTCGAACGCGAATCCCCGCGACGGATCGTGTCCGATCCAGCGCAAGCCTTCCTCGTGCGCGACCCAGGCCATGGACCGCGCGGGCGCCGATTCGGGGGCGCGCCCCGCGCGGTACGCGGGATGGATCGGGTTCTGGGCGAGCACGTGCTTGATGTCGGTGAGCACGAGTTCCTGGTGCTGCTCCTCGTGGTTCAGCCCGAGCTCCACGACGTCCCGCAGCGCGGCCGCGCGCGGCCCCCCCTCCGCGAGGAGCGCCCGCATTCGCTCGTCCACGGCGCGCCGGTACCCGCGGACCTCATCGACGGTGGGACGCGAGAGGAGGCCGCGGCGCGGCCGCGGGAACTGCCGGCCGACCGCGTCGTAATACGAGTTGAACATGTACTCGTACGCCGGGTCGAAGGGCGCCCGGTCCGGCTCCGCGACGCGGAGTACGAAGGTCTCGAAGAACCACGTCGTGTGCGCGAGGTGCCACCGTGTGGGGCTCACGTCGGGCATCGACTGGATCACCATGTCCTCGACGGCCAGGGGCACGACGAGGCGTTCGGTCTGGGCGCGCACCGCGTCGTAGCGGTCCGCGAGCGGCGCCGCGCGTGCGTCGGCGCGATCCGCGGCGGCGAGATGGGTCTCCCTCGTCATGCGTCGTTCCGATCCGGACGGAGCATTGTGGACGACGGTGGAGGATCGATCAAATCCGTCCTCCCGGCGCTCGGTCAGAGCGAGATCACCTTGTCCGCCTTCACCTGTGCAGCCTGGATGTCGCTCATGCCGCCGACGATCCCCACCCGGACGCGGTCCGCGAGCTGGAAGTAGTTCAGGCACGTGCTGCAGACGATGAGGTGGACACCCTTCTCCTCGAGCGTCTTCAAGAGGTCGAGGACCGGCGAGCCCTCGGCGACGAGTCGAACGCCCTGGGTGTAGAAGGCGATCGCGCCCGGGAGGTGGCCGTTCTCGAGCAGCAGGGTGAGCCAGGTCCGGAGGAGCTTGTGGGCGAGATCCGGCTCCGCGTCGCCCATGCCGTTCCGGGTGATCTGGACCAGGGTGCCGGCACCGTCGGGCATGGCCGTCATCTCGATCCCTCCGCAAATCGTCTCGAAAGGATACGGCGGCCGCGGGCCGAGGACCCGCGGCCGGCTCGCGAGCGATCCCGGCCGGGGCCGCCGAGGCGCTCGGCCCCTCCCCCGAGGGCGATACTCCCCCCGCGTGGGCCTCGAGAAGTACGAGCTCCTGGAGCAGCTGCTCGTCGCGGGACCGAGCACGTTCTTCCGTGGGCGGAGCAAGGTCCTCGGGAACGATCTCCTCATCCGCCGGCTCGAGATCGACCCCACGCGCGCCGACGACGTCCACGAGACGTTCTACCGGGAGCAGCGCCACGGCGCGGGCATCTCGCATCCGCACGTGCAGCGCGCGCTCGACGTCCTCGAGGCCGACGGCTACCTGTGGTCGATCCACGAGTACCGACCGATCACCTCCACGCGCGAGGTGGTCGAGAAGGACGGGCCCCTCGGCGTGGCCCGCGCTGCGCGCCTCGGCGCGCAGGTGGCCGACGCCCTCGACGCGATGCACGCCCGGGGCTTCGTGCACGGCCGCGTCACGCCGCGGAACGTCCTCGAGGACGACCGCGGCGAGGCGATGCTCATCAACCTCGTCAAGAGCGCCGACCTCGCGGCAGGGATCTGGCCCCTGCGCCCCGCCGTGCTCGGCCTCTCTCCCTTCTCCGCGCCCGAGGAGTTCAGGCTCGAGCGCCCGACGCCCCAGGCCGACGTCTACGGCCTCGCCGCGACGGCCGTGTGGTGGCTCACGAAGCGGTGGCCGCGCGGCGGAGAGGACGAGGAGGAGGCGCACGCCCTCGCCGCGGCCGGCGCGCCGGCGATCGACATCCGCGCGCTGCGGCCCGAGGTGCCGCCGGCCCTCGCCAACGCGCTCCTGGCGGCCCTGGAGCCCGATCCGGCGGAGCGACACGGCAGCGCCGCGGCGCTCGGCTCACGGCTGGTCGAAACCTGGCAACGCCTCGCGGCCGAGATCCCTTCCGGATTCCACGCAGGCGCGACGCTCGCCCCGAGCGGCGCGGCCGGTCCCGTCCGCATCGAGGGGCGCCACGGGTCGGGCGCGTTCGGCGTCGTCCTCCGCGCGCGGAGCCACGAGAGCGCACGCCTCCTCGCGGTGAAGGCCCTGAAGCCCGAGCACCGCGGCGACCAGGACGCGCACGAGCGCTTCCTTCGCGAGGCGCGAGCGATGCAGGCCATCGACCACCCGAACGTCGTGCGGATCCGCGGCGTGGGCGAGGAGCACGGAACGCCCTACGCGGTGATGGACTTCATCCCGGGTCCCGACCTCGGCTCCCTGCTGCTGAAGGAGGGTCGCTTCCCGCCGCTGCGCGCCGCGCGCCTCGCGGCGGGGATCGCGCACGGTCTCGAGGCGATCCACCGCGAGGGGATCATCCACCGCGACCTGAAACCCCACAACGTGCTCGTCGCGCCCGGCGATCGGCCCGTGATCGCCGACTTCGGCGTGGCGCGCGAGATCGCCGCGCCCCGCCTCACCATGACCGGCGGCCTCCTCGGCACGCCCGCGTACATGGCACCCGAGCAGATCGAGAACGGCCCGTCCACGCCCGCGATGGACCTCTACGCACTGGGCGCGATGCTGTACGAGATGCTCTCGGGCTCGGTGCCGTTCCCCACGCGCGACCCCCTCGAGGCGATCCGCCTCACGCTCCACGGGACGCCTCCTCCCCTCCCGCCGGACGTCCCGCCCGCCCTCGCGGGGGCGACGCTACGCCTCCTCGAGAAGGACCCCGCCGACCGGCCCGTCTCGGCGGGAGTCGCAGCCGAGATGATCGAGCGCGCCGCCGGCCTCCTCCAGGAAGCCTCCGCACCGACCGCGTCGGCGTGAGCACCGCCCGCGCGCGTCCGGGAGCCGGTACGCCGTGACGTTGGGGGCCGCTGTTCGCGACGTCGGGCCGTCCCCACGGCGCGGTGGCGAGCCCGACCGGGACCGCGCGCTCAGGTGCGCCGACGGCGGACCCGGCCGAGGTCCGACCCGATCGGCTGGGGCAACGTCCAGCCGCCGTCCGCCACCCACACGCTGCCCGTGATCCACGGCGCGAGGGGGCTCGCGAGGAAGCAGACGAGCTCCGCGACCTCCTCGGCCGTGCCGAAGCGCCCCATCGGGATCTCGCTCCTCACCCGCGCCTCGATCTCGGGCGTCGGCCAGAGCCGCTCGGCGGCGCCCCGGCTCGTGAACGGTCCCGGCGAGACCGCGTTCACGCGAATCCCGAGCGGCGCCCACTCCGCGGCCAGCGACCGCGTCATCGCCTCGACGCCCGCCTTCGCGCACGCGGAGTGCACCACGCCGGGCTTCCCGGTCGTGGCGTAGGGCGCGCTCACGTTCACGATCGCGCCCCCGCGGTGCCGCATGAGACGACCGGCCTCGCGCGAGACGAAGAACACGCCCGAGAGCGCGATGTCCACGACGGCCTGGAAACCCTTCGGCGGGAGCTCGAGCGCCGGCGCGATGAAGTTCCCCGCCGCATTGTTGACGACGACGTCCACGCCGCCGAACCGCTTCGCCGCGGCACGCACCACCCGGCGCACGGCCGGCGCGTCCCGCACGTCGAGCGCCTGGCTGAGGACCTCGAAGCCCTCCGCCTCCGCCGCGGCGAGGAGCCCATCGTGGTGCGCGAGGTCCCGGCTCGCGCAGACGACGCTGGCGCCGAGTCGCCCGAGCCGGAGCGAGACCTCGAGGCCGAGGCCCGTGCCCCCGCCCGTGACGAACGCCGTCTTCCCCGCGAAGCACCCCGCGGGGAGGAAGGGGGCCGGGATGGGGCTCGGCGGGATCGTCACGCCGGCCACGTGGTGGCGATCCGCTCGGTGTCGAGGTAGTCCGCGATGCGCGTCACGTGCTCCCCTTCGAGCCGGAACACGGAACAACCCCGGTTCTCGTAGCGTACGCCGTCCCGCGTCGTCCCGACGTTCGTCCACTCTGCGATCGCGCGGTCGTCCACCACGCCCGCCCAGCGGACCTCGAATCGGAGGCCGTGTCGAAACAGCCGCTGGTTCTGGCGGAGGAAGACGAGCACCCGTCGGCGTCCCTCGACGACGCCGCCGAAGCGGGCCCCCGGGAACTCCAGGACCACGTCGGGCGCGAGGACCGCCGCCAGGTCGTCGATCCGACCTTCGGAGAGGGCGTGGAAGAACGACCGGACGCCGTCGGGGCTCATGGGCCGCGGAGGGTACCCCCCCCGCGCCCCGCGCCACAACCCCGACGGCGCTCCCCGGAGGCGTTCGAGGGGCGAGTTCGAGCGTCAGGGCAGCGGCGTCACGCGCGCGTTCGTGAGGACGAGGATCCGCACGCCCTCGTGGCGGAGGACCTGACCCCGCTGGTCGGAGACGAAGTCGACGTCGCCGCGGGCCGTCACCTGGACGTCGTCCTCGCCCTCGGGCCGGACGACCCACGTGACCTGCTCGCCCTCGAGCGTCAGCTCGCGACAGAGGAGCCGCGCGCGGCCCGTCGCGACGCGCCGGCCGGGGGTCGTGTCCGCCACGGCGTCCCCGGAGAGCAGGACCTCGTGCGCGTACGCGAGGGGGCAGTAGAAGACGACCTTCGCCGCGCGGATCCGTGTGGGGTTCTCGAGGTAGCGCGCGCGCTCGATGTCGGCGAGGGGACGGTCGGGCTTCGCGCCGGGTCGGGGCGGCGCCGCCGCGGAGCGTCGGGGGAGCAGCGCGAACGGGGCGCGGGCCCCCGAGGCGCCCCGGTCGGCGGGAGCCGCCGCGACGACGGAGGGCGGACGGGCGGGCGCCGCGCCCGCGGCCGCCGGGGAAGCCGGCCCCGGGACGGCGCCCGGGACGGCGCCCGGGACGGCGCCCGGGACGGCGCCCGGGACGGCGCCCGGGACGGCGCCCGGGACGGCGGCGGGCGCGGTCCGGAGTGTCCCTCGCGGCGCGGCGCCTCCCGACACGACTTCCGGCGGCGCCTCGGGGGAGGCCGCGCCGCGCGTGGCGGGCGGCGCGCCCGTCGGCGCCGCGCGGGGGTCCACGGCCGCGACCGGGAACACGCGCTCGTCGCCGATCGTACCGTCCGAGACCTCGCGCCAGGGACCGCCCTCGTCCACGAGGAGCCACGCGTCGTCCGTCGGGTCGCCCCTCGGCGCCGCGCCGCCCGGCGCACGGCATGCACCCAGGGCCGCGCCGAGGGCCAAGGCCGCGAGCGCGAGGAACCGGGTCGTCATCGGCTCAGCGCGGCGTCGCTTCGGGGGGAGGAGGAGGCGGCGGCGGCGGCGGGACCGGAGTCGAACGCGGCGCGCCGGGCGTCGGGCGGACGACCGGCGGCCCGGACTCCGCCGGCGGGGTGGGGCAGGGGCACGGCGGCTTCGCCGGCGCGCCGTCCTCCTTCTCCTCGAGCCGCTCGAGCTCGGAGGGCGGCGTGATGATGTGGAACTCGCTCGTCTTCCTCACGATCGTCGGCGTCAGCATGAAGACGAGCTCGGTCTTGACCTTCGTCTCGTTCGTGCGGGTGAAGAGCTGGCCCAGGAGGGGGATCTCGGAGAGCAGCGGCGTCTTCGCCTTGTCCCTCACGTTGAGGTTCGTGTAGAGGCCACCGATCACGAGTGTCTCGCCGTCGCCGAGCGTCACCGTCGTCTTCGCGCTGCGCGTGGTTTGCACGGGCTGGAGCGTGCCGCCGGTGGTCGCCGAGAGGCCCTCGACCCCCTGCACCTGGGGGTTGATGTCGAGCGTGACGAACGACTCGCCGATGTGCGTCGCGGTGACCGTCAGGTGGACGCCCGTGTTCAACGTGGACGCCTTGTACGACGTGTTCGTCAGGTCGGCTCGCTCGAAGATGTTCACCTGCCGGACCTCTTGCGTCGTGACGTCGGCCGGCACGCCCTGCGTGCAGATGATCGAAGGCTTCGAGAGCACCTCCGCCTTCCCCTCGAGCTGCATCGCCTCGAGGCTCAGGTCGGCGAGGCCGTAGTGCCCGGCGGTCTTCGCCACGAACCCGAAGAGAAGGCTCGTGCCCTGGAACGGCAGTCCGCCCGGGAGCTGCGAGCCGATGTACGCGGGCGGGCTCAGGATCGCGTCGGCGCCCCGGAAGAGGGTGTCCGGACCGGCCTTGTCGCGGTTCCAGAGGTAGTCCAGACCGAACTCGAAGTTCGACTCGTACGTGATCTCGATGACCTTCGCCTCGATGAAGACCTGCGGCTTCGACACGTCGAAGTAGGCGGCGGCCTGCACGGCCAGCTCCACGTCGTCGGGAAGCCCGTCGATCAGGAGCACGTTCTGCTGGAAGTCCTTGAGCGTCACCCCGGGCACGGGGAGGAGCTGCGTCAAGCTCGTCAACAGCTCCTTCGCCGAGACGAAGTTGGTCCGGTAGAAGAAGAGGATCTTTCCGTCCGGCTTCTGGATGACGCCGTCCTGGGGGAACGCGAGCGGCGGAGGCGACTCGGCCGGCGGCGCGGACGGGGCGGCCGGCGCGGACGCCGGAGCCGGCGGGGTGGCGGGGGGGACGGGAGGCGCGGCCGCCGGCGCGGCGGCGGGTCCGTCGGCCCGCGCGTCGGGCAGGTGCCACGTCACCGACAGGAGCGCGAGGACGCAGGCGGTCCGGAGACCCAGGCGACGACGAAGAGGGATCACGGCTTCGGCCTCCGGCTCGGTTGCTCCACCGTGGACCATCGGTCGAACCGCGGGCCGCACGCAGCGCGGACGCGCCGACCTGCCGTCAAACCGCCGCCCTCCGCCGCTCGGCCCTCCCGGGCGTAATGAACCCGTCAAGGGAATCGGCCAGGTTCCGCCACCCGCCCTCGCCGCGCGGTCGCGTTGCCGCGGGCCGCGTCGTGGCTACAATCCCCGGCGCCCCGCGCCCCCGGGAGGGGGGCGCTCCGACCCGACGGGTCGCCTCGGTGGGGCGCGAGGCGTCGTCGAGGTTCGCTCTCCCGCGGGAGGATGGAATGGCCGAGACCGTGGACACGGGTCTGTTGCCGCGCACCTACTTCAAGGCGCCCCGGGTGCCCTTCGACTTCCGGGGTGTGGCCCTGGCCATCCTGGGCTACCTGGTCTTCTGGGCCGGCGGCCTGCTCCTCTCGGAGATCTTCGGCAAGCAGGACGTCCCCGGCGCCTTCCTGCTCGCCGCCCAGAGCCTCTTCGCCGGCATCCCCTTCATCGGGGACGTGATCGGCCGGTTCCTGCACGACGTCTTCCAGGTCCACGCGACGAACCTCGACGACTACACCTTCTGGCACCAGCTCGTCGGCGGCGTGTGGTTCTTCCTCGTGTGGTCGTTCTTCGGCCAGGCGGTCCACCGGATCGTGTCGCTCCGGATCGCCCGGGACGAGGGCCTGAGCCTCGTCGAGGCGCTCAAGTTCGCCGCGAAGAACTGGCTGACGGTCCTCATCGCGCCCGTGATCGTGGGCCTCGCGATGGCCTTCTTCTACTTCTGCAACACGGCGGGCGGCGCCGTGGTCTCGATCCCGGTCCTCGGCGAGGTCCTGGGCCTCGTGATCATCCCGCTCCAGGTGATCTCGACGCTCCTCCTCCTGCTGATCGGCCTGGGCGGCATCTTCGGCCTCCCGCTCATCGGGGCCGCCGCGGCCTGGGAGCGGAACGGAAGCCTCGATGCGATCAGCCGCGCGTTCTCGTACGTCTTCGCGCGCCCCCTCCAGTTCTTCTGGAACTACTTCCTGATCTTCCTCTTCATCGGGGTGATCCTGCTGGTGGGTAGCTGGTTCATCGGCACGCTCAGCGCGTCGTCCGATCTCGGGATCTGGAACAAGGACCTCTCGATGGCGGCCGGCCCGCCGATGACGCCCGAGCAGGAGCGCTCCCTCTCCAACGAGGACCAGCAGCACTACGCGACGCTCCGCGAGAGCACGAAGCGGGTCGTACCCCCGGCGCGGAGCTTCCAGGCGGTGCTCCACGCGCCGTGGACGCAGATCGTCAACGTCTTCATGTACTGGGTCTTCTACAACCTCATCTGGCTCGGCATCTTCGGCTACGCCCTCTACTGGTTCCTGGGGGCGTCCACGTGCGTCTACGCCGACCTCCGCGCCGACGTGGACGGCACCGAAGAGGACGAGATCTACCTCGAGGAGGAAGAAGAGGACTTCGACGCGTTCTCCGAGGCCGTGGACCGCGCGGAGCCCGAGACCCAGACCGCCACGCCCCCGGCCGCGCCCGAAGCCCCGGCGACGGGGTCCGAGACGACGCCCCCTCCGTCCGACGGCGGGAGCGCGTCCGAGGGCGGCGAGACGCCGCCGGCCCCCGAGGGCGAGAAGAGCGACACGTAGGACGACGCGGTGTGGACCGCGCGGGGGCCCCGCGCGGTCCACATCTCACGCCCGACGGGAGGACGCCGGTCGGGTCGGCGCACGCGCCGAACGCGCTCAGACCGCGAAGAGCTCGGCCTTCCGCGAGCCGAGGAGCTCGCGCAGCCGCCGGATCACCTTCGAGTGGATCTGGCAGACGCGGCTCTCGGTGAGCCTCAGCATGCCCGCGATCTCGCGCATCGAGAGGCCGTCGTAGTAGTAGTGCTCGATGACGAACCGCTCCTTGTCGTTCAGGGAGCGGAACAGCACGTCGCGGACCATGCGCTTCTGCTGGGCGAAGTGCGGGTCTTCGGCGCGGCGGTCGCCGACCAGGTCGAGCATGCGCCCGCCGGTCTCGCCGTCGTCCTCGGTCGCGTCCTCGTTCAAGGAGAGCATCGAGGTGGGGTTCGCTTCGCGGCGAATCCGCTCGTACTCCTCCATCGAGACCTGCAGCGCCTCGGCCATCTCGGGGTCGGTCGGCTCGCGGCCGAGCTCGCCGTAGAGGCGGCGGAGGGTGCGATCCACGAGGTTCGTCCGCAGACGGACGAGGCGCGGCACCCAGTCGTTCGTGCGGAGGCTGTCGAGGATGGCGCCGCGGATCCGCGCGGTGCAGTACGTCTTGAACTGGATCCCGCGGCTCGTGTCGAAGCGGTCGATCGCCTCGATCAGGCCGAAGGTGCCCATGCTGACGAGATCGTCCACCTCGACGCTCGCGGGCAGGGTCGAGACCATCCGCTCGGCCAGGTACTTGACCAGCGGAAAGTAGGCCTCGATCAGGAGGGCCTTCACCGCGGGCGTCTTGCGCTCGCGGTAGGCGTCCCAGAGGTGCTTGTGATCGGCGTCCCGGATCTTCTTCATCGCTCGTGCTCCGTGCTTCCACCACGTGGACCCTGCAGCGCGGAAGGCCCACGGGGCACGGCGTCGTGCACCCGAGAGCGCGGCTTGGCAGCCCGGCCGCCTTCCCAAGGAAGGCCCGTGGCTTTGCGTCCCCCGGTCACCCGGGGTTTGCCCGTTCATCCACGCCACGATGGGAAAGACCTCAACGCCCCGAGGAGCGTCGCCGCGTTCCTTTGGGGAACTGTTCAGCGGCCGAGGAACCCTAGCCCAACGGGACGACCTGGCCAGTCGTGTCGAACGAAAAAAACGTCAAGTCCCCTCGGGACGTCGTAACCCGAGCTCGGAGAACGAGTTGTGTTCATCGCCCTCGCGCCGTTCGCGCTTCCGGCCCCGTCCGACCGGTCGTCGCGACCCGCCGGACCCGGAGGTCCGGGGGCGCGCCGGCGAGAAGCACGTCGCCCGAGGGTAGGGTCTTGTCTCGGGCCGCGCCGAGATCCACCGCGACCACGATCGTCGCCTCCTGGGAGGCCGGAGCCTCCGCGAGCACCTCGCCCCGCGGCCCCGCGACGAGGCTCGCCCCCGTGAAGGCGAGGGCCGGGCGCGGCGGCCGGTGCTCGGTGCCCACCCGGTTGGCCGTCACGGTGAACACCCCGTTCTCGAGCGCGCGGACGGGCATCGCCCGCTGGCACCACGGCAGCACCAGGTTGCTCGGGTGGGCGATCACGTCGGCGCCGGCGCGCGCGAGGGCGCGGGCCACCTCCGGGTGGATCCAGTCGAAGCAGATCATCACACCGACCCGCATGCCGGCGTGCTCGACCAGAACCAGGTCGCCCGAGCCCGACGCGAACGCCTCGGGCTCGAACCCGAACAGGTGGGTCTTGCGGTACGAGGCGAGGGCCCGCCCCGCCGCCGCGACGCCGGCTGCGTTGTAGACCGCGGTGCCGTCCCGCTCGGCGAACCCGCCCACGACGACGCCACCCGTCCGCCGGCTCGCCTCGACGAGCCACCGACCGGTCGGGCCGTGAGGCCACGGCTCGGCGAGGCGCGTCATCTCGCCGGCGTCGCGAAACGCGTACCCGGTCGAGAAGAGCTCGGGGAGCACCACGAGGTCCGGGGGACGGTCCGTGGCGGCGTGCGCCTCGAGCTCGGTGAGGCGCTCCAAGGCGCGTGCGAGGTTCGTCTCGACCTCGCCGAAGACGGGCGCGGTCTGCAGGCACGCGAGGCGCTTCGTATCGGGCATGCCCCGAGGCTACTTCTCGCCGGAATGCTTGTCGTCGGGGTGGCCCGGCGCGCCGGGCCCGTGTCCACGGCCCGGGCCGCCGCGCGGACCGCGGCCCGGCCCCGGTCCCGGTCCCGCTCCGGGCTCGCCGGGGGGACCCGGCGGCCCCGCGAGGCCGAGCGCGCGTTCGAGCGCCTGTCCGAGGCGACGGGCCGCGTCGCGGAGCGCCGGGTCGCGGTCGAGGAACGGGCGCGCGTCGCGGAGCGCGTCGCGCAGGTGAAGCAGCCGCTCCCTCCGTTCGCGGAGGGCGTAGCCGTTCAGGGATTCCGGGTCGGCCACCGCCTTCTCGAGCTCCTCCATCGCCTCCTGGAAGGCCTCGGGCTCGGCCTCGCGGAGACGGTCGCCGATCGCACGGAGCGCGTCCTCGTCTCCGGGATCGACGGGCGCGAGTCCCTGGTGCAGGCGGATCATCTCGCGGCCGAAGACGAAGTGGGCGAGGCGTCGCCGGGCGCCCGCGTCGCCAGACGACGCGCGCTCGCGGAGCGTCGCGAGTCTGCGCTGGACGAGCGCCGGCAGGTCGCTCGGGATCTCGATCGTGCTCGGATCGGCGGTGGCGTGACGCTTCACGCACGCCTCCCAGAAGTGGTGGAAGAACACGGCCTCGAGGTCCGGTCGGCTGTCGGCCGGGAGGTTCTTCTCGATCGCGGACCGCGCCTCCTCGGGGAGCGCGGCAAGGAGCGACAGTCCGAGCGCGTGCACGAGCAGCCCCCGCTGGCGCATCGCGTCGCGCGCCGCGGGGTTGCGAAGCCCCTCCATCCCGGGGAGCCGGCCGAGCCGTTCGCGGTGACGCTCGAGCTCGCGCATCCGCGTCTCGAGCCGCGCCCGCTCCTCGGGTCCGAGCGAGCGGAGGCGGATCACGTTCTTCGCGATGTGCTCCCGCTGCTCGGCGGGGAGGGTCGCCCAGCCCGGGACGCGCTCGGTCAGCGTCTGGACCTCCGCAGGCGTCAGGCGGTCGAGCGCGCCCGGCTCGTCGGCGCGGGCCGGTCGGGCCGCGACGAGGACGACCAGGAGGAAGAGCGGCAGGAGGGGAAGGAGACGTCGCGGGAACATGTCAGGGCTTTTCGAGGTCGGCGATCAGCACGCCCTCGAACTCCTCGTCCGAGAGCGACAGGAGCACGTCCACGTCTTCGAGCAGGTCCGGCGGGACCTCGGCGAGGTCCACCGGTGCCCGCTGCGCACTCGCCTGCTCGGACACCGCGTCGTCCGTCGTCGGGCCCGACACCGTGAGCGCGTGGATCCCGAGCGCCAGACCCGCCGTCACGACCGCCGCGGCGGCGACGAGGAGCAGCGGGCGCGCGCGTCGCCGTCTCCCCAGGGCGCCGTCGAGAACGCGACGCGAGAACCCCTCGGGAACGGGCTCGTCCCCGTAGAGGTCGAGGAGGTCCCACAGCCGGCGCAGGTGCTCCACCTCGCGGAGCGCGTCGGGGTTCTGGTCGAGCCACGACGTCACGTGACGCGCGGCGTCGGGCGAGAGCTCCCCGTCGAGGTAGGCCGAGATCACCTCGAGCCGACGCTCGGAGTCGAGCAGGTCGAGGCGCGACGCCTCGGGGTCGAAGGAAGGGCCACTCATGGTTCGCTCCTGAAACGCGCCTGGCCGTCGAGCAGCGCGTCGGCGTCGTCGCCGGACGCGTCCGCCTCGACCAGGTCCCGGAGGCTTCGCTTGAGGTTCTGGCGTGCGCGCGTCAAGAGGGACTTGACCGCGGGCACGGTGGTCGAGAGCGTCTCCGCCACGTCCTCGTACGAGCAGTGGTGGTAGCGCGCCAGGACGAGCGCGAGACGCTGCTGCTCGGGCAGGCGATCCACCGCGGCGCGCACGCGCGCGGCGGCCTCCGCCGCCTCGAGGCTGTCGTGGGCCTCTTCGCCGCTCGGTCCGGCCGGATCGGCGCGGCCCGCCCCGTCGCCGTCCCCGAAGACGGCGGTGAAGGAGACCACGCTCCGGTTCTTCCGGGAGCGGAGTCGGCGGATCTCGTTGAGGCAGGCGTTCACGGTGACGCTGTAGAGCCAGGTCTTGAACTTGGCCCGGGGCTCGTACCCGTCCCGGCCCCGGTAGACGCGGAGGAACACTTCCTGCGCGACGTCCTCGACCCCCGCCGCGCGGGAGCCGAGGTAGCGCCGCGCGAGCCCGAGGACGAGTCCCTGGTACTTGTGGATCAGGACCTCGAACGCGTGCTCGTCGCCCCCCTGGAAGCGCTGCATCAGGACCTGATCGACGTCGGGCGTGCTCATGCAGCCTCTCGGGGTCCCCTTGAACCCCGCCGGGGGCCTCGAGTCGTGCCCGGGGCGGGGCCCGGGGCGGGGCCCGGCGGCTACCGGACCGAACCTACCCGGCCCGGCGGCCAGACCCGGAAGATCACGGGCCCGATGAGCTCGGAGATGGGGATCGGGCCGAAGTCGGTGAACCGGCTGTCGTGGCTGTCCGCGCTGTTGTCCCCCAAGACGAAGATCGAGCCCTTCGGAATCCGGAACGCGTACGAGGCCGGGTCTTCGTCCCCGTCGGAGGGGGCGACCGCGAGGTTCCCGATCTGCGTGTAGTGGAGGTCCTCGTCGAGCGACAGGGAGAAGGGCCGGGCGGCGCCGCCCGTCCGAACCTCGGGCCGTACCCAGGCCCCCGGGGGCGGCGCGTCGCCCGCCGGGAGGGCCCGCGAGAACCCCTGGCCGCCGGCGTTCGCCGTGACGATCCCGTCCACGAGGTCCAGCTCCAGGCGGACCCGGCCGGAGGCGACGCCCGGGGTCCTCGCGATCCATCGGGCGTTTCCCCCGCGCTGGACCTCGAGGCGCGCGCCCTCGTCGCTCACCTCGAGCGAGAGGCTGGCGACCGACTCGTCCTTCCCCCGGAGGAAGTAGAGGAGGTCGAGGGACACCGTGGAGCCGGCCGGACGGTCCGCGAGGAGCGAGAGGTATACGTCGCGGAGCGGCACGTCCCGCGCCCGTGCCTGTCCTCCGGACCGCCCCCCCCACGCGAACAGGGTGGGGCCCACGTAGACGAGGGCCTTCCCCCCGTCCGCGCTCGGGTCCCCGGCCCACTCGCGAGCGTCCTCGGCTCGGTCGAATCGCCACGTCCGGTAGGGGCGGCGCAGCGCGGCCGAGAGCTCGGGCGGCTTCCGCGCTACGCGGCCGTCCACGTAGACGTCGCCGCCGACGAGGGCGATCGCCTCGCCGCCGAGGCCCGCCACCCGCTTCACGTACGTCACGCCGTTGCGCTCGAACGTGACGATCCTCCAGCGCTCCGGCTCGTCGCCCCCGCCGGGCTTCAGGACCACGACGCGGTCGCCGACGAGCAGCGTCTCCTCCATGCTCCCCGACGGGATCACGAAGACCTCGACCACGAACGCCTTCACGAGGAAGTAGGCCACGATCGCGCCGAGGATCCACGGCGCCTCGTGCCACACGAGCTTCTTCACGACATCGCCCGCGCCCTCGGCGAAGAGCACCGTCCGCCGCCCGCGGTCCACCCGGCGGAGCAGGGCGCGGACCGCGCGGGGCGCGCCGAACGCGCGGCGCGCGCCCGCGTGGTCCAGGGCGGCGAGGTGCGCGCGGACGTCCGCCTGGATCCGGGCGCGCGCTTCGCGGTCGCGCACGGCCGAGGCCACGCGCCGCGCGGTCCTCGCGGCGGGACCTTCAGCCGGCGGCGGCGGGAGATCGGGCGCCGGCGCCGGCCGGCGGGGGGCCTTCGCGTAGCGCACGAGCCCGTGGCTCGAGACCCCCGCGAGCGCGACGTCGCCGGCCCGGACGAGCGCGTGGAGCAGCGGGTGGAGGAAGCCCTCGCGACCGCGGAGCAGCCATGCGACGCGCGAGCGCAACGCGTCGCGCAGCTCGATCGCGTCCTTCGGACCCGACGCCAGGGCGTCGAGGACGGCCTGCCGCATCCGTTCGTCGCCGAGCGAGATCATGTCAACGCAACGCCACGAACGCGAGGGCCAGGACGAGCGCCACGAGGATCAGGATGACGGCCGTGACCGGAGGCGCAGCGCGCGGCGCGCCCTCGGCGTCGAGCTCGCGCGTGACGAAGTCCTCGTACGCGTCGTCGTCGAGGTGCGTGGACGGGAGGTCGTCGAAGTCCTCGTCCTCCTCGCCGTCGGGCCCCTCGACGTCGGGTTCTTCGACGTCGAAGGGCACGCTCACGTCCCCACCTGTCGCTGCCACCGGGACGGGAGGAACCGGAGCCACGTCGTGCGGCCGGAGAGCACCTCGGGATCGAATCCGCCCGGCCACGTCGGTTCGCCCGGCGTGGCACGGAGCCGGAGTCCCGCCTCGCGCGCGGTGCGGTCGGCCTTCTTGGCGTTGCAGTCGAGGCACGCCGTCACGCAGTTGTCCCAGGACGACCGGCCACCTCTCGATCTTGGGATGACA
Source organism: uncultured Planctomycetota bacterium (assembly GCA_963752285.1). Classification (GTDB taxonomy): domain Bacteria; phylum Planctomycetota; class PLA2; order PLA2; family JAEUHO01; genus CAVVXN01. The sequence goes on from CAVVXN010000001.1 coordinate 81,378, forward strand.
TGGTCGATGGTCAGGTGCTCGGAGCGCGGACGCTTTCCGCAGTACTGGCAGCGGAAGGCGTCGCGTCGGTACACGTTGCGGCGTGTGAAGGCGACGGGGATCTCGGGGACGTCGTTGTAGCCGTGGAGGACGATCACCTCGGGGATGGGGAAGTCGAACCCGACCGAGCGGACGCGCCCCCCCTCGTAGGAGCCGCGATCGACCCAGACGGCCCAGTCGGCGACCTCGAACGTCTCGGGATGCACCGCTCCCGCGATCCCGCGCGCCATGAGCAGGACGGCCCGGCGGACCGTCGTGGTCGAGATCGGGACCCAGGAGCGGTTCAGCACGAGGGAACGCCCGTCGAGCATGGGCAGGATGGTACCGGCGGGACGGGGCAACTCCAGCCCCCGGGTCCCGCGGAGGTGGGCGCCGGTCGGTCACGAACCGTCGAGGACCTGCTCGATCATCTCCGCGTAGCGCCGCGCCACGACGTGCCGGCGCAGCTTCATGGTCTGGGTCAGGCATCCACCCTCGACGTCGAGCGCCTCGTGGAGGAGCGCCACCCGGGCCACCCGCTCGAACGGCTTCAGGTTGGTGGTGCGCCGGATCGCCTCCCGGTGCAGGAGGGCGAGGACGTCCGGGCGGGCGGCGAGGTCGTCCGGCGTCCTTCGGGGATCGAGCCCGAGCGCCCGCGCAACCGCCTCGGGCTCCGGGAGGAGGAGCGCGGCGAGCGTCTTGTGGTCCTGACCGACCACGACCGCCTGCTGGATCAGCGGCGAGACGAGGAGGGCGTCCTCGACGCGCTGCGGCTCCACGTTCTCGCCGCCCGAGAGAACGATCGTCTCCTTCGCACGTCCGACGAAGCAGAGGTCCCCGTACTCCGTCAGGTACCCGAGGTCGCCCGTGTCGAACCAGCGGTCGGCGTCGATGGCGCGCCGCGTGAGCTCGTCGTCGTGGTGGTAGCCCCGCATCACGTGCGGGCCGCGCGTGAAGACGAGTCCCGGCCGACCCGGCGGCAGAGGACGCCTCGTCTCGGGGTCGCGGATCTCGATCTCCACGTCCTCCACGGCGGTCCCGATCGTCCCGAGGACGTTTCGCCCCTCCCGGCGCACGGCCACGACGGGACTCGTCTCCGTCAGGCCGTAGCCCACGAGGATCGGCACGCCGATCGTGCGGAAGAAGCGGTCGATGTGCGCCGGCATGAGGCCCCCACCGCTGATCGCGCCGCGCATGCGCCCGCCCGTCGCCGCACGGACGGGCCGGAACACGACGCGGTGCGCGAGGCGGTCGAGGGGAAAGGCGAGCGCCGCCGCCGCGACGCCCGCGGCGCGGAGCGCGCCCTCCCGGAGGATCCCCAGCCCGCGCGGCCGCTCGACGCGCAGCACGTGTCCCCGCGCGCGGTCCCATCCCCACGCGCGGAGCGAGGCGAGCGCGAACGCGCCGCGGAACACCGACCGGCGGAGGGGCGAGCCGTCGTCGAGTCGTTTCCGCACGCCGTCGTAGACCATCTCCCACAGGCGCGGGACCGAGGCCATGAACGTCGGCCGGAAGCGGGCCATGTCGTCGCGGAGGTGTCGTCGGCTCGTGTACGCGATGCACGCGCCCGCGACGAGCGCCGCGTACTCGACCGTGCGCTCGAAGATGTGCCAGGGGGGGAGGATCGAGAGGAAGACCTCCGAGGGCAGCATGTGGAAGAGCGGCGGAAGCACGCGCACCTGGTGCGCGAAGTTCGCCTGCGAGAGGACCACGCCCTTCGGCCGCCCCGTGGTCCCGGAGGTGTAGATGATGGTCGCGACGTCCTCGGCGCGGACCGCGCCGGCCCACGCGCCGAACTCCGGCCCCGACGCGCCTTCCCGCTCGAGGTCGTCGAGCGTCCGCCCCGACGCACGCGCGGGCTCGAGGCTCACGACCTCGCCCATCGAGGGGACGGAGGCCCGGATCGAGGCGAGGGCGTCGGCGCGCGCGGCATCGTGCGCCAGGACGAGCCCGACCTCCGCGTGGCGGAAGATCTCGCCCATCTCCTCGGGCGGCGTGTCGGTGCCGCGCGGCACCGACACCGCGCGCACGAGCTGGAGCGCCAGGTCCGCGGCGATCCAACGCCGCGAGTTGTCGGCGAACATCCCGACGCGGTCGCCGGGCCGGACGCCCATCCGCCGGAGGCCTTCGGCGATTCGCGCCGCCCGCAGGAGGAGCGCGGTGCGGGTCACCTCGCCGTCGCGATCCTGCTGCACGACCTTGTCGGGCGACGACGCGCGTCGCTCTTCGAGGAACGCGGGGACGGTCCGGGGCGAAGGGCTCACAGCGAGAGCGTACCGGAGCCGGAGACGCTACGATCCCCCGCACGACTCCTGGCGGGTGAAGACCACGTCGGCCGGCATGCCGCGCGGGGACTGTTCCTTCCTCAGGACCACACCCGTGATCGATTCCTCGGGGTCCACGTAGAGCGTGACGGGGCCCTGGATGAAGCGACCGTACCGTTCGAGCTGCACCTGGTAGACGAAGCGGTACCGGCCGCCGCGGCGGACCCAGAGGGGCTTGATCGAGTCGAGGACGACCGGCTCGCCCAGCGGCATGCCGAACCCGTCGAGGCCGTAGAGAAGCCAGTCCTCGCGCGCGTCGGGGTCGTCGCAGCCCTTCTCGGGGGCCGGGGAACGCATACGGCAGACCAGGTACGGGAGCGAGCGCGAGAGCGGACCGTAGAGGCCGAGGCGCTGGTGCGCGTCGTTCGGTCGGACCACGACGCCCGGCTCGACCACCTTCACGCACGTCACGACGCCCGGCTCGGTCTCGGACTCGATCGCCACGCACTCTCCGACTTTCGCGTCGAGCATCGGGTTCACGAGGTCGAAGGGCTCCGGCTCGGGCGCCGCCTCGTGGGGCAGGACGCGGAAGTGGATCCAGGCGAGGACGGCGAGCGCGATCGTGAGGAACCCCGCGACGACGCGCTCGGCCACGGAGGAGGGGCGGCGGTCGGCGCTCATTGCCGCTCCTCCGGCGAGATCAGGTCCCACGTGTGCCCGCCGCGCTGGAAACGGAGCAGGCCGAATACCGGCACCGAGTCGTCGAGCCACGCGACCACGTGGTCGGCCCCCCCCTCGGACCGGAGCGCGGGGTCGATCAGGTCGAAGCGCCACGCGTCCTGCTCGCGGCCGCGGAACGTGATCTTGGCGCGGCGGATGCGCTCCCACACCCACACGCGGTCGTACCCCTCGGGGTCCATGGGGGCCATCAGGGGGAACAGACCGTGCCGGGCGGGCAGGTGATCGTAGCGCGCGAAGCCGTTCGGGAGCGGGGCGCCGAGCCGGTCGCGGTACGTGACCGAGATCCGGATGCGCGGCTCGCGCTGGGCGGCCGCGGGGACCGCGGCGTCCACGACGTAGGTGATGGTCGTTCCGGACTCGTTCCGGTACGTCGCGGTCTCGCCCTTCTGGGCGTCGGCGATCAGGCGCGTCGCGTCGAACGTGGGCGCCGCGCGCCCGGCCGGCGACGGCCTCAGGATGATCGAGGCGGACAGGGCGATCACGGCGACGGCGAGGAGCAGGACGAGCGCTCGCATCGGCTCTCCACCCCCCGCACGGCCCAGCTCGGCGAGCCCCAGAAGCGCGCGGATTGTACGCCGGGCCGACTCCCGCTCGACCCGGAACCCGCCGGCGGCACGGGGCCGGCCAAATCTGCGCCGACCGACCCCGTTCGCTACAATCGACCGCCACTGCCCCCAGTGCGGGGCCACATCACAGGAGAGAACCTGATGGCCCAGAATCTGCCCGCTTTCACCGACGACAACTTCGCCGCGGAGGTGAAGGGGAGCGAGACGCCCGTCCTCGTGGACTTCGGCGCGGAGTGGTGCGGGCCGTGCCGCGCGCTGGCGCCGATCGTCCAGGATCTGGCGTCGGAGTACGACGGGAAGCTCAAGGTCGGGACCGTGGACATCGACCACAGCCGCCAGGTGGCCGCGGAGTACGGGATCATGTCCGTGCCGACGATCATCTTCTTCAAGGGCGGGAAGGCCGTGGACAAGATCGTGGGTCTGCGGCCCAAGGCGGACCTGAAGGTCAAGATCGACGCCCTGATCGGCTGAGACCGCCGACCCGGGCTTCGCGCCCGGACCCGACGTCGCCCCCGGGGCGCTCCCTCGCCAGGGAGCGCCCCGGGTTCGTTTCTGTAGGCGACCAGCGACGCGGGAGGGCCCAAGGACCCGGAAGACGAGCCCCGGGCGGGCCGCGCGGCGAGCGCGGGGCGGCTTCGGACGCGCGTCTCGCGGGCCCCGGGGGAGGAAGGCGATCCGGAGGCGACGGTTCCGGCGAAACCCGAGGCCCGCGAGATCCGTCCAATCCAGTGGATCGCCCCTCGGGGCGGTCCCCGGGGGTCGAGCCGCATACCCTCCCTCCTCCCTCCCTCGGTTCCCCCCGGGCCGCCCCCGGGAGCCTCCGGGCTCCCGGGGGCGTGCGATTCTCTGGGGCGGAGCTCCCCGGAACCGATCCACCACGGCGCGCCCCGACGCACCGCCCGCGCCCCCTCACGCCCCGAGACGCCTGGAGGGGCCGGACGGTACCAACGGCGTCCCGAGGTCACCGCCGGAGGTAGGTCCCGCCGGTTCGCGCCGCGAGGCGACGGAGCGTCTCCTGCCAGCGCGCCGCCACGTCGTCTCCGCCGACGTCGAGCACGTCGATTCGCGCGCGACGCCACCGGTTCGCCGTGAGGACCTCCTCGAAGAGGTCCGTCCGCGTGAACCAGGCGCCCGCGGAGGGGACGCCGTCCGAGAGCACGACCACCGTGTCGAGGTCCGGGTCGTCGAGCGCGGCCGCGATGCCGTCGTAGAGCGCGGTCCGGCCATGCGGCGCACGGCCGTCGAGCCGTTCGTGGATCCGCTTCCGGTTCGCCGCGCCGAGCTCGACCGCGTGCGGGAACAGCGCCTCGACGTCGTCGGAGAAGCAGTAGACGTTGACCCGCGCGGACCCCAGACGGGCGATCGCCTGGTCGAGGGCCTCCACCACCCGTGCCCAGCGCGGGCGGCCGTCGCTTCCGGGACGCGCCATGCTGCCCGACCCGTCGAGCACGAACCCCACGTGCCGACTCGCGAGCGGAAGGTCGAGGAAGCGGACGCCCGCCACCGTGCGCTCGTCGTCGGGGAGCGCGTGCGGCGCCCGCGAGGCGGGCGCCCCGGCCGGGTCGAAGTCCCGCCCGTCCCCCTCGAGCCAGGCGGTCCACGCGGCCGGGTCGGGGTCGAACGGGATGCTCGTGAGGCGGACGAGCGACGCGTGCGCGGCCGCGCGCACACGCAACCGCTCGTCGCCGAGGCGCGCCACCAGCGGCGCCAGTACCTGCCGGTCCCGCACCACCCCGGCGAGCTCCGCCGCTCGGAGCCGGACCGACCAGACCGCGTCGTCGAGTCCGTGCAGCACGGCGACCACCGCCGCCCGGCCGCCCCCGGTCGGGGACGCGGGAGCGACGGAGCCCTCCAGGGCGGAGAGCCGGACCCGGAAGTCCGGGTCCGCGAAGAACGCGACCGAGGGCGGGTCCGCCCCGGTCCGCGCCGCGAGGACGTCGATCGCGACCGCGCGTACGAGCCCGTCGTGGTCCTCGAGCGCGTCCCGTATCGGGGGAACCGCGGCCGGGTCGTCGGTCTGCCCGAGCCACCGCACCGCGGCCGCTCGGACCATCGGCATGCGGTCGCGGGCGAGGAGGAGGAGCAGATCGAGCCCCACGCGGTCCGTCCAGAGCGCGGCCGCGCGGAGACCCGCGGCCCGGGCGCGCGCCGAGGAGAGCCGCGCGAGGTCGTGTCCGAGCCGCGCGTGGGCGGGTCCGTCCGTCGCCCCGAGCACGCCCGCGACCGCGCGCCGAACGTACGGGTGCTCGTCGTCGAGGCCCTCCACGAGGAGCCGGAGCGCGGCGACGTCGTCGCGCCCCGCCAGGCGCCGGTACGCCGCGGCGCGGGTGCGCGGCAGCGGGTCGCGGGCGAGGCGCCGGACCGCGCCGAGGTCGTCGGTGCCCGCGCGCGCGGGGAGCGCGAGGGCGAGGAGGAGGAGGAGGGTCCGGGGCCGGGTCGGGCCCGCTCGCGGAACGTGGGCGCCTCGGGGCCGCGGAACGGGATCGGGGGACATGGCGCACTCCGGGTCGTCGGAAGCGTCATCGCGCCGTCACCCCGACCGGTCACATCCGGTGCCAAAGGGCTCGGAACGCGGTCTCCGGGGCCGTTTCGGGCACCTTGGCCCCGAAAGCACCGCCCCGCCGCGACCGATCCAGCCGGGACATGGGAGGTTCGGCGGGACCAGGACGGAGGCGCTTCGACGAAGGTCGAGGGGGGTCCCTCGGTGTCGGAGCCCCCGCCTAGGATCCCGTCGCGGGTCGCGGGCAAGTCGCTCAGCTGACGCCGGGGCGTCGGGCGTGCCGGGTCGTTGGACGGGAACGGGTCTGCTCGCGGAGGAGGGTCCATGCTTCCCGCGAACTTGACGCCTCTCGAGGTGCTCGACCTCGGGATCCAGGGCGAGGTGCTCGCCTATCGCATGTACGACGCGCTCGCGCGGCGCGTCCAGGTGCCGACGCTCCAGACGCGGCTCCACCAGCTCCGCAAGGACGAGAAGGAGCACCGCAAGACGCTGAAGGCACACCGCCGCTCCATGTTCCCGGGCGCCGACACGGCGGTCAGCGAGCACGAGGCGAGCGAGGTGTTCGGCCCCGTGACGGCCGAGTCGATCCGCGACAAGGAGTCACTGATCCAGGCCCTCTACGGGGCCATACGGTTCGAGGAGTACTGCGCGTACTTCTACGAGAAGATGCAGTACAAGCTGCCGAACCGCGAGGCGCAGATCTTCGTGGAGGTCCTCGCCGACGAGGGCCGGACCCACGCCGAGATCCTGAAGCAGCAGATCGAGACCCTCCGCGGCCTGAACGTCGAGGTGGACGACAAGGGCCGCGCGGTCGAGGTGTTCTGAGGCGGGTCCCCGATCGGCGGCCCGGACCCTGCGGCACCCGCCGGCCGGCCCGGTTCGATGTCGCCGAACCTCCGGCGGCGGGTAGGCTCCGCTCCCGCCATGGGTATCGGCGACGTGATCAACCGACGGCGCTTCCGCTGGGCCGTCGCCGTGGGCTTCGCGCTCACCCTCTTCTTCACGCTGTGGCTTCTGGCCCTCGCGCTGGGGCTCCTCCAGCACGGCCTCCGCGACCTCGCCGCGCCGATGCCCCTCGCCTACGTCGTCGTGGGCGGCGCGTCGCTCGTCGCGTCGATCGTGGTCCTCTTCTCACTCCTCTTCGGCTACGTGTTCCACGGGGCCGACCTCGCCGCGCCGACACCGCGGTACCTGCTCTTCGGCTGGACCTGCACGGGTTGCCTCTTCTTCCTGTCCCAGAGCGTCGCGCTCGCCAAGTTCGGGGCGAGGTCCTTCCCGCACGTGCCCTCGTGGCTCTCCGAGCTGTACTGGTACTTCGTGCCCGCCGGCGCGGTGGTCTTCGCGCTCCTCCTCTGGGTGAACGCGGAAGGACACCACCACCTGGTGGACTGGGACGACCCGGCGTACGACGACGCAACCGACGCGATCGAGGACTACGACGAACCCGACGGCGCCTGAGGGAGACGGTCACGAGTGCCCGACGATCTCCTCGAGCTCCTCGGGCTCCTTCGGCGCGCCGGCGGTCAGGACCTCGCAGCCGTCCTCGGTGACGAGGACGTCGTCCTCGATCCGAACGCCGATCCCGCGGTACCGCTCGGGCAGGTTCGGCTCGTCGGGGTGGAAGTAGAGCCCCGGCTCCACGGTGAAGACCATGCCGGGGACGAGCGGGCGTCCGGGCTCGCCGTCCCGCGCGTACGCACCGACGTCGTGCACGTCGATCCCGAGCCAGTGCCCGGTTCCGTGCATGTAGACGTGTCGGTAGGTCTTGTCCTCGATCGCCTTCTCCACGGGACCCTCGACCACGCCGAGGTCCACGAGCCCCGTCGCCAGCACCCGCACGGCGGTCTCGTGCAGGTGGTGCCACTCGAGCCCGGGCCGGACGGAGCGGATCACCTCCATCTGCGCGCGGAGCACGAGGTCGTAGATCTCGCGCTGCTCGCCCGTGAACTTCCCCGACACCGGCCACGTGCGCGTGAGGTCACCGGTGTAGTAGCCCACCTCGGCGCCGGCGTCGACCAAGACGAGCTCGCCCGCGCGCATCGTCCGCCGGTTCGCGATGTAGTGCAGCACACACGCGTTCGGACCGCTGCCGACGATGGTGGCGTACCCGGGCGCGACGGCGCCCGCGCGCCGGAACACGTACTCGATCTCAGCCTGGATCTCGAACTCCCGGAGCCCCGGGCGCGTCAGGCGCATCGCCTGCCGGTGGCCCTCGGCCGACACCTCCGTCGCGCGGCGCAGGGCCGCGATCTCGCCGGGCGACTTCACGAGCCGCATCTCGTGGAGGACGCTCATGGGGTCCTCGATCACGCGCGGCGCCTTCTTGCCGCGCCGCGCGAGGTACTGGGCCTTTCGAACCGTTCGGACGACGGTGCGGTCCAGGTCCTCGTCGAGACCGAGCGCGTAGACGAGTCGGGATCGCCCGACGAGCAGCTTCTCGAGCTGCGGGGCGAGCTCTTCGATCCCGAAAGCCGCGTCGCACCCGACCGCCGCCTTGGCCCCCTCGACACCCACGCGCTCGCCGTCCCAGACCTCGCGCTCGCGGTCTCGGCGCCGCAGGAACAGCACGAACGGGTGCTCGGGGTGGCCCGGCAGGAACAGCGCCGCGGCCTCGGGCTCCTCGAAACCCGTCAGGTACCAGAGGTCGCTGTTCGGGCGGTACTCGTACATCGTGTCGTTGCTGCGGACACGCGGGGGCGTGGCGCAGACGAGGGCCGCCGAGTCGTCGCCGAGGCGGCTCAGGAAGCGCTCGCGGCGGCTCGCGAAGAGGTCTCGGCCGGCGCCCACGGTGGGCGCGATCGGCGTGGGCAATGCGGAGGGCTCGGGCATGGGATCTCGCGGGGTGGGGAGGCGGGGGCGGTCCCGCCGCCCCCGGCGTATGCGGGGGAGAAGGCTTCGTCAGGAGCGCGGGGGGGGGCCCCGACGTCCAACGGCTCCTCAGTCTACGAAGGCGTCCTTGAGCGTCTGGAGAACCTCGTACTCGAGGTTCGCGGGACCGAGCCAGGCGGCCTGCCGGACGGGCACGTCGTGCTTCTCGCCGATGCGCCGGACCTCCTCGCAGAGCTCCGGGCCCACCGCGTGGTGAACGAGCACCACGTCCGCCTCCTCCGCCTGGCCCGCGATCTCGCGGAGCGTCTTGTACGGCGGGCGCACGCCCGTGGCGATCCAGCAGCCTTCGAACCGATAGGCGCGCGCGAGGCTCTCGAACGCCGCGCGGTCCTTCGGGTTCTCGGCGTCGCTCCCTACGACGAGGAGGCGGACCGGGTCCTCCTCCTCCTCGAGCAGCGACTTCGTCTCCTCCTTGTCCACGTCGGGCTCGAGCGCGCCCGCCGCCTCGGCGCGCCCGCGCGCCTCGGCCATCGCGTCGGCGAAGACGTCCGGCTCGAGGGCCGCGAGCTCGGTGAGCATCGCGAGCCCGCGACGGATGCGCGCGGCGTCACCCGACTCGAGGTGGGCCTGGGCCGCGCGGCGTCCGGCCTCCTTCCACACCTCGCGCCGCTCGGGCGCGGTCTGGAGCAGATCGAAGAGCTGCTCGTCGCGCGCGGTCGCGTCGAGCAGGCGTGACACGGGGCCGTCGGACTCGCCGAGGAAAGCCTCGAGCGTCTCGATGGAGCCGCGCTGGCACAGCTTCGCGCGGAAGCGTTCGTACGTGCGGAGCGCCTCGCCCGCCTCCCCGAGCGCCAGGAGCGCCTCGAGGCGCGTGCGGTACGCGCCGAACCAGGTGTCGAAGTCGGGCCGGCTCTTGAACGCGCGGTCCACGAGGTCGAGCGCGGCGTGGGCGTCGCCCTCCTGGAGGCGCTGGCGGGCGAGGTCGAGGTGATGGCCCGCCCCGGCGCGGCCCGCCGAGGGCGCCGTGGCCCGCGCGGTGGGCCGTCCGGGAATCCGGACGTCGGGCACCCGGAGCACGAGCGCGTCGAACACGGGGCCCTTCACCTCGGGCTCCAGCGAGACCGCGCCCGCGTTGCGGAGCACGAGGCGCGACGCGTGATCGAGCTCGTCGCCCTCCGCGCCCTTCTCGAGCAGGCAGCGACCGAGGAAGAATCGCGACCGGGCGTGCACGATCCGCGCCTTCGCACGGTTCTCGCGCATCAGGGCGTCGGCCTCCTCGAGGTGGCGCGCCGCGGTGTCCCAGTCGCCCTCTTCGTAGCTCAGCATGCCGAGTGTGTAGATGGCGTTGTAGGAACGCCCCTCGCCCCCCTGACCGCTCTCGAGGAGCGCCCGGGCACGGGCGCGGCCCTCGCGATCGGGCGTGGGGAGCAGGTCGAGCGTGCCGCGCACGCCGAGCGTGGCGAGGGCGAGGTCGCCGACGAGCACGCTCCGATACGGGTCCTCGGCCGGCAACCGCTCGAGCGCGCGCTCGTAGCGCGCCACGGCCTCGTCCCAGTTGCCCTCGAGCTGGTGGATGCGGCCGGCCTTGCGGTCGATCTTGCTCTGCGCCCGGGCGTCGAGGCCGCACTCGCGGGCGAACTCGGACGCGCGTTCGAGTCGCGCGAGGGTCGCCTCGAGCGGCTGGTCGTCGCGGTCGGCGCGGCGGAGCGACTCCTCGAGCAGGAACTCGGCGTCGCGCCGGCTGCCCTCGTCGTTGACGTGCGTGAGGTGCCGGCGGTAGAGGTCGAACGCGCGGTCGCCTTCGCCGTCACGCAGGAGCATGCGCCCCACCGCGCGCAGCGCGATCCGCCCTTCGGGGTGTTCGAGCCCGCTCTCGAAGGCGGGGTCGTCCATGAGCGCGCGGATGCGCGCGCGGTCGCCGCCGCGCGAGGCGGCGTCGAGCTGTCCGAGGTGACGCCAGCGGTTGGCGGCGTCGCCGTCGGCCGCGGGGAGGCCCTCGAGCCAGGCCGCGGCGTCTTCGGGTCGAGTCGCGCCGACGATCTCCTCGAGGGCGCCGGCATGGAAGTGGTTCGCGTCGCGGCCCGGCGCGAGTACGGCCAGGTCGGCGACGGTGCGGACGGCGCGCTGGACGCTCTCTTGGTCTTCGCCTGCGCCAGCGTCCAGCACGACGTGGTGGACGAGGCGGTCGATCTCTGTCTTCCAGGGCATGGAACTCCATCTCCGACGTACGGGTCCCGGGTTCGGCATGGGCGTGAACGGTTTCATCGCCGGCCGTGGGACCCCCGCGGCCATCCTACCGAAGCGGGACCATCGAGGGAGGGGGGTCGTTCCCGCTCGGGGGGACGGGACCTCGGCCGCCAGCCGCGTCGGATCCCCGCTCGAGGCGCCCTCCCCCGGACGGCGTCCCCGCGGGACGTGCGCGCGCCGAGGACCGCGCCGGCGCGGGCAGGGTGGGCCCGCACGGCCGACGGGTCGCGCGACGGTCTCGACGCAAGGTGCCCTCGCGCCGGGACTTGAGGCGGACCGGCACGCCCCCTCCCGTCACGGGGCGTCCGGCGCGATCGCGGCCGCGCGACTCACGGGTGCGACGGGGCCGCGTGGGCGAGGTCCCCGACGACGCGGATCGCGTGGTGGCCCGTGAGGCGCTCGACGGGGCTCCAGTCGATCCGGTCCGCGGCCCCGCGGGTCTCGCGGACCTCCAGGACGCGACCGGGTGCCAACGGGAACGGCTCGGTGTGCCACACCCCCGCGTCGATCGACACGCCCTCCCCGGGGGCGGTCCTCAGCGCCGCGGCGCGCGGTCCATCGGGCGTGACGACCAGCAACACGACGAGGAGCGGCGCGGGGCCGAGCGCGACGACCACGCGCTCGGTCGAGACGTGGCGCTCGAGCCTCTCGAAGCGAGGCGGCGCGGCCTCGAGGTTCGCGATGGACACCGTGACGCCGGCGGTCGCATCGAGGCGCAGGTGCCGGCCCGGGGCGAGCAGGCGCCCGTAGGGCCGGAGCGCCTCCGCGCTCGCGGGCACCACCTCGAGCCTCAGGTCGCCGAGAGCGCCCCGCGCGGCCACCATCGCCGGTCACATGTCTACGGCGAGACTCGCGAAGAACGACAGGCCGGGCGCGGGCAGGCGGCTCGCCGGCGGCACGTAGCTCGCGTCGAAGAGGTTCGTCACGCCGAAGTTCAGGAACGCGTCGTGGTAGTCGCCGAAGTCGAGCCCGGTGCCCAAGAGCACTTCGCCCGTGACGTAGCTGTCGCCGCCCGTGTACCCGTGCTCCGCGTTCGACGCGCCGTAGACCGCCGCGTCGGCGAACCAGCGGCGAACTCGGTAGCCGCGCGGCTGCGGGACGGAGTACCGCGTACCGAGGCGCCAGAGGAGGGGCACGTTCGCGACGACCGAGGTGTCGGTGGACCGCGTCGTGCCGAACGACCCGTAGAGCTCGGCGCCCTCGAGCGTCCGCCAGGGCCGCCACGCGCCGGTCAGCTCGAGCCCGTAGAGCGTTACGTCGCCGACGTTGTCGAGCTCCGCCGTGGGGCCGAGGATCGGCGCGATCTCCCGCTCGCCGATGAAGTCGTGGACGTAGTGGCCGAAGCCCGCGACCTGGAAGGAGCCGCAGTCCCCGACCGAAGCCTTGAGGCCGGCCTCGCCGTTCACGTTGAGCTCGGGGTCGAGGTCCGGGTTGCCGAACACGAGGCGGCCGTTCACCACCGTGGTCGCGTTGCGCTCGTCGAGCGTGGGTCGCCGCCACCCGCCGGAGGCGTTGGCGTACGCGGTGAGCCACGGACGCAGGTGCCGTGCGACGCCGCCGGCGCCGCCCACCAGGACCTTCGTGATGCTCTGGTCCACGCGGTTGTCGGAGTTGTGGTAGACGTCGACGCGGATCCCCGCGTGCGTGTCCCAGCACTCGGAGTGCGACTGGTCCTCCACGAGGAGGCTCGCAAACCACTCCTCGGCCGTGTAGCGCCGCGTGAGCTGGGTGCCGAAGCCGATCGTCTGGAACGTGCGTCCGTCGAGGAGCTGCGCCGCCAGGATCGAGCTCGAGTCGTCCGCGAGGACGCCGTCGCCGATCTTCGGGGCCGTCGTCGGCTGGCAGCACTGCGCCGTGTCGCCGATGATCGTCTCCTGGCGCTTCAGCCGCGCATAGCCGACGGTCAGCTCGGCCCACGTGTCGTGGCAGGGGAAGAGGTACAGGTTGCCCTGCAGGTTGAACTGGTAGCGCTTCGCGTCGTCCTGGCCCCCGATGCCGGTCGAGTAGCCGTAGAACGAGTCGTCGGTTTTGGCGAGGAACGAGTCGAGCGCGATCGACGCCTTCGTGCCCGTGAACACGCCGCCGAGGTCGAACGAGGTGAACGAGAGCGCGAGGAAGAACCGGTCGTAGTCGGGGACGGGGCCGCCGGGTCCGATCGCCGTCGGGCTGTGTACGTCGTAGCCCTTCACGTACTGCGCCGTCACGCCGATCCGGCTGCGGTTGTCGATGAAGTAGTCGAGCGCGAGGTCCGCGGCCCACGACCGGTACGAGGACTCGTCGAGGATCGAGCCGTCCCCCAGGAGACGGTCGCCGCGGCGTGTCCACGTCCCGCCGACGAGGGCGGCGATGCGGTCGCGACCGACGTCGGCCTCGGCGCGGCCTCGAATGCCGCGCGTCGCGGAGTCGTAGCCCACCGCGCCGCCGACGTCGGCCGAGAGGCAACCGTGCCGGCGCGGGCGCCGCGGGACGATGTTGATCATGCCCCCCGGGCTGTCGAGCCCCTTCAGGTACACGCCCGGACCGTGGTACAGCTCGACCCGCTCCGTGGACTCGACGTCCCAGAGCGTGAGCGAGGAGCCGAGGAGGCCGAGCACGTCGCTCGTCGGCCACACGCCGTCGGTCAGCACCTTCACCCGCGTCCCGCCGAGGCCGCGGATCACGGGGAGCTCTAGGAACGGGTTCCCGTTGTCGGCCACGATCACGTTGGGGAGGCGGCGGGCGATGTCGCCGATGTCCATGGGCCGCCACTCGGTGAGGTCGTGGCGTTCGATCACGTCCACCCACTGCGGGACGCGCTTCACGGGCTTCACCCGGGCGTCCATCGACACCTCGCGGATGTCGTGGCGATAGAGGATCGGCCGCGGCGTGAACGGGTCGGGGGGCGGCAGGGGCGGGCCGAGGCCCACGCCGCGGCTGCGGAAGTCCTTGTCCCAGTCCCCGGGCGGCGGGGGCGGCTCGGGGGGCCGCTCGCGCACGTCCGGCCCGGGCCCGCCGGTCGGGGGCACGGGCGGGAGCGCATCTTCGGGACCGCCCGGCTCGGGCGGACGCTCGCGGGTGTCGGGCGAGGGGCCCTCGTCGGCCGGCCCCGCGTCCGGAGCCGGCGGCGGAGGCGGCGGCGCGGGCACGGCGGCGGCGGGCGGCGTTTTGGCCGGGGCGTCGTCGGCGCGCGCGACGCCCGGATGGACGAACGCCGCTCCCATGCCGACCATCACGATCCACCACCACCGCGGACGCGGGAACCTCATCGGTCCGTGGTCCTCCCTCGGCCCTCGCCCGGACCGCCTGGGGTCGAGCGTATCGGGCCCCGGCCCGCCCCGCAACGCGCGCTGTGGCGTGCACGGGGGCAACGGGGGTCCCACCCACGGCGGGAATGTCCCCGAGCGGTCACGGACGCCCCGGCGGGGCGGTCCGGGGGAGGCCGGGGCGGGTTCGCTCAGCGCCGGCGGCGGGCGGGCTTGTGCCAGCGGGGGATCCCGCTCCCGGGCTCGGAGGGCGCGGGCTCCTCCACCGGCACCGGCCGCGGCTGCGGCTGCGGCGGCTCGAAGCCCGGGAACCGCTTCTGCTCGATCTGGCGGTTGATCAGCTTCTCGATGGACGTCAGGAAGGGGCCGTCGTTCGGGGTGACCAAGGTGACGGCCCACCCCTTTTCCCCCATCCGGGCGGTGCGACCGACGCGGTGGACGTAGTCCTCGGGGTTCTCGGGGATGTCGTAGTTGAAGACGTGGTCCACGCCCTGGATGTCGAGGCCCCGCGCGGCGACGTCGGTCGCCACGAGCAGCTCGAGGCGCCCCTCGCGGAAGTCCGCGAGGATCGCCTCGCGCTGCCGCTGGGGCAGCCCGCTGTGGATCTCGTGCGCGTCGAAGCCCTCGCGCGAGAGGGCGTACGCGACCCGGTCGGCGGTGAAGCGGGTGCGCGTGAACACGATCGTGCGCCTCGGCTCGCGCTGTCGGAGGATGGCGATCAGGAGCTCGCGCTTGCGGTCGTGCGGGACGACGTAGAAGACCTGGTCCACCTCGTCCACGGTGAGGGTCCGGCTCTCGATCTCGACCCGATCGTGCTCCTGGAGGTGGCGGCGGATCAGGGCCTCCACGTCGTCGTTGAGCGTCGCCGAGACGAAAAGGCTCTGCTTGCGACCGCTGCACGCGCGGAGGATCCGGTCGATGTCGTCCCGGAAGCCGAGGTCGTACATGCGGTCCACCTCGTCCAGCACGAGGCGCTCGACCTTCCCCGCGTCGAACGTGCCGCGGCCGATGTGGTCGAGGAGCCGACCCGGGGTACCGACGACGACGGCGGCCTTGGGGATCCGCACGAAGTCGCTCCGAAGGCGCGTCCCGCCGTAGATGCAGGCCACGCGGAGGGGCAGGTGCTTCGCCAGCCGTTCGGCCTCGCCGGCCACCTGCATGGCGAGCTCGCGGGTGGGCACGACGACGAGCAGGCGCACGGGTCCGTGCGGCGGCGTCGAGGCGGGGGCCCGGGCCTCGTCGAGGAGGGCGAGACAGGGAAGGAGGAAGGCTGCGGTCTTGCCCGTTCCGGTCCGCGAGCGCGCGACGACGTCTCGCCCCTCGAGGGCGAGGGGGATCATGCGGGCCTGGACTTCGGTCGGGGTCGTGTAGGCGGCCTCGTGGACCGCGAGATTCAGGGGCCGGGGGAGGTCGAACTCGTCGAAGCCGGACGTCTCGGGGTCGCCGGAGGGTTCGGCGGCCGGCACCGGCTCGGGCCGTCCGGCGCCGGTCCCGCGCCGGCGACGACGCCGGCGAGACCGCCCCGAGGATCCGACGTCCTCCGTCTCCCGGCCTTCGGGAAGCGGATCGGATGTCATCGGGGCCGATCGTACCCGGAGCGGAGTAGGGCAGGTGGTATAAGGGCCGCCCCGACCGAAATCCGCCGCGGAGAGGTGGCAGAGCGGTCGAATGCACCGGCTTGCTAAGCCGGCGTACCCGTCAGGGTACCCCGGGTTCGAATCCCGGCCTCTCCGCCACTCCTTCGACTCCCGACCCGGATTTTCGCTGTTCGCCGCGCGCGGACCGTGCGCGCGGGCACGGCAAGGGGAGTTGGGGCCTACCTCCCCCGCACCCCTAACTCCTTCGACTCCCGACCCGGATTTTCGCTCTTCGCCGCGCGCGGACCGTGCGCACGGGCGCGGCAAGGGGAGTTGGGGCCTACCTCCCCCGCACCCCTCACGCGCCCCTCGGGGAGGGGGCTCAGCGACGTTCGACCCGTAGCACGTTGTGCGTCTTGAACGGCCGGTCGTCCGTGCCCGCGGCGTCCCAGCCCCGGTCGCTCTCGATCCAGAGCTCGACCGCGCCGTTCGTGACGAGGCCGTCCTCGCGGGAGAGGACGAAATGGGCCTTCACGCTCGTCTTGGCCTCACGCACCCAGTCGGCGACCGCCTGCGCCTCCGGCTCGACCTGCGGGATGACCACGGCGCCCGTGCCGGAGAGCACGACCTCCTCGGAGCGCACGGCTTCCACGTGCAACGTGAGCATCAAGCCCAGTGGCATCGGCAGGCCGTCGAGGGCGTCCGGGACGTCCCAGGTCGCCGCGGCCTCGGGGATGTCGCTCTCCGAAAGAGGGCGAAGACGCGCCGCGAGCCACGCGGCCGGGGAGACGAGGTCACCTGTTCCTACGCCGCCGCGACGCACCTGGTAGCCCACGGGGCTGACGAAATCCGACACGTCGTCGATCCGCCCGTCCGCTCCGAGGGTGAAGGTGAACGTGCTCTCCTTCACGCCCGGGGACGTCGGCAGGCGTTTCCACACCACGCGTCGGCCGCCGTCCCCAGCGGCCGTCGCGGTCAACGAGACGTCGGCGGTCCACGAGAGCTCGCCGTGCTCGCTCGGTCCGCGCCGGCTCTCCTGCTTCCAGTCGAGGTGGTAGGTACGGACCGCGCCGTCGGGAAGGGAGACGGGCAGGCGGAGGAACGGCGCGGGGGGAGGCGTGGCACGACCACAGGCGGGCAGGAGCAGCGCGAGCAGGAGTGTTCCCATTGCAATCGATCGGTGGTGCATACCGCGATCTCCCCTGCAGCGCGTAGGGGACAGAGGGTAGGCGCGTCCGACTCCCGACCCAGATTTTCGACATTCCCCACGAGCACGATCCATCCGCCCTTCCCCCGATCCCCTCCCAAGCCGGAATCTTGCTCTTCGCCGCCGGGGCCCCCACGCGTTCCCCGCCTTGGGATCAGGCTCTCCAGGCGTCGCAGTCCTCGCGGAGAGCCGCGTGCAGGACCCGTGCCGACCGCTCGGCGTAGAGCCCGTCCTCCCCGAGCCGCCGCACGGGGAGCCGGGCCCGCTTCGATTGGGGCGTGGCGGCGGTGCTGGGTCACGTAGCCGCAGAGACCGTCGGTCCCCACGATCATCACCGTCGCCGTGTTCGTGCCGCCTCCGCCGCCGCAGCCCGCCAGGGCGAGGCCGGCACACAGTCCGAGCCGAGCCCGAGCAGCGTACTCCGCATGTGCCTCTCGCGGCAGGCGGCATCGACGTGGCCGCGTTCCGCCGCCCCGCCGAGGCGGCGAGGATGCGGGGGCAGCCGACGTACCGTCAAGGGCAATCGGCCGTCGCCGTCGGAGGGTGCGCGGGGTACGGAGGCAGGCACCACCGGCGCGGGCGCCGTGTGGCTCTCGAACCGCGTCCGCACTCTCGCCGATCCCACCCGGAAGGCCTTGGATCCCGAAGCACAGATCGCCGGCTCCGGCTCCCGGCTTCGTGCCCGTGTGGCGTGCTGGTGAAGGCTGCGTTCCGGCGCGCAACGCAGAGAGCTGCACCTCGACTCCGTCCATTCTGGTGGGGACCTCTCGCCTCCGCGGCAGATCCCGGAGTGCGTCGGTCGGGCGCGCGCCGAGGCGGTGCCCTGGTCACGCCGCCTCGTCGTCTCGGCGCCGGGACGGACCGGCGCCGCGGGCGGGAGAGACGCCCAGGATCGGAAGGACGGGTCGGGAGCCGATGGGCGGGCGCTTGCGGAGTGGACTACCTCTTCGCCTGCTCCAGGCACCACCGTTTGTTCTGCTCGAAGAGGCGCACGCCGGGGAAGCGTTCGATCGCGTGGTCGTAGACGGCGATCGCGCCGTTCCAGTCCTTGGCGTCCGAGAAGGTCTTCGCCCACCGGTCCCAGATCGCGATGGCGTTCCCGCTCAACCGCCGGCTGTCCGGCGCGGCCGCGATCCCGGCCGCGTACACGTCCACGGCTTCCTGCCAGTGGCCGGCGTCCGACAGGCTGCGGGCCCAGGTGTCGTAGAGCGCCTCGGCGGCCTCCCGGTGGGCCGCCGCGTCCGGGAGCAGGTCGGCGGCGCGGGCCAGGAAGGCGACGCCCTCTTCGCCCTTGCCCTGCGACGCCAGGGTCGCGAGCGTCTGCTGCACGCGATTGCGCGCGGCCCGCTTCACGCCCTCGTCGTCGGGAAAGCGCTCGCGCATGGCCTGCAGGGCGACCAGCGCGGCTTCAGGGTCCGCGGCCTGCGCGGCCCACTGCTGCGTCAGCCAGGCGACGTTTCTCACGAGCGTGCGCTCGCCGGGGACCTTCTCGAGCCCCTTCACGTACACGTCCGCGGCCTGCTCCCAGTGCCCCGCCGACATCTCGGCGCGGGCCCACGCGTCGTAGACGAACGCGTAGAGGTCCGTGGCGTCCTTGGCCTTCGTGAAGAGCGCGCGACCGCGGTCGAGCGCGTCGATGGCCTCCGCATGCTTGCCGGCGCGGACGAGGTCGTTCACCTGACGCCTCAGCTCGTTGGCGCTGGTGCTGGCGACGCGGTCCATGTCGGGGAAGAGCTGCTTCAGCTTCGCCTGGACCTCGGCGGCCTCGTCGGCCCCGCCGTGCGCGTAGGCGGCGCGCGTCCACTCCTGGGCGAGGTAGGCCGTGTTCTGGCGAAGGAGCCGGTCCTGGGGGAAGCGCCCCAGCGCGCTCGCGTAGACCTGGGCGGCCTCCAACCACGCTTTGGCGGCCATCTTCCGTTTCGCCCAGAGGTCGAACACGTTCACCGCGAGCGCGTCGCGATCCTTCCCCGCGGGCAGGAGGTCGCCGGCGGACTCGATCACGGCGAGCGCCTCCTCCTCCTTCCCCTCTTTCGCCAGCGCGAGCGCCACGCGCTGCACGTGGCTCGCCCCCACCAGCGCGATCGACGGCACGGCCGGGAAGCGTTCCCGCAGCGCGCGCAGCAGGTCGAACGAGGCGGCGGGGCCGCTCTGTCTCGCGCGCGCCCGGGCCCACTCCTGGGCCAGGTAGCCGGCGTTCTGCCGCAGCGCCGCATCGTCGGGAATCGCCGCCAGGCCCTGCTCGATCACCTGCGCCGCCGCGTCGTAGTGGCCCTGCCGCACCTCGGAGGTGAACCAGCGCGCGTAGAGCGAGGACCGCCACGACACGATCTCGTCCCGCGCTCCGCCCTCGAGACGATCCAGGCCGGGAAGCGCCGCTGCCAGCGCCTCGGTCCAGTGCGACTCCCTCACCAGCTTCTCGGCGCGCTTGAGGAAGACCCAGGACCGCAGGTCGCCGAATCCGGCGTCGGGCACCGCCCGGGCGGCACGGCCGAGGATCGCGAGCGCGTCGTCCACGTGGCCGGCGTCGATCGCGTCGTTCGCCCATCCGCTCCAGATCGCGCGCTGGTTGTTCCGAAGCAGCGCGTCCTCGGGCGCGAGGGCCAAGCCCGTTTCCACCACCTCGAGCGCCTGCTCGTACTTCCCGCCCTTCTGGAGCTCGACACCCCAGTTCGCGAGCACGGCCAGGGCATTCTTCACCGCGGAGCCGAACTCCTCGTCGAGGCTCATCGCGCGGAAGTACTCCATCAGCGCCTCGTGGTAGCGCTTCTCCTGGCCCAGCCTGACGCCGTGGTTGTAGTAGATGATCGCGGCGAGGCCTGCCTCCCGCACCTCGCGCCGCTGGTCCCGGTGCGCGTCCGGGATGTAGCGGAAACCGGTGAGCGCCTGGACCTTCGCGGCGACGGCCGGATCGCGTGCGGGGTTGAAGCCCTGCGGCGTCGTCGTCTCCACGTCCATGTGATTCGTGCCCTCGTAGAGGATCGAGAACGCGTGCGTGGGCACCTCGATCGCCCGGGCGTCGAGCCCCAGGCCCAGGGCGAGGACGTTGAAGAGCGTGGCGGACGAGACGCAGTTGAAGGTGCCGGTGTCGAGCACGGTGGAGAGGTCGGTCTGGTTCGCCACGTAGCCCTTCGACATGGGGCCCGCGTGCATCCACTTCAGCAGGGCCTCGCCCTTCGCCGCGGGCGTCTTCGCGGAGGCGACGGCCTCCCTCGCCTGCTCCTCCAGCTCGTCGAGCCGCGCGACGTAGGCCTTCCGGCGCGCGGGGTCCGTCACGCCAGATGCGAGCAGCGCCGCCTCCTCGAAGAGCGCGCGATCCAGGCGACCCTGTCGCGCGCGATCGAAGAGCGCTCGCTCGTCGGGCGCGATCGAGGGGTGCAGCGATGTCGTCTTCTCCAGGCGGGCGAGGACGTCGAACGCGCGGGCCGGGGACTCGCCGAAGGCGTACCGGCTCTTCGGCTCCCCCTCGAACCCGAGCACCTCCACCTCGGCGGCGGCGACGCGGGTCGCGCCGGCTGCCGGCGTGAGCCGCACGAGGATGAATCGCGCGGCGATCGGCGGGAAGGGGAAGAGCCTGGGCCGTCCGGCGGCGTCCAGCGGGTCCGCCCGCACCGAGGTGAAGCCCGCGTGCGCGGAGACCGTCGAGACCAGGACCTCGACCCGCGCGGCCGGCGCCTGGGAAGCCCTCGCGTCGGGAAGCGTCACGCGCACGCCTTGCGGCGCGACCTCTGCGTCGCCGAAGCCGTAGACGACGTCGAGCGTCGTGCCAGGCGCGACGGCGACCTCGGCGACCGTGTCGGACTTTCCGTCTGCCAGCGCGGCGACGGAGGCCGCTTCGCCGCCGAACGCCGTGGTCGCGACGACCGAGGCCGCCGGCAGCCTGAGGAGGTCGACCGGCTTCTCCTCCTCCGCGCGCGCCGCACGCGGCAGCAGGCTCAGGAGCGCGAGGGCGAGCGCCGCGCCCGGCAGAACGAGACGAGCCCGGGCCAGCACGCGGATCATCGGATTCCCCCCGTCTCGGCCACCTCGCCAGGGCCGAGGTCGCGCGGGAGGCCGCGGGCTCCCGGCCCGGTCCGTCGCAAGGGTCGCCGGCCCGTCCGGACGAGGACCGACCTGCCCCCGCCGAACGGGCCCGATCCTACGTCGTGGCCCCACCGCCCACCAGGGCCAGCCGAGGGCGGACTGCCGTGCGCGCGCGAGTCGTCGCCCCTTCACCTTCGACTCCCGACCCAGATTTTCGACATTCCCCACGAGCACGATCCATCCGCCCTTCCCTCGATCCAATCCCAAGCCGGAGTTTCGCGCTTCAATCCCAAGCCGGAGTTTCGCGCTTCGCCGCCAGGGCCCCCACGCATTCCCCGCCTTGGGATCAGGCTCTCCAGGCGTCGTAGTCCTCGCGGAGAGCCGCGTGCAGGACCCGGGCCGACCGCTCGGCGTAGAGCCCGTCCTCCCCGAGCAGCCGCACGTGGAGCCGGGCCCGCCTCTGGACGGTCGAGACGGAGGCCCGCACGCCGTGGGCGATCTCCCGGATGGAGAGTGCACACGCGTGGCGTAGGAGCCCGACGCGAAGCACCTCCCACGCGTCGATGCTCCGGCGCCCGGGCGCCACGCGCCAGAGCGGGGCCTCTTCCTCGGCGCGGTCCAGAGCGCGTTTCAAGGTCGCGGGAAGTACCAACACGCGCGCGGCGAGCACGCCGTCGGCACGGCGGGCTCTGTCCCCGAGCCAGCGTTGGACGTGAGCGGGCTTCGCCAGCAGCAGCTCGTCGAGGTCGACTTCGTCTGGCGTCGGGGAGCGAAGCCAGGCTCGCACCAGACGAATCGGAACGGTTCGGCCATTGCGAACCGCCGGATCGAGTCGTTGGCCGAAGTCGCGGGCGAGCCAGGGACGTCCTCTTCCGCGGGCGTAATCACGAGCACTCGAGAAGGGATAGGCTTCGGCGTCCGTGACGATGCCCGCTCGGACCGGGTTGTCGTGGATGTAGCCGATCACCGCACGACGATAGGCTTTCGTTAGGATGAGCTTCGCCCGGAACCTGCCACGAAAGAGCGGGCCGTCGCGATCGTGACGCAGGTTGAACCACCGGGCGTAGGCGTCTTCGATGCGCTGCAATGCGGCCGAGATGTCGCCGTGCGGGCTACGCACGAGCAGGTGGAAGTGATTGTCCATCAAGCAGTAAGCGTGGATCTCGAGTCGCTCTCGCCGGACCGAGCAGGCAAGTAGGGCCAGGAAACGCAGGAACTCGTGGCGGGACTCGAAGATCGCCCGCTGGGCGACCCCGCGGTTCGTGATGTGCCACCAGGCCCCCTCGAAGTCCCGTCGCAGGCGTCTCGGCATGATGTCTGCCTCCGAGGGGGGATCGCCCGACCTCCCGTCCTGGTCACAGGCGGGCGGTCGCGGATCACTCCCGGTGGGGGTCGCCGGCCGGAACCAGCCGCCGCGCGGGGCCGCACCGGTGGGGGTCAACCGATCCGGTCGGCCAAGTCGAGGTCGTCAGCCGCCGGCCCGGGGCCCGGGCGGTGCGGGCCTGAAGAGCGAAAATCTGGGTCGGGAGTGGATCGATCGGGCCGGGCGGTGCGGGCCTGAAAGTCGATAATCTGGGTCGGGAGTCGATCGATGCGGATGCGGGTGGTTGTTGTCTTTCTGCTCGTTCTCGGGGCGTCCGGTGCGGCCGGTGCGCCCGACGGCTCGCCGGTGGGCGCGCGCCTGTCGGTGTTCGGCGAGGGCGGCGGTCCGGCGGTCGAGGGCGACGTCTTCCACCTGCTCGACGCGGCGAAGTCCCCGCGGCAGTCGAACGCGCTGGCCTTCGACCGCGCCGACGAGGGCGCGCGGGACCGCGTGACCCTCCGGTGCCGGATGCGCGTCCTCGCGGGGGGTGACGGCGGCTCGTACCTCTTCCTGAACACGGCGGAATACGGCGTCCGCGGCCCCGCGCCGTTCCTGCCGAGCGTCGTGGAGCCGAACCTCCGCCGCTCGTTCGCGGTGGGTATCGACGTCCACGACCCGCCGAGCCAGGAGGTGTTCACCCCGTGGGGCAACTACCAGGACCTCCCGCAACGCGAGGTCTCGCTCCACTGGGACGGGCGCGAGATCGTGAAGCGCGTCTCGCCCGAAGAGTTCCGCGGCGACGACGCGGAGGTGGAGATCACGCTCCGGATGGTCGTCGGCGGGGCCGAGGCGACGGTGCGAATCGGCGAGGGCACCGTCTACGACGCCTACTTCGTGCCCGGCGTCACGCCCTACGAGACACGCCTCGCGATCGCGGCCGGCACGCGTTCCGACGCCACGACGACCTTCGACGTCTCCGACGTGGCGTTCACCGTCGGGGCGCCGGCGCGGCCGACACGCCGGCCGCACCACGTCGCGGTCTTCAACCACGTCCTCACGGACAACCGGAAGACCGCGTTCGACGAGGAGGTCACGCTCCCCCCCGCGGAGTTCGCGTTCGGCCGCGTGCTCATGACGATCGACATCCACGACGCCGGACCCGACTGGGACGAGTGGGACCGGAACGGCGAGGTCTCGGTCTGGACGAAGGACGGCGAGAAGCTCCCGATCGTCTCCTTCATCACGTCGTACCGAACGCCGTGCCACTGGGTGGTGGACGTCACACACCTCCGCCCGCTCCTCTCCGGCACGACCCGACTCGAGATCGCGGCGGGGACGACCTTCTACAAGAACCGCGGCTTCATGATGAGCCTGGCGCTCGATTTCTGTCCCGGCACCGCGGACCCCGAGCCCTGGCGCGTGGTCCCGGTGTGGGTCGGGACCGCGCACCATGGACCGCCGGACAACCACTTCCAGGACTTCTTCGTCCCGCGGACCGTCGCGATCCCCGCGGAGGCGACGGCGGCCCGGCTCGTCGTGACGACGACGGGCCACGCCCAGGTCGGCGAGTTCACGCCCTCGCGCCGCACGATCGTCTTCACCCCCGACGTCGCCGCCTCCCCATCGGTCGAGCGCCGCTTCGAGAGCGCCCTCTGGAAGACCGACTGCTACCTGAACCCGAACCGCCCCCAGTTCGGGACCTGGCAGTTCTCGCGCGCCGGGTGGGCCCCGGGCGACGTCGTCCGGCCGTGGTGGATCGACCTGGCGCCCGACCTCCAGCCGGGCAAGGAGGCCGGGCTCCGATACGAGACCCAGGCGTACGACTTCTCGGGGCAGGACGAGAAGCCGACGGAGAAGCAGGTCGCCGAGGCCTCACAGGTGGTCCGCGCGTACCTGATCCTGTACCGCGCCCCCTCCGCGCAGGTCACCCCCCCCACCCTCCTCGTCGCCGACGTGGCCAGGGGCAGCCACGCCGAGGGCGCCGGCGTACAGGCGGGGGACTACCTCTCGTCGTACGACGGGAAGCCCGTGGACTCGCTCGACGACCTCCGCGCTGCGCTGAAGGCCGCGGAGGCCGCGGGAGAGAAGGAGGTCCGGATCGTGCTCTACCGCGGCGCCGAGCGGGTGGAGCTGACCCTGCCACCGGGCCGCATGGGCGTCAGCCTCACGGGGGAATGACCTCTCCCCGCGTGGCGTTCCGCCTCTCGCTTTGGACGTACACTCCTTTGCCGAGGAGGCACCCATGTCGAAGCTGCCGCGCCCCAAGGGGCACCACACGATCACGCCGGGGTTCGCCGTCGAGCACGCCTCCGACGTGCTCTCGTTTCTCCAGAAGGCATTCGGGGCGAAGGTCGTCGATCGCTACGACGGGCCGGGCGGCGCGATCATGCACTGCGAGGTCATGCTCGGCGACTCCTCCGTGATGTTCGGCCAGGCGATGCCGGGCTACGACCCGATGCCCGCCTCGCTCTCGTACTACGTCGACGACGCGAAGGCCGTCGATGACACGTACGCGCGGGCGATCGCCGCCGGCGCCCAGTCGGTCATGGCCCCGAAGAACCAGTTCTACGGCTACCGCTCCGCGACCGTGAAGGACATGGGCGGGAACAAGTGGACGATCTGCGCCGTGATCGAGCAGCTCACGAAAGAGCAGATCGAAGAACGCATGGCCGCCATGCCGAAGGGCGACTGACGCGCGGCCGAGCGTGGCGTGCCGGCGTGACCCTCGCACCCCTCCCGCCCGCGGTCCCCGTCTTCGGACGGCGGCGCGCGGGCTGCTCGTACCGGTCCCGGCCCTCCGCGTACGCCCTGCTGCGGGACCGTGAGGGGCGCATCGCCGTGGTGGTCACGCCGCGGGGCGTCCACCTCCCCGGTGGAGGATACGAGGGCGGGGAGCGCGCCGAGACGGCGGTGGTTCGGGAGGTGAGGGAGGAGGCGGCCTCTTCGTCGAGGTCGTCCGGCCGCTCGGCCGGGCCGTCGAGCACCTCGAGGCCGAGCGCGAGGGACGGTTCTCGGTGGACGCCCGCTACTTCGAGGTCCACCGCGTCGCGGCCCGCGCCGACGCTCCGACCGAGCCGGACCACGCGACCTCGTGGCTCCCCGCGGGCGTGGCCATGCGTCGCGTGCTGCGGCGGAGCCACGCCTGGGCGATCGCTCGGTTCGCGATGTCGCCCGTCGCGGCGATCGGAAGAGACGCGCGTCCCCCGACGCACGTGCGTGCCTTCACACACGACGACGCGCCCGCGTGCGAGGCGGTCCTCCGCGCGCTTCCGGAGTGGTTCGGGATCGAAGAGGCGCTCCGCGGGTACGTAGAGGCCCTCGATCGCCCGCCGGCCCGGGTCGCGGAACGAGACGGTTCGATCGTCGGCTTCGTCCAGTGGACGCGCGCGCGGGAGGAGGACGCCGAGATCCACGTCCTCGCGGTCCGGCCCGAATGCCGCGGCTCGGGGGTCGGTCACGCGCTGCTCGTGGCGGCGGAGGCGGCGCTCTCGGCCGAAGGCGTGCGGACGCTTCGCGTGAAGACGCTCGGCCCCTCCCGCCCGGATGCCCACTACGCCCGCACACGCAGCAGCTACGAGCGCTGGGGCTTCTTCGCGACGGGCGAGTCGCGCAGGGAGTGGGGGCCGGAGAATCCCTGCCTCACGATGGAGAAGTCGCTCGAGCGCTGACGGCGATCGGACCCCTCGTCGCCGTACTTCGACATCGACGGCCGGCGTCGCCGGTATCCTCGGTGTCCTACCCCCTCGGGCCCGGACGGCCCACGGCGAGCCCCATGGGACGGATCTTCGAGAAACGCAAGACGACGATGTTCGCCCGGTGGGACCGGGTGTCGAAGCAGTTCTCCCGCATCGCGAAGGAGATCGCCATCGCCGTCAAGTCGGGCAGCGCCGACCCCGTCGCGAACCCGTCCCTCCGGCGCGCGATCCAGAACGCGCGCGCCGCGAACATGCCGAAGGACAAGATCGAGAACGCGATCCGCCGCGCGTCGGGCCACGACGGGGTCGCGTACGAGGAGATCCTGTACGAGGGCTACGGCCCCCACGGCATCGCGATCCTCGTGGAGGCCGCCACCGACAACCCGACCCGCACCGTCGCGATCGTGCGCAGCGCGTTCAAGGCCCACGGCGGAAACCTCGGCGCGACGGGCAGCGTCGGGTTCCAGTTCCAGCGGATGGGCGTCTTCCGTGTCGATGCCCACGCCGTCGAGGACGCCGACGCACTCGAGCTCGACATGATCGACCACGGGCTGGAGGAGATGCGCGAGGGCGAGGGAGAGAAGGGCGAGCCCCAGCTGATCCTCCGTTGCGGCTTCGGCGACCTGGGGAACCTGCAGAAGGCGCTCGAGGAGCGCGGCATCCACCCGGTGTCGGCGGGCTCCGAGTACCTCTGCCGGAACCTCATCGAGCTGCCCGGGGACCAGGCGAACGAGGTCCTCGCGCTGGCGGACGCGCTCGAGCAGGACGACGACGTCCAGCACGTCTTCACCGCGCTCGCCTGACCGCGAGGGGAACGCGACGCGCGTGCGCGGTCCCCGCGACTAGTCGAGCACCTCCCCGTCCGCGTCGGGGAGGTGTCCCCGGTCCGAGCTCATCGGCGACGACTCCGCAGCATCGAGCAGGACGTCCACGACGAACGGGCCCTTGGCCGCCAGCGCCCGCTCGAGCGAAGGGGCGAGATCCGTCTCCGACGTGACCGTCGCACCATCCGCGCCCAGGCTCCGCGCGAACGCGACGAAGTCCGCTCGCGGGATCTCCGTCTCCCCGGGCGCGGAAACGTCCGCGCGGACGCTCGTCGCGGAGGCACGCCGACGGGCCTCGTTCAGCACGATCCACACGGCACGCGCCCCCGCGCCGAGGGCCGTCCGGATCTCCTGCCCCTCGAGCATCGAGCGCTCGTCCACCACCGCGACGGCCGGGCCACCCCGGCCGAGGGCCGCGCCGACCACGCCACACGCCATGCGTCCTCGCGAGCCGGCTGTCGCGCCCGCGCGGTAGCGCCGCGGTCGATCGAAGCGGAGGTGATGGTTCGCCCACGCGAACGCGGGACCCGACTCGGACAGCACGACCGCGTCACTGCGCTCGACCACGACGTGCTGCACCGCATCCATCAACGCCTGCGGTCGGACCGCGCCCTCCTCGCGGAGATCGACGGCGAGAGGATGGACCGGGAGGGAGGACCGCGGCGAAGGCCCGGCCTCGCGAAGACACGGCAGGAGCTCCCGCAGGAAGGCGCTCACGTCCGCCTGGATCCCGAACGTGGGTACGTGCGGGTAGGCGGCGCCGAACACCGCCGGGTCGAGGTCCACGTGCACGACGCCGCCGGGCGGGACGCGCCGGCGATCCCACTGCGACGTGAGCTCGCCGAGCCGCGTACCGAGAACGAGCAGGCGTCCGGGCCGCTCCCGTTCCAGGAACGAGAGGGCCGACGCATGCCCGCCGACTCCCGTGACCCCCACGAAGAGCGGGTGGGACTCGGGGAACACGCCCTTTCCGCGCGGCGAGCACATCACGCCGGCTCCGGTCCGCTCGGCCACGGACCGCACGAGTGGCGACGCGTCGCGCGCGCCGGCCCCGACCCAGATCGCGAACCCCGCCCTCTGCAGGAGCAGAGCGGCGCGACGCGCGTCCGCGTGGGCCACCGAGGGAACCGCGACGTCGATCGGCGCGTCGAGCGAGAGGGCCACGCGATGCGCGTCCACGGAACGCGCCTGGCTCGACGTCGGGACGGAGACGTGGGCGACGAAGCGATGCCGCCCGGCCAGGCCGACGAGCAGGCGTCGAACGACCTCGGGCAGGTCGTCGCCTCCCAACACCGGCACGGCGAGGTCGAAGAGGTGCGTGTCGTGAAGCGCCCCCTGGACCGCGGCGTACGGGCTCGTCTCCCCGGCGGCGCCGCGTCCCCACTTCGAGACGCCCGTCGAGGACGAGAGCAGGACGAGCTTCGCGCGGTCCGCGCGGGCCGCGGCCACCCCGGGCAGGGCCTCGAGGACACCGTGGTCCGCGGCGACCACGACCGCCGCGGGCCTGCCCGTCGCGTGGTGGTGCTCGAGCGCGGCGAACACCGCGCCGCCGGCGTCGCGCAGCGGCACGAAGTCGATCGCCGAGCGCGCGACCGCTTCGTAGAGCGGGCCGCGCGTCCCGTCCCGGGCCCCGAACACGCGCCCGACCCCTGCGCGGCGCAGCCCCTCGACCAGCGCCGCCGCGACCGTGACGGTCCGCGCCGGTGCCCCCCGAGACGGCTCGGCTCGACCCGTCTCCCGTTCCCGGCCTGGCCGCGCTCGCGTATCGAGGGAGTCCGTACGGGTCACCGACATGGCCGTCGCTCCTTTGGAGAAGGACCTGGACCTGCGTCAGGGGGTGGCCGCGGCGCGCGCGGAGTTACCTCGGGGCGACCCGGACGCGCCGTCGGCCCCGTACAATCGGGCCCGGCCGGCGTCGGGGGCGGCCCGGGGTCGGGCGGGTGGAGGCCGGTGGAGATCGGACCATGGGGCCCCTCGGAGCCTCGGGGCGCGACGACGACGCCCGACGCGAGACCTTCGCGGCGGGACTTCGCGAGGCGATGTCCCTCTGGGGCCCGTTCGAGCTCCCCCCCGAGCGATTCGAGGAGGAGGCCACGACGCGGATCCGACGGCGCCTAGAGCGGTCGGGAGCCGACGCGACGTCCGAGGCGGTCCGAGGCGCGCTCGCGCGGACGTCCCTCCCCGACCTCGCGCTCGCCGTGGCCTGCTCCGACGGCGCTTCCGGATCGTGGGACACCCTGGTCGGCCGGCTCACGCCTCGACTCGTCGGGCTCGCCCAGGCGCGCGGAGCGTCGGGCGCCGAGGCGCGGGTCCTCGCGGCCGACGTGCTCTCCGAGATGTCGATCCCCGCCAGCGGCGGCCGGGTTCGGAGGCTCATCGACACGTACGAGGGCGCCGGAAGCCTGTTCGGCTGGGCGGCGGTGATCCTCGTGCGCCGGCTCCACCGAGCGCGGCACCGCGACGCCGCACGGGCCGGCCACGCGACCGCCGAGGCGACCGGACGAGAGTCTCGAGCTTCCCATGGCGCCGACCCGGCGGCGGTGGCCGCGGGGGCCGAAGCGGTCGCGAGTTTTCGCCGCGCGCTCCAGGCCGCGTGGACCGCCCTCTCGGGGCGCGAGCGGCTCGCCCTCTCGTGGCGCTACCTCGACGGGATCCCGCAGACCCGGATCGCGACGCTGCTCCGGGTGAGCGAGCCGCACACGAGCCGCATCGTGACGGGCGCCGTGGCGCGCCTGCGAACCGGCCTCGAGCGGGCGCTCGGCCACGAGGCGAACGGGCCGGAGGGCGCATGGCCCGCGCTCGTCGAGGTTCTTCGCGCCCAGATGGTATCCGCGAGGCCCGTGCCGCCACTCCCTACGGGGGAGGCTCCCCCCGCACGAGGTCCCCGATGACGATCGACGCCGATTCCCGTGACGCGTTCCTGGTGGATCAGGCCACGAGGGCCGACGCCGGTCCCTGCCCCGACGCGAGCGTGGTCGCCGGCCTCGTCGAGGGGGCGCTGCTCGACGACGAGGGGGAGCGCGTCGCCGCGCACGCGGCCCTGTGCCCGGCATGTCGGGAGGCGATCGTGGTCCTGGCCGAGGCCGGCGAGGGCGACGTGCGGTCCCGTGCGCCCAGGCCCGCGCCCGCCCCGCGCGCGCGGCCCCGCCCGCGGCGGCTCCCACCCCGCCGGCTCGTCGCGATCGCCGCCCTCGTCCTCGTCGGGGTCGGCGCCCTCGCGCTCCTCGCCCACGCCCCCACCGAGAGCGACGCGCACGCCGGCACCGACGCCCGCCTCCTCGCCGCCGCGCGGGACCTCGCGTCGGCCGACCCGGGCCTCTTCGCGCGCTTCACGCCCCTCACGCACGACGAGCGGACCGCGGCCCGCGGCGTCCGCGAGCGCGGCGGGCTCGTGCTCCTCGGGCCGCGGGAGGTCGTGCTCTCGGACCGCCCCGCGTTTCGCTGGGAGACGGTCCCGGGATCGACGCGCTACGAGGTGACGGTCCTGGGGGCCGACGACCGGCCGATCTGGACCCGGGCCGCGACCGGCACGAGCCTCCCCTATCCCGACGACGAGCCCGCCTTGGAGGCGGGCACGCGCCACGCGTGGGCGCTCTCGACACAGGGCGTCCTCGGCGGGCGTACCGAGTCGCGCGCCACGTTCACCGTCGCCTCGCCCGACCAGGCTGACGCCTTCGCGCGCGCCCGGCGCGCGATCACGGACCGCGCGCCCGCCGATCTGGCCGCGCTCCTCTGTGCGCACTGGGCGCTCCGGCACGGTCTCCTCGACGAGGCCGAGCAGCTCGCGAACGCGGCGCTGGCCGACGATCCCGACGACGACGCGCGCGTGGAGACGCTCCGCGCGGTCCTGCGCCGGCGCGGCGCGAGCACCACGGGCGCGGCCCGGGGGTCCGGGGCGGGAACGCGATGACGCGCCGCGCGGCCCGGTCCCTGGCCCTCCTCGTCACCGTGGCCCTCGCAGTGCTGGGCGGGCCCCCGGCGGCGGCCGGCGAGTCTTCGCGCTCCAACGTGAAGCTCGACCAGGCCGCATTCCGGTTCGTGAAGGCCTTCTCGGACGGCGACGAGGACGCGATGCGCGCCGTGGCCGAGGACCGCTCGTACGACGCCCGAAGCCTCGCCGACCGGATGCTCGCGCTCTACGAGTACGCGTGGACTCGGTCCTCGCCGCGGCAGAAGGTCATCATGGACGCGATCGGCGCCTACGCGGAGCGCGCCCGCTCGCGGCCCGAGGTGCGGGGACTGCCCCAGGTCGTCGCGGCCTGGGCCCTCCTCGCGCCGAAGGACCTGGCGCGAAACCAGTGGTTGCGCGGGATCGTGGACCAGGTGCACCAGGCGGAGGACCGGACGGAACCGGCGAAGGTCCTCGAGATCCTCGCGACGGCGAAGTCCGCGCTGGCCGTGCAGCCGCCCACCCTGTCGGTGCTCGTGTTGCGCGAGTCCGAGGCCCGCGCCCTCCGGAGCACGGGTCGCCTGGACGAGGCGGTCGCCGCCTGCGGGCGGGCGAAGGACGTCGCCGAGGCGCTCCGCTCGCCTCGGGACGAGGCCTACTGCCTCGAGCTGCTCGGCCTGGTCCAGGCCCGCGCCAACCGGACCGCCGAGGCGGCGGCGGCGTACGAGGAGGCGCTGGCGATCCGGGAGGACTTCGGGCCCCCGAGGAACGCGACGTGGGTGCGGGTCGAGCTCTGCCGCGCGTGGTCCGAGCTCGGGAGGCTCGCCGACGCGCTCGCGGTCGGCGAGCGTGCGCTGAGCGACCAACGCGACCTCGGCGACCCGGATCTCCTCGGGCGGAACCTCTTCGTGCTCGCGTGTGCGCGGCGCGACCTCTTCGATCCCGCGGGCGCGCGGGACCTCTACGAGCGGGCCGCCGCGGCGTACCGAACCGCCAAGGACGACCTGGCCTCGGCGACGGCCCTCTCGGGCTCCGCGTGCATGCGCCTGACGAACCCGGCGCGCGACCTCGACGGCGCGAAGGAGCGATACGAGCAGGTTCTCGCGACCGCGAAGGCCCACGACGACGCGTACCTCGCGCTCCTGGCCACGTACGGGCTCGGCAGCACGGCGCGGGACCGCGGCGACACTCGGGAGGCCGTCGAGCTCCACGAGCGCGCCCTCGCCATGGCGACCGATCAGCAGAAGCAGGACATCGCCATGTACGTCCTCGCCGCCCTCGGCTCCGACCACCTGGTGCGCGGCGAGCCGAAGGCGGCCGTGGACGCGCTCGAGCGCGCCATCCGGATCGCGGACGAGATGCACTTCCCCCAGCGACGGCTCGGGATCACGCACCGTCTCCTCGCGCGGGCCTACCACGAGAGCGGTCGTCCGCACGACGCCGTGGTGGCCGCCGAGGCCGGGCTCGTGCTGCGGCGGGACCGGGCGCGGGAGCTCGGAGAGGGCTTCAGCGCCACGGAGCAGGCGGGGGTCCGGGCGACCGCGGACACGGGCATCCTGGCCGCCCTCCGCTGGGTCGCGCGCGAGCCGCGGGCGCGCGCGGACGCGGCCGCCGCCGCCTTCCTCCTCTCCGAGGCGGCGCGCGCCGAGTTCCTCGCCGACCGGCTGATCGACGCGGGCGACCCGATCGAGACGCGGGAGGAGCGCGCGGAGCAGGAGTCCGCACGCCGGAGGCTCGACGACGCGAGACGGAGCGTCCTCCTCCTCGCGTTCGGCGAGGCGCGGGACGACGCGGCCCTCGCGGCCGCGAAGAAGGCGTACGAGGAGGCGGGCGCCCGGCTCCGCGAGCTCCGCGCGCGCGCCGACCTGCGTCGCGACACGGCGCGCGGGGGCGCGGACCCGGTCTCGCTCGAGGAGGCGCAGCGGGCGCTGCCCGAGGGCACGGCCCTCGTCTTGTACCAGGTCACCTACGAGCGGCTCGTGGCCGTGGTCGTCACGCGCGGGGGCGCGGACCTGGTGGACCTGGGCGAGCCCGCCCCGGTGATCGAGGCGTCGAAACGATGGCTCGACGCGATCGCGTCTCCGGACGGGGAGGAGGGCGACCTGCCCGAGACCCTGTACGACGCGCTCGTCGGACCGCTCGCGTCGCGCCTCACGGACGCGCGAACGCTCCTCGTCGGTCGCGACGGCCCCCTCGAGTACCTCCCCTTCGAGGCGCTGGTCCATCGGGAGGACGGGCGCCCGCGACGCGCCGTCGAGCGGTGGACGATCTCGTACGTGCCCTCGGCGACCGTCTACGCGACGCTCGAGAGCCGTGCCGACTCCGCGCCCCCGCGGGACTCGCTCGTCGCCCTGGGCGACCCCGTGTATCCCGGCGAGACCGGTCGGCCGGACGCGGAGCGGAGCGTGGCGCGCACGCGCGGGCTCGCGAGCCTCGATCGGCTGTTCGCGAGCGGCGACGAGGTCCGGGCGGTCGCGGCGCGCTTCGCCCCCGCCCGTCGGACGGTCCTCCTTCGCGAGGACGCGACGCGTGCGCGCCTCGCCGACGCCGTCCGGGCCGACGGGAACCGGCTCCGCGTCCTCCACCTCGCGTGCCACGGCTTCGTGGACGAGCGGATTCCGTACGGCTCCGGCCTCGTCCTCTCCGGGGCCGACGTTTTGAGCGTGGACGACGTGTCCCGGATGCGCCTGTCCGCGGACGTCGTCGTGCTCTCCGCCTGCGAGAGCGGCCGGGGCCGGGCGCGGGTGGGCGAGGGGATCCTCGGCCTGCCGCGCGCGTTCCTCACCGCGGGGGCGACGCGCGTGGTCGCGGCGGACCGCGCCATCGCCGACGAGGACGCGCGCGACCTCCTGTCCCGGTTCTACGACGCGTATCTCGACGGCGGTCTCGCCCCCGCGGCCGCCCTCCGCGCGGCCAAGCTCCAGCGCATCCGCGCGGGCGGCCCCGCGGCGCACCCGTACGCCTGGGCGGGCCTCGTGCTCTGGGAGTGAGCGCGCCGGCTGCGCCGCGCGCCGCGGACCGCGCGCGTCCCGACGCCGGCATCGACGACCCGACGACGCTGCGTCCCCCCACCGGAGGCGCCTCGCTTGCGACGCCTCGATGCACCGGGGCCTCTGCCCGTCGGGGTGAACGGAAGCGGCATTCGGCGCGATCTCGTTCCTGCTGCGGAAGGGCGTCGATGCGGGCACGCAGGCGTGTCTCACCGGTGAGGACCGCCGCCCCGGCCGGGTGGGTCAACGGTAGAGGATCGAGAGGAGCACCAGGCGCTCCCCGTGGCGCAGAGGCTCTCGCGCGTGGACCACCCCGCACTCCATGGCGACGGCGGAGCCCGGCTCGATCTCGTGCCGGTGGACCGCGCCGCGCGGGCCGTACGTCAGGAGCGCCGAGCCCGAGGAAGACCCGTTCGGCAGCGCGCGGTCCACGCACACGAGCAGGTTCACGGTGAAGCCCGGGTCGTCGGCGTGGGGCCACGTGTGGTCGCGCGGCTTCGTGTAGTAGAGGTACTTCGCGACGAGACCCGGCGAGACGTCGCGCCCCACGGCGCGGGCTACGGCGCGGCAGAGTCGGGCATCGACGGCGAGCTCGCACCCTCGCCGTCCGGGCCGCCGGCCACTCGCGACGCGCCCGACGCGAAGGCCCCGCGAGGCGTCGCGTCGAAGGGCGTGGAGCCGCCGCGCGTCGAGCCCGGGGAGCGCGTCGAGCGGCACGACGGCGGTGGGGTAGCCGATCCCGAAGAAGTGCACCAGCGCGTTCCAGCCCGCGCGCAGCACGGGATCGGTCGGGACGCGACCGTCCGGGGCGAGCCCGGTCGGCGCGTACTGGAGCAGGATGCGGAGCGGACGGTCCGCGCCGGCCCCGCGACGCTCGATCGTCCGCGCGAGGCGGCGCGCGAGGCGGAGCGCCGTCCGGCCCCAGGTGGCCCGCGGTCCCGCCGCGCGTCGCCACGCGGCGGCGTGGGTACGGAGGACGCGGACCCGCGGGTCCCGCCGGCCCGAGACGTGGCGCAGGTTGATGTCGTCCTCGGGCAGGCGGTACGCGAGCTCGCCCGCGGTCAGGAGCAGGTCGAGGAGCGCCCGGGCGGGCGGGTCGTCGCAGAACGCCTCCCGGGCGCGGGGCACCGCGTCGCGGAAGGGCAGGGAGTAGCGGATCGCCGCGGTGGGGCGCGCGAGCCGCCCCCGCGGAGCATCGAAGCCTACGACTACTGCTCCTGCCCCAGCGAGGCGCGGCCCCCCTTGACCTTGGCGGCGTCCGCCTTGCGAACGGGCAGGTCCTTGGGGCTCTTCGCGGACGCGTTCTTGCTCGGCTTCTTCGAGGGCATCACCGATCCTCCGGGTTGGGGTGGCGACTACTATGTCAATCCCCGCGGCGGCGGCAAGGCCCTGGGCGTGGAGGTGAGAGGCGCTTGGCCGAACCCGAGCTCGAACCGCCCGCGGCGCTCACGGCCACGGTCTTCGAGATCGCCGGACGGCCGGTCACGGTGCGAGACGTGGTTCGTGCGGCGGACGCACGAGGGGCCCTCGACGACGCCAAAGGCCGATTCGTCGCGGGCCTCGAGGCCGAGGCGCGGGCCCGGGAGGCCGGGGAGGCCCCCCCCGACGACGCCGTCGAGGCGCGCGCGAACGAGATCCGGTACGAGCGCAACCTGATCACCGCCGAGGAGGCGGAGTCGTGGCTTTCGGCCCGGGGTCTCACGTACGACGCGCTCCTCGATCACTGTCGTCGCGAGCTCCTCCGGGAGGCCGAGGCCGCTGTGGCCGACCGCGCGAGAGGCCTCGTACCGCCCGAACGCGAGGCCGACTTCCTCGCCTACCTCGTGTTCTCGGGCGAGCTCGATGGCCAGGCGCGGGAGCTGGCGCGACGCCTCGTGGTGAGCGACCCGGACGGGGACCTCTCGCCCGACCGCCTGCGGTCGGTGGAGGCGTCCTACCGACGACACCTGTCGGCGCTCACGGCGGAGCGGGAACGCGAACGCGTCCTGGCCCTCCTGCGCCTCCCCTTGACGCGGGTGGACGTCGAGGTCCTCGACGCGCCTTCGCTCGACGCGGCGCGGGAGGTCGTCCTGTGCCTTCGCCAGGACGGCGCCGACACCGCGGCGCTCGCGGCGGAGACCGGGTACCCCCACGCGCGGGCTTCGCCGTTCCTGGACGACCTCGAGGACGACGTGCGCGACGCGCTCCTCTCCGCGGCGCCCGGCGACGTGCTGGAACCGGTCGAGGAGCCCCCGCGCGTGCGCGTCTTCCGCCTGCGCTCGAAACGCGAGCCGACGCTCGAAGACCCCGAGGTGCGCGAGCGCGTGGACCAGCGGATCGTCGACGCGCACTTCGCCGAGCGGGTCGCGCGGACCGTGAGGTGGCGGCTCTCGGACGAGCGGAACCGATGAGCGAGCTCCTCCGAGAGAGCCCCCTCGAACGCACGGTCTTCCGGTTCCTCGGCGCCGGGGCCCGCGCCGCCCTGCTCGAACGGTTCACCCCGTGCCGCTTCGCGTTCGGCGACGTCGTCGTACGCCAGGGCGAGGAGGCCGACGCCTACTACGTGATGACGGAGGGACGTGCGCGGGTCCTCCGCACGACCGAGACGGGCGAGGAGATCTCGCTGCGGGTCCTCCGGACGGGGGACGAGTTCGGCGAGGCCGCGCTCTCGCCCGGCGGCGCGCGGTCGGCCACGGTTCGGTGCAGCAGCCGCGTCGAGGTCCTCCGCCTCGAACGGACCGCGTTTCTCGCCCTGGCCCACGAGAACCCCGCGATCCGTCACGCGGTCGAGATCGCGGCCCGGTTCAAGACGCTCCACGGGTTCCTGTACGAGTTCAGCAACTTCGGCCGCCTGTCGGCGCCGTGCGTCCAGCGGTTGGTGGAGAGCCTCGAGCCCGAGCCGCGCGCGCGCGGCGAGGTCTTCCTCCGCGAGGGCGACCCGCCCGGCCCGATGTACGTGATCCAGCAAGGCCGCGTCCGGCTCTTCACGACCCGCGGCGGTCGCGAGCACAACCTCGCATTCCGGCGGGAGGGCGAGTTCTTCGGCGAGATGTCCGCCTTGAGCGGCACGCCGCGGTCCGCGTCCGCCGAGGCGACGACCGACACCGTGCTCCTCGCGCTTCGACCGCAGGCGGTGAACCGCCTCCGGGAGGAGTTCCCGGATCTCGGCCGCCTGCTCGAAGAACGCATCGCCCAGTACCGGTCCGACGAGGCCGCGCGCGTACCGCTCGACTTCGCCACCGAGATGCTGCCGGCGGACGCGTCCGTCGAGAACAAGGTCGGCCTGGACCTCGAGGACGAGACGCCCGCCCCCGGTCCCGACGCCGCGGCGGTGAAGGTCCCGCGCCTGCGGCGTCGGTTCCGGTCCTTCCCCTACGTCGCGCAGATCGACGAGATGGACTGCGCCGCCGCGGCACTCGCCATGGTCTGCCGCCACCACGGGCGCAAGGTGGCGCTGCCCCGCATCCGCGAGCTGTGCCAGACCTCCACCGACGGCACGAGCCTCAAGGCGATCTGCCACGCCGCCCGCGAGCTGGGCCTGGCGGCGCGCGCGGCGAAAGTGTCCGCGCGCGAGATCGACGGCCTGCCGCTGCCGGCGATCGCCCATTGGGAGGGGAACCACTGGGTCGTCGTGCACGCGGTGGACCGCGGCCACGTCCACGTCGCCGATCCCGCGCAGGGCCTCCGCAAGATCGACCGGCGCGCGTTCCTCGAACGCTGGACCGGCTACGCCGCCCTCTTCGACTACACGACCGCCTTCGAGCACGCCCCCGAGGGCCGGCCGGCGCTCTCCTGGATCTGGCCCTTCTTCGGACGCCACCGCGCGGTCCTCGTGAAGGTGCTCCTCCTCGCCGGTGTCGTCAGCGCGCTCCAGCTCGTCCTGCCGCTCCTCACGCAGACGGTGATCGACTCCGTGATCGTCGGCAAGGACGTGAGCCTCCTCGCGACCATCATGCTCGGCATCGGCGCGGCCCTCGTGTTCATGGTCCTCGCGAGCGTCGTCCAGCAGTACCTGCTCGCCTACGCGGCGGTGCGCATCGACTCGGCGATCCTCGACTTCCTGACGCGCCGGCTGCTCGCGCTCCCGATGCGGTACTTCCAGACCCGGCGCACCGGCGACATCCAGCGTCGCCTGGACGGCGCGGAACAGATCCGGGAGCTCGTGGTCCAGCACGGCATCGGCAGCGTCCTCGCGATCGTGCTGCTCCTCGGCTGCCTCGGGCTGATGTTCGCGTACAGCGCGACCCTCGCGCTCGCCTTCCTCGCGGTTGCGCCGCTGTACGGCGTGCTGGTCTGGCTGTCGGTGCGCTTCTTGAAGCCCATCCTCGCCGACCTCGAGGCGAGCCGCGGCCGGTACCGGGCGCACCAGATCGACGCGATCAAGGGCATCGAGGCGGTGAAGGCCGCGTCCGCCGAAGGCGCGTTTCGCGACGCGATGCTCTCGCAGTTCCTCTCGGTCACCCGGCAGATGTTCCGCGGAACGTTCTTCTTCATGGGCTACGACAGCGCGATCCAGACGCTCAGCGTGGTCGCGACGGCCCTCTTCCTCTGGGTCGGCGCCCGCCAGGTCCTCTCGGGCGCGATGTCCGTGGGCGGGTTCGTCGCGTTCAACACCCTCGCGATGATGGCGAACGCCTCGATCCTCCGGCTGCTCCAGTCGTGGGAGAAGGCGCTCTCGGCCTCCGTCCTCCTCCACCGGCTCGAGGACGTGGTCGCGCAGGAGCCCGAGCAGGGCAGCGACCACGCGCGGCTCCGGCCCGTCCCGAGCCTCGAGGGCCGGATCGAGCTCCGGGGCGTCGGCTTCCGCTACGGCGGGCCCGAGTCCCCGCGCATCCTCCAGGACGTCACGCTGGACGTGCCCGCCGGGCAGAGCCTCGCGCTCGTGGGACGGAGCGGCTGCGGCAAGACGACCCTCGTGAAGCTCGTGGCCGGGCTCCTCGAGCCGACGGAGGGCACGATCCTCTTCGATCGCATGGACCTCGCGACGCTCGACCACGCCGCGCTCCGCCGCCACGTCGGCATCGTCCTCCAGGAGAACCACGTCTTCGACGGGTCGATCCGCGACAACATCGCGTTCGGCGATCCCGACCCGGACCTCGGCCGCGTGCTCTGGGCCGCGCGCATGGCGAACGCCCACGAGTTCGTGATGCGGCTGCCGCTGGGCTACGAGACACGCGTCGGCGAGTCGGGCCTCGCGCTCTCGGGGGGCCAGAAGCAGCGTGTCGTGATCGCCCGCGCGCTGTACGCCGATCCCGCGGTCCTGATCTTCGACGAGGCGACCAGCGCGCTCGACTCCGAGTCCGAGCGCGCCATCCAGGAGAGCATGGGCCAGCTTCTCGCGGGCCGGACGTCGCTCGTCATCGCCCACCGCCTCTCGACGATCCGCGACGCCGACCGGATCGTCGTCCTCGAGCGGGGGAAGATCGCCGAGGAGGGCACACACGACGAGCTGATGGCGCTCCGCGGCCTCTACTTCCACCTCTCGAGCCAGCAGGCGACGGGCTGACGCTCTCCGCCGGCCGTGCCGGCAGCGACATCGCGTGGGCCCGGGCCTCTCCGGGGTTGCTCCGCGGGCGTCGCCCCGATGGAATGGCCGACCCAGGCTGGAGAGGTCCCCATGGAACCCACGATCGAGACGCTCACAAAACGACCCCTGCTCGGCATCCGCGCGCACGTGAAGGTCACGCAGATCGGCGAGCGGATCGGCGAGCTGATGCCGCGTCTCATGGCCGTCGCCGGTCCCCACGTGGCGGGTCCTCCCGTCGCGCGCTGGCACACGTGGGAGAACGACGAGGGCGAGATGGAGCTCGCGGTGCCCGTCCGGACGCCGGTCGAGGGCCGGGGCGAGGTCCAGGCCTCCACGCTGCCCGGCGGGCGCGCCGCGGTGTTCACACACGTCGGTTCCTACGAGGGCCTGAAGGACGCGTGGGGTGGCGTCTCCAAGTGGCTCCAGTCGAGCGCCTACCAGGGCCGGGACGCGCCCTGGGAGGAGTACGTGGACGACGGCCGGAGCACCCCGGTCGAGAGGCTCCGCACGCGGATCGTCTGGCCGATCGTCTGACGCGCCCGCACGGCGCCGCGCGGGGACGGGCGCCGAGGACCGGGACCGGTTGTCCGGCCTCCGGTCGCCTGCCATCCTCTCGGCGCATGAAGAAGCTCCTCCAGGGCATCCTCGACTTCCGCCGCCGCCGCCCGGCGGGCTACGCGAAGGCGCTCGCCGAGCTCGCGCTCGGGCAGACGCCCGACGCGCTCCTGATCTGCTGCTCGGACAGTCGCGTCGCGCCGAACGTCTTCGCGTCCGTCGAGCCCGGTGACCTCCTCGTGGTCCGCAACGTCGGGAACCTGGTGCCGCCGCACGACGAGGGCGGGACGTCCGAGACGTCCGTGGCCGCCGCGATCGAGCTGGCCGTCGGCGCCCTGCACGTGGAGGACGTGATCGTCTGCGGACACTCGGGATGCGCGGCGATGCGCGCGGTCCACGAGGGCGACCGGGCCTCGGTCGCGCCGCCGCTCGCCGCCTGGCTGAAGCACGGCGAGCCCGCCCTCCGTGGCCTGGGCCGTCCCCCCCGGGGCCTGACGCACGAGAACCACCTGTCGCAGCAAAACACCCTGCTCCAGCTCGAGAACCTCCGCACGTACCCGGCCGTGCGCGAGGCCGAGACGATCGGGACGCTCCGTCTGCACGCCTGGTGGTTCGACATCGCGCGAGCCGAGGTACAGCATCACGACGAGGAGCAGGACGGCTTCGTCCCCCTCGACGACGCCTCGGTGGCCCGACTCCTGATGCGCCTCTGACCGTCCTGGCCGTCCGGCGGAAGGACGACGATCCTCCCGGCACCGTCCGCGAACGGGCTCGGCCAGGCCTCCCGCGAGCCCACCCGGGGCGAAGGTCGCCCGGCGAACGCGGCGTCCCGCCCCGCCGACCGGGCGGCGCCGTCGCACCGGTCGCGGCCGACTCGGACGCGTGCTCGAGCTCCGTACGCGTACACTCGCGCGCCCTTGGATCCCGGGTCGTCCGTTCCGCTCCTGCCGTACCGTGAACCGCGCTGGGAACGCTCGGTCGCGAGCGTGGAGATCGACGACGAGAGAGGGCGCGCGCTCCTCGCGGCGTGGCCCGAGCTCGTCGGGCGGCCCTGGCGGCATCTCGAGGGCGGCCTTCGGTCGTCCGGTTTCCGGGTCGGCGACGACCTCGTGCTGCGCGTCGCGTCGTCCCCCGAACAGGACCTGGAGCGGGAGGCCGCGCTCCACGAACGCATGGCCGGGCGCGTCCGCGTGCCCCGCGTGCGGGGTCGCGCCCCCGGCGCGCTGCTCTTGGAGCACGTCCCGCACGCCGAGCTGCCCGACACGGCGGCCGCCGGTGGCGCCGCGGGACGCGCCGCGGCGCGAATCCACGCGTTCGGGTACGAGCGGAGCGGGTTCCTCGACGCGCACCTCGACGTCGTCGATCCGTTCCCCGACGCGCTGACCGGGCTCCTCGGGTGGACGACGTCGTGTCTCGCCGGGCCGGCCGGGCGGACCCTCGGCCCGCGTGTCGCGCGCGTCCGTGACGCGTGGCAGGAGGCGCACGCGGCGCTCGTCCGCGCCACCGAGCGACCCGTCCTCCTGCACGCCGACTTCAAGCCCGCGAACGTGAAGTGGCTGCCCGGCGAAGGGGACGTGGTCGTGTTCGACTGGGAGTTCTCGTGGGCCGGCCCCGCGCTGATGGACGTCGGACAGATGTTCCGTTGGGGCGCGTCGGCGGAGTTCACCTCGGCCTTCGCGTCGGCGTACCGGGCCGAGGGGGGAACGATGTCCGAGGGGTGGGCGCGGACCGCGGCGCTCCTGGACCTCTTCAACCTGGTCGGCCTCCTCGACCACCTCGAGCCGATGCCGCGCCGCGACGGCGACCTGCTGGACGCCGTGGATCGGACCCTCGGGACGCGGTAGCCCCGCCGACGTCGAAGGCCGACGGCGTGCGGGACGCAGGCGGGGCGGGTACGCTCGCGCCCCCAGGGCACGGAGGCGGGAGGAGCGTCGGGATGGCCGCCGACACGAACCGGGTCGCCGGGATCGACCTCGGGACCACGAACAGCTCGATCGCCGTGTTCGAGGACGGACGCGTCCGCGTCCTTCCGAACGCGCTGGGCGAACCCCTCACGCCCTCCGTGGTGGCGTGGGACGAGCGCGAGCGGCGCATGCTCGTCGGCCGCACGGCGAAGGACATCTGGGCGCTCCACCCGGACCGTGGCGCCGGCCTCTTCAAGCGCGCCATGGGGACGAACCGCGTGTACCGGGTCGGACCGCAGCTTCTGACGGCGATCGAGCTGAGCGCGCTCGTCCTCCGGGATCTCAAGGAGAACGCCGAGCGCTCGCTCGGCGAGATCGTCGAGCGGGTCGTCATCACGGTGCCCGCCTACTTCAACGAGGACCAGCGCCTCGCGACGCGGCAGGCCGGCGAGCGCGCGGGATTCTGCGTCGAGCGCATCCTGAACGAGCCCACGGCGGCGGCCATCGCGCACGGGCTCCACCGGCGCAAGAGCGAGGCGGTGCTGCTGGTGTTCGATCTCGGCGGCGGCACGTTCGACGTGTGTGTCATGGAACGCTTCGAGGGGAACCTCGAGGTCAAGAGCGTCGCGGGCGAGAGCATGCTCGGCGGCGAGGACTTCACGCGTCGCATCGCCGGCGCGGCGCTCGAGCGCTTCGGGCTCCCCTTCGAGATCGCGGAGATGGAGGATCCGGAGGCGCTGGCCCTGCTCGTCAAGCGGGCCGAGCTCCTGAAGCGCGGTCTCGCCGGCGCGACGACGGGGAGCCCCCCGCCCGCCCTCCGCATCCCGCCGTTCGGCACGCGTCTGAAGGAGGAGCAGTCGGTCCCGGTCGGCGCCGCGATCCTCGACGACGCCTTCGCGCCCCTGCTCTCCCGGCTGACCGGGCCCGTGCGCACCGCGCTCCGGAGCGCGCACCTCACGCGCACCGACGTGGACGAGCTGATCCTGGTGGGCGGCGCCACGCGGCTGCCGCAGGTCGTCCAGCTGGTCTGCGAGCTCCTGCCGGTCGCTCCGCACGACGGCGTGGATCCCGACCTGGCCGTCGCGTACGGCGCGGCGATCCAGGGCGCCCTCTACGCCCGCGAGGAGGCGGTCTCGGACCTCGTGGTCACCGACATCGCGTCCCACAGCCTCGGCGTGGACACGTGCAAGGTCTTCGGCGCCGAACATCGCGGGGGCTACTTCTCCCCGATCATCCACCGGGGAACGGTGATCCCCACCTCGCGCGCGACCACCTTCACCACGATCGACGCGAACCAGACGGTCATGGTCCTCGGCGTGTACGAGGGCGAGGCGCGGCACGTGAAGGACAACCGGAAGATCGGCGAGCTGCGCGTGAGCGGCATCCCGAAGGGACCGCCGGGTAAGGG
Source organism: uncultured Planctomycetota bacterium (assembly GCA_963752285.1). Classification (GTDB taxonomy): domain Bacteria; phylum Planctomycetota; class PLA2; order PLA2; family JAEUHO01; genus CAVVXN01. The sequence goes on from CAVVXN010000001.1 coordinate 124,663, forward strand.
CGTCGAGGTCACGTTCACGTACGACCTCGACGGCATCCTCCAGGTGGACGCGCGGGTTCGCGACACGGGCGCCACGTTCTCGAAGGTGTTCCACCGCACGGGGCGAGAGCTCGACGCCGACGAGGCCGCGGCGGCGGCCGCCCGCCTCGCGGAGCTCAAGGCCGACCCGTGCGAGGCGCCCGCCGTGCGCGATCTGATCGCGCGGGCCGAGCTCTTGCTCCGCGACGTGAGCGCCGAGGAACGACGGCAGCTCGAGCAGGGGCTCGACGCCCTCGAGCACGCGCTCCTCGACCGCGACGCCGCGCGCATCGAGGAGGCGCGCGCCCACCTCGAGTCGCTCTGCCAGGAGCTCGACGGCGGGGACCGCTGGTGAGCGAGGTGGACGCAGCGCTCCTCGACGCGGTGCGACACGCGCCGGACGCCCCGGCGGCGCGACGCGCGGTGGCGGCGGCGATGGCGGCGACGCCGGACGCCGCGCCCGGACGCGTCCGAATCCTCCGTCGCGCGCTGGCGCGTCGTCTCGCGGAGCTCGAGCGCGCGCGCGCGCCCCGGGCGACCGGCGGCGCGGCCGCACCGGCGGTCGAGGCGCGCCCCGGGATCGGGAGCGCGGGCGACTGGCGCCGCGCGTGGCTCGACCCGACGACCGACCCGCACGCCCTGTCGGCGTGGCTCGACGACCTCTGGTCGCGGGACGCGGACGCCGCGGAGCGCCTCGCGCGGCTCCTCGACGCCCGCGAGGAGTGGTTCGCGCTCCACGCCGCGGGCGGGCTCGGCGACGCCGTGGGGTCGGTCCTCGAGCGCTGGGTCCGTACGGGCAACACGCCCGGCGCGCGCGAGGCACTCCGGCGGACCCTTCCGGCGGGTCGCAAGATCCTCGACCGGATCGAACGCGAGGCCCCGCGACTCTTCGCCGCCGAGGAGACGCTCCTTCGTCCTCTCGTGGACCGCGCGTACGCGAAACGCCTCGCGCGATCGTCCGTGCGGCGGCGCGCGACGCCGCGACGGACGGGCGGCGTCTTCGCGACCGTCTTGGTGACGCTGTGGCTCCTGAACCAGTGCCGGCGTGCGGGACCCGTGGCCCCGCACGACGCGGCGACGCCCCCGACGACGTCGTCGGAGGACGCGCGCGGGGACGTCCACGAACGGCAGGGGCCGGTCCCCCGGGACGCGGAGGGCCCGGAGGGGCTCCCCGGAACGCCGGCGGCCGCGGCACCGGGCGCGGAGCCGACGACCGCGCCCCCGGCGTCCGACGCGCCGGGGGGCGAGCGTTGACGAACGACGACGCCCTGCCTGCGACCGAGGACCCGTTCGAGCTCCTGGGCCTCCCGCGCACCGCGGACGAGGTCGAAGCGCGGCGCGCGTACGTCCGGCTCGCGAAGCGGTTTCGCCCCGAGACGCACCCGGTCGCGTTCCGGCGCGTCCGTCGCGCGTGGGAGGACGTGCGGGACTGGATCCGGTGGGTGCGGGGAGCGGACGCTCCCGAGCACGACGAACCCGGGGACCGACGCGCCGCTCACCTCGCCCGCGCGGAGGCCGCGCGGTCCCGTGCCCACCCCCTTTGGGCCGACGCGGCGCGTGGCGACGTCGGAGCGGCCCGCGCGCGGGCCCGGGCCTGGGTCCGCGACGAGCCCGCATCCGAGGAGGCCTGGACGCACCGCTACCTCCTCGAGGACGTGTTCGTGTCCCGCGAGGCCGCCACGTCGGTCCTGGAGGAAGCGTTCGCCTCGACGGCCGCCCCCGCGAGCGTCGCGCTCCGCCTGCTCGAGCGCTCCGAGCGCGAGGCCGTGGCGCGCGGACCGGAATGCGCGTGGGAACGGCTCTCGCGATGGACGGACCGGAAGGCCGCCCTCGCGTGGATGGGCCTCCGTGTGAGCGTCGGCCTCCGCGACGGTCGCGCCGGAGCGCTGGCGGAAGAGGTGCTCGGCCCGGCCTTCGAGGACGACGCGCGCGACGACCCCGCCCTGGAGCACCTGGCGTGGGTCGTGATGGTCGGCGCGGCGCGGGAGGCCCCCGAACGGGCCGCCGAGATCGCGAAGCGCTACCCGCAGGTCGCCACGCCCGGCGGCTGGACCCCGTGGGAACAGCTCGAGGTGGTGCGCGAGGTCGCCGCCGGCCTCTCCCGCTGGGCCGGCGACGACCCGCACCGTGGGGAGCTCGCCCGCTTCGTGGCGGTCGCGGGCGTCCTCGACATCGCGACGGTCGCGCCGTGGGCCTCGCGCCTCGCGCGCGACTTTCGCGCGCGCCCCGAGCTCTGGTTCGACGACCTCCTCGACCTCGACCGCGAGGCGAAGGACGCCCTCGGTCTCTTCTCGCGGACGATCCGCAACGAACCGCTGCTCCCGCCCGGCCCCCTGTCGGTGAGGCGCGTCCTCGCGGTGCTCCACGGGGTGGAGGACCGCGTGCGTCGCTGGAAGCGTCGTCGCTTCCGCCGCGCGTACCTCGTGGCCATCGTCCTCGTCGGCGCCGCGCTCGGGGCGGGCTTTCGGGGCTGGGCGATGCCCGTCGCCATCGTGTCCATGATCGCGCTCGACCTCTCGCGAGCCCGACGGCGGTACGAGAAGCTCGTGCGGCGGCCCCTGCTCCGCCTCGTGCTCGAACACGCCGTTCCCCCCGAGCGGCTCTCCCCGCTGATCGAGCGGAACCGGCGCACCCTCGACGCGCTTCACGACCTGCAGGAGCTCGTGCGGGAGGACGAGGCCCTCGAGGCGGTCTACTGGGCCCGCCGCATGGCCGAGATCGCGCCCGCCCACCGCGCCGCCACGCCCGACGAGACCGGTTGAGGCGCCCGGCGGCGGACGGCGAGCCGTGCGGGGTCGGTCCGGATGGCCCTCGCGACGCAGGGTCGATATCCTCCCCCTTCTGTCGTTCGTCCGAGGAGGTGTCATGCGGTCCCGCCTTCTCTTCGTCGCGACCGCGCTCGCCGTCCTCCTCACGGTACCGGCGCGCGCGCGGGGCGGCGACGCCTCGCCCCTCACCGAGGCCGACCAGCGGGCCTTCGCCTGGTTCGACGGGATCGGCCTCCCCTCCACCGCGGGGAAGCCGTACGTCCGCGTCACCTGGACGAACGCCGCCGCCGGGGAGGACGCGCCGCGGGACGAGCGCGTGTGGGAGGTGGACGGGTTCCTCATCGACGAGAAGGACGGCACGATGACGCTGCTCGACGCGGACGGTTGGCCCCGTCGCGTGGAGCGGAGGGGCCTCGGTGCCTGGTCGGGGCGCGTGGACGAGCTCGACCTCGCCCGGGTCGCGGCGGAGGTGTCGGCGCGCCTCCGCGCGTTCGCCGAGGACCCGGCTTCCGTCGAGCCTGCGCGCGTCGTGTTCCGTGGCGTGCGGGGTCTGGTGGGGACCGCCTCCCAGTCGCTCCTCTTCGCCCGTCACGTCGCGGAGCACCATCTCGACGCCGCCGCGCACGAGATCCTCGAGGCGGCGCGCGCCCTCCCGGCGACCGACCCGTCGACGACCGCGCCGGCGCCCATCGAGGAGACGGCACGGCGCCAGATGGCCGACGCCGTGATCTGGCGCATCGTCTTCGACTTCGCCGAACGGGATGTCTCGCGGGCGCGCCTGCTCGAGCGCTACCGCGGATGGCAACGGAGCTTCCCGAAGAGCGAGCACCAGGAGCGCGTCGCCGCGGCGATCCGGGTCCTCGAGCCGATGGTGAAGGAGGACGCGACCCACCCGGGCATCTCCGACGAGGCCCTCGGGACGCTCTCCCCCGACCTCCAGGCGCGCGAGTGGGTGTTCCGGCTCCGCGACCAGGGCGGCGACGTCTCGGTCGGACGGGCGGGCGTTCGTCTCGAACCCGACGAGGACGACACGCCGCTCGACCACCTCGTCTCGCTGGGCCTCGTGGCCGCGCCCGCGCTCGTGGACGCCCTCACGGACGCGCGATTCACGCGCGCGGTCCTGTTCCGCTTCGACGCGGACTTCGCGCGCCAGCACGTGGCCCGCGTCGGCGACATGGCCGAGGTCGCGCTCGAACGGATCACGCACCAGAGGAACTGGGAGCCCACGGCCGACGCGCCGTCGATGTTCGACGCCGGCGCGGCGGAGGGCGTCCAGGAGAGGTGGCGCGCCTGGCTCGCCCGCGCGACCGACCTGACCGCCGCGCTCGTCGCGCTCGCGGCGGAGAAGGACCCCGCGCGGCGTGTCGAGATGGCCCGCGCGCTGCCCGATCGCGGCGCGGGTCCCCTCGGCGGCGCCCCGCGCGCGGTCTGGGGGACGAGCAGCTTCACGCGCGCGGTCCCCGGGCTCGACGACGCCGCCGCGAAGGACCTCCTCGAGGTGGTCCTCGCCAACGCCCCGAGCCCGCGCATGCAGACGCTCGCCGCCTGGGCGCTCCTCGACCTCGGCGACGAGCACGCCGTCGAGGCCGTGATCGACATCTGGAACGGCCTCGACGACGAGGAGCGTGCGGACCCGGAGCAGGGCGGGACCGTGGCCTCGTTCCTCGCCGCGTGCAACGACCCATCGGCGGTGAGCGCGCTCGCGAACGGACTCGACGCGCGGCCCCCGGCCGTGCGCGAGATCGCGGTCCTCGCCTTCCTGGGCGAGGGACTCGGCGCGGTGCGGGGCTTCTCCGCGGACCCGCCCGCCGGATGGCGCACGGACTGGGCGCTCGAGGGCGCCGCCGCGGACGCCGCGGAGGACCTGCTCGGCGCGCGTCTCGCCGACCTCGACGTCGAACCGCTCGGGCGGATCCCGCGACAGACGCCGCTCGCGGACTTCGACCCCTCCTTCGACGCCGGCCGTCGCATCGCGGACGTCGCGATCCGCGTCCTCGGCGCGCACTGGTCGTCCGTCTATCCCCTCGAGTCCGCGCCCGTGCGCACGGCCGACGAGTGGGAGACGCTCCGCACCCGCTTCGAGAAGGCCTGGCACGACGCGGCGGCCCGTCGGGCCCCGCGCTGACCGGGAACCGGGAGACCCTCCCATGCGTCTTCGCCGCGCCCGCCCCGTCGCGCTCGGACTCCTCGTCCTCGGGCTCCTCACACCGCCCGCGGCCCGTGCGGGGGAGGGAGACCTCCCCGAGGCGAAGCCCGTGCGCGTCGAGATCGCCGACGGGATGCGGCTCGCGGGGACGTTCTGGCCCGCGCGCGCCGCGCACGGCGCCGGCGTGGTCCTCCTCCACGACTTCCGACGCGACCGGAGCGCGTGGGACCGCGTCCTCCCCGCCCTTCGCGTGCGCGACGTCGCCGTCCTCGTCGTCGACGCGAGAGGCCACGGCGAGAGCGCGAAGCAGGGCGACGTGGACCTCTCCCTCGCGGTACGGAAGCGCGACCCGAAGGTCTTCGCCGCGATGCACGAGGACGCGATCGCCGCGGTGCGCTGGCTCGCGAAGGAGGGCGGGTGCGACCCGAGGCGCATCGCCCTGGTCGGCGCGGGGCTCGGGGGGTCGGTCGCCGTGGACGCCGCGCGCCGGCACCCGGACCTCGTCGCGGCGGTGCTCGAGATGACGCCGAGCGCCCGGTCCCTGGGCCTCGACACCCTCGCGAACGTGAAGGGCCTCCCGGCCGAGACGCCGCTGCTCCTCCTCGCGCACCGTGCGGACCTCGCGCTCGGAGCGAGCGAGCTCGTCGCGGCGCGGCCCGCGACGCGCCTCGTCGTCTACGACGACAAGGCGCCCGCGCAGGTCGTGGACGAGCCCACGTGGGCCCGCGGCACGGAGATGTTCGCCGGCATACCGCTCGTCGAGCAGACCGTCGCGAGCTTCGTGGCGGCGAAGACGGGCTCGAAGGTCGAGAACGTGGTGCTCGACGGCGTCGTCACCCCCGACGGCCCGGACGCCGACCCGTGGCCGGAGGCGATCGACGTCGGCCAGCCGGGCGGGGACGGCCGCGCCTGGGCCTTCCGGGTCGGGCACCGCGTGCTCTTCGGGGGAACGGCGCACGCCGGCGTCCACGGGCTCCGGTTCGAGGTGCAGACGGGGGACCACCAGGAGAAGAGCGCGGACGACGAGGACCAGCCGGGCCTCGCCCTCGGGCCGGGTCAGGTCGTGGGATTCGACCTCGACACGGGGCGCGTCCTCTGGTCGTGGGGCGGCATGGGGTCGGTGCCCGGCTTCCCGGGCATGGACACGTCGAAGCTCTTCGGCAAGACGTACCCGGTCGTGCGCGTGACCCACGACGAGGCGGGGACGAGCTTCGAGGGCGAGTGGTACGTCCCGTCGTTCGGGTCCTCGGAGGGAGCGATGGACCTCCGCCTGCTCGTCCGGTTCGACCGGACGGCCCATCCCGGCCCGCGAGGCGGGATGATGGAGTTCGACCCCGTGCACGCCGTGGACGTCCCGTCGCGGTGAGGGGAGGCGCCTCGCGCCGGAACGAGGGAGAACGCGATGGCCCGCAACGTCCTCGGTGGCCCGCTAGAGCTCTGCGGCACCGACCCGCCCACCGGCTTCTTCCGGTCGGGTCGGTGCGACACCGGGCGCGACGACCCCGGGCTCCACTGCGTCTGCGCCCGCATGACCGAGGAGTTCCTCGCCTTCAGCGCGCGGCGGGGAAACGACCTGACGATGCCCCTCCCGGCCATCTCGTTCCCGGGGCTCGTGCCGGGAGACCGGTGGTGCCTCTGCATCGCGCGCTGGAAGGAGGCGCTCGAGGCGGGCGTCGCCCCGCCCGTCGTGCTCGAGGCCACGCACATGTCCACGTTGGAGTTCGTCTCGCTCGAGGACTTGCGGCGTCACGCGGTGGGCCCGGTCTGAGGTCCGGCGCGCGGGCGGCCACGGAGGTCCGATGAGAACGCTTCAGTACGCCATCGTGTTCGTCTCGGACATGACCCGATCGGTGGCCTTCTACCGGGACGTGCTCGGCCTGCCCCTCCGCTTCGAGTCGCCGGGATGGAGCGAGCTCGCGAACGAGGGGACCACGATCGCGCTCCATGCGTCGTCGGCCGGCCGGGGCGAACCCGCGTCCGCCGAGGACCGGCCGGGAACGTGCCGTCTCGGCTTCCAGGTAGAGGACCTCGACGCGACGCATCGCCAGCTCCTCGAGCGCGACGTGACCTGTCTCTCGGCGCCGAAGGCGCAGGCGTACGGGATCCGGCAGGCCGTCTACGCCGACCCCGACGGCCTGACGTTCACGCTCGCTCAGCGCATGGCCCGCGGCTGACGCGGCGATCGTCGTTCGGCGTCACTCGTCCGCCTCGCCGGCGAGGCGCGGACGCGCGCCGGGCCGGCGCAGGGTGAGCGCGATCCCGCCGAGGATCGTCGCGCTCGCGGCGACGATCCGCACGGTCGGCGCCTCGCTGAGAAGGGGGATCGCGGCCGCGGCCGCGAGGACCGGAACGGCGAGCGGCACGACCGCCGCGGGCGTCGCCTCGAGCCGCGGCAGCGCCGCATACCCAGCGGCGTAGCCGAGGCCGGACGCGACCGCGCCGGACGCGATGCGCACGAGCGTGAACGTCGCCGGGTCGATGCCCCCGCGCGGCAACGCGTCCCGGCAGAGGAGGGAGTTGCCCGCGAACGCGACGAGCGCCACCGCGACCCAGGCGTAGGGCGGGGCGTCGCCGCCGGTGCGGGTCGCTTCGCTCGACGGTCGGGCCCTACCCATGCGCGCATTCAAGAATGGTCCGGGGGGCTCGGCCGGAGAGCGACCCCCGGGAGGGCGCCGTGCAGAAGATTCGACTGGGAGCGGGCGGTCCCGAGATCCCCGTGCTGGGCCTGGGTTGCATGGGGATGAGCGAGTTCTACGGCGCCCCGGACGCCGAACGAGCCGTCGCCACGATCCAACACGCGCTGGACCTCGGCTGCACGTTCTTCGACACGTCCGACATGTACGGCCGCGGGGAGAACGAGAAGCTCTTGTGCCGCGCCCTCGGGAACCGGCGCGACGAGGCCGTGATCGCCACGAAGTTCGGGGTCCGCCGTTCCGCGGATGGCGGGTTCTCGGGCGTCAGCGGGAGCCCCGAGTACGTGCGCCAGGCCTGCGACGGTTCGCTCGCACGCCTCGGCACCGACGTGATCGACCTCTACTACCAGCACCGTGTCGATCCCGACGTGCCGATCGAGGACACCGTGGGGGCGATGGCCGAGCTCGTCCGCGCGGGCAAGGTCCGTCGCCTCGGCCTCTCGGAGGCGGCACCGGACACGATCCGCCGGGCGCACGCCGTGCATCCCATCTCGGCGCTCCAGACCGAGTACTCGCTCTGGTCCCGCGAGCCCGAGGAGGAGCTCCTGGCCCTCACGAAGGAGCTCGGCATCACGTTCGTGAGCTACAGCCCGCTTGGACGGGGCTTCCTCGCGGGACGGTTCCACCGCCCCACCGACCTCGACGAGGGCGACGCCCGCCGGCACTTCCCGCGCTTCCAGGCCGGGAACTTCGAGGAGAACCTGAAGATCGCGGACGCCGTGACGGCGGTCGCGTCCGCGAAGGGCAGGACGCCGGCCCAAGTCGCGCTCGCCTGGGTACTCGGCGGGTCCGACCACGTGGCCGCGATCCCCGGGACGACCCGGGTCGCACGTATCGAGGAGAACGTCGCCGCGGCCGACCTCGTGCTCACGCCCGCCGAGCGAGAGCAGCTCGAGCGCGCGGCGCCTCCGGGTCGGGCCGCGGGGACGCGGTATCCCGAGCGCGGGATGCGTACGGTGCACCGGTGACCGGCGCCGCGAACGAGTCGGCGCGGGCCAACCTCGACCGACGCGGCCGCTGGCTCCGCCTGGGAGCCGGCGTGCTGCTGCTCCCGGCGGTCGCGGGGACGTTCCTCTGGATGGTGGACCGCCACGTGGACCGGGTCGCGCGCCTCGCGCTCTTCGTGCCGCTCGTCGTCGCGTCGCTCTGCCTGGCGCAGGCGTCCGCCTCGACCTGAGTGGCCCTCGCGCGGCGCGGTCGGCGCGTGGTGGACGGCGAGGAGTGTGTGGTCGGGGACGCGGCCGTCGCCGCGGCCCTCCGCGCCCGCGCGGCGCGGATCTGGACCGGATCGCTCCTCGCGGCGGCCGCCGTGACGATCGCGCTCCTGCTCGCGCCGGCCTGAGGCGCTACTCGCTCCGCTTGTTCTCGACCTGCTGGATCACGCCGCAGGCGACGCGCGCGCCCGCGTTGCCGCTCGGCTGGGTCTTCAGGTCGTCCTCGCCCGCGTGGACGATCACCGCCTTGCCGATGATGGAGTCGGGTCCGTCGAGGCGCATGACCGGGTCGCGCCAGACGAGGGTCGCCTTGCCGTCGGCGTCCGCCTCGACGTTCCCCAGGTCACCGACGTGACGGTCCGCCGACGTGCGCGCGCCGTGCTGCTTGTTCGTGGGGTTGAAGTGGCCGCCCGCGCTCGAGCCGTCCGGCGCGGAGCAGTCGCCCTTCTCGTGGACGTGGAAGCCGTGCTTCCCGGGCGTGAGTCCCGTGATCTCGGCGCGAACCACCACGACGTCCTTCTCCTGGGAGAAGGTGACGGTGCCCTTTACGTGGTTCCCCTCCGTCGGCTCCAGGTCCGCCGTCGCCTGGAGGCCGGAGGCCGAGGGGCTCGGCATCGCCTCGGACGGCGACGAGGGCGTCTCGCGCGAGGAGGCCTCGTTTCCGGCGGGCTCGTTCGCATGGTCGGCCGTGTCGGTCCGACCGCAGGCGATCAGGCTCGCGAAGAGGACCACCGGCAGGATCGTTCGTGCACATCGCATGGCGCATCGCTCCACATCGTGGGTTCGAAGCCTCCCGGTCCTGCAAGGCGGGGACCAGCCGGAGCCCGCGACATCCGGGCCCAACCACCGGTCGCGCCGCCCGAATCGGAAGTCCCGCGCCGATCCGCTCGGCTCGCCAGCCCCGGTTCCGCTCCGCGACGTCCCGGCGTCCGTCGTCGCGCACGGGCAGGTCGGCCGGACGGGGACGTCGTCGGGGTTCTGTGCGGGGGTCGGTTCGCCGGGCGTCTCCGTCGCCGGGAGGACGCCGTCGTCGTCCGGCAGGCAGTCCACGGGACCGCGCGCGCCCTCCAGACCGACGGCCGGGCCCCCCCTTCGCCGCGGCCGGTAGGATGCGGAGGCTCGAGCGAGAGGAAGACATGGGGCGGCTGTGGATCGCGGTCCTCCTGGTGGTCGTAGCGCGCCTCGCCCCCGAGATCGGGCGGCGCGGCATGCACTTCGACGGCCTCGTGTACGCGGCCGTCTCCCGGAACCTCGCCCACGGCGAGGGGACGGCCTGGGCGCCGCGCGCGAGCGAGACGATCTTCAATCCCTTCTACGAGCACCCTCCGCTCTTCTTCTGGCTGGAGTCGGTCCCGTTTCACTGGAGCGACTCGGAGTGGGTCGAGAAGTGCTTCTCGCTCGCGACGCTCCTGGGCGCGCTCGGGCTGACGTTCCTCCTGATCGACCTCCTCGCGCCGGTGGACCGCGCGACGGCGATCCCGCTGAAGGGCCTCGCGGCGGTCCCGTGGATCGCCTCGGGACTCACGGCCTGGGTGTACGCGAACAACGTCCTCGAGACGCTGCTCACCCTGTTCGCCCTGGGCGCCGTGATCGCCTTCGTGGCGGGCGAGCGCACGTCGTCGCGTCCCGCCGCCCTCGCGTGGGGCGCCCTGGGCGCGGTCCTCGTCGCCGCCGCGGTCCTGACGAAGGGGCCGACCGGCCTCTTCCCCGTCGCCGCGCCGTTCCTCTACGTCCTCGCGACGCGTCCGCGCGCGTGGGCCGCCGGTCTTCGCTCGTCGGTGCTCGCCACGCTCGCGTGCGGGTCGCTCCTCGGCGGGGTCTGGCTGTCGGTCGGCGCCGCGCGCGACTTCGCGTCGCACTACTGGGCGCAGCAGATCGTCGCCACGGTCTCCGGCGCGCGGGGCGTGGACCGCACGGGCGCGTCCCTCGTCGTGCTGGCCCGGGCCCTCTTCCACGCACTCTGGCCGGTTGGGGTGCCTTTCGGCGTCGTCCTCCTTCTCCGGTGGCGCGCGCGCGCGCGGCGCGCCTTCGACCGCGGGCTCGCCCGCGCGGGGGCGTTCCTCCTCCTGGTGGGACTCTCCGCCTCGCTCCCGCTCGCGATCACGCCGATCGTGCGCGGTCACTACCTCGCGCCGTCCACGCCCTTCTACGCGGCGGGCTTCGCGTGCCTCGGCGTCGCCGCGTGGCCGTTCGAGGGTCTCTCCGCCTTCCTCCACCGCCTCGTCGTCCGCGCCGCGGCCGTCGCCCTCGTCGTCGCGGTCGCCGTGGGCTTCGCCGTTCTCTTCCGGGACGGCCCCCATCCCGTTCGCGACCGCGCGTCGCAGGAGATGCTCGACGTGTGCGCGCGCGAGGGCCTTCGGGAGGAGCGCCTCGACATGTCGCCGGCGCTCGACCGCGCGTGGTCGCTCCACGCGTACCTCGAGCGGCACCTCGGACTCAGCATGGTCGAGACGGCCCGTCCGACCGGCGCGTACTACCTCGTCCCGTCCGAGCAGGTCCGCGCGCTGCCCGACGCGTACCAGGTGCCCGACGAGAACCGCACGTCGCGCTACGCCCTGGCCGTTCGCGCTGGTGGGGCCGGACCGCACGGGGCCCGCTGAGGGGCCGGACCGTCGCAGGGCGGCGACCGGCGCCCCGCGCCCTCCTCGGTCGGGACGCCGCCGCCCGCGCCCACGCGATCTCCCTATCCTGTGCGCGGGGCGGGCGCGGGTCGGGGCGGACGACGAGGTGCGCTTTGGACCACCGTTCCCTCCGGCACCGGGTCGCCCCCGTGCCGCTCCGTGTCGCGGGCGTCGTCCTGGGCTTCGTCCTCGCCGTCCTCGTGAGCGTAGACGCTCCGGCGCGCGGCGCCCCCCCCGAAGCTCCTTCCGGCCCCGCCCCCGCCGAGGTCCGGCGCGCGCTCGACCGCGGGGCCGACTGGCTCCGCCGGGCGTACGCGGGCGGGTTCCCCGAGTCGTCCTGGCACGACCCGGTCGAGCTCGTCGTCCTCACGCTCCACCACGCCGGGGCCGACCGCTCCGACGCCGTGCTCCGCGCGGGGCTGGAACGGCTCGCGTCGGAGGCGCCGCGGTACACGTACCGCGCCTCCGTGCTCGCGATGGCGCTGGCCGAGGTCAACCCGCGCCTCTATCTCCCCCAGATCGCACGGGCCGCGCAGTGGTTGGTGGACACGCAGCTCCCCGGCGGCGACTGGGGCTACCCCGGCGTCATGTCGGGTCCGGACCGCCAGCCCGTTCCGGTGACCGTGACGCCTCCGACCCTGCCCGGCTCCGCGGAGGGGCCGCCTCCCGAGAAGGTCGTGATCGAGCGGCGGGCGTCGCCCGAGGGCATGCCGGGCGCGAAGGGCGACTTCTCGAACACGCAGTTCGCGATCCTCGGCCTCCGGGCCTGCCGGGACGCCGGCGTCGAGATCCCGGCCGAGACGTGGAGGTCGGCGCTCGCGTACCTCGCCAAGCGTCAGAGGAAGGGCGGCGGCTGGGGGTACGACCAGGGCGACCAGCCGGACCGGACGGCGTACGCGTCGCTCACGGCGGCCGGCCTCTCGAGCGCGGCGATCTGCGTGAACGCGCTCGGAAAGCGACCGGACGACGACCCCGTGGTCCGACGGGCAGAGCGCTGGATGGACCAGCACGAGGAGGTGGGGAAGAACGTCGCGATCGACCAAAGCTCCGTGATCGGCCCGAGCTCGTGGCAGTACTACCACCTCTATTCCGTGGAGCGCGTCGGGGCCGTCCTGCGGCTCGACCGGATCGGCGGCGAGGACTGGTACGCCGCCGGCGCGCGTCGGGTCCTCGCGGAGCAGGGTGCCGACGGGTCGTGGAAGGACCCGAGCCCCGACGAGATGGGACCCCGCCCGCGCTACCTCGACGTGGCCGACACCTGCTTCGCGATGCTCTTCCTGGCGCGCCGGACGCCGCCCCTGACCCGTTGAGATCGCACGCCGGTGGCCCGGCACGCCCCCTGCGGAGGGCCGACGCCGGGGCGCGAAAGGACCGGAAGTGACTCGCCCGCATACCACCCCGTTCCTCTTCCTCCTCGTCCTCGCGCTCGGCTCGCGCGTCGGGCGGGCGGACGAGTACGAGGACCGGACGAAGCCCGGGCACTGCGCGTGCGCGAAGGGGAACGCCACGTGGGAGTACCTGCGGTCCCCCCTCCCCCGGCCGGAGGACCCCGTCCGGTGCGGTCTCCTCCTCTCGGGAGGCAGCTGCGCGAACGAGCCCCGCCCCGCCGGGACGAGCGCCGCCTGCTGGGGCAGCCAGAAGGTCGAGTGCTTCTGGCGGCGCCACGCCTGGTCGTGGCACATCCGCTGCAGCCGGTGCCTGGCCGAGGACGCGTGCGACGCGTGCGACGACCTGCCCGGCGCCCAGGACCCCGAGGCGCGCGCGGTCGTGGCGAAGCGCGTGGCGGCCGAGTCGGCGAGCATGGACCCCGACATCGTGGTCGCGATCTCGCCGCACTTCTACGTGGTGACGAACGTCCAGAAGCTCAAGCTCCGCAACTTCCGGGGCGGGTACGGCTACGCCGACGCCCACGAGGTCGCGCACCTCTACGCGCAGCGCGCGGAGCAGGCGTACGACGACTTCGTGCACGGGTTCGGGCCGGAGGTGGTCCTCCCCAAACCGATGGCCGTCTACGTGGTCTCGCGGAAACGCGACGCGAACCGCGTCAGCGAGCGTTACTTCGGCGACCACGAGACGCGCATGAACTACGCGTTCAACTACACGGCCCGCATCGCCGACGGCTTCTGCGGGAACGGTTGCGTCGTCTCCGAGGAGGAGAACCGCGACGACAACGGCATGCACGGGTTCCTCCGACACCAGATCGGGCACATCCTCTTCTCGTGCTGGCGCATCACGAACGGCTTCGAGGACCACTGCCCGCGGTGGGCGTGGGTCGGAGCGGCGCACTTCCTGGAGAAGCTTCTGCCCATCCACGAGGACTACGCGACCTTCTGCGCGGGCGAGAGCCGGGTGGGCGAAGGACCGCGAAAGCGCTGGCCGAAGCGCGTGCGGGACATGGCCGCGCGCGAGATGGAACCCATCGAGACCTTCTTCAACAAGAACTCGCTGAGCGACCTCGCCTACCCCGACCACCTGCGTGCGTGGTCCGTCATGGACCTGATGCTCCGGGAAGACCGCGGCCCCTGGCTCCGGCTGCTCGCGAAGCTCCGCGACGGCGAGAACGAGGCGCCCGCATTCCGAGAGGTGCTCGGGCTCTCGCCCGAGGCGTTCCAGGAGCGATGGGTGGAGCGCGTGCTCGGGAAGCGCAAGAGCATGGCGGCGGAGCCGCCGGCGAGCGGGTCCGCCGAGGCGCCGCCGAGCCCCGATCTCGACCGGCTCACCGAGCCCGGGGACCCGACGGTCCTGGCCGGGCGGATCCGCGGCCTCGACGTCGTGGCCGACCCGAAGACCGCCGCGGCCCTCCTGCCCGACCTCGCGTCCGACTCGGATCTGGTCCGCGAGACGACGCATCTCGTGCTGCTGAAGACGACGTCCCCCGAGGTGATGGCGTACCTGCGGACGGAGGGGCTCGGCCACGCCCGACCGCTCGTCCGCGCCGGCGTGGCCCGGGTGCTCGGCGCGCTCGCCGACCGGGCGGCCCGCGGACGCCTGGAGGCGCTCCTCGACGACCGCGGCTGGCTCGTGCGCGCGAACGCGGCGTGGGCGCTGTCGAAGATCCACGATCCCGACTCGCGTCCCGTCCTGGAACGGCACCTGGAGGACGGCAACGACAAGGCGTGGATCTCGATCGCGGACGCGTGTGCGTCGTTCGTCGGCCGCTCCAAGGAGGCGACGCGCCTCCTCGCCGGCCGGCTCGACGACCCGGCTTGGCAGGTCCGTCTGACCGCCGTCGTGGCGCTCCGGAAGATCGGCACGGAGGACGGCCTCGACGCGCTCGTCCGACGGTTCCAGGAGGAGGACGGCCGCCTCGCCCGCGAGCTCCATGCGACGCTCGCGGTGATCGCGCGGGACGACCTCGGCCCGAACCCCGAGTCGTGGCGTTGGTGGTGGAAGCACCAGAAGGAGACGTACGGAGGGCTCCCGCCCGACCTGCCGGCGATGCCCACGAACCCCGCGGACGAGAGGTACGGGCTCCCGAAGGACGCTCCGCCCGACGAGCCGCACTACTACGGACGGCGGTTCTTCTCGCGAAGCGTGTGCTACGTCCTCGATACCAGCGCCTCGATGAAGTACACGATGAACATCGTCGCGGACCAGGCGAAGGAGCTGGGGAAGATCCCGACGACCGGATCGCGCATGGAGATCGCGACGAGCGCGCTCGTGGACTCGCTCGAGCACCTCGATCCGCGCACGCGGGTCCGCCTCGTCTTCTTCTCGACCGGGGTGACGCTGCGGCGCCCCGACCTCTTCGTGGCGTCGTCGGGCAACGTCGCGGCCGCGGTCTCCGACATCCACCGGATCCGGCCCGACGGCGAGACGAACTTCCACGGGGCCCTGAAGGCGGCGCTGGGGACGTACGGGGCGCCCTCCCTCGGACCCGATCTCGCGCCGAGTCCGGACACGGTGTTCTTCCTGACCGACGGGCGGCCGACGCGGGGCGAGATCACGTCGATGCCGGAGCTCCTGTCCTGGCTCGAGTACGTGAACCGGTTCGCGAAGGTCCGGCTCCACGTGATCGCCCTGGGAGAGCTCAACGTGGACATCGACTCGCTCCGCGCGCTCGCGAAGGCCGGGGGTGGCGAGGTGATCTGGGTCCGGGAGCGCTGACGGGCCGGCCCGGGCCGGGTGCGCGAGCCCGAGGATCAGCGCTCGAAGAGCGCGAGAACGGCGCCGGCCGGGTCACGCACGACGCAGAACGTCTTCGCGCCCATCGGGCGCGGACCGTCGAGCACGGCGCCGCCCAGTTCCACGCAGCGCCGGGCGCGACCCGCGACGTCGTCCACGGCGACGTAGAGGAGCCAGTGCGGCGGCAGGTTCGCGTTCTCTCCGCGGGCGTGGCAGATGCCCGCGACGGTCCGGCCGGTCTCCGGCGAGACCATCTCGAAGTCGGCGTACGCCCCCATGTCGTGCGGCTTGGACGTCCAGCCGACGACCCCCTCGTAGAACGCACGCACGGTGTCGGCGTCGGGGACCGTGAGGTCCTGCCAGACGATCGTGCCGGCGGCGGTCGGCTTCGCTTCGCTCATGTCACGTCTCCCGGCGTCGCGCCGCTCACCACAGAACGGGCTCTCGCGAGAGCGGCGAGACGCGCTCGTCGGGGCCAAGGATGCCCCGAGAGCCGAGCGGATCGCAAGCCGCGACATCGAGCCTCGGCCCCGGCGACCGGCGCCCACCTCGCGGAGCAGGGTCACGGCCTCGGGCGAGGCGTCGTGCTCGCCGTCGAAGCCGGCGACGAAGCGCCCGCCACGGACATCGCCTCGAGGCTCGAGGAGACGCCGGGCGCGGCGAGGTCGCGCCACGGCACGGGGACTCGCACCCGCGAGACGGTCTTCCGGAACACGACGGCCGTGCGCCGGAGGAGCCCGCGCGCGACCGTCTCGGGCGCGGGCGGGCGAGCGTCCGGGCGGGCTCGGGGCGGGGTCGGGGCGAGGTCAGGGTGAGGTCGCCTGGAGCGCCCGGAGGTGCGACTGGATCTCCTCCGTCTGGAGGAACGACTGGTACGTGGGAGACCGCTGCGCGAGGTCCTCGTGCGTTCCCTGGTCCGCCGGTCGGCCGTCCTCGAGCACGATGACGCGGTCCGCCCGGCGGATCGTGGCGAGCCGGTGGGAGACCACGACCACCGTCACGCCGGGGAAGGCCTCCGCGAGGGCCGACCAGAAGCGATCCTCGTTGTCGGCGTCGAGCGAGGCGGTGCAGTCGTCGAGGAGGAGCAGGTCGGGACGTCCGAAGAGCGCCCGCGCGATGGCGATGCGCTGGCGTTGCCCGCCCGAGACGCGGGTGCCGCCGCGGCCGAGGCGCGTCGAGACCTCCGCCGGCATCGTCGCGAGGTCCGGCGTCATCTGCGCCACGTCGAGGCACCGGCGGAGCCAAACCTCGTCGCCCTCGCGCCCGAACGACACGTTCTCCGCGACGGTGTCGGAGAAGAGCTGGGCGTCCTGCGGCACGTAGCCGATCCGCGACCGGAGGGTCGGCCACGTCCAGGCGTCGAACGGCTGCCCGTTCACGAGGACCGCGCCCTCGGAGGGGGTGAGGAGCCCTGCGAGCGCGCGGACCAGCGTGGTCTTGCCCGAGCCCACCGCGCCGACGACGGCCACGCGCTCGCCCGCGCGCATCTCGATCGCGTCCACGCGGAGGGCGGGCGCACGGTCCCCGCCGTACGCGAGCGTCGCGCCCCGCAGCCCGACCGACTCGATGCGCGCCGGGCCTTCGCGCGTGCCGCGCCGTTCGACGACGGCCGGGTCGCGCAGCACTTCCTCTTCCCGGTCGATCGACACGAACGCCTGCTTGGCCGTCACGAGCAGGTTCGGTAGGTCGATCATCGGGTGGATGAGCTGGTCGAGGTAGAGGTAGATCGCGTAGAGGGTGCCCAGGGTGAGCGTGCCGTCGAGGAAGCGGAGCCCGCCCAGAAGCACGACGAGTACCTGTCCGAAGCGACCGGCCGCCTCGTCGAGCTGGTGGATCAGCACGTTCAGCCGCGCGAGGCGGAGCTGGATCCGGATGCGCTCCTCGAGCACCTCGCCGAGCCGGTGCTCCTGCCCCGGAGCGGCGTTGAAGGCCTTGACGATCCGGATGCCGGAGAACGCGGACTCCAGCACGTCGTTCGTCCGCGCCACGGACTCCTGCTGCGCCTGGTACGTCTCGCCCATGGCGCGGCGCGCCATGTAGAAGACGTACAGCATCACCGGGACCGGGAGGAGCGCGAGGAGGGTCAGGTTCACGTCGAGGAGGAGCATCGCGACGATGCAGAACGCGAACCGGGACATGGAGTCCACGAACCGGAACACCCCCGAGCAGGCGAACCACCCGATCCGGGGGTAGTCGGTGATGTCGTCGGTCAGACGGGTTACGAGATCGCCCGTGCGGAACCGGGAGAAGAACGACGGGTCCTTCCGGAGGATCGACCCGAAGACCCGCGCGCGCACGGCCATCTCGATCCGCTGGTTCACCCAGGCGCGCACGCTCGGGTAGAACCCCGCGAGGACCCGGCCGAGGGCCACCGCCCCGAGCAGGAGCAGGATGCCCGGGAGACGCCCCGCGAGGACCTCGCGACCCGTGCCCATCGCGTCGAGCGCGCGCTGGAATACGAGGGGGTACGCGATCGTGACGGCGGTCGAGACCGTGGTGAGGCCGAACAGGAGAAGGAGGAAGCCGCGGTTCGGACGCCAGACGGCGCGCAGGAACGCGAGGTGGTCGCGAAGGGGGAGCGCGGGCGTGCTCACGTCGCCGCCCCCGCCTCGCGGAACTGGAGGTCGAACAGGTCGCGGTACACGCCGCCCCGGACGTAGAGCTCGCGATGCGTCCCCTCCTCCACGAGCCGCCCCTGGTGGAGCACCAGGATCCGGTCGGCACCGACCACGGTGGCGAGCCGGTGCGCGACGATCAACGCCGTGCGACCGCGGAGCAGGCGATCCAGCGCGTCCTTCAGCCGCCGCTCGGTCGCCGGGTCCACGGACGACGTCGCCTCGTCGAGCACGAGGACGTCCGGATCGTGGGCGAGCGCCCGCGCGAAGCAGAGGAGCTGCCGCTCCCCCATCGAGAGGTTCGCGCCCCGCTCGTGGAGGATCTCGTCGTAGCCGCCCGGCAGGCGCCCCAGGAGGTCCTGGATCCCCGCGACGGCGACGGCGCGGTCCACGGCCTCCCCCGGGACGTCCTCGGCCAGCGCGCAGAGGTTCTCGCGGACGGTGCCCGGAAAGAGGTGGATGTCCTGGAGCACGAGGCCGAGCCGGGATCGCCACGCAGCGATGCGCCACGCGCGGATGTCGTCGCCGTCGAGAGCGATGCGGCCCTCGGTCGGGTCGTGGAAACGGAGCAGCAAGCTCGTCAGTGTCGTCTTGCCGCCCCCGGAGAGGCCGACCAGCGCCACCTTCTCTCCCCGCCCGATGGTGAAGGAGACCCCGTCGAGCGCGCGCGTCCCGCCGTCGTACTCGAAGGACACGTCCTCGAACCGGAGCGCCTTCCAGTCGTCGGGGACCTTCGGCCTCGCGTCCGGGCGGTCGCGGGTCAGGGACCGGGTGTCGAGCACCTCGAAGACGCGGTCGGCCGAGGCGAACGCGCGCTGCACCTGGCCGAGCTGCTCGGAGAACGCGATGAGCGGCCGGAACGCGCGGCGCGTGTACTCGAGGAAGAGCACGAAGACGCCCGGCGTCATCGCCGCGCCGAGCGTGTCGCCCGCCGCGATCCACAGGATCAGGATCACGGCCACGACCTCGACCGCGGAGAGCGCGCCCCAGAACCCGTAGTCGAGCAGCGCGGCCCGCCGCTCGGCGACGAGCTTGTCCTGGTTGAGGCCGGCGAGGCGCGCCTCGGCCCGCACCTCGTAGCCGAAGGCCCGGAGCACGGGCACGCCCTGCACGAACTCCGACACGAACGCCGAGATCCGGGCGTAGAGCGCCCGGACGCGCCGATAGAGAACATGCATCCAACGGAAGAAGAACACCGTGGCGAAGATCACGGGCACGGCCAGCGCGACGACCGCCGCCGCGATCTGCCACGCCGTCGCGAACATCACGACGAACATGCCGAGGACGAGCAGCAGCGTCCGCAGGAGCGAGACGCCCACCTCCGAGAAGAGCGCCTGGAGCCGCTCCGTGTCGGACTCGACGCGCGCGAGCAGCTTGCCTGGGCTGTTCTCGTCGAAGTACGCCATCGACAGGCCGAGGAGGTGGTGGAACAGCGCGCGCTTGAGCGTCGTGACGATCGCGAGGCCCATCTTCGCGAGGAGGACCACCTGGACCCACGCGGCCAGGCCGGAGCAGGCGAAGAGGAAGGCGAGGAGGGCGGCCGACGCGTACAGCGCGTGCCTCGACCCGCCGACCAGCCCCGCGTCGATCAGGTGACGCAGCGCGAGCGGTCCGGCGAGCTCGGCGCCGATCCCGACGAGCATGGCCAACGTACCGCCGAGGAGGAGCCGGGCTTGCGGCCGCACGAGCGGGACGAGACGGCGCACCATCTCGCCCAGCCGGAGCCGGCGAACACGGCGTTCCTCCTCGACCAGCTCCTCCGGCGCGAACGGCATCGCGCGTCAAGGTAGCCCATCGACCTCGTCGCGGCTCCATCCGTGTCCGGAGGGACCGGCGCCTGGCCGTGCCGCCCCGCCTCCGGGACCTCGTCCCGCGCCTCTCCCACCACGGGTCGCCTCCGCGCGGGTGGTAGGATTGGGTTCAGGCTCCAGGATGAACGCGATGAACCCCATCACATCCGAGGACCTCGAGCTCCTTCTCACGCGCCGCGCCGGCCCCTGCGTCTCGATCTACCTCCCGACGCACCGGGCCGGTCGAGAGACGCAGCAGGACCGGATCCGGCTCAAGAACCTCGTGCGGCGCGCGGAGTCCGATCTCGAGCGCGTCGCGATCCGCGGATCGAGCGCCGAGGAGGTGCTCGCCCCGGCCCGGGCGCTGCTCGGCGAGGGACCCTTCTGGTCCGAGCTCTCCGACGGACTCGGCATCTTCCTCGCGCCGGGTTTCTCCCACGTGCTCCGGCTGCCGGCGTCGTGCGACGAGCTGGTCGTCGTGTCCGGCGCGTTCCACGTGAAGCGCCTCCTGCCGCTGGTGAGCGGCGACGGCGCGTTCTACGTGCTGGCGATCAGCCAGAATCGAGTCCGACTGCTCGAGGGAACGCGGTTCCAGGTCGAGGAGCTCCAGGCGACCGGGCTCCCCAAGAGCCTGCGGGACGCGCTCTGGATGGACAACCCGGAGCAGTCCCTGCAGCACCACACCACGCTCCCGGCGCGCGACGGCGGCTCCGCCACCGTCATGTTCCACGGACACGGCGGCGCGTCCGAGACCGAGAAGAACCGACTGCTCCGCTACTTCCGGCGCGTGGACGAGGGCGTGCGGGAGCTCATCCACAACGATCACGTGCCTCTGGTGCTCGCGGGCGTCGAGCACTATTTCCCGATCTACCGCGAGGCGAACCGGTACGCCGGACTCGTCGAGCAGGGCGTGCACGGCAGCCCCGACCAGCTCACGGCTCGCGAGCTGCACGCGCGCGCGTGGGCGATCGTCGCACCGCGGTTCCGCCGCGCACAGGAGACGTCGATCGAGCGCTTCCGCGACCACGCGGGCCAGGGCAAGACGTCCGACCGCCTGGAGGACATCGTCGCCGCGGCCCACCACGGACGCGTGGACACGCTCTTCGTCGCGTCCGGACGCCAGTGCTGGGGCGCGTACGTGCCGGGCGACGGCGGCACGGTCGTGTTGCACCCCTCCTACGAGCTGGGCGACCAGGACCTGCTCGACGTCGCGGCGGCGGCCACGCTCAAGACGGGAGGTCGCGTGTTCCCGCTCGCGCCGGACGAGGTCCCCGCGCACGGCTGCGCCGCGGCCATCCTCCGGTACTGACCCTGGGCCCCCGTCGGCGCACCTGGCGCGGGAGGGATATGCTGATGACGAGGTCGTTGGGCCTGGCCGTCTTGGGGTTCGCCTCCCTCCTCGCGTCGGGGTGCGGGAGCGAGGGGCCGGCGGCCTCGGCTACGAATGCGCGTCACGCGAAGCCGGTCGTGGCCGTCGTGAGCTATCCGCTCCTCTACTTCGTGGAGCGGATCGCGGGCGAGCGCGTCGAGACGTACTTCCCGGTTCCCGCGGGGGAGGACCCGGCGTTCTGGAGGCCCACCGACGACGAGGTGCTCCGGTACCAGCACGCCGACCGGGTCCTCCTGAACGGCGCGACGTTCGCCAAGTGGGCGCTCATCACCTCGCTCCCCGAGGACCGGGTCACGGACACGTCCAAGAGCGTCGCCGATCACTACATCCAGATGAAGCACGTGATCATCCACTCCCACGGCCCGGAGGGCCCCCACGAGCACCGGGGGACCGCGATCACCACGTGGCTCGACCCCACCATCGCCATCGTCCAGGCGCAGGCAACGAAGGACGCCCTCGAGGCGCTGCTCCCCGAGACCGCGCGACCCGACCTGGACCGCGGCCTCGCTTCGCTCGAGAAGGACCTCCACGACCTCGACGCGGCGTTCCGCGCGGCCGTGGACCAGGACCCGAAGCGGCCCGTCTTCTTCTCGCACCCCGTCTTCCAGTACCTGATCCACCGTTACGCAATCGACGCCGAGGCGGTGCACTGGGAGGCGAACGAGATGCCCGACGAGAAGGAGTGGACGGGCTTCGAGGCGCTCCTCGAGAACCACCCCGCGAAGTGGATGCTCTGGGAGTCCGCGCCGAGGGACGACGTCCGGGAACGCCTCCGGGAGCTGGGCGTCGAGAGCGTGGTGTTCGATCCGTGCTCGAACCGCCCGGCCGAGGGCGACTTCCTCTCCGTGATGCGCGCCGACGCGGACGCGCTCCGGACCGCGTTCGGCGCGGGCTCGTAGCCGGCCCGGGGACCCGGCGGCTCGGCCGGCACCTTCGTCCCCGATCGGTGGACGTCTTCGTGGACCGCGCGTCGCGCGTCCGAGGCCCGCGCGTCCCGGGTTTCCGGCGATCGGCGCGGGACCGCCGGGCCCGACGCCCCGGGATCTTCGACCCCGCGTGAACGGTTCCCCCCTTTGCGAGCCCCTATGGGCGTCCGTTGGACTGGGCGTGCCCGGTGGCCCACCGGCCCCGCGGCCATGTCCTTCCAGGGAGAAGCCCTCATGTCGAACTCGCTACGGATCCCGATGGCCTTTGTCGGCGCGGCCCTCGCCGCGGCCTTTTTCGCGGGCTCGTCCGCGCAGGGCGACGACGCGCCCCCCCTCACGGCGCCCGGCACCTCGGCCACGGCGCCCGCCGGCCCCGCCGCGACGCCCGCCCCGATCCCGACGAGCCCCTCGGCCGCAAACGTCCCGGCCCCCGCGGCCGACGTCCCGAGCCCGGCTTGCCGGGTGGAGGTGATCCCGGCCCACACGCGCGAGGTCACGCGGCAGGTCACGCACCCGCCGGTGGTCGGCGAGCGCCAGGTCCCGGTCTACGCGCAGGTAGATGTCCCGACCTACGAGACGCGGCAGGTGCCCGTGTACGAGACGGTCCAGGTCCCGACGTACGCGACGCGCGAGGTCCCCGTCTACGACACCGTGCGTGAGCCCGTGTGGGGCGAGGCCGAGGTGCCCACGTTCCGCAAGGTCGAGAAGCCGGTCGAGATCGACCTGTGGAACCCATTCGGATGCGACGACCTGACCGTGAAGCTCTGGGACACGACCGAGTGCGTCCCGTGTGGGACCGCCACCCAGTCGGCGGTGGTCGGCTGGCAGGAGCATCAGGTCCAGACCGGAACCCGGACGGAGAGCTACGTGTCGGGTACGACCGCCCAGCAGGTGCTCACGGGCTACCGGACGGAGACGACGCAGACCGGAACGCACCCCGAGACGCGCCAGAGCGGGTGGAAGACCGAGAGCGTCGTGCTCGCGCCGGCGCGCGTCGAGACCGTGACCGACCGCGTGGCCGTGCCGTGCGAGCGCGTGACGGTCGTTCCCGACGACCAGCTCGCCAGCGCCGTGCCGCTTCCGGGGACGACCCGGGTGATCGGAGAGACCGAGCTCGTGCAGACGCTCGCCACGGCGCGGTAGCACGCCGGCGCCGGTGGGCGCCACGTGCGGCCACCGGTAGGCGCCCGGGGCGCGGCGGGTCGGCCCGACACGGGCGGGCGGCGGTCGACTCGGCCGCCGCCCGCCGGCTCGACTCGGAGGCGTCGATCCGGGTCCGTAGGCCGACACGCCGGGGTCCGCCGGGCTGGGTTCGGACGAATTGCTCTGGCTCCGTATGACTACTGGCTCCGTGGGGATTCGGCTGGCTCCGTGCGCGGAAGGACGGTATCGGTATCGCCTTCCGCATGAAGGTGAAGCAGGCCCGCGAGGACTTCGTCGTCGAAGAGGTGATCGACCTCGCGCCTCGGCCCGACGGCGCCTTCGCGCTCTATCGGCTCGACAAGACGGGCATCGGGACGCTCGAGGCGCTGCGTGTGCTCGAGCGCGCATGGCGGGTGCCGCGCCGGGACGTCGCGGTGGCGGGCCTCAAGGACCGCCACGGCACGACCTCGCAGACGCTGAGCATCCGGAACGGACCGGCGCGCGACTACGAGGGGCGCGGGTTCTCCGTCCGGCACCTCGGCCGCGCCGCGCGGCCCGTCGGTCCCGGCGTCCTCGCCGGAAACCGGTTTCGCATCGTGCTGCGCGACCTCGGCGAGCGCGAGGCGCGGCGCGCCGTGGAACGCGCGGGGGACGTCCTCCGCCACGGGGTCCCGAACTACTACGACGACCAACGGTTCGGCTCGCTCCGGGGCACGGGCGGCGCGTTCGTCGCGCGCGCCCGGCTCGCCGGCGACGACGAGCGGGCGCTCCGGCTCGCGGTCGCGAGCCCGTCCCCCGAGGACCGCGGACGGATCCGCGCCCGCCGCCGTCTGCTCTCGGAGCGCTGGGGCGCGTGGGGAGACCTGGCGCGGCGCCTCGAGCCCTCGCTCGAACGGAAGGTCGCCGAGCACCTCGCGCGCGGCGCGACCTTTCTCGACGCGTACGCGCTCCTCGACAGGAACCTTCGCGCGCTCCACCTCGGCGCGTGGCAGGCCCACGTGTTCAACGAAGGGCTCCGCCGCCACGTCCCGCCGGGTGGACCCTCGTCGCCGGGCGCCGACGGCCCGTACGCGTTCTACGACGGACCGCCCGGCGCCCTCGCGACGGAGCGCGTCCCGCTCGCGCACACGCGCGCCGAGTCGCACCCCTGGCTCGACGAGGTGCTCGCCTCGGAAGGCGTGGACCGCGCGGCGCTCGCGCGCCTCCCCTTCCGGCGCGGGCTCCGCGCGGCGGTCCTCGTGCCCCGCGAGGTGGAGACGGGCGCGCCGATTCCCGACGACCACAACCCCGGGCGCCTCGCGCTCTCCCTCGCGTTCGTGCTCGGTCCCGGCTCGTACGCGACGATGATCGTGAAGCGGCTCACGTTCGACGTCCCTCCGCGCGGTCGCGCGCGTCGTCGGCACGGCCGGGGCCGCTGACGATGGACGTGTGGATCGTCCTCGCGCTCGGGGCCCTGGCGGCCTGGGTGTTCCTCGCCCTCGATCCCGGCCGGCGCTGGCCGCGCGCGTGGCCGCAGCGATCGCTCGAGCCGGAGCCCCCCGAGGGGGAGGACGTCGCGGCGATCCTCCCCGCGCGAAACGAGGAGGAGATGCTGCCGAAGACGCTCCCGAGCCTCCTCGCACAGTGGCCGCCGCTCCGCCGCGTGGTCGTCGTGGACGACCGCTCGTACGACGAGACGCTCCACGTCGCGCGCGCGATCGCGAGCCCCCGCGGCCCGGTCCGGCCGGAGCTGAGCGGGATCCGTCGTGAGGACGACCTCCCGGGATGGGCGGGAAAGGTCGCGGCCCAGGCCGCGGGACGCGCCGCGCTCGAGCGGGGTTGGTGCGCGCCGCCGGCTTCGCGCTGGATCCTGCTCGTGGACGCCGACATCGCGCTCGGCCCCTGCGTCGTGGACGACCTCGTCGCCCGCGCCGAGAACGGCGAACGCGACCTGGTGAGCGCGATGGCCCGGCTCCGGACGGAGTCGTTCGCCGAGAAGCTCCTGATCCCGCCCTTCACCTGGTTCTTCCACCACATGTACCCCTTCCGGCGCGTGGCGGACGCGCGCTCACGCGTGGCGGCGGCGGCGGGCGGGCTGATCCTCGTCCGCGCCGAAGCCCTCGACCGCGCGGGCGGCTTCGAGGCGTGGCGCGACGCCCGGATCGACGACCTCGCGCTCGCCCGCGCCGTGAAGCGGTCGGGCGGGGCGCTGGAGCTCGGGTTCCACGAGGGCGTCGTCTCGCGGCGCGCGTACCCCACGTACCGATCAGTCGCCTCGATGGTCGAACGCTCGGCGTCCGAGGCGCTGGGCCACCGCCGCCTGCTCGTCGTGCTGGTGTGGCTCGCCCTGCTCTTCCTCTTCGTCGTCCCGCCCGTGCTGACCGGGCTCGGCGCGGCCCGAGGCGACGTCGCGCTCGCCGCGACCGGCGCGGCGGCGTGGGCGGTCGAGACGCTGCTCGTCCTTCCCGCGACGCGATGGCACCGGCTCCGGTGGGCGTGGGCCCTCTCGATGCCGCTGGCGGCGATCCTCTACGCGTGGATGACGGCGGTCTCGGTCTACCGCCACGCGGTCGGCCGACCGGTACCCTGGCGACCCGGCGGGGAGGCCCCGCACCGCGAGGGGCAGCGGCGGGTTCCAGGCCGGGGCACCCGCAGCCGGGCGCGCCCGAGGAGCCGCACGTGAAGACGACCCGAACGCGCCTCCTGCCACTCCTCCTCGTCGCGCTCGCCGGCGTCCTCGGCGTACGGTCCGCCGCGCCCGTCTGGGCGGCGCCGCCGCGTCCGGACGTGGCGACCGAGGTCCAGAGGGACCTCGTGTACGCTCGCGTCGGCGAGACGGACCTCCACCTCGACCTGTACCGGCCGGGCCGCGCCGAGGGACGGCCGCCGCTCCTCGTCTGGGTGCACGGAGGAGGATGGGTCCATGGCGCGAAGGCCCCCTGCCCGATCGCGTGGCTCACGAGCGCGGGCTACGCCGTCGCGAGCGTCGAGTACCGGCTGACCGACGTCGCGATCTTCCCGGCGCAGATCCACGACGTGGAGGCGGCGATCCGCTGGCTCCGCGCGAACGATCGACGCCTGGCGATCGACGCGCGGCGGATCGGCGTCGCGGGCGCGTCGGCCGGCGGGCACCTCGTGTCGCTCCTCGGCACGGGCGCGGGCGTGGCGGCCCTGGAGGGGACCGAGGGGGACGCACTCGGCACGTCGGACCGTGTCCAGGCCGTCTACGACATGTTCGGCCCGGCGGACATCGTGGACCTCGGCTCGAAGGCGCGCCCCGCGACCCCCGTGGCGCTTCGCGCGGTGTCGATGCTCCTCGGCGGCGACGTCTCGTCCAAGACCGAGCTCGCGCGCCTCGCGAGCCCTCGGACCCACGTCTCGAAGGACGACGCGCCCTTCCTGATCGTCCACGGCGGGAAGGACCCGCTCGTTCCCCTGGACGAGAGCCGTCGCTTCGACGCGGCGCTCCGCGCGGCGGGCGTCGAGAGCCGCCTCCACGTGATCGAGGGCGCGGGCCACGGGGGACCGGGGTTCCGGACCGCCGACGTGCTCGACGAGATGCGGGCGTTCTTCGACCGCCACGTCCGGCTCGCCGGCGCCGAGACGCCGACCGGCGTCGCGCCGGGGAGCGCGCCGCAGCCGACGTCCCGGGGTGCGCCCGAGTCCCCGCCGCCGGCAGCGGAGGCCCGCGCGCGCGCGCGCGTCCGCACGGCCGAGGCGCCGGGCCCGTACGAGACCGCACGGGCGAACAGCGCGCTCGAGGACGCCGCGCGGCACAAGACGCTCCCGCTCGCCGTGACCTTCCCGAAGGCGGCGGGCCCCCACCCCGTGATCGTCTTCTCGCACGGCGCGTACGGCTCGAAGGACGCGTACCGTCCGCTCGCCGAGCACTGGGCGAGCCACGGCTACGTGGTCGTCCAGCCGACGCACGAGGACTCCCTCTCGCTCGGGAAGCCCGTTCGCCGGCTGCTCGGGAACCCCTTCCGCTTCTGGCGCTCCCGCGTGGACGACGTGCGCCTCGTGCTCGACCACCTCGACCTCGTCGCCGCGGGCACCGCGGGCCTCGAGGGCACGCTCGACGCCTCGCGGATCGGGGTCGGCGGCCACTCGTTCGGCGCGCACACGGCCCAGCTCCTGGCGGGCGCCACGACTACCGAGGGCCGTGGACCGCGCGAGAGCCACGCCGACGCGCGGCCGAAGGCCTTCCTCCTGATCTCGCCGCAGGGCCGCGGCGACCTCCTCGACGCTTCGTCGTGGCAGGACGTCCGGCGCCCCCTCCTGGTCATCACGGGCACGAACGACACGGGCCGGGGCGGCCAGCCGTTCGTCTGGCGGATGGACCCGTTCTCGCTCTCGCCCCCGGGCGACAAGCTCCTCGCGCTGGTCGTCGGCGCCTGGCACGGCTTCGGCGGGATCACCGGCAAGACGCCGTTCCCCGGCTCGGGCCCGAAGGACCCGGCCGAGGTCGAGGCGGTCGAGGCGCTCTCGCTCCTCTTCTTCGACGCGTACGTGGACGGCGACGCGTCGGCCCGGGCGGCCCTCGCGACGCCCCCCCTCGCCGGCGTCTTCGGCGACCTGGTTCGTTTCGCGTCGAGACCGGAGCCGGACGCGACCCGGCCCGGCGGGACGAGGTGAATCGTGCTCGTGAAGCTCGTCTCCCGTCTCCTCCTGCCGCCCGGAGGGCTCCTCCTCCTCTTCGCCGCGGCGTTGGTCCTCGCGTTCCTCGGGCGGCGTCGCCTCGCGCTCGTCGTCGCGGGGGTGGCCGGCGCCGCGTTCTGGATCCTCTCTACGCCGATCGTCGCCGACCGGCTCGTCCAAGGGCTCGAGGGCGAGGTCGGGGCCCGCACGATCGCGGATCTCCCGGTCGCGGACGCGATCGTGGTCCTCGGCGGCGGGATCGGTCCCGCGCTCCCGCCCCGCACGGTCGCCGACCTGTCCGAGGGCGCCGACCGCGTCCTCTTCGCCGCGCGCCTCGCCCGGGCCGGCAAGGCGCCGCTCGTCGTCGCGTCGGGGGGCTACCCCGCCTGGGTCGGCGCGCCGACGTCGGAGAGCGCGGAGACGAAGGCCCTCCTCGTCGAGTGGGGCGTGCCCGCCGACCACGTGCTCCTCGAGGAGAGGTCCCTCGACACGCTCGAGAACGCGGCGGACACGGCCAAGCTCCTTCGCGAGCGCGGCCTGACGAAGATCCTGCTGGTGACGTCGGCCCTCCACATGCCGCGCGCGCTCGAGGCGTTTCGCGCGACGGGCCTCGACGTGACCGCCGCGCCGACGGACTACGCGGGCGTCGAGAACGCGCACCACACGGTGCTCGACTACGTGCCCACGGCGACGGCGTTCGAGCTGAGCGTCCGCTCGCTCCACGAGCACCTCGGACGACTCTGGTACCGGCTCCACGGGCTGCCCCGCGCGCCCGCGGACGCGCCGAGCGGCCCCTGACCGGGTCGCCGCCCGGACGACGGCACGCTCCCGCCAGGACCGGGTCAGTCGAAGAGGAGCGACCACCAGCCGAAGAGCGCCCCGCTCATCTTCCCGCTGCGGCGCGCGGACGACACGTCGGAGCTCCTCCGCGCGGTCAGCCGCGACTCGAGCCGCATGAGGATCTGGTCGAGCTCGCCCCGGTCGAGCCACATGCCGTGCTCGTCGCACACGTCCACCGAGACGCCTCGGCGCGACTCGACGCGCATCGGCTTCTGGCAGAGGGGACAGGGCAGCTCGCGCGCGGGCTCGCCAAGCCCGCGCCCCCACTTGTCCGAGCTCCCCGGGAAATCCGAACCGATCTGGTCCTGCATCGCCACCTCCCGCGAGGAGTGTAGCGACGCGTCTCTTCCCCCGGAACGGGCGCTACCGAAACGGGGACGAAGGGGTATCAAGGAGGGATGCGACGCTGGCTCCTCCTCGTCGCCGTGGCCCTCCTCGCCTCCCCGGCCGCACGGGGAGACGCGGGTTCGTTCGTGGCGCCCTTCGAGCGGGGGACCGGTTTCGTCCCCGTGAACGACGTGGACGCGTGCGTGCTCGCGGGTCTCGCCGGCGCGGGGATCGAGCCGTCGAACCCGTGCTCGGACGAGGTGTTCCTCCGGCGTGTGTTCCTGGACCTCACCGGCACGCTTCCCGACCCGGAGCGCGTCCGGCGGTTCCTGGCGGACCCGCGGCGGGAGAAGCGCGAGCGGCTCGTGGACGCGCTGCTCGCGTCGGACGAGCTCTCCGACTACCTGACGCTCAAGTGGGGCGACCTCCTGCGCGTGAAGTCGGAGTTCCCCATCAACCTCTGGCCGAACGCCGTCCAGGCGTACGACCGCTGGATCCTCGAGGCCGTCCGCTCGAACCTCCCCTACGACCAGCTCGCGCGCGCCCTCCTCACCTCGAGCGGAAGCAACTTCCGGGATCCCGCGGTCAACTTCTATCGCGCGGTGCAGGCGAAGACGCCCGAGGCGGTCGCCGCGGCGGTCGCCCTGACCTTCATGGGATCCCGCTTCGAGCGCTGGCCCGGGGACCGCCAGAAGGGCATGGCCGCGTTCTTCTCGCGCATCGAGTGGAAGCGGACGCTCGAGTGGAAGGAGGAGATCGTCCTCCCCGACCCCGCGCCGGCGGGTCCGCTCTCCGCCACGTTCCCGGACGGCCGTGCGGTCACGATCCCGGCCGACACCGACCCGCGGCGCGTGTTCGCCGACTGGCTGCTCTCGCCCGGGAACCCGTGGTTCGCGCGCGCCATCGCGAACCGGGTATGGTCGTGGTTCTTCGGGCGCGGCGTGGTGGACGAGCCCGACGACCTTCGTGACGACAACCCGCCGTCGAACCCCGCCCTCCTCGCGTGCCTCGCCCACGACCTCGTGAAAGACGGCTACGACCTGCGGAAGCTGTTCCGCCGCATCGTCCTCTCCCGCACGTACCAGGGGTCGCCGATCCGTCGGAGCGACGCTTTGGAGGCCGCCGGGCTCTTCGCGTACTACCCCGTGCACCGGCTCGACGCGGAGGTGCTGATCGACGCGCTCTGCCGTCTCGACGACGTCGGCGAGGACTATGCGAGCACGGTCCCCGAGCCCTACACGATCCTCCCGAACACGTTGCGGACGATCACGCTCTCCGACGGGACGATCACGAGCGCGTTCCTGCAGATGTTCGGCCGCCCGGCCCGCGACTCGGGACTCGAGTCGGAGCGTGACCGCGACCCGACCGAGGCGCAGCGGCTGTACCTCCTGAACTCGAGCGACGTCCAGCGCCGGCTCGCCCGGAGCCGGTGGATCTCGCGCCTGGTCGCGACCGCCCCGGACCGGAACGCGATCGTGGAGGGCCTCTACCTGGCCCTCCTCGACCGCTACCCGCTGCCCGACGAGGTGGAGGCGGCCTCCGTCTACCTCGACCGGGCCGACCTGACGACGCGTGAGGTCGCCCAGGACCTCGCGTGGGCGCTCTTGAACTCCAAGGAGTTCCTGTACCAACACTGAGGGAGGCACGCCGTGTCCCGGAATCGGTCCTCGGCCCGGATCGGTCGCCGCGAGGTGCTCGCGAGGGCGGCCCTCGGCGCGGCGGGTCTGACCTTCGTCGGCCGCGCGGCCCGGCGCGTCTTCGCCGAGCCCCGCGAAGCGGCGCGCCGAGGGGCGCCCGCGCCGCGCGCCACCTCCGTGATCGAGCTGTGGATGTCGGGCGGGCCCTCGCACCTCGACACGTTCGACCCGAAGGCGGAGGCGGGCTCGGACTTCTGCGGCCCCCTCGCAAAGCCCATCTCGACGAACGCCGACGGCGTCCGGATCTCGGAGCTGCTCCCGCTGCTCGCGCAGCAGGCCGACAAGTACTCGATCGTCCGCACGATGTCGCACGGCATCGACGCGCACGAGACGGCCACGTACGCGATGCAGAGCGGCCGCCGGTCGAGCGAGAACGGGCTCGTCTACCCCGCCTTCGGTGCGGTCGTGTCGTCTTTCAAGGGCTACGGCCACGGGTACGAGGGCCGGATCCCGCCGTACGTGGTGCTCACGCAACCCCTCGGCCGCTTCGCGGTCGAGGGATTCCTCGGCCTCGACCACAAGCCCTTCGTGACCGGCGGCGACCCGCGGCAGGAGCGCTTCGCGGTGGAGGGCATCGTGGCCGAAGGCGTCTCGGACGCCCGACAGGCGGCGCGCCGTCGCCTGCTCCACACGCTCGACACGCTCGGCCGCGCCCTCCCGGGCGACCCGTCGTTCGAGAAGCTCGACCGCGCCGAGGCGTCGGCCTACGAGATGATCCTCGGCGACGCGGGCCGGGTCTTCGACCTCCAGCAGGAGACCGCGGCGGTGCGTGACCGGTACGGGCGCACGACGTTCGGCCAGTCGTGCCTCGCGGCGCGCCGGCTCGTCGAGAAGGGCGTGCCGTACGTCGTCGTGAACTCGGGCGGGTGGGACACGCACAAGCGAAACTTCGAGACGATGCGCACGAAGCTGCCGGACCTCGACCGCGGGATGTCGGCCCTGCTCGAGGACCTCGCGCAGCGCGGCCTCCTCGACCAGACCATCGTCTGGTGGAGCGGCGAGTTCGGGCGGACGCCCCGCGTGCAGTGGGAGGAGCCCTGGAACGGGGGCCGCGGCCACTACGGTCGCTGTTTCTCGGCCGTCGTGGCCGGCGGCGGCTTCGAGGGCGGCCACGCCGTCGGGACCTCGAATCCCCAGGGCACCGACGTCCGCGAGCGGCCCGTCACCCCGCGGGACCTGCACGCGAGCATGTACACGCTCCTCGGGATCGATCCCGACGGCCCGCTTCCGAACCCGCGTGGCCTGGACGTGCCGGTCCTCCCCGCGCCCGACGGCCCGAAGGGGTCCGGGCTCCTCTCCGAGATCATGCCGTGAGCCGCCTCCTCCTCGCCTCCGGGCTCCTCCTCCCGCTCCTGGCCCTCTTCGCGGGGGTCGTCACGGCGGGCGAGGGCCCCCAGCGGCCGAACGACCCGCACATCGGCTACGTCGTGCCCGCCGGGGGACAGCAGGGCACGGTCACCCGGATCGTCGTGGGCGGCCAGAACCTCCGCGGCGTGAAAGGCGTCCACCTGACGGGCACGGGCGTCACGGGACGCGTCGTGCTCTGGATCCCGCCGTTTCGTCCCCTCGATCGCGAGGAGTCGATCGAGCTCCGACGCCGCCTCGTCGAGGCACGCGACCGCCGGCTCGCGGAGGCCGCGGGCCGCACGGCGTCGAAGCCCCCCGCGCCGGCGCCGGCCGGGGAGGACGGCGGGAAGGACGGCGAAGCGAAGCCCCGCGCGAAGCTCCCCGACCACCCCCTCCTGGAGAACCTCGACGCGAAGAGCCTCCAAGAGCTGAAGGAGATCGCCGCCTTCTTCTTCCGTCGTCGCGATCCGACGCAGCAGAAGCGCGCGATCGCCGAGACCGTCTGGATCGACCTCGACGTCGCGGGCGACGCGGAGCCCGGCGAGCGCGAGCTCCGCCTCGTCACGCCGCAGGGTCTCTCGGACCCGCTGCGGGTCCGGGTGGGCCTCGTACCCGAGACGACGGAGCAGGAACCGAACGACGCGACCCCGCCCGCGAAGGACGCGGCCGACCTCCCGATCGTCTTCAACGGGCAGATCCTGCCGCGGGACGTGGACCGGTTCCGCTTCCACGCGAAGCGCGGACAGCACCTCGTGGCCCGGGCCGAGGCCCGCCGCCTCGTGCCGTACCAGGCGGACTCCGTCCCCGGCTGGATGCAGGCCACGATCACGCTCGAGGACGTGAGCGGTCACGAGCTGGCGTACGGAGACGACTACCGGTTCGACCCCGACCCCGTGGTCTTCTACGACGTCGAGAGGGACGAGGACGTCGTCCTCGTCGTGAAGGACGCGCTCGCCCGCGGCCGCGAGGACTTCGTCTACCGCGTCACGGTCGGCGAGCTTCCGTTCGTCACGAGCGTCTTCCCCCTCGGGGGCCGGGCCGACGTCGCCACGGTGGCGGAGGTGTCGGGCGTGAACCTCGACCTCCGGCGCGTGCCCCTGGACACGCGCGCGGGCCCGCTCGCCCTGCGGCGGGCGTCGTGGCGGCTCGGGCCGGCGATGTCCAACCCGGTCCCGTTCGCGGTCGGCGACCTGCCCGAGATCGTCGAGACCGAGGACGCCGAGGCCCCCGGCCCGACGCCGATCACGCTGCCCCTGGTCGTAAACGGCCGGATCGACCGCCCCGGCGACGTGGACGCGTACGCGTTCCGCGGGCGCGCGGGACAGACGATCGTCGCTTCCGTCGCGGCGCGCGCGCTCGGCTCGCCGCTCGACGGCGTGCTGCGCCTCGTGGCGGACGACGGCACGGTGGTGGCGTGGAACGACGACCATCCCGACCCCTCCCTGGGCGAGGTGACCCACCAGGCCGACCCGTGGCTCGAGACGCGCCTCCCGAAGACGGGCACGTACCGCGTCGTCGTGACCGACGGCACCGCGCACGGCGGTCCGGCGTACGCGTACCGGCTTCGCGTCAGCCCGCCGCGGCCGGACTTCGACGTGCTCGCGAGTCCATCGAGCCTCGACGTGCCGACGGGACGCGCCACGGTCGTCGCGCTCCACGTCGTGCGAAGGGACGGCTACGACGGGCCCGTGGACG
This sequence comes from uncultured Planctomycetota bacterium, assembly GCA_963752285.1. Lineage (GTDB taxonomy): Bacteria > Planctomycetota > PLA2 > PLA2 > JAEUHO01 > CAVVXN01. Next base: position 158,635 of record CAVVXN010000001.1, read on the forward strand.
TGACGCTCGACGGCGCGCCGCCCTACCTCACCCTCGCGGGCGCCCGGATCCCCGCGGGCCGGGACCGCGTCCTCGCCACGCTCTCGACCTCGGCCTCCGCCCGGACCGAGCCCGTCACCCTGCACCTCGTCGCGCGGGCCACCGTGGACGGGCGGGAGGTCGCGCACGCCGTCACCCCGGCCGACGCGCAGATGCAGGCGTTCGCCACGTGGCACCTCGTAGAGCGCGAGGTGCTCGTCGCGTGCGTCGTCGGACCGGGCCGCGGCGGCGCGCCGATCACGCTCGAGGACCCGGTCCCCGTGCGCCTCGTGCGCGGGGGCACGGCGCGCGTTCGCGTTCACGTCCCGGGGCGCCCCGACCTCTCCGAGATCCGGTTCGTCCTCTACGAGCCGCCGGCGGGCGTCTCGCTCGACGCGCCGACCTCGGCCCGGGGCGAGCTCGTCCTGCCGATCCGCGTGGCGAAGGACGGTCCCGCGCCCGGCGCCGAGGACAACCTGATCGTCGAGGCGTTCACGGAGCGCGAGGTCCCCGGTCGCGACGGCCGGCCCGCACAGACCCGCCGCGTCTCCCTCGGCGTGCTGCCGGCGATCCCCTTCCAGGTCGTGCGACGGTAGCGAGGGCCACGGCCCTCGTCAGAAGACCGACTCGTCGGCGGACGGGCCGTAGATCGACGGCACCGGCACGTCGCGAAGACGCAGGTAGACCGCGAGCTGCGCCCGGTGGTGGATCAGGTGGCTCAGCACGAAGCGCCGCAGCACCGCGGACCGGGGCAACGTGAAGAACACCTGCTCGCCGTGACGGAGCGACCACCCGCCCCGCAGCCGCTCGTCCGAGACGCCGGCGATCTTCCCGTGGCCCGCCGCCACGTTCCGGTCGAAGAGCGCGAGGATCTCCGACCGCGTCGCGGCCTTCGGAGGCTCGAACGGTTCGGCGAGGTCGATCCCGTCTCCGTCCACCGTCGCGGCGACCCACGACGGGATGTTCGCGACGTGCGTGGCGAGGTCCCCCATGGAGAAGGACTTGTCGTGGGGCTTCCAGGAGAAGGCGTCGTCGGGCACCCGCTCGAGGACCTTCCGTGTGGTCGCCATCTCCTGGTCGAACTCGGGCAGCAGCGTATCGGACGTCATCGTTCGCGTTCTCCATGCCCTCGGACGGGGTCCGGCCGGGCGCCCGGGGCGCGCCGTACTACCGGGGGAGGCGTCCCTCCGTCAAGCGACGGCCGAGCGCAGGTCGGGCCCTCCGCGGCCGGGTACGACACGCAAAACGCGGTCGAGGGAGCGGACATGGGAACGTGCCGGACGCACGCGGCCGTCCTGTCGGGTCCCGGGGAGCCGCGGTCGTGAGCGAGGCCCTTCTCACGCGCCTCGGCGCGCCGGGTCCGAAGCGGATCCTCGCGCTGGACGGCGGCGGCGTGCGCGGTCTCCTCTCGCTCGAGTTCCTCGCGCGCGTCGAGGACGTCCTCCGCGCGCGCACGGGCCGGCCGGACCTCGTTCTCGCCGACTACTTCGACCTCGTCGGCGGGACCAGCACGGGCGCGATGATCGCGGGCGGCCTCGCCACGGGCATGGAGGTCGCGGCGATCCGCGAGCTCTACCTCACGGCCGGTCGCGAGGTCTTCCGGCGCCGCCGAATCCGGTTCTGGCACGCGCTCTACGACGAGCACCGCCTCGAGCGCGTCCTGGAGGAGCGCTTCGGTGACGTCACCCTGGGCGACGACGCGATCCGCACGGGCCTGTGCCTCGTCACGAAGCGCGCCGACACGAACAGCACGTGGCCGCTCGTGAACCACCCCGGTGGCCGGTACTACGCGTCGAACCGCCACATCCGGCTGCGCGACGCCATCCGCGCGAGCGCGGCGGCGCCGGTGATGTTCCGACCCGCGAAGATCGAGATCGCGCCGGGCCAGTCGGGCACGTTCGTGGACGGGGCCGTCAGCGTCGCGAACAACCCCGCGCTCCTCCTGCTCCTCGTGGCCACGCTCGCGGGCTATCCCTTCCACTGGCCGCTCGGAGAGGACCAGATCCTCCTCGTCTCCGTCGGCACCGGGGTCTGGGAGCGGCGCACCGACGCGCTCGCCATGGCCCGCGCGAACGCGTTCCAGTGGCTGGCGCACCTCCCCGACATGCTCATCCAGGACGCCGGCACGATGACAGAGCTCCTGCTCCAGGCCCTGTCGAAGACGCCCACGCCCTGGGCCATCGACCGCGAGGTCGGCGACCTCGACGGCGAGCTCTGGTTCGGTCGGCCGGCGCTCTCGTACGTGCGCTACAACGCGCGCCTCGAGCCCGACGCGCTCGTCGAGCTCGGCCTCTCTGACCTCGTGCCGCGCCTCGACAGCCTCCGCCGGCTCGCGGGCCAGGACACCCACGACGACCTGGTCCGGATCGGCCGCGCCGAGGCGACACGGGCGGTGTCGCCCGACCACCTGCGTCCGGCGTTCGACCTGCCGGTGCCCTGAGGGTCGCATCGGCGGTCTCGACGGTCGCGCCGCAGCCCCGGCGCACGTCGCCGTCCTGGTACACCCCCGGGGGGAGGGCCCATGGAGCACATCTCGTCCGAGCCGCCGCCGACGCGACGCGGCGGCGTCCTGGTGCCCGGGGAAACGGTCTCGCTCTCGGCGATGGTGCAGCAGGTGCGGCGCTTCGCGTGGGGCGGGTTCCTGATCCTCCGCCTCGACGACGGCTACGTGCAGGCCGTCTCGGACGACCCCCAGGCCCTGGAGGCGGTGACGGAGGGCGCGACGGTCCGCGTCAGGGGCGAGGTGCGCGCCGCCGACGTCAAGGCCGCGCACGTGACGAACCAGAAGGTCGAGATCGGGCTCCAGGAGATCGTCGTCCGGAGCGCCCCGACCGGTCTGCCCCCGGTGGACCTGCACAAGCCGGACCTCGACCTGACCCTCGAGGTCAAGCTCGACCACCGGCCGGTGTCGCTGCGCCACCCGAAGGAGCGCGCGATCTTCCGCGTCGCCGCGCGCCTCGGCCGCGCGTTTCGGAAGTTCCTCGACGCCGAGGCGTTCATCGAGATCCATTCGCCGAAGATCTGCTCGACCGGCGCCGAGGGCGGCGCCAACATCTTCTCGCTCGACTACTTCGGACGACGCGCGTTCCTCGCCCAGAGCCCGCAGTTCTACAAGCAGATGGGCGTCGGGATCTTCGGTCGGGTGTACGAGATCGGCTCCGTGTTCCGCGCGGAGCCCCACGCGACGAGCCGCCACCTGAACGAGTACGTGTCGCTCGACTTCGAGATGGGCCCCATCGACGACTTTCGCGACGTCATGCGGATGGAGGCCGCGCTCCTCACGGACATGATGCGGGACGTGGCCAGCGACTGCGCCGCCGACCTCGCACTGCTCGGCGCGACGGTCCCCGACGTGCCCGCGACGGTCCCCTCGATCACGCTGGCCGAGGCGCACGAGATCGTCCACGACCGACACGGCAAGGACCACCGCGGCGAGCCGGACCTCGCGCCCGAGGAGGAGGAGCTCCTCTCCCGGACCGCCCGGGAGGAGCTCTCGAGCGAGTTCCTCTTCGTGACGCACTACCCGAGCGCGAAGCGGCCCTTCTACACGTTCGACGACCCGGAGCGTCCCGGCGAGACGTGCTCGTTCGACCTCCTCTTTCGCGGCGTCGAGATCACCACCGGGGGCCAGCGCATCCACGACCACGCGGCGCAGGTCGCGAAGCTCGTCCGCTTCGGGCTCGACCCGGCCGACTTCGAGAGCTTCCTCCAGATCCACCGGGCGGGCATGCCGCCGCACGGCGGCCTCGCGATCGGACTGGAGCGCCTGACCGCGCGGCTCCTCGGCCTCGCGAACGTGAAGGAGGCGAGCCTCTTCCCGCGCGACGTGAACCGCCTGACCCCGTAGCCCGGACCTGGGGAACGCCCGGGGAGGAGAAGGGGTCCGCCGGCCCCGCGCACCGGCTCGGCGCCGTCCCCGCGTTCACGACCTGTTCACGACCCGTGAACGCGCGTTAATTTTCGACTCGCGAGTCAACAATCCCTTCACCGAAAGGGAACGCGCGATGAGGGACGCCGGGAGCGGCGCATGCAGTCGTCCGTTCGGGCTCGGGGAGCCCTCGTCCTCGCCTTCCTCCTCTCCGCGGGATCGCTCGCCGCGTGCGGCGGCGGCGGCACCGGCGGCGCGACGCCCTCGGTCACCACCCTCCCGTCCTCCGGGCCGACGACCACGCCGGCCACCCCGCCCACGACCGGGCCGGTCACGTCCCCCTCCGACCCGGTGCCCCCGGCGAGCGAGCCGCCCCCCGCGGACGCGCCGCCGGCGGCCGAGCCCCCGCCCCCGACGACGCCGATCGAGCCGCCCGAGAAGCCCGCCGCGCTCCCGGCGTGGACGGGCCTCCCGGACGTGCGCGGCGTCGCGATCGACCCGACCGACGGGTCCGCGTGGGCGGTCTCCGCCGCGGACGGGACCCTGTGGCGGCTTCGTCCGGGCGAGATCCGGCCCGAGCCGCGCGGCACGCTCGCGACGGCGGGCGTCCGGGGTCTCACGGTGGACCCGATCGCGCACGTCCTCCTGGCCGTCGTGGACGGAGGCGGCACGCTCGACGACCGGCTCGTCCAGATCGACCCGGACAGCCTCGCGACCACGCCGATCGGCACGATCGCGGGCCACGCGGGCGTCGAGGCGCTCGCGTACCACCCGCTCGCGGGGATCCTCTTCGCCGTGGACACCGCCACGCACGTCCTCCTCTCGATCGACGCGGGGACGGCGGACGCGACGGTGGTCGGCTCGCTCGGGGCCTTCACCGACGTAGAGAGCCTCGCGCCGGACACCGGGAGCCTACGTCTCTTCGGCGTGGACCGCGCTCAGCGCGTCCTCGTCGGGATCGACTGCGCCACGGCCACGGCGACGCGCCTCGCCGACGCCCCGGCGTCGGTGGACGGCCTCGGCTACGACCCTGGCGAGCGACGCTTCCTCGCCGCGTCGGCGTCCGACGGCTCCCTCTCCGTCTACGACCCCATCGGCGCGTGGATGGACACCGCCGACATCCGCGGCCTCGCGACCGACCCCGACGCCGGCACGCTCTTCGGCTCGTACCCGCCGAACGGCCTGATCGTCCGCCTCGACCCGGCGACGGGATGGAAGCAGCCTGTCGGCTACGTCCCGGTGCCGCGTCTCGAGGGCCTCGCGTACGACGCGGCGACCCGGACGCTCTACGCCGTGTCGAGCGCGACCGCGACCGTGTACGCCCTCTCGCCGGACGACGCCGCGGTGCGCGCGAGCGTGGCCGTGAACGGCGCCGGAACCGCCCTCACGGGGCTCGCCGGGCTCGCCTTCGGGAACGGCGTCCTCTACGCGAGCGACCGCGACCAGAACACGATCCTGAGGATCGAGCCCGCGACGGGCTACGCGAACGTCCTCGGCGCGCCGGTCGGCGCCGGCACGATCGAGGGCCTCGACTTCGACGCCGCCCAAAACCTCCTCCTCGGCTTCAGCAACGCCGCGCACGCGTTCGTCGAAATCGATCCGTCACGCGCCGACGAGGCGCGCGTCGTGAGCCAGGGCGCGTTCGCCCGCGTGGACGCCCTCGCCTGGTCCGCGACGGACGAGCGGCTCTACGGGACCGCGTCCGACCGGCACGAGCTGTTCGTCGTCTGGCAGAGCGAGGTCGCCCCGCTCGGTGTGGACGGTCTCGGCGCGCTCGTGTGGCAGAACGACACCAAGCGGCTCCTCGGGTTCGACGCGGCCAGCGCGACGATCGTGGAGATCGACCCCGACCTCGAGATCGCCCTTCCCGTCCGCGCGTGGCCGGGGGGCCGGCTCGACGCGATGACCTTCGATCCCGGTCGCGGCGTGGTGTTCGCGGTGGACGGCGGGACGGGCGACCTCTACGCCCTGGACGATGCGCTCCAAGCGACGCCCGTCGGCGCGCCGGGCGTCCTCGCCCAACAGGACGTGAGCGCGCTCGCGTTCGTCCCGGTGTCCGGACGCCTCTACGCGGTCTCCGGCACGACCGGCCGTCTGCTCGTCGTGGACGCCGTGACCGGCGCGGCGACCGAGGTGAACGAGGCGGGCCCGGGCCTCGGCTTCTCATCGATCCACGCGATGGTCTTCGACCCCGCGACGGGCATGCTGCTCGCCGTGGACCGCACGACGCAAAGCCTGCTCCAGGTGGACTGGACGACCGGAAGCGCGGTCACGCTCGCGACCGTCGAGCCGGCGCACGTCGGCGGCATGGCGATGCGCCCGGGCGCGCGGGCGATCTGGTTGTCCGACCAGGACCGTCTGGTCCGCGTGGACCGCTTCACCGGAGCGACCGTCCACGCGACGCCGCTTCCGCCCGCGGTCCGGGGCGGGACCGCCGGGGTCGCGCTCCGTCTCCTGTGGCCCCGCGGCGACGTGCGCGCGGCGGCGCTCGACACCCTCGGCGTGGAGGTCGGGCCCGCGGACCAGGACCAGGACCTCGTCATCAGCCGTCGCGGGCGCGAGCTCTACCGCCAGGCGCTCGACCCGACCGACGTCGTGACGGTCTGTCGCTTCCCGCCCACGGTGCGCCGCGCGCTCGCGGTCGGCGACGAGGTGACGTGGGGCGTCGGCTCGGCCAAGACGACGTTCCGCGTCGTCGCGGACGGCGGGACCTCCGCGGCCCTCGCGGCCGTCCTCTCGCACCCGACCGTCGCCACGCGTTCGGCGAACGAGCGGGCCCTCGCCCGGGCCTGGCTCCTCGATCGCCGGGGGCTCTACACCGAGGCCCTCGACGTGGAGCTGAGGACGCTGGCCCGGCCTTCGAGCCGTTCTCCGTACCTGACCCTCGGTCTCCTCCGGACCCTCGGCCACCTCGGCCTGCTCGACACGCGGCTCGGCGCGACCGCGCTGGGCGAGGCCCGCGCCCAGAGCCCCGCCTGCCGGTTCGGCTCCGCGGTGCGCGCCTACGTCCGCGACTGACCGCGCGCGCGGCCCGACACGAGGCCCCCCGTGCCGAGGACGAGGGAGGTCGTCCGGACGTCGTCGAACGCGGCGGCCGCGAGCGCCGCGTGGAGGTCCTCGGGCCAACGCGACGTACGGACCAGCGCTTCCAAGCGGCGGTCGAACGCGACCCGCCACTCGGGGAACGCCCACGGTCCGACGCGCGCGACGACCCGCATCCACGCCGTCCAGAGCGCGCGCGGCAGGGGGCTCCCGGGCACCGTGAAGTCGTGGAACGCGACCACCGCGCCCGGGGCGAGGTGCGGGAGGAGGTTCGCCACGAGACGTCCTGCGTCCACGTACTTCGGGAGGTAGCTCGCGACGACCGCGTCGTACGGCCCGTCGAGCAGGACGTCCTCGGCGTTGCCCAGTCGGAGCGTGACGCGGTCGCCGAGCCGGGCGAACCGACGTCGGGCGACGGCGAGGTACTCGGCGGTCACGTCCACGCCGGTCACGCGCGCGCGGGGGCGTCGTTGCAGGAGCGCCTTCGTGACGATGCCCGTCCCGCACGCGAGGTCGAGCACGGTCCGCGCCCCGCGCGGCACGCACCGGAGCAGCGCGCGCTTCCACACCCGATCGAGCCCGAACGTCGTGAGCGCCACGACCCGGTCGTACGACGCCGCCGTGCCCTCGAAGAACGCGGCGACGAGCCCGAGCCGCTCCTCGGCGCCCGCCCCCTGCTCCGGCTCAGGCATCGTCCGACCCCGCGCGTGACACCGCGCCGGCGCGGAACGAGAATGGCCACGCCCCGATCGGGGCAGGGACGTCATGGGCGACATCGGCTCCCCGCAACGATTCCTCCTGCTCCTGGGGCTCGCGTTCTTCCTCGGGCTCGCGTTCGAGGGCTTCTACTGGAAGAGCGCGTCGAGCCGGCCCGGCGGCATCCGCACCTTCCCGCTCCTGGCCCTCGCCGGCGGCCTGCTCTACCTGCTGGAGCCGCGCTACGCCAGCGCCTTCGCCGTGGGCCTCGTGGTCCTCGGCGCGTGGCTCTACCCGTACTACCAGGTCGAGGTCTCGCGCGTGCCACCGGAAGGCACGCCCCCCGACGGGATCATGGTGCCGGTCGTCAACCTCGTGGCGTACCTCCTCGGCCCGGTGACGCTCGGGCAGCCGGTGTGGGCGGGCATCGGTCTGACCGTGGTGGCGGTCCTGCTCCTTCGCGCCCGCGAGCGGCTCCACGGCCTCGCGGCGAAGGTTCCGGGCGAGGAGATCATCACGGTCGGACAGTTCCTCGTGCTCACGGGCATCGTCCTCCCGGTGCTCCCGCACGAGCCGTTCACCTCCCTCACCCCGCTCTCGCCCTTCCAGATCTGGCTCGCCGTCGTGGTGGTGTGCGCGCTCTCGTACGGCAGCTACCTCCTCCAGCGGTACGTGTCGCCGACGGGCAGCGTGCTCTTCGCCGCGATCCTCGGCGGCATGTACTCCTCCACCGCCACGACGGTGGTCCTCGCCCGCCGTGCGAAGGGCGCGCGCAGCCGGGCGAGGGGGCTCTCCGCGGGCATCGTCCTCTCGACGGCCGTGATGTACCTGCGGCTCGGCGTGGTCGTCGCGATCTTCGACACGGCGCTCGCCCTCACGCTGGCGCCCTACCTGATCGGATTGTTCCTCCTCGGCGCGGTCGCCGCGCGGGTGCTCCTCGGTCGGACCGTGCACGCGCCGACGTCGTCCTCCGAGCCGCCCCTTCTCCCCAAGAACCCGCTCGAGATCCCGGCGGCGTTGATCTTCGCCGTGCTCTTCCTCGTGCTGTCCATCGGAACGGCGTGGGCGCGTACCCACTTCGGGTCCACCGGCGTGTACGCGCTCGCGGCGGTGGTGGGCGTGGTGGACGTGGACCCCTTCGTGCTGAGCATCGCGCACCGGAGCGTCACGGGCCTCGGGCTCCCCGCCCTGGCCGCGGCGGTGCTGGTCGCGGCCTCTTCGAACGACCTCCTGAAGGCCGTCTACGCCGGCCTCTTCGGCGGCTGGCGGAGGATGCGCGGTCCGTTCGCGGCCCTCGCGGTCCTGGCCGTCCTCGGGTTCGTGTTCGCCCTCGTCCTGGCCTGAGGTCCCGACGCCGGCTCCAGGGAAATCGGGCCGCGCGAGGGCCACGAGGGCGTATCCGCCCGTGCCGAGGCGGCCGCGACCCTCGTGATCCGACGCTCCGACCGGTCCGGTCGCTCGACCCGCTCGCTCGCGGCGCGGGACCCCCCGGCCGATGTCGTCGTCACAGCCAGCCGATGAGGAAGAGGACGAGCAGGAGCACCAGGATGAAGCCGAGGGCTCCGCTCGGTCCGTACCCCCAACGACGGCTGTACGGATACGCCGGGAGCGACGCGAGCAGCACGACGAGGATGATCAGGAGGATGAGCCAGCTCACGAGGCAGCTCCGTCGAGCCAGACGCGGCCCGCCGCGCCACGGACGTCGCGGGCCGGGAGCCCGGGCGACGTCCGCGGCCGGCGGAACAGGCGCGCGATCGCGCGTCGTGTCGATAGGGCGCGGGCCAGCGTCACCAGCAGGAGGAAGGTGTAGAGAGACAGGCAGAGGAACAGGAACATTCGCATCGCTCCGGGTCCCCGCACGGGACGCGCCAAGCCGGGCGCCGGGCCCCTCGGGCGGGACCAGCGACCCGTAGGCGCCCGCGCCGCGCCGCGGTTCCCGCCGCCTGCGGGCCGCGCGACGGGATCTTCGACCCGGGGAACGCGCGGCCCCGTCCTCGGATCGTCCCGCGCACGTCGCGCACGACCGGCCCGGATCCTGCCGTGCCGTGCCGTGCAGGCCTTGCCGACCGTCACCGCCGACGCCTCCGAGCGGCCGGATGGCCGCCCGCCCGGCATCGGGAGCGCGGTGCGCGTAGCGCATGGCTACGGACACCTTCGGCATCAGAGGCCGGCTGTCCGCCGCGCACGGGTGACCTCGGCCGCCCGCCGTATTCAGGTCGACCCTCGCGTCCTCGAGTCGTCGGAGCCTCGTCTTGGTGCGCGAGACGCGGGCCACCCCGTTCGCGGCACCCGGGTTGTGCCCACGACCCGCAAGGGGTAGGGTTCTCGCAGCTACCGTCTTGGTCTTGGCCGCTGGGGAAGGACGCATCGTGGCTCGATTCCGTTGGACCCTGGGATTGCTCGTCCTGGCGCTCCACGCCACGGCCTGCGGAACGGGCGGGCGTGAGCGGAGAGCCGTGGCGTACTGGGTGAGCTCTTCGAACGGCAGCGACTCGAGTCCCGGCAGCTCCACGGAACCCTTCCGGACCATCACGCACGCGCTCTCCGTCGTGAGTGTCGGGGAGATCATCAACGTCGCGCCGGGCGTCTACGACGTGAAGAACGGTGAGATCTTCCCGCTGGTCGTCCCCGTCAACGTCACGTTGCGGGGCGACACCGCCAATGCGGGCATGCCCACCGCCGGACAGGCGACCCTCGTCCAGGGCTCCGGGCCGAGCGGACTCCCGTCCCCGAGCACGGCCACGCTGCGAGCGCTCGCCGGCGCGCGCATCGCCGGTCTCTACGTCGTGAACCCCGAGGTTGCAGATGGTCCGAGGCGTGCGATCGGAATCTTGATCCGCGCTGCGTTCGTCGAGGTGGACGCCTGCACGATCTCGGAATGCTCGGAGGGGATCATGTTCGTCGGGAGCCCGAGCACGGCCGCCGAGCCCACCCGATGCGTCGTGAAGCGAAGCCATCTCGTGGGAGACCTCGTCGGGATGGACGCGGACGTGTACAAGGCGACGGGCGTGCGCGTGGAGGGGAACCACTTCGAGGAGTGTCAAACGGGCGCCACGGCTGACGGCACGGGCGTGGACTTCGGTGGCGGCCCGCAGGGAAGCACGGGCGAGAACGTGTTCCGGTGCAACGACGTGCACATCCTTGCCTTCGGAGCCCAGATCGGGGACTTGAGGGTCGACCCGTACTTCCTCTGGGCCAGCAACAACCAGTGGGATCCCGCTCCTCCGCCCATCCTGCCCTTTCTGGAGACGAGCTTCACCCCGGAGACGGGCGAGATCGGCTACCTCCAGGGCGTGACCGTCATCGTCTTTCCCGCCTTCGCGGCCGCCCCCTGCCCGCAGTGAGTCGCGTCCCTTCCGCGCGGGGGCTTCCCCGCCCGTCCCGCACGGCCACCACGCACGCCAAGGCGGGCGCAGGGAGTTCCCGAGCTCGGGCGCCCGGCGGGGTTCGCGCCCCACGTTCCGACGGCCCGGGCACGACCGCTGGCTCCGAGCATCCACGTCGGGGCTGAACCCCGAACCGTCGGCGACGTCCAACGGAGGGCGCGACCTCACCGTCCGTGAGGACTCCCCATGCGAAGTATCTGGCCCGTGTTCCTCCTCCTCGTGGCGGCAAGCGACGTCGAGGCCGCCCGCGAGCGGCAGATGGCCGCGGGCGCCCGGATCCGCCTCGAACCCGACCGTACGGTGTGGCGACTCGGCGAGAACGTGATCGTTCGCTACATCGTCGAGAACGCGAGCGACGAGCCCTTCACCGTGGACTGGGGAGGGGACTCGCGCGCTATCCGGCCTATCCGCAACATCGTGCAGGTCTACGACGCGGACGGGAGCCTCCTCGAAGATCCCTGGCCCGATCCCCCCTGCTTCGGGGGGCCAGGCGGCGAGAGCGAGGTCACGATGTCGAAGCCCCTCGTGATCGAGATCGCGGTGCCGCGCTACCGCGTCTTCGCGAAGCCGGGCACGTACCGCATTCGCGTCGCCCACGACCTGGGCTGGGACGCCGTCGAAGACGGCGGGCGGGACGCTTGGATGGATGGGTGGGTCCCCGCCGAGGACGATCCCCGGTGGGCCGAGACGACGATCGAGATCTTCGAGCCGCCGGCCGACCGCATCGACGCGGTCCTCGACGTGATGAGCGCTCAGCCCAAGCGCGGCGATCAGACCATGCTGCGGAGGAACCGCGCATGGTCCGACTTCCTGACGATCCGGGACCCCGCCTACCTCCCCGCGCTCGTGAAACGGGCGCGGGCTCGGGGGAAATGGGATCCGTGGTGGCTCGAGGGGATCCGGAGCATCGAGACGCCGGAGGCCACGAAGGCCCTCGTCCGTCTGCTCTCCGAGGAGACGAGCGAGGCCCGCGCGGCCGCCCTCCTGGACCGTGTGCCCCTGCCGGATCGCATGCCCGCCGTCATCGAGTCCATCTCCCCGGTAGGTCCGGACCGTTCCATCCAGTCGCGCCTCGTGGAGAAGGCCTGGCGCGAGGCGTTCGCGGAACCTGCGCGTGCGTGGGCGAGGAAGAACCTCGGTGGTCGCTACGCGGGGCGGATCCCGCACTACGCGGCGTACATCCTGGCCTCCGCGGGGACGCCCGAGGACCTGCCGGCCTTGGAGGACGGTCTCGACCAGGCGCTCCAGTACGCAAGCGCCGATCCCAAGCGGCTGGCCGACGCGTCCGAGCGCGGACGGCTGGCGATGCTCTACCTCGCGATCCGGCAGCTCTACCGGCGAGGGGCGAAGCCGCCTGCGGATCCCGAGAAGCCGTTCGAGATCGCCCTCGCGCTCCTCTGGATCCAGGAGAAGGGCGTCGAGGGACTGGCGCCCTACGCGAAGCAGGTGGAGGCGGGACTGACGCACGAAGAGACCGCCATCCGGGATCTCACGCTGCGATGCCTTCCCAGACCACTCCCCGATCTCGCCTTGGAACACCTGCCTGTGCTGCTGCAGGACCCGGACAGAGAGGTTCGCATCGGCGCACTCCAGGCCGTTGGAGAGACGAAGGACGCGCGGTTCCGGCCCCTCGTAGCGGCGCAGCTCCGGGCGGCCGACGACTCCGGGTGGATGTTGACGGCCGAGGCGGCGGCGGAGGCTGTCGGGCTCGACGGGATCGACCGCGCGCGCATCCACGTCGAGAGGCTCGGAGAGGCGTCGCAATTCGCCCTCCGGTTCGGTCAGCTCCTGTGGGTGGTCGGGAACGTGGGGTACAGCACTTCGGGCGTCCCCGACGCCGACGAGCGCGCCCGCTTGCAGAGAGCGTGGACGGCGTTCCTGGACGCGTACGGCGACGCCTTGCGGAAGGGGAAGCGCTTCTCGCCGACGGACCCGGAGGTCGAGCCCCTCATCCCCTCGACGCTCCAGATCTCTCCCTCGGAGCGCTGACCGCAGGATTCTTCTCCGGCTGGGCGATTCCCCCTGCGCACCTGAACGCCGACCTCTGGACGGTCGCCTCCCTCGAGGCAGCGTGAGGCAGCCGGGCCTGGCCGGGTCCTTCATTTGGGGATGTCGTAGCGCTCCTCGAGCACGCCGCGGTGGTGGAGCTCGTGGCCGGCGATGATCCAGGCGATCGCACCGGTTTGAAACCCCACTTCGGATGCCGTACCGCGGCTCTGCCACTGCTTGTCCGAGAGAGCGCGAAACAGCGTCACCGTACTCTTGCGAATCGCGACGAGGTCCGCCAGGACCGCCGAGAACGGCTGCTCGTCGAAGCGCGATCCGTTCATCCAGATCTCCTGATCCATCCCGGGAATGGCCTGCAGGTCGCCTCGAGAGAAGGCGAGGGCGCGGTAGGCAAACACCCGTTCACAGTCCGCGACGTGTCCGACCACCTGTTTCACGCTCCACTTGTCGCTTTGATATCGGAAGCCGGCCCGCGGTTCGTCGAGCGGCTCGAGGATCGCACGGGTCTCGACGATCTGCTTCTCCAGCTGTTCGACGACGTCGCCATCGGGGACTCTGTCGATGTAGGTGAAGTAGTACTCGTTGGTTTCGGCGGCTGTCGGGCGTCGCGTTCTCATGGCCCGAGACTACCGCTTCGATGAGCGGTCGAGGTGTCGCGGTGGTCGGCGCGTCCCTCGACGTCCTCAACGACCCGGCGGCGACCCAGCGACCGAAGAACTCCGCCGCCGGATCGGCGCGTAGCAGCGAGAATGTGGCGGAGGGAGAGGGATTCGAACCCCCGGTAGGTTTGACCCTACGCCGGTTTTCAAAACCGGTGCCTTCGACCGCTCGGCCATCCCTCCGCGTTGTGGGACGCGGCCCATGCTATCGCGTGGACGGTCGCTCGCGCGGGCGCGTCGGTTCTCGCTCGGTGTCGAGTCGTCGAGGGGGCTCGCCCACGCCGTGTGCGACGCGCAGGGGTGCACGAGGCCGTGATCCAGGGTCGAACGCGTCGTCGAGTGGGGCCACGGCGGTCCGTAGGGCGTGGCCGTACTCGAAACCCCTCCGGGAGCGCCGGGGGCTCGTCCGACCGTCGGTGGGACCCGAGGCCGGGGTGCGGCCTGGGACCGGCGCCGGGTGCGGGCCACGAGGGCCTGGGGAGACGGGACAGGCCTGAAATCTGGGCTCTCGGGAGTGTCCCCCCCATGTGTTCTCTTGTTGTTCGCAATGAGCTGGCCCACCCACTGGTCGAATCCCGTCGCCGGCGCCTGGAGGGAGGACGAGGTCGTCGCGATGCTCCCCGAGGCCGTGAAGGAGGCGCGGGAAAGCCAGATGCGGCAGGCGCGGATCCTCGTGAAGGTGGACGTGTCGGGCCATCACCGAACGGCCGGCGCGGCGAGCATCGAAGGCTTCGCGCTTCGCTTCGGGCTGGGGCCGCGCGAGACGCGCGACCTCGTCCGTCTGGGGTACCTCCTTCGGCGCTGCCCGGAGGCCGAGGACGCCTTCGTGAACGGCCGTCTGCCGCTCGAGTCGGCCGGTTGGCTGTACCTCATCCTGCAGCCCGTCGGCGACTCTCCTCCGGACGCGCGCCCTGCCCAGGGCTGGCTTGCGCTGGCGTGCCGGACCGCGCCCCGCGACTTCGGGGACCTCGTCCGTCGCGTCCGTGCGCAGCTGCGCACCGGCAGTCGCACGCTTTCCATCTCGCTCCTCCTGGAGGAGGGGACGTTCGAGAAGTTCCGGCGCGCCAAGAAGGTGCTGCGGCACATGCGGAAGCACGCGGTGAGCGAGGACGAGCTGGTGGACGTCCTCTGCCAGGAGTTCCTCGACCGCCACGATCCCGCGCGCGTACCGTCCCGAACCCGGAAGGTGGTGCCGACCGATCGTCGCGGTCGTCACATCCCGGCGCACGTGCAGCGCGAGGTGATCGAGCGCGACGGGCTTCGCTGTTGTCACCCGGGCTGCGAACGGCCCGGGCCCTATCACTTCGGCCACATCGTTCCGTACGCCCTGGGGGGCGCGAACGACGCGGAGTCGATCGTCATCCAATGTTCCTGCCACAACGGGCTCGAGGAGGTCGGCATCGTCCGGCTCGTCGGCCCCGCGACGAACCTGGGGTTCCAGTACCGCTTCGGCGGCACGGACAAACCCTGGAGCCCCGTGGAGCGACCGTACGGGCGTGGCGCCGAGGAACGCAGAGAGCGGTGGGCGCGGCTCCGGAAGAAGTACTACGCCGAGGGACGCCGGAATCCCGCCCTCCCTGCGCCGGGGGAGCCGTTTCGGCCCGAGCCGCCGCCCTCGACGGCAGTTCCGGCCGCCCCGGATCTGCCTGGCGACGACCCGCGCCGGTCGGAGATCCACCCGACCGCGCCTCCTCTGCAGGACACGGCATGGATCGTCGATCCGCTCGAGGCCGAGCCCGCCCGCGCCGAGCCGCGCGGTCGAGCCCACGCCGTCGCGGGCGTGCTCGCCTCGGAGCGAACCGGGCGCCCGTCGGACGATGGGCTCGAGACGGAGCCGCGCATCCCGATCCCGTATCTCGAGGCGCGCGATCCCGCGAAGCTCGATGGATGGCTGGAGGGCTGGTTCACGCGGTGGGCCGGAGGAGACGACGCATGCCAAGACCGCCTCGAACCGACGCCTGAGCCCGCCCGTACGCCTTGCGCGGCGGCGCCCGACGATCGAGCCGGGTGGCGGTCGGACGTTGGGGGACCTCGGGACCGGGGCGCACCGAGCGAGCATCCGCCGTAGCGCAGGCGAGGCTCCGTTTGCCGGCATGGCCAGGATTGCCCGGTCCCGGGTGCCAATTCGAGCCGGTGCGAGACCTCGGTCCGCGGCCGTCCGTCCCCCCTCATCGGCCCAGGTGCGGATGGGCATGCCGTATGCCTCCATCGGCGTCAGTGACGGAGAGCCCACGGCATGAAGAGCGAACGGACAACGATGGACTGAGCCGGGCCCGAGCGGGACGAGACCGCCGGACTGCCGACGACGGGGCGCTACGAGTCGGCATGCCGCCGTCCCGCTCGGGGGCTCGAGAGCGAGGGGTGCCCCGAGGTGGCGACACCTGCCCTCGCGACGAGCCGCTTTGCGTTTCGACGAGAGGAGATGTCATGAACTGGGACCAAGTGAAGGGCAACTGGAAGCAGATCAAGGGCGAGGTGCAGCGTCAGTGGGGCAAGCTCACGGACGACGACCTCGCGCAGATCCGCGGCGAGCGCGAGGTGCTCGTCGGCCGGCTTCAGGAGCGATACGGGTTCGCGAAGGCCGAGGCCGAGCGCAGGCTCGAGGCCTGGGAGCGGTCCCGCGGGTAGCGGGTCCGTGGTGACGCCAGATGACCCGAATGCGGGATGGCACCGGCGGCTCGCGGGCGCGCGGGCGGGCGCGTTGCGAAGACACGCGTTGCAAAGACACGCGTTGCGAAGGCATTCGCCCATGACGGACACCCGGCCGATCGTCGTGGTGACCGGCGCGTCCGCGGGCGTCGGGCGGGCGACCGCGCGCCTCTTCGCCCAGCGCGGCTACGACGTCGCCCTCCTCGCGCGAGGCCACGACGGACTCGAGGCCGCGGCGGATGACGTGCGCGAACGCGGGGGCACGGCCCTCGTCGTCCCGACCGACGTGTCCGACGCGAACGCAGTCGAGCACGCGGCGGACCAGATCGAACGAAAACTCGGGCCGATCGACGTCTGGGTGAACGACGCGATGGTGACCGTGATGTCGCGCATCGTAGACCTCGCCCCGAAGGGCGTCCGTCGCGTCACGGAGGTGACCTACCTGGGCGTCGTGTACGGGACCCTCGCCGCGCTGCGCCGCATGCGGGCGCGCGACCGCGGCACGATCGTGCAGGTCGGCTCGGCGCTCTCGTACCGCGCGATCCCGCGACAGGCGGCGTACTGCGCGGCCGAATCGTGGCCGGAGTCGCCTTCACCTTCGCCGTGGCGTCGGCGCTGTTCTGGCTCGCGCGCCGGTAGCGGAGCGCGGGCAATGCTCCCGTCGTGAACCCTGCGGGCGCCCGCGCCCGCGGTCGCGCCCGCGGTCGCGGTCGTGGTCGCGGTCACGATCGCGTGAGGTGGTGGAGCAGCCCGCCCAGGCGCGCGAGCGGGCGTCAGAGGTTCGCGGCCTCGCGCATCACGTCGTCCGCGACGTAGATCGGCTTACCGACGGAGGTGGCGAGCGCGATCGCGTCGCTCGGCCTCGAATCGACCTCGACCACGGCGCCGTCGAGCCGGTGAAGGTGGATCTTCGCGTAGAAGGTCCCCTCCTTCAGGGACGTCACCTCGATCTTCTGGATGTCGGCGCCGGCGGCCTCGACGAGCGCGCCTGCGAGGTCGTGCGTCATCGGTCGGGAGAGCTTCACGCTCTTCACGAAACGGTCGATCGCCTGCGCCTCCTGGTACCCGATCACGATCGTCAGCTGACGCTCCCCCTCCTTCTCGCCGAGGGTGATGAACTGCTTGTCCCCGGTGTCGTTGATCGTGATGCGCTGGAGCTCGACCTCGATCACGCGCCGCTCCTCGAGAGGGGGAACGGAGAGGAATCCTACCAGGGCGCCGGCCGCGGTGTTTCATATGGGGATGCAAGGCACGCTGCCCTTGATCGAGGTGCGCCGAGGTGGGCATCTCGAGTCGGTCCACCGCGGGTCGCTCGTGGTGCTGGACGGCCGACGGACCGTCCTCTCGTACGGCGCACCTGCGACGCTCACGTTCTACCGCTCCACGAGCAAGCCGCTCCAGGCGCTCGTGGCCGTGACGAGCGGCGCGGTGGACGCGTTCGGCATGGACGACGCGGAGCTGGCCCTCGCCGCGGGAAGTCACAACGCCGAGCCACGGCACCTGGCGGCCGCGCGGTCCATCCTGGCGAAGGCCGGCCTCGACGAGAGCGCGCTCCGGTGCGGCGGGCACTGGTCGATCGACCCGGACACCGCGTTCGCACAGCGCCGCGAGGTCGAGAAGCCCCCAGCGGTCTTCTCGAACTGCTCGGGCAAGCACGCGATGATGCTCGCGACCGCGAAGCACCTCGGGCTCGACACCGACTCGTACCTCGACCCGGCGCATCCGGTGCAAGCGACGATCCGCGCGCACGTCGCCCGGCTCGCCGAGATCCCCGTGGAGGCGGTCGCCGTCGGGGTGGACAACTGCGGGGCCCCGGCATTCGCAGTCCCGCTCGCCGCGATGGCCCGTTCTCTCTCGCGCTTCGCCGCGCCCGACCTCGAGCTCGAGCCCTCTCTCGCCGCGGCCTGCCGGCGCGTGGCGCGCGCGGCACGCGCCCATCCCCACATGATCGCGGGCCGGGGCCGCTTCGACACCGACCTGATGGTGAGCGCCTCCGCGCCGCTCGTCGCCAAGGCGGGCGCCGAGGGGGTGCACGGCTGGGCGGTGGTGGACCGCGGCCTCGCGATGGCCGTAAAGGCCGCCGACGGCCGCGACCGCGGCTATCGCCGGCCCGTCGTCGAGATCCTCGCGCGCCTGGGTCTGCTCACGCCGGAGGGGGCGGACGGGCTCCGCGACCGGCAGTGCGACGTCGTGATCCGGAACTGGGTCGGCCGCGAGGTCGGACGAACGGAACTCGCGCCCGACCTGGCCGGCGCGATCGCCAGGCTCGCGCCGGCGGGCGACCGGGTACGCTGAGCACGGAATGCGTCGCGTACGGACGCCCCCCCGGATCGCGCCTCGTCCGAAAGACGCCCACAAGGCATCGGTCGGACGCGTCCTGGTCGTGGGCGGGAGCCGCGACCTCGTCGGCGCGCCCACCCTGGCCGCGCTCGGCGCGCTGCGCGCGGGCGCGGGGCTGGTTCGCATCGCGGTCCCGGCCTCCCTGCAACGGGCGGTCGCGACGATCCGACCCGAGGCGACGACGGCGGGCCTCCCCGAGACGGAGGAGGCGTCCCTCGCGCCCGCCGCGCTCGACGAGCTGCGGGCGATCCTCGACGCGTGGGACGCGGTCGTGCTCGGCCCCGGTGGCGGCCGCGCGCCGACGACCGTCGTGGCCCTCGGCGCGCTCGCCTGCCGGATCGCGAGGCCGCTCGTGCTCGACGCCGACGGTCTCTTCTCGCTCGGCGCCGACCCGTCGCGACTACGCGAGCGGCGCGAGGCGACGATCGTGACCCCGCACGAAGGCGAGGCGGCACGCCTCCTCGACACGACGTCGAGCCACGTCCGAGCCGATCGCGAGCGGGCAGCGCTTTCGCTCGCCGCGACGACCGGGGCGGTGGTCGTGCTGAAGGGGCCCGGCACGATCGTGACCGACGGCGAACGGCTCTTCACGTCGCGGCGCGGCGGGCCGTGGCTCGCGACGGGCGGAACGGGCGACGTCCTCTCGGGCGTGGTCGCCGCGTTCCTCGCGGGTCTCCCCGGCACCGGCGGCGACGCGTTCGGCGCGGCGTGCGCGGCGGTCGATGCACACGGCCGGGCCGGCGACGCGGCGGCGCACGGCCACGACCGGGGGCTCATCGCGACGGACGTCGCCGAGGCGCTCCCCGACGCGGTCGCCACGCTCGTGGGACCCGCGCGCGGTACGCGGAAGCGATGAGGAGTCGCGTGAAGCGCGTCCTCACCGCGGTCGTCGTCGTCGTCGTTGGGGTGCGGGCCACCGCCGCGGCGAACCGCTACGCGCCGCTCCCCCCCGCGATCGCGGCGATCGAGGTGGCACCCGCGGACGCCGAGCGCGCAACGGCCGCGATGGCGGCGCTCGAGCGCGCGCTCCGGGCCGGGCGGGACCTGTCGGCGGCCGAACCCGACGCGCGCGGACGCGCGATCCGGGCCGCGCGGCAAGCCCTCGTGGGCCTCGGCGACGCCGGACTGGTGGCGGCGAGCCGCCGGCTCGAGGCGGGCGAAGTGCCCCCCGGGCTCGTCGCGGAGCTCCTGCCTGTGATCGGGGTGGCCGAGAATCCCGCCGCGGACGACGTGCTGCGCCTCGCCGCCGGCGAGCCGAACGCCGCCGAGCGCATGCTCGCGGCCGACGGACTCGCGTGGGGGCGCACGCACGCCGCCGTAGACGCGCTCGTCCACCTCGCCGAAGATCCCGTGCCCGGCGTGCGGAGCGCCGCAGAGCGCGCGCTCTTCGCGATCGACACGCCGCGCGCCGCGGAGGCGCGCGCCGCGCTGCCGCCCGAGACGACCACCGAAGCAGCGGCACGACGACTCCACGGGCACGCCGCGCGGGGCGACACGGCGGAGTCGCTCGTGGACCTCGCGCGGGCGAGCTGGGAGCACGGCCGGAGCCCGTCCGAGCGGCTCGAGGCGGCGGCGCTCCTCGTCACGGGGCGGTTCCGGGTGCCGCTCGACCTCCTCCTCTCCATGGTGCGCGAGCTGGGGACCGATCCCGTCGGCGCTACGGCTTCGCGCCTCGCGCTGGGCGCACCGCGGTTCGGGTACGACCCGTTGCTCGAACGCCGGATCGCGATCCAGGCGGCGTGGCTCGTGCGTGCACACCCCGACGCGAGCGACGCCCTCCGGACCGAGATGCTCGGCCGGCTCGTGGACTGGCTCGCGCGACCGGCGGACGTCGATCCGTTCGACCCGCGGCCCGCGCCGGAGGTCGTGCTCCGCATGGTGCTGCCCGACTTCGGGGCGTCGATCGTGGAGCCCACGGTCGCGCGGCTCGTGGACGGCCGTTTCCACGACCCGCAGGAGGGCGTGTTCCTCTTGACGGAGGCGCTCCCGCCCGACGGCGCCGCGACCGCGCTCGGCCGGGTCCTCGACGCCACGCCGCCCGCGGCCGAGCCGGTTCGCGTCGCCGCCGTGGAGGGGCTGGAACGCATCGGCCGCGTGGGGGACGAGGCGCTCGCGCTCCGTCTCACGGCGGCCAGCCAGCCCGACGGGCTCAAGCGCCGCACGGCGCGGGCGCTCTACGCCGAGCCGAAGCCGTTCGCGCTCGACCTGCTCGGCCGCTGGCTCGGCGGCGACGACCCGGTCCTGCGCGAAACGGCGATCGAGACGCTGGAGCGGAGACCCGGCATCGAGGCGCGCCGTCTCCTCGCGGCGCATCTGTTCACTGATCCCCTCCACTACTACCAGCGGCTGCACCACCTCGTCGAGCCGGCCGACGACCTCGCGTTCGATGTCCTCACGCGCGCGCTCGCGAGCCCGCAGCTCGGTCTGCGCGAGGCGGCGCTGGCCGCGCTGCGGACCGTGCCGGCGCTGTGGACACCGCACGGGCGCGCGCTGGTGCTTGGCTACGAGCCCCGCGCGGAGGGTCGGGAGGCGCGCACGCTCGAGCTCGAGGAGTGGCTGACCGCGCGGTTCGTCCTCGCGCGGGACACCGTGATCCCGTACCTCCGCGCGGCGTGGCCGGAGCTCGTGCGCCTCGCGTGGGCGGACCGACCCGTGCGGAGCCTGCAGAGCTTCCGCGGCCCCGACGCGGACGCGGACGTCGTGGACCTCGTGCTCGAGAAGGTCGGTTGGGACGGCGCGAGGTTCAACGCGGACAAGGACATGTTGATCGCCGCGACGACGGCCCTCGCGGGGCGGACGGGTCACGAGGACGAGGAGCTCGACCGCGTGTGGCGCGCACTCCTCGAGCAGGACGACCTGGACGTCGCGATGAGCGCGGTGCGCTCGCTCGCGTTCCCCGGGCGCGGCGACCTGACGGCGCCCCTCCTCGGCGTGCTCGCGCGCGTGCGCGGCGACACGAACGAGAGCAGCGGCGTGAGCGACGTCCAGTCGGTCCTCGACGCCCTCGAGTTCCAGCCGGAGCCGCCGGTCGAGTCGGCGCTCGTCGCGCTGCTCCTCGACCCGCACGTGGAACCCTCGCTGCGCACCGAGGCCGGTCAGCGTCTCGTCGGTCGCGTGTCGGAGAAGGGCCGCGAGACGCTGGTCGCCTGGCTCCTCGACAAGGACGCGCCGAGCGCGGATCTCGGCGTGCAGCGTGTCGTGGCCCGAGCGGTGGGCACCGGCAGTGGACCGACGGTCCCGACTCGCTTCGTGAAGGCCCTCGAGGCGGGCGTCGAATCCTGGCTGGGCGACCCCGCGCACCTCGACCCGGACGCGCTGTACGAGCCCGACGACGCGCCGCGCGCCGCGCTGCTGACGCGCGTCGTGGCGTTCAGCGGCGACGACGACGCGATCGCACGGGCGGCGGCACTGCTGTTCCGACCGGGATTCGCGGTCTATGCGTGGCGCACGGTGGACCGGGGGTCGGCGACGCTCGCGCCCGCGGACGCGTCCGCCGCCACCGCGTACGGCCCCGAGGTGAACGCGCGCCGCCACCGCGGGGAGAGGGCCTACTCCGTCTTCCCGGACGAGGCGATCGGAATCCTCAACGCCCTGGCGGTCGTCCCCGACGACCGGCTCGACGCGGCGGTTGCGCGCGCGATCGGCGACGGCTCCGATCTCGTGTCGTTCCCCGACCTCTATCTCGACGTGGCCGTCGCGGTCCTCCACGACCTGAAGGAGGGCGACCACCCGAAGACCGCGGCCCGCCTCGAGGCGCTCGCGTGGCGACTCGCTCCCGTCGGCGGCGCGGCCGACTTCGGTCTCGCGTACGAGAGCGCGGGCCGGAACGTCGAGTCAGGTCGATTCGCAGAGGCCGCGGCCGACGAGGCGCGCGCGGTCGGCATCCTGGCGCGGCGCGACTACGACGACGACCGCGGCTGGCCGTGGCGTCGCGAGCACGCACGCCTCGTCGCGATGCGCGCGGCCGCCGACGCTGCGGCGGGTCGGATCGACGACGCACGGCGGGGATTCGACGCGGCACGAGCGCTGAGTCCGTACGACCCGGCGGTCTTGGGGACGATTGCCGACCTCCTCGCGCGCCTGCGCCTCGACCTGGACGTGGCCCTCGCGGACGCGCTTCGCGCGACGACGCTCGAGCGGCGCATGAACCGGCTCGGCGAAGCCTCCACCGAGAACGGATGGGTCCTCGCGCGGGTGCGCCTCGCGCGCGGCGAGGTCCGCGAGGCCGCGGACCTGCTCGACGTGCTCCACCAGAAGAACCGCACGGACGCGCGGACCGCGAGCGGCATCGAGCTCGACTACGCGCGGGCGCTGGCGCGGTCGGGCTACGAGTCCGACGCCGCCGCGGCCCTGACGAGGGCCCTGGTGGAGAATCCCGCCCTGGCCGAGAACGCGGCCGGATGCGAGGCCTTCGCCACCTGGCGAACGGACGGGCGGCTGAAGAGGATCACCGATGCCGCGCAACGGGAGCGCGAAGCCCGCTCGATCGACGACTGACGGTCGCACCGTACGTCTAGGTTCCTACCCGGTCGGCCAGCCAGACCAGCCAGTTCGTCAGCCATGTCTCGAGGTCCTGGACCTCCTTCGGGATGCCGTAGCCCTGGCGGGTCGTCAGCTCGTACGCCCCGAAGAAGAGGACGCGGCCGTTCGCGGGGTCGGACGCGATGAGGACCGGCAGCGTGGCCCCGCGGTCGGGTGAGACCTCGAGCAGGGTCGCTGCGCCGTTGGCGACACTCTCGACCGGCCAGCACTGGCTCGTGCCCCAGGGCTTGTCGCCGGTGCCCTTGACGCCCCAGATCGCGCGGCTCCAGCGCGGCCACGCGACGAGGCGGCTCACGGGGTGCGTCACGCCGGGGTCCGTGACGCGGAAGGGCTTCATGCCGCCGAGCACCCCGGGCAGGGGCGAGCCTTCGAGGGGGAGGCTCTTCGCGACGGGGATCAAGGGACCGAGCACGGGGTTGTCGAGCATCGATCCGCCGTCGGGACGGCCCGGGATGGCGAGCAGGCCGAGACGGTGGTCGTGCACGCGCGCGGCGACCTCCACCCAGAAGGCCTCGGGGAAGCGGGCGACGTCGATCGCGTCGAGGACGAGCACGTCGATGGCCTCCCCCTCGAAGATCGAGGCCTCGGGCATGGCGTCGAGGACGTGGGCGTTCTCGAGCGCGCCCGGCGGCGGCGCGCCGCTGCCGGAGCTCGGCGGGGACGGCTCGACCCACGCGGTGACCTTGACCTTCGGCTTGCTCCCCCACCACTGGGAGAGCGACGCGGGCACCCGCTCGACGTATCGCGTCAGCAGGAGGACATGGAGCTCGCCGCCCACCGGGTACGCCTCGATCGGCGGTTGCTGCTCGGGCGGCGGGGCCACGAGCGTGGTCCCGGTCCCGGTCGGCGCGGTGGGCGCGGTGGCGGGGGTCTCACCGGACGGGACCGTCGGCGTCACCGGGGATCCGATGACGCCCAACGCGAAGAGCGCGGCGACGACGGCCGCCGCGATCACGAGCAGGATGACGACAGTCCGCACCGGTGGTCCTCCCGAGGGCCGCTCCCCATCCAGCAGGCCGGGGGGCCCGAGGATACCGGCGATCGGACAGGGTCGGGCGCGGCGCCGCGGGGCGGGCTCGCGTGCCGGCTACGGGAACTTGCCGCCCTGGGCGCGACGACGGTTCACGATCTTGCGACCGCGGCTCGTCTTCATCCGCGCGCGGAACCCCACTCGCTGCTGCTTGGTCTTGGTGTTTCGCCGTCGGACGTGCATGGCCCACCTCGGTGCCGGGGGGGGGAATGTTCGCCGGGGGCGGGGCCGAGTCAAGCCCGCCCAGGCCTGGCGGCCCTACAATTCCGGCGATGGAGACCGGCGTCTGCCCCGCGTGCGCCCGGCCGTACACGAGCGGTGAGGTCACCGGCCTCGGGATCCTGCGGTCGCGCCCGGAGGCGCGGGGCGGCCCGTACGTCGAGTTCTCCTGCCCGGGGTGCGGGCGACAGATCCTCTTGATCCCCCACGGAGAGGGCCGATTCGCCCCGCCGGGCGCCCCCCCGCCCGAGACGGTGCCGGCGGACCAGCGCCGGGTCCCTTGGGCAGGCCGGCGCGAGGCGCGCCGCAGGCCCGGGACGCCCGCCGCCGGACCCGCGCCGGAGGACTCCGCTCCGGAGCCGGTCGTCCTCCATCCCCCTCCCGCCGCGAAGCCGCCGCCATCGCCCGGGAGTGGGCCGCCGGCGTCGCCGGCGCGGACGGCCGGGCCCGAGGAGCGGGTCTCGGGCGGGGTCTCGGGCACGGGGGCGGCGGACCCCCCGATGACGGTCTCGGAGGCGATCGGGATCCTGGGCGTCCCGCTGACCGCCGACCGGAAGGAGATCGAGAAGGCGTTTCGCGAGAGGAGTCTCGCGTGCCATCCGGACAAAGTGGCTCACCTCGACGCCGAGTTCCAGGCGCTCGCGGAGCGGAAGTTCCGCCGGCTCCGGCAGGCGTTCGGGATGCTCGTCCCGAACGAGGAGTCGTGATCCGGACCGGGCCGGACCCCGCCGGGCTGGTCAGGCGGCACGTACCCTGCTCAAATGCCGGTCCATGAAGGTCCAGCGCTGTCCCTCCTGCGGGGCCCGCTTCAACATCGAGCGCCTCGGCCCCGGTGAGCGCTTCTCGTGCACACGTTGCGGAGCGAACGTGAACGTCGTCCAACCCGTTCGCTTCTCCCCGGGGCTCCTCGTCGCGGGGTTCCTCGTCCTCGGCTCGCTGTTCGTCTGGAGCCCGGTCGGGCGCTCGGCCGGTCTCGTCTGGCCCTGGGAGCAGGCCACGCAGTCCGGCGAGCTGACGGTGCTCGTCGGCGTCGTGCTCTGGGCCGCGATCGGCGTGTGGACCGTGCTCGCCTCGCTCGTGCCCGGCGCAGGACACCGGAGCCTGCCCCTCGTCGCGCTGGCGGCGGTGGCGCTCCTGTCATCGAGCTCGGGTCCGGGGCCGTTCGAGATTCGCGAATCGCGGCCGTTCGTCTGGATGGCCGGCGTCTCGGTCCTCGGGGCCGGCCTCGTGCTCGCGCGCCGCGGCGACACGACGCGGCTCGCGCGCGCGGTGCTCCTGGTCGGTGCGATCGCGGTGGCGGCCTGGTTCCTCACCACCTTCGACCCGAAGGGGCCGGGGCGCATCGAGAGCCTCGTCGGCGAGGTCGGCGAGGTCTTCCAGAAGCGACTGCGCCCGGAGCACCAGGGCCTGGACTACATCCTCGGGCACCTCGCGGGTCAGCTCGGGGTCGCGCTCGTCGCCGGGGGGGCGCTCCTGTACGCGTGCGGCCTCCGCGCGCGGACCTTCGCGCTCGTGCTCATGATCCTCCTGGTGACCGCGCTCCTCCTGCCGGGCGCCGCGCGGCTCGGCCAGTCGCTGCAGGGCGGTTTCGAATGGGCCGACGTGCGGCGGGTCGCGACCTCCGACGTCGGACAGGTGCTGGTGCTCGACGGACTGGCGCTCTGGGCGCTCCTCGTCTTCGCCGTGGCGGACCTCGTCGGGGCGAGAGGAGAGGTGGCGTGAGCGAGGAACGGCACTTCGAGGTCGAGCCCGAGGCGGGGTCCCTGCCCGTCGAGAGGAAGACCCCCGTCTCGCGACCGCCGCTCCCGACGTCCCGGCGCGGTGCCCGCACGGAGGCGGAGAGCGTCCCGCCGCTCCCGCTCGCGCTCCGGCCCACGAGCCTGCTCGTCGTCGGCTTCGTGCTCGCCGTGTTGACCTGGCTCGGGTACCAGAACCCGTTCTCGAACGTGAACCAGCCGATGCCCTACTGGCCATGGGACCTGTTCCGCTCGAACCTCGCGGGTGGCGGCGGTCTCTCGTTCACGTGGGACGCGTACCGGAGCGTCGGCCTCGTGGGCGGGCTCGTCGTCCTCGGCTTCCTCGTGCTCGCGATCGCGCGCTCGGGACCGCGCCGCGCGGTGGCGATCTGGGTGTTCGTCGTGATCGCGGCGGTCCTCTACTGGCCGGATCCCGAGCGTGACATCGGGTTCCCGTGGGAGGTGGCGAGCGTGCTCGCGGCCGCGTTCGGCGCGGGCGCGGTGCTTCGGGCTCGGGGCGGACGGGTCCGCGAACGCGCGCTCCTGGTGGCAGGCGCGATCGCGCTCCTCGCGCTGCTCCTCCTCCCGCGCATCGACGAGTCCACGTGGAGTCCGCTCGGCTGGACGGCCGTACGACCGATCGTCGAGGTCGTGACCGGGTCGCGACCGGTGGGCTTCGACCACCTCCTCACGACCGCGAGCGGACTCCAGCTCGTCGGCCTCGCGCTCCTCTTCGTCGCCGGGGTGGTGGGCCTCCTCGGCCTCGGCGGCCGCTGGCTCGGGGCCGCCACGATCGCCGTCGCCGTCCTCACGGCCTTCGCGCCCCCCCTCGCGGCCCACGCGTTCGGCATCCCGGCCGCGCCCGACTCGGCCGCGCTGCCCGACCTCGTGTCCTTCACGTCGCAGCCGCGCTGGCTCGCCGACCTCGGGCTCGCCCTCGCCGCGGTGGGGACGCTCCTCGCGCTCGTCCGGGTCCGACCGGGCGTCGCCGTGGGGGCGGCCGGTCTCGCGGTGTGGATCCTCGCGGTCGTCGCGGCGACCACGGCCTACCGCCTGGGCGTGGAGGGCACGCGGAACTCCTCCGTCTTCTTCGGGGGTCTCCTGCCGGGCAGCCTCTGGCTCGGCGCGGGCCTCGGCCTGGTCATCGCCCCCATCGCGGCGGCGCTGGTGGACGGGGGACCGCCGAGGACCCGGCCCCGCTGAAGGGGGACCGGACCGACCCGACCGCGGTACGCGGATCCGGCTCGGTCGCCTTCCCGGCCGCGCGGCGCGTGGGCTGGTACCTTGCGGACGTTTCCAGGAACAGAGGCCCGACCGCCTCTTTGCGCCCGCACCCCGCGGGACAGGGAGACCTTCCGACTTGATGCTCGTTCGCGTCACCTTCCGCGGCGAGGTCCGCGAGGTGCGGAGCACGGCGTCGAGGGTCGTGCTCGGCCACGGTCCCGGGGCGGACGTGTCGCTCCCGGAGGCGGGCTGGGCCCCGACGGAGGCGATCCTCCACCACGCCGGGACGGACGTGCGCCTCGAGCGGCCGGGCGGAGAGGCGCTCCGCCTCCGGGTGGGCGACGAGGTCCGGCTCGGCCGGGCCCGGGTCTCGCTGTTGGGTCTCCTCCCGCGGGAGGCCGACGCCCCGGCGGCGCCCGGGGCGCCGGCCCTCTTCGGCGGGTACGAGATCGACCAGCCGGCGGGCGCGCCGTTCCACCTCGTGGACGAATTGGGCCCCAGCCGGGGCGATCGACCCACCCGGGCCGCCCCGCCGCCGCCCGCACGCACGGGCGGGGCGCCCGCCGGCCCGGCGCGCCGCGGGCCCGACCGCGTCGCCGGGTCCCGGCCCGCGGCCGAGGCGTCGAGACCCGCGTCCCCGGCCTCCCCCCCGGCCCCGGCCACGACCGGCGGGGGGTCCCCCGCCGCCGCCCCGGCACCGCGGCCGGAGCCCGAGACGCGGGGTCGGGTGCCCCTCCCCCGCCCGGCCGCCCACGCCTTCGGCGAGACGAGCTTCGGCGAGGAGATGGTCCGCCAGCTTCGCCGCGCACCCTACCTGACGCTCTCCGTCGCGTTCCACGTGCTGGTCGTCGTGGTCCTCGCCCTCGTCCAGTCGCACGCGCCGCGGCCCGAGACCGAGCGAGGTCCGCTCGTCGCGCGGCTCGTGGAGCCGCGGCTCCTCGAAGCGCCCGAGGTCTTGCCCGAGGTCGAGAAGGTCCCGTCGATCCCCGACCCGTCGCCCGCCGAGGTCGCCGACCCCGAGCCGCCGACGCCCCCACCGATCGAGGAGCCGCGGCCCGAGCCGAAGGACGAGCGTCTCGACGCGCTGGAGGACGGTACGGTCGCGCCGCTACGCGTCGGCGTGGCGCCGTCGCTCAGCGCGATCGACGCGGACCGCGCGAAGCGTGCTCCGAAGCCGGCGAAGGTGGACCTCGCGCGCGCCTTCGGGAAGGCGGATCGCGACGTCGTGAACCGGCAGGTCGCGGACATGATCCGCTCCGAGCTCGGCGTCGGCTCCGGCGGACGGGGCGACCCCCTGGGGACGCTCGCGCGGCACGACATCCTGGTGGTGACGGGCGACTGGGACCGGATCGGGAGCGTGCTCGAGGCCCTGCGTCTGCCGTTCGAGACGACGACGCCCGTCCGCTTCGCGAGGGACGGGGGCGACCTCCATCGCTGCAAGATCATCTTCTGGAACTGCGGGAACGCGCTCGAGCCCGTCCTCCTCGCCCAGGCCGCGCGGCGCGTCCGCGCGTTCGTGAAGAACGGCGGGTACCTCTTCACGAGCGACTGGTGCGTCGGAAACCTGCTGATGTTCGCGTTCCCCGGTCTCCTCGCAACGCAGGGCCAGTGGAACCCGATGCCGGAGATGGTGATCGGGATCCGTCCCGCGAAGGGCGCGATCGGAGACCCGCTGCTCGATGGCGTGTTCCACCCGGGCGTCGAGGGACGCTGGTGGCTCGAGAACACGTCGTTCGACGTGCAGGTCAACGACACGGAGAAGGTGAAGGTCCTGATCGAGAGCCCGGAGCTCGCCTCGCGACTCCGGAGGAGCAGCGCCGTCGCGGTGACCTTCCCGTACGGGAAGGGACGTGTCCTCCACATCGCCGGGCACTACTACCAGGAGGAAGGGAACCTCGCCGGCACGATCTCTGCGCATCGACTCGCGATGAACTTCGTGCTGGAGCGGCTCGCAGAGGGAACCGACCGACGGCGCTGATCCCGGACGCGCGGCGCGCGGTCCGACCTCACGCCGCGTAGACGACGAGGACCCCGACCTGCGAGGCCACGAGCAAGAGGTACATGCCCACCCAGGCGGGGTGGCCCCTCCTTCCCGCGGCGAGGCCCTCGGGGTCGCTCAGGAGGAAGTACGCGGTCACGAGACCGAGCGAGGCGAGCGCGCCGGCGAGCGCCCAGAGCCGGCCGGCGGACGGCGTGAGCCAGCCCAGCGCGCCGAGCCCGGGGTACGCGAGGAACGGCAGCACGAGGAACGGCGCGATCCACCGCGCGGCCCGGCGGGCGCCGAGGCGCACGGGGAGGGTCTCGCAGCCGTGCGCGCGGTCTCCCGCGGCGTCCGCGAAGTCCTTCGTCGCGGCGGCCCCGAGTACGAAGAGGAACGCCACCAGGCCGAGCGCCCACGGGTCGGCCTGCGTGGGCACCGCCACCACGGACCAGCCGGCGACGGGCACGAGGTAGCCCCGGGGGATCGCGATCGTCAGGAGGGCGAGCGCGGTCTTCCGCTTCGTACGGAGCGGCGGCGCGCTGTAGATCCAGGTGCCGAGGACGCCGGCCGCCAGGCACGCGAGGAAGCTCGGCGACGCGAGCGCGCCCGCGCCGAGGCCGAGCAGCGCGAGGGCGTCGCCCGCGCGGAGCGCTCCGCGCACCGAGACCCGGCCCGCGGGGATCGGGCGGTGCGGCTTGTTCTCCCGGTCGATCTCGGCGTCGAACGCCTGGTTCCAGGCGTTGCTGGCGGCCGTCGCGAAGAGCGCACCGGCGAGCGCCGCCGCGAGGTGCCCGGTCGCCCAGGGGCGGTGGAGCGCCGCGGCGGCCGCGCCGGCCGCGGCCGCGGTCCCCACCACGGGCGCCAGGAGCGTGAACGGCCTCGCGAGGGCGACGTACGGACGGATCGCCAAGGCCGTTCTCGCCTCTACACCGAGGCCTTCACGCAGCGGAACCCGATCGTCTCGTACTTGTCCTTCGGGGCCTGGCCGAGATGGATGTCGGCGCGCAGGAGGGACGGCGCGTCGTTGTAGCAGCCGCCCTTGATCAGGTTCACGGTCTCGCCGCCGTCTACCGCGGTCGTCCGCGTCCACTCCCACACGTTCCCGACCATGTCCACCACGCCGAACGGGCTGCTCGTGTCCGGGTGGTCCGTCACGGGGTCGGTTCCGCCGGTCAGGGCGTCCTTGCCGTAGCAGGCGCGCCCGTTGGCCGGCTCGTCGTCACCCCAGGGGTACAACCTCCCGTCGGCGCCACGACACGCCTTCTCCCACTGCTCCTCCGAAGGGAGCTGCTTCCCCACCCACCGGGCGTACTTCTCGGCGTCCTGGACCGAGACGCCGACGACCGGGGCATCGGGGTGGTTGAAGCGCTCGTCGTCGCGGTAGCGGGGCCATCGGTACCCGGTCGCGCGGCAAAAGGCCTCGTAGTGTCGATTCGTGACGGGGAACTTGTCGATGAAGTAGTCGGCCAGATGCGTCGCCTTCTTCTCCATGCCGAACAGGAACGTCCCGCCCGCCACGCGCATCATCGGCCCGTGGTCCTCGACCTCCTCGACGACGTGGGGCGCGACGACCGCGACCGTCGGAACCTGGACCGGCGCGGCCTGCGCGCCGCCGAGGTCGGGCATCGGCGGCGCGGGGTCGAGCTGGAGCGGCGTGTCGGTCTCGGACGCCCAGTCCTCGACGTCGAGAATCCGGTCGTCCACCGCGTCCCACTCCTCGCCGCTGATCGCCTGGTAACGCTTCAACCAGAAGTAGGAGCGCAGGAAGCAGCTCTCCTTCCGCGACTCGTCCTCCTGCTCGAAGCCGACCTCGAACCAGAGCACGCCGGGGAAGTAGCTCTCCGAGACGTCCGCGTCCTCGCGCTGGTAGTACTCGTCGAGGAGGCGCGCCGCGCTCTCGTCGTCCAGCTCGCCGTGGTCGCCCGGCTCGATGTACTTGCTGTACACGTATTCCTGGATGGCCCGGATCTGTTCGTCCACGAGAAGCCTCGCCCACGGTTGCCCGCCGCAGGGCGACGGGAATCCCCCACCATAGCCCGTGGGATCGGCGACGGCAGGGAATCGCCTGGGGGACCGGGTCGGGGCCACGTCCCGGAGCGCGTCCGGACACAGGCCGGGACCGCCGCCGGCCGCACCCGCCCGGCCGACATCGGGAGCCCCCAAACGAGCGCCGGGACGGGGACGTATCCCACGTGCCCCGTGCCGACCCGAACCTCGCGCCGACCTCGATGCCCCCTCGCCCAGATCCGCGTCCCTCGTTCGACCCGGAAGGACACCCGCCTCGGACACCCGGGCCTCGTCGCGACCGCCCGCGGCCCTGCGGTGTCTAAGTATGCGGATCGAACGATGGAACGCCCGCCCACCCCCACCCCCGCCCGAGCCCTCCGGCCGGACGACCCGTCCGGTCGCTCCCCGCACGGATCCGGGCGGGCGGAGGCCCGCGTGCCGTCTCTCCGTCTTGCGTGCGAACGTCCCGCCGCCGCCCGCCGGGGCCGGCGACGCGACCCGGCAGCGCCCGTCCCGACCTGGCATGCCCCTTGCGAGGCATCCATCACAGCCCAGGAGGCCATCCCATGAAAGGCAAGATCTTCACCCCGGACGAGGCCAACCGGATGTTGCCCCTCGTGTCCCGCATCGCCGACGACGTCGTGGCCACCTACAAGCTGGTCCAGAACGCCCTGAAGGCCCTCGAGGCCGAGAAGGCCCGGGTCGAAGCGTCCGAGACCCCCGAGATCGAGTCCCGCGTCGCGGCGCTCGACGAGGACGTCGCGCGACGGCTCGACCGATTCCAGGTCCTGATCGAGGAGATCGAGGCGCTCGGCGGAACGGTGAAGGACTACGAGCGCGGTTGCATCGACTTCTACGGCGAAGTGGACCGCGAGATCGTCTACCTCTGCTGGCAGCGCGGCGAAGACTCGATCCGCCACTGGCACCGCCTCGAGGAGGGCTTCGCCGCCCGGCGCGAGATCCCCGTGGCGACGGCCGCCTGAAGACGCACCCCTCCCGCCCCTGAGCCGGGCTCGAAGGCCCCGCGTGGTCTATGACCGCGCGGGGCCTTCTTCGTCGGGGGCCAACCCCGGATTCCGGCGCACCCCCCGGCCGCCTGGGGCCGAACGGACGGCGACCCTATACTCTGGCCCCTTCCAGGCGCAGGTCCCGCGCCCATCCGGAGAGAGCCGTGGACGAGCTGCTGAGCCCCGAGAACCTCGCCTGGCGTGCGAAAGCGCGCGATCTCGCCGATCGGGTGATCCGGCCGAAGGCCGCCCACTACGACCGTATCCAGGAGTACCCCTGGGAGATCAAGGACGCGCTCTGCGAGGCCGGGCTCATGGGGGTCTGGATCCCCAAGGAGTACGGCGGCGGCGGCGCGGGCGTCCTCGACCTCTGCATCGTGGTCGAGGAGCTTTCGAAGGCCTGCGGCGGCGTCGGTGTCCTGTTCGCGGTGAACGCCCTCGGCTCGTTCCCGATCCTCCTCGCGGGGACGGAGGAGCAGAAGCAACGCTACCTCCCGCGGATCGCGAAGGGCGAGAGCCTGATCGCGTTCGGCCTGTCGGAGCGGAACGCGGGCAGCGACGCGGGCAGCCTCACGACGAAGGCGGTCCAGGACGGCGACGCGTACGTCCTCGACGGCGACAAGAAGTGGACGACGAACGGCGGCGCCGCGGATCTCTACACCGTCTTCACCGTCACGGACCCCGTGTCGAAGAGCCGACGGATCTCCGCGTTCCTCGTCGAGAAGGGCGATCCCGGGTTCGAGATCGGCCGCGTCGAGGACAAGATGGGGATCCGGTGCGTACCCGTCGTGGAGCTCCACTTCCGCGGCTGCCGCATCCCCGCGGACCGTCTGCTCGGCGGCAAGCCTGGGTTCGGCTTCAAGCACGCGATGATGACGCTCGACCACGCACGCCCGGGCGTCGCCGCGCAGGCCGTGGGCCTCGCGCAGGGCGCGCTCGACCTGGCCTCGGTGTATTGCACCGACCGCGTGCAGTTCGGCGTGCCGATCAGCAGCTTCCAGATGGTCCAGGGCATGCTCGCGGACATGGCGTCGCGCGTCGCGGCGGCCCGGGAGCTCGTCTACGCCTCCGCCCGCCTGATCGACCAGGGCGCGACGGACATCACGAGCGGCGCGGCGATGGCGAAGCTCTTCGCGACGGACGTGGCCATGCAGGTCACCACGGACGCGGTCCAGCTCTTCGGCGGCTACGGCTACATGCGCGACTACCCCATCGAGAAGTTCATGCGCGACGCCAAGATCACGCAGATCTACGAGGGGACGAACCAGGTCCAGCGCATGGTCATCGCCCGCCACGTCATCAAGCGGGCGCGCTCCCTGGACCACCTGAGGCCGTTCATCCCCCTGCCGGACCACCCGAACACCGAGGCGGAACGCGCCAGCGAGGGGCAGCCCGCCTCCTCGGCCCCCGCGTCGGCCGGCTAGTCTTTCGGGCCCCCGCGAGAGACCCTCATGCAACCCGATTCCCGCACGCCGACGGGCTTGGCCCTGGACGCGAAGACGATGAGGCGGATTCGCACTGGCCTCATCGCGCTCGGCGTCGTCGCGGTCATCGTGATCGCCTGGCTCGTCGTCCGCACGATCCACCACGACCGCGTCCTCGGTCGCTGGGACGAGCTGGCGCGCCTCGAACACGACTACGACATCTCGGTTCAGGACGACCCGCTCTTCGAGGACCCGACCGGAACGTACTCGGAGCGGCGCGACCACTACATCAACGCGCTCGAGGCGTTCCTGCCCCGGGCCGAGGAATCGGACGACGCGCTCGCACCGCAGGTCCACTACCTGATCGCCTCGCTCTCGACCGACCAGTTCTACTCCGCGCGCGACCCGCTCCAGTCCGACGTGCGCGAGAAGGCGTACGCGAAGGCGATCCAGCACTGGGAGATCCTCCGAGACCGCTATCCCGACTTCCAGGGCAACTGGATGCGCTTCCAGCCGCCCGGACACACGAGCATCGTGCGCATGGTGATCTCGACCCTCGAGGCGAACCACGACTGGGCGAAGCAGAACTTCGCGCGCGAGGTCGCGCCCGAGCAGGACGTGGTCGTCGTCCTCCGCACGGAGCGCGGCGACATGCGCCTCGGCCTCTACTCGAAGGAGGCGCCCGAGCTCGCGAAGCGTTTCCTCGCTCGCGTCGTGAACGGCGAGTACGACGGCACCTCGTTCTACGCGAAGGAGGACACGGGCTCGGCCGACGAGCCCGTCGAACGTACGATCCGCGGGCTCGACGCGCGTTCCCGCGGCCTCGCCCCGTTCGACGCGGACGCCGTTCGTCCGCTCGCGACGGACGTGCCGCCCGAGGATCCCGTCATCCCCGCGCCCTCGCGCTTCTCGGTGGCCGCCGCAAAGGGCGTCGTCGCGGCATGGCACGACCCCCACGACCTCTACGACGGTGCGGCGGCGATCCTCCTGTGCGTGGACCGCTCACCGGCGGTGGACTCCATGTTCTCGCCGCTCGGGCGGCTCCTCGACGAGCCGTCCCGGGCTACCGCCTCCCGGATCTTCGAGGGCAAGACCTGGTACGACCAGACGGAGCCCCCGAAGAACCTGAAGGAGATCGGCACCTTCCTCCGCGCGCCCGTGGTGGTGGTCAAGGCCCTCGCGTATCGCGACGGGAAGCTGATCCTCCCGGAGGGCACCCCCTCGGCCAGCCGGGTGCCGCCGGAGGCCTCCGAGGAGACGCTCGAGGGCATGAAGCGCGACCAGTACCTGAAGGAGCCCCCTGCCGAGCCCGCGCCGCCGAAGAAGTCGGCCCCCGGGGACGAAGGCGCGGGCGGCGAGAAGGGCGCGGGGGAGGGCCACGAGGGCTCCACGCCCGGACCTGGGAAGCCCTCCGACCAGGGCCCGGCTCCTGGCGGCGAGAAGGCGCCGGGCGCCTCCGACGCGCCCCCCCCGCCGACCGACGGCGAGAAGGGACCCGAGGGCGACCACGGCGCGGGCGAGACGCCCGGCGACGGGAACTAGTCCGACCCGGTCCCCCACCGTGGGACCGCGCCCGCGCCTCCTCGGTCACGACGACACGGTCGTCACCGAGCGCGCCCGGTAGAACTACATATGTAGTTTGTTCCCGGCGCGCGGCCGTCAGGCCCCCAGACGCTCGAGGAGGCGATCGAGGTCGTCGGGATCGTGGTAGTGCACCTCGATCCGACCGCTCTTGCCCTGCGTCCTGATCCGGACCTGCGTCGAGAGGGAACGCTCGAGGCGCGTCTCGAGGTCCCGCAGGTAGGGATCCTCACCTCGGGCGCGCCGCCGCCCTACCGTGGGGCCCGAACGTGCCCGTCGCTCGATCTCGCGGACCGACAGGCCGCGCTCCACGGCCAGGCGCGCGAGCGAGAGCCGCCGCTCGGTTCCCTGGGCCTGGAGCAGCGCCCGGGCGTGGGCCCCGCTGAGCCGCCCCTCCTCGACCCACGCCTGGATCTCGGAGGGGAGGTCGAGGAGCCGAAGGATGTTCGCGATCGTGGTCCGTGCCTTCCCCACGCGGCGCGCCACGTCTTCCTGCGTGAGCCCGAAGTTCCGGAGCATCGCATTCATCGCCCGCGCCTTCTCCATCGCGTTCAGGTCCTCGCGCTGGAGGTTCTCGACGAGGGCGAGCGTCTGCATCTCCTCGTCGCTGGCCCGGCGGACCAGCGCCGGGATCCGATCGAGGCCGATGCGTTCGGCGGCGCGGAGGCGGCGCTCGCCGGCGATCAGCTCCCAACCGCCCGTCGGGGAAGGACGCACGACGACCGGCTGGATGACCCCGTGCTCCCGGATCGATGACGCGAGCTCGTCCAGCGCCTCCTCCGCGAATGCGGTCCGAGGCTGGAACGGATTGCGCCGGATCTCCCCTACGGGCAGGGCGCGCGTTCCGATTTCGGCCCCCTCGCGCGCCGCATCGGCCGCCTCGGGAGGGGAAAACGACCGTCGCTCCACCGCGTCCGGGCTCGTCGTCTCGGGGGTCGCGCCGAGCAGGTTCCCCAGCCCGCGCCCCAGTCGCTTCGGTCGCATCGCCGTCTCCTTCCGTCCCGGGGTCCGTCCCGAGATCGTGCGCCGGCCCGGATCGGCGGTGCCTTCCGGGCGCCCGGAGGGCCGGTCCTCCCGAGGGGGCCGGCCCGCCTCGTACTCGTCTTCCTGCCGGTCTTCCTGCTCGTCTTCCTGCCCGGGGCCGCGGCCCGACGTCGCCCCAAACGGCGGCGGTGAGACGCGCATCGCGGCACTCTCTGACTTCGGCTCGCGGGTCGCCCGAACGCAGCCCGCACGCAGACGATGTTCCCCGGGGAACAGACCCATGCTGCCCGAAGGGGAGGACACGCGCCGGCGCCCGGCCCCCCGCACGCCAACGAGGTCGCTGGGCCCGTGCGCCCGGAGAACACGGACCTCGACAGGGCCACAGCGCCCGGACCCGCAATCCCCTCCGGCGTCGCGCCGGCACGGACCTCGCGACCTCCCCGGTACGCGAGGATGTTCCCCGGGGAACACGGAGGGGGCGTACCATGCGCTCCCGCCTGGGGACCGCCGTGGCCTGGACGCTCGACACCCTCCGCCGCGCCGCCCGCTCGCCCTCCGCCTGGGGCCTTGCCGTTTGCGGCCTCGTCGCCGGGTGGGCCGGTATCGCGCTCTCCGTCCTGGCTCTCGGAGCCGCGGAGGCGCAGGCCGCGTCCCTCCTTCTGGCGACCGGCCAGGCGTGGGCCGTGATCTTGGTGCTCTGGGTCCTCACCCGCCTTCTCGAGGAGGACCGCGCATCCGCGTTCACGGCCGCCTCGGACGCAGCCCGCCCCGGCCGCGGTGGGCGCCTGCTGGGTCGGTGGGGGGGCTCCGTGCTCGCGGCGGCCCCGACGGCGGCGCTCGTCGCGTCCCTGCCCGGGTGGATCGCCGGGGCTCCGGCTCCAAATTTCCTATGCTTGTTCCTTACAAGCATTGTCCTCGCCGCCGTGGCCGGAGCCTGGGCGCTGCTCGTGGGGGGCGCGGGCGGCGGGCCCTGGCCCTTCCTGGTCGTCCTCGGCCTCTGGGCGGTGGGCCACCTGCCCTTCGGGGCGCCGGGCGTCCTCGGGGGGCGGGTCGGACGGGTCGTCGGCGCCGTCCTGCCCGGTCCGCTCCCGGCGGCGCCGTCCGCGGGGTCGCTCCTCGGGAGCGCCCTCGTCGTCGCCGGGCTCCTCCTGCTCGCGCTCGCGATCGCGACCCGCGGGATGCCCGTGCCGGCCGCGCGGCTCCCCGCGCGCACCGAGTAGCCTGTGCCCGCCCGGGGGGGGTCGATGCGCTACGGGATCTTCGGCGACGTCCACGCCAATCTCGCCGCACTCGAGGCCGTGCTCGGCGCGCTCGAGACGCACGGCGTCGATCGCTACGTCTTCCTCGGCGACCTCGTGGGCTACGGCGCCGACCCGAAGGCGTGTCTCGACATCGTCCGCGCGCTCGACCCGTTCGTCGTCGGCGGCAACCACGACTGGGGCGTCGGCGGCCGGCTCGGGCTCGCCTGGTTCAACCAGGCCGCGCGCGCGGCCATCGAGTGGACGCAGACCGTCCTGCCCGTGCAGGACCAGATGTGGCTCGCCTCCCTGCCGCTCGTCCGTCGGTTCGACGCGTTCACGATCGCGCACAGCACGCTGCACGAGCCGCAGCTGTTCGACTACCTGTTCACGGCGTACGACGCGTATCTCTCGTTCCGACACCTGACGACCCCGTTGGCGTTCGTCGGGCACAGCCACGTTCCCGTGACGTTCTTCGACGGCAACCCGATTCGCTACACGACCGCGACGGAGGTGACGCTCGACGAACGACGCGTGATCGCGAACGTCGGCAGCGTGGGCCAACCGCGCGACGAGAATCCCGACGCCGCGTTCGGCGTGTACGACGAGGCCGAAGCGCGCATCGTGGTGCATCGGGTCCCGTACGACATCGAGGCGAGCGCGAGCAAGATCCTCGACGCGGGCCTGCCGCCGATCCTCGCCGAGCGACTGCGCGTCGGGCGATGAGCCGCGGGTCAGGCGCCGAGGCGCTCCGCACGCGCCGACGCGAGCGGGACCTCGCGAAGTCCGCATGCGCGACGGCTCCACGCGCGGACCACCGGAGCGACGCCGGCCCCACGACCGACGATGACGAGGAGGGGGAGTCGTCCTTCCACGCCCTCGGCCGCCGCGAGGCCCTCTCGGTCGCCGTGGCCGGGCGCGGCCGGACCCGCCAGGTGTCCGTGCCAGTAGCCGACCACCTCCGCGTCGTCCGCGCGCGCCTCGCGCTGGATCCGTGCGTGGTCCTCGGGCGCGACCAGGAAGTTCGATCCGGGGCGGGGGTGGGCGTTACGGGCCTGCGGGGCCTCGCGGATCCTGGCCGTCCCGGCGGTCGTCCGGCCGAGGAGGAGACCGCACGGCTCGCGACCGCCCGCGGCGGCGTACGCGTCGAGGATGCTCCGCACGGCGGAGGGGCGGATCCAGGCCCTGACGATCGGGCGGGTCATCGAGATCGGGTCCCCGGGGCGGCCCGGCGACACGGGGATCGTACCGCCGCGCGGGACCCGGGCCGTCCGTCGTTCCGGGGCGCCCTCTCGCGCGGTCCGTAGAATCGCGGGTTTCGTCCTTCGGGAGACCGAGATGAGCGAAGAGGCGGAGACCATCTTCAAGTTCACCGCCGAGGGCATCGACCTCGAGTTCTCGGGCAGCGAGGCCTTCGTCGAGAAGCAGGTCGAGCGCTTCCGCGCCTTCCTCGAGGGGGCGGTCGGCCAGGCGGCGAGCGCGGCCGGCGTGCTGACCGTCACCGAGACCGGCGCCGAGCCGGGAGAGGGCGACAAAGGGCCCGAGTCTCTCGTGGACTTCTACGCCGCACGCCCGACCCGCGAGGGACGCGGCGCCATCCAGGACCGCATCCTGCTCTTCATCTACTACCTCCAGCGCGTGCAGGGCAAGCAGGCCGCGTCCAAGGAGGACATCGCGTGGTGTTTCCAACAGGTCGGCCTGGGCGTGCCGAAGAACCTCTTGAACGCGCTCGGCAACATGAAGCGCAAGCTCGGATACCTCGACGGGGGCGGACGTCGTGGGCTGTACAGCCTCTCGCAGAAGGGCGAGCAGTACGTGACGGAGCGCTTCGCCGCCGTCTGAGCGCCGCCGATCGCGCGCGCGCGACGGGCCCTCACTCGGCCGTCAGGATCTCTCGCGACGCCTCGGCCTCCGGGAGGAGGTCGCGGAGCACGCCCGAGAGCACGTCGAGCCCCGCGTCGGTCGCACGAAGCGTGGAACCGGCGCGCACGAGCAGACCCGTCGCGACGTGCGTGTCGATCCGCTCCGCGGCGCTCGCCTGCAGGTCGTGACCCGTGTGCTCGCGGATGCGACGCAGGTCGACGCCGCGCACGAGACGCAGGCCCATCATCAGCGCCTCGAACGCCTGGAGCGCGGGCGGCGTGGTCTCACGCCAGGCCGTCGCGTCGCCCGTCTCCTCGATGCACCGCGCGTAGCGCGCCGGGTCGTCCACGTTCTTCCAGCGCCGCGGCCCCTCGTGCGAGTGCGCACCGGCGCCGAGGCCGATCCAGTCCTCGTCGAGCCAGTACGCCACGTTGTGCGCGCACTCGGCCCCGGCGCCGCGCGCGAAGTTGCTGACCTCGTACCGATCGAACCCCGCCGCGGCGAGGCGCTCGATCGCGAGGTGCAGGTGCGCGAGGTCGCGCGTGTCGTCGGGCGCGGCGAAGCGTCCCTCGGCCGCGCGCCGGGCGAACGCGGTGCCGGGCTCGAGCGTCAGCACGTAGGCGCTCACGTGCTCCGGCTCGAGGTCGAGCGCGCGCGCGAGGTCCCGTTCCTGGTCGGCGAGCGACTGCCCCGGGATCGCGAGGATCAGGTCCACCGAGAGACGTTCGATCCCTCCGTCCTTCGCGAGAGACGCGGAGCGCACCGCGTCCCGCGCGTCGTGCGCCCGTCCGAGCGTCGCGAGGAGCCGGTCGTCGAACGACTGGACGCCGAGGCTCAGCCGGTTCACGCCGAGCGCGCGAAGCACGCGCACCTTCTCGCGGTCGAGGGACCCCGGGTTCGCCTCGATCGTGATCTCGGCGCCGGCGCCCGGGTCGAGCACCTCGAAGAGCCCGTCGAGGAGTCGATCGAGCCGCGCGGCGTCGAGGTGCGTCGGCGTACCGCCGCCCACGAACACCGTCCGGGGGGCGGCGCCGCGCGCACGCCGGCGCGCCTCCTCGAGGAGCGCCGCGACGTAGGCGCCCTGTTCGCCGTCGCGCCCCGCATGCGAGTTGAAGTCGCAGTACGGGCACTTCGAGGCGCAGAAGGGGACGTGGACGTACACGTGGCGCACGACTCGGCTCCGTGGAGCGCCGAGGATGCGGTGGGGGGGAGGGGCGCGGGCGCGCCGAGACGACGAGCGCCTACCTCGCCCGACCGCCGTTCACGTGACGGGACCCGGCGCCGCCCATCTCGCGAGACAGCCGTGCGAGGGCCTCGTGCTCGAGCTGGCGGACGCGTTCTCGCGAGATCCCGAGGACGCGGGAGATCTGCCGGAGCGTGTGCGCCGTGTCGTGGTCGCCCAGGCCGAAGCGGAGACGGAGGATCTGCGCCTCGCGCTCGGGCAGACGATCGAGCAGCTCGAGGACGCGCGCGCGGTCCATCGTGCCGTAGTCCACCAGGTCGGGTCGCTGCGCACGCGGGTCCACCAGAGCCTCGACGCTCTCGAAGAGGTTGTCGAGCGACACGGTGTCGCCGCCGGCGGAGGCCCCGTGGTAGAGGCGCAGGAGGAAGCGCTTGCGGGGCACCGGCGGCTTCAGCGCCAGGACGAGCTCCTCGTCCCGCGGCGAACGACCGTGCTCCTGCTCGAAGCCCCGAGCGAACGCCCGCCACCGCGAGAGCTCTTCCGCCATGTAGCTCGGGATGCGCACGGTCTTGCCGGTGTTGTTGATCGAGCGTCGGATCGCCTGCCGGATCCACCACGTCGCGTACGTCGAGAAGCGCGTCTCCCAGGACGGGTCGAACTTCTCGACCGCGTGGACGAGGCCGATGTTGCCCTCCTCGACCAGATCGGAGAGCGAGATCCGGTGGTGGCGGTACCGCTTCGCGACCGAGATCACGAGCCTCAGGTTGGCGCGGATCATCCGGTCGCGGGCGTCCCAGGCCTCCCAGGTGTCGCCCTGGATCACGTGGGCGAGGTGGCGCTCCTCCTCGGCGGTGAGCAGGGGGTACCGGCGGACCTCCTGGAGGTACGTCTCGAAGTCCGGGTCGCCTCGCCCTTCCATGGGGTCGCCACCTTCCGGCGCCGGGGGGGATCGGCCCCGGACGCTCGCCCGGGTTCCCGTTCGGCCAGATCGCGAGCCTACCTGAACGGTCTACTGGTCGGATACCTCCCGCCCGGCGGTCGCCGGAGCATCCGGGGGGAACGTCCCTTCCAGCACCGAGGCGTAGACGGCCTCGTACTGGGGGACGACGGCGTCCCGGGAGAAACGCTCCACCGCGGAGCGCCGAGCGGCCGCCTTCAGGCGGGCGAGCCGTTCGCGGTCCTCGAGGAGGTCCGCGGCCCGTTCGCCGAGGTCGTCGATCGCCTCCTCCGGCACGAGGAGGCCGTCCACGTCGTCCCGGACGACCTCGGGCAGGCCGCCGGCCCGCGTCACGATCGGCACCACGCCGCAGGCCATGGCCTCGAGCGCGGCCAGGCCGAACGACTCGTACTCGCTCGGGAGGAACAGCACGTCCGCCGCGGGCAGGAGCGTCTCGACGTTGGCCTGGGCGCCGAGGAATCGCGTGCTCGACCGGAGCCCGAGGTCCCGCGCGCGCGCCTCGCAGGGCGCCCGATCCGGGCCGTCGCCGATCATCAGGAGCGTCGCCGGACCGCGCGCCCGCACCCGCGCGAAGGCCTCCACGACCTTCACGGCGCGCTTCACGGGGCGGAAGTTGCTCATGTGGACAACGACCGGCTCACCGCGCGGGGCGAAGCAGGTCTTGACGCTCGGCGAGACGTCGGGACGGAACCGCTCGGGGTCCACGAAGTTCGTGATGACCTCGATGGGGCGGTCCACGTCGAAGATGCGTCGGGTCTCCTTCTCGAGGTAGCTCGACACGCAGGTGACCGCGTCGCTCGCGAGCAACGCGTGGCGTGTCACGCGCGCGTACGAACGGTCCTGGCCCACGATGGTGATGTCGGTTCCATGGAGCGTGGTGACGACCGGGAAGGGCCGCGGTTTGAGGATGTCCTTCACGAGCAGCGCCGCGATGGCGTGCGGGATCGCATAGTGCACGTGCACGAGGTCGAGAGACGCTTCCTCGGCGACGTCCGCGAGGCGCGAGGCGAGCGCGAGGTCGTACGGGGGATAGCGGAAGAGCGGATACGAGGAGACCTCGACCTCGTGGAGCCGGATGTGCTCGTCGAAGACATCGAGGCGCGCGGGCGGCGCGTACGAGACGAGGTGCACCTCGTGACCGTGGAGAGCGAGACCGCGGCCGAGCTCGGTCGCCACGACGCCCGAGCCGCCGAAGGTCGGATAGCAGACGATGCCGATCCTCACAGCACCGCCCATCCGCGCTTGCGGAGTGCCGAGACTGGATCGTCGAGCGCGATCACCCGCTCCGCGACGTACGGCTCCGCCCACGCCGCGCCGACGCGCGCGCCCCAGTACGCGAATCGCGCCTCGTACCGCCGCATGAAGTCGGGCGAGGAGAGGTTCGTCGCGGGTCCGCCGTCGGAGGGCCGCCCGAGCTGCGACGCGTAGCAGCTCACGAGCTCGCGCCGCCGCTCCCAAACGTCCGACACGTCGATCACGAACGTCGGCGGCGGCTCGAGGTGCCCAAGGTAGTGGAGGATCGCATCGGGACGGTGCGGGGGGAGCCCGTCCACGTCGATCCCGGCGATGGTGGAGAGGTAGTACGCGCGCTTCACCAGCGCCGCGCCGGCCACGTGGTCGGGATGGAGGTCCACCGGCGCGGGCGCGAGCACGACGCGCGGGCGCCAGCGTCGGATCGCCGCGATCGCGGGCCGCGTCGCCTCCGGCGTCGCGACGACGGCGCCGTCGGGAAGCCCGAGGTTCTCCCGCGCGACGAGTCCCATCAGCTTCGTGGCGCGCGCCGACTCCGCACGCCGCGTCTCGGGAGTGCCCCGGCTGGCGGACTCGCCCGCGGTCAGGTCCACGACGACCGTGCGGCGGCCCTCGTCACGAAGGCGGAGCATCCAGCCCCCCGCGCAGAGCTCGACGTCGTCGGGGTGCGGGCCGAAGGCCAGCACGTCGATCGGCTCGGGTCTCTCCAAGGTCCTGCCTCCTATCCGCCCGCGCCGAGAAGGTGCACCAGATGGTGGCCCTCGGCGAGCGGATCGAGGCCGGCGAGCCCCTCGCGAAACGCCTCGACCCCGTGCCGGGCGACGAGCGACAGAGGCGAGAGGACCCGCTCCTGGGGGCGATCGCGCGGCCAGAGCCAGTCGTGGAGGCGCCGGCGGCGGTCCGCACCGACCCCCCGGTCCCGGTCGAAGGCGGCGAGGACCGACGGGGCCGACTCCCGCGCCGCCCCGGCGACGCGCTCCCCGGCGCGGGCGAGCGCGCGGGCCACCTCGCCACCGCCCTGCACGTAGGGGCGAAGGTCCTCAGTCTCTGTCCCGAGGCGCGCGGCCCACGCCGCGAGCGCGCGCTCGAGCGCCGCGCGCTCCTCGGCGTCGGGGACCGCGGACCGGTCCAGGAGCGCGGGGTCCGAGAGCAGAGCCGCGAGGTCGAGACCGAACGCCCGGACGTTCTTCTCGATCTTCGGCTCGAGCCAGGTGGCGGCGGGACGCGGCACCGCGAGCGAGGGTCCGAGCCCGACCGCGGGGCGGGCCGCGGCGACCTCGGCGTGGTACGCGAGCTCGGTCGGGCCGCCGACGTAGGCGAGCACGGGGAGGAGGAGGTCCTGGACGAGGACGCGACCGGCGGCGTCGCCGGACGCGAGGAACGGATCCTCGCGGATGCGCCGCGCCACCTCCGCCACGTCGAGACCCGAGGCGCGCCCGCGGAGGAGGACCTCGCCCCCCGGGGTGACGGTCACGCGGAGTCGGGGGCCGCCGCGCTCCTCGCGGAGGAAGAGCGGCGCCTCGCCGGGCGCCGGGGCGAGCGGC
Source organism: uncultured Planctomycetota bacterium (assembly GCA_963752285.1). Classification (GTDB taxonomy): domain Bacteria; phylum Planctomycetota; class PLA2; order PLA2; family JAEUHO01; genus CAVVXN01. The sequence continues at coordinate 203,072 of CAVVXN010000001.1, forward strand.
GCGGCGAGCCCGGCCGCCTCGAGCGCGCGGCGGGCGCCGTCGAGCGCCGCGCGGACCTCGGCGTGGCGCTCGAGGAGGCGCGCGAGCGCGTCGCCCGCGAACGGCAGGAGGACCGGCGGCTCGACGATCACCAGGCCCGCGTCGCCGAGGAGCGACGCGAGCTGGCGCGCCGACCACGTCGCCAGGTCCTCGCCCTCGTCCGGTTCCGGCAGGGACGCGAGGGCGGCGCGCGCGCGTTCGGTGTCGGGTAGGATGCCCGCCACCTCCTCGCGGAGCGCGGCGGCGGCCGCGCGGTCCACGGTTCGGTCCATCAGGCTCCGCCCGTCGGCCTCGCCAGGCAGCGAGAGACGGCGCGGACGCCCGTCCCGGTCGAGGAGGCACGCGCGGTTCGCCTCGTCGAAGTCGTGGTCCTCGGAGGCGAGCCAGAAGACCGGTACGACGGGCCGACCGTCGAGCGCGGCGAGACGGCGCGCGAGGTGGATCGCGCCCGCCGCCTTGTGAAAGGTCATGAGCGGCCCGCCGAGGAGGCCGGGCTGCTGTCCCGTCACCACCGCGACGGCGTCCGGCTCCGCGAGCGCGCGGGCCGCGGCGACGGCGCGCGGCCCGAGGCCCAACGCGGTCTGACGGGCCGCGACGGCCAGGACGAGGTCGGCCGGCGGACGCGAAGCCTCCCGCCGCGCCCGGGTGAGCGCCGTCCCCCAGGCCGCGTCGTCCCTCGGCAGCACAGGGAGGAAGCGCGACGCCGGACCCTCGCCCCGGAGCAGCGCGGCGGGGAACGGGCCGGGCGACGGCGCGCGGTCCGGCGGGATGCGCTCGATCCGGGCCGCCTCGCCCACGACGCCTCAGCGCACCCGGCGCGCCACGCGGATCCAGCGCGGGGCGTCGGCGTGGAGGGGATTCCCCTCGAAGTCGCCGTACGGCTCTCCCTCGACCGCGAATCCCGCTTCCTCGAGGAGCGCGTCGAGCTCGGACGACGTGTAGAGCCGGACGCGCTCTTCGTAGCTCCGCTCGACGTGCCCCGTGTCCCGGAGCATCGCCGTCACCGTCTTCCGAACGACGGGGCCTCCGGGCGTGCTCTCGTCGATCTCGCGCTCGAGGCGGAAGCGGTAGCGACCACGCGTGATCTCGGTGACGGGCTCGAGCGCGCGACGGACGGCGTCGGCGTTCAGGTAGTCGATGAGGAACCGCCCGCCCGCGACGAGCGCCCGGTTCACGCCCTGCATGATCGCGAGATCGTCTGCTCGCTGCTCGAAGTACCCCAACGACGTGAAGAGCGACACCGCGGCCTCGAACTGCATGAAGAAGGGGAGCTGTCGGATGTCCCAGCGGACGTAGTCGGGCGCGCCGGGGAGGTCCGCGCTGCGCTCGCGCGCCTCCTCGAGGAGTTCCGCCGACAGGTCCACGCCGGTCACCTGGAGTCCGCGTCGTCCGAGCGCGCGCGCGTACCGGCCGGCGCCGCACGCGACGTCGAGCACGCGCTGCCCCGCGCGGAGCCCGAGGAGGCGCAGGATCTCGGGCGCGTGCCGCTCCGCCTCCTCGTCGTCCCGGTGGGGGTAGAGGTGGAGGTACAGGCGGTCGAACGCCCGGACGAACCAGGGCGCGTCAGACACGGACGACGGCGGCATGGAGCTCCTCCTTGGCGTGGCGCGCGGCGGCGGCGACCGCGTCGCGCCAGGAGCCCGAGGCGACGGGCGGATGGATGATGCTGCGGGACGCATTCACGATCATCCCGCTGCCGTCCGGGCGGCAGCCGGACACCACGTCGGTGGCGGTGGCCCCCTGCGCGCCGTAGCCGGGGACCAGGAACCCTGCGTCGGGCAACAGCGCGCGGAGCTCGGCGAGCGCCTCCGGGGCCGTCGCACCGACCACCGCGCCGACGGGGGGGAAGCCGGACCCGCCGCCTCCCGCGCGCGCGCCCAGTCGCTCGACGAGACGCGCGGTCTCGACGAAGAGCGGCCGGCCGGACGCTCCGACCGGCAGCTCCTGGAGGTCGCGCGCGCCGGGGTTGCTCGTCCGCACGAGCACGTAGATCGCCTTGCCGTTTCGGGCCGCGACGTCCACGAACGGCTCGAGGGCGTCGGCGCCGAGGTACGGGTTCACGGTGATCGCGTCCACCTCGAGGTCGCCGCCGGGCTCGAGGTGACCCGCGGCGTAGGCCGCGGCCGTGCTCCCGATGTCGCCTCGCTTCACGTCGCCGATCACGGGGACGCCGAGGCGACGTGCCTCCTTCAGGATCGCGACGTACGCGCGAAGCCCCGCGAGGCCGTGCGCCTCGAAGAACGCGATCTGCGGCTTCACGCAGGCCGCGTGCTCGCGCGTCAGCTCGAGGATCTCGCAGCCGAACCGGGCGAGGATCGACTCGACGTCGCCGCCGGCGCGCCGGCGGACCTCCTCCGGGATCTTCTCGAGGCGCGGGTCGATGCCGACCGCGAGGATCGTCTCGCGGCGCTGCCGGGCCTCCTCCATCCGCTCGAAGAACGCGCTCATGGTCCGCGTGACTCTACCGCCGCGCGGCGCGACGCCCCCGCCGAGCCCGAGCCCCCGGGCCTCGCGGCGGCGTCCGGCCGCGCGGCCCTCATCGCACGACGCGCCCCGACGCGCGCGGGCGCGCGCCCGCGCGACGGAGGAACGCGGCAACGATGCGCGGCCCGAGGGGCGTCAGGTAGCTCTCGGGATGGAATTGGACGCCCTCCACGGGGTGCGATCGATGGCGGAGCGACATCACGTCGCCCTCGCTCGACCACGCGGTGGCCTCGAGGCCCCGGCCCGGTCGCGCCGGATCCACCACGAGCGAGTGGTACCGCGCCGCGGGGAAGGGCGACGGGAGGCCGCGGAGGAGACCGGCGCCCTCGTGCCGGACCAGGTCGGCGGACCCGTGGAGCGGGCGGCGCGCGGTCGAGATCCGTCCGCCGTACGCCACGGCGATCGCCTGGTGGCCGAGGCAGATCCCGAGCACCGGGACCCGGGGCCCGAGGCGCCGGATCAGCTCGACGCTCACGCCCGCGTTCTCGGGGCGGCCGGGGCCCGGCGAGATCACCAGCGCCCGCCAGGCGCCGCGGGCGAGCTCCGCCGCGGAGGCCTCGTCGTTGCGCACGACCTCGACGGGCTGGCCGAGCTGTACGAGGAGGTGGACCGCGTTCACGACGAAGGAGTCGTAATTGTCGATCACGAGAACGCGCGGACCGCGCGGGGGCCTGTCCCCCTCGGTGGTCCACGACCGTGGAGCCCTCGTGGAGGAGGCGACGCAACCCGTTCCCAGTCCACGCTTCCCGCTGTCTCGTGCCATGGTGGAGAACGCGCTGCGCCGGGGCGGGGAGGAGCACACCGACCGCGCGCGCGCACCCCGCGACGCTCCCAGGTCGAACGTGTCCTGGATCATCCCTGCGGGCTCCCGGTCCCCCGGCCGGCGCGCGCTCGCAGCACACCGGGCGGGGCGGCCTACGATACGCCGATGTCGATCGAGCCCCGCGTCTACCTCGATCACGCCGCGTCCACGCCGATCCGGTCGGACGTCCTCGCCGCCGTCACCGAAGCGCTCGCCGCACCCGGGAACCCCGGGAGCGCGCACGCGGAGGGCCGCGCGCAGAAGGACCGTCTGGAGTCCGCACGGAGCCGGGTCGCGGCGGCGTGGGGCGCGCGGCCCCGCGAGGTGGTGTTCACCGCGTCCGGAACCGTCGCGGCACAGCTCGCACTGGTCGGCGCCGCGCGCGCGGGGCGCGCGCGCTCGCCCCGCGTCGTCCTCTCCGCGATCGAGCACCCGGCGGTGGCCGACGCCGGCGACCTCCTCGCCGCCGAGGGGTTCGAGGTCCTACGGGTCCCGCCCGACGCGGACGGGCTCGTGCCGGCGGCCGCCTTCTCGGGGGCGCTGGAGGACGGCGCGGCGGTGGCCGCGCTCCTCCTCGCGAACCACGAGACCGGCGCGGTCCAGCCCGTCCTCGAGGTCGCCGCCTCCGCGCGCGCGCGGGGCGTGCCCCTCCTGGTGGACGCCTGTCTCGGACCCGGGCGCGTCGCCTCGCGCCCCGCCGACCTCGGCGCCGACCTCCTGGTCGCCTCGTCGCACAAGCACGGCGGCCCGGCCGGCGTGGGCCTCCTCTACGTGCGACGGGGCGTCCGGCTCGAGCCGCTCTGGCGCGGGGGACGGCAGGAGGAGGGGCTCCACGCCGGTACGGAGGCGGTGGCGCTCGCCGTGGGCGCGTCGATCGCGATCGAACGGGCGATCGAGGAGACCGACACGCGCGCGTCGCGCGACGCGGCCCTCCTCGCCGAGGTGCTCGCCGCGCTCGCGGACGTGCCGCGCTGGCGCCCGGTCGCGCCCGCGGCGCACACGCTGCCGGGCTGGGCGACGATCGAGGTCGCCGGCGTCGAAGGCGAGGCGGCGATGATCAACCTGGACCTCGCCGGCGTCTCCGTAGCGACGGGCAGCACGTGCGCGCTCGGCGCCGCCGAACCCGCAGCGTCCCTCCTGGCGATGGGCTTCACGCACGCGCGCGCGGCGAGCACGCTTCGTATCACGACCGGTGAAGGCGTGACCACGAACGGCGCGCGACGTGCAGGTCGGGCGCTTCGAGACACGATCGAGAGGCTCCGGCGACTCGCGAGATGACGTTCGCCTGCGAAGGCGGATTTCCGGGCTTCCGTCGAGACGCATCGTTCGACGCCCTAGAACACGCCCCGGGCGACACTTGGTTGACGACCGAAGTGGACGCGCCTACGTTGCGCGCCTCACGCTCACGTCGAGCAGGTCGCAGCCGAGGGACTGCGACCCTCGCATCGCGAGCGACGTCGGTGAGTCGGGGACACGCACGGGCAGGGTGCGGGTCGTCGTCGGGTGTTTCGAGGCGGGCGGGATCGGAACGGAGGCTACGCATGGGCGAGGTGAGCGTGCCGGTGGACCGTCGTCGAGGAAGCGACGGGTTCTCTCGGCTCCTCGAGGCGATTCGCAAGCGGGTCAACAAGCAGCAGTACGCGACGTGGTTCCAGCGCACCACGCTCGTGAGCTGGGAGCCCGGCCATCTCGTGATCGGCCTCCCCAACCGGTTCTACGAGGAGTGGTTCCAGCGTCACTTCCGCGGTCTGATCGAGCGTGCCGCGGAGGAGCTCGGCGAGGCGCCGATGCGCGTGGGGTTCGAGGTCGTCGAGGGCCCGCCCTCGGCGGGCGACGAGGCGGAGGCCCGCACGGCGCCCGCGCGGGCCCCCTCTCCCTCGTCGCCCGAAGCGTCGGCGGCGCCAGAGCTCGTGACCGCGCCCGCCGCGGCCGCCGCCGGGTTCGGCCTCCGTCTGAACGAGCTCTACACATTCGACAACTTCATCATCGGTCCGAGCAACCGTGTCGCGGCGGCAAGCGCCCGCGCGGTCGCGAACGATCCCGGGCGCGCGTACAACCCGCTCTTCCTGCACGGCTCGGTGGGGCTCGGCAAGACCCACCTCCTCCACGCCGTCTGTCACGCCTTCCTCTCGGGCCGTGGTGGGCAACGAATCTGCTTCCTCTCGTGCGAGGAGTTCACGAACGAGTTCGTCCAGGCCCTCCAACGACACGATCTGGAGACGTTCCGACAGCGCTTCCGCAACGTGGACCTGCTCGTCATCGACGACATCCACTTCCTGGTCGGGAAGGAACGCATCCAGGACGAGTTCTTCCACACCTTCAACCGCCTCTACCAGACCCATCACCAGATCGTGCTGTCGAGCGACGCCCCGCCGACCGAGATCCCCACCCTCCAGGACCGCCTCGTCAGCCGGTTCAAGTGGGGTCTCGTGGCGAACATCGACAAGCCCGAGATGGAGACGCGGATGGCCATCGTCCAGCGCAAGACGAACCTGCTGGGCATGGCGGTCCCGAACGACGTGGTCGAGTTCATCGCGGCGAACTTCAGGAACAACATCCGCGAGCTCGAGGGCGCCCTGCACAGCGTGACGGCGCGCGCGGGCGTCCTGAACGTGCCGATCGACCTGACCCTCGCCCAGGAGGCGCTCGAACCGTCACTCCTCGGGGGCCGGCCCCCGATGACGCTGGACCGCATCACGGAGGCCGTGGCGGCGCACTACCAGGTCAAGATCTCGGACCTGCGTTCGAAGCGACGGAGCCGGAGCGTCTCGACCCCCCGGCAGATCGTGATGTACCTGGCGCGCGAGACCACGGACCTCTCGCTCGATGAGATCGGCGATCACTTCGGTGGACGGGACCACAGCACGGTCCTCTACGCGATCCGCCGGATCCGGGACCAGGTCGAGTCCGACACGCGTTTTGCCGCCGAGGTCGGCCGCCTCCGGGACCGCCTGGGCGCCCGTTGATGCCGGGTGCCGCGGGCCGCACGCAGAAGCCCTTGTCTCCCAAGGGCTTGAGGGTGCACCGTGCCCTCTCCGAGGTGCGGCCTGCCCACGCCGGGAGCGTCCGATTCCGGTGGAGAACCGGGGAGCCGCGGGGAGGCCGGTGGGGAGAGCGCGCGGAGTACCGTGACCCGGGTCGCCGGGGGGCTCCGGAAGGGCTGAAATCCCTGTCTCTCCACCCTCGGGACCGTACAATGTGGGACTCTTCCCCAGCGCCTTTCCACCGTCGCGACACACGTCGCAAATCGTTGGCGGCCAAGGGCTTCGAAGGACGCGCCACGGTGGCGATCGGGAATCCGACGCGGATCGAGACGACGACGACGAACCATCTATCTCCTTCTCTTCGTACCCGTCGGGAGAAGGCTCGGACGAGACGGGCGGACCGATGCGAGGTACCCCCCTCCGCGTCGCCGTCGAGGGGGTCCTCCCAATGAAGGTCACGCTGCCCACCGCCCGGCTCGTGGACGCCGTCGGTCACGCCGCGAGCGTCGCCGCGTCGAAGAGCCCGAAGCCCTCGCTCGAGTGCGTGGCGCTTACCGCCGACCCGAGCACGGGACTCTCGCTCGAGGCGACCGACCTCGACGTGGGCGTCCGCATCCGCCTGCCCGAGGCGGACGTGGCGGAGGGGGGCACGGTCCTGGTCGCGGCCGGTCGTCTCGCGTCCGTGCTGCGCGAGGTCCAGGACGAGGAGACCACGCTCACGGGGGACGAAGGTGGCCTCAGCCTGCGGACCGGTCGCAGCCAGTTCCGACTGCGCGGGGACGATCGCGAGGGCTTCCCCGAGATCCCCACGTTTCCCGAGGAGGGCCGGCTGACGGTTCCGGGGGAGACGCTCCGCAACATGATCCGGCGCACGGCCTTCGCCACCGCCAAGGAGGCGGGACGCTACGCCCTGCACGGCGTGCTCTTCCTGGCGCAGGGCGGACAGCTCGAGCTCGTGGCGACCGACGGTCGCCGCCTCGCGCGTGCGGTTCGGCCTCTCGACGCCTCCTCGGACGCCACCCTGCGCGTGATCGTCGGTGCGAAGGGCCTCTCGGTCCTGGACCGTGTGATGGGGACGCCTGCCGGCGACGTCGCGATCGCCTTGGGCGAGCGCCAGGTGCTCTTCCAGGTCGGGGGCACGCTCCTGGTGAGCCGGTTGATCGACGGTTCCTTCCCGGCCTACGAGGACGTGATCCCGCGCACGAGCACCGGCATGCTCCGGATCGGCGCCGCGGATCTCGCGGGGGCGCTCAGGAAGGTGCAGCTGCTCACGACCCGCGACGCGATCTCCGTGCAGTTCGAGATCGCGCCCGAGACGCTCACGATCCGGTCGCGTGCCGCCGAGGTGGGGGAGGCGCGCGTCGAGGTACCCATCTTCTACGAGGGCGACCGCCTCCAGCTCGGGTTCAACCCGCTCTTCCTGAGCGACGCCCTGAAGGTCATGGACCCGGCCGCCGAGGTGCGGTTCGAGTTTTCGGACGGCAAGGCCCCCGGCAAGCTGACCGACGACGACGCGTACGTCTACGTCGTGATGCCGATTGCGCTCGAATGACGGCGGCTCGCGCATGGAACGCTCCCACGGGACGCCCCGCGCCGGGGGAAGCACGGACCCGGATGAACAAGCGACGACGCCACATTGCATCCGTCGGCGAGCTGCTGGGCCCCGCGCTCCGCGACCTCGGCATGCCGTCGGCGCGGCTCACGAAGCGCGTGCTCGTCGCGTGGGCCCAGGCGGCCGACCCCGCCTGGCGGGACGACGCCACGCCCCTCCGCCTCGACGGCGGCGTCCTGGTGGTCGGCGTCCGCTCGTCCGCGCTCCGCCAGGAGCTGACACAGTTTCACCGCACCCGACTGCTCCACGTCCTCAAGACGGCGCTTCCGGACGTGCCGCTCGTGGGGCTCCACTTCGGCGTCTACGACCAGACGCCGCCGGTCGGGGGCTCAGTACCCGGAGACGATCGATGACGCCCGAACCCGCTCCCCCCGTCGAGACGACCGGCGACGTCGGCGCCACGCCCGGCGGGGTGTCCGCCGATCCGGCGGCCGCAGGCGACGGAGGCTACAACGCCGACACCATCCAGGTCCTCGAGGGCCTGGAAGCCGTTCGAAAGCGCCCCGGTATGTACATCGGGGACACGAGCTCCCGCGGCCTCCACCATCTGGTCTACGAGATCGTCGACAACGCGATCGACGAGGCGATGGCGGGCTACTGCAAGAACATCAGCGTGCGCGTGACGGCGGACAACGGCGTCGTCGTGACCGACGACGGCCGCGGCATCCCGACCGACATCAACAAGTCGCAGGGGATTGCCGGCGTCACGATCGCGTACACGAAGCTCCACGCGGGTGGGAAGTTCAACAAGGGCGTCTACAAGGTGAGCGGTGGCCTGCACGGCGTCGGCGCGAGCGTCGTGAACGCTCTCTCCGAGCTCTGTGAGGTGGAGGTCTACCAGGCCGGCCACATCCACTTCCAGGCGTTCGTGCGGGGTCGCCCGCAGGCGGACCTGGAGCGCCGCGGCAAGACGGAACGCCGGGGCACGAAGGTCTACTTCAAGCCCGACCGTCAGATCTTCGGAGAGTACCGGTTCGACACGAACCTGCTCACGAACCGGTTGCGCGAGCTCGCGTTCCTGAACCGTGGGGTCCTGATCCGATTCGTAGACGAGCGGGGCGACCCGCCGGTCGAGCGTGAGTTCCGCTTCGAGGGGGGCATTCAGGAGTTCGTCCTGCGCCTGAACGAGGGGCGCCGTCCGCTCCACGACGACGTCATCTACGTCGAGGCCGAGCAAGACAACGTGGTCGTCGAGATCGCGGTCCAGTTCCACGACGGCTACTCGGAGAACGTGCAGGCCTTCGCCAACAACATCCCCACGCACGAGGGGGGCACGCACGTGTCGGGCTTCCGCACGGCGCTCACGCGGAGCCTGATGAACTACGCGCGGCGCGAGAACCTCTTCAAGGCCACCGACAAGCCCTCCGGCGAGGACTTTCGCGAGGGCCTGACGGCCGTCATCAGCGTGAAGGTGCCCGAGCCGCAGTTCGAGGGCCAGACGAAGACGAAGCTCGGCAACAGCGAGATCGAGGGCATCGTGGCGACGGTCTGGGGCGAGGCGCTCAAGACGTACCTGGAGGAGCACCCCAAGAACGCGCGCAACATCCTCGACAAGGCGATCCAGGCGTACCAGGCCCGCGAGGCGGCGCGGAAGGCGCGCGACCTCGTGCGGAGGAAGGGTGCGTTGTCGTCCGGTGGCCTCCCCGGACGGCTCGCGGACTGCTCGAGCCACGACGTCGAGACCACCGAGCTCTTCCTGGTGGAGGGCGAGTCGGCCGGCGGGTCGGCGAAGGGCGGGCGCGACCGCAACACGCAGGCGATCCTGCCGCTCAAGGGCAAGATCCTGAACGTCGAGAAGGCGCGCATCGACAAGATGCTCGCCCACGAGGAGATCCGTTCCCTCATCACCGCGCTCGGCACGGGCATCGGCGTCGAGGACTTCGACGGGTCGAAGTGCCGGTACGGCAAGATCATCATCATGACCGACGCGGACGTGGACGGAAGCCACATCCGCACGCTGCTCCTCACGTTCCTCTTCCGTCACATGCGCGAGCTGATCGAGATGGGTCGCATCTACGTGGCCCAGCCGCCGCTCTTCAAGCTCTCGCGCCGGAAGCACGAGGAGTACATCTTCGACGAGCGCGACCTCGAGCGTCGCCTCGAGGAGCTCGGCGCCGGGTCGCTCACGCTCGAGAGCTCCGGGATGAACGGGTTCGAGCCCGTGACCGGTCCGCGGTTGCGGAACCTGGCGGAGGCCCTCGCTCGCATCCAGGGCATCGCGCGCTCCATCGAGCGCCGCGGTCTCCCGCCGGGCGAGTACCTCGCGGAGGCCGCCGGCGACGGCACGCTTCCGGTCGCGTTCGTCACGAGCGCCCGCGCGCCCGAGAACCGGGTCTTCGCCCGGTCCGAGGAGGACATCACGCAGTTCATCGACCAGGAAGAGGCGATGATCGGGCGCGAGGCGCGCGTGTTCGAGAAGGACGAGAAGAACGGATCGGCCGCGGAGGCCGACGTCGTCGTGACGCGGATCTACGAGCACGTGGAGCTCGAGGACCACGTCCGGGTCATCCTCGACTTCGGGCTCGACCCCCGCGACTGGAAGGGTGGCGCGGAGGCGCGGTACGTCCTGAAGGTCCAGGATGGGGAGCCGATCCTCCTCAGCTCGCTCGAGGACGTGCTGGTCCACGTCCGCAAGGCCGGCCAGCGGGGCGTGGACGTGCAGCGCTACAAGGGACTCGGCGAGATGAACCCGGACCAGCTCTGGGACACGACGATGGACCCGACCAAGCGCACTCTGCTCCGCGTCAACCTCTCGGACGGCGCGGAGGCCGACCGCCTCTTCAGCCTGCTGATGGGGGAGAGCGTCGAGCCGCGGCGCCACTTCGTCGAGCAGCACGCCCTCGACGTGCAGGACCTCGACATCTGAGCGGGATCGATCCGCGGCGCCCGAAGGCGCCTTCCGGGTCCCGCTATGTGCCGGTCGATAGGGCCTCCGGCCGGGACCGCCCTGCCGCCGACGCCCCTGAGCGGCCGCGGCGCTCCCCGCCCCCTCCGCCGGCCCCTCATGTCGGGCGGGGGGCGGGTCGATAGGGACCGCGGAGATCCGCGTCATGGACAGCCCCAACCGGTTCGAGCGCCGCAGCCTCCGCGACGTCCTGGTCGCCCAGGGGTTCCTCACGGACGAGCTGGCCGACGAGCTCGTGAACTCCGCCCGCGAGGAGAACGAGCCCTTCGGAGCGGTGGTCGTCGAGGCCGGGCACCTGACGGCCTGGGACCTCGCCAAGATCGTCACCCTCCACTACAACATGCCGTGTCTCCCCCTCCACGAGTTCACGTACGACGCCGTGCTCGCCGACGGGCTCCCGGCGGCCACCCTGTACCAGTACCAGGTGCTTCCGGTCGGCCGGTTCGGGAAGGCCCGCTCGTTCGCCGTGGTGGAACCGCCCTCGCGCACGTTGCTCGACGCGCTCACCGAGTCGTGCGGTTCGCACCTCTTCTTCTTCGTCGCCGAGGCTCCCGAGATCCGCCGGCTCCTGTCGGAGCACGTGAAGGTCGTGGACCCGAGCGCCGACGCCTCGTGGCAGGACGTCTTCGACGCTGCCGAGGAAAACCTGGTCGGCGACAAGAACGACGACTGATCGTCGCCGCGTCCTTGGCCCGCGCGCCTCCGCCGGCGTCGCGGCCGGAGATCAGACCGGGGGCGGCTCGTCCGCGGCGCCGGCGGCTCGTGTCCGCGGGACCTCGCGCGGAGGCGGCTCGGTCGGGGCCGGGCGCGGCGCGTCGCCCTCCGTCGCCTCCGGGGCGGCCGTCGTCTCGCTCGCCGGCTTCGTCCCGCGGGCGGGCGGCTTCGGCCGCGGCTTCGAAGTCCTCGCGTCGAGCCCTCGGATCTCGTTTCGGAGGGGCGTGGTCGCGTCCTCCAGGCCCTGCTTGAACTTCGCGTACGACCGACCGAGGTTGTGCATGACCTCGGGAAGCCGACCGCCGAACACGAGGAGGGCGACGAACGCGACGAGGAGGATCTCCCCGCTTCCCACCGAGAGCATCGCGATCGGCGTCATCGGGTCGCGCCCCGGAGGATGATCTCGGTCGGATCGACCTCCTTCAGGTTCCCGGTTTGGAGATCGATGACGATGCGGCGCTGGCGGCTCACGATGCTCGGGTTCTCGTCGGGACCGCGCTGGAACGCGAGGTCGCGCGTCCCTTCGCCGGTCAGGATCGCCATCGAGTGTACGACGTCGAGTCGGAAGCGGTCGCCCCAGATGCGGATCCGCTTCTCGGCCTGACCGACCTCGAAGACCGTGTGCGGTCCCGAGGCCTCCACCTCGCGCACGTCCGCGCCCGCGCGGGACAGGAGGTCGTTCCCCGCCACGGTCAGGCGGTCGGCCCACAGGGTCGCGGGCGCGCCCCAGTCGGCCCCGGGGGCGCGTCGGACGAGTCGCCGGATCTCGATCGGGCCGTCCGACGTCAGCTCGCGGGGGTTCACCTCGATCGGCGCGCTGCACGTCACGGTGAAGCGCTCCCAGGTCGAGGCCGCGCGGTCCCGCCGGATCAGGACGGCCACCGCGGGGACGCCCGGCGAGGACGAGGCCTCGAGACGTTCCGGGCCGTTCGTTCCGAGCCACAACGTCAACGTCGGGGCCCAGACCTCGTTCCGCGCGTCCTCGGGGCCGAAGATCGCCTGGGCGCGCGGCGTGCCGTCCGCGGTGGCCTCGTGGTGGACGGCGTCGTACGCGATGCGCCGGCCCTGGATCGTGCCGTCGGGTCCCTCGAGCTTCGCCTGACCGATGGCCTCGAGGCCGACGAGACCGTTCGCGTCGAGGCGCGCGGAGAGCCGGTCGGACGTGAGGTCCCAGCGCACGCGCTTCGGCGGCGGCGCGCCGGCCGCGGCGGGGCTGCGCGTGGGCCGCGCACCGCCCCCGCCCAGGCTCGCGACGCCGCCCAGCGGCGGCGCCGTCGGCTCGAGGACCGTGCGCCGGAGGCTCACCTGCAGCGTGTCGGCCCGGATCTCGTCCACCGCCGTCGTCGCGGTGGCGAGCTCGGCCCGGACATCCCCTTCGATGCGGATCTCCTGGTCGGCGTCGAGGCGGGGCCGCCGAGGTGACGGCGACAGGCGAGCGCGGATCTCGATCCGCCCGCTCGTCGTGACGCCGATGGTCGTGGGCGAGCCGACCTCGGGCGACCGCAGACCGAGGGCCCCGAGGCCGACGGAGCGCGGCGCGTCCATCGCCACGTAGACCGAGGCCGAGACGCCGCCGTCCGCCGTGACGATGCCTTCGGCCCGTTCGAAGCTCATGGATCGAGCCGCCACGGTGTGGCGCGGTCCCGACGGATCGCCGACCGCGACGCGCGCGGGCGCCGTACCTCCACCGAGGAGGCGCGCCCGGTCCGAGATCCGGTCGTACGCGAGCGCGGCGCCCTCGATCCGCACGGGCAAGCCGACCGTCGCTCCGCCGAACGAGGTCGTCGCGACCACGTCGCCGTCCGCGCGCAGGCTCTGGAGCACCCAGGACTCGCGCTCCCTCGTCGGCGTGGCGACCCCGTCACCCGTCTTCCCGGCCGCACCCGGTCCGTGGCCGCCCAGCAGGCGCTCGCCGCTCCTCAGTCCGTGGAAGGCGAAGCTCGTCCCGGGACCTTCCGCGACGACGACCGGCTCGTCGGAGTCGAGGTGCTCTCCGACCAGCCGGTCCGTCGTGCCGCTCATCCGCGTTCCGCCGAGCCGGACGTTTCCGAGCAGCGCGAACGAGGTCGCGACGAGACGCTCCCCCGAACCGGCCGGTCCCAGGCCCTCCGGCCGAGTCGTCTGTCCGCCGGTCGGCGGGACCTTCTCGAGGAGGAGCGTCAGCTCGTCGCCCTCGAGGCGGTCCCAGTCGTCGGCCAGGCCGACGTCCTCGCGCTCGAGGCGCGCGCCCTTCTCGAGGACGATCCTCAGGTAGTCCTCGGGTCGGGCTCCAGGACCGATCTCGACCGGGTCGGGCGTCTCGATCCGGGCCGACTCTTCGGCGCTCGCCCGGAGCGTCCCCATGGGCTTCGAGAGCGCGACGCCCTGCAGGGGAACGTCGCCGTGGAGCTCGATGCGCGGCTCACCGAGGAGGATGCTCGTCGCGGTCCCGTCCTCCATCACCTCGTGGTGGAGCTTTTGCCCCGCGAGCGAGACGAGGTAGCGACGCCCGCGTTCGGTGACGTCGGGATACTCCACGACGACGCCGCCCTCGGCGTCGAACGTGTCGAGGTGCCAGCGCGGCCGCGGCGCGCCCGCGGCCACGACCCCGCGGTGCGCGACGACGAGCGTCCGCTCCGCGTCGAGCGTCCGGCCGCCCTCCTGCTCCGCGTGGACGTGGTGTTCGAGCGACGCCCGGAGCGTCTCCCGGCCGAACGCCTCCTCCCGCGTCAGGACCGCGCCGCCCTCGGCGGTCACGAAGCCGGGTTTGAACCCCTCGCCCCCGAACGCGAGGAGGGGCCGCCCGTCGGCGCCCGCGAGGTCCTTGAGGATGCGCAGCGTGACGTCCTTCATCACGTGCACCTTCTCGTGGCCGTTGTCGCGCTCGAGCTCGAGGTCGCGGCCGGCGAGCGAGAAGGCCTCGTGCCGCACCTCGAACAAGCCGCGGCCGTGCGCACGGCCGCGCCCGGGCTCGAGCTCGACCTCCTGGCCCTCGACCGTGATCCCCTCCTCCAGGTCCTGGAGCAGGAATCCGCCCTTCACGGTGAGGGTCGCGTCGCGGGACGCGGAGCGCGCCTTGCGGTCCGTGAGGCTCAGCCCTTCGCGGAGCCACTCCGCCTCGGCGAGCGGCGCGACGACGTACCAGCGCAGGATGCGGGCCCGTGCGCCGGGCCGTCCCTCGATCAGCCCGCGTGCCTCCTCGACCGTGCGCGGCTCCCGGTAGACCGACACGCGCACGTTCACGGCCTGGAGGGCCTGGCGGTCGCTGGCCCGCGCGCTCGCCGGCCGCACCTCGCGCGCCTCGATCTCCTGGCGCACGAAGTCGGGCACCACGATCGACGCGCCCGTCACCGGGTCGGTCACCTTCACGGGCTCGGGATCGCTCGCGAGCCGGAGGCCCTGCGCGCCGTGGATCGCCACGGGGTCGCCGTTGGGCGGGACGATCCGCGCGCCGGGGTCCGTGCCCGCGGGGATGTCGGGAACCGACGAGCCCTGCCCCGACGCGCGAGACCGCGCGGGCGCCCACGTCACCGAGTAGAGCACCGCGATCGCGGCGACGTGGACGAGCAGGACGAGCGCGAGCCGCCGCATCGGTCAGGCACCGCCGAGGGACACGAGGATCTCGTCCCACGCGCCGAGCTGGCGGAGGAGGGTCTCGATCGCTTCGCGGACCGCGCCCCGGCCGCCGGCCGTGCGACACACGTACGTCGCGACCTTCCGGACCTCCGGGTCTGCGTCGGCCGGCGCGGCGCTGAAGCCCGCCCGCCGCATCGGCGGGAGGTCCGTCAGGTCGTCGCCCACGTACGCCACGCCTTCCCACGCGAGGCCGGCGCGCTCCCGCAGCCGGTCCACGGCCGCGAGCTTGTCTCGCGCCCCCTGGACGACCTGTTCGATCCCGAGCTCGCGCGCCCGGCGGTCCACCGCCGGCGAGGAGCGCCCGGTCACGATCGCCGGCACGACGCCCGCCCGGGCGAGGAGCTGGATCCCCGCGCCGTCCCGGGCGTGGAACGACTTGAGCTCCGACCCGTCCGCGCCGTACGTGATGGTCCCGTCCGTGAGCGTGCCGTCCACGTCCATGACGAACAGTCGGATCTTCAACGACGGGGCGGGCACGGGCGAACGTCCTCGCGAGGGAGAGAACCGAGATACTAGATCGGCCGGTCGTGGTCCGGCCCCCGGGATCCGAAGCCCTGGGACCACGAGGGACCCTGCGGGCGGGCGGGGCCCCGGCCCGTAACTCCCGCGTGGGCCTTTGGTTGGGCCCGGATGGGGCCGCGCGCGGTCCCGGGGCGGCTCGTGCCCGCGCCCCGGACCGGGGCCGCGGACGATCACCGGGCCTCAACACGGGGCGCCAGGGCAAGGCGGATAGACTCCCGGCCGATGGAGGAGCTCCGCGTCGATCTCGAGACGTTCCAGGGTCCCCTGGACCTCCTGCTCCACCTCGTGCAGCAGGAGGAGGTGGATGTCCAGGACGTTCCCCTGGCCCGGGTCGCGGACCGTTTCCTCGAGATCTGCCGGAGCCAGGTCGAGAAGCTCGACGTGGACCAGGCGGGCGAGTACCTGGTCGTGGCGAGCCAGCTCCTCGTGCTCAAGAGCCGGGCACTCCTGCCGCGCGACACGCCGCTCGACCTCGAGGAGATCGACCCGCGGCTCGACCTCGTCCGCCAGCTCCTCGAGTACCGCGGCTTCAAGCAGGTGGCGGGCGAGCTGGGCCGGCGGGCGGGAGACGAGGAGCTCCGTGTGCCGGTCCAGGTCGCCACCGAGCGCGTCCAGGCGGGCGAGGAGGAGCCGGAGCTCGAGGTCGATCTCTATGCGCTCGTCCGCTCGTTCCAGCGGCTCCTGCGCGAGACGGGGGAGGACGCGGTCGTGGCGGTGCCGCGCGAGCGGCTCCCGATCACGCACTACGTGGAGATCATGTTCGACCGGTTGAGCGCGGCCGGCGGGCGACTCACGTTCACGGAGCTCCTCGGTGGAGGTCGCGACCGCTCGTACGTGATCGGCGCGTTCCTCGCGCTGCTCGAGCTGATCAAGCTGAGGAAGATCCTCGTCCTCCAGGACGGCTTCGGCGAGATCCAGATCGAGGTCCGCGAGGACGCGCTCGAGAGCGAAGCGGGCGGGGAGGCCGGCGCCGCGACGCGGGCCATCGAGCAGCCGGAGCTCGGCGGAAGCGGGCGGCTTCGGCTCGTGTTCATGGGGAGCCCGCGGTTCGCGGTGCCCTCGCTCCAGAGTCTCGTGGGCGCCGGCCTCGCGCCGCAGCTCGTCGTGGTCCCACCGCCGCGACCGGCCGGGCGCGGGCAGCGGCGCCGCGAGGTGCCCCTCGCCGAGGAGGCCGAGCGGCTCCAGCTCCCGATCCACCGCACGAGCGACGTGAACGGCCGCACCTCGCGCGAGGCGATCGAGGAGACGACGCCGGACGTGATCGTGACGGCGGGCTTCGGCCAGAAGCTCGGGAGCGCGCTCCTGAGCCTCCCGCGCCGGAGGTGCGTGAACCTCCACGCGAGCCTCCTTCCGCGCTACCGCGGCGCGAGCCCGATCGTCGCGGCGCTGCGCGAGGGCGCGACGGAGACGGGCGTCACCATCTTCGTGATGGACGAGGAGCTCGACCGCGGCCCGATCGTCGCGCAGGCCGCCCTGCCGCTCAGAGGCGAGGAGACGTCGGACGAGGTGGCCGAGGCCCTCTCGAAGCTCGGCGCCGACCTCCTCGTCCGGACGATTCCCGCCTACGTGGACGGCGAGATCGAGCCCCAGCCCCAGGACGCGTCCCTCGCCACGTACGCGCGGAAGCTCGCGAAGGAGGAAGGGCAGATCGACTGGTCCCGCTCCGCGCGCGAGGTCAAGGACCACGTGCGCGCGATGACCAGCTGGCCCGGCGCGCAGACCGCGTGGCAGCCCAAGGTGAAGCACGAACCTCTCCCGCTCGTCGTCACGAAGGTCGAGATCGTGAGCGAGGCCGGCGAGGCGTCCGCGTCGGGGGCCGCGCCCGGCGCGGTGCTCTCGGCCGAGCCGGAGGGCCTGGTCGTGCAGTGCGGCCTCGGGAGGGTGCGCGTCACGCGACTCCGCCCGACCGGGGGTCGCGACATGGCGGTGAAGGAGTTCCTGAACGCGCGCCGGGTCGTCGCGGGCGACCGGCTGACGTAGCGAGGAGGGCGCGGTGCAGGGCTTTCAGCGGCTGCTGGTCCCCATCGACTTCTCGGAGGTCTCCGAACCGACGCTCGACATGGCCGTTCGTCTCCTCGCGCCCGACGGCGTCGCGACGCTGCTCCACGTGGTCGAGTGGCTGCCCGTGGTCACGGAGGGGGCGTTCGGCGTGTATCCCCACCGGCGCGACATCGAGCAGCTGAAGCGGCTCTCGCGCGAGAAACTCGAGGCGTACGCGAAGGCGCGTGAGGGGGTGGGCGTCCGTGTGAAGGTGGGCGAGGGGAAGCCCGCGACCGTGATCCTCGAGGAGGCCCTGGCCTTCGACCCCGAGCTGATCGTGATCGGCTCCCACGGGCGAAGCGGCCTCGACCACCTCCTGATCGGATCGGTGACCGAACGCGTCCTGCGGAAGAGCGAGACCGCGGTGCTGGTGGTCCGCGCCCCGGGCACGCCCGCCGCGTAGCCCGCCCGCGACGCCGGTCGCACCCGTTCCGCGCCGGGAATCCGGGCTTCGCGAAGGAGGGTGTCGAAGGTCCGGGTCCCTGGTCGATAGGGAGGAGCCCCGGTCGATCCGTGCCCCGACCGGCCGCGGGCGCGGTCCACGGTGGGAGGGGGAGGCGCGATGAACCTCGATCGGATGGCCCTGAACGCCCTCTCGCGCCTCGACGCCGCGAGCCGGGTCGGGCGGGACCGCCCCGCGGACACCCGGTCCCCCCAGGACCGGCTGCCCCCCGGGCGCCACCGGGTGCTCTTCCAGGCCGCGCCGGTGGCCATCCTGCTCTGCGACCCCCGCGGGCGGATCCTCGACGCGAACGACGAGGCGGTCCGCCTCTCGGGCTGGCCGAAGGACGCGCTCCGGCGCACGACCGTCCACGCGATCGTCGCGGCGCCGCCCCGCGCCGAGCGCACGGGGCCCTCGTGCGGCGGGTGCTGGGACGGCCGGTTGGAGCACGCCGAGGGGCCGCCGCGTCCCGTCCGCGTGCTCGAAGGCCGCCCGCTCGGCGGCGAGGACGGCCCGCGACCGATGTTCCTCCTCGACCTCGGCGACGAGCGAGTCGCCCAGGACGCGGCGAAGGAGGAGGCCGAGGTCGAGACGATCGCGACCATGGCCCGCGGCGTTTCGCACGAGCTGAGCGGTCTCCTGACCACCGTGCTCGGCTACGTGGACCTGCTCCGCCCGCACCTCGAGGCGGGCGGCTCGGGGCCGATGTTCCTCGACGACCTCTCCCACGCGCTCGACTCGGCGGTGGGGCTCGCGCAGAGCCTCGGCGCGCTCTCTGTGCGCGACCCGGTCACGCCCGCGCCGGTCGCGGTCGCCGACCTCTTCGCGCGCCTCGTAGAGCCCGTCACGCAGGCTCTCGGTTCGGCCGTGCGCCTCGCGCTCGACATCCCGTCCGACGTGCCCGACGTGTCGGTCGATCCCGACCTGGTCTCGGCGGCTTTCGTCGCGGTCGCGCGCGGGACCCGCGCGGCGCTCGTGCAGGGGGGCCGGTTCGAGGTCCGCGTCGCCGCCGTGGACGCGACGAGCGTGGAAGTGCTCCTGTCCGACACGGGAAGCGCGGTCGATCCGCGTCAGGCGCACGCGGTCTTCGTCCCGTACGCCCCCTACCGCGCGGACCAGCGCGGCGCGGGTCCCCACCTCGCCGAGGCGCGTGGAGCCCTCCGGAGGACCGGTGTCGGGATCGAGCTCGACGCGATCGGGGTCCGGGGTCTCTCGCTGCGGGTCCGGTTCCCCCGGAGCTGAGACGCAGCGGGCACGGCGGCGGAGATGTCGGGGGGCCGGGATTCGCTCCCGACCCCCCGTCCCTGTATCGGTCCCCTCGGGGTCACCCGACCCCGCGGAATCCAGAGGCATCGCCGTTCGGTCTCACCCACCGAACGGTGGCGATTCTCACACGCGACGTACCGCATGGCGTGCCGCGGGGACCCGAGGAACGTAAGTCGGTTCCCCGCCACGTGTTGTGCCCCTGCGCGGCCGGCGCGGCCCGGGCACGCCCGTCGCGCCCGGAGGACACGCGTCCTCGGGCGCCGACGGCGCGCCCGGCGGCTACGATCCGCGAGGTGGACCTCCCCCCTCGCCCGGCGACCCGACTCCCGGGCCGCCTCGTCCCCTCCGTTGCCCTCCTCATGGTGCCGCTCGCGGTCCTGCTCGGGCCCGGGGCCCGGATCGGCCACGCCGAGGCGACACCCTCCGTGACCGTCCGCTGGGACGCGGGCCTCGAACGGCTCGGACGGGCGGCCGAGGAGGTCGTGCCGGGGATCGCGCGCGAGGTCGAGCGCCGGCTCGGATGGACCTACGAAGGGAAGCCGCCGGAGGTCTTCCTCGTTCGTGGCGCCGACCGGATGAGCGAGGTCGCGAGCGCGGCGGTTCCCTCGTGGGCGGTGGGGGCGACCGTGTCGGCCGACGCGCGGATCGTCGTGCGCGCCGACCTGCTGGCTCTGGGGTACGGGGGCGGGCTCGTGCCCGTGCTGCGCCACGAGTGGGTGCACCTGCTCTGGGGCGCCCACGCGGGCCCTCGGCGCCGGCTCCTACCGCTGTGGGCGGAGGAGGGGGTAGCCGAGGAGATCGGGGGCGGGGTGAGTGTGGACCAGGGCGCCGCACTCGACCTCGCGGTCACGTTCGGAAACCTGATCCCCTTCGACGAGCTCCAGACGTCGTTCCCCGCGGACGGCCACGACGCCGACCTGGCGTACAAGGAGAGTCGGAGCTGGGTCGCGCACCTCGCGTCGCGCTGCGGGTGGTCGGTGTGGCCCGAGATCCTGTCCGACCTCGTGTCCGGCCGGGCGGACGCCTGGGCGCGCGGCGGGAGCCCCTTCGCCGCGGCGGTCCGGCGGCGGAGCGGGCTCTCGCTCGGGGAGTGCGACTCGCTCTGGCGGCAGGCGATCGAGGCCGAGGCGCGGCCGTGGTTCCACATCTTCCTGCGCGACCTGCCGGGGCTCCTCTTCAGCCTGATCGGCGTGGCCGCGATCGTCGGATCGGTGGCGTTCTTCCGCCGTCGTCGCCGGGAGATCGAGCGTCTCCCCGACGACGCGGTCCCCCCGGTCGGTGGCTCCGGCCTCGGGTAGGTCGCCAGGGCGCGACGCGGGGGAGGTTGGGGCGGGCCTGCCGTCGGCGGCGAAGAAGGCGGGGACCCAGGGCACGCCGAGCGGACAGACCCGCCCCGTGATCGTGACCACGAGGAGGGCGACAGCCTGGACCCCGATCTGCTGCAGGACGAGGTGCGAGGCTCTCATGCCCTGGGAATCGCACGACCCGTGCCGGAGGCCTCGCCGTGGGGAGATTTCCCAAGTCACGCGAGGGCAACGACTTGTGTCTCCACATCCCCGGTGGACAAGTGGAGAAGTCGGGTGGAGTGGGACTCGGCCCGCCCAATCGCGACAAATGGCGTCAGACCCCGGTCCGTCGGCGGTAGACGCGGGCCCGCGCTTCGCCGTGCGCTTCGACCAGCCGGTGGTCTACGAGCCGCCCCAACTCCCGGTTGACCGTGCGGGGCGAGACGCCGAGCTCGCGGGCGAGAGCGGGGGCGGCGAGCCAGCGCTTCTCGAGCAGCGTGAGGAGACGTTCCGACCGTGGACCGCGCGCCGCGGGTTCGAGCCGCCGGCCGAGCGCCTTTCGGGTGAGGCGGGCCCGCTGCGCGATCGCGTTCTCGACCACGTCGGGCGGGACCGAAGGTCCGTCCGAGAGCAGGGCGGCGGCGCGGAGCACGCTGTCGAGCTCGCGGACGTTGCCGGGCCACGAGTAGGTGGAGAGCGCCGCGAGGGTGTCGGGCTCGAGGATGCGCGGCGGGTCGAGCTTCTCGAGCAGGTACGCGGAGAGGAGCGCGAGGTCTCCGCCGCGTTCGCGGAGCGGAGGCAGGAAGATCGTCACGACGCTGAGTCGATGAAAGAGGTCCTCTCGGAAGCGGCCCGCCGCCACCTCGTCCGCGAGGTCCTGGTGGCTGGCCGAGACGATGCGTACATCGACCTCTCGCGTGCGGGTCCCGCCTACCGGGGTCACGCGCTTCTCCTCGATCACGCGCAGGAGCGCCACCTGCATGGCGGGCGACATGTCCGCGACCTCGTCGAGGAACAACGTGCCGCGGTGCGCCCGGACGATGACGCCCATGCGGTTCCGGTCCGCGCCGGTGAACGCGCCACGGACGTGTCCGAAGAGCTCCGAGGCCAGCACGTCGGGTGCGACGGCGCCACAGTTCAAGGGTACGAACGGACCTTGTGCCCGGCCGGACGCGGCGTGGAGTGCGTGGGCGATGCGCTCCTTCCCGGTGCCGGTCTCGCCGCGGAGAACGACCGCGCACCGAGACCTCGCGACGCGCATCACCTGGTCGATGACGCGGCGCCAGGGGCGCGAGCGACCGATCAGCCCCTCGCCCGCGAGCGCCGGCATCTCGGCGGGGCGGCGCCGCACGGCCTCGAGAGCGGTCCGGCTCGACGGGTCGGCCTTCCGCGTCTCGAAGAACCGGAGGACCGCGCGGACGGCGCGGATCTCGCGCCTCGTGAACTTCCGGCGTCGTGCCAGGCACGCCACACCGTCGCCGATCGGCACACAGAGCACGCTGCGCGGCCGTCGCTGTTCCGGCCGCCAGAACTCGGGCCGCGGCCGGACGCCCCGCGGCCGAAAATGCCGCTCGCGCACGAGACAGTGGATCGTCCACGTCGAGAGCGTGTGCTCGGCCTGCGGCCGCATGTAGAGGTAGTCGCCGCGCCGGTAGTGGAAGAGCACCCACCCCCCGACCATCCGCGCGAGCTCCCGAGTCAACCGCCGCTCGATCTCGTCCTCCCGCCCCACACGCCCCGCCGCAATCAGCGCATCCAAGGCATCAATCACCCGCGCTGGGCGTGCGCGTCCACTCGTAACTGCAACCCGCCTAGCCAGCGCCCTGACACAAACAGGCAAATTCCGCAGCGCTGGGCCGTCGAAGCCGTGTGCCTTCGCCACTCGCTCACAACATGATCTGTAGTCCTCAAGAAGGGGTATGGATGGTTCCCGCCCAAATCGTCTCGAAAGCCCGGCCAACTTGACGTATGCATCCAGCCCACACGCCAGTGCACCGATGGCCGAAGCCAGGTCGGATGCCCAAATGTGCTGGCGTGCCGCCGCGAGCGAGAGGAGAAGGTGTCTGGCCCACGACGGCTCACCGCGCGCCTCGCGGCTGAGGTACTGGCGGTACTTCCGGGGGACTGGTCGGCCTCTCCACGTGCTGCCGCACAGCCGCAGGAGCAAGCCCTCGCTGACGCTGGGCGCCTCCGGGCTTGCGAGTACCGGTGCCGCGGAGGACCTTGCTTCGCGGTACTGCGCCAGAAGAGGCGCCGGACTCGCCATCGCGTGCTCCGTGCCGGGAGAGTTCCGCAATCCGGGTGGGAGTACTCCAAGCGAGTGCAAATGCAGGGCGACGCGGCTCTCATCAGGCAACGACGCGGCCTTGCGCGCCAGACCCGTGAACCGGTTCTTGTCTAGTGCTTCGAGTACGCTGAGGTGGATTCGCAGTTCCGGTGTCATCGGGATGCGCGTCGAGCCAAACCGATGGGATTTGTCCAGAAGCTTGGCGCGCGTGGGATGAAGGCGATAGCCCTGACCCGCTCGCTCCATGACGTCCACAATCAAGGACGCTCGAGAGCGTGAAAGGTGCCCGGCTCGGTGCTCCGAAACCGCGCAGTCCGTCGTGGCGTTCCACGCGGACGATCTGATGCCAGCGAGTAATACTGTGCGCAAACCACGGTGGACAACACGAGTAATCTGCGTGCGTTCGAACTGCCACGCCATGCGTCTTCGAAACGAGCGGGCCAGAGCTGCCATCTTCTTCAGGCCGGCGGCGCGGCAACGCACTTCCGCCCGCATTGCAAGTCGATGGCGATATGTCACCGGATGAGCCGAATACGAGGCGGCGACCGCGAGCCCGTAGGCGGCGAAGGCTCGCATAATGAGCGCCGCGCCTGGCGGCGCCGAGCGCAGGTGTGTCCGGATGCCCGCGATCGTCGGCCGGTCTCGCTGCAGGATCGCCGCCAGAATCGCCTGCGCGTATGGAGATAGGCCACTCAAGTGGCGGTGAAGCTTGCCCGCTATCAATTTGTAGACACTGCGCGCGATGCGACGCTGTCCATCTGTCTTAGGCAACATGACGACCAAGTGTTCAGCGATCTGCAGCAGTCGTAATTGTGAATCCGAACGCCGCGCGAGCCAGCGCAATTTGGCGAGGTACCCCTCGTGCTCTGCGTTCTGCCGCAGAAGGAATGAAGATGCGCTCCGGGATCTGCGTCGTCGCGGACGGTCCAGGAACAGCGTGCGCACAAACCGCAGGGTGGCCGGTGTGGGGTCGCAGTAGGTCAGCAGCATCGCGAGAGCCAAGGAGTGGGCCGGAACAGCAGAATTGATGCTGATCGCGATGACCGTGGGGGCGGGCCGGCCTCGCGCCCGCCTTCTCGACAGCTCCAGCGCGAGGGCCATGGCGCCGTCAGTCGCCTCCGGACGCGGGATCACAACTCTGCGCCCGACGCGCCGGTTCGCCCCCGTTCCCTTATGGGGACCCCTCGGCCTACTCCCCGAAACCGCAACTAACAAGGGGCGAACATACATCACTCCGGATCATCCACTACCCGCGGAGTGCCGTGCAAGGCCTAAAACTACGGGCCCCACCCGCCAGAGGACATCTGGGTCCGGTGTTCAGAAATCTAAACGCCCAAAGTTGAGATTTCGCGCGGCGTGTCCTATTCTCTCACCACCTCGATGGGCGCTCGGTGCGTCGAGGAGTAGCACGTGGAGGGTGGCTCGATGCGAAAGCTCGTGGCGCTCACGTTAGTGGTCGCCGTAGCCATAGCGCTGACGGCATCGGCGAAGGCTGGCCCGAGCCCGATGGGCGTGCGGTATCAGCACGACGGCTTCCTCGGGACTCTGAGTTTCGCCGAAGCGCAGGGGCATCTCTATATCGCGGAAGATTCGCATGGTCTCCCGGTCGGCACCGGGCCCATCCCCCTTCCGCTGTGGAGCGTGCCGACGCCCAACTGTGGGCCGGACAAGAACGGGACGATCCTACGGGTGCACATCCTCCCGGAGGACATCCTTGTCACCATCTCGGACAACGACGAAGACTGGCGCTGGCTGCGCTAGCCACGATCCAAGTTCGAGATCCGCTTGGGCAACACTCGGGGCCGGCTCGGAAGAGCCGGCCCTTACTCTGCGCCCGCCGATACGAAGCGCGCGAGTAGTTGGCTTGCCCGCTCCATGGGGAAGGGTTTCGCCAGAACCTCAGCAGCGCCCGCGGCTAGTGCCCTATTCGGATCCACATCGCTTGCCCACCCGCTCATGAGAACCACCGGAAGGTTGGGGTGCAAAGCGCGCAACTGGCTGCACAGTTCAATGCCACTCATCCCCGGCATGCCAACGTCAGAAAGGACTACATCTGGCCTCTCCGCCCGAGCAATGCGAAGCGCCTCCTCGCCGCTCGTGGCCCGAATGACCCGAAAATTGCGGCGTTCTAGATAGGAGCACACCGGGTCAAGGACGGATGCATCGTCATCTACTACGAGCACCGTCCCTGATCCGGGGCGATCCTTCCGGGGCGCAGGCACATCATCGCCCCGGCCGGCCGTGGCGCGCTGAGCGGCCGGAAGGGAGAAGGTCACTACAGTTCCCTTTCCGGGTGGGCAGGCGAGGGAAATCCTGCCGCCGTGCTTCTCCACGATTTGCTGGCATAGGCAAAGCCCGAGCCCTGTCCCGCGCTCACCCTTCGTTGTAAAGAATGGATCGAACACTCGCTCCCTAAGTTGCACCGCGATCCCACAGCCGTTGTCGCGCACGGTGACTTGAACCCGGCCGCCTCGCCGTGCCGCGGTAACGCCGATGCGGCCACCGACTTCGATCGCCTCAAGAGCATTTTTCAACAGGTTTGTCATCACCTCGCGGAGTTCCGTGGGGTCGCCTCGCACTTGAAGTTGGGTTTCACACCGAAGTTGGACAACGGCTGTCTGCTCGCTGCCGCCGCGCCCGCCGCGCCAAAGAGGGCGCAGAAGATCGATCGCGTCGCGACACACGTCCTCCATATTCAGCACACGGAAGTCATGTTGCCTTTGATTCCTGCTGAACGTCTGTAGCCTGCGCACAACCTCTGCCGCGTCGAGAGCGGCACGCTCTATTAGCGCCAAATCTGCTTGCGCCTGGCCTGCGAGTGAGCCAAGGCTCATCATCTGTACGCGCGCCAGTATGGACGTGAGAAGATTATTGAACTCATGCGCGACGCCACTACTGATTTCTCCAATGACGCGTAGACGTTCGCCCCTAACAAGCCGGTCCTGGAGCGTCTTCAGTTCCAAGAACGACGCCTGGATGTTCTCGAGTAGCCTCGTGGACTCCAGAGCCGCAGCCGCTTGCTCGGCGAACAGTGAGAGGACTTCCAGGTCGATACGGTCGAATGCGATGGCCCGGTCGGTGTCCACATACAACACTCCGTACATGACATCATTGCGAAGCATTGGCACACAGAGGATCGATTGCCGAAGAAGCATAATGCTGTGAGCGCCGGCAAGTTCGTTCGGAGATAGTCCCTGTACCGAAGAGGAGTCCAGGCCGTCAGATGCAGGGCTAAGATTGACAGGGCGCCTGGTCGACCGGACCTTCTCGATCACCGTGTGGCTGAGGTCGCTTAGGCTGACCTGCTCGCCCGCCGAAGCGGCCCAGCTACTGGCGCCAAGAGCGAGGGATTGAGATTCGTCGACCAGAACGACGCAGGCCCGCTGGGCCCCCATGATCTCGGTCATGTGGCCAGTCAGGCCGTCCAGTAGTTGTTTCAAGCCCCCGCCGGAGCGCATGGCGGCAGAGGCCTCAAGCACGCGCCGAAGCGCGAGGGCGAGACGCTGGTCCGGAACAACGGTGGACCCCTGGTCCACCAGTGCCTTGTGCGCAACCGCATGAAGGTCTAAGAGGCCTAGTTTCCTTGGAAGCGGCAAGCCGGACGCGGCAGAGAGGTCCTGGGCGGCTAGCCGAACTTCATCTGAGAGTCCGGTGCGCGTTCCTGCATGTTGAATACCAATGCGGTCCAGGGTGGAGACCGCGCTCGAGAACAAACTGGCGCGCACGCGAGCCGAATGGGGAGGGGTGGCTGCGCACATTGCGGCAAGAACTCTTGCGGCTAGCGAACGCAGATTCGAGGCACGCGCGAAAGCATCCAAAACAGGAAACAGAGCGCGGCGCACGCCGTCGGACCCGGACGCGTGCAGTGCGCAAGCAGTATTCGGCTGCAAGGCGCCCGTCCTGGCCCGCGGGTATTGCGGGGGCGGGGGGCCGACGCGCCGAGGAGGAATCATCGAGATGCTCTCTCAAGCGGGTGCGTCGGGCCCATAGCATCGCGCGATAGAGTGCGCGATACTGTGTATGCAGGGCGGGCCGTCGAGCTTGGGGAGTAGCAGAGAGCGTCACCGTGCCGCCCGCACCGGCCTCAGAAAGGTGCGAGAGGTAGTCGAGTCCGTCACGCTCGTTTTGGAGAAGTGCGTCTCGGTATCGGGACGCGCGTGAGAGGGACACTGTGTGCCGTTGACTGAGGCCTGCGTGCAGGTGTGCAAGTGCTGCGCTGTAGTAGTGCATCCCTCTGACATATAGGGGTGTGTTCTCGGCTGGGACGCCGCTAGAAAGCGGCGCCTCACGCGCTGCCGTTGCAGTCGTACGCAGCACTTCCACGTAGACCGACATAGCTCCAAGAGCGGCGGCGAGTGGCGCGAGTTCGCGTGCGACCGCCGGTGCTTGATCGAACCTGGAAAACCGTTTCGCTACATGCCATGCTCGCATGTACGCAGTCATGGCGAGGTCAGGTCTGTACTGGCGGTCGTACGCGTCGGCAAGTTCTCTAAGAGCGCGAATGAGGGTGTCGGTTAGCCCGTGCCTCTGGGCAATGCCAACGCAATCGGAGGCGAAGAGTACGGCATGGACGAGTTCCCCCTCTTGGCGTGGATGCGGGCCATGTTGAGCGTGGTGAACGCAGCTCCGCGCACGTCTCCTAGTCGCTTGGCAAAGCGCGCAGCGCGGGCGAAGCTCCGCGTCGCCTCCCGACCGCGCTGCATTTGGGCCAGCGCAATACCTTGATTGTTAAGGATGCGGCTCTGCATTGAGCGGTCGCGTATGAGGCGGGCGTACTGCTGGGCCAGACGGAGGCAGCGAAGGGCCTGGGATGATCTGCGAAGCAGGAACTTGGAACGTGCGACTGCAGTCAGGTACTCGGCGCGCATGCGCAGAAAGGCGTGGTTAACGGGCGCCTGCACGCGAAGAGAGCGTCGGCACTCCCTCAGAAAGGATCGGGCCTCATCGATGCTACGTCGATCAAACGCGAGTGAGGCTCGTGCGATGAAGTACTTGGCAGCCAAGATCGCGTCGGTCGTAGTCGATGGATACCAAGCCTCGAGTAGCGTCTCCGCGAGCGCCGGCTCCTCCGCGTCCTCCATGATGCGCGCTAGGCGGAGCGCTGAGTCCGGAGTGTCTGCGTCTGGGGTGAGGTGCGCAGCGAGGATCCGGGCTGGACCTAGGCCCTCGTGGCTTGAGGGGATGAGGGCGCACAGCACTCTGCGCGCCTCTGGGGATGCGAGAAGTGCAGCGTTCTGTGAGACGGCCGATACCAGCCGGGGCTGGAGGCGGGAGAGAGCTTTCGGATCTAAGGGCGGTTCATGTTGGGCGATCAGTTGAATGGCGTCGAAATGGCGCCCGAGCGCAAAGAGGAGGATCGCGCGCTCAAGGCGATTCGAGATTGTGGGTGCCGACTCATAGGCGGAGAGGAGGGACTGGCGGGAGGCCTCCAGATCAAAGGCAGGGACCTCCGATCGAAGGGCGTCACGCAAGGCGGCGTCGGCGAGGGCACAACAGGGGCCTTGGTCGGTAGGAACGACAGAGAGAAGGGGCGTGGAGAAGACAAGGTGGCGAATCGGCGCATTGAGGAATACGCGCTCGAGAACCTGCATGGGCACACTGCCCTCAGCGGCGAGGAGCACCGTCAAAACGCTGCGGAGTAAAGGGCCCGCGTCAGCGACTGCGTTGCGCATGGAGGGTGCGAGGCGGGCTGGGACGTCATATTCTGGCAGGCACGACGTTTCCCAAATCCAATTCCCGTATCCTCCAGAGAGGTCGCCGCGTCTTGCTGCCGCTGCGGCGTAGTCGACGATCCGACCGGACTTGTGTTGTGTGAGTTGTGCAAGAGCTTCCCTGGGCGCCGGTCCCGCATGCTGGGGACCCAGCCGCGTCTCGATCAGTTGCCAGGCTTCCTGAGCTGACAAGGCGCCAATGTGGCATAGGACGTCTCCTGGAGACGATGTGTCATGAATAATTAGTGATTGCGTGTCTAGACCGCCGGCGTCCAGAGCAAGGACCAAGGGCGGCGGGGGCTCGGAGAGCAGGTGCTCCGTGCGCGAGAGCATTTCGCGCGACAGGGCGGCCAAGGCGTCCCGGGCTAGTTTTGGCAAGTCGGAGTAGTCGTCCACGAGGATCGCATATGCACCCTGGGCCGACGCCTGGATGGCCCTACGCACAAAGTACTCAATCGCGTGTCCAGCGGGCCAGGATGCAAGAGACCGCGCCCGTTGCTGTGCCAGTTCGGAGGGCTGTACGCGCGATGCTAGGGTGTCGATAGAATCCAGCAGCGCGGCGATCGGGGACTCTTCACTCGGCCAATCGCGTCGACCAGAGAGATAGACAGTGGCACACTCGAGCAGGCGGGCTTGGTGGAGGAACTCGCGCACGAGGCGGGTCGCGCCGGAGCGTGGGGGCGCGGTGAGTATCAGTACGGAGTCTGCTCCGCGGCGGGCGCTGAGTCCAGCGACGCCCGTCGCTTGGCGGCGGAGGAGGGTGACCATCTTGCGGAAGCGGGTCAGGGCTTCCTCTTGGCCGATCAGCGGGCCGCTCTCGATCCGGGCGTAGATCTCGGCGGGGCGGACTTCGGGAACCTCCCAAGACACGTGCTGGGCGAGCTGGAGCAGGATGGCTCGACCGTCCGAGGGGCGCTGGTTCGGGTCGCGGGCGAGTAGGGCGAGGATCAGGTCTTCGAGGGCGGTAGGGATGTCGTTTCGGAGCGCACTGGGACGGGGAGGAAGCTCCTCGCGCCGGCGGCGGAGCATGTCGGCCGCGCCGTCGTCGGGCATCGGGATCGCGTCCTGTCCCGTGACGAGGCGGTACGCGATCAGTCCGAGGGAGTAGAGGTCTACGCGGTGGTCGTGGCCCTGGTCCTCGGTGACCTCGGGAGCCATGTACAGCGGCGTGCCGCGCGCGACGCCCTCGACGGGCCCGACGCTCGCCAGGGCGCCGTCCGTGAGGATGAAGCGCGGGCCGTCCTTCGTCTCCTCGAGGATCCAGTTGGACGGCGTCACGTCGTAGTGGATGACGCCGAGGTCGTGCACCGCGCGGAGTACGCGGGCGCCGTCCTCGAGGAATCGCCACACGAACTCGAACGGCTGGGGGCCGTCGAGGTGATCGAGGCTCTCGCCGTCCACGTAGCGCTGGGCCTGGAACCAGGACTCGACCGTGGGCCCCCCTGCGGTCGTGTCGGCGGGAACCACCCCGGCATCGAGGACCTGGGCCCAGTTGGGGTGACGGAACCAGTGGAGGACGCGGGCCGCCTCCTCCATGAAGGCGTAGCCCTCGCGGGACGACTGGGTCAGCTTGAGGGCGACCTGCTCGCCCCCGCGCGCGAGGTCCTCGGCGAGGTAGACCGTGCTGTGGGCGCCCTGACCGATGACCCGGCCGAGGCGATACCGACCGACCAGGATCTGGGTGAGGTCGGGATCGTTCGCCATCTGTAGCCCCGAGGTCTGAGCGGGCCTGCCCTGGACGCGCGGTTCCCTATCGGCCTCCTCTTAGCCGGGCCTGAACGGATGACGGTCCGGCTCTCGAGGCGACGCGTGCTCCCTCGATCCTAGGACCGGGCGCGGCCCGGCGCACGCGTCGAGCTGGTCGGGTGCCAGCCGCGAGCGCACGCGCCCGGGCCGCCTGGATGGCCTCCATGATCCGCTCGACGTACGCCGTCTCCGCCTCGCGGTTGCCCGCGACGTCGGCGGGCGGAGGCGCCAGCGGCGCCCCGAAGGCCAGGCGGACGTGCGCGCGGCGGAACCAGCGGGCGCCCCGCGGCCACGTCTCGAAGTTCCCGGCGAGCCCCACCGGGACCACGGGGGCCCGCCCCTTGCGCGCGAGGATCGCC
Source organism: uncultured Planctomycetota bacterium (assembly GCA_963752285.1). Lineage (GTDB taxonomy): Bacteria > Planctomycetota > PLA2 > PLA2 > JAEUHO01 > CAVVXN01. The sequence continues at coordinate 233,886 of CAVVXN010000001.1, forward strand.
ACCCCGCGCCGCCCGCGCCCGATCTTGCCGTCGCGGCTGAGCCTCCCCTCGGGGAAGATCGCGACGGGCTGACCCTCGCGGAGCAGAGCCACGGCGCGCCCGATCCCCGCTCGGGCCAGGCCGCCGCTCCCGACGGGGATGGCGCCGACGAGCTTGAAGAACCACCGGCCGGCCCAACGCCGGTAGAAGTCGTCGGTCATCATGAAGACGACCCGGCGGCGGATCACCAGCTGGAGGAACGCCGGGTCGAGATAGCTCGCGTGATTCGCGCAGACGATCGACGCTCCGCGCGGGAGGCGGGGCCGCGGGCCGATCGTGCGAACGAGGAAGAGTGGGCGGGCGAAGAAGAGGACGACCGCGCGGAGCGCCCCGTAGCCGAACTCGTAGACCGGGTTCCAGATGCGCCCCCACATGTCCGGGGGGCCCGGCAGACCGGGGGCGATCACCTGGGGTGCACGCGGACCGACGCGCTCCGCTAGTTCCCGTCGGTGGTGCTGGGAGCAGAGGTCGTGCCCGCCTCGGGCGAGCACCCCTCGTCGATGCGCTGCTTGAGGGCGAGGCCTTCCTTGATGAGGAGTCGCTTCTCTTCGCCGGACTCCAACATGTCCACCGCGCGCCGATAGAACTCGTACGCCCGGTGCGCGAGGTCACAGTCCTTCTCGCCCGTCAGCTTGAAGACGGTGTTGAACACGCGAGCCACCCCTCGCGTGGCGCCGAACAGATCGCGCTGTTGTGCGAAGTCCTTGTAGAGGAGGGTCACGCGCAGGTAGTGCAGCGCGGCCTGGTCGAGGAGCTCCCGCACCTTCTCGTGCGCGGTCTTCGAGCCCGCGGCGTTCGCCTGGAGCTGAGAAGCCTCGGTGAAGGCCAGGTCGCCGAGGCCGGTGTACACGCCCGCGAGCACGCCCTTGTCGGTCGCGGTCGAGGCCTCGTCGAGGATCTGCTCGTATTGCTTCTTCGCCTCGTCGGCCTTGTTCTGGTTCCGGAGGGCCTCGCCGAGCGACATGAGGATGCGGAACCGCGGCACCTCGGCGAGCTCGTGGTGCGGAGCCCTGACGAGGTCGGTGAGGAGCGAGCGGTAGGCGTCCTCGGCGGCCGCCCACTTCTTGGGGCTGTCCGCGCCGAGGCTCTTGCTCAGGAGGGTCGCGAGGTACATCGCGCTGAAGTTGTCCCGCACGTTCATGTTCTGGATGTCACTGACGAGCTTCAGCGCCGCGAGCGCGTCGGCCAGCTTGCCCCGGAGCGCGAAGATGCGCGCACGGGTTTCCTGGGCCGGCCCGAAGTAGTACGTCTTCGGGTTGGCGGCGAGGAGGTCGTCGGCCGCCTTCAGGGTCGCGGCCTGGTCGCCGGTGTTCGCGAGGGAGAGCATCCGCTTGTAGAGCGCCTGCTCCTTGGCGAGACCCTGGAGCTCCTCCGAAGCGGCTCCGAACGCCTGCGCGGCCTCCGGCCAGAATGCGTTCTGGCCGTTCCGCTCGCCCTCGTTGAAGCGCTGGTTCGCGATCGTGTCGGTGAGCCAGAACGCGGCCACGGCGGCAGCGTCGCCCGACGCGCCCGAGAGCTTGTACGAGTCGTAGCTCAGGTCGAGGTTCCGCTTCCCGCTGTCCTGGAGCTCCTGGTCGCTCGGCGGCGTGCCCCAAGGCGACTTGACGCTCTTCGGAAGGCGCGTCTTCCCGTCGCTGAGGTCGAGGATGTCGGCTCGCGCGATGGGCGCGAGGATCCCACCGAGGAGCGCCGCGAGGGCGGCGCCGAAGATGGCGGTGCGCATGACGTTCGAAACCCCCTGGGAACGGGACGTGCGGGGCGAATCCGGAGGGTACAGGCCGTGGGATCGGCGGTCAACCGCACCCGAGGCGGTTCGGGGCGGGTGGACCTCGGCGGGTCCCCGCCGCCGTCACCGGTGGTTCGAGGGCGTCTTCGGGGCGTCCGGACCGCCCGCGCGCCGGGCCGGCCGCGACCCGGGTCAGAGGCTGCCCACCTGGTGGAGCGCGAGGAGGTCCATGCTGAGGGCGACGCCGTAGTGGAGGAACCACCCGTAGAGGATCGTCTCGGTCCGCCACGAGAGGAGACCGAGCACGAGCCCCGCGCCGATCGCGCCCATCGCCTCGGGGAAGGGCTTGTAGTAGTGGATCATGCAGTAGGGCGCGATCATCACGAGCACGCTCGCCACGCCGATCCGACGCTTCAGGCCGAGCACGATGAAGCCGCGGAAGAAGAACTCGATCGCGAAGAACTGCAGGCAGTACACCGCCTCGAAGAGGAGGAAGTCCGCACCGAGGTGCCCGGGCATCGGCTTGTAGAAGGGATACGTCTTCTGGAAGTCCGCGCGCTGGCTCACGAGCCAGATCACGGGGAAGAACACGACGAAGAGTGTGAGATAGGTCCACGCGTCGCGCCCCGTACCCTTCAAGCGGATGCCGAGTCGGCGCGGCGAGAGACCGCTCGCGGCGCCGACGCACATCGGGATCAGCACCAGCAGGACGATCACCGAGAGGCCCCACCAGAGGTACGGCTGGAGCGTCTCCCATCGCGCGTCCGTGAGACCCGCGGGCCGCGGGAACCGGATGCCCATCATCCAGGTGATGCCCGGCGGAGGCGGGTTGGAGGTGATCTGCGCCTCCCGGAGGTGCCACCGCGTGTAGTGCCACGGCAGCCCGAAGAACTCGAGCAGCGTCAACACCACGGGAACCGTGACCAGGATCGCCACCGCGACGCGGTCGAGGGCCAGCAGGTCCCGTACGAGGCGGAGCGGGCTCGCGTGCCCCGGCGGCGGGGCCGGCGGCGGCCCGGGTCGATCGTTCATTCCACGGGCTCCGCCGGGTCGTGCACCGCGCGCGGGCGCGTCGAGGCCGCCTTCTTCAGGGTCTCGTCGTCGAGGCGCTTCCGACGCAACCCGTCGAGACATCCGCGCCGGTGCGCGACGAGCTCCGCGACCACCGCCACGGCGATCTCGCCGTGCGTCTGCGCTCCCAGGTCGAGCCCGATGGGCGCGTGGAGGCGCGCGAGGTCCACGCCCCCGAGCCGGCCCGCGTCGCGGAGGCGGCCGAGGAGCGCGCGGACCTTCACGCGACTCCCGATGAGCCCGACGTACGACGCGGTCGTATGCAGGGCGAAGTCCGTGCACTCGAGGTCCATCGCGTGCCCACGCGTCACGACGACGCACGACGTCGAGGGCGTGACCCTGAGCTCGCGGAAGGCTTCCTCGAACGTGGGGCGCGCCACGACCCTCCGGGCGCTCGGAAACCGTTCGACGTTCGCGAACGCCTCGCGGTCGTCCACGACCGTCACGGCAAAGCCCGCGCGTGCTGCGATGTCGGCGAGGTCGCGGCTCACGTGTCCCGCGCCGAAGACGACCACCGCGGGCACCGCGATCGGCTCGATGAAGACCTCGATCTCGCCGCCGCAGAGCAGCCCCGCCGTCCCGGTGGCGGACTCGGTCAGGCGGAGTCGGACCCGGCGGGGACGGTCCTCCTCGATGACCTCGCGGGCCGCGTCCACCACCTCGGCCTCGACGCAGCCGCCGCCGACCGTCCCGAGGAAGCCACCCGACTCCCGGACGAGCAGACGCATCGTCTCCCGTCCGGGCGTGCTCCCCCGGGTCGAGATGACAGTGGCGAGGGCGCCGCGCTCTCCCTCGGCCCGCATGCGGGCGACTTCCTCGAAGATGTCCAGCATCGTCGGACCGGATGCTAGCCGACCGCCTGCCCCCGGGGCCAACGCGGCCCCGGCCCGACCGTATGTTCCGCGGAATGCCGCCCCCGACTCCCACCCACGTTCCGGGTCTCCGTCACGCCCTCTACGCCGCGCTCGCGCTGGCGGCGGTCGCGCTCGGATCGACGGCCCGGGCCGGCGACGAGCCCGACGGGGCGGCACTGCGGCGGAGCCCCGTCGTCCGCGCGGTCGAGAAGGCGCGGCGCGCGGTCGTCCCGATCCACACGACGCGGATCATCCACCGGGCCTGGTTCCCGGCGGCCGTGGACCTCCCGCAGGAAGGGAAGGGCGTCGGATCCGGCGTGATCTTCCACCCGGGCGGCTACGTGATCACCAACGCGCATGTCGTCGCGCGCGCCAGCGAGATCTTCGTGGACGTGCTCCGGGACGACGGCACGGCCGACACGCACGAGGCGCACATCTTCGCCGTGGACCTCGCGAACGACCTCGCGATCGTGAAGCTCGCGCCCGAGGGCGGCGGCCCGTACCCCCACCTCGGGATCGGAACGTCGGACGACCTCATGCTCGGCGAGACCGTCATCGCGATCGGGAACCCCTTCGGCATCGGCCTCACGGTCACCACCGGGGTCATCGGCGGGCTCGGACGTCGCCTCGAGGTCGGCGACGCGAGTCGCGTGTTCGACGACTTCGTGCAGGTGGATGCGGCCGTGAACCCCGGCAACTCCGGCGGCGCGCTGCTGGACGTGACGGGGCGCTGGATCGGCGTGACGACCGCGATCGTGAACCACCAGTCGGGCGCGGAGGGGATCGGATTCGCCATTCCGGCCAAACGAATCCGCACGCTCGTCGCCCGCGCCTTCAAGCGCCGTCTCCTCCAGGGCGACTGGCTCGGGATCGAGCTCGAGTCGGGCCCGGGCGAGGCGGCCCGCGTCGCGAACGTGTTCCCCGGAGGGCCGGCCGCGCTCGCCGGGGTAGAGCGGGGCGACGTGATGACCTCGCTCGACGGGCAGCCCACGCCCACGCTCTTCGACCTGCGGTGGCGGATGTCCTTCGTACCCCGCGGCGCGCCGCTCCGGCTCGGGATCCAGCGCGACGGCCGCACGCTGCCCGATGCGATCACGGTTCGCCTGGTGCCGCTCCCCACCGACGACCTCTCCCGCGCGAGGCTGGGCTTCACCGCGAAGGACGTCGGGGAGAAGGAGAACCTCGAGCGGCAGATCGCGTTCGACGCGGGCGTGATGGTGGACGAGGTCCGTGCGGGCGGGCCGGCGGACCGAATCGGTCTCCGGTCGGGCGACCTCGTGGTGGGGCTCGGGAACTACCGGATCCGCCACTCCGACGACCTCCTTCTCTTCCTCCAGTACGTGCAGGCCGGTGACGTCGTGCAGGTGAAGGCGATTCGGTTCGTGGACCTCCCCAACGGGCGGGCCTTCCGACAGGGCCGGGAGGGTCGGCTCATCGCCGAGTAGGGACCGCGCGGGTCCCCGCCGGGCCGGGCGCGAGCGCGGACCGGGTGCCCGACGCGGCGATCCCCGCGTGCCGCGCGCTACGTGATCACCACGCGCTTCGTGCCGAGGATGTCGGCCACCTGCTCGTCGATGGAGCCGATGCGGAGCACGTGCTCGATCACGATGGGCGCGGACTCCCGCGGCGTCGTGAGGATCATGCGCCCCGAGCCGGCGAGGATCCGCTCGAGCACGTCCGGGATCTCCTTGAACCACCGCAGGTCCTCGGTGCTGTAGCGCTTGATGTCGGCGAACATCCCGCGGCGGTGGATCACCTCGTTGTACCGGAACTCCCAGTAGTCGAAGCGGGTCTTCACGAACACCACCGCGAAGAAGATCGTGAAGAGGCCGAACATCGTGAAGTAGAAGCTCCGGCTCATGGCGAGCTGCAGGTCCCGGAACCAATCGCCGACGAAGCCGAGGAAACCCCAGTGGAGGCCCGCGATCAGGATCGCCGCCACGATCGCCAGCAGCATCACCGACACGACCTCGTTGAAGTCGAACGAGATCACGAGGAGGTTGAAGGCGAAGACGCACATCCAGACCGTGCCGAGGTGCTGCCCGCCGCCGATGACCCCCGCGACGAGGGACATCAGCCAGGTCAGCCAGAAGAAGATGACCTTCGGGTAGGACCGGACGATCACCCGCGGCATCTCGTGGGCGGGCGTCGGGGTGGGGGACGGCGAGGACGGAGTCGGCTCGGCCACGGCTTCTCTCCTGCTCGGGTTCGGGGATCCGACGCGCGGGCCGCAGCCGGGCCGACGGGGCCCGCGGGCCCGGTGGCGCCTGCGCGACCTCGCCTCGACGGCGGCCGAACCGCTCGGAGGCATGATCCTACGGGGAGGGGGACCGGCCGGGAACGCGGGTTCAGGGCTCCGTCGTTCCACCACGGGCCGCGACGCCGCACGCGACCTGGCGCGCACGGCCGGCCTCGGGACCCTCGGGCTCCGAGAGCTCGAGCCCGGCGGAGAGGGACCGGACCCGGGACCGAAGCGGCGAGTCCGCGGCGCCGGCGTCGGGCGGGGCGGTCGCCGCGAGCCAGCGGCGCAGGGCCCCGGCGCCCGGCGTCATGACGCGCACGGGGAGGTCCCGGCGCCGGAGGCCGGCGAGGACGCGGGCGAGGGCCTCGGCGGCCGCGGGCTCCTCGCCCGTCGGCCCCAGCCGGAAGGCGAGCTCGCGGCGCCGGTCGCGCCAGACGAGGACCGCGCCGACCGCGCGATCGCCCTCGAGGCCCGCGGGCTCGACGTGGAGCCAGATGCGGATCGGGTCGGCCCCGGCGGGAACGCGCTGCTCCTCGCCCCCGACCGGACCGAGGTCCTCGGGCCGGACGCTGTAGGTCCGTGCGTCGTCGGGCCGGTACCTCAGGCTCGCGAGCCCGCGCTCGTCGAGCCGCGGGGACCCCGCGCGGTCCACGAGTACCCAGGCCTTCTGTTCGCGATAGCGCCGGCGCGCCCAGCTCTCCACGCGCGCGATCCTATCCGGGACGCGACCGCGGCGCCCGAGCGGTGCCTTCCCCCTTCGGCGGGGCTCGCGAAGCCGGTATCCTCCCCCGGCGCTGCCGCGAGGAAGGCCCGGGACGGGGCCGAGCGGCCCGGGGTGAGGCTTCCCGGCCGTCAGCCTCGACGGAGAGTGCCGGGTCCTCGCCATGCCGCGCCGCGACGACATCCATCGGATCTTGATCCTCGGCTCCGGGCCGATCGTGATCGGACAGGCGGCGGAGTTCGACTACTCCGGGACCCAGGCGCTCAAGGCCCTCCGGGAGGAGGGCTACGAGGTCGTCCTCGTCAACAGCAACCCCGCCACGATCATGACCGACCCGGAGATGGCCGACCGGACGTACATCGAGCCGGTCACCGCCGAGATGGTCGAGAAGGTGATCGCGCGGGAGCGACCGGACGCGCTCCTGCCGACCATGGGGGGGCAGACGGGTCTCAACGTCTCGATCGAGCTCCACGACCAGGGGGTCCTCGACCGGTACGGCGTGCAGATGCTCGCGGCGAGCCCGCAGGTGATCCGCAAGGCGGAGAACCGCGAGGAGTTCCGCCGGGCCATGCTCGAGATCGGGCTCGACCTGCCGCGGAGCCGGACGGTTCGCACCATCCAGGACGCGATGGAGGCGCGGGACGAGATCGGGCTGCCGTGCGTGATCCGCCCCTCGTTCACGCTCGGCGGGACGGGCGGCGGGCTGGCCTGGAACGTGGACGAGTTCGCCGACATCAGCCGGCGGGGGCTCGAGCTCTCCCCCGTGAGCGAGATCCTCGTCGAGGAGAGCGTCGCCGGCTGGAAGGAGTTCGAGCTCGAGGTGATGCGCGACCGCGCGGACAACGTCGTCGTCATCTGCAGCATCGAGAACATCGACCCGATGGGCGTCCACACCGGCGACTCCGTCACCGTGGCCCCCGCCCAGACCCTGACCGACCGCGAGTACCAGGCCATGCGCGACGCCGCGATCCGTGTGATCCGCGAGATCGGCGTCGAGACCGGCGGGAGCAACATCCAGTTCGCGGTGGACCCCGCGACCGGGCGTCTCGTGGTCATCGAGATGAATCCGCGGGTGTCGCGCTCGTCCGCGCTGGCGAGCAAGGCGACGGGCTTCCCCATCGCGAGGATCGCCGCGAAGCTCGCGGTCGGCTACACGCTCGACGAGCTCCAGAACGACATCACGAAGAAGACCCTGGCCTGTTTCGAGCCCACGATCGACTACGTGGTGACGAAGGTACCGCGCTTCAACTTCGAGAAGTTCCCGGAGGCCGAGGCGGTCCTCACGACACAGATGCGCAGCGTGGGCGAGGCCATGGCCATCGGCCGCACGTTCCGCGAGAGCTTCCAGAAGGCGCTGCGCAGCCTCGAGATCGGGCGCTACGGGTTCGGCGCGGACCGGAAGGACGCGGAGGACCGCCGGATCAGCGACGAGGACCTGAAGCGGCGACTCCAGCGACCGGGGCCCAACCGGGTCTTCCGCATCCGGGAGGCATTGCGCCGCGGCTGGACGCTCGAGACGGTCGCGGACCTGACGCACTTCGACCCCTGGTTCCTCGAGCAGATGCGCCTCCTCCTGGACCGCGAGGCCGAGGTCCGGGCCGTCGGAACGCTCGCGAAGCTCCCGGACCCCTTGCTGCGGGCCGCGAAGCGGGACGGGTTCTCGGACCACCAGCTGGGCACGATCCTCGGCGCGTCCGAGACCGAGGTCCGCGCGGAGCGCACCCGGCGCGGCGTCCTGCCCGTCTACAAGGTCGTGGACACGTGCGCGGCCGAGTTCGAGGCCGCGACGCCGTACTACTACTCGTCCTACGACGAAGAGGACGAGCTGCGGCCGGCCGTGAAGGACCGCATCGTGATCCTCGGCGGCGGCCCGAACCGCATCGGGCAGGGCGTGGAGTTCGACTACTGCTGCGTCCAGGCGGCCTTCGCGCTCCGCGAGGCGGGGTACGAGACCGTCATGGTCAACTCGAACCCCGAGACCGTCTCCACCGACTACGACACCAGCGACGTGCTCTTCTTCGAGCCCCTGACCACGGAGCACGTGCTCGACGTGATCCAGCGGACGGGCGCGAAAGGCGTGATCGTCCAGCTGGGCGGGCAGACGCCCCTGAACCTCGCGCGCGACCTCGAGAGGGCCGGCGCGCCGATCATCGGCACCTCCCCCGACTCGATCGACCTGGCCGGGGACCGCGGCCTGTTCAAGGGCCTGCTCGAGTCGCTGGGTCTCCGCCAGCCGACGAACGGCACGGCGACCGAGTTCGAGGGCGCGCTCGCGGTCGCGCGGCGGATCGGGTATCCCGTCCTCGTGCGACCGTCGTTCGTGCTCGGCGGACGGGCGATGGAAATCGTCTACGACGACGAGTCGCTGCGACGCTACATGCGGGAGGCTGTCGAGGCTTCGCCCGAGCGGCCGATCCTGATCGACAAGTTCCTCGAGGACGCGATCGAGATCGACGTCGATGCCGTGGCCGACGGCACGCGATGCGTCATCGGCGCGATCATGGAGCACATCGAGGAGGCCGGGATCCACTCGGGCGACTCGTGCTGCACGCTGCCGACGTTCAGCCTGAAACCCCGGGTCCTCGACGAGATCCGCGAGGCGACGCATCGGCTCGCCTCGGCGCTCGCGGTGAAGGGGCTCATCAACGTCCAGTTCGCCGTCAAGGACGACGTCGTGTACGTCCTCGAGGCGAATCCGCGCGCGAGCCGCACCGTGCCCTTCGTGAGCAAGGCGACCGGCGTACCCCTCGCGCGGTTCGGCGCCCGGATCATGGCCGGCGAGATGATCGACGTGCTCGGCATGCCCGACGAGGTGATCCCGCCCTACTTCGCCGTGAAGGAGCCGGTGTTCCCCTTCAACCGCTTCCAGGGGACCGACATCATCCTCGGGCCCGAGATGCGGAGCACCGGCGAGGTGATGGGTATCGACCCGGCGCTGCCGACGGCCTTCGCAAAGGCGAAGCTCGGCGCGACGCTCTCCCTCCCGAAGAAGGGGGCGATCTTCCTCAGCGTGAAGGACGCCGACAAGCGCCTCGTGATCCCGATCGCCCGGCGCCTGGTGGCCCTCGGGTACGACCTCGTGTCCACGGAGGGCACGTGGCGGCTCCTCACCCGGTCCGGGGTCCCATGCCGCAAGGTGCACAAGATCGCCGACGGCGCGCGCCCGAACGTGCTCGACATCGTCAAGAACCGCGAGGTCCGGCTCATCGTGAACACGCCGAACGGTCGGGGGGCACGCACCGACGAGGGCCACATCCGTGGCGCGGCGGCGGTCCTGAACATCCCGTGCATCACGACGATGAGCGGCGCCGAGGCGCTCGTCCGCGCGCTCGAGGCGTACGATCGGGAGCCCTTCCAGGTACGCTCGCTCCAGGAGTACCAGTCCCTGGCGCTCGCGCGGACGTGACGGCTCGCGCGTCGCGCCGCGCTACTGGAGCGTCGGAACGCGGAGCGAGACCTGGATCTGGGGCTTCTTGATCCGGTCGAAGGGCGGGGAGGGGTTGTCCGTCGGCTCCGCCGCCTGCCACATGATCTCGCTCACCCGATAGCGACCCGTCGCCTCGATGTTCCACACGAGGTTCAGGAGCTGGGCCAGGCGGGGCAGGGCGTCGCCCTCGCTCAAGTAGTCGTACCGCTGCGTGATGGTCTCGTAGCGGCCCCCGCCCCCCGTGATCGGCCGCTCCGCGGAGCTGTACTTCTGGACGAGGTGCGCGTTCAGGGCGAGGCGGTCCATCATCTCGCTCGGGATCCCGCGCTCGAGCCCGCCGCCGCCCGACGCCTGTTGGTATGCGTTCGACAGCGACTCGACCTCCCACGCCAGGTCGGGGATCGTGCTCGGCGGCCGGTCGTCGGACCGCGCGGGGCCCTGGAAGGACATCATCCGCTCGAGCGACTTGTTCGCCTCCGCGTACTCGTTGCGTGTGCCGTTGATCATGAAGTAGAGGACGGCGATCACGACGACCAGCAAGGCCATCACGACCGTGAAGAGCTTGAGGGGGTCGCCCTCCTTGCCCTTCGCTGCGCTGCCCTTCGCCGCGCTGGCCTTCTCCTTGCGCGCCATCAGTCTTCCTCCTTGAACCGGAGGTTGAAGTCGCGCTGCTGCCGTCCGCCCTGGTTCTGGGTGGCCCCGGGCTCGATCACGCGGCTGGTCTTGGAGCGTTCCTTGAAGTAGGGGCTGTCCTCGATCTGCTGTCGCACCTTGTCGAAGGTCGCCGGGTCCTCCACCTCGACGCGGATCGTGGTGGTGTGCGCCTTGATGTCCATGCGCAGGATCTTGAGGTAGCCGTACTCCGCCCGTGGCCTCCGGTTGAGCGCGCGAACCAGCTCGAGCCACACCTGCAGGGCGCTCTGTACCTGGGGGATGTCGCGGCGCAGCCCCAGGTTGCTCTGGAGCGTATTGAAACGGTCGAGCAGGCGGGACCGAAGCCACGTGGCCATCCGGTAGTCCGGCGGCGCGTTGCGCACCGCCTCGTCGATGCGCGCGCTCGCGTCCGCGGCGGTCTTCGCCTCCACCTTCTGGAGGTAGGCCAGCTCCGCGGTCCGGTAGAACGAGATCGCCTTTCCCACGACGTTGCTGAACCGCCCCCGCTCCGCGTCGCGGCGGGTCATGGCCACGAGGGCGAGGGCGAGGAGCACGAAGAAGAGCAGCGTCACGCCCGTCGCGAGGGCGTGCTTCAGCACGTCGAAGCGGTTCGTCGGCGCCAGCTCGTCCTGGAGCAGCTCCACGCCGAGCGGGTCGTAGCCGAGCACGCGGAGCGCGCCGCCGATCGCGGCCGGCGCGACGGCCTGGGTCAGCTCCGTGTCCTGCCCGCGGTCGCGCCACTCGACGCGCTGGGCGAGGTCCACGCGCTCGACCGGGAGGCGGAACCGCTCCTCGAGGGCCTGGGAGAGACCGGGGAGCAGGGAGCCCCCGCCGAGGAGCAGGATGCGGTCCGGCGCGCTCTCGTTCTGTACGGCGGCCAGCGACCGGATCGACTCGCGATGGAGCTTCCGAACGAACTCGAGTCGCTGGTCCGCGACGGCCTCGCCCTCGATCCGGGAGAGCGACTTCTCGGTCTCGTCCGCGGGGGGATCGAGCTCGCTCATCGGGACGAGGAGGTCGTCACTGCGCGGTCCCTCGGGCAGGCGGACCCGACGACGCGCCTCGGCGGGCGCCACCTGGAGCTCCCGGCTCGTGTGCTCGACCACCAGGTCCGTGCCGAGGCGGAACGAACGCATGGTGAGGGGGCGGCCGTTCGCCACCAGGAGCAGCGAGCTGCTGTGCGCCCCGATGTCGATGATCACGACGTTCGGGTGGTCGCGGAACACGCCCGCGGCCTCGTACGCCGTGAACACCGCGGAGCCGTCGAGGTCCACGGAGGCCGGCTCGATCCCGGCGGCCCGCATCGTCGCGAGACGCTCGACGAGCAGGTCCTTGGGCGACGCGAAGATCGTCAGGCGGCTGCCGTCGCGGTTCTCGCCGGTCTTGATCCAGTTGACGACGACGTCCTCGATGGAGTGGCTGTGGAGGTGGTTCTCCGCCTCGAACCGGACCACCTTGCGGATCTGGTCCTCGTCCGTGAAGGGGACCGTGATCTCGCGGAAGATCGTGTCGCCCGAGGGGAAGGTCGCGCACACCTCGGTTCGCGGGAGCTTCAGCGAGTCGAAGACGTCGCGGAGGATCCCGCTGACCGGGCCGCCCGGGCTGGCCGCCTCCTGACCCTCCTCGGGCTCGGCGGGGGTGTCCGGAATCTCCCGGATCACCACGCGCTGCACCTTGAACGCCTTCGCGCTCCCGGTCAGCTCGACGATCTTGATCGTCCGACTTCCGATGTCGAGGCCGAGGGCCCGTGCCATGCAGGCAGTCGCTCCTTCGTGCGATTTCCACGCCGCCGCGAGGCGGGATTATAGGCCCTGTCCGGAGGCGGGCCGTCCGCCTTTCGGGGGTTCCGCCCCCGTTCCTACTTGGGCTCGAGGACCTCTCCGATCCGGCGCGACGCCTCGTCGAACAGGCCCCGGAACTTGTCGGCATTCTGCTGCCTGAGCTCCCAGATCAGCGCGCCCACCTTCTGGTCGAATCGCTGGAGCTCCTGCCGGACCTGATCGGTCCGGGTGTCGTCCAGGTGGTACTCGCGGCGGTAGAGGTCCACGAGCATCTCGATCTTCGGGTTCGGGTCGCGCGCCGGGCCGGTCAAGAGGTCGCCGGGGCCCATGGCGCGCAGCGCGCGGGCCGTGAACACCCCGAGGGCGATGCCCGCGAGGAGCATGAGGATGGAGACGGTGCGCAGGCTGGGCGTCATGGTCAGCGTCCCTTCATCGCGGCGAACTGCGTCATGTCCCACTCGACGCGGCCCTGGTGCGCGAGGCGCTCGCTCTCGAGAACGCGGATGGCGGCGCCGGTCTCGAGGAGGGAGGCGGTCCCGGGGCGCGGGCCGAGCACGGAGGCGCCCGTCACGCCGAGGCCGAGGAGGACCAGCGCGGCCGCGGCGTAGCGCCACGCGATCCGCGTGTCCGAGGACGACGAGCGCTCCGCCCGGGCGAGGACGCGCTCGGCGAGGAGGCCCGGGTCGATGTCCGCGACCGCGCGCCGGACGTCGTCCCGCCACAGGTCGGCGTTCTCGCGCCAGCGCTGGATGCGGCGCTGGAGCGCGGGGTCCCCGGCGAGACGGGTCTCGAAGCGCCGGCGCGCCTCGGGGGAAAGCTCGCCGTCGAGGTAGAGAGACTCCTCGCGGGCGGGCTCGGGTTCGAACGAGGTCACGATCCTTCTCCTTCGTCGAGCGCGCCCGAGTGCGGCGTCTCGCCGCGCCGGCGCGCCAGCCGCCCCTCCAGGCGCCGTCGCGCTCGGAAGAGGCGGGACTCGACCGTGCCGAGCGAGAGGCTCAGCACCTCGGCGATCTCCTGGTAGGTCATCCCCTCGAGCTCGCGGAGCGCGAGAACGGTCCGGTAGCGCTCGGGGAGGGCGGCGATGGCCGCCCGGACCGCGAGCCGGCGCTCGCGACGCTCGAGGTCCTCGAGCACCGGCGGGCCCCCGGCGGGGATCCGGGCCGACATCGCGTCGTCCAGCGGCGTGAGCGGGCGCCGGCGCCGGCTCTTCACGTAGTCCTTCGCGGCGTTCACCGCCACGCGGTAGAGCCACGTGTAGAGCCCCGAGTCGCCGTGGAACGACTCGATGCGGAACCAGGCCTTGGTGAAGGTCGCCTGCACGACGTCGTCCACGGCGTCCCGGTCCCGGAGGATCCCCGCCACAACGCTCGCCAGGCGCTCGCCGAAGGCCACGACGACCTCCCCGAGCGCCGTCTCGTCCCGCGCCCGGAGCCGCTCGACCCAGTCCGCCTGCCGGCCCGCGTCGGGGCTGGCCGGGCGCCGGGTGGGGGAGGCCGCGGCGAGGGGCGTGGCGGACATGGGGTCCTCCGACGACGAGGGCGACGCGCCGTGCGCCGCCCTCTCCTTGGACGACCTCTCCTCCGCCGGCTTCCCCCGGTCCGCGGGCGGTCGGGGCGGCTCCGGCGGGCTCACGGGGCGCCGAGCCGCCGGTCGAGGTGTCGGGCCACCTCCTCGTAGACGGAGAGGAGGTGCCGGATCACGTCCTGGTGGCCGCCGGGGTACCAGGCGACCCGCGCGCCGCCCCACGCCTTCGCCAGGGCCTCTACCCCACTCTGGGGCGCCACGGGGTCGCTGTCCCCCGCCACGAGCAGCACGCGGTCCGCGAGGTCGGGCCGCGCGAGGGCCGCGGGATCGATGGGGCCGAGGAGGTCCCGGGCCTCCTCGGGGCCGACCCCGCGGCGCAGGAGCTCCCTCGTGATCCGGTCGGTCACCCCGTTCGGCCGAAAGAGGGCGCCCCCGGGGTGGCTCGACGCGAGGAGGAAGACGCCGGCGGCGAATCGGTCGGGGTACGCCCCGAGCGCGAGCGAGGCGACGTGCCCGCCGAGGCTGATCCCGAGAATCGCCTGCCGGTCGGGCGGGAACCCCCGGGCCGACTCGAGCCATAGACTCGCGCGCTTCGCGTCCGCGGCGCCCTGGAAGGCCGCCTCACGCGTGCGCGCTAGGTCACGGGAGAGGGTCAGCGCGCCCGAGCCGACGCCCTCCGGGGCCCGGTCGTACTGCCACGGCAGTGGGAGGAGCATCACGGCGTAGCCGTGCCGTGCGAACGCGAGGGCCAGCAGCCGTTCTCCCGGCGCCGAGCGGGCCTCCTTCCAGTGGGGGAGCTGGATCACCGCGCCGCGCGGCGCCCGCGGTGTGAAGAGGTCGGCCTCGAAGTGGTCGTTCCCCGGGTCGCCCGAGCGGACCGGCGAGTCGAGCTCCACCCGCTCGACCCTGACGCCCGCGAAGTCGTCGAGCACCACGCGCGTCGTGACGTCGCCGGGCCCCGTCACGGTCCAGGGGGGCGCGTACCGCGCGGCCACGTCGGGGGGCAGCAGGTCGGCGAGGTCGTAGTCGGCGAACGTGAGGCCCCGGCCCGCCCCCCGGGGGCGGACGCCCGCGTCCCGCGCGACGTGGAAGCGTCCGAGCTCGGGCTCGAAGACGACCGCCAGGAGCGTCCCGTCGTTCAGGACGCCGCCGTCCTCGAGCGCGAGGGCCGACTCGACGTCGGCGAGACGGATCTTCGTCGAGCGGTCCTCGAGGACGCGACGGACGGCGGGGTAGCGGCGGCGGGACGACCCGTCGCTCGTCGGGATCGTGGGATCGGGCGGGCCCTCGAACGCCTGGGGGGGCGCGCCGGGGTCCACGCCGAGGAGGAGGCCTCCGACGGGCCGACGGACCTCGGCGTGGCGGGCCGTCACCTCGACCACGCGGGCGTCGAGCGCGCGCCCGTCCGAGATCGTGATCTTGTAGCCACAGGTCCCCGGCCCCTCCCGCGCCCTACGGACGGCGTCGCCGAGCGACCCCGCGTGTTGGACGACGTCGCGGATCAGAAGATTCACGGGGATCCCGTCGCGGGTCGTGTCGTCCGGGGCGGCGCACGACTCCTCGGTCACCGCGATGCCCTGTGCGCCCATCGCGCGGAGCGCCCCGACCATCCCCGGCCAGGTGACGCTCACGAACGGATGTCCCTCGGCCGGCACGAGCACCTCGGTCACGACACGGGGCTTCAGCACCTCGCCGAGCCCCCAGTCGAGGGTCGAGCCGTGGAGGAGCTGGCCCATGCTGGTCGCGTCGCCGAGGGCCACGACGTTCGTGCACCGCGCCGGGAGCGACAGGTACGAGGTCTTGTCGGGCTGCTCCGCGAGCGTCAGGAACAGGTTCTCGAGCAGGATCGCGTCGTACGGGACGCCGGCGCCGCGCGCAATCCCCTCCATCTCGGCCAGGTAGGCCGGCGGGACGTGTCGCTGGAGACGACGCGCGTGGAGCACGAGCAGGGGGAGCACGAGGTCGCGGGGCCTGAGCCCGGTGGCGACGAAGGCGGGGAGGAGGGCCAGGCCTCCGCCGTGCCCGAGCACCTCGTCCACGATCTCTCCGCCCGCGGCCCGGAGCAGGTCGCGGACCTGGGGCCGGAGCCGGCGGCCCTGGGCGAGGCCGAGGGCGAGGCCGGGAGGGTCGTCGGGGACGTCCGCGCCGGCGCGGATGAGGACGGGGGCCCCGGGGACCGCGGCCGGGGCCCCGGCGCCTCCCGGGCCGCCTCCCGTCGGGTCGGCCTCCGCGTCTTCGCCCGCCGCGGCGGCGGCGAGGCGGTCGGCGGCGTCGGGCCCGAAGAGGGAGAGGTCGGCCTCGTACCCGCCGCGGTAGAAGCCCGCGCGGCTGACGAAGTAGCCGAGGTGGTCGCCGGCACAGGCGAGGACCCACGTGGACCGGCCCTGCCCCAGGCGCCGGCCCACGGCGAACGTCGGCTCGCCGGGCACCGTCACGAGGTGGAGGCCGGCGATCTCGAGCCGGGAGACGGGGAGCGCGAAGGTGGCGGACGGTGCGAGCGGGTCCTCGTCCGAGCCCAACAGGCGCGACGCGACCGTCGGGGCGTGGACCTCGCGCGTGCCGAGCACGCGGAGGGCGCCTCCTCGGGTCGCGCCGGACCCGGCGCTCGGGGCGGGGCGGTCCGCCGGGGCCCCGAGCGCCCGGAGCGCGACGTCGGCCACGGTGCGGCCGAACGCCTCGGCGCGGTCGAAGGGGTCTCGCCCGGCGTCGTCCGGCGCGACCGGCGACACGTCGCCCATCGCGCCGTTCCAGAAGATCGCGACGGTTCCCGGTCGGCGACGCTCGATCTCGCGCCGGAGCGCCCCGGGCCAGCCCGCGGAGAGCGCCGTCACGTCGGAGCCGAGGATCGTCGGGTGGGCCGCCGCGTGCACGACGACGGCGCGAAGCGCCCCGCCCGGCGACTCGATCGCCAGGACGCCGACGGTCGGGTCCACGGGCCCGTCCGGAAACGCGCGATTCCGTACCGGGAGTCCTTCGGTGCGCGTCCACGAGACGCGGGCCGGCGCGAGGTCCGCGTACGCCCTGCGGACCGCGCTCTCCACGCGCGCGGCGGTGCGCCGGAACAGCGCCGGGTCGAACCGGCCCATGGCGGGGCGCCAGAGGGGCACTTCGGAGAGGGCGCCGGGACCCGCGTGCGTGTGCGTGGCGAGGATCACGACGTCGCCGAGGCCGAGGTCCGAGACGCGCTCGCGCACCAGGTCCACCAGGGAACGGCTCACGCCCACGAGGTCGAGCGCGACGATCGCCACCGACGCCCCGCCCTCGCGCAGCACGAGGGCGCGCGCTTCGATCGGGTCGTGGACGCCGGTGCTCGGCCTGCCGTGTCGCGCGGCGTAGCCGCCGAGGGGAACGGGACCCTCCGGGGTCAGGTCCACGACCGCGAGCCCCGCCTCGAGGCCGCCCGGCTCGGGGTCGGCCGGAGCGGACGTCCCGAACGCCGCCGCGAGCGCGAGGAGGAGGACGATGGTCGGGAGGAGCCGGGCCGCCGGGCGCGCTCGGGGCATTCCCCGATCCTACGGCGTCGGCCCGCGGAGCGCGTCCACCCCGGACGCGCACCAGCCGAGCGGGAGCCAGGGGCAGGTGGTGCAGATCGTGGGGAGGTCCGCGCCCCGGACCCGCTCGGTCACGTGACCGAGCACCTCGCGCCAGGGGAGCCGCCGTCCCTCTTCCAGGCCGAGGCGTCGGAGGACCTCGCGGTCCTGGGCGCGCATGTGGGCCTCGTGGTCGGGCCCCGAGAGCGTGCAGCCCCCCCGGTGGTGGGGGCACGCGTCGCAGAGGACGTCGGGGCGGACGAGCAGCAGGACCTCGCGGTCGGGGTCGAGTCGGAGGGCCTCGGCGACCACGGTCATGCGACGGACGAAGCCCTCGGAGTACCCCTTCCCCCGGTAGCCGAGGAGGCAGAGGAGGTTGTGCGCGCGAAGGGGGATCGGAGACGCGAGGTCCACGGGACCGGAGTCTACGCTCCGGCCGAAAGCGTCCCTTCCGGCTGTCCTCGGCCGGGGACAGGACCATGGGCCAGGGCGTCGCCCGACGATCGCAACCCCATACGAGGAACCGGGTTATGGTCTTCCAAACGACGAGGCCCCGGTCCGGCACGGGGCGTGAGGATCCACCCCCGACACCTTGAGGAGCACTTCGATGAACGCCTCCCGCATCTCCCTCGGTTTCGCCCTCGCGCTGGGCCTGGTCTTCCTGGGGACCTCCGCCGCCGAGGCGGCGCCCGTCACGGGGCTCGTCCCCGCGCCGGCCGCGATCCACGCGGGCGGCTTCGGCGTCGGGATCGCCGTCGGCGTGCCGATCCGCGTGGCGCCGCCGCCGCGCCGGGTCGTCGTGGCCCCCTCCGGATACTGGACGTGGCGGACCGAGTCGGTCTGGGTGCCCGGTCAGGTGATCGGCTACGACGGCTGGGGACGGGCGATCCAGACGCAGGGCTACTGGACCGAACGCCAGGTCCGAATCTGGGTGAGCACCCCGGCGCCCGTGACCGTGTACCGTCGCGCGCCCGTGGTCGTGGCGCCGAGGCCCCGCGTGACGATCGGTCTGGGCTTCGGCTTCGGCTTCGGCCACCACGGGCACTAGCCCCACGCTCCCATGGACCGGCGGACGGCCCTGGACCCCTCGGGGTCCGGGGCCGTTCGCGTTTCAGGCCCTCACGCGGAGCACGGCGGAGCCGCGGACGCGGTCCTCCTCGATCGCGAGGAGCCCCGCGTTCACGTCCTCGAAGTCGTACGACGTCACCTCGGTCCGGATCGCGCCCTCGCCGGCGATCTCCAGGAGCTCGCGGCCGTCCTCGCGCGTGTTCGCCGTCGTGCTGCGAAGCGTCCGCTCGCCGAAGAGCACCGCGTCGTAGTCGATCGGCGGGATCTCGCTCATGTGGATCGCGGCGGACGAGACCGTGCCGCCCCACCGGACCGCCCCGAGCGCCTCCAGCACGACCTCGCCCGCGGGGGCGAAGACGACCGCGCGATCGAGGGGCTCGGGGGGCTTCTCGCCCGGCCCTCCGACCCACTCGGCGCCCATCTGCCGGGCGTGCTCCTGGTGCGCTTCGCCGCGCGTGACGACGTGGACCCGGCACCCCATGTGGTGCGCGATCTGGAGCGCGATGTGCGCGGACGATCCGAACCCGTAGAGGCCGACCGTCTCCCCCTCCTCCACGTCGGCCTGCTTGAGGGCGCGGTACCCGATGATGCCGGCGCACAGCAGCGGCGCCGCCTGGAGGTCGTCGATTCCCTCCGGCAGCAGGTACGCGTACGCCTCGGGGACCTTCACGTACTCCGCGAAGCCGCCGTTCTCCGTGTAGCCGGTGTACCGGGCGTTTCGGCAGAGGTTCTCGTCGCCGCGGAAGCAGTCCGCGCACGCGTCGCAGGTCTCGTGGAGCCACGCCACGCCGACGCGTTGCCCCGGCTCGAAGCGCTGCCCGCCGCCGACGACGCGGCCGACCACCTGGTGTCCGGGGATCAGCGGCAGACGGGGCAGGGGGATCTCGCCCTGGACGACGTGGATGTCCGTGCGGCACAGGCCGCAGACCGAGACCTCGACCAGGACCTCGCCGTTCTCCGGCGTGGGGTCCTCGACCTCGTCGAGCACCAGCGGCCCCGTCCGGGACAGGGGCCCGGGCTTCTCGAGGATCCAGGCCTTCATGCGCGCACCCTCCGCCGGGATTCTCCCAGGTCGGGGCGCGCGGGGGAACGGGCCAATGTCCCCCCCCGGGGGGCGTCAGGGACGCGTGGGGAGCGGCGTGGCCGCTCGATCAGACGTCGAGGGGGTCGAGCTTCTCGGGGTCGATCTCGAGCGTCTCGATCGCCGCAGCCACCTCGGCGGGCTCCGCGAGGCCGTCCCGGGCGAGCGCGGTGAGCGCGGCCAACGCGATGTGTGCGGCGTCCACCTCGAAGTGCCGGCGGAGCATCTCGCGCGTGTCGCTCATCCCGAAACCGTCGGTGCCGAGGGTCACGTACGTCGCGTCCACCCACGGCGCGATCTGGTCCGCGACGAGCTTGAGGAAGTCGCTGGCCGCGACGATCGGGCCCTCGACGTTCTCGAGCGTCCTTCGGAGGAACGACACCTTCGGCTCCGCCTCCGGGTGGAGGCGGTTCCAGCGGTCCGCGCGGAGCGCGTCGCGTCGCAGCTGCTGGTAGCTCGTCGCGCTCCACACGTCGGACGACACGTCGAAGGTCTCGGCAAGCAGCTCCTGCGCCTCGAGCGCGCGCTCGAGGATCGCGCCGCTCCCAAAGAGGTTCACGTGACGGCGTCCCCGCGCGGGCGCGGACTGGTAGCGGTAGAGGCCGTGGAGCACGCCCTCACGGATCTCGCCGAGCGGGCCCGGGAGCCGAGGCTGCGGGTAGTTCTCGTTGTGGATGGTGAGGTAGTAGAAGACGTCCTCTTCGCGCTCGATCATGCGTTCGAGCCCGTCCTCCACGATCATCGCGATCTCGTACGCCCACGCCGGGTCGTAGGACCGGAGGTTCGGGATCACCGTGGCGAGGAGCTGGCTGTGGCCGTCCTCGTGCTGCAGGCCCTCGCCGTTCAGCGTCGTGCGTCCCGCGGTGGCGCCCATGAGGAAGCCGCGGCCGCGCGCGTCGCCGAACGCCCACATCAGGTCGCCCGTCCGCTGGAATCCGAACATGGAGTAGAAGATGTAGAAGGGGACCATCGGCTGGCCGTGCGTGGCGTACGACGTCCCCGCGGCCGTGAACGAGGCCATGGACCCGGCTTCGGTGATGCCCTCCTCGAGCACCTGGCCGTCCTTCGTCTCTCGGTAGTAGAGGAGCTGCTCCTTGTCCACGGGCTCGTACAGCTGACCGTGCGCGGCGTAGATCCCCACCTGGCGGAAGAGCGGCTCCATCCCGAACGTGCGCGCCTCGTCGGGGATGATCGGTACGACGCGGCGACCGAGCTGCGGGTGCTTGATGAGCTTCGTCATGAGACGAACGAACGCCATCGTGGTGGACACGCCGCCGGGATTGGACGTTCCCTCGTGGAACTCCTCGTAGAGCGTCGCCTCGGGGAGCTCGAGTCGGACGATCGTCTTCGACGAACGTTCGGGCACCACGCCGCCGAGCTCCCGTCGCCGCTCCGCGAGGTACTCGACCTCCGGGCTCCGGGGCCCCGGGTGGTAGTAGGGCGCCTCGTGCAGCCGCTCGTCGGCGATGGGGAGGTCGAGGCGGTCGCGGAAGGCCCGGAGCTGGTCGTCGTTGAGCTTCTTCATCTGGTGCGTGACGTTCCTCCCCTCGAAGCCCTCGCCGAGCGCGAACCCCTTGACCGTCTGGGCGAGCACCACGGTGGGGCGCCCCTGGTGGACGACGGCCATGTGGTACCCCGCGTAGATCTTGCGGATGTCGTGGCCGCCGCGCCGCAGGTCCTTGATCTGCGCGTCGGTGAGGTGCGAGACCAGCGCGAGGAGCTCGGGGGACGTGCCGAAGAAGTGCTTCCGGATGTAGCCGCCCGTCTCCGCGCGGAACTTCTGGAGGTGCCCGTCGAGCACCTCGTTCATGCGCCGGTGGAGGAGCCCGTGCTGGTCGCGCGCGAGCAGGTCGTCCCAGTCTCGCGACCACAGGACCTTGATGACGTTCCACCCCGCGCCCCGGAAGATCGTCTCGAGCTCTTGGACGATCTTCCCGTTCCCGCGCACGGGCCCGTCGAGCCGCTGCAGGTTGCAGTTGACGACCCACGTCAGGTTGTCGAGACCCTCGCGCGCCGCGACCGAGATCGCGCCGAGCGTCTCGGGCTCGTCGGACTCGCCGTCCCCCACGAAGGCCCACACGCGCGGCTCGGGGCCCTCGAGGATCCCCCGCGCGGCGAGGTAGCGGTTGAAGCGCGCCTGGTAGATCGAGTTGATGGGACCGAGGCCCATGGAGACGGTCGGGAACTGCCAGAAGTCGGGCATCAGGCGCGGGTGGGGGTACGAGGACAGGCCCTTTCCGCGCTCGACCTCGCGCCGGAAGCGGTCGAGGTGGTCCACCGTGAGACGGCCCTCGAGGTACGCGCGCGCGTAGATGCCCGGCGCGCCGTGGCCCTGGAAGAACACCTGGTCGGCCGAGCGGTGGTCCCCGGGGCCCCGGAAGAAGTGGTGGAAGCCGACGTCGTAGAGCTCGGCGGACGACGCGTACGTGGACAGGTGCCCGCCGAGACCCGAGAACCGCACGTTCGCCCGGCTCACCATCACGGCGGCGTTCCACCGGATGATGTCGCCGATGCGCGTCTCCATCGCCTCGTCGCCCGGGAAGGCCGGCTCCTTCTCGGGGGAGATCGTGTTGACGTAGTCGGTCGCGAGGAGGCCCTCGGGCAGGCAGCCGATGCGCCGTGCGCGGTCCAGGAGGCGGGAGAGGACGTACCGCGCCCGGTTCGGACCCGCCGCGTCGAACACGTCGTCGAGGGACGCGAGCCACTCCTGCGTCTCGACGGGGTCGCTGTCGTGCTGGATGGTCTGGTAGAGCGTCATCTCGGGCTCCGGCCCGCCCGGTCGGGCGGGCGCGACGAGCCCTGAACTCTACTGGCCGTCGCGGGTGCCGGCCGCGTCCGCCGCGGCGACGGCGAGGCTCGACGACGCCGCGCGCAGGCGGCACGCGGCGAGGCCCCCTTGCGGGACCGAGGGTGCGGCGCCCGACGTCCCCGCGACGCGTCCCGGACCGGGCAGCGCACCCTGGAGCCGCGCGCGCTGCGCGTCGAGGAAGCGATACGACTCCCACGGGTCGAACGTGACGCCGCTGTTCATGATCGAGCCATCCACGGTGTCGCTGTGGCCGAGGCCCAGCGCGTGTCCGATCTCGTGCGCGATCACCGCGGCGAGCGAGCCGGCGAACCCGTCCGCGATCCGTCGGATCCGGGTGGCGCGCTCCCCCTCGGTCGCGCCGCCGTAGAGCATCGCCTCGAGCGTCGGGACGTCGCCCGCGTTCACCGGGTCGGAGGGCAGCGCCTCGTTCTGCCAGCCCGCGTTGAAGAAGAGCGCGACCTGGTTCGAGAACACCCCGAGGTCGCCGATCGACGGCGTCGTGCTGTCGTTCTCGAGGAGGTCGTTCGTGGCGCCGTCCACGAAGCCCATGCCCACGACGCCCGCGGCCCGTCCGCAAAGGACCGCGATCACGTTGTAGCGATCGGGCGTCGGCGCGAGCCACGATCCAGCCGCCGGCGCCGTGTGCCCCGCGCCCGGGCGGTCGAAGGGGAACGAGATCGCGAGGCCGTTGCCGAAGTAGCGCGCGAGGGCGTGCAGCACGGCGATCCTCGTGTAGCGTTCGGCGAGCTGGTCCGCCTGCGTCGGCGCGCGCGAAGTCGAACGGAGACCCACCGCGTGGAGCGTCGCGTCCCAGTCGGTCGCGTAGCCGTGGTTGCCGAGCTTGCGGCCGAAGTCCACGTACCAGACGTCCGACGCGCCGTGGGCGGCGCGGAGGTCCGCGGCCGGGTTGGGGACCACGGGCAGGGCGACGGTCGTGGTCTTCCCCGTGGTGACGTCGGTCGCCACGACCACGTCCTCGGAGCGTTCGGACGACGGGCCGGGAATCCACACCGCCTCGCCGCGCGCCTCGTCCACGAGGTCGAAGGCGCCGCCGCTCCCGTGGACCGACGCCTCGAAGCGCACCTGGCCCGTCGGACCGAGCGCGACGAGGCGGACCGGGCGTCCTGCCCAGGCGTCGCCGAGGAAGAGCCCCTCGACCTGGAGCGCGAACGTGTCCACCGCGAGCGCGAGGTCGGCCGCGTCGGTCTCGACCCCGTCCGACGCCTGGACGGTGAACGGGAAGAGGCCCTCTTCCGCGGGCCGCCCCTCGAGCATGCCGCCCGAGGTCATCCGCATGCCGGCCGGGAGGCGTCCGTCGAGCACGCTCCACGAGACCGGCGCGGCCGCGCCCGCGGCCGAGAGCTGGGTCGGCTCGTAGTCGGCGTCGCGCTGCGCGGCCGGAAGCCGCGTCGTCTGGATCTGGAGGTACGCCGTCGGCTTGGACGACGTCGTGGAGACGAACGACCCGGCCCCGCAGCCGGCGAGGAGGAGCGAGACCCCGAGGAGGAGGCCGAGCGTCGCGTGTCGAAGGGTCGGTCGGGCCATCGCGAGGCCCTATCGACCGGGCTCCGGGTCCCGACTTGAGGCGCTCTGCGCCCTACCCGAACGTCGCGCAAACGAGCGGAGGCGCCGCGCTCAGACGCTCAGGTCCGCCGGCGCGCCCAGGCGATCTCGGTACGGCGCCAGCGCCGGCGCGACCTCTTCCTCGAGGAAGCGGTCCACCTGGCTCGTCGCGAGGCCCGTGTATCGCGCGGGCTGAAGCAGGTCCTCCGCGCCGTCGAGCACCTTCGAGAACGCCTCGTCCTTCGCGAGGCGGTCGAGGAGGTCGTTTCGGTCGGCGCCGCCGAGCAGCGCCTCCTTCGCCGCCACGCTGTGACGACGGATCCGCTCGTGGAGGTCCTGCCGGTCGCCGCCCCGTCGCGTGCCGCGCATCAGGAGCTCCTCGGTCACGAGGAACGGGATCTCGCGCTCGAGGCGCGCGCGGACCACGGCCTCGTTCACGCGGAGGCCCCGGGCCACGTTCGTGGCGATCCCGAGGATCGCGTCGGCGGCGAGGAACGACTCGGGGATGAACATGCGCCGTCCCGCCGAGTCGTCGAGCGTCCGCTCGAGCCACTGCCCCGCCGCCATGCTCGCGGCCTCGGGCACCGAGGCGAGCAGGTGACGTGCAAGCGACGTCATGCGCTCGGAGCGCATGGGGTTTCGCTTGTACGCCATCGCGCTCGAGCCGATCTGCTCCGACGCGAAGGGCTCGGAGACCTCGCCGAGGTTCGACAGCAGGCGGACGTCGTTCGCCATCCGGGTGGCGCTCACGGCGACGCCGCCGAGCGTCGCGAGGAGCGCGAAGTCCGCCTTGCGCGGGTACGTCTGGCCCGACACGGGGACGGCGCGCGCGAAGCCCTGGCTCTCCGCCACCATCCGGTCGAGGCGCCGGACCTTCTCCTCGTCGCCGTCGAAGAGCGCCAGGAACGAGGCCTGCGTGCCCGTCGTCCCCTTCGAGCCCAGGAACGGGACCTCGTCCCGGGCGCGCTCGACGGCGCGGAGGTCGAGGAGGAGGTCCTGGATCCACAGACAGACGCGTTTGCCCATCGTCGTGGGCTGTGCGGGCTGGAAGTGGGTGTACGCGAGGCAGGCCGTGGCGCGGTGGCGCCTCGCCGTCCCGGCGAGCGCGTCGATCGCGTTCGCGAGGCCCGTCCCGACGAAACCGAGGGCCTCGCGGCAGAGGATCGCGTCGGCGTTGTCGGTCACGTAGCACGACGTCGCCCCGAGGTGGATCACGCCCCGCGCCTCGGGCGCGACGTCGCCGAACGCGTGCACGTGCGCCATCACGTCGTGGCGGAACCGCGCCTCGTACGAGGCCGCGCGTTCGAAGTCGATGTCGTCGGCCGCGGCCTCGAGCGCCTCGACCTGCGCCGCGGTCACGCCGAGGCCGAGCTCGTGCTCGGCGCGCGCGAGGGCGATCCAGAGCGCGCGCCACGTGCGCACGCGCCGTCGCTCGGAGAAGAGCCGGCGCATCTCGATGCCGGCGTAGCGCGTCGAGAGCGGGCTCTGGTACTCGTCGCGGCCGGAGCTCACGTGACGGCCCCCTCGACCCGGAGGAGGACGAGGTCGCCGCTCTGGTCCTCCTTGGGCGCGACCTGCCACCGGCCCGGGCTCGCGCGGGGGTAGGCGGGGTCGGACAGCCGTTCGTCCAGGTACTGGGCGAAGTAGAAGATTGCCCGCTCGATCGTGGCCCGGATGTAGCGCGTGCCGGGGTTCAGCCCCGCGGCTTCCGTCGTGACCTGGAGCGTCTCGAGACGTCCGCCGAGGTCCGCCTTCGCGCGGCCCGCGGCGAGCACCTCGCCGAGGCTCTGCCACGGGTGGAGGTGGAGCTTCAGGCCCTCGAGCCCGGCGTTCAGGCTCGGCCAGTCGAGCGCCTCGCCGGCCTCGACCCGCCGCCAGCTCTCGCGGATCAGCTCGAGGTTGTTGAGGAGGTACACGAGCGCGCGGCGCCGCGGCCACTCGGCGGTGGAGACGAAATCGCGGTACTTGGGCGGCAGGAAGCCGAGGGCCGCGTCGTCGTCCGACCACGTCCGCTGCAGGTTGAGCAGCGAGACCCAATAGCGTTGCTGTTCGGGGTACATCGTCACGCCCCCGCGAAGTCGGCGTCGGGCAGGTCGGTGGGGCCGGGGGGCTCCGGTCGCTCCTCGGGCAGGCTGACCTCGCCCTCCGCCAGGACGTCGAGCATCTGGTCCGCGCGCTCCTTCGAGAGGGTCCCCTTGCCGAGGGCCACCTGTACGGTGCGCCGGCCGAGCTCGCGGTAGAGGCGCACGGCGTTGCCGGGGATCCCCTTCAGGCTCTGCAGGTGGCTCCGTACCGTTCCGAGGTCGCCCCGCGAGATCGGTCCGGTGAGCGCCTGCGGCAGTCCGACCGCCTCCAGGTTCGCGAGCGTTCCCCGGACGAGCGGGAGGAGCGCGGGGAGGGCGACGTCGGGGGGCACCCCGGCCTGCACCAGGAGGCCCCGCGCGAACTCGACGAGGCTCACGAGGAAGTTGGACGCCGCGCTCGCGCCCGCGTGATAGAGCGCCTTCTTCGAACCCTCGATCTCGACCGGGCGCCCCTCGAGGGCGATCACCACGCTCCGGAGGATCTCGACCGCCTCGGGGTCGCCTTCCAGGAAGAAGAACGAGTCGGGGATCATCCGCACCGCCGTGTCCACGTCTGCGAACGTCTGGAGCGGGTGCAGGGAGCCCCGGAAGGCGCCGGCGGCCGCCACGCCGGCGAGGACCCGCGCCGGGAGGCCGCCGGCGAGGTGCGTCACCACCGCTCCGCGGCGCAGTGCGCCGCCCGAGGCGACCTGGATCGACACGGCCGGGATGGCTCGGTCGGGCACCGCGAGGACCACGACGTCGGCCCCCATGGCGGCGAGCCCGGGGTCGCCCACCACCTCGCCCTGCCCGATCCAGTCCCGCGCGACGGTGGCGTTCCGGTGGTGGCGGCTCGAGACCGCGACGATCGTGAACCCCGCCTTCTTGAGCAGGATGCCGAGGGAGGTGCCGAGCACGCCCGCCCCGATGATCGCGACCTTCACCTCGGGCCCGCCTCCCGCCCGGATTCCTGCCGGGGAGCGAAGCGTACCGACGCCCGGACCGCTCCGAAAGCCCGGGCCCGGCGCCCCGGAGGGCCGAGGAGCCCCGGTCAGGCCGGGACGGCGTGGTCGAGGTGGCCGTCCCCGCGCCGCGCCGCGCCCTCGAGCGCTCGGTGGACGTAGGCCTTCGCACCGGTGGCCGCTTCCACGAGGGGCGTGCCCCGCGCGAGGCGCGCGGCGAGCGAGGCGGCGAACGCGCAGCCCGTGCCGTGGGCGCCGCCGCCCGGGAGCCGGGGGAGGTCGAGTCGAACGACCCCGGAGCGGGTGGCGAGGACGTCCACCGCGCGCGGCCCCCCGCCGTGCCCGCCCTTCAAGAGGACCGCGCGGGCGCCCGTCTCGAGGAGCGCCCGCGCGACGTCCTCCATCTCGTCCTCGGGGACCGACGGGCGACCGAGGAGGCGGGCGGCCTCGGGGAGGTTCGGCGTCACGACGGTGGCGAGGGGGAGGAGCACGTCGCGAACGACCTCGGCGGCCCCGGGCCGGGCGAGCGCGCCGCCCGCCGTCGCCTCGAGGACCGGGTCCACCACCAGCGTCGCGCCCCGGGGCAGCGCGCCGGCGACGGCGCGGACGATCGGGCCGTCGTAGAGCATGCCGGTCTTCCACGCGCGCGGGCGGACCTCGTCCCGTACGACCACGACTTGCTCGGCCACGACGTCGGCCGGCATCGCCTCCACCCGGGACACGCCGCCGCGGCCCTCGACCGTGACCGCCGTGACGACGGCCGTGCCGTCCACTCCGTGCGCGGCGAAGGTCTTGAGGTCACCCTGGAGGCCTGCCCCGCCCGTGGGGTCGGAACCCGCGATCGTGCACAAGGGGATGTAGTCGGCACGCGGCATCGGGGTAGACTCGGAGGCTCTGGGGCGCGCGGGCCGCGCCCGTCGGTCGGACCGGCGTCGAGGCCGGGGAGGAGGATCGCATGCGGAGCGCGCAGCGGGGCACGGGGACGAAGACGGCTCTCGGGGCGGGACTGCTCCTCGGCGCGACCCTCCTGGCCGCGGGCTGCCGCAGCCGGCCGATCGTGGCGAGCGGGACCGAGCTGGGGACGGCGGACGTGCTCCACGGGAGGCTCGTCGGGCAGCACCCCACGCAGGCGTTCACGTTCGAGGGCGTCGAGTCCTCTCTCCTCGACTTCGACCTCGTCTCCGATCGCGGCGACATGGCCGCGCCCGCCGCGCGTCTCTACGACCCGGAGGGGAAGGAGATCGACCTCGCGGCCGCCACCCGCACCGCGCAGGGCGCCGCCACCGTCGCCGTGCGCGACGTGGTCCTGCTCCGCTCCGGCACGTACCAGGTGCAAGTGACGCCCACGGTCCCGGGCCCCGTCTACTACCGCTTCGACTACGGGCTGCGTTTCCCCCCCGTGCGCGACATGCGGGTGGACCTGAAGGCGAACGATCCCTATCCCCTGAGCGTCGCGGCGCCGCGCGGCGGTCAGGTCACGGTCCAGATCACGCCGCTCCAGGGCTCGACCACCCTCGTCCGCGTGGACGGCGTGGAGGACCCGTGGGGCGGTCGCGCGCTCGACCCCACGCAGCGTCTGCCGAACGCGCCGCCGCCGATGATCCACCACGGCGACGACGGTTCCTACTACCTCAACTTCAACGCGCCGATCCCCGGGCGGTACACCATCCTCGCAGCCGCGAGGCCGGGTCACGACGGGCCGGCGCTCGTCCGGGTGGACGTTCGCGCCCCGCGATCCGCGGCGCGAGAGGTGATGCACCCGAACCACCCGCCCGTCGGGTACGGCGTGCCGGCCTCCACGATGGTCTCGGGGTCCGCCTCCGACGCCCGGTAGCCCCGGCGGTCCCCCTCGGACGGGTCTCGGCGCGCGCGCCCCGGTCGGATGACCCCCGGGGGCGCCCGGGGCGGTACACCGGTCGTTTCGGCCGGGGATCCGGCCCCGGGAGACGCCCCGATGAAGCGACGCGCCTTCGTGTTCCTCGCCCTCCTGGCGGGGGTGTTGCCCCTCGCCCGCGCGGCCGACGGGCCGGAGGACCCGCTCGCGCGCGCCGTGCTCGCGGCGCGGGACCGCGTGTACCCGGCGCTCGTCAACATCCAGGTGATCATGCAGGAGTTCGTCGGCGGCCGCGCGATCCACGTGCCGGCGGCGGGCAGCGGCGTGATCGTGAGCCCCGCCGGGCACGTGCTCACGAACTTCCACGTGGCCGAGAGCTCGATTCGGCTCGTGTGCAACCTGCCGAGCGGCGAGTCGATCCCCGCGGACGTGGTGACGCACGACCCGCTGACCGACCTCTCGGTGCTGAAGCTCCGCATGCGGGAGCGGACCGACCCGATGCGCCCGCTCGCGTTCGCGTCGTTCGGCGACTCGGACAAGCTCCAGATCGGGCAGCGCGTGCTCGCGCTCGGGAACCCCCGCGGTCTCGACTCGTCCCTCACGCTGGGCGTGGTCGCGAACGTCAATCGTGTCTTCAAGTCGTTCACGGGCTCCTCGATCGAGAACCTCGAACTCTCCGAGGGCCAGCCGACCGGCCTCTTCACGCGCTACATCCAGCACGACGCGCTGATCCAGCCGGGCAACAGCGGCGGTCCGCTCGTCAACCTCGATGGCGAGGTGGTCGGCATCAACGAGCTCGGCGGCGGGGGCATGGGCTTCGCCATCCCGTCGAACCTTGCCAAGGAGGTGCTGAACCGCGCGCTGGCGTTCGGGAAGATCGAGCGGGGCTGGCTCGGCGTGACGGTCCTCCCGACGAGGCCGATCGACCGCGACTCCGGCGCGCTCGTCGCGTTCGCGCTGCCCGGCCACCCCGCGGCGAACGTGGGCATCCAGCCCGGCGACGTCCTCCTCTCGATCGACGAGCACCAGGTCGCGATCCGGCGCTTCGAGGACGTGCCGCCCTTCTACGCCTGGGCGTCGAACCTCCCGATCGGGAGCCGTCACGAGGTGACGTGGCTCCGCGGCGCCGAGCGCATGACGGGCACCATCGAGGTGGGGAAGATGGAGCCGGCGCTCGGCGACGAGCGGGCCTTCCCGCACTGGGGCGTCTCGGCCATGTCGATCACGGGCCCGATGGCGTTCGCCCGGGGCTACCCGGACACGCGCGGCGTCGTCCTGACGAGCATCCGTCCGGGCAAGCCGCCCGAGGTCGCGCGCCCCTCGCTCGCGCGCGGCGACGTCGTCCTGGCGATCGGCGGCGACCCCGTGGACGGCCTCGACGGCCTCGCGGCGCTCTACGACCAGCACCACACCGAGAAGGACCTCCTCGTGCACTTCCGTCGCGGACGGAGCGACATGGTGACCGCGCTCGACATGACGCGCGAGGCGCCGCGACGCCGGGGCACCGAGCTCGCGAAGGCGTGGCTCGGGGTCGAGACGCAGGTGCTCACGCCCGAGGTCTCGCGCGCCCTCGGTCTCGACGGCAAGAAGGGCTTCCGCGTGACACGCGTGTTCCCCGCGACGGAGGCCGAGAAGGCCGGGCTCCGGTCCGGCGACGTGCTCGTCGCGATCGACGGCGACGCGCTCGACGCCTGGCGTCTGCAGGACGCCGAGATCCTGCGCCGCCGCATCGAGGAGCTCGACATCGGGTCGAGCGTGAAGCTCGACGTCCTGCGCGACGGGAAGCCCGCTTCGATCGAGGTCGTGCTCCAGGAGTCGCCGGAGGCCGCGGCGGACGTCAAGTCGGCGAGCGACGACGTGCTCGAGTACAAGGTCCGCGACCTGACCTACCGCGACAAGGTGGACAACGAGTGGCCGCTCGACACGAAGGGCGTGCTCGTCGTCGAGGCCGAGAGCGGGGGGTGGGCGAGCGTCGCGGGTCTCGAGTCCGGCGACCTCGTGATCGAGATCGAGGGCACGCCGATCCCCGACGTGAAGGCCTTCGAGGCAGTCGTGGCCCGGCTCGACAAGGAGCGGCCGAAGCGCGTCCGGATGTTCGTCCGGCGCGACCGCACGACGACCTTCGTCTTCCCCGAGCCCGACTGGCCCAAGTGAGGGCCGGGCCCTTGGGTCGGGATGCCCTGGCCGGGACGGCCGGGACTGGCGGAGAATGACCCGACGGCCTTGCGGCCGGGAACAGGAGATCCCATGACGTCTCGTTCGATCGCCACCGGGATCGCGGCCGCGATCCTCCTCTGGGCCGCGCCCGCGCGCGCCGACGAGCACTTCGCTTCCTTGATCGAGTCGAAGTCCGACTCGGTCGTGTCGGTGAAGTACGTGCTGAACCTCCAGATCACCATGGGGGGGCAGACGCAGAACCGCGAGTACTCGGGTGAGGGAGCGGGCGTCCTCCTGAGCGAGGACGGGCTCATCGTGATGCCCGGCATGGCCATGAACCCGCACCCGCGCGGACGCATGGGGCGCAATTTCGACGTGAAGGCCACGCCCACGAGCCTCCGCGTCGTGTTTCCGGGCGACCCGAAGGAGTACGAGGCGGTGCTCGGCGCCACGGACAGCCGGTTGGACCTTGCCTTCCTCAAGGTGAAGGACCTCGAGGGGAAGAAGATCCGCCCCGTGGACCTCGCGACGGCCGCCGACGTGAAGCTCGGCGACACCCTGTACGGCGTGTCCCGTCTCGGCCAGAGCTTCGACTACGCGCCCTGGTGCGACACGGTCACGATCGTCGGGCAGGTCACGAAGCCGCGGAAGATGTGGGCGCTGCGCGGCTCCTTTCGCGAGGAGGGGAACCCCCTCTACGACGCGAGCGGGGCGCTCGTCGGGTTCGTGATCCAGCAGGAGGGGGTGGGCGGAGGCGACTCCGAGCCCTTCCTCGTCCCCCTGCCGGTCGTGAAGAGCACGATCGAGCGCGCCGGCAAGGAGGCCGACCGCGTGCTCGAGGAGTCGAAGAACGCCAAGGAGGGCGCGGCCGGCGAGAAGCCGGGCGAGGGCGACGAGGGGAAGGGCGCGAAGGCCGGCGAGGGCGACAAGGACGAGGGCGGCGACTCCGCCCCCGAGGGGAAGGGGCCCTCCGCCCCGCCGCCGCCGCCGGACGACTCCGGTTCTCGCTGAACCCGGTACCTTTTCGCGCGACCCGAGCGGTATCATCGGGTTCGCGCCGCGCGGAATGGGGAGGGTTCGGCCGGCGACGGCCGTCTCTCCGCCGACCGAACGGACTCGGCCCGCCCGCCCCCGGGGCCCGAATGGAGAACGACCATGCAACGCCTCGCGCTCTGGATCTCGGCGATCGTCCTCTTCTCGCTCGCCGTCCCGCGGGCCGCCTCGGCAGCCGACCCGCAAGAGGCGCTCGATCTCGCCGCGAAGATCGACGCGATCCAGAAGGGGGGCGAGGGGAACCTCGCCGAGGAGGTCGGGAAGGTCCCCGAGGTCTACAAGGGCGTCGAGGACAAGTCCGCGCGGGGGAAGCTCGTGGACGCGCTGGGCTCCGTCGCGAAGGACAAGGACGCGGCGGCGGACGCGCGCCTCGCCGCGGTGAACGCGCTGGTGGCGATCGAGGACCCGGACCCGGCGTGGCGGGAGATCTCCCGGCTGATGCCCAACGTCAAGGTCGAGGAGGCCACGGACCTCGACGTCGCGGTCGTGAAGGCCGCCGGCGACCTCGCGCAGTCGCACGCGATCAAGCCGCTCGAGGACCTGCTCGGCAAGGCGAAGGACAACAAGCTCTCGCACGAAGCCGCCGTCGCGCTGGGCGGGTTCGGCGCCGACAAGAAGAACCGGGTGAAGATCCTCGAGGACATGGTGGACCTCGGACGGCGCATCCGGCCCGGCACCTCCACGACGAAGAGCGTCAGCAAGGAGGCCATGGACCGGTGGACGGCCGTCGGCGGCGGGATCGTCGAGGGCCTGAACCGCTTGACCGGGGACAAGCTCGCGACCTTCGAGGACTGGGAAGCGAAGGTCAAGGAGCACAAGAAGAAGCTCCAGGACCTGTTCCCGAAGGAGAGCTGATCGGGCTCGTTCGGACCGCGGGGCGCCGTCCTCGCTCCGGCCGCGTCCCCGGCCCTCCGCCCGCTCTTTACCGCCTCTTTACGGAGCCGCGTCTCCGCGCGAGGATCCTCGCGTCCTTCGACGAGAGGAGCGGATGGCCAAGTCCGTCGTGACCGTACGGGGCGGCGAGGCGGGGGAGGTGCCCTTCCTCCGCGGGATCCTCACGCGCTCTCTCCAGGAGGCGGGCCTCTCGTTCGACGACTCCTACCGGGTCGCCTCCGAGGTGAGGGACGAGCTCCGCGACGTGGACTCGGTCACGACGGACGAGCTCCGTCATCGCGTCCTCGACCACCTCGCGGCGTTCGGCGACGGCGCGGTCCGCCGCTACCGGGCGAAGCGGCAACCCGTCGCGCAGGTCCTCGTCCGGTTCTCGGATGGCCAGGCCATCCCCTTCTCGCGCGGGCGGCTGCGTCTCGAGCTCGCGCGGTGCGGGCTCTCGGTCTCGGTGTCCTCCTCCGTGGCCGAGGACCTCTACGCCGAGCTCGTGAGGCGGGCCGTCGGCGAGATCGCCCACCCGGAGCTCGTGGGCCTCCTCTACCGGCGGCTCGGCGAGGTCGCGGGCTCGGTCGCCGCGCACCGCTATCTCGTGTGGGAGGAGTTCCACAAGAGCGACCGCCCCCTCGTGATCCTGATCGGCGGCACGGCGGGCACGGGCAAGAGCACGCTGTCGGCGCTGCTGGCGCACGAGCTCGAGATCGTCCGCACGCAGTCCACCGACATGTTGCGCGAGGTGATGCGGATGATGGTCCCGGAGCGCCTGCTCCCGGTCCTGCACACGTCCTCGTTCCTCGCGTGGGAGGTCCTGCCGTTCCGGGAGTCCTCCGGCGCCACCTCCGCCGACCGGGTGGTCGAGGGCTACCTCACCCAGTGCGAGCTCCTCTCGGTCGCCGCGGAGGCGGTGAT
Source organism: uncultured Planctomycetota bacterium (assembly GCA_963752285.1). Classification (GTDB taxonomy): domain Bacteria; phylum Planctomycetota; class PLA2; order PLA2; family JAEUHO01; genus CAVVXN01. Next base: position 267,842 of record CAVVXN010000001.1, read on the forward strand.
CCAGCGGGCGACCGCGGAGCGCGTGTCCCTGATCCTCGAGGGCGTCCATGTGCTGCCCTCGTTCGCGACGCGCGTCCCTCCGGACGCGGACGCGATCGTGGTCCAGGCCATGATCGGCGTGCTCCACCCCGAGGAGCTGCGGCGCCGGATCCAGGGTCGCGGGCGGAAGGTCGCCGGCCGTCGCGCCCGACGGTACCTCAAGCACTTCGACGAGATCTGGCAGCTCCAATCGTTCCTCCTCTCGGAGGCGGACCGCGCGCACGTGCCGATCGTGGCGAACGACGACGTGGACCGCGCGCTGCCGGATCTGTCTCGCATCGTCGTGGACGAGCTCGCCCGGCACTTCTCGGGCACCCTCGAGGGCGCCGCGGGCTGAGACCCGTCCGGGGGCGCGGCGCGGGGCGGTATCCTCCCCCTCCGGATCCGCGAGGCGGGGTGGACGTGACGACCGAGGCGAAGCCGACCGAACCGACCGAGCCGAGCGAGCCGAGCGAGCCGGAGGTGGCGCTCGACCAGCCGCCCCCGATCGAGGGCGACGGGATCGGCGGGCACGTGACCGACTTCGACGGCGTCCCGCTGGTCGGGGTCCGGGTCGAGGTCGCGTCCGCGTCGGCCGGCGCGCTCGGCCGGCTGCCGGTCATGACGGACGGCGAGGGTCGGTTCCTGCTCGAGGGGCTCGAGGACGGGCGCTACGACCTCGCGTTCCGGCTCGGGACCGTACGAGGCCGCGCGCTCGGGGTCCCCGCCGGGAAGCTCGACCTCGCGGTCCGGCTGGCGCGCCCCCAGGGGATCCTGGTCGTGGTGAAGACGGAGACGGGGTCCGACGCGCCCGCGATCGTCCACGTCGTCCTCGAGCGCGAGGCGGAGGGCGGGAGGAAGCGCGAGTACGTGGGCCGCCATCTCGAGGCACGGCTCCTCCTCTGGAGCCTCCGGCCCGGGACGTGGCGCGTGACGGTCTGGGGCGGCCCGTACCTCCCCGTCACGGCCACGGGGATCCGCGTCTACGACGGTCGTCCGGCGCCCGAGGTGGAGCTGCTCCTCGGCGCGCGCGGCGGCGCGGTCCACGGGCGCGTCGTCGATGCGACGGGCGCATCCGTCCCCGCGGCGTGGGTCGCGTGGCGGCGCCGGGACGGAGACGATCCCTGGCCGCGGCACCTCGCGAACGCCCAGGTGGACGACGAGGGCCGCTTCCTCGCGCAGGGGCTCCCCGCGGGCGCGTGGCGCTTCCTCGCGGGGACGCCGGCCGGTCCCCTCGGCGAGACGCTCGCCGAGGTGCCCGAGGGCGAGACGGTGGAGGTGGAGGTCCGCCTCCCGGCGTGATCCGCCTCAGGACGCGAGGCGTCCGACCGACTGGCGCGCGAGGAGACGAGCGCCCGCCGCCGGCGCGTCGAGCCGGCCACCCGCGGCGCCGACGACGAGGACGAAGGCCGAGCCCAGCTCGAACCAGCCGGCTTCCTCTCCGCGCCGCGCCCGGTGGTCCAGCTCGTACGTGCGCACGCGGGCCGTGCCGCCGCGGTTCGTGACGAGCGGGAGGAACGCGAGGCGGATCGAGCCCACGTCGAACGCACCCACCGCCACCCACGCGAACGGCGCGCCGGAGGGCAGACGACCGGACACGACGACGCGTTCGTTTCGGCAGAAGAGCCGAGGGATGGTTCGGGCGGCGCGCGGATGGACCGGCCAGAGGTCGCCGGGCACGTGACGGACGACGAGGACGTCGGCGTCGAAGGGCCAGTGGAATCGGTGGTAGTCGCCCGGCGCGAGGTACGTCGCGAGGTACGTCCCGCCCTGGAGGCGTCCCGCGAGGTCCGCGTCGCCGAGCAGGTCGGGGAGCGCGTAGGGGACGCCCTTCGTCTGGAGGACGAGCCCGTGTTCGACGCGGCCGGCCGCGTGCACCGACCCGTCGGCGGGCGCGGCGATCGCGGCAGGGTCCGCGGGGAGCGGCCGGGCGCCCGCCCTCAGGCGACGGGAGAAGAACGACACGAACGAGCCGTAGGGCGCGCCCTCGGCCTCGGCGAGGTCGCAGCCGTACGCCCGCGCGTACAGATGCACGGCGGCGCCCACGAGCGGGCGCGGCAGCTCGGCGCGGGCGAGCACGCCGACGAGGCGTGACACGGCGCGGCGCGGGAGCGCGCGGACGAGGGCGTCCATGGCGGTCACGCGCGGGTTCGCGCCTCGATCCGCTCGCGGAGTCGGAGCCAGGTCGCCTCGCGCACGTCGATCGTGCCGTCGCCGACCCCGAGGGCCACGTCGGGCTTGTGGGCGCCATGGAAGTCGCTGCCGCCGGTCGGCACGAGGTCGAAGGCCTCCGCCAAGCGCGCGTACATCCGCCGGTGGTACGGCGTGTGGCTCGGGTGGTCCACCTCCAGCGCGTCGAGCCCCGCATCGACCAACCGGCGGAGGAGCGGCTCGTGGCCCGCGCGGTCGCCGAGCCGGAGCTGGCGCGGGTGCGCGAGGCCCGCCGCGCCCCCCGCGGCGACGATCGCGCGGATCGCCTCCTCGGGCCCGGGCATCTCGCCCACGACGTACGCGGGACGGTCGTCGCCGATCCAGCGGTCGAACGCCTCCTGCATCGTGGCGACGTAGCCTCGCGCGAGGAGCGCCGCGGCGAAGTGCGGCCGCGCGACGATCCGACCCCGCGCCTGGCGTTCGACCTCGGCCGCTTCGATGGGCATCCCGAGGTCGCCGAGGCGCGCCAGGATCCGTCTGTTTCGCGAAGTGCGGCCGCTCCGGATGCGATCGAAGAGCGCTTCGAGGCGCGGGTCTCCCTCGCGAAACCCCCAGCCGAGGACGTGGAGGCTCTTCCCGTCGAACGTGGTGCTGACCTCGGCGCCGGTCAGGATCTCGAGGTCGGACGATCCCGCCGCGGCCCGCGCCTCGGCGAGGCCCTCCGTGGTGTCGTGGTCGGTGATCGCGAGGAGCACGAGGCCGGCCGCGCGCGCGCGGGCCACCACCTCGTCCGGCGTCTCCGTGCCGTCCGAGCGGCACGTGTGCACGTGGAGGTCGATTCGTCGCATCGAGGCCGCGAGACTACCCGGACCCTCGACCTCACCCGCTCCCGCGCACGAAGAACACGACGCGGATCCCCCACGGGAAGGGGATCGGGCCGATCTGCTGGAACCGCGAGATGCCCTCCTCGAACCAGAGCCGGGTCAGGGCCGAGCGGAGCGTCCCGATCCAGTGGTCCGGGTCCGGGTGGGTCTCCTCGTGCGCCAGGACCAGGACCACCCGGTCGCGGTGGGCGAGCGTCTCGCGGAACCGCGACAGCGTCTCGGCGGCGTCCAGCGCGTCGCCCGGGAGGGGAAGGACGTCGCGCGGACCTTCCGGGCCGGCGTCCCGACGCGCGTAGTAGTCCCAGACCAGGTCGAGGTACCAGGCGTGGAGCGCCACGAGGTCGCCCGGCCGCGTTCGCGCGCGCACCAGCTCGTGCACCCCGCGCCACGGCTCGCGACCGTAGGGGTGCCCGTCCGTCCACGCCGTGATCTCCGCGTCCGGGTCGGCGACGTACCGCGCCGGGACCGGACGACCGTCGAGGGTCCCCGCCCGGCCCTCGGGCACGAGCACGGCGGTCGCGCCGACGTAGAAGACGGCGCTCGCCGCCGCGACCACGGCGAGTCCCGCGTGGCCCGCGAACGAGAGGAGGCGGGGAAGGGACGAGACGCCGAGGACCGCGAGGAGCACGACCCAGGGCGCGACGAAGCCGAAGTAGCGCTCGTGGACCAGCGGGAAGAAGGGATACGCGAGGAGCACGCCGCCGACCGGGACGCCGAGGGTCGCGCCCACGAACGAGGAAAGGCCCGGCCGGCGAAGCACCGCGACCACCCCGAGCGCCACGGGGAGGAGCCAGAGGACCACGCCGAAGGCCACGAAGGGCCAGGTCTCGGAGAGGAGGGCGCCGAGGCCCGCCGCGGCGCGCGCCGGGTCGGCCACGACGATCCCGGGGCCCACGCCGATGCGCCACGCGACGTAGACGAGCGTCGAGAACGGCTCCCCCCGCAGATGTGCGATGCCGCCGAAGTGGCCGAGGAGGTACACGAACCACGGGACGAAGAGCACGCCCGAGAGCGCGACGGCCGCGAGGAACGGGCGCGCGTCGAGCCGGGATCCCGTCCGCCGCGCCCGGCGCGAGGCCAGGAGGGCGTGCAGCGCGTGCGCCCCGAGGATCCACACGGCGAAGTAGTGCGTGTAGAGGGCGAGGGTCGCGAGCGCGACGTACCCCACCAGCGCGCGGCGCCGCCCGCCGTCGAGCCACGCGAGGTAGAGCAGCGCGAGGCCCAACGCCTCCACGAGGAGGAGCGGGTACATCCGCGCCTCCTGCCCGTACTCGATGAACGAGCCGAGCACCGCCACGAGACCGGTGGTCCACGCCGCGACGCGTCGGCCCCGGCCGCCGTCCGGCGCGTCGGAGAAGCCGCCCCGGGCGGGGACGCGCCCGGGATCGAGCACCCGGAGCGTCACGCACCAGACCAGCCAGATCGCGAGGATCGAGAGCAGGGCGGCGGGGAACCGGAGGCTCGACTCCGAGTCCCCGAACGCGCGGACCCAGGCGCGTGTCACCAACCACCAGACGGGCGGGTGGCTCGCCTCCGCCGTCACGGTGAGGCCCCACGTGGCCTTCGTGGCGTCGCTCCACGTCGCGCCCTCGTCGAGCCAGAGGGACCACGCCCCGAGACCCGCCAGCCGGAGAAACGCGCCGGCCACGAACAGGTTCACCAGGAACCGCGGGGGCCGCAGGCCGGCGAGGGACGGCGATCGCACGGCGCGGATGGAACCACCTCCCCCTCTCCGTGTCCAAACCGGCCTGCCCCCGACCCGGCCCGCGTGGGCTTCGTTCCCTCGTTCGCTCCGCGAGGCCGCGGCGCGGCGCGCGTACGCTGGACCTCGCGCGGACCGGAGGACCCCTCGGGGGGACCCCTCGACTCGGACCGCCTCGACCCGGGAGTGGACCATGCTGAGCTTCGCGTCCCGCCGTTCGATCCTCTTCCTCGCCCTCCTCGTGGCTCTCGGCGCGGCGATCCCGGCCGCGGCCGACGAGCCCGCCCAGCGGAAGGAGGAGCTCCGCCGCGCGGAGGAGCCGCTCCGCGCGCGGCAGTGGGGCGACGCGGTCGAGGCCCTCGACGCCTTCCGGAAGGCGCACCCCGACTCGGAGGAGGCGGTCGAGGCCTGGGTGCTCGAGGCGCGCGCGCTCCTCGAGGCGGGCGCCGCCCAGAAGGCCCTCGACGAGACGAGCGGCTTCCTGGCCGCGCACGGGGAGGTCGCGTGGGCGGGGCGCATGCGGTCCACCGCGGCGGACGCGTACGCGCGGCTGAAGCGGCCGAAGGAGTCGGCCGAGACGCTTCGCGAGCGCGTGGAGGCCACGACGTCGGAGGAGGCGCGCGCGAAGATCGGCGCGCTCCACCTGGAGCTCGCCGACCACGACTACGACGGCGTCGAGACGACGGACGACCTCGGCCAGAAGGTCGTGAAGAAGGACCTGGCGCGGGCCCTCGTGTCGTACCGGCACGCGATCGAGGTCGGGCTTCCCGCCGATCAGGCGCTCCGCGCGCGGGAACGCATCGCGCTCTGCCTCGAGGGGACGGGGCACGCGGACCAGGCGGTAGCGGTCTGGGACGGGCTCCTCGACGAGGCCGAGAAGGGGACGATCCAGGCCTCGCCCGAGACGCGCGAGCGCTGGCTCGTCGGGCGCGGCCGGGCCCGCCTCGGCGCCGGTGACCTCGATGGCGCGCGGAAGGACCTCCGCGAGGCGCTCGACGCGGGGTCGGGGAAGCTCGACCCGAAGAGCGGCCTCCACATGGAGATCCTCCTGCTCCTCGGGCAGGAGCGGTTGAAGTCGGCCGCGGCGCACGGCGACGACGTCGCGTTCGAGGAGGGCGTCACGTGGCTCCGCCGCGCGATCCTCGAGCACAAGGACGATCCGCGCGCGGCGGGCGCGCAGAAGGACCTCGCCCAGTCGTACGAGTCGCGCGGTCAGTCCGAGAAGTCCGCCGCCGAGTGGGCGGCGTTCGTCGAGCGCTTCCCGAACGACCCCTTCGTGCCCGAGGCGCGCGACCGGCAGGCCCAGGCGTTGCTCCAGGCCGGGCGTTTCGACGAGGCGATCGCGGCCTGGGAGCGTTTCCTCTCGGCGCACCCGAACCACCCCCTCTGGCCCGCGGTGCGCGAGAAGATCGTGACGGCCGCGTTCCAGAAGGGCCAGGGGCTCCAGGCGAGCGGCGACGTGGACGGCGCGACCGCCGCGTACTCGGGCTTCGCGGAGAAGTACCCGACCGACGCGCGCGCCCCGGTGGCCCTGCTCCTCGCGGGCGACCTCCTGCGGGGCAAGAAGGACGTGGACGCGGCGCTCCAGGCCTGGCGCCAGGTCGTCGGTCGGTACGGACAGACGCCGCAGGCCGCCGACGCGAGGCTCCGGATCGCGCTCGCCCTCGAAGACGACCTCGCCCGGCTCGACGAGGCCGTGAAGGCGTACGAGGAGGTGGTGGCGAAGCACCCGAACTCGCAACAGGCCGTGCAGGCCCAGGCGCGTCTCGCCCGTCTCAAGGCGAAGTCCCTCGAGCTCCGCATGGAGCGCGTCGTCGGGACGAAGGAGAAGCCGGTCCTCCGCGTCACGACCCGCAACATCGCGTCGCTCGACGTGCGCGTGTACCGACTCGACATGGAGGAGTACTTCCGCCGCAAGGGCACGGTCCTCGGCGTGGAGGGGCTCCAGCTCGAGGTCGTCAAGCCCGACGTGACCGCCGCGTGGGGTGTCGAGGGCTACCACCCGTTCTCGCTCTACCAGGCCGACCGCGAGGTCCCGGTGAAGGAGGCCGGGGCGTACGTGGTGGTCGCCGGCGACGCCGACCTGACCGCGACGGTCCTCTTCGTCGTGAGCGACATCGAGATCGTCGCGAAGCGCGCGGCCGGGAGCGACCTGCTCGTGTGGGCGTTCGACCGGCAGGACCAGGCGCCGGTGACGAAGGCCCGCGTGCTCGTGGCGCAGGACGGCAAGGTCATCGAGGCCGGGACGACCGGAGAGGACGGCGTCTACCACGGATCGCGCGGGGACCGCGCCTCGCACGTCCTCGTGCTGTCGGACCACGGTCTGGCCGCCACGGGCCTCGACGACGGTCCGGCCGTGGCCGCGGGGTTCCAGAGCAAGGCGTACGTCTACACCGACCGACCCATCTACCGGCCGGGTCAGCACGTCGATTGGCGCGCGGTGTTCCTGGAGGCGGGGGGGGGCGCCTACGCGCCGCCGAGGGCGCGGAAGGGCCAGGTCTCGGTGCGCGACGCGCGCGGGCAGACGCTCTTCGAGGACGAGGTCACCTCGAGCGCGTTCGGGGCGTTCGCCGGCGGTTTCGACCTCGACGAGGCGTCGCCGCTGGGCACCTGGCACGTCCAGATCCAGGTCCCGAACCAGGGCGCGTGGGACGGGGCGTTCGAGGTGCAGTCGTTCCGCAAGCCGGAGCTCACCGTCTCGCTCCATCCCAAGCGCGCGGTCGTGCTGACCGGCGAGAAGGTCGAAGCGGTGGCGGAGGTGCGCTACGCGTTCGGCGGTCCGGTCGCCGACGCGCCGTTGCGCTACGAGGCGTTCCGGCAGCCCCAGGACTTCCAGCCCTCCGCCGCCGAGGACTACGGGTGGTACTTCCAGGACGACCGCCATCCGGAGGAGACACGGCGCGGGGCGGGCGGGGGCACCCTGATCGCGCGCGGCGAGGTCCGGACCGACGCCGACGGCAACGCCCTGCTCTCGTTCGACACGGCCGAGCGCGACGAGGACGCGATGGTCGTGATCCGGGTCGCCGTGCAGGACGTCACGCGGCGCTGGATCGCCGACGAGGGCCGCATCCCGGTCACGCGGCGCGACCACATGGCCGTCGTGAAACTCGATCGGAGCGTCGTCCGCCCGCGCCAGGAGCTCCGCGCGGAGGTCCGCACCATGGACGCGCTCGAGCGCCCGGTGCCGAGGAGTGGGACGCTCCTCCTCCTCGAGGTGCGGCGTCGCCCCCTCCCGCCCCGCGGGATCGACCGGGGCGCGCGCGCGGTGCCGGTCGCCGAGGAGGAGGTCGAGCACGCGGCCTACCCGGTCACGACCGGACGCGACGGCTCCGGCGAGGTCCGCCTCCAGGTGCCTTCGGCCGGACACTGGCGGCTCCGGTGGAAGGCGACGGACGGCCGCGGCGCGCTCGTGACGGCCGCCGCCGACGTCGAGGTCGCGGGCGAGGCCGAAGACCTCTCGAAGGACGCGCGTCTCGTCGCGTCTCGTCGCGTCGTGACCGAGGGCGACGAAGCCGAGGTGCTCCTCCAGAGCCCGGTCACCGGCGTCACCGCGCTCCTCACGTACGAGGCGGAGAAGGTGCTGTCGTACCAGTTCGTCCGCATCGAGGGCCGCAGCACGCTCCTCTCGCTGCCCGTCGGAGCCGAGCTCGCCCCGAACGTCTACTTCGAGGTGGCGATCCCCGCGTCCGGGCGGCTCCTCCAGGCCGACACCGAGGTGGTCGTATTGCGGTACCTCGACGTGGACGTGAGCCTGCCCGAGAAGGGCCAGCCCGGCGAGAAGGTGTCCGTGACCCTCCACACGAAGGACGCCCGCGGCCGGCCCGTCGCGGCCGAGGTCGGCGTCGCGTTGATCGACGAGACGCTCTACGCGCTCGCGCCGGACCGCGCGGGGGCCATCCGCCCGTACTTCTACGACCGCCGCCGGCAGAACGCGGTGCGGACGGCCTCCTCGCTCGGGTTCGAGGCCGCCGGCACGACGCGCGAGACGAACAAGGACCTGCTCGCCGACACCGCGGTACGCGAGGGCGGCGGCGGGCCCGCGCTCGCCGAGGCCGCGCTCACGGGGGCCCGCGAGGCGCTCGCGCGCGGCGACGGGGAGACCGCGGTCCTCCTGGCGCTCCGAGCCGTGGACGCCGACCCCTCGTCCATCGAGGCCCGCCGGTTCGCCGCCGGGCTCGACGCGCACGAGGAGATACGGGAGCTCGCGAAACGCTCGAAGGAGGTGGCCGATCAGCTCGCTCGCCTGGAGAGCCAGCAGCAGGCGTTGCTCGTCGTCGCCGAGCACGCGTTGACCGCGAGCCCGCCCGGTGAGCGGGCCCCGATGGACCCGAGCGCGCCGAAGCCCGAGGCGGCCCGGAAGGGCGAGCGAGCGCGACTCAGCGTGCGTGAGGCCGGTGAGATGGACGCCCGGGACGCCGAGAGCGACGACGACGCGGCTGGCGAGGAATCGCTCGTCGCGGAGGGTCGTTCTCGGGGCCGGCCAACAACGGGCTGATCGGCCTCGGCGGCGGCGCCGGCGGCGCGTTCCGCGGGCGGTCCGGCGGACGTATCGCCCTCCGGAGCCAAGGCGGCGGCATGGTCGCGGGACGGCCCGTGGCGAACGTGCAGGCGAACGAGCCCGCCTGGGGCGCGGAGGGCTACCTCCTCGCCGACAAGAAGACGAACCTCGACCAGCAGCAGGCGTTCGGCTTCGGGAGCGCGATCGACGTGGCGCTCCGCCAGAAGTTCCTCGACACCGCGTTCTGGGCGCCCCACGTCGCGACCGACGACCAGGGGGAGGCGACCGTCGAGGTGACGCTGCCCGACAACCTGACCACGTGGCGTGCTGTCGTGCGCGGCGTGAGCAGGGCGGCCCTCGTGGGCGAGGGGCGCGGCCGACTCCGCGCCGAGAAGAAGCTCCTCGTGCGCGTGGACGCCCCGCGCTTCCTCGTGACGACCGACCAGGTGACCGTGCCCGTCGCCGTGCACAACGCCACGGGCCGGCCGCAGGAGGTCCGGGTCGCGCTCGGCGCGAAGGGCGTCACGCTCGCGGGCGACGACGCGACCCTCACGGTGCCCGACGGGGGTCGCGCGGTCTCGGACCGCGACGCGACGACGCCGGGACCGGGCGAGGTGCGCCTTACGGCCACGGCCACGGCGGCGGACGCCGCCGACCGGGTCGAGGCCGTGTTCCCGGCCCTTCCCCGCGGCATCAAGGTGGTCGAGGGGCGGACGGGCGTGGCGAAGACCGCGGGGGGCGACCTCCAAGAGACGTTCCTCGACGTGCCCGACGGCGCGATCCCGGGCGCGACGCGGCTCGCGGTCGTGATGTACCCCGGGCTCGACTCGGCGATCCTCGACGCGCTCCTCTCGCTCGATCTCTACCCGTACGGATGCATCGAGCAGACCGTGCACCGCTTCCTGCCCGCGATCGCGGCGCGCGAGGCGCTGCTCCAGGCGGGGAGCCCCGCGGCGACGCGACTCGATCGCCTCGACGAGGCGATCCGGCGCGGCGCGCTCCGGCTCCGGAACCTGCAGAACCAGGACGGCTCGTTCGGCTGGTTCCGCGGCGGTACCGGCGACATCGCCATGACCGCGTACGCGCTCCGCGGTCTTACGGGCGCGCGGAAGGCGGGCGTGGCCGACCTCGACGGGCCGATCGCGAACGCGGTCCAGGCCCTGGCTCGGGCGCTCGGCCAGGCCCCCGACGAGGACGTGCGCGCGCTCGCGCACCTCGCGCTCGCGACCGCGGGCGCGGTGGTCGAGGACCAGTGGGCGAGCACGTTCCGCCGCCGGGACGACGACCTCTCGGTCGCCGGGCTCGCGTGGATGGCCCTCGCCGCGCACGAGGTCGGTCGCAGCTACGACGCCGACGAGCTCGTCCGCCTGATCCTCCGCCGCAAGGTCGAGGCCGGCGAGTCCACACACTGGAAGGGTCGCGCGACCGACTGCTTCACGGGCAGCGACCGCGAGGCGACCGGGCTCGCCGTCCAGGCGCTGCTGATCGGCGCCGAGCACCGCGACGATGCCGAGCGGGGCATCCGCTGGCTGCTCGAGAACCGCACCGACGGCGGGTTCGGGACGACGAAGGACGTGGCGGCGTTCGTGGGCGCGGCTTCGGCCTGGGTTCGTGCGAACGGCGCCTCCGCGTTCGGCGGGACGGTAGACGTCCAGCTCGACCGCCAGAGCGTGCGCACCATCGAGGTCGGCGTGAAGGGGCTGGCCGCGAAGGACCGGCGGTTCCTCGTCGATGCGGCCGCGGCCCTCTCGCCCGGTCGTCACACGCTCGGGTTCCGTCTCTCGGGCCAGGGCGACCTGTCGTGGGCCGTGCGGCTCGAGGCGGTCGTGAAGAGCGACGATCTCCCCGCCGAGGAGCAGGGCATCGCGGTGCGCCGCCAGGTGCTCCGACCGGAGGAGGCGCCCGTCGAGGGCCAGCCCCCGCCGGTGAAGGCCGGCTACGAGGTGCTGCGTCCGGCCGCGCGTCCGCGCGTGGAGGCGCGCATGCTCGAGCGGGTGGTCGCAGGCGAGCGCGTGCTCGTCCGCATCGAGCTCGAGGCCCCGCGCGACCTCGACTACGTGCTCGTCGAGGACCCGCTCCCCGCGGGCTTCGAGGTGCTCGAGGACACGGCCCAGGGCCCGTTCGCGTGGCAGGAGCGCCGGGACGATCGGCAGGTCTTCTTCGTGACGAGGCTCCCGAAGGGGACGACGGTCCTGACGTACGTGCTCCAGGCGACCTTCTGGGGACGCTTCACCGCGCTCGGTACCACGGCGGCCCCGATGTACCTGCCCGAGGTGCACGGCCGCGCGGCCGGCTACCGACTCGAGGTGACGCGGGAGGCCGGCCGCGGGACCGACGCCGAGACGGCGCCGACGCCCGACGAGGTGTGGGCGCGCGCGGTCCGGCTCTTCGACCACGGCGGCCGCGACGAGGCCGTCCGTCTCCTGAGGGAGCTCCGCGACCAGCAGCCGCTCCGCGACGAGATCGTCGAGCAGCTCGAGGGGTACCTCCTCCGCGCGGCGATCGACGCGAAGGACGCCAAGGAGATCGTGCGCGCGAGAGAGGCGCTCGTCCGGCGGAACCCTGCCGCGATCCCGAGCGACTGGGAGACACAGCGCCGGATCGCGTTCGCGTACCACGACATCGGCGAGTACGAGGTCGCGGCCACGCTCGATCGCGAGCTGGTGGCACGCGCGTTCGGCCTCCGCGTCGATTGGATGAAGACGCTGGCCGGTCGCGACCGCGAGGTGGAGGGTCTCGACGACCTGGGCCTGGCGCTCCGCTCGTTCCCGATCTCGAACGCCACGGCCGACGCGGCGCTCCGCCGCGCCGTGCGATACCGCGAGCTCGCGCGGCCGAAGGGCCGCGAGGGCAAGCCGGGTGCGCCGATGGACGCGGAGTCCGTCGCGGCCCTGTGGGACTTCACCGCGCACTTTGCGGGGACGCCCCTCGCCGACGTCGGTGCGTACGCCTTGATCAGCGCGCTGCGCCAGTCGGGTGACCTCGACGGGGCCGAGCACGCCGCCGAGGACTTCCTGGGCCGGTACCCGGGAAGCGTGTGGCAGGACGACGCGCGGTTCTTCCTCGCGGAGACGCGCGAGCGCCGGTTCGAGTCGTCTCCGTCGCCGGAGGGCGCGAAGGCGGTGACGGAGGCCGCGACGCCCCTCGTGGACCAGAAGTTCCCGGACGCCCAGGGGCGGAAGACGTGGAGCGAATACCGGGCCCGCGCCCAGTACCTCCTGGCCCGCGTCGCGCACGTTCTCGGGGACCTCGACCGCGCCGTGAAGCTCTACCGCGAGGCGTGGGAGATCGAGGACGCCCGAGAGGCGTACGCGTTCCTGACCGAGGAGCGCCTCTCCCTCCCGGTCCTCCACACGGTGGACCTCGACGGGGGCGCGTCGATCCCGCTCGAGTACCAGAACGTCGCGGAGGTGTCGCTCAAGGCCTACCCGGTGGACCTGCCCGTGCTCTTCGCGGTCCGCCGCACGCTCGAGGGGCTCCACGACGTGGACCTCTCCGGCATCGTGGCGAAGGACACGTGGGCGCTGAAGCCGCCCGACGGCCGGGACCACCGGCCGCACCAGACGGCGGTCGTCCTGCCGGTCGAGACGGGCAAGGCCGGGGCCTGGCTCGTCGTGGCGAAGGCCGGCGACCACGAGGCGAAGGCGCTGGTGATCAAGACGGACCTCCACGTCGAGATCCAGCACCTCGGCGACAAGGCGCGCGTCTACGTGACCGACCCCGCGGGCGCGGCCGTGCGCGAGGCCTACGTCGTCGTCTCGGACGGCCAGCGGATCCGCGCGCGGGGCATGACGGACGGGCGGGGCGCGTTCGAGGCGCCCGGCGTGGGCCCGAACGCGCTGGTGGTCGTCTCGAAGGACGGGCGCTACGCCGTGGCGCGCTAGCGCGCGTACTCTGGGCCGGCGAGCCGGTCTTTGCCGCGGGCGATCCGGGTCGATCGTCCGCGGCACGTCGCCCCTCCGCGGAGGTGGACGACCGCGTCTCGACTCAAGCGGGACCCGGGTCCCATACGATGAAGGGTGAGAGTGGCCTCGCCTCCGGCGAGCCGCTCGCGGTCAACCCATGGTCCTGCAGTTCCTAGAAGCCATCTTCCGTGACGCGAACGACCCGGTCGTCCTGCTCGCGCAGGACGGGACCGTCGCGACCGCCAACCCCGCGTTCCGCGCGCTCGTCCAGCGGGGGCGGAACGGGGCCCCGTTCATGGAGCTCGTGAGCTTCCACGCGCGCGACCGCGTGGCGCGCGACCTGGTCCGGGCCGCGGCCGGCGACACGGTGCTGATCGAGGTGCCGCACCCCCGGGAGCCCGAGGGCGACACCGTCGTCGAGTACCGGTTCTTCCCCGTCGATGACGGGATGACCGCCGGCATCGGCCGCATCCGCGACGCCGAGCGCGCGCTCGGCGACGAGCTGGGGCGGACGCAGGCCGAGCTCCGGCAGAAGCAGAGGATCCTCGACGAGATCCAGATCGAGCTCACCCAGGTGCCCTTCATCGACCCGGCGACCGGGGTCTGGAACCGGTTGCAGGTGATCGAACGGCTCGCGGGGGAGTGGAGCCGCAGCGAGCGGTGGGGCAGCCCGATCGCGTGCCTCATGGTCGAGGTGGACGACCTGGAGGACCTGAGGCGTCGCGAGGGGAACGCGCTCGCCGACGAGGTCCTCAAGTCGATCGCCCGCCGGATCAAGACCGTCGTCCGCGACCACGACGTCGTGGGTCGGTTCGGCGGCGGGTGCTTCGTCGTGCTCGCCGTGCACTGCCCGATCGAGGGCGCCCGCCACCTCGCGTCGCGGATCGGCGACTGCGTCGCGCACGAGCCCGTGAGCGTCATCGGCCGGACGGTCTGGACGAAGGTCCGGATCGGGTGCTGCACCAACCAGTCCGAGGGCGTCGAGATCATGGAGGACCTCTTCTCCGTGGCCCAGGAGGCGCTCGCCGAGGCCCGCACGCGCGAGGTCGCGGTCCACTGCGCGGACGACGCGACCGCCTGACGGCCGGTCGGACCCTCGGCTCTCCTGCCGCCGGGCCCCGTCCCGCGGGCCGGGCACGGACCCCTGTCACGCCCGCGGGGGGGCCTTGGCGGGGGGCGTATGATGCCCCGCCCTCCCGGAGTCCCCCCATGCGCCGTCTTCCCCTCGTTCTCGCCCTCCTCTTCGCGTTCTCCCCCCTCGTGGCCCGGGCCGACGACCCCCCGAAGGAGGAGCCGCCGGCGCCCGACGCGCAGCCCGCCGCGCCCGACACGACGCCGGCCGACGAGGGCATCGCCTGGTCGCACGACCTCGACGAGGCGAAGAAGCAGGCGAAGGACGAGGGGAAGGCGCTCTTCGTGTACTTGACCCCGTCCTGGTTCGAGTGCCCCTTCTGCAAGAAGCTCCAGAAGGAGGGGTTCGGGGACGCCGACGTCCAGAAGTACGTGAGCGACAACTTCGTCCCCGTGTGGATCGAGGACGCGCGGGAAGACCCCACCGCGAAGAAGCTCGGGCTCTCCCAGGAGGGCTACCCGAACGTCGCCGTGTACGCGAAGGGCGGCGAGTTCGTGGGACGCCTGGTCGGCTTCGGCGGGTTGAAGGCCTGGTTCGGCGACCTGAAGGACGTGACCGCTCGCGGAGACGGGCTGGCGGCCGCCGAGGACGCCGCGGCGAAGGACCCGACCCGGTGGATCGAGGCGGCGAGGCTCCTCCTCGACGTGCCCGAGCCCTCGGCGGAGGCGGAGGTGATCCGGGACCGCGTGGAGGGCATCGCGACCCTGTTCGACAAGGCGCCCGCGGCCGCGCGCGACTCGAAGGACGGGAAGGCCGTCCAGACGGCCCTGGACGCGCGCAAGGCGTGGGTAGAGGTCGAGTCCCAGATCCACGAGCTGATGCAGGGTGTCCACACGAAGGACGTGGCCGCCGAGAAGGCGCCGCAGGCCCTCGAGAAGCTGGACGCCTTCCTGAAGGACCACGCGGGCGACGATGCGCGGTCCGAGGCGAGCGTTCTCGCGAAGAAGGGCTTCTTCCTCCTGATCTCGGACAAGCAGGCGGAAGCCGTCGAGGTCGCCAAGCACCTGCTCGAGGCGTTCCCCGAGAGCGAGCAGGCGAAACAGGTCGTCGGCGCCCTCCTCAACCAGCGGATGTAGCCGACTCCCTGCGCTCCCCTCCGGCCGGGGAGATCGTCGTTCGGCCGTGTGCTTCCTCGTGCTCCAGCACCGCGTGCGGGCGGACCACCCGGTGGTCCTCCTCCACAACCGCGACGAGGCCTACGATCGCCCCTTCGTGCCGCCGCGCCTCCTCGACGTGAAGCGGGGCGTCGTCGCGCCGCGGGACCTGGAGGCGGGCGGATCCTGGATCGGGATGAACCGCGCCGGGCTCGTCGTGGCGATCTCGAACCGCCGGGGCGAGAGCGCCTCCGGGGGCACGCGCAGCCGCGGCCTCGTCGTTCTGGACGCGCTCCGCCAACCCTCCGCCCAGGCGGCGCTCCTCTGGGTGCGCGCGCACCTGGAGCGCATCGCGTACGCGGGCTTCAACCTCCTGCTGGCCGACGCGATGCAGGCGTTCGTGGTGCGGCACCGTGGCGCGCCCGAGCCGGGTCCGCTGCCCGGCCAGGACACGTTCGAGCTCTTCCCCGGCGTGTACGTGCTGACCCACGTCCACGAGCCGGGCACCGTCCCTCCGCCCGCGGCGGCGCGGCCGCGCGAGGGCGAGACGATCGACGAGGCGATCGCCCGCCTCGAGGCCCTCGCCGGGGACACGAGCGTGCGGCTCCCCGGCGACGAACCGACGCTTCGGAGGGGCGAGCGGCGGGGCACCGTGGCCAGCGCCGTCGTGGTCCCGCCCCGGTTCCGCTTCGCGTCCGGCCCCCCCGACCGGACCCCGTTCGAGGACGTGCACCTCGCCTGAGCGGGGCCTCCCCTCCCCGGGGATAGGATCTCGCCTGCGTCGTGGGAGTGCCGAGGTGCACGTCATGAGGCGCGCGTGCCTTTCTGCGGTGCTCGTGGTGGCGTTCGCCCTCCCCGCCCGGGCGGGTGCGGCCGAGGTCTCGGAAGGCGTGGCCCGGTTCACGCTGCCGGCCGGCTGGTCGCGCGCGGCCCACGGTCCCGCGGGGTCGTTCGCGACCGCCGACGGGACGGGGACGCTCGAGATCGGGAGGTCGAAGCCGCTCACGACGGTGGAGGCCGCTCTCGACGAGCTGGCGGGCGCCGCCGCGAAGCGACCCGGGTACCGCGAGGAGTCGAAGCGCACGGGTGGCCAGCACCTGGCCAGCGGCGGGCGGTGGACGAGCTACGCCTACACGTACGCCGACGCCGCGCGCCCGGACCGGTTCGAGTACGTGTGGGCGGTCGTGGTGGGCGCGGGCGGCCGTGCCGTGGCGATCACCGCCACCTTCGCCGACGCCGCGGCGTTCAATCGCTACCTCCCCGAGCTCGGCCGCATGGTGGACCGGCTCCGGCTGACGAGCGCGATCGTCCTCGAGAAGGGCGACCCCCCGCTGACGCAGTTCACGCTCGACGAGACGATCGACTTCCTGGAGTGGCTGATCGGTTCGCCGCTGACCGACGCCGAGCGCCAGACCGTCGAGACCGAGGTCCGGGGCTCCTGGAAGAAGGGCGATCGGGCGGAGATCGACGGGACGCAGAAGCTGTTGGAGCTCCGAGAGCAGCTCGCCGCGCTTTTGCCCGAGAAGCGCGAGCTGACGCGGGAGGCGGTCCTACCCGCCGCCATCGCGGAGTGGCGCAAGGACGAGAGCAGCGCCAGCAGCCGGATGATGGTCCAGATCTACGACGCGGCCCACGAGCCGATCGCCGAGGGCTCGCCCCCTCTGACCCGCCAGGGCGTGGATGCGTTCTCCGAGCTCCTCTGCTTCGCCGCCGGTCAGACCGTCGGCCTCACGTTCACGCCGTCCGAGGACCTGAAGAAGAAGCTCTCCGCGGCCGTGGCCGGGAAGTACGCCTCGCTGGCCCACGACCAGCAGCAGCTCGTCGCCTCCATGCCGTTGACCTGGGCCGCGCTCCGCGCGGCGTGGCCCGAGCTCGGGGAGGCCGACAGGCGCCGTCTCGTCGACGGGTGGAAGCAGGATCCGTCGCTGGTGGCCCTCGGCCATGCGATCCAGGGAGGCGGCGCGCCGAACCCCTCGTCCACGCCCGCGTCCTCCGGGGGATCGTCCCCCCTCTCCACGCTCCAGGACGCGCGGCGGCAGGCGCTCATGTACCAGACCATGTCGAACGTGATGATGATGCAGTACGAGACGAATCGGGCGATCATCTCCAACATGGTCGGCGGGTATCGCTACGAGTACCGCTGGCGCTGACCTGCTTCGCGCCCGCTACGTCCCCTCGCTCCGCCGCTACCCGATCGGGATCGTCCGGACCGCGTGCGCGTCGAGGGTCAAGGCTCCGTGGTCCTGGCGCACGACCCCGGTCACGAGATAGGGGCCCGCGCCCTGGAGGCGGTGTCCGAAGCGGGCGTACGCGCGGGGGAAGAGCGTCACCTCGACCGAGCCGTGGAGGTCCTCGAGCATCAGGAACTTCATGTACCTTCCCGCCGGAGCGCCCGGCCCCGGCTCGCGGGCCTTCACGCGCACGCGCCGCTCGGTCACGACCCAGCCCGCCACGCGGACCCGCTTCCCCACGTGCCGGTGGAGGAGCGTCGTCGCGACGGCGCCCGCCTCCGCCGCCGCCTCCGCGATCAGCTCGGAGGGGTGGAAGGACGCCGTGAGCCCCAGGGTCTCGACCTCCATCTCGAGGAGGCGCTCCGGAGCGTACGCGACGGGGACCGGGATCGTGCGGGCGCGCGGCAGGAGCGCGGTCGGGCCGAAGAGCGCGGCCTTGACGTGCGACTCCTCGCGGGCGGCTTGGTAGCGGTCGAAGTCGAGCGAGAGCGTCCAGAGCGCCTCGCCGCGCGGCCGGTCGAACACGTCGAGGGCGCCGGCGAGCGCGAGGCGCTCGGCCTCGTGCTTCTCGAGCGTCGTGCGGAGCATCAGGTCGGTGAGGGAGAGGAAGGGGCCGGTCGCCTGGCGGATCCGGACGAGCGCCTCGGGCGTCTCGCGGCGGAGCCCCTTCACCTGCCCGAGGCCGAGGCGGAGCACGCCACGGCGTCCCGTCGCGCCTACGCCCGAGCGGTTCACGCAGGGCAGCTCGATCCGGACGCCCAGGCGGCGCGCCTCCTCCACGTAGACGCGGGGCGCGTAGAAGCCGCCCTCGTTCCGAAGCACCGCGGAGAGGAACTCGGCGGGGTAGCGCGCCTTGAGCCACAGCTCTTCCCAGGAGATGCGCCCGTAGGTCGCGGCGTGCGCCTTGTTGTACGCGTAGGCCGCGAAGCGCTGGATCGAGCGCCAGACCTCCTCGATCACGGGCGCGGGGAGACCTCGATCCGCGGCCTGCCTCCGGAACGCCGCCTCCATCTCGGGGAGATCCTCCGGCTCGCGCTTCTTCGAGAGGGCGCGTCGCAGCCGGTCGGCCTGCTCGAGCGAGAAGCCCGCCACCGCCGCGGCGACGCGGAGCGTGTCCTCCTGGTAGAGCATCACCCCGTACGTCTTCGAAAAGAGCGGGTCCACGAGCGGGTGCACGGAAGGCGTCTCCTCCTCCCGTCGTCGCCGCCGCACGTACGCGTCCTTCATGCCCGAGCCGGCCGGCCCCGGCCGGATCAGGGAGAGGGCGATCATGGCGTCCTCCTGCGTTTCGGCCTCCATGCGCACGACGAGGTTCCGCATGCCCGGCGACTCGACCTGGAAGCAGCCGAGCGTGTGGCCGCCCGCGAGGAGCGCGCCGGCCCGCTCGTCCTCCTCGGGAATCCGATCGAGGTCGATCTCCTCGCCGTACGCGACCCGCGCCTCCTCGACGACGTCCGCGACGACGGCGAGCGCGCGGTTCCCGAGCAGGTCGATCTTCACGAGGCCGGTCGCCTCGACACCGTGCATGTCGTACTGCGTGACGACGCGGCCCTTCGCGGAACGCTGGAGGGGGAGGCTGTCCGAGAGCGCGGGCGCGCGCTCTCCCTTCGCGCCTCCGTCGCCGATCACGATGCCGCCGGGGTGGGTCGAGACGTAGTGCGGCAGCCCGTCCAGCGCGAGCGCGGCGCGGATCGCCGTGCGCCACGGCGGCCGGTCGAGGTCCACGCCCCGGAGCTCGGGGACGCGCGCCCCGGGCGCGAGCGCGCCGGAGAGGCGCCAGGGGAGGTGACGCACGACGCGGTCGATCTCGGCGGGCGCGATGCCGAAGGTCTTCGCGGCCTCGCGGATCGCCCCGCGCGCCTGGTAGGTCACGTGGGTCGCGATCATCGCGACCCGGTCCTCGCCGTACGTGTCGTACGCGTGCTCGATCACCGCGTCGCGGCCGCGCCAGTCGATGTCGAGGTCGATGTCCGGGCAGTCGGCCCGGGCCGGCGAGAGGAACCGCTCGAACGGCAGCTCGTGGCGGAGCGGGTCCACCGACGTGATGTCGAGCGTGTACGCGACGATCGAGTTCGCCGCCGAGCCCCGTCCGACGCAGGGGATCCGCCGGCCGCGCGCGAAGCGGACGAGCTCGTGGACGATCAGGAAGTAGTCGCAGAAGCCGCGGCCGCGGATCACGCGGAGCTCCCGCTCGAGACGCGCGAGGACGTCGGGCCGGAGGAGGCCGTAGCGTCGCGTCGCGCCCTCCATGGCGAACGCCGCGAGGCGGCCGTACGCGAGGTCCGCGTCGTCTCCCGCCGCCCCGCCGGTCTCGTCGCCGAGGTGCCGGTCGTCGAGCGCGGGAAGCCGCGGCCGCACGGCGCGTTCGAGGCGGAACGCGCAACGCTCGCCGATCTCGACCGTGGCCGCGGCCGCCGCCGGCAGGTCGCGAAAGGCCCGTGCCGCCTCGGCGGGCGGGCAGAGCCACGCCGAGGCCGGGAGCAGGTCGAGGGGGTGTCCGTCGCGACCCGTCGCGCCCGGGACGACCTCGCGGAGCCGCAGGAGGTTCCCGATCGCGAGAAGGAGCCGGTGGCGCGCGTGGTCGCGCTCGCGCGCGAGGAAGACACGGTGCGTTCCCGCGACGCCGCAGCCGATCGCGCGGGCGGCCGTTGCGACCGCCCCGCGCCGCGCGTCGTCCTCGTGCGCGACGACCTCGCCGAACAGGTCCTCCCGGTCCACGCCGTCGGCGAGCGCGCGGAGCAGTCGAGGCGCGGCGACGAGCACGACGAGGCCCGTGCGGTCCCGCGGCACGTCGTCCTCGAGGGCGAAGCGCGGGTCCAGGTGACGGCGCGTGAGGATCCGCGAGAGCGACCGGTAGCCCGCCGCGTCCTTCACGAGGAGCACGACGCGCTCGCGCGTCGTCGGGTCGTGGACCTCGGCGCCGTGGACCGCGCGGACGCCCACCGTGTCGCAGGCGCCCTGGAAGAACGGGAGCGCGTGCGCCCCGTCCGTGTCGGTCAGGGCCAGCGCCGCGTGGCCCTCCGTCGCGGCGCGCGCGACGAGGAGTTCGGGCGGCGCCGCGCCCGCGCCGAACGAGAAGGCGGAGTGGACGTTCAGGTGGACGAAGGGCGGCGAGGACGTCATGGCGAGGGCCCCGAGCGCCGAGGAGGACGATCAGCGCGAGCAGGCGGGGGTGTGGAGGCCAAAGCCGCGCGAGGATCGGGGCAGCCGCCCCACGAGCTCGAGCGCACGGCCGCGTACGAGCGAGCCGAAGCCGTGTCGGTCGCGGACCACGTCCACGGTGCGGTCGATCCGCTCCGCGAGCGGGACGGGCGAGGCGACGTGGCTCCGGCGGGGCGAGGACGGGAAGGGCAGCGCGAGCTGTCGGTCCGCGGCCGAGACGAGGTCGTGGAGGACGACGCCGACGAGCCGGAGCCGGACGCGACGGTCGTAGCGCTGCCGCCAGAGCTCGCTCACGATCCCGAGGATCTCGTCGTCGATGTCGGAGGGACGCGGGAGCCGGCGTCGCGCCTCCACGGTCTTGAAGTCGGCGTAGCGGATCCGAACGCCGACCGACCGTGCGAGGAAGCCCGCGCCGCGCAGCGCCTTCGTGGCGCGTTGCGCGAGGTAGGAGAGCATCCCGTCGATCAGCGCGGGGTCGTCGGTGTCGTGCGCGAAGGAGGTCTCGCGCGAGATCGAGCGCGTGCGCGGCCGCGCGTCGCCGACCGGGACCTCGTCTTCGGCGGCCTCGATCCCGCGCGCGCGGCGCGAGAGGACGACGCCCCCCGCGCCGAAGGTCTCCTGGAGAACCTCCTCGGGGACCTCGGCGAGGTCGCCCACGGTGTGCAGGTTGAACCGCGCGAGGTCCAGGCGGAGACGGGGCCCCACGCCGGGCAGCACCTCGATCGGCAGCGCCGCGAGGAACGCCCGCTCCTCTCCCCGGCGGACCTCGACCACGCCGGACGGCTTCGCGAGGGAGGCGGCGATCTTCGCGACCGCGCGCGTCGCCCCGATGCCGATGGACACGGTGAGGCCCGTCGTCTCGAGGACCGTCGCGTGCATCTTCCGCGCCGCGTCGAGACAGGAGCGGTGGTGTCGGTCGAGGCCGCCCATGTCGAGGTAGGCCTCGTCGAGCGACACCGCCTCGACGCGGGGCGTGAAGCCGAAGAGGAGGTCGAGGACCGTCCGCGAGGCCGCGGCGTAGGCCGCGTGGTGGCCGGGGACGAACCGCGTCTCCGCCGGGAGGAGCGCGGCGGCGCGCGCGAGGGGCATGCCCGCGCGGACGCCGAAGGCCCGGGCCTCGTAGGAGGCGCAGGCGACGACCCCGCGATCGCCGGGTCCTCCGCCGACGACCACCGGACGGCCGCGAAGCGAGGGGTTGCGGACCCGCTCGACGGAGACGAAGAAGGCGTCGAGGTCCACGAGGAATACGTCGCCGGGCGGCCGGCGGGGCCGGTGGGCGCGGCAAAGAGGCGGGGCGGGGGACGGAGGAGGCGGAGACGGAGCCCGGACCGGGGGGAACGGGGGGACTGCGCGGTGGCGCATGGCGGACCTTCGAACGCGCGCCCTTCTCGACGCGAGGCCGATGATAGGCAAACAAGAAACGAACGTCAAGGGGGTTCGTCGGCGTCGTCCGGAACCGGGGCGAAGGGAGTGCAAAGGCAAGGGGGCCAGGAGATTGCGGCCTTGCGGACCAGGTGGGAGGATCAGGGGCTCGGGGGGCCGTTCCGAAGCCGGGTCGCGGCGCCCGGGGAGGAGAGAAGATGCGACGAGTCCTCGTGCTGCTGGCGGCCCTGGCGGGGGCCGCGTTCGGCCTGGAGGCGTGCGGCGGGAGCGGCGGCGGGGGGGGCGTGGCCCCGAACACCCGGCGCGGCGCGTCGGTGATCGCGCTGCCGTTCCTCCCGAGCGCGGCCGGCGAGACCCTGACGCTCGGCCTCACGAACCTCGCCTCGTCGCCGGCCCCGGTGACCGTCACCGCCTTCCACGCGGCGGGCGGCGCGTACGGTCCGGGCGCGGTGCCGATCCTCCTCCCCGCGAACGGCGCGGAGGAGCTCTCCCTCTCGACGTTCACGGGACTCGGAGGATCCGCGGGCGGCTGGCTCCAGGTGGACACGCGCGACGTGGGCACGCTCGACCCGGTGACCGGCGTGCCCGTGTCGGTCTCCACGACCGGGCTCGTGACCGCCGTCATGATGCGGTCGATCGGCTCGACCGAGACCGACGCGGCGGCGGGCCTGGCGCCGCGCGGCGACCGGGCGGAGGTCACGGTCGACGAGCACACGATCGACGTCCAGGTCGTGAACCTGAGCTACGTGCCGATGGCCGGCGGCGCCATCCGGACCGCGGCGGACTTCGACGTGGTGATCTACGACGAGTCCGGCGGGATCTCGGACGCGGGGACGGTCAACGTGCCGGCGTCGGGCGCCTTCTCGATCGACCCGGGCCTGCTCCAGCTCGGGCAGGTGCAGATCGTCCCGACGCCCGCGCCCGGACAGTCGGCGCCCGCGGGCACCGTCTTCCGATTCGGCATCGCCGCGCTCGAGGACGACCCGCAGGTCCTGATCGAGACGCGTTATCTCGAGCCCGCCGAGGCGAACGCGGCGCAGCTCGACGTGGCGTTCGACCTCCGGTTCGGGACCGACGCGGCGGGCAACGTGTACGACTTCGGGATCTACCTCGCGAACCCCTCGCCGACCTCGACCTCGGTCACCGTGAACCAGATCCGCACGGCCGGGGGCGCTCCCCTCCTGGCGTCGCCGAGGATCGTGACGCTGGCCGGCCACGCCGCGAAGTTCGAGTCCACGACCACGGTCGAGTCCCTCGGGCTCGACGCCGGAGAGCAGAGCGTCTTCAACGACATCTTCGGGAACGTGGATCTCGCGGTCGGCATGGCCGAGGTGTCGGTGCAGCTCTCCATCCCGCGCGGCGTGAACGTCACGGCCCGCGACTACGACTCGCGCTTCAAGGCGTACCGCCGAATCCTCGCCGCGTACCGCCTCTCCACGTCCGTGGCGATCCCGAACATGGAGGTCGAGCCCTTCACCACCACGGGCGTCAAGAACGAGGCGGTGTTCACGAACCGCCAGACCGGGTCGGTGACGCTCAACGTCCGGGCCTTCACGCCGGGCGGCACGCAGTACCAGCTCCCCTCGGTCGTGCTTCCCGGGCTCACCCAGGTGCGGTGGTCCCCCGACGGACAGATCTTCCGCGAGGACCCCACCGACACCACGTCCCCGCCCGTGCCCTTCATGACCTTCTTCTTCAGCACGAGCGGCGGCACGTTCTTCGACGGTCTCCGCACGCGCGTGGACGCCACGGACCTGATCTTCTTCGTCCGTCCCTATGCGGTGTACGACCTGCGGCAGGAGTGACGCACGTACGGGGACCGCACGACGGACGACGCGACGACCTCGGTCTCTACGGCGCGCGCCGGCGAGGTCCGCCTCCGTCCGCTCACGCGGGACGACGACCTCGTCGAGCTGACGGACCTGCTCCACCGCGCGTACGGGGCCCTCGCGGCGCGCGGCTGGAACTACACCGCGGCCACGCAGGACGTGGAGGTCACGCGCGAACGCGCGGGCGAGGGGACGTGCGTCGTCCTGGAGCTCGGGGGGCGCCTCGTGGGGACGGTGACGGTCCGTCCCGGCCACCGCCGGTCCGCGTCGCGGACGTATCGCACGGAGGGGACGTGGTCGTTCGGCCAGCTCGCGGTGGAGCCGGGTCTCCAGGGCCTGGGCCTCGGCGACCGTCTCCTCGAGGAGGTCGAGCGCCTCGCCCGAGCGACCGGCGCCACGGTGCTCGCCTGCGACACCGCCGCGCCCGCGCGCCGGCTCGTCGCGTGGTACGTCCGCCGGGGCTACCGTGAGGTCGAGCGCGTCCGCTGGGACGGCAAGACGTACGAGAGCCTGATCCTCGCGAAGCCCCTCGCCCCGCCGCTCAGCCGGCTTCGGTCCGAACGATCACGGTGAACCGGATCGGCCTCCTTCGCGATCCGCGAGCGGCGCCGGAAGCGGACCGCGCCCTCTCGCGACCGGCTGCCCGCGCGGAGCCACCGGATCGGCCTGGAAGGGCAGGACGGGGCGGATCCCGAGGCTCCTCGGCGCCGGCCGGATTCGTCGTCCCCACGCGCAGAACGGACCGCGTAGGCGCTACCGGGTCGTGACGTCGCGGGGTCGGGTGGTGTCGCCTCGCGCCGCGGAGTCGAGGATTCGGAGGGCCCGCGTCGGGCACCCGCCTTGCGCCGGGACCCGGGTCGCGCGGAGGTTCCAGCATGCGTCCCGGCCGCCTTGCTCTCTCCCTGTTCACCACGCTCCTCGCCTCCTCGCTCGTCGCGGCCGAGTCCGCGCGCGCCGAGGGTCTGCTCGTCGGGCGGTCGGTGGACGGCCGCTTTGTGCCCGACGCGGGAGGCGCCGCGGGGCCCATCGCCCTCGCGTCGCGCCACGTGACCGTGTCGATCGACGGGCCGGTCGCCTCCGTGACGGTGGACCAGCGGTTCGAGAACCGGACCGATCGGCGGCTCGAGGCGGACTACCTCTTTCCGCTCCCCGAGGGCGCGGCGCTCTCGGGCTTCGCCATGACGCTCGGCGGTCGGAAGGTCGAGGGCGAGGTGATGGACGCCGCCGCGGCGCGACAGGTCTACGAGAGCATCGTGCGGCGGCGCCGCGACCCCGGTCTCCTCGAGTACCTCGGCCGAGGCCTGTTCCGCGCGCGCGTGTTCCCGATCGAGCCCCGCGGCGCCGTGGAGGTCCGGCTCTCGTTCCAGCAAGTCCTCCCCGACGACGACGGCACCCTCGAGCTCCGCTATCCGCTCGCCGTCCGCGGCGCCGACGCGGCGACGGGCGAGGTGGTGGTCGACGTGACCGCGAAGGAGCCCGTCCCGATCCGCGCGGTCTACAGCCCGTCCCATCCGGTGGCGGTCGTCCGCCGGAGCGAGACGGAGGTCCGCGCCACGTTCGAGTCCACCGGGCCCTCGTCGCGCGACTTCCTCCTCTACGTCGGCCGGAGCCACGAGGACGTCGGGTTCTCGGTGGTGAGCGAGAAGCCGGCCGGCGCGGACGGGACGTTCCTCGCGATCCTCGCGCCCTCCCCGAAGGCGCCCACGGAGCCGGTGCCGAAGGACGTGGTGTTCGTGCTCGACACGAGCGGCTCGATGGAGGACGACGGGAAGATCGACCAGGCGCGCCGTGCACTCTCCTACGGTCTGGGGCTGCTCCGGCCGGAAGACCGCTTCGCCCTCGTCGCGTTCTCCATCCAGCCCCGCACCTTCCGCGCCGCCCTCCTCCCCGCGAGTCCCGAGAACCGGGACGCGGCCCGGGCCTGGCTCGACGGCCTCCGCGCAGAGGGCGGCACCGACCTCGCCGGCGGGCTCGTGACGGCGCTCGGAATGGTGGACGCGAAACGGATGTCGATGCTCGTCCTCCTGAGCGACGGCCGGCCGACGGTCGGCGTCACCGCGCCCGATGCGGTCGTGAAGGCGGTGCGCGACGCGGACGCGCGCCACGCGCGCGTCTTCACGTTCGGCGTGGGCTTCGACCTCGACGTCCAGCTCCTCGACCGCATCGCCGAGACGACGCGCGGCGCCCGCGACTACGTCCAGCCGAGGGAGGAGCTCGAGATCGCCACGAGTCGCTTCTTCCGCAAGGTCGTGGACCCCGTGCTGACGGACGTCCGCGTGGACCTCGGCGAGGGCGCGTACGACGTGTACCCGACCGAGATCCCCGACCTCTTCTCGGGCGGCGAGGTCGTGCTCATGGGGCGCTACCACGAGGCGGGACCGCGGCGCATCGTGCTGCGCGGCCGCGCCGGCGACCTGGAGGTGGCGCACACGTACGAGGTGCGATTCCGCGCCGACGAGAAGGCCCCGTTCCTCCCGCGCCTGTGGGCGCAGCGCAAGGTCGCGTACCTCCTCGACGAGATCCGACTCCACGGAGACGAGCCCGAGCTCGTGCAGTCCGTGAAGGAGCTCGGCGTCGCGTACGCGATCGTCACGCCCTACACCGCGAACCTCGTGACCGACGACGCCGAGCTCGGAAGCTCGAGCGCCCGGCCGACACCGCCCGCGCACCACGGCCTCGGCGGCCCCTTCCGCGCCCCCGGCGGCACGGTCCCGCCCGGGCTGCGCCGGCCGAGCGACCCGACGCCGGCGCCCCCGTCGCCGCCGAGCGCACCGTCGCCCGCCGGGCCGACGACGCCGACGGTCCCGCCGCCGGCGACGACGCCCGCCTCGCGTCCGACCGACGTCTCGAAGCGCATCCGCGACGCCAAGGAGCGCGCGCGCGAGGGCGAGGACGCGAACGTCCGGACGGCCGGAGGCCACACCTTCGTCTTCCGCGGCGGGCGCTGGGTGGACACGAACTTCGACGAGAAGGCGAAACCGATCCGCGTCGTGGCGTTCTCCGACGCCTGGACCGAGCTCCTCCGAGAGGACGTGCGGATCGCGGCGATCCTCGCGCTCGGCGACCGGGTCGACTTCGTGTGGAGGGACCAGGCGTACCGCGTCGAGCCCGAGTGAGGCCGCGCCGCCGTCAGGTCAGGGCGCGGCGCACGGCCGCGAGCCAGCGCGCGCGGTGGGACGCCGCCTCGGCCTCGCTCATCTCGGGCTCGAAGCGGCGGTCCACCGCCCAGCGTCGGGCCACCTCGGAGCGGTCCTTCCACACGCCGACGGCGAGGCCGGCCAGATAGGCCGCGCCGAGGGCCGTCGTCTCCGTCACCCTCGGGCGCACGACGGGCACCTGGAGGAAATCGGCCTGCATCTGGAGGAGCAGGTCGTCCCGCGCCGCGCCGCCGTCGACGCGCAGCTCCGCGAGCGGGATCTTCGTGTCGGCCGTCATCGCGTCGGCGACGTCCGCGACCTGGAGCGCGATCGACTCGAGCGCCGCGCGCGCGAGGTGCGCCCGCGTCGTCCCGCGTGTGATCCCCGTCAAGAGCCCCCGCGCGTCGGGCGCCCAGTGCGGCGCGCCGAGGCCCGTGAAGGCCGGGACGAGCACGACCCCGCCCGTGTCGGGCACCGACCGCGCGAGGGCCTCGACGTCCGCGGCCTTCGCCACGATCCCCAGCCCGTCGCGAAGCCACTGCACCACCGAGCCTCCCGCGAACACGCTGCCCTCGAGCGCGTGCTCCGTCCGTCCCTCGATGCGCCACGCGACGGTCGTGAGGAGACGCTTCGTGGACCGCGGCGCGTCCGTACCGGTCTGGAGCAGGAGGAAGCAGCCCGTCCCGTACGTGTTCTTCGCCTGCCCCTTCTCGAAGCAGGCCTCGCCGAAGAGCGCGGCCTGCTGGTCGCCGGCGATCCCCGCGATCGGGATTCCGGCGAGCCCCTCGGCGGTCGTCTCGGCGAGCACGCCCGAGGAGGAGACGACCTTCGGCAAGGTCGACGTCGGCACGCGGAGGAGCTCGGCGAGCTCCTCGCTCCACCCGTCCGTCTCCAGGTCGTAGAGGAGCGTCCGCGAGGCGTTGCTCGCGTCCGTCGCGTGGACGCGTCCGCCGGTCAGGCGCCACACGAGCCAGGCGTCGATCGTCCCGAAGCAGAGCTCGCCGGCCTCGGCGCGGGCCCGCGCGCCGTCCACGTGGTCGAGGATCCAGGCCACCTTCGTGGCCGAGAAGTACGGGTCGGCCCGAAGCCCCGTGCGGGCCTGGAGGAGCGGCTCCTGCCCCCCGGCCACGAGATCGGCGCAGACGCGCGCCGTCCGCCGGTCCTGCCACACGATCGCGGGGTGGATCGGGCGGCCCGTGTCGCGCTCCCACACGACCGCGGTCTCCCGCTGATTCGTGATGCCGAGCGCCGCGACGTCCCCCGGGCGAAGACCGGCCTTCCCGAGCGCCGCCACGGCCGTCCGGAGCTGGCCCGTCCAGATCGCCTCCGGGTCGTGCTCCACCCAGCCGGGCGCGGGGAAGCGCTGGGGGAGCTCCTCCTGGGCCACGGCCACGGCCCGGGCGTCGGCGTCGAAGACGATCGCGCGGCTGCTCGTCGTTCCCTGGTCGAGCGCGAGGACGTACGACACGCGACCCTCCCTCACCCGAGGACGTAGCCGCGCGCGTTCGCGCAAAAGGCCGAGACTTCCGCCTCCGCCCACGCGCCGTCCCGCCCGAGCTCCCGGGCGAGGATCGCCGCGACGCGCGGCGCCGCCTCCATGGCCGCCCGCGCGTCGAGCAGGAGCGACCGGGTCCGCCGCGCGAGCACGTCGTCCACCGTGCGCGCCATCTCCTCGCGCGCCGCCCAGACGACCTCGGCGAGGACGACCGGCAGCCGCGGGTGGAGCCGCTCCGCGAGGGTGGGATCGGCCGTCGCGAGCGCGAGCACGTCCTCCGCGTCCGAGCCGTACACCGCGAGGTCCCCGTGGCGGTCGGCGTGCTCGTCCCACCCGTGGACGTCGAGGTGCTCGGTCGGGCACGGCCGCGGCTCGAGGTCGGCGAGGCACGCCGCGTGGTCCACGACGTCCTGGGCCATCCGGCGGTACGTCGTCCACTTCCCTCCCGCGACCGTGACCAGCCCGCCCGCCGAGACCTCGATCGTGTGCTCGCGCGAGAGCGTCGCCGTGCGGCCGTCCTCGCCGTCCGACACGAGCGGCCGGATGCCCACGAAGACCGACAGCACGTCGGCGGGCGAGGGGTCCTTCGCGAGGTACCTCGCCGCGGTCGAGAGCAGGAACTCGATCTCCTCCTCGTGCGGCCGGGGCTCGAGCACGACCTCGTCGATCGGCGTGTCCGTCGTCCCGACGACGACCCGTCCGTGCCACGGAATCGCGAAGAGCACGCGCCGGTCCTCCGTGCGCGGGACCATGATCGCCGCGTCGCCGGGCAGGAACGCGCGGTCGAGGACGAGGTGCACGCCCTGGCTCGGCCGGATGATCGGCGCGGCACGGGGGTCGTCCATCCGGCGTACGCCGTCGGCGAACGCGCCCGTCGCGTTCACGACGCAGCGCGCGTAGACGGTCAACTCCTCGCCCGTCTCTTCGTCGCGCGCGCGCACGCCCTCGACGAGCCCGGCCGACGACTTGAGGAGGCCCGTGACCCGCACGTAGCTCGCGAGGATCGCGCCCCGCTCCGCGGCGGTCCGTGCGAGGTGCACGAGGAGGCGGCTGTCGTCGAAGAGCGCGTCGTGGTACACGACGCCGCCCCGCAGGCCCTGGGTCTCGATCGTCGGGATGCGTCGGTGGACCTCTTCCTTCGAGAGGAGGTGGCTCGGCCCGAACCCGTACCGCCCCGCGAGGACGTCGTAGACCTTCATCCCGATGCCGTAGAACGGCGCCTCCCACCACTCGTAGCTCGGCACCACGAACGCGAGGTCCCGGACGAGGTGCGGAGCGTTCCGGCGCAGGATCCCCCGCTCCTCGAGCGCCTCCTTCACGAGCGAGATGTTGCCCTGGCGGAGGTACCGCACGCCGCCGTGCACGAGCTTCGTGCTCCGGCTGGAGGTGCCCTTTCCGAAGTCGCTCTGCTCGAGCAGCGCGACGCGGTAGCCGCGCGCCGCGGCATCGACCGCGGCGCCGACCCCGGTGGCGCCGCCGCCCACGACGACGAGGTCGAACGCGTGGGTCTCGGACCGGAGGCGTTCGAGCATCTCCTCGCGGTTCACGAGCGGCTCCCGACCACGTCCGCGAGGAGCCGCACCTCGTTCGTGAAGAGGCCGAGGACGCCCCAGTCGAGGAGCCTGTTCATGCGGGGCGCGTCGTCCACCGTGTACGGAACGACGGGGACGCTCCGCTCGGCGACGCGGCGGACCTCGCCCTCCACGAGTCGCGACGCGTCGGGCGCGAGCCACGAGGCGCCGGTCGCCTCGAGCACCGCCGCGAGCGCATCGGCCGACGGCACCCGGTCCACGAGCAGCACCCGGGGGACGGCCGGCGCCGCCGCGGCGAGATGCGCGAGGAGCCCCGTGTCGAACGACGAGAGGACGACCCGACCGTCGAGTCGCACCTTGTGCACCAGCCGGAGGACCTCCCGCGCGAGCATGTGCGCCCGGGCCTCGCCCTCCTCCTCCTCGACCTTCAGCTCGAGGTCGAACACGACCCGATCGCCGTAGAGGGCGAGGGCCGTCTCGAGCAGGGGAACGCGCGTCCGTCGCCACGCGGGACCGTACCAGGACCCGGCGTCGAGGCGTTCCACCGCCGCGAGGTCCATCTGCGAGACGCGTCCCGTCCCGTCCGCCGTGCGGTCCACGGTCGGGTCGTGGAGGCAGACGGCCACGCCGTCCGCCGTGAGTCGAACGTCCGTCTCGACCACGTGCGCCCCGGCGCGGATCGCGGCCTCGAACGAGGCGAGCGTGTTCTCGGGGGCGCGTCCCGCGTACCCGCGATGCCCGATCACCCAGGGCGGCGGGGCGAGCGGCAGGCCGTTCCACGGGCACATGGGGTCAGCCTACCCGCCCGCGGACCGCGCGGCGCGCTCCGCGTCTTGCGGGGAACGCGGACCCCGGCGAGAGTGGTCCCCGGATGAGCAGCTGTCCCCTCGCCACCTCGATCGCGCTGTGGGGCGCGCTGATCTCCGCCCTCCACCTCCTCGGACTCCTGACCGCGGGCCACGCGGTCATGACGGTCAGGACCTCGCAGGGAGCGATCGCCTGGGCGATGGTGCTCGTCGTCTTCCCCTACCTCTCGATCCCGCTCTACTGGGTGTTCGGGCGGAACCGGTTCTACGGCTACGTCGATGCTCGCCGCGCAGGGGACCGCGAGCTCCGTCACCTGTCCGAGGTGCTGTCGAAGCAGGCGCCGCGACACCTGGCCTACCTCACGGACGACCACGGCGACGTCCGGGCGCTCCAGGCCCTCGCGCGGATGCCCTTCACGCGCGGGAACTCCGCGCGGCTCCTCGTGAACGGCCCCGCCACGTTCTCGGCCATCTTCGAGGCGATCGAGGCCGCCACGTCGTACGTGCTCGTCCAGTACTTCATCATCCACGACGACCACCTGGGCCGGGAGCTCCGCGACCGACTGGTCAAGAAGGCGCGCGCGGGCCTACGCGTCTACGTGCTCTACGACGAGATCGGCAGCCACGACCTCCCGTCCTCGTACGTGCGCTCGCTCCGGGCGGCCGGCGTCGAGGTGCACCGCTTCGGGACGACGCGCGGACGGTGGAACCGGTTCCAGCTCAACTTCCGGAACCACCGGAAGACCGTCGTGGTGGACGGGCGCGTGGCGTTCGTGGGCGGTCTCAACGTCGGGGACGAGTACATGGGGAAGAACCCCCGCATCGGCGCCTGGCGTGACACCGACGTCTGCGTCGAGGGCCCCTGCGTCCAGGGCATCCAGCTGGCCTTCGTCGAGGACTGGTGGTGGGCGACGCACGCCCTCCCCGAGCTCGACTGGACGCTGCGTACGGCTCCGGACGGCGACGTGAGCGTGCTCGTGCTGCCCTCCGGTCCGGCCGACGACGTCGATACGTGCGCCCTCATGTACGTCCACGCGATCCACGCGGCGCGCCGCCGGCTCTGGATCGCCAGCCCGTACTTCGTGCCCGACCGCGACGTGATCTCGGCCCTGCAGATCGCGGTGCTCCGCGGCGTGGACGTACGCGTGATCCTGCCCGACGAGCCCGACCACTGGCTCGTGTACCTTTCCTCGTTCTCCTTCCTGGAGGAGACCGAACGCGTCGGCGTCCAGGTCTACCGGCAGGGCGGCGGATTCATGCACCACAAGATCCTGGTGGGCGACGACTTCGCCATGGTCGGCACCGCGAACTTCGACAACCGGTCGTTCCGCCTGAACTTCGAGATGACGCTCGTGTTCTCGCACGGCCCCTTCGCGGACGAGGTCGGAGCGATGCTCGAGCGCGACCTGGCGTCGTGCACGCGCGCGCGGTCCGAGGACCTCAGCCGACGGTCGTTCCCCTTCCGCCTCGCGGTGCGCGTGGCGCGGCTTCTCGCGCCGATCCAGTGAGGCGTTCGGCTACTTCGGGGAGCAGAGCGGCGGAAGTTGCCCCGCCTCCGTACACCACACTCGACGGACCGCGACGACTACGCCCTGGACCCGCACGCCCGGCGCGGCGCGGCGGTCGAACGCGGGATGACCCATCGAGAGGCGCATCCCCTCGGCGTCGGGGAACACCTTGTAGAGCGTGGCGGGGCCGTTCCCCTCGATCACGGCCGCGAGGTCCCCGTGCTCCGCCGCCTCCTGGCGGTGGAGGACGACCTCGTCGCCGTCGCGCACGCCGAGGTCCCTCAGACCGTCGCCCGCGACGCGCGCGAGGACCACGCCTCGCCCCGGCGCGAAGGGGCTCGGGCGCTCCGAGCGCTCGAGGCGTACGGGCGAGGGACCGCGGCGGTCGGCGTCGGGCGAGGTCACGACGACAGGCTAACAAGTGGCTACGACACCGAGCCTCCCGCGGAAGGGCGTGGGGCCCTATCTTCCGCACGGTGACCCACCTGCGGATCCGCGTCCTCGTCCTCGCCCTCGCGATCGGCGTCGCGCTCGGGCTCGGGTCCGGGACCCCGGCGACGGCCGGCGGGGTCGCGGGCCTCGTCGCCCTGCCGGGCTGGGCGTGGCGGCCGGGCCACGCCACGCTCGTCCGTGAGACCGTCGTCGATCGGCGCCAGGTCCTCGAGGAGATGAACGTCGCGTCGGGACGCGTCCACGAGCTGGCCGACCTCTCGGGGGCCCGGGCGCTCGGACCGCAGCACGCCGTGCCCGCCCGGCCGATCGGCCGCGCCGCGCGGCCCGATCTCGTGTGGTCGGAGGACGGGCGCGGGCTCGTCGTCGTGGCGCGGGGCGACCTCGTGTGGCTCGACCTCGAGGCGGACACCCCGCGCCGGCTCACGACGACCGACGCGCCGATCTCGGACATCCGCGTGGCGCCCGACGGTTCGGCGGTTGCGTTCGCGCGCGAACGCGACCTGTGGGTCGTCGCGACGTCCGGGGACGCACCTCCCCGCCGCCTGACGCGCGGCGGCCGCGAGGTACACCGCAACGCGGGCCTCGACTGGGTCTACCCCGAGGAGCTCGGTGCCGAGACGGGCGCGTGGTGGTCGCCCGACGCGCGCCGCATCGCGTGGCTCCGGCTC
Organism: uncultured Planctomycetota bacterium; assembly: GCA_963752285.1. Lineage (GTDB taxonomy): Bacteria > Planctomycetota > PLA2 > PLA2 > JAEUHO01 > CAVVXN01. The sequence continues at coordinate 301,430 of CAVVXN010000001.1, forward strand.
GACGAGCAGGACGTGCGCCAGGTGCCGCTCCTTCGCACGACGCCCGGCGGCGAGATGGTGGAGCTCGTGCGCTACCCGCGCGCCGGCGAGACGAATCCGAGCCCCTCGGTCGCCGTCACGGACGTCGAGAGCGGCGAGACCACGCGGCTCGATCTCGGCACGCCTCGCCCGGAGTACGTGGCGCGCGTCACGTGGTTCCCCGACGGGCGACGGGTCGCGGTCACGGTGCTGGACCGCGCGCAGCGCGATCTCCGGCTCCTCGAGTGTCCGATCGACGGACGTGCGCCGACGGTCGTGGTCGAAGAGCACGACGAGGCGTGGATCGACGTCCCACCCGACCCTCGCTTCCTCGACGACGGGCGCTTCCTCTGGCGGAGCGAACGCGACGGTCGGCGACGCTGGTACCTCGCGACGATCGCGCCCCACGGCGAGCCGGCCTCGCTCGTACCGCTCTCCGCCGCCGACGTCGATGCCGACGCGGCGCTCCGCTACGACGATCGCGCCGGGCTCCTCGCGTACGAGGCCGAGGTGGACCGTGGCCTCAGGCGGCGACCGCTCGTGGGCCCCGACGGCGTGCCGGCGCCGTTCGCCCCGGGCGCGGACCTGGACGCGAGGGTGGCCCTCGACGCGTCGGGGCGGTGGGCGCTCGTCCGGTCGAGCCGGACCGACCGCCCGCCTCGCCTCGACCTCCGGGACGTGGAGGACGGCGCGGTGGTCCGGGTCCTCGGCGACGCGGCCGGTCCCCGCTTCGCGGCGGGGGCGCTCCCTCGGTTCGAGACCGGGATCGCGCCGTCCGGAGCGCCGCCGCTCGCCTGGCGACTGTGGCGACCCGCGGACCTCGACGAGACGACGCCGCACCCGCTCGTCGTGCACGTCTACGGCGGCCCCGGAGCGCGCACGGTCGTCGACCGGTGGGACGCCGGCGAGATCGACCTCGTGGAGGCCCTCCTGGAGCGTGGGTTCCTCGTTCTGGAGGCCGACGGGCGCGGCGCGCGCGGCTTCGGCCGGGCCAACGTGCGCGCGGTCCTGGGGCGGCTCGGGATCCACGAGCTCGAAGACCAGGTGCGTGCGGTCGAGGCGGTCTCGTCCCGGGCCTACGTGGACGCCGGGCGCGTCGGCATCACGGGGTGGTCGTACGGCGGCACCATGACGTGCCTCGCCCTGACGCGACGACCGGACGTGTTCCGCGCCGGCGTCGCGTTCGCGCCCGTCACCGACTGGCGGCTCTACGACACCATCTACACCGAGCGCTACATGGGGCGGCCCGAGGACAACCAGGCCGGCTACGCCGAGAGCGCCGCGACCCGTGACGCCGCGAAGCTCTCGCGGCCCCTACTGATCCTCCATGGCGTCGCGGACGACAACGTCCACGTCGCGAACGTGCTCGCGTTCGTCTCGGCCATGGGCACGAAGCCGTGCCCGAACCTCGAGACCATGGTCTACCCCGACGTCGGCCACGGCCTCGGCCGCTTCTACGCGGACGCCCACGCCCGCATGCTCGCGTTCCTCGTCCGGCACCTCGCACCCGCCGGACCGGCTGCGCCCGCCGAGCCGGCCTCGCCCGCGCGCCCCGCAAAGCGCGGCGCGGCCCCGGATCCCGCCCCCCTCGCCCCGTCCGCGCATTGAGGCCGCCGGGACGGCCCGTCCCGAGCCGCCCTTCGCCTGTCGGCGTCGCCGCCGAGGAGCGAGCGGGTCCTCGTCGCGATCCTGGCGTCGATCCGCCTCGTGCCCTCGGCCGCGGCCGTGTCGAGCGTACGCTCCACGGGCCCGATCGCCTCGCAGGGCGCCGCGCCGCGCCGTGGCGTCAGCGGATGAACTCGACCACGTGCTGCATGTTCGTCTCGAACGGCCGGAAGATCTCCTCGCCGGTCGGGACCCGCAGCACCTTGACGGTCAGCTCCTCACGGTTGACCTCGAGCCAGCCGGGGACGATCGAGCCCGCGTCGGCCGCCTCGGCGATCGTGGTCACGGCCTTCTTGCTCTTGTCGCGCACGGTGACGACGTCGCCCTCGCTCACCTGGAACGAAGGCCGGTCGACCTTGTGGTCGTTCACGCGGATGTGGCCGTGGACGACGAGCTGCCGCGCCTGCCAGATCGTGCGGGCGAGGGCCGCGCGGCGCACCACGTTGTCGAGACGACGCTCGAGGAGCTCGTTCAGCTTCTCGATCGTGTTGGTCTTCGTGCGCGACGCCTCCGCCATGTAGCGGCGGAACTGCTTGTCGCTGATGTGATAGAAGAAGCAGAGCTTCTGCTTCTCCTGAAGGCGCTCGCCGAACTGCGTCATCTTGCGGCGACGCTTGAAGCCGTGCATGCCGGGGCCGCGCTCGACGTCGGCCTTCATGTGCTTCGAGGTCTCGGCGACGGGCGCGTGGACGCGCCGGCTCAAGCGGACCTTCGGTCCCGTGTAGCGACCCATGGCGGGGCTCCGATCGACTGGATCCCTGGACGGGCGCGGCCGGGGCGCGGCCCACGGGCCGGCCGACCGCGGCTCCGGGACGTCGCGCCCGGAGCACCAGCGAGCCGAAGAGGGTACCCCCGGCGAGGCGGGCGGCAAGCCGGGGTCCCGACCCCGGGCGGCCCGACGCCCTGGAGGTCGGGCGGACGAGGGTCCCGCGGCCGCGTACCCTTCACGCTTTGCCCGGAGAGCCCCATGTCGAGGAACGCCCTCCTCCTCCTCGCGGTCGCCGCCGGCCTCCTCGGCGGCCTCCAGGCGCGCGCGGCCGGCGACGCCCTCCGCGTGCCGACCACGTACGTCACGAGCGCCGAGGAACGGGGCCTCGCGAACGACGTGCACCAGCGCCTGGCGGAGGGACCGCAGGTCCCGATCGCGCTGAGCGCGAAGGTGCCCGCGGGGACCGCGCGGGTCCCCGCCGGGACGCTGCGCCGCTACGGGAGCCTCGAGGCCGGCGGGCGCGCGTGGCCGTTCGTCCTGGCCGCCGACGCGTCGGGCCAGGGCGTCCTCGCGCTCGACCCCGACGGCGACGGCAGCTACGGCGGCCCGGGGGCGGAGGCCCGCACGACGGGACGCGCCGTCAAGAGCCGCGGCCGCGCGGCCACGCGCTGGACGTTTCCCGACCTGCCCTTCGGCCCGGCGCGGACGTCGTTCGAGATCCTCGACGTCGGGCCGGAGAGAAAGGCCGTCCTCGTCACCTCCGACGGCGCAGAGCCCCTCGCGCTCGCGGAGAAGGCGCCCGAGGGCGTCCGACCCGTGGGCGGCGACTGGCTCGTCTGCTACGCGTTGGTGCCGAGCGGCGGCTCCGACGTGCCGATCGCCTTCGTGCGGCAGGGGGACGAACGGCTGACGCTGCTCGTGGACCGGAACGGGAACGGGACGCTCGGCGAGACGCAGGAGGTCGTCCCGGTCCCGTTCGCGGGCCGCGAGGAGACGGCGAAGTACTGGAAGGTCGAGGACGTCGAGATCGGCGCCTCGCGCCTGACGCTGGCGTTCCAGGAGGTCGCCGGCGAGACGAGCGGCCGCCTCTCGGCGGCCGGCGCGCGGCGCGGCGAAGTCGACCTGAACGGACGGACGTGGGCGCTCCACCTGGTGGACGGGGATCTCGACGGCAGGTACGGGTCGGCCGGCGACCTCTGGTGGTTCGGCCCCGAGGACCTGCTCGCGCACGTGAAGCGCCTCGGCCCGGACACGATGGTCGAGGGGACCGCGCCCTTCTTCGTGGACGGCCGCGCGTGGCGGATCCGGGGGCTCGAGAAGGACGGCACGGTGGTTCTGGAAGAGGCGCCCGACGCCGATCCCGAGTCGTACTTCCGCGCGCGCGGGGAACGCGTGAACCGAGAGCGGTGGTTCCCGAGGTTCGCCGAGGAGGAGAGCGCGTTCCGGCGCGACCACGACATGATCGCGGCACGCGCACGCGCCGCGAAGCCCCTCGCGTGGCGTCATGACGTAGACCTCGGCGCGGCGCTCGCCGAGGCCCGCCGCACGAACCGCCCCGTGTGCGTGGACTTCGAGGCCGACTGGTGCGCGTGGTGCAAGCGGTTCGACTACTACGTCTATCCGGACGCGGAGGTCGCGAGCCTGCTCTCGCGCTTCGTGTGCGTGAAGATCAACCGCGAGTTCCACTTCCGCGGCGACTTCGAGCGCCTCGGCGGCACGAGTCTTCCGTACATCGTCTTCCTCGCCTCCGACGGGACGCCGCTCCGGTTCATGGTCGAGGACGAGAAAGGGCACGAGACGACGGCCTCGGGACCGCCGGGGTTCCAGTCGCCGGCCGTGTTCGCCGGGACCGTGCGGCGCGCGTGGGAGGCCTGGCAGCGGTCCCAGGCGCGCTGAGGTGCGCGAGGCGAGGGAGGACCGATGAGCGTCGTCTGGCTCGTGTTGATCGGTTTCGCGGCCGGGACGCTCGGGAGCCTGCTCGGGCTCGGCGGGGGGTTCCTGGTCGTGCCCGCCCTGATCCTGCTGCGAGGGCTCGACCCCCGCCTCGCGACCGGCACGTCCGTCGCCGTCATCGTGCCGACGATGCTCGTCGCGCTCTGGCGGCGCGGCGCCGAGGGGCACGTCGACTGGCGGCTCGCCGCGCTCATCGCGATCGGCGCGGTCGTCGGGGCGTTCCTCGGCTCCTGGCTCGCCGGTCGTCTTCCGAGCGTCGTGATCCGGCGGGTCTTCGCCTTCGTGCTCCTCGGGCTCTCGGCGTTGCTCTTCTTCACCGACGGCCGGACCGCCGCGGCGCGATCCGGCCCCGCGGGCGCGGTCGGGTCGGGCTCCGTCACGCCCCCGCGGTGAGCACGCCCTCGTCGAGCATGGCCTTCACCTTGCTCACGAGGTCGTCGCTCATGCGGTCCAAGTCGTACTCGTGACGCCAGCCCCAGTCGCGCCGCGCGGCGGTGTCGTCGAGCGCGCGGGGCCACGAGTCGAGGATCGCCTGCAGGCGCGGTACCGGCCCGAAGTCGATCTCGACGCCCGGCACGCGACGCCGCACGGCCTGGGCGAACTCCTCCGCGGTGGGGGCAATCGCGGCGATGTTGTAGATCGACCGTGTGAGCTCGGACCGCGGCGCCGCCGACAGCTCCAGCATCGCGCGGAGCGCGTCCGGCATGTACATGAACGGGATGCGCGCGCCGGGTTCGCAGAACGCCGTGTATCGCCCGGTGCGTAGGCCCTCCACGAACATGTAGAGCGCGTAGTCGCTCGTGCCGCCGCCGGGAACGCCGGCGTTGATGAGCCCCGGGAAGCGCACGCCGCGGAAGTCGAGGCCGAACCGCGCCTGGTAGTACTCGCCGAGGAGCTCCCCGGCCACCTTCGTCACGCCGTACATGGTCTGCGGTCGCATGGACGTGTCGTTCGGCACGGGGTCGGGCAGTCCGGGCCCGAACGCGGCGATCGTGCTCGCGAAGAACACCTGCTCGCACGCGAAGGTGCGCGCGGCCTCGAGCACGTTCAGCGTTCCGTCCATGTTCACGCGCCACGCCTGGTGCGGCATCGTCTCGCCGCGCGCCGAGAGGATCGCCGCGAGGTGGAACACGATCTCGGGCCGCGCGGCCTGGACCGCGTCGAACACCTCGGAGCGGAGCGTGACGTCGCCGCGCGTCCACGCGACGGCCTCCGGGCAGCCTTCCGGCCGGGGCGAGACGTCGAAGACGGCGACCTCGTCGCCGCGCTCCCGCAGGATCGGGAGGAGGTCGGTGCCCACCTGTCCGGCCGCGCCGGTGACGAGGATTCTCATGCCCTCCATGATCCCGGCGGCCCGGGCGACGGAGAACCGTTTGCCTCACCGCTCGCCCCGCCCGGGTGGGCGCGATCTTCCCGGCCCGGGCGGGCGCGCGCGGGGCGGGCGCCGTTTCCGCAGCCCCGGAGGGGCCCCGCGGGCGCGCCCCCCGTTCGCGTCGCCTCAGTCGGTCTCCTCGACCGCGGCCCGTCGGAAGCGCTCCGCGAGCAGACGGAGCAGGTCGGTGGCGAGCAGGCTCGGATGGCGGTCCTTGCGCCGTACGACGGCGAGCCGGCGCTGGGGGAACCCCCCGGGGAGGGGGCGGATCACCATGCGCTCGCGGTCGCTCTCGGTGACGACCATGTCGGGCAGGATCGTGAGCCCCATCCCGCCCGCGACGTACGCCTTCACGACCTCGAGGTTGCCCGAGTCCATCACCACGTTCAGTCGCACGCCGGCGTCGCGGAGCGTGCGCTCGAGGAGCGCCCGCGTCTCGGCCGGGCGCGCGAGGAGCACCGCCGACTGGCCGTGGAGGTCGGAGAGCACGATCTCGGGTCGGTTCTCCAGCGCGTGTCCCGGCGGCAGCGCGAGCCAGAACCGCTCGACCAGGATCGTCCGGCCCCACAGCAGGGGATCGAGCCATGGAGGGCGGGTGACGATGCCGATGTCCGCCTCGCGCCGCATGACCAGGTCGAGGACGCGGCGCGACGCGTGGTTCCGGATCGAGAGCTCGGCGAGCGGTCGGAGCGCGCGGAAGGCCGAGAGCACGGGCGGGAGCAGGTAGAGCGCGACCGTGTCGCCGCACGCCAGGATCACGCTCCCTCGCTCCGGCGCCTCCAGCTCGCGGATGCGGCGCGTCGCGTCCTCCATCGCGCCGAGGATCACGTCGGCCGCCTCGAGCAGGACCTTCCCGGCGGTCGTCAGCCGAACGCCGCGCGCGTCCCGCTCCATGAGGCGGGCGCCCACCTCCTGCTCGAGGGATTTGACGTGGAGGCTCACCCCGGGCTGGGTCATGCGCAGGGTCTTGGCCGCGCCGGTGAAGGAGCCCTCGCGGACCACCTCGCGGAAGGACTGGAGCTGACGGATCTCCATTCAGGGTGGCACCGATCCCCCCCCATCAGCGCCGCTTATGCCCCGGGGGGCGATCCGCGTCAACGTCCGGGGGGCGAATTCGCGGCGTGGGTCACCCGGACCTGGGCCCGCGCGGTCTGGCCGGGCCGGACCTCGACCCACACCGGGGCGGGGGTCGTGACGCCGGCGCCGGTGGCGGAGACCTGATAGCGGCCGGGCGGCACGAACCGTCGGAGGTTCGTACCGTTCGGGTCGGTCTGCATCAGCTCCTGCCACGTGTTCGGGCCGAAGCGAACGCCCTCCTTCTGGAGGGCGTTCCAGTTGGGCCACACCTGCGCACCCGTGGAGCTCGTGACCATCACCTGCGCGCCGGCCACGGCCTGTCCGTTCTCGTCGCTCACGATCGCTAGGACCGCGCCGGGCGGACGCTCGCGGAGCTCGAGGGTCCGCTGCTCGCCCGCCTGGAGCTCGACCTGTTCCGAGAACCACACGCCGCTCGGCGGCCAGACCGAGACGGTGTACGTGCCCGAGCCGAGACCCCGGAGCACGAAGCGCCCCTCGGCGTCGGTCTGCGCCCACGCGCCGGGGAGGGCCGTGCCGCCCGCGTTGCCGCTCGCGCCGACGCGCGCGTTCTCGATCGCCTCGCCCGTCTCGTCGTTGACCACGCGGCCCTCGATCGTCGCGCCGGCGGTCAGGACGAGGCGGGCGTGGCTCGCGCGCCCGTCCACCACGGAGACGCGCACGGGCTCGACGCCGATCAGCCCCGCGGGACTCGTGACGATCAGGTCGTACTCGCCCTGCGCGAGGCCTTCGAGGCGGAAGGTCCCGTCGTCGGGGCTGAACGTGCCGTTCGACGCGTTCCCGTACGGCCGGATCATGCGCCGGTTGACGCGGCTCTGGTTCTCTTGCTGCACGCCGCGGGCCTCGACCATGAAGGTGCCGGCGTAGCCGCGGCCGTCGAGCTCGACCACCCCGTCTACCCAGCCCAGCGGGGTCATCACGACGTCGACGTCCGAGGTTCCACCCTCGACGTGCTGCTGCGGCTCGCTCCGGAAGCCCGACGCGCTCGCGGTGATCCGGTACTCGGTCCGGCTCACGCCGTAGAGGACGAAGCGACCGTCGCTCTGCGAGCGCGCCTGGATCCAACCGATGCCGTAGTAGATGCGCTCGCCGCGCTGCTCGGGCTGCGCCGACACGTACGCGCCCGCGACGGGGCTCCCCTTCGCGTCGTGCACGTGGCCTTCGATCCGAAGGCCCTCGCCGAGGACCAGGTGGCGCGTGGCCGGCTGCCCGAGGGTCATGCGGACCGGCTCCGGGTCCGTGACGCTGTCGAGCCCGGACGTGACCGTGAGGCGGTAGACCGAGACCGGCACGTCGGCGATCGTGAAGGCGCCCGCGTCGTCCGTGACGGTGTCCAGCCGCACGTGCTCCGGGTTCTGGAGCGCCTGGAGCATGCCCCAGTCCATCCGACCGTTGCCCTCCTTCTGGACCGTGGCCCAGTCCACCTGGAGGGCGACGAGCGCGCCCGACACGGGGGCGCCCGCCCCGTCCGTTACCGTCCCGGAGAGCGCGGCGTTGCCGCTCAGCGTGATCGTCAGGTCGGGCGCGGCCTGGCCGGCCGGCGGGACCCGGGCCCAGCCCACGCCCACGCCGCGCCCCGGCGCCGTCGCCACGATCTGCGCGGAGTTGCCCTGGCCGCGCACGGTCGGCGAGGCGGGCAGCTCGAACGTGCCGTCGCTCTGCGTCGTCGTCGCGATCTTCGTCTCGCCCGGTTGCTGCCACGAGTACGTGACCTCGGCGCCCGGAACGGACTGGCCGTCCACGTCCACCACGCGGCCCTTGAAGCTCACCTTGTCGGTGGGGATCTGGACGTCCACCGTCATCCGGCCGCCACCGACGTCCTGGACCTGGATGTACTTCGTCACCCCGGGACCGGTGGGGCCCGTGGCCTCGAGCATCGCCTGCTGCCCCTGACCCACGTACGACTTGATCTCGAAGTGGCCGCGTTCGTCGGACGTGACGGGGCCCGTGGGCTCGATCCAGTACTGGTTCGGGTAGCGCAGGCGGATCGACGCGCCGACGACGGGCAGGTTCCCACCCTCGTCGAGGGTCCGGCCTTCGATGACGACCGGCTCGGAGAGGACCACGGTGCGCGTCGTGGTCTGGCCCGGCGAGACGGCCACGTCGCCCTGCTGGAGGGAGGCGTACCCGGCGCTCGTGACCACGAGGCTGCCCGTGCCGGTCGGCAGCGACGCGAACGTCGCCTTCCCGTCCCGGTCGGTCTTGCCCTCGGTCACGACGCTCCCGGCCTGGTGGAGCACGACGGCGTCCGCGACGAGCGCGCCCTCCTTGCCCTTCACGATCACCACGAGCCCGCCGCCGCGGTCGAGGACGAGATCGACGCGGTAGCCGCGACGCTTCACGTCCACGAGCGTCGGGGCGTACCCCGCCGCCTCCGCGCGGACGCGAAGGCGCGACTCGGGGGCCGGCCCCACCAGGTACTCGCCGTTCCCGTCGGTCGTCGCCGTGGCGATCGGCGGGGGATCCCTCTCGAGCGAGCCGGGCCACCACGCCCGACGGCCCGACGCGTCGATCAGCTTCACGCTCGCGCCGGAGACGGGGTTCCCGCCGCCGTCCGTGACGCGGCCGAAGACACCCTCCTCGCGCGGAAACTTGGGCTGGGCCTCCTCGGCCGCGCGGGCCGCGGCGATCTCCTCGGCCGTGGGCGCCGCGCGGGCGCCCGGCGCCGAGGCGAGCGAGGCCGCGCCCGGCGCCGTGGAGACGGCGTCGCCCGCCGCGTACGCGTCCGGGCGGTCGAGAACCGATCCCCCGTGGCCGAGCGCGCCGCTGGTCATCAGCCACGCGACGCCCCCCACCGCCGCCAGACACACGAGCGCGAGGGCCCAGGTGGTTCGCGACATCCCGTCACCCCCCTTGGTCAAGGCAGCCAGCTTCCCTCCAGCGGGACGTTCTCCGCCACGCGTCGGGTCCCACCCCCCGGCAACGTCAGCTCGAGCTCGAGCGTCAGCATTGCGCGGAAGAGGCCCGCGGCGGGGTCCTTCGCGAAGTCGAGGGTCAGGATCGCGTCCTCCCCGCCGCCCTCCGCCGGGCGGACCTCGACCCGCCACGGCTTCTCCGGACGGACCGTGGCGCGGGCCACGTGCACCTGGCACCCGGCTCCGGGCCGCACGCTCACCTTCCACGACCTGGCCTTCGCCGCGTCGTCCACGCGACCGATGCGGATGCTCTCGGGCGTCACCGAGTGCGTCAGGAACGGGTCGGCCTCGAGGTGGATCAGCACGTTCGACGACCCCGCGTCGTCGCTCATGACGGTCAGGACCTTTCCGCGGAGGCGCTCCGGCGAGATCCGGCCCGAGTGGAACGTGACGGGGACCGCGCGACGCTCGCCCGGCTCGATCGTGCGGAGGAACGTGCCCACGCTGAAGCACGCGCAGTTCGGCGTGACCGCGGACACGAACACCGTGCGACGCCCGTGGTTCTCGAGCACGAGGTTCATCGTCGGCTCGTCCTTGTACGGCACCGCGCCGAAGTCGAGCGTCGCGGGCGTCGCGACGAGACCGTCCTCCTGGCCGCAGCCGGAGAGGAGGAAGGCGGACGAGACGAAGGCGAGCACGAGGAGCGAGGCGGAGCACGGCGGGCGCATGCGACCCATACCTTATCTCCCCCTCGATCCGCCGCGGCCCGGTGCCCCCTTGGACGCGCGCGTCGTGCGCGGGGTTCCCCCGGGTCGGGCGCCCTCAGCGCATGCCGGGCGGCGTCGGCAGCGGCCCGCTCGGGGGGAGCGCGACGGCGGGGGCGCGTTCCACGACCGGGACGGCCACGCCGGCCGAGGCGTCCGGTCGGGGACCGGCCGAGGGGGCGACGGGCGCCGCCGCGGCGCGAGATCCGTCCGGCGACGCGAGGGGTGCCGCGGGCGGTGGGACCGCGCTCTCGGGCGGGTGCGGCGCGGTCTCGACCACGAGCGCGCCGGCGACGCCGCTCGTGAGGTACCGGGACCCCGCATCCGAGGTCACGCCCTTCGAGCGGGGCGGGGCCTCGCGCGACGGGGTCCGCGGCGTCGTTCCGCCGGTCGTCGTGGCGCCCGTCGTCGTGGCGCCCGTCGTCGTGGCGCCCGTCGTCGTGGCGACGGTCCCCGTGGGCACCGGAGTGGGCTCGGCCGTGGCGCAGCCGGCCACACCGCACGCGAGTGCGAACAGGATCCCGGCGCTGTGGATGGTACGCCGTTCCATCCGTCGGCCGACCATGGCGCCTTCTCCCCCGGGGCTCACCCCCGGCACTGCTCTAGGGTAACCCGGCTCGAGCCGGGGGAGGCCGCTGGATGATCCGGGTGAACGTCGACTTCACGGGCGCGAAGGCGCTCGTCACGGGAGGGAGCCGTGGCATCGGCCGCGCCATCGCGCTCCGTCTCGCGGAGGCGGGCTGCGACGTCGCGGTCAACTACCTGAGGAACCGCAAGCCGGCGGAGGAGACCGGCGAGCGCGTGAAGGCCCTCGGCCGGCAGGTGCTGCTCCTCAAGGGCAACGTCGCGGACGTGGACTCCCACGAGGCCCTCTTCGGACGGATCGCCGACGCGTTCGGCCGGATCGACATCCTGGTGAGCAACGCGGCCTCCGGTGTCATCAAGCCGGCGGTGGACCTCACGTATCGCCACTGGCAGTGGACGATGGACATCAACGCCGCCGCACTGCTCTCGCTGACGCAGCAGGCGGTCCCCCTGATGGGGGAGGCGGGCGGGTCGATCATCGCGGTGTCGAGCCTCGGCGCGGTCCGCGCAATCCCGAACTACGCCGCGGTCGGCGCCAGCAAGGCCGCGCTCGAGAGCCTCGTCCGCCACCTCGCGGTCGAGCTGGCCCCCCAGCGCATCCGGGTGAACGCCGTGTCCGCCGGGGTCGTGAACACCGAGGCCCTGTCGCACTTCCCCAATCGCGAGGAGCTCCTGTCCGAGAGCGCGCGCCGCACGCCGGCCGGACGGCTCGTCGCCCCCGAGGACGTCGCGGACACCGTGCTCTACCTGGCCAGCCCGCTCGCGTCGATGGTCGTCGGGCAGACGCTCGTCGTGGACGGGGGGTACTCGGTCGTCGCCTGACGGCCGCGAGGCGAACCGTGAAGATCCTCCTCCTCGGACGGGACTGCGAAAACAGCCGCGAGATCGAGCGGGCGCTCACGGCGGCCGGTCACGAGGTGGACCGCGCGGGGCCCCACGGGACGGCGCCACCCGGCGCCGAGTACGACCTCGCGCTCGAGGCGCTCGACCCGCCGGGGCTCCTGGCGCGGATCGAGCGGGTCGGGTTCGCCGAGGCGTTCCTGGCGATGAGCGCGGCGGCACTCGTCCTGGACCCGGAGGGCCGGGTCCGCCGCGCCAACCGCGCCGCGCAGTCGCTGCTCGGCCGCCGGGAGCCGGACCTCGCCGGCCAGGAGGTCCGGACGTTCCTCCGGGCCGTGGAGTCGGCGGGCCCGCCCGAGGGGCTGGACCGCGCGCTGGCCACCGGTGGCCGGTGGGCCGCCGAGGTCCACGTGCTGCATCCCGACGGCGCGGAGCTGCCGGCGCTCGCGGCCCTCGCCGCCATCGACGGCGCGAGCGCACCGGGCGCGTACGTCCTGACGCTCCGGGACCTCTCCGACCGCGTGGCCATGGAGGAGGAGCTCCGCCGGCAGTACGTGCGCCTCGCGGAGCAGGCCGCGCTCGACCCGCTGACGAAGATCTACCACCGCGGGTACTTCCACGACGCCCTGCAGCGCGAGATCGCGCGGAGCCAGCGGTACGAGACGCCGCTCTCGCTCCTGGTCGTGGACGTGGACGGCTTCAAGCGCGTGAACGAGGACTACCTCCACCCGACCGGCGACCGGGTGCTCGTCGAGATCGTCCAGTGCATGCGCGAGAACGTCCGCGAGGGGGACGTCGTCGCGCGCCTCGGTGGGGACGAGTTCGGTCTGCTCATGCCGAACACCGAGATGCCCGCGGCGTGCGCGGCGGCGGAGCGCCTGCTCGTGGCCGCCCGGGAGCGGCGGTTCGGCGGCGACGCGAGGCTCCGGCTCACCCTGAGCGGCGGCGTGGCGACCACGCCCGACCTGCCGGGACGCCCCCTGGAGGCCGCGGAGCTGCTCGAGATCGCGGATCGGCTCCTCTTCGAGTCGAAGCATCGCGGGGGCGACCGCGTGACGAGGCCCTCCGACGTGGACCCCGACGCGTAGCGCGCTCGTGCCGGGGGGCGGGCACGGCCGCGCCCGTCACGGGCCGTACATGTAGAGGCGGAACCACGGGCTCCAGGGCCCCTGGGCCCCCGCGGAGTCGAGCGCGCGGACGCGCCAGCGGTAGCGCGCGGACTCCATCCGCGCGGGCCGGTACCGGGTGTCGTTCACGACCTCGCGCGCGACCTCGCCGTACGCGCCGTCCGCGCCCTCGGCCTCGAGCGCCCACTCGTAGCGCGACGCGCCCTCGACGGCGGCCCACTGGAACGTGGACCCGTACGCGCGGGGGAAGCTCTGTCCCTCGGAGGGCGAGACGAGGGTCGGCGCGACCAGGACATGCGGCGGGGGGACCGGAGGCGGTGTCGTCGCGGGGGGCGTGGCCGGCAGTGAACCGGGCGCGCCGGGAGGCGGGAGCGGCTCCGGCGTGGTCTCGGGAAGGGGGCCGGCGGGAGCGGCGCCCGGCGCCAGACCCCCCTTCCCCACGAAGAGCCAGACGTCGGTGCCCCGGACTGCGAGCGAGCCTCCGAGCGGGCGCTGCGCGAGGACCTTCCGACTCTGGTCCCTCGTCGACGGCACCACGAGGAGTCGGGGCGCGTACCCGCGCGTCCTCGCCCGGTCCACCGCGTCCTCCACGCCGTGGCCGACGAGGGCCGGGACGGCGTCCTCGTTCGGGGCCGCGTCCTTCACGGCCACGACGAGCGTCACGACCTCGCCCTTGGCGAGCGGGGTCCCGGGGTACGGCATCTGGTTCACGACCCGCCCGACGAGGTCGGGGATCCCGACCGTGTGCTCGGTCTGGACCTTCCAGCCGTCGAGCGTGTCGTGGGCCGCGGCCTCCTCGATGCCGAGCGCGGAGGGGAGCGGGGGCCCGGAGCGGTCGAGCATCCGCCCCTCCTCGACCCCAGAGAGGTCGATCGCCGGGCCCGCCGGGCCCGCGGGGCCCCGGCCGGGCGCGCCGACCGCCGGCCCCGTCGGGGCGGCGCCCGGCCCGGGCCCGGGGGGGGCGGCCGGCGGGGTCTCGCCGCCGGGCCCGCCCGGCACGGTCGGGAGGGGGCCGGTCGGCGGCAGCACGTCGGCGCCCGACGGCTCGGGCCCCGGGCCGGGCACGTCGCCCGCGGGCGCGGGCGGGGGCGCCGGCGGGGTCTCGGTCGGTGCGCGTGGGACGGGGGGCGTCACGCCGGCGGGGGCCGCCGGGGCGGTCCCGCCCACCACGAGGGTCACCTGGTGACCGGCCGCCGCGGCGAACCCGGCGGGCGTCTGGCCGGAGACGACCTCCGCCTCGCCCGTCCCGGTCCACTCGACCCGAACCGTGTACCCCGCGCTTTCGAAGAGCGTCCGGGCCGAGGCGACGGGGAGGCCGACGGCGTCGGGGACGAGGTCTTCTGCCCGAGCGGTCCCTGCGGCCGCGAACGCCGCGAGGAACGCGAGGAAGAGGAGCAGGGGTCGTACGAAGCGCGCCATGGGGTCCTCCGGGGCGAGGGTCCACGCGGGCACCCCAGCGTAGCGCCGCGCGGATCAGGCCTCCAAGGACTCCGGTCCGTGAAAGCCCGTGCCGACCAGGACGAGGCAGCGGTCCGGGCTGTACGGGTCCCGCGCGCCGGTCGCCGCCGCCCTCTCGACGCAGCGGGCGCACCACCGGTCGTGCGCGATCCGGCGCCGCCGGACGAGGATCGCGCCGCAGATGGGGCACCGGTAGCGGAACACCCGTCCGGGCATCGCCCGGCCGTGGAGCCGCCCGCCGGCGGCGCGGCAGGCGGCGCGGAACATCGGGCCGTGTCCGAAGGGCAGGTCGAGCAGCGCGAGGCCCACGTGCACCGCCTCGTGCACGAGGATCCCGTACAGGTCGTCCGGGTACACCTCGAAGTACGCCGGCGAGAGCTCGATCGTCGCGCGCCGGAACCTCGGGCCGACCCCTTCGATGATCGCGCGACCGGCACGCCGCAGCCGCCGGTTCCACAGGACCGGCAAGGGCGGCCACGACACGTGGACGAGCGCGCGGCCGACGGCCGCGAGCGCACGGTCCCGTGCGCTGTCTACGACGCGGGGAGGGATCACGGTCGAAGGAAGCCTACGCCAGGGGACGGACGTCGAGCGGCGGGTACACTCGCTCCGTGCGCGCGCGTTCGTGGGTCATCTGGACCGGTCTCGCCCTGATGTCGATCTCCCTCGGCTGCGCCCGCGAGGCCCGCTTGGACCGGTCGGCCTGGCAGCCGGTCTTCTACGCCGCGATGCGCGCGTTTCACGAGCACGACATCGACCAGCTGTGGCCCCTGCTCGACGAGAAGGGCCGCGAGATGGTCGAGCGGGACCTCCGCTCGTGGCAGAGCCGCCTCCTCGACCCCAAGGAAGGGCCCGGCATCCGGGACCGCATCCGGCGGCGGCGGCCCGACGTCACCGACGAGACGGTCGAGCTCGCGGCGCGCGGGACCCTCCGGGACGTCTTCTCGCTCCTCTTCGAAGTGGACCCGCGGCCGGAGCGTCCCCCGACGCACGGCGTCCAGCTCGCGCCCGACGGGAAGAGCGTGACCGTGCTCTTCGAGTGCCCGTCCGGCGCCGAGACGAAGATCGTCCCGGCCCTGCTGGTCCAGACCGGCGCGGGCTGGTTCCTCGACCGCATCCAACTCTGATGTGGCCGCGGCGCTCGCGCCGCCGGTGTCCGGCGGAGGCGGGCGTACCAGGTCTCCTCCGTCGGCCCTTGTCGCGGCGTCCGCGCCCGGACAGACTTGGAGCGCCGTGAACGAGCACGACGTCCCCGTCCTCCAGCCGCCGAGCGACCTCTCGGCCGCCACCCTGCCCCTCTTCGAGCGCGTGACCGACGCGTACCCGGTCGTGGCGGGCGCGGGCCTCGTCCTGGACCTCACGCGACTTCGCACGATCACGAGCGCGGGGCTGAGCCACCTCGTTCGGCTCGGACGGCGGCTCGACGAGCAGGGCGGCACGCTCGTCCTCGCGGGCGGGAGCAAGCCGGTGCTGAAGCTGCTCCGCACGGTCGGGCTCGACACGGTCTTCCCCCACTTCAAGAGCGTCCACGAGGCCACGGCCTTCGTGCGCGGGCGCGGGACGATGACGCCCTGACCGGGGCGTCGAGGGGATGACCGCGCGAGACACCATCTTCCTCGACGGCCTCGAGGCCCGGGGTGTGATCGGGGTAGACGCCTGGGAGCGAAGGACGCCCCAGACGATCCGCGTAGACCTCGAGCTGTCCTGCGACGCGTCCGCCGCGGCCGAGCAGGACGACATCCACCGCACGGTGAACTACCGCGCGGTCGCGAAGTCGGTTCTGTCGCTCGTCGAGACGAGCGGGTGTCGGCTCGTCGAGACCCTGGCCGTGCGGCTCGCCGAGATGATCCAGAAGGACCACGGCGTCGCTTGGGTCCGCGTGCGCGTGAGCAAGCCGGGCGCCGTGCGCTTCAGCCAGAACGTCGGGGTCGAGGTGGTGCGCGGCGCGCGGGAGGGCCACGCGTCGTGACCTCGCGTTCCCACGAGGCCCTCCTGGTCGTGGGCTCGAACATCGGACCCGAGGTGCACGTGCCGGCCGCCGTGGACGCCCTCGCCCGCCGCTACGAGACCCTGGCCGTCTCGTCGTGCTACCGCAGCCCGTCGTTCGGCGGGTCGGACGCGGCGCCGCCGTTCGTGAACCTCGCCGCGCACGTGCGGACCGACTGTCCCCCGCGCGCGCTCCGCGAGGGGTGCCGGCGCATCGAGGAGGCCCTGGGCCGCCGCCGCACGGCCGACCGCTTCGCCCCCCGCACGGTGGACGTGGACGTGGTGCTCTTCGACCGCCTCGTCGCCGACCTCGGGGGCTTTGCGCTGCCGGACCCGCTCCTCGTGGAGCGCGCGTTCATGCTCCGGCCCGCCGCGGAGGCCTGGCCCGATGGGATCGAGCCCCGTTCGGGACGGTCCCTCGCGGCCCTCGCCGCCGCGCTCGGCCCCGGCGAGGTCGCGGCGCTCGAGCGCCTCGAGGGCGAACCCTGGTCGCGCGTGGTGGAGCGGGCGGCCCCGGCATGAAGCGAGCCCTCCTCCTCGCGACGCTCCTCGGCCCGCTCGCCGCGTGCGGCCGGGGCGCGGCCCCGGACGCCGCCCGCGCCGTGGGTGGGTGGAGCCACGCGCGCGTACCGGGTGTCGCGAAGGCGTCGGGGATCGCGGTCGCGGGCGACTGGCTCGTGGTGAGCGAGTCGGGCCCCGATCGCCGCCTGCTCGCCGTGCGCCGCGCGGACCTGGTGGACGGCAAGGAGGCGAGCGCCCACCCGGTCGAGGTCACGTTCGACCCGGAGGCGCACCTGACCGGCGGGGACGCGTTCGCCCTCCGCGGCTACAGGCTCGGCGACGTCTGGGGGCTCGACGGGAGCGTCGAGGGCGTGGCCGTCCAGAGCCCCGCGCGCGTGTTCCTCGCCGATCGCGCGTGGCGCGTGGTGTTCGCGGGGGAGCTCCGGACGGGCGACGACGGGGCGCCGAAGCAGATCGTGATCGACCGCGGGTTCACCGTGTCGGGCGGCAATCGTTCCGGGTCCGACGCGTCGGACTGGCGCGACCGGGGCCCGGGCCTGGCCGGACTCGCCGCCGGCGCGTCGGGTCGCCGCGTCGAGGACGTGTACGCCGTGACGCGCGGCGCCGAGGGGCCCGGCACGTTCGAGCTCCACGCGCTCGATCGTTATGGCATCGAGCTCTCGACCTTCACCGTGGACCTCGGCACGAAGGACGACGCGGCCGTGGGCGGCCTCGCGCTCGACGAGGACCGCTTCCTCGTCGTCCGTGGTGCGGGGCGCGGCGAGCTCGTCGCCTTCCGCCGCGGGCGTCCGCGCGAGCTCGTGAAGTCCGCGCCGGGCATCCCCGCCGCCGAGGTCGAGGGCGCGGGCGCGTGGTCCGGCGTCGCCCGTTCGGACGACCAGGTGCTCTACCTCGTCTCCCAGGGCGCCCCGGCCGTCGTCGCGTGGCGGGCGATCCGCCCGCGCTGACCGTCTCCCGACCGCGCGGCGCCTCACCCCACGCCGCCGGGGAGGATCTCCAGCAGGTCCGAGAGCCGGCCGAGGGCGGGCACCCCGTCCCGTTCGGCGCCGGGTCGGGGGATCCACACGGCGCGCATGCCGAGCGCCGTCGCGCCTGCGACGTCCGCCTCCAGGTCGTCGCCGACCATCAGCGCCTCTCGGGGCTCGGTCGCCGCGCTGGAGAGCGCCGCCTCGAAGATGCGGCGGTCGGGCTTCTCGACGCCCACGCGGCACGACACCACGACGGGGTCGAGCAGGTCCTCGAGGCCGAACGAGCGGAGCAACACCGGCAGGCGGTCGTCCCAGTTCGAGATCATGCCCGTCCGGTACCCGCGCGCGCGGATCTCGGTCACGGTCTCGACCGCGCCGGGCAGGAGCGCCCAGCGTTCCGGGGACGAGAAGTGCTCGTACAGCTCCTCGAAGAGCCCCGCGGGATCGGCCACCCGGCCGAACGGCCCGAAGGTCGCGTCTACCACCGCCCGCCACCACGCGCGGTCCTGCGTGCGGCCCGCGAGGCGCTGACTCCGGAAGGCCGCGTGGAACGCCGCGAGCACGTCCGCGGGTTCGACGTCCAGGCCCTGCCGACGGGCCGCCCGGGCGTAGACCTCACCCACGTCCTCGCGCGGCGCGACGAGGGTTCCCCCGGCGTCGAAGAAGACGATGCGCACGCCGGCGAGGGAGTCCATGGCGAGAGTGTACGGGACGCCCACCGGGCCGCCGGCGGCCCCGGCCCCGTGGGGGAGTAGACTGCCGCGCGATGCAGATCCGCGAAGAACGCCACGACGGCGTGGTCGTGCTGATCCCGTCCGGCGACATGGACTCGAGCGTGCTCCCGCTCTTCGAGGGGCGCCTCGCGTCCCTGCTCGACGAGGGGGTGCGCGCCGTGCTCTGGGACCTGGGCGGGGTGGGGATCCTCCCCTCCTCGGGCGTCGGCTTCCTGCTGCAGGCCGGCCGCCGTCTCAAGGAGGTCGGGGGCGCGATGGCGCTCGCGAACGCGGGGAAGCTCACCCGCGCGACGCTCGCGACCCTCGGCGTGCTCGACGTGTTCCGACTCTACGACAGCCGCGACGCCGGCGTCGGCGCGCTGAAGAAGCGGATCGCGACCCGGTCCTGAGCCGGTCCCCGCCTCGCGGCACCGGGAGACCGGGTCAGCGCACGAGCGGGACCACGTGCAGGTCCCCGACCGGACCCGACGGCTCCTCCTCGTCCGGATCCGCGGCGCGCGGTCCATCGGCCCCGCGTTCCTCGTCGCTCCCCTCGGCCACGTCCCCTTCGTCTCCTTCCTCGTCGTCCTCGTCGTCGTCGTCCTCGTCGTCCACGAGACCCTCGCCCTCGAAGGTCCAGATCTCGTCCGGGCTCGCGTCGTCCGGCACGTCGATCCCGAGCTCGCCGCCCAGGAGCCGCAGCGCGAGCCGTGTGCCGGGAAGCCGGTCCCACTCCACGCGGCGGAGCGGGAGCTCGAGGAAGAGGTCGAGGTCCACCGCGAACAGGCCCGGCTCGAGCTCGTCGCCGCGTCGGTACCAGCCCGCGGGCACCTCCAGGCCCGCGCGGAAGCGCGCGTGGGCCTCGAAGAGGCCGTCCTCGTCCGCGAGCGCCTGCTCGCCGGCGCGGTCCTCGAGGTGATGCCGGATCTCGTGCTCGAGGGTGGCCTCGAGCTCGGCCTCGACGTCGAAGTCGGGGTCCTCCGCCGCCAGCGCCGCGAAGGAGCCGTGGTAGAGGTGGACGACCGACCGGTTGGGGGTCTCCCCGGTCGGGTCGGACAGGTGCGACGTCTCGCACGCCCCGAGCGTGTACACGCCGGGTACGTGCGGGTGACCCTGGGCGTCCTCGTGGACGTCCACCGTGTCGATCCCCTCCAGGAACTCGGGGGGGAACGCGGCGGCGAGCTCCTGGGCGCGGGCGGCGAACGCGTCGAAGTCGAGCATGCCGCGGGAGGATACCTCGCCCCGGACGTTCGCCCCGGCGCCCGGCTTGCCGTTCGGGGCGCCCGTCCGCATCCTTCCCGGTCCGTCCGACCCGGGAGGCGCCCGTGATCCGCATCCTGCCCGCCCTGCTCCTCGGCGCCGCCGGCGTCGTCCTCCTCCTCGTGGGGCTGCCCGGGACCGGGGACGGCGGACCGCGCGCCGCCCCGACGACGACCGAGGTGTTCCCCACCACGCCGCCGGCCGACGGCGACCCGGGCGCTCCGAACCATCCGTACGTCTTCCGGCCGCCGTTCGAGGGGGAGCGCCACCTCGCGCGACTCCGGCAGCTCACGTTCGGCGGCGAGAACGCCGAGGCGTACTGGTCGTTCGGCGAGGACCGGTTGATCTTCCAGTCGCGGCGCGGCCGCCTCGCGGCCGACCAGATCTTCGTGATGGACGCGTGGGGGAAGAACGTGGAGATGGTGAGCACCGGGAAGGGGCGTACGACGTGCTCGTATTTCCTCCCGGGCGATCGTCGGATCCTCTACGCCTCCACGCACCTCGCCGGCGCCGAGGCGCCGGCGATCCCCGAACACGACCCGCGCGTGTACGTCTGGCCGATCTTCTCGTCGTACGACGTCTTCGTGCGCGAGCTCGGCGCACCGCGCGACGAGCTCGTGAACCTCACGCACTCGCCCGGGTACGACGCCGAGGCGACGGTGTCGCCGAAGGGCGACCGCATCGTGTTCACGTCCACGCGCGCAGGCGACATCGACCTGTACACGATGAAGATCGACGGGACGGACGTGCGCCGGCTCACGACGGCCCCGGGGTACGACGGGGGCGCGTACTACTCCTGGGACGGCAGGAAGATCGTGTGGCGCGCGCCGCGGCCCGAGGACGTGGACGTCTCCGAGACGAAGGCCCTCCTCGCCCGGCAGCTCGTGCGCCCGACGCGTCTCGAGATCTGGATCATGGACGCGGACGGGCGCAACAAGACGATGGTCACCGACAACGGCGCGGCGAACTTCGCCCCGTTCTGGTGCCCGGATGATCGGCACGTGATCTTCGCGTCGAACCAGGCCGACCCGAATCGGCGCAACTTCGAGCTCTACCTCGTGGACACCGTCACGAAGGACCAGGAGCGCGTCACGTTCTTCGCGCGGACCCGGCCGGGCGCACAAGGATCCGACGACTTCGACGGATTCCCGATGTTCACGCACGACGGGAAGCGACTCGTCTTCTGTTCGAACCGTTTCAACGACGCGCCGAACGAGACGAACGTGTTCGTCGCGGACTGGCGGGACTGACCCGCGCGGGGTCGGGTCGGGCGGCGGAGGACCGCGGCGGGTAGACTCCCGCCATGAACACGCCGATCCAAGATTTCGGCCGTATCGTGCGGCAGGTCTTCCGCTTCGGTCGCGCGTTCTCGTACGGCGCGATCGTCGTCATGGTCGTCCTCCTCGCGTTCCGCGTGGCGGACGTCTACGAGGCGCTCGCGCGCGTGGATCCGCTGCTGGGGGTGGCCTTCCTCCTCGCCCTGGGCCTCTTCCTGTCGTGGTTCGTGGGCCGGCCCGTGTACCGATTCCTGCGGCTGCCCCGCGTGATGCGTGTTCCCCGACTCCCCCCACGGGAGCGGCGGGAGCCGAGACACCTCGCGCGCCACTTGGCGTACGTCGAGCGTTACGTGCGCGCGCTCCCCTCGAACCCCGAGTGGAGCGGCGAGGTGGCCCAGGTCGAGGCGTGCGCCGGGCGCTGCCGCGCCCTCGCGGCGAGGGCCCTCGTCGCCGGCCCCGCGGACCTCGTGGCGCTCGAGGTCGAGGCCACCGAGATCGACCGGAAGCTGGTCGCTCCGCTCGTCGCGCCGCTGGACCGGCGCGTGAGCGACCTGATCCGCGCGGAGGCCTATCGCGTCGGACTGGCGACCGCGGTCTCGCCGTACGGGACCCTGGACGCGTTCATCGTCCTGTGGCGGAACGCGAACCTCGTGTCGCGGATCGCCCACGTCTACTACGGCCGTCCCGGCCCGCGCGGGTCGCTCCGCGTGCTCCGCGACGTCTCGCTCGCGGCGATCGCCGGCGCCTACCTGCAGGACCTGGGCCACCTCGCCGGCGAGTTCGTCGGCGCGCTCGCGGGCAAGACGGCGGGCTTCTTCGCCGGCCCGCTGATGGAGGGGTGTCTCAACGCGGTCGCGACGCTCCGCATCGGCTACCTCGCGAAGGCGCGGTGTCGCGCGTTCCAGGAGTGGAACGAGAAGACCGCCGCCGACGCGGCGCGGCAGGCGATGATCGAGGCCGGCCACCTGAGCGCCGGGGTCGTCACGGACCTCGTCCGCACGGTGGGGGGCGGCCTCCTCAAGATCCCCGCGCGCATCCTCGGCGGCGTTCTGGACCGCCTGACGGGACTCTTCCGGAAGCCGGCGGGCCCCGCGCCCGAGGCCGCCGGTTGACCTCTTGGACGCGCGTCGCCGCCCGCAGGGGCGTGGCCCGCGAGGACCGTTCGATTGGTTGTCCGGCCCCGGGAGGCTAGGATTCGGGCGCCCGTGCGGCCCTGGGAGTCCGTCGATGAACGACCCGGCGCCCCCGGCCGTCGATCTCGAGGTGCTCCGCGAGGCCACTGTCGGCGACCGGGACCTGATGCAGGAGCTGGCCGAGCTGTACCTGAGCGACACCGACCTGCAGCTGCGCGCGCTCGACGACGCGCTCTCGAACCGGGAGCACGACCGGATCCACCGGATCGCGCACGGGCTCGAGGACGCGAGCCTGGCCGTCGGCGCTTCGCCGGCCGCTGCGATCTTCGCCGAGATCGACGCGGCGGTGCGGGCCGGCGACCTCGACCTCGCGACCGCGGCGCGCGACCGCGCACGACAGGAGTTCGAGCGGGTCCGGCGATCGCTCGGGGACCTGCGTTGACGCGTCCCGGAGACGGAACGCCTCCCTCGGCCACGCGACCCGAGGGCGTCCTCCTCGCCCAGCTCGGGACGCCGGACGCGCCGACGCCGTCGGCGCTCCGTCGCTACCTGGCCGAGTTCCTCTCCGACCGGCGCGTCGTGGACCTGAACCCGCTCCTCTGGTGGGTGATCCTGCACGGGATCGTGCTCCGCACACGCCCGCGCCGGGCGGCCGCGCTGTACCGGCACGTCTGGACTCCGGAGGGCTCGCCGCTCCTGACGACGTCGCGCGCCCAGCAGGCGGGCCTCGCCGAACGGCTGGGCGCGGGCGTCCGGGTGGAGCTCGGCATGGGCTACGGCGAGCCGTCGATCGGCGGGGCGATCGACCGCCTCGTCGAGGCGGGATGCACCTCGGTGCTCGTGCTGCCGATGTTCCCGCAGTACTCGAGCGCGACGACCGCGTCGGTCTTCGACGCCGTCGCTCGATGGGCGCGCGGGCGCCGCGCGGTCCCCGGCTTCACCTTCGTTCGCTCGTTTCCGGACGAGCCGGGGTTCGTCGCGAGCCTCGCGGCCGCGGCCCGGCGCGCGGGCGTCGCCGCTTCGCCGTCGTCCCCGTTGCTCGTCTCGTTTCACGGCCTCCCGCAGCGGTTCGTCCGGACCGGTGACCCGTACCCCGACGAGTGCCTCGCGACCGCACGCGCGCTTGCGTCGGCCCTCGACCTCCCCGACGACGCGTGGCGCGTCGTGTACCAGTCGAAGTTCGGGCGGGAGCCGTGGCTCGAGCCGTCGCTCGACGCGACGCTCGTCGCGCTCGCGGAAGGCGGGACGAGGTCGGTCTCGGTCGCGACGCCGTCGTTCGTCGCCGACTGCCTCGAGACGATCGACGAGGTGGGACGCGTGTCGCGCGGCGTGTTTCGTTCGGCGGGCGGCGAGACCTTCGTCCGCGTTCCGTGCCCGAACGCCGAGCCTTCCTTCCTGGATGCGCTCGCCTCCCTGCTCCGCCGCCACGCCGCGGAGGCGACGTTTCCCCATCTCGGCGACCCCCGAGCCGTCCGTCGGTCGTAGGCTCGGGGACAGTCCGGGTCTCGGCCTCGTCGCCTCGGCCCCGTGGCGACCCGACCGCCGGGTCCCGCCGTCCGATGATTGGAGCCATGCCGATGTCCACGAAGCGCTGCCCCTTCCTCCCGCTCCTCGCGCTCGCGATGCTCCCCCTCGTCGGCGCCGTCGCGCGCGCCGACGACCCGCCGGCGCCGCCGCCGGCCTCGCCCTCGGGCTCGCAGCCTCCGACGGCGCCGGACCCCGGCGCGCAACCGGATGAGACCCGGACCGCCGCGCCGGAGCTGCCCACGGGCAAGGAGCCGTACCTCGCGCCGGTGGACCGGACCGACCTCCTCCGCTACCTCGGGACGCTCCAGGAGCAGGTCGAGATGTTCCAGACCCCGCCGCCGCAGACCGACGAGGTGACGGCGCTCCGCGACGCCTGGAAGGCCATCATGAAGCCGCGCGTGTTCCGCATGAACCGACGACTGGAGCGGTGGCGCGACCCCGAGCACTGGGTCTGGGTCCAGAACGAGCCGACGCCGCGCGGCCTCAAGGCCGAAGAGTGGCCCGCGTTCGTCCACGACATGGCGGGGCTCGTCACCGAGCTCGAGGGCGCGTGGGAGCAGTACGGCGCCGTTCGGCTCGAGAAGAAGCCCGCCCTCCGAGGACCCGACCGGATCGCGTCGCCGATCCCGGCGTGGGTCGGGTACCCGTACGCCCGCCTCTACGCGAGCGTCCTCGACCGGGAGTCGGCCGCGGGCGACCTCGGCCGCTGGAACCTGACGTCGTACTGGTCGCTCCTGAACCGCTTCGACCGCGCGTACTGGTGGACCCTGCACAACCGGCGGACCCTGTACGAGCAGCCGCTCACCCGCGGCGAGGCGACGCGCGTGCTCTTCCACCAGCTCTACGGCGATCTGCTCGCGACGCGGGACGCCCTCCAGAGCCTGAAGCTCGGCGTGCAGGTCCTGGTGGCGGCGCTCCAGAACGTCGAGGAGACCTCGCTCGAGAGCCTGTGCCTCGCGTGCCACACCGACGACGAGACGCTCCGTCACATGGGCGAGACCGCGCTCGCCTCGATGCAGCAGCTCCGCCTGGAGGGCGAGCGCTTCCACGGGGACTCCCCCGCGGACTACGGCTCGATCCTCCGGCGGTGGCTCCGCGCCGACCGCGCCGCCCACTACGTGATGAAGGTCGCCCAGGAGCCGGAGGAGCCGTCCGCGGACGAGGAGGCGAGCGCGTCCTCCGGGGTCGGGACGCCGCCCCCGGCCGCGCCGCCGCCCGAGGCCGGCACGGGGCCCGCCGCCCGCTGAGCAGGCGACCCGCCCCGCGCGGGGCGCGCTGAGCACGGCGCTTCGGGGGCCCGAACCGGCTCGGGCCCCCCTCGTCGCCCCGTCAGACCGCCTTGACCGCCTCGATGATCTCCTGGAACGCCTTCTTGCCGTCGTTGAAGAACATCTGGGCGTTCGGGAGGGCGAAGAGGGGGTTCGGGATCCCCGCGAACCCGGGCGAGAGCGAGCGCTTGATGACGATGACCGTCCTCGCCTTGTCCACGTCGATGATCGGCATGCCCGCGATCGGGCTCTTGGGGTCGGTCCGCGCCACCGGGTTCACGACGTCGTTCGCGCCGACCACGATGGCGACGTCCACCGTCTCCATCTCGGCGTTCGCCTCCTCCATCTCCTTCAGCTTCTCGTAGGGGACGTTCGCCTCGGCGAGCAGGACGTTCATGTGGCCGGGCATGCGGCCGGCCACGGGGTGGACGGCGTAGTCCACCGTCGTGCCGAACTTCTGCTCCAGGAGGTTGGCGAGGTCGCGGACCGCGTGCTGCGCCTGGGAGACGGCCATGCCGTAGCCCGGCACGATGCAGACCTTCTGCGCGGTCTCGAGGAGCATGGCGATCTCGTCCGCGCTCGTGGCCTTGACGGTCTTGTAGACCTCGTCGGCCGCCGGCGTCTCGGAGGTGGGACCGAGCGCCGCGAAGATCACGTTGGCGAGCGAGCGGTTCATCGCCTTGCACATGATGTTGGTGAGGATCACGCCCGACGCGCCCACGAGCGAACCCGCGATGATCAGCACGGTGTTGTCGATCACGAAGCCCGTTGCCGCGGCCGCGATGCCCGAGTACGAGTTGAGGAGTGCGATCACGACCGGCATGTCGGCGCCGCCGATCGAGAAGGTGAGGGCGATGCCCAGCACGCCGCTGGTCCCCACGAGCGCCCAGAAGAGGTGCTGGTTGGCCGGGTCCAGGACCACGAGCACCGCGAGCGCCGCTGATCCGACCACGGAGGCGATCTTCAGCTCGTTGAGGCCCGGGAACCGGTCCTTCTTGGCCAGCATGATCCCGACCATGACCACGGCCGATACGAGGGCGACGATCGTCCAGACGTCGATGCCCGAGAGGACGGCGTACGCGGCCGTGCCCGCGAGGAGGACGGCGTGGAAGCCATGCTTGATGGCCTTCTGCCAGGGATGGAGCTTCCACTTGACGGCCAGGAACTCGGCGAGCTTCCCGAACGCGACGTACGACCCGAAGAACGTGACCGAGCCCACGAGCGCCGAGGCGACCGTGGCGATCCTCATCTGCATGTCGAGCGCGTCGAGGTGCGCCTCGCCCACCTTGGCCACCGCGGCCACGATCGCCGCGGCGGCGACGAGCACCGACGCGGCCCCGCCGAAGCCGTTGAAGAGACCCACCATCTCGGGCATGCGCGTCATCTGGACGCGGAGGGCCGTCACCGTCCCGATGGCCGAGCCCACGGCGAGCCCGATCAGGATGTAGTCCCAGCCGATCGCCCCGCGGAACTCGGGGCCGAGCAGCGTCGCGACGATGGCGAGGAGCATGGCGAGCGCGCCCGTCTGGTTGCCGCGCACGGCCGTCCGGGGGTGCGCCATCCACTTCAGGTCGTAGATGAAGAGGATGGCCGCGACGAGATACGCGATGTTGACGATGTCCTGGGACAGCATGGGGGGTACCGCCTACTTCCGCTGGAACATCTGGAGCATGCGCCCGGTGACGAGGAAGCCGCCGACCACGTTGATCGTCGCGAAGACGACGGCGATCATCCCGAAGAGGCGCGCGAGGTGCTCGTCCCCCGTGCTGCCCGCGGCGATCAGGGCGCCGATGATCGTGATCCCGCTGATCGCGTTCGACCCCGACATCAGCGGGGTGTGCAGCGTCGGCGGCACCTTCGTGATGATCTCGAAGCCCACGAAGATCGCCAGGATGAAGATCGTGAGGAGTGAAACGAGATCGGCCATCACGCCGGCCCTCCTTCCTTCTGCCCCAGCGCCTGCTGGATCGCGGGGTGGATCACCTCGCCGCCCTTGGTCATCCAGGTGCCCTGGATGATGTCGTCTTCCTGCTCGAGGTCGAACTTGGGCGGGTTCTCGCCCGGCTTCGCGCCTCGCTTCTCCTTCGTGAGCATGTTCACGAGGAAGTTGAACACGTTCTTCGAGTACATCTGCGAGGCGTGGAAGGGCAGGGTGGACGGGACGTTCGTCGGGCCGAGGATCGTCACGCCGTTCACGCGGACGACCTCGTCGGGCTTCGTGCCCTCGCAGTTCCCGCCGCGTTCCGCCGCGAGGTCCACGACGACCGCGCCGGGCGGCATCCCCCGGATCATCGCCTCCGTCAGGAGGATCGGGGCCTTCTTGCCCGGGACGGCCGCGGTCGTGATCACGACGTCGCTCTCGGCGACGACGCGCGTCATCATCTCGCGCTGCTTCTGGTAGAAGGCCTCGTCCATCTGACGCGCGTACCCGCCCGCGCCCTCAGCCGATCCGATCTCGAGCTCGACGAACTTGCCGCCGAGGCTCTGGACCTCCTCCTTCACGGCGGGTCGCACGTCGTACGCGCTCACGATCGCGCCGAGGCGCTTGGCCGTGGCGATCGCCTGCAGGCCCGCGACGCCCGCGCCCACGACGAACACCCGCGCCGGCGCGACGGTGCCCGCGGCGGTCATGAACATCGGGAAGAACTTCGGCAGCCGCTCGGCGGCCCAGAGCACCGCGCGGTACCCGGCGACGGTCGCCATCGACGAGAGGATGTCCATCGCCTGCGCGCGCGTCGTGCGCGGAATGAGCTCGAGGCCGAAGGCGTTGACGCCGGTCTTCGCGACCTCGGCGACGACGTCCGGACGGGAGAGCGGCTCCGCCGCGCCCACGAGGACCTGCCCCGTGCGGAAGAGGGGGAGGTCGGCCTTGCCCGCGTCGGGGTTCGCGCCGCAGCAGCGGACCTGGACCATGATGTCGGCCCGCTGGAAGACCTCCTCGCGCGTCTTCACGAGCTCGGCGCCCTTGGCCTGGTAGGCCGCGTCGAGGTATCCGGCCTCGACGCCGGCGCCCTGCTCCACGATCGTCTCGTAGCCCCTCTTCTTGAGGAGGGGCACGACGTCGGGGACGAGCGCGACCCGGCGCTCGCCCGGGAAGGTCTCTTTGACGACACCGACGATCATGGGTGGCGATCTCCCGGATTCGTGGTCGGCGTGGACGGCGAAGGGGCGAGAGTAACGTCCCCGGCCGAGCCCCCAAGAAAGGCGCCCGGCGATCGGCCGTTCCGGGCGCTCCGGTGGGCGCGGACCGCGCGGGGCCCCGCGCGGGACCCCCCCCGGAGGCCTCCCCGGCCGGGGCTCCCTGGACCCTGCCCCGACCTCAGGCGGGCTCGACGCGAACCGCGCAGAACTTGAACGACGGGATCTTCCCGAACGGGTCGAGCTGATCGGCGGTCAGGAGGTTCGCCGCCGCCTCGCGGAAGTGGAACGGGATGAACACGTTCCCGAGCGAGGTGTCCCGGGTCGCGCGCACCCGGACCTGGATCTCGTTCCGGCGCGTGACCAGGCGGACGATCGTGCCCGGCGCGATCCCGAGCGTCACGAGGTCGTCCGGGTTCATCTCGCAGAAGGCCTCGGGCTCGATCTCGTCGAGGACCTTCGTGCGCCGGGTCATCGTGCCCGTGTGCCAGTGCTGGAGCGTCCGGCCCGTGTTCAGGACGAACGGGTACTCGGCGTTCGGGAGCTCGACCGGCGGAATCGTCTCGGCGGGGGAGAACCGGCCGCGGCCGCTCTTCGTCGGGAACCCGTCGCCGAAGAGGACGACCTCGCCCTCGGTGTTCTCCGGGTCGGGGCAGGGCCAGAGCTTTCCTCGGCCGCCGAGATGCCGGTACCGGAGGCCGCGGTAGGAGCTCGTGAGGTCCGAGAACTCCACGAAGACGTCCTCGACGCGGTCGTAGTGCTGGGGATAGCCCATGCGCGTCATCACGTCGCAGAGGATCTGCCAGTCGAGACGGGCCTCGCCCGGCGGGTCGAGTACGACCTGTCCCAGCTGGACGCGGCGGTCGGTGTTCGTGAAGGACCCGTACTTCTCGAAGTAGGAGGTGGCGGGGAGGACGACGTCCGCGACCTCGGCCGTCTCGGTGAGGAAGATGTCCTGCACCACCAGGAAGTCGAGATTGAGGAACGCGGCGCGGACGCGGGCGACGTTGGGGTCGGAGAGGAACGGGTTCTCGCCGAGGATGTACATGCCCTTCAGCGTCCCCGCCTCCGCGGCGTGGGCGATCTCGACGACGGTCTTCCCCGGCTTGGGGTCGAGGGGCACGCCCCACGCCTCCTCGAACCGCGCCCGGTGCGCGGGGTCGGCGACCGACGCGTAATCGGGATAGACCATCGGGATCAGGCCGGCGTCGCTCGCGCCCTGGACGTTGTTCTGGCCGCGGAGCGGGTGGAGACCCGTGCCCGGGCGCCCGACGTTCCCCGTGAGGAGGCAGAGGTTGATGAGGCTCCGCGCGTTGTCGGTGCCGTGGATGTGCTGCGAGATGCCCATGCCCCAGAAGACGAGCATGGCCCGCGCGTTGCCGATCACGCGGGCGATCTCGCGGATCCGGTCGGCGTCCACGCCGGTGATCGGCGCGGCGACCTCGGGCGTGTACCGGCTCACGAGCTCCCGCAGGGCGTCGAAGTTCTCGGTGTGACGCGCGATGTAGTCGTGGTCCTCCAGGCCCTCCTCGAGGATCACGTTCATGATCGCGTTGTAGAAGGTGACGTCCGCGCCCGACTGGAGCCGCACGTAGGCCCACGCGTGGTCCGCGAGCTGGGGTCGGTGCGGGTTCACCACGATCAGCTTCGTCCCGCGCCGTGCGGCTTCCTTCATGAAGGTCGCCGCGACGGGGTGGTTCGACGTCGTGTTCGTGCCCGTCACGAGGGCCACGTCGGAGTTGAGTACGTCCTTGTAGACGGTGGTGACCGCGCCGGAGCCGATCGTCTCGAGGAGCGCGGCGACGCTCGACGCGTGGCACAGCCGCGTGCAGTGGTCCACGTTGTTCGTGCGGAACACCGCGCGGACCATCTTCTGGAAGAGGTACGCCTCCTCGTTCGAGCACTTCGCGCTCCCGAAACCCGCGAGCGCCTGGGGACCGTGCGTGTCCCGGATCGACGTGAGACGCTTCGCGACGAGGTCGAGCGCCTCGTCCCAGGTCGCCTCGCGGAACGCGGACAGGCAGGCCCCGTAGTCGCGGTAGACCCCGTCCTTCGGGCGCTGGCCGTCGCCGATGCCCTGCATGTGCGCCGAGAGGGGGCGCTTCGGGTAGGCCCCCTCCTTCCGGATCAGGGGCTTCGTCAGGCGGTGGGGGTGCGTGGCGTAGTCGAATCCGTAGCGGCCCTTCACGCAGAGCCGGCCCTCGTTCGCACTCGGGGCCCGGCCCGACGTGAACACGACGCGGTTCTGCGAGCGGTCCACGTGGTACGTGAGCGCGCAGCCCACCCCACAGTACGGGCAGACCGAGTCCACCTGGTCGAGCGCATGGTGCGCGTCCGGCTCGACGGTGATCGTCTTGTTCACGAGCGCGCTCGTCGGGCAGACCGACACGCACTCGCCGCACTCGACGCACGTGGACGTCCCCATCGGGGCGTCCAGGTCGAAGGCGATCCGCGCCCCGTAGCCCTTCCCGGTCCGGCCGATCACGTCGTTGTGCTGCACCTCGTCGCACGCCCGGATGCACCGGTCGCAGAGGATGCACGCCTGGTGGTCCACGCGGATCACGGTCGAGGAGAGGTCGTCGGGCCGGGAGTTCCCGTGCGGCCAGCGCCCGCCGTCCGCGTCGAGCTCGCGTGCGAGGTCCATCAGCGCGTCGTCGCCGGTGCGGGCCTCCCGGCGGCTCTCCGGCGGCTGGTCCGAGAGCAGGAGCTCGGTCAAGACCTTTCGGTGGCGTCGGACGAGCGGCGAGTGCGTGTGGACGCGCATGCCGGGGGCCACGGTCCGCACGCACGACGCCTGGAGCGTCCGCTGCCCCTCCACCTCGACCACGCACATGCGGCAGACCCCGACCGGCCTCAGCCCGGGCTGGTGGCAGAGGACCGGGATGTCGATGCCCAGCCCGCGCGCGGCCTCGAAGATCGTGCTCTCCGGGGGAACGTGGACCTCGCGGCCGTCGATCGTGAGCGACACGGTCGGGGGCGCGGAGGTCGTGGCGGTGGGGGGGGTCATCCTGGCTCTCGCTCTCTCGGGCCGGCGGGTTCCCGGAGGAGGAGGTCCTCGAGCCCGAGGGCGCGGACCTCGTCGTCGGGCACCAGGCCCCGGGCCGTCCAACCCCGGGCCTGGTAATAGGTTGCGATCATACGCGCGAGATCCTGGGCGCTCAACGCGGCCCCGGCCGACGGGCCGGCGCGGAGCGGCTCGGCGAGGAATCGGGGGGGAGCGTGTCCTCCTCCCGCGTCCAGCCCTCCCGCACGTTGAAGAGCTTCTTCGCCGTGACGATCCGCCGCGCCGTTCGTTCGAGCTCGGCGCGGTCCACGTCGAAGCCCGTCACCGCGGCGAGCATCGCGGCCGCCTCCTCGTAGAGGTCGGGGATCGCGCCGCGCAGGAACTTGCAGAGGATCAGGCTGTCCAGCAGCGCGGCGCGGTCCTCCGTCCGGGCGGCGGCCGGGCCCTTCGACTCGTCCGCGCGGAGACGGTCGGACCCGGCGCGGAAGTCCTCCTCGTAGGCGCCGCTTCGGTTGTGGTCGGCGCCCCGCGTCGAGACGGCGAGCCCCACGGCCATCGCCTGGAGCGCGCGCGGCTCGTAGCCGGGCAGCTCGAGGCCCTTCACGTGGCAGGCGAAGCCCTCGGCGCCGTGCCCGATCGCCTGCGCCGCGCGGCGCGAGCCCTCGGCCAGGAGGTCGCCGACGCCCTCGCGTCGTGCGATCCGCTCGAGCAGGTCGAGCGCTCCGGGGCCGTCGCCGAACGCGGGGACGTCCCCGAGGAGCCCCCGTTCGCCGCACTCCATCGCGAACGCGATGGTGCCGCCCGCGGAGATGACGTCCACGCCGTGCTCGTCGCACCGGCGGGCCAGCGCGAGCACGACATCCCGGTCGTCCACGCCGAGGAGCGGGCCCAGCGCGAAGAGGCCCTCGTACTCCAGGCGGACCGGGCCGTCCGCGGACGGGAAGAGGTGCTCGCAGCCGATGGTGCAGCCCACGCAGTGGTGGCGCACCGCACCCTGCATCGCGTGGAGGGCCTCGCCCGAGACCGACTCGGCACCGGCGAACGTGGCGTCCTGGAAGTTCCGCGTCGGGAGCGCGCCGAGCCGGTTGAAGACGAGCAGGTTCGCGACCGTGCCGAGGTGTCGGTACTTCGCGGTGCCCTCCCCGAGGGAACGGCGCGAGAGGTCGCGTGCGAGCTCGATCACGCGGTCGGGGTCGGCGAGCGGCGTTTGGAGAACGCCGTGGGCCGCGATCCCCTTCACGCGCTTCGCGCCGAGCACGGCCCCCAGGCCGCCGCGGCCGGCGTGGCGCCGGTCGCCGGAGATCGTGGCGTAGCGGACGAGGCGCTCGCCCGCGGGCCCGATCCCGAAGAAGCGGTACGACGGCCCGAGACGCTCCCGGACGAGGCCCTCCGCGGCCTCGGAAGAGCGCCCGACGAGGTCCCGCGCGTCCTCGAGCCGGACGCCGCCCTCGTCCACGACGAGGAGCGACCACGCCGGCGCGGCGCCTCGGATCACGAGGGCGTCGATCCCCGTGGCCTTGAGCTCGACGGCGAAGCGGTCGCTCGCGAGCGCGTCCGAGATGCGGTCGGTGAGGGGCGACTTCGCCAGGACCGCGAACTTCGCGCTGGTGGTGAGGGGGCTCCCGACGAGGGGCGAGAGCGCGAGCACGAGCGCGGCCTCGGGCGCGAGGGGGTCCACCCCCGGCGGGTCGGCCTTCGCGAGGAGCCACGTGCCGAGGCCCACGCCGCCCACGAAACGGCGGAGCACCTCCTCGGCGAGCGGGACCCGCTCCGCGCGACCCGACGCCAGGTCCACGAAGAGCGCCGCGCCGTGGTACCCGCCCCTCAACATACGGAGCCAGAGCAATTTGTCCGAATCAGGCGCGGCCGAGGCGTCCGGTTCGACAGGGCGTTCCGGGCCGAGTGGGACAAATTGCTCTGGCTCCGTATGTACCTATGAGGGGGAGTATCAGCCCAGGCCCAGGCCTCCGGTTCGGGCGAAGCCGAGCGCCTCCGCCAGCGTCACCTCCAGCTGCGCCAGGGTGTACGGCTTCTGGAGGAACCCCGCGATGCGCCCGCCGTGCGGCAGGGTCGCCTGCACGAGGTGCTCCGTGTGGCCCGAGGAGAGCACGATGCGGGCGGCGGGGTCGAGCTCGAACAGCGCCTCGCTCGCCTCGACGCCCGACATCTCGGGCATCGTGACGTCGAGGAGCACGAGCTCGAACGGCTCCGTCCGGTGCTCGAAGGTCCGGAGCGCCTCCTCCCCGCTCTCGACCGAGACGACGCTGCAGCCGAGCGAGCGCAGCATCTCCTCGGCGACGGCCCGCACCATCGGGTCGTCCTCGACCAGGAGCACGCGCGGACGGCCCAGACGGCCGACCGGCGCGGGAGGCGACGCGGGCAAGGGGGGCAAGGCGGGCACGTCCGCCCGCGGGAGGAGGACCTCGATCGTGGTGCCGCGGCCCGGCGCGCTCTCGATGTCGATCGCGCCCCGGTGGCGCTTCACGATGCCGAGCACGGCGGCGAGCCCGAGGCCCGAGCCGGTGGGCTTGGTCGAGAAGTACGGATCGAACAGGCGGCGGCGCGTCGCCTCCGGCATGCCGTGCCCGTCGTCGCGGACGCGGAGCAGGACGTAGTCTCCCGGCGGGTGCGCG
Source organism: uncultured Planctomycetota bacterium (assembly GCA_963752285.1). Classification (GTDB taxonomy): domain Bacteria; phylum Planctomycetota; class PLA2; order PLA2; family JAEUHO01; genus CAVVXN01. The sequence continues at coordinate 335,300 of CAVVXN010000001.1, forward strand.
CCCGTCCGTTCGCAGGTCCAACCCCGCTCCCGGACCTCGTTGGCCGCCTCGATGCAGAGCGTCCCCCCGCGTCCGAGGGCCTCGACGGCGTTCTGCGCGAGGTTCAGGAGCACCTGGCCCATCTGCACCCGGTCGGCGAGGACGGTCCAGCCGGTCTCCGGGAGCTCCACGTCGAGCTGGTGGCGCGGGCCGAGCATCCCGCGGATCAGCATCAGGTTGTCGCGCACGATGCGCGTCATCGTGAGCGGGCGCGGCTCGGAGTGGACGCCGCGCGCGATCGCGAGCAGCTGCCCCGTCAGGTGCGCGAGCCGATCGGCGGAGGCGGCGATGCGGTCGCACTGCCGCGAGGCCTCGCCGACCGTCGGGACGTGGCGGCGCAGGAGCCCCACGGACCCGATGATCCCCATCAGGATGTTGTTGAAGTCGTGCGCGACGCCTCCGGCGATCGCGACGATGCTCTCCTCCTTCTGCTGCTCCAGGAGGCGGCGGAACAGCCGCTTCTTCTCGGTCACGTCCTGGGTCACCGTCAGGAGGCCGAGACGGCCGCGGTAGTGGAAGGCCGTCCCGTGCACCTCGGCGTCGAACTCCGAGCCGTCCTTGCGCACATCCCGGGCCTCGACACGGAACGCGAAGCCCTCGGCGATCCTCGACAGGAACCGGTCGCACGTGGCGTGGAAGTCGGATCGAAGGAGGTCCCTCACCGAAGACCCGACGAGCTCCGCGTACTCGTATCCGTACAGTCGGCACGCCGCGGTGTTCGTCTCGACGATACGGCCGTCGGCGTCGAGCACGATGAGCGCGTCGCTCGTGGCGTTGAACACGCTGCGATACGCCTCCTCGCTCTCGCGAAGGCGCAGCGACCAGAACCGGTTCTCGACGATCTTCGCGACGACGTTGACGTACCGGTCCACGTCCTCGACCTGCCGGAAGACCTCGGCATCGGGCCGGTCGCCGCTCCTCGGGTTGTCGAGGGAGACCATCCCGAGGATGTCGTCGTCCCAGCTCCGCATGAAGACGACCAGCCGGTCGTCCGGGTCCCAGCTCCCCTCCACGCTGCGCCCCGGGATGTACGCCACCCCGGCGGGCGGGCCCTCGCCGGCCGGGAGGAAGCAGACGTTCGTCCCCGGGCGGCCGAAGCGGAGGATCATCTCGCGCTTCCCGCGGCGCTTCTCCTCGGGCGTCGAGCGAAACGACGTCCGGAAGCGCTCCTTCACGTCGGCGGGGCACCCGGCCGCGCCGTAGAAGGCGGAGTCCGCCATGTAGAAGGTGACGAGCGCCGTCTCGAACGCCGTGTAGGCCACGATGACCCGGGCGACGTGGTCGAGCAGGTCCTCCAGGTCGTCATACCGGTGGACCTCGCCGAGCGAGTCGAACAGCGCACGAGACACAGACACTCCCGGAGCAGCTCCCCCGGCCGGCGGCCGAGGACGTCCGCTCCCACGCGGGACGGGACGTTCACTCCGCGCGGGCACGGACCTCGATCAGTCAGGGGAGAAGGGATACGTGCGCCACCGGCCTCGCGCAACGGGCAAGGCCGCGCGACCCAGGAACTGGGCCGGCGGGTCCGCGGGCGGGCTCCGGCGGGGGGATGGCGTATCGTGGCGCCGCGCGGAGGCAGGATGACCTGGATCTGGATCGGGGTCGGAGGCGCGGCGGGCGCGCTCGCACGGTACGTGGCGAGCGGCTGGGTCCAGGGCGCCTCGCCCTCGTCGTTCCCCTGGGGCACGTTCGCGGTGAACGTGGTCGGCTGCTTCGCGATCGGCCTCCTCGCCGGCCTGCTCTCGGGTCCCGCGCTCGTCCGACCCGAGGTGCGGCTGGGGCTCCTCGTCGGCTTCCTCGGCGCCTTCACCACGTTCTCCACGTACGCATACGAGACGCTGGAGCTCGGAGCGGCGGGGCAGTGGGCCTGGTGTCTCTGGAACGTACTGCTCGCGAACGGCCTCGGCCTCGTCGCGGTGTGGGCTGGTGATCGCCTCGCGGCGATCCTCACGAGAGGATGAGATCCATGATGGAGATCCCGCAGGACGGCCGGCTCTTGCGCATCTTCCTCGGTGAGAGCGATCTCTGGGAGGGCCGTCCGCTCTACGAAGCGATCGTCCTCGAGGCGCGGGCACGCGGTCTCGCCGGCGCGACGGTGTTGCGCGCCTCGATGGGCTTCGGGAAGGCCAGCCGTCTCCACACCGCGAAGGTGCTCCGGCTCTCGGGCGACCTCCCGATCGTCATCGAGATCGCCGACGCCGCCGAGAAGATCGACGCCTTCCTGCCGCTCTTGGAACCCATGATGCAGGGCGGGCTCGTCACGCTCGAGAAGGTGCAGGTCATCCGCTACCACCACGGCCGCGAAGACCGCTGACACCGCGCGTACGGGGCCGCGCGCGGGCGCGAGGTTGTCGCATCGGCACGAAGGGGCGGAAGGTCCCGTGCGCGTCGTGCCGCATCGGCACGGGTCGGGCGTCGGAGAGCCCGGATCCAAACACCGGCGCGTACGTGTCGTAGTCCTTCACCAGAAAGACATTTCCGCGCCGGGCGTCGCCGGCTTCCCCCTCGAGCGGGAGACCCCGGCGACGCCGCGCGATCGGGGTGCGACCTGCCCCCGGAAAGGAGATCCTCATGAACAGGTTGCGGAAGGGTTCCGCGACCGCCCTCGTGGTCGCGAGCCTCGCGGCCGCGGCGCTCGTCGCCGTACCGGCGCTCGGCGGAACCGACGGCACGAACACGGCGAACCGACCGCAGACTTCGCCGGTCCTCGGAGCCGGCGCCCGGGCGCCCACCCCGAACGAGGCGTCGTCGGGCATCGCCGTCGCGAAGGACCTCGGCAACGCGTTCGCCGAGATCGCGTCCCAGGCGCGACCCGCGGTCGTATCGATCCAGGTCGAGACGAAGCCCCAGCATCCGACGGCTTCGTTCCCCGACCTCCGTAGGTTCGGCCTTCCCTTCGACATGCCCGTCCCCTCGACCCCCCGGGTCGGACAGGGGTCCGGGTTCGTGGTCTCGAAGGACGGCCTGATCCTCACGAACTTCCACGTGGTGAAGGACGCGACGCATGTGACCGTGCGGTTCGCCGACGGCTCGGAGGTGGATGCGAAGGTGCTCGGCACCGACCCCACCACCGACATCGCGCTCATCCAGGTGCCGCGGAAGGACCTCTCGTACCTCCGGTTCGCCGACTCCGACCGGACCCGTGTCGGGGACTGGGTGGTCGCGATCGGATCGCCGTTCGGTCTCACGCAGAGCGTGAGCGCCGGCATCGTGAGCGCGAAGGGTCGGAACGAGGTCGGGATCAACGACCTCGAGGACTTCATCCAGACCGACGCCGCGATCAACCCCGGCAACTCCGGCGGGCCGCTCCTCGACCTGCAGGGCCGGGTCATCGGGATGAACTCGGCGATCCTCAGCCGCAGCGGCGGGAACGTCGGGATCGGGTTCGCGGTCCCGTCGAACCTCGTCCAGCAGATCGAGACGCACCTTGCGAAGGAAGGCCACGTGACGCGCGGCTTCCTGGGCGTCGGCATCCAGGACCTCACCTCGGACCTCGCCGCCGCCATGGGGATGGACACCCTGCACGGTGCGCTCGTGTCCTCGGTGGAGCCCGACAGCCCGGCCGCGAAGGCCGGCGTCGAGCCCGGGGACGTCGTCCTCGAGGTGGACGGCCACGCGGTCCTCGGCTCCGGTGCCCTCCGAAACGCGATCGGGCTCCGCGCGCCCGGCTCCGAGGTGAAGCTCACGGTGCTGCGCGGCAAGCAGCAGCAGGAGCTCGACGCGACCCTCGGCGAGCGGCCGGGCGGCCAGCAGGCCGCCGAAGGCGCGAACGAGCACGCTGAGGCACTCGGTCTCCAGGTCCAGGACCTGACCCCCGACATCCAAAAGGAGCTCGGTGTGGACGCGTCCAAGGGCGCCGTCGTGACCGCCGTCGAGCCCGGCTCGGCGGCCGCGCGGGCGGGGCTCGCGGAGGGCATGGTGATCGTCAGCGCGGACCGACAGGACGTCCAAGGCGCCGACGACCTGGCCAAGCGGATCGACCAGGCGAAGACGAGCTCGAACGACCGGATCCTGCTCCGCGTGATCACGGACCACGGGGCTCGGTGGATCGTGCTGCATATGTCGTGATGACGGGCTGACCGATGCAAGGATGAATGCACGCCCCGCCGACCCGCTTGCGGCCGGCGGGGCGTTCCCCTTTCGTCGGGGATCGCCGCGCCTGAGCGTGGACCGCGCGTCGCGCGTCCGGCGGGTGCTCACGCCGGGACGTAGGAGAGGTCGATCTTGAACAGCTTCGCCGCGGTCCTCCAGGCGATGGACTCGCGCTGCTCCGGCGTCAGGGCCAGGTTGTCGAGGAACTTCACGTAGCCCCCCATCCCCACGAGCGGCCAGTCCGTCCCGTACATGAGCTGTCGCCCCGGATCGCCCATGTAGAAGATCATGTCCTTCACGCGCATCGCCATGTACCGCTCGAACTCGTACGTGAAGTCGCCGAGCGTGAGCCCCGACATGTCGGCGTAGACGTTGTCGTTCTTGTACAGGACCTCGGCCGTGTCTTGAAACCACGGGTTCCCGAGGTGGGCCATCACGAGCTTCACGTCGGGGTAGTCCACGGCGACGTCGTCCACGAGCAGCGGGTGCGCCTGCCGGACCTTCGCCGCCTTGCTGAACGTGTCGCCCGTGTGGATCACGACGGGCACGTCGTGCTTCGCGGCGATGCGATAGACCGACTCGAGCGAGGGGTCGTTGATCGCGTAGCGGTCGTACCCCGGGTAGAGCTTGATGCCCTTCACGATGCCGTCCCGAATCCTCTCCTCCAGCGCGAACAGGTCGGTCCGGTTCTCGCCCCGCCAGCGGAGCCCCTCGATGACCGTCGTGCGGGGGTCGTTGGAGAGCATGTCGAGGACGTCCTCGACGCTCGGACGGTCGATGTCCACCTTGTAGGAGGTCAGGACGACCGCGTGGTCCACCCCGTGCGCGGCCATGGCCGCGAACAGGGCCTTCACGTTCTGGGTCGTCGGATGGCGGGTGGCCTCGTGGTACGAGTTCAGGTGGACGTGGCAGTCGATCAGCATCCGCGCAATCTACGAAGCGCCGCCGGCTCGTTCGAGAATCCTTGCCAGAAGGTCCAGCGCGCGCCGGGCGCGGAGGGCCGGAGGGTCGTCATCCTCCGGCGAGGGCCGAGACGAGGACGAGGACGTCGCCGGGGACGAGGGGCGCGGCGGGGTCGTCGAGGAACCGACGCCCCCCGAGGCTCGCCCGCCAGTGGGCCGTGAGCCGGCCTCGTACCACGACAGGCCCTTCGAGCGCCGGGAACCGCGCGGCCAGCGCGGCGAGGACCTCGCCGAGCGTCCGGCCATGGACGTCCGCGCGGTCCACGCCCGCCAGCCGGCGCGCGATCTCGTAGAGCTCGATCCGGACGCGCGGAGGCTCGGCGTCGAGCCGGCGGAGCGCTTCCTCGTACTGTTCCGGCGTGTTCGTGTTCTCGAGCGAGAGCAGGGCCGGGTCCACCCGTCGCAGCTCGTCCTCTCCCACGCGCACCGTCGGCACGCGCTCGTAGAGGAAGATCGGGCGGAGCCGGTCGGCCGAGAGGAGCGCGCGGACGTCGGACAGCACGGACCGCCGATAGACCGCGGCCAGGGGATGGAGGCGCCCGCCCGCCTCGGCCACGACGACCGACGCGTCGCCGAGGCGCTCGAAGAGGAGGCCCACCAGGGCGCGCGAGAGGAACGGCGTGTCGCACGCCGTCGCGAAGAGGACGTCGCTCGCGGCCGCCTCGAGACCCGCCTCGAGCCCCTGGAGCGGGCCGCGGTCGAGCCGCCGGTCGAACGCGAGCCGCGCGTCGGGGGGGAGCGCGGGGAGATCCTGCCCGGGCCGCGCGACCACGATCCGCTCGTCCACCACCGGCCGGAGGAGCGCGAGGATCCGGTCGAGCATGGTCCGGGGGCCGAACGGCAGCGTGGCCTTGTCGCGGCCCATCCGGGTGCTCCGTCCGCCCGCGAGCACGAGGGCGCCGCGCGTCACGGCGAGAACCCCGCCTTCACGAGGCGGTCTCGCACCTTCGGATCGGCGAGCGCGGTCCGGAACGCCACGACGGCGGGCGCGTCCCAGCGGTCCTCGGGCACGAGGAAGTCGTAGCGCTCGTCCTTCAGCGGCCGCCAGCAGAGGCCCGCCGCGCGGGCCACGGTCTCGAGCGCGACGCCGAAGTCCGCGCGACCCTGCGCGATCGCCGCCGCCACCGCGGCGTGCGTCGTGTAGCCCGTCGCCCAGCCCGCGGGCCGCGCGTCGCCCTCGAGCGCGCCCGCGAGGAGGTCCTCGATCAACGCCCGCGTCCCGCTCGCGGGGTTGCGGTTCGCCATCACGAGGCCCTTCGTCTTCGCGGCGCGGCAAAGCGCGTCGTCCGCGCCCTCCGCCACCCCGGCGGGCCCGAGCGCGTTCTCGTGCTCGGCTCGGTAGACGAGGCCCTGCCGCCGGCCGTACCCCGCGAGGAGCCGGGATCCGGGCGGCACGAACGCGACGTTGTACGCCCCCGTCGCCCGGTCGTAGAGGTGCACGGGCGCCACGTCGCACGCGCCGAGACGCGCGGCTTCGACGCCGCCGCGCGAGCCGACCCAGAGGCACTTGAGCGCGAGGCGTCGCGCGGCGAGGGGCTCGAGGACCACGTCGAGTCCCGTGCAGTGGCTGCCCACGACGACCAGGTCGGCGGGCTGGAGGCCCTCCCCGAGAAGCGTCACCTCCACCTCCGCGCCCGGGTCCACGTACTCGACGGACGCGGGGACCTCGAAGAAGCCGTCCGCCCGGGCGAAGGTCGTGACCGACCCGGAGCCCTTCCCCATCGGGAACGCGACGAGCCCATCGCGTCCGCGTGTGAGGCAGACGAGCATGAACTCCGCGCGGCCCGGCTCGCTCGTCATGCGTCGCGGCAGCCGCGCCACGGTTCGCGACGGCGCGCGATCCCCGCGTCCCGCGAGTCGTCTCAGGACGGGCGCCACGAACGCGTGGAAGGTGAAGATCGCCGAGGTCGGGAAGCCCGGGAGCACCACGACGGGCTTCCCGTGCCACGCGGCGAGGCACAGGGGCTTCCCGGGCTTCAGGGCGACGCCGTGGACCACGATCCGGGCGCGCTCCTCCACCACGCGGTACGAGAGGTCGCCGCCGCCCTTGCTCGTCCCTCCGGAGAGGAGAACGACGTCGTGGGCGTCGAGCGCCGCCTCGAGCCGCGCGGCGAGCGCGGCGCGGTCGTCCGGGACGATGCCGAGCGCGTTCACCTCCGCGCCCGCCTCGCGCGCGGCGTCGGCCAGCAGGGTCGCGTTCGCGTCGTGGACGTGGCCCGGCGCGAGCGGCGTGCCCGGCGCCACGATCTCGTCTCCGGTCGAGAACACGGCGACGCGGGGGCGGACGTGGACCTCGACCGCGTCGATCCCGACGGCGGCGAGCGTGCCCGTCTCGCGCGCCGTCAGCAGCGTGCCCGGGACGAGGACGGTCTCGCCCTGCACGACGTCGCTGCCGGCCGCGCTCACGTGCCCACCGGGGACCGCGGGGCGAACGACCCTGACGACGCGCTCGCCCTCGATCGTCGTGTCCTCGACCATCACGATCGCGTCCGCGCCTCGCGGCACGACGCCGCCGGTCGCGATCGCCATCGCCTGGCCCGGCGCGAGCGCGTCCTGGCTCGGATGCCCCGCGTCCACAGACCGGTCCGCGAGCGCGAGTCTCCGGGGCGTCTTCTCGGTCGCGCCCCACGTGTCCTCGGCGCGCACGGCGAAGCCGTCCACGTTCGAGCGGTCGAAGGCGGGCACGTTGCCCGGCGCGACGACGGCGCGCGCGAGCACCCGGTGGAGGGCCGCGGCGAGCGGGACCCGCTCGGTCGCTCCCGGGGAGAGATCGAGGCGCGCCCACCACCGCGCCCGCGCCTCCTCGGGCGTCGAGACGCTCAAGAACTGGTCCTGCTTCACCCCGGCCAAGGTACCCGACGGACGGGTGTATCCCTGGTCGCCGAGGAGACGTGTCGATGGAACGAACGCCCTTCGCGTACGTGCCTCCCGCCCGGCGACGCCTGCGCGGCGGGACGCGCGCGCTCGCGCTCTCGCTGCTCCTCGTGCTCCCGGCGCGCTTCGCCGGCGCGCGCGGCGGCCCCGGGCCCGGCCAGCCGGTCTGGCCGCAGCCGGGACAGACCGACGAGGCGCTCTTCGAGAAGGCACAGCGGATCCAGTCTCGGATGTGGTGGCACCTGTCCCCCGAAGGCCTCCTCGTCGAGAGGCACCGCATCCCCGCGACGCCCGAGACGCTCGACCACGACGTGCTCGCGAGCTCGGACGCGGCGATCTGGACCGGTTGCTACGTGGCGTCGCAGGTGTGCCGGTGGAGCGTGACGCGCGACCCCGACGCCATGACGGAGCTCGAGCACCTCGCGCACGGCCTCGAGGCGCTGTCCACCGTGACGGGGGTGCCGGGCCGGATCGCGCGGAACGTCGGGCGTCCCTACCGTGGCCGGCCGGAGTGGCGCGCGATCGCCTCGCCCACGGGGGACGGCCGGTGGTTCCGCCCCGACGTGAGCCGGGACCAGCTCGCCGGATTGACCCTCGGGTGGACGTGGATCGGGCGGTACCTGCCCGAGGCGCCCGACCTCCAAGCCCTCGCCGCCCGCCAGCTCGCCCAGATCGCTCGGCGCCTCTGGGCCGACGGGATGTGGCTCCGGGACTACCAGGGCAAGCCGACCGACCACGGCGAGCTCCGGCCGACGCTTCGCTTCCCGCCCGGCGTGAAGAACGGCGTCGAGGCCGCGATCGGGCTGGCGACGATCCTCGCCGCCGCCGAGCTCAACCCGGACGCACAGGACTTGAGGTCGATGGTCGTGCAGATGGACCGCGACGAATGGGACGACGCGCTCGACCACCAGTTCACGTTCTTCTCGAACCAGCTCACCAGCTCGAACGTGAACATGACGGCCCTCGCGCTGCTCGTCCTCGCGCGATGCCCGCATCCGAACGCCAACTACCGCGCGCGTCGCGGTCTCGACAAGCTGCGGGCCGCGACGGTCGGCTGGTGGAACGCCGGCGTCGATGCGTGCGTGCTCCTCGGCGGCGTACAGAACGACCGCGACCAGACGATCGGCGACATCCGCGCGGCGCTCCACGCGATGCCCGAGGAGGAGGCGCTCCCCCTCCACGTGGAGATGGTCCACAAGAACGAGATCGTCCCCATCGCGTACCGCACGCGCTACTCGAGCTGGGCCTGGAAGGAGGACATCGAGAGCGGGAATCTCGCCGATCCGAACGGTCCTTCCGTCCCGCACATGACGGTGACGCGAGCGGACTGGCTGTTCGCCTACTGGCTCGCCCGCGCGGCGGCCGTGCTCGCGCCGAGGACCGGACCGGGGGCCGACCCGACCGCGCACCCGGTCGCGATGGACCTACCTCCGTGGCTGCGCGAGGCCGCCGCGCCCCCCGACGCGAACGCGGGGCGCTGACACGAAGGCGCCCGCGGGAGAAGGACCCCCGCGGGCGCAAGAGAGGAGGCGGGCGGCGGGTCCCCTAGTGGGGCATCGCGTTGCGCCATTCCTTCAGGGCCACCTCGGCGGCCTGGTGGGCGGCGGTGGCCGCGGTCTGGGCGGCGTCGAGCGCCTGCTGTGCGCTCACGAGCTCTTCGTTCGCACCCTCGTCACCGTCCGCGACGGCCCGCTGGGCGTCGAGGAGCGCCTGCGTCGCGCTCTCGACCGACCGATCGGCCTCGACGGCGGCCGCCTGCTTGGTCTCGAAGGCCTGCTGGAGCTCCAGCTGGTGCTGGACCGGGTCCTCGGCGGGCGTCGGATCGGCATCCGGCTTCACCTTGGCACGGGGCAGCACGCCGGGCGCGGGCGCGTCCGGGTTGAAGCCCATGTCCTTCAGGAGCTGACTGGTCGCGTCCAGCTGCCGCTGCAGCTCGTCCCGGCGCTCCTCTGCCTTGTCGAGCGTGTTCTGGGCACGCTGGGCGTCCTGGTCGGACTGCATCGCCTGCCGTTCCGCGTCCTCGGTGTGGCGGTCCGCGTCCTGGCACGCCCGGTGCGCCTGGTCCGCGGCGGCCTGGTGCTCCGGGCTCGGGTCGTCCTGGGCGAGCTTCTGGGCGTCGTCCAGCGCCCGATGGGCCTGGTCGGCGTCGTCGTGGGCCTGCTGGGCGGCCGTGCGATCCGCGTCCGCCCGCTCCTGGAGCGTGGCGACGTCCTGGGCCGCGGCGGTCAAACGCGCGGAGGCGTCGTCGAGCTGACGGGACAGCTCGTCCCGCTGCTGGAGCAGCTGGTCGAGACGCGAGCCGGAGGGCGCGGGGGTCGGCGTGGTGCCGGGCTGCGGCTCCGGAGCGGGCGTCGCGTCCTTGGGCGCCGCGCCGCGCGGGGTGTCCGGACCGGACTGCGCGGGCGTCGGAGGCGCGGGCGGGGGGAGGACCGGGATCGGGTTCCCCGCGAGGTCGGGCGAGCCGCTCTGGCCGAGGGGCGACGGACGACCCGTGCGGCCGCCGCGACCACCGACGAAGCGCGACGCGATCGACATCAGGCGCGAGTCGCCGGCGTCGAGACGGCGGAGCGTCGTCACGAGACCGCGGAACGACTGCGTGAGCGCGGGCTCCTCCTCGGCGATCTGGAGGTACATGACCAGCGCCTCGGAGTAGAGACGGTAGTTCTCGAGCGTCTGCGCCATCAGGAGGCGGCGCGCGACCGGCGTCTCGTCCTTCAGCCGGTCGTCCGTGCGGATCCAGTCGAGCTTCCTGTCCGCGCGGGGGTGGCGAATCGCCTTCACCTCGGCGGTGAGGGGCTTCGGGCCCTTCTCGTAGTAGAGACCCCACGTGAGGCGGTCACCGACGTCCACGCGCTCGAGCACCTCGGGCGGGAGGTACGCAACCGTCGTGAGCGACTTCGGCTCGAAGGGCGCGCTGTAGAGGACGTCGCGACCCTGATGGAACTCCAGCGTCGCGCTGCCGTCGTACGACTCGCTCACCTCGATCGCGTAGGTCTTGAGACCCTCGCGACGCACGTCGCCCTTGGGCCAGAGGAGGACGGCCGCGGGGACCGTCTTCTTGGACCCACGGTCGATCGGCGGGGCCTCGAAGGCCGGGAACTCGACGTCGTACCGAGTGGCGAGGCGGGCGATCATCGCGTCCTCGTTCGTCGTGGGCGCGCTCGTGGCCGCGCCGAGGAGCGAGGAGCTCGAGCTCTCGCGGGCGCCGCAGCCGGCGAGCAGGCCGGCGGACGCCAGGAGGAACGCGCCGAGCACGGCGGGCGTTCGGTGGGTGGGACAGGACATGGTGGCGCTCTCCGTCTGGCGCCCTCGAGGCTCCCTTCCGTGCCCCGCCGACCCGGCGGCTGCCCACAACCCGCGCTTCACACTTCGGCCCGGGCGTGTGGGCCGCATAAGGCCCAAGTTCAGGGCTCTTCAAAGGTCATGAACAAATCAGGGATGATTTGCCTTGAGACCCGTTCGGAGGACGCCGAAGAGGGACCCGGATGCGGTGGTGGACCTCGCGGGGCGCGGCCGAGCCCCCTCGAATGACCCTCCCCTCCCTCCGCCCCTGGGCCCTGCTCCTCGCCCTGGGCGGCGCGTCGGTCCTCGCCCTGGCCGCCCCCTCACGCGCGGCCCCCGCGGCGGTGGCGCCGACCCGCGGCTCCCTCCTCTCGCGCGAGCTCTCCCTCCTCGCGCGGCGGCTCTGGGTCCGCGGGGCGGAGCCGGACGTGGCCAGCCAGGCGATCCGGGCGGCCCGGGCCTGGCGGGACGGACACCGCGCGAGCGCGCTGCGGGTACTGAAGGAGCTCGCCGCGTCCCTCCGCGAGGGCGTCGTGAGCCAGGACGACGCCTCGATCGAGCGGACCACCCGCGCGGAAGCCGAGGTCCTCTCGGTGGGAGCCCGCGCGGCGCTCGCCGAGAACCGGGTCGCCGACGTCCTCTACTTCCTGGAGTCCTCCCGCGCAAGCGCGCTCGACTCCCAGCTCGCGCTGTCGGCCGAGGAGGACGCCCCGTTCGACGACGACGCGGGCGCCGCGACGATCGCGCTCCTCGAATCACGCGAGGCGTCGGCGCGCAAGAGCGAGGCGCTCGCCTTCGCCGGGTGGCGCCTCGCGTACGCCGGCGGGAACCTCACCGGCATCCGTCGCGCGCGCGAGGCGCTCGACGCCGCGCGGGACCGCTCCGCGGCGGCGCGCGAGCGGCTCGACCGCGCGCGGCGCGCGGCCGCCGGCGAGGTCGTCGCGCCGCCCGCGACCATCCACGACCTCCGCTTCGCCCTTCGTGGCGACGAGGCGCTCGTCCATTACGCCCTCCTCGCCGACGAGGCGTGGGCGCTCGTCGTGCGCCCGCACGACGTGCAGGCCGTCTCGCTGGGCACGACTTCGGACGTGCTGCGCGCGGTCCACGGGCTCCGTCTCGACGACCCGGACGACGACGCGGTCGCCGCCACGGCCCGGCTCCGCGCCGCGATCGTCGCCCCGCTCGGGCTCGACGGCTCGACGCGCCGCGTCGTGTTCGTCCCCGACGGACGCCTCGCCGGCGTCCCGTTCGCGCTGCTCGTTCCCGATCGCATCGTGTCGCTCGTCCCGTCGGGCTCGGTGTGGCTTCGGCTCATGCGCGAGCGGCACCCCGAGGGCCACGGCGTCCTCGCGATCGGCGGACCCGACTACGGCACGTCCCCGGCCGGCCTCCCGTTGCCGCTCGACGCGTCCGGCGTACCGCCCGAGTCGCTGGCGGCCGCGTCGGCCGAGGTGCGTCGCGTGGGGGACCAGGTGCACATGGGCCCCGACGCGACCGAGACCGCGCTTCGCCGCGCGCTCGCCGGCGACCGCTCCTGGGCCGCGATCCACGTGGCCTGCCACGGCCTCCTCGCCGAGACCGCGGCCGGCTGCGCGCTCGCCCTGGCACCCAGCCCCCAGGACGACGGGCTGCTCACGGTGCCGGAGATCGAGGACCTCGACGTGCGCTCGGAGCTCGTCGTCCTCTCCGCTTGTCACACGGGGGAGGGCCCGGTGATCGACCCCGAAGGATGCATCTCTCTCGCCCGCGCGTTCCTCGCGGCGGGCGCGCCGCGCGTGATCGCGAGCCTCGGGACCGTGGACGACGAGGCGACGGCCGCGCTGATGGAGCGCTTCTACGCGTTCTGGCGCCAGGGGATCCCTGCGGCCGACGCGCTCCGCCAGGCGCAGGCCCACGTGCGGTCGCAGCCGCGCTGGTCGCATCCGCACTTCTGGGCGTGCTGGACGGTCCTCGGCACCGCCGACTGACCGGGCGGGACCCGCCGCCCCCGGACGGACCCCGCCTCGGCCGGGCCGGCCAGCGCGCGAGGGATCCAGCCGCGCGGGTCTATGCTGAGGGGCGCATGGAGAACCCCTACGTCGTCCGGACGCAGCGCGGCGGGCGTTGACGCGGATGGGGCCGGCCGCCACCCGCGCGTTCTCGCTCGCCCTCCTCGTCGCGACCCTCGGGGCGGGCCGCGCGTGGCGGTCCGCGTCCGCCGCCGACGAGACCCCGTTCCTGCTCCGCCTCGCCAACGAGGACGATCCCGGCCACGACGACGCGCTCGCGACGTGGGACGGTCTCGACCTGGGGGAGAAGGTCGCGCGTCTTCGCGCGGGGCTCTCCGACGACCCCGCGGTCGCGAAGGTGGCCGCCGCGGCGATCGGGGCCGAGTACCTCTCGCTCGCCGAGATCCACTACCAGATGTCCCTCCTCGGGGGGAACGTCGAGGCGGCGGTGGGTCGCGCGACGTACGCGTGGGGCCTCACGGGCGTGGCGCCGGCGGGGATCCCCGACGTCGTCCCGCTCTGGGAGGCGGTCCTCCAGCGGGCGGACCCGCCCTCCTCGGAGGTGCTCGACGACCTCCACCGGGTCACCGTGCCCGCGCACCTGCCCGGGCTCGTGCCGCTCCTCGAGCGCGCGAAGGGGAACGTCCTCTGGAGCCTCGACTGGGTCGTGGACCTCGTGGCCGACTTCGACCGTTCGGACACGTACGTGGACGCGGCCCGCCAGGGCGTTCTCCTCGGGTTCCGACGCCTGAAGGCCTGGCGCGTTGCGGACGCGCCGGCGCGTCCCGTGTCGGTGTCGTCGCGGGACTGGTCGGGCGAGGGCCTGCCGACGGGGTTCCTCGAGCTCGCGCGCGCCGCGTTCGGGCTCGACCCCCGCCCGGACGCCGGCGGGGCGCCGGACGGCGCGACCGCGTGGCGTCCGCCCGTCCCCTGGCTCCTCCGGCAGGCGCGGGCGCTCGAGCCGGCGGCGAAGGACGTTCCCTTCCTGACGGACCTGCTCTGGTCGGAGGACGCGTGGCTCCCCGTGCGCCTCTGGGCGATGCGCGGGCTGGCGAGGGTCGCCCCCGAGACCGCCGCCGCGGAGCTCGTGAAGGTCGTCGAGGCGAACGGCGACGCCCTGCCGCTCGCCGCGTCCGTCCTCGCGGGCCTCGGCCGGACCGAGGCGTGGGACGCGCTCGCGACGGCCGACGAGCCGAGCGAGGCCGTGCGGATCCTCGACTGGGCGGTCGATCCGATCGCCGCGCGCGAGCGCTGGCTCGCCCGGTTCCGGGCCGAGGAGCCCATATTCCTGCTCGACGGCGACCGTCCCCTGGCCCTCGACCGGCGCGCTCGGAGTCGCTACGAGGCCGAGTGGGGCGTCCGGATCCCCGACGAGCACGTGGCGTGGATCGCGGACCGGCTCCGCGGAGCCGAGGTCCACCCGCTCGCCGCCGCGGTGTTCGAGGCACGGGCCCTCCCGGAGCGCGTCACGCCGGAGCGCGCCGCGGAGATCGCGGACCGCCTCGCGTCCATGGCGGCCTTCGGCGACGCGTCGTGGTTCTCGACCCGGGGCGTCGAGCGCGTGCTCCCGGCGCTCGAGGTCGCGAACCCGGACGCGCTCCGAGGGCTCCTCGCCGCGTGGGCCAAACGCCTCTCGGGCGGGGACCTCGGGGAGGTCCGGCGCCTCCAGGCGACGCTTTGCGACGCCTCGGACGTGCCGGCGCTCCTCGCCGCCGCCTCCGGCTGGGACGCGCAGCTCTGGGCGCTCGGCTTCGTCCACGACGAGCGCGTCGTCGCGTTCCTCGACGCGCGTCTCGACGACGCCAACCCGGAGACGGCCTTCGGCGCCTTCCAGGCGCTGTGCGTTGCACGGGGCGTGGCCCCCCCGGTGGTCGAGTCCGTCTCGTCACCCGCCGGTGGCACGGACGGCGCGGCGTGGGGCGACGCGGTCGCCTCGCTCCGGCGGGGCGACGCCACCGGCGCGCTCCTCGCGCTCCGGCCCGACTCCCCGCTCGTGGGGCGGATCCGCGACCCGCGCGTCGTCTCCTACCTCCAGCGGCTCCGCGACGCCGGCGACCGGACGGGCTACTGGCCGGCGACGGCCGGCCTCGCGCTCGAAGGCGACCCCGACGCGCGGGCGGAGCTCCTCGGGGTCGTCCGCGAGGGGCGGATGGCGTTCTTCGACTCGCTGCTCCAGAGCCCCGAGGGCGCGGTCCCGACGCTCGACGGCGACCCGGAGTTCCTCGCCGCGTGGGCCGAGCGGGTCGAGTCGAGCTGCTGCCTCGGCTGGGCCGCGGAGGAGGTCGCGCTCCGCGCCCGCTTCCCGACGATCCCGATCGCCGCGGGCATCGACGGCGACTCGACGACGGCGGAGGCGAAGGCGTGGCTCGACCGGAGCCGCGGGCACTTCGCCTACAGCCGGATCCTCCACGGCTGGCTCCCCGTTCCCTCCGACGACTGACGCGACGCCGGGGTGGGTCCCCACGCCGGACGACGAATGGGCGCGCAGGCAAGCGGCTCTCTTCGCCGGCGACGTGTGGATCGTCGCCCGGGTTGCGCACCCGAGGCCTACGCACTCGTCCTGGTGCGCGCTGCGGCAGGGTGCACACGGCTCGGATCCGGTCCCCGGGCTGCACCCCGAGCGTCGGTCGCGCGGCACGAGGCGTCGCGAACGTCCGGCTCGCCCGCGCGCGAGGAGACGTTGCCGCGACACCACGACTTGACGTCTCGCACGAGCCCGACCGTTTCGAGTGCGCGGATCGAGTCAGAACGACGTGCGGGATCCACCACGTGGACTCGAGCACGCCGAGCACGCGGCTGTGTTCGATCGGGGGAGGCAGCGCATACCGCGCGGTGTCGCGTGGGAGGAAGCGGGTGTGCAGGTTCCACGCGAAGTCCCGCACCAGCCCGTGGCGGTACGCGAAATACGCCGGGCAATCGGGCTGGTTCTGCCAGTAGTCGCGCATCCGATGCCGCCGGATCCACGACCTCGGGGGCCCGAGACCGGCCAGGAGGTAGAGGACCAGGAGGACCGCGCGAACCGGCGCCGGCGCGACGTAGGTCTCGTGGATCAGGCCCCGGTGGAGTCCTACGGAGTGGCCGAGGCAGAGCGTCGCGAACGTAAGGACGGCGAGCGTGGTCATCAACGAGGGCGAGGGCCCGACTCGGACCGCGACCGCCGCACCTACGACACCGGCCATCCCGTTCGTCCAGAGCCAGAGGGACTTCAGAGGCGCGAAGCGCACCTCGCCGATCGAGGGGGGAACGGCCGGCGGGCGAGGCGTCCTCACGTCGTGGCCTCCCCGCGAAGTCCGCGCGTGAGCGTTCGAGCGAGTGACAGGATGCGCCGGCCGACGATCGGGGTCTTGAGGCCCGCCTGGAGGAAGGGAGCCAGGCGCTCCGCGTCCGCGAGCAGCGTCTCGGTGTCGCGCTGCTCGGGGCTCCGATCCACGACCCAGAAGAGGATCGCCCCCAGGTGGGCCAGGTAGGCGAGGTCGACGGTGCCGTCCAGGTCCCGCGGGCGGTCCTTCGCCTCGGCGACGGCCCGCCGGAAGACCGGCTCCGCCACGCGTTCGACCTCCGCGTTCCGAAGAGGGCTGGTGGTCGGGTCGCCCGTGACCATCAAGCCCGCGAGGACGCGCAGGAGCTCGCGGTACGGCGCGAGGACCTCGAAGGCGAGGCGCGTGAGCCAGAGCGTGCGGCTCGTCCACGACCCCCGTGGGAGGGCCGCGCTGCGCTCGGCCCAGGTGTCGAGGAGGTTCCCGTACAGCTCGAGGACGACCGCCTCCTTCCCGTCGAAATAGCGGTAGAGGAGCGCCGGTGTGACACCGGCCTCCCCGGCGATCCTCCGGAGCGAGGCCTCGGCGTAGCCCCTTCGGCGGAACTCGCGAACGGCGACGTCGAAGAGCCGGGCCCTCGTCCGCTCGCCCTTCGAGGGCTTCCTGGGCGGGCCGGCATCCGGGACCGCGGGCGTCATCGCCCACTAAACGAAACGCGTTCACTTTTGCTGTCAAGCGCCGTGCCCGGCCGCGTCCCTCGGGGAACCCGCGACGGCCGCCCGGCGGGTGCCGCGGCGGGGGCGCGGCGGGGGCCACGACACCGAGGAAGAGGATCGAGGTCGCGATCGTGGGCCGTCGGCGGTTCGGCGTGGGGCTCCCGGGTGTCTCCGCGGGGCGTGGAAGGCGAGGAGCCGGCCCTGCCGCCGCGGGGGAAAGGCGAGGGCGCTCCGCGGCGTCTTCGATTCCCCCTCGTTCGGATCTCCGCCCCGAACTCGGGGCTGTGGGACACGTCCAAGGGTGCGCCGCCCGGCCGGAGGTCGAAGCATGTCGATACGTTCTGCTCGATCGATCTGGGTCGTCCCCCTCCTCACGCTCGCCGTCCTCGGCCCCCTCGAAGCCGGTGCGGGCGAGGCGCCCCCGGCCCCGGCCCTCCAGGCGACCACGCTCTTCGGCGGCGGCGGAGGTTCGCCCTTCGAGGCCCGGGGCCCCGGCGGCGCGCTCCTCGTCGGCGTCCGCACGACGACGATCGTCTGGGCGGGCCACGAGGTCGTCCGCTCGCTAGAGCCCGCGTTCCTCGTGGACGGGAAGCCCGCGTGGGGACCGGTCTTCGGCCAGCCGAACGGAGCGGTCCGGGAGACGCTCGCCAAGCCGGGCTACGCCGTGGGCGAGATGGTCGTCCGCGTGGGCCACCGCGTGGACGGCTTCCAGCTCGTCTTCTACCGGATCGAGGGAGACGACCTGATCCCGTACGACGGCTACGGGAGCCCGTGGATCGGCGGCGAGGGCGGCAGCCCGCGACGCTTCGTGGGCCTCGGCGGTGCGCGGCCGGTCGCCGGGATCTTCGGCCGGTCGGGGGCCGACCTGGACGCCATCGGTCTCCTCCAGCCTCCGCTCGGGAACGAGCCCGTGTGCCTCACGTTCTCGGGGAGCATCGACGGCTCGGAACGCATCGTGATCGGGGCGAAGGAAGCGCGGTGGCAGAACGTCTTCTGGGGCACCTCGAGATCGACCGTTTGGCTCGGCGGCGTCGCGTGGACGCCGAGCGAGAGCCCCGTCCTCCCGAACCGCGGGGCGACCGCCTACCTCCCCGCCGCGGTCGACTTCTCCACGGCGAAGCTGGTCGAGAAGCGCGGACGCGACACCGTCGTCGTCGAGCCGACGGCGAGCGACGTGACCGTGCGGATCGCCGACAGCCC
Organism: uncultured Planctomycetota bacterium; assembly: GCA_963752285.1. GTDB lineage: Bacteria > Planctomycetota > PLA2 > PLA2 > JAEUHO01 > CAVVXN01. Next base: position 353,710 of record CAVVXN010000001.1, read on the forward strand.
CAACGGGTCGGGCCTCTACGAGTTCACGATCGCGTTCGAACGCGTCCACGCGTTCGCCCAGCTCTCCCTCCACGCGACGATCGACGGGAGCGACGAGATCACGATCACGGCAGAGAAGGCGACGTGGCACCACCTCCACTGGGGGGGGCCCGGACCCGAGGTCTTCCTGAACGACGTCGCGTGGGATCCCGCGCGCACGCCGGAGATCTCGAACGAGGGCCCGACGCGCTACCTGCCGCCGGACGTGGACTTCCGCCAGGCCCACGTCGTCGGGTGCCGGGGCCGGGACCTCGCGGCCGTGGAGCTGGCGGCCGACCACCTGACCATCCACTTCGTGGACACGCCGATCGGGAGCGACGTGTACGAGGTCGTGATCGCGTTCGGTCCCGTGCCCGGGGACACCGGATCCGTCCCGGGGGGCGGATCGGGCGGATCCCCCTCCGCCGAGTAGCCCGCGTCGGGACCTCGGAGCGGCGAGCCGGGCGAGACCCGGGTCCCAGCGCGCCTTCGGCGTCCCGAACGACTCGTGACCCGCTTCGGCCGGCGCGGGATCTGGCAGGATGGAGGCTCGTGCACCCGGATGGACTCGACCCCGAAGGGCTCCTCGACGAACGCGGCCGCGTGGTCGCCTTCGCGCGCTTCCTGCTCCGGGACCAGGACCAGGCGGACGACGTCGCCCAGGACGTGTTCGTCGCCGCGCTCGCCCACCTGTCGGGTGCGCCGGGTCGTCCACGCGCCTGGCTCTCGACCGTCACCCGGAACGCGGTCCGGAGGCTTTGGCGCGACGCGACCCGACGCGAGCGTCGCGAGCGCCGCGCCGCCCGGGCCGAGGACCAGCCGTCCGTGCTCGACGCGGTCGAGCGGCGCGAGGTCCAGGAGCGCGTGCGCCGGGCCGTCGATCGGTTGCCCGACGCGCTCCGGCGCGCCGTGCTGCTCCGCTACAGCGAAGGCCTTTCCGTGGGCGAGGTCGCCGCGCGCCTCGAGATCCCGCACGAGACCGCGCGATCGCGTCTTCGCCTCGCTCGCGCGCGCCTGCGGAGCGATCTGGCCTCGGTGGCCGGCGGCGTCGCACCGCTCCCCGCGATCGGGTCCCGCTGGTTCCCGCCGGAGCCCGCCGAGGTCCTCGGGTCGGGTGTCGGGAAGGGAACCGCCGTCGCCATGGCCGCCACGATCCCGAAGGCCGCGGTCTGGGTGGGGCTGCCCCTCCTCCTCGGCGCCTCGTTCTACGCGGGGAACCGGACGGCGCCGCGCGCGGCGACCCGGGCCGACGAGCCGGTCGCCGCTTCCTCGCCCGGGACTCGCTCGCCCGCGGCGCCGACCCTGGTGGGAAGCGCCGATCTCGAGACCGCGACGCGGGCGCGGGACCTCGCGCGCGCGACGGTCGCGGCCCAGGCGGAGCAGATCCGACGGCTCACCGCCGAGATCGAGCGACTACGGGGCGCGGCGGAAGCGGTCACCGCGCACGGATCGACCTCCGGCGAGACCCCGGACGACGAGGTCCGACGCGCGACACGCGACCGGATCGTCGCCGGCCTGCGCGCGGCGCGGGGCAGTCCGGACCACGAGACCGCGATCCGGGATCTCGCCGAGTACCTGGCCCGCTCCGCCGACGCCGACGACGCGGCGGGTCTTCGGTGGGGCGGGGATCTCCTCGACGGCGAGGCGCGACGGGCGCGGGTCACCGCCGCCGAGGCGGCGCTCCTCCAGGGCGTCTTCGAACGACGCGCACAGGGCGACGCCGCGCGCCCGGCCCTCGCGAAGGGGATCGGGGCGGGCTACGCGGGGGACCCGCGCCTGGAGACGTTCCTCGCGCGACTCGCGCCGACCGAAACACCGGTTCACGACGCCCTCCTCCGCGTCCTCGACCACGACCCCTCCGAGGTGTTCGCCTCGTACGTCGTCGGGCTCGTGCGCGACGCGGACGCCCGCGCGGTGCTATGGGCCGCCTTGGACGAGGACCGGATCACCGCCGTCGTGACGGCGCATCGCGGCGCCGAGCTGGCCCTCGCGATCGACGACCGCGTCCGCGACGGGTCGGCCGCGGCGCGGGAGCGGTCCGATCTCTATCGCGGGCTCACCCTCCTCGCGTTGCGAGACCCCGACGACGCGCTGCCGCGCCTCCGTGCGTTTGCGGCGACGGAGGCCGCCGCCGATCTCGCGGCGCGCCTGCGCGAGGCGGTGGGGAAGATCGAGTCGCACGAGGCCGACGCGAAGTCGCTCTCGCAACTCTTCCGGTGAGCCGCCGGGGATCAGTCGCCGAGCGGCCGCTCCAGGACCTTCCACGTCGCGTCGTTCCTCGTGCCTTCGAGGGTGCCGCTCCCGCGGACCCAGAACGCCGGCGTCTGCATCCAGGTGAGCGACTGGACGCCGAAGCGGATCGTGTCCACCTGGACGTCGGGGTCCACGTGCATCACGAAGAACTGCGCGCGGTTCAGCCCGAACGCCGACGCGGGGGCTCCCTTCCACGTGACGGCGCCGGAGCCGTCCACGGGGACCCACCCGACGCCCTCGGCGAAGAACTCGGCCCGCACGTGGAACTGCGAATCCTCCTCCTTCCCCGGGAGCGCCCAGCGGCCGACGAGCACGCGCGCGGGGATCTTCTCCGCGCGGAGCGCGCTCGCGAAGAGGACGCTCAGCCCGCCGCAGTCCGAGGCGCCCTCGCGACAGACGTCGGTCGCGTGGCGCGCAGGGAGGCGCGGAGGGTAGCGGTACGTGAACGCGTCGTGGATGCGCGCGAGGACACGGTACGCGAAGTCGAGGTCGCGTTCGCCCGGCCCGCGCAGGAGACCGTTGGACTTCCGCCACGCCTGGAACTCAGGTGCGTCGAAGTCGTAGCGGCCCGTCGCGGCGAGGGCGAGCGCCCGCTCGGTGTCGGAGAGCGTGGGGACCTCCGCCGGCGCGCCGGGCTCGAGGCGCACGGCGTAGAGAACCGCGTCGGCCTCGTAGAGGTAGGGGAGCGTCGAGACGCCCTTGTGCGTCCGCACGTGGAGGCGACGAAGGGGGCGGGCGAGGGGCGAAGCGTCCTTCACCTCCTCCGCCGCGACGGCGCGCGCGTCGGGAGCGCCTTCGCCCACCAGCCGGAACGACGACCGCTCGACCTTCTGCCACGCGTGGTCGGGCGGCACGGGCGCGACGAGGATCCACTCCTTCCCCCGGAGCTTCGGCGTGTCGATCGTCCCCTCGAGGCGGAGGTGGACGCGACGCTTCGGCACGACCGCCAGGTGGAACGGCCCCTCGAAGTGCCGGGGTGCGGCGGGTTCCGCGAGGCCCACGGACGCCGACGCGGAGACGGCGAGCGAGACGAGGAGGACCCACCGGACGGAGCGGAACGCGCGGCCCACGACGTCCCCGCCCCTACCTCGGCGCGCCCGGCCAGAGCGGCGCGTGGTCCGCGTCGGGCGTCCGGTAGCCCGCGGGGTGGAGCGCGCCCGCCGCGCGGTAGACGACGAGGGCGAGGCCGACCGTGACGAGGAAGCTCCCGAGCGCGAGGCCCGCGAGCGTGAGCCCGTGGCGGCGGTCCCGGATGCCGTGCTTCCGGCACGCGATCAGGTAGAGGACGCCGTAGAACACCGCGAAGGGCGACGTCACGCCCAGGAGCGCGGCCCAGCGCGTGCGGGTGGCCAGGAACGACAGCTCCTCCTCGGCCGTCGGCTCGCCCTCGTCGGAGGCGCCGTCCTTTGCGTCGGCCTCGCGCGAGGCGTCCGCCCGCGCGCGCGCCCGCGCGCGGCGCAGCACCTCCTGGGCGGCCTCCACTTCGCCGGACGGGACCTGGAGCCGCGAGGAGAGCGGCGCGAACCCGGTGATGAAGGGATCCACGCTCTTGGTGGCGCGATCGGGGAGGAAGACCGGGAAGCCGGCCTGCTCGAGCATCCCGCCGAGCATCTCGACCTCCCACGGCGGCCCCACGTGGACCGTGATCCAGGAAGACGCTCGCTTCGGGTCGACCGCACGCTCGGGCATCCTGGCCCCCTGAGCCGTGCCCCGATCCTACTCTTCCCGGACGCCCCTCCGGGTCGTTCCGGACCCATCTCGCGGGCCGAGGACGCTCGAAGGGCCCCGCGGCGGGCCGGAGCGTGCGTTCGAAGTAGGGTGTCTCGCTTCCGGTCGTCCGTGAACGGCAAGTCGTCCCTCCTCCTCGCGCTCCTCCTCGCGGCGCTCGCTCCGCGCGCCGCGGGCGCGCCCCCGCCCGAGGCCGCACCCGCGGACCTCGTGTCACGGACGAAGGCACGCCTCGAGGCGCTGCTCGACGATCCCGATCGTGGCGTCCGCTACGCCGCGGTCGTGGCGTTCGGGAAGGCGGGAGGGGACGCGCCGATCCTCGCGCGGCGCCTCGGGGACGACGCCTGGTGCGTACGGCGCGAGGCGGGATGGTGGCTTCGACGCGCGCACCCGGATGGCTTCGACGCGCTCCACGCAGGCGTCGCCTCGGAGGATCCTCGCGTCCGAGCCACGGCCGCGTGGGCGCTCTCGGGGTTCGGGGGCCGCGCGGTGCCCGATCTCGCCCGGGCCCTCGAGGATCCGGTGGAGCCGGTGCGCCGCGAGGCCCTCGCGTCGCTGCGCCGCATCGGGTCGCCGGCTGCGGCCGCGGTCCCCGGGGTTCGTGCGCGCGTCGGCCAGCCGGACGCGTCCCCGGCCGAGCGCTACGAGGCCGCGCTGACGCTGGTCGTGCTCGCGCCCGACGCGTGCGCGGACGCCGTGCCCGTGCTCGAGCAGAACGCCGGCGGTTCGAACTCGTGGGAGTGCGTCGCCGCGCTCCTCCGCGCGGGCCCGCCGGGCGAGAAGGTGCTCCAGGACCGCGCCCGCGCTCTGGCCAGCCCGCTCGCCGTGCTTCGGGACGGCCGGGGCTACTTCGCGCTGGGACCCGACGATGGGAGGGCGGGTACGCCGCCCGGTCGCGCGGCGGAGGACCGGGAGGACCTCCCGCCGCTCCGCGATCCCGCCTCGCACGTCGCGAGAGCCGGCACGCCCCTGGCGCGCCTCGCCTCGCCGGACGCGAGCACCCGCGCCCGCGCGGCGCTCGAGCTCGGCGACGCGGGGGCCTCCGCCTCGACCTTCGCGCCGCTCCTCGACGACCCGGAGCGCGACGTCCGGATCGCGGCCGCGTTTGCCCTCGGCCGTGCCACGGACGACGTGGTCACGCCGTTGCTCGGAGCGCTCGGTGACGAGAACCCCCGCGTCCGCTGGACCGCCATCGAGAGCCTGGCGGGGCACGGCGCGGCGGCGCCTCGCGTCGCACCGTTCCTCGCCGACGAGAACCTCGTCATCTCCCACGCGGCCTACGAGTCCCTCGCGCGCGACGGCGCGTCCGCCGCCGTACCCGTCGCGGCCGCGCTCGCCACGGGCTCGTACGCGGCCGTCGAGTGGGCGCCGCGCGTGTTCGCCGTCCTGGGCCCGGAGGGCGCGGCCGCGACGGAAGGGCTCGCCCATCTCCTCTCGGTTCCCGACGAGAACGTCCGCGAGGCGGCCGCGCGATGCCTCCTTCGCATCGGCGCTCCGGCCCGCGCCGCGGTGCCCGCGCTCGTCCGAGCGCTCGCCGACGAGAGCCTCCCCGTCGCCTCGTGGGCGTCGATCGCACTGGGACAGACCGGTCTCGCCGAGGCGACGTTCGAGGCGCTCGCCGACCCGCGAGCGCAGGTCCGGGCCTACGCGGCGTGGGCCGCGGGCTGGGCGCTCGGCGCCGCGCGCGGCGTCGACCAGGTCCCCTTCGAGGTCGTGCTCCCCGTGCTCTCGACGCCGCGCTCGTCGTCGGCGCCCTCGCGCGCGGAGGTGGAGGCCGCCCTCGCGGAGCTGGCGGCCCGTGGATCGGAAGACGCACCTCGGGACGCGTCCGCCGCGCTCGCCGGCCAGGAGGTCCTCCTCCGCGCGATCTGGTCCGCCGACGCGGCCGTCGCGGCACGCGCCGCGAACGCGCTCCCCTACACCGAGCTCGACGAGGCCGAGGCGGAGCGCGTCGTGCAGGTCCTCCTCCCGGAGGGCCAGCGCCAGGACGCGGGCGTGGACTTCGGGAGTCTCCGGAAGACGCTCGGGAGCGCCGAGCTGCCGTCGCTCCTCTCGTACGTGACGCGCGCGACGCGGACGACGCCGCCCCGGATCGACATCTACTCGAACTGCCACCGGATCTCGCGGGCCGACACGCTGCCCGCGCTGTACTACTTCGGTCGCGTGGAGGAGCCGGAGGCGCTTCAGGGGTGGTCGGATCTCTGGATGCCGGACGCCCACTCCGACCGCCACGCGCGCGTGCGTGCGGCCGACGCGGTCGGCTTCGATCCCGGTCCCGACGAGGCGGACATCCTCCGCGCCCTGCTCCGCTTCGACCTCGCCGGAGACGGCCCGGTCCTGCTGGGCTCGCTCGAGATCTGGCTGCTGGATCGGTTCCGCCCCGAGCCCGAGGACGCCTCGCTCCTCCTCGAGGTCGCGCGTCGCGTCGACGAGTCCGGCGACTGGCACGGCGGGCACGGCGCGTACCTCGCGACGCTCCGCGCGATGGGGTACCTCGACGACGCCGAGACGAGGTCCTACCTGGAGGAGGTGGCGGGACGGGACCCGGGAACGGACGCCGGCGGCGGCGAGGAGTCCACCCGCGCGGCCTGGCGGAGCGAGGCGTGCGACCTGGCGCGCGCGAGCCTCGCGCGGCGCGGCGATCCAGAGGCCCTCGAGACGCTCGTCGCGGGAAGCGGGAAGGGCGTCCGAGACCTCGTGCTCCTCCTGGAGGTGGCTCCGGACCGCGCGTACGAGGAGATCCGAAGGCGACTCGAAGACCCCGAGGCGGCGACCGCGTGTCTCGACGACCTCGGCTCCATCGAGGACGAAGCCGTGATGCTCGGCGCCCACGTCTCCGAGTCCGCCTGGCTCGGGCTCGAGCCTGCGCTCGCCCGGACGCCGCCCCCCGCACGCGTCCTCGCGCGGGTCGTGGTCACGGTCCCGCTCGCCCGGACGCGACGCCTCGGCGGGATCCTGTTCTCCGAGCTCGAGACGGCGGGGCCGTCGGCCTTCTACGGGCCGCTGCCGGCCCCGAGTCCCACGGCCCCGGACGAAGGAGTGGAGGACGGGCTCCTCGACGCGCTCGAAGCCGATCACGCCGTGGCGTTCCTCGCGAGCGTCGAGGCGGATCGCCTCCGCGCGCTGCTCCGCACCTGGGCCGCCCACGCGCCGGACGCCGTCCGCGACTGGGCGCGGAACACCCTCCTCCGGCTCGGCGATCCCGCGCGCGCGGCCGACGTCCTCGCGTGGTGCGAGACGGGGCTCGTCGACGGTCGGACCGATGCGTCCTGGCAGGTCGGCTGGCTCGCGCGGAGTGACGCGCCGGTCGTGCGGGCGTGGCTCCGCGCCCGAGCGACCTCCTCGGCCGAGGCGAAACGGAGCGCGACGAGGCGCTCTCGACCCTCGCCGCCGCCGAGGGATGGAAGCGTACGCTGCCCCGGGACGGCGACCTGCCGCCCGGGTGGGCGGACGCCGTGCTCGCCGACCGCATGGACGACGCCCGCGCGACGTCCCTCGCCTGGCCCGGTTGGCCTCCGGGACAGCGCGGCGACTTCGGAGGCGCCGCCCGGTTCCTGCGCCTGGGAGACCGTGCGCGAGAGGGCGACGCGCGGGCTCGGGCCGCGTTCTGGTCGGCGATGCGGTGCGGGCGCTACCGCTGGATCCACTACGAGTTCGACCAGGACCTCCACACCCTCGGGCACGACCCGTCCACGCTCCCGCACTGGGTGCTCGACCTCGACAGCAACTGCTGCCGCATCAGCGACGGTCTCTCGGATGCCGGCTTCGAGCGCCCCTACCTCGACCCGGTGCCGTGGGACCGGCCCGTCCCCTACGACGCCGACCACTACGGCGTCGGATGTCCTCCCTCGCGGCACGTCCTCCGCGTGTTCCGCCTCGCCGGGGGCGCCTGGGTGTGGAGCCCGGTCCTGGACGAGGCGGACGGGACGACGGGGAGCGCCGAGCGCCGGACGTTCGTGCCTCGTCCCGAGTGACGCCCAGCCCGGTGCGTCGGCGAGCCGCCGTCGCTACCATGCCCGCCCATGGTCGATGCGGTGGGAGAGGGGCCGGGGGGGAACGCCGCGGGCGAGGGGCTCGGGCGCCGGCGCGCCGAGATGGCCCGGCACGAGGTCGGCTTCGCGTCGGAGCTCCGGGGGTTCCTCCAGCGCCGGCTCCGTCTCGTGGTGGCCTTCCTCGGCGCGGCGAGCGGGGCTCTCTTCGTCGTGAGCCGGCTCGCCGACGCCGCCACCCACGGCTTCGTCTGGGCGAACCTCCTCCAGCCGGCGTCGCTGGTGCACCTCGGTGCGACGTGCCTGGCCGTTCCGATCTATCGACGCCTCCGCGGGAACCGGCTCGGCGCGCGGGCGCTCGCGTGGGCCGACGCGGCCATCGCGTCCCTGGTCATCGGCGCGTGCCTGGCCATCTACGCCCTCTCCTATCGGATCGGCGATCGGCAGCTCGTCCCGATCCTCGCGCTCCTCCTGATCGCGCGCCCGATCGTCCTCCCGAGCCGGGCGTGGCGGACGGTCGTCCTCTCGGCCCCCGCGCCGATCGGCATCCTCGCGATCCAGCTCGCGCACGGCGTCGTGTACACCGTGGACGGTTCCCCTTGGCCCGCGCAGGGCTACGTCGGCTACCTGCTGTGGGACCAGGCCACGATGCTGCTGGCCATCGCGCTCGCGGCGGGAGCGTCGCGCGTGCTGTACGAGCTCCGCGTTCGATCGTACGAGGCCGCCGAGCTCGGGCGCTATCGGATCGGGGGGCGGATCGGCGGCGGCGCGATCGGCGAGGTGTTCCGCGCGGAGCACGCGCTCATCCGGGCCCCCGTCGCCGTGAAGATCCTCCGTCCCGAGATCGCGGGCGAGAGGAACCTCGAACGGTTCGAGATGGAGGTGCGGCGCACGAGCCTCCTCACGCACCCGAACACCGTCCGCATCTTCGACTTCGGCCTGACCGCGGACGGCCGCTTCTACTACGCGATGGAGCTCCTCGATGGTGCGGACCTCGAGCGCCTGGTCGAGGTCACCGGTCCCCTGCCGGCGTCGCGCGTGATCCACGTGCTGACGCAAGCGTGCGGTGCGCTCGGTGAAGCGCACGCGACGGGGCTCGTGCACTGCGACGTGAAGCCCGCGAACCTCCTGCTCTGCCGCCGCGGCGGTCGCTACGACGTGTTGAAGGTCCTCGACTTCGGCCTGGCCCGGAACGTCCGTGGCCGCGAAGACCCGGACGACGACGACGGCGCGGTCTTCGGGACGCCGATGACGATGGCGCCCGAGGTGATCCGCGGCGAGGCGGTCGGTCCCGCCGCCGACCTGTACGCGCTCGGCGCCGTCGGGTACTACCTGGCGACGGGTACGCACCCGTTCTCCGGGCAAAGCGTGGGCGAGGTCCTGTCCCAGCACGTTCGAACGGAGCCGGAGTCGCCCACGTCCCGGCGCGCCGGCGTCCCCGCCGACCTCGCGTCCTGCCTCCTGAGCTGCCTCGCGAAGGACCCGGCGGACCGACCGGCGGGCGCCGGGCCCCTCGCCCGGATGCTCGGCGCGTGCGCCGACGCGGGGGGATGGACGGACGACGACGCGGCGTCCTGGTGGCGGGCGAACGCCTCACGCATCGAGGGCGTGGTCCCCTCGCTGTCGACGGGGGCCGTGGCGCCCGCGGCGGCTCCGAGCCGTGGGGCCGGACGGTAGGATCCCCCGGCGATGCGCGTCGAGACGACCTCCACCGTTCGGAGCCCGACCCGCGCGGACCCCGTCCACGTCGCTCTTCTGGTGTCCGCGCTCGTCGTCTTCGTGTGGTCCGGGCTCTTCCCCAAGAGCCGGTTCACGTGGATCTCCGAGACGTTTCCGGCCGTGATCGGGGGGGCGATCCTCGTGTTCACGTACCGGCGCTTCCGGTTCACGACGACGACGTACGTGCTCGTGTGGGTCTTCGCGCTGATCCTCGTGTGCGGCGGGCACTGGACGTACGCCGAGGTCCCGTTCGGGAGCTGGGCGCGCGACGCCTTCCACCTCTCCCGGAACCACTTCGACCGGGTGGGCCACTTCTTCCAGGGCGTCGTGCCCGCGGTACTCGTCCGCGAGCTCCTCGTCCGCACGACGCCGCTTCGCTCGCCACGGTGGACGTCCTTCCTCGGCGTCGCCGTGGCCCTCGCGATCAGCGCCGCGTACGAGATCTTCGAGTGGCGCTACGCCGTCCAGTTCGGAGGCGAGGCGGCGACCGACTTCCTCGGGAGCCAGGGCGACCCGTGGGACGCGCAGGCCGACATGACGATGGCGCTCCTCGGCGCCGTGACGAGCCTGCTCCTGCTCGCGCGGTTCGGTCGGCCGCTCGTCCCGGCCGCCGGGGGGCCTCGGGAGCCGTAGCGCCGGCGGGACCGGGAGGCTACGACGCGGGGCGCTCGATCTGGCGGAGGATCCAGCGCGGGGCCGCGCCGCGGCGGCCGCCGCGTTCGCCCGAGAGCGTCACGATCGCGCCGCACGCGGTCCGCGCGCGCGTCACGTGGCGACGCACGTACGTCTCGTCGCTTCCCGAGTGGCACGGTCCCACCTCGCGGTCCGCGGGTCCGAGCACCTCGACGACGTCGTACGTGCGACCGCGCCAAAGAAAGCGCCTGGGAATCCCCGGCTCGCCGCGCGCCATCGCGGCGGCGTCGAAGCGCCCCGTCTCGACCTCGACGGGCTCGAGGACCGTCTCGACGTGCAGGGGACGCGGCGCTACGGGCACGCCGGACATCCTATCCGTCAGCGAACGGCAGGGCCCGCGAGGCCCGCCACCCGGCGGTTCCGCCTCTCGTACGTCCCATGGGCCTCCTGGAGGGGTGGCTCGGCCGCGCCGGGGGCCGGGTTCGGTTCCCCTGCGGGCCGTCACCGGAGGGGGGCGCGGAGGCCGATCGCCGAGAGGAGGATCCCCGCGGGAAGCGTCAGGAGCCGCCCGCCGCCGCGCCGCCGTGACCACCAGCAGCGGACCGCGAGCTGGCGCACGTACACGCGCAGCCACGGCCGGCGGGGGTGGCGCTCCACGTCGAGACGAAACCCGCCGTCCGGGCCGACCTCGACGCGGTGGAGCTCGAACGGACCGCGTGTGAGCGCGAGACCGTGCACGTCGCCGCCGTGCGCGTTCACGACGTACCGCACGCCGTTCACCTCGCGGTCGTAGGCCTCGTGGAGGTGCCCGCACACCACGAGGAGCGGCGGGCGGCGCTCGAGCGTCGCGACCAGCCCGGCGAGGTCCGTGTCCGGCGGCGCGTCCGGGAGGTCCACGCGGCGCGGGGGCCGGTGGCAGACGGCGATCCACGGACCCGGCGTGGCGGCGAGCGTCTCCTCGAGCCACACCGACCACGCCTCGTACGCGCGCGGCACGGCGTCGTCGATGCCCACCACGGCGAGCACCCCGAGCCGCACGACCCAGCTCGGCGGCCCGAACCGGGCCGAAAACAGCTCGTAGCCCGCGGCGGGGTCGCGCACCCGGCGGGGGAAGAGGTCGTGGTTGCCCGGCACGACGCGGATCGGGGTCTCGATCCCGGCGTGCGCGAACGCGTCGAGGAGCGTGCCGTAGTAGGGCGCCTCGCCGTGGGCCACGAAGTCGCCGCTCGAGACCAGGAGGTCGGCGGGGCGGGCGGCGAGCGCCGCCGCGAGGGGGCGGACCACGTCGGCCACGCCGCGCTGCACGTCGCCGAGGAACGCGATCCGCACCAGGCCGCTGGGCCCGGGGCCGGCGGGCTCGGCCGAGAAGCACGGCGGCGCGGCGACGCGGCCGACGCGGACCGCCCACCAGGCGCCGGCCTCCACGACGAGGCCCCCGCCCAGCCAGAGCAAGGCGACGAGGAGGAGAAGCTCGGGCAAGAGCGTGATCTGCGCCGGCACGGGCGGGAGTGTACGGGCGGTGACCCGACCTCGGCCGGCGCGGTCCGGCGCGACGATCCGGCCTCCCGGCCGACGCCCCGACGAAGGGGGCGCCGGGGGGCGCCGCGGGTAGGGTTTCCCCCCGTGCCCGACGGCCTGCCCCCGCCGCCCGACCTTTCGCTCGTCGTCCCGGTCCACGACGAGGAGGGGAACCTCCACGCCCTCTGGGACGAGATCCGCGGGCTCCTCGACGGGCTCGGGGAGACCGTCGAGGTGATCTTCGTGAACGACGGGTCCTCGGACGGGAGCGGGCGCATGCTCGACGAGATCCGGGCCACGGACCCGCGCGTCCGGGTTCTCGACCACGACCGGAACCACGGGCTCACCGCCGCGCTCGACTGCGGGTTTCGCCACGCGCGGGGCGCGGTGATCGGCATGCTCGACGCCGATCTCCAGAACCCGCCCGGGGAGATCGCGCGCCTGCTCCCCGCCCTCGCCGAGGCCGACATGGTGATCGGTTGGCGGAAGGATCGGGACGACCCCTTCGTGAAGCGGGTCTCCTCGAAGATCGCGAACGCCTATCGGAACCGCCGCACGAGAGAGCACGTGCACGACACGGGCTGCGGTCTCAAGGTGTTCCGTCGCGAGGTCCTCGACCGGGTGAAGCTCTACGACGGGCTCCACCGCTTCCTCCCCACGCTGGCGCGGATGGAGGGTTTCCGGGTGGCCGAGGTGGTGGTGAAACACCGACCGCGCGCGAGCGGCCGGAGCCACTACGGCATCTGGAACCGGCTCGGGAAGGGCCTCGCCGACGTCCGCGCGATCCGCTGGATGTGGCGGAACCACCTCACGTGGAAGGCCGTCGAGCGCCCGCCGATCCCGCGCGGGCCGGAGAGGGCGCCTTGATCCACGTCCTCCTCGCCTTCCAGGTGTGGGACGCGTTCGGCTGGGTGGGGCAGGTGCTCTTCACGCTGCGCGTCGTCCACCAGTGGTACCAGTCGGAGCGCGCGGGCCAGAGCCACGTGACCGCCGCGTTCTGGTGGTACTCGCTCGCCGGGACGGTCGCGAGCCTGGTCTACGTCGTGTACCGCCAGGATCCCGTGTTCATCTCGGGGTTCCTCGTGAACGGGTTCCTCTACGCGCGGAACCTGTCGCTCTCCCGGCCGTCGCGCGAGGGCCGGCGCCGCGGGAGCCCCGTCGCTCCGCTGCTGCTCGGCCTCGTCGTGTTCGGCGCGGTGACGGTGTGGTCGGTCGCGCAAAACGACCGCATCGTCTCGTACGACCATCCTCTCGCGTGGCTCGTGGTGGGTTTCACCGGCCAGGTGCTCTGGACGAGCCGCTTCCTCGTGCAGTGGTACGTGAGCGAGCGGCTGGGGCGGAGCGTGCTCCCGCCGGTGTTCTTCTGGATCAGCCTCGCCGGCGCGCCGTTCCTCTTCGCGTGGGCGGTCTACCGGGTGGACTGGGTGATGATGGCGGCCTACGCCCTGAACCCGCTCCCGTACGTCCGAAACCTCGTGCTCCTCCGGCGCGAGCGCGAGGCCACGACGGCGTGAGCCCGCGCGCGGCCCCGCGCGTCGCCCTCCTCGCCACGGCGCTCGCCGACCCGCTCGCGCCGGCCGCGCGGAGGCCCGCCGGCCGTGCGGTGTTCGCGCTCCTCCTCGTGTTCGCCGCGTTCTGGGACCTCGGCGGCCGGAGCCTCCACGACCTCGACCTCCCGCGCTTCGCCGTGATCGCCGAGGAGACGGTCGCGACCGGCTCCTGGCTCGTGCCGCCGCAGTACGGCGAGGCGTACGCGAACAAGCCGCCGCTCTACCCCTGGCTCGTCGCGGTCCCGACCGCGATCGCGGGCGAGGCGACGCCGCTCGGGACCCGTTGGCCGTGTGCGCTCGGGTTCCTCCTCCTCGCCTTCGCGACCGCCGCGTGGGCGCGCCACCGGACCGGTTCGGCCGCGGCGGGACGCGTCGCGGCGCTGCTCGTCGCGACCACGTACGTCGTCGTGCTGCTCCGTCGCGAGAGCCGGCCCGACATGCTCGCGACGGGACTCTCGGTCGCGGGTGCGTTCCTCGTGGACCGCGCGGCGTCCGGCCGGGGACGTCCGCGGGACGCCCTCGGGGCGGGGCTCGTGCTCGGCCTCGCGGTGCTCGCGAAGGGCCCCGCGACGCTCCTCCTCCCCTTCGCGGCGTGGCTTCTCCCCTCCGAGGGCCGTTCGACCCGCGCGCGGTTCCTGGCGGCGCGCCCGCTCGTCGTCCTCTCCCTGCTCCTCCTCGTCGTCCTCGCGTGGCTCGTGCCGGCCGCGATCGTCTCGGGGCCGGCGTGGACGCGGGCGCTCGTCGTGGACCAGGTGGCGAGCCGCCTCGCGGGCACCGCGAACAAGGTCGAGCCGGCGACGTACTACCTGGTTCGGTTCCTCGACGCCGGGCTCCCCTGGACCTGGCTCTACCTCGCCGCGTTCGCGCTGCCGTTCACCCGGGCCGGCCGCCGCGCGCTCGCGCCCGTGCTCTCGCTGGTCGGCGCGGCCGCCGTGACGCTCGCCGTCTTCTCGCTCGTCCCCACGAAGCAGGTGCGCTACGTCGCGGCCGTGTTCGCGCCGCTCGCCGTGGTCGGCGGGCATCTCGTCGCGCGTCACCTCCTCGGTCCCGCACGGCCCGGGTGGACCCGCTTTCGCGCCCACCTGCGCGTCGCGTCGGTGCCGGTGGCCGCGGGCCTCGTCGCGGCCGGCGCGTTCGTCCGCGGTGCGCCCCCTTTGCTGCTCCTCCCGGTCGCGCTGGTCCTCGCGGTCTCGTTCGGACTCGCGCCGTCCCCCGTCGATCCCCGCGGTGCCCGTCGCGCGTCCGTGGGGTCGCTGCTCGTGCTCGGGGTCGTCCTCCTCTCGGCCGCCGGGATCCTCCGCGACCGCTTCCGCGTGCGGGAAGGCGATCGCTTCCAGAACGACCTCGAGGTGCTCGGCCTCACGGACCGGCCGTTCGTGGTGGTGTCGCCCCTCGTGCCCGACCGCGTCTGGCCCGCGGTGCGCGGCGCGAGGATCGCGTCCGGTCCCGAGGCCGTGCCCCCTTCGCGCGACCGGCCCCGACTCGACGTGCTCTGCCTCGGCGAGGACCGCGCCGCCGTGGAGCACGCGCGCGGCGACGACGCGCGGCTCCTCGGCCGATGGCCCGAGGCGGCGCGCGGCGAGGGCGTCGTCCTGCTCCGGTTCGGGGGCGGGTAGCCCGCGCGGTCGCGCGGGGTAGACTCCGCGACCCACGGAGGTTTTCGCGTGCACGTCCTCGTGACCGGCGCCGCCGGTTTCATCGGCTCGACGCTCGCCGACCGTCTGCTCGAGCTCGGGCACGACGTGACGGCGGTGGACTCGTTCCACCCGTACTACGAGCGCGCGATCAAGGAGCGGAACGCCGCGGGCATGAAGGCGCACGCGCACTGCCGCTTCCTCGAGATCGACCTCGCGTCCGCCGACCTCTCCGGGGCGCTCGACGGCGTGGAGGCGGTCGTGCACCTCGCCGCGCAGGCCGGCGTGCGCGGGTCGTGGGGCACGTCGTTCTCGACGTACCTCGACGCGAACGTCCTCGCCACGCAGCGCCTGCTCGAGGCCTCGCGGGGCCGCCGACTCGCGGTCTGGGTCTACGGCTCGAGCGCGAGCGTCTACGGCGACGGCGCGACGGACGCCGTGGACGAGTCGCGCCTCCCCGCGCCGCACAGCCCGTACGGCGTGACGAAGCTCGCCGGTGAGCATCTCGCGCATCTCTACCGCGCGGTGCACGGCGTCCCGACGACGAGCCTCCGGTACTTCTCGGTGTACGGGCCGCGCGAGCGTCCGGACAAGGCGATCCAGCGGTTCCTCGTCGCGGCACGCGACGGGGGCGAGATCCGGGTCTTCGGCGACGGGAGCCAGCGCCGCGACTTCACGTTCGTGGGCGACGCGGTCGCGGCCACCCTGGAGGCGCTTCGCCGCGCGCCGGTCGGAGAGACCCTGAACGTCGCGCGCGGCTCCACCGTGCCCCTCTCCGACGTCCTCGAGATCGTCCGTCGCGTCACGGGGGCGACGCCGAGGGTCGAGCGGCAGGGGACCGAGGCGGGGGACGTCCGCGTGACCTCGGCGGTGATCGACCGCGCCCGCCGGGTCCTCGGGTACGAACCCGAGGTGGACCTCGAGGCGGGAATCCGCCGACAGTGGCGCCACGTCCTCGACGCGGCCGGGGAGCTCCCGACCGGACGGCGTTGACGATCCCCGGGATCGGGCACGCCCGTTGCCACGGGGAGGGCGACGGCTACCGGTGGGGAGGGTCCCCGCGGGGCCGCGGGCGGGGTCCGCGTCGCCAGCCGGCGCGCTCCCGGGCTAGGATGGCGGTCGTTGGGTGAGGGCGGAACGGAGGCCCGATGTCGCGTTGGCTCCAGCGGGGCTGGTTCCCCCGCTACCAGTCGGCGCTCCTGTGCGCGGCGTTCCTGATCGGGTCCGCCTGCGGGGGAGGCGGAGGCGGCTTCGCGTCGAAGCCCGTGATCCCCCCGCCCCCGGGCCTCACGGGCCGCGTCCTCGAGTCGGGCGAGTTCCTCGGACGCCTCGCCGAGGCCGAGCCCAACGACGCCGCCAGCCAGCCGCACCGCCTCCCGCCCCTGCCGCCGCGCGCCTCCCTGGAGGTGGCCGGCGCCGTCGGCGCCTCGGCGTCGGAACTCGGTCCCGCCGACCCGACCGACGCGTTCGCGCTCCAGACGATGGACGACCAGGACGTGACCGCCGTGCTCTCGTGGATCGACACCACGGGCACGGTCGAGGTCGGCGTGACGGTGTTCGAGCCGGACGACACGACGGTCGTCACGCAGGCGCCGCCCGACGGCTCGCCGCGGACCGTCGTGTTCCGCGCGACCGCGGGCCAGGCGTACCGTCTCGTCGTGACGGCGAGCGTCGGCGTCACCACGTACGTCCTCGGGATCTCGGCGGCCGACCCCGCCGCCTTGCTCGAGGCGCCGCCCGCGGCGAAGTCGTCGCCGCGCGTCAAGCCGTCGGCCCTGCTCGCCGAGTCCTGCGCCGCGAGCCACGTACTCGTCGGTCTCCGCGCGGGCGCGGCCGTCGAGGCGGTCGCGGGACGGTTCGGCCTCGCGCGCGGCCGGCGGCTCGGGCCGGGGGGATGGGTGCTCGAGCTGCCCGAACCCGTGCGCGGGAAGGTCCTCGATCGCATCCGGACGTGGTGCGACCGCCTCTCCCAGGACGGGGACGTCCTCTGGGCGGAGCCCGACTGGTTCGTCCGGCCGCTCGGGACCGCGAACGACCCGGATCTCCCGCGGCAGTGGAACCTGGCGGCGATCGGGGCCCTCCAGGCGTGGAACGTGACCCGAGGCGCCCCGTCGGTCGTCGTCGGGGTGGTGGACAGCGGCGTCGTGCCGCACCCCGACCTCGAGGGCCAGCTCGCGAAGGGCTACGACTTCATCTCCGACCGGACCATCGCCGGCGACGGCGACGGACGGGACAGCGACCCGACCGACGAAGGGGCCCAGGAACGTCCCTCCGGGCGGAGCGAGTGGCACGGCACCCACGTCGCCGCGATCATCGCCGCGCGCGCGGACGACGGCTACGGGATCGCCGGCGTCGCGCCCGGTTGTCGCGTGATGCCGCTCCGCGCGCTCGGTCGCGCGGGCGGTCTGGTGAGCGACGTCGCCGACGCGATCCTGTTCGCCGCCGGGCTGCTCACGACGGAAGACGGGCGGACACTCGCCTCGCCCCTCCGCGTGGTGAACCTCTCGTTCGGGCTGGACGTGGACAGCAGCGTCCTCCGGATCGCGTGCGAACGCGCGGCGACCGCGGGCGTCTTGCTCGTGGGCGCCTCGGGCAACACGGGGGGCGGGGTCCTCTACCCGGCGGCGTACCCGAGCGTCCTCGCGGTGGCGGCGGTGGACGCGCGGCTCGACACCCTCGGCTATTCGAACTTCGGGCCGGAGGTCGAGCTCTCGGCCCCGGGCGGCGACCGGGGCGCCGACGCCCAACTCGACGGCTGGCCCGACGGCGTGCTCTCCGCGGTGCTCGACGACACGGTGAGCCCCCCGGTGCCGTCGCACGCGTACCTGGAGGGCACGAGCCAGGCCGCGCCGCACGTGGCGGGCGTCGCCGCGCTGCTCCTCTCCGTCGATCCCGGCCTCACGGTCAGCGATCTCAGGACCTTCCTCCTGGGTTCGGCGCTCGACCGGGGAACGCCTGGGCTCGACGTGGCGTACGGCTGGGGCGTCGTCCAGGCCCACGCGGCGCTGCGGCTCCTCCTGGCCGCCCGGGGGACGCCGCTCTCGACCCCGCCCGCCTTGTGGGTCGCGTCCCACGGCGTGGGGTTCGAGGGGTTCGACACCACCTTCACGGTGCCGGTCGGGAACGCCGCGGGCGGACGGCTCCTGCTCGGCGATCCCGCCGCGTACACCGACGACGGCGCGGCTTGGCTCTCCGCCAGCGCGGTCCCGGACGTTCCCGGGATCATCGGTTCGAACGTGAAGGGCATCGCGATCAACGTGGACCGCGGCATCCTCCGCACGCCCGGTCGCTACGCGGGGGTGGTGACCGTCCGGGACGACGTCGGCACGCCGATCGACCGGATCCAGGTGGTCGCGTACGTCCAGGGGCGGCGTCTCGCGGGCCGTGACCTCCCGGTGCTCGCCGTGGACTCCTCGACCGGCGTCGCCGGCGTCGGCGACCTGTCCACCGCGGCGTTCGGGTACCGCTGGTGGCTCCCGGCCCTGCCTCCGGGCTCCTGGAAGGTGAAGGCCGGCCTGGACGGCGACCACGACGGCTTCTTCTGCGAGCCGACCGACCTGTGCGGCTGGTACGGGGGGACCTCCGAGGCGGACGCCACCGTGGTGGACCTCTCGAAGGACGAGACCGTCGAGGGTCTGGACGTGACCGTCCACTGACCGGGCGGGCGCGAGGACCCGGGCGCCCCGGAGCCGGTCCCCGATCAAGTCGGGGCGGGCGAAAGGTCGATCAGGCGAGGGGCGGCCCCTCGTTCGCCCTGGAGTGTGCCCGGTGGTCAGCCCCGAGTCACGCAAGGCCGAGCGGATCGCCTGCGAGATCCCCGTGCGCCTCCAGATCGGGGGGATGTGGCACGAAGTGGTCGTCGTGGACGCCAGTCGTACGGGCGTCCGGCTCCGGATGACCCTCGAGGACCTCGACGTCCCGGAGGGCGCGGGTCTCGGCGCCGTGGCCGCCTACCTGGAGCGCGCCCTCCCGCGCCGTGCGCCGGCCCAGTTCCATCCCGAACGGCTCGGTGGACTCGTCGAGCGGAACCTGACGATCGTCCGGATCGCGATCACGGAGGGCGCGCTGGCCCACGTCGAGGTCGGGTGCCGACTCGACCGTCCGCTGAACGACATCGAGGTGGCGGCGCTCGGCCTGCCCCTGCCGCCCGAGGGGCAGGAGTCGGGCTCCGCGGTGCGGCGCCGCGTGCGAACCGGCTCCCTCCACGCGGACGCGCACAGCACGGGCGCCAACCACGCGCGCCCCCTCAAGCGCTTCCGGGTGGTGGTGACGGGTCGCGAGGCCTCGCGTCAGGATCCACTCGTCAGCACGACCGACGAGGTGAGCGACGTCGGCGTCGTCCTGCGCCTCCGCGACCCGCTCGTCTTCGACTGCGAGGCGGGGTCCGGCGACGTGCGCGAGCTGGCCGCCGCGTTCACGAGGCAGTACGGACCGATGGTGGACCTCGCGATCCACGAAGGGTCCGTCTCGGTGTTCCGCGGGCCCGCGAAGCTCGTGCGCATCGAGACGGTCGCGGTCGGCTCCGACGTGCTCGAGGTCGGCTTCGCGTTCGGCCGCGCCCTGGAGCCCGCCGAGCGCCGCGCGCTCCGGCTCGCCTGACGCGCCCGGCGCGTCAGGCCGACGTCGCCTTGCCCGCCGCGTCGGGCGCGGGCTGGCCCGGGGTCCCGAGTCCGCGTGCGACGACGAACGTGAGCGCGATGAGGACCGCGGCGATGCCGTAGGGGAGGCGGACGTCCGTGCCGAGGAGCGCGGTGCCCACGGCCGGGCCCGCGATGCGTGCGAGGCTCCGCATCGACTCGCCGACGCCCAGCACCTCGCCCTGCACGTTCGAGGCCGCGCGCTGCGACAGCAGGCTCGTGAGCGACGGGGTCATCATCGCGAAGCCGAACACGGCGAGCGGGATCACCGCGCCGAGCAGGATCACGCTCGACGCGTACGGGATGACCACGAGGCCGACCACGAGCACGACCGCGCCGATCTGCGTGAACCGCACCTCGCCCACGCGGGGCAGGTACTTCCGCACGAACCAGCCCTGGGCCACGGCGAGCCACAGCCCGACGTAGGAGAACAGCCAGCCGTTCCGGGCGGGGTTCCACCCGGCGAACCGGTCCTTGGCGAGGAGCGCGAGCGTGCTCTCGAGCATCGCGAAGGCGCTCGTCACCACGAACACGAGGAACAGGATCCGGGCGACGCCGGGGATTCTGCGCGCCCGGGCGAATCCGGTGAGGCCGAGCGCCCCTCGCGCGGGCGCGGGCTCGTGGTGGACCGGCTCGGGCAGGCGGAAGAACGCGAAGGCGAAGGCGACCGCCGAGAACGACGCCGCGATCAGGCCGGGCGCCAGCGGCCCGAGGGCCTGGTGGCCGATCCCGCCGATCGCCGGGCCGACCGTCAGCCCGATCCCGAATGCCGCGCCGATGAGCGCCATGCCGCGCCCGCGCTCGTGGTGTTCCGTCACGTCGGCGATGTACGCGAGCGCGGTGGTCACCGTGCCGCCGAACACGCCGGCGCCGATCCGCGAGACGAAGAGCAGGAGGATCGGGTACGACGAGACGTCCGCGAGCGCGAACAGGACGTACGAGGCGAACGACCCACAGAGGCCGACGAGCAGGATCGGTCGGCGCCCGACGCGGTCGGAGAGGCGGCCCCAGAAGGGCGCGAAGACGAACTGCATGGCCGAGAACGACGAGAACAGCAGTCCTACGACCCAGTCCGCGGCGCCGTACCGCTCCGCGTAGAGGGGGAGCAGCGGCAGCACGAGTCCGAAGCCCAGGAGGTCGATGACGACGGTCAGGAAGACCGCGGCGAGCGGAGATCGCTTCGAAGAACGTTCCATGAGGTCCTACCGGGTGAGCGTAGGATTCTACGGAGTCATCAGCCGCGAGCAGCGAATGCGGATCTACACGCGTCAGGGCGACGACGGATCGACCGGGCTCTACGGAGGGGGCCGGGTCAGCAAGGCGAGTCCGCGGGTCGAGGCCTACGGCCTCGTGGACGAGACGAGTGCGGTGCTCGGATGGGCGCGGGCCGCGCACCTGCCGTCGGAGCTCGACGAGGTCCTCGCGCGCCTCCAGGACGACTGCTTCCGTCTCGGCGCCTGGCTCGCGAGCGTGCCGGGAAAGGACCCCGGCGTCCCCGCGATCGGCGACGACGACGTGCGCGCCGTCGAGCGGTGGATCGACGGCTTCGAGGCCACGCTCGCGCCCCTCAAGACCTTCGTCGTGGCCGGCGGCTCGGAGGGCGCCGCGCGGCTCCACGTGGCGCGGACGGTGGCCCGTCGCGCGGAACGCGGCCTGGTGGACCTCGCACGCGAGGAGTCCGTGGGGCCCCGGGTAATGGCGTGGTGGAACCGCGTGTCGGACCTCCTCTTCGTGATGGCGCGCGCGGCGAACGCGAGGGCGGGCGTCGCCGACGTGCCGTGGGCGCCGCGCAGGTCGGACCCGCGATGAGCCTCTCCGCGTGGCTCGACGCGCGCGGCGCGAGGCGCGGCCCGGGCGGACGCGTGCGCCACCTGGCGGACCCCGGCCGGGAGACGCGTGCGGCGCTCGAGGGCGCGGCCCTCCTCGTGCGGGAGGGCTGGCGGGTCGTTCGCGTCGCGGGGAACGACGCGGCGGGCTACCTCCACCGCATGACGAGCCAGGACGTCGTCGGCCTGGCCCCAGGTCGCGCCGCCTGGGCGCTCGTCCTCACGTCGAAGGGGAAGATCCTCGGGGACCCGTGGATCTGGCACGTCGCGGACGGTTGGCTCCTCGACCTCGACCCCCGCGCCGGCGACGCGACCCTCTCGACCCTCGAGCGCTACGTGATCGCGGACGACGTGTCGTTCTCCGACGAGACGGACGCGAGCGCGCGTCTCCTCCTCCTGGGTCGCGAGACCTCGCGCGCGCTCGCGGCGGCGGGCCTCCCGCGTCCCGATCCCGGCCACGTGGCGGACGCGACGCTCGATGGCGTGGCGATGCGGCTTCTCGGGCGCGCTTTCGGCTCGACGTTCGCGGTCGAGGTGCTGGCGCCGGCCGAGGCCGGCGAGGCGCTCGCCGAGGCGCTCCTTCGCGGGACGGGCGCGTCGCTCGTCGGCGAGGACGCCCTCGACGCGCTCCGCGCGCGCGAGCGCGTGCCCGCGTTCGGGGCGGAGCTCGGTCCCGAGACGATGCCCCTCGAGGCCCGGCTCGACGACCTCGCGATCTCGTGGAAGAAGGGCTGCTACCCCGGTCAGGAGCCCGTCGCGATGGCGAAGTACCGCGGGCGGCCGCCGCACCTCCTCGCGCGCGTCCGGCTCGTGGGCGCGGACGGGGGGCCCGGCCGCCGCCTGCTCAAGGACGGCCGCGACGCGGGTCGCGTCACGACGGTCTCGGCCGTGAACGAGGCCGAGGGCGTCCTGGCGCTCGCGCTCGTCCGCACGGCGTTCGCCGACGAGGAGACCACGTTCGAGGTGGAGGGCGGCGGGACCGCGCGGACGCTCCCGGGGTGACGGTCCCGCCCCGCGCGGTCCACGGTCGCGCTACCCTCCGGGCATGACCGACACGTCCCCCCTACGGGACCGCACCGCGATCGTGACGGGCGCCTCGCGCGGCATCGGCGCCGCGATCGCCCGGCGACTCGCCGAGGAGGGCGCGCTCGTGCTCCTCGTCGCGCGGGGCGAGGACGAGCTCGAAGGGGTCGCCGCGTCGATCCGCGCCACCGGAGGGCACGCCGAAGCGCGGGCGGTGGACGTCACCGACAGGGCGGCCTCCACGGCGGCCGTCGAGGCGTGGCGGTCGGCGCACGGGCCGGTCCACATCCTCGTGAACAACGCCGGCGGCAACGTCCGGAAGCCCGCCGAGGCGTACGAGCTCTCCGAGTGGGACGCCCTCGTCTCGCTCTCGCTGGGCTCGCCCTTCCACTGGTCGCGTCTCGTGTTCCCCGGGATGCGCGAGGCGAGGTTCGGACGCATCGTGAACGTCGCCAGCGTGGCCGGGCTGGTCGCGCTGCCGACGGGGGCGCCCTACGCCGCGGCGAAGGCCGGGCTCGTGCAGCTCACGAAGAACCTGGCGCGGGAATGGGGGCCCCACGGCATCACCGTGAACGCGGTCGCGCCGTGGTACGTGCGGACGCCCCTGACCGAAGGCGTGCTCTCCGACGAGGCGTACCTCGGCGCGGTACTCGCCCAGACGCCGGTGGGTCGCATCGGTCGGCCCGAGGAGGTCGCCCGCGCCGTCGCGTTCCTCGCGGGTCCCGACGCCGCCTGGATCAACGGGGTGACCCTCCCCCTCGACGGCGGGTTCACGGCCGCCGGGTTCTTTCCCTGATCCCCGATCCCGGCGCGGCACGGGGAGGATGGACCGCGCGCGGCCGGTTCGGCGGCGCGAGGTGTACCCTCGTCGTGACCCGAGGAGCCTTCCCATGCGAACCCCGGCCCGACTCGCGCTGCTCGTGTCGCTGGCCGTGCTCCTCTCGCGACCGGCGCCGGCCGCGGAGGACATGACGCGCCTCGAGAAGCAGGCGGCGAAGGAGGCGGAGAAGATCGCCGCCACGTGGGTCGACCTCGCGAGGGACCTCGCGAAGCGGGGCATGAGGTCGGCCGCCGCCGACGCGCTGGGCCGCGCCGAAGCCCTCCTCCCGGAGGCGGAGGGGCTGAAGGACGTTCGCGCCGAGGTCGACGCGCTCGAGGGCGACAAGGACCTCGACCCGGACGCCGAGAAGCTCGTCGCCAAGGCGAAGGCCGCCGCGGCGAAAGGCTGCGAGCGGATGTCGAAGGTCTTCGCGCGGGAGACCGAGGATCCGCGCTACACGCGCTACCTGATCGAAGCGTTCCTCCTCGAGCCCACGAAGCCGAGACAGGCGAAGGTCGCGGACCTCGCGAAGAAGGCGCCGCTCCTCCTGCAGGTCCCCGGGCACCCGATGGCGGCGTACGTGTCGTTTCCGAGCGCGTGGAAGCCGGGGAAGGAGTGGCCGGTCCTCGTCTCGGTCGAGGGCGCGGGCTCGAACTTCAAGGGGAACGCCGAGGAGTTCCGGAACGCGCGGGGCTCGCGGCCCTTCATCACCGTGTCGCCCCACGCCCTCTCGTGCACGAACGAGGTGAAGCTCGATCGCTACCCGGCCTACTCGAAGGAGCTGGTGGAGAAGTGGAACGGCCGCCGGATCGAGTTCGACGTGCCGGGTCTCCTCGGGATCCTCGACTTCCTCCACGAGGGATTCGGCGCGTCCGAGAAGGTCGCCATCACCGGCTTCTCGGGCGGCGGGTTCCTGTGCTACGCGATGGTCCTCGAGCACCCGGAGCGGATCCTCTGCGCGGCGCCGGCGTGCCCGAACTTCCAGCCCGGGCTCGCGGAGGGGGCGAAGACGCCCGACGACGGGGGGCCGCCCATCCACATCATGACGGGCGAGAAGGACCCGAACCGCCTCCTCACCCACGGCACCACCCCGCCGGGGATCGAGGAGCAGACCGACTGGGCGGTGAAGGCCCTCGCGGACCACGGGTTCACGAAGGTGACGCGCGTGATGCTGCCGGGGGTTGCCCACCAGGCCCTTCCCGCCCAAGTCTGGACCTTCCTCGACTCGGTCACCGGCGACTGAGAGCGTCGCATCCCGACCCTTCCTCCTCCTTGCGTACATTCGTACGCGGCGTCGTCGTCATGGCCGGCCTGCGAGGCTCTCAGTCGCCGGTGACCCCGCGTGCGGTGGGGGGCGGCGCGCTCGCTCGCCCTCGGCGGCGTGCGGAGCACGCCGCCGAGGGCGTCGCCTCGCGGGGGGGCGCGCTCGCTCGCCCTTGGCGGCGTGCGGAGCACGCCGCCGAGGGCGTCGCCTCGCGGGGTGGGGGCGCGCTCGCTCGCCCTTGGCGGCGTGCGGAGCACGCCGCCGGGGGCGTCGCCTCGCGGGGGGGGGCGCGCTCGCTTGGGCTTGGCGGCGTGCGACGCACGCCGCCGGGGGCGTCGCATTGCGGGGGGGGTCGCATTGCGGGGGGGCGGCGGTTTGCGGGGGGATTGGCGGGACGGGGGGTCAGGCGAAGCGGCGGTGCGTGCCCTTCGTCTCGGCCGTGCGGCCCTCGGCCTCGCGCTCCGCGGCCAGGCGCTCGCGGTAGGTGGCGTAGTTGCCTTCCCAGAAGCGGGCCGTGCCGTCCTCGGAGAGGGCGAGGATGTGCGTCGCGATCCGGTCGAGGAAGAACCGGTCGTGGGAGACGACGACGGCCGAGCCGGGGAATAGGACGAGCGCGTCCTCGAGGACGCGCATCGTCGAGAGGTCGAGGTCGTTCGTCGGCTCGTCCACGAGGAGGAGGTTTCCCCCTCGGCGGAGCATCTTCGCGAGCTGCACGCGGTTCCTCTGCCCGCCCGACAGCGTGCCGACCTTCTGCTGCTGGTCGGCGCCCCGGAAGCCGAAGTGGGCGACGTACGCGCGGCTGTTCACCGCGCGCGTGCCGAGCCGGAGCTCGTCTTGGCCGTCCGAGATCTCGGCCCAAACGGACTTCCCGGCGTCGAGGTCCGCGCGGTCCTGGTCCACGGAGCACGTCTCGACCGTCGGACCGAGCACGACCCGGCCGGCGTCGGGCTCGAGTCGCGACGCGATCAGACGGAGCAGGGTCGTCTTCCCCGTCCCGTTCGGTCCGATCACGCCCAACACGCCACCGGGCGGGAGCTCGAACGAGAGGTTCTCGAGCACGGCGCGGTCCCCGAACCGCTTCGAGAGGCCCTCCACGCAGAGCACCTGGTCGCCGAGCTTCTCGCCGGGCGGGATCGTGATCGTGACCCCGTCGTCCTGCGTTCGCTGCTGCTGATCGTCCCAGAGTCGCTCGAATCCCTTGATTCGGGCCTTGCTCTTCGCCGTCCGCGCGCGCGGGCTCTGCCGGATCCACTCGAGCTCCCGCTCGAGCAGCTTCGCGCGCGCGGCGGACTGCCGTTCCTCGACCGCCTGGCGCGCCGCCTTCTGCTCGAGGTAGGCGGAGTAGTTGCCCTGGTACGGCGTGCCGCGCCCGCGCTCCATCTCGAGCATCCACTGCGCGACGTTGTCGAGGAAGTACCGGTCGTGGGTGATCGCGACGACGGTTCCTTCGTACTCGGCGAGGTGGCGCTCGAGCCACTGCACGGCGTCCGCGTCGAGGTGGTTCGTGGGCTCGTCCAACAGGAGGACGTTCGGGTGTTCGAGCAGGATCCGGCAGAGCGCGACGCGACGGCGCTCGCCCCCCGAGAGCCTCGCGACGTCGGCGTCGGGCACAGCGAGCCCGAGGGCGTGGCTGGCCTGGTCGAGCCGGCGGTCGAGGTCCCAGGCGCCGCGCGCCTCGATCTCGGTTTGCACCGTCTCGAGCTCCTCGAGCGCCCGCTGCATCTCGTCGGGGCCGAGGTCGGTCGCGAGCCGATCGTTCAGGCGGTCGAACCGGTCGAGCAGCGCGCGGACCTCGCCCACCGCCGCCTCGAGGTTGTCGCGCACCGTGCCGGGCGCGAGCGCGGGCTCCTGGGCGAGGTACCCGACGCGCACGCCGTCCGCGACGTACCGCGTGCCCTCGTGGTCGGCGTCGGCGCCGGCCATGATGCGGAGCAGCGTGCTCTTGCCCGAGCCGTTCGCGCCGATCACGCCGATGCGGGCGCCCTTCAAGAAGGCCAGGGTGATGCCCTCGAGGACGGTCCGGCCGTCGAAGACGCGACCGACGCGCTGGAGCTGGATGACGTAGTCCGAGTTCATCCGCCTGTTGTAATCGGCGGGAGGCGGGCGTGCCGGGGGGATCGGACCGGAGAGTCCGCGGGCGGATAGAATCGGGTGCCCCATGGGCACCCCGAGCAAGCGCACGATCCTCTCGCGTCTGGTGGACGTCCTCTGCGGGCTGTCCGCCTACGTCGGAGCCCGGTTCATCTGGGCGAACCAGGACGTGTTCTCGAACCTTCCGTACGAGCTGCTCACCTTCGCGGCGATCTACCTGCTCCTCCAGGCGATCGTGCGGGGTCGGCGCCTGGCCCGCGAGGGGCGGAAGTAGGCCGCGTGTCCCTCCTTCGCGCGCTCGCCATCGCCGCCCTCCTCTCGGCGCCCTTCGCCGCGGGGTCCGGGTGCGGCGGCTCCGCGGGCTCGAGCCCCGGCGTGTACGTCGTGTCCGCGAAGGACCTCGGCGCGCTCGAGACGAATCCCGAGATCCGCGGTCGGGACGGCGGCTACGGGGGCGTGTTCGACGGCCGCTCCGTCTGGATCTACGGGGACACCGTCCTCCGCGACCCCGCCGCGGACGGGCGCTCCTGGCGGCACAACTCGTGGTCGTACACGTACGACCTCGACAGCTCCGACGGTGTCACGGGGTTCGAGGAGCCGGTCGACGCCGCGGGCGCCCCGGTGGAGCTCTTCCCCCAGACCGATGACGAGCGCGCCTTCAACGACGTGCACTTCGTCGATCCCTGCACGGTCGATCCGTGCGGCGCGCGGCTCGCCGTGTGGCCGGGCCCGATGGTCGTCGATCCCGGCCGGTCTCGCGCGCTCCTCTTCTACCACCTCGTGTACGCGGAGCCCGGCCCCTTCAACTTCACGTTCCTCGGCTGCTCCATCGCGACCTGGGACGACGCCGGCCAGGCGCCCGTCCGGCCCGTCGTCGCGCCGGGGACCGCGCACCCGACCCTCCTCTTCGCGAACGGGGAGCCCGACTTCGGGGCCGCGGCGCTTTGCGTGGGCGACACGCTCTACGCCTACGCCTGCCGCTCGGACGACTGGGACAAGCCGTGCATCCTCGCTCGCGTACCCCTCGCGGACGCCCTCGACCGGAGCCGGTGGAGGTACTACGTCGGTGGGGGGCGCTGGTCGGACGAGCTGTCGCTCGCACGCCCCGTGATCGAGGCGTGCGACATCTTCTCCGTGGCCTGGAACCAGGCGCTGGGCTGCTATCTCGCCGTCTACAGCCAGACGCTCGACACGAAGACGATGATCCGGACCGCGCCCGCCCCCGAGGGCCCGTGGTCGGCGCCGGTCCTGGCCTTCTACACGATCCCGCCCACCGACGACGGCTGGACGTACGACGCGCTCGCGCACCCCGAGCTCGAGCGCGACGGAGGCCGCGTGCAGATCGTGTCGTACTCCCGCGTGATCGGGTTCCTCGCCGCGGAGGTCCGCCTCGTGGAGGTCGTGCTCGCCCGCCGCTGAACACCGGCCGACCCGCGGGCCGCGTCCCGCGCCGCGTCACGGGCCGTGGTGGGGGCGGATCTTCTCCAGCGCCGCGGCGGCGCGCTTCCGCACGTTTTCGTCCGGGTCCTTCTTGAGCGCCTTGAGCGCGTGCTCGGCGGACTTCGCGTCCGGCCCGATCAGCTCGAGCGCATAGGCCGCCGCGGACCGCGCGAACGCGCTGTCGTCCTTCAAGAGCCGGATGAGCGCGTGCACCGCGGGCTTCCCGATGCCCGCGAGCGCGCGCGAGTACTCGTACATCTTCTCGTCCTGCTGCGCCGCGAGCCCGTCGCAGAGGTCCGGGACGAGCTTCGCCGCCACGGCGCCCATCCGGCCGATTGCGTCGAGCGCCGACGAACGGACCCGGTCCGCAGGGTCGCGCGTCATCCGCTGGAGCACATCGAGAGCGCCCTTCCCCACCGCGGCCATCGCGGCGATGCCCGCTTCGCGGACGGCGTCGTCGGGGTCGTCCATGGCGGCCGTGAACGTCGCGCTGGCCGGCTCGGCGGCCGGGCCGAGCGACGCGAGGGTCTCGAGCGCCTCACGGCGGCGCGCCGCCCCCGGCAGGCTCTTGTCGTCCCCGAGGCGGGCGAGGGCCCGGACGGCCTCGGGCTCGTCCGCGGCGAGCCGCGCCAACGCCTCGAGCGACGCGCGACGGACGTCGGCGTCCGTGCTGTCCGAGATCTGGACGAGCGCGTCGATGCCGTCCGGTCCAGGCGCCCCGATCCTCCCGATCGCCCGGGCCGCGAGGGCCCGGACCCGCGCGTCCTTCGCTTGGCGACCGACCCGGATCACGTCGGGCGCCGCGTCGCGCGCCTCGGACCCGAGGCCGGCGATCACGCGGAGCGCGCCCGCCCACGCCGCCTCGCGACCGCTCCGAAGCGCGCCGACCACCGCGTCGAGCGCGGGCCGCCCCCCGGCGACGAGGCCCGCGACGGCACCGTCCACGACGCGCGGGTCGGGGGCCTCGAGCGCGGGGACGAGCGCGGGGACCGCCTCGCCCGGCGCGAGGGACATCCCCGTCCAGGCCGCCTCCGCCGCCGCCCGGATCGTCGCGCTCTCGTCCGCGCGACAGGCCGAGATCGCCGCGAGCCCGCCCGGGGCGTCCTTTCCCAACGCGCCCAGCGCTCCGAGCGCCTCGGCGCGCTCGCGCGGGGCTCCGTGAAGCGCGCACTCGGAGACGAACGGCGCGTCCTCCATGGCGCCCGTGCCCAGGCGGACGACGATGCGGAGCGCCACCAGGCGCATCCGCGGCTCCGCGCTCTGGAGCGCGGTCCCCAGGATCTCGAGCACCGACGCCGGATCGCGTTTCGTCGTGGCGAGCCCCCGGGCGGCCTCGACCCGGACGCGCGGCGCGCGGTCCACGAGCGCCTTCTGGAGCGCGTCGAGGACCTCGTCGGAAGGTCGGGGGCGGTCCGCCAGGGCCGCGGCGGCCGTGGCGCGGACCGTTTCGTCGCTCTCGTCGAGCCCGCGGAGCAACGCACGCTCCACGTCGGGCGCGTCGGGGGCGACGTGCGAGAGGGCGGCCGCGGCGCCCACCCGCACCGGCGGCGCGGGATCGGCGAGGAGCGCGCGGAGGCGGTCGGCCGAGGTCGCGGCGTCCGTCCCGACGCTGGAGATCGCCTCGAGGGCGGCGGCGCGGAGCCGGACGTCCTCCGTGTCGAGCGTCCGGACGAGATCGTCGAGGGCCGGTCGCGCTCCCGCCTGGAGCCCCGCGAGCGCGCGGGCGGCCGCCAGGCGCACCGCGGGGGACGCGTCGGCGAGCATTCCCGCCAGCCGCTTCACGTCCCGGGCGTCCGGCTCGAGGGCGGCGACCGCGCGCGCGAGGGCGGCGCGCACCTGCGGGTCCGGGTCGGACGCGAGACGCGCCCACTCGGCGCGCGCGGGGGCGAGACGGTAGAGCGCGACGGCGTCGAGGATCCGCGCCTTCTCGGCGGCCGGGCGGGAGGTGTCCTGGAGCGCCGTCACGAGGTCCGAGCGGTCGGCCGGCAGCGTCGGGAAGTGGGACGGCGTCTCGAGGAGGAGCACGCACATGGCCGTCGTGTACACGCGACCCGCGTCGGCGCTCCACGCGCTGTCCGTGTCCCACGAGCCTTTGTACGCGCACGCGTCGCCGTCGTGGCGCTGCGCGCCCACGACGGCCTGCTCGAGCGCGCGCCGCCACGCGGGCCAGCCGGGGTCGTCTCGCGCGGAGAGCGCGAGCGCGCCGTAGTGCCAGTAGTAGAGGTCCGTGTAGCCGCCGGGCGTGTCCCAGCGGGGCGGGAGAACGCGGAGCAGTCCCGCCGCCTTCTCGTTCGTGGCGGCGTCCCGACGCGGGTCGTCGCCCGGGATCTGGTCCCTCAGGAAGAGGCCGATCGCGGTACAGGTCTCCGTCTCGTCGCAGGGGAAGCGGTCGATCTCCTCCTGCAGGCGCGCGCTGAGGCCGCCGCGCTGGATGTACCCCGTCCGCCCGACCTCGTCGGTCATCTGGTCGATCCACGTTCGGATGCCGGTGAAGGCCTCCGCGGGGATCGGGAACGGCGGCGCGAGGTCGGCGGCCATCGCCGCGCGGTTCACGCGGCGGGCGGCGAGGAGCGCGAGGGCGAGGCACCCGGTCTCCGACGTGTCGTTGTCGCCGGGGCGGACGCCGTAGCGCCACGCGAGCCCCGGGTTCTGCGCCGCGAGCGCGAAGTCGATGGCACGGCCCGCGGCGCGCCGCCACCGCACGTCGCCCGTGGCGCCGTACGCGTCCACGAGCGCCTGCGTCGCGAACGCGTGGCCGTAGAGGAAGTGCAGCGTCGTCCGGGGGCCGACGCAGCCGCCGGCGTCCTGGGCATCGACGAGCGCCGCGAGACCCCGGGCGATCACGTCCTCGTACGGGTCGCCGGCGCGCGGCGCGTACCCCGCGGTCGCGAACGCGAGGAGCGCGAGCCCGGAGACGCCGACGTCGTAGCCGGGGTAGCCGCCGCCCTGGAGGTCCTTCCGGCCCTCCTTTCCGTCGCACCAGCCGAGGTCGGCCGCCTTCCAGAGCCCGGAGGGCGACTGGTGCGCGGCGAGCCAGCGGAGCCCCTGGGCCACGGCGTCGGCGCGCGCCTTCTCCCTCTCTGGCTGGCGGTCGGGCCGGGCGTCCTCGCGGATCCCGAACGGGAAGAGCGAGACGGGCGGTGCCGCGGCCTCCGCGGGGGACGACGCCGCCGCGGGCGCGGGCGGTGTCGCGGGGTCGTCCGCGTGGACCCAGCCCGCGCCGAGGACCCCGATCGCGAGCGCCCTCGCGACGAGGACACGCGTCCGGCCGAGGGCCCCCCCGCTTCGCATCTCGCGGATTCTCTCGTTGGCCCGCGCGCGAGACAAGGCCGGTCCCCCGGTCCCCCGGTCGCTGGCCGGTATCCTCCTCGTGGGCGTTGGACCCGGGAGGCCCCGTGATCACGAAGGAACAGCTGCTCCAGTCCATGCGCCACGAGGTGAAGGTCATCAAGCACCTCGCCACGAAGGTGCCCCCCGACCGGCTCGACTTCCGTCCCACGCCCGGGCAGCGCTCCACGCTCGAGCTCCTCCGGTACATGACGACGATGGCGATCGTGCCCGGGTTGGCCGCGGTGAAGGGCGACTGGGACCACGCCGAGGCGTTGGAGTCCGAGAGCGAGAACGTGACCCTGGAGACGTTCCCCGACGCGATGGACCGGCAGATGACCGCGCTCGCGGCGCTCCTGGAGAGGGTGGACCCGGACACGTCCACCACCACGCCCGCCACCCTGCCCTGGGGCACGCCCACCGCACTCGGTCCCGCCCTCGTGGACATGGTGCTGAAACCGCTCGTCGCCTACCGCATGCAGCTCTTCCTCTACGCGAAGCAGTCCGGCGCCCCTTCGCTCGGCGCCGCGAACTGCTGGGTCGGCGTGGACCCGCGTCGCTCGCCCGTGTCCTGAGGGATCGCTTCGATGCCGACGCTCTTCACCCGCATCATCCAAGGCGAGATTCCCGGGCGCTTCGTCTGGAAGGACCCGCGCGCGGTGGCCTTCCTCTCGATCCACCCGCTGCGGCCGGGCCACACGCTCGTCGTGCCGCGGGACGAGATCGACCACTGGCTCGACCTGCCGCCCGAGCTCACCGGCCACCTCGTGCGCGTCGCGCAGACGATCGGTCGGGCCGTCGAGCGCGCGTTCTCGCCGAAGAAGGTCGGGCTGATGATCGCGGGGCTCGAGGTCCCGCACGTGCACCTGCACGTGGTACCGATCGACCGCGTGGTGGACCTCGACTTCGCGAACCAGGACGTGAACGCGCGCCCCGAGGACCTGGACGCGGCGGCGAACCGGCTCCGCGACACGCTCCGCGAGCTCGGGCACGGGGAGTACGCGCCGGCGTGAGGGGCGCCCTCAGGCTTCCTCGTCGTTCACGATCACGACCTTCAGGACGTCGTCCGAGGCCTTGCCCGCGAGCTCGAACGCGTGCGCGGCCTCGGCCAGCGGGATCTCGTGCGAGACGAGCCGCGTCACCTCGATCTCGCGGTCGAACACGATCTCCGCCGCCTCCTCCGCTTCGTCCGCCGACGCCGAGTACGAGCCGACGACGTGCTTCTCGTCGAGACAGAGGCCGCCTACGTCCACCGCGACCTCGTCGCCGCGCTTCGTCTGGGCGAAGAGGAGGATCGTGGCGCCCGGGCGCGTCGCGCGGATCGCGTCGCGGACGGGGCCCGCGCCCTCCGCGGCCACGATCGCGCGGTCGGCCCCCCGTCCGTCGGTCAGGGCGCGGCAGGCCGACTGGATCTCGGAGGGGCGGACCGTGCGCTGGGCGCCGAGCTCCGCGGCCAGCGCGAGGCGCCCCGGCAGCGGGTCCGCCGCGATCACGGAGGCGCCCTCGCGGATCGCGAGCTGCTGGAGGAGGAGCCCGACGCTCCCGACCCCCGCCACGAGCACGACGTGCTCCTCGTCCAGGTCGAGCTTGCGGATGCCCTTCAGGCACACGTTGACCGGCTCGACGAAGGTCGCCTCCACGAACGAGACGTCGTCGGGGATCTCCACCAGCCCCTCGCCCTCGACCACCCAGGGCAGGACGCGCACGAACTCGGCGAAGCCGCCGCCGGACGGCTCGAAGCCCGCCGTCACGCCGGTCTGCTTGTACTGGGGGCACTGCGCGTAGAGCCCGCGCTGGCTGTACCAGGACGTGCGGTCCGCGACGTGGTGATAGACGACGACGCGGTCTCCTTCGGACCAGCCGTGAACGCCCGAGCCGACCTCGACGATCGTCCCGGCCGTCTCGTGCCCGAAGACGCGCGGCGCGTCGAGGGTCCCCTCCGCGACCTTCCGCACGTCCGTCGAGCAGATGCCGCACGCGCCGACCTGGACGAGCACCTCGCCGGGCCCGATCTCGGGGACCGGGATCGTCTCGACCCTCAGGTCGCCCGGGCCGCGGTACACGGCGGCGCGCATGGTCTCGGGAACGGACATCGGGCGGAGGATCGTACCCGCGGTGCGCGGTGATGGACACCGGCGGCGAGAGCGTCGGTCCCGGGGCGTTCGGGGTCGGTAGACTCGCGCGCGTTCGGGCGGCCCCGGAGGAGGGCGCGAGGATGAGCGGCAACGACACCATGCGCGCCGTGGTCGTGCGGGAGCACGGCGGGCTCGACCGTCTCCGCTTCGAGGACCGTCCCGTCCCCGAGCCGGGGCCGGGGGAGATCCGGGTCCGGGTCCGGACGGCGGGCCTCAACCACCTGGACCTGTGGGTCCGGCGGGGCGTGCCCGGCCACACGTTCCCGCTGCCCCTCGTGCCGGGGTGCGACGGCGCGGGCGAGGTGGATCGGCTCGGCGCGGGCGTGGACGGCCCCGCGCCCGGGACGCGCGTCGTGATCGCGCCGGGATACGTCGAGCGTCCCGACGAGACGACGGCCCGCGGCCTCCAGAACCTCTCGCCCGGATACGGGATCTTCGGGGAGATGCGCGACGGCACCTGTGCGCCGTACGTCGTCGCCCCGCGGGAGAACGTCCTGCCCCTTCCGGCCTCGGTCTCGTACGAGGTCGCGGCGGCGTTCCCCCTCGTCTACCTGACGGCCTTCACGATGGTGGTGCGCCGCGCGCGCCTGGAGGCCGGCGAGTCGATCCTCGTCCACGCGGCGGGGAGCGGCGTCTCGACGGCCGCGGTCCAGATCGCCCGCCTCCTGGGCGCCGGGCTCGTCCTCACGACGACCTCCTCGCCCGCGAAGGCGGTGGCCGCCCGCACGTTCGGGGCGGACGACGTGTTCGACTACTCCGACCTCGACTGGTCGCGCGAGGTCCGGCGCCGGACAGGCGGACGCGGGGTGGACGTGGTGATCGACCACCTGGGCCAGACCACGTTCCAGGGCTCCCTCCGCTCCCTCGTGAAGGGGGGACGCTTCGTGACGTGCGGCGCGACGTCGGGTCCGGTGGCCGAGATCCCTCTGAACCTCGTGTTCTTCAAGTCGCTCTCCGTTCTCGGGAGCACCATGGGAAGCCTCGCGGACGTGTACCGATGTCTCGACCTCGTCGCCGCCGGACGCCTTCGTCCGGTCGTCTCGGACGTGTTGCCCCTCTCGGAGGTGGGCGAGGCGCATCGCCGGCTCGAGGCGCGCGAGGTCTTCGGCAAGCTCGTCCTCCAGGTCGGGGAGCCGTGATCGTGGGCTTCGAGACGATCCGGCTCGCGGTCGGTGACGACGGCGTCGCGACGCTCACCATCGACCGCCCCGAGGTGCACAACGCCATCGACCGCCGGATGGTCGGCGAGATGCACGAGGCGCTCGGCGCGCTCGAGCCGAGGGACGACCTCCGCGCGCTCGTCCTCGCCTCGACCGGCGGCAAGGCCTTCGTCTCGGGCGCCGACATCGCCGAGCTCCGCGACCGGCGTCGCGCGGACGCGCTCGAGGGCATCAACGCGCGGCTCTTCGCGCGGGTCGAGGCGTTCCCGCGGCCCACGGTGGCGGCCGTCGTCGGGTGGTGTCTCGGCGGCGGGCTCGAGCTCGCCCTCGCCTGCGACTTCCGCGTGGCCGGACACACGTCGCGCTTCGGCCAGCCCGAGGTGGGGCTCGGGATCATGGCGGCTGCCGGCGGCACGCGGCGGCTCCCCCGACTGGTGGGTCTCTCGACCGCGCGGCGTCTGCTCTTCGGTGGCGAGATCGTGGGGGCCGACGAGGCCCTGCGCCTCGGCCTCGTGGACCGGGTGGTGCCCGACGAGGGGGTCCCCGCCGCCGCCGCCGCGCTCCTCGCCCCGATCCTCGCCCAGGCGCCGGAGGCCGTACGCCGGACCAAGGAAGCCCTGACGGCCTGGCTCCACGGCGCGGGGGAAGAGGCCCTTCAGCGCCTCGACGACGAGATCCAGGCGGACCTCTTCGAGCACCCGGACAAGCGCGCCCGGATGGACGCGTTCCTCGCCCGGAAGAAACGGCCCCGCTGAGGGCCGAGTCCGCGCCCTCCCCCGCCTCCCGCGCCCGCCGACCACCTGGAGAGTGCGATTGTGGAGAACGGGGCTATGCTCCGGTCACGGGGCGTCCCCCGGCGGCCCCCCGGTGGAGTACGGCATGCGCACGCCCCTCGTCGCCTCGCTTGCGCTCGCCGCCGGCCTCTTCGCGGGCTGCTGCCAGGGACCCGGGTACACCCGCGCCGCCGGGACGATCGCCGGGACCGCCACGGGCGCTTTCCTCGGCGCCGCGGCCTCGCCGTGCGACCGCGGGGGGGGTGCCCTCGTCGGGGGGACCCTCGGCCTCGTCGCGGGGACCCTGGCCGGCGACGCCATCGCCCAGGACCAGGAATGCCCGGGCTGCCTGCCGCCCGTCCACCACCGGAGGTGCAGCGACTGCCAGCCCCGCCCGCTCCCCCGGCGCACGGTGATCCGGCGACGCGTGTACATCGTCGAGGACGGCGTCGAGCGGCCCGCCGACGAGGTGATCGAGGAGGTCGAGGTCCCCCCGCCGCCCCCGTACGGGTACGGCCACCCCGGCCGCTGAGCCGCCACCGCCCCTTCGTCGGGTCGCCCGGACGCGCCGTCCTGATAGCCTCCCCGCCCTTGCGGGAGGGCGTCGAGATGGCCACCGACATCCAGGTCGTGCTCGTTGTGGGGGTCGGGACCATGGGGCGGGGCATCGCGCACGTCGCGGCGCTCGCCGGCTACGAGACGCGCCTCTTCGACGTGTCGGCGGACGTGGTCGAGGCCGCGCTCGTGAAGACGCGGGCGAGCCTCGACAAGGGCGTCGAGCGAGGCAAGGTAGCGCCCGAGGACCGCGACGCGGCGCTGGAGCGCCTGCGCGCGGCGCCGGGCGACCTGGCCGCCGCGGCCGTGGACGCCGACCTGATCGTGGAGGCCGCGCCCGAACGGATCGCCCTGAAGCGCGAGATCTTCACGACGCTCGGTCGGTCGGCGCCGGCGCACGCCGTGCTCGCGACGAACACCTCGGCGCTGCCGGTCCGGGAGATCGCCGAGGCGAGCGGGCACCCCGGACGGGTCGTCGGGATGCACTTCTTCAACCCCGTCCCGGTCATGACCCTCCTCGAGCTCGTCAAGACCGACGTCTGCGACCCCGAGGCCCTGGACGCGGCCCGCTTCGTCGCGGAGCGCATGGGGAAGACGGTCATCGTGGTCCGCGACGTGCCCGGCTTCGCCACGAGCCGGCTCGGGCTCGCCCTGGGGCTCGAGGCGATCCGCATGGTGGAGGAGGGCGTCGCGAGCCCCCAGGACATCGACACGGCGATGAAGCTCGGCTACCGCCATCCGATGGGGCCGCTCGAGCTGACCGACCTGGTGGGGCTCGACGTCCGGCTCGGGATCGCCGAGCATCTCGCGCGCACGCTGGACGACCGGCGGTTCGCGCCGCCGGAGCTGCTGCGCAGGCTCGTCCGGGACGGGCGCCTCGGCAAGAAGACCGGCCACGGCTTCTACGACTGGTCGCAGGCGGGCGAGACCCCGTAGTGGGAGGGCCGGTCACCGACGTCCACGTGCACGTCCAGCCGCAGGGGATGATCCGGCCGGCCGTGGCGAAGGCCTTCCTCCGGGGTCGGAAGGACCCCCTGGCCGACGCGTGCCACGAGGACCCCGCGGCGCTGCTGGCGTACATGGACCTCGCGGGCGTGGACCGGATGGTGCTCATCAACTACGAGAGCCCCGACGTGATGGGGTTCACGAAGGAGACGAACGACTGGGTCGTCCGGTACTGCCGCGCGGCGCCCGACCGGCTCCTCCCGTGCGTGGGCGTGAACCCGCGCTTCGAGAAGGACGTCGGGGGCGAGGCCCGGCGACTCGTGGAAGCGGGCGCCCGGATGTTCAAGGTGCACGGGCCGCACATGCTGCTCCGACCGAACGCCTACCTCGACGAGTGGCCGTCGCTCGGGGACCTGTACGCGGCGGCCCAGGAGTCGGGGCGGCCCGTGATGTTCCACACCGGGACGAGCATCTTCCCCGGCGCGCGGATCAAGTACGGCGATCCCGTGCAGGTGGACGACGTGGGGACGGACTTCCCCGACCTCGAGGTAATCGTGGCGCACGGGGGACGCCCGTTCTGGACGGAGGCGTCGTGGTTCCTCCTCCGGCGCTTCGAGCGCTTCTGGCTCGACGTGTCCGGGATCCCGCCGTCTCGCCTCCTCGAGTGGTTCCCCCGGCTCGAGGAGATCGGCGACCGCGTGCTGTTCGGCACGGACTGGCCGAGTCCCGGCGTCCCGCCGGTCGCGGACAACCTGGCGAGGATCCGCGCGCTCCCGCTCGCGCCGGCGACGATCGAGAAGATCGTCTCGGAGAACGCCCAACGCCTGCTCCCCTAGACATACGGAGCCAGAGCAATTTGTCCGAATCAGCGGGGGTGACGCGCGCCGACCGACCGGCCTCCGCGCGGCCGAGCCGACCGCCCGTTCCGGTTCCTCGGCCGCCGTCTGCGCGAACGACGCAGGCCTCCCCGCGCGGCCCGGGCCGCTCGGGACGCGATCGCTTCCGGGTTCTTCGCGTTTCCGCGCGCGGTCGTACGATGCCGCGGGGGCGGAGGAGGCCGGCGATGGGCGCGGTGCGGACGGACGAGCACGGG
Source organism: uncultured Planctomycetota bacterium (assembly GCA_963752285.1). Classification (GTDB taxonomy): domain Bacteria; phylum Planctomycetota; class PLA2; order PLA2; family JAEUHO01; genus CAVVXN01. The sequence continues at coordinate 391,841 of CAVVXN010000001.1, forward strand.
GTCGTGGTCCTCTGTCCCGGCTGCGCGCGGAAGAACCGGGTCGCCTACGAGAACTTGGGAGCGAAGGGGCGCTGCGGCGCGTGCGGCGCGGAGCTCCCCGCCCTGGGCCAGCCGGTCGAGGTCACGAGCGACGCCGCGTTCGCTCGGCTCCTGTCGGAGTCTCCGGTCCCGGTGCTCGTGGACTTCTGGGCCGGCTGGTGCGGGCCCTGCCTGATGGTTGCCCCGGAGCTGGAGGCCGTGGCGCGGCGCGCGGCGGGAGGGCTGGTCGTGGCCAAGGTCGAGACCGAGGACCTCCCCGGCCTCTCACAGGCGCTCCGCGTCACCTCGATCCCCACGTTGGTGCTCTTCCGGGACGGCCACGAGCTCGGGCGCCTCGCGGGTGCGCGTCCGGCCGAGGCCATCACGCTCTTCGTCGACCAGACGCTCGTCCGCGCGGCGTAGCGACCCAGAGCGAGACCCTCGCGGGCGCGGGCCGTCCCTCCCGCCGGGATCCGCGTCGCGGTGCGGCCGGGGACCCCGCACCGCCGCCTGATTCGGACAAATTGCTCTGGCTCCGTATGGTGGGGGGGCGATGGTTCCGGGGGTCAGCGTCGCGGCGGGGTCGGGGACCCCGCGCCGCCGCCGGCCTCGGCCGGGCCGCTCTCCGGGCTCCTTGCGCGGAACGTGCCGCGTTCGTAGTCCTTCTCCACCCCGGGGAACCGCAGCACCTTGTCGTGCATCACGCAATAGACGCCCGGCGGGAGGATCTGCACCGCCAGCAGCGCCTCCGTAATGTTCTGCACGGCGTCCGTGGTCCTGAGGACGTAGGGTCGCATCGCCCCCGTCAGCACGATCGGCACCGGGGGCGTCCCGAGGATCTCGACGATCCGCTCCCCGGTGACGTTCAGCCGGTCCGTGCCGTGCACGATCACCACGCCGTCGTGCGTCTGCGCCATCGCCTCCGCGGTCTTCGCGATCCGCGTGTGGTCCTCGGCCGACATCTGCAGGCTGTCCTTGTTCATCAGCGGCACGCGCGAGACCTCCACGCCTTCCAAGAGGAGGCGGGCGAGCAGCACGTCGAGGACGCTGTACGCGTTGTGGAGGACGCCCTGCAGCTCGTCGTACGTCTTCTCGACGGTGCCGCCGGTCGAGATCAGGGCGATGAGGCGCTTCGACATGGCGCGGCAGCATACCCGCGGCCCGTCGGGCGTCCGCCCCCGCCACGCTCAGAACGAGAAGCCGAAGCCGAAGTGGACCTGCCAGGGCCGCGTGGCCGCCCACCAGCGTCCGGGGTTCCAGGCGACGTCCATCCGCACGGGGCCGACCGGCGTGTAGTAGCGGAGGCCGAGGCCCACGCCGTAGCCCCAGGCCCCGTCGAGCGAGAACGCGCGCTCGGCCACCAGGCCCGTGTCCACGAACGCCGCGCCGTGCAGGCTCTCGACGAGCTGCCGGCGGAGCTCGGCGTGCGCCTCGAAGGCCGTGCGCCCGCCGAGCCCGCCCCGGTACGCGTCCACCGGGGTGAGCTGATCCTGGCCGAAGGACCGCACGCTCTCGGAACCGCCCAGGAAGTAGCGCTCCTCGAGGGGCAGGGTCACGCGATCGCCGAGGATCGGCTTGGCCTTCCCGCGGACGTCGAACGCGAGCACGGTCAGCTTGCCGAGGGGCACGTACGCGGAGACCTGGGCGTCCACCTCGACGTAGGCGAGGTTCGCGCCGAGCTCCGGCCGGCTCGCGAAGACCCCCGCGTCGAGGAGCCAGCCCTTCGTGGGGAGGAAGAGGTGGTCGCGCCGGTCCCACCGCGCGCGGAGGAACACGCCGGCCGAGCGACTGAAGCCCTCGACGTCGCCCCGCTCGACGGGCGGGATGCTCGAATCCACCTGGAACGCGTGCTTTTCCTCGTAGCGATAGCCGAGCCGGAGCTTCCACTTGTCGGGGAGGGTCTGTTCCGCGTACGCCTCGCCGTGGAAGCCCCAGAACGAGTAGAAGGGCTCGATCCGGCGCAGCACCCCGATCGAGGCGCTCGCGACGCGGTTCTCGCCGAGGATCCACGGGTCCTCTACGGTCACGTCGGCGCCGAGGTGGCGCACGGCGGCGAGGCCACGGAGCTCGAGGAACCGGCCCCGTCCCGTGAAGTTGAAGTCCTTGTACGCCACGACCGCGCGCGCGAGCTCCCAGCTGCCGTAGCCCGCGCCGAGGTCCACGCGGCGCGAGGGCGCCTCCTCCAGCTTCACGACGACGTCGTCCACGCCCGGGCGCACGGTCTCGAGCGTCTGGTCGATCGTCCGGAACGCGCCCACCGCGTACACGTTCGTGAGGCCCTTCTGGAGGAGGCTCCGTCTCAGGAGGGCGCCCTCCGCCACGGGGATGCGCCGCCGGAGGAAGCCCGGGTTCGTCCGACGCAGCCCTTCGAAGCGGACGGTCCCGAGTTGGACGCGCTCCCCCCGACGCACGTGGACCGTGATCCGGGCCTCGCCCTTCTTCTCGTCGATCTCGACGGAGGGTGTCGCCTCGGCGTGCGCGAACCCGCGCTCCTCGAGCGCGTCGCGCACGTCGCCCGCGATCTCCGCAGCGAGACCCCCGCGATAGGGCTTCCCGACCCACGACGCGCGGTCCACGAGCGAGGCCTCGTCGCCCGCCACGCGGAGGTCCGCCACGACGAACCGTCGGTCCTCGACGACCGGGACGACCACGTCGACGGTCGTGTGTGCGGGGTCCCACTCGGCGCGCGCGGGACCCACCTTCGCGTGGAGGTAGCCGTGCGCTCGGTACCAGGTCTCGACCCTCGCGGCGCCGGCGCTCTCACGGGCCTCGTTCCAGATCCTCGCCCCCCGGCCGAAGGTGCCCTTCTCGGGCAGGAAGTCGTCTACGAACGTCGCGGTCGGGGCGTGCGTGGCCCCCGGGAAGCGGACGTCCCGGATGATCCCGAAGTGTCCCTCCTCCACGCGGAAGACGATCGTGGTGCCCTCGTCGGCGAGATCGACCTTTCCGTCCGGGAAGCCCTCGCGCACGAGGTAGCGCTCCATCGCGTACGCGGCGTCGTACGCGTCGGCCTCGGGGTGGGTGCCGCGGACCATCGACTCGAGCTCGCTCCGCGCGGCGCGGACCAGGTCGTCGCGCCGGGTACGCACGTTTCCCTCCACACGGAAGTCGCCGACGGGCAGCGGCGGCTCCCACGGCAGCCGTGCGTGGCAGGCCGAGAGCACGAGCAGGCTGAGGAGCGCAAACAGCCCTCTCATCGCAGGCGGATCCGCCAGACGAAGGTGGTGTCGGTCTCGTCGTACTTGTCCCGCTCGATCCGTACGTACGCGTGCTCCGAGAGCTGGCCCTCGGCCTCGATGGTCTGGTTTCCGCGGCGCGTGCGCTCGCGGCCCACGGTGAGGCGGAACCGGTCGAAGAAGGGGCGTCCCCCCTCCGGGTCCGAGGTGCCGCGCGCGACGGAGAGGAGGTTCTCGCCGAAGAACGAGAACGCCTTTTGAAGCGTGATCCCCTCGACGCCGCCCGGCCCCGCGCCGCCCGGCGTGGCGCCGGTGGCGAGGAGGAGCATCGCGTCCGCGTCGGACAGCCGCGGCCGGGAGAAGACGTGGAGCTCCACGTCGGGCAGCGTCCCGGTGACGCGGACGCCGAGCTCGTAGCCGCTCGCGCGCGAGAGCGCCGTCGCCCGGATCTCGGGGCGATCCGGCTCGCCTGCGAGGAACTCGATCCGCGCGCCCTGGACGTCGAGCGTCGCCGCGGGCAGGTAGATCAGCCCCGTGTCCGACGTCAGGTGGCCGACGGGCACGGGCTCGCGGCCGGTCCCGCCCAGCGTCGCGTCCACGCTCGCGTCCGCGCGGATCAGGTTGTTCCGGATGCGGATCGACTGGTCGCCCGTCACGCGCACGTCCAGGTGCGCGCTCGCGAGCGGCTCGACGTCGAGCGTGAAGAGCCGGAACTCCGCCTCGTCCGTGGACGGCGCGTCGCCGGCGACGTTCATGGCCGCGACGTAGAGCAGGTCCACGATCCGGGCGTCGCCCGCGATCGTCGGGGTCCGGAGCGTGCCGCCGACCCGGAGGTCGAGGTCCGCGCGGAGACGCATGGCGTCGCTCCGCGCGAGGAGGAGGCGCTTCCCCCGGACCACGAGACGGAGCGGGACCCCGTCCGCGCCCGGGAGGCCCGCGGAGCCCGTCACCGCGAAGGGCGCGTAGCCGAGCTGGCCCTGGAGTCGGCCGATCTCGATGCGATCCCCGGTGACGTGGATCTCCGCCTCGACGTCCGTCACCACGGGGAAGTCCCGGATGCGGACCCGCCCCTTCGTGACGTGGACCTCTCCCCGCCAGGACGGGGCGCCGACCGTCCCGCCGAGCGTGACGACGCCGCGGACGTCGCCGTCCACCTCCTCGATCGTCGGTACGAGCGCCCTGAGCGGCGCCCACGACGCGACCCGCGCCGAGAGCGTCCCCTCGACCGACGCGCCCAGGAACCCCTCCAGGTCGGCCGGGTCCGTCCAGTCGATCCCGCCGTCGACCGTGGCGTGGCCCTCCACGTGGACCGCGCCCCGCTCGGGCATCCTGCTCGTGAGCGTGACGCGGTCCTTCGTCGCCTCGAGGCGGACCTCGACCTCCGCTCCGGGCTCGCCCTCCGGCACGCCGGCGAGCGCGACCGAGGTGAGCGCCGCGTGGAGTCCCTCCGCGTCGCCCGTCACGTGCACGTGCGCGATCCGGGCGGATACGCCGGCCGGCAGCGGCACCTCGCCCTCGATGTCGAGGTGGGGCAGGACGCGGTCCACGCGCGCGAGGCCCGACGTCGTGAGGCGCCAGGGGAGCCGCGCCGTGCCCACGAGGGCGAGCCCGCGCGCGCCCGTCGCCCGGAAGCGCGAGAGCTCGATCCCGCCGTCCTCGCCCTGGCGCAGGCCGATCTCGACGTCGCCCTCGAGGCCGAGGCCGGCGAGGCCCGCGAGCGTGCCCTCGACCGAGAAGGACGTGTCGCGTACCGACACCCGGCCGCGCCAGGTCCCGGCGATCGCCGGTACGAGCCGGGACACGTCGAGTCCCTCCACCGTCAGGTCGGCCGACGGGGCGCCGCCGAGGTACGCGATCCGTCCCTCTACGTGGGCGCCCTCGACGACGGCGTCGAGGCCGATCACGCGAACGCCCTCCCGGTCCCACGTCAGCTCGGCCGGATGCCCGATGGCCAGGCTCAGGTCGCCGCGCCCCACGCGGAGCGACCCGAGCGTCGCCCGGCCCTTCGTGACGTCCGCGCTTCCCTGGGCGTGCACCACGAGCCCGAGGCCCTCCGCCGCGAACGCGCCGAACCGGATCCCCGTCTCGGTCCTCGCGAGCACCAGGGGCTCGAGCAGGCGGACGGCGCCGAAGTCGCCCGAGATGGCGAGGCGGCCCACGGTGGCGGTCGTAGCGTCCGGGTCGAGGGCGAGCGCGGTCCGCACGTGGACCGACCCGTTCACGGTGACGTCGAGCGGGTCCAGTCGGACCCCGCTCCCGCCCCAGCGCACCTCGACGGGCGCGTCGAGGGTCAGGTGGTCGGCCACGCGCTCGGCGGTGAGCGCAAGCACGGTCCCGCGGCCCTCCTGGGGGACCGCGCTCGCGTCGAGCCTCACGTGCGCGTCCGCTACCGCGAGGGCGAGGCCGCGCGCCGTGTACGCGCCACCGTCCCATTGGAGCGTCACGGGCGCTTCGAGGCGGACGGGAATCCCCTCCACGTCCGCGGCGAGGGACGAGAGGTCCACGCGGCCACGGTCCACGTCGAGGCGACCGGAGAGGACGCCGTGGCCCCACCCGCCCCGGGCCTCCAGGGAGGAGACCTCGATCGCGCCGCCCTCGTACGCGACGTGGCCGTGGACCGCGCCCACCGTGCTCGCGCCGAGTGCGAGGTCGGTTCCCGAGAGGTCTGCGGCGAGGGTGAGCCGCCCCCCCTCGACCGTGATCGACCCGTCGGCCGCGAGGGCTCCGCGAAGGCCCGTCTCCTCGAGGCCGAACGCCGCGGCGAGGCGCCCGACGTCGGCCGCGCGCCCGTTGAGCGTGGACGCCTCGACCGCGAACGGGGAGAAGGAGAGACGCCCCGAGCCCTCGATCGCGGCGGCCGGCGCCGAGAGGGTGACGGCCCGGACCTCGAGCGCCGGCCAGCCGAACGTTGCGTCGAGCAGGAGGCGGTCCACGGCCACGTCCGCGAGCGTCGCGTGCTTCCCCTCGACCTCGGCGTGAACCGCGGCGGCGCCGACCTCGCCGCGGGCGGTCAGGTGCACGTCCGCGCCGCCGTCGAGCACGTCGGTCCAGCGCGAGAGGTCCTCCGAGCGCGCGTCGAGGTCGAGGTCGATGCGGGTCCGGCGCCAGGCCCCGGGGTCGTCGGGGAGCGTCACGTCCCCTCTCCCCCGAAGCGTCGTCCCGCGCGCCGTCACCTCGACGTGCTCCAGGCGGTAGCCGCGCCGACCGAGGCCGCTCGCCGCGACGAAGACCCCGATCGGCTCGTCGAGTCCGGGCACGACGGTTCGCAGGTCGTCGATCCGGGCGGTGAGCGTCGCCACGTTCGTGAGCAGGAACGGGGACGCGGGATCGACGACCGCGTCCCGGGCCTGCGCCTCGGCGCCCTCGGCCTCGAGCCGGGCGCTTTCGACCCGGATCCGCCCCTCGCGGTCCGTCCGGCCCTTCACCTCCACGTACGAGATCGAGCGGGAGGCCCACGTGAGCCGGCTCGCCTGGACGTGGGCCCTCACGACCGGGCCCGCGAGGTCCTCGATCGTGCCCTCCACGCCGAGGCGCCCGGCCGTCGGCAGGCCCGGCTCGGGGACGAGGCCGCGCACCCACGACGGGATCCGCCCGAGGTCCAGCCCTTCCGCCGCCACGTCTACGCCCGCGCCGGTCGCGTCGAGCCGGACGTCGCCCGCGGGCGTCGTTACGCGCAGAGAGAGGCGCCCCGAGAGCCGCCAGTCGAGGGCGGGGAGGCCGAACCCGTCGAGCGAGGTGCTCGAGGTCCACGCGAGGTGGGTCGGGTCGGTGAGCTCGGCGCGGCCGGCGATCTCTCCCTCGAGCGTGTCGCCGTCGAGGCGCACGTCGTCCAGGCGCGCGCGCCACGTACGCGGCGCCACCGTCGCCACGCGAAGCCCGGCCTCGATCACGCGCCCGCGAGAGGTCGCGCGGAGCCGCGCGTCGGCCTCGACGCGGGGAAGCGCATCGTAAACCGGCGCCAGGACGAACGAGGGCAGCCTCGCCGGCGCGCCGCCCGAACGGTCGAGGTCGAGCGTCGCCCAGAGCGCGCGCACGTGGATCGCGTGGACGGCCGCGAGGCCCCGCCCGCCCACGAGACCGAGGAGGTCGTAGTCGGCCGTGACCGCGTCCGCGCCCGCGCCCACGAGCGGTCCGGTCGCCGGAGGCTCGATCATCTCGACGTCCTCGAGCGAGAGGTCCGAGATCCACGACCCGCCGACGCCCCCGACCGTCCACCGACCGCCGAGTGCGGACGACAGCTCGCGCGCGAGGTACCGGCGCACGAGGCCGCCGAAGATCGGGCCGCGGAGCAGGTAGAGCAGGGCGACCAGGAGGAGCATCGCGCCGAGCGAGACGCCGAGGACCCGCACGATCCGGTGCCGACGCCTTGCCATGCCCTCCCGCCGATCGTCCCCGACGCCCGTTCTCGCGCCCCCTGGCAAGACGCCGTCGCCGCGCGCGCTCGCCCGGCGACAAGAGGGCCCGAGCATACGCGAGCCCGGAAACGACTCCGTTCGGTCCCCCGGCCCGTGACGGGTCGAACGACCTTCGCGCGCCCGTCGTACCCTGGCGGCTCGACGCCGGGTCGCGGGGAGGGACGTCCGCATGAGGGCTTCGGTCCAGATCCTCACGACCGTCCTGCTCGTCGCGGCGGGCCTCTTGGTCTACGACGCGCTCGGTCCCCGGCGGGACGTCGTGCCCGCGGGCGGAGCGTCGCCCGTGCGGTCGGACGTCGAGCGCTCCGCGCCGGACGGCGCGGCCGCCGACGCGGCGCCCGCGCCGTTTCCCCTCTTGGTGGGCACCGGCGACGAGGTGTGGCGCGCCGACGTCGAGCGCCGGCTCGCGGCGTTGGAGTCGAGGACCACGGCGGGCACGGCGGCTGCAGAGGATGCGACGCCGCCCGCGCCCGGGACCGTCGGCGACGCCGTGGACGAAACGGCACAGGCCACGGGCTCCGACGCCCCGTCGGGCGGGACGAGGGCGAGTCCCGCGCGCCCGGCCGTCTCGCCGGAGCAGGTCCGGCGCTTCCGCACCCTGCTCGAGGCCGTCGAGCGCCAGCGACGACTCGAACGCGCGGTCAAGGAGATCGGGGCGTTCCTCGACCAGACCGGCGCGAAGCTCACGGACGGCGAGCGGCGCGCGGTCATCGCGACCGCGGTGCGCTACCAAGCGCGGTGGCGGGACGAGCAGGGCCAGCTGAAGGGCGAGGGGCACACCGACGCGGAGCGGAAGGCGGCATCCGCCTCGCTCTTGGCCGAATTCGAGGGCGCTCTCCGCGACGAGGTGCCCGCGGCCGAGGCCGACCTGATCGTCCAGGCCGTGCAGCGCGTGTCGGCCGGCAACAAGAGCCGCTGACCGACCGAGGTCAGGGCTTCTCGATGCGGTAGATGCCGGTGAAGGTGGAGACGAACATCGTGCCGTCCGCCGCGAAGTCGAGGTCGAGGGGCTTGTTGTCGAACATCGACGGGTGGAAGCTCGCGAAGTCCTGGACCTCGTCCACGTCGAGGTAGGCCACGCCCGAGAGCAGGAAGCGGCGGATCGCCTCGTCGTCGTACGAGGAGAGGAACAGGTTGTTCGCATACGTCGCGCCCCAGCCGGCGCCCGTGTGCCAGGCGATCGAGGTCGGCGCGATCACGTTCACCCACGTCTCTACGGCGATGCCCACGTCGCCGGGGGGGAGGCCCACGGGATACCCGCCCCACCCGAAGTTCTTGCCCTTGTTCAGGAAGTCGAGGTGGTCGTTCGCGTCGGGTCCGTTGTCGGCGCCCCAGAGGTCGCCCGTGGTCGGCTGGATCGCCGTGCCGTAGGTGTTGCGAAGGCCGAGGCACCACGTCGGGTCTCCCGCCCACGGGTTGTCCGCGGGCACGAGCCCGTCCTCCGTGTACCGGAGGATCCGCCCCGCCAGGCCGCCGACCTCCTGGCTCCTCGCCTCGTCGTCCACGTCGCCGACGCTGATGAAGAGGTGGGGGGGCGAGGCGAGGTCGAACCGGATGTCGCCGCCGTTGCCGAGCTGGCCGATGGGCAGCGGGTCCACGATCGTGGTCTCGTTCGTCCCCTGCCACGTTCCGGGCGAGGTCTCGACCGAGGTCCACCGCACCACGGTCTGGTGGTCCGGGTCCATGCCCGTGCCCGGGACGCACGCCATCGCGTACACCCAGCCGTTCGACGCGAACTCGGGGTGGATCGCCAGGCCGAGGAGCCCCCGGTAGTTCCCCGTGAGCACGTCGAGGTGCGCGAACGGCGTGGCCTGGAGGGTGCCGTCGGCGCGGATCACGCGCACGTCGCCCGTCTCGAGCTCGTCGAAGAGGATGCGGCCGTCCGGCGCGAGCGCGAACCGGTTGGGGATCGCGAGACCGTCGAGGACCACCCGCGCCGTGAAGCCCGGCGCCAGCGTGGCGAGCACACCGACCCCGATCGAGAGGTCGGCCGTCGTCGAGCCGCCCGCGTTGCTCGCGGTCACGTGGTAGGTCGTGAGCGGCGCGAGCGTCTTCCCGGTCGCCCCCGCGATCTCGCCGGTCGCGGGGTCGAGCGCGAGCCCGGTCGGCAGCGCCGGCGAGACGGAGAACCCCGTGGGGTCGCCACCGGACCACGTCGGTGTCTGCGACGCGAGGTTGCCGTCGGTGGGGACCCAGAGCAGCGTCGCCGGGTACGCGAGGCGCGTCGGCGCGGGAGGTCCCCCGCCGGGGCCCGGCCCGCCGCCGGAGCTTCCGCCGCACGCGGCGAGGAGACAGAGGAAGGGGAGGAGGTGTCGGGCGAGGAACGCGGTCTGCATGGAGGATCCGGGTCTCAGAGGAATCCGAGCGTCGTGGAGGTCGGCTGCGGCTCGGGAAACACCGGGCCCGGGTCGACGCCGAGGTGCGTCGAGAGGACCTCCCGGTACACGTCGCGGAAGTCCACCTCGTAGCCCAGGAACTCCTGGAGCAGGTCGGACTGGGTGATGTCGTTGCCGTAGCGGCCGCCCTTCACGCCGCCGCCGAGCACGAGGAACGTGAGCCCGTGCCCGTGGTCGCTGCCGCCGGAGGCGTTCTGGTAGTTCCGCCGTCCGAACTCCGACATGACCACGACGACCGCGCGGTCCCAGACGCCCATGTCCTTCAGGTCCTCCGAGAACGCGCCGAGCGCGGCGTCGAGGCGCGAGAGGAGCGTCGCCTGGGTTCCCGTGTCGGCGCCTTGGAGCGCGTGGGTGTCGAAGCCGCCGAAGCCCGTGAAGAAGAGCTTCGTGTCGAACCCGTACTGGACGAGCGTGGCGACGTCGCGCAGGTACCGCGCGATCGGCTGCGGGTTCACGCCGCCGTAGTCGACGTTGCTCTGATACGACGAGACCGCGGCCTGGATCTGGTCCGCGAGGTCCAGCCCCTGCGCCATCGCGTCCGCGATGTCTTCCTCGAGGCCGCCGGTGGGTGCCGAGACGAGCGCCGCCTTCACCGTGTCGAGGCGGTGGATCTGGCCGTTCGGGTACGCCCCGTCCGTCTCGTAGCGGAAGGTCGCGAGCGAGTCGGCCTGGAGCGGCGTCGTGGAGCCGCCGAGGAAGTCGAGCGGCCGCCCGACGCCGATGCTCACGGCGCCGAGCGAGGTGGGGGCGTAGCGCTCGGCGAACCGCGCGATCCAGCCGCTCTCGTCGAGGCCGAGCGGCGCGAAGCCGTCGCGGACGCCGTACGAGTAGATGTCCTGGCTCGTGAAGTGCGAGAGGTTGGCCTCCGGGTAGCCCACCTTCGTCACGAACAGGAGGTCGCCCGCGTTCCACATCGCCTGGAGGTTCACGAGGGACGGGTGGAGACCGTACTGGGTCGTCGGAGCGGGTCCGCCGGTCAGCGGGAGCTCGACGCCCGGCGGGATCGCGATCGACCCGACCTGGCCCACGTTCCGCCGGTCGTAGTACGCCTGGACCCCGATCGGGATCACGGCGTTCAGCGTGTCGTGACCGCCGTAGCAGTTCACGACGACGAAGAAGTCGTTTCCGGTCGGCGCGCCGTACGCGGTGCCGAGCAGGCCCTTCCCGAGCGGCCCGAGACACGCGAGGCCCATGCCGGCCGTCGCGTACCGGAGGATGTCGCGTCGCGTCGCGCCGCGCCGGAGGAGGGACTCGTTCTCACGGTTCTTCTGGCTCATCGTCCGCCTCCTATCGGAGCTCGAAGCCCGGGTTCTGCCCGAGGACGTAGAGGAGACCCCGGACGCGGTCGTCCACGTGGGTGGGGTTCGTCGGGTCGAACGGGCTCGGCACGATCGTGCCGTCGGCGAGGCGGTCGGTGTCGAGGTACTCCACGTAGAGGTCGTGTTGCTCGGGCGTCGGGGTGACGCCGAGCCGCTGCGCCAGGGCGTCCACGACCTCGGCGGAGGTCGGGGTCCCGGGCGGGAGCAGCGTGGCGACGTCGATGCCGAGCGTCTGCTGGAGGCTCCGGTTCACGATGCAGGTGCGCAGGAGGTTCGCGCGGTCCACCATGCCCTGCGCCGAGAGCCACTGGGGGCCTCCCGGCCAGCCGTTCACGTTGGGTGGCCGCGTCGGGACCTGGCCGAGACGGTCGAGTCGGTACTCGAGCTGGTCGAGGGGCATCACGAGGCCGGTCGAGTTGATGAACCCGACGGCCATCTCGGTCGGGCCCTTCACGAGCCCCGCCTTCCCCTCGGGCGAGTAGAAGGCCTCGGAGAGGAAGAGGGCACGGAGCGCGGGGGCGAGCTCCCAGCCGCCGTCCTTCAGCACCTTCGCGAGCTGGTCCACGAGCTCGGGCGCCGGGGCGTCCATGCAGAAGTAGCGCAGCAGCGACAGCGCGATCCACCCGGCGACGTCGCGCTGGGAGAGGGTCAGGTCCACCACCGCCGCGTAGTCGTCCGTCGTGTTCTGACCGGGAATCGTCACCCCGAAGACGGTCTTGTCGCCGGGATCGTGACGGCTCGTGTCGAACGCCACGTCGAGCAGGCCCGTGTTCGCGTCTACGACGACCGTGCGGTAGCCCGTGAACGCCTTCGACGTCTGCACGATGTCGTCCTGGGTGTACCCGTTGTCCACGCCCAGCGCGAACAGCTCGTAGAACTCGCGGCCGTAGTTCTCGTTGGGCGCGCGCTTCGTGTTCTCGAGCCCGTTGAGCCACATCAGCATCGCCCGGTCCCGGGAGACGGCGATCAGCAGGTCGCGGAGGTTTCCCGCGCCCGAGCCCCGGAGCAGGTCCACATGGTCCTTCATCCACCATGTGCTGCCGTTGGCGAGTACGTCCGAGGACGTGGCGAAGTGGTCGTGCCAGAAGAACCCGAGCACCTCCTGGAAGGTGTCCGGGTTCGTGAGCATGAGGTAGAGCCACCACTGGGAGAGCTGCCGGAGCGTCGGGAACTTGCCCTCCTCCCCGGGCGGGTCGGTGGGCCTGGCGAGGAGCGCGGCCGCCTGCTGCTCCTGTGGCGTGCTGCCGACGGCGGGGAAGGCGAGCATCGCGTCCACGTACGCGGGGAGGCCCGCGCCGACGAGCGCGTCGTAGCTCGCCTGCCGGACGCCCCAGTGCGTACGGCGGAGGAAGTGCCGGAGGTCGGCGTCCGTCAGGCCCTCCGCGGGCGCGAGCGACTTCGCGACGGGGTATCGCACCTCGACCCGCACGACCGCCTGCGCCTGCCCGGACGCGTTCGCGCCCGTGACCACGTAGTCCTTCGGGGGCGCGGCCGACGTCGGGGCGCCAAAGAGCGTGCCCGACGTCGGATCGACGACGAGACCGGTCGGGAGTGGGGGCGCGACCGAGTACGAGGTCGGCGCGCCGCCCGTGAAGCTCGGCGTGTCGGCCGTCACGACGTCGCCGATCCGGTAGCGCACGTCGGGCTCGGCGTACGCCAGGCTCGCGGGCGGCGTTCCCGGGACCGAGGTCGTGCCGCCGCCTCCGCCTCCGCAGGCGGCGAGCAGGAGCAACGGGAAGAGGGCGGCGCGGCCTCGCGGCACGGGCGGTCGAACGGGCATTTCGTCCCTCCGCGGTACGCCCCGGTCGGTTCCGGGGCGTTCGTTGGTACCCGCGGGAGGGAGATGGGTTTCGACCGGACCTCGCCCGCGGCCCCCAGATCCTCCGTGTGCCGTCCGAGCCGCCGGGCCCGGTCGCGTCGCCCTTGCCCGGGCGCCACTCTGCCACGCGACGAGGGACCCGGTCCGGGAACTGGGCCCAAGGTCCCGCCTCGCCGGCGCGGTCCCGCCGGCGGGCATCAGCCCACCACGTGGACCGGCGTCACGACGGGCTGGGGCTCGGGGAAGACGGGCGCGGGATCTACGCCCAGGTGCTCGCCGAGCAGCGAGCGGTACACGTCGCGGAAGTCCACGGCGTAGTCCAGGTACTCGAGGTCGAGGTCCGCGTCCGTGAGCTCGGGCCCGTACGCGCCGCCGCGGACGGCGCCGCCGGCGAGCAGGAACACGTTGCCGTGGCCGTGGTCGGTGCCGCCGGACGCGTTGATGTACGTGCGCCGGCCGAACTCCGAGATCACCACGATCGCCGTACGGTCCCACACGCCCATGGCGCGGAGGTCCGTGGCCAGGCCGCCGATGCCGCCGTCGAGCCACGAGAAGAGGTTCGCCTGCGTCCCCGTCGTCGTGCCCTGGTTGCCGTGCGTGTCGAAGCCGCCGTATCCCGTGTAGAAGATCCGCGTCTCGAACCCGAAGTTCACGAGCGTCGCGATGTCGCGGAGGTTCCGCTGGATCGTGCGGAGCGTGCCGGTCCCGCCCGTGTAGTCGGCCGTGCTCCCGAGCGCCGCGTACGCGTCCACGGCCGCGGCGACCTGGTCCGCGAGCGCGTAGCCCTGCGCCAGCGCGTCCGCCGCGTCGCCCGCCGGGCCCGTCCGCGGGTACCGGTCGAGCATGCTCCGGAGCATCTCGACGCGGCGGACGTGGTCGTTTCGGTACGCGCCGTCCGTCTTGTAGGCGAAGCTCGACAGACGGTCCACGAGGAACGAGTCGGTGTGGCCGCCGACGAAGTCGCGGCGCCGGCCCACGCCCACGCTGGCCGCGCCCATGGGCGTCGGCGCGTACAGGTCGGCGAAGCGAGCCACCCACCCGCTCGGCGAGAGCCCGAGCGGCGCGAAGGAGCCGCGCACGCCGTACGAGTAGATGTCCTCGCTCGTGAAGTGGGAGAGGTTCGCGTTGGGGTAGCCCACCTTCTCCACGAAGGCCGCCTCGCCCTGGTCCCAGAGCGCGGCGAGGTTCGAGAAGGACGGGTGGAGGCGGTACGTCGTGGTGGGCGCCGGCCCGCCGCCGAGCGCCAGCGCGTCCGTCTCGGCGATCGCGAGCGTCTCGCGGCGGTCGTAGTACCGCGTGAGCGAGGTCGGGATCACCATGTTGAGCCCGTCGTTCCCCCCGAGCAGGTTCACGACGATCAGGATCGGGTCGGCGCTGGGCGCGCCCGTCGCTTCGGGCATCCACCGCGCTCCGAGGGGCCCGAGGGCCGCCAGGCCGAGGCCGGCGCCGGCGAAGGCGAGGACGTCGCGACGGCTGAGATCGCCGCGCTTTCCGTGCGAGGTGGTCATCTGGGAGCTTCCCTTCTTCGGTCGAACCCGCGTTCAGCGGAGCATGTAGGTGGGGTGCTGGGCGAGCATGTAGAGGAGACCCCGGACCCGCTCGTCCACGTGCTGGGGGTTCGTGGCGTCGAACGGGTCGTCCGTGTCGGTGCCGTCGGACTCGCGGTGGGTGTCGAGGTACCGGACGAGGTCGGCCCGGTCGGCGGAGGTCAACGTGACCTGGAGGACCCGCGCGAGGCGGTCCACGACCTCGCCGGCCGTGGGCGTGCCCGGCGGCAGGAGCGTCGCCACGTCGTAGCCCGCGGCGGCCTGGTCCTGGCGGTCCACGATCACGTCCCGCACGAAGTTGGCGCGGTTGACCATGCCCTGGGCCGAGAGCCACAGCGCGCCGTTCGGCCAGCCGTTGACGTTCGGGGGCTGGGTCGGCACCTGGGCCATCCCCTCGAGCTCCGACCGGAAAGCACTCGCCTGCCATGCGCCGGTCGTGTGGTCCACGAGCGGGAGGTTCGTCGCACGGTTCCACCCCATGACGAACTCGACGGGGCTCTTCACGCGGCCCTGGCGGGCGCGCGGCGAGGAGAAGGCCTCCGAGAGGAACATCGCGCGGAGGGCCGGCGCGAGCTCGTAGCCGTTCGTCCGGAGGATCTGGGCGAGCTGGGACACGACGTCGTCGGGCGGATTCTCGTAGCAGAACCACGACAGCAAGGACCGCGCGAACCATTCCGCGGCGGGGCGCTGGGCAAAGGTGAGATCGACCATGGCCTGGTAGTCGTCGGTCAGGTTCTGCCCCGGGATCGTCACGCCGAACACGGTCTTGTCGCCCGGGTCGTGGCGATTCGGGTCGAAGACGACGCCGCTCAGGCCCGTGTCCGGGTCGAGCGTGACCTGCTTGTAGCCCGTGAAGGCGCGTGCGGCCTGGACGATGTCGTCCTGCGTGTAGCCGTTGTCCACGCCGAGGCAGAACAGCTCGAGGAACTCGCGGCCGTAGTTCTCGTTGGGCGCGCGACTCGTGCTCGAGATGCCGTCCAGCCAGCGGAGCATCGCCCAGTCCCGCGACACGTCCAGGACCAGCTGCTTCAGGTTGCCCGCACCCTCGGCGCGCAGGAGGTCCAGGTGGGTCTTCATCCACCAGAGGTTGCCGCCCTCCAGGACGTCGGACGACGTGGCGAAGTGGTCGTGCCAGAAGAAGGCGAGGACCTCCTGGAAGGGGTTCTCGTCGTGCGCCATCAGGTAGAGGGCCCACTGCGAGAGGTCCTGGGTGCTCGGGAACTGGCCCTCCTCGCCGGGCGGGTCCTCCGCGTGGACGAGGAGCTGGCCGGCGTCCTGCTCCCACGCCGTGCTCCCGGGCGCGGGGAGCTGGAGCATGGCGTCCACGTACGCCGGGAGCCCCATCGACTGGAGTCGCGACCAGGACGAGTCGGTGTACGCCCACTCCGCTACGACGAGGAAGTGCTCGAGCTCGGCCTCCGTCCACGAGGACTTCGGCGCCATCGAGCCGTACGCGAGCGGCGGCTCCGCCGCGACGGACGACCCGCCGCCTCCGCCGCACGCCGCGAGCGGCGCGCTCGAGATCAGCAGGAGCGCGAGGATCCCTCCCCTCGACGTCGGTCGCAGTCGCGGCATGGCGGCCTCCCTCGGCCCCCCTCCGGGAGCCGCGCCTCTGGCCTCCACCCGTCCCGAATCGAGTCCCTCCCGCGGGGGGATTCGAGCCCGCATCCGGGGGAACGACCAGCGACCACCTCGCGCGTCTGAACACGTTGGCGATCCGTGGGACGCGTGCGCGGCGCAGAACGCGGCGCGGACGGACCGCGCGACGCCTGTTTGCGCGCGGTGCCGCGCGACGCCCGTTCGCGACGTGCGGACGCGCGGGCCGGTTCGGCCGCGCCGAGGGACACGAACCCGTCCGTCCCGCCGTCCGGGGACGGCGAGGCGGGTCCGTCAGACCACGCGCTCGACCAGCGCGGCGAGCCCGAGCCCGCCGCTGATGCAGAGCGTCGCGACGCCGAGGCGGTCGCCCCGCTCCTCCATCGCGTGGAGGAGCGTGACGAGGATCCGGCATCCGGTCGCGCCGATGGGGTGGCCGAGGGCGATCGCGCCGCCCTTCACGTTCAGGCGCTCCTCGTCGATCCCGAGCTCTCGGTTGCACGCCAGCACCTGCGCGGCGAACGCCTCGTTGAGCTCCCAGAGGTCCACGTCCTCCTTCGCGACGCCCGTCTGCTCGAGCAGCGCCCGCACGGCCGGCACCGGGCCGAGGCCCATCACCTGGGGATCGACCCCGGCCTCGGTGAACGCGCGCAGCCGCGCCATCGGCCTCACACCGAGGCGCGCGACCGCGTCGCGGCTCAGGACGACCACCGCCGCGGCGCCGTCCGTGATGCCGCTCGAGTTGCCCGCATGGACGGTCCCGTTCTCGCGGAAGACCGGGGGCAGCTTGGCCAGGGACGCCATCGTGATGCCGTCGCGCGCGTGCTCGTCCTGGTCGAAGAGGGTCTCGTTTCCCTTGCGGTCGCGGATCGGGATCGGCGCCTTCTCGGCGTCGAAGCCGCCGCGCTTCCGCGCGGCCTCGCACCGCTGCTGGCTTCGCGCGGCGTACGCGTCCTGCTCTTCGCGCGGGATCTGGTAGCGATCGACCAGGTTCTCGGCGGTCGCGCCCATCACCTGCTCGGCGAGCGGGCAGAAGAACCCGTCCTTGTACATGCCGTCCACGATCGCGGCGTCGCCGAGCCGGTACCCCCACCGCGCGCGCGGCAGGAGGTAGGGCGTGTTCGACATGCTCTCCATGCCGCCGGCGAGGACGACCTCGGCCTGCCCCAGCCGGATCGCGTCGGCGCCGAGGAGGACCGACTTGAGGCCGCTCCCGCACGCCATGTTGACGCTGAACGCCGGCCGTTCCACGGGCACCCCGGCGCGGACCGAGACCTGGCGGGCCGTCCCGGGTCCCTGTCCGCCCTGCCGGCCGTGACCGAATATGGTCTGGTCCACGTCGGCCGGGGCGATGCCCGCTCGCTCGAGCGCGGCCTTGGCGGCGTGGATGCCGAGGTCGGGCGCCGAGAGATGGGAGAGGGAGCCGCCGTAGCGGCCGATGGGCGTCCGGACGGCGCCCGCCAGGAATACGTCCTCGATCATCCGCGCGATCTCCACGGCCTCGCCGGGGCGATGCTACCGGTTCCCGTGTGGGAGACCCCCCCCGTCCGGGGAGCGCTTGGCGTCCGCGGCCGCTCCGGTACCTTTCCTCCTCTCAGAGGAGGCGCGATGGCCGCCAGGAAGTCCACCGGGGGCAAGAAGGCGTCCGGCGCCAAGAAGAAGCCCGCCGCCCAGCCCGCGGCGCCGAAGGCGGCCGCGAAGAAGGCGACGCGGAAGAAGGCGCCGGCGGCCGCGCCGGCGAAGCGGAAGGCCGCCCCGCGCGCGAAGAAGCCCGCCCCGGAGGCGACGGCGCCCGCCGAGAAGCGGCTCGTCGAGGAGGTCGCCGCCGCCGCGCCGGACGAGCCGGTCGCGGCGCGCGACGACGCGGCGGCGCCGGCCAAGGGCGCCGAGGCGGCCGAGGGCGCCGAGGGCGCCGGTACGGTCCAGGAGGTCGCCGCGCCGCCCCGTCGCGCGCGACGCGTGCCTCCGATGCCGCCCCGGCGGGCCGACGGGACCATCACGGTCGCGCTCTCCCCGGACGCGGACGACGCGTTCATGTTCTACGCGCTCGCTGCCGGCAAGGTGGACACGCAGGACCGTCGCTACGAGCTCGTGCGCGAGGAGATCCAGGTCCTGAACGAGCGCGCGCGGGAGGGCGTCCACGACGTCACCGCGATCTCCTTCGGCGCGTTCCCCCACCTCGAGGACCGGTATCTCCTCCTCACCTGCGGCGCGTCGTTCGGGGACGGTCGCGGGCCCGTGCTCGTCGCGAAGACCCCGATCCGCACGAACGAGGTGAACGGGCTGACCGTCGCGGTGCCGGGTCTCCTGACGACCGCGGCCCTCGCCCTGCGCCTCTGGTTGCCGCACGCCAACCTGAACCTCGTCGAGGTCCCGTTCGACGACGTGGTGGACGCCGTGCGCTCGGGGCGGACCCGCGCGGGCGTGCTGATCCACGAGCGGCAGCTCACGTGGCGCGAGGACAACCTCGTGCGCATCGTCGACTTCGCCCAGTGGTGGGGCGAGAAGACGGAGGGCCTGCCGCTGCCGCTCGGCGCGAACGCGATCCGGCGCGACATCCCCGAGGAGGAGCGCACCGAGATCGCGCTCGACATCAAGCGCTCGATCGCCTACGGCCTCGGCCACCGCGAGGAGGCACTGGACCACGCGATGCACTACGCGAAGGGCATCGACAAGAAGCTCGTGGACGAGTACGTCGGGATGTACGTGAACGAGCTCGCGCTCGACTACGCGGAGCGCGGCCGCCAGGCCGTCCGCCACTTCTTCGAAGAGGCGAAGCGGTTTCGACTCGTTCCTCCCGACCTCGAACCCGACTTCGCATAGCCCGGCGCGCTGAGAGCCACGTTCGCGGCCCTTCCTCCTCCTTGCGTGCCTTCGCACGCGGCGTCGTCGTCATGGCCACTCCTTGTGGCTCTCAGCGCGCCGGGCCCGGTGGGGACGCGTGGGCGTTCGGGCTCGCGGGCCCGCCTTCGGCGGGGCCGCATCGCGCCGACCGCGATACGTACGGGGGGCCGCATCGCGCGGGCCGTCGTTGGCTGGCGGATGCGGGATTCGGGACGTACGACGTACGCCCTACTCCCGACCGGCGGCGGAGGGCGCATGCGGCGAAGCCGCGAGCCCGTCCCGGTACCGCCGCGATGCGGCGCCGCCGCAGGCGGCCCCGCGAGCCCCGCCGCGCCCCGCCGCGCCGCGCCCGCGCGATGCGGCGCCGCCGCAGGCGGCCCCGCGAGCCCCGCCGCGCCGCGCCCCCGCCACGCCCGCGCGATGCGGCGCCGCCGCAGGCGGCCCCGCGAGCCCCGCCGCGCCCCGCCCCCGCCACGCCCGCGCGATGCGGCGCCGCCGCAGGCGGCCCCGCGAGCCCCGCCGCGCCCCGCCCCCGCCACGCCCGCAACCGCCCGGCGCGCGGAGAGGTCAAAGGAGTGGCCATGACGACGACGCCGCGTGCGAATGCACGCAAGGAGGAGGAAGGGCCGCGAACTGACCTCTCCGCGCGCCGGGATGTGACCGGCGGGGAGGGAGGGGCGATGTAGGGCGGGACCCGGACGGAGTCCGTGATGCGCGCCCCTCTCTTCTGGCTCTCCACCACCCTGATCGCGGGACCGGCTCTGTGGGTCGGGATCCCGCTCCTCGCGCCGGCTCGGGCCGATCGGTCCGGGTCGGCTTCGACCCGCGCGCCCGTCCGTCCGGTCCCGCCTTCGTCTCCCGGCCTCGAGCCCCTCGCCGACGTCGCGCCCGGGCTCTCGTTCGATCTTCGGGCGCTCTCGCTCGGTCGGGTCGAGGCCGGGACCCGGCGGTCCTTCGAGGTCCCCTGGCGGCGCACCGGACCGGGGGCGCTCGGGGTGCTCGCGGTCCGGGCCGGCTGCGGGTGCCTCGAGGTGGGCGCCCTGCCCCGCGTGATCGGTGCGGGAGCGTCCGGCATGCTCACGGCCGCGCTCCGCGCGCCGGCGCGCCCGGGCCCGTTCCGCGTGGGCGTCCACGTCGTGACCGACGTCCCGCCCCCGGGTCGCGCGGTCTTCCGGGCGGAGGTGGAGGGCTACGTCGAGCGCCCGCTCGCCGCCCGGCCCACGGTCGTGGACCTCGGGCCCCGCCGGCCCGGGGTCCGGGCACGCGCCGACGTCCTCCTCGTGGCGACCCGGGCCGCCGCCGGGACCGCGCCCGCCGTCGCCCTGGAGGGGATCGCGGGCACGGCGACCCTCTCCGAACCCGTGGTCCGCGCGGGCTCGGGCTGGCGCCTCCGCATCGAGGTGGTCGTCCCCGAGCGACCGGGCGCGTTCTGGGGTTCGGTCCGCGTGGACGGCGCCGTGTCGTTCCGGGTCCCGGTGCGCGGCGACGTCGTGGACGGTCCCGTCGCCGGAGGTCCCGCCGGGGGTCTCGCCGCGGACCCCGCCGCGGATCCCGGCGCGGAGGAGCGGCCCGGGAGCGGCGTCGCCCCGTCGGGACCGGCCGCCGGCGGTCCCGCGCCTCGGGACCGCGCGGTCAGATGACGCCGAGTCGCTTCCCGACCCGGGTGAACGCGCCGATCGCGCGGTCCACGTCCTCGGGGGCGTGGGCGGCCGACAGCTGCACGCGGATCCGCGCCTTCCCCTTGGGTACGACGGGGTAGGAGAACCCGATGACGTAGATCCCCTCCTTCAAGAGGTCGTCCGCCATCTGCATGCTGAGGCGTGCGTCGCCGAGCATGATCGGGACGATCGGGTGCACGCCGGGACGGATCGCGAAGCCGGCGGCCGCCATGCCGTCGCGGAACCGGGTCGTGTTCTGTTCGAGGCGGTCCCTGAGCTCCGTGGTCTTGGACAGGAGCTCGAGGCACGCGATGGACGCGGCCACGAGCGTCGGTGCGACGCTGTTCGAGAAGAGGTAGGGTCGCGACCGCTGGCGGAGCAGGTCCACGACCTCCTTCTTCGCGGCCGTGAACCCGCCGCTCGCGCCCCCGAGGGCCTTCCCGAGGGTGGAGGTGACCACGTCGATCCGGCCCCCGACCCCGCAGTGCTCCCAGGAGCCGCGTCCCGTCCGGCCGAGGAACCCGGTGGCGTGGCAGTCGTCGATCATCACCATCGCCTCGTATCGCTCCGCGAGGTCGCAGATCTCGCCGAGGGGCGCGATGTCGCCGTCCATCGAGAACACGCCGTCGGTCGCGATCATGATGCGCCGGGCGCCGCCCGCCCGTGCCTCCTCGAGACGCTGGGCGAGGTCCGCCATGTCGAGGTGGGCGTACCGGTAGCGGCGGGCCTTGCAGAGTCGGATGCCGTCGATGATCGAGGCGTGGTTCAGCTCGTCGCTCACGATCGCGTCGTCCGCGCCGAGCAGCACCTCGAAGAGCCCGCCGTTCGCGTCGAAGCACGCCGCGTAGAGGATCGAGTCCTCGAGGCCGAGGAACGCCGCGATTCGCTGCTCGAGCTCCTTGTGGATGTCCTGCGTCCCGCAGATGAACCGCACGGAAGCCAGACCGAACCCGCGCTCGTCGAGCGCGCGCCGCGCGGCCGCGATCAGCGTGGGATGGTTCGCGAGGCCGAGGTAGTTGTTCGCGCAGAAGTTCACGACCTCCTGGCCGCCGCGAACCGTGATGTGCGCGTCCTGGGGGCTCGTGATGATGCGTTCGTGTTTCGCGAGGCCGGCGGACTCGATCTCTTCGAGCTCGGACTGGAGAGACGGCTTGACGCTCGTGTACATGGGTCCTCCTCGAGGTCCGGCGCGTGGCGGGCCCGTCGTGCGAAGGGCCCGCCGTCGCGTCGCCTCCCGTGTCTACCACGCCGGGGCCGAAGGGGGCGTGTCGGGCGCGGCTGGTCGCGACGGGGGCGGAGACGGCGTCCGCGCCCGGCCGATGCGGAGCGTGCGCCCCCACCACGGTCGCGCGTAGCTGGCGAGCCGGCGGTACAGCCGCCCGGTCGCGTCGCTCGTGCCGGCGAGCCGGCCCGGCGACTCGAGGGGTTCCGTCGAGAGCGTGGCCACCCAGTCGCCGAGGTCGCGTGGCTCGAGCGCGCGTTCCAGCGCGCCGAGCACGATCGGCGCCGTTGCCGCGACGGCTCGAGCGACCGCTTGCTCTTCCGCGCCGGTCCGCTCCGCGATCCACCGTACCGCGCGGGGGCCGGCGTCGCCGAGCAGCCCGCCGAGACGTGGTGACACGGGGTCGCGCGCCAGACGACCGGCGATGCCCAGCTCGGGGGCGGCCACGTCCATGGGACGTCCGTACTTCTTCACGACCTCGAACGCGGCGCGGGCGTTCAGCGGACGCCGTCGCGTGCGGAGCGCGAGCCCGCTCGGCACGAGACCGGACGTCGTCGCGTAGGCCTCCGCGGCCGCCCGGCGGGAGAGGTCGAGCTCGCGACACAGGCCGCGGACGGTCGCTGCCGCCGCGCGGACGAGGACGCGCTCCACGCGACGGTGCGCCAACGTCGGCTCCAACATGGCGCACAGACTGCATCCGGCGCCGGACGTGGGCAAGTGGTGGGTGGTACCCTCTTCGAGATGCACGGCGCGCGACGGATCCTCCTGGTCGTCCTCGTGCTCGTGGGCCCGGGGTTTGCGACGCGCGCGCTCGCGGACGGTTGGGACGACGCCCGGAACGCCTTCCACGAGAGCATGCGGTCGCCGGAGTGGAAGAAGCGCCGGGACGCCCTCCTGCTCCTCTCGGACTACGACGGCCAGGAGGCCGTCGAGGAGATCCTCCCCGCGGCCGCCCGCGACCCGAGCCCCGCCGTGGCGGGGGCCGCGATCGAGGTGCTCCGCCTGTACGCGTCGAGCTCGGCGCGCGACGCGCTCGTCGAGGTCGCGCGGGACGGAAAGGGACGCGAGCGCCTGCTGGCCCTCGTGGCGCTCGAGACGGGGAAGGGGCCGGAGGTCACGCGTCTCCTCCTCGAGGTCGCGGCCGGCAAGGACGCCGAGGCCGCCGCCCAGGCGGCGCTGGACCTCGGTCGCTCGCCCGAGCCGCACCCCGGCGCGGCGCCCGTGCTGATCGACCTCCTCGCGCACAAGGACTGGCAGGTGCGCGCCGCGGCAGCGCGCTCGCTCGCCCGGCGCCCGGACGAGAGCGCCGTCCCGGCGCTCGTGCGCGCGCTCGACGTCGCGAAGGGCCGGGACCGCGCCGACGTGATCGTGGCGCTCGAGACGACCACGAAGCAGGCGTACGGGAACGACGCGGCCGCGTGGAAGCGTCTCGCCGGCGGACAGGATCCCGCGACGATCAAGGCGCATCCCGAGCTCCCCCCGTCGGCGTTCGGAATCCCGATCTACGGCCAGCGCGTGGTCGTCGTGCTCGACGACAGTCTCCGGATGGGCGACCCCCACCCGTTCGACGCGGACCGTCTGCGCGCGCTCTCCGACCCGCCCGACGGCGCGGCGATCCCATGGTTTCGCGTGAAGACGAACGGCCAGTTCGCGATCAGCCACGTGCGCCACCTCGTCCACGGCATGCCGCGCGGCTCGAAGATCGGCCTGATCACGGTCAACGCCCAGGTCACGGACGCGCTCTCGGGTTTCGTGAACGCGGGCGCCTCGGCCTCGCGCCGCGCCGACGAGGTCCTCGACGGGCTCGTCCCCGACGACGGCCTGGACACGCTGGGCGCGCTCGACCGCGCGCTCGACTTCGCCGGCGACAAGGACGCGACGGCGTGGAACCGGGGGCCCGACGAGATCCTCTTCGTCACGGTGAACATGCCGCTGACGGGCGACGTGCGCGAGGCGGACGTAGTCGCCGCCGCGATCGGGCTGCGGGCGCGGCTCCGGATGGTCACGATCGACACCGTCGGCATCCACTTCCACCCGTACGACATGTGTCGGGCGCTGGCCGAGCGCACCGGCGGTACCTACGTCGACCTCGTGAAGTGACGGGGGGCGGCCGCCGGGCCCCGCGGTGCCCCGCCGGCGGGCCGTTGCGGTAGGATCGCGGGGGACGGAGGTGTTCCATGCGTCGCCGCGTCCTCGGCTCGTCGCTGCTCGTCGTCCTCTCGATCGCCTGGGCGGGCCCGGCCGCCCGCGCGGGCGACGACGTCCCGCCCGCGCCGAACGCCGCCGACGCGAAGACACCGCCGCCGGAGAAGCCGATCCCGCCTCTGGCCTCGGACGACGAGGCCCAGGCGGCGCTCGCGGCGTTCAAGCCGGCCTACCGCGCGAAGGGGTTCAAGGGGGACGAGAGGACCGCCGTCCGCGAGCGCGCCATGCACGATCTGGCCGACGTGCAGCACCCCGGGGTCTGCGACGCGCTCTACCGGCTCACGAAGGACCACGACGCCGACATCCGCACGCTCGCGGTCATGTACCTCGGCGCGCAGCGCGCGTTGCCCGGCTACGCGGGCCCGCTCGTCGTGAAGGCGATCAGGGCGAACGCGAAGGACGCCGTCCTCGTGATGTGCGGGGTGGACGCGCTGGAGGACCTCGCGTACCGCGGCGCCGTGGACCTGCTCCATGATCTCGAGTCGAACAAGGACGACATGGTGCGGAAGGTGATCATCCTGGCCATCGGCGACACGGTCGAGATGAGGATGATCGACGACCTCCTCGAGATGGCGAAGAACGTCAAGATCGACAAGGCGTCCAAGACGGAAGGCCACGAGGTCCACTACGACTCGGGCGCGGCCGGCGACGCCGACCAGAAAGCGGCGGAGAAGATGTACCACGACAAGTACGGCAAGTCGGCGCACAAGGCGCGCAGCGCCGGGCGCGCCTCCCGCGACATCGGTCCGATCATCCTCGAGGCGCTGAAACACCTGACCGGACAGGACTTCGAGAGCGGGCAGGCCGCGAAGGCGTGGGCGGAGAAGCACGCCGACGAGATCTCCGCCCGGAAGAAGGCGCTCGACGACGTGGAGAAGCAGCAGGCCGAGGCGGCCGCCGCCCTGAGGTAGCGGTCCAAGATCGGCCCGCTGCGCCACGTCGCGCCGCGCGTCGCGGGACGGAGGCGCCCCTCACCGCGGCGGCGCGGCGAGCATCGCCTCGAGCATGGCGCGGACCGTCTGCTGGGCCTCGCAGTCCACGATCCAGTCGTCGCGGCCCGCGTTCGCGCCGGCGCTCGAGGCGCCACAGCCGTCGAGGTGCAGGAGGAGCCCCGACACGATGGACGCGGGGCCTGCCTCTCGCCCGGCGTGGAGCATCACCTCGACGACGCGCAGCCGCGCGAGGATCGCCGCGCGGCGGCCGCGCGTGTCGAAGGCGTCGGCGGGGAGCCCGGCCACGTAGCGCGCGATCGCCTCCGGGGTCGGAGGGGGAGGCTGGCCTTCCGTCGTCCTTCGGGTCGCGACGAAGCCGCCGCGCGTCGAACCGGGGAGGGCGAGGAACGACCGGAGCGTCTCGCCGGTGCGCGCGCTGAACGCCTTCACGTGCGCGGCGCCGCCCGGTCCGGAGCAGGTCACCACGTCCGCTTGGCCGTCGCCGTCCACGTCGCCGGTCGCGACGCGGACCCCGCCGGTGAAGGCCGGGTCGTACGCGAAGAAGGAGAGCAACAGGCTGCCGTCGGCGCTCGAGAAGGCCTTCACGTGTGGCGGGCCGGCATCGACGCCCGTGACGACGTCGTCCAGCCCGTCGCCGTTCACGTCGCCCGCGGCCACGAACACGCCGCCGGTGAACGAGGGATACGCCAGGAACGAGAGCAGGACCTCGCCGTCCGATCCGCTGAAGGCGCGGACGTTCGAGGAGCCCCCGCGGCCGGGAGCCGTCACGATGTCGGTCGTCTGGTCGCCGTTCACGTCGCCCGCCGCGACGTGCACGCCCCCGAGGAAGCTCGGGTCGTAGGCGAAGAAGGAGCGGATCGTGGCGCCGTCCGTCCCGCGGAAGACCTTGACGTGCGGCCCGGCGCCCGGCCCGGCGCCCGTGATGACGTCCGCCTGCCCGTCGCCGTCGATGTCGCCCGCGGCGACGTAGACCCCTCCGCGGTATCCCGCGCCGTACGGGAAGAACGAGAGGAGGAGGGCGCCGGTCCGGCCGCTGTACACGTGGACCGTCGAGGGGGCCCCCGGACCGGTCCCGGTCACGACGTCGTCCAGCCCGTCGCCGTCCACGTCGCCCGCCGCCACGCGCACCCCGCCGAAGTAGGCCGGGCTGGCGGCGAAGAACGAGCTCACGAGCTCGCCCGAGTCGCCGAGGAAGACCTGGAGGTGCGGCGGCGCGCCGGCGTCCGCGCCGACGACGAAGTCCACCGCCGAGGCACCCTCCTCGGCCGCGAGGCCCCCGGGCGCCGCGCCGCAGAGCGCCAGGAACGAGAGCGGCACCACCCACGCGAACGTACGCATCCTCTCCTCCTCCGTCGCGAGACCCGCCCCACGCTACCCGCGCCGGGGGGCCCGACCCGCCGCCGCCGGCCCCCGCCCCGCCGCGCGTTCCGTGTACCCTGGCCGCCCCCCGTTCCCGAAGGAGCGCGCATGGCCGACAAGGACAAGCGACTGCCCGAGAACGCGCCGGGCCGCTTCTACGTGGACGACCAGTGCATCGACTGCGACGCCTGCCGGGAGACGGCGCCCGAGTTCTTCACGCGGAGCGACGAGAAGGGGTACTCGTACGTGAAGAAGCAGCCCGAGGGACCCGGCGACGAGGACGCCTGCCAGGAGGCGTTGCAGGGCTGCCCCGTCGAGGCGATCGGGTCGGACGGGACGGACGGGACGGACGGCGCCTAGGGAAGGACCCGCGGCGCGATCCGCGCCGGTCCCGGGGCGCGCGGGCTACGCGCCGAGGACCGAGAGGAAGAGCGCGCGCTGGATGTGGAGGCGGTTCGCGGCCTGCGCCTTCACGAGACTCGACGGCGAGTCGACCACGGCGTCGTCCGCCTCGACGTTCCGGCGGATCGGCATGGCGTGCATGAACCGGGCCGCGCCGGTCTTCGCCATGAGCTCGCGCGTGATCCGCCGGTTCGCGTGCTGGCGGCGCAGGTCCCGCTCCTCGTCCGGACGCCCGTGCAAGATGGTCGAGCCCCACGCGGCCGCGTAGACGACGTCCGCGCCCTCCACGCCCTCTTCGAGGTCCTCGACCCAGCGCACCGACCCGCCCTCCTCCTCGGCGCTCCGCTCCATCGAGTCGCGCACGGCGGGGTCGAGGTCGTAGCCCTCGGGGTGGCAGACCGTCACGTGGAGGCCCATCTTGGCGGCCATCACCCCGACGCCGTGGGGGACGGCGAGGGGGCGGGCCGTCGGGTGGTACGTCCACGCCAGGGTCAGGCGCCGCCCGCGCGTCTCGCCGAAGGTTTCCTCCAGCGTCAGGGCGTCGCCCCAGGCCTGGCAGGGGTGGTCGAGCACGCTCTCCATGTTGAAGATGGGCACGCCGGCGTACTTCTGGAACGAGACGATCACGGGGTCCCGCCGCTCCCGCGCCCAGTCGTCGTGACGGGCGAGCGCGCGGATCGCGATCACGTCCGCGTACTCCGAGAGGACGGCGGCCGCGTCGCGGACGTGCTCCTCGGGCACGCCGTCCATGACCGCGCCGTCGCGCATCTCCAGGGCCCAGATGTCGCGCGAGGCCACCATGTCCACGACCGTCCCTCCCAGGCTCGAGAAGGCGATCGTGAACGAGGCCCGGGTCCGGAGGGACGGGTCGAAGAACACCATCACGAGGGAGCGGCCCTGGAGGGGCTGGCCGTGGCCGTTCACCTTGAGGTCGCGCGCGCGGGCCGTCACCCACCGGATCTCCTCCGGGGTGAAGGTGTCGAGCGTGACGACGTCGCGACCCTGGATCACGCGGGGGAGGGTACACGGCGCGCTGCCCCGTGCGGAGGGGGGACCCGGCCTTGCTACTTCCGGGGGAAGCTCACGAGGTACCACTTCCCGTCCACCTCTCCGACCTCGAGGACGAGGCCGCTGTACGTGGCCGGGAACACGACCTCGACCGTCTGGTTGCCGGTGTCGCGCGTCACGAGCTCCTTCTCCACGGCGCGGAGGCCGGCCTCGACGCCGAGCCGCGGGTGCGGCTGGGCCGATCGGGCGATCTTCGCGAGGATCAGCTTCTCGAGCGTGTCCACGTCGGGATAGGGGCCGGCCTCGGGGTTCCCGGCGTGCTCCGCGTCGTAGGCCGCCTGCATCCGGGCGTGGACCGTGGGCCAGTGGACGATCTTCGCCAGGAGGTCCATGTCCGCCGTGCCCAGCGCGAGCGCGGTGGTGAGCGCCGCGCGCTGGGCCGACGGCGCGGGCGCCCCGAAGAAGTCCGTCTTGGTCCCGCTCTCCGGCCCCGGACGCGCGATCATGTCGGGGGCGTCCTTCCCCGGCTTCATGTGCAGCTCGAGCAGGTCTTTGCCCTCGGCCGCGTAGGCGGCCCGGACCTCGTTCCCCTCGCCCTTCGTGGCGTCGAGCCACGTCACCGCTCGCCCCCCGAGGTCGCCCGTCTCGCCGAGGGTGAGCTCGGCGGTCTCCAGCCCGTCGCCCTCTGGCTTCGGCTCGGGGTTCCAGAGGGTCGCCTCGTACGTCCCCTTCCCGGGCAGGGACAGGCGCGCGAAGAGCAGCATCGAGGTGAGGGTCACCAGGCACGGGCCCTGGTGGGCCACCACGCGGTGCCCGGTCTTCAGGCCGTCGCCCTCGCCGATCCGGTCGTCGGCCACGAACCCGGCGTCCGTGTGGGTCCACGAGGTCTCGAAGACCGGACCCTGGGGGCTCCTCCCGGCGAGCTTCCCGCGGAGCGGGAGGAGATGGGCGTCGAGGATCACCTCGGCGTCGCGCCGCATCTGCCCGCCCATCAGGTTCAGGTGCTCCACCACCCGCCAGCCGCGCGCCCCCTCGCTCCCGCCGGTGGGCTCGGCCTTCATCTCGAGGGTCCCGATCGTCGCGGTCCCCACGTCGAGCGAGCCCTCGAAGGCGAGGCCGAGCTCGGCGGTCGGCGCGGGGAGGTGCGACAGCCGGTCCGCGAAGTGCGCGGCCGGGCTCGGCGCGGCCGCGGGCGGGTCGTCGGCCGAGGCCGGTCGCGCGAGGCCCGCGAGGGGCAGGAGGAGGAGTGTGGCGAGGGGGACGAGGCGAGGTCGGCGCATGGCGTTCTCCCGGTCCGGGGACCTTACCGCCCGCCGAGGCCCGGAGACGCGGTGCGGACGGCGCCGGTCGGACGGTAGGATCGGGCCCCCGCCAGACGCGGGCCCCGAGGAGCCGATGGCCGATTCGAACCTGCCGCCCGAGGGCGAGGGGAGCGCCCCGATCGAGGCCCAGGCGATGCGACACCTCCTCGAGGTCTCGCGTCGCATCAACGCGGAGGTCGTGCCCGACGCCATCCTCGCGCTGATCGTGGACAGCCTCGTGTCGCTCACGCGCGCGGACCGGGGGTTCCTCATGACCCGGGAGCCGGACGGCGAGCTCCGGTTCGCGATCGCCCGCGACCGCAAGGGACGTCCGCTCGAGGAGACGAAGTTCCAGGTGAGCCGCGGCGTCGTGGACGAGGTCGCCGCGAGCGGGGTGACCCGCCTGATCGACGACGCCGCCAACGCCGACCTCTGGCAGGCTCGGCAGAGCGTCATCAGCCTGAGCCTCCGCACGATCCTCTGCGTCCCGATGCGCACGCCCGACGGCGTGGTCGGCGTGATCTACGTGGACAGCAACGCGATCACGCGTCGGTTCACGCCGGCCGACGTCCCCCTGGTCGAGGCGTTCGCGGCGCAGGCGGCCGCCGCGGTCGAGCGCGTGCGCCTGCAGCGCATCGCGTCGGAGCGCGACCGGATCCAGCGCCAGCTCGAGATCGCCTCCGACATCCAGCGCGCGTTCCTGCCC
This sequence comes from uncultured Planctomycetota bacterium, assembly GCA_963752285.1. Lineage (GTDB taxonomy): Bacteria > Planctomycetota > PLA2 > PLA2 > JAEUHO01 > CAVVXN01. Next base: position 421,785 of record CAVVXN010000001.1, read on the forward strand.
GTCGGGTTCCCGGCGGTCGAAGGCCTCGTCGGCGCCGTCGTCTCGGTGCCGGCGCTCGAGGTGGGGGGCGACTTCTACGACGTGGTGCGCCTGCCCGGCGGTCGCGCGGACGTGATGGTCGGCGACGTGGCGGGGAAGGGCGTGCCCGGCGCGCTGTTCGGAGCGCGACTCCTGTCCGACTTCCGGTACGAGGCGCTCGTGCACGGCACGGCCGGCCACGCGCTGACCAGCGTGAACCGGATCGTCGCGGACCGCGCCACCCGCGGGATGTTCGTGACGTTCTTCCACGCGGTGATCGACCCGGCGACGGGCGCGGTCGAGTATGCGAACGCCGGGCACCTGCCGCCGATGGTGCGTCACGCGGACGGCGGGATCGACACGTGGGAGCGCCCGTCGGGGCCGCCGCTCGGCGTTCTGCCCGACTCGCAGTACGAGACGGGTCACGCACGGCTCGAGCGGGGCGACACGCTCCTGCTCCTGACGGATGGCGTGTACGACGCGGTCCAGGCCGGCGGCGAGCGATTCGGGGAGGCGCGCATCCTCGACATCGTCCGCGCGGCCGGCGGCACGCCCCAGGCGATCGTGGACGCGATCGTCGAGGAGACGTCCGCGTTCCGCGGCGCGGAGCCGCCCGCCGACGACCTCACGGTCCTGGCCGCCGCCCTCGCCTGACGGCCCTCGGCCCCGCACGCTCGCTCCGCGCGGCAAAGCCGCCGCTTCGCGTTCCGCGGCGGTATCCTCCGCCCCTCCCTACGGTCCGGAGCCGTGCGCATGCCCTTCCGCGAGGACCTGAAGCCCGAGCGCCTGCTCGCCCTCGAGGAGGAGGTCCTGGCGACGTGGCGGGCCGAGAAGACGTTCGAGGCGTCGCTCGCGCGCCGCGCCGGCGCTCCCCCGTGGATCTTCTACGAGGGCCCGCCCACCGCGAACGGCCGGCCCGGCGTGCACCACGTGCTCGCGCGCGCCGTCAAGGACCTCGCGTGCCGCCTCAAGACGATGCAGGGGTTCCTGGTAGACCGTCGCGCGGGCTGGGACACGCACGGGCTTCCGGTGGAGATCGAGGCCGAGCGCCGGCTCCACATCGAAGGGAAACGGCAGATCGAGGCGTTCGGCATCGCGAAGTTCAACGAGGAGTGCCGCGCCTCGGTGTTTCGCTACCTCGAGGACTGGAACGCCCTCACGCGGCGCATGGGCTATTGGGTGGACCTCGACCACCCGTACATCACGTGCGAGCGCGACTACGTCGAGACGCTGTGGTGGATCCTCGCGACGCTCTTCGAGCGGGGTCTCCTGACGCGGGGGCACAAGGTGCTTCCGTACTGTCCACGGTGCAGCACGCCGCTCTCGAGCCACGAGGTAGGGCTGGGGTTCCGCGACGTCCAGGACCCGTCCGTCACCGTCCGGTTCCGGCTCGTAGACGACGACGCCTCGCTGCTCGTCTGGACGACGACGCCGTGGACGCTGCCCGCGAACCTCGCGGTCGCGGTCCACCCGCACCTCGACTACGTGAAGGTCGAGATCGACGACGGACCGCGCGCGGGCGAGCGTCTGTGGCTCGCCGAGCCGCGCCTCTCGATCCTGAAGGAAGGGCACCACGTCCTCGAGAGCGTCGAGGGGAGCGCGCTCGCCGGGCGCCGCTACCGGCGCCTCTTCGACTGGTACCCGGTGGACGACCGACCGCCGGCGTTCACGGTCCTCGCCGCCGACTTCGTCAGCACCGACGAGGGCACCGGGTGCGTCCACATCGCGCCCGCGTACGGCCAGGAGGACTACGACCTCGGCCGCGCCGTGGGTCTGCCCGTCCTCCACCCCGTGGACGAGGCGGGCCGCTTCCGGCCGGGGTCGCCGGTCGAAGGCCGGTTCGTCAAGGACGCGGACAAGGAGATCCTCGGGATCCTGAAGGAGCGGGGCGCCCTCTACGACCGCGCCACGATCGAGCACGCGTACCCGCATTGCTGGCGGTGCGGCACGCCGCTCCTCTACTACGCGCGCGAGAGCTGGTACCTCGAGACGACCAGGTTCAAGGACGCCATGCTCCGCAACAACGCGTCGGTCGCCTGGTACCCGGAGTCCGTGGGCACGGGCCGGTTCGGACAGTGGCTCGAGGGCAACGTCGACTGGGCCATCTCCCGCGACCGGTACTGGGGGACGCCACTCCCCGTGTGGCTCTGCGACCGCGCCGGCTGCGACGCCGTCGAGGCGATCGCGAGCTACGACGACCTGGAGAGGAGGAGCGGCAAGCGGATCGACGACCCGCACCGCCCTTGGGTGGACGAGCACGTCTGGTCCTGCCCGAAGGGATGCGGCGGGACGATGCGTCGCACGCCGGAGGTGGCCGACGCCTGGTTCGACTCGGGCGCCATGCCCTTTGCGCAGTGGCACTACCCGTTCGAGAACCGGGAGCGCGTCGAGGCCGAGCATCCCGCCGACTTCATCAGCGAGGCCGTGGACCAGACCCGGGGGTGGTTCTACACGCTCCTGGCGGTCAGCACGATGCTCACGGGCAAGCCCGCGTACCGGGCCTGCGCGTCGCTCGGGCACATCCTCGACGCGCAGGGCAAGAAGATGTCCAAGTCGCGCGGCAACGTCGTCGACCCGTTCGAGATGATCGACCGCTACGGCGCGGACGTCGTCCGCTGGCACCTCCTCGTGCGGCCCCTGGGCCCGCCGCTCCGCTACGACGAGAAGGACCTCGTCGAGATCCGAAACCGCTTCTTCGGCACGCTCCTCAACGTCTACGCGTTCTTCGCCACGTACGCGAACGTGGACGGCTACGACGGGTCGGAGCCCGAGGTGCCGCTGGTCGAGCGGCCGGCGTTCGACCGCTGGCTCGTCTCGCGGCTCCACGGTCTCTTCGCGGGGGTCGCGGCGGACCTCGAGTCGTGGGACACCGCGCACGCGGGCCAGCGGATCGCCGACTTCGTGGTGGAGGACCTGAGCAACTGGTACGTGCGCCGGAACCGGCGCCGCTTCTTCCGCGCCGAGCGCACACGGGACAAGCAGAGCGCGTACCAGACGCTCCACGCCGCCCTGCTCTCGGTCGCGGAGCTCGCCGCGCCGTTCATCCCCTTCGTGACCGACGCGCTGTACCGCTCGCTCGCCGACGGGCTGGAGGGCGCGGAGCCGAGCGTGCACCTCGCACGCTGGCCCACGGCCGACGCGGCGGTGGCCGACGAGCGCCTCGAGACGGGGATGGCGGCGCTCCGGCGCATCGTCTCGCTCGGGCACGCCGCGCGGGACGAGGCGGGGATCCGCGTGCGCCAGCCGCTGGCCCGCCTCGAGGTGTTCGGGGTGGACGGCGCCGCGCGCGCGTTCGTGGTCGAGAACGCCGAGATCGCGCTCGACGAGCTGAACGTGAAGGAGATGGAGATCCTGGAGCGACCCGCGGCGGGCGTGCGCCTGTGCGCCGCCCTCGACAAGCGCGAGGCCGCGCGCCGCCTGGGCGCCCTGACGCCCGTCGTCTCGGCTGCGCTCGAGGCGCTCGACACGGACGGCGTCGTGAAGCTCCTTCGCGCGAGCGCCACGGAGGTCGAGACCCCCCGCGGCCGGGTCGCCCTCGAACGGGCGGACGTGCGCGTCGTGGTCGAGGCCGGCGAGGGCCACCAGGGCGCGTTCGCCGGCGGCCTCCTCGTGACCCTCGACACCCGCGTGACCCCCGACCTCGAGCGCGAGGGTCTGGCGCGCGAGGTCTGCCGGCAGCTCCAGCGCCTGCGCAAGGACCAGGGCCTCCGCGTGGAGGACCGCGTCCGCGCCCGTTGGCACGCCGACGGCCCCGCGGCGGAGGCCATCCAGTCGTTCTCCGCGTGGATCGCGGGCGAGGTCCTCGCCGTGGACTTTCGACGCGTGGACGACGCGTCGGGCCTCGAGCCGCTGCGCGTGCCCGGAGGACACGACGTCCGGGCGGCGGTCGAGCGGGCGTGAGCCGCGCCGCGAACCGGGTCGCCGCCCGCGCGCTCTCTGCGCGCACGTACCTGCTCCGCTCGCCGAGGCGCACCGTGCCGGTCGCGCTCGTCCAGGCGCTCGTCACCGCGCTCCTCGTGACCGTGATCACGCCGACGAACATCTTCGAGCGGACGGCCGAGGCGTACTTGAGGCCGCTCGCGTACTTCACGATCGTGACCCCGCAGGTCGAGAGCAGCTTCGGGGCCGAGCTGTCCCGGCTGCTCGACGAGAACCCGCACCAGGAGGCGCGGCGACCCGCGAAGATCCTCTGGATCGAGACGCCCGCTCTGATCGGGAAGCTCACGTCGCCGCTGCTCGCCCTGGGCCCGGACGACCAGTCGGACTTCCTCGGTCGCGTGGGCGACCGGCTCGTCCGGGGCACGCTCCCGGCGCCGGGGTCGGACGGCGCGGCGATCCACGAGGACCTGCTCCGCGCGCGGGGCCTCCACCTCGGAGACGCGTTCGGTCGCATCGTGGACCCGCACGACACGACGCCGGGCAAGTTCGAGGTCGTGGGCGTGCTCGACGGGCCCGCGCGGCTCGGCGTGACCGACTTCGGGTACGCTTCGATCCCGAGCTTCGTGCTCGCGCGTCAGCCGTCGTTCGAGGTGATCTACGCGAAGCCCGGCGAGAAGGCGGCCAGCGACGCCTGGCTGCGCGGGCGCGAGGACGCGTCGGGGCGCGCGCGACTCCAGGTGCTGGACGAGGAGCGCTTCCGCGAGCGCGTCGACGAGGACCTCGCCAACCTCCCGATCTTCCTCGGCTTCATCACCGGAGCGGTGGCCGTCATCGTGGCGCTCGTGACCGCGCTCCTCTACGTGATCACCTTCCAGGCGAGGCAGGACGAGTTCGCGCTCTTCCTCGCCGTCGGCCACCCCCGGGGACGGCTCGTCGAGAAGCTCACGGTCGAGGCGACCGTGACCGCGCTCGTCGGCTGGGCAGCGGGTCTCGGTCTGGGCCTCCTCGTCCTCACGCTCTACGACGCGTGGTTCGTCGCGCCGCGCGCCATCGTGATGCAGGTCGTGGACCCGCGACCGCTCCTCTTCTCGCTCTCCGTGCCCGTGCTCTCCGCGACCGTGAGCGCGCTGGCGCTGGCCCGCCGGCTCCGGCGCATGGACCCGGTGGCCGTGATCCAGCGGCGGGGGGCGGGATGACCGCGGCCGGCCCCGGCGACCCGCCGCTCCTCGACGCGCGTGGGCTCGCGCTCGAGTATCGCGACGGCGCGCGTCGGGTCCGCGCGGTGGACGGCGTGGACCTCGGCGTCGCCCGGGGCGAGTTCGTCGGGCTGGTGGGCCCGTCGGGATCGGGGAAGTCGAGCCTCTTGTTCCTCCTCGCGGGGCTTCGCTCCCCCGACGCGGGCGAGGTCCGACTGCTCGGTCACCTGCTCCCGCGCGAGCCCGACCGGAGCGCGGCCCTCCGTCGCCGGCACGTGGGGTTCCTGTTCCAGGAGCCGTTCCTGGTCCCGTACCTGACGGTGAGAGAAAACGCGCTCTCGCACGTGGAGCGCGAGGTCGAGGCGGAGGCCGCGGACCGCCTCGAACGGATCGCCGACGCGATCGGCATGACCCCGCTCCTCGACGAGCGGCCGCACCGCCTGAGCGGGGGCGAGCGCCAGCGCGCGGGGATCCTCCGCGCGCTCGCGGCCGGCCCCGACCTCGTCCTCGCCGACGAGCCGACCGCGAACCTCGACCAGGCGACCGGTCGGCGCGTCGTGGCCGTGCTCTCGGAGCACGTGGGCCGCGCGGGGCTCCTCGTCGTGACGCACGACCTCGCGATGCTCGACGGCGCGACGCGGGTGCTGAGCCTTTCGGACGGTCGCCTCTCGGACGGTCGGCTGTCGGGGTCGTAGAATCCGCCGCATGTCGGGTGCGCGGTCCTCGGCCGGCCGCGGGGGAGGTGTCCTGCACCTCCTCCTCCTCGCGGCGCTCCCCGGGCTCCTGCTCGGCGGCCTTCGGCCGGTCTCGGCCCTCGCGGAGGAACCGCCGCCGGGTACAGTCCCCGTCCCCGACGTGCGCCGGCTCCCGCCCGAGCAGGCCGCGCGTCGCCTCGTCGCCGCGGGCCTGAACCCCGGCCGCGTCTTCGAGGTCGCCGTCCCGGCAGGATGGCGGCTCGGCCTCGTGGTGCAGCAGGCGCCGGCGCCGGCCCAGGCCGACCGGCCCCGCTACCTCCCACGCGGCGATTCCGTCGCCCTCGCGGTCTCGGCGTCGAGGGACGGCCCGAAGGAGGGCGCGCCGGCGCCGGCCTCCTGGCCGCGCGTTCCCCACGCGCCGCCCGCGGCGCCCCCCACGGTCCCCGCGCCGGGCCCCGCGCCGGCGGGGAGCGCCGGCCCGCGGGCTCCGGCGGTCCGGCCCACGTCGTCCGCCTCCGAGCCCCCCCCCGCTCCGCGCCCGCGCGACGCGTTCGCGCTGCCGGTCGGGGTCCCGGGCGCCGCGGCGCCCCCACGGCCTGCGATCGGGCCCTCCGTCCTAGTAGGCCCGCCCGCCGTTCCGCCCCCTTCCCCCCCCGCCAACGGGCCCCTCGCCCCGCCGGCCGTCTCGCCGGCTGCTCCGCCCGCCGTCCCGGCCGCCGTCCCGGCCGCCGTGCCGCCCGCCGCACCGTCCGCGGAGGCACCGCGCGCGTCGCGTCCGCCCGGTCCTTCGGCCCAGGCCCCGCCGCCTCCCGTGGGCTCTCCCGACGCGCCGCCCCTCGCGCCGCCTCCCGATCCCGCGGCCACGCCGGCGCTCCTCGGCCTCTCGCTCGCGGACGCGGACGAACGCGCCCGCCTCCAGGGCCTCTCGCTCGACGTGGAGCGCGTGGCGGGGCTTCCCGTCGGGAGGGTCCTCTCCCAGGACCCGCCCCCGGGGTCCCCCGCGCCGGCCGGCGGGTGGATGAAGGTGGTCGTGGCCGCCGGGGGCGACCTCCCCGGCCCCGTGGCGCCGGCGCCGAGCGTCCGCGTCGCCGCCCTCCTCGTGCCGGACCTCCTCGACCGGACCGCGCCGCAGGCCCGGCGGATCCTGGAGGACCTGGGCTTCGTGCCGCGCGTGGAATCCGCGCTCCACGGCCCGGCGGGGCGGGTCGTGGACCAGCAGCCCGCTGCCGGGACGGCGCTCCCCAAGGGGGGCGAGGTCGTGGTCCGGGTCGCCCCGGGCTCCCTCCCCGAGGGGGCGCCCGCGTCCGCACCTCGGCCGGGGACGGCGCCCGTGCCGCCTGCCGGCGCCGGGCCGGCCGCGCCTCCCGCGGCTCGGACCGCCCCCGACGCGCCCGACGGCGCGCCCGCCCCGGCCCCGGTCCCCGTCTCCCCGGCCGCCGGCACCTCCGTCGGAGGCGGGACGAGCCTCTCCCTCGCCCTCATGTGGCGGGAGGTCGGCGGGGCGGACGCCTACGTCGTCGAGGTCGAGGAGTGCGGGCCGGACGGGTGGCTCCCGAGCGCCCGGCAGGTGGTCCGGCGGACCGCGGCGGTGGTGGAGGTCGAACGGGTCGCCGACCCGCCCGGGGCGCTCCGCTGGCGGGTGGGGGCCGTCCGGGACGGCCGACCCGGCCCCCGGTCGGGATGGGTCGAGCTCCGGTGACCGAGGCCCGCGCGGGCCGGTTTTCCGGCCCCGGCGCGGCTTCAGCGACCCTCCCCCAGACTCCGATAGGGATCCGGAGCCTGCCGGGTGACCGACGAGATCGAGATCTTCTTCGAACGCCTCCTCCCCGACGCGTTGGATCGATTCCTCCGGAGCGCGCTGGGGGAGGCGATCCCCCGGCTCGGCGAGGACGGCCGGTTCCGGGTGCTCGCCGCCGGTCGGTTCTCGGGTCGCATCATCAGCGACCTCCTCACGTACGCGCGCAACCAGGAGATCGACGCGGCGCTCGTGCTCGTCGAGAAGGACGTGCTCCGGACGCTCTACTTCGGGCACGGGATGGTGATCGGCGCGGACTCGAACGTGCTCTTCGAGCGACTCGGCCGCATCCTCGGCCAGGCCAAGGTGCTGCCCGACGACGACGCGACGCGTCTGATCGAGGTCGAGGAGGCCGACGGGGTGGCGGCGGCGGCGGCGCGCCTGTCGCCCGACGCGGCGCAGTGGGGGCTCGAACGGCGCATCTGGGAGATCTCGGCCGGCCTCTACTACATGCCCCACGCGCACTACCTGCTCGTGGACGGCGCGCCGAACCTCGGCGGGCTGCCGCAGTTGCACATCCCGCCCATGGACCTCGCGATGGAGGGCCTCCGTCGGTACGACGAGTGGCGCCACCGTACGACGCGCGCGCCGCGCACCCCGTCGTCGAAGTCGTCCGCGCCCGCGCCCGCGCCGCCGACGGCGTCCCCGCCCGTCGCCCAGCCGATCGAGCGCGACCCGCTCCTCCGGCAGATCAACGAGCTGATGCGCGAGGTGCTTCGGTAGCAGCGCGGCACGCCCGGCGCTCGAGGTACCCCTCCGCCCCGGCCCCCGGTTCGACTCCGTCGGGCAAAGAGACGAGGCCCTCCACGCCCAGCTCGGGGCCGGCGACGCGGCGCCGCCCTACGCGGACCCGCGCGCCCGGGCGGGTCGTCAAGGCAACGGGGGCCGTCGGAAGACCTGGTCCATGACGTCGTAGGTGATCGCCGTGTCGGTCTCGAGGAGGCGCTTCATGTCGCGCAGAACCGCGTTCGCCCCCTCGAGCCGCGCGGTCTCCGCCGGGTCGAGGCGCCCGCTCTCGAGCGCGCGGATCTGCTCCAGGTGGACCGCGAGGTCCTTCTGCACGATCGGGTGGAGGTAGATCGCCTTGATCCACTTCTGGAGGAGGGGGCGGCCGAGCCAGAGGTCGCCGCAGCGGTCCACGTACTCCGTCGCGGCGTCGGCGTTGTCGAGCTCGCGCGGATGGGTCCCGCGGTACGACGGGAGACCGCTCGGCGCCTCGATGTCGGCGAGGCGGCACGCGAGGTACACGTTCTCGAAGATGCCGCGGCGGAACGCGTCCACCGAGAGGTGGAACTCGGCCTTGTAGAACCAGGTCAGGCCGAGGTTGTAGATCGCGTCGGGGTCGTCGCCGGCGAGGGAGAACTCGGTGATGGCCCGGTCGAGCTCGCCCATCCGGAACCAGGTCTCGCCGAGGAGGAAGCGGACCTCGAGCGGGTCCGAGGGGGCGAGCTTCAAGACCTTGCGGAAGAGGTGGGCGGCCTCCTCGTACAGGCCCATCCAGAAGCGGCAGAGCGCGCGCCAGTGGACGAGCCGGAGGTAGTCGCGCCCGATCTCGTCCGCCCACCACCCGCGGTTCTTCGGTCGGTTCGCGAGCCGCGGCTCGAGGAACCGCTGGGCCCGGCGGAAGTAGCGGTCGGCCCGTTCGAGCTGGCCGAGGTGGTAGCAGGCCTTCGCGCGCCCGCTCCAGGCGATCGGGTTCTGGGGGTCCTCGCGGACCGCCCGCTCGTACCACTGGAGGGCCTCCTCCGGCTCGTCGCGCCGGAGGTGCTCCTCCCCGAGGTCGCAGTACCGTTGGCCTTCTTCCGACATCCCCCCGATCCTACCAGCGGCCGTCCGCCCGGGGTCCCCGGAGGCCCCCCCCCGGCGGCCAGAGAGGCCCCGTGCTCCGGCGCCCCGGTCGTGTGCCCTTCCTGCTGCTCCTCCTGGTCGCGGCGGGCGTCGGGATCGGCTTGGAGCGCCTCATCGTGACGGACGCGGAGGCGGTCGAGGACGTGGTCGTGGAGGCCACGAAGGCGGTGGACCGGGGCGACTTCGAGGCCTTCGGGCGGCTGCTCTCGCCCACCTACCGCGGCGAGGGCGGCACGCGGGACGGGGCGGTCGCCCGGGTCAGGAAGGCCTGGCGAGCGGACGGTCCCCGCGCCCTCGCGAGCACGGTGATCGGCGTGCAGGTGGACGGCGACGCCGCGCGGGCCCAGGTGAACGTGCGGGGGTTCTTCCTCGGCCGCCTCTTCCTGTTCCGGCTCGACGTCGGCTTCGTGCGCGAGGCCGACGGCTGGCGCGTCGCCTCGGCCGAGGTCCGCGACTCGGCGGGGTAGCGCGGCGGTCCGGCGGCTCCTCAGGGCTCGCGGACCCAGCGCAGGATCTCGCCGAGCCGCGGCGGCTTCCCGTACATGAGGATGCCCGTCCGGAAGATGCGGCCCGCGAGGCGCACGGCGAACACCGTGGAGACGGCCAGGAGCGCGAGGCTCGCGGGGACCTGCCACGCCGGGGGGCCGGGGACGACCGCGGCGCGCGCCATCATGAGGAACGGCGTGAACGGCGGGATGAACGAGGCCACCGTGGCGAGGGTGCCGTTCGGGTCCTTCAACACCACCATGGCGATCAGGAGCGGCAGCGCGAGCAGGATCGAGATCGGCGCCATGAGGTTCTGCGCCTCCTTCAGGGTGTTGCAGGCGCTCCCGACGGCCACCATCAGGCTCGCGATGAGCAGGTAGCCGAGCACGTAGTACGCGACGAAGAGTCCGATCTGCCCGCCGGTCACGATGCCGCCGACGCCCTGGATCTCGGCCGCGAGCAGACCGCCGCCGATCCAGAGGCCGAGGAGCGTGAAGCCCACCGCGCAGATGCCGAGCACCTTGCCCGCCATGAGCTCGAACGGGCTCACCGACGAGAGGAGGATCTCGAACACCCGGCTCGCCTTCTCCTCGATCGTGCTGTTCACGAGCATCTGGCTCACGCCGACGATGCCCATGAAGAGGAAGAACATGAACACGAACGGCATCACGAACTCGAACACGCTGCTCGCCTTGCCCGTGCGCGTGAGCCCGACGGGCTTCGTCGCGTCGCGGGCGAGCAGCTCGGCATCCTTCGGGTCGATGTCGCGGGCCTTCATGATGCGCCGGTTCACCGCGGCGTTCAGGACTTCGAGGAGCTGGTGCGCGGCGGCGGAGCCCGCCACGCTGGCCGCGTGGAAGATGCCGCCGGGGCGCTCGCCGTCGTGCGTCGGACGCTTCTCGAGCACCGAGGGCGTCACCACGACGAGGACCAGGTCCCCCTCCGCGACCTGGGTGCGCAGCCGGTCGAAGGGGGTCGTTCCCGCCGCGCCCGGCGTGAACGCCTGGTCGGCGTCCTCGACCGTGACCTCGAAGGCGGGGGCTCCCCGCGCGGTCTTCCGCTCGACGATGCGGTCCTTCAGGTCCGGCGCGAGCTGGCCGGTCAGGTCGAGGATCCCGACCGGCTGGCGGGCGGACTCCTGCTCCTTCGCGAGCTGCGGGACCACGAACACGAGCCCGAACCAGAGCGGCGTCAGCACGACGCCGATCAGGAACGCCTTCGTGCGCACGTTCTCGAGGTATTCGCGCACGAGGATCAGGATCACGCGGCTCACGACGTCTCTCCCGCGATCCGCTTGAAGATCTCGTGGAGGCTCGGCGCTCTCACCTCGAAGCCGGTCACGTCGGCGCGGTCCACGAGGGCACGGAGCAGCGCCGACGGGTCGGCGTCGGACGCGAGCACGAGCTCCGCCTCCTGTCCCTGATCGTCGACGCGCGTGACGCCCGGCAGGCCCGCGAGGACCTGACCGGGGCGCAGGCGGTACCGGATGCGCGCCGCGCGGCGCCCCTCGGCCGCGCGGACCGCGTCGAGCGTGCCCTGACGCACCACGCGGCCGCGGTGGAGGAGCACGAGCCGGTCGCAGAGCTGCTCCGCCTGCTCCATCACGTGGGTCGAGAACACGACCGTGGTGCCCGACCGGTTCAACTCGAGCACGGCGTCCCGGAGCACGTCGCGATTCACGGGATCGAGACCCGCGAAGGGCTCGTCGAGCACCAGGAGCTCGGGCTCGTGCACCACCGTGGCCACGAACTGGAGCTTCTGGGCCATGCCCTTCGAGAGCTCCTCGACGCGCCGGTCCCGCCAGCCCTCGAGGCCCATCCGCGCGAGCCATCGCGAGACGAGGGGTTCCAGGCTCTCCCGTCGGCGGCCCTTGATGCGTCCGTAGAAGATGAGCAGCTCGCCGACGCGCATCTTCTTGTAGAGGCCCCGTTCCTCGGGGAGATAGCCGATCCGGCTCTTCACGGCGTCGCCCGCGGCCTCCCCCAGCACCCGGATCGTCCCGTCGTCGGGACGCAGGATGTCCATGAGCATGCGGATGCTCGTGGTCTTGCCCGCGCCGTTCGAGCCGAGGATGCCGAAGAGGGCGCCCCGCGGCACCCGGAGGTCGATGCCTCCGACCGCGGTGAAGTCGCCGTAGCGCTTCACGACGCCCTCGAAGACGACCGCCAGGTCGCCGTCCTCGGGGGGGCCGTCTTCGGGGTCCGCTCCCATCGGGCCGATCCTACCTGTCGCCGGGGTCCCGCGGGGGGAGCGGGTGCACCTCGCCCTCGACGGTCTGGCGCTGGTCCAGGTCCTCGCGCGTCCGGCCGTCGTCGGCGAGGAGGCGCGTGTGCTCCTCGTATCTCCACGTGAGCGGCAGGCCCGTGTCGCGATCCACTTCGGCCGTTCCCTTCGTGAGCACGCCGACGCGGAGGGACGCGGCGTCCCCTCCGGCGCGGACGACGCCGTCCACCTCGACCAGCGCGTCGAGCGACAGGGCGACGTGCCCGCTGCGGTCCACGCCCTCGACGCGGACCCCGCCCCGCGCGCGCGGACGCGGCGCGTCCACGCCGAGCGCGCGGGCCTCGGGCAGGTCGAGGCCACCGAGCTCGGCGCGGGGCACGACGCCACCGACGCGGACGGGCCGCGCGGGCCACCACCGGGGCGTGTCCCCGAACCCGCAGAGCCAGAGACCGCGGAACAGGCGCTCGGCGTCCTTCGGGGCCGGCCCGAGGAAGCGCACGACGGGGGCGCCCGCGCGGTCGGTCGGCTCGAGGCGCGCCGTGAGCCCGTCGAGGCCGGCGACGTACTCCGCTCCGACGCCGTCGCTCCCGAGGACGCGGAGTGTGAGCTGGGCGCCCCGTCCTCCACCCGTCACCGCCGCGTCGTACGAGGCCTCGATCGAGAGGCGGGCGCTCCCCGCGCGGGTCGGGTGGCCCGCGCGGGCGACCTCGAAGCGCGTCTCTACCGTCGCGACGAAGCGGCCGCCGGCGGGGGCGCTGCCGATCGCGAAGGCCTCGCCGGACGGCGTGTCGGCGAGCGGCCCGGGCGCGAGGCCGTGCGGCGGCAGCTCGGGCGGCCCGCCGCAGGAGGCGAACAGGGAGGCGGCCAGCGCGAGGGCCCCGAGGACGGTCGCCCGGCCGTGCCGGGGGGCGGCCGCCCGGCGGCGCCTCATGCCGGGAGGACCCTCTCGAGCACGCGGATCCAGTTTCGGCCCATCACCGCGAGCACGTCGGCCTCCCGCCATCCGCGCACGCGGAGGGCGTCGGCGATGCGCAGCAAGTCGGCCGCGCTCCCGATGCCGTCGGGCGCCATGTCCGTGGTGAACCCGCCGTCGAGGTCGCTCCCGATCGCGACGTGCTCGGGACCCGTGACCTCCACCACGTGCTCCACGTGTCGGATCACGTCGTCGATCGTCGCGCGGCCGGCGGCGAGCAGCGGGCCGTAGAGCATCACGCCGATCACGCCGTCGCGCTCCGCGATCGCCGCGAGGTGCGCGTCGGAGAGGTTCCGGCGGTGGGGGAGAACGGCGTGTGCGTTCGAGTGACTCGCGACGACGAGCCCGCTCCAGGCCGCGAGCACGTCGTCGAGCGCGTGCGTGTTCAGGTGCGAGAGGTCGGGGACGACGCCCTCCGCCTCCATCGCGGCGAGGAGACGGCGTCCGTCGTTCGTGAGCCCGCCGTCGTCCTTCGTCCCGCCGGACCAGCGGTTCGGCGTGTTCCACGCGAGCCCGATGAACCGCACGCCGTCCTCGGCCCAGCGCGCGACCTCGTCCGTCCTGTCGATCGGGTCCGCGCCCTCCATCAGGTGCACGAGGCCGATCGGACCCCCTGCGCGGCAGAGCGAGAGGTCGCCGCGGCTCTCGAGGCGGAAGAGATCGTCGGCGTGTCGCAGCAGCAGCTCGTCGTAGCAGCGCATCTGACGGCGCGCCGCCTGCGAGGCGGACTCGCCCTTCCAGAAGCCGCTCGGCGCGAAGATCGTCGCGAAGAGGACGCCCACGCCTCCGCGCTTGAGGTCGGGGAGGGCGAGGGCGCGGCCCGGCGGAGCGGGGCGACCGAAGTCGCGTCCCGGCTCCAGGAGCAGGGCCATCGCGATGTCCTGGTGGCCGTCGACGATCACGGGGCGTGATTCTGAGGGCGCCGGGCTCCGACGGGAAGCCCGTTCGGGGCACGGGCCGGGGGGAAATCGCCTCCGACGCGCGCCGGCGGCGCCGGCCCCGGCCTCCCTTCGGACCGCCGGGTAGGCTTCCCCACGTGGCCCGTGACGACCCGAGGACCGAGCTCCACGCGCACGAGCGGCCGATCCTGCTCGTGCTCCCGTTTGGGACGCACCCGGCGGAGGGCTTCCGGGCGCTCCTCGCGCACGGGGAGATCGCCGCCTGGCACCTGCCCGCGCCGTGGGCGCTCGAACCGGCGGGGCTGGACGTCCTCGGCGCCCGACCCTCGATCGGGACCCTGGCCCCCGACGCCCTCGGGACCTACCTCGACACCCTGATCGGGCTCGCCACGCCCGAGGCGCTGGAGCAGCTCGTCCTCCGGGTCTGGCGGGAGGCGCCCGAGGAGGTCCGGGGCTTCTACCTGCGCCGACCCCTGTTCGGCACCCTGGCCCAGATGGTCGGCCTCGTCTCGAGGAGCCGGGACGTCGCGCCCCCGCCCGAGTTCGTGGAGGCGCAGGTCTCGGTCCACCGCTTCGAGCTGGAGTACCGGCTCGCCCGGGCCCCGGGCGGGGGGCGCGACCCGAGGGCGCCCGCGGAGGAGGGCTCGCTCGTCCTCTACCCGTTCGACCCGACGAACCGACTCGCGCGCCGGGAGGCCGGTCTTTCCGAGTCGGGGGGCCCACTCCTCGAGGCGTTCGCGTACGCCGAGGCGCGTGACCGCCATCGCCGCGTCCTGCGCGAGGTCGCCGTCGCGCGCGGCTGGCAGGTGCTCGACGGCTGACCCGTCAGGGCGCGAGGACGAGCGTGTACCGCTCGGGAGGCGCGCGGTCCCCGCCCGGGACGACCTCGAGGTCGAGCGCGCGCGTGGGGTAGGGCTCCCCCACCAGGGTCGCGGCGTCGATCGCCACCTCCGCCGATCGCCCGGTCTGCGCCAGACGGGGCCGGCCGCGGTCCGCACGGACGGCCGGCCCACCCTCCGAGAGCGCGATCCGGGTCGTCCCGCCGACCGCGTCCCCGAGCACGACCTCCTTCGGGAACGGGGCCCTCAGGCCGAGCACGAGGCGGTGGCCGTCCGAGAGGACGAGGACGCCACCGACACGGACGGCGTACGACCACGCCGCCTCGTCGAGCCGACCGTCGAGGACGACGGGCGCGGGGACCCGCGGCACGAGGCGCGCGCCCGACGCGTTCGCGGCGACGCGGTCGGCGTCCCGTCCGATCGCTGCCGACAGGGGACGCATCCAGGGCACCGCGTCGTGGGTGCGGCGCGCCTCGGCCCCGAGACGCGCGGCGCTCTCCCGGAGGAACGCCACGGGGTCCTCGGCGCCGGGCGGCAGGAGGGGGAGGAGGATCGGCTCCCAGGGCTCGGGTCCGGCCTCGCGTCCGAACCAGGCCGCGTCCAGCAGGTCGTCCGCGTCCGTCATCCCCCCGACCACGATCCCCGCGAAGCGCGACGAGAGGTCCGCCGGGCGTCCCGGCGGCAGGCAGGGCACGCGGGGCGGGGCGCCGGGGGCGTCGAGGGGGGCGAAGAACCCTTCGTAGAGGAGCAGCGAGCCGCCCGCCTCGCGCCGCCGGGCCTCGACCTGCCCGGGCTCCGGACCCTCCGGCGGGATCCGCCAGGCCCACGCGATCCCCGGTACCGCTACGAGCGGCGCGCTCGACGAGGCGGGGACCACGACGAGGCGCTCGAGGCCGCTCCCTCTGAGCGCGGCTTCGAGCGGCGACCGCGCGCGCCGCGGGGTGAGCGCCGCGTTCGCCAGGACGACGGCGCCTTCGACGGCGCCGCGCGCCGGCCAGCTCGCGAGTCGACGTCCCGCCGCGCGTACCTCGTCGCGCGTGCGCGCCGTCACGCGCGGCACGGGGACGACGCCGCGCGGCGCGAGCCGGAGGAGCGCCGCCCGGATCTCGTCCTCGCTCGCGCGGTCGAGGTCGATCCACACGGCGTCGGCCCGGTGGCGGAGCGCCGTCTCGACCGCCTCCGCGAGGTGCGCGCCACCGTCGATCGCGCGCCGCGCGTAGCCAGGCGTCACCCGCCGGACGCCCTCGGGGATGCCGAGTCCCGGACCCTCGGGCGCGCGCCCGAGCGCCGCGTCCCGCGCGGCGCCCAGATCGGAGCGCGCGGCGAGCAGCGCGGCCGCGCCGTCGGCCAGGACGACGCCGACGGGCCGGTCGCCGTCCCACCACCCGGCGACGACGTAGCCGCCGGCGAGGTCCTCGCCCGGGTCGATCACGCCGAGCGCCTCGCCGAGGTCGCGGGCCCGCGGGTCGCGGTCGATCAGGCCGAGGACCAGCAGCGGCCCGTCGGGCAGCGGCCACGCGAGCGCGGACGGCGCGCGCCCACGGGGCAGGTCGGCGGCCCACGCCGACGGCACGCCCGGCGACGCGAGAACGGTGGCGCCGTCCAGCGCGAGGTCGCCTCGGGCGCGCGGGGCGAGGCACGTCGCGAGCAGGACAAGGGCCAGGAAGGCGCCTCTCGGCATTCCGAGAGCCTACGCGGGCGTGCGCGAACCTCGTAGGGGTCCGCCTACAATCGCCCCGTGACGCGCGCGGCGATCCTGGTGGTGGGAGACGAGATCCTGGCCGGGGAGGTCACGGACCGGAACGGCGCCCTGGTGCTGAGCGTGCTCCCGGCGGCCGGCGTGCCGGTCGTCCGCCTCGTCGCGGTGCCCGACCGCGAAGAGGACATCGTGGACGAGCTCGGGCGCCTGCGCGCGCTCGCGGACGTGGTGATCGTGTCGGGCGGGATCGGCCCCACCCACGACGACGTCACGCGGCCCGCCGTCGCGCGCGCGCTGGGCGTCCCCCTCGAGACGCATCCGGACGCCGAGCGACGGATCCGCGCGTGGTACGCGGACCGCGCGACCGACGCCGAGCTCGGGATGGGCGTCCTGCCGGCCGGGGCCCGCCTCCTCCCCGGAGAGCGGACGGGGACGTTCGGCTTCGAGATCGGTGGGGTGCACGTGCTGCCGGGCGTGCCGTTGCTCTTCGCGGACATCCTGAAGCCGCTCGCCGCGACCCTGCCCGCCCGGACGACGTACCGCGAGGTGCTCTCGACCGGCCGTCGCGAGGGCGAGATCGCGCCCTCGCTCGCGGCGGTGCAGGGCCGTTCGCCCGACGTGGCGATCGGCTCGTACCCGGTCCTCGAGGACGGCCGGTGGCACGTCCGCGTCGTCCTCCGCGCGATCGACCCCGACCGTCTCGCGGCGGTCGCGCGCGAGGTCCGCGCCGTGCTCTGACCCGGGGACCGTCCGGGAACGACTGTCCCCCGTTCCACGCGCCTTCACGCCGTCTGCGGCCCCTCCTCGGGCGCGAATTCCTCGACGTAGCTGGCGCTACGCCTGCGGATCCGCTTCCTCGTCGTGACCCCATCCGACGCGAATGCGAGCGTCCTTGGTACCCCTCGTTCCCGGACGGGCCCCGGGGCCCGTCCGCGCGGGTGCCGAACGAAGCCGGGCGGCGCCCACGTTCGAGGGACGCCGCCCGGAGGGAGATGGTGGAGCTGAGGGGACTCGGACCCCTTACCTCCTGATTGCGAACCAGGCGCTCTACCAGATGAGCTACAGCCCCATGGGGTGCCCGACGGTACCCGCTCGCCCGGCCGGGTCAAGGGCCGGGCGGGCGCGGGGTCGCGGTCAGCGATCGTCCCCGGCGGCCTGGGCCGCGAGCGCGACGAGGAACGGAAGGGGCTGGTCGGCCAGGCACTTGAGGATCGTCCCGCCCGCGGTGAACGCGTGCGTCACGTCCCCGATCGAGCCGAACCGCTCGAGGGCGGCGCGTCCCTCGCCGCCGCCCACGTACACCTCGATCCCGTCCTTGGCGAGGTGCTGCAGGGTCCGCACCAGCGCCTCGGTGCCGCCGGCGAAGGTGATCACCTCGAACTTGCCCATCACCCCGTTGTGGAACGCGACGCGGCGCTTCGTCCGCACGGCCCAGGCGCGCATGCGCTCGTCGAAGAGCGCGCGCGTCACGGGCCCGACGTCGAGCTGCCACTGGTCGTCGGGGATGTGTTCCGAGACCGTGCCGTCGTCGAGGACGAAGTCCTTCGGCAGCACGACCTCCACCCGCCGGCGCTCCGCCTCCTCCAGGAGCCGGCGGGCCGTCTCGACGGCCGAGGGGGGCACGTACGCCTTCTCCTCCTTGTTCTCCTCGCGCCCTGCCGCGCCGATCGAGACCTCCTCGCCGCGCAGCTCGCCCCGGGCCTTCGCGAGGGCCATGGCCAGGCTCCCGCCCGCCACGATCGTCTCGACGCGGCCCTGCTGCACGATGCCGTGGAGCTGCTTCAGCTTGTCGAGCTTCAGGCCGGAGAACACGACGAGCCCCGCCTCGCGGGCGCGGAGCGCGTGCTCCCTCAGCTCTCGCTGCGTGAAGGCGCCGAGCGCGACCCGGCCCATCGCGAGCGGGAGAGCCGTCGTCGAGAAGTCCTTGTTGCCGGCCGCGATCGCGTCGTTCACGTACACCGTCGCGCCCTGGCGGAAGGCGCCCGCGATGCGGCGGAAGTCGTCGGCGACGTCGTCGAGTCCCTCCTCGACGGTCTTCCAGAGCCGCATCTCGAAGCTGTAGCGCCGCAGGTTCTCGAAGACGAGGAAGTGCCCCGGCTTCAAGCCCTCGATCGCCTTGACGGCCACCCCCGAGAGCGCCTCCGCGCGCTCGTCGAACCAGTCGCGGATGAACGGCCCGCAGCTCGGCTCCGTGTCGCGGAGCTTCTGGTACACGTACTCCAGGGTGAGGTCGGGCTTCCGGCCGCGGTGCCCGATCACGAGCATCCGCCACCCGTGCTCCCGCCCGAACGCCAGCGTCTCGTGGAGGCCGGCCAGGCGGGGGTCGTCCCCGATGACGCCGTCGCGGTCGGCGACGTCGAGGTCCGCACGCACCCAGACCGGGGTTCCCCGGGGCAGGTCCGCGAGATCTTCGAGCGCCGGGATCGAGGGCAGGAGGTGCTCGATGCTCGCCTCCGCCTCGCCGAAGCCGGTGGCCCGGCGGAGCGCGTCCGTGAATGTCTGGTCGTGGAGCTGCGGCATGGTGGCCCCCGCGGCGAAGGAGCGCCAAAGAGCATAGCCCCGCGGCCGGTCGGGGTCGCGTCCGCGCCCGCCGCCGGACCGGGGCGGAGGCGAACGGGGCCGTGGTCGGAGGACGGGCGCACCCCGTCGGTAGACTGAGCGCCCATGTCGCCGCTCGAGGCCGCCGCCGATCGATCCGCGCCCGAGCCCGTGGTCGAGGTGAAGGACCTCGTCGCGTCCTACGGCGAGCAGAGGATCCTGAACGGCGTGGACCTGGTCGTGCACCGCGGTGAGGTGATGGCGATCCTCGGCGGGAGCGGCTCGGGGAAGTCCACGCTGCAGAAGTGCGTGCTCGGCATCCACCGGCCCGACCGCGGCACCGTGCGTGTCCTCGGGCGCGACATCTGGGCCGCCTCGCCCGACGAGCGCGACGAGATCTACAAGAAGGTCGGGATCGTGTACCAGGGGGGGGCGCTCTTCGGCTCGCTCTCGGTGGCCGACAACGTCGCACTCCCCCTCCGCGAGCACACGAGCCTGGCCGAGAAGATCGTCAATATCGCGATGCGCATGAAACTCGGTCTCGTCGGCCTCTCCGGGTTCGAGGACCGCCTGCCGGCCGAGCTGTCGGGCGGGCAGGCGAAGCGGGTCGCGTTCGCCCGCGCGATCGCGATGGACCCCGAGGTCCTGTTCTGCGACGAGCCGTCGGCCGGTCTCGACCCGCGGATCGCTCGCGGCATCGACGACCTGATCCTGAACCTCAACAAGGCGTTCAACATGGCCGTCGTGGTGGTGACGCACGAGATGGAGTCGGTGCGCATCATCGCCGATCGCATCACGATGCTCGTCCCGCGCGCGGGCGGTGCGAAGGTCGCGTTCCAGGGCACGTACGACGAGATGACGAAGTGCGAGGACCCCGCCGTGCGCGACTTCGTGGCGCGCGCGCCGCTGCAGGAGCCGCGGGCGGAGGCGCGCGAGATCCTGAAGCAGCTGACGGGCGAGGAGTAGGTGGCCGACACGGTCGTACTGCGCCTCGGCGACGCCGCGGGGCGACGGCTCTACGACGCGCTCGGTCGCGAGCCGTTCCAGTTCGTGCCCGTGCCCCATGCGCACTGGAGCGCCCGCGGCGGCGAGGTGGTCGCGACCTTGTACCGGTCGGGCAAGCTCGTCGTGCAGGGGCGCGGCGCGGCCGGGTTCGTGGAGCGATTCCTCGCCGACGTGCCGCGCGCCGCGTCCGCGCCGTCGCCTGCGCCCGACGACGACGGCGTGGGCGCGCTCGACGTGCCGACGATCGGCACCGACGAGTCGGGGAAGGGCGACTACTTCGGACCGCTCGTCGTCGCGGCGGCGTTGGTCCGCCCCGAGGACCTCGCGTTCCTCGAGCCCCTGGGCGTCACGGACTCCAAGCTCGCGACGGCGGGCCGGATCCGGCGCGCGGAGGGTGCGCTCCTCGGGCGGCTCCCGCACGCCGTCCGCGTGCTCGGGCCGAGCGCGTACAACGACGCGTACGCCGTCACGGGGAACCTGAACGTCCTCCTCGGACGCCTCCACGCCGAGGTGATCGAGGAAGTCCTCGCCGCCGCCTCGGGCGGGGCAGCGCGCATCGTCATCGACCGGTTCGGCGACCCGCGCCACGTGCGCTCGCACTTCTCCACGCGGACCCGGGCCCTCCCGTTCGCGATGCCCGTGCGCGGCGAGCGGAACCCCGCGGTGGCGGCGGCGTCGTTCCTCGCCCGCGCCGCGTTCCTCCGCGCGTTCGACGAGCTGAAGGCCCTCGCGGGCGACGAGCTGTACCTCGGTGCGAGCGATCCCCGGATCGTGCCCCTCGCGCGGCGGCTCGTCCGCGAGGGGGGCGAGGCCTGGCTCGCGCGCTTCGCGAAGCTCCACTTCAAGCTGACCGATCGCGCGCGCGGCCGGTCCTGAGCCCCGGGCGGTCGCGGACCGCCCGGGGCGCGCTCAGCGCGGCAGCCAGGCGGCGACGCGGTCCGCGAGGTCGCCGCGGAGCCGCGACCACTCCATGCGGAACCAGGGCGTGAACGCCTCCGGCTCGCGCGCGACCCAGCGGTCGAGCTCCGGGGGCGTGACCCAACGCCACGAGGCGATCTCGGTCTCGTTGGGGCGCACCGGGCCCTCCGCGCGCCCGACGTAGACGGCGCACAGCTCGCTCTCGCTGCCGTGGTCGTCGTAGCGGGCGTGGTACTGGAAGCGGTACACGAACTCGAGGCTCGCGCCGACGCCGAGCTCCTCCTCGACGCGTCGTCGCGCGGCGTCGCCCTCGGTCTCGCCGCGCCGCGGGTGGCTGCACACGCTGTTCGACCAGTAGAGCGGCCACAGGCGCTTGCCGTCCGCGCGCTGCTGCAGCAGCACGCGCCCCTCGTCGTCGAAGAGGAAGACCGAGAACGCGCGGTGCAGGATCCCCTCGCCCTCGTGGCACTCGGCCTTCGAGCGGTGGCCCAGCACCCGGTTCTCCTCGTCCACGACGATCAGGGGCTCGTCGTCGAAGGAGACCCGTCGGGAGGCGTCGTCGCCGGGTCGGGGTTCGGTCACGCTACGCCCCGTGCGCTTCCAGCGGGACCACGATCGCGCGATGGCCGGCGTTGCGCCACGCGTTCGCGACCCGCCCCGGCTCGTCGGGGGCGAGCGCGATGACCGCGCCGCCGCCGCCCGCGCCCGTGAGCTTCGCGCCGAGGGCGCCGTGCTCGCGGGCCACCTCGACGAGACGCTCGATCTCGTACGTCGAGACCTGGAGCGCGTTCAGGAGACCGTGGCAGACGTTCATGGCGCGACCGAGCGCCTCGTACTCGCCCGCCTCGAGGTTCGCGACGGCGTCGAGGGTCAGGTGGTCGATCTCGTCGAAGATGCGCTCGTAGGCGGTGCGGCTGGCCTCCCAGCCCTGGCGGACGCGCGCGACCATCGCGGCCGTGAGGCCCTCGCGACGGGTGAGGCCGACCACGAGCGAGGTCGGCCGCACGATGCGGACGGGCCGGATGGACGGCGGGTCGCCGCGGCGAAAGAGGATCGGACGTCCCCACGTCGCCATCGCGTTGTCGATGCCCGACGGCGTGCCGTGCGCGAACTGCTCGGCGCGGTACGCGAGCGCGTTCACCTCGTCCTCCGTCACCGGCACCCCGAGGTGTTCGGCCACGGCGCGGATGACCGCGACGGCGAGCGCCGCGGAACCGCCGAGCCCCATGGCGCGGGGCACGCCCGCCTGCACGTGGATGGACAGCGGCCGACCGGCGGCGCCGAGCGACTCGAGGATCAGGCGGAGCGACTGCTCGAGCGAGTTCCGCGGCGCCGCGTCGAGGGCCATGCTCTCGGTCACGTTCCACTGCGGGATGAGGAGCTGGATCCCCTCGGGGGCGTCCTCCACCCGCGCGCGCATCGCGAGCGGGACCGGCGCCGCGAGGGCGTGGCGCCCGTACACCACGGCGTGCTCGCCGAGCAGGATGATCTTGCCGTGGCCGACCGACGTCGCGCCCCGGTCCGACTCGGCGGCCACGACGGGCTCCTCGGCCACGCCGCCGGCGGCGCGAAGGTCCTCGAGGATCTCCTGGGCCTTCCAGACCTTGACGTCGCCCTCGGCGATCAGCCGGGCCACGACCGCCTCGAAGTACGAGGGCGGCGTCCCGGCGGCGACGGCCACGCTCCGCGCGTGCAGCGCCATGTGGCCGCGCTGGATCCCGTCCGTGCTGAGAGCCCGGATCGCGGCGAAGTTCTGCGCGAGCCCGACCGCGCCCATGATCTCGGCGAGGTCGCGCGCCGAGGCGACGTTGAGGATCCGGAACGCGATCCCGACGGCGGCGTTCGACTGGATCTGGCCGCCCACCGTCCCGACCTTGAGCGGCAGCTCGAGCGTGCCGCCGAGCGCGCCGTCCTCGGCCTGCCACCAACGCGTGAGGGAGCGGTACCGGCCGTGGAAGGCCGCGTACGCGTGCGCGGAGGCCTCGATCGCGCGCCAGTCGTTCCCGGTGGCGAGGGCCACGGCGTCGATGCCGTTCAAGATGCCCTTGTTGTGTGTGGCGGCGCGGTGCGGGTCGACCTCCGCGAACTGGTTCGCCAGGATGATGCCGTCGCGCACCTCCTCGCCCGCGTAGCCCTTGTTGGCGAGGAGCTCGATCGGGATCGTGGCCTCGGCCTTGACCATCGCGTGGCGCGCGAGGTTCGAGAGGATCCGGAGGAACACCTTTCCGCCCGTCAGCTGCTCCACGAGCGGCGCGATCGCCTCGCACATGCTGTTCACGAGGTTCGCGCCCATCGCGTCGCGCGTGTCCACGAGGAGGTGGACGACGAACATCTCGGGGCGGCCGGACGCGGCGGGGTACACGTGCACCTCGACGTCCCGGGCGCCGCCGCCGCGCGCGACCATGTTGGGGTGCAGGCTGTTGGCCAGGTCGAGGATCTCGCCCTTCTGCTCGAGCACGGCCTCGCGCGCGACCGCGGCGTTCTGCACGTCCACGACCTGCGTCTGGCCGATCAGCATCGGGTCGGTGCTCGTGACGCGGAACCCGCCCGCCGCGCGGATCGTCTTGGCCGCCGACGACACCGCGGCGACGATCGACGGCTCCTCGACCACCATCGGGACCAGAACCTCGCGGCCGTTCACGACGAAGTTCATGCCCAGTGCGAGCGGGAGCCCGAACACGCCGATCACGTTCTCGATCAGCCGGTCGGCCGCCTCCGCGTCGAGCACCTGGGCGCCGGCGAGGAGCGTCTCGTAGTCCTCACGCCCGAGGATGCCGCGGTCGAGGAGCGTCCGGAGCCGTTCGGGGACGGTCTGCCGGTAGAACCCGGGGATCCGAGAGCTCTGCACCATGGCGCTGTTCCCATGTGGCGCTGTTCCTATTCTCCCCGGAACCGGGCTCCCACCGGATCGAGATCGAGCTCGAGGACCCGGAAGCCCTCCGCATCGGCCGCGGCGGCCGCGCGTGCGACGCACGTCTCGCTCGGGCCGAAGATCAGGCCGACGTCGCCCCCGCCGGCACCCGAGGGTTTGTACACGGCGCCCGCCGCCTCTGCCAGTCCGGCGAGCGCTCGGTGGGGGGGCGAGACGATCTCGAGACCGATCGTCCCTCCGAGCCGGTCGAGCCCTTCGACGTAGGCCGGGACGAGGTCGAGGAACGTCCCGCGCGGTCCCGACTCGAATGCGTCGGCCGCCGCTTCGGCGAGCACGGCGAGGCGCCCGAGCGCGGCCGAGACCTCCTCGGGACGTTCCCGGCGCGCGCGCTCGAGCGCCACGAGATAGGAGACCGTTCGGGCGCTCGATCCCGTGTGGACCGCGGTCCAGTGCAGTCCGTCGGGGAAGGGGAGGCGGCGGACTTCCGTCTCGCCCCCGTTCGCACGAACGAACCGTAGGACGCCGCCCCGCTCGCTCGCCGCGACGTCCGCGCCGCTCCCGCGCCCGCCCTGGAACGCGCGATGGACCGCGAGGCTCTCCAGAAGCGACGCGTCGGCGTCGGGCCCGGGGGCCCCGAACCAGAGGTGGAGCAGGCGCGACACCGCCGCGCGGAGCGCGACCGCGAGCGCGGCGGACGAGCCGAGCCCGAGCTTCCCGCCGTCGTCCGAGGCGAGACGGCGGCTCTCGAGGCGCACCTCGACCGAGGGCCACCGGGCGGGGTCCTTCCCGACGCGCCGGGCGAGGTGCTCGACGACGACGGCCAGCAGGCGCGTCGCGGGCTCCTCCGCGGCGGGGCGTCCGTCGTCGAGCCGGAGCGCGCCCGCGCCGTCGGGTCGGAGCCGCCACGACGACGGCGGCGTGTCGGTGGCCAGTACCCAGGGGCCCGCGTCCTCGTCCACGTCCACCGCAGCGCGGACGCGGCGATCCACCGCGACGACGATCGCCGGCGCGCCCTCGAGAACGGCGTACTCGCCCACGAGGAGGAGCTTCGCGGGGGCGGACACCTCGATCCTCAAGCGTCGCCCTCGACGAGGCGCGCGCCGCGCCCGGGCCGGGCGCGGAGCACGGACGCGACGCCCGGGACGGCGGCGAGCCGTCGCGCGACGAGATCGCCGGAGCCGGGCGCCACGAGGACCTTCACCTGGGGGCCGGCGTCGATCGTGAACCAGGCGCGAACGCCCTCGTCGCGAAGGCTCCACACCTCGCGCATCGCGGCGACGGTCGCGGGCCGCCAGTACAGGAGCGGCGGGTCCGAGGCGATCATGTCGGCGTGCATGCGGAGCGCGTTCGTCTCCGCGACGTGCCCGACCCTCTCCAGGTCTCCGGCGAGGAGGGCCGCGCGGACGTCTTCGAGGTCCCTTCGCGTGGAGGCGACCCACGCGCCGTGGTACGGCGACGTCCGTGCGGTCCGCCGCATGCCCTCCGTCGAGCCCACGGGCTTCTTCGCGAGCGTGGTGACGGCCACCACCACCTCCATCGGCAAGAGGTCCGGTCCGCCGAGCGACACGGCGTACGCGTCGGAGCCGTCCTTGGCCTCGCCGGCGCGCATCTCGGCGAACCCGTCGCAGAGCGACCGGGCCGCCGATCCCGAGCCCCGGCGCGCGAGGCGCGAGAGGTCCTCCTGCGAGAGGCCGAGGCCGAGCGCGCGGTCCACCGCCACCGCCAGCGCGGCGAAGCCCGCCGCGCTCGAGGCGAGGCCGGCGCCCGTCGGGAAGTCGTTGTGGCTCGTGACCCGGGCGTGGGCGCGCGTGCCCGTCTGCTCGCGAACGTGGTCGAGGAAGCGCTCGACGCGACGCGCGCCCGGGCCGTCGCGCGCGCCGTCGATCGTGACCTCGTCTCGCGCGAGCCCGGCGTCGAACGCGACGGTCGTGCGAGCCTCCAGGCCCTCGAGCGTGACGGAGATGGATCCCGTCTCCGGGAGGTTCTGGACGTCGTCGCGCTTGCCCCAGTACTTGACCAGGGCGACGTTGCTCGGACCGCGGGCGGAGGCCTTCCTGCCTCGTTCAGCCATGTTGCCCCCGCACCGGGACGACGGCCGGAGCCCCGCCCCGCCGCGTCCCGCCGCATGACTCGTCGAACGGAGGTCCCGAACGGCCAACGATAGCAGGCGGCCGGAGGCGAACGTCCGAACGGAGGGGCGGGCCGGCCGTCCGCAGGTCCGCTCGATCGTCCGGGGGCGGTATGCTCGCGCGGATGTCCCACCCGACCCCGCGTCTCCCTCTGGGCATCCTCCTCGGCGCGCTCCTCGTGGCGAGCCTCCCGGTGCGCGCGCGGGCTGCGGGGGCCGAGGCGACCGAGCCCGCGTCGAAGATGGAGATCGCGCTCCAGGCGCTCGTGAACGAGGGCCCGGGTCTCGACTTTCGGCAGCGCTACGTGCGCCTCGCGCGCATCGTCGCCTCGACCCACGACTTCGAGCGCATGGCCGCCGCCCATGTGGGGGCGCGGTTCGCTGACCTCGACGAGGCCGCAAGGAAGCGCCTGGAGGACCTGCTCTTCAAGCGCGTCGTCGCGGAGTACGCGCGGCACTTCGACAGCCAGAGCGCGCCGAAGCTCGCGCTCGGTCCCGCGAAGGAAGAGGGGGAGGCCGCGCGGGTCGAGCTCCGGGAGGACGACCGCCCCGTCCTCTCGTTCCGCGTCACGGCCGGAGCGGACGGCGCCTGGCGGATCGACGACGTGCGGTGGGAGGGACAGGACCCCCTCGAGAAGGAGCGCCAGGAGAACGAGCGCGTGCTCGTGGCGGGCGGCGTGGCGGCGCTCGAGAAGCGGTGGACCGCCGCGGTCCCGCTCCCCGGCGGCGGCGCGGACACCGCCGCCACCCCCAAGGCCGTCGTGCAGAAGCTCCAGGACGGCATCGTAGCGATCATGAAGGACGCGAAGGGCCTCGGGTACGAGGGGCGGTACGGGCGCTTCGAGCCGCTCGTCCGTTCGACGCACGATCTCGACACGATCGCCGAGCTCGCGCTCGCTCGTCACTGGAACGAGCTCGACACCGACCAGAAGAAGCGCTTCACGGAGCGATTCGACCAGCTGGCGATCGCGCGGTACGCGGGCCGCTTCGACGGCTACTCGGGCGAGCGCTTCGAGATCCTGGACGAGAAGGACGCGGGGCGCACCCACACGGTGCGGAGCGCGCTCTGGAAGTCCGACGGCCAGCGGGTCCTCTTCGACTGGGCGCTGAGGAAGACCGGGGGGGCCTGGAGGATCCTGAACATCACGGTGGACGGGGTGAGCGACCTGGCCACGAAACAGGCGGAGTACGGCGCGATCCTGGAGGGCCAGGGGTTCGACGCCCTGATGGCGAAGATGGCCGAGCAGATCCGGCGGCAGGAGACAGGATCCTGACCCCCGATCCGGACGCCGGCGCGGGCCCGGGCGGCGGTCGCGCGCGCGGGGGGGGCGGCGCGCCTCGGGGCTTCGCCTCGCGGTGGGCGCGCGGCGCGGCGCGGCGTCGCGTCCCGGTCCTTTTCGCGACGCTGCTCCTCTTTGCCGCGGCCCTCCTGTTCGCGTGGAACCACCTCGGCATCGACACGAACCTCGACGAGATGCTCTCGGAGGACCTGCCCTTCCGGCGCGCGAACGCGCGCTTCGACGCGAAGTTCCCCCAGTCGGTGTCGAACCTCGTGATGGTCGTGGAGGCGGACACCCCCGAGGGCGCGCGGGACGCCGCGCACGACCTCGCCGGCCGCCTCGAGGCCCGTCCCGACCTCTACGCGTACGTGCGCGTGCCCCGCGCGGAACCGTTCCTCGAGGCGCACGCGTTCTACTACCTCGACCCGAAAGACCTCGACGACCTCGCCGACCGGCTGGTCCAGGTCCAGCCGTTCCTGGGCCGGCTCACGCGCGACCCGAGCCTCCGCGGTCTCTTCGAGATGCTCGCCCGTGCCCTCGAGGAGCGGGCGAAGGGCGGCGCGTTCGACGTGACGCCGCTCGTCCTGGAGGTGGACCGCGCGGTCTCGGCCGCGCGACAAGGCGCGCCGTACCGGACCTCCTGGCAGTCGCTCATGCGCGGCAAGCAGGAGCCGGAGAACGACCGACGGCAGTTCGTGCTGGCTCGGGCCGGGCTCGACTTCGAGAGCCTCTACCCGGCGCGGCGCGCCATCGCGACGGCCCGCGCGCTCTTCCGAGAGACCGCGCGGGAGCTGGTCGCGCGCTCCCACGGCCTCGCGGCGGCCCCGCGCCTCCGCGTCACGGGCGGTCTCGCGATGGAGCACGAGGAGCTCGAGACGGTCACGCGCGGCATCGAGTGGCTCGGTCTCGCGAGCTTCGTCCTCGTGGGCGTGATCCTCGGCGTCGGACTCCGCTCCGGCCGTCTCGTCCTCGCGTCTCTCGCGACCCTCGTGGTGGGGCTCGCGCTGACGGCGGCCTTCGCGGCCCTGACGGTGGGACACTTGAACCTGATCTCCGTCGCGTTCGGCGTGCTGTACATCGGGCTCGGCGTGGATTACGCGATCCACTTCTCGCTTGGCTACCGGGACGCGCTGGCCGAGGGCCGGTCGAACCTCGACGCGATCACCGAGGCCGCGGCCGACGTGGGGAGGCCGCTCTTCCTCTGCGCCGCCACGACCGCGCTCGGGTTCTACGCGTTCGTGCCCACCGCGTACCGGGGCGTGTCGGAGCTCGGGTGGATCTCGGGCT
Source organism: uncultured Planctomycetota bacterium (assembly GCA_963752285.1). GTDB lineage: Bacteria > Planctomycetota > PLA2 > PLA2 > JAEUHO01 > CAVVXN01. Next base: position 450,363 of record CAVVXN010000001.1, read on the forward strand.
CGAGCATGTTCATCGGCCTCGCGGTCACGCTGACCGTCCTGCCGGCGCTCCTCCACGCCCTGCCGCTCCCGCCCGGCCGCGCCCGATCGCGTCCGTCGGCGCCCGGCCGGATCGCGCGGCTCGCCGACGTCCCCGTGCGCCACCCGGTCGCCGTGGTCTCGGGAGCCCTCGTGCTGGGCGTCGTCGCCGCCGCGCTGCTCCCCTTCATCCGGTTCGACCTGAACCCGGTGGACCTCCGCGACCCCGACACGGAGTCGGTCTCGACCTTCCGCGACCTCCTCGCCACGAGCCCGACGCCACCGTGGAGCGTGACGGTGCTCGCCGACGACGCGGCCGCCGCCACGGAGCTGAAGCGACGCCTCTCGGCCCTTCCGACCACCGACCGGGTCGTCACGATCGACAGCTTCGTGCCCGACGCGGACGACCAGCAGCGGACCCGCGGCGTCCTCGAGGACCTTTCGCTCGCCATGGGGCCGGGCCTCCTCACGCTCGCGCCGAAGGCCGCGCCCTCGTTCGAGGCGCAGCGCGCGGCCGTCGCGGACGCGCGCCAGGAGGACGACCGCTGGCTCTCGACCGACGCGGGGAGGAACGACGCCGCCGCACGCGCGCTCGCGAGCGACCTCGCGGGGCTCGAGCGCGCGCTCGATCACCCCGGCGCGGCCGCCCTGCTCCAGCGGCTGGAGGCCTCGCTCCTCGACACGATGCCCGAGAACCTCGATCGGCTCGAGAAGGCGCTCGGGGCCCAGGCGTTCACGGCGGACGACCTCCCCGCGGCGCTCGTCGCGAGGTGGCGGTCGCCCGGCCCGGGCGCGCGATGGCGCGTGGAGGCGTTCCCCGCGCGCGACCTCGACGACATCGACGCCCTGCGGAGCTTCGTGCAAAGCGCGCAGTCGATCGCGCCCGAGGCCACCGGCGCGCCCGTGATGATCGTGGAGTCGGGCTACGCGATCGTGCGTGCGTTCTTCGAGGCGCTCGCCCTCTCGGCGGGAGCGTGCACGCTCGTGCTGCTCCTCCTGCTCCGGCGGCCCGGCGCGGTGCTGCTCGTCCTCTCGCCGCTCGTGTACGCCGCGCTCCTCACGGGCGGCGCGACGGTCCTGCTCGGTGTGCCGTTCAACTTCGCGAACGTCATCGCGCTGCCCCTCCTCTTCGGCATCGGCGTGGACGGCGGGATCCACGTCGTCCATCGCGCGCGTTCGGCGCCCCGAGGCGAGAACCCGATCCGGACGAGCACGGGGCGGGCCGTCGTGTTCTCGGCCCTGACGACGATCGGGTCGTTCGGGAACCTGGCGTTCTCGCAGCACCCCGGCACGGCGAGCATGGGGCTGCTCCTGACCGTGGGCGTCCTCGCCGTGCTCCTCGCCACGCTCGTCCTGCTCCCGGCGCTGCTCGCCCTCCGCGACCGGCGGGTGGGCCGCGCGTGACGCCACGCGCGGGTATGCTGGCGCCCCGCGCGCGTGGCCGCGCGGCGCGAGGGAGGAAGCGCTTGCGGACGGTGCGCGCGAGTCGCTGGGCGCCGTGGGCCCTCCTCCTCGCCGGGAGCCTCGGCGGGTGCGGGTCGCTCAACCAGAACGTGTTCGAGCTGAACCGCCACGTGGCCAACGCGGTGCGCCCTGTCGTGGGCCTGATCCTCCTCGTGCCCGAGCCGCTCCGCGACCGCGTACACGCGCTCCTCGAGAACCTCCACTACGGCGACGTGGTCGTGAACCAGCTGCTGCAGGGGAAGCCCGAGCTCGCGGGACGGGACCTCGTGCGGTGGGTGGTCAACTCCACCCTGGGCCTCGCGGGCCTCTTCGACGTCGCGAAGGAGCTCGGGTACGAGGCCCACGACGAGGACTTCGGTCAGACGCTCGCGGTCTGGGGGTTCCCCGAGGGCGAGTACCTCGTGCTGCCGCTCGTGGGGCCGAGCACCTCGCGCGACGCCGCCGGCCTCCTGATCTCGTACTTCACGGACCCGTCTCGCTACGTCCCGAGCGGGCTCGCGGCGGAGACCCTGACGGTCGTCTCGTACGCGGACCAGGCCGTCGGCTCCCGGAAGGGCCAGGCGACGCTCGCGTCGGAGGCGATCGACGAATACGAGTTCGCGAAGGAGGCCTACCGCCAGCACCGCCGGTTCCTGATCTACGACGGCCGCCCGCCCCTCGCGGGCGGCTCCGACCTCGACGCGGCGCTCGACGCGCTCGAGAAGGAGACGGGGAAGGACACCGGGAAGGGCACGGGACGGGCCGGCGGGCCGGGCGCGGAGGCGAAGGAGGGCGCGCCGACGGTCGAGGGCCTTCCGGGACTCGAGGACCTCGGCGCCGGGGCTCCGGTGCGTTCCGTCGAGGACCTGCCGGGCCTCGACGACGTCGGGCCGGACGCGACGGAGTCGCCGCCCGCCGGCGCGGCGACGCTGCCGGGTCTCGAAGAGTCGAAGTGACGACGGTCCCGGGGCTACGATCGGCCGCGCATGCCGCGCCGGGCCTCGATCGTCGTCTCGCTCCTCGCCGCCGCCGCGGGCGTCGGCGTCCTCGTCCACCTCTTCGCGACGACCGACCTCGCGAGCCGGGTCGGCACCCTGCCTCCCGCGGTGCTCCTCGGCGTCCCCGCCTTCGCGATCGCCGCCGCGCTCGACACGGTTTCGTGGGTCTGGGCGTTCCCGCGCGAGGCGCGGGACGTGCGTCCCTCGTTCGCCGCGCTCTTCGTGATCCGCCTCGCGGGCGAGGCGATCAACAACGCGCTCGCCTCGGCGTACGTGGCGGGCGAGCCGGTGAAGGGGCTCCTCGCCTCGCGCCACGGGCCCCGTCCGGCGATCGGGCTCGCGTCGGCGCTCGTCGGCAAGACCACCACCGTGCTCGGCGAGGTGCTCTTCCTGCTCCTCGGCGTCGCCGTCGCGCGGGCGGTGCTGCCGCGTGACCACCCGATCGTGTCGCTCCTCCTGCCGATCGCGGGGGTGGGGCTCGGCGTCGTCCTCGTGGGCATCTTGTTCCAGACGAGACGGGTGTTCGGGCGCGGTACGCGACTGCTCCGGGCGCTTCGCCTCGGCCCGCGCCGTGTCTACGACCGCGCGCTCCCCGCGGCCGACGCCATCGACGACGCCGTCCGCGGCTACTACCGGCATCAGCGCACGGACTTTCTCGTCTCCACCCTGTTCGGGTTCCTCGGTTGGGTCGCGGGCGCCTTCGAGGTCTGGCTGTTCCTCCGCCTCGCGACGCCGGCCGAGGACCCCCTCGCGCTCGCGGTCGTCGTGGAGGCGGCCGTCGCCGTCGTGAAGGGCCTCTCGTTCTTCGTGCCCGCCTCGGTCGGCGCGCAGGAGGGGGGGATCGCGTGGCTGTTCGGCGCGCTCGGCCTCGGCGTCGAGACGGGCCTCCTCTACGCGCTGCTCCGTCGCGCACGCGAGGTCGTGTGGATCGGGATCGGGTTCGTGGCGCTCGGCGTGCTGGTGCGGCGGCCCGCGCGCGCGCCGGTCGGGGCCGAAGCGGGCCTCTCCGCGGAGGCCGGCCCGGGATAGGGCGCCACGGCCCCGGCGGCGGTCGTCCCGTCCCGCGCCGGCGCCTCCCGCCATTCGCGATTCGTTCGGGCGCACCGTGGTAGAACCCGGGCGCCGGGGGGGCAGTCGGGCCCGATCCCCGCATCCACGAGGTACGAGGGTGCGCCTCCCCCGCCTGGCCCTCCTCACGGGACTCCTCGCGGCCGGGACCGCGGCCCCCGTCGCGGGCGCGGCGAACGGCTGCTCCGGGGCGCGCACGAGCGAGCTCCCCCGGGACGAGAGCCGGATCGAGGTCGGCCGCCCCGAGCCTGCCCCCGCGGCCTCGGCGCCCGCTCGGCCGGCGGAACGTCCGACGACGTCCCCGACGACCCCGGCGGGCGGGGCGCCCGCTTCGGGCCCCGCGCGACCGGCGCTCCCGCCGCTCGCGGAGAGCGCGTTCACGCCGCTCGTCCTCGACGGGGCCCGCGGCGGATCGCTCGCGTACGACCTCGAGGGCGGCGTCGAGGCGGTCGGGGCCATGCTCCTCGACTACGACCATGCGGACGGACAGCGCGCGTGGGCCGAGACGTACCGCACCGTGGGCCGCGACGGCGACCGAGAGCGCGCGGAGTGGAAGTTCCGCGGGAAACTCGGGGTCGCCCCCCGCGTCGTCCTCGATCTCGAGCGGGAGCGCGTCGAGGGAGACGCGATCCGCGTGCGCTTCCAGCTCTCGGAGACGGCGTTCGGGTTGAAGCGGTTCTTCGGAGACTGGCGCGTCGAGCCCGTCGCCGGCGTCCCGGACCGCGCCCACGTGACCGCGCGTGTCTTCATCGACTCGGGTCTCCCGTTCGTGAACGCCTCGCACGACGACGTGCGGGACGGGCTCCGCGAGGACGCGCGCCTCATGCGGGCGTGGATGGACCGGCGGCTCGCGTCCGCGCGGTCCACGGGCGCCGAGGCCCCGGGTCGTCCTGGAGGTGGTCGATGAACGCCGTTCCGATCGATCCCTGTCGCGGCCGGCTGGGCGTCCTGCTCCCGGGCATGGGCGCGGTCGCCACGACCTTCATCGCGGGCGTCGAGCTCGCGAAGAAGGGGAAGGGCGACCTCTTCGGGTCCGTCACGCAGCACCAGCACATCCGGCTCGGCAAGCGCTACGAGGAGCGGCGTCCGCTGATTCGCGAGGTGGTCCCGCTCGAGAAGCCCGAGAACCTCGTCTTCGGCGGTTGGGATCTCTTCCCGGACGACGCGTGGCAGGCGCAGGAGAAGGCGGGCGTCCTCTCCGCCGCGACGCTCGCTCCCGTCGAGCAGGAGCTCCGCGGGATCCGACCGATGCCCGGCGCGTACGACCCGGCGTTCCTCAGGAACCTCGTCGGGACGCACGTGAAGAAGGGCGGCTCGAAGATGGACCTCGCGCGCCAGGTCATGGACGACGTCGAGCGGTTCCGCGAGGCGCACGACCTCGAGCGTCTCGTCATGGTGTGGTGCGGCTCGACGGAATCGCACCTCGTACCCGGTCCGCACCACCAGACGATCGAGGCGTTGGAGGAGGCGTTCGAGCGTCACCCCGAGGTCGTCCCGCCGTCGATGATCTACGCGTACGCGGCGCTCCGCCTCGGCGTTCCGTACGCGAACGGCGCCCCGAACCTCTCCGTGGACGTCCCCGCGATGGTCGCGCTCGCCGAGACGCGAGGTGTCCCCATCGCCGGCAAGGACTTCAAGACCGGGCAGACGCTCCTGAAGACGGTGATCGCGCCGGGGTTGAAGGCGCGCATGCTCGGCCTCCAGGGCTGGTACTCGACCAACATCCTCGGGAACCGCGACGGCGAGGTGCTCGACGACCCCGGCTCCTTCAAGACGAAGGAGGAGAGCAAGCGCGCGGTCCTCGACTCCATCCTCGAGCCGGAGCTCCATCCCGCCCTCTACGGGAACGTGACGCACAAGATCCGCATCGACTACTACCCGCCGCGCGGGGACGCGAAGGAGGGCTGGGACAACATCGACATCGTCGGCTGGCTGGGCATGCCGATGCAGATCAAGGTCAACTTCCTCTGCCGGGACTCGATCCTCGCCGCGCCCCTCGTCCTCGACCTGGCGCTCTTCCTCGACCTCGCGAAGCGGAGCGGGCTCGCCGGCATCCAGGAGTGGCTGTCCTTCTACTTCAAGGCCCCCCTCTGCCGTTCGGACCTACGTCCCGAGCACGGGCTCTTCGTGCAGGAGCTCAAGCTCATGAACACGCTCCGGATCCTCATCGGGGAGGAGGTGCTCGACCACGCCGGGCTCGACTACTACGATCCCGAGCGGGGCACGCCGGTCGTCGCGCCCCCGCCGCGACGCCCCGCGCCGTGACCGCCGTCGCGGGACGGCCCGCCGCCCGGCGCGCGCGCGGGTCGCGCGCGCCAGAACTTGGATCCCCGTCACCCACCGGTTGAGATTCCGGTTTCCCTCGCCGAGACGTGATGCTCCCCGACGCGATCCTCTTCGACTTCGGCGGCACGCTGGATGCCGACGGCGTCCCGTGGAAGGACCGGTTCCGCGCGCTCTTCGAGGCCGAGGGCGCGACGCTCGGTCCCGAGGCGTTCGACCGCGCGTTCTACGACGCGGACGACCCGATCGTGGACCGCGCGGACCCGGGGAGCACGTACGCCGCGACGGTCGAGGAGCTGTCCCGCGCCCTCGCGGCGGCCGTCGGCCGGCCCGATGCCGCGGCGCGCGTCGCCGCGCGCTTCCTCGGTGCGTCACGGGCGCGCATCGACGCGAACCTCGCCGTGCTTCGTCGCCTGGCGAGGCGCCACCGGATCGGGGTCGTCTCGAACTTCTACGGAAACCTCGACGCCGCGCTCCGCGAGACGGGGCTCGACGAGGTCGTCGAGGCCGCCGCCGACTCGGCCCGCGTGGGCGCGAAGAAGCCCGACGCCGCGATCTTCGCGTGGGCGCTCTCGCGACTGGGCGTCCCGCCCGGGCGGGCGGTGATGGTCGGCGACTCCGTCGGGCGCGACGTGGAGGGCGCCCGTCGTCTCGGCATGCCGTATCGGCTGCTGCTCCGCGCCGAGGCGACCGCGCCGCCGGCCGGCGTGGACCCCGCCTGGGTCATCCGCTCCCTCGGGGAGCTCGAGGAGGGTCTCTCGTGAGCGACGCGGTGATCGAGTCCGGCGGCGTCATCGCGGCCGGAGAAGGAAGTCGTCTGCGCGAGCGGGGGAGCAAGGCGCTCGTCGAGGTGGGCGGGGAGGCGCTGCTCGGACACGCGATCCGCCGCCTCCTCTCGGCGGGCGTAAAGCGGGTGGTGGTCATCGTCCGCGAGGAGGACCGCGCGCTCGAGCCGTGGATCCGGAGTCGCTTCCCCGACGTGGACGTAGACGTCGTCGTGAAGACCACCGCCTCGTCGGCCGAGAGCCTCTGCGAGGTCGTGAATCGGCTCGACGTTCCGCGCGTCCTGGTCTCGACCGTGGACGCCGTGCTGCCCGACGACGCGTTCCTCGCGTTCGCGCGCGCGGCCGCCGCGCGCCCGCCCGACGCCCTGGGCCTCGGCGTCACGCCGTGGGTGGACGACGAGAAGCCCCTCTGGGCCGACTGGGACGACACGGGCCGCGTGACCGCGCTGGGCGGGCCCTCGGGCAGGGGCGCGACGGCCGGTCTCTACGTCGTCCCGCGCGACTTGCCCTCGCTGGTGGGGGAGGGCGCGGGGCGTCCCCTTCGGTCGCTGCTCGGGACCTGGGTCGGGCTCGGTCGGCCGACGTGGGCCGAGGTGCTCGAGAAGGTCGTGGACGTGGACCGTCCGATCGACGTGGCGGAGGCCGAGTCGCTCTGGCGCGACGGGGGGCCGGCCGGACGGGACGATCGCGACGCGGGAGCCTCCTCTTGACCCCGCCCCGTCTCCTCGGCGTCTACCGCGAGGCCGCCCACTCTCCGGGCCGCGTGGGCGACGACGCCCGCGTCCTCGAGCGCGTGGCGGAGCGCCTTCGGAGCGCCGGGTGCGAGGTCGTGCTCGTGGGCCCCGACGCGCTCGCGGACGCCGTCTGTGGATCGGTCCCGGACCTGGTGTTCGCGATGTGCGAGCAGGCGTCGGCCCTCGAGGTCCTCGAGGGCCTCGCGCCGAAGGGCGTGCGCTTCGTGAACGAGGTGGGCGCGATCCGGAACACGTTCCGCGACCGCATGCTGCCCCGCCTCGCGGCGCTCGGCGACGCGTTCCCCCCGAGCCGGCTCGTCCCGACCGCCGGGTCCGACGATCCCGCGGCCGGCGCCGCCTACGACGGCCTCGGCCCGGTATGGGTGAAGCGCGGCGACTTCCACCAGACCCGCGCGGGCGACGTCACGTTCGCGGCCGACGGCGATCAGGTGGCCCACGCGCTCCTCGCGCTCGCGCGCCGCGACGTCGAGAACGCGGTCGTGCAGGTCCACGTGCCGGGCGACCTCGTGAAGTTCTACGGCGTCGGGCTCGGAGCCGACGACTGGTTCTGCCACTTCCACCACGCGGGGCAGCGCCTCGCCGGCACGCCGTACGAGGGAGCGCGGCTGGCCGCGCTCGCCCGGCGCGCGGCCGGTCTGCTCGGCCTCGAGGTCTACGGCGGCGACGCCATCGTCCGGGCCGACGGCGGCCTCGTGGTCATCGACGTGAACACCTGGCCGTCGTTCGCGCTCGTGCGCGAGGAGGCGGCCGAACGGATCGCGGCGCACCTGCTCTCCCGGCTCCGGGAGCCGGCGGGTGCCGTCGCGCAAGAGGGAGACGCATGAGCGCCTTCGAGGCCGGTCCGCGATCCCGGGCGATCTTCGAGCGCGACCAGCGCCACATGGCGCCGGGTCTGCAGTCGGTCGCGCTCTACGCGCCGATCGCGATGGACCACGGCCACGGCGCCGAGCTCTTCGACGCCGACGGCCGCCGGTACGTAGACTTCCTCGCCGGCGTCGCCGTCGCGAGCCTGGGCGCGGCTCACCCGCACTGGGTGAAGCGCATGCAGGAGCAGGCGTCCCGCGTCGTCCACGGCTCGTTCGCGACCGAGAACCGTGCGCGCTTCCTGGAGCTGCTCGCGTCCACGACCCCCGAGGGCCTGAAGCGCATCCAGCTCTACTCCGGTGGGGCCGAGGCCGTCGAGGCGTCGTTCCGCATGGCGAAGTCGGTCACGAAGGGCTACGAGGTCGTCGGCTTCTACGGCGGCTTCCACGGCAAGACGGGCGGCGTGCTCGGCCTCCTCGGCAGCGACACGAAGAAGGCGCTCGGCCCGTACATGCCCGGCCAGCGCCTGGCGCCGTACGCGTACTGCTATCGGTGTCCTCTCTCGCTCACGCACCCGTCGTGCGGCATCGCGTGCGCGGAGCAGCTCCGGGACGTGATCCGGTACCAGACGGAGGGAAAGCTGTCGGCCGTGATCGTCGAGCCCGTGCAAGGCACGGCCGGCAACGTCGTGCCGCCGAAGGGGTTCCTGTCGGCGATCGCCCAGATCGCGCGCGAGGCCGGTGCGCTTCTGATCGCCGACGAGATGATCACCGGGTTCGGCCGGACGGGTCGGATGTGGGGCGTCGAGCACGAGGGTCTCGTCCCCGACGCGATGACGATCGGGAAGGGCATCGGCTCGGGCTTCCCCATGAGCGGTCTCGTGACACGCGAGGATCTCGCTTCCGCGCCGCCGTTCGGCCTGCCTTCGGGGTCGTCGTCCTCGTACGGGGGCAACCCGTTCGCCGCGACGGCGGGGCTCGCGACGCTGGAGGTCATCCTGGAGGAGGGCCTCGTCGAGCGGTCCCGGACACTCGGGGCGCGCATGCTCGAACGCCTGAAGGAGATGCAGGAGCGACACCCGTTCATCGGAGACGTCCGCGGTCAGGGCCTCCTCATCGGGGTCGAGCTCGTTCGGGACCGGGCGACGAAGGAACCCCTCCCGAAGAGCGTCACGCTCGACCTCTTCCACCGCGCCCTGAGCCGCGGGCTCCTCTCGATGAGCTACGGCTCGTCCATCCGGATCAACCCGCCGCTCGTCCTGACCGACGACCAGGCGGACGAGGGCCTCCAGGTGCTCGACGAGGTCTTCGGCGAGGTGGCCCGCGAGGGCCGGTGGCGGGGGTGACGCGCCTTCGCGGGGCGATCGTCGGGCTCGGCGCGATCGCGCGCGGCGGTCACTGGCCGCGCTGGCGGGTGAACGACCGCGTCTTGATCGTGGGCGCGGTGGAGATCGCCGCGCCGGGCCCCTCGGACGAGGCCACGGGCCTGCGCGTCTGGCCGACCCTCGACGCGCTCCTGGCCGAGGAGCCGCTCGACTTCGTGGACGTCTGCACGCCGCCCGACCGCCACGCGGAGCTCGTCGAGGTCGCGCTCGGCCGCGGGCTCCACGTGCTCTGCGAGAAGCCGCTCGTGGTCCGCCGGGCCGACATGGACCGCGTGGCCCGCGCGGCGGACGCCGGCGACCGTGTCCTGTTCACCGTGCACAACTGGCTCCACGCCCCGATCGTCGAAGCGGTCTCCCGCTTCGTGCGCGCGGGACGCGTGGGCCGGGTCGTCGAGGCCACGTGGACCGTCGAGCGCACGGGCCCGTCCGCGACGGTGGAGAAGGAGGGCAACTGGCGCCTGGACCCCGCCGTGGCGGGCGGCGGCATCCTCGTGGACCACGGCTGGCACGCGCTCTACGTGCTCCTCGACTGGCTCGGCGTGCGGCCCGAGCGGGTGGCGGCGCGGCTCGAGCGGCGCCGCCACGTGGACCTCGCTGTCGAGGACACCGCGCACGTCGAGCTCGAGCTCCCCGGCGCGCGGTCCGTCCTCGACCTCACCTGGGCGGCCGACCGACGGCGGAACGAGGCGTCCGTCGTGGGGACCGAGGGATCCATCCGACTCCTCGACGACCACCTCGTCCTGGATGGGCCGCGCGGCGAGACGTTGCGGTTCGACGCGCCCCTCTCGGGCGGCTCCACGCATCCCGACTGGTTCGACGCGACGGCGGCGCGCTTCCTGGACGAGGTCGATGGGCGGTCGCCCCGCGGCGCGAACCTCGCCGTCGCCACGACGTGCTTTTGCGTTCTCGAGGCCGCGTGGCGCTCCGCCGCCGACGGCGGACGCCCGGCGCGGGTGGCCGACTGAGATGCGTCTCGTCGTGGTCATCTCCGACGATGTCGAGCGCGAAGCCGCGCTCGCGAACGTCGGCGGGATCCCGCTTCTGAGGCGGACGGTGCTCTGCGCGCGCAAGCGCGGGTTCGACAACATCGAGGTCGTCGTGCGCGCGGACGTGGCCCGCGTGGCCCGCGCCCTCGACGGGACGGGCGCCCGCGTGGCGCCCGAGGCGACCGTCAAGGCGACGCCGACGCTGCTCCTCGCGCCGACGTTCCTGCCGGCCGACTCCTGGCTCGCCACGCACGCCGTCGTGACGGACGCGGCGACCGCGGTCCACGGCGACGGCCGGGTCGCCGTCACCCTCGAGGGAAGCGAGGCCGAGCGCCTCGCGCGCGGCGACCTGCGTCCCGCGGCCCTCGCGCGGCTCCTCCCGGATCCGCTCGCTGCGCCGCCTCCGGAGGGAGACGACGCGTCGGACGCCGCGGGGCGCCGCGCGCTCGAGAGGAAGCTGCTCCAGTCGCTGGTGAAGCCGAGCGAGGGCTTCATGTCGCGCCACGTCGAGCGGCGGATCTCGCTCGCCGTCACGCGCCGCTTGATGAACGAGCGGATCACGCCGAACCAGATGACGTGGATCAGCACGGGCGTCGGGCTCCTCGGCGCCTGCTGCTTCCTGTTCTCCGGGCGCGGTTTCGCGATCGCGGGCGCGGTGCTCTTCCTCGTGCACTCGATCCTCGACGGGTGCGACGGCGAGCTCGCCCGTCTCCGTCACCAGGAGAGCCGCGCGGGCGGCCTCCTGGACTTCTGGTCCGACAACGTGGTGCACGTCGCCGTGTTCCTCGCGCTGGGCGCGGGTTGGTCGCGCGAGGCGGCCTCGTTCCTGCCGCTCGTGATCGCCGGCCTCGCGGTCTTCGGGACCGTCTTCGCCGCCGCCTGGGTCCACGCGACGACCCTCGTGTCGCGGGACCAAGGGCCTCCCGGCCCGCTCTACGTCTCGGTCGCGCCCAACGCCGCGGCGTCGCGGGCGGTGCGCCTCGCCGACGTCCTCTCGCGCCGCGACTTCATCTGGCTCGTGCTCCTCCTCGCGATCGTCGGATGGATCCGGGTCTTCCTCGTGCTCGCCGCCGTCGGCGCGCCGCTCTACGCCGCGCTCCTCGTGTGGATCCGGATCCGGGAGGCGCGGCACGCCGCGGGCGGGGGGCCCCGGCACGAGGGCCCGCCGGCCGCCAACGACGCCGCCGACGTCGCCCCCGAGGACACGTTCGGGGGCCCGGGCCGGCCCGCCCCGCCGGTAGGATGACCGGCCGCGCTCCCGGGACGAGCGCCCCGGCCGGGAGCCGGGAGGGGCGGGAGCGCGAGCGGAAGAGATGCACTCGACGGCGTCGCCCGCACTCGAGGATCGGCACGCCGCTGTGGCGGCGGGCGGCCCCGTGCGCCTCGCCGACCGGGCCCGCGAGGCGCTCCTAAGGGCCCGGGCCCAGCTGCTCCGGGTCCAGGCGCTCGACGGGTCCTGGTGCGCCGAGCTCGAGGGCGACTCGATCCTCGTCTCCGAGTACGTGCTCACGCAGTGGTTCCTCGGCCGGCAGGGTTCGCCGCGGGTGCGAAAGGCCGCCGAGACGCTCCGTCGCAGGCAGCGTCCCGACGGCGCGTGGTCGCTCTTCCCGGGCGGACCCGACGAGCTGAGCGCGTCGGTCAAGGCCTACTTCGTGCTGAAGCTCTCGGGCGACGCGCCCGACGCGCCGCACATGGAGCGCGCCCGGCGGTCGATCCTCGCGCTCGGCGGCCTCGAGGCGACGAACTCGTACACGAAGATCTACCTCGCGATCTTCGGACAGTACCCGTGGGAGGGATGCCCCGCGATCCCTCCGGAGCTCGTCCTCTTCCCGTCGTGGTTCCCGTTCAACCTCTACGAGATGTCGTCGTGGTCGCGTGCGATCGTCGTGCCGCTCTGCCTGATCTGGGCGAAGCGGCCTCACGTGACGGTGCCGGAGCGCGCCTCGATCGCCGAGCTTTGCGCCGCCGCGTCCCACGAGTCGGCAGGCGTCGTGCGCTTCGTGGGCCGCCACCCGGTCTGGACGCGGGTCTTCGGCGCGGCCGACCGCCTGCTGAAGTCGCTCGAGCGCCTCCGCCTCCGGCCCCTCCGCCGCCTCGCCATGCGACGAGCGGAGGCGTGGATCCGGGAGCGCCTCGCGGGCTGCGACGGGGTCGGCGCGATCTTCCCGCCGATCGTGAACACGATCGTCGGCTTCTCTGCGCTCGGGTACCCCGTCGACGAGCCCGTCGTCGCGAGCCAGATCGCGGAGCTCGAGCGCCTCGGGATCGAGGACGACGAGACGTTCCGCGTCCAGCCGTGCTTCTCGGCCCTGTGGGACACGGCCCAGGTGCTCAGCGCGCTCCTCGGCGCCGGTGTGGCGCCGGACGACCCCGCGGTCCTCGGGGGCGCGCGCTGGCTTCTCGCCCGCGAGGTGCGTCGCAAGGGCGACTGGGCCGTGAAGGTCCGGGGCGTGCCGGCCGGCGGCTGGTACTTCGAGTACCGGAACGAGTGGTATCCCGACTGCGACGACACGGCCGAGGTGCTCGGCGTGCTCGCGCGCGTGCGCTTCCCCGACCCCGACGAGGACGCGCGGCGCACGGCGGCGATCGAGCGCGGCCTCGCGTGGCTCCTCGGGATGCAGAGCCCGACGGGCGGGTGGGCGGCGTTCGACCGCGCGGTGACGAAGCGCTTCCTCACCTACGTCCCGTTCGCCGACCACAACGCGATGCTCGACCCGCCGGTGGCGGACGTCACGGGACGCGCGCTCGCGGCCCTCGCCCACGCCGGCGTGCCCCAGGGGCACCGGGCCGTTCGCCGCGCGGTCCGGTTCCTCCGACGCGAGGAGGAGGAGGACGGCACCTGGTTCGGCCGGTGGGGCGCGAACTACGTGTACGGGACCTGGCTCGCGCTGACCGGTCTCGTCCGCAGCGGCGAGGACCCGGACGCACCGTGGGTCCGCCGCTCGGCGGGCTGGCTCCAGGACCGCCAGAACCCGGACGGCGGCTGGGGCGAGAGCCTCCGGTCGTACGACGAGCCCGCCCTGAAGGGGCGTGGCGAGAGCACGGCGGCGCAGACCGCGTGGGCCCTCCTCGGGCTCCTCGCGCTCGGGCCCGCGGGGGACCCGGCCCGCGCGTCGGCCGAGCGGCGCGGCGTCGAGCGCCTCCTCGCGACGCAGCTACCCGACGGGTCCTGGTTCGACGAGTCCTTCACGGGCACCGGGTTCCCGCGCGTCTTCTACCTGCGGTACCACCTCTACGCGACGCTCTTCCCGGCGCTCGCGCTGGCCACCTGGCTCGACGTCGAGGGGGCGTCCCCCGCGGACCGCCCCGCGTCGAGCGGGAGAAACCGATGAGATTCCCCGTCCACATCACGGTAGACACGATCCGCCACCAGGTGAAGAACGCGCTCCAGGGGAACCGCCGGTACCCCTTCGTGCTGATGCTGGAGCCGCTCTACACGTGCAACCTCGCCTGCATCGGGTGCGCGGTCGAACGCCACACGGGCCGCCTCGAGGACCGGCTGACCGTGGAGGCGTGCCTCGCGGCCTCGGACGACTGCGGCGCGCCGATCGTGTCGATCTGCGGCGGCGAGCCGACGGTCTACCCCGAGCTGCCGGAGCTGGTGCAGGGCATCATCGACCGCAAGCGGCACATCTACCTGTGCACGAACGCGCTCCTCCTCGACAAGCGCGTGTACGGGAAGATCCCTCCCCACCGGCGCCTCTCCATCAACATCCACCTCGACGGCATGCAGAAGACGCACGACTACGTCTGCGATCGCGAGGGGACGTTCGACAAGGCCATCGCGATGGTGAAGGAGGGCAAGCGCCTGGGCTACCACGTCCTCACCAACACCACGATCTTCAAGGAGACCGACATGGACGAGATCGAGGAGCTGTGCCGGCTCCTCCGGGGTCTCGGCGTGGACGGCATGCTCATCTCGCCCGGCTACCAGTACGAGTCGCTGCCCGGCGACATCTTCCTCACGCGGAAGGACACCTCGGAGAAGTTCAAGCGGGTCCTCGCGCTCTCGAAGCACTTCCGCCTGCAGTCGTCGCCGATGTTCCTGGAGTTCGCGGCGGGCATGCGCGAGTATCCCTGCTCGCCGTGGAGCACGGTCACGAGGACGCCGCTCGGGTGGAAGGGTCCCTGCTACCTGATCGGAAAGGGCTGGTACCCGACGTGGGACGAGTTCTGGAACGGCGTGGACTGGGACTACTGGGAGTCGCGCCAGGACCCCCTCTGCCAGAACTGCGCCATGCACTCGGGCTTCGAGGCTTCGGTCGTGCGCGAGCTCTCGAAGAGCCCGCGCGACATGGTCCGGATGGCCGCCTGGAACGTCCTCGGCTGAGCCGTCCGACGCGCGGGGGGCGCCGATGGACCTCGTGACGGGAGGCAGCGGCTTCGTCGGTGCGCACGTCGTCCGGTCGCTCCTCGCCCGCGGGCAGAGGGTCCGCTGCCTCGTCCGCGGCCCGCGCCCCTCGGGCCGCGGCTCTGCGAACCTCGACGGCCTCGACGTGGAGCGCGTCGAGGGGGATCTGCTCGAGCCGGACTCGCTCGGGCCCGCGACGCGCGGCGTCGAGCGCGTGTTCCACGTGGCCGCCGACTACCGGCTCTTCGCGCGCGACCCGCGGCCGCTGTACCGCGCGAACGTGGACGGCACGCGCGCGCTCCTAGAGGCCGCGGCCCGCGAGGGCGTCCGTCGCTTCGTCCACACGTCGTCGGTCGGCGCGCTCGGCCTCACGTCCGACGGGACGCCGGCCGACGAGACGACCCCCGCGCGGCTCGCCGACATGATCGGCCACTACAAGCGCAGCAAGTTCCTCGCGGAGCGTGAGGCCGAGGCGGCGGCGGCGCGCGGGCTCCCGGTCGTGATCGTGAACCCCTCCACGCCGATCGGCGAGATGGACGCGCGGCCCACCCCCACGGGGCAGGTCGTCGTGGACTTCCTGAACCGCCGGATGCCTGCGTACGTGGACACGGGCCTGAACCTCGTGGACGTGCGGGACGTGGCCGAGGGGCACGTCCTCGCCGCGGAGCGCGGTCGTGTCGGCGAGCGCTACGTGCTCGGCGCCGAGAACCTGACCCTCCGGGCGATTCTCGAGACGCTCGCGCGGCTCACCGGGCTCCCCGCGCCGCGCGTACGCCTGCCGCGATGGATCCCCCTCCTCGTGGCCGGCGTCGAGACGGGCTTCGCGAAGTGCTTCGGGGGCACGCCGCGTGTCCCGTTGGAGGGTGTGCGGATGGCGCGGCACCGCATGTTCTTCGACCACGGGAAGGCCCGCCAAGAGCTCGGCTACGCGCCGGGCCCGGTCGAGGACGCGCTCGTCCGTGCGATCGGGTGGTACCGGGCGAACGGGTACGTGCGGGCGTGACGGACCGGCCGCTGCTCGTGGTCGGCGCGCTCCGGGAGGAGGTCCGGTCGCTCCTTCGCCTCCTCGACGGCCCGCGCGCGCTCGGCCGCGGCCTCGTTGCGGGATCGCTCTCGGGCCGCGCCGTCGTCGTCGGCACGACCGGCGACGGGGCGCGCGCCGCGCGGCAGGGCCTCGAGGCGGCCCTCGACCGCGCGGGCCCGGTCCGCGCGCTCCTGGGCCTCGGATACGCCGGGGGACTCGACCCCGCGCTCCCCGCCGGCGCGATCGTGGTCGGCGCCCGGGTCCGGGTGGCCCGTTCCGACGGCGCCCCGACGCCCTTCGACGCGTCGTGGGCCCGCGCGACGGCCGACGCGCTCGGCGCCCGGATCGGCACGCTGGTCACGGCGCCGGGTCTCGTGGCGACGCCCGAGGCGAAGGCGTCGCTCCGCGCGGGCGGGCCGGGCGACGCGCTCGCGGTGGACCTGGAGTCCGACGCGTGGGCCCGCGTCGCCGCGTCCTTCGGCGTCCCGGCCCTCGTCCTTCGCGCGGTCTTCGACGACGCGGCCTCCGCCGTCCCCCCCTGGGTCGTCGCCGCGACGGACGCGGAGGGACACGTCGGAGGCCTGCGCCTGGTGGGGGGGGTGATGCGTGGCCCGGCCCGGCTGGGCTCGCTCCTTCGGCTGGCCCGCGCGGCGCGGCGGCTCTCGGCGGGCCTCGCCCAGGCGGCGATGGCCGCGGCCGCCCTCGCGCCCTGAACGCTCAGCCGGCGGAGCCGGGCGTGCGCGTGGCCTTGAGCGCGTCCATCACCGGTTCGCCCTGGTCGAGCGCGTCGTGCATGGCGCGGTGGATGCCCACGACCTCCGGGCGCGTGAGCTTCGAGCCGGCGCCGGACGCCTCGACGCGGTCGAGCGTGGCCCGCGCGAGCAGCACGGGCAGGGCGTTGAAGGCCACCAGGCCGCGATCCGTTCGGCTCGCGTCGAGCGCGCGCACGTACTCGTCGGCGAGGACGAGGTCGTCGCGCGCCAACGCGAACACCTCGGAGCGCGGCACGCTCGCGGGGACGTACCAGCGGCCCTCCCGGGCGTCGCCCGAGGCGTCCTTCAGGATGTTCACGAGCTGCAGGCCCTCGCCGAAAAAGCGCGCGCGCGTGCCGAGATAGGGAGAGATCCGCGCGACCTCGGCGCGTCCGAGCGCGTAGAGCTCGGTCAGCATCTCGCCGACGATGCCCGCCACGACGTGGCAGTAGTCGCGGAGCTCCTCGACCGACTGGAGGCGGAGGTCGCCGCTCTGGCCGGCGTACCGCGCCATCCCCTCCGCCGTCCTCAGCACGTGCGCGCGGATCACGCGCTGGGCCTCGGGCGCGAGGGACGAGAGCGTATCCACGACCGCCGGCGTCTCGGCGAGGAGGTCCGTGTAGCCGTCGTGCCGCAGCGGGGGCGTGTCCCGCCAGGCCCGCGCGAGCTCGTGGATCCGCCCGTTGGCCGAGGGCGACAGCGAACCGGCGAAGTCGAGCAGGGCCGCGGTGCGTTCGTCGGGACTCCAGAGCGTGGCATCCTCGAACGTGTCCGCGATGCGGAACAGGAGGTACGCGACCGTGACCTCCGTGCGGGTGGGGGCGGGCAGCTCGGGGATCGCCAGCGCGAAGGTCCGGCTCGTCCTCAGCAGCAGCGACGCGAGATCGGCCATGCCCCGAAGCGCCGTCCCTTCCCGCCGGACGAGAGGGCGGCGCCCTCTCACCCGAACCTGCCCACGGGCGGCCGGCCTCCTCGCGTGCCGGGCCCGACCCGCTCGGACCGGGGGCCTGATGCCCGATCCGAGCCCCTGCCGGGCGCCGAACATAGCAGAACCCCCGGGTCCGATCGCCTCCTCCGGCGGGCCTCCTCCCGGGCCGGGCCCCTCCGTCCCGGGCCCCGGCGTCCCGGGCCCCTACGTCCCGGTCGGGCAGCCCCGAGGCGCCGGGGCCGCGCCCCGCCCTCCGGGCGGCGGGGGACCGCGACGGCCGGCCGCGGACTCGGGGCGCCGGGCCCGGCCGAGGGCGTGCGGAGGCCCTCCCGCCCGCTCCCTCAGCGCACGCGTCGGCGGCGGTTCTTGAGGAAGTCCACGAGCACGAACCCCTCCAGCCGCGCGGACTCGGCGAACCAGGCCCGTCCGCGGCACGCTTCGGTGAACCGCTCGACGAAGCGACGGAGCTGCGGGTCCGCGGTCAGCATGAACGTCGTCACCTGGATGCCGCGGCGACGACAGCGCACCGCCTCCTCCAGCGTCTTGCCGACGATGCGCGGGTCGAGCCCGAACGGGTTCTTGTAGATCCCGTCCTCGTCGTGGATCGCCGAGGGCTTTCCGTCCGTCAGCATCACGATCTGCCGGTTCATGCCCTTCCTGCGGAGCAGCAGGTCCTGCGCGCGAACGAGCCCCGCGCGGGTGTTCGTGTGGAAGGGCCCGTTCGACACGTACGGGAGCCGTTCCAGCGGCACGACCTCGGCGTCGTCGCCGAAGAGGACGACGTCGATCGTGTCCTTCGGGAACCGCGTCGTGATCAGCTCGGCGAGTGCGAGGGCCACCCGCTTCGCCGGCGTGATCCGATCCTCGCCGTACAGCGTCATGGAGTGGCTGACGTCGATCAGGAGCACGGTCGCGCAGGCGGTGTGGACCTCGCGCTCGCGGACCTCGAGGTCGTCCTCGCTGAGGTCCGCGTCGCCGCCCGTGCGCCGGACCCAGTTCCAGAGCGTGCGACCGGCGTCGATCCGGTCGATCCCGTCCCCGAACGCGAACGGCCTCGTCTCGTCGGTGGGGTCGCCCTTCCCGCCCGCGGCGGACAACCGGTGCTGCCCGGCCTCGCGGCGCGTGAGCCCCTGGAACACGTCCGCCAGCGCCTGGCGCCGGAGCGCCCGCTCGCCCCGGCGGGTGAGGCGGAGCGCGCCTTCCCGGTTCGCGGCGATCTCGCCGCGTCGCTCGAGCCAGCGCCGGAACGCGTCGATGCCGTACTCCTCGTGGAAGAGGCCGTACCGGTTCCCGATCTCCTCCAGGTGCTCGAGCGCGGCCTCGACGTCGCCGTCGAGGACGAGAAGGAGCTGACGGAAGAGCCGGAGCAGCGTCTGGAAGGTCGCTTCGGGCGTCTCGGCCGCGTGGGCGTACCGCCACCGCACGAGGCCTCACTCCTCGAAGCCGGCGAACATCCGCTGCAGCATGTCGCCGTAGGAGACCGCCCCGTCCAACCGGTCCTTCGCGAGGAGCGAGGCTTGGTGGAGGCCCTCCAGCACGAGCTCGGCGCCGGCCGCGACCTCCGTCTCGTCCTGGGTGAGGTGGCGGCGCACCAGGTCCGCGAGCGTCGGTACGGCGAGCAGCGCGCCCGCGTCCTCCCCCTCGTCCTCCAGCACGATCGACCGCCCGCCCGCGAACCAGTCCACGATGGGCTTGTACGCGTCCTCCGGCTCGCGGTCCTTCGGGCGGCGCGCGGCGCCCTTCGTGTCGTACGGGGGCGGGAACCGGCGCGCGAACACGGCCGCGACGCCCTGTCCGAGGAGGCGCTGGGCCACGGACGCCGGTCCTTCGCGTTCGCCCTCGAACACGAGCTCGATCTTGCCGGTGACCGCGCTCTCGGCCGCGAAGAGGTCGCTCACACGGGCGGTGACCTCGTCCCGGCCGAGCCGGAGCGCTCGGCGCTCCGCGTTGCTCACCACGTTCTCGAGCAAGGCGACCGTGAGGCGGACGCTGACGCCCGACGTCTGGTCCACGAACTCGCTATGGCGCGCCTGGAAGGCCGTCTCCTCGATGGTCTCGCGCAGGAACTCGGGCACGTGCACGCGCACGCCCTCGCGCGCGGCGTACGCCTCCTGCTCGGTGATGCGCCGCGCGGTCTCCATCGAGGTCGGGTAGTGGGTCAGGATCTGGCTCGCGATGCGGTCGCGAAGCGGCGTGATGATCGCGCCGCGGTTCGTGTAGTCCTCGGGGTTCGCCGAGAACACGACGAGCACGTCGAGCGGAAGCCGCACGGGATGTCCGCGGAGCTGCACGTCGCGCTCCTCGAGCACGTTCAGCAGGCCCACCTGGATGCGCGGGGACAGGTCGGGGAGCTCGTTGACGGCGAAGATCCCTCGGTTCGTGCGCGGGACCAGGCCGTAGAAGAGGGCGCCCTCGTCGTCGAGGGAGACGCGCTGCGACGCCGCCTTGATCGGGTCGATGTCGCCGAGCAGGTCGGCGATGGTGACGTCCGGGGTGGCGAGCTTCTCCCGGTAGCGGTCGGCGCGCTCGATCCACCGGATCGGCGCCGCGTCGCCCATCTCCCGCACGAGCCGCTTCCCGCGTCCGGAGACCGGGGCGTACGGATCGTCGTTCAGGTCGGTGCCCTCGAGCGCCGGCAACGCGTCGTCGAGCAGGCGGACGAGCATGCGCAGGAGGCGGGTCTTCGCCTGCCCGCGGAGCCCGAGGAGGATGAAGTCGTGCCGGCTCAAGAGCGCGTTCTCGATCTGCGGGATGACGGTCTTCTCGTAGCCGAGGATCCCGGGCCAGCGCTCCGCCTCGCTCGAGCCGCTCCGGAGCGCCCGGACGAGGTTTTCGCGCACCTCGTCGCGGACGGAGCGGGACCGCCATCCGGAGGCCTTGAGCTCGCCGAGCGTTCGGGGTCGGGGCGTGCTGGGACTCTCGTCGCGCATCCGGGGCGGATTCTAGGCATCGACGGGGGGGCCAGCGCCCCGAAGGTCCCCGTTCGACGACCGACGGCTCACGGGACGGGTACGATCCCTCGATTGACGTCCCGCGGCGAGGCACGTCTCGTCGCGAGGAGAGCCGGAGACCGCCCATGCCGTACGACCCCGTGCTCGTGAAGCCGATGCGCGAGGAGCTGACCCGACTCGGTGTCGAGGAGCTGCTCACACCGGCCGACGTGGACGCGTTCGTCGCTCGTCCCGGCACGAAGCTCCTCGTCGTGAACTCCGTGTGCGGCTGCGCGGCCGGCCAGGCCCGGCCCGGCGTGGCCCTCGCGCTCCAGCACGCCGCGCGTCCCGAGCACGTCGGAACGGTGTTCGCCGGCCAGGACGTCGAGGCGACGGCGCGCGCGCGGAGCTGCTTCCCCGACTTCCCGCCGAGCAGCCCTTCGATCGCGCTGATGCGCGACCAGGAGGTCGTCTTCTTCCTCCCGCGACACGCGATCGAGGGGGCGCCGGCGCAGCAGATCGCCTTCGAGCTCGTGACGGCGTTCGACGAGCACTGCGCGCCCGCGTCGCGCGGCGGCAGCGGGTCCTAAGCCCTCGCGCTCGTCCGCGCCCGCGATGGGGACGTTCCACGAGGGAAAGGGAGAGCTGCACGGGATCACCGTGCTCGTGCGCACGCCGGGTACGACCGCGTACCTGGGCCGCTGCGACACCGTGACCGAGGAGGGCGTGGTCCTGCTCGACGCGGACGTGTACGAGGGGCGCGCGGACGACCTGCCGCAGGACGCGTGGATCCGGAGAGCCGCGCGCGTCGGCGTCTGGAAGAAGTTCGACGAGGTCTTCGTTCCCGCGGGCGAGGTCTCGTCGATCGAACGCCTCGCCGACCTCCGCATCGGGTGAGGACCGCCCGCGAGGGCGAGGACCGCGGCGCCTCCGCCGGAGGGGGCGTCAGGGCGTTCCGGCGGCGAAGACCAGGCTCTCGGCGATCGAGTCCATCTCGGTGCCCAGGCGTGCGAGCGCCTCCGACGGGCCCACGAACCGGACCACCGCGATGGCGTGCGCGGCCTCGCCCAGGTACAGGACGGCCTCCGACGGGTCGTCGGGCGCACCGCGCAGGCGGCCCGCCTCGTACTTGAAGCCGCGGTTCGCTCCGACGCGAATCGACACCCGCTTCGAGACGTCGAAGGAGGTGAACTGCGTCCCGAGGCCCGCCTCGATCAGGGGGAGCGCGTCGTCCAGCGGGAGCGGGGAGGCCTGGCGAACCACGACCCCGAGCACGCCGTCCTTCTCGAACTTCAGGGCCTCGCGGCTCGTCGCGGTCGTTTCCTGAGAGGTCCAACCCTCCGCGAGCGACACGCCGACGCCCTGGGACCGGTTCGCGAGGGACACCTGCGCCAGCGGGTCGGGCCGGTCGCTCGGGTCCCACCTGTCGCGGGGGTCCTTCTCGAAGCGGGTCTTCTCGAGCACGGACCACACCCGATCGAGCGTGGTCGCGTCGAGGCCGTCCACGAGGAACAGCGCGGCGCCGCGCGTCGCGAGGCGCCCCGCGCCGTACGCGCCCGTGTAGTCGGTCACGCGGTCGCCCGTGGTCGCTGCGCCGGCCGGCGTCGCGCGAAACGCGTCGCCGTCGCGCGCGCGGAGCGCGTCGAGGATCGCGTCCGAGGCCTCGCCCGCGTCCTCCACCGTGTCGAACGCGTACGTCTGGATCCACGCGAGGCGGCCGCCGTTCTCGAGGTACAGCGCGCGCCCCGCGTCCCATCCCTCTCCTGCCGCGAGGGCCCGGTCGCAGCAGTAGCGACCGCGCATGAGCAGGGGGAGGCTCAGGCGCCCGTGCGTGCCCCCGAGGAAGTAATCCAGGTACAGCGTGAGGTCGAGCTCGCCGTCGCTCGCCTCCTGGATCTTCTTCCATCCCTCGCCGGCGGCGGTAGCGAGATCACCGCCCCACACGACCGTCTCGGGGTAGTCCTTGTTCTCGGTGCACCAGCGCTCGGGGTGGAGGTATTCCTCCTCGGAGACCGGCCCGTCGTCCCAGAGCTTCGCCATGCCGCCGGGGTAGTCGTCTCCGACCACCTGCGCGACGAGGCGCGGACCGACGTCGTAGTGCAGCATCGTCCCCACGATCATGTACGCGGGGACCTTCCTGAGGATCCGGAGCTGCTCCCGGGCCATCGCGGGGTCGGACTGCCGCTGCATGTAGGCGGCGGCGATGGCGGGATGGGTGTCCTGGTACATCACGCGCGCGTGCTCGGCGCTGCCCTCGCCCAGACACTGCTCCGCGAAGAGGCGGTCGGGATCGTCCTTCCACCGCTCGGTGCGGGCATCGAGGTCAACGTACTGGTCCTCGAGCGCGTGGATGAGCTCGTGGAGGATCACCGGGCGCTGGCCGTCACCCGTCATGCCCTCGACGATGTAGAGCGCCTTCTCCTTGGGGTTGTAGTAACCGGCGACCATCCCCTCGAGCATCTCGAGCTGCAGCGCGACGGGATCCTCGTCGGCGGCGAGGAGACCCATGCGCCTCAGGATCCTCGTGTCGCGCTGGAGGTCCTCGGGCGTCTCCTCCTCCTCCATCATCTGCTCGGCCTTCGCGCGGAACTGGGCGCGCGTGAGGAGGTCGGCCGGCACCGTCCGCTTCCACGCGAGGCCACGGATCCGGGACGCCTCGTCGCGAAGCTCGTCCACCATCTTCTTGACCCCGGCGCGTTCGGCCTCGGACGGGCCCTCCGACCCGGCCGTCTCGGGCACGGGCGAAGTGGACGTCGCGCCCGCCGGCGGCGCCGACGGAGCGTCGGGCGGATCGTCGGCTCGGGCGCCGAGCGGAAGTCCCAGGAGGAGCGCGAGGGCGAGGAGGAGGGACAGCGTGCGGCGTCGGGGCATTTGCGTCTCCGATGTGGGCACGAGATGGGCCGATCGTACCCGCGCTGCATGCCTTGGCCAGGGTCCCATGGGGACGAAGTTGCGCGAATGTGTGCAGTTCCTCGGCACCAACCTGCCGAGTGCAAGTTCTGCCGCGCCATCCGTGCCGGCCGGCGACGAGGCCCGAGGTGCTGGCAAACTCACCCGTGCGACCCCCCCGGTGCGGGGCGCCGGGATGCCGCGACCTTGACCCTCACCACGCTCGACACGGTCGCGCTCGTCCTCGGCCTGGTGTTCGCGGTGCGCGGCGCGTTCAAGGGATTCGCGTGGCAGGCCGTGCGCCTGGTCGGTCTGGTCGCCGCGGCCTGGGCCGCCTTCGCGCTCCAGCCCCAGGTCGGCGGCTGGATCGCGACGCGCGTGTCTTTCGTCCCCGCGACCGTCGCACCCTGGGTGGCCTCGGTCCTGATCTTCGCGACGGTGTTTTTCGCCGCGACGCTCCTCGCGTGGACCGCGCGCGGCGCGCTCCGGGAGGTCCATCTGGGCGCCCCCGACCGCGTGCTCGGGTTCGCGTTCGGCGCCTTGACGGGGCTCGTCTGGCTGACCCTCGGGTTCTTCCTCTGGGGACACTTCTTCGCGAGCGACCAGACGATCGAGGACGCGCTTCGGGGATCGCGCTCGGGGCCGGCGATGTCCTGGCTCGTGAGCACGGTGGTGCCGCACCTGCCGCCCGAGGTCCGCGATCGATGGCACGCCGTGCTGGAGCAGCTCGACCGTCTGCCGAAACCGTGACCTGGGACGGGCGTGGACCGCGCGTCGCCCGAACGGCGCGCGCCGCCCCCTCGTCCTACTCGTCCTCGACCACCTCGAAGCCGTCGGCCTCGAGGATCCGCCGGGGCGGCGCGTCGGGCTCGGGCTCCGGGCGCGGCGCGAGGTCGTCGGGCAGGGTCCACGCGCGCGGCGCCGCCCCCGCGACCTCCTTCGGGGCGGGCCGCGTCGCCGCCGGCGGGGGCGCGCGCCCCCGGTCGAGGTCGGTGACGTACTCCCAGCGCGACCACCCGGCGACCTCCGCGCGGCGCACGTCCGTCCTCTCCTTCGCGTCGTCGCCCGCCGGCTCGTCCTCTCGGGCGAGCAGGTCCACGAGGTCCGCGTCGTAGACCGTCTCGCCGTCCACGCGCAGCGCGGGCAGGACGCCTCGCGCGTCGAGCCCGGCGAGCCGCACGCGGTCGGCGGCGATCCGCCGTGCGGCCTCCTCCGCGGGGAGGAGCCGGTCGGCCGGGAGACGCGTCCGGTCCCGCACGCTCCGTCCCGCGGTCCTCGACGCCGGCGCGAGGCGTTCGTTCCAGTAGAGCCGCAGCGCCTCTCCGTCGGCAGGGGCCCGCCCCGCCTGGGCGTCCACCCACGCGCGCGGCACCCTCATGCGCCCGTCGGCGGTCGTCCAGGGGATCCGGCGGGTCAGAGCGAGCCGCCGGAGCCGCCCGGGGCTCTCGAGGAGCAGGCGTCCCGCCCGCGGAAGGTCGTAGAGTTGGTCGGCGTCCACGAGGAGTCCGGTCCGAGGCCCACCCGGCCCCGGAGGAGAGTGTAAGGGCAGACCCCTCCGGGGCGGGAGCCGACATGTCGAGAAGGCATCTTCTGATCGTCGCGGCCGCCGTCGTCGCGGGCTGCAACACGACCCGCTCGAGCGCGTACCCGCCCGGCGGCGACGTCCTCCCGACCGTCTCCGGAGCCTCCGGCGCGACCTTCGCGGACGCCGCGTCCGCCCGGAACGCGTTCACGCGGTCGAACGACACGATGACGGCCGCCCTCGAGGACTCGGCCTGGCTCCGTTTCGAGGGGGCCCCGGATACGGTGGCCGCGCGGCACCGCGCGTACTTCGATTACGGCTACACCACGTTTCGGGTGGACCTCTACAGCAAGACCTTCACCCAGCCGGTCAAGGAGACGTACGTGCTCGAGGACAGCGCGGGCGCCCGCTTTTCCGGCAGCCCGACCACGTGGACCGGGTCCGGTCGGCTCGAGGGGCAGCGGTACGTCTGCCACTTCGATCTCTCCTTCCCGCACGTACTGACCCGGGACGTGAAGTGGCTCAGGCTCACGCGTACCGCCGACGGCGGCACGCTCGAGTGGACGTTCGGGTCGCCGCCCGCGCCGGCGGCGACGGCCCCGCCGGTCGCCCCCGCCGGGCCGGTCGCCCCGGCGCCCGTCGCCCGGTGAGCGGCGCCCGGTGAACGGCGCCCGTCGTCCGCCGCGCGGGGCTCAGGCCTCCGCGCGGATCACGGTGCCGCGGGCCACGCGGTCGAGGATCTCCTCCAGCGGCCCGCCGTGGGGGACCGCGCGGATGCCGACCGCGCCGAGGAGGGTCACGGCGCGCGCAGGGAGGCTCGTCGCGACGAGCGCGCGCACGCCGACGAGCGCCGCCAGGAAGGCGGGAGCGTCGCCGACGCCGTCGTGCCGCCGGCGCGGGTCGAGCGGCAGCGGCCGCGCGCCCACGCAGCGGATCGTCTCCTCCGTGACGGCGTAGATGCGGAGCACGCTCGCGGCGTGGAGCGGCGTGTCCACCATCGTGCCGTCCGACGTGGCGACCGCCACGAGGAGGGCGCGGCGCGGAGGCAGGATCGGCGGGGCCACCACACCCGTGGGGGCGTCGGGGACCTGGCGGAGCACGTCGAGCGCGTCGAGCACGTCGAGGTTCACGGGCTGCAGCCGCTCGGGACACATCCACTCGAGAGGGGAGGTCGCGGGGGCGTTTGCCGACGCCTCGTTCGCGACGCGCCGGACGAGCGCGCGGGCGCGCAGGAGCTCGTCGGCCGTCGGCCCGCTCGCGCGCGCGAGCGGCGCGGACCGCGAGGGCTGGTGCGGGCGCACGTCCACGCGGCGCGCGCCGGCCGCGAACGCGCGGCGCGCGATGGTCCCGATCTCGCGCGCGTTCACGGTCGGGATCAGCGTGATGCGCGCGGCGGCGGCGATGCCCACGCGCGCGGCGAGGCACAGCGCGCGCTCTCCCTCGTGGAGCATCAGGGCGGCCGCCTCGTCGCGGTCGATGTCGTCGCCGCGGAAGCGGGCGCCCGCCACCAGACGACGCGCGGTCGCGAAGGTCGCGGCGTCGCGCCGCACGACGAGGTAGCCCAGTCCGAACGCGAGGAACTCCTCCACGTACTCGGGGAGGAGCGGCCCGTCCACGACGAGCCCCGTCACGACGTCGGGGTGGTGGTCCGCGAGGAGCGCGAGCGCGCGCAACACCGTCTCCGGGCTCGCGAGCGGGTCGCCCGGTCCCTCGATCTCGAGCGCGAGCGGGCCCTTCAGGACGCGGCGGGCGACGGCGACGTAGCGGAGGACGTCGGCGACGTCGGTCGCCGGCGCGGCGGGGTCGAACGGACGGTCTCGACGGAAGAGGCAGGGGTTCGGGGCGGCGGGGAGGACGAGGTGCCAGATGCCGAGCCGCGGCCCCGGATCGCGGAAGGGGGTGCCGTCCTGCTCGATGGCCGTCTCCTGGGCGCTTGGGTGTACCGAAGGCCGCGGGGATCGGCAACCGGGCGGGGTGGGACGGGGATCGTGCGTGGGGTGGGCGGGGACGCGTCCCGCGAGTACAAGAGCGACGTGGAAACGCCCGACCCCGCACCGACGCCGGCCCCCGGACACCCCGCTCCGCCTCCGGACCGCCGCCCGCGCTCGCGCCTCGCCGTGTGGGCGCTCGGGCTCTCCCTGGTCTTGATCGTGGCCACGATCCTCACCGGGTTCATGTGGGTGATGCTCGTCCCCGCCGTGCTCGTCTCGGGCTGGGCCATCGCGACGATCCGGCCCGACGCGAAGCGAGGACAGGGCATGGCGATCGTTTCGCTGATCCTGTGCCTCCTCGCCGGCTCGTGCTCCTACTTCGGCGTGTCCACGCTCCACAACGTGCTCACGCACCTCGCGCGCGGCGTCCTGGGAGATCTCGAGCGCGAGCGGACCGAGGCTGCGCCTACGGAGGCGCCCGCGCCCGCCGGCGCCGACGAGGAGTCGAGCGACGCGAAGCCGACGCCCGTGGACCGCTGGTTCACGAAGGCGGCCGTGGAGAGCGGCGTCGCTGAGAACGTGCGAAAGCGCTACGCGGCGGTCCGGGAGAAGGTGGGGGCGTACGCCGGTGAGGTGTTGAAGGAGAGCCTCTGGCTCGGCGCCGGTCCGTACGTCGCGCCACCCACCGACACCGAGGAGATCGGAGCGGGGATCGGCCCCAAGTGGGAGCTCGACTCGAGCCAGGTCACGTACTGGGTCCGCGTGCGGTGCGGCGACGAGGTGGTCCACGTCGCGTTCCGGTTCGCCGAGGCGGACGAGGCCCTCTCCGGGTTCCAGCAGATCGCGTCCGGCGCGGGTCCTTCCTCGAAGCCCGCCCTGCTCCAGGACGTGCGTTTCTTCCGCGCCGGGAAGTAGGGGCGGGAGGGCCGCCGCCCGCGCGGGGCGCGCGGGGCGCGCGGGGCGCCCGGGGCGCCCGGGGCGCCGTCCGGGGCGGGCGCGCCGCGTACACTTGTCGCCCCTGGGAGCCCCCTCATGACGCGACGCACGCCGCTTCTCGTCCTCCTCCTCCTCGTGGGGACGCCCCCCGTCTGGGCGCGGCTCGACGCGAAGGACTGGAAGGACGTGGAGGAGCGTGCGAACCACCTCTTCGGGTCGGCGGGCCACCGCGCGGAGAAGGCCGAGGTCCTCACGAAGCTCCTCGAGGACGACGACCGGCGGTCGTGGAAGGTCCTCGCCGACGCGGTGGTGAAGGAGGCGGAGACCTGGGTCGTCTCGGAGCGGACGCGGCAGAAGCTCGAGAGCGACATCCAGGAGATCCAGTCGAAGACGATGGCCCAGCGCCATCCGGACGACCAGGCGCATCTGCTCTCCTGGCGGGCACAGCTCCAGGACCTCGACGTCCAGGTCCGCGACCAGCGCGGCGCCCTCGGCGACGTGACCGACGCCGTCGCGGAGGGTCCCGCCGCGCTCCGCCAGAACCTGCTCTCGCGCGCGAAGTCCAGCAAGGAGTGGGCGGTGCGCGCCGCCGCCGTGCGTGTCTCGGCGGCGCACCTCGACGAGAAGGAGTGCGCCGAGGTGTTCCTCCGCGGGATCGAGAAGGACCCGGACCCCCGCGTGCGCATGGCGGGCCTCGACGCGCTTCGCGTCCTCAGGGACCGGCTGGGCGGCGGCGAGACGATCCCGGCAGGCGACGGGACGCCGCCAGCCGGCGCCGGCGACCCGCCCGCAGGCGACGCCACGCCGCCGAAGCCGGCCGTCAAGGGCACGTCGCTCGACCAGGTGGAGGCCCTGATCCTCGGGCGGCTGGCCGATCCCGACTGGGGCGTCCAGCTCGTCGCGGTCCACGTCGTGACGGAGGCCAAGCTCACGCGCGCCGTGCCGCACCTGATCAATGCGCTCTCGGTCGCGAACCCGCGGATGGCCGAGGCGATCGGCGACGCGCTCCGCACGCTCACCGGCCAGAACTTCGATCCCTTCGCGGACGTGTGGGCGCACTGGTGGGAGGAGCACAAGGGCGACTTCCAGTCCGCCGAGCACGTGAAGGGGGACCGGAGCCAGCGCGCGGCGTGGGACGCCCACTTCTACGGCCTCCCCGTCAAGTCCGATCGCGTCCTCTTCATCCTCGACACGTCCGACTCGATGAAACTCAAGACGACGAACGAGAACCCGGCCGCGAAGTGGAAGCAGCGCGGCCCGATCACCGGTGAGGGCGTCCCCCCGCCGCCGCCGCCGCCCGAGGAGATCCTGAGCGGCCCGAAGATCGAGGTGGCGAAGCACGAGATCAAGAAGGCCCTGAAGAAGCTGAAGAAGAACGCGAAGTTCGACATCATCGCCTTCAACAGCGCCGTCACGGCGTGGAAGGACCAGATGATGGACGCGTCGGACAAGAACGTCGCGGACGCCCTGACCTGGATGGACGAGATGAAGCCGGTCGGCAGCACGTACGTGGACGGCGCGCTCCGCCTGGGCTTCCGCATCGCGGGCCTCGGCGCGACGGACAAGGCGTACCCCGAGGTCAACGTGGACACGATCATCCTGCTCTCCGACGGAGCCCCCACCGAAGGCGACTCGGGGAAGGCGGACGGATCGGGCGTGGTCAAGAGCATGGACCCCGAGGTCGTTCTCCAGCACGTGCGCGAGTGGAACCAGTACAAGCGCGTCGTCATCAACTGCATCGGCGTGGACCCGGCGCCGGGCGTCACCGAGTTCCTCCAGAAGCTCGCGACGGAGAACGGCGGGATCTACATTGACCGATGAGCGTTCGACCGCGGACGGCGAGGCGGCCGACGCGCAGGACGACGAGACGGGCGCACCGCCGTCCGCGCCATCCCGGGCGCCGCCGCGCGTCCCGGGGTCCTGGATCCGGGTCGCGCGCGTCGGGGGCGTCCCGCTCTTCGTCGATCCCCTGCTGCCGCTGCTCCTCGTGCTCCTCGCGTGGGTCGGCCTCCCCGGGCAGTCCCTGCTCCGCTCCCTCTTCGGGTTCGCGGTGCTCCTCGCCTTGGTCGCGGTCCACGAGGCCGCACACGCGGGGATGGCCCGGCGCCGCGGCCTTTGCGTCGGCGGCATCTACCTCCACCTCCTGCCCGCGGCCTACGTGGAGGCCGGCACCCCGAGCGACGAGTGGCGCGTCGCGCTGGCCGGCCCGGTCGTGAACCTCGTCCTCGGCGGGTTGCTGCTCGTGGCCCGCGCGGCGACCGGTCCGCTCCCGCGGACCGCCGTGGACTGGGCCGCGGACCCCCTCGCCCTGGCCGCGGGCGCGAGCCTCGCGATGGGGGTTCTGAACCTCGTGCCCGTGCTGCCCGCCGACGGGGGACGCGTGGTCCGCGCGCTCCTCGAGCAGCGGTACGGACGACGCGCCGGCCGCCGGGCCGTCGGCGTCCTCGGGATCCTGCTCGGCGGCGGCGGCGCCCTCGCCGCCTGGTTCGGGCTGGGGCGCCCGCTCGGCACCTGGGTCGCGGCGCTGGCGATCTACGCGGCCTGGGTCTCGGGGCGCGAGCTGGTCCGCTCCTGAGCGGGGCGCGGGACGGGGCGGGACGGTTCGTTCAGCGGACCGCGACCACGGTCGCCGCCGCGCCGGTGTTCCCGTCGGCGTCTCGCGACTGAACGACGACGTCGTGCGGTCCCGCAGGCGGCAGATCGAGCTCGGCCTGGTACGTCTCGGTCGCCTCGTCGAGGAGGCCGTCCGTCGAGGCGAGCACCTGCCAGGGACCGCCGTCGATCGACACGCGGATCTCGGCCACCCGGCCGCCCTGCTGGTCCTCGACCTCGCCCTCCAGGAGGAGGTGACCCTTCGAGGGACGGGCACGGACCGTGACGCGCGGGGGCGTGTTGTCGATCCGGTGCGGGGTCGAGACGAGCGTCGTCTCACGCGCGGAGGACGGCGGGTTGTCGGGACGGTCCGACACCGTGAGGCGGACCACGTACATCCCGTCGGGGAGCCCCGACGTGTCCCACGCGTACGTCGGCTTGTCGAGCACCTCGTCCTTGACGAGTCGCATCCAGTGGGGCGAGCCGACGCGGTTCGCCTCGAGCCGGACGAGCAGGCGGTCCTCGTCGGGGTCGTCCACCTTCCACGTGACCGTGCGGGCCGGCGTGGGGTCGGGAATCCCACTGTCGTTCGACTTCCCGGCGCGCTTCACCTCGAGCTCGTTGATCTTGGGCGCGCGGTTCGGCGACGCGACCACGACCCGCAGGCCGCGGAGCTCCGCGTCGCCTCCGTCCAGGGTCGCCCGAAGCTGGAGGAAGCGGCCCTCGAGGTCCGCGGCGCCGCTCGCGCCGTCGAAGCCCCGGATCGGCTTCCACGCGGACCACGCGTCACCCGGGTCGTCCGTCTCTCCCGCGCGGGCCTCGACCGACTTGATCCCCGATCCCACGACGCTCACCCGGCCCCAGTGCGCGACCGCGCCCGCGTCGAGGCGCTTCGTCGTGAACGTGCCCGAGGGCGCGCCGGCCTTGGCCCGGTGGAGGACGGCGGGGTTGCTGGTGACGACCGCGAGGAACTTCGACTCCGCGCCGGAGAGGATCACGCTGACCTCCGCCTCGGGGAAGTCGGCGAGGATCGCCGGGGCGCGCCCGGTCGTCACGCGGACGAGCCGGCCCTCGGGGTACGTGCCCACGACCGCGCCGTCGCCGTCGGCCGCCATCGAGAGCGCGGCCACCCGCTTCTCCTCCCACAGCGTCTCGACCGCGCCGCTCTTCTCGACGTGGAGCACCACGCCGCTCTGGAGCGACGGGCGCGGGGGCGCCTTCTTCTGCCCGTTCTGCGCGGGCGGAATGTTCATCATCTGGTTGAGGAGGTTCGAGAGCGTCTGCGGGTTCCCGCCGGCCTGGTCCTGGTTCGCCGCGATGAGGAGGCTCCCGTCCGGCTCCGTGACGAGCCCGACCACCTCCTGCGCATCGAGGTCGCGGACGACGCTCGACTCGTGACCCCGGACGGACAGGACGAGCCCCTTCGGCGAGGTGCCCACGAGGATCTCGTCGCCGCGCCGGGCGAGGCACCGCGCGTGGTCGTCGCCGACGTCGAGGATCTTCTCGACCGCGCCGAACGCGTCCACGTGCCACAGGGCGCCCGGCACCCCGCTCGCCGCCACGAGTCCACCCCGCGCGTCGGGGAGCAGCGCCCACACGTACTCCGCGGGGATCGAGGCCAGGGGCTTCGCCGTGCCGCCCGCCTCCGCCGTGACCAGGCGCGCCCCCGGCGCGAGCGCGGCGGCGACCCTCCCTTCGGGGAGGGGGGCGAGCGCAGTCACCATGAGCGCGTCGCCGCCCGTCGCGACGCGTTCGACCTTGCCAGCCGCGTCCACGCGGAGGAGCTCGCCGCCGTTCCCGGTGCCGACCCAGGTGTCGTCGCCCACCTGGATCGCGGTCCAGGAGGTCGGCGTGTCCAGGTCCACGGCCTCGAATGCGGGCCCCGGCCGGAGCACGCCGTCGTCCGCGAGGGAGAGCGACGTCCACTCTCCGTCGGCGAACGTCTTCTGGCCCGAGACCTCCTCGACGTGCGGAGCCGCGGCGATCGCGGCGCGCCCGAGGAACGCCAGGGCCCCGAGGGCGAAGGCGCAGAGGATCCGACGACGCATGGGCTTTCCTCCCGGCATCTCCTGACGGCTCTGAGCCACGCGCGACCGTCAGCGTTCGACGTCGAAGACGACCGTGGCCTGGCCATCGACGATGTAGGGGACGTCCCGCCGCACCTTCTCGGTGACGGGCTCGAGCTGGGCGCCCGTGCTGTCGTTCGAGCGCGCGAGGCGCGGCAGCGCGGAGAGCGGCACGTTCCGAACGAGGTGTCCGCCCATGTCGAGGTTCACGCGTCCGGTGGGCACGACGGCGATCAGCTCCGTGCTCTTGTAGAACGCCGCGTACAGCTTCGGGATGTCCTGGACGTCCACGGGGTTCGCGACCTCGGCGGGAACCATGTCGCCGCCCGTGACGAGGACGGGGAGGCCGCCGGCGGGCGCGTCGGTCGGGATTCGGAGCTTCACGCGCTCGTAGAAGATCCCGCCGTTCTCCCGGCGCCGGAGCCGTGCGAGCACCTCCACCTCGTCCCCGGGGTGCACCGATTCGCGCGAGGCGGACGCGGCCTCGATCGTGCACCTCCGGTCCACGTTCTCGATCTCGACCGAGAGCTTCACCCACTCGAACTCGGCGCGCTCGGTCGGGTGGATCATGACCCGGTCTACGAGGCCCATGAGGATGCGGGAGAGCCCCGTGTCGAAGCCGGCGATGGTGTCCTCGTAGGACCACGGCTTCTCGACCCCGGCGAGCTTCACCTGGATCGTGTAGCGCTTGCTGTTGGCCCCGAGCGTGCCCTCCGACCTCGACATCATGTCGCGCAGGGCGATGAACATCATCCGTTGGAAGAAGCTGCGATTCGCGGTGATCTCGACGTGGAACGACTCCTTCCGTCCCGTGACCGCGTTCGAGATGTCCACGTCGAACGGCACCATGGGCGCGGTCTTGCCGCGAACGCCGATGATGCCGGCGTCGCGGTCCTGGATCAGCGCGCCCACGTCGCGGATCGACGCGCCCAGCTTGAAGGAGATCTCCACGCTGGGGACCACCGTGTAGACGTACCCGACGCTCATCGGGAAGAGCGTCTCTCCCATCCCGATGAAGGGGTGGCCGAACGCGAGGATCTTGTCGCCCTCGATCCAGGTGCACGTGCCGACCGCCGCGACGTTCAGATC
The DNA here is from genome assembly GCA_963752285.1 of uncultured Planctomycetota bacterium. Taxonomy (GTDB): domain Bacteria; phylum Planctomycetota; class PLA2; order PLA2; family JAEUHO01; genus CAVVXN01. The sequence continues at coordinate 483,896 of CAVVXN010000001.1, forward strand.
GCCGCGGATCAGGTCCACCACGAGCGCGGAGCCCGGGACGAGCGGCGCGTCCAGGTTCGCCCAGCCGCCGGGTGCGCCGGCGACGAGGCCCCCGCTGACCGTGTGGGGGTCGAAACCGTACGGCTCCATCGCCGCGGCGATCTCGGCGCGGCCCTTCGCCGTGAATCCGCCGATGGCCAGCGGCGTGGCGATGGGGACGAGCTCCTTCGCGTCGGCGCCGATCGGCACGGGCGGTCGCTGGCGCAGCGGGGTAGGGGGCTCCGCGCCCGAGGCGCGGCCCTCGAGGGGGCGGTCGGCCTCGGCCAGCATCGTCTCGATCGGGGTGATCCCCGCCAGCGGCTCCTTCGACCAGGCCCACGTGTAGGAGAGCGCCCCGACCACGCGCCCGTCGATGTACATCGGCGATCCGGACATGCCCTGGGCGACGCCCAACCGGGCCAGGTCGTCGCCGAGGCACCGGACGAGGATCACGTCCTCCTTCGCGAGGTAGTGGTGGATGACGTCGATCACCTCGACGGGGAAGCGCGTCGTCTTCGTCGCGGAGAGGACCGTGACCACCTCGCCCTTGAGGCCCGGCCGGATGTCCCGGAGCGGGAAGATCGAGTCGTGGCGGGACGGGGCGGCCTCCGGCGGGTCCTCGCCCGCGCCGGCCGGGCCGACGCCCGCGAGGACGAGGAGCGCAAGGACAGAGGCAGGCAGGCGGAAGGTCGGCATGAGCCCATCCGGCAGGGAGGTGGCCGGATTCTAGCCCGGGGGTCCGCGAGGGCGACCCGGGCCGTGCCGGCGGAGACGCCCTGCCTTTCGAGCCTCAGTCGGCGGACGGAGCGTCCAGGTCCGCGACGAGACGGCGGAGCTTCGTGAGGACGGCGGCCGGTCCCTCGAGGACCACGGCGTGCCCCGCCTCGTCCGCCACCACGGCGGCCGCAACGCCGTCGCGCGTCCAGGCCTCGGGCGACGCCGCGATGACCCGAGCCACGACATTCTCCACGTCCCGGGCGAGGGCGTGCTCGAGTCGCACGACCTCGACCGCGGAGGGCGGCGCCTCTTCCTTCTTCGCGGGCGCCTCGGGCAGCGCCACGTCGAGGAGGCGGATCGCCGCCCCGACAGCCTCGACGTCCGCGGGCGAACCGCGCGCGAGGATGCGGTTCCCGCGCGGGAGAGCGTGGACGTGGAGCCTCGGGCCGCCCTCGGCGTCGGTCGCCGGGACGTTCGGCGCGGGGTCGTTCGCGTCGAGCTGGAGGCGGAGGAGCGGCGCCACCTCGGCGGCGTCGGCGTGCGAGAGGGGGAACACGCGTTGCACGGCCGCGCGCTTCGCGAGTCTCGTGTCGAACTCCCGGACCAGCCGCCAGACCTGGACGACCGTCGGGGCGAAGTCGGTCACGACGAGCGCGCCCGACTCGGGAAGCTCGGTGACGGACCCGATGTTCATCCCGGTGACGAGCTTCGAGACCGCCGTGCGGAGCTCCCGGAGCGACGAGGCGTGCTCCACCGGCAGGGTCGCGGTCACGAAGACGCCGTCCTCGGAGGCGAGGTCGTCGGCGTTCTGCTCGGTGATGTCCACGCGGATCGGCCGCAGGTGGAGGATCGCGGCCGACTGCCGGACGTCCAGGACGATCCACGTGGGATCCTCGCGCGGCCCGACCTCGACGACCGCGAGCTCGTAGAACGTGAGCAGCGATCGCGCCCACGAGAAGAGGTGGTCGGGCGTCCCGCGGCAGAAGAGCGGGCCCGACATCTTCTTCCCCTGGATCTGCCGCGACTGCGGGTCCCACACGAGACGACGCGACGTGGCCTCCGCGACGACGCGCAGGAAGGCGCCCGTGTCCATGTCCTCGGTGGTCGAGATCTCGACCTGGGGCGCGGCGCCGGGCTCCCCCGCGGGCGCGGTCCTCGAAAGGGCGAGCAGCAGCGCGCTCGCCCCGAGGACCCCGAACAGGACTCCGACGCACGGCTTCGACCTCGGCTCCATCGCCGTCTCCCTTTGGCCCCCCGCGTCGCCGCTCGGGCGCCCCCCCTTGGACGCCCGTCTCGCGCGCGGCTTCCCCGGCGCGCGGTCCGGGCTACGCAGATTGGAGCACGGCGCGGCCGTCGGCCCGAACGACGTCGAGACGCGACTCCGCGACGAGCCGACCGTCGAGGCGGGCCTGGACGCGCCAGCGGCCCGGGGTCCGCTCGAGGAGGGCTCGCGTCTCGTCCCGCACCGCGACCCGGGCGGCGTCCTGGGCGAGGTCCCGGACGGGGGTCAGGCGCACGCTCCGGCTCCGCGCGGCGTGGGAGAAGACCACCAGGAGCGTCGGGCCCGGTCGCGGCGGGCGGCGCGCCCCGGCCGGCGCGGCGAGGAACACGTCCACCGACACCGGACCGCGCCCGGGCTCGAGTCGGGCGAGACCGTCGGCCGGGGCGCGTCCGGCGACGCGCACCTCGATCCGGCCCCGGACGCCGTCCAGCCAGGCGGCGAGGCGCCTCCGCCGCGCCCGGGCGCGAACGACGCCGACACCCAGTCCGAGGAGTCCGAGCAGCCCGCCCGCGAGGAGGACGCGCGCCAGGCCGCGCCCGCGGTCGAGGAGGGCGAGGTCCACGGCGTGGTCGGCGGTCGCGGCGCGCGCGGCGTCCCCGGGCGCGAGCCGGGCGGCGGCCTCGAGCTCCGAGAGGGCGCCCTCGACGTCACCGGCTGCGAGAAAGGCGCGTCCCGCGCGGTCCATCGCCTCGGCGGTGGGCTCGCGCTCGGCGGCCGCCCCGAGCCGCCGGGCGCGGACGAGGGAGGTCTCCTCGGGGCGGAGGCCGTCGCCGGACCGCGCGAGCGTCCAGCCGGCGGTCGTCTCCGCCCCGAGCAGGGTGGCCTCGACGTATCCCCCCCCGGCCACGCCGGCGAGCGCGAGGCCGAGGAGGAGGGGCTTCGTGCGAAGGGGAGATCGTCGCACCGTCGGGTCCTTCCCGCGCGTCGTGCGCGAACACGTCCTTCCGCGCGTCCCCCGCGGGCCGTCTTGGCCCGCGCGGGCGCGCGGCGGGGGGAGAGGAGGGTCAGCGCGACGCGGGCGCGGTGCCGAGCGCCTCGTCCAGCGCCTCGCGCGCGTCCGTCGGCGTGGTCAGGTCGAGGTCGGCGGCGCCCGCCCGGACGGGCAGGCGGGAGACCTCGTAGTACGAGAGCAGCTTGTTCTTCTCGCGCACCTCGGTGCGGACCCTGGCGAGGCGTTCCTGCGCGGCGGCGAAGCCACTCGACGAGACGCCCGTGTCGCCGACCGCCTCGCGCGTGTGCGCGGCGGCCGTGCGGGCGTCGAGCGACTCGATCTCGGCCGCGAGCACCTGGACCTCCTGGGCGAGGCGCGCCTGCTCGGTCCGCGCCTCCTCGATGGAGGCGAGCGTGGCCGCGTGCTCCTGCTTCAGGCGATCGAGGTCGGCGCGGCGCCGTTCGAGGAGCTCGGTCTCTGCCTTGAACGCCCACGCGCGACGGACGGCCTCCTGCTCCTCGGGCCGCGGCGCGGTCGAGGTCGGGACGACCTCGAGGTCGCGGCGGAGGGAGGTGAGCTCGGTCCGTTCGCGGCCCACGCGGCGCTCGAGGGTCTTCACCTCTCGCTCGGTCTGGGCGACGCTCTCGCCGAGGTTCTCGGCCGCGACCTCGCCCTTGATCACGCTCTCGGCGTACGAGTCCACGAGGGCGCGCGCCTCGGCGAGCTGCTGCTTCAAGGGCACGTTGGCGGTCAGGTGCTCGCGGATCTCGCGGCGGGCCTCGCCGATGGCGCCCTTCACGACGTCGACGCCGACGAAGGCCACGAGGGCCGCGCCCGCGACGACAAGGAGGAGGATCTTCTTCATCGGAACGACTCCTAGCGGGGGAGGAACGGGGGAGGGGAAGGGGGGAACCCGAACGCGCTGCGGGGGAGCTCCGGGCGGGCTTCCACCGGAACCGGGTGGCGGGGCGCGCGCGTCAGGTGCCGCACGGTGTAGAGGCCCGAGAGGAACCAGGTCGAGAGGAGCACCACCACGAACACGACGAAGGCGATGCCGACGCCGCGCCTCCGGCGACGGCGGTAGAACGTCGCGACGAGCACCGCCGTGGCGACCGCGAGGGCCACGAGGCTCAACCGAACGGCGTGCTGGCGTGCCGGCTCCATGCTCGCCCAGAACGTCCCCAGGTTCTCGGCGACGGGCTGGGGGCCGAGCATCAGGAAGCCCGCGTAGAGCGCCCACAGGAGCGACGCGAGGAGGAGGACGTGCAGCCAGAACGGCGCGGCGCGCCGCCCCGCCCGCGCCTCGACCCGCACGACCGGCGACGCGACGACGGGCCGGGGCCCCTCGAGCGCGCGGCGCCCCACCTGGAACGCGCGGCGGGCGCGGTCGGAGGTGAACACGACGAGGCCGTACACGCCGAGCGCCGTTCCGAACGGCGGGAGGAAGAGCAGGAGGACGCTCGTCGTGATCTGCCCTTCGCGCGCGCCCTGTGACATGCGCGAGAGCCGGCCGCCCTGACGCAGTAGAAGGATGGCGGCGATGAGCGCGAGCACGCCCCCGACGCGCGGCCACATCGGGAAGACGCCCTCGAGCACGGAACGTCCGAGGACGCCCACGAACGCGAGGAGGAACAAGACGCCGAACACGCGGTCGAGCGCGGCGGTCAGGTCCACGTGGCGCAGGATCGAGCGGAGCGCGTCGAGGCTCTCCTCGCCGAGCACGACCGGTTCGGGGGGCGCCGATCGCGCGCGCGGCGGCGCGGACCGCGACGTGCGGCGGCGGGCCCACGCCTCGTCGATGGCGTCGCCGAACGACGACGCGGAGGCGAAGCGGCGCGCGCGCTCCGGCGCGAGCGCGCGGTTCACCACGGGATCGAGCACCTCGGGCACGTCGGGACGGACCCGGCTCGGCGGCTCGAAGCGCCCGAGCGGCAGCACGCCCGTGAGCATCTCGTAGAGCAGCACCCCGAGCGCGTACACGTCGGCGCGCCCGTCGAGGTCCCGTTCGCCGCGGCGCTGCTCGGGCGCCATGTACTCGTACGTGCCGAGGATCACGTCGGTCCTCGTGAGGAGCGTCGTGGCTTCGGGCCCGCCGTTCGTGGCGAGGCGCGACAGGCCGAAGTCCACCAGGTGGACGCGGCCGTCGTCGTCGAGGAGCACGTTCTCGGGCTTCAGGTCGCGGTGCACGACGCCTCGCGCGTGCGCGTAGGCGAGCGCGCGGGCGATCTCGCCGGCGATGCGCACGGCCTCGGCGGGCGGCAGCGGGCCCTGGTGGATGCGGCGGCGCAGGTTCTCGCCGCGCACGTACTCCATCGCGAACCAGAGCCGGCCGTCCTGCTCGCCACGGTCGAGCACCTCGACGACGTGCGGATGCGAGAGGCTCGCCAGGACGCGCGCCTCCCGGTGGAACCGACGGACGAACGCCGGGTCCGCGGCCAGCTCGCCCGAGAGGATCTTCACGGCCACCCGACGACGGCCCGGGGCGTCGGTCGCCTCGTACACGCGGCCCATTCCGCCCTCGCCGATCTTGCGGACGAGGCGCCACGGCCCGAGCGACGTGCCCACGAGCGGATCGACCTCGGGGGCGCCCGCGCGGGGGTGCCCGTCGTGGACCGTCGCGCGGTGCACGGCGGAGAAGGCGGTCCCGCAGGCGGGACACGCGACGGCCGCGCCGTCCTCGGGGACGGGGACCGGCTCGCCGCACTCCGGACAGTGGGTGGTCCACGTGTCGATGGCGCCCCCCTTCGAGAATGCGATGCCCGCCGGGTCCATGTCGAGCACGGTTCAAGGCCCGTGCCGATCGACGGGCGCCAGCCCGTGCCCGCCGAAACTCGTGGCGCAGGGAGAGGTTACGGCGAGTGGGCGCTCGGAGGCCCCGACCGGACCCGTCCCCGTCGTCGAACGAAACGTGTGGCCTCCGACTGGACGTTTCGTTCGATCGAGAGCCCCGGCCGACCCGCCTCGAATCGCGCGCGGCCGCCGCCCGCTACCCGCCGCCCGGGGCGCGCGCCCCGTCTCAGCCGTAGTCCCGCACGTCGATCCCGTGCTGGCGGAGCTTCCGGTTGAGCGTCGGCCACGACGTCCCGAGCAGCTCCGCGGCCCGCCCCTTCCGCCCCTTGGCGGCCGCGAGCGCGGCGCGGACCGCGCGGGCCTCGGCCTCCTTCAACGAGAGCGTCTCCCCGGGCGCCGCCGCCCGCCCCGCGGCCGGCGCCCGTCCCTCGCCGAGGACGGGAGGGAGGTCGGCCGCGGTCAGCGTGTCGCCCTCGAGCAGCACGAGCGCGCGCTCGAGCGCGTTCTGGAGCTCGCGGACGTTCCCCGGCCACGCGTGCGCCTCGAGGGCCTCCCTCGCGTCGGCGGAGAGCCGGGGCACCGGACGCCCGAGGCGGGCGGCGATCCGTTCGAGGCCGGCCTCGGCGAGAAGGGGCACGTCTCCCGCGCGCTCGCGGAGCGGCGGCAGTCGAATCTCGAGGACCGCGAGCCGGAAGTAGAGGTCCCGGCGAAACGCGTCGTCCTCGACCATCCGCGCGAGGTCACGGTTCGTCGCGGCCACGACGCGACAGCCGAGGCGGAGGCGCTCCTGGCCGCCGACGCGCGTGTACGTCCCCTCCGAGAGCACGCGGAGCAGCTTCGCCTGGAGCCCGCCCGAGAGCTCGCCGACCTCGTCGAGGAAGAGGGTCCCGCGACCGGCCTGCTCGATGCGCCCCGCGTGGCGTTCGGTCGCGCCCGTGAACGCGCCCTTCTCGTGGCCGAAGAGCTCGCTCTCGATCAGTCCCTCCACGAACGCGGCGCAGTTCACCGCGACGAAGGGCTCGTCTTGACGCGGCCCCGCCTCGTGGAGGCACCGCGCGACGAGTTCCTTCCCGGTCCCCGTCTCCCCCGTGACGAGCACGCTCGAGTCCACCGCGGCCGCCTTCGCCGTCTGCCGCCGGACGTCCTCCATGGCCGGGGACGCCCCGAGGAGGGTCGCGGTCCCGCCTCGCTCGTCCACGGCGAGGCGCCGGGCCTCCGAGCGCGCGCGGTCGAGCGTGCGGAGGTTCCGGACGGCGAGCGCCGTCTGCCGCGCCGCCGCCGCGAGGACGCGCAGGTCCTCCGGACCCCACCGGTCGGGCGCCTCCGCCTCGAGCGCCACGAACCCGAGCGCGCCCTCGGCCGTGGCGAGCGGCGCGGCCAGCGTCGAGCGGTGGCGGCTCGCCACGATCGACGCCGCCTCGCCGGCGGAGGGCCCGTGCGCGTCGCGAACGAGGACCGCCTCGCCTTCCTCCAGGACGCGCCGCCGGATCGTGCGGGAGGGCGAGGGCCGGGCGCCCTCGGGCCACGCCGCGGCGACCTGCTCGCGTCCGCCGGCGAACGCGAGCGTCACCGTGGCGCGGTCGGGCGTGAAGGCGCGCGTCGCGAGCTCGACGAGATCGAGGAGCGCCTCCGCCTCGTCGGCGGCGTCCGCGGCGGCGGTCGCGCCGTCGCAGAGGAGGCGGACGCGGCGCCGCGCGGCCTCGGTGTCCGCGTCGGCCGAGGGGTCCGCGCTCGCCGCGTCCACCGACGTCTCGACGACGCCGGCCTCGTCTTCCGTGGGCGGGCGGGCCACGGTCCGGCGCTCGGTCGCGTCGTCGGCGCGGTACTGGAGGGTCACGCCGCCGATCCGGATCTCGTCTCCGTGGACGAGGACCGCGCGCGCGCGGACCCGCTCGCCGTTCAGGTAGACCCCGTTTGCGGAGCCGAGGTCCTCGACGACGAGGCGGCCGTCCTCGGTCGCGACGCGTGCGTGCCGCCGCGACGCCGTCTCGTCGAAGACCTGGAGGCCGGAGTCCGTCGCGCGCCCGATCACGACCTCGCCCTCCAGCTCCACGGCCGGCGGGGTGGCCCGGCCCCCGATGACTACGAGGCGTCGCATGCCGTGGAAGGTAACCTCCGGACGCCGACCTCGGCCCCGGGTCCGGGACCCGCGCCGCGGGCGGGGCGGATCCGCTTGAGCCGGGCCCGTCCGCTGGTCGATGGGGGGGAGTCGTCATGACCTCGTCAGGCCGCCGTCTCTCGCAGCGAAACCGCCTCGAGCGTCCCGTCGAGGCCACGCTCGGCCTTTGCACCGAGGGCCGCGTCTTCGGCTGGATCGTGGACGAGCAGGACGACGGCATCGGGATGGTCTTCGGCGGCGCGGACGTCTCCCGGATGGTCGCGCACCGCGACTGCTGCCTCCGGGCCGAGATCGACCTCTGGCTCGTGGACGACCCGACGCTCGACCCCACCCGGCCGATCCCGATGCGGCTCGCGCACGTGACGCCCTCGGACGACGAGAAGACCTGCCGGGCGGGTCTCGCATTCGACGTCGGCCGCATGCAGCCGCAGGACATCGTCCACCTGCTGGGCATCTGGCGCCGCCTCGTTCCGGCCACCGAGCGCGCCTGAGTCCCGCGCGAAGCGGGCGGGCCTCCGGTTACGTCGGGACGGGCGTCCAGCCCTCCGATACGAGGCGTCCGAGGACCTCCGGGTCCTCCCGGCGCGCGCCCGCGCGGAGCGCCCCTTTGTCGAATCCCCGCTGGTCCAGGCAGCGGCCCGCGCAGTAGATCCCTCCGCCCCGCTCCGCGATCCGGTCGAGGTGCTCCCACGGCGTCCCGGGCCCGGGCTCGCGGAGGGTCTCCGCCACGCCGCGCACGCCGAGGCGCACGCCCTCCGAGTGGAGCCAGAGCGCGACCTCGTGTCCCGCGTCCGCGGCGCGCGCCGCCGCGTGGAGCGCCGACGCCGCGCGGTCCGGGTCGTCGGTCGAATGGGCGAGGACGTAGAGGAGCCGGCTCACGCGGGGCGGAGGATACCCGTCGGGCTGCCCGGCGGGAATCGGGGAAGCAGCCCCCATACGAAGACGGCGACCCGCCCCGTAGAGGAGCGGGTCGCCGCAGGTATCGAGACTTCGAAGAGGAGCCCGGGTGCGTCCCGGGCGTCGCGGATCAGGCGGCCTCGACCTCCATCTGGAAGAGGTCCTTCTGCTCGCCTTCGGCCTTCTTCTGGCGCGCGTCGAGGTCTTCCTTCTCCTTGGCGATCTTCTTCGCCTCGGAGTCGTTCACCCCACGCTGCTCCTTGTCCGAGAGGATCTGGCGCTCCTTCGCGATCTTGTCGAACTCGTTCAGCACCTTCCGCAGCGCGCCCACGTTGCGGTCGAGGTTGCCCTTGTACGACTTCTTCGCGCACTTCTGCATCGCCGACCAGATCTTCGATCCGCTGACCTTCTTGCCGTCGATGACCTCGACGACGTCGTAGTCCACGTCGATGAAGACCATGCGCGGCGCGTCGTCACCGGTGTCGGCGAGGAGCTTGTCCTTCGCGGCCAGCTCGGGCGACACCTTGACGCAGCGGAAGAACTTCGAGCCGATCCGGACCTTGTCCGGGTCCAGCGCGATCTTGTCGATCTTCGCCATCGCGTCCGCGTCGCCGTCCGCAACGACGTACACCCACATCGGGCGATCGAGCCGCTCCTTCGCCTCGGGACGGGCCGCGACGGGCGTCGCGGTCGAGTCGTCCGACGGCGTGACCTCGGCGTTGTTCGGTGCGATGTGCTGAGCGCTCTCCCACTGGATCGTGAGGACGGCCATACTGGCCGCCGAACGACCTCAGCACCCTCCGATCGCGGTCTGCTGGACGCCCAGCAGCGCCACGGCGGACACCGCCGCCAGCATGAAGACCTTGCGCATCCGTCGCTCCTCTCTTCCTCGACGAAACCTGCCCGGGGGCGGACACCTGGACCGACCCGGGTCTTCCATGAGCATAGCCGATCCGACCCCCGGATGCGAACCGGCGACACCGATCAAAACGACGTGCACGGCCGCCGTGTTTCACCCCAGGGCCCCGATCTCGTCGATTCTAGGGTCGAAAGACCCGGCTCGACGCCCCGCTCGGGGGTGGCGGGAAAGGGGACGGCCGGGCGGGCAGCGGGAGGGTGAGAGGGAGGAGGCAGGGACACCACGTCCTGCCGGCATCCGCCCGACCGTCCAAGGAGGTCGAGGGGACCGAGCCCGGGGCGCGGGGGGCGCGACAGGGAGGGAGGGGAGGGAGGGAGGAGAGACGCCGCGCCTCTCTCACCACGACACCCGGGACTCGGCTCCTCGGAAATCGAAAAGATCCCGCGGGCACGGGCCCGCTCGGTGAGGACCTCGCACTCGGCGTGCCAAAGAACGTGGACCGCGCGGGGCCCATTTTCCGGAGGGAGCCGCGGCGGGCGTCCGCGCGGTTCTCCGTCCCGACACGCCGATGTGGCCGGCCCCGCACGGTGTACCGGGAAGGCGCGCTCCCGGAACACCTCGGCGCCGGGGGCGTCGACCCTCGAGGGCTGCGCCGTCGGATGCCGGCGGCCCGTGCCGGTCGCGCGTCGGACGGCCGGCAATTCCCGCAGGTCGAGGGAGTAGGATCGGGGCGATGACGTGAACGCCGCTCTCCGGGCGGAAGTTGTTCGCCCTCCTCCTCCTGACCGCCGTCGGCGCGGCCGTCTACGGCGTTCCCGGCGCGCTGGCGGGCTACGTGGCCGGGTCCCTCCTCGGCGCGTTCCTCCCGAGCCGCGAGGCCGGCGCTTGCGACGTCGGCGCGCGTCCGGCGCCGCGAGCCCTCCTCGGGCCGCCCCCCCGTTCCGACGAGGGCTGAGCGCTCCGCTCCGTTGGCTCGCCGGTCCGCGCGGGGGACGGCGACCGGGCCGTTCGGCCCGATCGCCAACTCGTACAATCCGCTCGCTCCGCGCGGCGCCGTGCCCGGTCGCACGTTCGGCCGCACGCGGGGGGAGGCTCCATGCGGGTTCGTCTCGCCCCGTTCGCCGCCGCCGTCCTCTCGCTCGGCCTCGCGATCGGCGCACGGGGGCCGCTCGCTCGGGGCGAGGGCGAGACGGGCGCGCGCGCCGGGTCGGACGCGGAGTCGGCCCGGATCCTCCACCTGCTCCGGCGCGCGACGTTCGGCCCCCGGACCGAGGACGTGGAGGAGGTGCGCCGCCTCGGCCGCGAGGCCTGGGTGGACCGTCAGCTCCGTCCGGAGGAGATCCCGGACCGTGAGGTGGACGAGCGCCTCGGGGGCTACGAGTCGCTCGGGCTCTCGACCTCCGAGTACCTCGCGCGGCTCGACGCCGGCCCCGCGCCGCCCCGCGTCCCCGGGCGGGGCGAGAACCCCGACGAGGTGGCGCGCCGCCGCGTGCGCGACGTGCAACGCCTGCGGAGCCTCGGCGCGAAAGAGGTGCCCGAGAGCGTCCTGCTCCGCGCCGTCTACTCGCGACGCCAGCTCCAGCAGGTGATGTGCGAGTTCTGGCGGAACCACTTCAACGTGGACGTCAACAAGGACGACGTGCGGTACTACGTCGCCGACTGGGAGCGCGAGGTGCTCCAGAAGCGGGTGTTCGGGAGCTTCGAGGACCTGCTGCTCGCGACGGCCAGGCACCCCGCGATGCTCTTCTACCTCGACAACCACGTCTCCCAGGCGCCGCGCGCCCGGGGCGAGAAGGTGCTCCAGGGACACGAGAAGCAGGACCGGACCGACGGCCTGAACGAGAACTACGCCCGGGAGCTGATGGAGCTCCACACCGTCGGCGTGGACAACGGCTACACCCAGGACGACGTGATCCAGCTCGCTCTCGTCCTGACGGGCTGGTCGATCGGGGGCCAGGGTGGAGACCGCGGCGCGTTCACGTTCCGCGCGGGCTACCACGCGGGGGGCCGGAAGCGCGTGATGGGGAAGACCGTCAAGGACGGCGGCGTCGAGGAGGGCGAGGAGGTCCTCCGCTACCTCGCCCACCATCCGAACACGCGGCGTTTCGTCTGCACGAAGCTCGTGCGCTACCTCGTCGCCGACGACCCGCCGCCCGCGATCGTCGACGCCGCGGTCGCGGCCTGGAAGAAGACGAAGGGCGACCTCGGCGCCGTGGTGCGCGCGATCCTCCTCCATCCCGACTTCGACGCGCCCGGGAACGTCCTCGCGAAGGCCCGCACGCCGTTCGAGATGGTGGCGGCGACGCTCCGCGCGACGCGCGCGGACGTGAAGGACCCCGGCGCCCTCCTGGCGCGCCTGGCGGACATGGACGAGCCGCTCTACCAGTGCCAGGACCCCACGGGCTACAGCGACCGCGCGGCGGACTGGACCGACGCCGGCGCCCTCGCCGTTCGCTGGACGTACGCGCGGGACCTCGTGGACGGGAGGATCCCCGGCGTCTCGATCGAGGACAGCCCGATCTTCGCCCTCGTCCGGGACGGGCCGCCCGCGTGGGAGGACGCGCTCGTCGGCGCCCTCTTCGCCGGCCAGACGCCGTCGCTCGCGACGCTCGCGCCGATCCGGCGCCGGCTCGTCCGCCTGGAGCCGGGATGGCGGACGCTCGCGCCCGACGCGCGGGTCCAGGCGTTCCGAGACGTGGTGACGCTGATGCTCGGGTCGACCGACTTCCAGCGGCAGTGAGCAGACCCAAGGGAGCCCCATGGCCATTTCTCGACGCGATCTCCTCCGGGCGGGCGCCCTCGGCGCGGCCGCCGCGGGCCTCGGCGGCCCCCTCGCACGACGCGTGATGGCTGCGCCGGATCCCGAGGTCTCCGCGCGGCGCGTTCTCGTGGCGGTGTTCCTCCGCGGCGGGCAGGACGGCCTGAACGTGCTCGTCCCGTACGCGGACCCCCGCTATCCGGAGCTCCGTCCCAACATCCACCTCCCGCCGCCCGGCGAGGACGGCGGGGTCCTCGACCTCGACGGCACGTTCGGGCTCCATCCCGCCTTGACGGGGCTGAAGCGGCTCTACGACGAGAAGCTCCTCGCGCCCATCGTCTGCGTGGGCTCGCCCCATCCCACCCGTTCGCACTTCGACGCGCAGGACTTCATGGAGTACGGCGCGCCCGGCGACCGGCTGGTGAAGACGGGCTGGCTCAACCGCTATCTCGAGGCGACCGCGCCCGCGGCCGGCCCCGACGCGTCGCTCCGGGGCGTCGCGATGCAGCGCCGCCTGCCCCGGTCGCTCCGCGGAGCCTATCCGGCGCTCGCCGTGCCGGCGTCCCTCGGCCTCGGCTCGCGACGGCCGCGCGACGGCGACGGGGACGACGTCCTCGACCTCTTCGACCCGCTCTACGGTCAGCCCGACGCGGCGGCGATGGGCGGAACGCGTCCGGACGAGGACCGCCTGGAGGCCGCCGGCCGCACCACGATCGAGACCTTGAAGCGGCTCGAGGACGTCCTCGCGTCCACCGGCGGGCGGTCCGCCGCGAGGTGGCCGTCCGACGCGGGCCCGCTCGGAGAGCCGCTCCGCCGGACCGCCCGCCTGCTCCAGGCCGGGCAGGGCACCGAGGTCGTCGCCGTGGACTGGAACGGATGGGACCACCACATCGGCGAAGGCGGGCCCGGCGAGGAGGGGCAGCTCCCCCGGATGCTCGGGCAGCTCGACCGCGCGATCACCGCCTTCTTCGAGGAGCTCCGTCCGATGCGCGCCACGGTCACGATGCTCCTCATGACGGAGTTCGGACGCACGAACGCCGAGAACGGGAACCGCGGCACGGACCACGGCCACGCCAGCCTGATGCTCGCCATCGGCGGGCGCGTGAAGGGCGGGAAGGTCCACGGCGAGTGGACGACGCTCGCGCCGGGCAAGACCTACGAGAACCGCGATCTCGTGGTCACGACCGACTTCCGCACGGTGTTTTGCGAGACGCTGACCGACTTCCTGCGCCTGCCGGCCGACCGCGAGGTCTTCCCGGGGTTCACCGGCGCGCGGAAGCTCGGTCTGTTCTGAGCGGTGCGTCGCTCGACCGCCGGGGCGCGCGCGCCGCCGCGCCCGGCCCGGCGGTCAGTGCCGGGCGGCCCGCACGTGGACCTCCGCCTCCGTGATCCGCACGGGCGAAGCGTCGCCCGCCGGGCGCAGGCGGATCGCCCTCGGCGAGGTCGCCTGGAAGGAGAGCTCGACCCAGGAGGCCCAGGTCGCGCCCTTCTTCGCGCCGGGGGGCGCGCGCACGGGGCCGGCCCGGAGCTCGAGCCCGTGCACCTTCCGCCACGGCCCGCGGGGCGAGGATCGGGTCTCGACGACCCACGCCGAGGGCCACGAAGGCGGCTTCGACCCCGCGGCGTGGAGGACGACGGCGACGACGTGGTGCTCCGTTCGCGGCCAGCCGAGGACGAGACCGTCGGCCGGGACGTCCACCGTGCCCCCCTCTCGCTTTCCGTCCACGGCGCCGCGCGCGTCGCTCCCCCCCTCGCCGAGCGTCGCCGTCCCGGGCCGCTCGGCGAGCGCGCGGCCGGCCGGCTCGTACGCGAGGTCCGCGCCCGCGAGCGGCGCCGCGGGACGCGACCCACCGAGCGAGACCTGCAGGCGTTCGAGGTCCCGGCCGTCCGCCTCGATCCGGATCCGGTGCCATCCCGCGGCGAGGGAGAGCAGCGCCTCCGGACCGGGCGCGGCGAGCGCCTCCGCGGCGTCGAGGACGGTCTCGCCGTCGACGAGGAGACGGACGGCCCCGCCCGACACGATTCCGATCCGCGCGAGCCCCGCCGGCGCGCGGAAGAGCCCGTCCAGGACGACGCGCGCCGGCGCCGGGACGCCGAGCGCCCCGAGGTCCGCGGCAAGCGTCCGTCCGCCCCCCGCCGCGAGGCTCCCGACGACGCCCTCGTGCTCTTTCTTCTCGGCGTCCGTCACGGTCGCGAGGAGGCCCTCGAGCAGCAGGCCCTCCTCGACCGTCGCGGCGGGGCGTGCGGACGTGGGCGGTTGGACCTCGACGACGAGCGGCGCCGACACCACCCCGCGGCCCTCCGCGCCCGTCCCCAGGACGAGCAGCGTGCTCCGCCCGAGCCCGAGCGCCGCGGTCGGCACCTCCACGCGCCAGCGCGGTCCCGAGACCGCGGCCGTGGCCACCACCTGGCTCCCGCGGCGGACCGAGAGCTCGCGCACCTCCCGCGCGGTCCCCGAGAGCACGAGGGGGCGCCCGATCTCGACCGGTCCCGAGGGCGCCTCCGCCTCGAGGCGCGACGCGCCGTTCTGGACGCCCACGAGCGCGCGCGCGTAGCTCCGCGTCGCGATCGGCCCCGACTCGACGGCCACGACCCGCACGTCGTGCGCCCCGTCGGCGCCGGTCGTCGTGTCCCACGCGAGCGGTCCCGGCGGCTCGGCCGTCGCCACCCGCACGCCGTCCACCCAGAGCTCGAGCCGGGCGATGCGGGCGTGTTCGGGCGGCGTCGTCTCGGCGCGGACCTCGACGCGCCCCTGCACGGGCGCGTCGCCCCGGGGCTCGCCGATCCGCACCGCGGTCGGCCGCGCGAAGGGGCGGGCGAGCGGGTCTCCCAACACGAGGAGCTGGTAGGGGCCCCAGACGCCTTCGTAGAAGGCCTCCGCCAGCGAGCAGCCCCGCGCGTAGTGGAGGTGCATCCACGCGCACGGGAACTTGTTCGGGATCGCGTAGGGCTCCGCGACGGTCCCGCTGGTCCCGGCGGCGCCGTGTCGGACGAACTCCGTGCACTTCGTCTGGCTCGACGTCCCGAAGTGGGCGCCGAAGCTCGTCAGGTGCTCGGCGATCGCGCCCGGGAGGAGGTCGGGATCACCCTTCTGCCAGGTGAAGCCCGCGATGCCGGCCACGACGCCGATCGCATCGGCCTTGCCCCGCGGCAGCACGCCGTCCTGGCCGTCCTCGCCCTTCTTCAGGATCTCCGCCCGGTGCCCCAGGCCGCGGAGCGCCTTCACGACCGCCTCGAAGAGCGGCATGCGGGTCGTCGCGCGGATGTCCGGGTTCTCGAGGAGGTACACCGTGCCGCGCGGGTTCGTGAAGTCGCTGGCCTTCGCGCGCTCGAGGCACGAGATCACCTCGTCCTCGGTGTTCCCGTGGTCGCCCGTCCAGCCGAGCATCACGGCGAGGCGGTACCGGTCGGGCGACGCGCGGTCCACGACGGGGTCGCCCGACGCGTCCCACGCGGAGGCGGCCGAGAATGCGCGCGAGGCCGGGACCTCGTCCCGGCCGTCCCGGCGGAAGTAGTGGTTCGCCTGGAGGTCCAGGTACGACCGCGGGTCGGACGCGAGCACGTACCGGTAGAGGAACGTGAGCCCCGTGAGCGACGCGTGCGGGGAGATCGGCGGCCCGAGCTTCAGGTCCTTCGCCTTCGCGTCGGCGTCGAAGTCCACTGCGTACGGGAAGCCCGTCGAGTACGCGACCACCTCGGTGTCGTCCTCGATCCCCTCGCTCGCGAGCCACTGTTCGAGGGGCGCGAGGATTTGCGCGCGGAAGCGCTCGACGTCCACGACCGGATCGGACGGCACGTCGTCCAGGTAGAGGACGTGCGTCGGCGGGATGTCGCGGAGCCGCACGTAGGCGCCGGCGACGCGGACCGACCCCGGGTCCCTCGCGTTCACCACGACCACGGTCGTCTCGGGGCCGCCTCCCGCCCGGGCACGCGACGCGAGGGCCACGAGCGCGGCCGGGACGAACGCGAGGAGGAGCAGCCGCGCCCGCTTCGACGTCGCGCCGGTCACTGCGGCGCCGCCGATCAGAACTTGACCTGGGGCGCCTCGCGCTCCGCGGGGTCCTCGATCTCGAAGAACTCGCGCTTCTCGAACCCGAACATGCTCGCCACCATGTTCGACGGGAACATCTCGACACGCGTGTTGTAGTCACGCACGTTCGCGTTGTAGAAGCGCCGGGAGCGCTGGATCCGGTCCTCGGTGTTCGAGAGCTCCTGCTGGAGCTCGAGGAAGTTCGTGTTCGCCTTCAGGTTCGGATACGACTCGGCCAGGGCGAAGAGCTGCCGGAGCGCGCCCGAGAGCATGTTCTCGTCCTTCGCCTGCGCCTCGCGCGAATCGTGCGGCGCCGCGGCCTGGTTGCGGGCCTGGATGACGCGTTCGAGCGTCTCCTTCTCGTGGCTCGCGTAGCCCTTGACGGTCTCCACCAGGTTCGGGATGAGGTCGTGCCGGCGCTTCAGCTCGGTCTCGATGTCGGCCCACGACTCCTCGACGTGGTTCCTCCGCTGGACGAGGCCGTTGTAGATGCCCATGGCCCACAGGATCAGCAGGACCACGATGACGATCGGGACGATGACGCCCCAGGGCGCCCCGCCGTCGGCGAGCATTCCCGGGTTCCACGCCGCCAGGATTCCTGCGCTCATGTCGCTCCTCCCTTCCGGTCACGGGTCTCCGCCCCGAGGTCCTGGAGAACGTACCGGGGAAGCCGGTCCAAGATACCGTCCACGAGGGCCACGGCCGCGGCGAAGTCGCCGACGTCGAACCGGCCGGACCGCCGCGCCAGGACCCAGGTGCCCGCCATCTCCACGGTGAACCGCGGCGACGCGAGCAGGTACTCGATGGTCTTCTGGTGGAGCACGTCGAAGGCCCAGCGCCGGTCCGGCGACTTCACGTAGAACTCGCGACTGAACGCGGCGTGCTCGAAGTCGATGTCGTCCCATCCGAGGAAGCCCGCCATCTTGTCGAGCAGGTTCTCCGGTCGGATGAGGAGGGGGGAGAGCGGCAGGCGGCTGTCCACGACGACGCTGGAGAACCGGTGGTGGTGCGTCTGGCGGTTGCCCTTCGAGTCGGTGCTGTAGGTCTGGTAGTGGTAGTCGAAGGCGCACACCGGCCGGCCGTCGTGCTCGCCCTGCATGACGTTGAACGCGTACCGGCGGTCCCCCTCCCGGAAGCACGAGAAGGGGGGGTAGCGCCCCTCGATCGCGGTCGTCTTGGCCGTGTCGAAGGACCAGCCGTTCGACGAGGCCCAGCCCCCGAGCGTGGCCTTCCGCTTCTGGTCCGCCTTCCAGGACAGCCAGGCCACGAGCCCCGCGATCACGAGGGCGGCCACGAGGAGCACGGGCATGAGCTCTGTCAAGTCGTCTCGCTCCGGGGCCGCCCAGGATAGTCGGAGCGGGCTCCTCGGGCGGCCCCCGAAGGGTCCCCCGATCCGGACGGTGGCCGTCGGCGGGCCCGGATGGTTCAATCCCGGGCCCGGAACCGGGACTGGAGGGTCCATGCGTACGAAGCTCGTGCTCTCGATTTCGATCGTCTCCCTGGCGGGTCTCGTCGCCGCGTGCGGTGGCAAGGCGGGCGCCAGCGGGCTCGTCGGCACGTGGGTGATCGACAAGGCGCAGACGAAGCAGGAAGCCGCCAAGCAGGCGAAGCCCGACGAAGACCCGAAGGTCGCGGCAGGCATGATCGACGCCATGACCGTCGAGGCCACGTTCGAGGCCGGCGGCACGTGGAACGCGACCATGACGATGCCCGCGCCCCTCGGCGCCTCGAAGGCGGACGGGACGTGGACGCTCGACGGCCAGAACCTCACCATGGCGCTGGTCCACAAGGACGGGAAGGACGCCCCCGACCCGACCCCCGACAAGGGGACGTTCGACGGAGACCGGATCCGGATGGACATGGGCGGTGGCACGATCATGGTGCTCCAGCGCAAGTGACCGGGTCCTCGCGTTTCGACGCGGTCGTCGTGGGCGCCTGCTGGGGCGCCCTCGGCGTCGTCCTGGGGGCGTTCGGCGCCCACGCTCTCCCGAAGGTCCGTCCATCCGGCGGCGCCGAGGCCACGGCGTGGTGGGAGACGGCCGCCCGCTACCACCTCCTGGGCGCCGTGGCGATGGTCGCCGCGGGGCTCCTCGAGCGGTGGACCGGGCGGCCGTCCCGCGCGGCGTGGGCGTTTCTCGCCGGCTCGGCCGTCTTCTCGGGCTCGCTCTACGCGATGGCGCTCGGGGCGGGCCGGGGGCTCGGGGCGGTGACCCCGCTCGGCGGGCTCGGCCTGGTCCTCGGCTGGGCGCTCCTCGCCTGGGAGGCGCGTCGTGGGCGCGGACCGGGACCCACGGCCTGAGGGCCGCGAGGAGAGGCGCGATGGGCGACGAGGGTGATGAGAAGGTCGTGCGGAGCGAGGCCGAGTGGCGCTCGATCCTGACGCCCGAGCAGTACCACGTCACGCGCGAGGCGGGGACGGAACCCCCGTTCACGGGCGCGTACTGGAAGACGAAGGCGCCCGGCACGTACGAGTGCGCGTGCTGCGACGCGCCGCTGTTCCGGTCCGACGCGAAATTCGTCTCGTCGTGCGGCTGGCCCTCGTTCTTCGAGCCTCTCGAGGCCTTTCGACTGGCGGAACGGCGGGACACGTCGCACGGGATGGTGCGTGTAGAGGTCCGGTGCGGCCGCTGCGACGCGCACCTCGGGCACGTGTTCGAAGACGGACCGCCCCCGACCGGGCTTCGCTACTGCATCAACTCGGCCGCGCTCCGTCTCCGGCCCGACCCGGCGGACGGCGGGTCGGCCTGAGGGGACCCGCATCCACCGGAGGAACCATGACCCGACTCGGACGCCCGACCCTTCTCGCCGCCTTCGTGCTCGCCGCGGCCTGCGGCGGCCCGGAGAAGAGCGGGCCGTCCACGCCGGGGGCCGTCGCGCCGCACCCCGAGCGGATCGAGGACCTCGCGAAGGAGGTCCAGTCCGTCCGGGCGGCCGGCGACGAGAAGAAGCTGCTCGCGCTCGTCGCCCCGATGATCCCGACGCATGCGGACCTGGTGGCCCTGGTGGACGCGAAGCGGCCCGGGGCCCACGCCTTCCTGGACGGGTGGCAGGTCGTCGACCTCCCGGCCGGCGATCCCCGCGTCGCCGCGCTCGCGGCGGCGATCTTCGGCCCGGGCGACCCCGGGCGGACCGAGACCCGAGCGCACGCCGCCACCACGAAGGAGATCCTGGCGTACGAGAAGGGCGGCACCGCCTACGCGGAGTTCCCGGGCGGAATGCGCCGCTTCGCCGCCATCCTCGCGGAGCCCGATCGCACGTGGTGGGTGGTGGAGCACGTGAAGCCGGGCGAGGACATGGGGATGAAGTTCAGCGCCTTCACCCGCACGGCCGACGGACGGTGGCTCTTCTTCCCGAAGCCGTGGCGATCGGTGCCGGGCAGCGGGGACTGAGCGGCGACGCGGCGGCCGAGCGGGGGGCGCGTCCGGAACGGGTCCGGACGACCGGACTCACTTGGCGTCGGTCTTGGCCGCCTCGTAGCGGTCGAGGGCCTTCTGCAGGTCCTCCTTCATCGGGCTCTCGGCCTTCTCGACCGCCTTCTTCTCGAGCTCGATCGCCTGATCGACGTCGCCCTTCTCGAAGTGGACGCGTGCCACGGTGTCGAGGATCTCGGGGCTCTCGCCCTTCGTGATCTCGTTCGCGCGGTCCGCGAGCTTCATGGCGAAGTCCAGGTCACGGCGCTTCACCTGCTCGTCGTCCACGACCGTCCACGCGATCGCGTTCAACGACCCGGCGTCGTCCCACGCGGCCTTGGACACCTCGTCGGCGTACTCGTAGGCCGCGTCCGTGTCTCCGTGCTGCAGGAGGATCATCACCTTCTGGACCTTCAGGGGAACGAGGTCCGGCGCGATCGCGATCAGCTCGTCGTAGATCGAGGCCACCTGGCCCCAGTCGTCGTTCGAGGCCGCCTCCGCCATGCGCTCCTGGGCCGACTCCATCGCCTCCTGGAGCTTCTGCTGGGCCTCGAACTCCTTCTTGAACGCCTCGCGGTCCCATGTCCCCGCGACCACGGAGGCGAGCGGCTCCTCGATCGCCATCGGGTGGCCGATCCACTCCACCTTCCCGTCCTTGCCGACCACGAAGGCCGTGGGGATGCCGTTCTGGCCCGCCGCCTCCATGTAGTCGCGCTGGGTCGAACGGTCGGGGTCGGTCGCCAGCGTGTAGCGGGTGCGGTCGTTCTCGAGCTGGCCGTCCGCGTCCTTCTTCCAGAGGAACGCGACCACCCAGGGGAGGCTCTCGTCCGAGACCCCGATCACGTGGACCGGCTGCCCGGCGTAGTGTTCCGCGACCTCGGAGAGGTGGGGCATCCCTGCGCGGCACGGACCGCACCAGGTCGCCCAGAACTCGATCACGTACACCTGTCCCGGCTCGAAGGTGGTCACGGGCGTGAACTTGCCCCGCCGGTCCATCTCGACGCCCTTGACCCAGTACTGGATGTCGAGCGCCGGCGCGGGGTCGCCGATGTCGAGCTTCGCCACGTCTTCGTCCGCCGACGCGGACACGGAGAACGACCAGATCGAGCCGAGCACGAGCACGAACAGGGCGAGCGATCGCAGCATGAGACTCTCCTCTGCCTCCCTCGAGGCGGCCCGCGCTTCGGCGGGAACGCGACATCGTACGCGTCGGGGAGCGGGGCCGCGCGCGCCGGGGGTCGGACCGTGGTGCGCCCGCACCATGTAGACCGAAACAGTCCACTTTCTGGCCGCCGCGGGCGCCCGCCGGCGACCCGGGCCTTGGTCCGCGCTCTCGGATCGCGTTCTTCGCCGCGCCCGCCGAGGCGTACCCTCGGTCCGTGCCGGACCCCGTCTCGGCGCGGACGCGCGGACCGGCCTTCACCGAAGAGCACCGGGAGACCGCGATGGGAACCGCGAAGCTGATCTTGGACGGACAGGAACGCGAGTACCCGACGATCGTCGGGTCGGAGGGCGAGAAGGCCGTGGACCTGCGCAACCTGCGCAGCGACACCGGTTACATCACGTACGACCCCGGGTACGGCAATACGGGGGCGTGCCAGAGCGGCGTGACGTTCATCGACGGTGAGAAGGGGATCCTGCGCTATCGCGGGTACCCCATCGAGGATCTCGCCGAGTCGGCCACGTTCCCCGAGGTCTGTCACCTCCTCGTCCACGGGCACCTGCCGAGCAAGGACGAGTGGAAGACGTTCCGGGACCAGCTGACGCACCACACGCTGCTCCACGAGGACATGAAGAAGTTCTTCGAGGGCTTCCCTCCGCACGCGCACCCGATGGCGATCCTCAGCTCGATGGTGACGTCCCTCTCGACGTTCTATCCCGAGAAGAGCGGCGACGACGACGAGCTCAACATCGTCCGCCTGCTCGCGAAGCTGCCGACGATCGCGGCCTTCTCGTACAAGAAGTCGAAGGGCCAGCCCTTCGTCTACCCGCGGAACGCTCTCACCTACTGCGGGAACTTCCTGCACATGATGTTCTCGGTTCCGAGCGAGGACTACCACGTCCCGCCGGTCCTCGAGAACGCGCTGAACCTGCTCTTGATCCTCCACGCGGACCACGAGCAGAACTGCAGCACCTCGACCGTGCGCATGGTCGGGAGCAGCCAGGCGAACCTCTTCGCCTCGATCGCAGCCGGCATCTGCGCCCTCTGGGGCCCGCTCCACGGCGGCGCGAACCAGAAGGTGATCGAGATGCTCGAGACGATCCGCAAGGACGGCGGCGACCTCGACAAGTACGTGAAGCTCGCGAAGGACAAGGACTCGAACTTCCGTCTGATGGGCTTCGGACACCGCGTCTACAAGAACTTCGACCCGCGGGCCAAGATCCTCAAGAAGTCCGCCGACCAGGTCCTCTCGCAGCTGGGCGTCAAGGACCCGTTGCTCGACATCGCGAAGAAGCTCGAGGACGTCGCGGTCAAGGATCCCTACTTCGTCGAGCGGAAGCTGTACCCGAACGTGGACTTCTACAGCGGCATCATCTACCGCGCGATGGGCATCCCCACCGAGATGTTCACGGTGATGTTCGCCCTCGGTCGCCTGCCCGGCTGGATCGCGCAGTGGAAGGAGATGCGCCACGATCCGCACGGCCGCATCAACCGGCCGCGCCAGATCTACACGGGCGAGACGAAGCGCTCGCTCTCGAGCAAGGAGCGCGTCGTCCAGCACGCGTAGCACGTCGGGTCGAGCATCCGAACGAACGTCGCGCGCGGCGGGGGCGAGAGCCCCGGCCGCGCGCTTTCGTTCTCGGGACCACGAGGCTTCGCGTGCGAACCGTCGCTCCGTCGCGGGCGCTCGCATTCCGCGCCGCATCTGGCGCGAACGGCGCGATCATCGCGGAGTCGTCTCGACATCGCCCGACCGGCCGCCGCGGCGCAGAGCCCACCGCCTCGCCCGCGGCGGTGCGCCGGTCGTAGGGGAGCGCGTCATGTCCCTCCACTATCTCGACCGGTTCTTCGAGCCCCGCTCCATCGCCCTCTTCGGAGCGAGCGTCCGCCCAGACAGCGTCGGCGGTCGCGTCTTCGAGAACCTCGTCCAGGGCGGCTTCGAGGGCCCCATCTACCCGATCAACCCCCGCCGCAAGGAGATCCTCGGCCGCCAGGCCTACCCCACGATCGCGGACATCGGGAAGCCGGTGGACCTCGCCGTGGTCGCGACGCCGGCGGAGACGGTGCCGGAGGTCGTCCACCAGGCGGGCGAGCACGGCGTGCGCGCGGTGATCGTCCTCTCGGCCGGCTTCGGGGAGGCCGACGGGCAGGGCGCCGCGCTCATGCGGCCGCTCCTCCAGGAGGTCCACCGCTACGGGATGCGCCTGGTGGGGCCGAACTGCCTCGGCATCATCACGCCGCGCCTCGGCATCAACGCGACGTTCTCCAAGAACGCCGCGAAGCCGGGCTCGCTCGCGCTCGTGTCGCAGTCGGGCGCGCTCTTGACGGCGATCCTCGACTGGGCGGCGGCGAACCAGGTCGGGTTCTCGACCCTCGTGTCCCTCGGCTCCATGGCCGACGTGGACTTCGGGCAGGTCCTCGACTACCTCGCGCTCGACCCGAACACCGAGAGCATCCTCCTCTACGTCGAGGGCATCCGGAACGCCCGCCGCTTCGTGAGCGGGCTGCGCGTCGCCGCGCGGTTCAAGCCGACGGTGGTGGTGAAGGCCGGACGCCACGAGGCGGGCTCACGGGCGGCCATGTCGCACACCGGCTCGCTCGTCGGCGCCGACGACGTGTTCGAGTGCGCGCTGCGCCGCACCGGCGCGGTCCGCGCGATGACCATCGAGCAGCTCTTCGCGGCCGCGCAGTTCCTCTCGACCCACCACCGCGTGGCCGGCGACCGCCTGGCCGTCGTGACGAATGCGGGCGGTCCCGGCGTGCTGGCCGCGGACCGGGCGACGGACCTCGGCGTCGAGATCGCCGACCTCGCGCCCGACACGACGGCGCGCCTGAACGAGGCGCTCCCCGCGGCCTGGTCGCACGGGAACCCGGTGGACATCCTGGGCGACGCGACGAGCGAGCGGTACACGGCGGCGGTCGAGGCCTGCGTCGCGGACCCGGGCGTAGACGGCGTGCTCGTCATGCTGACGCCCCAGGCCATGACCGACCCCACCGCGATCGCGAACGGCGTGGCCGCGACGGCCCACGGGTCGAAGAAGCCGATCCTCACCTGCTGGATGGGCGAGCAGCAGGTCCGCGCGGGCCGCGAGGTACTGGCGGCGGAGCGCGTCCCGACCTTCCCGAGCCCGGAGACGGCCGTCGAGGCGTTCGGGTACCTGGCGAGCTACCGCAAGAACCAGCAGCTCCTCGTGCAGGTGCCCGGTCCGCTCTCCCGGGTCGCGGAACCCGACGTGGAAGGCGCGCGGCTGATCGTCGAGGGCGCGCTCGGCGAGGGCCGCACCCTCCTGACCGGGGCCGAGTCGAAGGCCGTGCTCAGCGCCTTCGGTGTCCCCGTGATGCCCTCGATGGACGCCCGGACGGCCAACGAGGCGCTCGTCGGGGCCCGCACCCTCGGGTTCCCCGTGGCGATGAAGATCAACGCCCTGAACCTGACGCACAAGTCCGACCTCGGTGGCGTGCGCCTCGGCGTGAGCAGCGCGCACGAGGTCCGGTCCGTCTTCAACGACATGATGGCGAACGTCCAGGCCCTCGCGCCCGAGGCGAACCTGCTCGGCGTCACCGTCGAGAAGATGTACCGGCACGCGCACGGTCGCGAGCTGCTCGTGGGCCTCCTGCGCGACCCGGTGTTCGGCCCCGTCGTGACCTTCGGCGCGGGGGGCACCGCGGTCGAGGTGATGCGCGACCGCGCGGTGGCCCTCCCGCCGCTCAACGCCTTCCTCGCGCGCGAGATGATCCAGCAGACGCGCGTCGCGAAGCTCCTCGGCGCGTTCCGGAACATGCCGCCGGTGAACCTCGACGCCGTGATCGACGTCCTCCTCCGCGTTTCCGCCCTCGCCTGCGAGCTGCCGCACGTGCAGGAGCTCGACATCAACCCCCTGACGGCCGACGCGGACGGCGCGGTCGCGCTCGACGCCCGGATCGGCGTCGCGCTCCCCGCGCCCGAGCTCGGGCGCTACGAGCACATGGCGATCCACCCCTATCCCGCGAACCTCGAGACCCGGGTCCAGCTCGCCGACGGCCAGGACATCCGGATCCGCCCGATCCGGCCCGAGGACGCCTCGCTCGAGCAGGAGTTCGTGCGCCGGCTCTCGCCCGAGTCGAAGTACTTCCGCTTCATGCGGAGCCTGAACGAGCTGACGCCCGAGATGCTGGTCCGCTTCACGCAGATCGACTACGACCGCGAGATGGCCTTCCTGGCCACCCTCGGGACGGACGGCAACGAGAAGGAGATCGCCGTCGGCCGGTACGTCACGAACCCGGACGCCAAGACCTGCGAGTTCGCGCTCGTGGTCGCGGACGAGTACCGTCGCCTGGGCATCGGGTCCCGGATCATGATGGCGCTCATGGAGTCGGCGAAGGGCCGGGGCCTCCGCTCGATCGAGGGCGAGGTGCTCGCGAACAACGCCGCCATGCTCCACCTGATGACGCGCCTCGGCTTCGTGGTCCGCCCGAGCGCCGACGACCCGAGCGTGAAGCTCATCTCCAAGGAGCTCTGACCGGCCCTCGGCCGCGGCCCGGGTCCCCCACCTCCCTCGGCGTCGCGCGACCGGCCCCGCCGGCCGAGAGCGGCGAACGGGCGCGCCCGGTACACTCTGGACGGGAGCCCCGGCGCGTGACCGATCCGACCGACTTCGACGTGCGCGTGGCGTGGGGCGAGCGAGGCGTTCTGTCGCTCGCGCCGACCTGCGACGCCCTCGTGATCGTGGACGTCTTGAGCTTCTCGACGACCGTCTCGATCGTGGTCTCGGCGGGCGCGACGGCCGTGCCAACCCCGCTTCGCCACGCGGAGGCCGACGCGCTCGGACGCGCTCTTGGCGCCGAGGTCGCGGGGCCGCGGGGCACGCGCCGCTACTCGCTCTCGCCCGTCTCGGTCCGCGGGATCCCGCCGACGACCCGGCTCGTGCTTCCCTCGCCGAACGGTTCCACCCTGTCGGCGCTCGCGGCGGAGCGCATCGGGCCCGCGGGCGGCGTCCTCGCGGGCAGCCTTCGAAACCGACGCGCGGTGGCCCGCGCGGCCGCGGGGCGGGGTCCGCGGGTCGGGGTGATCGCCGCGGGGGAGCGCTGGCCCGAGGACGGCTCGCTCCGCCCGGCGCTCGAGGACCTGGTCGGCGCCGGCGCGATCGTGGACGCGCTGCCCGGCCGTCGCGCCCCCGAGGCCGAGGCGGCCGTCGCGGCGTTTCGCGCCCTCTCGACCGGCGCGGCCGACGAGCTGGAACGGCACCTCCGGGCGTGCGTCTCGGGCCAGGAACTCGTCGCCCGAGGCTACGCGTCGGACGTCACGGCGGGCGCCGAGCTCGACGCCGACCCCGCCGCCCCGATCCTCCGAGACGGCGCGTTCGTCGCCGCGCGGTAGCGATCCGAGACCCCTCCGAGCCGAAGGGGAGCGGCTCCGGGTCCGTCCGTGCGGGCGCGGGGGCCACGCGGAGCTAGCATCCCTTCCCGCGTGCGCTGGACCCTCCTCGCGCTCCTCGTCCTCCTCGTCGCGCCCGGCCGCGCGTCCGCGGAGGCCGCCACGCGCCCGGCGCTGCCGCTCCGCACGGAGGGCCGGTGGATCGTCGACGCGAAGGGCAGGCGGTTCAAGCTCGCCGGCGTCAACTGGTACGGCGCCGAGGAGAAGGACTACGTCGTCGGCGGACTCGATCGCGCTCCGCTCGAGCGGATCGCGGCGTCGATCCGGACCATGGGGTTCAACTCGGTCCGCATCCCCTGGTCGAACGAGATGGTCGAGAAGAACCCGCGCGTGGGCGACGCGCACGTCGCGGCGAATCCCCGGCTCGCGGGAAAGCACGCGCTCGAGATCCTGGACGCGGTCGTGGACGCGCTCGGGGCCGAGGGGCTCGTCGTGATCCTCGACAACCACACGAGCGACGCGGACTGGCCGCACGGAGAGCGCGACGGCAACGGGCTCTGGTGGAACGACCGCTACCCGGAGAAGAGCTGGATCGCCGACTGGCGCGCCCTCGCACGCCGGTACGCGGCGACCCCCGCCGTCGTCGGCGCCGACTTGCGAAACGAGCCGCGACCGTCGTTCCTCCGCGACGGCAAACGCCGCGTGCCGGTGTGGGGCGGGGACGACCCGGAGGTCGACTGGAGGTCGGCCGCCGAGCGGTGCGGCAACGCCGTGCTCGAGGAGAACGCGAGCCTGCTCGTCTTCGTCGAGGGCGTGAGCTTCGCGTCGGACCTGTCGGGCGCGTATGCGAGCCCGATCCGGTTCCAGGTCCCCGGCCGGCTCGTCTGGTCGGCCCACGACTACGCCTGGTTCCACGAGGGCCTCCGGTCGGCTGGGGACCTCCACGCCGATCTCGGACGGCGATGGGGCTTCCTCCTCACGAGCGGCCGGACGTTCACCGCGCCCGTCTGGGTCGGGGAGTTCGGGACCGCCCACACCTCGCCGGACGACGTCTACGCGCCTACGGGTCCCGGGCTGTGGTATCACGCGTTCCGGGCCTATCTCTACGACGCCGACATCGACTGGTGCTACTGGGCGCTCAACGGGACGCAGTCCAGGGGCGCGACCCGCACGCCCGGCGCCGAGGAGACGTTCGGCGTCTTCGACCGGGAATGGAAACGGCCCGCGCTCCCGCGCCATCTCGACGCGCTGAGGACGCTCCAACCCGCAACGCAGGGGCCGTGAAGCCATCTCCCCGCAACCGGACGGGAGGAGGTGTCGTCCGGTGGCGTGGCGCTCGGCCCCGACCTGCTGCTGGAGACGCCGCGGCTGTTCCTTCGCCTCGTGCAGGCGGAGGATGCGGACGCGTGGTGGCGGGCGCTCTGGAAGGACGCCGCGGCGACGCGGTTCCTCCCGCCGCGCGGCTTCGTCAGGGCCGGCGGCTACCGTTCGGCGCGGAGGGACGCGGCCAGCGCGCGGAAGCGGGGGTCGGCGGCCAGCTCGTCGACGGTCGCCGGGAGGCGACGGCGCCAGCTCGGGTACCTGGCCTCCGTCGTGCCGGGGAGGTTCACCTGCTCCGTCACCCCGAGGACGTCCTCCAGCTGAACCGTGACGACCATCGACGGACCGCGCGCGACGTAGCGGTGGACGGCCGCCGCGAGCTCGGTCGTCATCTCGGGCCACGCGGAGAGGTCCGCGCCGCGGCCCGCGGGCAGGAGGCCCGCGCGCTCGAGCGCGTGGAGGAGCCGCGCGCGGTCCTCCGCGCGGGCCTGGACCTGCTCCGCCCGGACCTCGTCGCTCGGGAAGAGGTCGAGCGAATCGCGCAGCGCGAGGTCCACCCCCTCCCACCAGCCCGCGAGCGTCGGCAGGTCGTGCGTCGTCACCGCGACCAGCGCCTGCCGCGGCAGCTCCGCCGGCGCGAGGTACGCGCCGGACTCGTCCTTCAGGAACACGAGGAGGCGGTACGAGAGGGCGCCCAGGTCGCGAAGGCGCGTGCGGATCTCGTCGGGCACGGTGCCGAGGTCCTCGCCGATCACGAGGCACTGGTTTCGGACGCTCTCGAGCGCCAGGATCCCGAGCAGGTCGTCCACCGGGTACCGGACGTACGCGCCCTCGGCCGCGCCTCGTCCCGGCGGGATCCAAAACAGGCGGAGCAGCGCCATCACGTGATCGACGCGGAGTGCGCCCGCGTGCCGCATCGCCGAGCGAAGGCACGCGGAGAACGGCTCGTAGCCCGCGGCCGAGAGCCGCGACGGGACCCACGGCGGGAGGCCCCAGTCCTGGCCCTTCAGGTTGAAGTCGTCCGGGGGCGCGCCGAAGCCGGCGCCCCGCGCGAAGAGCTCGGGCTGCCACCAGCACTCGAACCCGGACCGGTCCACGCCCACGGCGAGGTCCTGGTAGAGACCCACCCGGAGCCCCAGGTCGAGGGCGCGCCGGCCGACCGCGGCGAGCTGTTCGTCCGCGAGGAGCTGGACGTACTCGACGAACCCGACCTCGTCCGGATGGGCCTCCCTCCATGCCGCAACCTCGGGCGAGTCGGCGCGCCGGTACGCCTCCGGCCAGACGGGCCAGCCCCACAGCGCCGGGTCCACGCGGCGGAAGTGACGCTCGAGCGCCTCGAAGACCGCGAAGCCCGAGAGCGCCTCGCCGCGCGCGCGACGGAACGCCTCGAACGCGCGTCCGCGCGGCGTGTCGCGGTCGAGGTGCCGCTCCCGGAAGTGCGCCCAGAGGATCTCCAGCACCTCGCGCTTGAGGGCCGCCACCTCGGGCCAGTCCACGAGCGCGCCCGTGCGCGCGGCGAGCCGGCGGGCGCGGTGGTCGGAGGCGTCGATGCGCGCCTGCGCCTCGGGGCAGGTCTCGAGCTCGGGCACGGCCTCGACGTCCACGTAGACGGGGTTCAGGAAGAGACGCGTCGAGGGGCTGTACGGGCTCGCCTGTCCGGGCCGCTCGGGGAAGAGCGCGTGGAGCGGGTTCACGCCGACGATGCCGGCGCCGGCCCGGCCCGCCACTTCGACGAGCCGGGCGAGGGTCGAGAGGTCTCCGGCGCCCCAGTCGCG
Source organism: uncultured Planctomycetota bacterium (assembly GCA_963752285.1). Lineage (GTDB taxonomy): Bacteria > Planctomycetota > PLA2 > PLA2 > JAEUHO01 > CAVVXN01. The sequence continues at coordinate 513,317 of CAVVXN010000001.1, forward strand.
ACCGCCGCGGAGCGCGTACACCTGCGCGGCCGGGCCCCACGTGCGTCCGCCGCGCGCGAGGCCGTCGGGCACGTAGCAGCGGTCCGGCACGACGACGAGCCGCGTGCTCGCACGCGGCGCGTCCGGTCCCTCGGCGCCGACCTCGAGCCGGTGGTAGCCGAGGGGGAGCGTCCCGGCGACCACGAGACGGCGCCGCACGCGCGCGCGGCCGTCCACCTCCCGGGCGCCCTCCGCGGCGAGGTCCGCAGGTACGAAACGGCCCTCGCGGACGTTCCCGTCCTCCTCGGCGACCCGCCACCGGTGCGCCGCGCCCTCGTCGGACGCGGCCACCACCACGGGGACCTCGATCCGCCCGGCCGAGCGACGGGCCATGACCACGGGAGGGAGGGCGCGGCGCCACCCGTCCTCTTCCCGCCGGGCGAGCGCCTCTGCCGCCTCGTCGTCGTCGGTGGCCGGGACGCCCATCGCCGAGAGGAGCGCCCGCGCGGTCCCGGGCTCGAGGGCGTGGGTCCGCCCCCAGATGTCCTGGTACTCGGGCTCGATCCCGAGCGCCCGCGCGAGGCGGAGGAGGGGGCCGGTCTCGTTCACGTCGCGTCGCGCCGGCTCGTCGCCGACGCGCGTACCGGACCGGGGTCGAGGTACCACGCGGTGGTCGAGCCGGGCAGGTGGACGCCGTCCGACGCGGGATCGCTCGCGTAGAGCGCAGGTCCGGCGGGCCGGTCCGGGAACGCGACCGCGTCCTGCCCGAGGTTCGTGCGAAGCGTCAATGCGCCGCCGTCCGAGAAGGGCCAGACGACCTCGAGCCCGCCGGAGCCGGCGCGCCGTGTCCGGGCCGTTCCCGGCTCGATCGCCAAAAGACGCGGGACGACTTCGCCGCGGCGCAGCGCCAGGAGGTGCCGGTAGCGCTCGCGCCAGCGCGCCGGCCCGTCGGTTCGGGGCTGGACCGACGCGAGGACCGCCGATCCGAACGTCGCCTCCGCGTTCGGGTCGGGGATCCGCGCGCGCGCCGCGGGCGCGTCGAGCCCCGGCCAGCGGGCGAGCTCCTGCCGCCTGCCCTCGGCCACCGCCCGCGCGAGGTCGCCCTCGAAGTCGCAGAAGAAGGGAAAGGGCCGCTCGGACCCGATCTCCTCGCCCATGAAGAGGAGCGGCACGAGCGGCGAGAGGAGCAGGAGCGCCACGGCGGCGTGGACCGCGCGCTCGCTCGCCAGCACGGACAGACGCTCGCCGAGCGGGCGGTTCCCGACCTGGTCGTGGTTCTGCAGGAACGCGACGAACGCGGTGGGCGGGAGGCCGTGGGTCGGCTCGCCGCGCGGACGTCCGCCGCGGAAGGGCGAGGGCTCGCCCTGCCACGCGAAGCCCTCGGCGAGTGCGCGGGCGAGGTGGTCGAGGGGCGCGTCGGCGAAGTCGCCGTAGGGGCCCGTCGCCTCGCCCGTCAGCGCGACGTGGAGGGCGTGGTGCACGTCGTCGTCCCACTGCGCGACGTAGAGACGGGGCGCGCCCCGGTCGTCCCGGCGGAGCCAGCGGGTCTCGTTGTGGTCGTTCTCGATGACGAGGTGGACCGCGCGCTCGCGTCCTGGGCCGGCGTGCGCGGCCTGGGCGAGCTCCTCCAGGAACGACGGGGCGGTCTCGTCGTGGATCGCGTGGACCGAGTCGATCCGAAGCCCGTCGAGGGCGTACTCCTCGAGCCAGTAGAGCGCGTTGTGGACGAAGAAGTCGCGGACGGTTCGGCGGCGCGGGCCCTCGAAGTCGATGGCCGCGCCCCAGGGGGTGGGGTGGCGGTCCGTGAAGAAGGGCCTCGCGTACCTCCACAGGTAGTTCCCGTCGGGGCCGAAGTGGTTGTAGACGACGTCGAGGAACACCATCAGGCCACGCGCGTGCGCGGCCTCCACGAGCGCCTTCAGGTCGTCGGGGACCCCGTACGTGCGGTCGGGCGCGTAGGGGAGCACGCCGTCGTAGCCCCAGCTCCGCCGTCCCGGGAAGTCCGCGACGGGCATGAGCTCGACCGCCGTCACGCCGAGGTCGGCGAGCGCGTCGAGCCGCGCGATCGCGGCGCGAAACGTCCCCTCGGGCGTGAACGCGCCGACGTGCACCTCGTAGAGGACCGTCTCCTCCCACGGGCGTCCGCGCCAGTCCGCGTCGCCCCACGCGTACGCGCGCGGATCGACGACGAGGCTCGGTCCGTGGACGTCGTCCTGCTGCGCCCGCGAGGCCGGGTCGGGCACGAGGAGGCCGTCGTCCACCTCGTACCGGTACGGCGTGCCGGCCGGCGCTGCCTCCGTACCCTCCCACCAGCCGTCGTCCGCGCGGTCGAGGTCCACGCGGCGCTCCGCCGCGCCCAGTCGGAGACGGATCCGCCGCGCGTCGGGCGCCCAGAGGCGGAAGCGGACCGTGCCGTCGGAACGCACCTCGGCTCCGAAGGGCATCGCGTGCGCCCGCGAACGACCCCGCTCGGGCGCGGGCGGTCCGGTCACGAACGCCCCTCCTTGAACACCACGAGACCGAGCGGGGGGAGCGTGACGACGAGGGAGTCGAAGAACCCCCCGTGCGCGACGGGCACGCTCTCGACGCCGCCGAGGTTGCCCTGCCCGCTGCCGCCGTAGATCTCGGCGTCGCTGTTCAGGACCTCGTCCCAGCGGCCGGGCACGGGCACGCCGACCCGGTAGCTGTGCCTCGGGATCGGCGTGAAGTTCCCGACGACGACGATCGTCTCGCCCTCGCCGTCCGCGCGCCGGAGCCACGAGAGGACGCTCTGCTCGCTGTCGTGGCAGTCGATCCACCGGAAGCCGTCGGGCTGGTGGTCCTTCCGGTAGAGCGCCGGCTCGCCCCGGAGCAGGGTGTTCAGGTCGCGAACGAAGCGCTGGAGGCCGGACGAGCGCGGGCCCTCTTCGAGGAGGTGCCAGTCGATGCTCGCGTCGTGGTCCCACTCGCGCGCCTGGCCGATCTCGCCCCCCATGAAGAGGAGCTTCTTTCCCGGGTGCGTCCACATGTAGCCGAGCATCAGGCGGAGGTTCGCGAACCGCTGCCACTCGTCGCCCGGCATCTTCCGGAGCAGCGAGCCCTTCCCGTGGACCACCTCGTCGTGCGACAGCGGCAGCACGAAGTTCTCGTGGAAGGCGTACATCATGCTGAACGTCAGGTCGTTGTGGTGGTACTTGCGGTGGATCGGGTCGTGGCCGAAGTAGCCCAGCGTGTCGTGCATCCACCCCATGTTCCACTTGAAGCCGAAGCCGAGGCCGCCGAGGTACACGGGGCGCGAGACCATCGGCCAGCTCGTAGACTCCTCGGCGATGGTGACGGCGCCGGGATGCCGTTCGTAGACGAGGGTGTTGAACCGCTTCAGGAACTCGATCGCCTCGAGGTTCTCGCGGCCGCCGAACCGGTTCGGCACCCACTCGCCCTCCCGGCGCGAGTAGTCGAGATACAGCATCGAGGCCACGGCGTCCACGCGGAGGCCGTCCACGTGGTAGACCTCGAGCCAGAAGAGGGCGTTCGCGAGGAGGAAGTTCGTCACCTCGTTGCGGCCGTAGTTGAAGATCAGCGTGCCCCAGTCCTGGTGCTCGCCCTGACGGGGATCGGCGTGCTCGTAGAGGTGCGTGCCGTCGAAGTAGCCGAGCCCGTGCTCGTCCTTGGGGAAGTGCGCGGGGACCCAGTCGAGGATGACCCCGACGCCCGCCTGGTGGAGCGTGTCTACGAGCTCCATGAAGTCGGTGGGGGAGCCGTGCCGCGCGGTGGGCGCGTAGTACCCGATGGTCTGGTAGCCCCACGAGCCCGCGAAGGGGTGCTCCGTGATCGGAAGGAGCTCGACGTGGGTGAAGCCCATCGACGTGCAGTACTCCACGAGCGCGTGGGCCAGCTCGCGGTAGGAGAGTGGCCGGTCGCCTTCGGCCAAAACGCGCCGCCACGAGCCCAGGTGGACCTCGTAGACGGTCATCGGCCCGGCGAGGGGGTCCTCGGCCGCGCGCCGTTCCATCCAGGCGGCGTCGCGCCACGCGTGGCGCGAGAGATCGCAGACCCGGGACGCGGTCCGCGGGGGCGGCTCGAACGAGAACGCGTACGGGTCGGCCTTCTCGACGTGATATCCGTTCACGCGGGAGCGGATGGCGTACTTGTAGAGCGCCCCCTCGCCGACGCCTTCGACGAACGCCGTCCACACCCCGCTCTCTCCGGCCGGGCGCATCGGGACTTGGCCTTCGACCCAGTCGTTGAAGTCGCCGACCACCGAGACGCGCTCGGCGTTGGGCGCCCAGACGGCGAAGTGTGTCCCGCGCCGTCCGGAGATCTCGATCTCGTGCGCGCCGAGCTTCTCCCAGGTGCGGTAGTGGGTGCCCTCGCCGAGAAGGTAGAGGTCGTCGTCGGTCAGAAGGCCGCCGTAGCGACGGGCCTTCGTCCGGGCGCCTTCGGGCCGCGTCGCGCTCATGTCGTCTCCTCGTGCTCGGACTCCGCGCCCGGCGTCATCTCGCCGGGGGCCCACTCCCGGATGCCCCGGAGCGGGATCGTCGCCCAGTCGGGCCGGTTGTTGAGCTCGTAGAACAGCTCGTACATCGCCTTGTCGAGACAGAGCGCGCCGAGGACCACGTGGAAGTCGCGGTCGTCCGCGGGCACGAACGACGCCCCGGCGGCCGTCTCCCGGTACGCGCCGAGGAACGCTTGGGACACCGCTTCGCGCCACGCGAGGGCGCGTTCCTCGACGGGCCCCTGCTCGGCCGAGGCGAGCTCGTGCGCCCTCTGTTCCGCGCCCGCGTAGGCCGCGTACGCGAACGAGCGGAGCATGCCGGCGACGTCCTTCAAGGCGAGGTGGCGGCTGCGGCGCTCCGCGAGGGGCCGGAGCGGCTCGCCCTCGAAGTCGAGCAGCACGAAGTCGTCGCCGGTGCGGAGCACCTGGCCGAGGTGGTAGTCACCGTGACACCGGATCCGAAGCACCTCCGACCCGGCGTCGGCGAGCGCGCGGAGCGGCAGCGGCAGACGACCCGCCGCCGAGAGCACCGCCTCGCCGAGCTGGCGGGCGGTCTCCGGCAAGAGGGGCAGACGGGTCCGGAGGAGCTCCAGGGCCTCGTGGGCCCGGTTCTCCATCTCCTCGGCGATCGTCCGGAGCCAGGTGCGCGTCGTGGGCTGCGGCTTGAACGCCGGGTCGCGCCACGCGCCCGAGACCGCGTGGTGGAACTCCGCCGTCCGGCGGCCCAGGAGCGCCGCCGCCCTCGCCGCCGTATCCACCGGACCGCCGCCGAGGAACTCCTCGAGCCGCGCCCGCATGAAGCTCCAGCCGTCGCCGTCGTTCTCGACGTACCGCTGGAGCATCGCGAGCGTCGCGGGGGGGCCGACGGGCGGGTGGTAGTCGATCCCGCCGACCGCGGCGGCGATCCGGTCGAAGGTCGTCCGCTCGGTCAGGTGGCGGGTGATCTCCATGTCCGGGTTCGGACCGTTCTCGACGCCCCGGAAGAACTTCAGGACGAACGCGTCGTCGATGATCACCGAGCTGTTGCTCTGCTCCACGGGGAGACGACGAACGGGGCCGAGCTCGGCGCCGGAGGAGATCGGGAGGGAGGTGCCGCCCACCCCGTAGGCGCGCACCGTCCCGCCCGCGGTCGTCGCGTACGAGCGGGCGTCCCCGATGGCCACGTAGAGCGCGGCGCAGCCCTGGCGGTCGGCGAGAGCGTCGTAGAGCACCGCCTCGCCCTTCGGCGTCCGGATGCGCGCCAGCACGCTCCGCGGGATCTGCTCGAGCACCGACCGCGCGGCCTCGGCCTCGGCCAGCTTGACCGGCATCGCGTACGTCTCCCTCGCCTGGTCGGCGTACTCGACGTCCACGAGCAGGAGGTGGAACCCGCCGGCGATCTTCGCGCGGTCCCGGAGCGTGGCCGCCACGATCTCGCGGGCCTTGCTCCGGAACCACCGTTGTCGCGGCAGGTAGGGCGCGATGACGTCGTGCGCGAGCGTGAAGCGGAACTCCTCCCCGAAGACCTCCTCCGGCGTGTCCTCTACGATCAGCGAGGGGACGTCCGTCGCGGGGAGCGCCTCGCTGGACAGGCGGATCGGCTCGGCCTGGCGCTCGAGGCGGAACCAGTAGAACGCCCACGGAGCCAGCGTGAGGAAGTAGGGGAGCTCGCCGATGCGCGGGAACTCGGTGTGCCCGAACAGCTCGAGGGGCGTGCGGCCGTTGAACTCCCTCAGGTCGAGCTCCACGGGCTGGACGGACCGCGCGAGGTTCGCCACGCACAGGATCGCGTCGCCGCGCCAGCGACGCAGGTAGGCCAGGACCTTCCGGTTCGTGGGACGGAGGAACTCGAGCGTGCCCCGCCCGAAGGCGCGGTGCTGGCGTCGCAGCGCGATGATGCGCTTCATGAAGTGGAGCAGCGACGAGGGGTTGCGCTGCTGGGCCTCCACGTTCACGGCCTGGTAGCCGTAGACCGCGTCCATCAGGACGGGCAGGTACAGACGCGCCGGGTCGGCGGCGGAGAAGCCCGCGTTTCGGTCGGGAGACCACTGCATCGGCGTGCGGACGCCGTCGCGGTCGCCGAGGTAGATGTTGTCGCCCATGCCGATCTCGTCGCCGTAGTAGACGACCGGCGTCCCGGGGAACGACATCAGCAGACTGTTCAGCATCTCGATGCGGCGCCAGTTGTTGCCGACCAGCGGTGCGAGCCGCCTTCGGATGCCGATGTTCACCCGCATGCGCGGATCCTCGGCGTATTCGCGGTACATGTAGTCCCGTTCCTCGTCGGTGACCATCTCGAGCGTCAGCTCGTCGTGGTTGCGGAGGAACAGCGCCCACTGCGCCGACTCGGGGATCGCGGGCGTCCGGGACAGGATCTCGGTGATGGGGCGCCGGTCCTCGCGCGAGAGCGCCATGAAGATGCGCGGCATCAGCGGGAAGTGGAACGCCATGTGGCATTCGTCCCCCTCGCCGAAGTACGGACGGACGTCCTCGGGCCACTGGTTGGCCTCGCCCAGGAGCACCCGGTCGCCGTACCGCGCGTCGATCTCGCGCCGGAGCTCCCGGATCACCTCGTGCGTCTCGGGCAGGTTCTCGCAGCTCGTGCCGTCGCGCTCGACGAGGTAGGGGACGGCGTCGAGACGCAGGCCGTCCACGCCCATCTCGAGCCAGTAGTGCAGCACGCGCTTCACCTCGCGCAGCACCCTGGGATTGTCGAAGTTGAGGTCGGGCTGGTGATGGAAGAACCGGTGCCAGTAGTATTGGCCGGCCACGGGGTCCCACGTCCAGTTCGACGTCTCCGTGTCCGTGAAGATGACACGGGTGCCCGCGTACTTCGTGTCCGTGTCGCTCCACACGTAGTAGCCGCGACGCGAGGAGCCCGGTCTCGCGCGGCGCGCCGCCTGGAACCACGGGTGCTGGTCCGACGTGTGGTTCACGACGAGCTCGGTGATCACCCGCAGGCGGCGTGCGTGCGCCTCGCGGACGAACGCCTTGAAGTCGCGCAGCGTGCCGTAGGCCGGGTTGACGCCGCGATAGTCCGAGATGTCGTACCCGTCGTCCTTCTGGGGCGACGGGTAGAACGGGAGGAGCCAGAGCGTCGTGACGCCGAGGTCCTGGAGGTAGTCGAGTTGCTCGATCAGACCGCGGAAGTCGCCGGTCCCGTCCCCGTTGCTGTCGCGAAAGGCCTTGACGTGGAGCTCGTAGACGATCGCGTCCTTGTACCAGAGGCTCGTGTCCTTCGGATCCGGCACGCTCGTCTCCCAGGTCACGTGAAGTAGTCGAAGTCCCGCTCGGTGCGCGTCTTGCGTCGGAGTCGGAAGACGTGCGCCGGCATCTCGTGCGGATCGAGGCGCACGTAGTTCCGGGCGCCCGTCCACAGGTAGCGCCCGCCGCCGACGAGGTCGTGCATCTGGTACGTCTCGCGTTCGCCGAGACCGAGGTCCGCGACCGGGACGTCGATCCAGCCGTCGTGCACGTGGTGCGGGTCCAGGTTCGCGACCACGAGGACCACGTTCGAGCGGTCGGACGTGAACCGCGAGTAGAAGATCAACTGCTCGTTGTCCACCTCGTGGAAGGCCACGCCGCGGCCGGACCAAAGCGCGGGGTTCTCCCGCCGGACCTGGTTCACACGCCGGATCAGGTCGCGGAGGTTTCCCGGTGTTCCCCAGTCCCGGCGTCGGATCTGGTACTTCTCCGAGTCGCGGTACTCCTCGGTGCCCGGGACCGCGTCGTTCTCGCAGACCTCGAACCCGCTGTACACGCCGTAGCTCGGCGAGAGGGTCGCGGCGAGCACCAGACGGACCTGGAACGCCGCGCGCCCGCCGATCTGCAGGTACTCGGGCAGGATGTCGGGCGTGTTCGCGAAGAAGTTCGGCCGGAAGAACTCCGCCGTCTCGCCGCAGGCGAGGCTCGTCACGTACTCGGCGAGCTCGCGCTTCCCGTTCCGCCACGTGAAATACGTGTAGGACTGGTCGAAGCCGACCTTCGCCAGGGCGTGCATCATCTTGGGGCGGGTGAACGCCTCCGCCAGGAACACGACCTCGCGATGGACGCGCTTCACCTCCCCGATCATCCAGCCCCAGAACGGGATCGGCTTCGTGTGCGGGTTGTCCACGCGAAAGACGCGGACGCCGCGCGCCGCCCAGAAGAGCGCCACGTCCCGGAGCGCTTCCCAAAGGCCGTGCCAATCCTCGCACGCGAAGTCGAGCGGGTAGATGTCCTGGTACTGCTTGGGCGGGTTCTCGGCGTGCTTGACGGTCCCGTCCGGGCGGTGCCGGAACCAGCCGGGGTGCTCCTGCACCCAGGGGTGGTCGGGCGAGCACTGGAACGCGAGGTCGAGCGCGAGCTCGAGCCCGGCCGCGCGTACCGCGTCGTGGAAGCGGTCGAAGTCGTCGAGCGTGCCGAGGTCCGGGTGGACGGCCGTGTGACCGCCCTCCGCGGCCCCGATGGCCCACGGGCTCCCCGGGTCCCCGGGGCCGGCGGCGAGCGCGTTGTTCGGGCCCTTGCGGTGGCTCCTTCCGATCGGATGGATCGGAGGGAGGTACAGCACGTCGAAGCCCATGCCCGCCACGTCCGGGATGTGCGCCGCGGCGTCCGCGAAGGACGCGCCTCGCGTCGGATCTCCGCCCGCCGAGCGCGGGAACATCTCGTACCAGGCTCCGTACGCCGCGCGCTCGCGGTTCACGTCCACGACGAGCTCCGGCGCCCACGTCGTCGAGCGGGCGCGGTCGGGCCAGCGGTCCATCACCTCGGCGAGCGCCGCCGCGGACGCGCGGCCGACGCGCTCCTTCGGCGGCGTTTGCGCCTCGAGCTCCGACGCGAAGCCGCACAGCGCGTCCCGGTCGGCGCCCGTCGCGCGGTCCGCGGCCTCGCGGACGATCGCCGCGCCCTCGAGGAGGTCGCTCTCGACGTCCTGCCCCGCGTCCCACTTCTTCGCGAGCGCCTCGCGCCAGCCGGCGAACCGGTCGATCCAGGCCTCCACCGTGTACCGGTGGGGCTCGAGCCGCTCGACGACGAAGCGGCCGCGCCACCGGTCGTTCCCCTGGTTCGTCATCGGCGCCTCGCGCCACGCGTCGTCCGACGCGGCGCGGTGCCGGACGACCGCCCGGAGCGTCTCGTGCCCGTCCGAGAGGACGTCCGCCGAGACGACGACGTCCTCGCCGACCACGCGCTTCACCGGGTACCGTCCGTCCTCGACCCTCGGCTCCACTCCGGCGACCCAGACGCGTCGTACGGCGTCGCCCGGCGGCGGGCCGCCGCCCGGCCCGCGGCTCGAATCGCGCTCCATCGCGCGCTTCGGGGCGCGTTCGGGGACCGGGGCCGCGCTCACGACGACGCCCTCCGCCGCCGGGCGGCTTCCCCGTAGACCTCGATCACCTGCGCCGCCACGACGTCCCAGCCGAAACGCGCCCGGACGTGCCGCCGGCCCGCGCGGCCCATGGCGTCGCGTCGCGACGGGTCCGCCAGGAGCGCCGAGAGGGCCCGGGCCAGGGCGTCGTGGAACGCGGCGGGGTCGGCCGGCTCGCCGGACCCGTCCCCGGCGGGCTCGAAGCCGACGAGGATTCCCGTCTCGCCGTCCACCACGACGTCCGGGATGCCGCCCACCCGGCTCGCCACGACCGGCGTCTCGCACGCCATCGCCTCGAGGTTGATCAGGCCGAACGGCTCGTAGACCGAGGGACAGCAGAAGACCGCGGCGTGGGCGTAGAGGGCGACCGCGTCCTCGCGCGACACGTGGCGGTCGATCCGGACCACGCCGCGGCGCCGGCGCCCGAGCCGTCTTCATCCCCTCCTCCACCTCCCGCTCGACGGCCGGGGCGTCCGCGGCGGACGCGCAGACCACGACGCCCACCTCCGGCGGGAGGCGGTCGGCCGCGGCGAGGAAGTGGGTGATGCCCTTCTGGCGGCTGACACGGCCCAGGAACAGCACGTACGGGACGTCGGGGTCCACGCCGAGCGCGCGGACGCGCGCCGGCGCCGACACGGGACGGTAGGCCTCGGTGTCCACGCCGTTCGGGACGACGTGCGTGCGCTCGGAGCGCACGTCGTAGTGACGGAGCATCTCGTCCCGGTCTCGCCGCGAGACGCAGATCACCGCGTCGGCGCGTTCCAGCGTGGTCCGCTCGACCCATCGGGACAGGTCGTAGCCGCGCCCGAGCCGCTCGCGCTTCCACGGCCGGAGCGGCTCGAGCGAGTGCACGGTCACCACCAGGGGCGTGCCCCAGCAGATCTGCGCGAGCGTCCCGCCGAAGTGGGCGTACCAGGTGTGGCAGTGCACGACGTCGGCCTCGATCGGCTCCGCGGCGAAGAGCAGGTCCGTGTAGAGCGCGCACAGCGCGTCGGCGGGACCGCCCGGGGCGGCGCCCGCGAAGGGACCGCGGTCGGGGTAGCCCCGCACGCGGAGCCGGGGCGCGGTCGCGTCCTGCTCGCCGAAGCAGCGCACCTCGACGTCGATCGAGCGCGCGAGCTCGCGCGCGAGGAACTCGACGTGCACGCCGGCCCCGCCGTACACGTGGGGGGGGTACTCGCGGGTCATCAGGACGGCTTTCACGCGTGCTCCGGCTGGCCCCGCGCGGGCCGGAATACGGCGACGCTCTGCGGGGCGAGGCGGTAGTGCTCGGCGCGGCGCCACAGGCGGCGGCGTTCGTCCGCGGCGCGCTCGATCGCGGTGTCGAGGAGGCGTTCCCAGCGGAGCACACGGTCGTACGCGGGCAGCCGGAAGACGCGTTCCCGCGGCGCGGCGGAGAGGAGAAGCAGCAGCGGGTCGCCCGACACGGGACGGCCGCGCGCATCGACCTCGTCGATCGCGGCCTCGGAGAAGACGACCGCGACGCTCCGGCACGACGGGTCGTGCCAGTCGGCCTGCGTCATCTCGCGTCCCGACGCGTGGTACCAGATCAGGTCGCGGGCCGCGCCCTGCTCGCGCGCCGCCTCGAAGAAGCGTCGCCGGTGCAGCACGGGCTGCTCGCGGCGCAGGGCGATCACGCGGCGGACGAAGTGGAGGAACCGCAGCCGCTCCTCGTCGAGACTCCAGTCGTGCCAGCTCGTCGGGTTGTCCTGGCAGTACGCGTTGTTGTTCCCGCCCTGCGACCGCCCGATCTCGTCGCCACCGGAGATCATCGGGACGCCGAGCGACATGAGGAGCGTGGTCACGAGGTTGCGCATCTGCCGCCAGCGGAGCGCCGAGAGCGCGGGGTCGTCGGTCGGCCCCTCGGCGCCCCCGTTCGAGGAGAGGTTGTGGGACTCCCCGTCGCGGTTGTCCTCTCCGTTGGCCTCGTTGTGCTTGCGCTCGTACGAGACGAGGTCGCGGAGGGTGAACCCGTCGTGCGCAGTGACGAAGTTGATGCTCGCGACCGGCCGCCGGCCGCTGTACTCGTACAGGTCGCTGCTCCCCGAGAGTCGCGTCGCGAGCTCGCCGAGCCGGCCCTCGTCGCCACGCCAGAAGCTGCGGACCGCGTCGCGGTACTTGCCGTTCCACTCGGTCCAGTGCACGGGGAACCGTCCGACCTGGTACCCTCCCTCGCCGAGGTCCCAGGGTTCCGCGATGAGCTTCACCTGCGAGATGACCGGGTCCTGGTGGATGATGTCGAAGAACGCGCCGAGGCGATCCACGTCGTACAGCTCGCGGGCCAACGCGCTCGCGAGGTCGAAGCGGAACCCGTCCACGTGCATCTCGGCGATCCAGTACCGGAGGCTGTCCATGATGAGCTGGAGGACCTGCGGCGACTGCATGTTGAGCGTGTTCCCGCAGCCCGTGAAGTCGAGGTAGCGGCGCCGGTCGCCGTCCACGAGGCGGTAGTACGCGACGTTGTCGATGCCGCGGAGCGACAGGGTCGGACCGAGGTGGTTGCCCTCGGCCGTGTGGTTGTAGACGACGTCGAGGATGACCTCGAGGCCGGCCGCGTGGAGTCGGCGCACCATGGTCTTGAACTCGCGCACCGCGTCGAGCGCCGCGCCGGCGGAGGCGTACCGCACGTCCGGCGCGAAGAACGCGAGCGGGTCGTAGCCCCAGTAGTTGGTGAGCCCGCGCTGGAGCAGGCGCCGGTCGTCCACGTGGTGCTGGACCGGCATCAGCTCCACGGCCGTGACCCCGAGCTCGAGCAGGTGCCGAACGATCGGGTCGCTGGCGAGGCCCGCGTAGGTGCCCCGGAGCTCCGGAGGCACCTCGGGGTGGCGCATGGTGAGCCCGCGGACGTGCGTCTCGTAGATGACCGTCTCGTGCCAGGGCGTGTTCGGGCGCGCCTCCGCGCCCCACGTGAACGCCGGGTCCACGACGGCGCAGAGCGGAGCGAACGGGGCGCTGTCGCGCTCGTCCTTCGCCAGGTCCTGCTCCGCCGAGCCGAGCGGGTACGCGTACATCGCGTCGTCCCAGCGCGTCTTCCGGTGGACGGCCTTCGCGTAGGGATCGGTGAGCAGCTTGCTCGCGTTGAACCGCGCGCCCACCCGGGGGTCGTAGGGACCGTGGACCCGGTAGCCGTAGAGCTGGCCGGGACGTGCGTCCGGCAGGTACCCGTGCCAGACGTGGTCGGTCCACTCGGGGAGCGCGATGCGGTGGCGCTCGCCGCGGTCTCCGATCTCGTCGAAGAGGCAGAGCTCGACGCGGTCCGCGTGCTCCGAGAAGAGCGAGAAATTGACGCCCATCCCGTCCCAGGTCGCACCGAGCGGATACGGCTTTCCGGGCCAGACGTGCATCGAGCAGCCGATCATACCGAGGCGGAAGAGCCCGACCAACCGGTCGGGTCGTGTTGGCGCGTGGTCCGACGCGCAGAGACGCGCGCTCGCGCGCGCGAGCGATCTACGTGCCGCCGGGACCGTCGTCCGGGCGGAACCTTCGATCACGGCGGCGAATCGCTCCCGATCTTCACCGGAACCACGATCTCGCGTCGGCTCCGGACGACCTTCACCTGGACGACGTCACCCGGGGACTTGCCGTCGAGGACGTCGAAGAGGTCGGTCTGGCTCCGCACGCGGTGGCCGTCGATCGCCACGATGACGTCGCCGAGGATCAGCTCGCCCGTGCGCCGGTCGAGGCTCAGCCCGCGCAGGCCCGCGGCGGCCCCGGGGCCGCCCTCGTACACCTGGCGGACGAGCAGGCCGTCGATGCCGATCCCCCCCACCTGACCCGGCTCGAGCACCGAGACGCCGAGACCGGGGCTCTCCGGCTTCTCGCCCCGGATCAGCATCGGCACGATCCGGTTCACGGTGTCGATCGGCACGGCGAACCCCACGCCGGCGGACCCGCCCGAGGGGCTCACGATCGCCGTGTTGACCCCGATGACGCGCCCCGCGCTGTCGAGCAGGGGACCGCCGGAGTTCCCGGGGTTGATCGCGGCGTCCGTCTGGATCACGTCGCGGATCAGGTGGTGCGTCTTGGAGCGGATCTCACGGCCGAGCCCGCTGATGATTCCCGAGGTCATGGTGTGGTCGAGGCCGAACGGGTTCCCGATCGCGAACACGATCTGACCCACCTGGAGGTCCTTCGAGGTCCCGATCGCGACGGGCGGTAGCTTCGAGGGGTCGATGCCGTCCACCGCGAGTACCGCGAGGTCCTTGTCGGGCGCGGTGCCGACGAGGTCGGCGTGCGCCGTGGTCCCGTCGCCGAGCGTCACCGTGAACCGGTCGCCGCCGTTGACGACGTGGAAGTTCGTGACGATGTAGCCCCGGTCGTCCCACACGAACCCCGAGGCCTCGCCCTGGGCGACCTCGGCCAGGTTGAAGTCCCAGTCGCGGACCAGGGCGAGGTTCCGGATGTGGACGACGGACGGGGCCACCCGGCGGTTGATGCGGATGCCGAGGTCCTCGACCGGTTGGAGGTCGGGCCGGGGGGTGACGGCCCGCGGGACGGCGTCGGGGTCGTGGAGGGCCGGCGGCGGCCGGAGCCACCGGTCCCAGACGAGGACGCCGACCGCGACCACGAGGATCACGGTCAAGAGGGGGAAGGCGGGGCGCGGGCGGCCGAAACGGGGGTCGTGAGCGAGGTCCATCCCGTCCTTCTATCGCCTGGGGCGGGCGCACATCGGCTTCGGGCCGGGGCGGACTCGGGCTCAACGCGCGCGCCCGCCGGCCGACCCAAGGGGATGCCCCCTCGCGGGGACGGGATTCCCCATGCCCCTGAAGCTCCTCCTCGGCCTCCTCGCGCTGCCGCCCCTCTGGTTCGGCGAGGTGCCCGTCGCGTCGCACCTCGAGCCCGGCACGCTCGCCGGCGTCGTCCACGTGACGGCCGGCCCGAGCAGCGGGAGCGCGTTCCTGCTCGCCTACGGAGACGGCCGGTACCTGGTGACGGCGCGACACGTGGTCTCCCCCGCCCTCGACGAGCCGGGGACCCCCCTCACGTTCCGCGTGGGCGGGCGGCGGGGCCGTCCGATCCGGGAGGTCGCCCTGCTCGCCGACGACGCGCGCACGGACGTGGCCGTGTTCACCTTCGCGGACGACCCGCAGGTCCCGTACTTCCCCGAAGGCGCGGGCCTCGTGCCCGAGAACGACCTGGAGCTCGCCACCTCGGTCTTCCTGATCGGGTACCCGGCGTCGCTCAAGCAGACGTACGGATCGTCCGAGCTCCGCGTCGTCGGCGGGTGGGTGGCGGGCCTCGAGAAGCGGGTCCCCGGCTCGACGGTCGAGTACGTGGACCTCGACATGCCCGCCGTCGAGCACGGCCACTCCGGCGGGCCCATCGTCCGGCTCCAGCAGCGCGTGGTCGCGATGGCCGTGCAGCGGCGCACGGGGAGCGTCAGTCCCACGATCGGGGCCACGTACGCCGTGCCCATCAAGTACGTGACGTCCTTGATCGACGGGACGCCCGTGGACGAGGACCTGACCGACCTCGACGAGATGCTCCGCGACACGACGCTCGTCTGCGGGGTCTGCCTCGAGGGGAAGAACGACTACGACGTCTGGGCGCAACGGATCCACCGCGAGACGGGCGAGGCCCTGTGGGGCGACCAGGGCATCGCCGTCGCGTCGTCCCGCCTGTCCGAGGCGCGGTGCGTCTCCGTCCCGTCGCTGGCGGGCAGCGTCCTCGTGGTGCACACGATCGAACAGTCGGACGGGTCGGACGCCGACGTCCTCGTGCAGCGCGTCTCCCGCTACGGCGAGCTCCTCTTCGAGGAGGGTCGCTCGAGCCTTCCGGTGGCGGGCACGGCGCGTCCCGAGCGCGCGCCCGACGCCGTCTCCGACGGCCTCGGCGGCGCCGTCGTCACGTGGGAGGTCGAGCTCCAGGGGGGCGACCGCGACGTGTACGCCCAGCGCATCGACCCGGACGGGGCGCCGCGCTGGGGGAAGGACGGCGTCGGCGTGGGCACGGCCGGCGTCCCCGAGACCGCGCCCTCGCTGGTGCCCGACGGCTCGGGCGGCGCCATCGTCGTGTTCGAGCGCCACCTGCCCGGCGGCGACGTGGACGTCGTGGCGCAGCGGGTGGACGGGGACGGCCGCCTCGCCTGGCTCTCGGGGACGCGGTCCCTCGAGGTCGCCGCCTCGGCCCGGCGCGAGGAGCATCCCCGCGCGGTCCCCGACGGCGCGGGCGGGGCGATCGTCGTGTTCGACGCCGACGCGCCCGACGGCGGCCGCGCGGTGTGCGCGCAGCGGGTCTCGGTGCACGGCGACCTCTTGTGGAACGGCGGGGCGCCGGTCCGGCTCTCGACCTGGCGCGCCACGGGCGCTCGCACCGCGGCCGACGTGGTCCCCGACGGTCGCGGGGGCGCCTTCGTCGCGTTCGAGGTCCTGACGAGCGACGACCCCGAGGACTCCGACGACGTGGACCTCGCGGTGCAGCACGTGACCGAGTCGGGAGCGCTCGCGTGGGGCGACGCCGAGGACGGCGATCGCGCGGGCGTACTCGCGGCGAGCACCCGGTTCGCCGAGCGCGCCCCGAGGCTCGTGGCGGACGGCGAGGGCGGGGCGGTGGTCGCGTACGTGTCGGGCAGCGAGAACGGCGACCTCGACGTCTGGGCCCAGCGCGTCGGAGCGGACGGCGCGCTCCGCTGGTACGGCGGGCGGCGGTCCGCGGAGGTGGCGCTCACGTTCCTCTCGGAGCACACGATCTCGCTCGTCGAACGCAGCCGGGACCGCGTGATCCTCTGCTTCGAGATCGACCGCGAGGACGGCCGTCCCAGCGTGGGCTGCCAGGCGCTCGACCTCGACACGGGGCGAGCGCTCTACGGCGGGGGGAAGCTGCCGGTCCTGGTGGTGGAACCGGCGGACTAGCCGACCCGGCTCAGCGCGGCCGGGCGGCGATCCGGGCGGCGGCGTCCACGCGGACGTACTCGAACCAGCGCGGACACAGCTCGTTTCCGCGGAAGTTGTGGACCCAGGCGTGGACGGCGTCGAGCTCGAGCCGACGGAACTCGAGCCGCCACGGGCAGTCCTGCGCGAGGATCTCCTGCATCTCGCGGTAGAGCTTCGTCCGCTCGTCGCCCGGGGGGAGCGAGCGGGCGGCCTCGAAGGCCTCGTCGTACTCCGGGTTCTGGTACCCGCCGGCCAGCGCGTCGGGATGTCCCGGCGCGTAGAAGAGGTCGAGGAACGCGCGGGCGTCCGGGTAGTCGGCCTCCCACGAGGCGCGCCACGTCCGCGCCGCGCCGGACTGGATCCGGCGGGCCATCTCGGGCCAGGTCACGTAGACCGGAGCGAGCGAGAGACCGATCGACTTCGCCGCCTCCCCGAGGCGGCGGAACGCCTCGCGCGTGCCGGGGTGGTCGAGGACGTCCATCTCGATCGGGCCCGGGCCACCGTCCGCGAGGACGCCCGCCTCCGCGAGCACCTCGCGGGCGGCGCCGAGCGCCTGGTCCATCGACTCGTCGGCCTGCCGGATCCAGGGGGCCATGAACGTCGGGTCCGACTCGGGGAACTCGTCGAGCAGGATCCCCTCCACCGGCAGGGCGGCGCCGCGGTACAGGTCGTGGATCGCCCACGCCGCGTCGTCCGCGAGCGAGAGCGCGCGCCGGAGCGCGGTGCCCTTCTCGCCGGCGGGGCGCCCGAGCACCGGGTCGGACATGCGGTACGCGAGGTAGAAGATCTCGAGGCGGGGGCGCGCCTCGAGACCGATCCCCCGCTCCGCGAGGCCGGGCCGGAGCGACCGCGTCGTCGGGTCGATCGTCGCGGGCACCTCGGCGGGCGGGACGGTCGCCACGTCACAGCGGCCCGCGAGGAACGCGGCCCACGCCTGCTTCGGGTCGGTCACGAACGTGATCGCGACGCGCGGCGAGAGCGGAAGCCGTCGGCCGGCGTCCGCGAGGTACCCCGCCTCGGCGTCGCCGCGGCGGCCCCGGGCCGGATACGTGCGCTCGCGGTACGTCTCGCTCGCGCCGAGCACGAGGCTCCGCCCCGGCGAGAAGACCTCCACGACGTACGGGCCGGTCGTGACCGCGTGCTCGCCGAAGCGTTCGCCGTACCGGCGCACGGCCTCGGGCGGGTAGATCGACGCGAGCGGCGAGGCCAGGAGCCAGCGGAGCTCGGGGCAGGGTCGCACGAGCGTGAGCCGGACCGTGTGGGCGTCCACCGCGGCGACGCCCGGCACCGCGGGATAGCCGGCGCCGGGCCCGTAGTCGGTCCGCCGCGGGTCGGGCGTCTGCCGGGCCGACGCCTCCAGGAACGCGTCCGCGCCGGTCACCCGTCCCCCGAAGAGGTAGCGACCGTTCGTTCCGACCCGCGCGTCGAGCAGTCGCAGGAGCGAGAAGACGACGTCGTTCGCCACGAGCGCGCGCGTGCGCGACGCGCCGAAGCACGGGTCGGGCGCGTAGCGGACGCCCTCGCGGAGGCGGATCGTCCAGGTGAGGCCGTCCTTCGAGACCTCGGGCGGCGCGGCCGCGAGCGACGGCTCGAGTCGGTACGGGCGCGCGAGGTGGTCGTACGCGTAGAGACGGTCGTAGACGTTGGCGACGATCGTGCGCGCCATCGCGCCGGTCGCGGCCGCGGGGTCGAGGCTCGTCACGGCCTCCGCGAAGGTCAGGTCGAGCGTGCCGCTCGGCTCCGCGGCGCGCCCGGGCCGCAGGGGGCCGAGCAAGGCCGCCGCGGCGAGGAGCGGTGGGAGGGTCCATGCGAGGCGACGCCCGCGCCCGGCGCGACCCCGCGTGGGCGGGCGGGATGCGCCGCGCCGGGCGCGCGCCTCGCGGGGCGGGGTCATCCGCCGCTCCCGGCCGCCGGGGTCGGCGCCCGCCAGACGAGGTCGAGTCCCCGGGGGGTCGTGAGGATCTCCGACACCCGCCCGGGCTCCAGCTCGGGCACCGCGCCCAGGAGCGCCCCGAGGGCCTCCTTCGTGACGCCTCCGCCGGCCGGCGCGGTCTCGGCGTCCTCCGACCGACACGCGGCCTCGAGCGGGAAGTACGCGTCGCCCTTCTCCACCGCCTTCTTCACGTCCTTCAGGACCTTCTGGGCGGCGGCCTTCGACCGCTTCACGCCGTCCGCGCCCTCGGCGCCCTTGAAGCGGACGAGGATGTGGTGGTACGGGCCCTCCCGCCCTTTCGCCTGCCGCGGCACGTGCGCCTCGCCCCCGCGCGCCCCGCGCGCGAGGATCCAGTCGAAGCCGAGCGCGAGGTAGTCGTCCTCGGGCACCTCGTGGCCGAGGCCCTCGACGGTGAAGAACGCGCACGCGCCCTTCGACCGCTTCTTCGCGAGGCGCTCGAGGTACGCCTCGACGTCGGGGATCCGCGACGCGTTCGGGTCGTCGAGCCCGAGGAACGCGCACACGCGCAGGTCCTGGTGGCGCGTGTCGGGGATCTCGGGGGCCGCGGTCGTGAGTCCGCCCGCGTAGAGGCCAGGCGCGCGGGCCAGCGTCTCGAGCGTCATCGTTCCGCCGGCGGAGTGACCCCAGAGGATCACGCGGTCCTTCGCGATCGGCCGCGTCTCGACCACGTGCTTCGTGAGGGCGACCACGGTGTCCACGTCCTCGGCGCCCCACATGAAGCCCGGGCGCCCCTCGGCCACCACGGCCTCGTGTCCGGCCACCACGAGGCACCACGCGCCGCGCGCGCCGAGGAGGTTCGACATCGCGAAGTTCTTGGGATTGCCGCCCGCGCCGTGGAGCCCTACCACGAGGTCGGCCGGCTTCCCGGACCCCGCCCCGTCCGCCTCCCGCCCGGGAGGGGCCATCAGCCAGCCCTGGGCCGTGGGCGCGCCCTCGATCTCCAGGTGGGTCCACTCGCCGTCGGGGGCCTCGACGACGACCACCTTCGGCTCGCCTCGGGCCGCGGCCCAAGAGCCGGACAGGAGGGCGAGGAGGGCGAGGCCGAGGAGGAGGACGGGCGGGCGCACCGCGCCCGATCATACGTCCCGGCCGGTCGGGGTCAGAGGGTCGCCAGGAGGTCCTTCGCCTTCGCCTCGAGGTCCGTGCCCTTGAGCTTCGAGGCGAGGCGCCTCAGCTCGCTCTTCACGGCGATCGGGTCGCTCGCGGCCTTCGTGCGGATCTCCTCGATCTTCGCGTCGGCCACCGCCAGGATGTCGGTCTTGGCCTTCTCGACGTGGGCCGTGACGTCCTCCGGCGCATCCTTCACCTTCGAGGTGGCGTGCTGGAGGATCTGGACGGCCTTCGCGTAGTCCTCCTTGGCCGCCTTGGCCCAGGCGTCGTCCTCGGCCTCGAGGATCTTCTGCCAGGCCTTGGGCGAGAAGCCCTCGCCGTGCTCCTTCTGGAGCGACTTCGTCACCTCCTCGATGTCCTCCATGATCGACTTCGCGCTGTGCCCGCCGCCCTCGTAGCGCTTGAGCTCGGTCAGGGTGAAGGGGTCCACGAGGCAGGTGAAGGGGATCTTGCCGGTGTCGTTGTAGGTCCCGGCCTTGCTCGACGCGAGCGCGAGCATCTCGGCCGGGGTGAGTCCCGGGAACTCCACGAGGCACTCGACCTCCTGGCCCCGGGCGGTCGTCTTGTACGTGGCGGCCTTCGGGCTCTTCTCGTCGATGCCCTCCTGGAGACGCTCGAGCGCGATCACCTCGACCGTGTGCTCGCGCGCGAAGGCGATGTACTTGTCGTTGCACATCAGGGAGGCGTGCATCCCCCAGCACGGTCCGCAGTAGAAGCCGTGGTTGTGGACCACGATCGGAACGTGGAGGAGCTTGGCCTCGGCGACCGCGTCGTCCCAGGAGTGCGCGAGCCGGACGCAGTCTACGGGCTCGCCCTCCTTCGCGGCCGCGGCCGACGAGACGCCGGCCACGACGGCGAACGCGAGGAGCATGGCACAGACGGGGCGGATGGACATGCCGGAGACTCCCTTCGAGCGCGCGATCTCTGCGCGCACGCACTTGATTTCTACCACCGCGTCGGACCTCGGCCACCGGGCGAACGGCCCCCGGATCGCGTCGGGCGGCCCCGATCGTCCGTGGAGAGGGGGGTCGTGCTCCCTCTTCCCGATGGACCGCGCGCCGCCGATCGTCGCTCTCGATGCGCGCGGTACCCTCGGGGCCCTCGCGCTCCCCCGCCCGGCCGGGGCGGGGACCGGGAGGACGAGGCAGGTACGCTGGCCGCCCTCGGGCCGGCCGGGGAGGACGGATGAGCCGCATCTACGACTCGATCCTCGAGGCGATCGGGAACACCCCCCTGGTGCGTCTCCGCCGGATCGGCCGCTCGACCGGCTGCGAGATCCTCGTCAAGTGCGAGTTCATGAACGCCGGCGGCTCGGTCAAGGACCGCATCGGCCGGCGGATGGTCGAGGTGGCGCAGGCCTCGGGGCGCATCCGCCCCGGCGACACCCTGATCGAGCCGACGAGCGGGAACACCGGGATCGGCATGGCCCTCGCGGCGGCGGTCTACGGTTACCGCATGATCGTCACGATGCCCGAGAAGATGAGCCGCGAGAAGCAGGTCGTGCTCGAGGCGCTCGGCGCGGAGATCATCCGGACGCCGACCGAGGCGGCGTGGGACGCGCCGGAGAGCCACATCGGCGTGGCGAAAGAGCTCCAGCGGATCCTCCCGAACGCGCACATCCTCGACCAGTACACGAACCCGGACAACCCGCTCGCGCACTACGAGGGGACCGGTCAGGAGATCCTCGATCAGACGGGGGGCGCGCTCGACTTCCTCGTCCTGACCGCCGGCACCGGCGGGACGATCACCGGTGCGGCGCGGATGGTGAAGGAGCACGTGCCCACCTGCCGCATCGTCGGCGTGGACCCGGTGGGGTCGATCCTCGCGGGGCCCGGTCCGATCGGCGCGTACAAGGTCGAGGGGATCGGCTACGACTTCGTCCCGGACGTCCTCGACCAGGGCGTGGTGGACGAGTGGATCAAGACCGAGGACCGCGAGTCGTTCCTCATGGCGCGCCGCCTGATCCGCCAGGAGGCGATGCTCTGCGGCGGGAGCAGCGGCGCCGCCGTGTGGGCCGCGGTCGAGATCGCCCGGCGCCACGGTCCCGGGAAGCGCATCGTGACGATGGCCTGCGACTCCGTCCGCAACTACATGACGAAGTTCCTCGACGACCGCTGGATGCGCGAGAACGGCTTCACGGAGCGAACGTGGGAGACCGCGACGCTCGGCGACGTCCTCCGCTCGGCGCCCCGCCGCCCGCTGGTGACGGCCGGGAGCGGCGAGCCGGTGGGGGCGGTCGTGGAGCGCATGAAGAAGGAGGCGGTCAGCCAGGTCCCGGTCGTGGACGACGGCCACCTGGTCGGGATCGTGACCGAGACCGACCTGCTCCGGGGTCTCCTCGAGGGGCGCGCGCGGCCCGAGCAGCGGGTGGCCGAGGTGATGTTCCGCGGCGTGCGCACGGTCCCCGAGCACGAGGACGCCGGGGTGCTCAACGATCTCTTCGCCGATGGGTACGTCGCGCTGGTCGTGGACGAGGAGGAGGGCCTCGCCGGGATCCTGACGCGGCTCGACCTGGTCGAGTACCTGACGCGCACGTCCGGCTCGGGTCGGTAGCGCGTCGCCGGATGGACGCCGGCTCGGCCTGTGACGGAATGGGCCGAAGCCCCGGACTCGATTCCTCCGCCGGCTCTCAGGCCACCGGGCGGTGGATGTCGTAGCGCTTGATCTTCTCGTAGAGCGTCGAGCGGTCGATGCCGAGGATCTCGGCCGCGGCCTTCACGTTCCCCTCCGTGCGCTCGAGCGTGGTCTCGATCGCGCGGCGCTCGATGTCCCTGAGGCTCATGTTGGCGGGCGGCGCCCAGCCCGTGCGCTCCTCCTGGCGGCGCTTGAGGAACGAGAAGTCGTCCTCGGTCAGGATGCGGTCCCGCGCGATCACGATGGCGCGTTCGATGGCGTTCACGAGCTCGCGCACGTTGCCCGGCCAGTCGTACGAGGCGAGGAGACGCAGCGCGGGTTCCGAGATGTCGGTCACCTCCTTGCCGAGCTCCGCGGAGATCCGCTCGACGGAGCTGCGCGCCAGGAGCGGGATGTCCTCCACGCGCTCGCGAAGCGGCGGGATGTGGATGGTGATCACGTTCAGTCGGTAGAAGAGGTCGTCACGGAACTTGCCCTCGCGTACGGCCTCCTGCAGGTTCACGTTCGAGGCGGCCACGACGCGGACGTCCACCTCGATCTCGTCGTTGCCCCCGACGCGGCAGAAGCGGCGCTCCTGCAGCACCCGCAGCAGCTCCACCTGGAGCTTCGGCGAGATGTCCCCGATCTCGTCGAGGAAGATCGTGCCTCCGTTCGCCTGCTCGAACTTCCCCTTGCGCTGCCCGACGGCGCCCGTGAAGGCCCCCTTCTCGTGGCCGAAGAGCTCCGACTCGAGCAGGGTCTCGGCGAGCGCGGTGCAGGGGACGGCGACGAACGGCGCGTCCTTTCGTTCGCTCGAGGCGTGGATCGCGCGGGCCACCATCTCCTTGCCCGTCCCGCTCTCGCCCTGGATGAGCACGGTGCTCCGGAGACCGCCGACGTTCTCGACGAGGGCGAAGATCTCGTGCATCGTCGCGCTCTTGCTCACCATGTCGTGAAAGGTCCACTGTTTGGCGAGTCGCTTCCGGAGCAGGAGGTTCTCCCGCTGGAGGTTCTTGATCCGGAGGATCCGGTCCACGATGAGGGAGAGCTCGTTCGGGTTGCAGGGCTTGACGATGTACTCCTGCGCGCCCTCCTTGATGGCCGTCACCGCCGTGTCCACCGTCGCGTAGGCCGTCACGATCACGATCGCCGCGTCCGGCTGCATCGTGCGGATCTCGCGCATCGTCTCGATGCCGTCCATTCCGGGGGGCATCTTGAGGTCGAGGAAGTACACGACGTACTCGCGGGCCCGCGCCTTCTCGACCGCCTCCTCGCCCGAGGCCGCGGTCTCGACGGCGTGGCCGTCCTCGCTCAGCCAGACGGCGATGGACTCGCGTTGGACCGGCTCGTCGTCCACGACCAGGATGCGGGCTCTCGTGTTCATGGTGCGCTCGGTTTCATGGTGCGCTCCTCTCGGGGCCCGGCGGTTCGGGCGGGGCCGGTGCGGCCGGCTCCGGCGGCGCCGCGCGCTTGAGCGAGACGGGATGGAGCGGCAGCCGGACGGTGAACGTGGCGCCGTTCCCGAGCTCGCTCCTCACGCTCAGCCGCCCGCCGTGGGCCTGCACGATCCCGTAGGCGACCGACAGCCCCAGCCCGACGCCCTTCGCGCCCTGCTTCGTGGAGAAGAACGGGTCGAAGATCCGGGAGACGATGTCCGCGGCGATGCCCGGGCCCGAGTCCTTGACCTCGAGCAGGACCATGTCGGAATCGACGTCGAGCCCCGTCGAGACGGCGAGGCGCCCGCCGTCCTTCATCGCCTCGACGGCGTTCAGCGCGAGGTTCATGACGACCTGCTCGATCTGCGAGGCGTCGCAGGGGACGGGCGGGAGGCCGGGGGCGAGCGAGAGGACGAGCTCGATCCGGGAGAGCTCCACGCGGTGCTCCACGATCTCGAGCGTGACCTCGACGATCTGGTTCAGGTCGGCGTGCGCGCGCTGCGGCGTGGAGCGTCGCGAGAAGGCGAGCAGGTCGCGCACGATCTTGCCCGCGCGCGCGGACTCGTCGGCGATCTGGCCGAGGTGGCGCCGGAACGCCGGCAGGCGGTCCGCGGGGACCCCGTCCTCGCCGAGGATCCGCTGGAGGAACATCGCCAGGTTGTGGACCGCCGAGATGGGGTTGTTGACCTCGTGGGCGACGCTCGCCGAGAGCTGTCCGAGGGAGGCCAAGCGGTCGCTCTGGACCAGCGCGGCCTGCGCGACCTCGAGCTTTCGGGTGCGCACCTCGACCTCCTGCTCGAGCCTGTCGGTGAAGCGTGCGTTCGCGTCCCGCGCTTCGCGCAGGCGTTCCCGCATCGTCTCGAACGACGCCGCCAGGTCGCCGAGCTCGGTGTGGGTCCGGACCCGGATCGGGTGGTCGAGGTCTTGCGCCGCCACCCTCCGCGTGCTCTCGATGAGGTCGCGGATCGGCCGCGCGACGAACCGCGACACGAAGAAGGTGATCAGCGCTCCGATCACCAGCACCTTGAGCACCGCGAGCCCCGCGGCTCGCGCCTGCATGTTCGAGAGCTCCTGGTCGAGATGGCCGAGGTCGAGGGCCACGTCGAGCACGCCGAGCACCCGGTGCCGCGGGTCGTGGGCGTGGCACGCCGTCGTGCTGCACGAGGGCTCGTTGAAGAAGGCCGTGACCATGGCGATCACGCGGTGCCCGTCGGGGGCGTCGAAGAACCGCGCGCGGCGTTCCGGGGCGATCTGGACCTCGGGCGGGTTCGTGCGGTGGCACACCTGGCAGGCGTCCGACTCGAGCCCGGCCGTCGGGGCGACCACGGGGTCCGTCGAGTAGGTGACGCGCCCCGTCCGGTTGAAGAGGCGGATCGAGCGGACCCCGTGGCGCGTCGCGATGGCGCGCATCACGTCGTACGCGTCCTCCTTGCGGCCCGCCTGCATCGCGTGCCAGGTGGCGCTCGTGATGCTCCGGGAGAGCTGGTCCGCGGCCTGGATCTTCTCCTCGACGACCTGCCGCTCCAGCTCCGTGGCGCTCATCCAGGCCGAGAACCCGCACTCGATGGCCACGAAGAGGGTGAGAGCCAGGATCAGTCTCGGGGCGAGCCGGCGCGAGAACCACCTCATCGTCCGTCCGTCCCGCCTGCGCTTCCGAGGGGTCGGCGCGATCGCTGCATGGCTCGCTCTTGGGGAGCGCGCGCGGCGCGGTCCCGGTTGCCACATCGTACCCGCGGCCGTGTCGTGAGCCGTCTCGCGACGCGGTGCTCCGTGGGATTCAGTCGAGGTAAGCCCTTCGGACGCAAACGAACGTCACCCTCCTCGCGACGCGCCGCTGTCGGCGAATCCGACCCGCGCGTCTGGGATTCCGGCACCGCCGCGCGCGGTCCACGACCGGGTGCCGGTGCGCCTGCCGACGCATGTGTCGTGGGTGCCACGAGATGCGTCGATGTGCGCGCGGCGAACGCCCGCGGGGCACGGGTCGTGCCGGTGCGAGGGTCGGGAAGGGCACAACGAGCCCTTCCCTCCGACCCGGAGAGCCGCCATGCACGTCATCGCCGCCTCGCTCGACGCGCTCCTGATCCTGAACGTGGTGCTCGCGGCGCTCGTCGCGGGCGCCGTCGTGAGCGTCGCCGTCGCCGTCGCGCTCGACCTCGCGGAGCGCCGCCGGTGGCGGGTGATGGTCCCGCCGTGCTGGCCACCCCCCGGCGTGGACCCACGTGACGCGTACGCCGACGAGCTCCGGCGGCCGCCGACCCGTTCCGGGCGGGCCCCGAGCCACGGAGGAGGGAAGCGATGAGTCAAGAAACCGCCACGGCGAGCGCCCAGAGCCACGGGCTGCTCTTCGACATGGTGCGGTGCGCCGGATGCCGGAAGTGCATCGGCGCGTGCCTCGAGAAGCAGGGGTTCCCCGGCGATCCGAAGGACGTGAAGGAACTCTCCGCCCACGCCTACACCGCGATGACCGACTTCGACGACCACCATCTCCGGAACATGTGCCGGCACTGCCTCGTGCCCTCGTGCGCGAGCGTCTGCCCGGTCGGCGCGCTCCAGAAGACCGCCGAGGGCCCGGTGACCTACGACAAGGACAAGTGCATCGGGTGTCGCTACTGCATGATCGCGTGCCCGTTCAACATCCCGCGGTACGAGTGGAACGAGCCCGTTCCCGCGGTCCGCAAGTGCGACATGTGCATCGACCGGATCCGCAAAGGCGAGGTGCCGGCGTGCGCGGCGGCCTGCCCCTACGAGGCGACGGTGTTCGGCACCCGCGAGGAGCTCCTCGAGATGGCGCACGCGCGCATCGAGGAGGACCCGGATGAGTACTACGACCACGTCTACGGCGAGCACGAGATCGGCGGGACGTCGGTGCTCTTCCTGGCGCCGAAGCCCGAGCCGGCGATCGGATACAAGCCGATCCTCGGCGACAAGCCGCTGCCGGGACTCACGATGAAGCAGCTCGACCGGCTCCCCGCGATCATCGTCGGGGGGAGCGCGGCGATGCTCGCGATCTGGTGGATCACGAACCGACGCGACGAGGTTCGCGCCTGGGAGGCCAGCCGGTCCGACGAGGCGGGCTGGCGTCCGATCGACGGGAGGAACGGCCATGACCGCGCCTAGCGTTCGCGAGAAGCCCTACCGGCTGAGCTTCTGGAAGGGCATGTTCTTCGTCATCGTGGCCGTGGGCCTCGGCGCGACGATCGTGCGCATGATCGAGGGGCTGGGGGCCGTCACGAACCTCTCCGACAAGTACCCGTGGGGGCTCTGGAAGGCCTTCAACGTCCTCGTGGCGATCGGCCTCGGGGGGGCCGGGTTCACGATCATGGGCACGGTGTACGTGTTCAACGCGCGCCGGTACCGTGCGATCGTGAGGCCGGTCGTGCTGATGGCCTTCCTGGCGTACCTGAGCGCGTCCTTCTCGCTCTTCCTCGACATCGGGAAGCCCTGGGCGATCTGGCACCCGATCGTCATGTGGAACCCCCACTCGGTCCTCTTCGAGGTCGCGTGGTGCCTGATGCTCTACACGTGCGTGCTCACCTTGGAGGGGTCGGGCATGCTCTTCGAGCGGTGGAAGTGGCACCGGATGGCGCGCATCCAGCACGCGGTGACGCTACCGATCGTGATCCTGGGCGTCGTGCTCTCCACGCTGCACCAGTCGTCGCTCGGCGCGCTCTTCCTCATCGTTCCCGGGAAGCTCCACGGGCTCTGGTACACGGAGCTGCTGCCGCTCCTCTTCTTCATCTCCGCGATCTGCATGGGACTGGCCATGGTGGTGGTCCTCGCCCGTCTGGCCACGCGGGGGCTCGGGCACGCGATCGACCCGACGGTGCTCGGGCGTCTGGCTCGGATCCTCGTCGCGATGCTCTGGGTCTACGGCGTGACGCGCGTCTACGACCTGGGCGTGAAGGGCAACCTGCCGCTCGCGTTCCGCTTCGACTACGAGTCCGTCATGTTCCTCGTCGAGTTCGCGCTCGGCGTGGTCCTGCCCGCGGTGCTCCTGACGTTCCCGAAGATCCGGACCAGCGCGAAGGGACTCTACGCGAGCGGCGTCCTCGTGATCTTCGGCTTCATCGCGAACCGGCTCAACGTGAGCATCACCGGGTTCGAGGCGGCGCAGGGCGGACACTACGTCCCCGCGTGGCCCGAGATGTTCGTCACCCTGATGGTCGTCGCGCTCTGCTTCGGCGCCTACACCTTCGGCGCGCGGTACCTGGACGTGTTCGCCTCGAACGGGCACGACCACGGGCGAAGCCCGCTCGGCCCGCACGGCGGCGGGGACCGGCGCGGCCGGGCGCGGCCGCCGGCGCGCGTCGAGGCCGACATCGCCCCCTGGGAGCGCCGGATCCGCGGCGCGGTGCCGGATCCGCGTCGCAACTGAGGGGGGGCTCGCCCTCCGGCCGACGCGTCAGCGCGCGCCGCCGCCCGCCCGGGCCGCGGCGCGCGCGTCCGTTCGGCAGTCGTCGCGGCTCGCGATCACGTCCATCTCGCCGCGCCCGTCGAGCGCGCGGCGCAAGGCGTCCACGCCTTTTGCCACCTGGTCCCGCTCCCGTTCGGGGAAGCGGAGTCGGATCGTCATGTCGCAGCGGTCTCCCTCGATGGCGCCGACGAGGCGCGGCGCGAGGAGGTCCACGATCTCCGACGCGTGCTGGAACCGGTCGGCGGGGCGCTTCTTCGTCGTGCGGCGGATCACCTCCGCGACGTCCTCCGGCACGTTCACAATCCGCTCCGCGGGGTCCGGGAACGGCTCCTTCAGATGGGCGTCGAAGATCCGCTCGATCTCGCGGTACGGGAACGGGGAACAGCCGGTGAGCAGGCGGTAGGCCGTCGCGCCGAGCGAGTAGAGGTCGGAGCGCCCGTCCACGGGTCGGCCCTCGATCGCCTCGGGCGCCACGTACGCGGGGCTGCAGAGCAGCTCTTCGTCCGGGTCGGTCTTCCGGTCCACCTGCCCGGTCGCGATGCCGAAGTCCACGAGGCGCAGGCTGCCGTCGGGGAGGAGGAAGAGGTTGCTCGGCTTGAGGTCGCGGTGCACGACGCCGAGGTCGTGGGCGTACGCGAGCGCCGAGGCGACCTCGTAGAGCACGCGACGCACGGCGTCGCCGTCGAGCGGGCCCTCGCGCGTCAGGTGTCGCTCGAGGTCGGTCCCCTCGAGCCGCTCCATGACGATGAAGTAGGTTCGGTACGCCTCCTCCATGTCGTAGACCTGCACGATGTTCTCGTGGCGGAGGGAGGCGAGGACGCGGGCCTCGTTCCGGAAGCGCTGGCACATGTCGCCGTGGAAGACGAGCGAGTGCGAGAGCATCTTCACGGCGACGGGTCGTCGCATCTCGACGTGGTAGCCCTCGAACACCGTGGCCATGCTGCCGCGGCCGAGCACCCCGACGAGGTGGTACTTGCCCACCCGGCGCATCGTGTCCGACTCGAGGATCCGTCTCCCCAGGATCTCGGTCAGGAACGCGGCCAGCGGGGGGTGGGCGCGGAGCTGCGCTTCCAGGTGCTCCCGCTCGATCACCATGCAGGAGCATTCGGAGACCGCCACCACGTCCGCGGTGCGGGGCTGCCCCGTGAGGAGCGCCATCTCGCCGAAGAGGTCACCCTGGCCGAGGTGCGTGGTGAAGCGGACGCGGCCGTCGTCGCCGGGGACGCGGATCTCGACCTGGCCCTCCAGGATCACGAACATCGCGTCGCCCGGCTCCCCGCACCGGACGATCGTGGTCCCCGGCGGGTACACCCTCCGCTCCGAGCGCTCCAGCAGGCGGTGGGCCTCCTCGCGCGACAGGGTGTGGAACGCGTCGAGGCTGCGGAGGAAGGTGAGCTCGGCCATGTCCACGGAATGATACCGCCCGCCCGCGCCCGGATCGGCCCCCTCTGATCGTCCAACCGCCGCCCGAGGCTTGACCGAGTTCGACGGGGGCGGAATCGTTCGGATCGCCCCGCCCGGGCCCCCGGACCCGTTCTGGTATCTTCCCGGCCCCATGGAAGCGCGCGCCGTCTTCGATCAGAGCCTCGGGTACTTCCTTCGCCCCATCGCCGACCTGTTGGACGACGCGTCCGTCAGCGAGGTGATGATCAACGGCCCGGACACGATCTACGTGGAGCGGAAGGGCAAGCTCGAGCGGGTCCCGAACCGGTTCCCGGGCCACCACGACCTCCTCGCGTGCGCCCGCAACATCGCGCAGTTCTCGGGCAAGCGGATCGACGAGTTCGTCCCCCGATTCGACGGGCGGCTCCCCGACGGCTCCCGCGTGCACGTGGTCCTGCCGCCGTGCGGGCGGAACGGGATCACGGTCGCGATCCGCAAGTTCTCGAAGTCCACGCTCACCCTCGACCGTCTCGTCGAGTACGGATCGCTCTCGCCCCAGGGGCGCGAGCTCCTGGGCCTCCTCGTCTCCCTCGACAAGAACATCGTCGTCTCGGGGGGGACGGGCAGCGGGAAGACGGCGCTCCTGAACGCGCTCTCCGGGGCCATTCCCGGCCACGACCGGATCATCGTGATCGAGGACACCTCGGAGCTGCAGCTCCAGCAGGAGCACGTGGTCTCGCTCGAGGCGCGGGCTGCCGACCGGTACGGCCGGGGCGCCGTGACGATCCGGGACCTACTGCACTCCTCCCTGCGTCTGCGGCCGGACCGGATCATCGTCGGCGAGTGCCGCGGCGGCGAGGCGCTCGACATGATGCAGGCGATGAACTCGGGGCACGCGGGGTCCATGACCACCCTCCACGCGAACAGCCCGCGCGACGCGCTGGCCCGCCTCGAGACCCTGGCCCTGCAGGCGGACGTGGAGATCCCGCTCCTCGCCATGCGGGCCCAGATCGCCTCCGCGGTGCACGTGATCCTGCAGACCGACCGGCTGTCGGACGGGAGCCGCAAGGTGGTGAACGTCAGCGAGGTCCTCCCGCTCGACACCGAGGGCCGCTACCAGACCCAGGACGTGATGACCTTCGTCCACGAGGGGAAGGACCCCCTCGGGAAGGTGCTCGGCCAGCACCGGCTCGCGAGCCAGGTCCCCACGTTCTGGCCGGAGGTCGCCGCCCGGGGGTTCGCCGCCTCCCTCGTCCATCTGAAGGACGCGTACGCGGCCGCGTAAGTCGTGGCCCGCCCGTTTCCAACGGGCGGGGTTTGGGTCGAAGGTCCCGAGACGGGTGGGGTGGCCATCGGCTCGGGGTTCGTTGATTCTGACTCGCGGGATCCGTACGATCCCGCCCCCCCGCGGTCCCTCGGGGTGGGGCGCCGCGGGTCTTGGATGGTGGTCTCTCGCGGCCGGCTGGCACGAGCTCGGCGGCCGGGATGGGAGGAGTTCGGGATGGCGAAGCGGAGGTCGGTGGCCGGGGTCGTGGGGCGGCTCGGACGGGCCCTCCACGGGCTCCACGCCGACGAGCGGGCGACCTCGGACGTGGAGTACATCCTCCTCACGGCCATGGTGGTCCTCCCGCTCTTCGCCGTCCCTCCGCTCATCATGTCCGCGAACGTGGATTTCTTCGACCGGGTCGAGCCTTGGGTCGACCTCCCCTTCCCCTGATCCGTCCGGGTGGGGGCGACACTCTAGGAGAACGCATGCTGACGAGGCAGAAGGTGGTGGACGCGCTGGAGCGCCTCCACCGAGACGAGCAGGGCGACGAGGGCGTCAACAAGATCCTGATCATCGCGATGATCGTGATCCCCCTCGTGATCGTCCTGATCGCGTTCGGCGGGACGATCAAGGAATTCTTCGTCAAGGCCTGGGAAGACCTGACCGGACACAGCGTGGGCGAGGCGACGTTCGGCTCCGGCGGCGGCACGGGTCCCTAACGGCCGCTCGCGGGGCGGGCCGGGGGACCGGGAACGGCTCCCCGGTCTCCCGACGCCATCGACTTCGGGAAGGCCTCCATGGACGCCGGACTGCTGACCTTCGACCTCCCGCTCCTCGCGGTGGCGACCGCCGCCGCCGTGACGGACGTCCGGGAGGGAAAGGTCTACAACCGGCTCACCTACCCGGCGGTCCTGCTGGCCTTCGGCCTCCACGCCCTGGTCCGGCCGCCGGGTCTCGGACTCGGCGGGGCCGCGGAAGGCTTCCTCGTGGGTTTCGTCCCCATGTTCGTCGCCTACGCCGCGGGCGGCCTCGGCGGGGGCGACGTGAAGCTGATGACCGCCGTGGGCACGTTCCTCGGGCCGTTGCTCGCGGTGTACGCGCTGCTCTACACCTTCCTGTCCGGAGCGGTCCTCTGCCTCATGCTGATCGTCTACCAGGAAGGCCCCGCCGGCCTCGGGCGACGCCTGCGCCACCTCGGCGCGGGTGAGGACGGGACCGGGCGCCTCGCGCTCCGGTTCCCCTTCGCCGCGGCGGTGTGGCTCGGGGTGGTCTGGGTCCTGGTCGAGCGGTACGTGGGGGCGAGCCTCGCCGACGTGCTCCTGAGGTCGGTGTCGTGACGCTCGCCGCCTCCCCGGTCGCCGGCCTCGGACCCGTGCTCGCGTCCGGGCTCGCCCGGCCGCTGCCCAGCGGGTTCTGGTGGTGCGTCGCGGGCCTGGTCGCCTGCGGGGGGGCCGGGCTCCTCGCCTTCTCGATCCTGCTCCGCCGCGTGCGCCTCGCGCGCGTGAGACGCCTCGCCGCCAGCGAGGACGGGACGACGATCGTCGAGTTCCCGTTCGCGATGCTCACGCTCGTCCTGATGACCACCCTCACGTGGCAGCTCGGGTTCATGGCGAGCGCGTACCTCGTCGTGGACTACGCGGCCTACGCGGCCGTTCGGGCGGCCATCGTCCAGATCCCGCCCAAGCGGAGCAACGACGAGCCGGCGAACAAGATCAAGGACATCTCGTTCAAGGGCTCCGACAAGGGCAGCGACATCGAGGACGCGGCGATCTTCGTGTGCTACCCGATCTCCGGGACGTACACGAACGCGGCGGCGGGCTCCGCGCAGATCCCCATCCTCGACGAGGTGAAGAAGGTGCCCGGCTGGGACACGGTCGCGAAGGCCTTGGGCCCGCTCACGTTCGCCCTGCGGTACGTGTACGCGATGGAGAACACGAGCGCGCGGCTCGTGGTGGACGGCCAGGACTCCGGCGCGAAGGAGTTCTCCGCCGGCGATCTCCTGACCGTGCAGGTCGTCCACCAGTTCAGTCTGCGCGTACCGATCGCGGAGCGGCTGTTCGGGAAGCTCAGCTTCCCCGCGGGCTACACGACCGCCCTCGAGGCCAAGGCCTCGATGCTCTTCGAGGGCGCGAACGAGCAGGTGCCCGCCGACGCGCCCTCGGGGGCCCAGCCGTGACGCCCGGCTTCGACCCCTTCGACCGCTTGGACGGACCGCGCGACGCGCGCCCGGACCCGGACGCGGCGCTGCCGGCGCACGCCGCGGGGGAGCGGGGCGGGCTCGTCGGCCTCCACCGGGACCGGCGGGCGCAGATCCTGCCCCTCGTCTTCTTCATGGGGATCGCGTTCTTCACGAGCGTCGTCCTCGTGCTGAACACCGGTCGGACCACGGTCCGGCGCATCCGCGCGCAGAACGCCGTAGACGCGGCCGTGGTGTCGGGCGCGAACGCCGTCGCGCGCGGCATGAACTACGTGGCGTCCAACAACATCTCGATCTCGAAGCTGCTCGCGACGGTCGTGATCCTCCGTGCGTTCGGGCCCGCGATCGACGACGCGAACGCCACGCTCGACGTCTGGCAGGCGATCGGCGAGGCGCTGGAGGACATGGCCGCCGTGCCCTACGTGGGGCCCGCGCTGGCGGCTGCGGGCGCCGCCATCCTGGTCAAGGTCGAGATCGAACGGGCCATCCTCGAGGTCCTCGAGCCGATCGTGGACGGGCTGAAGGACGTGTGGGACGGGGACAACGAGAGCGGGGTCGCCTGGATCCTCATCCGCGCCCTCCACTACCTGGGCGTCGGCACGGTGTACGCCACGCCCGTCCTCGCCCAGTGGACGACCGTCAGCGTCTACAACAAGAACGTCTCGCCGGAGAGCGGCGCCGCGTGGATGCTGCCGCTGTACCCGAACCTGCCCGCCTGCGAGGGCAAGTTCGCCGACTTCTACGACTGGACGAAACACTGGGTCGAGGAGATGGCCGACCCGATCTACATCGCGGGCTGGGCCCTCCTCACCCTCTCGATGTTCCCGCTCTGGTACAAGGCCCACCTCACGTCCGAGCTGAACCAACTCTTCACCGGGACGGGAACGGACACGAACGTGGACGACCCCGACACGAAGAAGATGCAGGAGCTGAACAAGGAGCTCGACAAGAAGAACGCCGAGCTGACCCAGCTCGAGAACGAGCGCGTGAAGCTCCAGGGGGAGCTGGACGACCTGAAGAAGCGCAAGGCCGATGGCGAGAAGGGTCTCGACGACGACATCCAGAAGAAGCAGCAGGAGGTGACCGCGAAGGAGGGCGAGATCGAGAAGAAGCGCGACGAGATCAAGGACATCCAGGACCAGATCCAGGAGATCAACGACCGCCGGACCCAGCAGGGCGGAAAGCCCCCCGACGACTTCAACGGCGACCTGGGCGGCATGCAGGGGTCGGCGCAGGACCGGGACTGGCCCCACCCGTGGCTCCTCGACGGCTCGAAGTACCCCGACTCCTTCTCGTACGTCGGGATCGGCTGGCGCACGCTCGGCACCCCGCTCGTCCCCGTCAAGTTCCAGAACCTGATCTCGCAGGGTTTCACGTACGCCGCCGCACGCGTCTACAACAGCACGCAGGCCGACCTGTGGACCGCGGACTGGCGCGCGCGACTCGTCAAGGTGGACGCCAACATGCTGTCGAACCCGATCGGCACGCTCCCCCACAAGTGCGGGGAGCAGGGCGGCAGCGGAGGATCCGAGATCTCCCAGAACGGGCCCGACGGCCAGCCCGACGCGAACGGGCTCGCCGACCAGCTGAACACCTTCCTCGGCTTCCTGAACAAGCACTGATGCGGACGACCCGACCCACGCCCCCGACCCCCCGGCGCACGAGGCGCGGCCGCGACCGCGGCTCGGCCACGGTCGAGATCATGCTCTCCGTGCCCTTCCTCGTGGTCTTCTCGCTCTTCGCGTTCGACTTCGCCCGGGGCTACCTCTCGGCGCAGCGCGGCCTCCGCGCGGCGCGGCAGGTCGCGTGGATGTACTCGCGACACCTCGACGACTCGAGCAAGCCCGACGTGCCGAACGACCAGACGCTCCTCGCCACGCACTTCGACGGCAAGGGCGGCGCCGTGACGCACGCCACGTCCACGGAGCAGGAGAAGCTGCCCGGCCCCCTGTCGTTCCTGTCCGACGTCGGAGACGCGCTCAGCGACATCATGAACGTCTTCGACAACGACAGCCGTCTCGGCTCGTACTTCTCGTTCATGACGGGCAACATCGAGATGGAGAAGGGGACCGTGACGCAGGGCGTGACGGGCCTCTGGCGCTTCGCGCAGGGCACGACGATGACCCAGAACCACTGGGTCGCGCTCCGCTCCTGGCGCGAGGAGGATCCCGGCCGCCACGTCGGCTGGTGGGACCCGTTCGTCGCGATCGTGGACGCCATCACCCCCAAGTCGGACTGAGAGGGAGCCGAGCCCGATGACCGTGCCGTGGATCCCGCCGCCGGGGACGAAGCCGCGACCGGGGAACGTCGTGCTCATGGCGCTGACGGGCGCGCTCTTCGCCGCGGGCGCCGTGATGATGGCGGGCTGGCTCAGGGACCGCGGCACGGCCCTCGACGCCGCGCCCCCGCCGCCGCCGCCCCAGGCGCGGTCCGTCGTAACGCGCCTCGACCCGAGGGTCGAAGCCTTCCTCGGCGGCGGCGTCTCGTGGGGGCCGGAAAAGCGCGACTGGTTCGGGCCGAGCCCCGCCGTGCTCGTGAGCGGCCACGCGGAGGCGTCGCCCCGCGAGGTCTTCCGCGCGATGGTGGGAGAGCCCCTCGACGACGAGGCCGTCCAGGCCGCGATCCGGAAGGGCCCGTCCGCGGCCGTGGCCCTCCGGAGCCAGCTCACGATCGGCGTGATGCCCCAGGGGGCGTTCCTCCTGCGTCTCGCGCCCGATCTCGACGCGGCGCGTCACGGGCGCCTGGCCACGGAGCCCGGCGCCGTCACGCTCGCGTTCCCGGCCGCGAGCGGCTGGGACTACGTGACGTGGGTGTTCCCACGCGGCCTCTCGCTCGACGGCCTGCCGGACGCCTACCGGGCCCCGCCGCGCGCGCTCGACGACCTCGGCGCCGCGGCGGTCGCGCGACTCGAGCCGGTGTTCCAGGTGAACGCCGGCGTGGGCGGCGGGCCGCGTACGGTCCTGTGCCGCGCCCGCGGGCGCGCGGGGGACGCGGTCTCCGAGGTGGCCGGCGCCCTGATCGGGACCGGGTGGACCTCGCGGTACGGAGAGGAGCACCACGAGGGCGGCCTCGTGCGCGTGCTCGAGGACGGCCGCCGCCAGGTGTGGCTCGCGGCGGCGGACGAGGACCAGGACGGGGGCCTCGTGAGCGTGGTCGTGGGATCTCTCTAGGACGGAGCGCTTCGATGAAATCGAACAAGACGATCGTGATCGCCATCGTGCTGGGCGTGATCGCGGTGTACCTCGTGAACTCGCACGTGAGCGAACTCGAGACGAAGGCCGCCGAGCCGAAGGTGACCTTCTTCCAGGCCGCCGCCGACATCGCGCCCGGGCGCCTCGTGAAGGAGGCGCTGAAGCAGAAGCTGCTCGTCCCCTTGCGGGAGATCCCCGTCTCGTTCGCGAAGCACTACCCGCAGGCGATCGACGGGGACGAGTACTCGCAGTGGGCGGACAGCCAGATCGTCCGGGCGATCCCCGCCGGCGAGTTCCTGCGCCTGTACCACGTGCAGGGCTCGAACGCGATGGAGCTCGCACGCATGATCCCGGCGGGCCAGACGACCGTCACGATCGCCGCGTCCCAGGAGACGGCGGTGGGATTCCTCGCCGCCCCGGGCGACCTGGTGGACGTGTACTACACGGTCCTCAAGAAGGACCCCACGAAGCCCGGCGGACAGGACGCCGAGGTCGTGCCGGTGGCCGAGAACATGACGATCTTCGCCGTGGACGACTACTACGGCACGAAGGCGGAGCTCGTCCGGCCGCGCGGCCAGGCGTACTCGTCCATCACCCTCGTGGGTCCCCGACCGGAGATCGACAAGGTGAGGGGCGCCACCCGTCTCGGGAAGCTCACCCTGGCCCTTCCCTCCCAGGCCCCCGCGCAGTGAGCGCGTAGGCGACCTGGGCCGTCCGAGGAAGGAGGCTTCGCACATGGGCTTCGCGCTCCGCGTGTTCGACGGCGAGCGACAGACCGTCCGGGTCCAGCAGATCGACGCGACGAGCGTCAAGATCGGCCGCACGGAGGCATGCGACATCGTCCTCGCGAGTCCGTACGTGTCGCGCGAGCAGGCGGTCATCCGCGCGCTCGACGGCCGGTACGTCTTCGAGTCCGTGGGGCGCAACCCGAGCTTCGTGAACGGCAAGGAGATCCACTCGGGGCAGACCGTCGAGGTCGAGCCCGACGACGAGATCCGGATCGCGGAGTTCTCGATCTACATCGAGGGGGCGAAGCGGCGGAAGGAAGACGAGTTCGACGTCGCGGGCGCGCTCGCCGCGATCGAGCTCGGGCTGCACTCGCGCCTCCTCGAGAGCGTGGATCTGCGCGAGCTCGGTCGGAGCGGCGTCTCGGAGGACACGAACCCGAAGCTCCGTCTCGCGCTGGAGGACCTGGTCCGCGCCGCCGTGCCGGAACAGGGCGGCGGGATGGCGCCGGAGGTGCTGGCGCACGCGCTCCGGGAGTGCCTGTACAGCGAGATCGTGCAGGAGGTCCTGGCCCGCGCGGCGGGGCCGGGGGGGGCCGACCAGACCGGCGGCTTCGCGGGAAAGCTCGACGCGATGCTCTCGACGGTCGTGAACTCCTTCTGCAAGCGCCTCGAGATCGAGGGCACGAAGAAGTCGGTCCGGCAGGACCTGCGCCGCGTGGACCAGGGGTTCTCCGCCGTCTTCGACGCGTTCGTGGGCGGCGCGGCCCCGGAGCTCAAGACGCTCATCGTCCGCCGCTTCCTCACGCGCGAGATCATGAACCTCGTGTGCGGGTTCGGTCCCCTCCAGGACCTGCTCGAGCTCCCCAACACGAGCGAGATCATGGTGGTCCACAAGGACCTCATCTACATCGAGCGCGAGGGCGTCCTCGAGCGGCTCCACCGCACGTTCATCACCGACGAGATCCTCGTCAGCGTGATTCAGCGCATCGTCGAGCCCCTCGGGCGTCGGATCGACCGCTCCACGCCGCTCGTGGACGCGCGCCTCCCCGACGGCTCCCGCGTGAACGCGGTGATTCCGCCGCTCGCCGTGAAGGGCCCCTGCCTCACGATCCGGCGGTTCTCGAAGACCCCGCTCACCGCCGCCGACCTCGTCCGCTTCGGGTCGCTGACCGAGCCGGCCGTCGAGTTCCTGAAGGCCTGCGTGCACGGGCGCAAGAACATGATCATCTCCGGGGGCACCGGTTCCGGCAAGACGACGCTCCTCAACGTCCTCTCGGCCTTCATCCCCGAGGACGAGCGGATCGTGACCATCGAGGACTCCGCCGAGCTGCAGCTCCGGCAGGCCCACGTCGTGACGCTCGAGACGCGGCCGCCGAACGTGGAGGGCAAGGGCGCGTACACGATCCGCGACCTGGTCCGCAACGCGCTGCGCATGCGGCCCGACCGCGTGATCGTCGGTGAGTGCCGCGGCGGCGAGTCGCTCGACATGCTCCAGGCCATGAACACGGGGCACGACGGTTCGCTCACGACCCTCCACGCGAACTCCCCCGAGGACGCCATGCTGCGCCTCGAGACGATGGTGCTGGAGGCCGTGGACCTCCCCGTCCGGGCGATCCGCAGCCAGATCGAGGCCGCCGTGCACGTGATCGTGCAGGCGTCGCGGCTGGCGTCCGGGAAGCGCATGGTCACCCACATCTCCGAGGTGGTCGGCATGGACCCGGAGGACGGTCGCATCCTCACGAACGACATCTTCGAGGAGCGGGACGGCCAGCTCCTGCAGAGCGGCTACCTGCCCACGTTCGTCGGGGACCTCGTGGACAAGGGGTACATCGATCCGGGCGTGCTCTTCGCCGCGTCCGTGGAAGAGGAGGCCTCCGCATGAGCCTACTGGCGGTCGCCCAGGACATGCTCCCGACCGATGTCGTCGTGTTCCTCGCGGCGGCGGCGATCGTGTTCGCCGTGAGCGGTCGCATCGGGACCTGGATGGAGCGACGCAGGGCGCGCGCGCTCTCTCTCCAGCTCCAGCTGCGGCAGGAGGGCGGGGTCGGCTTCCAGGTGTACGGCCCTCCGGTCATCGCGCTCTTCATCTTCGCCGTCACGGTCGCCATGGGGCTCTCGATCCTCGGGCTGATCGTGGCGTTCGCGGTGTTCAAGGCGCTCGACGCGCTGCCCAAGATGCTCGCGAAGCGGAGACACCGCCGGTTCGACGAGCAGCTCCCGGACGCGCTCACGGCCCTCGCGAACAGCCTGAAGGCCGGGCTCTCGCTGCCGCAGGCGGTGGCGCTCGTGGCGCGCGACATGCCGTCCCCGACCCGCGAGGAGTTCGCGGAGATCCAGCGGTCCTACGAGATGGGGAAGCCCATCGAGCAGGCCGTGGACGACGCCCGCGACCGGGTGCGCAGCCGCAACTTCGAGCTCGCCGTGACCGCCTTCCGCGTCGGGAAGGAGCGGGGCGGCAACCTCGCGGACGTGTTCGAGAAGATCTCCGACTCCATCCGCGAGATCTGGCGACTCGAGGAGCACATCCGTACCGTCTCGACGCAGGGCCGTTCGAGCGCGCGCTTCATGACGTTCATGCCGGGCGTGTTCCTGGTCCTGCTCTACTTCATGGACTCCGAGTCCACGCTCCTGATGTTCAAGGACCCCGTCGGGCTGGTGATCCTGAGCATCGTGCTGGTTTTCAACCTGATCGGCCACCTCTGGATCCGGAAGATCCTGAGCGTGGACATCTGAGGGGAGGAGGAAGGCCATGCTGCTCGCAGCCGACGTGGTGATCTTCCTGGCCGTGTTCCTCGTGGTCATGTCGGTGGGCAGGATCGCGGAGTTCCGCTACGACTACACCCTCGTGGCCGACATCCTGGCGGAGCGCCGCCGGAAGGCCCTCGACGAGGCGCCGCTCCGCCGCCTCCTCGACCCGCTCGTCGTCGGGCTGTCCATCGTCGTGCGGCGCCTCGGGCTCGCGGGGCTCCGCGCCCGCGTGCAGCACGAGCTCATGCAGGCGGGGAACCCCTGGGGCTACCGGCCCGAGGAGTACATCGCGTGGTCGATGTCCCTCGCGCTCGTGGTCGGCGGGGGCGTCGCGGGAGCCCTTCTGGTCACGGGCCGCTTCAACGTGTTCTTTCCCCTGCTCGCCACGGCGATCGTGTACCTGGCCACGATGCAGGGGCTCAAGTCGCGCGGCGACCGCCGCCGCGTCGAGCTCGAGCGCCAGCTTCCCTACTTCCTCGACCTGACGTCGCTCTCGATGGGCGCGGGCGCCACGTTCCTGCAGGCGTGCGAGTCGGCGATCCAGCGGCCCACGAAGGGCCCCCTCGAGGAAGAGGTCGAGCTCATGCTCCGCGAGATCCAGGCCGGCACGCCCATGGGGCAGGCGCTCCAGAACATGACGAAGCGCATCGAGAGCGCCGAGCTCGCCCAGATGATCCAGGCGGTGCACCAGGGCGAGGAGCTCGGCACGCCCCTCGTCCGGGTCTTCGAACAGCAGGCGGACCTGAACCGCTACCGGCGCAGCAAGCGGGGCGAGCAGATCGCCGCGAAGCTCCCGAACCGCCTCGCCGTGCCCACTGTGTTCCTCATGCTCGCCGTGTTCCTGCTGCTGTTCGGCCCGATCATCATCAAGGCGACGCGTGGAGGGCTGGCCTGATGTCGAAGGTCAAGGACGCACAGGAGAACGCGCTCCACACGATGCTCCGCATCGAGGCGCCCCAGGGGCGCGTCTCGCTCGTGGACCTCATGGGGGACTCGTATCTCGTCGGTCGAGGGGACCCCACCGGGGTCAGCCGCGTCGACTTCCAGATCCCCGAGGACGAGTTTCTGTCGCGCGTCCACGCCAAGATCGAGCGGGACGGGGAGGGTGGGTACCTCGTCGAGAACCTGAGCCCGAACGGCACCCTGGTGGACGGCGCGCTGATCAAGCGGCCGACGCTGCTCAAGGGCAAGACGAAGATCGAGATCGGTCAGGGGACGACGCTCACCTTCCTCGTCGTGACGGCCGACGAGCGGAAGCGGCTGTTCGAGGAACAGTCGGGCGTCAAGGAGCGCCAGGCCGAGACCGGCGGCGGTCTCGAGGCGCCCGAGAAGAAGTCGTTCCTGCAGCGACCCGTCTTCCTCGGGCTCGTCGTGTTCTACGGGCTCCTCGCGGTCGTGGTGCTGTCGATGCTGGGCCAGAAGAAGGCCACGGTGCTCGACCCGGGCAAGGGCCCGTACTTCGGCGACTTGATGCACGGTCCCGTCTCGACGCAGCGTCCGGAGATCGACGCCGACGCGATCGCGGACACGATGTGGAAGGAAGCGCTGGCGAAGCACGGCGAGCCGGTCGTGGACGAGGGCGGTCACGCGTACATGCTGGTGCTGGCCGCGCAACGCGTCGCGGGCGTGCTGGGCTATCCGACGCTCCAGGCCGCCCTCGACAAGCGCGAGGGGTTCGCGCAGAAAGCGAAGCTCGTGCTCGACGACCTCGAGAAGCGGGTCCAGGCCGACCACGAGCTCGGCCAGAAATTCATCGACGGGCGCCACTGGGCGCTCGCCTACGACGTGTACAAGCGGATGGCCGCCGCGGTCCCCGACAACCGCTCCAAGGTCCGGGAGTTCGCCCTGGACCGCGTGGAGAGGCTGGGGCCGATGCGCTGACCGTCGGGCGCTTGACAGGGACCGGCGGTTCGTGGTCAACGGAGGTTTCGCGCCGTCCTCGGGCCTCGGGGCCCGCGAGCGGGACGACGCGGGGGGCGCCCCGCCCGAGGGGGCGACCCAGGTCGATGGGAGAACGAAATCGTGGGGCAGACGTTCGACGCCGATCGCGATCTGACGGGCGAGGAGGTGGGGGGGCGGTACGTGCTCCTCGCGCGCATCTCCTCGAGCCCTCGCTCGTCGGTGTACCAGGCCCAGGACACCAAGCTCATGCGCCGCGTCGCCGTGCGCTTCCCGGGGCGCGAGGCGCTCGCGGCGGCGGGGTTCGCCGAGCGGTTCCAGCGGGTCGTCCGCTCGGTCTCGGACCTCCAGCACGACGGGCTCGTCGGCGTCGTGGACTTCGGCGAGCACGGCGAGCTCCCGTACGCCGTCGTCCACCACGTGGGGGGCGAGAGCCTGGCCCAGCGCCTCGGGGCGAGGCAGGCCCCCCAGAGCCCGGCCGAGGTCGTCGCGTGGATCCACCCGGTCGCCGCCGCGCTCGACTACGTGCACGAGAAGGGCGAGGCGCACGGTGCCGTGGGGCCGAGGACGGTCCTCCTCGACAAGCCGCCCTCCACGCGGGCCTACCTGGCCGATTTCACCGTCCGCCGGGCGCTCAGCGACCAGCGACCCGACCCGAAGGACGATCAGCGCGGGCTCGCCGCCGCGGCCCTGGCCGCCCTCACGGGGAAGGCGCCGCTGGCCCCGGGCCAGACCGCGCCGTCGCTCTCCGGCGTCGTCCCCGACGCCGCCGCCAAGGCCCTGGCCCGGGCCCTCGACCCGGACCGCGCGAAGCGGTTCGAGAGCGCGGGCGCCTTCGCGGCGGCGTTCAGCTCGGGTCTCGCCGCCACATCCGCCACGCCGAAGGGCGGCGCGCCGAAGGGCGGCGCCAAGGCCGCGGCCAAGGGGGCGCCGATGGCGACGGTGTCGGACTCCGACACCCTCGGCTTCGGCCGGCCGCGGCCGGCCGCGGCGGAGGCCCCCGCGCCCGCCCCCGCGGGCGACGGGGACCCGCACGCGACGCGCGGCATCGTCATGCGCGGGCGCAAGAAGAGCAGCATGCCGATGGTGCTCCTCCTCGTGGTGCTGGTCGTGGGGGCGATCGCGTTCGTCGCCGTCCAGAACGGGGGCAGCGGGAACCAGCAGAAGAAGGTGGACGACAACGTCGCCCCGACGCTCAAGGTCGTCCAGCCGGTGGACGGCTTCCGCACGAACGCGCCCGACGCCACGGTCGCGGGCACCTGCGACGATCCGAAGGCCATCCTCACCGTGGACGACGCGACGGTTCCCATTCAGCCGGACGGGACGTTCCGCACGGTCACTCGCATCCCCAAGGAGGGCGAGCAGACGATCCGCGTGAAGGCGACCGACCAGGCCGGGAACGCCACCCTCCAGACGGTGAGCGTCGTGCGCGACTCCAAGCCGCCGACGCTGACCATGCTCGGGCCCGACGCGAAGACCCTCATGACGCCCACGACGGCGCCCACGATCACGGTCGAGGGCCAGGTCGGCGAGCCGGACGCCGAGGTCGAGGTCGCCGGCCAGAAGGTGACCGTGGACCCCGACGGCAAGTTCAAGGCCGAGGTCGAGATCCCCGACGACGGCGCGAACACGATCACGATCGTGGCGCGCGACGACCTGGGCAACGAGTCGAAACAGCAGGTGGTGGCCCATCGGCGGCTGGTCATCTGCTGCGACACGCTCGCCATCACCTCGCCGCTCGACGGGACGGCGACCCGGGAGTCGTCCATCGAGGTGACGGGGCTCATGGAGGACCCGCGCGCGAGCGTGAAGGTGAACGGCCAGGCCGTGACCGTCGGACGCGACGGCGTGTTCCGGGGCACGGTGCCGCTCGAGGGGGAGGGCGAGCACGAGATCGTCGTGGAGGCCTCCGACCCGAAGGGCCACCACGGGACCGCGCGCGTGCGCATCACCCGAGACCTGACCCCTCCCGTACTCCAGATCACCGAGCCGAAGTTCTGGGTCCGCAACGCGGATCGCGTCCTCGGGACGTCGTCGGGTCCGCTCAACCTGAGCGGGACGGTGGCGGACGGGACACGGTGCAGCCTGTACGTGAACGGGCTGCTCGGGAGCGTGACGGGGAAGACGTGGAACGCCACGATCAACCTCTCCGTCGGGGAGCAGCTCGTGAACATCTGGGCCGTGGACGCGGCGGGGAACCGCTCGGACCCCCTCGTGTTCAAGGTCACGATCCCGCGCGCCACCATCTCGGGTCTCACCTACAAGGGCGAGAACGAGAAGGGGTATCAGGAGTTCACGCTCGACAAGGACCCGACCGTCGTGCTCGTCCTCGTCCCCGAGGGCGGGTACGTGCGTGGCGGCATGATCGGCGACCCCGACGTGCAGCCCGACGAGATGCCCCAGCAGCGCATCATCATCGGGGCGTTCCTCGTCGCGAAGGGCGAGACGACGTGGTCCCAGTACCTCCGGTTCTGCAAGGACAGTGGCCACGCGCTCCCTCCGGGCGTGGAGGAGAAGGGTCTGCTCCTCGACCACCCCGTGAACCAAGTCACGTTCGACGACGCCATGGCCTACTGCAAGTGGGCCGGACTGCGACTCCCCACCGAGAGCGAATGGGAGCGGGCCGTCCGCTTCCGTTCCGAGGACACGATCTGGCCGTGGGGGTCCAAGTGGGACCCGAAGGCGGCGAACATGGCCGGCATCCGCGGCAACACCACTTCCGTGTCCGCGTACCCCGCGACCGGCGACCTGCTCCTCCTCGACGCGGCGGGCAACGTGTCCGAGTGGTGCGCGGACTGGTACGCCGCGGACGCCTACAGCGAGATGCCCGTGAAGGATCCGCAGGGCCCGAAGAGCGGGACGAAGCGCGTCGTCCGCGGCGGGAGCTGGCGTGACAAGTCGGAGCGCGGCCGCTGCTCGGACCGGGAGGGCGAAGATCCCTCGGCCCGTTCGAACTGGATCGGCTTCCGCGTGGCGGCGAGCGTGGGCGCGAAGTGAGCGACCGGCGAGCGCCCTCTACTGCAGGAACTGCGACTCGAGCCCGCCCAGGTCGTCCACGTACCACGCGCTCGTCTGGTGGTAGTTCCGCACGTCG
Source organism: uncultured Planctomycetota bacterium (assembly GCA_963752285.1). Lineage (GTDB taxonomy): Bacteria > Planctomycetota > PLA2 > PLA2 > JAEUHO01 > CAVVXN01. The sequence continues at coordinate 558,002 of CAVVXN010000001.1, forward strand.
CTCGCGGGGATCCGCTGCTCGCTCCGCGCGCCGTTCGGGTCCTGGCGATACCAGACCACGTACGAGCCGTCGGACTGCCGGTCGGCCCCGAAGAGCGGGTCGCTCGTGAAGCCCCAGTAGGGCTCCGCCTGGCCGTTCACCGAGAGCTCCCACTTCGTCAGGCGCACCATCTGCAAGTTCGCGGACCGCGCGAGCGGGCCCCCGGAGGTGACGACCGTGGCCATCACGCGGTCGGGCCCCGTCGGCTGGGTCTGGCGCACGATCGCGGTCTGGAGGAGGTTCTCCGCCGCACGCACCCGCGGGTCGTTCCGGTAGGCCTGGCGGGCCGCGGTGTAGTCGGCGAGGTCGATCGTGCGGCCGGCCTGCTGGCCCAGGCGTCGCTTGAGGTCGGGGCTCAGGATGTCCCACTCGCCCGCGGGGTCGCCCCGCCGCGCGAACTGCTTGAACATCTCCACCGTGCCGGCCGGAGTCTCGCGGCTGGGCGGGGCGGCCTGCCGCGGCGAGAAGCAACCCCCGAGCGCCAGAGCGCCGAGGAGCCCGAAGACGACGTGGACTCGCACGAGAAGCCTCCCGTCCCGCCCCGCAGGGGGGCTCACCACAGCCTACCCACAGATCGCCACGGCCGACAGCGTGCCGGCGGGGGGGCCGAAGTGCCCGCCGTCAGTCGCCCTCGGCATCCTCCGGGGCGGCGCCTTGGCCCTCGCGCTCCGGGTGCGCTCCGCGGGGGAACGAGGCCTCGAGCCCCTGCGAGAGGGCCGCGCGGTCCGCGTCCGAGAGGCGGGCGTCGGGGTGGAGGAGCAGGTAGTTGGAGGGGGGCATGTCTCCCGACCTCACCTCCTCGGCGGCGTCGTCGGCGTGCCGCTGGGGCTGGTCGAATCGCGAGAAGTTGAGGTGGCGGCGCCCCTCCTCGACGTCGTCCGTCACCAGCCAGGAGACCGGTGCGACCCAGGCGTACCACGGCCATCTCGTCTCGTTGCTGTGGCAGTCGAAGCAGGCCTTCCGGGCGAGGGCCTCCGTCGCCGGCGCGTTCCACGGGGGCCCCTTGACCACGGGGGGGTTCTTCGAGGGGCGGCCGAGGGGCAGCGCCTGGATCAAGACGGCCACGACGGCCAGCCCGATGAAGGTCCATTTCGCAAGGCGGCGCATGTCGGTCTCCTCCCGTGACGGCGGCGAACGCGCCCGCCCGTAGAATCCGCGGCGGGAGGGTTTGGACCCCCGTGCCCCTCGACGCGTTCCTCGACCCGAGCTGCGGCTGCCTCGTCCTGGCGAACGACTCGGACGTCTACGATACGGTGCTCCGGCGCGCCGTCGAGACGGCGAGCCTCTCGGACGGCCGGTCGCTCGTCCCGGTCCGGGGCGATCCCGCCGACCCCGACTCCGTGTTCGCCGACGAGACCCTCCGCGCGCTCGAGTGGGGGGTGGCGATGATCGTGGACCTCGTCGGTACGGTTCCCGACGTCTTCCGACTCGTCCGGTGGCACGCCCGCGCCCGCACCCGGAGCGTCCTGCTGCTCCGACGGGGCCGGACCGCGCTCCCCTTCGAGGTCCACGAGCTCCCGGTCCGGCCGTACGAGCCCAGCGACCTCGAGGGACGGCCCGCCACCCGCACCCGCGTCGCGACGTGGGCGAGCGCCGCGGCCGCAGCCCGCGCCGACGAGGGCCCTGCGAACGTCCGGCTCACGCGGCTCCGCGACGCGCTCGCGGTCCGGCGCCGTCGCGAGCAGAACGGCGTGTACGACGCTCTCGTCCTCGCCGACCGCGACGTGCTCGAGGGGAACGCGCCCGGCGCGCTCCGTGCGATGGACCACGCGCTGGCCGCCGAGCCGACGGCGCCCGACCTGCTGCTGAGGACCGCGCTGCTCCTGCGCGAAGGCGCGCGCTACCCCGAGGCGGCGGAGCTCCTGGAGCGCGCCGTCCGCTCGGCGCCGGCGCGCGCCGCGTGCTGGCGGGAGCTCGGGATCGCGCGCGACCGCGCCGGCCTCCCCGGTGCCGAGGACGCGCTGCGCCGCGCGGTCGCGATCACGGAGGACTACGAGGCGCTCGTGTCCCTCGCGCTGCTTTGCGCGCGGAATGAGACGTCGGACGACGAGCCCGCGCGCCTCCTCGAGCGCGCCATCGACGTCGCCGAGGGCCAGCTGAACCTCGTTCTGCCCGCGCTCGTGCACCGCGCGGGCCGCGAGGGGCGCATCCGGCTGACGAACCCCGAGCGAGAGCGCGTGCTCCGGGTGCTCGAGATCCGCGCCGGACAGGCGCTCGGGGACCCCGCCGAGGACGCACCCTGGAGCCACTTCGACGCGGCCCGCGCGCACCTCCTCCTGGGCGATGGCGCGGCCGCGCTCGCGGTCGTGAGCGCGGCGCGACCCCACCTGCACGCCGCCTGGAACGCCGACACCTTCGCCCGCAGCCTGGACGCGCTCGAGCGCGCGGGCGCCGGGGTCGGGCCGCTCCGTGAGGTCCTGGGCCTCCGCGCGCGCACCGTCCGGACCGTCGGGCCGGTCGTGCCCGTCCCGCCCCGCTTCACCGTGGCGGCGCGTCCGCCGGCGTGGTTCGCCGAGAACGTCCCGTGCATGGCGGCGTGCCCGGTCGGGACCGACGCCGGGGCGTACGTGCACCACCTCGCGGAGGGGCGCTACGCGGAGGCGTTCCACGCCGCGCGCGCGCCCAACCCCTTCGCCTCCGTGTGCGCGCGCGTGTGCGCCGCGCCGTGCGAGGACGCGTGCCGGCGCGGGCGCGTGGACGAGCCGGTGGCGATCCGGCCGCTCAAGCGGTTCCTGACCGAACGCTTCGGGGCCGAGAGCCCCGACAACCGCGTCGGACAGGTGCTGGCCGCGGACCGGGCGCCGTGCATCGAGGGCGAGGCGTACGGCAGTCACCTGAGGAAGATGGGGGGCCCCGCGCCGGGGACCGGACCGAAGGTCGTGATCGTCGGCGGCGGGCCCGCCGGGCTCGCGTGCGCGCACGACCTCGCGCTGCTCGGCTACCGGCCGACGGTGTTCGAGGCCTCGAACGCGCTCGGCGGGATGATCCGCCACGGGATCCCGGTGTACCGCTTGCCGCGCGAGCTCATCGACCGCGAGATCGACGAGATCCTCCGCCTGGGCGTCGAGGTCCGTCTCGAGTGCGCCCTCGGCCGCGACCGCACGCTCGAGAGCCTCCTCGCGTCCGAGTACGAGGCCGCGTTCCTCGCCTCCGGCGCGGGTCGGGGGCGATTCCTCGACGTGGAGGGCGCGGACCTCGACGGCGTCGTTCGCGCGATCGAGTACCTGATCAACGTGAACCGCGGCTACAAGGTCGAGCTCGGCCAGCGGGTCGTGGTGGTCGGCGGCGGGAACGTCGCGCTGGACGTCGCGCGCACGGCGCGCCGCGGACGCCCGCCGGCGGACGCCGGCGCCGGGCGCTCGCTCACGGATCTCGGCGGCGCGCTGCCCACGCGCTTCCTCCGGTCCGCCTTCCGCGGCGACGAACGCGAGGTCCACGTCGTCGCACGCCAGCCCATGGGCGGGTGGCCCGCGGAGCGGAGCGTGCACGGCGCCGAGGAGCTCATGGAGGCGCGTCGCGAGGGCGTCGTCTTCCATCCCCTGCGCGGTGTGCGCCGCATCCGGGGCGAAGACGGGCGCGTGGCGGGCGTCGAGCTCGCCGAGGTCGTGCAGATCCGCGACGCGTCCGGGCGGTACGCGCCGTCCTACGGCGCCCACGCCGCCGAGTCGATCGCCTGCGACACGGTGGTCCTCGCGGTCGGGCAGGAGCCGGAGCTCGACTACCTCGAGGGAACGCGCTCGCTCGCGCGCACGAAGGACGGGCTCGTCGAGGTGGACCGCGCGACGCTCGCGACGAGCCTGCCCGGCGTGTTCGCGGGCGGGGACGCCGCGTTCGGGCCGCGAACCCTGATCGAGGCCGTGGCCGACGGCAAGCGTGCGGCGCGCGGGATCCACGCCTTCCTCCGCTCGGCCGCCAGCGCCGGGCCGCCGGCGCGGCACGTCCGCTTCACGGAGGTCCCGCCGCGGGCGGTCCCCACCGAGGCGGGGTACGACGCGATCGAGCGCGTCGCGCCCCCGTCCTCGGGCCTCGACCGCCGGACGGGCATCGCGGAGGTGGAGTCGGGGTACGACGAGGCGGAGGCGAGGCGGCAGGCGGCCCGGTGCCTCGTCTGCCACGTACAGACCGTGTACGACGGCTCGCGGTGCATCGCCTGCGGCCGGTGCACCGACGTCTGCCCCTACGCGTGCCTCTCCTTCGTCCGGCCGGACGAGACGGACCTCCAGGGGATCGACCCCCGGGCCGTCGGGGGCGCCCCGGCCGAGGCCGTGTATCTCGTGAAGGACGAGGACCGCTGCATCCGCTGCGGCCTCTGCGCGGAGCGGTGCCCGACCGGCGCGATGACGATGGAGCGGCTCGAGATGTCCGTGGCGGGTGTGGGCGGATGAGCGCGCCGCGGGACGAGTCCACGAGGCGCGCGCTGCTCTCGCGGGTGGCCGTGTGGGGCGCCGGCCTCGGCGTCGCCGGGCACGTGGTCGCCTGGACCAGCGCGCTGGCCCCGAAGGTCACGTACGAGCCCTCGCCGCGCCGGCGGATCGGCCGCCCCGACCGGTTTCCCGAGGGACACACGTTCCTGCCCGACGAGCGCGTGTTCGTCCTCCGGCACGGCGCGTCCTTCCGCGTGCTGTCGGCCGTGTGCACCCACCTCGGGTGCACGGTGGGGGTGGAGGGAGAGGGCTATCACTGTCCCTGCCACGGGAGCCGCTTCGACGCGGAGGGGAAGAACACGGGCGGGCCCGCGCCGAGTCCCCTCGCCTGGCGTCCGGTCGTCCGGGGGCCGGGCGGCGTGCTCGTGGTGGACCTCTCGCGCGAGGTCGGTCCCCAAGTGACGCTCGAGGTGCCGCCGAGCGCACCGGCCGACGCGCCGCCGTCCGCCGCGCCGGAGGGCTCCGGAGGGTGAGCGGGGACGGGCGCTCCCCGGGGCCGCGGCCCTTCTGGACCCTGTTCCCGCGGACGCCGCGCGAGTCGTCGGACGCGGTCGTCCGAAACCTCGCCCTCCACGCGTTTCCCGCCCGCGTCACGAAGGCCTCGCTCTCGTGGATCGCGAGCGGGTGGCTCGGCGCGATCTCGCTCCACCTCTTCCTCGTGCTCTCGGCGACCGGGGTCCTCCTCCTCTTCGTCTACGTCCCGAGCGTCGAGCGCGCGTACGCCTCCGTCAAGGACATCGAGTTCACCGTGCGATTCGGCGCGTGGATCCGGGGGACGCACCGCGTCGCCGCGCACCTGATGGTGGTCGCCGTCGTGCTCCACATGGTGCGCGTGTTCCTCACCGGCGCGTACAAGCGCGAGGGGCCGCCGGGGTCGTTCCGTCCGCTCAACTGGTGGCTCGGGCTCGCGCTCCTCCTCGTCACGCTCGGTCTGTCGTTCACGGGGTATCTCCTGCCCTGGGACCAGCTCGCGTACTGGGCCGTCACCGTGGGCACGCGGATCGCGGCCGCCGTCCCCGTCGTCGGCGAAGGGGCCCGCCGGCTGCTCCTCGGCGGCGACGAGGTCGGCCAGGCGGCCCTCCTGCGCTTCTACGTGCTGCACGCGTTCGTGCTGCCGATGGTCGCGACGCTCCTCGCCGCGTGGCACTTCTGGCGGATCCGGAAGGACGGCGGCCTCGCCGCGGGCGCGCGCGTCGCGACCGAGGCGCGGCGCGCGACGGTCGCGAGCCCGCCGACGGCGGGGAAGACGTACACCCTCCTCGGCGCCACCCAGGGCGGAACGGTCGAGTCGTTCGCGCCCGCGGCCCTGCTCGACCGAGAGAGCGTGCACGGCGTGCCCGCGCTGCCCCGCCGCGGCCTCGCCACGTTCCTCGCGGTGCTCGCGTTCACGAGCCTCGTCGGACTGCTCCTGCACGCGCCCCTCGAGGAGGCGGCCAACGCCGCGGTCACGCCGAACCCGGCGAAGGCACCGTGGTACTTCCTCTGGCTCCAGGAGCTCGTGTCGATCCTGACGTTCCGCGTGGGCTCGTTCGTCGTGAACGGGACGCTCCTGGGAGGCATCGTCCTCCCCGGCGTGCTGCTCGCGCTCCTCGCGGCCTGGCCCCTCCTCGACAAGAGCCCCGCGGAGGCGGCGGGCGTGTGGTTCCACCCCTCGCGCCGCCGGCAGGTCCGCGTATTCCTGCTCGGCCTCGCGATCGTCGTCGTGCTGATGCTGATCGGCACGTTCTTCCGCGGACCGCACTGGTCCTGGGTCTGGCCCTGGCGCGGCGCGCCCGCGCCGCCGTCTTGGGTCTGAGGGCACCGGCCGTGACGCTTCCCCCGATCTCGCCCTTGGACCGCCGCCGCGCGCGGGCCGACCGCTGGATGATCGCCGTGTCGGGCCTCGTGCTGGTCCTCGCCGTGGCCGTCGCGGTGATCGACGAGGCGACGCCCGGGTGGGCGCGGTACCAGGCCGAGGCGCGCGGCCTCGCTGCGCCCCACGGCATCGAGGTCGCGGAGGGCATCCAGCAGATCTGGATCCCCGAGATCTCCCGCGTGGACCGCTGCGTGACCTGCCACGTCACGATCGAGGCCGGGCCGGAGCTCGCCGACGCGCCGAACCCCGTCCGCTCGCACCCGCGCCCCGAGCTGCTAGTCGCGCACCCGGTCGAACGCTTCGGCTGCACCCTGTGTCACGGGGGACAGGGCGCGGCGACGAGCCTCGCCGACGCGCACGGCGACGTCCCGTTCTGGGACGAGCCCCTCCTCGACGGGCGCCGTGCGCGCACGTACGGCCTCACCGCCTCCGACCTCCTGGAGATGCGGTGCAACGTCTGCCACCGCCGGGACACGAAGGTCGAGGGCATGCCGCTCCTCGACGCCGCCAAGGCCGAGGTCGCGAAGCGACGCTGCGTCCGGTGTCACGTGCTCGACGGCGAAGGCGGGACCCGCGGGCCCGACCTGACGTACGAGGGCGACAAGCACCCGACCCGGTACGACCTTCCCGAGAGTCTCGTCGGCACGCGTTCCGCGCTCCGGTGGCACGTGGAGCACTTCCTCGACCCCAAGCGCATGTCGCCGGGCACCGAGATGCCGAAGTTCACGCTGACCGACCGTCAGGCCGCGGGCCTCGCGCTGCTCGTCCTGTCGTGGCGGCGCCCGCGCCTTCCCGCGTCGTGGCTCCCGTCGCCGACCTGCACGCCGGCCGGGGGACCGTAGGCGCCAGCGTTGCGGCGGCGCGTCCCCGGCCTCACCCGACGTTCAGCTTGGAGAGGAAGTCGTCGAGCGCCTTCTTCGCGTCGGCTTCGCTCTGCTGGAGGGCTTCGATGCGGTTCCTGAGGCCCTCGATCTGCGACTCCTGCTCGCCGAGCTTCTTCAGGTACCTCGCGTAGAGGTCCGACGCCCGGTCGATGGCCTGCATGTTCTGGCGGATCCGGTTCTGCTCGCTCTCGATCGTCCGGACCTGGTTCTCCAACGCCTCCCGCTGCCGGACGATCTCCTGGAGGTCCGCGTTCATCTGCGCGGCCTGCTGGAGCGCCTTCTTCACGTCGTCGCTCACCGAGGGCGCGCGCAGGTAGATCGCGATCAGGTCCTGGCGCAGGTTCGTCATCGCGATCTGCTGCGCCCAGACGCGCTCCTGCACCACCGAGAGGGCCTGTCCGCCCTTCGCCGGCAGGATCACGCGGAACCGGTACTGCCCGCGGGTCTTCTCCGCCGGCTCGTCGGGCGAGATGAGCTTCCAGTCGGGGTCGATGGGCTGGGCGACGAGCAGCGTGCGCTCCTTGTCGTCGTCGTTCTTCGCGGTGTACGTGCGCTCCACGCGCTGCTTGTACGTCGTGCGGAGGACTCCCTTTTGGATGCGCACGAAGAGCAGGTCCTCGGGCCGGCTCTTCGACTCGACGGCCACCTCGACCTCGAGGTCCATGGCGTACGTGAGCAGTCGCTTCCCGCCGGCGGGCAGGTCGCCGAGGAGGGCGTCGCCGGCGTACGTCCCGCCGTCGAACACGGTGACCGGGCCCTGCATGAGGTGCAGCGCGGTGTCGTTGTCGAGCTGGACGCCGTTCAGCGGGTGCGTCGCGTCCACGGCGGGGTCGTAGATCGAGACCTTCTCGGCCTTCACGTCCGACCCCACGATCGGGATCATCGCCGAGCGCTGGCGACCGAGGTGGACCGGGTTCTCGATGACGTACTGGAACAGCTCGCCGACCTCCGCGCCCGCGGCCTGCGCCTCGCCGCCCTGGAGGAACGCCGCGCCCTCCGCCGGCTCCATGGCGGGCGTGGCCGCCGGGGCGGGCGCCGCGCCCGGGCGGGCCCCCGCGCCGCCTCGGCGCAGCGCGTTCTGGCGGTCCGACGACTTCTCCTTGGCCGCGTCCATGAGCTCGGCCAGGTCGCGCTCGTAGCGCTGCGGGGCCACCCCGGGGCGCAGCTCGGGCTGGACCACCGGGCGCTTGGCGTAGAGCGGCTCGTAGAGGTTCATGACGAACGAGACGGGCGCCCCGCTCACGAGCGTCAGGTTCACGCCGTCCCAGTCGCGGTTCGTCGTGTTCTCGACGATCGCCCAGCCCTGGAGGTACGCGGTCCCCTTCGATCCGAGCACGAGGCGGTAGCTCGTCTTCCAGACTGGCGTCGCCTGGACGTAGCCGACGCGGACCGGACGCGCGCCGGCACCGGTGAACTCGAACGTGACCGTCTTCTTCTGGTTGTCGCGACCCGCCGAGAGGATCGCCAGCGCCTGGCGCATCTCCTGGTCGAGGCGCAGGTCGAGCAGGCGCACCGTGCGGATCGCGTCGAACGGGATGCTCCGGATCCCTTTGTCGGTCAGGATGTTCAGGTGCTCGGCCGGGACGGGCTTGTCGTCGATCGCCACCACGCGCGTCTGGACGCTCAGGATGGTCCCCTGCACGGGCTCGGGCGTCTCGACGTAGACCGCCTCCCCGCGGAGCTGCTTGAAGAGGTCGGCGAGGGTCAGGTTCTCGGTGAGGTCGATCGCGAACGACTGCAGCGCCTTCGAGACGGGATCGCGGGAGCCGTACGTGATCGCCGAGATGCGGCCGCCCGCCTCGTCGCGTACGACCATGCTCTTCAGCAGGTCGTTCACGTCGTCCACGTCGAAGGTCAGGGTCACCTTCTGGTCGCCCTGGATCGTGGCGCGGTGCTCGAAGTACCCGACGCCCGACGTGAAGAGCGTGACCTTCTGGAGCGGAAGCTGGCTCTCCTCCTCGGCCTTCGCGTCGCCTTCCGCGTGGGCCGCGGGGAGGAAGAGGCCGAGACCGAGGATGCTCGCGAGAACGACGGCGGACGGACGAACGCGCATGGGACTCCCTCCGGGGACGCCGCGCCCTCGCGGCAGGGTCCCCAGGGTACTCCCGCGCGACGGCGTGCCCCCGCCGGCGCCGCGGCTCCTCAGCCGAGGAGCGCCTCGACGGCGTCCGCCGCGCGCGACGGGGCGTCCGCCCCGTCGGCCAGTCGCGGCGCCAGGCGCGCGGCGCGTTCGCGGTATCCGTCGTCGCCGAGCAGAGCCTCCAGCGCGTCGGCTGCGCGGCGCGCGTCGTACCGCGTGGGCAGGACCCAGCGCGCGACGCCGAGGGCCACGAGCCGGTCGGTGTTGTCGGCCTGGTCGAACGCGTACGGCGTCGTGATCTGCGGGACCCCCGCGGCCAACGCCTCCGCGGCCGTGCCGATGCCGCCGTGGTGCACGATCGCGGCGGCGCGAGGGAACAGCCGCGAGAACGGCGCGTACGCCACGACGTGCACGTGCGCTCTACGGCACGATTCGGGAATCTCTTCCTGGCCCGCCGTGACGAGGACCGCGCGCCGGCCGATGCGGCTCGTGGCCTCGACCGACGCGACGAAGAACCCCGCCGCGTGTCGGTTCGCCGTCCCCGCGGTGAACACGATCGGCGCGTCCCCGGCGTCGAGGAACGCGCTCGTCGCCGGCGCGAGGTCGTCGGCGCTCGGTTCGCGCAGGAACCCGACGGCGCGCGTCTGTGCGGGCCAGTCGGGCTGCGGCGCCCCGAACCACGGCGGGAACGCCGCGAGCACGAGCTCGGGCGCGTGCATCCATCGATGAAGGACGCGGTGGACCGGCCCCAGCCCGTGGGCCGCGCGGAACCGGTCGAGCGCGGGCGTGAGCGCCGGATCGAGGAGGAACCGGTCGATCGCCCACCGCGAGAGACGTCGCGTCCAGAGCGGCGCCCACCGCTTCGGGCGACCGGGTCGGAACGCCGGGGGCTCCCGGAGCGGCCGGAAGGCGCTCGGGCTCAGGTGGACGGAGACGCCGGGGACGTGGTTCGCCTCCATGTAGACGCGCGCCGCGAAGGCGAGCGTCGTCCCGACGACCACCGTCCGACCGGGTCGGTGGAGCTCGTCGATCGCCTCCCACGTGGGCTCGAGCGAGGCGCCGATCGCGCGGGCCACGACGGAGAGGCTCCGGCGCGGGTGCCAGAGGTCGGGGTCGGCCACGGCCTCGTCGTATGCGGCGCGGGAGCCCACCACGTGGGACGCGAGGCCCGCCGCCTGGGCGAGCCCCTCGTGAACCTCCGCGAGGGCGACCACCACGTCGTGCCCCCGGCGACGGAGCGCGCGGCCGAGCACGAGGAGGGGCATGACGTCTCCCCCGGATCCCAGAGGGCACAAGACGAACCGCCAGTGCACGCCGTGCCTCCGACCGGTAGGGGACCGCGCGGGATCGGGCCGACGGGACGACACCACCAGAACCAGCACCCCGCAAGCCGGGCGGCGGCGCGACTTGACCCATTCGCTCGCGCGAATACATTGGGCCCTTGGGCCCGAGGCAGGCGCGCGCGAGGGCCCGGTTCACCGGGGTGCGGGCGCGTGGGAGGTCTCGATGCGCGCTCGATCGCTCCGTGGGCCCGCCCGTTGGCTCCTTGCCGGCCTCGCCGGCCTCGCCGGTCTCGCCAGTCTCGGGGTGGGACTTCCCGCCGCGTGGGCGGCCGCCGCCCCGGGGGCGGACCTCGCCGCGGCCGCTCGGGACGGCCATGCCGCGTTCGTGGTCGTGACGCAGGGGGCCGCCGCGGGCACCGACCGCGCCGTCGAGATCGCGCGGCGCGCGCAAGACCTCGCCCCGGGCGCCGTCGTCGTCGTGGTCGATCGCGCGGACCCGGCGAACGCCGACCTCGTGGAGCGGCTCCGCGTCCTCGGCGCGCCCGTTCCGTTGCTGCTCGTGGTCGCGCCGAACGGCGTCGTCGCGGGAGGCGCGCTCCTCTCGAACGCCACGCCCGAGGTGCTCGTGCGCCTGATCCCGACCCCGAAGAAGGCCGACCTCCTCCTCGCGCTCTCCCACGGCGCTCCGGTGTTCGTCGCGTTCGCGAGCGACGACCAGCCGGAGCGAAGCGCCGTCTTCGAGGTCTTGAACCAGGCGTTCGACCGTCTCGACAGGAAGTCGGCGACCGTCGTGGTGAACCTGAAGGACGACGCGGAGAAGGCGTTCCTCGCCGAGATGAAGGTCGATCCGAAGGCCGAGGCGCCGGTCGTCGTGGTCTTCAACGCGAAGGCCCAGAAGACCGAGGTCTTCCGGACGGTCCCGACCGTGGACGCCCTCGTGAAGGCCGCCACGAAGCAGGCCTCGTGCTGTCCAGGCGGTTCGTGCTGAGCGGCGAGCACCGGGAGCCGCCATGAACCTCCGCTCTCTCGTCCTGATCGAGCTGGTCCACCGCAAGTCGCAGCTCGTCTCGGGGTTGCTCGCCATCACGCTGGGCATCGGCGTGGTCGTGGGGATCCAGTCCGTCACGCGCGTGTCGGAGGTCGCCGTCGCGCTGCGGCTCGACAACCTGGGCGCGAACGTCCTGGTCCTGCCGCAGGCGGCCACCGTGGACGACTACTACACCGCCGACATCGACGCGCCGACGATGCCCGAGGACTTCGTGGAGCGCATCGTGACGTCCGCGCTGCCCGGCGTGGACAACCTCTCCCCGAAGCTCACCCGGAGAGCCGTGGTCGCCGGGCGCTCGGTGGTGCTCACTGGCATCCTGCCCGCGAACGAGATCGCGTCGAAGCCGGTCTGGCAGGAGATCGGGCTCGTCGGCGCCGACCTCCAGCGCACGTGCGATCCTTCGAGCGGCGCGAACCGGTCGCACGGCTACGAGGACGAGCGCCTGAAGCACAAGGCCGTCGAGTCGCTCGGCGAGGACGAGTGCCTGGTGGGATCGGCCGCGTCGGAGCGCCTCGGCCTGACGGGGGGGGCGACGGTGGAGGTCCCCCGGACGCCGGGCCCCGACGCGACGCCCCGACCGCCGCGCCTCTTTTCCGTCGCGCGCCTCCTGCCCGAGACCGGGACCGTGGACGACGACCGGATCTTCGTCCACCTGCGTGCCGCCCAGGACGTCTTCGGCATTCCGGAGCGCGTGAGCGCGATCGAGATCATGGGGTGCTGCAACGCGATCTCGGAGGGTCTGCTCTCGCGGCTGCGGAACATCCTCCCCGACACGCGCATCACCACCGTCCAGCAGATCGTCTCCACGCAGATCGACACGAACCGGCTCATGCGGAAGGTCTCGCTCGCGTTCCTCCTGATCGTGCTGATCGTGGGGGCGATCTCCATCGGCAACTTCATGTGGGCCAACGTGAACGAGCGACGCCGCGAGATCGGCGTGCTGAGGCTCATCGGGGCGCGACGTAGCACGATCTGGGGGCTCCTCCTCGGGAAGGCCCTCGTGCTCGGCGTGCTCGGTGGACTGCTCGGATGGGCGATCGGCACGACGGCCGGCGTCGTGCTCGGGCCCGAGCTCACCGGGCTCGCCGTTCATCCCGCGCCGGCGCTCCTCCCGGGCGCGGTCGGTCTGTCCCTCGCCGCGGCGTTGCTCGGCTGCGCGGTGCCCGCGTTCCTCGCGGGTCGCATCGAGCCCTTCGCCCACATGCAGGAGGTGTGATGATCCTCCGCACGGTCGGACTCGAGAAGTGCTACGTGCGCCGCGGCCGCGCGATCCACGCGCTGGCGGGCGTGGACCTCGCGGTCGCGAAGGGGAGCTTCGTCACCATCACCGGGCGCTCCGGCGCCGGGAAGTCCACCCTCCTCCTGCTCCTGGGCGGGCTCATCCGTCCCACGGCCGGCGACATCCGCTACGGGGACCTCTCCCTGACGGCGCTCTCCGACTCCGCGCTCGCGACCTTCCGGCGAGAGCACGTCGGCTTCGTGATGCAGAGCATGAGCCTCGTTCCCTATCTCACGGCGCTCCAGAACGTCGAGATCGCGCTCTCGCTGCGAGGCTGCGCGGCGACGCACCAGGCGAGCCGCGCCCATTCCCTCCTCGAAGAGGTGGGCCTCGCGGACCGCGCGGACCACCTGCCGCGCGAGCTGTCCGTCGGACAGCAGCAGCGCGTCGCGATCGCGCGGGCGTTCGCGAACGAGCCCGACCTCGTGTTCGCGGACGAGCCGACGGGCAACCTCGACCCCGCCCTCGCGGACGACATCCTCGACCTGCTGACGCGGTGGAACCGCGAGCAGGGGACGACCGTCGTCATGGTGACGCACAGCCCCGGCGCGGCGGCCCGGGGCTCGGTGCGCGTCCATCTCGAAGCCGGGCGGACCGTCTCGGAGGCGCCCGTCGGTCCGGCCCCCGTCGGGGCCCGCTGACCGGACCCCCAAGACCGCCCGGATCCCCCGGATCCCCCGGATCCCCCGGAGCCCGCATGCCCGTGACCCCCACCTGTCGCCCCCGCCGTCTCTCCGTGGTGGATCGCTTCCTCACGGCCTGGATCTTCCTCGCCATGGCGGCCGGTGTGCTCCTGGGCGTCCTCGTGCCCGGCGTGAAGGACCTGCTCGCCTCCGTCTCGGTGGGGACCACGAACGTACCGATCGCCGTCGGCCTGGTGCTGATGATGTACCCGCCGCTCGCGAAGGTGCGGTACGAGGCCCTCGGCCGCGTGCTCCGGGACGTCCGCGTGCTCGGGCTCTCGCTCTTCCTCAACTGGGCGGTCGGCCCGGTCCTGATGTTCGGCCTGGCCGTGCTCCTCCTGCCGGACCACCCCGGCTACATGACCGGCCTGATCCTGATCGGGCTCGCGCGCTGCATCGCGATGGTCATCGTGTGGAACGACCTCGCGAACGGCGACCGGGAGTACGCCGCGGGCCTCGTCGCGCTGAACAGCATCTTCCAGGTGCTCTTCTACGGCGCGTTCGCCTGGTTCTTCGTGACGGTCCTGCCCCCCTGGCTCGGCCTCGCGGGGAGCACCGTGCCGGTGACCATGGGGCAGATCGCCGAGAGCGTGGGGATCTACCTCGGCATCCCGTTCGCGCTCGGCGTCCTCTCCCGGGTCGTCGGCATCCGCGTCTTCGGACGCGTGCGCTTCGAGGGGACCTACCTCCCGCGGATCGGTCGGATCACCCTCTGGGCGCTCCTGTTCACCATCGTGGTCATGTTCTCGCTCAAGGGCGACTCGATCGTGGCGCTCCCGGGCGACGTCCTTCGTGTGGCGGCTCCCCTGCTCGTCTACTTCGTGGTCATGTTCCTCGCGAGCTACCTCCTCGCGTGGCGCGCGCGGGCGAGCGCCTCCCAGGCGACCACGCTCGCGTTCACCGCGGCGAGCAACAACTTCGAGCTCGCGATCGCGGTGGCGGTGGCCGTGTTCGGCCTCGGCTCGGCGGAAGCCTTCGCGTGCGTGATCGGCCCCCTGGTGGAGGTGCCCGTGATGATCGCGCTCGTCGGCGTGGCGAAGGCCCTCGGCCGTCGCCTCTACGGCGAGGACGTGTCCCGGGCGCTCGCCTCCGCGTGCGAGGGCGAGACGGCCTGAGCGTGCGGGCGCGGCGCCGCGGAGCAGCAGCCCCCCTCCCGGCGCACACGCTCGGCGCGATCCCGGTCCTCCTCCAGCGCGGGCACGGTCTCAAAACAGCTCGAGAGGCACGCGAGCAGGCGCTCGTGGAGCTCCCCCGCGGCCGGGGAGAGCCGGTAGTAGCGCCAGCGACCCGACGTACGCCCTTCCACCAGCCCGGCGCGCCGCAGACGGAGGAGATGCCGCGACACCGTCGGCTGGGGCAGGTCGAGGATCGTCACGAGGTCGCCCACACAGGTCTCCCCGCCGACGAGGAGATGCAGGATCCTCAGGCGCGTCTCGTCGGCGAAGGCGCGGAACATGCGATCGGCGCGGGGCGTGTCCACCCGCACATCGTACGGCAGACCCGTCCCGCGCGCCGCTGCGGGACCGTCCTTCACGCGAGACCGGTCACCGCGCCGGTCACCGCGCCGGCGGCCGAACGGGCTTTCCGGCCACGAGGCGCCACACCACCGTGAAGGCCTGGGCGCTCGTGATGGGTGGGCGCGTGTGCGCGGGTTCGGACACGCGCGGGATCGTCGCGAGCGCGATCGTGCGGAGGAGGACCCCGAGGATCATCGGGAAGCGCACGTCGTCGGCGGGCAGCCCGAGGAACGTGAACGCGTGGTTCGCCCCGATGACGTCCGACGCGACGCCGCCCACGACCGCGCCGAGGAAGCCGGCGATCCCCGCCAGCGCCGACAGACCCGCGAAGAGCGCCGCGCGGCCCTCGCTCGGCGCGTACGCGATCACGAGGTTCGTCTGCGCGACGCCCACGGCGGGCCAGAAGGACCCGGCGAAGAGGGCGTCCACGAGGATGGTCCACGGCATGAGCCCGAGGAGGTGGGGAAGGCGGTCGGGCGTCATCACCGACAACAGCGGCTGCCAGAACACGCCCACCCAGGCGACGAGGAGGAGGTTCCGGTGTCCGAAGCGGTCGCCGACGCGGCCGAGCAGCGGCGTGACGGCGGTGGACACCGCGAGGGCCACCCACCCGTACACGACGACGCCCGTCATCGACATGTGCAGGCGGTCCAGGAAGAACGCCATGAACGCGCCGGTCGTGACGCCGGCCGAGCCCGCGAGGGCCATCCACGCGATGGCGATGCGGCGGCCCTCGCGACTCGTGAGCGTTCGTCCGATCACGCGCCACCCCGCCGCGGAGAGACGCCGCATCTTGCGCACGGGCTGGAGGAGGAGCCCGAGCCACGAGAGCCCGCCGAACAGCACGGCCCCGGCCACGAGGACCAGCAGGACCGTGAGGTACGGGCGACCCGGTCCCTCGGCGGCCCGGACCTGGTCGGCGAGGTGCCCCGCGAGCGAGAGCCCGACCAGGCCGACGACGCCCACGATCGCCGTGCGCACGCCGAAGTACACGCCGCGGATCGGCTCGGGGACCAGGTCGCTGATCCACGACAGCCACGCGACCGCGCCCGCGAAGTGGACGACGTGGCTCGCCGCGGCGACGCCGAGGAGGAACCACACCCGGCCCGGTCCCTCCGCGACGCCGGGAACGAGGAGGAGCAGCAGGAGGAGCCACACGCCGCGACTCGCCGCCTCGGCCGCGAGCGCGAGGGGCTTTCGCGCGTCGCGGGCTTGGAGGTAGCGAGCCGCGAGGAGCCCGCCGACCTGCCCGAGCAGCGGGAGCGCGTTCAGGATCGCCAGGTGGAACGGCCGCGCGCCGAGGGCCAACGCGAGGCCGTTCACCACGACGCCGGCCACGACGTTCCAGTACACCGCCCACATCGATCCTTCGAAGATCGAGAGGCGGAGCGCGCGCGCCACGGGCGGAGCGAGTCGCATGGTTGGCGCGGGATCATAGCCGTCGTGGACCGCGCGGGGCCCCATCGGAAGCGCCGCCGGCGGCCACGACGCCGCCCCGCGCGCCCCCCGCGCCCGAGGCCGCCCGCCGTGGGGCGGCCTCGACGCGCCCCCGGTCGGCCGTCGCCGGCCGGGCGCGTATCGTGACGGGCACCCATGCGGATCGCCCGCCTCCTCCTCGTCCTCCTCCCCCCCCTGCTCGTCGGCGGCTGCGGGGACGACGCCGCGAAGCCCTTCCCGGGCTACGACGCCAACGGCCGGCCCCTCGCTCCCGTCGCGCGCCCTGCCGACCCGCCGAACCTCGTCGTGATGGTGATCGACTCGCTACGCCACGACGCGTTCGAGCCCCGCGGCACGGACGGGGGCTCGTCGCCCGACGGCATTCCCATGCGGCAGGTCGCCTCCTGGGTCGAGGGGAGCGTCGACTTCACCGAGGCGACCGCCGACGCGACGTGGACCCTGCCGTCGGCGACTTCCATCCTGACGGGGCTCATGCCCAGCGAGCACGGGCTCGTCACCCAGATCGAGGGCCAGCGCCTCCTCAGCCAGATCACGACGTTCGCGGAGGTGCTGAGCGCCGGGTTCGACTACGACACCGCGGCCTTCGTGGACGGGCCCTGGTACGAGGGAGAGGGGCAGACGCTGCTCCAGGGCTTCCGGTCGATCAGCGAGAGCTTCTCGCTGCGGGGGATGGCCGGCGACGTGGACCGCTGGGCGCGGTTCCGGGACCCCACGAAGCCGTTCTTCCTCTTCTTCCACACGTACGAGGTGCACGCGCCGTACGGCTCCGGGAACCACCCGTGGCCGACCCAGAAGCTCTCGGGCGGGGTCCTCACCGAGGAACGGGTCCGCGCGCTCTCGCCGCGCGACCAGTACCGGATCATGGACCTTCGCCGCGAGGCCATCCAGGACGTGGACGCGGTGCTCGGCGGCGACGAGGCGATGGCCCGCTACCGGCGCTACGCCTACGAGGGCTTCGCCGAGCATCCCGATCCGGCGCTCGCACAGGAGCTCTCCGACGCCTACTGGGAGGGCGTGCGCTGGGCGGACGCGATCGTGCGCGACGCGATCGACAGCCTCCAGGCGCGGGGCCTCCTCCAGAACACCTTGCTCGTGCTCACGAGCGACCACGGCGAGTCGTTCGGCGAGCACGGAAGGCTCGGGCACGGCCTCCAGCTCCACGACGAGATCGCCCGCGTCCCCCTCGCGATGCGCGGGCCGCCCCCGTTCGACGAGCCCCGCCGCGTCACGAGCGCGGTCGCGCTCGTGGACGTGCTCCCGACGTTCCTGGACCTCGCGAAGATCCCCGCGCTCCCCGGCATCGAGGGGCGCTCGGTGATCCCGGTGGTCGAGGGCCGGGCGACGCGGCCTCCCGTCCTCCTGGAAGAGCGGCTCGGACCCGACAACACCGGCACGCAGGTCCAGGCCCTGCTCCTCGGCGCCCGCACCGCGAGCTGGAAGTACGAGCTCCGCTTCGACCGTTCGACGGCGACCGTGAAGGAGTCCGCCTGGGACCTGGTCCAGGACCCCGGCGAGACCCGCGATCTCGCCGACGCCGAGGGGCGGGTGTCGAACGTTCCCTTCGACGAGGCCATGTGCCGCGCGGTGCAGCAGATCCGCGGACGGATCTGGCGCGACGACGCCGCGAGCGGCCCCGGCACGTACGCGGCGCCCTACGCCGCACGCCCCGGCCGGCCCTCGTCCGCCCCTCCCCCGCCGTGCCGTGGAGGCCACCCATGAGAACCTTCCGACGCTCCCGCCGTCTCGTCCTCGCGAGGGCCCTCCTCGCGACCGCGCTCCTCCTGACGGCGTTCCTTCCCGCGCGTGTCCGCGCGGACGACGACCCCGCCGAGCCCGCGAAGCCCGCTCCCGGCGGCCGTTCCGCCACGAGGTCGTACACGCGCGTCACGGACGACGGCGACGACCTGAGCCTCGAGATCGCCGCCCGCGAGCTGATCCCGCCCGGTGGCGGCGGACCCCACGTCTGGCTCGTGGGCGCGGTCCACGTCGCGGACCCGTCGTTCTACGAAGACGTGCAGCGGTTCCTCGACGGCCTCGACGTCGTGCTCTACGAGAGCGTGATGCCCGCCGGAGCGGGTCGTCTGCGCACCGAGAACGACGACGTCCGGGTCGAGGACACCCGGGCGCGGCTCCGATTCCTGGGCCGCGTGACGGCCATCCTCGAGAAGCGCGGCGTCGAGGTCCCCGACTCCTTCGCGCGCCTGGTCTCCGCCGCGGAGTCGATCGACGCGCGGTTGTCCGCCTTCCTCGCCGGCGCGCGGAAGGACGCCTGGGGGCACGACCTCTCCTTCGTCCTGCGCGCTCGCGGGGACGGCAAGACGGGATTCGCGTTCCAGAGCCTGGGTGCGGACGGCGCCCCCGGCGGAGAGGGCGCCGCGGCGGACATCGAGGTGACCGACCAGGACGACCTCGGCCCGCTCGACACCGCGGCGGCCCGGTCCTTCAATCTCCAGAAGGAGCTCGCGGAGGCCCTGCACCTCGTGTGGCAGGGGGACGGCATCGACTACGCGAGGAAGCGCTTCGAGCCCGACGACATGGCGCTCGACGAGCTCCAGCGGGCGATCCGCAAGCGGGGCGGCAACGTGGACTTCATCGACCAGGCGCTCGCGGGCGCCGGGTGGCGCGGACTGCTCTCCCGCTTCGCCATCTGGATCCTCAAGGTGGCCGACAAGCTGACGGGCGGAGAGAGCGCCGCCGCGATGAAGGCGATGCTCGTGACCACCCTGTCCGACGACCAGGTGATCAAGGACGCCGCGGCCGCGGGCATCGACGCGGGCACCATGGAGGCCATCCTCCTCGACCGCAACACCGTGGCCCTCGACGGCCTCACGCGCGCGCTCGGCCGCCACGCCGACGCCGCAACGATCGGCGTCTTCTACGGCGCGGCGCACATGTCCGACATGGAGGAGCGGCTCGAGAAGGAGGGCTACCGGCGGGGAGAGACGCTGTGGATCCCCGCCATCCACGTGGACATCTCCCAGACGGGCCTCTCCCGCGACGAGTTCGACTCCATGCGGGCCCTGGTCGAGCGCATGCTGAAGAAGAAGGCGAAGGACGCGGCGAAGGACGCGGCGAAGGACAAGGACTGACGAACGCCCCCCGCCCGCCGCGTCACGGCGGCGCGCGCGGCCGCCCGGCCTGCCCGGCCTGCCCGGCCCGCTGCGCCCGTCCTGCGGCGGGCTCTCGGCGCTCCCGCCCTGCGGCGGGCTTACCACGCTCCCGCCCTCCGGCGGGCTCGCGCCGCCGCCGCCGCGGCGTCTTCCCGACCGCGCGGAGCAGCCACGCCGGCCGCTCGGGCGGCTCGCGATCCTCGGGGAGGGGCTTGGGCGCGAGGAACGCGCCCGTCGCCGCGATCACGAACAGCGGTCGCCCGTCCGTGGACCAGCACCGAAGCGCGATCATCCCCAGGTCGTAGTTCTTGTGGTGGACCACGCAGCCGTCGAAGAGGTCCTTCGCCTCCCGACCGCTCCCGTCCGCGTGCGGCCTCACGTGGCACAGCTCCGCCGCTACGCGCGTGCAGAGCCCGACCTCGCACAGGCCTCCCGAACGCCGACGGATCGCCCGGACCACCTCCGCCGGGACCTCCCGGTCCCCGGGGCGCTCTTCGGTCGGCGGAAGACGCCGCGGCCTGGGCTCCTTCCGCGTCGGGTCCCACCGTGCCCGGTACGCGTACGCGAGCACCGCCAGGAGCTGGCCGTTGTCGATCGCGCACTCGGCCTTCTTCTTCGCGATCCTGCGGCACGCCCGCAGGTCGTCCGCGGCGTCGGGTCCCACGTGCGCGACGAAGGTCGTGACGTCGGACTCCGGCGCGACGTGACGTCGCGCGGCCAGGCGGCGTCCCACGCGACGGCGGAGCGCGCCGACGCGCAAGGACCTGGCGAGGTCGAGCCAGTCGTCGCCCGCCTCGAGGTAGCGCTCCGGGTCTACGAAGACGTCGCCGAGCAGGATGGCCGCCGCGAAGGAGATCCCGCCCGCGCGGACCTCCTCCTCCAGGCCGGGCAGGCGCTCCAGGGCGTAGCCGAGCATCAGGAGCTGACGCCCCCGCGCGCCGTCGAACCCGTAGCGCTCGGAGAGCTCCCAGGTCGAGGCGGCGCTCTCCCACACGCAGGAGCCCTGCTCGTGGAGGCGGACCATCAGCTTCGCGTAGGCGATCTCGGCGTCGCCGAGCGCGCGGCTCCGGGCCCGCAGGAGCGCGATCCCCTCGGGGTCCTTCTCTCCGCGGAGGGTGCGCCGGTCGATGCGCCGCTCGGAGATCCCGCCCTCGGAGGGGCGGCGCTCGGGGTCGCTTCGTTCGTGGAGTTCGCGTTCCGACAGCACGAACGAAACGATAACGAATGGGGGGGACAGTCCCGGAGAGCCCGGAAATCAGGGGTTCGAGGCGAGCGTCCGCCCCACTCCGGCGCCCCGGGGCCGTCGGTTCCTCGGGGCGCCCGGGCCCGCTCGCGACGATCGTCCCGCGCGGCCCGCGCGAAAATCGGCGTCCGTACGACGACCGCGACCGCGACCGGGACCGCGACCGCGCGGCCTCACGCGCCCGTGTCCGGCGCGGGCGACCGGAGGTGGGACCCGGCGATCAGTGCCGTCGTCACCAGGGCGACGAGCGTGAGGTACGCCCACGTCGCCGCGTGGGACCCGAGATCCCACGCGTGGGGCACTCCGCGCTCCGGTCGCAGCATCGCGGCGAGGCGGCGCGCGAGTGTCGGGACCGTGTCGAGGAGGATGGCCGCCGCCGCGACGCGCCCCGCCACGGACATCCACGTTGATCGACCGGCTCTCCACCGCGTCGTCGCGAGGAGCCACAAGGCGGCCAGGGCCAACGTGCCCGCAGCCGCGAATCCTGCCCCGCGGGTCGCGGGGTCCGGGCCCTCGGCGAGCGCCGCGAAGAGCTGCTTGGCGGCCGCGACCAGGAACCACACGCCCAACCCGAAACGGAGCGCGGACTCGAGATCGCGCGTGCGCACGCGCGGGCCGTCGCGCCACGCGCGGCCGGCGCCGTGCCGCCCGCGGAGCCACGACAGGATGCGCCGCGGCCCGAAGAGCGCGATCAGGGCCAGGGCCAGGAAGAGGCCGCACTCGAGGAGGAAGCGCGACAGGTCGTCCGGCGCGGGGAGCTGCTCGACCGCGGTCCGGAGCACCGTCAGCAGCGCCAGGACCCCGACGACCGAGAGCCCGAAGCGCTCCACCCCCGCCGCGTCGAGGCCGGAGCCCGGCACGCGGATCTCGGATCGCGGACGCTCACCGAGTCGCGCGACCCAGCGCGCCTGTCGCCAGAGGAAGACGCCCGACGTCAGGTAGACGAGGAGGCGGGCCGCGCCGACCAGGTCGAGCGAGCCCCACCCAGCGGTCCGAGCGTCTCCCGACCCGAGATATCCGAGTGTCCGCGCGACACCCGAAGCGAACTCCACGACGATGACCATCCCCGCCGCACGCAGGGCCGGGGCGAGCCAGCGGCGCGCCCGCCCCGGGCGGGCCTCGACGTGCACGAGGACCCCTGCCCGCGACGCGCGCGCCCAGAGAACGGGGCCGACGATGGCGAGCAGCGGCGGCACGAGGTGCGCGAGGTTCCTCAGGCGGTCGTCGCGGTAGACAGCGGCCATCGGGCCGGGCAGGACCGGCATGGGGTAGACCCAGCTCGCGACCGCGATCGCCAGCCCCGAGACGAGCCACGCCACGCCGACGCAGACGGAGGCGGCTCCGAACCAGGGCGCGAGGCCCCTCGACCGACCGGGCCCCGCGGCGGGCACGAGCCCGTCGACGATGCGCCGTGCCGACAGGAGGACCCCGAGCGCGGCGAGGACTCCGACCACCTCGCTCACGAGGTAGCGATCCCGGAAGAGCGCCTCCATCCGATCGTACGGCCCGAGCGCCAGGGACTCGGACGCGCGGTGGAGCGAGTGGAGCGGCAGGGTGACGACGCCGCGAACGAGCGCGTAGACGGCCCAGCCCATCAGCAGGGCGGACGCGAGTCGTCGATGCGGCACGAGCCGCATTCTAGCCATGGGGGCGAACCAGACCGTGTCTCCGGCGGGCGGCCCGGCGGCTTCGACGGCCGGCCCGGGCCCCGCCCCGGCGCCCGGCGGCTACTTCGGCCTGACCTTCTTCCCTCGCGCGGTCTTCCCCCGGGCCTTCCCCGTTCGTGCCGGCCGCCTCGCCGCGACGAGGCGATGGCTGTCCGCGACGAGGCCGCGGACCGCGCTCCAGTCCAGGCGCGGCGTGTCGAGGTAGACCCCGATCCAGCCCTGGTGGCCCACGTACGGCGGGACGAAGTAGCGCTCGGGGTCGGATTCGACGAGGATCCCCTGCACGCCCTCCGCGGCCTTCATCCAGACCGACGGCCGCGCGTCCTTGGTGTTGCCCTTCTGCATCGCGAAGATCCTGTCGCCGACGCGCCACGTGGGATCGCCCCACGTCTCCTTCTCGACGGCCTCGGGCAGGGCGAGGCAGAGGGTCCGCAGGCGCTCGATACGGTCGGGTCGGATCGGGTTCCCTGTCACGGGGAGGAGCGTACCCGGATGCGCCTCGGCGCGGCGAACCCGAACCTCGCCGGCGCCGTTCCCTCCCTCATGCGAGGGTGGTCTGGGCTCTTCCTCCGCGTCTTCCTCGCACTCGGCAGCCTCGCGGGGGTCGGCTGCGGGACGGGCTCGGGCCCTCCGACCGAGGCCCCGGCTCCGCTGGGCGAGACGTGGCAGGCGGCGGCCGCCCGCCTCCTCCACGGCAGCGCCGGCACGCTCGAGGTCTCCCTGCCCCGCCGCGGGGGCACGACGGCCTCCCTCGAGGTGGGCCCCTTCCACGATCCGCCGCGTCGCGCGCCCCTGACGCTCCGATTCGAGCCGCGGGTGGAGGACGGGGCGTGGCGCCTCGACGTCCGCGCGATGGGGAGCGCATGGCGGGCGGTCGTGGGCTGCGAGGGCGAAGACCACTGGTCGTGGCCGTGGGAGGGGGAGGAGCCTCCTGTCGAGGCGAGCGACGTCCTTTACCGCGCGGCGCAGGCGGTCGGCGGCGATCCCACGAAGATGGCGGTCGTGGTGGCGGCCGAGACCGTTCCCGCCGAACGCGTGCTGCGACTGCTCCAAACGCTCGCCGACGGGGGCGTCGTGGCGGTCCTGCGGGACGGAGTCGGACGGGGACGCCCGTTCGCGGTCGAGCCCGCGCTGGCCTACCTCGCGGAGCACCAACGCGCCGACGGCGCGTGGGACGCGGCGTCCGGCGACGCGCCCTGTGCTTCGACGCTCGTCCCGGGCGGGATCCCCTCACCGGGCGAGGGCCGCGCGCTCACCGCAACGACGAGCGTCGCCCTCCTCGCCTTCCTCGGCGCCGGGTACACGAATCGCGGCCGTCACCCCTTTGCGAGCGTGGTCGCCAAGGGCCTCCGATTCCTGAAGGGCCGCCAGGCGCCCGACGGCACGTTCGACCCGCGGGGCACCGCGCGCCGGCTCCGGGGGCACGCGCTCGCGACGTGGACGTGGAGCGAGGTCTACGGCAGGACCGAGAGTCCGCTCTGGAAGGGCCCGGCCCGCTCCGCGCTCACCGCGCTCGAGGCGCTCTGGCACGACGAGCCGGGGGAGCGGGACGACGCCTGCCTCGTCGCGTTGGCCCTCGCGTCCGCGCGTTCGATCGAGCAGGACTACGTCGCGCGGGGCCGGACGCCCGCTTGGCGCGTGGCCGAAGACGTCGTGGACGAGGTCGAACGCGCGCTCGAGCGGCCATCGGGGAGCGAGGATTCGCGGGACCGGGTCGCGGCGCTCGCGGGGCTCCTGGCGCTCGACGACGACACGACGGACCCTCGGGCCTTGCGGATCGTGGCCAAGACGCGCTGGCCCGACCTTCAGCGTGAGAACCCCGATCCCTTCCAGGCAATGCTCTGGACGCTCTGTGCCTCGCGTGCGGGCCACGCGATCGAGACGGCCTGGTACGACCAGCTCTCGAGCTCGCTCCGGCCCCGACAGCGGGGGGGCGAGCCGTGTTGCACGGGGGGATCGTGGGACCCCGATCCGGCGTGGCGCCTCGACGGCGGCCGCGTCGAGGCGACGGCGTGGCTCGCGATGACCCTCCAGCTCCGCTACGGCTACGGCGCGTGCCGCGTGGGCCATCCGTGACCTCTCAGGGCCGCGGTGTCAGGTGCGCGGTCCACGTCCGCGCCTCGCCGTCCTGGAGCGTGAACCCGAGGCGGCGCGGGACGTGGCCCTCGGCTTCCACGACGACCTCGTGGGGACCGGCCGCGAGGCGGCGCAGCGTGAGCTCGCCCTCGCGCGCGTCGTAGCTCCGGCCGTCGAGATGGACCTGGAACGCGCCGACCGCGCCGCTCGGGTCCGCGCACGAGACGCGTAGGCTTCCCGCGGGCGCGACGACCCTCCACGGGCCCGGACCCCGGAGCACGTCCCGGTAGGGGAGCACGACGGTCCCTTCCCCGCCGACACCGCTCACGTGCACCGTCGCGCCCTCGACGACGAGCCCCGGCGCGCTCCAGTCATCCCGGTAGACGCCGGGCGGGTCGCCCGCGCGCGGCGTCATCGTCTCGCACCGGCTGCCCGCGATCACCTCGACCTCCGCTTCGACTTCGAGCGGATGCCCCGCCTCGTCGAGCAGGGTCAGCGCGGGGCCTCGCCGCGGGACGGGCACGTCGCCGAGGTCGAGCGCGTCGAGACCCGACGCGATCGCGCGGTCGAGGAGGAGGAGCGGCTGGAGACGCGCGTCCGCGGGCCAGGCCACGAGCAGGACGCGCGCGCCGGGAAGGACGTGCCCCCGCGCCGGCGTCTCGGCGGGAACGGGCGGCGGTTCGAGGTCGTCTCCGTATTCGAGGATCCAGCCCGGCGTCGGCGGCCCCGACGGGTCGAGCAGGCGAGCGGTCACCGCGACCGGGGTCTCGCTCGGCAGCCGGAGCGGCCGCGCCGTGCGGCCCGGGACGAGGCTCGCGGGGTCGATCGGGAGGAAGCGGGTACGGCCCTCCCACTCGATCCGCAGCGAGTACGCACGGCCCGGAAGGAGGAGGACGCGGTCCGGTACCGGGTGGCCCTCGTCGCCGAGGGGCGCCTCGTCGATCCCGTCGCTCACGAGCGTGACGGCCGTGATCTCGTCGGCCGTCTTGTCGGGCGGCGTCTCGATCCGCACCGCCGCCGGATCGGGCAACGCGAGGTCCACGGTCGCCTCCGAGGCGGACGAGAGGTCGGCGCGCGCGCCCGCCCGGGAGACGACGTGCCCCGCGTGGAGGGCGATCGCCTGGATGTCGTAGAGGCCGGCCGGGAGATCGAACCGTGCGACGCCGTCCGCGTCCGGATCCGTCTCCGCCACGACGCCGTCCGCGACGGACGAGGCGAGGACCACGCGGGAGACCTCCTGGTCGTCCGTCCACTTCGGGCCCTCGACCACGACCTCGAGGTGGCGGTCTCCGGTGAGCACGTCCTCGCCCTCGTGCCCTTGGGCGGGAAGGCGGACGGTCGCCTCGCGGCCCGCGAACGGCACGCCGAAGAGCGCGCGCGGCGCGGGCGTGTTCGGCCCGACGGGATACCACCGGTCCGCGACGATCAGGGTGTAGCCGGGCGTCGGCGGGAAGCCCGCGACCTCGAACCGGCCGTCCGCGTCCGTGTGCGTCCACGGGCCGCGCTGCCACTCCGCGCTCCCGACGGTGAGCCCCGCCGCCGGCGTGCCGTCGGGTGCGAGGACCCTCCCTCGGATCGCGGGCGAGCCCCACCCGAGACGGGCCACCTTCTCGCGCGCCCACGGCCGCCACGCCTCGGCGTCGAGGTACCGCGAGGCGAAGCCCTCCTTCACGACCCACGCGCGTCCCTCGCTCTGCGCGGGCAGCCCGACGAGCCGCGCCCGCCCGTGAACGTCGGTCACGACGTCGAGGACGTCGGGCGTGTGACCGCAGCCGAGGAACCAGCCGACTCGGGCGCCCACGACGGGCCGGTCGAGCGGGTCGTGGAGCGTCAGGCGAAGCTCGGAGGCGGGGTAGATCTCCCAGTCGGCGTCGGGGAAGAACTCGTTCATCTCCGCGTCGGGGCCGTATCCCTCCGCCCCGACGTAGGCCCACGTGGGGTCGCCGAGCCGCGCCGTCACGTCCGGGTCGAGGTCCCCGCGGTCGATCCGGACCCACCCGGCCGCGTCGGCGTGGCCCACGGCGGCGGGATGCGGGGGTCCGGGCTCCGGATGCGGGTCCTCCGGGAGCAGAGCGACGGTCGCACCGGGGACGGGCGCGCCCGTCCGCCGGTCCACGATCCGGCGGAGGAACACGGTGTCGTCGTCCCGGTGCCACGGGAGCGGCGCGAGGACGTCCTCGCCCCCGCCCTCGTCCGCCGTGCTGCGAACGGGCGGCGCGAGGGCCACCAGCGCCGCGAGCGTGGTGGCGACGACCCACGGCGGGACCGGATGGGGGCGGGGTGCGCGCATGGGGCTTGGAACGTCCCGCGTCCTCGCGTGGAACGCCGGCGCGCCCACTGCGTCTCTTGTCTCGAGCCGCGCGCGGCCGACGTGCGGCGACAGCGTGCCGCAGAGGGCGGCGCAAATCGAGCGAGGGCGCGAGGAGGGACGATGGGAAGGTCGAGAGCGGGGGCGGGGTTCGCGGCGGTGGTGTTGGCGGTGCTCGTGTCCCTCGGCGGGTCCCCGCCGAGGACCGCGCGGGCCGACGAGCCCGTGTCGCTCGTGGACTGGCTCAAGGGCCACGGCCGCGACGCGAGCTTCGAGGCGCGGCGCGCGATCTTCCGGCGCCTCTTCCCGGGCGAGCCGTACACGGGCTCGGCCGAGGAGAACGTGAAGCTCCTGGAGGCGCTCCGGCGCGAGGAGGGGGGCATGGCCGACGGCAGCGCGGACACCGGCTCCCCGCCGATGATCGTTCGCCGGAGGTCCGGGAACGTCGAGTACGAGGTGGACCTCGCGCGCCAGGTCCTGGAGCTCGAGCTCCGGGAGGACCGGCGCACGGAGTGGCGGGACTGGGGGGCGCCGCCCCAGCCCGACCGCGTCGAGGAGCCGCCGGTAGAGCCGAGGCTCGACGTCGCGAGCGCAACACGCTTCGTCTCCGCGTCGGTGCTGGCCCAGAAGGCGAAGGTCTTCGACGACGGCCTCTACGCGGCGGTGGAGATGCTGGCGGAGGACGCGCTCGGGACACACCCGGGGAAGCGCGCGCTCCTCCTGCGGCTCCGGACGCTCCTCGACCAGGCCGGCGCGACGGGCGCGGGCGCCGCGGTCTCCGTGGCGGCGGCGGACCTGGGCGGCGTGGACGGGCCGACGCCGGCAGGCCTCCGGGCGGAGGTGGAGAATCGGAGGCGGGAATTCGACGCCGACCCGCTCCTCTCCAAGCCGCTCGGCTTCTACACCTGGAGCGACGCGCTCCGCCGCGTGTTCCGCCAGGACCGGATGCTCCAGACGGAGCTTTGCGCGCCGGACGTGGAGGAGGTCGTCCAGGCCCTCGCGAGGGACCCGGAAGCCGCGGCCTCCTACACCGCGATGCTCGAGCTGTACGAGCGACTCACGAACCCGTACGCCTCGGTGGACCTGCGGTCGCTCCTCGGAGGGGAGGCGACTCCTCGCGGGGAGGCGGTCCGGATCCTTCCGGCGTCGCGTGCGTACGAGACGGACCTCGTGAAGCGGTTCTGGGGGGACCGTCCCGTGCCCGAGGGCGCCTCGGCCATCGACCTCCTGGTCCGCGAGGTGACCTCGGGCCGTCTCTCGCTGCGACCGAACGAAGGGTCGGGCTGGTACGACCGCCAGACCTGGGCGCTCGAGCCCCTGATCCGTCCCGACGAGACCCCGGAGGCGAAGAAGCTCCGTCTCGGCCCCCGCTATCGCGCGTACCTCGTCGAGCTCTTTAAGGGGCTCCTCGCGCTCACGCGCGAAACGCACGTGAAGCAGCTCGAGATCCCGCCGGCCGGCGCCGCCGCGCCGCCCCGAGAGCCGCTCTTCGTGCGTCCCGAGCTCTCCGTCGAGCCGCTCGCCACCCACTACCGGCGCCGCGCGGCGTCCTACGCCTACGTGCGCGGCGTGCTCGTCGGCGCGTTCGGCGAGGCGCGCCTCACGGGCGCCCATCGCCTCACGGCCGAGGGGCCGGTGGCGGAGCCGCTCCTCGCGGAGCTCGACCGGATGCAGAAGCTGTTCCGGGGCGCGGCACAGACGGCGTTCCAGGAGGTCGGCTCGAGCGAGGCGTCCCCCACGCCGGAGGCCGCCGCGGACCGCCAGGCCTTCTCGACGTGGGCCCAGGCCCTCGCCTCCGATCCCGATCTCGGACGCGACGCCCGGATGATGGTCCCGGTCTTCTACGACGTTCCGAGGCACGAGACGAAGGTGTGGGTGTTCCTCGGGTGGACGGAGCAGGCGCTCGAGGTCCAGTTCGTCGCGCGTCCCGTCGTCACGATCCCGGGCGCGTCGGGCGACCGGCCGATCGAGTTCTACGGCACCACGTACTCCGTCTGCTCGCCGGTCGTCGCCGAGGTCTACGTGACCGAGCTCCTCGACCGAACCCAGATGCGGGCCCTCTGCGACCAGTACAAGACCCGCTCGGCGATCCTCGCACACCTGCGGTAGGGGGGCGGCTCGTCGCCCCGCACGCGGCAGCGCTACGACGAGGCGAGTCGGTAGAAGAGCTGTCGCTTCGTCTCCCGGCAGCCGTTACGGGAGAACACGCGGCGCATCGGCTCGTTTCGGACGTCGGTCGACCCCACGTACGACCTCGCGCGCCCCGAGAGGCAGGCGAGGCCGAACGCGTGGAGCGTGGCGCCGTAGCCCCGGCCCCGGTGCGCCGGCAGCACGCCAATGTAGAAGATCGTCCCGCGGGGATCGTCGGGGTAGGGCTGCGGCAGGACGACGCCGACCGGCGCCCCGCCGTCGAGCGCCGTGTACCACCCGCCGGCGCTCCACGCCGTGCCTGCGTCCCGGACGAGCTCGGCGTACTGCTCCTCGCGAGGGCTCGCGTCACGGTCCTCGAACGGGTCTCCCGCCGTGCACGCGTAGAGGAGGTCGATGAACCCCTTCTCTCCGTAGGCCTCGAGCGGAACGAACGAGAGCGAGGTCTTTGGCCGTTGCACGTCGTCCAGGGCCCGCTCGACGAACACCTTCTCGCGGTGGAGCACGAACCCGGCGGCCTCGATCGCGCTCCGGAGGCGCGCGCCGCTCCCCTCGCTCCACAGGAGGAGGTCGCCCCCGACGGTCTCGGCGAGGCGCGCGGCGAGCGGGTGCCGGGCGCGGTCGTCCCGCTCGACGTAGCTCCGCAGCACGTCGAGACGCTCGTCCCGCCCGACGCGGAGCGCGGCCAGCGGGACGGAGCCCGCCACGACGACGAGGTAGCTCGAACCGTGGGGTGCGCGCTCGTCCTGGTCCCGCATCCGCGTCCACGCGCCCGGGCCGGCCAGCGCGTCCCAGAGGGAGGCTCCCTCGGGCGTGACCTCCACGACCCGAGGCGCGTCGTCGCCGGCCGTCGTCACGCGAGGTACTTGTGGAATCGGAGCGCCACCACGCCGCTCAGGACCACGCCGATCCCCACGAGCGGGAGGACGTGTGCCATCAGGTCGGTTCCGGACGCGCCGCGGAGCACGATGCCGCGGAGGATCTCGATGAAGTACGTCGCGGGGATCAGGTACGTGATCGCGCGGATGGGCGTCGGCATCGACTGGCGCGGGAACATGAAGCCCGAGAGCAGCACCGAGGGCAGGAGCACGGCGAGCGTCATCAACATCGCCTGGAGCTGGTTCCGGGCGATCGTGGAGATGACGAGCCCCAGCGCGAGGCTCGTGAACAGGAACAGGCCCGTGAACGCCGCGAGCTCGCCCACGCTCCCGGCGATCGGCACGTCGAACACGTACACCATCGCGAGGAGCACGAGAACGGTCTCGCCCGCGCCGATCAGGACGGCGGGAAGGATCTTCCCGAGCGTCAGGCCGAGACTCGAGACCGGCGTCACGAGGAGCTGCTCGAGCGTGCCCCGCTCGCGCTCCCGGACGATGGCGAAGGCCGTGAGCACCATCGTGACGAGCTGGAGGATGATGCCCGCGAGACCGGGCACGAAGAAGTGCTCGCTCCGCCCCGCGGGGTTGTAGAGCAGGCGGGGCCTCACGTCGTACGCCATCGAGACGCCATGCGCCGCCGCGCCTTGCTCCGCGCGGTCGATCCCGAGGCCGATCACCGCGGCGCGCGCCTGGTTCGCGAGATTCGAGTCGGAGCCGTCGATCAGCACCTGCACCGGCATCGGTTGGCCCTGGAGCCGTCGTTCCTCGAGGTCGGCGGGATAGAGGACCGTGACGCGCGCGCGGCCCGCCCGCATCTCGGTGAGCGCCGCATCGCGGTCGGGCGCCTCCCCGATCACGAGGAAGGTGCCCGTCGCGCCGAGGCCCTCGGTGAACGCGCGGCTCGTGCGCGTGTGCGCGCGATCCACGACCAGCGTGGGGATGTCCCGGATCTCGGTGTCGATCGCGTACCCGAAGATCGTGAGCTGCACGACCGGGATCATGAGCGCCAACACGAGGGTCGCGGGATCGCGCCGGACGTGGCGGATCTCCTTGTACAGGACGGCGGTCAGCCCCCTACCGAGCACGCTGCGCCCTCCGCGTCATCGTGACGAACACGTCCTCGAGCGAGGGCGATATCTCGCGGGGCTCGATCGAGCGTCCGAGATCGTCGGGGAGCGCGTCGACGACCTGCTCGACCGGGACGCCGGGCTCCAGAAGCACGTGGACCGACTCGCCGAAGACCGTCGCCTCGGCCACGCCCGCCACGTCCTTCACCGCGCGGAACACCTCCGTCACCTTCGGCGTGCAGAGCTCGACGCGCTTCGATCCCTCGGGCGTCACCTCCGGACGGCCCTTCAATTCGGTGGGGCTCCCGTTCACGAGGAGGTGGCTCTGGTAGATGTACGCGAGGTGGTCGCAGCGCTCGGCCTCGTCCATGTAGTGCGTCGTCACGAAGAGCGTCTTGCCGCGCGCGGCGAGCTCGAAGAGCAGGTTCCAGAGTGCGCGGCGCGCGACGGGGTCGATGCCCGCCGTCGGCTCGTCGAGGAAGAGGACGTCGGGCTCGTGGAGCAGCGCGCCCGCCAGCGCGAGGCGTTGCTTCCAGCCTCCCGAGAGCGTGCCCGCGCGGCGCCGCTCGTACTCGCCCAGTCCCGTCAGCTCGACCACCGCCGCGCGCCGCTCGGCGAGCCTCGCGCCCGACAACCCGTACGCCCGGCCGAAGAACGTGAGGTTCTCGTACGCGGTGAGGTCCTCGTAGAGGCTGAAGCGCTGCGACATGTAGCCGATGCGACGGCGAACCTGGAGCGGGTATTTCGCCACCTCCAGCCCCAGCACCGACGCGCGACCCTCGCTCGGGCGGAGCAGGCCGCAGAGCATGCGGATGATCGTGGTCTTGCCCGAGCCGTTGGGGCCGAGCAGGCCGAAGATCGCGCCGCGCCGCACGTCGAGGTCCACGTGGTCCACCGCGGTGAGCTTTCCGAAGCGCCGCGTGAGGCCCTCGGTGTGGATGGCCGGGTCGTTCACTCGACGTGGACGTCCGCCCACATCCCGTCCTTCAGGCGGGAGGCGTCGCCTTCGATCACGATCTTCACGGCGAACACCTGCGTGACGCGGTCTTCGCGCGTCTGGACGTTCCGGGGCGTGTACTCGGCGCGCCGGGAGACCCACACGACGTGGCCCGGCAGTGGCGGGTGTCCGTCCGGACGGATGGTCGCCCGCTGCCCGACCGTGACCTTGGCGAGGTCGGCCTCCGGCACGTAGACCACGATCCACGGCTTCTCGCGGAGCAGGAGCACCCCCACGGGCGCGCCGGCCTGGAGGAGGTCGCCCGGCCGCACGTCGAGGGTCTGCACGAACGCGTCCCTCGGCGCCTTGACCTCGAGCTCGGAGACCTTGACCTCCGCCGCGGCGATCCGGGCCTTCGCCGCGTCGAGCTGCGACCTCTTGGCGGCGATCTCCTCGGGTCTCGACCCCGCCTCGAGAGCCTTTACGCGTTCCACCTCTGCGAGCCACGCCTGGCGGGCGGCCTCCACCTCTTCGGGGCGCAGGCCCTTCTCGAGGAGCTGGACGCGCTGTTCGGCCGCGGCCTTCTTGGCGAGCGCGACGTCCCGGGCCGACACCGCGCGGTCCAGGCTCGCCTGCGGCTCGACGCGCTTCTCGACGAGCGGCTCGAGGCGATGGACCTCCTTCTCCTTCTCCTCCAGGTCGGCCTCGGCCGCGTGGACCTCCTCGCGCGCGGCCTGGACCTCCTCGGGCCGCGACCCCTGGGCGGTCACCTGCCAGAGGAGCTCCATGCGTTTCGCCTCGGCCTCAGCGCGGGCGATGTCCTCCTTCCGCGGGCCGGCCACGAGGAGCGCGAGCTCGCGCGACGTCGCCTCGGCGAGCGCCCGCGCCTCCTCGAGGGCGCTCTGCCACTCGGCGGGATCGAGCTCGAGGAGGGTCTCCCCGGCGGTCGCCGCGTCGCCCTCGTCCTTCAGGACCCTCGCGACGCGGCCGCCGACGAGCGAGCCCACCTCGACGTCGGGGAACTCGACGGTGCCCGACCAGGTGAGCGGCTCGGTCTCGCCGCCGCACCCCGCGGCGAAGAGGAAGACCGCCAGGAAGCCGAACCCCCGCCACCGATGCCGCCCACGTCGCATGGCCGCCCAGGATAGCGGTCCGCCCGCCCCCGACCGCGCGTCCTTGGGCACGGCGCGGAGGGCGGGTCAGAGCGGGGGGCGCGCGACGATCGGCCCGACCCGTGCGCCGGCCGGCGGGTCCTCGGAGTCCACGGCGGGGCGGACGACGTTCCCGCCGACCTCCTTCGCGCGTCGGAGCTCCTCGTTCGCGGCCTGGATCATGTCCTCGATCGTGCGCGGCATGTCCCTCGCGTTCGCGGCGACGCCCACGCTGATCGTGAGCGGCTCGGGGAGGTCCTCGGTGGTGCTGCGCGCGATCTGGTCGCGGATGCGGTCCATCGCGGCCACCGCCGACTCGATGCCCTGCGCGGCGAGGATCAACACGAACTCGTCGCCGCCGAAGCGGTACGCCGGCTCGCCCGACTTTCCGTCGGGACGGTACACGAGGTCGCCGCGCCGGCACGCGTCCCTGAGCATCGTGGCCACGAACCGAAGCGCCGCGTCGCCGACGCGGAGCCCGTAGTCCTTGTTGAAGCGGCCGAACCGGTCCACGTCCACGAGCGCGATGGCGAAGGGCGCTTCGTAGCGCCGGTCGTTGGCGTCGAGGACGTCGAGGTCCTCGCGCAGGCGGAGACGGTTCGGGAGTCCCGTCAGGGCGTCGAGCCGGGCCTGGTCGAAGAGCTCGCCGTTCTGCTTCACGAGGGAGGCGTTCCGGCGGGAGAGCGCCTCGACCTTCGTCTCCAGCTCGCGGAGGCGGCGGTAGACCGTCCGCTGTTCGAGCGCCCGCTCGACCACGCCGAGCAGGTCGGTCAGGTGCCAGGGCTTCTCGAGGATCGAGAAGGCGCCGCGGCGGAGCTCGCCGAGGGCCTCGATCATGTACTCGACGCCCGAGGTGACGACGACCGGCGTCCGCCACCGGAGCAGCTCGTAGACCTCGGCGAGGAACGCGGCGCCGGTCATCCGCGGCATGTGGAGGTCGCAGATGATCAGGTCGTAGTCGACCTCGGCGGCGTGGACCCGTTCGAAGCCCTGGCGGCCGTCCTGCGCACGGTCCACCGCGTGACCGGCCTCCTCCAGGACGCGCGCGAGGACGTCGGCGACCTCGGCCTCGTCCTCGAGGATCAGGATGTGCGCCATGCCGCCCCCCTGGCCGTTCCCCCCGGTCCAATGGATCGAACGCCGGCCTTCAAGGACCTTCCGGTGGTGAGGGTGTCCCAGGATCGGCCGGGTGGCCACCCCGGCTTGCCCCCGCCGGGGGCCCCACCCGGCACGGAGACGTAAGCATCGGAGGAACAGCGACTTATAACATGGATCCCCGCCGACACGGGCGACCGTCCCTCGGCCACGGCCCCGTCCCGTGGCGGGCCGCGGGGCCGCGGCCGACAATCCGTCGCATGTCCCGCGCCGCGCGCCGTGCTCCGCCCGCCCTCTTCCTGGCCCTCGCGCTCGGCGCCTCCCTCGGGGCGCGAGCGCCGGAGGGCCGCGCGGGAGACGAGGCGGCCCTCCTCCTCGTGGCGCGGATCCCGCTCGTCGGCGTCGGGGGCCGGATCGACCATCTCTCGCTCGACGCCGCGGGCCAACGACTCTTCGTGGCGGCGCTCGGGAACGACTCGGTCGAGGTGGTGGACCTCGCGAAGTCGGCGCGGTCGGGGCGAATCGAGGGGCTCCACGAGCCGCAGGGCGTGCTCTGGCTCGCCGACCCGGGCCGGCTCCTCGTGACGAACGGCGAGGGCGGCGACGCGCGGCTGTACGGGCCGGACCTGGCCGAGGCGGCGCGCGTGAGGACCCCGTCCGACCCCGACAACGTACGTGCGGGTACCGGAACGGACGGGGCCGGGCGGGCCTGGCTCGGCGCGGGCGGCGAGTCGTCGGGCGCGCTCGTCCTCGTGGACGCGCGGCGGGGAGAGAAGCTCTCCGAGATCGCGCTCTCGGGCCACCCCGAGGCGTTCCAGCTCGAGGCGGACGGGCGCCGGGCCTTCGTGAACGTGCCCTCCGCGCGTGCCGTGGAGGTCCTGGACCGCGACGCGGCGAAGGTCGTCGCGCGGTGGGCGCTCCCGCACGGCTCGAACTTCCCGATGGCGCTCGACGAGGGGTCGGGCCGGCTCTTCGTCGCTTGTCGGCGCCCTGCGCGCCTCGTCGTCCTCGACACCAAGACCGGGGCCGTGGTCGCGGACGTCGAGGCCCCGGGCGACGCCGACGACGTGTTCGTGGACGCCGCCCGCCACCGGGTCTACGTCTCAGCGGGCGCCGGCGTGGTGCGCGTCTACGCGCGGGGCGAGGGCGAGGCGCTCGACGTCGTGGGCGACGTCCCGACCGCGCCGGGCGCGCGGACGTCCCTCTTCGACCCCGACGGCGACCGCCTCTACGTGGCCGCGCCGCGCCAGGGGAAGCACGAGGCCGAGATCCTCGTCCTCCGGCCCCGGTGACCGTTCGCGGTGCGCGCCACGGCCGCGCGCCCCATCAGCGCGGGTGCACCACCGGGGCGAGGAGGGTCTCGACCGGCGCGTCGTCGTCGGTCAGGAGCCGGTGGCCGGTGCGATCGAGGAGCTCGAGCACGTCGCTCTCCGGCGCGACCCACGCTGACGCCCCGAGGACGGTCTCGATCGACGCCGGGAGGTCGTCGAGCCGGCGCTTCGAGGCGACGATCACGTAGGTGTCGCGCGCGGTCCGAGGGCGCCGGCGCGTCATCACGCGCACGTCCGGGAACACGCGCCGGAGCGTCTCGACCATCGCGCCGAGGAAGCGTCCGGGGTCCCACGCGTCCACCACGTTCACCAGGTAGAGGCCGTCGGGCGCCATCGCGCGGTCGAGGGCGCGGTCGAACTCGAGGGTGGTGAGCTGGAAGGGGACCGCGATGTGGTCGAACGCGTCGCCGATCACCAGCCCGTACGCGCCGGCGCCCGCCGGGGCGTCTTCCACCCAGGTGCGCGCGTCCTGGTGGACGATCTCGTGGCGGGGGTCGTCCGCGAGACCGAGGTACCGCCGCGCGGTCTCGGTGACCCACGGGTCGATCTCGACGGTCGTCACACGCAGGTCGGGCCCGCCCTCGGCGAGCAGGTAGCGCTGGAAGGCGTACGCCCCGCCGCCCAGGAAGAGGCAGCGTCCATGGTCGCCCGGCGCGCCGAGTCGGTCGAGCACCGCGGCGTACGTGCGCTCGTACTCGTATCCGAGCCAGGCCGGGTCCTCGAGGTCCACGTACCCGTGCGTGAGCCGGTCGATCCACAGCGTCCGGTACGACTCGTTGGCGTCGCGGTGGAGCGCCTCGACCGACACCTTGCCGGCGGCCGACGTGACGATGTCGAGGAGTCGCTGGTGCTGGGCCTCGCTCATGGGGCCCCGCCAACGGAGCCGCCCGGCCTCCTCGTCGTAGAGCGCGTGCCAGTCGAGGACCGGGTCGGCCGCGATCTTCACGATGTCGAGCTCGTCCGGCATGCGCACGGAGATCTCCGGCTCGGCGACGGCCACCCGGATGCGCGCGTGCCGGCTGTCCTCGAGCGCCACGAGCTGCTCCGGCTCCTCCACGAGCCCCATCGCGCGTCCGGCTTCGCGGAGCGACGCGAACGGACCCTGGATCAGCATGGCGAGGAGCACGAGCGCCAGGTGCAAGACGTACGGCTGACGGCCTCGGATCATCCCGCTGACCGACGCGAGGCCGAAGGCGAGGCAGAGGATCAGACGTTCCCGCCCCGCCCACGGGATCAGCACGTATCCCACGAGGATCGCGCCGGCGACGGCGCCCAGCGTCCCGATCGCGTAGTACAGGCCGACGACGCGGCCGTCGTCGCGCGGGCGCCCGAGCTCGGCGCGAATGATCACCGGGGAGAGCGTCCCGAGCGCGATCGAGGGGAGGAGCAGCGCGAGGGTCGTCGCGGCGAGGACCGCGCCCGCCCACGGGACGGCGGGGTCCTTGCCCCACGTGTTCGCGAGCGAGAGGACCCACGGCGACCAGAGGAGCGACGCCGCGCCGATCGACGCGACGAGGAAGAGCCAGCGGAGAAGGCGTCGTGGCGGCAGGCGGTCGGCGAGCGCGCCGCCGAGCACGCCACCGATCGCGAGGCCGGCGAGGACGACGCCGATCACCGCGGTCCACGTGTAGATCGACGCGCCGAGTCGCTCCGACGCCGCGCGCCCGCCGAGCACCTCGAGCGCGAGCACGGCGGCGCCCGCGGCGAACGCGAGGCCGAGCCCCACGCGCCCCGGGACCGCCTCCGGGGCCGCCTCGACGGGGGCCGCGTGGACCGCGCGCTGCCGATCCGACCGTGGCGCGACCAGCCCCGCGAGGAGCAGCGCCGTGGCCGTCGAGAGGAGCACCCCCGAGATCCCGAGGGCGGGCAGGAGGACGTACCCGGCGAGGAACGTCCCGGCGACGCTCCCGAGCGCGCCGGCGGCCGCGAGGGCGCCCAGCCGGAGCCCCGGCCTCGCTCCGCGCGCGAGCCAGTCGCGCGCCAGGGCCGGCGGCAGCGTGCCGAGGAGCGCGGTCACCGGGAGGAACACGATCGGCACGGCGACCAGCGCGCGGAGATCGGGGGAGAGTCCGTGGAACGGCGCGAACGCGAGACCGGCCCAGGCCCGCGTGACGGCCGTGAGGACCGCGGACGCGAGGAAGAGCGCGGGGAGGAGCCAGGGCCCGCGGCGGTCCGCCGCGCGGCCTCCGAAGCGGTTTCCGAGCGCCAGTCCGAGGAGGAACGTCGCGATCGTCACGACCCAGGCGGTCGCGCCGGACCCGACCCGCGGCGCGGCCATGCGCGGCGCGACGATCTCGAGCACCATGGCGGCGGCGCCCGCGAGGGCCGCGAGCGCGAGGAGGCGCGCGGCGCCGAGGGCCGCGCGCGCGCCGCCGCGCGTCCCGGACGAGGTCCCGATCTCGACGTGCGGCAACGGCGCCTCCGGGGCGGGAGGGTATCCCCCGGACGACGCCAGGGCGAGCCGCGGCGGCGCGCTCCCGGTCCGGGGGCGCCGGCCGCGCGGCGGACGCGCCGTCCTCGCGTTTCGGCGGCGTAGCCGTCCGTGCCGGGGAGAGGACGAGCCGCGGCGTCCAAGGGGGGTCCGCGGCGTCTCGCCCCCTGGCCCCCGCCTTGCGTGGGGAGGCCGACGTCGTACCCCCGTCGAGCCGCCCGCGAGATGAAGAAGGTCCATTCCTGGCTGGAACACGAGGCGCGGGTCGAGCGCCGGCGCCTCGACGCCGGCGAGCCCGGGATCCGCGTGGACCCGAAGACGGGCCGTCCCGACCTGCGGTCGGAAGAGGGACGTCTCGAGCTCACGCGACGCCTCACCCGCGCGCAGGTGATCCGGGAGGCCGTGTTCTGCGCGCGAACGCTCTCGCGCGAGGTCCCGAGCGCACTCGACCCGTTCGCGGTCTTCCTCGAGGACCCGCACGACGACCTCGTGATCGAGGTGCTCGAAGCGTTCGGACAGTGGAAGGCGGACGCGGTCCTCCCGGCTCTGCTCGCGCTGTACCTCGCGTATCCGGCGCCGGACCGCGTCGCGTCGCGTGCGCTTGCCCCTCCCGACGCGGCCGACGACGCGGAGCGCCGTGCGTGGACCGCGCGCTTCGGGCATCCCGACAAGCGGCGTCCGCGCCCGCGCGTGGTGGAGGCGCTCCGCGCGTGCCTTCTCGAGATCACCGGACGTTCGTTCGCGTCGCCGGAGGCGCTGGCCGCGTACGTGGGTCGGGAGGCGCCCCGGATCGACGCGTGTCGAGATTTCGGACTTCCTGCCCGAAAGGGGCCGAGATCTTGCGACGCGCCACGTCGGGCGAGCATGCCCCGGACGGCGCGGGACGGCCGTTCCTGAGCCGATCGGCGCCACACTTCGTCCAACGCTGAGCGCCACGCGCGCTTCGCGGTACGCTCGCACCGACGAGCTCGACGAGGCCCACGCCATGACCCTCACCAAGTCCACGGGAACCGCGCATCGCCAGAACCCCGCCGCGCGAGAGCAGCTCCTAAGTCTCCGCGCGCGCCGTGGATCCGTTCGAACGCGTGGGCTCTCGGACGAGGTCATCGAGCGGTTCCTCGAGCAGGACCCTTCGCTCGCGCAGGCGATCGACCTCGCGTGGCAGGCCGCGCGCGAGTGGGGACGTCGTTACCCGGACCTCCTCGACGCCGACGAGGCGGAGCAGATCCGCGCGGTCCAGGACGGGATCGTCAACTTCTACGGCCGGGATCTCGTGAATCCGTACGTGGCCCTCGGCGCCGCGGGCCCGTGGGTCGTGACGGCGAAGGGGGCCGTGATCCACGACTCCGGCGGCTACGGCATGCTCGGATTCGGGCACACGCCCCCGGCCGTGCTCGAGGCCCTCGCGCGGCCCCAGGTCATGGCGAACGTCATGACGCCGAGCTTCGCCCAGCTCCGGCTGGTGCGCGCGCTCCGCGAGGAGATCGGGCACCGCCGGGAAGGCGGCTGCCCGTTCACCGGGTTCCTGTTCATGAACAGCGGGTCCGAGGCCGTGACCGTCGCGGCGCGGATCACGGACGTGAACGCGAAGCTGATGACGGACGAGGGCGGGCGCTACGCGGGCCGACCGATTCGCCGTCTCGCGTTGCGCGGGGGGTTCCACGGCCGCACCGACCGTCCCGCGCAGTTCTCCGACTCCGCGATGAAGACGTACCGGGCGAACCTGGCGACGTTCCGCGACCGCGACGCCCTGATCACGGTCGAGCCGAACGACGTGGCGGGTCTCCGGGCCGCGTACGCCGAGGCGGATGGCCGCGGCGAGCTGATCGAGGCCCTCTTCCTCGAGCCCGTGATGGGCGAGGGCAACCCCGGGATGGCCGTCACGCGCGCGTTCTACGACGTCGCGCGCACGCTCACCGCCGCGCACGGCTCCCTCCTCCTCATGGACTCGATCCAGGCCGGCTTCCGCGCGCACGGCGTGTTGTCGATCCTGGACTACCCCGGCTTCGAGGACTGCGAACCGCCGGACTTCGAAACGTACTCGAAGGCGCTGAACGCCGGTCAGTATCCCATGTCGGTCCTCGCCATGACGCCGCGGGCGGCCGATCTGTACCGCGTGGGCATCTACGGCAACACCATGACGGCCGCGCCGCGCGCGCTCGCGGTGGCCGCGGCCGTGCTCGAGTCGGTCACGCCCGCGCTCCGCGAGAACGTGGTCGAACGGGGACGGGAGCTCGTGTCGCTGCTCGAGGACCTCGCGGCGGAGACGGATCTCGCCGGCGCGATCACGAACGTCAAGGGCACGGGGCTCCTCGTGTCGTGCACGCTCGACGAGAAGCGCTACCGGTCCCACGGCGCGAACAGCACCGAGGAGTACCTGCGCACGCGCGGGATCGGCGTGATCCACGGAGGGACGAACGCGCTGCGGTTCACCCCGCACTTCGCCGTCACATCGGGCGAGCTCCGCATGATCGTGGACGCGATCCGCGACGCCCTCGAGAACGGTCCCCGGCGGGGATAGGCGATCGCGTTGATTCTGCGAGTCGTTCTCTATTGAAACGACTTCGCATTCATTGTCTGAATCTATTGACGCGCGTTGTCGGACGCCCAGGTCGTGCGTAGCCTGGGTGCTCCGGGGCGACCCGCCCCGAGGCGCGGAGTCTCACGATGCGTCAACTCGTCCGCCTCGAACGGTTCCTTCCCCTGCTCGCCGGCGTCGTCCTCGCGCTCGCCCTCGCCGCGTGCGGTGGGGGCGGGGGTGGCGCGAACGGGGGGGACGGCGGCGGCGACGGCGGCGACGGCGGCGACGGCGGCGGCAACCCGACGACCCCGCCCGCGACGAACGCGTCGTACATCGTCCTCGCATGGAACGACCTCGGAATGCACTGCGCGAACTCGAGGTTCGACAAGGACGTCATCCTGCCACCCTACAACACCATGCACGCGCAGGTCGTGAAGCGCGGGAACCCGCCCGAGATCGTCACGCAGGGCGTCACCGTCGAGTACCGGATCGTGGGGAACACGACGTCGTACGACAAGGGGGCCTTCGGAGGTTTCTGGGACAACATGCAGGCGCTGTTCGGGGTGAGCCTGCCGCACGACCAGGGGCTGAACCTCGTCGATCCGAACGTCCACAACAGCCTCGCGGGAACGATGGTCCAGCTCGGCAACGGCTACGAGGTGGACGGGATCCCCTTGACGCCGATCGACGACCAGCTCGTCTGGAGCCCGTATCAGGTCGCCGAGGTCACGGTCCGCGACGTCGCGCACCAGGTCGTCGCGCGGACGACGGCCATGGCCCCCACCTCCGACGAGATCAACTGCGCGAAGTGCCACCAGTCGTCCACCTCGCCCAACGCGCCGCACGACCCCTACCTCAAGATCCACGACGACCGCGAGGGGACGAACCTCCAGGCGCGGACCGAACCCTTCCTGTGCGCGAGCGCCGGCTGCCACGTGACGCCCGCGCTGGGACAGTCGGCCGTTCCCGGCGTGAAGTACCTGTCGGAGTCGATCCACTCGTTCCACGGAGCGCTGGACGGGAGCGAACGGCCGGCCTGCTACGACTGCCACCCGGGCGCGACGACCTCCTGCAACCGGAGCCTCAGGCACACCGCGGCGGACGGCAACTGCACGACCTGCCACGGGAGCCTGCTCCAGGTCGGGACCAGCATTACGGCGGGGCGCGTCCCGTGGGTGGACGAGCCGAAGTGCGCGACGTGCCACCTCGGGAGCTCGATCCCCGAGGTGGACACGGGGAGCGTGCTCTACCGGAACGCCATCGGGCACGGCGGGCTGTCCTGCCCGGCCTGCCACCAGAGTCCGCACGCCATGGTCCCGAGCAGCCACGCGACCGACAACGCGCAGGCGATCCAGTACCAGGGCAAGGCCGTCTCGATCGGCTCCTGCGCCGTCTGCCACGACTCGTCGAAGGGGCACGGGGTCGGGGAGTTCGGCGAGGAGCACGGCGGCACGAACCCGCGCCGCCAGACGGCGTGTCACGTCTGCCACACGGCCGTGGACGCGACGCCGACGCGGTGGCCGCACCAGTTCAAGTGGCAGGCGCGCTGACGCCGCCAGAGGGGCCCGGAGCGAGGGATCGGCCTCCACCGCCGGCGCCACGCACCCGGGCCGCCGCGGGCGCCCCGGACGGGGACGTCCGAGCGCCCCGGCTCGGAGGGCCGTCCCGAGCATGGCCCCTGCGGCGACGGGGCGCACGGCGCGGCCGGGGCGGCGGATCCTGACGCGGAGCCGGGTCTTCGGCCCGCGCTGTGCGCCACCCCGCGGCGGCGGCCTTGCGGCGGACACGGGGCCCCTCCTACGCTCTCGGCACGGCGAACCGGCGAGAGGATGGTGATGATGACGCGCGCGAAGGGCCATCGGGACGCGAGGCGGCGGCGTCGGGTGTGGGGGCCCTTCCTGGGCCTGGCGCTCCTCAGCCTGGTGTTCATCGGGAATCCCGGGTGCGGCTGCGGCGACGACCTGACCCCGGGCCTCCTCT
This sequence comes from uncultured Planctomycetota bacterium, assembly GCA_963752285.1. Classification (GTDB taxonomy): domain Bacteria; phylum Planctomycetota; class PLA2; order PLA2; family JAEUHO01; genus CAVVXN01. The sequence goes on from CAVVXN010000001.1 coordinate 600,495, forward strand.
CCACGCCCTGCTGCTGCACCTTCGTCTGGTATCCGCAGCCGGACCTCGCCAACGCGTCCGTTGAGATCGTGGTCGTCAACGGGGGCGCGACGCTCTCACCGGTCATCACGCCGTCCGCACTCGTGGGCGTGAACACCGACCAGCCGCAGACCTTCACGGTGTGCGTCGCGCCCGACCACGCGCTCGGTGCGCAGGTCGGCATCGAGTTCCGCGACAGCGGCACGGCGACCGTCTACGGCAGCGCGCAGATCGTCTACAACGTCCAGTGCGTGCCGACCGTCATCGAGGGCGCGAGGACCCCGCTCTTCAGCCCCAACTGTGGCGGGGTCGGAACCTGCTGCTGCGACCTCGAGTGGACGAACACCTCCCCGGTCGGGGCCACGTTCAACGTCCGCGTGGAGCTTCAGAACGCCGACGCGTCGCTCGGCGCCACGGTGACGCCGTCGGTCGTCACGAGCGTCGGTCCCATGGGTACCGCCTTGTTCCAGATCTGCGTGAACGAAGACCACGACCTCGGCGCGACGATGACCGTCAACATCGTGGACGACGACACGGACCAGGTCCTCGAGTCGGCGTTCCTGAGCTACGACCAGCGCTGCACGATCACCCAGGTCCCGCCGCCGCTGGGGCTGGTCGCCTCGTTCAACTTCATCTGCCCGAGCGAGTGACCGGGCGGCGGCGGCGGGCCCGGGCGCCCGACCCGGGGGAGGCGACCGCCGGGAACCCCGAGCACCGCGCGGCGTAGGGTGGGGGGAAGGGAGCCCCCGCCCCGATGGACCCGGACCCGCCCGACGTCTACGCGGTGCTCCACGGCGCTCCCGCCGCGTACGCCGCGCTGGTGACGCGCCACCAGGGCGCGGTCCGGGCGGTCCTCAGGGGGTATCTGGGGAACCGCACGGGCGTGGACGACCTCGCGCAGGAGGTGTTCCTCCGGGCGTGGCGGGCGCTTCGCACGTGGCGGCCGCGCCGGGGCTCGTTCCGTACGTGGCTCCTCGCGATCGCCCGCAACCGGGCGCGCGACCACCTGCGGCGCGCGCGACGCCGGCCGCGGGAGCTCTCCCTCCCGGCCGACCCCGCGGCGCGTCCCGACCCGGCGCCCGATCCCGCCCCCCGGCTCGACGCGGCTCTCGCGTCCCTCCCGCCCGAGCGGCGCGTCGTGTTCCTCCTCGCCGACGTGCACGGCGTCCCCCTCGACGAGATCGCGCGCCTCGAGGACGTGCCCGTCGGCACCGTGAAGTCGCGTCTCGACCGTGCGCGGAAGGCGCTCCGCGCGGCGCTCGAGGCCGCAAGGGGACCGTCATGACCGACCTGTCCGTCTACGACGCGTGGCTCGACCGCCAGCGGCGCCTCGACGAGGAGGGCGATCTCGCCCCCCGCGTGCTCGAGAACCCGCCGGAGGGCGCGTCGCCCGCCGCCCACCTCTTCTTCGTCGCGGCGGCGGCGCTCCTCGCCGCCCGCGTGGCCGTTGCCCTCTCGTTCCTGATCACGACGTAGGAGTCGCCGATGCCCTTCCCTCGTCGCCCGCTCGCCGTCCTGCTCTCGTGCCTCGGGCCCGGCCTCGGACAGGTCTACCTCGGCCGAACCGGCCGGGGCTTCGTCCTGTTGGTGCTGGGCCTCGCGGCCGTGCCGGTCGTCGCGGCCGCGGCCCTCGCCCCTCCCTCGGGGCTCGCGTTCGGTGCGGAGCTCCTGGCCGCCTTCGTCGCGGTCCTCTGCCTCGTCGTCGGCGCCGTGGACGCCGCGATCCCCCGGGCGGGCGACGGCCTGAGGCCGCCGCCGTCGTCCCGGCAGGTCGCGCTCGGGATCGCCGCGCTCGTCGTGCTGGAGCTCGCCGTCGGAGTCGGCGGCGCGCTCTTCACGCGCGCGCACCTGAGCGAGGCCTTCAAGATCGCGGGCGACAGCATGCAGCCGACCCTCGATCGCGGGGACCGCGTCCTCGTGACCAAGCAGACCACGTGGGACCGGCCCCTCCGACGCGGCGACGTCGTCGTCTACCACGCCGCCCCCGGCGGGCCCGCGTACGTGAAGCGTGTCGTCGCGCTCGGCGGCGACACCGTCGCGCTCCAGGGCGACGCCGTGATCGTGAACGGCCGGCCGATGGCGCCGCTCGGCGAGCCCGCGCCCGACGGCGCGCGCCGGGGCGTCGAGCGCTACCCGGACGGCGGGGAGGTCCCCGTCTCCGTCCCCCCGGCCGCGAAGGCGGGTCCCCCGGTCGAGGTGCCCTCGGGGTCCTGCTGGGTCCTCGGCGACCACCGCGAAGACGCAAAGGACAGTCGCCAGCACGGCCCCGTCCCGCTGGACCAGGTCGTCGGCGTCGTCCGCTACCGCTACTGGCCGCTCTCGCGCGTCGGGCTCGTGGACTGACCGGCCGCTCAGCGAGCGAGGGCGTCCAGCAGGTCACGGATCTCGTCGTCCACCTCCTCGGGCGAGGCGACGGTCTCCGCGATCGCGCCTCGCAGCAGCGCGCGGTAGCGCGCGCGCATTCGGTAGAGTGCGACCTTCACGGCGGCCTCGCTCGTCCCGAGCCGGCGCGCCGTCTCCGCGTGGGGCGGCGGGTCGGCGCCCGCCACGAGCCAGGGCCGCAGCGCCTCGAAGGTCGGTCGGCGCTCCCCGCCGTAGAGGTCGCGAAGCGCCGCGAGCACACGGTCGAGGAGCGCGAGGGCGAAACGGCGGTCGAACGCGCGCTCCGGCGTGCGCTCGTCCGCGGGCTCCGCGAGGTAGCGACGCTCGCCCTCGGCGAGGTCCAGCGAGAGGACGCGGGCGCGTCCGCCCCGCTTCTCCGCCCGGGCCCTCTCCCGTTCCTTGGACGCGTGGTGCGTGAACGCCGTCAGCAGGAACGTGCGGAACCGGCCGCGCGCGGGATCGACCGCGCCGATCGAGCCGCGCTCGAGAAGGTCCCGGAAGAAGCCCTGTACGAGGTCCTCCGCCTCCTCGGGCGCCGCGCCCCGGCGCCGGGCGAACGCGTAGAGGGGATACCAGCACGCGCGGCAGAGCCGCTCGAGCGCCGCGCGGTCCGCGGGCGTCCGGTCGCGGCCCGCGGCAAGGACGACGCTCCAGCGCGTCGTCACGAAGCGGGACGGGCCGGTCGGTCCGGTCATCCAGGGACCCGTTCGCTCATCGGAAGAGCTCGCCGTCCTCGTCGCCGGGGCGGAGGGCCCCGCCGCGGTACTCGAGGTCGTCCGGGTGGAAGACCCATCGCTTCCCCTCTCGCTTCACGCGGACCGAGAGCACGCCTTCGGCGCTCGCGAGGACGACGCGTCCGGCGTCGCCCTCGTCCTCGAGCTGGACCGCTCGGACGGCGTAGTCGTCCGCGCTCTCCGCGATCGACTCCGGCTGCCCGAGCATCCTCACGCGCACCTTCACGGGCCCGGGCACGCGACCGGTGTCCATCCTGCGGGCGACCGCCAAGATCTCCGGCCCCTGCTCCCGCCACGCGTCCTCGATCGCGTGGAGGATCGCGGCGCGGAACACGTAGCCGATCTCCTTCGGACCTCCGCGGACCCGCTCGCCCTCCACGCGGGCGGAGAACGCGCTCTGGGCCTCCTCGAGCCATCCGGAGCGGTCTTTGTCGCGGAGGCTCCGCGGGGCCACCTCGACGCGGCCGAGCGCCGGGTACCAGGCGTTCCCCTCGTGGAGCACCGGGAAGGACACCGTCCGGGTCGCGGACGTCATGACGACGCGGGCGCGGCCGGGCTCCTCCGACACGAACACCCACGCGAGCCGAAGCTCCCAGGGCGACCCTCCCAGACGGGCGAACGCGAGGCCGAGCTCGTTTCGTTCGAACTTCTCGTTCCGTTCCTCCGGGGTCATCCGGGCGTAGTGCCGGCTCTCGGCCGGGGAAAGGAGCGAGGACCGCCGGTCCCAGCTCGGGTCGCGCGAGATCGCCGTCATCCAGAAGCCCCACCAACGCCGGATCTCGTTCGCCAGGCTCGCGCGCCGCCACGGCCCCAGATCCTCGACGGCGCCGGTGACCGGGGTCCCTTCCCGCTCCGCCACGCGCTCGAAGTGGACGAGGAACGCGATCCCGGCGGCGAGGGCGAGCCCGCCCGCGACGAGGAGAACGCGGCGGAGGCGGCGGCCGAGGCGGCCCCGCTTCCTCGACGGAGCGGTCGCCACGGGCTCGACCCCCTCGGGCTCGGCGTCGGGCGCGGGCGTGTTCGTGATGGCGTCCACCTCGCTCTTGACCTCGGAGGCGTGTTGCCAGCGGCGGTCGCGTTCGCGCTCCAGCGCGCGCAAGACGACGCGGTCGAGCCGCGCGTCCACGCCCGGCTCCGCGGACGGCGGCGGGAAGGTTCCGAGCGGGAGCTCGCCGGTCAGCATCTCGTAGAAGACGACGCCGAGGCTGTAGACGTCGGCCCGGTGGTCCACCTCGGCCGGCGTCTTGAGCTGCTCCGGCGCCATGTAGTGGAGCGTGCCCATCACCTGGCCGGCGTGCGTCAGCGTGACGTCCACCGGCTGCCGCTCGAGGATCTTGGCCAGCCCGAAGTCGGCGATCTTCACGTGACCCGCGCGGTCGAGGAGGACGTTCTCCGGCTTGACGTCGCGGTGGACGACGCCCCGGTCGTGCGCGGTCTGGAGCGCGTCGCAGATCTGCGGCACGATCGCGAGCGCCTCCGCGGGCGCGAGGTGCCCTCCGCGGAGCGCCTGGCGCAGGTTCGGTCCGTCCACGTACTCCATGAGGAGGTAGTAGAGGCCGTCCCTCTCGCCGAAGTCGTACACCTGGACGACGTTCGGATGTTGGAGTCGCGCGAGCGTCCTCGCCTCCCGCTCGAAGCGCTCCGCGAACCCGGGCTCGAGCGCGACCTCCGGCGGGAGCACCTTCAAGGCGACGACCCGGTCGAGCTTCTTCTGCCGCGCCTTGTAGACGACCCCCATCCCGCCCTGCCCGAGCACCTCCAGGACGTCCAGATCGGGGAAGGCCGGGGCGATCTCCTCGGGCGCCGGCGGCGCGCTGCGGTCGGGCGGGGTCCCGCTCGAGAGACCCGCGGCGAGGAGACAGCGCGGGCAGGCCTCCCACGGCGCGTCCTCGGGGAGGGACGTGCCGCATCGGGGGCAGGTGGCGGTCTCGTTCATCGGGACGGACTCCGGGAGGCCTCCCTCCTGAGACGGAGAACGGCGCCGAGGTTACGGCCCGGATGGATCACGTGGGTCGGATGTCTCCCGCGCGGTACAGCACCTGCCAGTCGTCCACCTCGTCGAGGAGGGCGCTCGCGACCTCGCGGGCCGTGCGCGCGAGGGTCTCGCTCTCGGGGACGCGCGGTCCGCGCGTCGCCTCCGGGAGGCGCCGGAGCTCCTCCAGGCGCACGGCCATCGAGGCGGAACGCTTCGAGATGCGTTCGAGCTCGGCCTGCCCGTCGATGCCGTGCAGCGCGGCGGCGGCAGCGGGGAGGCCCGCCGCGAACCACGTGAGCCACGCGCCGACAGCGGGGTCGTGGTCGATCAGGTGGATCGCGCAGGCCACGAGCGCGCCGAGGGCGCAGAGGAACGCGAGGCGTTCAAAGCGGTGATGCACGTGCCCGAGGCGCCTCGCGTTGTCGCGGTGGTAGGCCGCCTGCCCCGCGACCCAGTGGGAGAGCAGGCCGCGGCACGCGTCGAGGTAGGGGGCGTCGAAGCGCGCGTCGAGGAGGCCTGCGGCGCGCCGCGCGGCGCGGGCCTCGGTCTGGATCCAGCTCGCGCCGAGGTCGCGTTCCTCCGTCGCGTAGGGCCGCGGCCTCAGCGCCGGAACGCTCGTTCCCAGCATCGCGAGGGAACCCGTCGCGCGGAGCGTCTCCGCGAGCGTGCGGTAGTCCACCGACTTCTCGTGCCACCGGCCGCGGCGCCCGAGGCGCCAGACCGCGAGGATCGTCCCGATCGTCAGGAGCTCGAGGACGGTGAAGAGCGCGCCCAGGCCCGCGCCCTCCGCGGGCGCGCCCTCGATGAGGCGTCGCACCTGGACGAGCCCGGTCGAGAGCGCGAGGAAGACCGCGAGGGCGCCCAGCACGTAGTTCGCGACGAACGACGAACGATAGAGCGCGGCGTAGTGACGGGCGAGGCGTGCGGCGGACGCCTGCCGTCCTCCGTAGTGCGTGCGAAGCGCCGAGGGCCGCCCGCGGCTCGTGCTGCCCTCCCGGTCGGGGGGCGAAGGGGGCGCCTTGGTCTCGGCGGTGGCCGGGCGGCGGGCCGAGACGCGGAGCGCGAGGGGCCAGAGCGACGCCCACGCGCGCCCGACCCGCCCGCGCCAGCCCGCGACCCGGGACGGCTCGGCCCGCCACGCCGCGCGGCGCGCCGCGGCGTCGCGAAAGGCCTCGTCCGGCGCGTCGGCCGAGGCCGGTCCGTCGGCCTCGACGAGCCGGAGGACGCGCGCCTCGAGGTTTTCGAGAACGGGCTCGCCGTCGCTCGCGTCGCGGCCCGTGAGCCAGCGCGCGGCCTCCGGGCGGTCCGGCGGGATCACGATCGTGGGGATCCCCAGGGAGAGGGCCTCCTCGACGACCTGACCGGTCCCGCCCCGCCCGCGCGGGTCCTCGCCGTCCCACACGGCCAAGACGACGTCCGCGTGGTCGAGCACGACGCGGCCGACGCGCTCGTACGCGCGACCCGCGCCGCCGCCCTCGCCCGGGGGCGACCGTCGCCCGTCGAGCTCGAGGACCGCGGTCGCGAGGCCGCGCAGACGGTCGAAGCGCGCGAGGGCGTCCGAGCCCGGCGCGAAGTCCAGGCGGTACGCATCGACGGCGAACGGGAACGGGCACTGGAGCTCGTATCCGTTGGCGAGCGCCGCCTCGGCCAGCACCTGGTCGGTGCCCTCGGCCAGTGGCGAGAGGAGGGTCAGCACCACCTCGCGGGGGCCCGCCGCGCCGCGCACCGTCTCGGCGACGCGGCCGAGGATCCCGCCGGCGACCGCGCCGAGCGCCTCGGCCTCTCCCGGCTCGAACGCGCGGTGTCCGGTCACGCCGACCCTCAGCGCCACCGGAAGCGGCCCGCCGTTCACCACCAGCACCCTCCCGACCGATCGGGGTCGCGGCATTCTCGACCGACGTCCTCGCGAAGTCGAATGCCGACTGGGGACGCGCGCCGGCGGGCGTCCCGCCGACCGCGGCTCACCCGCGGAGCAGCTTGAACGCGTGGCCCCACTCGCCGCGGAGGAAGCCGGGTATGCACCACAGGATCGCGAGCGGCTCGATCGCACGCGCCGCGGTCGCGCCGCCCATGTCCACCCACTCCCAGCCGAATCGCTCGAGGACGCCCGCCACCCGTTCCTTCGCGGCCGTGTCGTCGCCGCAGACGAACATCGTCGGCTTCGTGCCCCCGAAGTCGGGATCGACCATGCGGTCCTGTCCCACGCAGGAGAATGACTTCACGAAGTGGGCGCCGGGCGCCAGCGCGGCGAGGCGCTCCATCAGGGACTCGTTCGGCCCCGTGAAGAACGACAAGACCCCGTCTTCGGGAGGCGTCTCGGCGATCGGGTTCGTCACGTCGATGACGGTGCGTCCCGCGAGGGCGGCGGGCCCGATGCCGCGCACCGCGTCCTCCGCTGCGCTCCCCTTGACGGCGAGCACGACGAGGTCGCCGAAGCGCGCGGTCTCCGCCGGCGAGCCGGTTCGCGCCTTCGGGCCCGCCGACGCGAGCCACGACGCGAGCTTTTCGGGATCGCGAGAGCCCCGCATGACCTCGTCCCCGTGCCCGAGGAACCCGTTCGCGAGCGTCTCGCCGACGCCGCCCGACCCGATCACGCCGACCTTCGCCATCGTTATCCCTCCTCGAAGCGCCGTCACCGTTGCCGCCGCCTCGACCGGAAGATGCCCGACGCCCCAGGGTCCGCACCGTGCGTTCCCGACCCGCGTCCGACCGCCGGCCTCCTTCAGGGCCGAAGCTCGGCGAGGAGCTGGCGCCAGGCCGCGGCCTCGCGCGCCGGGTCCACCAGCGGGCGGAGGCGCCGCGTGGCGTCGCAGAGCCGTGCGAGGAACGTCGCGTCGGTCTCCGCGCGATCGAGGAGGCGGGCCAGGGCGTCGGTGTCCCCCGGCGGGAAGAGGCCGGGGTGGTCGGGGCCGAGGAGACCGGTCGAACCCGGGATGTCGGACGCGAGGATCGGCTTCCCGCACGCGATCGCCTCGCAGATCGCGTTCGACCCGCCCTCGACCCGAGAGGTCGAGACGAGCAGCCTCGATCCCGCGAGGACACGAATCGCCTCGCGCCGCGAGAGCTCGCCGAGCCACGTGTAGCGGGGGTTCTCGGCCTCCTCCTGCCGCGCGCGCGCCGCCATGCCGGCGTCGAGCGCCGCGCCGGCGTGCAGCACGTGGACGCGCGAGGAGCGCGGGAGCCGACGCGCGGCCTCGGCGGCACGGAACGGGTCCTTGACCTCCCGCGCGTGCGCCGACACGAACACGTCGAATCGTTCTTCCGGGAGCCTGGCGCGCGGGGGCGACCCGTTCCCGGCCGCGCACGTCGCGCCCTGCACGATGACCCGCGCCTTCGCGCGCACGTCGCTCGGCAACGCGGCGACGCCCGCGGGCTGGAGCACGACCAGGCGCGTCGCCTCGGCGAGCGACCGGCGCGCGGCGTCGGACGTCTCGAGGTCGCGGTACAGGTCCGTGCCCGTGAGGCCCACGACGACGGGACCCTCCGGAGACGCCGCGCGGAATCGTGCGACCGAAGGCGCGCTCTTGCGCGCGTGCAACGCGATGAGCAGGTCGCAAGCCTCGCCGTCCCACGCGTCCCGGACGGCCACGCGCCAGCCTTCGCGGCGCAGGATCGCGGCCCAGCGGAGCGCCGTCACGCGATTCCCCTGGCGGGAACCGCGCCCCGCGGGCGTGACGACGATCGCCCTCACGCCTCGACCGCGCACGTCCGGAGGCCGGCCAGCACGTCGCGCCGCTCCGGACGGTAGAAGTTCCGCCACGTGTTGCGAAGCAGCCGGCCGCGCGAAGCGAAGCACCCGCCGCGAAGGACCCGGTGGTCGTGGAACCACGGCTGTGAGTACTCCCGGTACGGGTCCACGACGAACCCGGGGTAGGGCGCGAAGCGGCTCGACGTCCACTCCCAGACGTTCCCGATCATCTGGCGACACCCGAACGCGCTGTCGCCGTCGGGGAGCGCGCCGACGTCCAGGCACCCGGCGCACGCGCCGTCGAGGTTCGCGCGCGCGCGCGTCGGCGCCTCGTCGCCCCACGGGAAACGGCGCTTCTCGGTCGAGAGGCGCCCGTGCGCGTCGGGCACGCCCGCCGCCGCGACCTCCCACTCGGTCTCGGTGGGGAGGCGGCGCCCCGCCCAGCGGCAGAACGCCTCCGCCTCGTACCACGAGACGTGCAGCACGGGTCGGTGCGGCTCGAGCGGGATCCACCCGTCGAACGCCCGTCGCTCGTAGCCTTGGGCCGCGCGGCGCCACGCCACCGGCATCTCGGCGCCGAGGGCGCGGCGCCAGGCCGCGCCCTCGGCGCTCCAGAGCTCGTCGCGGGCGTATCCGCCGTCGTCCACGAAGGCCGCCCACTCCGCCTGGGTCACGGGCGCCTTCGCGATCCGAAACGGCCGCACCTCGACCTCGTGCGCCCACTTCTCGTTGTCGAACACGAAGTCCGTGGACCGCGCGGCGCCCAGCCGGAACCGTCCTCCCGGGACCTCGGCGTCCCCCGGATGCGGCCCCCCGCCCGACGGGGCGGCCGCGGCCGGCGGCGGCGCGGGGTAGGAGAGCGTCTGGCGCGTGTACGTGAACGCCTCGTCGTGCATGTCCTCGTGGAACACCGCGAGGCGCACGTAGTAGTCGTCCTCGTCCTCGCGCGGGCCCTCGAGCCGGTCGAGCACCGCGCCCTGGACGGCCGCGAGGTACGCGAGGGTCTCGCGACGCGAGGGGAGGGGGAGGTCCCACCGGACGTCGTGCGCCACCCGGGCGGAGTCGTAGAGCCGGTCCGCATCCGGGAGGATCGACGGCGCGCCCCCGCGGCGGAGGACCCATCGCTCCTGGAACCACGCGAGGTGGCCGAGCTCCCAGCGGAGCGGGTTCACGATCGCGAGGCGCGGTCCGAGGAGCTGGTCGTCGGAAAGGTCCTGGACGAGCGCGAGGCTGTGCGCCCGCGCGTCCTCGACCCAGCCCCGGAGCCCCTCGTCCTTCATCGCCGGATGGTAGCGCGTCGCGCCCGGCCCCGTCGGGCTACTCGACGCGGCGCACGGTCGGCATCGCGAGGTAGAGGATCGGCATCGCGCCGTCGTCCGTCACGAAGAAGGGCACGTAGTCCTCGCTCGTGCCGAGCCAGGTCGCCGTCGCGTCCACCGGGACCCACCCCCGGTCGCCCAGGCGGACCTCCGTCCACACGTGACCCTGGCCGATCGGCGGGACCCAGCCCGCGACCTCGCGCGCGGGGACCCCCGCGGCGCGCGCCAGCGTGACGAGGACGTCGCTCTTGTCCCAGCACCGGCCGAACCCCTGGTCGAGGACCGCGAGGACGCCGTGCCGGCTTCCGAGCGGGCCGTCGTACCGGATCGACTGCGACACGTGACGAAGCAGCCCGAGGACGAGCGACTCGTCGTCCTTCGCGGTCGTCTTCGCGCGCGTTCCCGCGACCACGGCCCGGACGGCGTCCGCGTCCACGGGCCAACGCGGGGTCGGTGCGAGGAGCGCCTTCGCGTCGGCGGGGAGGCCGGGGCGGGACGGTTCGAAGCGCGCCCGGACCGTGATCCGCGCCTCCGCGTCCACGTAGGGGATGCCGAGCTCGGTCGGCGGGTCCTCGAAGGTCACGACCTCCTGGTCGCCGACGCGCTTCCTCGACGTGGGCTCGGGCTCGAAAGACCACGACGCCGTGATCCAGCCCGGATCCGACGCGGCGAGGCAAAGCGTCCGCCCGAACGTCCAGCCCTTGACCGTCTCCTGGATCCGGCGGTCGATCTCCGCGGCGCGCGAGGGGTCCTTCTCGCGCTCGAGGAACGCGACGAACACGTCGTTCGCGTGGTCGTCGTCGCCCTCGTCCACGAGGCCGATGCGCGCTTTCACCTCGTACGTCGCCTCCGCGCCTTCGCGGAGGCCGAGCGCCGCGAGCACCGTGCGGGCCAGGAGCACGTTCGTTCCGACGACTTCGATCACCTCCCGACCCTGCCGCGCGGCGAAGTCCGCGCCGCGGAGGCGCACGAGCGCGGCCTCGACGGCCTTCGCCGCGTCCTCGTCGGGGGCGAGGAGCCAGTTCACCTGCGCGGCGAAGCCGTTGATCGAGACCGCGGTGTTCCGGATGCGCGAGAGCTCCACGCCGAGGCGCTCCGCGATTCCGCGGACCTCGGCGGCCTCGAGCTCGCCGGGCTGCGTGACGCGCCAGCCCGCGGGCAGCGACGCCTTCGTCGGGTCGATCGAGCCTCCCGAGGCGGGCAGCGCGAGGGCCACGACGACGAGGACCGCCCCGAGGGGGGCGAGCCGGCTACGGGTACGGGACCGGGTCACGCGTGGCTCCGACGCTTCCCCGGTCGGAGACTACACCGGGGCCGGGTCCGATCCCGGGGCGGGGCGCCCCGTCTCCTCGAGGACCCAGACGTTGCCGTCCGGGTCCGCGAGCCGGATCCACCGGGTGCCCCAGTGGGTCGGCTCGAGCGGCGTGAGGACGGTCGGCGCGGCCGCGCCGACGGCGCGCGCCGCGGCGTCGGCGTCGGGCACGTGCAGGTGGACGGTGGGGCCGGCGGGGGTCGCCCCCGCCGCAGCCTCCGCCAGGACGATCCGAGCGCCCCCGGAGCGAAGGCTCGCCGCGCGGTGGCCGTCCTCGCCCCACTCGGCCTCGACCGTGAAGCCGAGGCCCGCCCAGAAGCGCCGCGCGTCGTCGTACCGGGTGCTCTCCACGTAGGCGTGGTCCAGGGCGTCCACCGTTCGGGCCGGTCCGACCGCCGCGTGTCCCTCCATGGCCATGTCTTCCTCCTCGCCGGGATCCCGGCCGCCCCGCGCCTGGACTGTATCTAGGAATGACACACAAAGACCATGGCCGAACGAGCCCCGCTCCTCGCCGTCCGGATGGACGCGCCCGAGTCGCTGGGAGACCAGATCGTCCAGGGCCTCCGCGGCGCGCTGGCCCGGGGGGCGCTCCGCGCGGGCGACGAGCTCCCCCCGGTCCGCCAGCTCGCCGCGGACCTCGGCCTCAAATTGAACACGGTCGCCAGGGCGCATCGACAACTCGAGGCCCAGGGCCTCGTCCGCGTCCAACGCGGGCGCGTGACCCGCGTCCTCGCGCGCGAGGAACGGCGGGCGGAGAGCGATCGCGCCCGGCGGGACCGCGTCACGGCGACGCTCGGCGCCGCGCTCGTGGACGCCCGGCTCGCCGGGCTCGACCGCCGCGCGGTCGAGGGCCTGGTCGGCGCCGAGATCGACCGGTTGTGGCCCGTTCCCGATGGCGTCGGACGATGAACACGGTTCGCGTCGTCTTCAACGCCTCGATGATCGTGGCTCCGATCGCGATCGTGCTCGCGATCCGGCCGCGGTCCTCGCCGCCGGCGTCCCTCCCCTCGTGCTCACGCCTTGGGCGATGCGCTGGGCCGGCCTCGAGGCGGAGCCCCGCCGCCCCGAGGCCTCGCCCGAGGTCGGGGCCGCGTACGAGCGGCTCCGCCGACTCCGGCGACTCGGCCTCTACGGGCTCGCGGTCGCGATGTCCGTCGCCCTGGGCGCGCTCGCCGTGGCGATCGTGTGGCTGCGAGACGGGGAGGCGATCGGGATCGCGGGCGGCGTGAGCGGTACGGTCATCGGGCTAATCGGCGCCACGCTCGGCGTTCGCGCGGCGAACCTACGCCTGCGGATCCACCGACTCCTCGACTCCGAGGGCTGAGCACCCGAAGAGAGGGGGGGAGGCCCTGCGGCCTCCCCCCCGGGGGAACTAGCGCATCGCGTTGGGCTAGAACCAGATCTGGAACATCACGCCGAACTCGTTCATGTGCTCGTCGATCCCGAGGCGATCGACCTTCGACACGACGTAGTTGAACGCGATCTTCGTGTTCTTGTTGAGGTACCAGTTGAGGCCGACGGTGATGTCCTTCACCTCGCCGCCGAAGAGCCCCTCGTCGGTCAGGTCCAGGGTCGAGTAGCGGGCGGCGACCTCGAAGGCGCCCCAGCCGCAGCAGTCCTCGAGGAAGTACTTGCAGGGCTTCACGGCCCCGAAGGTGGCCGAGCCCTTCGAGAACGGACGGTTGGGCCCGTTCAGCATGTAGCTCGCCTCGACGTACCAGCCGCTGAGCGTCGGGTCGTTCACGGCCGCGGACGTGACGAACGCGCCGATCCACTCGCCCTGCAGGTGGAAGCGGTCGTAGCCGAAGGCCATCTCGCCGCCGAGCAGGATGACGTGGTCCGCCGAGAACTTGCCCGTGTCGGCGATCTTCGAGCCGATGTGGGCCTCGGGGTGCGCGCCGTACTGGAGCTGCTGGTAGTCGCTCTGGTAGCTGGCGCTCACGCCGACCTCGAGGAATCGCGCGTCGCAGCTGCAGGGAGCCCAGGGGAGCACGGTGACGCGGCCCGTGACGTCGTAGCCGCCGTCGGTGCCGTCCCCGTACCAGAAGCCGTCGCCGCTCGCCGCCGCGGTGTGGCCGTAGAAGCCCGCCGCCGCGGTGACGCGGTCGCCGTAGAAGCTCTTGTTCAGGTAGAAGCCCGTGTGGCGCTCGGGCTGGAAGCAGTCCACGGGCAGCGCGCGCTCGATGAACGTCGTGTTGAGGTCCGACGTCAGGCTCTCGAGGCTGAACTGCTCGTAGCAGTGGCCGATCGTGATCGTGGGGAACATGCAGCCCCAGCACTTGTCGAGATCGACGAACTGGAGGTACACGTCCTTGAACACGACCTTGGCGCCCGCGAAGTCGAGCTGCGTGCAGAACGCGGTGTGCTCCCAGAGCGTCCCCTTGACCTTGAGCCGCACGCGGCGGAACTCGTAGCCGCTGTGCCACACGCCGTCCCACGGCTCGCGCGCCATGGTGCCGGGGTCGTCGAGGGCGTTGATCGCGCTCTGGATGTCGTCGTCGTTGAAGTACCAGGATGTCAGCTGCGTGCGGCCGCCGATGGCCAGCTTGAACTTCTTGTCCGGCGTCTCGAAGTTGAGGCCGTCCTTCCAGAAGACCCGGAAGTCGGTCTTCTGGTCCTTCATGTAGGCCTGGATCTCGTCGCGGATCATCTTCCGCTGGGGATCCATGGGGGCATCGTCGGCCAGCGCCGGCGCGGCGAACGCCGCGGCGACGGCGACCAGGCCGCCGATCGTGAGAACGAGCTTGCGTCGCATGGGGTCCTACCTCCTCCTCTGCAGGTGTCCGCGGACCATAGGCACCGTGGATAAAGGGCGTGTGAAACGATCGAGGGGCGTTCGCGGTGGTTCCGTCATCCGGTCGTCATGACCGGGCTACGCCTCGGTAACGGGTGGCCGCCGACGTCCGGTCCGGCAAGCTCCGGGGGACGGGCACGTACGCACCCGTCCGTCGCGCTTGCGCGCACGGCCGGGACGGTGTCGTGGATCCCCGTTCTGTCACGGTCGCCTCAGAACCAGAGCTGGAAGCGGAAGCCGAGTCCGCTCATGTCCTCGTCGATGCCGAGGCGGTCCACCTGGGTGAACACGTAGTCGATCGAGATGCGGGTGTTCACGTCGAGGTACCAGTTGAGCCCCACCGTCACGTTGTCCACCTCGCCGCCCGCCAGGCCCTGGTCGGTGAGGTCGAGGGTCGCGTATCGCGCGGCCACCTCGAAGGCGCCCAGGCCCGAGCAGTCCTGCAAGAAGGACCGGCAGGGCCTCACGGCCGAGAAGCTCGCGCTCGACCGCTTGAAGGGGCGGTTCGGGCCGTTCAGCATGTAGCTCGCCTCGGCGTACCAGCCGCTCACCGTGGGATCGCCGGTGGCCCCGGACGAGACGAACGCGCCGATCCACTCCGCCTGGGCGTGCCACCGGTCGTAGCCGAAGGCCATCTCGCCGCCCACCAGCACGACCGACTCGGCCGGAAAGGTCCCCGTGTCCACGATCCGGGAGCCCAGGTGGGTGGCCGGTCGGGCCCGGTACCGCAGCGTCCCGAACCCGTCCTGGTAGGACGCGCTCGCGCCCACCTCGAGGAACCGGCTCTCGCAGCCGCACGGGGCCCAGGGCAAGACGGTGACGCGGCCCGTCACGTCGTACCCGCCCTCCGACCCGTGCTCGTACCACGCGCTGTCGCCCGCGTCGCCCACGCCGTGGCCGAAGAACCCGACGGCCCACGTCAGGCGGTCGCCGTACAGGCTCTTCCTCGCCGAGACCCCCGTGTTCCGGGCGGGCCAGAGCGCCTCCAACACCGGGGGACGCTCGATGAACGTGAGCACGTTGGCCGAGGTCATGCCCGAGAGGCTGAAGGGCTCCTTCATGTGGCCGATCGTGACGTCGGGGAACAGACAGCCGAAGCACGCGTCCAGGTCCACGAGCTCGAGGAACACGTCGTTGAACGCGACCCCCCCGCCCGCGAAGTCGAGCTGGGTCTTGAACGCCGTGTGCTTCCAGAGCGTCCCCTTGACGTAGAGCCGGACGCGGCGCAGCTCGTACCCGCTGTGCCAGACCCCGTCCCAGGGCTCGCGCGCGGCCGTCGCCGGGTCGTCCGCGGCGTCGAGGGCGCTCTGGATCGAGTCGTCGTCGAAGTACCAGGTGTCGAGCTGGACCCGACCGCCGATGGCGAGCCGGAAGGTCTTGTCGCGCGTCTCGAAGTCGAGGCCGTCCTTCCAGAACACGCGGACGTCCGATTTCTGGTCCTTCAGGTACGTCGCGATCTCCTCGCGGATCCGCTTCCGCTGCGGGTCGATCGGCGCGCTGTCGGCGCGGGCCCTGGCCGGGGTGGCCCCGGCGGCGAGCAGAACGGCGAACACGAAGGCGGACGCACGCCGCATGAATCGTTGCCTCCCGGGCCTCCCCGCCGCGAAGGAGACGCGTGCTGCGTCACGGCCGGATCACCGCCGCACCGTCCGTGCAGACGACTGCGCGGGGTATCGGTATTTCCAGCGAGACGACGATCTTCGATCGAGATTCTCCACGGGTCGGCGTGTACGTGGCGCTGGCGGAGGACGACATCGGACGGTGTCGGACGTGTCCCCGTGCGCGCCACCCGGGCCACGACCGGTGTCTCGGCCGCCCGCGGGACCGGACCGAGGTCCTCGACCCCGACCCCGCGCCGCGTGGCCCGTGGCGCCGTCCCCGACGCCTCCCGTCCCTCCCTAGAATCCGCGGGTCGTGTCGGGAGCCGCCATGATCCACCAGGCCGCCGAAGCCCAGAAGACGTCCGCCCCGCCGACCCCCGAGAAGATCCAGGAGATCGGCTGGGGGTTCGGCGCGAGCATGGCCCTCGCGACCGCCCTCGAGATCGACCTCTTCTCGGCCGTCGCGACCGGGGCCCGCTCGGTCGAGGAGGTCGCGAAGGCGACCCACGCCTCGGAGCGAGGCGCCCGCATGATCGCGGACGCGATGACGGGCCTCGGCCTCCTGTGCCGCGGGGAGGACGGCTGGCGTCTCGCCCCCGACGCCGACGCGTTCCTCGTTCGCGGCCGGCCGGGCTACCTCGGCGACTTCCTCGTCTTCCACGCCCACGAGATCGCACAGACCTGGTCGAACCTCACGGCGAGCGTCCGCTCGGGGGAGCCGGTCGTCCGGCTCGACCGCCCCGAGAACGGGGTCCCGTTCTGGCACCGGCTCGTGGACTGCCTGTTCCCGCTCGGCTACCCGGCCGCGGGGGCGGTCGGACGCGAGCTCGGCCGCCGGCACCCTGAGGGCGAGATCCGGCTGCTCGACGTCGCCGCCGGGTCCGGCGTCTGGGGCATCGGCGCGGCCCAGGCGGAGCCGCGGATCCGGGTCGTTGCGACCGACCTCCCGGAGACCCTCGAACACACCCGTCGCTGGGTCGAGCGCACGAAGACGACCGGCCGTGTGTCCTTCCTCCCCGGGGACCTCCGCCAGGTGGACTTCGGCGCGGGCGCCTTCGACGCCGCGGTGCTCGGCCACATCTGCCACAGCGAGGGCGCCGACGGTACGCGGCACCTCCTCGAAAAGCTCGCGCGCGCCCTCGTGCCCGGCGGGACGCTCGTGATCGTGGACTTCGTCCCCGACCCGGACCGCTCCGGACCGGCGATCCCGCTCCTCTTCGCGCTGAACATGTTGCTCCACACGAGCGAAGGGGACACGTTCACGTTCCCCGAGTACGAGGCCTGGCTCGGGGCCGCGGGCTTCGCCTCCGTGACCCGGATGCCCGCACCCGCCCCCTCGCCGCTGATTCTCGCCACCCGTCGCTGAGGCGGGAGCGGGCGCCACCGCCGCGCGGCCGGGACCGATCCGCGGTAGCCTCCCGGGATGACGGAGGGCTCGCGGCGCTTCGCGTTCCTGGGGGTCGTGGCGCTGCTCCTCGCCTCGACGTACGTTCGCGGCGGCGACCTCGACCCCACCGCGCGCGACCAGGTCCAAGACCTCACGCTCGCCATCCGGATCCGCGAGGGCGGGCCCGTGTCCGACGGGAACCGCCACCCGCTCCTCCCGCTCCTCCTCTCGCCGATTGCGCGGCCCGACCCCGCGTTCTTCGTAGACGCGCGCCTCGTGTCGATCGTGATCGCCGGCCTCGCGATGCTCGCGCTCTACGGCGCCGCGCGGTCCACGTACGGACCCTGGGTGTCGCTCGTCGCGGGGCTGCTCTTCTGGATCGAGCTCCGCTTCCAGGCCCGGCGCATCTGTCCCGAGCCGCTCGCCGCGCTCTTCCTCGTCGTGTCGGTGGCGATCCTCGCGCGCGCGGGCAGGTCGCGACGCCCCGGACGGACCGCGTTCCTCGCGGGTGCGGCCCTCGGCCTCGCCTGGCTCGCGAAGGGAACGGTCGTCCTGTCCCTCGCCGCGGGGCTCCTGTGGCTCGGGCTCCGGCTGCGGCGCCGCGCGGTCCGTCCCGCCCTGGGGCTCCTGGCGGGCGTGCTCCTCACCGGTTCGGTGCTGGTCGTTCACAACGTCTCGCACGGCCTCTGGCCGCTCGCGAACGCGAACTCCGACCACGTGATGTGGGAGGACCGCTGGGACCAGGACCTCGACGAGACCTCGACCGCGACGCTCACGAGCTACTTCGCGACGCACGACGCGAAGGACGCGCTCACGCGCCTCGGTCGCGGGCTCGGGGACCAGAAGGCCGTCGAGTGGGTCTACCTGTTCCTGGGACTCGTCCTCGTGACGTCGTTCGTTCGCCGGGGGACGGCGGCCGGGGCGGAGCCGGGACCGCGCCGCGCGTGGCTCGAGATCGCGCTCCTCTCGTCGTTCGTCTGGCTCCCGCCCATGGCCTGGTACGCGCCGATCGCGAGGAGCCGGCGGTTCCTCTTCCCCCTCGTCGCGGTCCTCCTGCCGCCGGCCGTGGACCGCCTCGGCCGGCTCGTGCCCGAGGGCCTCGGCCGCGCGGTCCGTGGGCGGGACGGCCCGCGCGCCCGTCGCGCGGTCGTGGCCGTCGGGACCGTGGCCCTCGCTCTCGCGGGCCTCCTGGTCGTCCGCCACGGCGACCCGTGGCGGGAGTCGCACGTGGACCCGCCCGCCCTCGCGCTGGTCGCCCGCCTCGCCGGGCCCGGGACCCGCGGCGAGACCATCCTCGCCAAGCCCTCGCGGACGCTCCCTCCCGACTGGCTGCTGCCCGGCGACACGAGGTTCCTCGCGCTGCCGCTCGCGATCGACGACGCGAGCGCGTGGGCGTGGGTCCGCGACCGCGCGGCCTACGTCCTCCTGAGCCCCGGACTCCTCGCCGCGCGGCCGGACCTCCTCTCCCCGATCGCGACCGAGACCTCGGACGGCGCCCTCGCCGTGGGGACGCTCCCGTCCTGGCTCGCCCTGGCGTGGCGGGAGCCCTCGGGGCGATACGTCCTCCTCCGGGTCGAGCCCCCCGGGGGATAGCCGGGCGACCGCGCGCGCGCCGATCGGATACCCTCGGCGCCCCGACCGGGCCGGTCGGCGGGACGGAGGCGGGTTCGATGTGCGGGATCGCCGGGATCGTGGGACCCGCCGCGCGCGCGCCGGGCGCGGCCGCGGTCCTCGCGGCGATGCTCGAGTCGCTCCGCCACCGCGGGCCCGACGACGTCCACCAGGTCCGCGCCGGGGACGCGCTCCTCGGCGCGCGCCGCCTGTCGATCGTGGACCTCGCGGGGGGCCGTCAGCCCTTCGCGTCGGAGCGGGGCGACGTGGTCGCGTGCCTGAACGGCGAGCTCTACGACCACGACGCCCTCCGCCGGGACCTCGAGGCGCGGGGGCACCGGTTCCGCACGCGCGCCGACACCGAGGTCCTCCTCCGCCTCTACCTCGAGGAGGGCGTCCGGGCCCTCGACCGGCTGGAGGGCATGTACGCGCTCGGCGTCTTCGACCAGCGCCAGGATCTCCTCCTCCTGGCCCGGGACCGGATGGGGGAGAAGCCGCTCTGCTACGCCTCCGACGGCCCGAGCCTTCGCTTCGCCTCGGAGTGGCGGGGCCTCGCCGCGGGACTCGACCGGCCTCTCGGCCTCGACCCGGACGCGGTCGCGCTCTACCTCCAGCACCGGTTCGTGCCCTCGCCGCGGACGCTGGTGCGGGGCGTCTTCCGCCTCGCGCCCGGCGAGCGTCTCCTCTGGCGCGCGGGACGCGTGGACGTCCGTCGCTACTGGACCCTCCCCGCGCCGCCGCGCGCGCCGGGCCCGGGTCGGGCCGTTCCCGCCGACGCCGTGCGTCGCGTGCGCTCGCTCCTCGATCGCGCCGTCGAGAGTCGCCTCGGCGCCGACGTGCCGGTGGGGGTGTTCCTCTCGGGGGGCATCGACTCGGGCGCGCTCGCGGCGATCGCGGCGCGCCGGGGGCCGATCGAGACGTTCACGCTCCGACCCGAGGCGTCCGACTTCGACGAGGGCCGGGTCGCGGCGCGCGCGGCGCGGCGCGCGGGCGCGACGCACCACGAGGTGCGGGTCGGCGCGGCCGAGCTCGACCGGGCGTACGACGCGGTCTTCGACGCGATCGACGAGCCGATCGGCGACGCCTCGCTCGTCCCGACCTGGCTCCTCGCGAGGGCCGCGCGCCAGCACGTGAAGGTCGTCCTCTCGGGCGAGGGCGCGGACGAGCTCTTCGGCGGGTACCCGACGTATCCCGGCGCGCGCCTCGCGCCCCGTCTCGCGCGGGGGCCGCTCCGTGCGACGCTCCGTCTCGCGCTTTGCGCGGCGGGGGGCGGCGCCTTCGGGAACGTCGCGACGCCCTGGCTCGTCCGCCGGCTGCTCGAGGGCGCGCCGCTCGGCTGGCTCGAACGCCATCTCGCGTGGACGGGCGCGTTCTCGGCGGTCGATCAGCACGCGCTCTGGCGCCCCGAGGCGCGTCCGGCGCTCGTCGGCGAGGACCTGCTGTCCGTGGCCGCCGAAGCCGCGCGTCCCGCCGTCGGGACCGGCGACGTCGTGGACGCGCTCCTCCGCGTGGACCTCCGGCTCGCGCTCCCCGACGCGCTCCTCGCGAAGGTCGATCGCGCGACGATGCACGCGGGTCTCGAGGCGCGCGCGCCCTTCCTCGAGCGCCGGCTCGTCGAGACCGCCGCGGCGATGCCCGCGCGGTGGAAGGTCCGCGGCATCGCGACGAAGGTGGTGCTGAAGCGCGCGCTCGCGGGGCTCCTCCCGCGGGAGGCGCTCGCGCGGCGCAAGCGGGGCTTCCAGGTGCCCGTGTCGCGGGCGTTCGCGGCGGGCCTCGGCGACCGCCTGCGGGACCGCCTCGGGCCGCGCGGTCCCGCCGCGGACCTCTTCTCGGCCGACCTCCCGCTCCGCCTCCTCGACGCGCACCGTCGAGGCCGCGCGGACCACGGCCGGCGCCTCTACGCGCTCCTCGCGCTGCTCGAGTGGATCGACCGCTGGCTCGCGCCGCCGCGGTGCCGCGCCGCTCCCCCCGCGCATCAGTCGGCGGCGCCGCTCCGCGCGCCGCGGCCCGGGGCGAGGGCGGCGCCGAGCCCGCCGATCACCGTCGTGAGCGCGAGGAGCACGGTGAGCACCGGGACGGGGCGGTCGCCCGCCGCGTAGGACGCCTCGTCGCGAAACACGAGGAGCCGGTCCCACGCGGGCGACACCTCGTCCTGCCGCGCGAGGTCCACCCGGGTCACCGTGACGTCGTCGCCGATCTCGACCCAGACGTAGTGATAGGCCTCGTCCGACTCCGGACGGGCGCCCGCGCCGCCCGTCGTGACCTGCCGGGTCCGGCCGTGCTGCTGCACGTCGAACCCGTGGTAGTGCGACGCGAAGACCTGGATCCCCTCCCGCTCGACGAGCGCACGAAGGCGTCGCGACGCGTCGTCCTCGGGCAGCGGCTTCTCGGGGTGCTCGTCCGGCTCGTAGAGCGGGTGGTGGAGGAAGAGGAGCACGTGCGCGACCGACGCGCGGCGCGCGCGCACGAGGCCTTCGAGGCGGTCCACGTCGCCCGGATCGAGCACGCCGCGCGACGAGTCGAGCCCGAGGTAGAGGACGCCCCGCCACGCGAACGACCACGACGGCGCGCCGAAGACCTTCGTGTACGGACCGAGCGTTCCGAACGGGTCGAGGTCGTGGTTGCCCGGCACGGTGAAGGCCGGCACGCCCGTCGCCGCGAGCTTGTCCGCGAGGATCTGGAACTGGTACGTCCGCGCCATACCCACGAGGTCGCCGAGCCCGATCGTCATGTCGGGACGGCGCCGCTCGACCTCGCAAAGCAGGCGGGCGAGCACGGTCATGCCCCCGCGGCAGTCGCCCCAGACGAGGAGGCGGGTCGGCGCGCCGCGTGGCCGGACGTCCGCGGGCGGCAGGCGTCCCGCGTCCGGCGGCGGGAGCGGTCGGGGCGCCGGGCCCGCCGCCCGGTGCTCGCCGCGGAGCGCATGGTGGAGCGCCATCGCCACCCCGAGACCCGCGGCGAGGCCGAGCCCGACGGCCAAGAGGGCGAGACGCCGGCGGGCGCACAAGACGAGGAACGCGCCGCTCGACGCGGCGAGGAGCGCCGCCACGACGAACCCGTCCTCCCCCTTCGCGAGGCCCCAGCCGGCGAGGCCGGTCCCGACCAGCGCGAGCGCGGCGCCGAAGGCGCGACGGGGGACGGCGGCGCTCACGAGCGGTCGGCTCCCGCGGCGTTCGCGACGAGCACGACCCACCGGTTCTTCTTCTGGAAGGACGGGTCCTGGTCGAGCACGGTCGCGACGCCCTCGAGATCCTTCACCTCGGGCTCGAACACGAGGGCATACCGCGCGCCGGGTCCCTCGAGGAACGACCGGACGTCGGCGCCCGTCGCGAGCGTGACCGTTCGACCGAGGTACCAGAGGTGGTCGGAGTGGCTCCCGAACACGCTCGACGCGAGGGGCACGGTGGCGGGCACGCGCCGCGCGACGCGTTCGAGGAACCGCCGCGCGCTCATCGCGTCGTTGAGCGCGGGCGCGCCGTGACCGACCGCGAACGCGTCGAGGACCACCACGGCCGCGACGAGGACGGGGAACGCGCGCGCGGCCGCGCCGCGCCACGCCGAGATCGCGCCCCACGCCGCCGGCGCCGCGATCGCGAGCCCGACCAGCGCGGCGAAGGGCCACGTGGGCCAGCCGGGGAGCGTTTCGGCGAGCGCCGGCGAGATCAGGACGGCGCCGCCCGCGAGGAGCAGCACGACGCCCGATACGGCGAGCGCGCGGCCCGCGACCGCGGGCGCCTCGGCGAGCGCGCGGTCCAGCCACGCGCCGGCGAGCACGGCGCCCATCGGGAAGATCGGGATGAGGTAGTGGGTCTGCTTCGCGTGCACGGCCGACATCACGAGGAAGGTCGTGACGAACGCCACGGCGGGGAGGCGCAGCCGACGCGTCGCGACGGGGTCCCGGCCGGCGCGGAACGCGAACACGAGCCCCAGCACGACGAGCGGCGTCCAGGGGAGGGCGTTCAGCGGGTACTGCCAGAGGTAGTAGAACGGATCGCGCAGGTGTCCGACGTTGTCGCCGCGGGCGTACGACACGAAGGTGTCGAGGGCGGCACGGTCCCGGAGCACGACGGCGAGGTACCAGGGGAGCCCGACGGCGGCGACGAAAGGGAGCGTTCCGAGGAAGGCCGGCCGGAGGAGCGCACGCCCCCGGCCGGTTGCGACGGCGTAGGCGACCGCGCCGGGCAGCACGAGCAGGAGGGCCACGGGGCCCTTCACCGCGAACGCGAACCCGAGCGCCGCGGCGAAGAGCGCGAACGCGCGCGCGCGCTTCGCCCCGCCCTCGGCGTCGAGCGCCTGCCCGAAGGCGAGATACGCGCCCACGACGCCGAGCGCGAGGAGCGTCTCGAGCTCGGCGAGCCGCGCCTGCCAGAGGAACCGGGCCTGGGTCAGGAGCAGCAGGACCGCGAAGAGGCCCGCCCGCCGGCCCCGGACGCGCGAGGCGAGGTGAAACGTCACGATCAGGATCCCGAGCGTCGCCAGGACGCTCGGGAGGCGGGCGGCCCACTCGGTCTCCCCGCCGGTCACGGCGAACGAGGCGGCGACGAGCCACGCGTAGAGCGGCGGCTTCGTGAGGTCCACGTCGCCGTTCGTGTACTGCACCAGGAAGTCGCCCTGCTGGCGCATCTCCCGCGCGCTCTCGGGCGGGCGTCCCTCGCTCGCGTCCCAGAGGTCCTTCGACCCGAGGTGGTACACGAGGAGGAAGAGCGCGACGGCGAGGAGCAGTCCGGCCCGCAAGGTCCCTCCCGGGACGCGCGGCCGGCGTGCGGCCCCGCGGGGGCCACACGATACCGGCGCGCGTCCGGGACGTGCCGACTGCTTCGTGGCCGCCCGCATCGACCGGACCAACCCCGCCGGAGGGGCGCCCGTT
Source organism: uncultured Planctomycetota bacterium (assembly GCA_963752285.1). GTDB lineage: Bacteria > Planctomycetota > PLA2 > PLA2 > JAEUHO01 > CAVVXN01. The sequence goes on from CAVVXN010000001.1 coordinate 624,183, forward strand.
CCCCCTGGCAACCGGCAGCGCGGCCCGGGCGCCGCGACGCGGCTTCGCCGCGGGGCGACGGGGCGTGCGACCCTCCCTCAGACGGGGGCGGTCGCGCACGCCCGGCAGAGCAGGGACTCCGGCTTCACCTCGAGTCGCTCCGCTCCGATGGGGGCGTTGCACGTGGCGCAGAGCCCGTACGTACCCTGGACCATCCTCCGGAGCGCCTCCTGCACCTGCTGGCGTTCACAGGCGAGGTGGAGGATCTCCTGCGTGACCGCCTTCGCCGCGAGCCGCTGGGGCGCCCGCGGGCGTACGAAGGGGCCGGGAGGGTCGTCGTCCAGGTCGCGCTCGACCAGCATCAGTCTCCGGTCGAGCGCGCCCCAGAGCTCGAGCAGCGCCGCGCGGTGCACCTGAAGTCGCCCTGCGTCCATCCGTCAGACGCTCCCTGCCACCGAGTCCCGGCCGTGCCGGGCATCCCTGTCTCGCCGCGCCGGACCCGGCGGGATGCGACGTCGGATCAAATCGCGTTCCGCGAAGATTGTCGATTTGTGAATCGCGCCCGACTCGCGCCCGGGGGGCGACGTTCACCCCGCAGGACGTCTCGGGCGGCATTCCGTGCCGGCATCTTTGCGCAACCTGCAGAAACGCCGGCAATTCCGGCAGACGACGCGACGGCTGAGACCGTTCACCTGCCGAACATCGCACTGCGTGCCTCCCGAGCGGCCGTCACGTCAGCGGGCTCTGCAGCACCACCGTCCCGGCGGCGTCCCGGAGGACGATGGGCAGGAAGGCGGTCTGGTCGCCCGACAGCTCGAAGTCCGCCTCCCCCTTGCGGGACTTCGCGACGGTGAGCGTCCCCGCGCGACGCTCGCCGGCCGGGGCCGAGGTCGTGAGGAACACCGCGTACGAGCCGGCCGCGAGCTCCTGGACGTCCACGTGGAGGCGCGTCTCGTCCTCCTTCCCGACGTACTCGAGGCTCGCGTGGCCCGACGCCTTCGAGCTCTCCTTGGGCGGGGGCGCGAGGTCGATCGTCCTCTCATTGGCCGACGCCGCGGCCGCGCCGAGGATCGGCCCGGCTGCCAGCGCGAGGAGGAGGGGTATCGCCGCGTGTCGTGTCATGTCGAGCTCCCTTGCTCTCGCCACTCGGATTCCTGCGCGCACTCGATGCAGAGCAGGGCTTCGGGCTTGGCTTCGAGGCGTCCGGCGGCGATGTCCTCTCCGCATCGCGCGCAGAGACCGTAGGTACCGTCCTGGATGCGCCGCAGGGCTTCCTCTACCTGCTCCCGTTCGGTGCCGAGGTGTCGGAGCTCCTCGGCCAGCGCCTCGGCGCCCTCCTCGTCCGCATCGCCGAGGCGCATCGGCACGCGCGACGGCCTCGCGGACCGACGGCGGTCGACGAAGTCGCGCTCCACCTGCGCGAGGCGCCGCGACAGGGCCCGCGCGAGGTCGCTCAGGGCCGTCCGGCGCTCTTCCAGTCGTTTCGCGTCCATCATGGCGTTCGCGTCCTCGGGGGCGACCTGCCGGGGGTCGTCCGTCCCGGTTCCGACGATCAAACGGCGTTCCTTTCGCAGGCAGGATTCGGCCGGTCCGCGGCGTGGGCGCGGCCCACGGCCTCTCCGGCGGGGTCCGTCCGGCCCGGCCCGGCCCGGCTCGGCCCGACACGGCTCGGGAGGGGCCGGGCGCTTCCCCCTCGCCGGCCTCCCGACGTCGGGTGGACGTGCGCACCCCGCGTGGCGTTTCGAGACGGCGGAGCTCGACGCGATCTCCACCCGCTCTCGTCCGCGCGACCGCGGACTACGTCTCCCCGCGCGTCCACGCACCCGGCGGCCCCGACCGCCCGTATCCGCGCGAGCGTTCGACGCGTCGTGCGGAACGCATCCGCCCGTGGGTGGCCGAGGGCCGTGACGTGTACGCGCGCTTCGACGACGACGGTCACGTGCACGCCGTCCGCGACGCCGCGCGCCAGGCGAGCCACGTCGCGTAGCGCCTGGCTGGAGGGCGAGGTATCGTCCCCGCGTCCATCACACGGAGGGTCGGGACGATGGCGGGCCTCAAGAGCTTCTCGGAGACCGAGGGCGGCGCGAACTACGTCGTGTCCGAGGGGGACGCGACGAAGGTGGGCCAGGCGGTGGGCCTGTTGTTCGGCGGCGAGGGGTACTCGCTCGAGGAGGGAACGGCGACCTCCGGCGTATACGGCAAGGGAAGCAAGGTCGGCCGTGCGCTCCTCGGCGCGTTCGTCCGACGCTACAAGTTCCGCGTGACCATCGCGCCGCAGGCGCCGGGATCCCTCGTCACCTTGCAGAAGGCGATGAGCGGCTGGGGGGGTGGCGCGATCGCCGCCGCGGGCATGAAGTCGGAGCTCCGGCGCATGATCACGCTGCTCCACGACCGCCTCGACGCCGCGACGCCCTCGGCGACGTAGCCGGGTCCGTCGCGACCGACCGCGCTTCGCGCCCGCGTGGCGGAGGGGAATCCTGGCCCCCGGCTACCCCGTGTTCTGCATGCCACGGGCGATGCCCCGCACGGTCGCGAAGAGCGCGCGCTCGAGGTCGGGGTCCTGCCGGTCCGCCGCGCGCCAGCGCGCGAGCAGGTCCACCTGGAGGAAGCTCATCGGGTCCACGTACGGGTTCCGGAGCGCGATGGCGCGGCGGAGCACGGGGTCGTGCTCCAGGAGGCGGTCGGCCTCGAGGACCTCGAGGAGGCGGGCGCACGCCCGCTCGTGCTCGGCCGCGATCCTCGGGAACAGGCGCTTCCCGGCGTCGCCCGCGAGGGACGCGTAGCGGCGGGCGATGTCGAGGTCGGTCTTCGCGAGGACCATCTCGAGGTCCGCGAGGAGCGTCGAGAAGAACGTCGAGCGCCGCGCGACGGCCCGCACGGCCCCGAGCCCGTGCGCGTGGATCGTCTCGTCGAGGGCCGCGCCCGCGCCCCACCAACCCGGGAGCAGGTGCCGGCTCTGGGTCCAGGCGAACACCCACGGGATCGCGCGCAGGTCCGCGACGCCGCGCATCTCCCGCCGGCGGGCCGGCCGGGACCCGAGCGCGAGGCGTTCGATCACGTCGATCGGCGTGGCGGCGCGAAAGTAGGGGAGCGCGTCGGCGTCGCGCTCGAAGAGCGCCCGGTACGCCTCGCGTCCGTCGCGCGCGAGGTCGTCGAGGATCTCCGCCCCCGGCTCCGCCGCGAGGGGCCGGCCGGCGTCGAGCACCGATCGCTCGATCGTCGCCGCGAGGAGGAGCTCGAGGGTGCGTTCCGCGACGCCCGGAAGGCCGTACTTCGCGCGGACGATCTCGCCCTGCTCGGTCACGCGCAGGTGGCCGCCGAGCGTCCCCGCCGGCGTCGCGAGGATCGCCGGGCGCGGCTTCGTCCCACCCCGCCCGATCGATCCGCCCCGACCGTGGAAGAAGCAGAGGCGCACCCCCGCGTCCGAGGCGACGCGCGCAAGCGCCTCCTGCGCGCGCTGCAGGGCGACCCGCGACGAGAACATGCCCGAGGTCTTGTTGCTGTCGGAGTAACCGATCATGACCCACTGGACGTCCCCGCGCCCGACGAGGTGCGCGCGCCAGACGGGCTCCTCGAGCAGCGACCGGAGCACCTCGGGCGCGCGGCCGAGGTCGTCCACCGTCTCGAAGAGCGGGGCGACGTCGAGCGGCACGCGCCCGTGCGCGTCCACGAGCCCCGCGGTGCGCGCGAGCAGGAGCACGGCCAGGGCGTCGTCCGGCCCCTCGGCCATCGAGATCACGAAGAGACCGACGGCCCGGGCGCCGTGACGCGTGCGCGCCTCGCCGAGCGCGCGGAAGACCTCGACCGCGCGGCGCGCCTCGTCGTCCGCCGGGAGCACGGTCGGAGGCGCATTTGCGAGCGCCTCCGCGACGCGCCGCGCGCGCTCCGCGCGGGAGAGCTCCGGGAAGCCGGCCTCGCCGAGGAGCGCCCCGACCGCGCGGCGGTGGACGAGCGCGTCCTGGCGCGCGTCGAGCGTGGCGAGGTGGAACCCGAAGCTCCGCACGAGCTCCCGCAGCCGCTCGACCCGCTCCGCCCCGGCGTGTCGGCCTCCGTGCGCAAAGAGACTCGCCGTGACGAGCGCGAGGTCGTCCGAGAGCTCGTCGGGCGCGTCGTACGCTCCGTGCCCACCTTCGCGCGTCGCCTCGAGTCGCGCCGAGACCAGCCACAGGAGTCGGCGATAGGGCATCTCGGCGTACCGGGACGGAATCTCCTTCGCCGCGTCGGGAAGGAGGCGGGCGTACGATGCGGTCCGATCGACGAGCGCGCGGTCCACTCCGACGCGCGTGCTCGACTGCGAGAGATGACGGAAGAGGCCCCGGACCTCGGAGACGTAGCGGTCGAGGCAGAGCGAGCGCTGTCGCGCGAGCGCCGCGCGGATCGTGTCCGGGCCGACGGCGGGGTTCCCGTCCATGTCGCCGCCGACCCACGTCCCGAAGCGGATCTCGGGACGGGCCGCGAGCGCCGCGTGCTCGGGGCCGAAGGCCCTCGCGAGCCCGAGCGCGAGCGCCTTGCGCACGGCGGGCACCGCGCGCCACGGGCCCTCGACCAGGAAGAAGAGCGCCTCCTCGACCTCGTCCGCGACGGACGGACGCCTGGCGCGGTGCTCCTCGGTCTGCCACGCCGCCGTGAGCTCCTCGCGGACGTGCGCGAGCGCGCGTCGTGTCTCCCGGGCGCGGTCCTCCTTCGTCGCGCCGCGCACCTCGCACCGGCCGAGCAGGGCGCGTGCCATGCGGAGCTCCTTCACGAGGAGCGTCCTCCGCACGGCCTCGCTCGGGTGCGCGGTCAGGACCGGTTCGACGACCACGGAGCCCAGCGCCGCGGCCACCTGGTCGGCCGTGAACCCGCGATCGCGGAGCTGCGTCAGGACCGCCTCCGCGCCGCCGCGCGCCGGCCGGCCCTCGACACGCCGCGCCGCGAGGCGACGGAGCCGGTGCACGCGCTCGGCGAGGTTCACGCACTCGAACCACGCCGAGAAGGCGCGCGCGAGGTCGAGCGCCCGGGGCGGCGCGATGGCGTGGAGACGCGCGACGAGCGCCGACTCCGCGCCGTCCTCGCCGCGGCGCCTCGCGATCGCGGCGCCTCGGACGGCCTCGACGCTCTCGTAGAGCCCTTCCGGCCCCTGCTCGCGCAGGACCGACCCGAGCAACGCGCCCAACCGCCGCACGTCGTCCCGCAGGGCCCGATCCGTTCGTCGCCTCCGTCTCGGTCGGTTCGCGTCATGCGTCGCCGTCATGCGCGCCCACGGTACCGCCGTGCCCGCGACTCGGAGGCCCCGACGCGGGGACCCGACGTCGTCCGACCGCGCGCGGCCGGGGACCGCGGGATCCGTGACGCGCCGGGTGGCGCCCGCGGCCGATGCGACCGACAATCTCCGGGTCCCGCCCGGGCCGGTCCTCTCCGGCGGGATCTTCGAGGGGGAGTCTCATGAATCGAAACGCGTCGCTCGTCCTGCTCGTCGTCGCGGTCGCGGGGGCCCTCGTGTGGCTCGCGGTTCGAAGCGGCGTCATCGATTCGCACGGGAGCGGGGTCGGGCGCGACGAGGCCACGCGCGACGCGACCGCGTTGCCGGGCGAGGGCACGTCGGGGGGTGCGACGCCGCGCGCGACCACGAAGGACCGCGGCCCGGTCCTCTTCGGACGGCCGCGCGAGCTCCGCGTCGGCACGGGCGCGGTCGTGGGCCGGATCGGGAACGCGAAGACCGGCGAGCCCGTGAAGGACGCGAAGGTGCTCCTCGCCGGCTCCGGCTTCGGCGACGAACCGATCGCGCTCCGCGCCACGTCGGTCGCGGACGGCGGGTTCCAGATCCCCGGGGTGCCGGCCGGCGACGAGATGGTTCTGAAGGTCGAGGCCGAGGGCCTCCCGACGCGAACGCTGCCCGGGGTCGCGGTGAACGACGGGTCCTCGACGGGGCTCGGCACGATCTGGCTGGGCGCGAAGGCGACGCTCGAGGGGCGCGTCGTGGACGAGCAGGGCCGGCCGGTCGCGCACGCGAAGGTGCGCGTACACGTCGGTCAGTTCTCGATGGGCGAGATGATGTCGAGCTTCTTCGACATGCTGGGTCAGCTCGATCGCGAGCCCGAGCCCGTCGCACGCGCGGAGAGCCACGCCGACGGACGCTTCGAGGTCCCGGGGCTCGACCCCGGCGCGGTGACGCTCGTCACGTTGGCGCCGGGGTTCGCGATCCGGAGCATGCCCGTCACCGTGTTGGAGGGCGGGACGAAGGCCGAGCCCGTCACGGTCCGACTCGCCACCGGCGGCGTCGTCGCCGGCCACGTCGTGGACGCAGAGGGCCGCGGCCTCGGCGGCGTGCGCGTGGCCGTTCTCCACGGGAACGACCCGTCCGCCTTCCTCTTCGGACGCACGTTCCAGGAGACGGGCGCGGACGGCGCGTTCCAGGTGACCACCGCGACCCTGGACGGCGACCTCATGGTCCTCGCGGCCGGGTCCGGCTTCCCCACGGCGTTCGCGAGGGCCCACGCCGGGCAGCAGGACGTGCAGATCGTGATGCAGCACGGGGCGACGGTCCTCGTGCGGGTCGTGCGCGGCGAGCGCGAGATCCCCGTCGAGAACGCCCAGGTCATGCTCGCCACCGGGGACGACGAGAACGGCCCGGGGGAGGTCCCGAAGGGGATCGTCCTCGGCGTCACCGACCCGGGCGGACGGGTCACGTTCGACGTGGCCCCCGGCGCGATCGAGATGGTGATGATCTCCCACGCCGACGGTGGGGGCATGTGGATGCCCGGGCTCTCGGGCATGGGGAACGCCGCGGGCATCGAGGGCCCGAAGGACACGAAGATCGTCGCGGGCACGCAGGAGAAGACGTTTCGCCTCGGGAAGGCGGTCGTCGTCACCGGTCGCGTCACCGGCCCCGAGGGCGAGCCGGTGCCCGGCGCCCGCGTGATGTCGATCCAGTCGTTCCAGATGGCGAAGGCGGCGGTCACCGACGCCGACGGGAGGTACCGGCTGGTCGTGCCGGACCTCGGCGTCGTGTCGCTCGTGGTGAAGGCCCAGGGCTACGTACAGGACGCGAAGGGGATCAGCGGTCTCGGCTCCAGCGGCGATCCCGCCCCAAAACCCGGGCCGGACGGGGAGATCGTCCGCGACATCCGCCTCGAGAGAGGCGCCGTCGTCACCGGGCGCGTGGTGGACCCGCACGGCGCCCCCATCGCCGGCGCCCAGGTGCGTTTCGAGGCGACGTCCGCCCGGTTCGACATCCTGAACGTGCTGGGAGGAGACGACGGCCTCACGGGCGCCGACGGCCGCTACGTCCTCGAGGGCGCGCCCCCGAGCGACGAGGCCCGCGTGGTCGCGCGCCGCGACGGGTGGCTCGACTCGCAGAGCGACGCCTTCGCGGTGGCGTCGGGTCGTTCGGCGCACGCGCCCGACGTCGTGATGAGGGGCGGAGCGCGACTCCTCGTCACGGTCGAGGACGCCGACGGACGAAGCGTCGAGGGCGCCCAGGTGCGCGTCGAGGTCGCCATGGACGAGCGGGTCGTGTACGACGCGATGAACGCGTGGCAGCCCTTCGCATCGGAGGCCACGGACCGCGCGGGACAGGCCCGGTTCGAGACCATCGCGCCGGGCCACGCGACGATCACCGCCACGCACCCCGACGCCGCGGGCGTGTCCCAGCGGATCGAGGTCCCGAAGGACGTCCGGGACCTCCCGCCGGTGACGCTCGCGCTCCGGCGCGCGGTCGCCGTCGAGGGACGCGTCACGAACCCGTCGGGCCAGGGCGTCGCGGGCGCCAGCCTGTTGGCCGAGGTCGTGGTCGCTTCGAACGACGGGGCGAAGAACTCGGCGGCCGCGCGCGCGCCCGTCCCGGTGCCCGCCTCCGCGACGACGGACGCCGAAGGGCGCTTCCGTCTCTACCCCCTCGCGGAGGAGGACGTCTCGATCCGGGTCAGCGCGTCCGGGTTCCGGGCGACGCGCGAGGCCGTCCACGCGCCCGCGTCCCGGGTCGAGATCCGCCTCGAAGCCGTGGACCCGCGCTCGACCGAGCGGCTGAAGGAGCTCCAACAGCGCATGGGGGAGATCTGGCAGGAGTACCAGTCGGCGGACGCGGAGGAGAAGCGGCAGGCGCTCATGAAGGAGATCCAGGCGCTCTCCACGGAGATGCAGAAGCTCCAGCAGGAGAGCGGCGCCGCCGACGCCGCCGTGGCGCCGGACGAGGTGCTGGACACGCCCCCCGACGCCGAGGTCCCCGAGAACCCCGACGCTTCCGGCGGATCCGGAGGGCCGCCCCCGCCCGGTCGCTGACCCGCCTCGCGTTGCCGGCGACCCACCCGCCCGTGGACCGCGCGCTCGGAAATCGGATCGGCGACGCGAGGTCCGCGGGCGGTCGCCGGCCCGGTCATCTCCCGGGCAGGCAGAGGCACGTCGTGGTGAGGGGGATGTCGGCGTCCGCCCAGGCGGCCTTCACGCGCGCGTCGGTCGCCTTCGCCTCCTCGTGCTCGCCCTCGAGGTGGAGGGAGCGCGCGAGGCCCCAGAGGGCCCAGCCGTTCTCGGGCCACCGAGCGAGGTCCTCGCGGTAGACCGCCTCGGCCTCCGCCGGCCGCCCCGCCGCGAGCAGCACGGCGCCAAGCGTGTGCCGGACGGGCTGGATCCAGTCGGGCGGCTCGTCGTAGCGGAGCTGGTCCTCCAGCGCGACGGCCGCACGGAGGGCTGCGACGGAGGCGTCGTAGTCCTTCGCCTCCACCGCGATCTCGCCGTCGAGGACCTGGCGCGCGAGGTCGAGGATCGCCGCCGCGGTGTTGTTGCCGAACGTCCACTCGGGCGGGACGCGTGCCGCGGCTTCCCGGAACGCGTCTCGCGCCTTCACCGCCTCCTCGGGCCGATGGAGCGCCGCGAGGGCCACGGCGCGCGTGAAGCGCCAGATCGCGCGCGAGAGAGGGAGCCGCTCCTCGGGCTCCGGCTCCTTCAGGATCTCCTCCCAGCGCCCGAAGCGCATCAGGACCTCCGAGGGGAAGATCAGGTAGCCGTCTACGAGGGGGGCCAGGTCGTCGAGGAGCTCCTTTGGGAACTCGGCGACCATCTTCCGTGCGGCGTCGATCGCCTCCTCGCTCCGGCCGCGCATCATCGCGGTGAACGCGAGGAAGTGCTGGTTGTGCGCCATGTAGATCGCGTAGAAGCCCGGGCGCGGGTAGCGGACGCGGTAGCGCTGGTCGGCCTCGATCGCCTGCACGTTGACCAGGGCGGCGTCCGCCCAGCGTCCCACGCGCGAGTAGATGTGCGCGGGCATGTGGACCATGTGGCTCGCATCCGGGACGAGACCACGCATCCGGTCGGCGGCGAAGACGCCCTCCTCGGGGTGCGGCGAGGCCTCGATCGCGTGGATGAAGTAGTGGAGCGCGCCCGGGTGTCTCGGGTCGAGCTCGATCGCGCGGCGGAGGGTGTGGACGATCTCCTCGGTGCCCGGCTGGGGCTTCCCGTCGGTCGTCCAGAGGTCCCACGGGCGCAGGTCCATCAGCGCCTCGGCGAAGAGCGTCGCGACGTCGGCGTCTTCGGGGTAGGCCTTCCACACCTCGCGCATCGCGTTCGCGTACGCCTCGTCGAGCGGACGCCGGTCGTCGGGTTGCGGATCGGCGTACCGCTTCGCGAGCGCGCCGATCAGGGCCCGTTCGACCGGGCTCGCCCCCTCGAGGAGCGCCTGGGCCTTCGCGAGCGCGTCCCAGGCGACCGCCGCGTGGTCGGGCGGGACGACCGGGAAGTTGATGTGCGGCCCGTTCACGAGCGCGACGCCCCACCACGCCATGGCGAGCTTCGGGTCGGCCGCGGCGGCCTCTTGGTACTCGTCCTCGGCCGCGTGGTGGCTGAACGAGAATGTGAGCGTGAGCCCCCGGTCGAACGCGGCCTGCGCCTCGGGGGAGGCCGTGCCGACGTGCCGCGTGTGCGACCCGAGGTCGAGCGCAGGGGCGGCGTCCTCCGGGGCGGCCCGCGCGCGGGCCGCCAGGGGACCGGGGCCCGAGGCGAGGGCCACGAGCAGCGCCGCCCACCCCCCTCGGACCCACCATGCCTGCGCCCGCCCGCCGCGGGCGCGACCAGGACCGAACCGCACCGAACGACCCGGCTTGCGCATGCTCGCTCCCCCCGGACGTCGCGCCAGACGATAGGGGGGGGCGAAGGGCGGGTCGGGGCGCCGCGGTCCCGGGATCCGCCGTCCGGGCGCCCCCGACCCCCCCCGCGGAGCACTCGCGCTTCCGGTTGGGCGCCGGGATCGGCGGACGTAAACTCCTGCCTGGAGCACACGATGCGTTGGGTCCTGGTTGCAGCATTCGCGCTCGCGGCCCTCATGGGCCTCGGCCTCCTCGCTCGGGCGATGTCCCCCTGCGCGCAAACCTCCGCGACCGCCCCGAGCAACTGACTCCCGACCCGGATTTTCGCCTTGCGCCGCGCGGTCCCGTGCCCCCCGAGGCGGCCTGGAACCCGCGCGCCAGCCCCCCGGAGGGCGGCGTCGTTCCCCTCCGCGAGGCGCGCGGCGTCGCCGTCGCCTCCGAGCACGTCGTCCTCCCGCGCGCCCACCGAAGCGCGCCGCCGGGGGCCGTCGTCGCCGGCGGCGGCCCGGGTGTAGAGAGAGGAGAAGGGCGCGTCGGATCCGCCCCGCGCCCGCCGGGACCGACCGCATGGCTCCGCCTCCGCGTCCGACCTGGGAAGAGCTGGTCACGGCCTGGCAGGGCCGGATCTACGCGCTCGCCCGGCGGGTGACGGGCAACGCGACCGACGCCGAGGACGCGACGCAGGACGCGTTCGTCCGCATCTTCCAGCAGTACGACCGCTACGACCCGCGCCGGCCGCTCGCGCCCTGGGTGTACCGCGTCGCGCTGAACGCGATCCGAAATCGGCAGCGCGCGGTCCACGTGCGGCGTCGCGGTCGCGTGGACCTCGCGCCGGACCTCGAGCCCGCGCGGCAGGAGGAGGGGGTCGTGGAGCGAGCCGAGGCCCAGCAGGTCGTCGAGCGGCATCTCGGCGCGGTGGACGCCGAGGCGCGCGCGGTCGTCCTGCTCACGCTCGACGCCGGGCTCACGAAGACGGAGGTCGCCGAGGTCCTCGGCGTGCCGCGCACGACCGTCCAGTCGCGGTTCGAGCGCGCGCTCGACGACGTGCGGAAGGCGCTCCTGCGCTCCGGCCACCTCGCGCTCGCGCCCGCGGCCGGCGAGCTGCTCACGGGGCTGCCGTCGCTCGAGGTCCCCGCGCACCTGACGAGGTCGCTCCTCGCCGTCCCCTCGCTCGCCGCCGTCGCGCCCGCGACCGCACTCGCCCTCGGAGGTCTCCTGATGTCGAAGAAGCTCGTCCTCGCCGCGGTCCTCCTCGCGGTGCTCGCCGTGGGCGGCGGGTACGTCGCGGGTCGCGCCACCGCGCCCGACGTCCGCGGCGCCGCCGCCAACACCGCCGCGTCTCGCGACGCCGAGGTCGCGCGACTCCTAGCGACGAACGACAGGCTCCAGCGGCAGATCGACGAGCTCCGCCGGCTCGGGAGCGCCTCTCCGGGGTCCGGGGGCACGACGGGCGGGGCGGGTGGCCCTCGGCTTCGCGGATCCGATCCCCGCGCCAACGTCCCGGAGGCCTCGCCCACGTCCGTCCCGGAGGTCGCCGCCGCCGGCACGCCCGACGCGACGCACGACGCGAAGCCCGCGATCTCCTGGGCCCCGCTCGAGCGCCTGATGGAGGAGAACCGCGAGCTCCTGCTCGGCGCCCCCGAGCGCGACGGCGACGCGTTCACGCCCGAGGAACAGAGGCGCCTCTACGCGATCCTGGCCGAGCTGTCCCGCGTCTCCGCCGAGGCCCACGGCCTCTCGCCGTACCCCTTCTTCGACGCGCGCGTGCTTCCCGGGTACGTCCGCGCGATCTTCGGGCCGGCGCTCGAGCTCGGGGAAGCCGACCGCGAGGCCGTGGCGGACGCGACCCGCCAGGCCGTCGAGCGCGAGGCGGCCGGCTTCGATCCCGCGTCCGCGCTCCCCCTCGAGCGGTACGAGCGCCGTCGTCGGGTCGCCGCCGCCGTGCTGGAGGCGGCGCGGGCCGCGATCCCGGCCGACAAGCAGGCGCAGCTCGCCGAGCTCCAGAGGCGGGACTCGGCGGAGGACCAGCTGCTGGACGGATCGCGGCGCACGGTGGTCCTGGGCATCGGCACGACGCCCGACTACGACCGCGTGGCGGGGAGCATCGTCGGCGAGTGGGCCGAGGCGTACGGCCTCGACGAGCGGCAGAGAACGGACGCGCAGGCCGCGGCGGTCGGGTTCGCGCGCGCGGCCGACACGCTCCTCTCGCGGGCCGGCATCGTGGACGCGGACCAGACCTGGCAGCCGAAGGAGCGTCCGGAGCTCGCCGACGCCCTCCTGCACGCGCAGATGGACGCGGAGCGGGAGTTCTTGACGCGGCTCCCCGCCGCGCAGCTCGACAAGGCGAAGGCGGGCCCGCCGACGATCTTGCGATTCGACCGGACGCAGGGTTCGAGCGTCTCGATCGCGAACGGCGGAGGCATCTGACCGGCGCTCTCGAATCGTGTTCGCCGACGTCGCGGGCCCTCCGCCTCGCCCGCGACGCGGGCGCGTGGAGGGTCGGCACGGGACGCGGGCCTCGGCACGGCGCCCGCCGCCGCGCTCACGACCGTCCGCCGTCGTAACGGCGAATCGTGGGGGGCCTTGGCGGCGCGAGCGAGCGTCGCCCCGGGCGGCGACGCCGCCTGACCCTCAGGGCACCGCGACGGGGATCGGGTCCGACCAGGGGCCGCCGGCGAAGCCGGAGTCCACGGCCTGCACGCTGATCCAGTAGACGCCCGGGCCCAGGTCGAGCCAGGCGGCGGGGAACGGCAGGCCGACCGAGATCGGACCGTGGGCCGCGATCCGGCGCAGGCCCAACGCGTCGGACATGCTCGGGTAGTGCTGTCCCGCGAGGGGGACGTTCCCGACGCGGAGGTTGTAGGAGAGACCCGCGCTGGGCGTCTCCGCGTCGCTGGCCGGGTCCCAGGACAGGCCGATCACGCCGCCCCCCGTGTACGCGACGACGTTCGTCGGCGCGGAGGGGGGATCGTTCACCACCCCGGAGACGTTTCGGTAGACCAGGGCGACGGGCGCGTACGTGGGGGCCCCCCTCTGGCCGACGACCGCGAGGTCGAGCGCCCCGTCGCGGTCGAAGTCGCCCCAGGCGAGCGCGGCTGCGCCATCCTGACCGACGGCCGTGAGCCCCGCCCCGACGTCCGTGAACGCGCCGCCGTCGTTTCGATACACGCGCGTGACCGCGCTGTAGCTGGGCGCGCCCGTCAGGCCGGAGATCGCGATGTCCAGGTCCCCGTCGGCGTCGAGGTCTCCCCACGCCGCGGCGCACTGGCCGCCCATCGGCACCTGGCGACCGACGCCCGGGAGCCCCGCGTTCACGTCGGTGAACGCGCCGCCGTCGTTTCGGTACACGCGCGTCACCGCGTCGTAGGTGGGCGCGCCCGTGTTGCCGGCGACGAGGAGGTCGAGGTCTCCGTCCGCGTCGTAGTCGCCGAGGGAGAGCGCGGCGCCGCCGAACTGACCGACCGCGACGATTCCCGCTCCCATGTCCGCGAACGCGAAACCGCCCTGGTTCAGGTACACGCGCGTGACCGCGTTGTACGTCGGCGCGCCGAGACGCCCCGCGGCGACCACGTCGAGGTCGCCGTCGCCGTCCACGTCGCCGAGCGCGAGGGCCACGCTGCCGCCATCCGGAGAGTCGTCCCCGAGGGCGTCGAGCCCGGTCGCGCCGGCGTCCGTGAAGGTGCCGCCGTCGTTTCGGAACACGCGCGTCAAGGGCCCGTAGGTCGGAGCGCCCGTGATCCCGACCAGCACGAGGTCGAGGTCGCCGTCGCCGTCGAGGTCGCCCCACGCGAGCGCAGCGCCGCCGATCTCACCCACGCCCGGCAGGACGGCGCCGGAGTCCACGAAGGTCCCCGCGTCGTTTCGGTAGATGCGAGCGATGCCCGTGTAGGTCGGGCTTCCCGCCTTCCCGGCCACCGCGAGGTCGAGGTCGCCGTCGTCGTCGTAGTCCCCCCAGGCGAGCGCGGCTCCGCCTTCTCCCCCCACGCCGAGGAGTCCCGCGCCGATGTCGGTGAACACGCCCGCGTCGTTCCGGTACACCCGCGTCACGGACGTGTAGGTCGGGCTCCCCGTCCGTCCGGCCAGCGCGAGGTCCAGGTCCCCGTCGCCGTCGTAGTCGCCCCACGCGACGGCGGCGTGCGACCCGAACGGCGTGATCGCGCCCACACCCTCGATCCCGGCCTGGAGGTCCACGAACACCGTGACGATCGAGAAGTCGGCGTCCGACGCGTCCGACGGGTCCAGAGCGACGCTCGGGTCGCCGTCGGCCGCGCTCACCTCGACCCGCGCGGCGACGCTCGGGAGGTCCGGCACGACGACCGTCTCCGCGCCGTCGTTGCCCGTGCCGGCGACGAGGCTCTGCCAGGTCGCGCCGCCGTCGAGCGAGAGGTCGAGGTCCACCGCCCCCGTGTACGTGCCCGGGTCCCACGTGATCGTGGCCGCGAGCCCGACGCCCCAGGTCTCGCCTCCGTTCGGCGAGAGGAGCGTCACGCTCGGCGCCTCGTCGGGGGGCATCGGGGTCTGGTCGGTCGTGCCGCCCCCTCCCCCTCCACCACAGGACGCCACGGCCAGGACCGAGCAGAGAACGAGCACGGGACGAAGCATCGGAATCCCTCCGGCCGGGATCTTCGCATCGGCCGCAGGCGTCGGGACGGGGGGACATCGGGCCCGCGCGCGGGACGCGGACCGGGACGAGAGTCGTACCCGTGGGTCCCCCAAGGTCTCCGAAACGTGCGGCGTGGACCGCGCGTCGCACGTTCGAGCCCCCACGGCAGCGGGTCGGTCAGGCGTTCGGGGCGGCGGCCGGACGCAGGGCGACGACGACGGTGTCGCCCACCGCCGCCTCGGCCCGACGGAGGACGTCGTCGTCGAGGAGGAGCCAGAACCGACGCGAGCGCGCCACGACGTAGCCGTCGAAGGAGACGTCCCCGATCGAGGCCCGGACGGGATGCCCGCGCCGGCCCCGTCGGATCGACACCGCCTGGCTGCCGAACCGTTCGCCCGGGTCGAAGGGAACCTCGACCGCGGCCTCCTTGTGGCCGGCCAGGACCTCGCCCCGAAACCGTGCGGCGCGCATGCCGGCGAGGGTACCGCCCCTCGTTGGCGGTGCGATCGAGATGCGGGTACGGTCGGCCGGCCCGGAGGACTCCCATGCGCCGCCCCCTCTTCGTCATCCCGATCGTCACCCTCCTGCTCTCGGGATGCGGAGGGCGCGACGGCGACGCGCGGATCCGCGACGCCGACCCGGCGGTCGCCGGGCCCGCGCTCTTCCAGGAGCTCCGGCGCGCCGCCCTCGAGCCCGACGTCGCCGCCCTCTGGGCCCTCTTCACCGACGCCATGCGGCAGAAGGGGATCGTCGAGGCCACCCGTCTGACGGAAACCGTGCGCGGGAACCCCGAGGCCGCCGAGCGACTCCGGCGCGAGCTCTCCCTCGACCGCTCGCCGCTCGACGTCTCGACGGAGGAGGTCGCGCTCGCGGTCCTCGGGCAGCGCATGCGGCGCAACACCGGAGACGCGTTCGACGCCGAGGTCGGGCGCGAGTTCCTCGACGCGCGCCTCGTGGACGGCCGACTCGTGGTCCGCGCGCGCGTCGTGCCCGGCGCGCGCCGACCGCGCCCGGGCGACGTCTCCGAGCTCGTCTTCGTGCGTGAGGGGAACGGGTGGCGCTTCGACCCGGACGCGTCCGACCGCTACCAGGCGCGCTGGGCGCGGAGCATCGTCGTGCCCCCGCCCCGCGCGGACGGCCCGCCGCGCCCGGAGTGGACCGGCGTGGCGTTCACCCCCGACGGGTCCCGGGTGACGCTCTACGGCGCCCTCGGTGTGTACCTCGCCCCGTTCGACGGGGACGGCGAAGGGACGTACGTGGCCGCGACGAACGCGGTCGCCGTCGCGTTCGATCCCGCGGGCGCATGGCTCGTCGTCGCGTACCGCGGGTCGGCGCCGCCGCTCCCCGACGCCGCCGACCCCGATCCCTCGCCCGGGCCCGACGGCGGGCTCGCGCTCTGGCGCCTGCCCTCGGGCGCGCCGGGACGGGTTCTCGCGAAGGACACGCCCGACGGGATCGCCGTCAGCCCCGACGGAAAGCGCGTCGCCGCGGTGACCGACCACCGGGGCCCCCACGTGGGCCTGTGGGTGTGGGACGTCGAGACGGGAACGGCGAGCCACGTTGAGGCCGCGCCGTCGGACGCGACACGGTGCGCGTTCCTCGACGACGCGCACGTCGTGGTCGAGACCGGGAAGGGCGCCGTCTCGGTCTACGACCTGGCGGGAGAGCGCATGTTCGCGCTCGACAACGCGGTGTCCGGCTCGGGGAACGCGCTGGCCGTGGACGCCAAGACGGGGCGCGTGGCCTTCGGCATGCCCGCGGCGAACGGCGGGGACCCCGATCTCGTGGTCTTCGATCCGCGCGAGGGGAAGGAGACGCTCCGCATCCCCGGGCGCGCGAGCCGCACGATCGCCTTCTCTCCGGACGGCTCGCAGATCGCGACGGAGCACGACATCACCGTCGAACGGTTCGACGCCACGACCGGCGCCCTCCGGCGGGTCCATCGCATCGTGACGGGGCCCTACGCCTGGCACCCGAGCGGCCGATGGATCGTTACCCTCGCGCCCTTCCGGCCGGACGACGCCGGGGGGGCGTCCGACGCGTCGCCGCCCGGCGTGACCCTCGACGTGTTCGGCGCCGACGACTGAGCGAGACGAAACCGACGCCGCGCGCACGGTTTCCGGCCGGTCTCGGGCCCCGCGCGGAAGGCCGTTCGTGGCCCGCCCTCGGCCGGCGGCGCCGCGCCGGCGGCCCGAGCGACGGCGAACCACGGCGCCGTCCCGCCCGTTGTTCATCCCGGAGTCCACCATCGAGTCGTCCGACGCGGCTCGGCGGCGAGTCCGGGGCCCGCCGCCCGCAGGGCGGTCCCGAGAGACGCGTCGTCCGGGCGTGGGTTGGACGCACATTGCGACGGCCTTCGGGCCTGCCGGAGAGGAGCGGTCCATGCCGAGGAACCAGCGAGCGCAACACCTGGACGTCTTCGCGCCGCAGGGCGACTTCAACGACCAGCTCTACGACGCCTTGAGGCAAGCACCGTGGTGGATGATCTCCATCGCGATCCACGTGGTCGTCTTCGTGATCGCGAGCCTGCTCATGCAGCACGCGACGGAGGACCTGGCGACGCCGCAGGTCGCGATCCGCGCCTCCGATCCTCCCCCGCAGGAGGAGCTCCCGGAGGTCGATCCGCCGACGAAGCCCGTTCACGCGACCGACATCCCGACCCCCGTGCCGGTCGTGAAGAACCAGGATCCGGACGAACACCCGCAGTCGGACGACGACCTGCCCAACCAGGAGTCGCTCGGCCAAGAGGGCCTCTCCGACGCGCCTTACCGCGGACCGGCCGACAACGGCTCGATCGGCATCGGCGGCGGCGCCGGCGGAGCGTTTCCGGGGCGCGGCGGGAGCCAGGACAAGGGAGGCGGGGGCGGCGGGGCGCCAGCGAAGGCCGTGGTCGAGAACGCGCTGAACTGGCTCGCGGCGCACCAGTCGCCGAGCGGGGCGTGGGAAGCCGGCGGCTTCGACAAGTGGTGCGACCACAAACCGGTCTCGCAGGGGCCCGACGGCCTCGGGAAGCCCGGCATGTACGACCCGGGCGTCACGGGGCTCGCGCTCTGCGCCTTCCTCGGCGCCGGCTACACGAACCGCGGGAACCACCACTTCTCGCACGTGGTCGCGCGCGGCCTCCAGTACCTCAAGAACGTGCAGGACCCGGAGGGGTGCTTCGGCCCCCGCCAGAGCCAGCACTTCATCTACAACCACGCGACCGCGTCGCTCGCGATGGTCGAGGCCTACGGCATGACCGAGAGCCCCATCTTCAAGCGCTCGGCGCAGAAGGCCCTCGACTTCATCGCGCTCGCGCGAAACCCGTACTTCGCATGGCGCTACGGCGTGAAGCCCGGCGACAACGACACCTCGTGCTCCGGCTGGATGATGATGGCGCTCAAGAGCGCGAAGCTCATCGACGCCGACGCGGCCCGGCGCGGCAAGCCGGCGCCCCTCCTGATCGACGAAGATGCGTTCGACGGCGTGCGGGCCTGGGTGGACCAGATGACCGACCAGTACGGCCGGACCGGGTACGTGCAGCGCGGCGGGCCGCCGGCGCGGCCCCTGGGCCTGATCGACAAGTTCCCGGGCGACAAGTCCGAGTCGATGACGGGCGTCGGCATGCTGGCGCGCATCTTCACCGGCGAGGACCCGCGCAAGAGCGAGGTGATCAGGAAGGGCGCCGAGATCTGCTCCAAGCTGCTCCCGACCTGGAACCCGAACGACGGCAGCATCGACATGTACTACTGGTACTACGCGACCCTCGCGATGTACCAGGTCGGCGGCGCGCAGTGGGACGCGTGGAACAAGGCGCTCAAGCCCGCGGTCATCGACAGCCAGCGCCAAGACACGGACTACTGCATGTACAAGGGCTCGTGGGACCCGATCGGCCCCTGGGGCCCGGACGGCGGCCGCGTGTACTCGACGGCGCTCCTCTCGATGTGCCTCGAGGTCTACTACCGCTACGACCGCGTCTTCGGCACGAAGTAGCCCCCTCGGCGTCGAACGACCGACCGCGCCGTCCCGGCGCGCCCGCGCGGCGCCCGGGACGGCGCCTCCGTTTCCCGGCCGCTCACGCTTCGACCCGGATCCGGCATCCCGACGGGTTCGGCGAGGCCCCGGTCGCGTCCGTTCCCGCGAGCGGGAGACGGCCCCGGCCGTCCGGCGCGATGCCGAGGATCCGGCCCGAGCCCGCGAGCGCGAACACGGGGCCCCGAGGGAGCGGGTCTCGAACGTCGGGTGGGTCCGCGCGGTCCAAATCCGACCGGCGGTCGGGATTGCCGGACGTCCGGCGCGGGACCGTCTTTACACAAGGGCCCGGACGGACGGGCGCGGTGCCGGCGCGCAGATCGGTGGGGACCCGCGCGGTCCAAATCCGACCGGCGGTCGGGATTGCCGGACGTCCGGCGCGGGACCGTCTTTACACAAGGGCCCGGACGGGCGGGCCCGGGGTCGGCGCGCGGATCGGTGGGGACCCGCGCGGTCCAAACCCGACCGGCGGTCGGGATTGCCGGACGTCCGGCGCGGGCCCGTCTTTACACAAGGGCCCGGACGGACGGGCGCGGGGCCGGCGCGCAGATCGGTGGGGACCCGCGCGGTCCAAATCCGACCGGCGGTCGGGATTGCCGGACGTCCGGCGCGGGCCCGTCTTTACACAAGGGCCCGGACGGACGGGCCCGGAGCCGGCGCGCGGATCGGTGGGGACCCGCGCGGTCCAAACCCGACCGGCGGTCGGGATTGCCGGACGTCCGGCGCGGGCCCGTCTTTACACAAGGGCCCGGACGGACGGGCCCGTGGCCTCCGGGCCGCCAGCGGGTCGATCGCCGAGACGGGTGTCCCGTAGACTCCGCGTCATGTCGAGCGGCGAGACGAGTTCGCGCGGGCAGACCCCGGACATGCGCCGACTGGTGCACGAGAAGCTCCAGATCCTCCGCCTGCTCCGCGCGCTCGACCGGGCCGGGATCAACCCCGCGGAGCGGCCTCGACTCCACGCCCCGCTGGTGCGGATCGCGGAGGTGGACGGCATGCTCGACTCCGTCCTGGAGCTGCTCGAGCGCACGGTCGGCGGGGAGGACCTCGGCGAGGAGGCGCTGACCGGCCTCCTCCACATCGCGGAGGAGATGCGAGGGGCCGTGGGGGACGCGCTCGACGCGGACGACCGCGCGGCGTTCCACCGGGCCCGCGGCGAGGTGGTGGCGAGCGAGGCCGAGGTGTGGATGGAGGTGGACGCCCTCCGCCGTCGGAGCCGCCCGGGCCCCGCGCCCCGGCGCCCGCTCACCTCCGACGAGGTCGCGCGTGCGGCCGAGAACGCCTGGGGCCGGAAGCGGCAGCCCCGGCCGCGGGGCGAGGCCAAGGTCAAGGCCGAGGAGCGGCGGGAGCTCCCGCCGGACGACGCGCCGCTCGTCGCGTGGTTCGAGCGCATGCCGGAACGATGGCGCGAGGGCGTGGCGCGCATCCACGACGTGCCCCTCGACGACGCCGGCGCCCGGGCGAGACGGATCGCGGAGCGGCTCTCGGACGAGGCCTGGCTCCGCCGGTTCCTCGAGGAACGACTGGGTGCCAGCGAGCGGGGGTACCTCGCCTGGCTCTCCGAGGGCGGGTGCATCCCGCTCAAGACGGTGCGGCGCGGGCTCGGCTCGGGCCTCGAGGTCCACTGGGACTGGTCGTCCGGCCTCCCGGCGAGCGCGGGAGGGAAGCTTCGGGCCGCGGGCCTCGTGCACGTCGGGATGCGGAACGGGGAGAAGGTGGCCGTCGTTCCGCTCGCGCTGCGCGCGGCGATCCGGGAGGCCCTCGGCCGCGTCGATCCCGACGCGGCGCGCGGCCCGGAGCGGGCCATGCGACAGGCGGCCGTGACGGCCCTCACGGACGCTCCGTTCGCGGACCGGGATCTCGACCGCTGGAAGCGGATCGACAAGCAGCTCACGACGGTGTTCGAGGGCTGGGTCTTGGAACAGGACCGGGAGCACGTCCAGAGGGCCCTCGACCTGCTGTTCGGGGACGAGCCGCGCCACGTCCGGTCCGTGGTCGAGCAGACCGCCCTCTTCGAGTTCGTGCTCTTCGACTGGCGGAGCGCCCCGGGGGAGCCGACCCTGGCAGAGTGCCGCCTCGCGAACGCGAAGCTCGACACCGAGTCGCGGACGCTCGCCGCCGCCACGATCTCGACCCTTCCGCGCATCTACCGGATCGGCACGCCGCTCCGGGGAGAGCACGTGGAGCTGACTCCGACGTTTCCCGCCGGGCCCCCGGTCGTCCTGAACGACCGAAGCCTCTCCCTCACGGTCGAGGAGGGATGGTCGCTCGGGGCCCGCCTCTACCCGGCGGGCCGCTTCCACTTCGCCCGCCTCCTCGGCGACCCCGTGGCGCCCGAGCGGGAGAAGCGCCTGCTGCGCGCCCTCGCGCGCGAGGTCCAGAGCTTCGTGAGCGCGGGCGGACCTGACGACCCCGAGGCGTGGATCCGCGCACGCCCGGAGAGGTTGATCCGGACGCTCCGCGCGTACCACGAGTGACCCGCGGGGCCGTCCCCGGCGCAGGGGCTCGCGCGCGCCGCCCCCCGGCGCGCGAAGGGACGGGCCGGCGTCCCGGGTCCTCCCGCCGCCGCCGAGACCGGCGACCACGAGCGCCGCGGCGCCGACCCGCCGCGGCGGGGACGCCACACGGTCGAGCCCCGCTGGACCGACGACCTAGTTCGGAATACATTCCTATCTGCGTATCGTTCGCAACAAAGTCCCATGCGAAAATCCGACCCGACCCGAGGCGAGCGACGGCTCGCGCAGCTCGAGACGGCCGCCAGGGAGGCGGGCGTCAAGCTCACCCACCAGCGGCTCGAGATCTTCCGGGAGCTGGCGGAGACGGAGGAGCATCCCGACGCGGAGGCCGTCCTCCGCGCCGTCCGGCGGCGGGTGCCGACCGTGTCGGTGGACACGGTGTACCGGACGCTCTGGATGCTCCAGGACCTCGGGCTGGTCAAGACGCTCGCGCCCGGGCGCGAGCGCGTTCGCTTCGACGCCAATCGCGACCCGCATCACCACTACGTGTGCGTGCGCTGCGGGCTGATCCGCGACTTCGACAGCGCCGAGCTGAACCGCCTTCGCCTCCCGGACTCCGTGAAGGAGCTCGGGAGCATCGTGGAGGCGCAGGTCGAGGTGCGCGGGCTCTGCGCGAGGTGCCAGGGACAGAAGAAGGCGAAGAGCCCGAAGAAGCGAACGCGGCCCAAAGACGTCACGAGGAGGAAACGATGAGCGACACGAAGAAGTCCGGGCCGGCGACCGAGGCGACCGCACCCGATCGCGCCGCCGCCACCCCCGCCACCACCTGCCCCGTGATGCACGGCCTCCCCTCGGCCGCGCTCGGCGCCGGGCGGGCGAACCGCGACTGGTGGCCGAACCAGCTGAACCTCGCGATGCTCGACCAGCACCGCGCGCACTCGGGCCCGCTCGGCGCGGAGTTCGACTACGCCGAGGCGTTCGAGCAGCTCGACCTCGGGGCCCTCAAGAAGGACCTCTACGCGCTCATGACGGACTCCCAGCCGTGGTGGCCGGCCGACTACGGACACTACGGCCCGCTCTTCATCCGCATGGCGTGGCACAGCGCGGGCACGTACCGCACGAGCGACGGCCGCGGCGGCGCCTCGCGGGGCTCGCAACGCTTCGCGCCGATCGGAAGCTGGCCCGACAACGCGAACCTCGACAAGGCGCGTCGCCTGCTCTGGCCCTTGAAGCGGAAGTACGGGAACAGGATCTCCTGGGCCGACCTGATGATCCTGGCCGGGAACTGCGCGCTCGAGTCGATGGGGCTCGAGACCTTCGGCTTCGGCGGCGGACGCGTGGACGTCTGGGCGCCCGAGGAGGACATCTACTGGGGCCGCGAGGACACGTGGCTCGGCGACGCGCGCTACGCAGGCGACCGCCAGCTCGAGAACCCGCTGGCCGCGGTCCAGATGGGCCTGATCTACGTGAACCCGGAGGGCCCGAACGGGAACCCCGACCCGGTCGCGTCGGGCCGCGACATCCGCGAGACCTTCGCGCGCATGGCCATGGACGACGAGGAGACCGTGGCGCTGGTCGCCGGCGGGCACACCTTCGGGAAGTGCCACGGCGCGGGCGATCCGGCCCTCGTCGGCCGCGAGCCCGAAGGGGCCGGCCTCGAGGAGCAGGGCCTCGGCTGGCGGAACGCCTTCGGGAACGGCCTCGGGGACCACGCCACGACGAGCGGCATCGAGGGCGCCTGGACGCCCAACCCGATCCGTTGGGACACGGGCTACTTCGACACGCTCTTCGGGCACGAGTGGAAGCTCGTGAAGAGCCCCGCGGGCGCCTGGCAATGGGTCCCCACCGACGCGGCGGCGGCGACTCTCGTGCCCGACGCGCACGACAAGGCCCTGCGCCACGCGCCCATGATGACCACGGCGGACATGGCGCTCCGCATGGACCCGATCTACGAGCCGATCTCACGCCGGTTCCACGAGCATCCCGAGCAGTTCGCCGACGCGTTCGCGCGCGCCTGGTTCAAGCTGACGCACCGCGACATGGGACCGCGCGCCCGCTATCTGGGACCCGAGGTGCCCGCCGAGGCGCTCCTCTGGCAGGACCCGATCCCGGCCGTGGACCACCCGCTCGTGGACGAGCGGGACGTCCGCGCCCTCGCGGCGAAGATCCTCGCCTCGGGGCTCACCGTCGGGGAGCTGGTCTCGACGGCGTGGGCGTCGGCCTCGACGTTCCGTGGCTCGGACCGGCGGGGGGGCGCGAACGGCGCGCGCATCCGCCTCGCGCCCCAGAAGGCGTGGGAGGTGAACGAGCCGCCCCGGCTCGCGAAGGTGCTCGGGACGCTCGAAGCCCTGCGGAAGGAGTTCCACGCCGGACGAACCGGAGGGAAGCGGATCTCGCTCGCCGACATGATCGTCCTCGGCGGCTCCGCGGCCGTCGAGAAGGCGGCGGAGCAGGCCGGGCACGACGTGGAGGTCCCGTTCTCGCCGGGCCGCATGGACGCGTCGGCGGAGCAGACCGACGTCGAGTCGTTCGCGGTGCTCGAGCCGATCGCCGACGGGTTCCGGAACTACCGCCGCGCGGGGCTCGACGGCTCCGTGGAGGGGATGCTGGTGGACCGCGCCCAGCTCCTCACGCTGACCGCGCCCGAGATGACCGTCCTGGTCGGCGGCCTGCGCGTGCTCGGCGCCAACGTCGAGGGGTCGCCGCACGGCGTGCTCACGAAGCGCCCGGGAACCCTCACCAACGACTTCTTCGTGAACCTCCTCGACATGGGAACGGCCTGGAAGCCGACGTCGGAGCCGGAGGGGCTGTTCGAAGGACGGGACCGCGCGACGGGCGAGCGTCGATGGACGGCCACGCGCGTAGACCTCGTGTTCGGCTCGAACGCCGAGCTCCGAGCGATCGCCGAGGTCTACGCGAGCGACGGGGGGGAGGAGCGGTTCGTCCACGACTTCGTCGCGGCATGGACCAAGGTGATGGACCTCGACCGCTTCGACCTCCGCTGACCCGCGCCGCTCGATCCCCGCGCGCGCCGAGGCCTTTGGTCCAAAGACGAGTGGCCTCGACCCGAACGAGGGTGTCGGTTCCGGTAATTCTGGCACCACCCTTTCCGGAAATTCTGCCCAGGGGGTAGGTGCGGGGGGGCCGGCCGACGGCCCCGCGTGACGACGCCCCCTCGTCGGGTATCACTTCCCCGGGAACGGATGGGGCCCGGGCTCCGCAGGTCGCTCGCGATTGGCGTGCGACGTCGGGCGCCTGGTCCCACCGCAGGCGGGTCCGGACGAGAGGAGCACCATGCGCGTGATCACGAGCGAGTTCATCGCTCTCGACGGAGTGGTCCAGGCCCCCGGCGGTCCCGAGGAGGACACGAGCGGGGGCTTCCGTCACGGCGGCTGGTCGCGGCCGTTCTTCGATCCCCAGGTGATGGGGCCGATCTTCGGCGAGGTCGCGGAACGAAGCGAAGCGTTGCTCCAAGGTCGGCGCACGTATCAGGTGTCGTCCCAGGCGTGGCCCGAGCGCGGGGGGGACCCCTTCGCCGACTGGATCAACCGGGCCCAGAAGTACGTCGTCTCGAACACGCTCTCGGACGCGGACCTCACCTGGCGCCCGACCACGATCATCCGAGGCGACGACCTCATCCGGAAGGTCTCCGCCCTGCGCAGCGAGCCGGGCGGAGACATCTTCGTCTACGGCAGTCTGACGGTGGTGCGGGCGTTGCTGTCGGCCAAGTTGATCGACGAGCTGATCCTGGTGATCGAGCCGATCACCCTCGGCGGCGGCAAGACGCTCTTCCCGACCGACGGTGAGGCGCGGACCTTCGAGCTGGTCTCGGCCCAGACGGCCGCCACCGGCGCTCAGGTCTGCCGCTACCGGCCTTCGCGCTAGCCCGCGTCGTCGCCGGCCGCCGCCCGCGGCGGCGCCGCCGGCGCCGACGACCCACGCATCGCGGTCCCACGCTGGGTCCGCGCCGGAACGGCTGGCCCTCCCACCGCGGGAGAGCGCGCCGTACCTCGACCTGCGGACACCGCCCGCACGTGCCTACCGCTGGGAGTCACGCTCCCTGCAGGCAATCCCGTTGCAGCATCGTGCGACGCGATGCAGCGCTCTGCGCCGTCGTGCGTTGCGTCGTCGCGAGCGCCAGCCTGGCATGACCTCCTGAGGTGATCATCGGTACGCAGGTCGGCTACGGCGCGCGCGTGAGCAGATCCGCCGCTTCGTGGCGCACGCTCTCCTCGGGATCGTGGCTCGAGAGATTCTGGACGCGCTCTCGCAGACGTGCGGTCAACTGTCCAATGTCACTCAGAGCTCGCAATCCAGCAAGGCGTGTGTACACGGACTCGCTGCCCAGCACTTCGAGCCACGCACTCTCCGCACGCAGGGCAGGCTTCCCGATGTGCGCCAAGATTCTGAGAGCGTCCATGCGGGCCTGGCCATCGGACCTCTGCGCGAGCATCGCCACAGGCTGCACCGCGGCCGATCCCATCGCGCTGAGGGCCGCTTGGGCGGTCCAATCCCGCTGTCTGCGCACTGCCCCGTCAAGGAGTCGAGTGTCAATCCCCCCTTGCGCGACAAGCCTCACCAAGACCGGGATGGCGGCTGCGCCGGCCGGACCCAACCCCTTCAGGGCCCCGGCGGCAGCCTTCTTGGTCGCGATCCCGACGGAGTCCGACTCGAGGAGTTCGACCAGTCGGGGAACGACCGTTCGCTCCGGCTTGGCGACGAGGGAGAGCGACCTGCCGGCGGCTACACTCCGGCTGGCGTCCCCAAGGGCCTGGATCAGGAGTGGAATCGTGCGAGGGGCCCGTCGAGCGAGCTCATCGACCGCAGGTTGGCGAGCGCCATACGTGCTTGCACTCAGATTGTGGATCAGCTCCTCATCGCTGGCGTACTCCCCCTGAGGCGACCTGTCCCGCTGGACTCCTACACAGGGTGAGTCGGCACAATGGGTAGACAGCGGCGTCTTGGAGCCCACGCATGCCAGCGGGAGTAGGCAGAGGACGAGCACGAGCCGCGGACCACTTCTCGACGCCATCGTCATGCCCGTAGCCTCGCTCGGTTCAGGCCCCCTTTCAACGGTCGTGGTGGCGAGGGTGCTCACGCGCCCCGCCTCGACATCCTCCTCCAGGCGCTTGAGTGCGGGCCGGTCGGCCGTGGCCCCCGAGAGCCCCGCGTCGTCGTAGCGGTCGGGCAGCGCCCGCCACCCACGCGCGCGCTGGCTTAGGACGTATGCCTCCGCGGCCTCGCGTTGGGCGTCGAGCGAGGAGAACTCCTCCTTTGCGTCCGTGAAGGACTGGCGCGTGTAGAGGGCGCAGCGCAGCCCGGCCGACGGAATCTGCCTGATCCGGGTCGCCTGGACCCCTCGGCCCGGGAGGCCTCGGTCCACTTGCTGGTTGACAAGTCTATCACGATGAGATAGACAAGGTCCATGGGCCCGAAGGAACCCGGCCTTGCTCTACGAGCGATCATTCGCCATCGAGAAGCGGCTCCAGGACGTCCTGGATCTGGTGAGGACGGGCCGGTACTCCACGCCCGCAATCGCCGACAAGCTCGGCGTCTCCGTGCCCACAGTCTCTCGTGATGTGACTGCGCTCCGCGAACGTGGCCACAACATCCGCGCAGAGCGCCGCGCTGGTTCATGGCGCTTCGTGCTCAGCGGCAACGGGCCTGCGCAGCCGAGGACGCGTTCATCGACCCTTGCTCGAGAGGCAGCGACCGCATGAAGGCCGACCTGGTCAAACGCATCGTTCGTGCGATTGCCGAAGGGTCTCAGGGCGACCTGGATCGGCTTGCACAGAAGGTCGTCGAGTCGGAACGCAAGACGGGTCATCGTCATCTGGCGGACGAACTCCAGACGATTCTTGGTGATGCCAAGCGCCGCCCAAGTGTCAAGGGTGACGGCCATACGGATCCGCCAGGCAGGCTGCGAGCACTCCCGCAGAGTCGCCGTTACGGCGAACAGCTCGCCAAGCTCATTCCCCGGGAAGAGCTCGAGCACGACATGGTCCTTCCGCCGGCGACCGAAGAGCGGTTCGCGCGGATCGAGTGCGAGTTTGCGGCACGCGAACGTCTGGGAGCGTACGGCCTCAGTCCGCGCAAGACGATCTTGCTCCATGGCCCGCCGGGCTGCGGCAAGTCGCTTGGCGCCAAGCGCCTCGCATGGAAGACCGGTTTGCCTCTGTTGAAGGTCCGTTTCGACGCCCTGATCTCGTCCTTCTTCGGCGAATCGGCGTTGAACCTGCGAAGCATCTTCGTCGCTGCAAAGGATCAGCCCTCTGTGCTGCTCCTAGACGAGTGCGATTTCATCGCGCGTTCGCGTGTGGGCAGCAAAGACATCGGGGAAGCGGCACGCATCGTTAACTCGCTACTTCAGCTTATGGAGGAGTACGACGCTCCCGGACTGCTCGTGGCTACGACCAACGTCGAATCCTCCCTTGACGAGGCCCTGTTTCGACGCTTCGACGACGTATTCCTCGTTCCGCTACCGGGCCCGGAAGAGGTCGAGCGCCTGCTGCGCATGACACTTTCATCCGTGCCTGTCGCGGCCACCTTGAATTGGTCCGTAATGGTTGATCTGCTCGCCGGCGCTTCGGCCGCAATGGTCGTCAAGGTGGCTCGCGATGCGGCTAAGGCGGCCATCCTGAAGGGGCGCAAGATAGTAACGGAGGACTATCTTCGCGAAGCGATCGAGCAAGCTCGCCGGCACACGACCAATGGGCACGGGGCGTAGTCCATGGCACCTGGCCAGCGGTTCGAACACCTTCCGCTGCTCCTTCGGTATCGCGGGCGCGCAAGGTTGCGCGGGTTCGGCGCGCCGGCGCCGCAGACCATTGCTAACCGTGGCGCCGACCGGACCGCGCATAGCACGTCGCTCCGCACCTCCGCCCAGTCTCTGTCGGCGAACTGGCGCACCAGAGGTACACAACGCCAGGCCCAAGGCCTTCCCGTCTTGCCGGCGGGCAAGCCGATCCTGGTCGAGGTAGACCCCGGACTCGACCTGGACGTGCTGCGCGACAAGTTCGATTTCGAGATCGTGGCCGAGCAAGAAGAGGGGTTCGTCCTCGTCGCATCGGAGGACATCGACCTCACCGCGTTTACGGAAATGGTGAGTGCCTTTTCGGTGCAGGTTCACGGTTCCGCCAAGGTCGCCGAGGTCCACAAGCTCTACGACGATCCGGACCAGATTGACCGAGTTCAGCGCGTCCTCTCCGAAGGCCTGTTCAGCCTGTGGCCCAACATCCCGGACGATCGGCTGTTCGTTGTGGACATTGGCGTTGCGTGCACGGGCACAAGGGAGATTCCCAAGCCGCCGGAGCGTGGCAGGCGGGACTCCGATTCCGATTGGGCTAGGAAGCAAAGCGACTGGGCGCAGCTTCGCACTGATGCGTACGACACCTGGGATCGGCTCTGCGCTGAGCGCCAGTCGGAACTCATCACATTCGTCGGCGGCTATGGTGGTGAGATCATGCACATGGTGCATGACGACTTCCTTGCCGTTGCGATCCTCCCCGACAGTTTTTCGGTCCGCCTCAAGATCCGCGGCATCGGCCTCAAGGACCTGGTCCTCAACTATCCGTACATCTTCGAGGTCGTTGAACCTGAGGATATAGCCTTGCCTCAGTACGCCGAGGCAGGCGGCGCGGCGCCTCTTCTTGCCGCCGCACCCGTGCCGCCGCCTGATGATGCCCCCGCAGTGTGCGTGATTGACAGCGGCATCCAAGAGGGACACGTGTTACTGGCCGCGTCGATTGACGGTCCAGCATCCCGCTGCTTTCTGCCTGGTGCCTCGGCCACCGACGTGGTCGACGAGGTGCGCCCGGGAGGGCACGGAACGCGCGTGGCGGGCGCGGTGCTCTATGGCGAGACCGTGCCGGCGGGCGGCACGCCGCAGTTGCCGTTCTGGATTCAGAACGGGCGAGTGTTGAATTATCAGAATCGGATGCCCGAGGACCTCTTTCCTCCGGCAGCTATGCGCGCCGCCGTCGAGCACTTTCACCTGAACGGTCGGCGCACACGGATATTCAATCACTCTGTCAATGCTACCGCACCCGCGCGAACCCGCTACATGTCCGCGTGGGCAGCGGAGATCGACGTGCTCTGCAACCAGCACGATATTCTTGTTATTCAGAGCGCTGGCAACCTTCCCGCGTCTGGCAACCCGCCACTCATTGGCATCAGAGAACATCTCGCCGCCGACCGTCAGTATCCACACTACCTGTGCGAGGATTCCTGCCGCGTCGCGAACCCGGCCCAGAGTCTCCAGGCCCTTACGGTCGGATCCGTCGCATATGGGATGTTTGCGAACGGAGGCTGGAAGTCGCTGGCCCAACATCCGGGCCACCCGTCCGCGTTCTCTCGCTGCGGGCTCGGTATTTGGAACGTCATCAAGCCAGAGGTGGTGGAGTATGGCGGCGATGCCGTCCGCACCGCCAACAACCCTCCCGATGTGGCGATCGGCAGTCGATGCCGGGAATCTGCCCTGAGTTCGTTCGCTCCACCATGCACCCGCCGTCGCCGGCCTTCGCCCGCGATGACGCCGGCACATCCTACGCCGCCCCTAAGGTAGCCCGCGTCGCGGCCGCTGTGCAGCAGGTGTTGCCCGACGAGCCAGCCCTGCTTTACCGAGCACTGGTTGTTCAGTCTGCTAAGTGGCCGGAGTGGGCCGAGGGCGTCCTGAATCAGCTCCGGTCGCCCGATGTCCGCCGCGATGCCCACGGCCGCCAAGGGCTGTTGGACGAGGCAGGCGCAATCATCCGTTGGATCGGCTTCGGTATCCCGGATGTCGCGCGCGCAACAACGAACACAGACCACCGTACCACGCTCATCACGAGCGGGCTCGCGCAGATTCACGCGCGCGAGTGCCACATCTACCAGATCCCGATTCCGCCTGAACTCCGAGCTGCGGGCGACGAGTACGACATTCGAATCGACGTGACGCTCTCCTACGCCGCTCAGCCTCGGCGGACGCGCCGGAACCTTCGCCGTTACCTGTCAACGTGGGTTGATTGGAAGAGCAGCAAGCTCGGCGAGACAATCGACAGCTTCCGCGTTCGGTGTCTTCGCGAAGACAGTGTGCCCGACGTTGCGCCCGACGGCAGCGTGCTCCCCTGGACGCTCCACGAGAAGGACCGCGACGGTTTGGTGCGCACTGCGCGTCGCAACAGTGGCACGGTGCAGAAGGACTGGGCGGTCGTGAAGTCCAACGCTTTGCCGGAGAGTTTCTGCATCGCCGTGGTCGGGCATGAGGGGTGGAGCCGTGACCCGGACGCCACGGCTCAGTACTGCCTCGCAGTGACACTTGAGATTCAAGGCCAGGAGATCCCCATCTACGACCCACTCCGGGTGGCCCTGATAGCCTTGGAGGCAGAGATCGGCGAGGTCGAAGTCGAAGCAACCATTGAGATTGAAGACTGAACCGTCACGGGAGAGCGAAGAGCGCGCAAGGGCAGTATGGGAGGGCGTAGCAGGGCTGGCTGACCTGCTCCAGCTGGGGCAGCGCCGACGAGGTGCTCCAGCGGCCCTGCGAGTGGTATGAGGAGTATTTCGTCACCCTGCGGATATCCTCCGACTACGAGGTCAGCCTCCATCTGATCGCGGAGCTGTCCCATGGCGTCCTCCTCTGGGTTGTGGGTGACGGTGGTGCGTCAGCCCAATGGTCCGGAGGAGGTGGGGTGGCCCCGGTTTGGTGGAGGGTCGGGCGCTGGGGTAAGAGATACCCCCGATGCCCAAGACGGTCCCCCCTACCCGTTTGAGTTCCGCCGCCGGCTCCTGGACGTCGTCCGGGCCGGTCGCACTCCCGAGAGCCTCTCGAAGGAGTTCAAGGTCTCCGCGCAGTCGATCCGGACCTGGGCCCGCCAAGAAGATCCGGGCATTCCATGCCGCCTCCCGCGGCACGTACGGAGCTCGGCGCATCCACGCCGACCTGGAGGCCGAAGGCGTCTTCGTGGGCCGCAAGCGAGTGGCGCGCCTGATGCGCCTGGCGGGCTTGGAAGGCGTCAGCCCGCGGAAGTGGACGACCACGACGTCCCGCAGCGACGAGCACGCCGCGGCGCCGGACCTCGTGAACCGGGACTTCTCGGCGAACGCGCCGAACAAGCTCTGGGTCGCCGGCATCACGTACGTGCCGACTTGGGAGGGATTCCTCTACCTGGCGGTCGTGCTCGACGTCTGGAGCCGAAAGATCGTCGGCTGGGCGATGAGCACGAGCCTGGCGACCGAGCTCGTGCTCGCGGCGCTGGAGATGGCCGTGCGCCAGAGACAACCCTCGGGCGTCGTGCATCACTCCGACAAGGGCTGCCAGTACACATCGATCGCGTTCGGGCACCGCTGCATCGAGGCGGGCGTGAAGCCGTCCACGGGATCGGTGGGCGACGCATACGACAACGCGATGGCCGAGAGTTTCTTCTCGACGCTCGAGTGCGAGGTGATCGCTCGGCAGTCGCTCAAGACCAAGGACCACGCCCGGAGCGAGGTGTTCTCGTTCATCGAGGGCTGGTACAACCCCCGCCGACGGCACTCCGCCATCGGCTACAAGTCACCCAACCAGTTCGAGGAGGCCGCCGTCCAGGCGGCCATGGCCCCCAGCGCCCGACCCTCCACGAAACCGGGGGCCACCCCAGACGCGCCGAAGTCGGGCGCACTTCTCGCAGCCCTGGAGACGAGTCCCAAACACATACCGGTCGAGACAGTCCAGTTCGACCTGGCCGTGACTTTCAGCGGCACCACGGCCGCTGGCGCCGGCATCCTGAGCGTCGTACGCATGGGGCTGGACACGAGGACAACACAGGAGACCGCCCATCCGATTCAGTTCGGGGTGAAGGTCGCTTGGCCTATCCCATATCCGCAGCCCGCGGGTCCCTCGACGTAGTGGGTCGCCCCCACGCCGGCGGCCGAACGGCGGGGGACCGTCTGGGCCTCATCCGCCAACGATCCGCGCCAGCGCCGCGACATGCCATTGCTTTCCCGTCCGCGGCCGGAACCCCGCCTCGTCCAGCCCCGCACCCACGGCCCGAAGCGCCGCGCCTTCCGCCCGGAGCCGCCTGGCGAGGGCGACGGTGCGCTGCTGGTGCTCGTCCTCGACCAGCACGCTCCCGGCCCCGACGCGCCACCCGTACGGCACTCCCGCGCCCGCCGCGCCGGGTTCACCGCGAGGGCGGCGCAGGTCTGGGGCCGACGCCGCGAACCAGGAGGGTGGTTCCGCCACCGTGCAGGTGTGCAGCCAGGGGGGTGAGATCCGGCTGTTTCCTCAGTATCAACTTGCGCGCGATCTCAACGAGGGGCTGGGCCGTCCAAGGGAGAGACTTCAGACCCGCCAGTTCGTGGCAGTAGCGCCACTCCTCAAACGCGCGCGCGTTCTCTTCCAGCATCGCAGTGAAGTCCTCTGCCAAGACCAAGTCTGGATGCTGCCTCCTCACTTCAGCCAGCGTCTCCGCCCAACCAGAGGTAGCACGAGTGAACGCTTCCCAGCCGGTCTGAAGCGCAGCCTGGTCGTCGCCGTCCAAATCGCCAAACAACTCCACGTAGTTGTGCCCCTTCAGATGGCCCTCATGAGAGCCGAGCAGTGCGAGTAGCTTCAGATACACCTCAAGCGCCAGCGAGAGGAGCACGGAACACGCAGCCATGGGCATGGTCCGCTCCGATCGCGTGAGCGAGTGCATCGTCTGAACAGTGCGTGCCGTGCTCTCGTACTCTAGTGCGGCGAGGAACATCTTGCGTACATCGGGCCGTCGCCGCTTCGGAGCACCGGCGTGCCCCACGCGCCCCGCCAATCCGCCTCCACTCCGATCTGCTTCTGCGTCGCCCATCTCGGGGTCTCCGATGACCCAGCCGGTCTCTCTCGCCTTCTAGCACAAGTCGCCGCCAGCGGTTTTGAGATCCGGGTGACTGAATGGCCTCACAGCACAAGGCGCGCCAGCACCGCCACGTGCCACTGCTTTCTGCACCGCGGCG
Organism: uncultured Planctomycetota bacterium; assembly: GCA_963752285.1. Lineage (GTDB taxonomy): Bacteria > Planctomycetota > PLA2 > PLA2 > JAEUHO01 > CAVVXN01. The sequence continues at coordinate 657,233 of CAVVXN010000001.1, forward strand.
CGCGCCCCTCCTCGGCGAGGGCGCGGCCGATCGCCCGGAGCGACTTCCCCTCAGCCGCGAGTTCCCGCGCCCGGGCGACGGTCGCCCGCTCGTCGGGGTCCTCGACCAGCAGCCCGTCGTCGCCGAGCCGCATGCCGTAGGGGATGCCGCCGACCCTCTCCCCGCGCGCCCTCTTCACCGCGAGCGCGGCCCGGCTTCGGCTACTTCGGCAACCAATGACCGGCGCTCGCGGCCAGGTAGATCAAGACGAGCCCAATCAGCACGCCCGACAGGCCCTGCACGATGCGGACGAAGTCCCACTGGCGACTTCGCTCGGGGCGCACTCCCTTGAACCGCGTGGCCCATGCGTGCACCGACCAGGTGAAGCCTGGGAGGCAGAGCGTGATGAGCCCGGAGGACAGGACCAGCACGCCAGCGGCGAGCAGCAGGATGGGCATCGCACACAGAGCAATAGCTGGCCCGCCACGCTCTCGTGCTGGGGCAGCAGCGGCGGAAGCCGGACCGTCAAGTCATCGCCGGTCCCAACGGCAAGGCCTACACGCCCTGGGTGCTCCGGACGGACATGGCAAAGGCGGTCGGCCTGCTACGAGATCCCGGCGCACAAGAAGCCCAAGGTGACGACCCACGTACTCCGCCACACCGCGGCTTCGCTGATGGTCGCCGCCGGCGTGCCGATCTTCGACGTCGCCAAGGTGCTCGGCCACGAGACCATCCAGGTCACCATGCGCTACGCTCACTTTGCGCCCGAGGCCGGCAGGGCGGCCGTCGAGGCGCTTGACCGGATCCTCGATCTCAAGGTCGATGCGGATCGGGTCGAGGAGCGCCTCGGGGCCTACGTGGGCCGTCCCCGCTGGTGGGGAGATTGGTGGGGAAGGCCCCTTTCGGCGGCGCCGGTAGCGCGCTGATCCGTTGGGAGCCGACCGCCCACAGAGCCCAGAAGATGGGTGGCGGGAGAGCAAGGGAATCGAACCCTCCTGCGACGCCTTGCGACGCCACACAGCGGTTTTGAAGACCGTGGGGGCCACCAGGCCGCCATCCTCTCCCGCGAGTGGTCGGGGGAGAGGGTACGGGGATCGCGGCGGGTCGCAACCGGGCGGGGGTGGCCGTGCGGGGGCGTCCATCGGCGCCTTGCCTCTTGGGCGTGCCTTCCCCGGGCGCGCTTTCCGAGGCGGTCGTGTCGGCGGCCGCCCTGGCCGGTCGATCTGCGGCGACGGGGCGCCGCGCGGTCCATGGGCGCGTTCACGGCCTCGGCGTCGGGGCGTCCGGCGGTGGGCCGTCGCCTCGGCCGCGCGGAGGCCCGCACGGGGGCCCGCGAGGGGATCCCTGCGGGGGATTGCGCGGGGCAGCGGGAGGAGGCAGCGGGAGTAGGCAGCCGGACGGGGCAGCGGGACGGGACGGCGTGGGGGGCGCGGTAGACGGTGCGGGGGCGGCCGACGGTGACGGCGCGGCCGCGGTGCGGGGCTACAGCGGTTCCGTACGCGTCTTCGTGCCCTTCGGGACCACGATCAGGCAGGGGAGGTCGAGGCCCGTCGTCGTTCCGCCGAACCCGTTCGGGTAGATGCTCTCCTGGGAGATCGCCGTGTAGCCGTTCCACATGTCCGACACGCGGCCGGCCGCTCGGACCGGCGTCGTGTCGAGCGCGAGCTTCAGCACCTCCGGCCGGCGGTACTCGAGGATCCACCGGTCGGCCATCCAGCGCACGTGCCGCTCGGCCCAGTCGCACTTCGGGTTCTCGAAGTGCGAGCGGATCCGCGTCTCGCCGTCCTGGCTCTGGAGGAGGCGGAACGCGGCGTCGTCGGTCTCGTCGGGGCTCTCGACCTCGACCGACACGAAGCCCCCGGGCCCGCTCGGGTCCGAACCGTTCACGGCCAGGCGCCGCGCGACCGAGACGATCTCCATCGTTCGGTCCGTGAAGAACCCCTCGCCATCGGGCGCCGGCAGACTCGCCTTCACGACCTCGCCGACCTCGGCGACGTGGCGGTCGAACGTGACCTGCGGGTAGCCCCCGACGACCTCGAAGAGGATCGCGCCCTTCTTCCCGCCCTCGTCGATCAGGTCGTGGACCTGGACGTCCGCCTTCGTCGCCTCGGGCATCACGAGCACCGGGTTCGAGTCGGTTCCCGTCGGATGCTTCGCGAGCACGAGCTCGCCGGGCGCGAGCTTCACCTCGTGCCACGCGCCCGCGCGAAACGTCCCGTAGTCGGACGGCGACTCGGGGTCGCTCACGTCCGCGAAGGCCACGAACACGCTCCGCGCCTTCTCCCCGGCACGGAGGAACAGCCCCACGACCAGCGTGTCGGTCACGTCCTTCGACGGCTCGAGCCACGCGCCCGCGACCACCGGTGAGACGTCCCCGGTCGCGCGCGCGGGCGAGGCGGACGGACCGAGACCCGCGGCCAGGAGGAGTGCGGCGAGGGCGATGGGACGGACGATGGCGCTTCGCATGGGGGCCTTGTACCGCCGGGGGAGGTGACGAGGTTGGACGGCGCCCGCCCCGGCGGCGTTCCCTCAGGCGGCGGGGGCGACCCAGGCGTCCCGCGCGATGGACGTCCGGAGCGCCTCGGCCAGCTCCAGGGTGCGGAGGGCCTCCTCGGCGCCGAGGTGGTCCGGGTCGCGCGCGCCGAGGACCACGCCCACGAAGTGCTCGTCCTCGATCACGATCGGGTCGCGCCCGGGGTCGGAGCGGGTCTTCGAGGCCTCCCCCGGGCGGTGGAGCGCGAGGTGCACGTCGGGCGGGCGGCCGACCGCGTGCTCGAGGCGCGCCGCCAGCTCGCCCGCCGTCCCGAGGACCGACGCCGTCACCACGAGGGGCCGCCCCGGCCGGAGGAGGTACGACCCCGCCGCGTGGCCCCGGACCTCGCCCCAGTCGAGCTCCGCCTCCACGTGGTCGATCCGGCCCGTCGGGCCGACGACCGCCGTCGCCCGCACCCGCTTCGGCGCGCCGAACGTGAGGCGCAGCCAGTCGAGGTCGAAGAGCAGGATCTCCTCCAGCGCGTCGCCGTGGTGCGCGCCCGACGTCCCCGGCGCGAGCCGCGCCGTCGTGACCACCATCGGTCGGCCGACGCGCCCCGCGAGGACTTGCTCCCGCACCCACGCCCCCGGTACCGCGACGCGGCCGAGGAGCGCGACCTGGAGCCGCGGCCCGTCCAAGGCCTGCGCGGCGACCATCGCCCGTGCGTCGGCGAGGTCGCGCGCCATCGGCGTCTCGACGAGCACGTGCTTCCCGGCCGCGAGGGCGCGGAGCGCGACGTCCCGGTGGGTCGGCGTGGGGGTCGCGACCACGACCGCCTGGACCTCGTCCGAGTCGAGGAGCGCGTCGAGGCTCGCCGCCTCCCGCGCCCGAAGCGCCCCCGCGAGGTCCGCGGCCCGCGCCGAGCGCTCGCCGTCCCGGCCGACGACCGCGCTCACCCGAACGCCCGGGATCCGGGCGAAGGCCTCGGCGTGACGTCGCGCCATGTACCCCGCGCCGACCAGGCCGATCCCGAGGGTCACCGTGGCCCTCCCTCCATGCCCGGGACGGTACCCCACTTCGCGCGGCAGGTCACCCGGCCGTGGACCGCGCGTCGCGCGTTCGACGCCGGTGCGCGTGTGGGAATCCTCGACAGGGCGGGGCTCGCGGGTGGACCGCGCGGGGCCCCGCCGGGACGGCCCGCCGCGCCCGGCACGGACTCGATTTGCACGGATTGCACGTGGTCCGGGGTTCCCAAACCGTGGTGAACCTCCACAGTGCTGGGGAAGAAGGCCACGGTTTCGTAAGACGCGGATTGACAAGGAGTTGTGCCCGAGTCGCCGCGATTCCGGCGCTGGGGGCGTGGCGACTTTCCACAGGTGCCCAACAGGACCGGTTTACTCCCGAATCGGACCGCATTTGCCGCAACTTTGCAATCGGCCTGCACTTGCGACACGGGACCGTCGTTGGTTCGGACGCGATGGAATGGGGTCTGCGATGGACATGGCGAAAGGAGGCAGATCATGGGTGCCATCCTCGCCATCCTCACCTTCGCAGCGTTCATCTTTCTCGACTATCTCCTCAGCCGGCGCGCCGCCCGAAGGCAGGCGCTGTCCCCGGCCGAGATCCCCGTCGCCGTGGACGTGGAGGCGCCCCGCCCGGAGTCCGAGCCGCGGCTCGAGCCGGTGTGGGTCGCGGGCTACAACCTGCCCGACCAGCTCCACTACCACCGCGGCCACACGTGGGCCCGGGTCGTCGGCCCGGACACGGTCACGGTCGGCATCGACGACTTCTCGCGCCGCCTCCTCGGCAAGGCCGAGGACGTGACGCTCCCCGCGGTGGGCTCCTACATCCGCCAGGGCGGCAAGGGCGCGCGCCTCGCGCTCGACCACCGCGCGGCGGACGTCGTCTCGCCGATGGACGGGGAGGTCGTGGCGGTCAACGAGGGCCTCCAGAGCGAGCCGCAGCTCGCCACGGACGACCCGTACGGCCGCGGCTGGCTCTTCCGCGTCCGCTCGACCAACCTCGCCGCGGGGCTTCGAAACCTCCTCGACGGGTCGATCGCGCGGAAGTGGATCGAAGACTCCCGCGAGCAGCTCGAGCTTCGCCTGATGGCGCTCTCGGGCTCCGTGCTCCAGGACGGCGGCGAGCCCGCGCCGGACTTCGCGGAGCACCTGGAGGCCTCCGAGTGGAAGGGCCTCGTCGAGCACTTCCTTCTGACCGAGGGGTACGAGCGCTAGGCCTCGCGCCTCGCGTTCCTGCCGCCGAGAGATCGGGAGCCAGCCATGACCGACAAGAAGCCGATGGCCATCCTCTACGACATGACCTGCTGCACGGGCTGCCGCCAGTGCATGAAGGCATGCAACAAGAAGCAGGGGTTCGAGGGAGACGTCGAGCAGATCCACGATCTGTGCGAGACCTCGTTCTCCGTGATCAAGTCCGTGGCGCCGAGGGACAAGGACGACGACGAGCACTACTACCGCAGCATGTGCCGGCACTGCGTCGAGCCCACCTGCGCGAGCGTGTGCCCGGTCGGCGCGCTCCACAAGACCCCCGAGGGTCCGGTGGTGTACGAGGTGGACCGCTGCATGGGCTGCCGCTACTGCATGACGGCCTGCCCGTTCAGCGTGCCGCGCTACACCTGGCACGACCCCGTCCCCTCCGTCCGCAAGTGCAACATGTGCTACGACCGCATCCTCGAGGGCAAGGAGACGGCCTGCGCCGAAGCCTGCCCGAACGGGGCCACGATCTTCGGCACGCGCGAGGAGATGCTCGCGGAGGCGCACAAGCGGATCCAGGAGTCGCCCGACGACTACTACGACCACGTCTACGGCGAGCACGAGGTCGGCGGCACGTCGGTCCTCTTCCTGGCGCCCTTCCCGCTCGAGGAGCTCGGCTTCAAGGAGTCGCTCGGCACCGAGCCGATGCCCGTCCACACGTGGCGGGTCATCGAGAAGATCCCCGGCATCGCGGTCTCGGCCGCGGCCACCATGCTCGCGTTCTGGTGGATCACGCAGCGCCGCGAAGAGGTCTCCCGCTTCGAGGCGAAGGCGAAGGCCGAACGCAAGGCGCATCACGGGAACGGCCGTCTCTCGGCCGAGAACGACGGGTCGAACGGGAACGAGGAGGACAGCCGTGAGCACGCCTGACCGTCAGCCGCTCCCCTTCTGGCGCGGGATCTTCTTCCTGATCCTGGGCACGGGTCTGGTCTTGACCGTGATCCGCTTCACGCAGGGCCTCGGCGCCGTCACGAACCTCTCCGACCGGTATCCCTGGGGCCTCTGGGTGGGCTTCGACCTGCTCTGCGGCGTCGGGCTCGCGGCCGGCGGGTTCGTCATCACGGCGATCGTCTACGTGTTCAACATCGAGCGCTGGCGCCCGGTCGCGAGACCGGCCGTCCTGACGGCCTTCCTGGGCTACATGCTCGTCTGCATGGGGCTCATGTTCGACCTGGGCCGGCCTTGGAACATCTGGCACCCGCTCATCATGTGGAACCCCCACTCGGTGATGTTCGAGGTCGCCTGGTGCGTGATGCTCTACTCGACCGTCCTCGCGCTCGAGTTCTCGGGGATGGTCTTCCAGAAGGTCGGATGGCGCCGCGCGCTGAAGGTCCAGAAGACCCTCACCGTGCCGCTCGTCATCTTGGGCGTCACGCTCTCGACGCTCCACCAGTCGTCGCTCGGCACCATGTACCTGATCGTCCCCGGGAAGCTCCACGCGATCTGGTACACCGGGATCCTCCCGATCCTCTTCTTCGTGTCGGCCGTGGCCGCGGGCCTCGCGATGGTGATCGTCGAGTCGCGCCTCGCGTCGCGGGCGCTCCACCGCCAGCTCGAGCTGCCGCTCCTCTCGGAGGTCGGCCGCGCGCTGCTCGGCGTGCTGGGGCTCTTCGGCGTGCTGCGCATCTTCGACCTCGCGAACCGCGGGGTCCTCGGGACGGCGCTCTCGTTCAGCTACGAGTCGTCCTTGTTCGTGGTCGAGTTCGCGCTGGGCGTCCTGATCCCGATGGCGCTGCTCGCGCAGCCCCGCGTGCGCCACAGCGCCCGCGGCCTCTACGCCGCGGCGCTGTGCGCGGTCCTCGGGTTCGTGGCCAACCGCCTGAACGTCTCGATGACGGGTTTCGAGGGCGCGCAGGGCGGCCACTACATCCCGTCGTGGTCCGAGGCGATGATCACCCTGATGATGATCGCGATCGGCTTCGGCGCCTTCTACGTCATCGCGCGTCACTTCCCCGTCTACCCCGAAGAGAAGGCCGAGCGTCGTCTCGCGCCGCGCCACGTGCCGGTCGCGGTGACCGCCCGGGTCGCCGAGGAGGAGCTCGCCCCCTGGGAGACGAGGGTCCTGTCCCCCCGATAGGGGACCGCGCGGGTGCCCGAGGGCGGGCTTCGCGGCCCGCCCGACGGCTCCGCTTGGCTGGCGGTCCCGGGGCCGGCGGACGACGTCCGCCGGCCCCACTTCTTGAAGCGGACGCGATCGCCGCGGCCGACCTTCGGGCACGACGAGCAAAGGGATAGGATTGAGGGATGGCCAAGGTGGTCGCGGGCGGCCGCAAGGGCAGCCTGGCGTTTCGCTTCGTGCTGATCCTGGGGCTCGGCGTCGCGCTGATCTTCGCGGGGACGGCGTACTGGAACCTGACGCTCCAGCGCCGTCACATGACCGAGATGATCCAGAACGCCGGGATCCGGTACGCGACCCTGATCCGCAACGCCACGCACGACGGCATGCTCGAGAACGACCGGGAGCGCGTCGGGCGGGTCATCGCGTCCCTCGGCCGCTCGGACAGCGTCCAGCGGATCCGCGTGATCGACCGGTACGGGAAGGTCCAGCAGGCGACCGACCCCTCGCTGTTCGGGCCCGTCCCGATCTCGTCCTTCCAGTGCCAGGTCTGCCACGAGCGCCGGGAGCTGCCGTCCTCGCTGCCCGACGAGCACCGGGTCCGGGTCGTCAGCCGGCCGGGCGGCGAGAGCTACCTGAACGTGGTCGAGCCCATCCCGAACGAGCCGGGCTGCTCGACGGCCGACTGTCACGCGCACCCGCACGACCGGCGCGTGCTCGGGATCATCGACATCGAGATGCCCCTCGGCGCCATGGAGGCGCACGTGCGGGACAGCCAGCGCCAGCTCGGTGTCGGCCTCCTCGTGACGGTCCTCGCGATCGGGCTCTTGACCGCGATCCTGACGTGGCGGCTCGTGATCCGGCCGATCCGGCGTCTCGGACGCGCGGCCGACCGGGTGGCCGGCGGCGACCTCACCGCGACGGTCCCCGTCCACTCGCGCGACGAGATCGGCCGCATGGCCGCGACGTGGAACACGATGGTGGCCAAGCTGAACGGCGCCCAGAAGGAGCTCGCCGACTGGAGCAAGACCCTCGAGCAGCGGGTGGACGCGAAGACGAGGGAGGTCGAGGCGGCCCACCAGCGGATGCTCGTCGTCGAGAAGATGGCCTCGCTCGGGAAGCTCGCGGCGGTCGTGGCCCACGAGATCAACAATCCCCTCGCGGGCATCGCCACGTACGCGCGGCTGATGCACCGGAAGCTCGTGACGGCCGGAGCGGACCGCGCGGGGGACGACCCCGCGGCCGCGACGCCGATCGCCCTGAAGGACGTCGAGAACGCGAAGATCCTCGAGCTGATGGAGGCCGAGGCGAGCCGCTGCGGGAAGATCGTCCGGAACCTCCTGCTCTTCAGCCGCACGCCGGGCGCCCGCTTCGCGCCCGAGGACCTCCGACCGGTGCTGGAGCGCTGCGCGATGCTCGTGAAGCACCAGGCCGACCTCCAGGAGGTCGAGATCCGCGTGGAAGTCCCCCCGGACGCCCCGAAGGTCGAGTGCGACGCGTCGCAGGTCCAGCAGGTCGTGCTCGCCCTCGTGATGAACGCGATCGAGGCGATGCCGTCGGGCGGCACCCTTACGATCACGGTCGCCCCCGATCCGCTGGGCGACGCCCTGCTCCTTCAGGTCGGCGACACGGGCGTCGGGATCCGCGCCGAGGAGCTGCCCCTCATCTTCGAGCCCTTCCACACCACCAAGGAGCAGGGCGAAGGGGTGGGCCTCGGGCTGTCCGTCGTCTACGGCATCGTCCAGCGCCACCACGGGCGCGTGGACGTCCGGTCGAAGGTCGGCGAGGGGACCACGTTCACCGTGCGACTGCCCCTCCGGCAGCCCGCGCGCGACGAGGCGGCCGGGGAGGCCGCGGCCACGACGTCCGAGGAGCCCGGATCGCGATGACACCCGCCGCCCCGCAGAAAGGCGCGCTCTCGATCCTGGTCGTGGACGACGAGACGATCGTCCGCGAGTCGCTCGGCGCCTGGCTCCGGGAGGACGGGCACAAGGTCGAGACGGCCGAGACCGCGCGCCAGGCGCTCCGCATGGTCGCGGACGGCCACTACGACCTGGCGCTGATCGACATCAAGATGCCCAACATGGACGGCCTCGAGCTCCAGGCGCGGCTCGCCGAGGCCGCGCCCGACCTGACCGTCGTCATCATGACGGCGTACGCCTCGGTGGACACGGCGGTCCGCGCGCTCAAGTCGGGCGCGTACGACTACATCGTGAAGCCCTTCGACCCCGACGAGCTGAGCCACCTGATCCGTCGCGCCGAGGACCACCGCTCGCTCCGCACCGAGAACGTGCGCCTGAAGCAGTCGCTCGAGGTCGCGTCCGCGGGCACGCGCATGATCGGCCCTTCCAGCGCCATGCAGCGGGTCATGGAGGTGGTGCAGAGCGTCGCCCCGACCGACGCCACGGTGCTGATCCAGGGCGAGTCGGGCACGGGCAAGGAGCTCGTCGCGCACGCGATCCACGCGGGCTCGCCCCGTCGTTACAACCCGATGGTGATGGTGCACCTCGGCGCGCTCGCCGAGGGCGTGCTCGAGAGCGAGCTCTTCGGCCACGAGAAGGGCGCGTTCACGGGCGCGGCGTACCCGCACAAGGGGAAGTTCGAGCAGGCGGACGGCGGCACGATCTTCCTCGACGAGATCGGCGAGGTGAGCCCGCACGTCCAGGTCGAGCTGCTCCGCGTGCTCGAGGAGAAGCGCGTGACGCGGGTGGGAGGGAAGCGCGCGATCGACGCGGACTTCCGCGTCGTCGCGGCGACCAACCGCGACCTCCTCGCGATGGTGCGCGACGGGACGTTCCGCCAGGACCTCTACTACCGGCTGAACGTGGTGAACATCACGATCCCGCCGCTCCGCGACCGGCCCGAGGACATCGCTCCCCTCGCCGAGCACTTCCTCGAGCGGATCGGCCGGTCGATGAGCCGCAAGGGCCTCTCGTTCGAGCCCGCCACGCTCGCGGCGCTGAAGGCGCACTCGTGGCCGGGCAACGGCCGGGAGCTCCAGAACGCGGTCGAGCGGGCCGTCGTGATGAGCCACCAGGCGGTGATCCCGCCGGCCGCGCTGCCGCAGTACGTGAAGGCGCACGCCGAGGCGCCCGTGCCGGAGGCGCGGACCCTGGCCGACGTCGAGAGGTTCCACATCGAGTCGGTCCTCCGGGAGACCGAGTGGAACATCTCCCGCGCGGCGCAGATCCTCGAGGTGGACCGCGGGACCCTCTACAACAAGATCAAGAGGTACGGCATCCCGAGGCCGGGCGATGGGGCGTGAGGACGCGCGCACGGTCCCGAGCGGCTTCCTCGTCCTCCAGGTCGGCGGACCGCCGCGCGTGCTGGTCGAAGGGGTCACGGCCGCGCTGAGCCGCCGCGTGGACGTCGCCTGCCGCCTCGCCGAGGCGCCCGAGGGCTTCCCGCTGCCGCGTCTCGAACACCGCGAGCAGCTCGACGCCGACGCCGTACTCGGCCACCTCGAGCGTCTCCCCCGCGACGACGGCACGTGGATCGTCGGCGTCACCCACCACGACCTCGGGAACCCGATCTTCACGTTCTTCTTCGGCCGCGCGCGCCACCACGGGGGCGCCGTGCTCGTCTCGACCGCGCGCCTCGCGCCGGCCTACTACGGGCTCCCCGACGACGTGCGCGTGACGACGCGCCGCGCGGTGCTGGAGACGCTCCACGAGCTCGGACACGCGGCGGGCCTCGGACACTGCCAGGACAGCGCCTGCCTCATGCGCTTCTCGCCGACCGTGGAGTCGCTGGACAACCGCGGCGAGCGGTTCTGCCCCGTGTGCGCGCTCGAGCTCCCCGACGCGTTCCGCCCCTCCCGGTGAGGCGGCGGCCCGTGCGGGCGCTCAGTTCCGTGGGCCCGAGCAGTCCCGGCACGTGCCGAGGAAGAGGATCGCGCAGCCCTCGATCACGAAGCCGAGCGGCAGGTCCGCCGGCGGCGGGAGCGCCGCGCAGTTCGCCTCCTGGACGTCGTACACGTTCTCGCAGGACGTGCAGACCGCGTGGTGGTGCGGCGACACGTCGCCGTCGAACCGCGTGGCGCCCCGGGGGTGTGGGAGGCGTCGCACGAGCCCGAGATCGACGAACGTGTCGAGGACCCGGTACACCGTCGTTCGCGAGATCCCCGGGATGCGGGCCTTCGCGAGCTCCCACAGCTCGTCGGCGGTGGGATGGGTCTCGGTGCGGACGATGGCGTCCATCAGCACACGCCGCTGGACGGTGATCGGGAGCCCGCGCTCCCGGCAGGCCATCTCGAAGTCCCGCACCCGCCTGGCCGTTTCTCTCGGTTGCATGGGTGTGCCCCACGGGCGAGTCTACCCGATGCAACCTCTTGCCGATACCCACGGCCCAGGCGATTTCGTGCCGGGATTCACGCCTCCGCGCCGGAATCGGCGTCTTTCCGACTCCGGTCCGCTCGGCGTTCGACGCGTTCCCGGTGGCTCGCCGCCGACAGCGCGCGGTCCACGGCCACGGCGCCGCTCCCGAAGATCAGCAGCGCGAGGGCCACGCCCACCGCGAGGACGTGGTAGCTCCCATAGGTCGCTCCGATGGGAGAGTTCGGGTTGTCCATCCACCCGTCGATGACCTGTCGCGCGCCCACCGGGCCGCCTTTCGCGACCATCACCTCGAGCGTCCTCCAGGCGGCGACCGACATCAGCGTCGCCACCCCGAGCGCGGCGAACCGTCCGAGGAACCCGGCGATCAGCAGGAGCGAACCGAGCACCTCCGTCGCGATCGCGGCGTACGTGAGCGCGGGCGGGATGCCCATCGGGCCCCAAGACGCCCGGACCGTCTCGTCGATCGACGCCCGCACGCCCCGACGCCCCGACGCCCCGATGCCCCGACGCCCCGACGCCCCGACGCCCCGACGCCGACGCCCGATGCCCCGACGCCCCGACGCCCCGACGCCCCGATGTCCCGACGCCCCGATGCCCGGCCACCCGGCTCCCGGACCGGCACCGCGCCTCCGGGCTAGACTCGGCCACCACGCCGGAGGGACGCGATGTCGGACGAGACGCTCGAGAGCCTGCTCGAGGAGGGACGTACGTTTCCGCCGGCGGACGCGTTCCGCGCCCAGGCCAACGCGAACGACGCCTCGATCTACGCGCGCGGGGACGACGCCGAGGCGTTCTGGGAGACGGAGGCGAAGGACTACCTCTGGACCCGCCCGTGGGACCGCGTCCTCGAGTGGAAGCTCCCGTTCGCGAAGTGGTTCGTGGGCGGGCGTACGAACCTCTCGGCGAACTGTCTCGACCGCCACGTCGAGGCCGGGCGCGGCGAGAAGGTGGCCTACCACTTCGAGGGCGAGCCCGGCGATCGCCGCACGATCACGTACGCGGACCTGCTCCGCGACGTCCAGCGCTTCGCGAACGTGCTCCGGGACGCGGGCGTCGAGAAGGGCGACCGCGTCACCATCTACATGGGGATGGTGCCCGAGCTCCCGGTCGCGATGCTCGCCTGCGCGCGGATCGGGGCCCCGCACTCGGTCGTGTTCGGCGGCTTCAGCCCCGACTCCCTCCGGGAGCGCATCGACGACTCGCAGTCGCGGGTCGTCGTGACCGCCGACGGCGCGTGGCGGCGCGGCAAGGTGGTCCCGCTCAAGCAGAACGTGGACCGCGCCCTCCAGGGCGCACCCGGCGTCGAGACCGTGATCGTGCTCCGCCGGGTGGGCGCGGACGCGGAGTGCCCCATGCAGGCGGGTCGCGACCACTGGTGGCACGAGCTCGTGGACCGCGCGGCGCCCGACTGCCCGCCCGAGGAGATGGACGCCGAGGACCTCCTCTACCTCCTCTACACGAGCGGCACGACCGGCAAGCCGAAGGGCATCACGCACACGACGGGCGGCTACATGGTCGGCGTCGGCACGACCACGAAGTACGTGTTCGACCTGAAGCCCGACGACGTGTACTGGTGCACGGCCGACATCGGCTGGGTCACCGGACACAGCTACATCGTGTACGGCCCGCTCGCGAACGCCGCGACCGGCGTGCTCTACGAGGGCGCTCCCGACCATCCCGCGCGGGACCGGTTCTGGTCGATCGTGGAGCGGTACCGCGTGACCGTCTTCTACACGGCGCCCACCGCGATCCGGGCCTTCATGGGTTGGGGCGACGCGTGGCCGAAGAAGCACGACCTCTCGTCGCTCCGGCTCCTCGGCACGGTCGGCGAGCCGATCAACCCCGAGGCGTGGATGTGGTACCGCGAGCACGTCGGCCAGGACCGGTGCCCCATCGTGGACACGTGGTGGCAGACGGAGACCGGCGCGATCCTCGTCACGCCGCTTCCCGGCCTCACGACGACGAAGCCCGGCTCGGCCTGCCGTCCGTTCCCCGGGATCCACGTGGACGTGGTGGACGACGAGGGCCGCTCCGTGCCGAAGGGCGGCGGCGGGTTCCTCGTGATCACGAAGCCCTGGCCGTCGATGCTGCGCGGCATCTACGGCGCGCCCGAGCGCTACCGCCAGACCTACTGGTCGCGCTTCCCGGGCGTGTACTTCACCGGCGACGGCTGCAAGCGCGACGAGGACGGGTACCTGTGGCTCATGGGTCGCGTGGACGACATCATGCTCGTCGCGGGGCACAACATCAGCACGGCCGAGGTCGAGTCGGCGCTCGTGAGCCACCCGTCGGTCGCCGAGGCGGCCGTCGTCGGTCGTCCCGACCCGATGAAGGGTCAGGGCATCGCCGCGTTCGTGACGCTCCGGCAGGGCCTCGAAGGCGGGCCCGCGCTCGCGAAGGAGCTCCGCGGCCACGTCGCGGAGAAGCTCGGCGCGATCGCGCGCCCCGACGAGGTCCACTTCGCCGCCGACCTGCCGAAGACGCGGAGCGGCAAGATCATGCGCCGGCTCCTCCGCGACATCGCGCGCGGGGATCGCCTCGGGGACACCACGACGCTGGCCGATCCCGGGGTCGTGGACTCGCTCCGACGCGAGTACGAGGGCCACGGCGCCTGAACGGGGACCGCGCGGGTCCCCGCGGTCGGGGCGACGTCCGGGGTCAGTACCGGCCGAGGTGCTGGAGCAGGTCCTCGGCGCTTCGGAACCCGACGAGGCGCTCGACCTCGCGCCCGTGCTCGTCCATCACGACGATCGTCGGGAAGCCGTGCACGTCGAAACGGCTGGCCGCGGCGCGACCCGCGTCCGTGTCGGGATCGTAGCGGGAGGCGGGGAACGCCTGGACGCGCGAGGCGACGCGCGCCTGCGAGAGGGTCTCCCGGTTGAGCTTCTGGCAGAAGCCGCACCAGCTCGCGCAGAAGTAGAGGAGGGCGGGCTTCCTCGCCGCCGCCGCGCGCTGGGTCATGCTCGCGAGCGGCGTGTTCACCTCGGCGAAGGCGCGCCCGCTCGGGCTCGGCGCGCGGGCGACGGTCGGCGTGCGGGCGACGGTCGGCGCGAGGACCGGCGAGCGCAGCGCGTCGGAGGAGGACGCGGAGCCGGTCGGCCGGGCGAGGTGGGGGGAGCGGCACCCGAGGAAGACGAGGGGCGTCGCGAGCGCCCAGAGGGCGAGCCGTCGGTTCATGGGGAAAGGGCCTCCGAGGTCGGTACGGGCCCGGAGAGGGTACCGGACGCCGCGGGGCCTCGGTCCGACGGCCCGCGCGCGCCGGCCGGGCGGTTCAGGCGCGCTTGCGGAGCACGAGGGAGAACGGGAGCAGCTCGTTCGGCATCTCGAGGCGCAGGACGCCGTCCTCGTACGTCGCGTGGAGCGTCTGGGGCTCGTCCGGCTTCTCGCCGTTCTCCTCGGTCTGGAGGAACTCGTACGCGCCGTCGCCCTTGTCGGTCCAGGTGCCGCGGGCCGACTGCTCCTCGCCCTCGTCCATCGTGCCCGCGGCGTGCCAGGTCCCGTCCTCGGCCACGGTCAGCTCGAACGTGAAGGTCTTCAGCCGCTCCTTGAACTGATCGAAGATCTCGTCGAGCACGTTCGGCGGGAGGTCCATGTCCTCGTCGGCCATCTGCTTCCGCATTACCGCTTCCATCGCCTGGCCCGACAGCTCCGTGTCGAGGTCGTAGACGCCCACCACCACGGGTACGGCGGGCGGCGCCTCTCCCTCCGGCTTCTCCCCCTCCGGCTCGGCGTCGGGAGATCCCTCCGCCGGCTTCGGCTCCGACGAGGGCGCCTCGGGCTCGGTCGGCTTCTCCTCGGCCGGCGTTCGCGCCGGTCGCCGGGGCCGCGGCCGGTCCGCGTCCGGGTCCTGGCGCTCTTCCTCGTCCATCGCCGCCTCGAGGTCGCGCACGCGCTTCTCGAGCTCGTGGAAGCGCGTCTCGAGCGCCCCCGCCTCGGCCGCGAGCGCCTTCGCGCGTTCCTCGAGGGGCGCCGCCTCGCCGGCCCGGGCCGCCGCGGCACCGGCGACCAGGGGGAGGCCCACGACGAGGGGGGCGAGGAGGAGCCCGAGGAGGAGCCTGCCGACCGGTCGCGGGGCGGATCTCACGGCGGCATGGTAGCCGGGCGGAGGCATCCGTCGCACGGGGCCCCGGCGGTCCGTACCCTCGTCGCGACTCGGGGTCGTGGGCGGCGCGCCGTGCTCGGACGGCCAGGGCGCCACGCCGAGGGAAGGGCGGCGCGGGATGCGCATCGCGGTCACGGGGGGCACCGGGTTCGTCGGGCGGCGGCTGCTCGACGCGCTCGAGCGCGCGGGCCACACGCCCGTCGTCCTGACGCGGAGCGCCGAGAAGGCGCGCGGGCTCTTCGCCGACCGCTACGAGATCCGGGGGGTGGACCCCGCGGACGCGGCGGACCTCGCGACCGCGATCCGGGGCGCCGAGGCGATCGTGAACCTGGCGGGCGAGAACCTGTTCGCCCACCGGTGGACCCGGAAGACGAAGCAGCGCATCCGCGCGAGCCGGGTCGAGACCACCCGCGCGCTCGTGAGCGCGATCCGGCTGCTCGACCTCCCGGACCGCCCGGAGGCGCTGATCTCCGCGTCGGCGATCGGGGTGTACGGCGACCGCGACCCGGACGTGCCCGTGGACGAGCGCACGTTCGACGCGTCCCGTCTCACGCCCGGCGGATTCCTCGCCGACGTCTGCCAGGCGTGGGAGCGGGAGGCGCTCGACGCCGAGCGCCTCGGCGTCCGCGTCGTCGTGCTCCGCATCGGGGTCGTCCTGGGTCCCGGCGGCGCGCTCGAGGCGCTCGAGACGCCGTTCAAGCTCTTCCTCGGGGGCGCGGTGGGGAGCGGCCGCCAGGCCGTGTCGTGGGTGCACATCACGGACCTCGTGGCGATCGTCCGCTTCGTGATCGAGCACCACGAGATCCGCGGCCCGGTGAACGCGGTGGCTCCCGGCGCGGTGTCGAACCGCGAGCTCACGCGCGCGCTCGGCCGCGCGCTCGGCCGGCCGGCGTGGGCGCCCGTGCCCGTGCCCGCACTCCGGCTGCTCCTCGGCGAGGTGGCCGAGTCGCTCTCGACGGGCCAGAACGTGCGGCCCACGCGGCTCCTCGAGGCCGGCTTCGCGTACCGCTACCCGACGATCGACGAGGCGATGAAGGGCGTGTACGGCGCCGCGCGCTGAGGGGGGGCCCGGAGGGCGCCCTCCCTCGGCGCGCGGCGTGGCGCTTTGGCGCCGCCCCCGGTTCGTCCCGGGGGCGGGCTCGGCGCGGCGGGGATCCTACTTGTCGCCGTCGCTGTCGCTGTCGCCGTCCCCCTCGTCGTCCGCGCCCTCCTTGTGCTTCTCCTGCGCGGCCTTCTCCGACGCGGCCGTCACGGCGAAGGGCTTCCACGAGAGTCCCTCGCCCGAGAAGGTCACCGTCTGCTTGCGCTTCTCGGCCTTGACGAGGTCCTTGAACCCGAGCTTCCACTCGACCGTGCGGCTGTCGGTCTTCGACCCGTTCGTCTCGACGATGTCCGTCGGGAGCGTGAGGGTCGTGGCGAGCTCGAGGTCGCCCAGGAAGGGCTCGAACATCTGCATCATGAACTGCATCTGCTGCTCGTCCTCGGCGCTCGATCCGCCCATGCCCTCGTGCTCGTTCACGTAGCCCTGCATGAAGCGGTAGTTGCCGTCGTCGAGCTTCTCGAGCTTCACGTCCATGCCCTGGACGAGGCCCGACTCGAAGAGGTCCTTCAGCGAGTCGAACTCGACCTCGATCGTGTTCGACATGGTGGCCTCGTCCTTCTTGGAGGAGACGGAGACCACCCGGACGTGCTCGTTGCCCTCGAGGAGCTTCTTGACCTTCTCCGGCGAGGTGTCGTCGAGGGGGTTCTTCTCGTCCTCGGAGCCCTCGGCGCCGCCGCCCATCATCGCGCCCATCTGCTCCTTGAGCTGCTTCAGCTTGGCGAGGTCGAGGCGGATGTCGATCTTGACCGTGCCCTTGCCACTCGCGTCGATCTTGGCCGTCGTCTTCTGCTTGATGCAGCCGGGGAGAAGAGCGAGCGCGAGCGCGAGCACCGACAAACCGACCGAACGGCGGATCGTGGCAGTCGTCATGGGGGACTCCGGGGGAAAGGGAGGCGACAGAGGCTACCGCACTTCCGGTCGGGCGCCTCCGGCGCCGCCTAACGCCGGCCGCGCGCCCGCTCCAGGACGGTCTTCTGCTCGGCCTCGGAGAGCACGCCCACGGCGGCCGCCGCGGCGGCCAGGTCGCGGGCCTCGTCGAGACTCGGGTCGAAAGCCCCGGGTTGGTCCCGGAGCGCCTCCCACTTGGCCCGGAGCTCCTCGCGCGTCAACAGCCCCATGCGGAAGAGCTCCTCGGCCAGGTGCAGCCGGACCCGGTACCGGGCGGGCAGGCCGAGGCGCGGAAAGATCGACGGCTGGACCCGCGCCGGCCGGAGCTTCAGCGCGTACCACCCCGTCGCGAAGGACCGCGCCGGCGCCTCCTCGAGGGGCACCTTCGCCTCGACGAGCGCGAACCCCGCGCGGTACAGCTCGGCGATGATCCGGTCCGCCCCGCCGCTCGGGTCGCGGATCACGACCCGGCCGTCCGGCTTCAGGGCCTCGTGGATCCCGGCGAGGAAGCCGGCGAGGGCGCGGCGCTCGACCCAGTCGATCACGTCGTTCATGAAGATCGCGTCGAGTCGCCCCGCGGGGAGCCGGGGGTCGTCGGGGACCGAGTGGACGACCTCGACGTTCTCCACCTGCTCGGCCTCGACCCGGTGACGGACGGTCGCGATCGCCTCCGGGTCGATGTCCACGGCGTAGACCTTCCCCGTGGGCCCGACGGCCCGCGCGAGGGGGAACGTCCACGTCCCGTTTCCGCACCCGACGTCGGCGATCGTCTCGCCGCGGCGCGCCGCGAGGAGCCCGAGGACCGGCTTCGTGTCGGGGTCGGGCTCATCGCCGTGGGCGACCACGGCGAGCGCGAGCGCGAGCGCCCCGAGGAGGTAGAGCGGGGCGAGGCGGAGTCGGCGCATCGGACGTCCTCCCGATCCCCCGAGGCTACCCAGAACCCCCGGTCCATGATGGCGGCGTGGCCGAGAGGGACGAGCCCCCGCCCGACGACCCGACGCGCCCCTCCTTCGGATGGGACCTCCTCGGCCGGGCCCTCTTCGTGCTGGTCCTCGCGGGCCTCGCCCTCCTCGCGGCGTGGGCCGTCGGCCGCTGAGCGCGCCGGCCCTTGCGGGCGCCCGGGGGCCGGGCGTCAGTCCCAGCGTTCGCGGTGGAGGTTCGCCTCGGGGATCTCGCGGCGCCGCGCGAGGTCGAGCGCCAGGTCCACGAAGTCCGCGGATCCGCAGGCGTAGACGAGCGTGCGCTCGGGGTCTCGGGCGAGCGCTTGGAGGAGCGTGGCGTCGATGCGACCCCGGCGGCCCGTCCAGGGGGCGCCGTGCGGCGCGCGCGTGACGGTCGGCGCGTACGTGAACCACGCGTGCCGGCGTTGGAGGCGTTCCATCTCGTCCCGGTAGATCAGGTGCTCCTCGACCTGCACGCTGTGCACCAGGACGACGGGGTCGGTGCGGCCGCGCTCGTCCGCCTGGCGGACGAAGGAGCGGTAGGGCGAGATCCCCGAGCCGTTCGCGAAGAGCACCACGTTCCGACCCGGCTCCGCGCGGATGCGGAATCGGCCCAGGGGACGCGACACCTCGACCGTCGCCCCCACCGGCAGCGCGTAGAGATGCGCGCCGAAGTCGCCTGCGCCGCGCACCGTCACCTCGACCTCCGGGAGCTCGGACGGGCTGCTCGAGATCGAGTACGCGCCCCCGGAGGGCGGAGGCGCCGCGGCGTCGTGGACCCACACGTGCTGCCCGGGCTCGAACCGGAGGTCCGGCGCGGCGGCGGCGTCCAACCCCAGACGGATCGAGCGGTCGATCGACGTCTCGTCGTGGACGCGGAGGATCCGGGCGGGCAGGCGGACCACGGGGGGCTCCGGGCGCCCCGGGGGGCGTCCCCGGGGGGCGCCGCCCCTCGTACCACGTGCGGCCGGGCCCCGACCGCGGCGTCCGGGCGGCGTGGACCGCGCGCGTCGGATCGGGCGGGAGCCCGCGGGGTCGTAGGGCCTTCGGGTATCCTCCTCGCCCGTACATGCCGAGACTCGTGATCCAGAAGGGCGAAGCCGCGGGTCAGGACCGCATCCTCGGCGGAGAGTGCGTCCTGGGCCGACACCCGACCGTCGACTTCGTGATCGACGACACGCTCGTCTCGCGCCGCCACTGCAAGGTGCTCTCCGTCTCGGGCCACTGGGTCGTGGAGGACCTCGGCTCGACGAACGGCACGCTCGTGAACGGCCAGCGCACGCGCCGCGCAGGGCTCCGCGACGGCGACGTGATCCAGATCGGTTCCACGCAGCTCCTCTTCGTGCAGAAGGACCTCCTCGACGCGATGGGGCACGGGAAAGCGCAGGCCGCGCCGGTGCCCCCGTCGATCCCGGAGGTCGCGGTGCCCCCGCCGGCGGTCGCCGCGCCCGCCCCTCCGACGTCCTCGCCGAAGCCCGCCGCGCCCGTGCCCCGCCGACGCCGGCGCTGATCGGGCCGGTCGGGGCCGCCCCGCGTACCCTCCCCCGGATCGGGTCCACCGGTCCGTGACACGCCTCGAAGGGAAGCGCCATGGCGAAGTACGAAGCCCCCGACTTCTACGGGCTCGACGCCCTCCTCTCGGAGGAGGAGCGCATGATCCGCGACACGGTGCGCGACTGGGTCTCGGAGCGCTACCTGCCGCTGGTGGAGGACGCGTACCGCGAGGGGTACTTCCCGAAGGACGTGGTTCCCGAGCTCGGCGCGATGGGGATCCTCGGCGGGAACATCGACTACGGCGACTTCCCGCGGTTCAACAACGTCGCGTACGGGCTCATCATGCAGGAGCTCGAACGCGGCGACTCGGGCCTCCGGTCGTTCGCGAGCGTGCAGGGCGGTCTCGTCATGTACCCCATCTGGAGGTACGGCACCGACGAGCAGAAGGAGCGCTGGCTGCCCCCGCTCCACCGCGCGGAGAAGGTCGGGTGCTTCGGCCTGACCGAGCCCGACCACGGGAGCGACCCGGGCGGCATGGAGACGCGCGCGCGCCGCGAGGGCGACGGCTACGTGCTGAACGGCGCGAAGATGTGGATCACGAACAGCTCGATCGCCGACGTCGCCGTCGTGTGGGCGAAGCTCGACGGCGAGATCCGCGGCTTCCTCGTCGAGAAGGGCACGCCGGGCTTCACCGCGCCCGAGCAGCGCCGAAAGCACAGCCTGCGCGCGTCCGTCACGGGCGAGATCGTCCTCCAGGACGTGCACCTCGGCCCCGACGGGATCCTCCCGGGAGCCAAGGGCCTCGGCGGCCCGCTCTCGTGTCTGAACCAGGCGCGGTACACGATCGCGTGGGGCGCGATCGGCGCCGCGATGGCCTGCTTCGACGAGGTCCGCCAGTACGGGCTCTCGCGAAAGCAGTTCTCGCGCCCGCTCGCGTCGTTCCAGCTCTACCAGGCGAAGCTGGCGCACATGCTGACCGAGATCACGAAGGGCCAGCTCTTGAACCTCCAGCTCGGCCGCTTGAAGGACGAAGGCCGGGTGACGCCGGCGCAGATCAGCATGGCGAAGCGAAACGGCTGCGCCGAGGCGCTCGACATCGCACGCATGGCCCGCGACATGCTCGGCGCGAACGGCATCACCGACGAGTACCAGACGATGCGCCACATGTGCAATCTGGAGAGCGTGAAGACCTACGAGGGGACTCACGACATTCACTTGCTAATCCTAGGCAAAGAGATCACCGGCCTAGACGCCATCGCCTGACGGGCGGAGGGCCGAGTTCGCGGGCCTTCCTCCTCCTTGCGTCCATTCGGACGCGGCGTCGTCGTCAGGCCCACTCCTTTCGGCCCTCCGCCCGTCAGGCGCGGTACGGACGGGTGGGGTGCTCGTGGCCTTCGCTTCGCTCGGCCACCTCGCTGGCGGGTGGGGTGCTCGTGGCCTTCGCTTCGCTCGGCCACCTCGCTGGCGGGTGGGGTGCTCGTGGCCTTCGCTTCGCTCGGCCACCTCGCTGGCGGGTGGGGTGCTCGTGGCCCTCGCTTCGCTCGGCCACCTCGCTGGCGGGCGGAGTGCTCGTGGCCTTTCCTTCGCTTGGCCACCTTGCTGACGGGGTGCCGTGGCCTTGCTTCGCTCGGCCGGGTCGCTGGGGGCGTGGGAGAATCGGGGGGTGCGTCGGTGGATCCTGTCCCTGCTCGTGGTGCTGGGCGTCGGCGGGCTGCTCGTGTGGGGGCTCTCGGGGCCGTCGGGGGGGCGTCCCGGCGGGGCGGCGCTCTCGACGGGGGGTGGGGGGGAGGCGGGCGGGGCGCCGGCGGTTCCGGCGCCGATCTCGCCGGAGCCGGCGGGGCCCGCGCTCGCCGGGCGGCCCGTCGATCCGGCGGCGCGCGGTCCCGAGTGGCCCGTCGTCCCGAGCGACTCGATTCCGCGGGGCGGGCTCGACGTGGCGGTCCTCGAGCCCGACGGGACGCCCTTCCCCCTGGCGGGCGTGAACCTCAAGCTGGTGCGCCAGGGCGCGGACTTCTGGGCCGAGCCCATCCCCCGGCGCGACGAGGACCACAAGGTCTTCTCGTACCGAAACCTCGTGTGGGGCAAGGTGACCGTCCACGTGTGGGGAGACCACATCGTCCACGCCACGCGCGAAGCCGACGTGCCGAACGGCGAGGTCCAGCGCGTCGAGGTGTTCGCCGATCGCGGGGGCTCGGTCCACTGGCGCGGGACGCTGCCCGACGAGAAGGCGCCCGAGTCCGTCACCGTGACGCTGCTCGACGCGAAGACGAAGCGACCCGTGGCCGTGCACCACCAGACCCGTCTCGCCGACGCGCTCACGAACGACGTTCGCACGGCGACCGTGACGCTGCCGCCCGACGGGTGGGCGTTCGCGATCCCGCCCGGCGACTACGTCCTCCACGCGACGAGCAAGGAGGGCGACACCGAGGACGTGCCGGTCCACGTCGCGATCGACGAGACGTCCGAGGTCGAGATCCCCTTCCGCTACTGACGGCGATCGCGGCGGACGCGCCCCGCCCCGGGACGCCCGCGCGACCGGCGGCTCACGCGAGCGCCTTCACGAGGGCGGAGAGGAACCACTCCACCTCCTCGTCGCCGAGGCCCGTCTGCGCGCGGATCGACACGGGCAGCGCCACGGACCGCGCGCCGCGGAACCGCTCGAGCCGCTCGCGCGCGAGGGACCCCGCCTCGGTCAGCCGCGCGAGCCGTCGCCGGCGGTCGAGGCCCGGGCGGCGCTCGACGAGACCTTCGGCGGCCGCGCGGTCCACGAAGCGCGTCGCCGTGGACGCGTCCCGCCCGATCCGGTCGGCGAGCGCGCCCATCGGGACCTCCTCGTCCGCGCCGAGCGCGAGCAGCACCCGCGCCGTGGCGGCGCGGACCCCGGCGCGACGGGCGTCCTCCTCGAGCCCGCGGGCGAGGAGGCGTTCCAGGTCGTCGAGGAGGCGGCTCTTCATGCTTGCATCATGCAACCGATTGAGGGCCCGCGCCGGCGGCGGACGCTGCCGCCGCCCCGCCGGCCACCCAGCCGCTCGACCACGCCCACTGGAAGTTGAAGCCCCCGATCCGGCCGTCCACGTCGAGGATCTCCCCGGCCAGGAAGAGCCCCGGCCGGACCCGACTCTCCATCCGGTCCAGGTGGACCTCCCCGAGCGGGACACCGCCCGCCGTCGCCTCGGCGTACGCCCAGCCCCGCGGGCCCACGACGGGCAGCGCCGACGCCACGAGCGCGCCCGCGAGGCGGCGGCGCCCCTCCCGGGGGAGGTTCGCCGACCGCTGGTCGGGCCCGACGCCCGCCTCGGCGAGCAGCGCCTCGGCGAGACGCCGCGGGAGCCGCGTCTGGAGCCGGGAGAGGAGCCGGTCGCCGCCGCCCTCGGCGAGCCATCGCTCGACCGAAGGCGCGGTCTCGCCGGGGAGCCAGGACGCCACGAGCCGCGCGGCGGGGTCGTCCTCGCGGGCGTCGATCCACCAGCGGCTCACGTCGAGCACCGCGGGTCCGCTCAGCCCGAAGTGGGTCAGCAGCACGGGACCCTCGAAGCGGACGAGCGCGTGTCCCCGCCCGTCCTCGACCGTCAGGGCCGCGGGCGCGCTCACCCCGCGAAGCCGGGTGTACGGGTGCCCCGGGGGGAGGAGGAGGGGGACGAGGGCGGGGAAGATCCGCGGCGTCGTCGCGTGGCCGAGGCGGCGCGCGAGCTCGTACCCGTGCCCGTCCGACCCGGTCTCGGGGACGCTTCGGCCCCCCGTCGTGAGGATGGTCCGCGCGCCGAGGATCCGACCCGCGGGACCTGCGGCGACGAGCCCGCCGTCGCTCGGTTCGAGCGACGCGACGCGCCACGGCCACCGGATCTCGACGCCCGCGGACCGCGCGGCCCCGACGAGCGCGTCGAGGACCGTCCGCGCGCGGTTCGTGGACGGGAAGAGCTTCCCGGTCTCCTCCCGGACCAGCTCCACCCCGATCTCGCGGAAGAACGCGACGGTCCTCCCGACGTCGAAGCGGCCGAGCACCTTGCGGATCGCCGCGCGCGAGCCGCCCGCGAACCCCGTCTCGTCCACCACGTCGTGCGTGACGTTGCAGCGGCCGCCGCCCGCGATCAGGATCTTCGCGCCCAGCCGTCGCGCCCCGTCGAGCGCCACGATCCGCGCGCCCGGGCTCTGGCGGCCGGCCGTGATCGCGGCCATGAGCCCGGCCGCGCCGGCTCCCACCACGACGACGTCGGCCCGCTCCATCGCCGGGAGTCTACGGGCGGGTCGCCTCCCGCATGGCCCGCGGCGGGCCGGCCGGGTATGACGGTCGTCTCGCCGCCGGTCGGGTCGGGGGCGCGGGAGGTCGAGATGGGTGCCGGGACCGTGCTTCCGAGCCGGCGTGCCCGCGTGTGGGGGACGCTCCTCGTCGCGCTCGGGCTCTCGATCGGGCTCCTCCTCTGGGCGAACGCATCGAGGGGGACCCGCGCGGTGCACCCCGCCGCCGGCCCCGTCGCGCTCTCGTCCGCGCGCCGGCCGATCGTGGTGACGGTCGTGGACGAGGCGGGGGCCGTCGTGCCGGGCGCAGAGGCCTTCGTCCGCTCCGAGCCGGGCGCGGCCGACGCCCCGGGGACCACCTGGTCGCCCGAGGACGGGCGGCTCGAGCTCCCGTGGTCGGGCGCGCCGCGGTCCGTGGTGGTCCAGGCGCCGGGCTTCCGGATGCTCCGCGCGGACGACGTGCGCGGAGACCGGCGCCTCGTGCTGCGCCCGGGCTACGTCGTCCGCCTCCACGTGACCGGCGACGCGGACCGGCCCGCGCCGCCGCTCCACGTGGTCCTGCAGGTCCGCGCGGCCCCGTCGCCCCCGGAGGGGACGGACGGTGGAGCCCGGGCCCCGACCGAGGCGGACCGTCTCGCGGCCGTGGTCCGCCTGATGGAGCCCGTCGCCCCGCCGACCGAGGGCATCCCGCCGCTGCCGCGCGAGGGGTTCGGCATGGCGCTCGACGAGCGCCGGGCGGGCGCGGGCGTGCGCGTTCCCGTCGCGGGACGGTACGTCGTCCGGTGGGGCCTCCTCGACCAGCGACGCGGTCGTTGGTACTCGCTCCCCGACGGCGCGAGCACCGAGATCGACGTCGCCGACCAGGACGCGCCGCAGGACTTCGACGTGCCGGTCACGTCCGAGGCCATCGCGGCGACGAAGAAGGGGCTCGACGCCACGTTCGAGCTCGGGCGCTGAACGGTGCGCCAGTCGAGGGCGTTCCTCCAGACGCTCCGCGCCGCGCCGGCCGACGCCGAGGTGCCGAGCCACGTGCTCCTCGCGCGCGCGGGGTTCGTGCACAAGGTCGCGTCGGGGATCTACGACTACCTGCCGCCGCTCGTGCGCGTGCTCGCGAAGATCGAGCGGATCGTGCGCGAGGCGATGGACGCCGCCGGCGGTCAGGAGATGCACCTGCCCGTGCTCCAGCCGAAGGAGCTCTGGGAGGCGAGCGGTCGCTGGGAGCGCTACGTCGCCGACGAGATCCTGTTCCGCCTCGAGGACCGGCGCGGCGCGACGCTCTGCCTGGGCCCCACGCACGAGGAGGTCGTGACGCGGCTCGTGGGGGACAAGGTGTCGTCGTACCGGCAGCTGCCGCTGCTCCTCTACCAGATCCAGACGAAGATGCGCGACGAGATCCGCCCGCGCTTCGGGCTGATGCGCGGGCGCGAGTTCCTGATGAAGGACGCGTATTCGTTCGACGTGGACCTCGCCGGGCTTTGCGCGTCCTACGACGCGATGGACGCGGCGTACCGCCGGGTGTTCGAGCGCTGCGGGCTCGCGTTCCTCTCGGTCGAGGCCGACGCCGGCGCGATCGGCGGGGCGGGGCGGAGCGAGGAGTTCATGGTCCTCGCCGACACGGGCGAGGACGAGATCCTCCACTGCGAGGCGTGCGGCTACGGCGCGAACGTCGAGAAGGCCTCGAGCCGCGTCTCGCCCGCGCCCGACGGCGGCGCGCCGCGGCCGCTTTGCCGCGTCGCGACGCCGAACGTGCGCTCCGTGGAGGAGCTTCACGGGTTCTTCCCCGACGTCCCCCCGGCGCGGATGGTCAAGACGCTCTGCTACGCCGCGCGGTACGGCGACCGCGTCGAGGACGTCGCGGTGTTGATCCGGGGCGACCTCGCCCTGAACGAGGTGAAGCTCGTGAACGCGCTCGGCGCCCTCGCCGTCTCGCTCGCCGACGACGAGCAGGTGCGGCGGATGACGGGCGCCGAGCCGGGGTTCGCCGGCCCCGTCGGGCTCGCGGCACACGTGCGCCTCCTCGCCGACGCGACCGTCGAGGGCATGACGAACGTGCTCGCGGGCGGCTGCGAGACCGACGTCCACTGCCTCGACGTGAACCTCGGCCGCGACGTCGCGCGCCCGCCCTTCGCCGACCTGAAGGCCGCGCGGGCGGGCGAGGGCTGTCCCTCGTGCGGCGCCCCGCTCCTCTCGGCGCGCGGGATCGAGGTGGGACACATCTTCATGCTCGGGACGAAGTACAGCGAGAAGATGGGCGCGACGTTCGCCGCCGAGGACGGGAAGAGCCTGCCGTTCGTGATGGGCTGCTACGGGATCGGGGTGAGCCGCATCGCGGCCGCGACCGTCGAGCAGCACCACGACGACGCCGGCATCGTCTGGCCGGCCTCGATCGCACCCTGGCACGCGCACGTCCTCTGCCTCTCGCCCCGGGACGAGCGCCAGGCCGCGCTCGCCGAGCGCCTCCTCGGAGAGCTCGAGGCGGCGGGCGTCGAGACCCTCCTCGACGACCGCGAGGTCTCGGCCGGCATCAAGTTCAAGGACGCGGACCTCGTGGGGATCCCCTTCCGGGTCGTCGTCGGCCGCCTCGCCGGCGAGGGAAAGGTCGAGCTCCAGGCCCGGGCGGGCGGCGAGAAGGAGGTCGTGTCGGCCGTGGACCTCGCGGCGCGCGTCCGGGCGCGTCTCGCCGCCTCCGTGTAGCCGCGCCGCGCGGCGTTCCCGACGCGCGTCACTTCTCGGTGGCGCGGACCTGGAGCTCGTAGAGCCGGCGGTACATCCCGTTCTGGCGGAGCAGGGCGTGGTGGTCGCCGCGCTCGCGGATCCGGCCGTGGTGGAGGACGAGGATCTGGTCGGCGTTCCGGATCGTCGAGAGCCGGTGCGCCACGACGATCGTCGTGCGGCCGCGCCGCAGGGTCTCGAGCGCGTCCTGGATCAGGAGCTCCGTCTCCGTGTCGATCGACGACGTGGCCTCGTCGAGCACGAGGATCGCCGGGTCGTGGACCAGGGCCCGGGCGAAGGCGAGGAGCTGGCGCTCGCCCACCGAGAAGTTGACGCCCCGCTCCTGGACGTCGTGGTCGAGGCCCTGGGGGAGGCGCGCCACGATCCGGTCGGCGTGGACCGCGCGGATCGCGTCCTCGACGCGCGCGCGCGGGATGTGGTCGTCGAAGAGCCGGATGTTGTCGAGCACCGTGCCGCGGAACAGGAACACGTCCTGGAGCACGACCGCGACGTGGCGCCGGAGCGCGCGCTGCGGGACCGTGCGCACGTCCACGCCGTCCACGAGGACCCTTCCGGTCTTCACGTCGTAGAACCGGCTGATCAGCGAGAGGATGCTCGACTTCCCCGCGCCCGTCGGGCCGACCAGCGCCAAGGTCGTGCCCGGCGTGGCGTCGAACGACACGCCCGTGAGCACGGGCTCGTCGGGCTTGTACGAGAAGCCGACGTCCTCGAACGTCACGCGCCCCGCGACGGAGGGCAGCGGCGTCGCGTCCGGCAGGTCCCGCACCTCCGGCACCGCGTCGGCGATCTTGAACACGCGCTCGCCCGACACGATGGCCTGGAGCATCATGTTCAGGTTCTCGGAGAGCGCGCGGATCGGCTCGAAGAAGCGGTCGATCAGCAGGTAGAACTGGATGAACTCGCCGACGGTGAACGAACCGCCCGCGATGCCCGACGCGCCGAACCCGAGCACGAGCGCCACGTCCAGGGCGGAGAGGACGTCCACGGCGGGGAAGAAGAACGCGAAGTTGTAGACGGTGGCCATGTGGGCCTTGCGAAGGCGCTCCACGTGGTCGTCGTACCGCTCCCGCGCGTGCCGCTCGCGCTGGAACAGGCGCGTCACGCGCACGCCGCCGATCGCCTCGGTCGTGAACGCGTTCGTGGACGCGACCTCGGCGCGGACCCATCCGAAGGCCCGCCGGCTGCGACGCGTGAAGATCCAGGCCACGCCGATCAGGAGCGGCATCACGATCAGGACGAGCAGCGCGAGGCGCGCGTTCACGAGGAAGAGGACGCCCAGGATCAGCACGAGCTTCAGGGCGTCGTGGAAGACGGCCGCCACGCCCGACTGGAAGAACTCCTCGATCGCCTCGATGTCGCCCGTCACCCGGGTCGTGAGGACGCCCACGGGGTGCTTGTCGAAGAACGCGAGGCCCATGCGCTGGATGCGCGCGAACACGTCCTGGCGGAGGCTCATCCCGATCTCGCGTCCCGCGCGGACCGCGAGGAGCACTTGCCAGCCCCGGACGAGGCTTCCGAGCGCGAGGACGCCGAGGAACGCGCCCCCGAGGAGGAGGAGCCGGCCGTGCGCGCCCCCGGGCACGGGCAGCCCCCTCTGGAGCGCGTCCCAGGCCGTCCCGATCGGGCCGTCCACCGTCATCTTCGCGATCTGGGGCATCAGCAGGTCCACGCCGGCGAGGAGCACCATCGTGCCCACGCTCCACGCGACGAGCCCGCGGTGCCGCCCGACGTACGCGAGGAGGCGCGCGAGCGTCCGGAGCGGCGCCTCGAAGGGCGGCGGCGGCGGCGGCGCGGCCGCCGCGCTCACGTGAGGTCCTCCATCTCGGCCTGGAGGCGCTGGTTCGCGTACGTGCGCGCGTACCACCCGCCCTCCCGGAGCAGCGCCTCGTGCGTGCCCGACTCCACGACCCGGCCCTCGTCGAGGACGAAGATCCGCGAGGCGTCGCGCACGGTCGAGAGACGGTGCGCGACGATCACGACCGTTCGCCTTCCCATCTCGCTCTGGAGCCGGTCGAGGATCCTCGCCTCGGTGTGCGTGTCCACCGAGGAGAGCGCGTCGTCGAGGAGGAGCACCGGCGCGGGACGGAGCAGCGCGCGGGCCAGGGTGGCCCGCTGCTTCTGTCCGCCCGACAGGGTGATCCCGCGCTCGCCGACGATCGTGTCGAGCCCGCGCGGGAACGCCTGCAGGTCGGCCTCGAGCCCCGCCGCGCTCGCCGAGACCATCGCGCGTTCGGGCAGGAGCACCCCCTCGACCGCGTACCCGAGGTTGCCCTGGAGCGTGTCGGAGAAGAGGAACGCGTCCTGGGGCACGGAGGAGAACGCCTCGCGCAGGCGGTCCAGCGGGATCCGCGTGACGTCCACGTCGTCGAGGAACACCGTGGCGGCCGGCGGCTCGTAGAGCCGCGTGAAGAGGTCGAGGACCGTGCTCTTCCCCCCGCCCACCGGGCCCACCAGCGCGACCGTGGCCCCGGCGGGGATCTCTAGGCTCACGTCCGAGAGGGCCGGCGCCTCGGTGCCGGGATAGGCGAAGGTCAGACGTTCGACGCGGAGCGCGCCCCGGATCCGCTCCGGTCGCACCGGCGGGGACGTCGGCGCGTCCACCTCGACGGGCTCGGAGAAGATCTCGTCGATGCGCTGGATCGCGGCGGTGGCGCGTTGGAGCGCCGACACCACCCAGCCGACGCTGATCATCGGCCAGATCAGCATCCCGACGTACGCGAGGAACGCGACCAGGTCACCCCGGCCGAGGGACCCGTCCATGACGAGCGAGCCCCCGTAGACCAGGACGATGAGCTCGGCGAGGGCGCCGAGCGCGTAGATGGTCCCGGTCAGCCACGAGCGTTGCCGGGCGAGCCCGATCGTCTCCTCGAGGAGCTCGCGGTTCGCGCGCGAGAACGCCGAGATCTCGACGTCCTCGGTGGCGAAGGCGCGGACCACGCGGGCGCCGGCGAAGCTCTCCTGGGCGCGCGCCGAGAGGTCGCCGATGCGGTCCTGCACCGCGCGCGAGCGGCGCATGACGCCGGGCGCGAGGACACGCACCACGCCCATGATGCCCAGGAGGGGCACGAGGGCCGCGGCGCTCACCGCGACCGACAGCCCGGCCATGGCGAGCAGCGCCAGCGGGAAGAGGACGACCGTGCTCGCGATGTACATCGGGCCCGGCCCGACGACCCAGCGCACGGCCTCGACGTCGCTCGTGAGCCGGGAGAGGAGGTCGCCCGTCCGCATGCGGTCGAACGCCGCCGCGGGGAGGCGTTCGACGTGCCCGAAGAGGTCCTGCTTCAGGTCGCGCTCGACGTAGCGCGAGGTCCCGATCAGGAGGAGTCGCTGGATCCAGGTGAGGAGCCCCGCCCCGGCGCTCACCGCGAAGAAGGTGACGGCCGCGCCCCGGGCGCCCGCGACCGCGTCCGGCCCCCCCTTCTCCAGGTACTGGAGCGCGCGCCGGAGCAGGAGCGGCGCGTACACCATCAGGACCCGGCTCCCGACCACGCACGCGAGGCCCACGGCCAGCGCGCGGCCGTGCCGGGGGAGGTAGCGGAGCACCCGGCGGTACGGTCGGGATCGCTCCACGCCTCGCTCCTCCTGCCCCGCGGCGCGCCCGGCCGCCCGGGGCGCCGCCCACGCCACCTCGCTCGGCCGGCCGGGGGCCGCGCGGGGCGCTTCGAACGGCGCGCCCCGGACCGGGCCGGGGGGCCGAGGTTCCCGGGCGCGCGCGCCAAGGGTACGTGGTCGGCGGGGACAGGGCGAAGTCGGGGACGCGGGTGTGCGCCGTCGCACGTCGGGTGGGGCCGCACGGCCGGGGGCGCGTGCGCCGCGTTCCGGCGGCGAGCCCTAAGCGACCCGAGGACAAGCAGTTGGGATGAGGTGCCGGTGCCTTCTCGCAGATGGCATGGCGCTTGTTGTTCGAGGGGCGAGGTTCGGCGTCCCTAGTTCCTGAAGACAACCCCCTTTTTCCGTAGCCCAAAGCCCCAAATGCCGGATCTCGACGGGGGAGACGAGCTCGGGCTCGTCTCCCCCGATTTCTTTCCGGCGCGAACGACCGCGCGCGGGGGACGGGAGGCCGGGGCGCGCGCGTCGCGCCCCGGAGGGAAGGGGGGGATGCCGCGGGGACCGCGGGGCTACTTGCCGTCGCCGGGGCCCTTCTTGGACTCGCCGGTCCCCTTCTTCGCGTCCCCGGCGTCTTTCGTCGCGCCCTCGCCGGCCTTCTTCCCGTTCTTGTCGTTCTTGTCGTCGGGCGCCGGCTTCACGACCTGGGCCACGGGACCCGCGTGGCCGGTGTGCCACTCGCCCGCGAGCTCGAGCGCGCCGGCCTTCGCCTCCACCGTGATCTTCTGGATGAAGACGGTGAGGTCGTCGTCCCCCTTGGACGGCTCGCCGCCCACCGGCACGGCGAACGCGAGCTCGAACGTGTCCGCCACGGACGTGACCTCGATCGTGACGCCGGGGACGCCGTCCTTCGCGTGCTTCACCTCCATCTGGCCCGACTGGATGGTGGACTGCGAGAGGAAGCCGACGAAGTCGAGGCTCGGGAGCATCAGGCAGAGCCGCCCGTACCAGAAGCCGACGAGGTACGTGCCGGGCTCGACGGTTCCCTTCATCGTGGGCGGCGCCTCGGGCTTCGTGCGCCGGCGCCCGCCCCGCTTCTCCTCCTTCTCCTTCTCCTTGAGCGCCGCCTCGCGATCGCGGACCCAGACGTTCGCGAGCGGCACGTCCGTGTGGAACATGCCGAGCGTGAACGGATCCTCGTCGTTGTCGCTCTCGTCGAGGAGGTTCTTGCGGGTCTTGATCTTCGGTTTCTTCGCGCCGGGCGGGAGGAGGCTCTTCTTGGGGATCAGGACGAGCGCGTGCGACGCGCCGCCGACGTACACGTGGTGCTCGACGTTCGCGCCCTGGCCGGCGAGGTGCACGGCCGTGGCGCCGCCCCAGCGGTCGAGCGCGACGTCTTCACGCTGGACCTGACGTCCGCGGCTCGCGCGGGCGATGATCCCCTCGAGCCGGTCCTGGCCCGGGTTCGCGTACCAGCCGCACCGGAAGCCGACGTTCTCGAAGCTGTTCTCGGGGCGCGGCGGGTTCTTCGTGCCCGTGCCGCTCCAATTGCGCGCGGAGAGGCGCAGCGCCAGCGGGTCCACGTCCTCGAAGGACGCGCCGCGGAGGACCTTCACGTACGCGCCCATCCAGGGGTGGTCGCGCGTCGCCCCGGGGTAGCGATCGAACCAGGACGACGTCCACTCCCAGACGTTGCCCAGCATGTGGTACGCGCCGCACCAGGACATGCCGTCGTAGGGCGGCACCGCCTCGCGCCACTTCTTCGAGAAGGCAGGCGGGTTCCCGTCCACGGGGATCGGGCAGGGCTGGAAGTGGGAATCCACGATGATGCCGCCCCAGACCGCGTGGCTCTCGTCCGCGAACCACGTGTTGCCCCAGGGGTAGACGTAGCCCTGTGGACCGCGCGCGACGTACTCCCACTCCGGCTCGGTCAGGACGTGCTTGCCGGCCCACTCCGCGTACGCGGCGGCGTCGATGTACGAGACCCAGCGGACCGGGAGGTCGAGGATCTCCTCCTTGGGCTCGAGGCCCTGCCAGTCCTGCGGCGGCACGCGGTCGTAGAACTTGAACTGGATGTCCGGGGGGAGCGGCGCGCGACGCATCTTCTTGAAGGTGCCCTTGAGGTCCACCTCGTCCTTGCCGGGCAGCTTCACCACGAGGTTCGGGAGCTTCGTCGTGAGCTCGTCGGTGTTCGCGAGGAAGAGGAGCCACGTGTAGACGGCGTCGCTCTTGGACACGTCCGCGAGCGCCATGCCGAGCAGGTGGGCGCACACCTCGTCGAGGTTCGCGAGATCGCCCGTCGTCTTGTGCTCGGCGGTCGCGACCTCCTTCAGGAACTTCACGTACTGCGCGTTCGTGACCTCGTACTGGTCGGCGAAGAAGCCCGGCATGTCCACCTGGTACTGCGGGCTCTCGAACTGGAAGAGCGCGAAGACCTCGGGGTTCCGGTTGTTCAAGAGCTTCGCGAGATCGGCCGGCGGCGTGCCGATGACCGCGCGGCCCGCGGGCACGTAGATCATGCCGGCGGGCGCCTTCACGCCGGTCGGGCTCTCGAGGAGCTCGGTCACCTTGCGCTCGGTCTTGGGCGCCGCGGCGGCCGCGGTCGTCGAACCCCCGTCCTTGGGGTCGGGATTCGCTGCCGCGCCGTCCTTCGGTTCGCCGTCCTTCGGTTCGCCGTCCTTCGGCGCGTCGCCCTTGGGCTCGTCCCCCTTGGGCTCTTCGGGCTTCGCGGGTCCCGTGCCGTCGTCGCCCTTGGGCTCGTCGCCCTTGGGTCCGTCGCCCTGGGGCTCTTCGGGCTTCGCGGGCCCCGTGCCGTCGTCGGCCTTGGGCTCGTCGCCCTTGGGTCCGTCGCCTTGGGGCTCTCCGGGCTTCGCGGGCCCCGTGCCGTCGTCGGCCTTGGGCGGGTCGGCCTCGTCCGGGACCTCGTCCGCGACCGCGGGCCCCTTCGGGGCGGGCGACGCGCCGGCGAGGCGGGTCACGTCCGCGGTCCGGCCTCTCTGCGTGCCGCCCACGCCCGCGTCGGGTCCCGGTGAGGCACACGCCGGACAGAGGTACACGGCGAGGAGCAGGAGGGGGATCGAACGGACGAGAAGACGCATGACGACTCGTTTCCTCGGTCTCGGTCTCGATCGCGCTCTGGGCGGATACGGGCGATCCAACGCACGGTAGCACAGAGGACGCGGTGGACCGTCGGCGCGGACGGCCGCGGGGGCCGACCGTCGCCCGCGCGGCACGGTCCCCGGAGGTCGCCGCTGCGGGTCACCGTCCCGGGGTGCCGAGGCCCACGCCGGCGCCCGGTCCCCCCGACGGCGGTCCCCCCGTGGATGGGGGGGGAACGGCGGCTGGCGCCCCAGGGGTTGGGGCTCGTGGGTTGCGATGTCGGCGGCAGGGTGTACGGTGGGGCGTGGCGGAGGAACAAGATGGGCAACTTCGAGAAGCTCTCGGTGCTCGTGATCGCCGTGATCATCGTGATGATCCTCGCGGTCGCGATCCACACCTGGACCAGCGATCCGGCTGCGCCCGAGGTGGCGAACGCGCCGGTCTCGCCGCTCGACATGCCGAGCTCGCCTCCGCCCCCGGGAGAGTCCGCGCGGGATGCGAGCGGGACGTTCCCCGACCCCTGGGCGTCCTGGGACACCTCGCGCCAGGGCGACACCAAGCCGACGACGACCCCTGCGGCCGAAACCCCCGGCGCGAAGTCGGTGACGCCCCCGGCCGAGAAGTCCGCGACCACGGACGCGCCGCCCGCGAAGGAGGAGGCGTCCGAGCCGCTCGACCGCAAGGTGAAGGTCCAGCGCGGCGACACGCTCGGCCTGATCTCGCTTCGCGCGTACGGGACGACGAGGCACTGGACGCGCATCGCCGAGGCCAACCACGTGGACCCCGAGAGGCTCCAGGTGGGGCAGGAGCTCGTGATCCCGCACATCGAGGGCGCGAAGACCGACGCGCCCGGGACCCGGGCGGTCTCCCCCTCCTCGGGAAGCCCCGCGAAGGGGCAGAGCTACACGGTGCGCCGCGGCGACACCATCCAGAGGATCGCGAAGGCCGCGTACGGCACCGTCGAGCGCTGGCCGGACATCTGGTTCGAGAACATGGAGCGCATCGACGACCCGAGCCGCCTCGGCACGGGCATCGAGCTCCGCCTTCCCCGCTGAGTCGTTCGTCCGGGCGCGCGGCCGCCACCGCGCGCTCGGGTTCGTGGGTCTCTCTCCTCCTTGGCGAACCGGGGGGACCCGACCGCGAGGCCGGGTCTCCCCGGCACTTCCCGCCGCGCGCGCCTCCCATGCCGCGGGCGCGTAGCATGTCCGCCCGCGTGCAGAGCGACGTCCAGCACCAGCGCGACCTCGGGCCGGAGCCGCCTCCGGACGACGCGTCGGGCGGCCCCGTCGCCGCGACGCTCCTCGCGCTCCCCGCGTTCCTCTTCGGCGTGGCCGTCCGGGCGAAGGGCCTCGCGTACCGCGTCGGGCTTCGCCGCGCGCATCCCCTCGGGCGGCCCGTGGTCTCGATCGGGAACCTGGTCGCCGGCGGGACCGGGAAGACCCCGTTCGTCGCGTGGCTCGCCGGCGCGCTCCGGCGGGACGGGCGCCGGCCCGGGATCCTCTCGCGCGGGTACGGACCGCGCGCGGCCGGCCTCGACCTCTCCGACGAGGGCGCGGTGCTCCGACACCTCCTCGGGCCGGACGTGCCGCAGGTCGAGGACGCCGACCGTGTTCGCGGCGCCGCTCGCCTCCTCCGGTCGCACCCCGACGTGGACGTGCTGCTCCTCGACGACGGCTTCCAGCACCGGCGGGCGGCGCGCGACGTGGACGTGGTCCTCCTCGACGCCACGCGCCCGTTCGGCGGCGGGCACCTCCTCCCGTGGGGACGGCTCCGTGAGCCACCCTCGGCGCTTGGGCGCGCGGACGGGGTCGTCCTGACACGGGTCGAGCGCGTGGACCGCGCGCGCCTCGACCGGATCCGGGCCGAGGTCCGCCGGTGGACGGGCGCGCCGATCGGGTGGGCGCGCACGCGTGCGGTCCGCGTCCTCGAGGACGGCCGGACGAGCCCGCCCGAGAGCCTCCGCGGCCGCGGGGTGCTCGCGCTCTCGGGCATCGGAAACCCCGACGCCTTCGCGGCCTTCCTCTCGACGGACCTCGGCGCGCGGGTCGCGGGCCGGATCGACCTTCGCGACCACGCGCGGATCGACGAGGCGACATGGGCGCGGGCGGTCGAGGCGGCGAGGCGCCTCGGGGCGGACGTCGTCGTCGCGACGCGGAAGGACGCGGTGAAGTCCGCGCGCCTCCCCGCCGGGGTGGCGGTCTTGGACATCGGTCTCGACGTCGAGGGAGACCTCGCCTGGACCCGCGCGGAGTCGCTCCGGCCGCGGAATTGAGGGCCCGGTCCTGAGTGTCCGGTCGTGACCGACCGCGGCGTCCGGGTCCGATCCGGTCACGCGCGGCCGAGCGCGTAGATCGAGCCGGTGGGGAGCGATACGCCTCGTCGGGCGACGAGCGCAGGGAGCCGGCGTCCGGGCGCGAGCCTCGACGCGGCGGTGGCCAGCGAGAAGACCGTCCGGACGGGGACGAACGAGACCCGGGCGAACCCCGCGCGAAGGAGCGTCCTCTGAAGCGTCCGACGCGTGAAGTAGACCAAGTGCTCGTGCGGCGTCACGAGCGGCCAGTGCCGGCCCGAGACCCGCGCCCAGAGGCATCCCACGTCGGGCACCGTGACCGCGAGCGTCCCGCCGGGTCGGAGCGCGGCGTGGATCCGCGCGAGGGGCGGGACGGGGCGCGGGAGGTGCTCGAGGACGTCGAAGAGCGTGACCACGTCGTAGCGCCCGGGCGCGAGCGGCGCGTCCTCGATCGTGCCCGCGAGCACCGGGAGCCCGGTCCGCGTCCGCGTCCGACCGGCCACCTCTTCGCTCGGCTCGAGCCCCTCGGGACGGTAGCCCGCGCGGGCCGCCTCGAGGAGCAGGGCGCCGGTCGCGCAGCCGACGTCGAGGAGGCGGCGCCCGCGGGGCCCTCGCGGGAGCGCCCGGAGCCGGCGCCGGAACTCCCGCCGGAACAGGCGCTCGTCGGCCGCGTAGTCGAGGTAGCCGCGCTCGGGGTCCGCGTAGTAGCGCGCGTCGTAGAGGCGGACCGCCTCGGCGGGGGAGGGCAGCGCGCCCACGCGCACGAGGCCGCAGCGACGGCAGCGGACGAGCCGCGCCCCGCGGACCTCGAAGAGCGTTCGCGGGGGGCCCGGCGCCTCGCAGAGCGGACAGGTCAACGCGCCGCGGGTCCCGGCCCGCGCGGCGCGCGCGCCCGCCCGTTCGAGCTCGGGCGGTGCCCGACGAGCGTCCGGTCGGCGTAGACCCGGGACGCGGGCAGGACCCGCGCCTCGAGGCCCCGCGCCTCGAGCGCCCGGGCCCACTCGGCGCCGGTCCGGAACCGGCCCTTCGCGCCGCGCGTGATGCCGAGCGTCTGGAAGACGTGCTCGTGGGCGCGGGCCAGCCGGTGGTGCCAGCCCGCTCCGGCGTCGGGATCGCGGAGCACCACGGTGCCGCCCGGTCGCAGCGCCGTCGCGGCGCGGTCGAGCAGCCGATCCTGCGCGGTGGCGTCGAGGTAGTGGAGCACGTCCACGAGCGCCACCCCGTCGCACGCCGGGATCTCGAACGTCTCCATCGAGTCGAGCGCGGCCTCGATCGGGAGCCCGTCGAGGCTCGACCGGAGCCGGGCGACGCGGTCCGGGTCCCAGTCCACCGCGACGACCCGGCGGTCGGTCCCGCCGCGCACCCAGAGGTGGGCGAGCAGGCCCTCGCCGCAGCCGAGGTCCACGACGAGACCGCGGGGGGGGAGGAGCCAGGCGAGGTCGTCGAGCCCGCCCCACGCCAGACGCAGGCGGCGGTAGAGCGCGGCGGAGAGCGCCCCGTCGGGCCAGGCTTCGAGGAGACGCGCGGACATCCGGACATGCTCCCCGAAGTCGAGCCCTCCCGCGAGCACGGGGCTCCTCCCGCCGCGAGGTTCGCGCCGGCTCGCGGGTCGCGGGTCGCGGGTGGTGGGTCGCGTGCGGTGGGTCGCGGGTCGCGCGGGCGCGGACGACCCGTTGGGCGCGCGACGCGTTCGACAAGGGGCGCGAGGGCGCCCCGCTCGTGGGCGATCGGCGGTCACGCGCTCCCCGACCGGGTGTCCCTCGGACGCCCGGGCCCCGACTTCGCGGGGAGCCGCCGGCGTCCCCGCTTCCCCTCCCGGCGACGGGGGCCGACCACGACCGCCGACCGGTTCGTCGGGGTCCCGGTAGGCGCGGGGCCGCGCGACGCGCGACGGTTCACGGGGGATCCGCCCTAGGGAAGCATCTTCTTGTGGTCGGCGAGCTTCTCCGGGAGGTACGTGTCCATCACGAAGTTCAGATGGTGCTTCGCGAAGGCCTGTTGCTCGGCGCGGACCCCCATCGCGATCTGCTGCTGGACCGCGCGGGTCCACTCCGGGTACGCCTTGAAGAAGGGGTCGTTCTTGAGCGCCGCGCGGGCCCGCTTCACGTCCACGTCCTTCAGGGGGTGGGTCGGGAGCTGGTAGTCGATGATGTCCTGGGGCGTCACACCGAGCAGCCGCGCGCGCGGGACGCAGTAGAACCGGTTGATGTGCGCCGCGTTGCCGCTCCCGACCTTCAGGGTGCGGTAGATGTTCGCGAAGCCGTACGGGTCGCAGTCCGTGAAGACGTACACGGGCAGGTCGAAGCCGTCGGAGATGCGCCGGAGGAACCGCCGCGTGGCCCGCGAGGGGACGCCACCCAGGTTCACGATGATCGACTGCGTCGTGCGCCACCAGCGGTGGTGCGCGAGGCGCTGGTACATGCCGCCCGTCTCGACCGCGAGGATGAACTTGGCGTCGGTCTCGAACTCGAGGCCCTCGACGAGGCTCGGCACCGTGTACGAGCCGGAGCCGAGCGAGCGGCAGTCCACGCGCACCGCCTCGTTCGTCTCGTGGTCGAAGTCGATGACGGTCAGGTTGCCGGCCACGGCGCCGCCGTGCTCCTCGGGGATGAACCGGAGCTGCTCCCGCGAGACGCCGTGGACCGAGAACATCGCCTCGACGTCGTCCATCACGGCGTCCGACTCGGCCTGCTCGTTGAAGCGTGCGTCGCCCCAGTTGATGCTCTGGTAGTACACCTCTCGCTTCGAGGCCAGGTCGTCGATCTGGATCATCTCCTTCGACAGCGCCATGAACTTGAGCGTCTGGGCGAACGTGCGCACGGTGTTGACCGAGAGCGTGCGGACGAGGCGCTTGCGACCGATCTCGAAGTGCCCGTGGTCGCGCGAGAGGCTCACGTTGCCGAGGCTCCGCTGCGGCGTGTGGATCTCGGGGCGCTCCCCCTTCACGAGCGTCTGGTGGATCCGGCCGGCCTCGCCGACCAGCGCCTCGACGGTCTGGTCGTCCGACGCGCCCGTGGCCGTGCTGGGGCGCCGCCGCTTCGGGGGCTCTCCCGAGGCGGGCGGAGGTGTCTTGCCGGGAGCCTTCTTCTTCCGTGCGGCCATCAGACCTTCCGGCTGCGACGCAGCGTCTCCTCGAGCACCGTGCTGACCTCCGCGGTCTCCTTCTCGTCGAGGTCGAGGAGGTCGCGGAGCGCCTCCGCGATGGGAGGCAGGTACTTCGTGATGTAGTCCGTCTTGCGCTGGGCCTCGGCCAGACGGCGGCGCTTCCGGATGAACGAGCCGACCCGACGGCCGACCTCCTGGAGGCCGAGCCGGATCTCGCGCACGATCTCGTCGTACGACGCGACGGCCTCCTTCGACTCGCTCGTGAAGGGGACCCAGACGCTCGCGACGTGGACGAAGATCGCGAGGGGGCCCACGGGGAGGCTGCCCTTGGGCTGCTGGAGATCGTACGAGCGCCACGACGTCGAGACGACCGCCTTCGTCATGGCGCACGCGCCACCCTGGTAGAGCAGGGGAACCCGGTTCGCGAAGCGGAACACGCGCGCGGGCTGGTCGCCGGGCAAGGGCTCGCCGTACGCGAGCCCGACCTCCACCTGGAAGGGGTGGCCCCGGTACACGGACGGCGCGCGGGTCACCGACTCGTAGAGCGCGGCCTCGACCTCCTTCTTGAGACCCTCCTTGATGGCCTCCTCGCCGATCGGGGAGAGGCAGTCCGTGGGCGGCGCCATCACCTTGACGGTGTTCATCGCCTGGTGGAGCTTCTCGGCCTGGCCCCGCATCACCTTGCGCGGCGACACGTTCTCGGGCAAGCCGGCCTCGACGAGGATCTCGGCCGCGACGCGGTCGCTGACGCGGCAGAACTCCTCCTTCAGGAAGGTGGAGACGCGCCGCGCGTTCGTCGCCGAGAGGAGCTTCATGAGCGTCCCGAGCTCGACGCCGTACGGGTGCGGCTGGATCTCGCGCGGCGGCTCGGGGATCGTCTGGATGGCGCGCACGAAGACGTGGGGGAGCTGGTCGCCGGGCGCGAGGAACCGGAGCAGCGCGTGGGGATTCGCGAGGGCGGTCTGGCGGAGGTACTCGAAGACGCTCTTCTGCCCCGTCTGGTACCGGCCCTCGAGCTCGATCTCGAGCCGGGTCCCCCGCGGGTGCGGGAACTCGTCGAGCTCGCTCTCCTTCACGATCTGGGGCTCGTTGCGGCGCGTGTCGATCTGGAGCTCGAAGTGGTTCGCCTTCTTGCGCGGTCCCGTCCGGGTCGTGATCAGGATCGGCATCCCCGTCGTCAGCTGCCCGTACAGGGCCGCCGCGGAGATGCCGATGCCCTGCTGGCCGCGGCTCATCCGGAGCCGGTGGAACTTCGAGCCGTAGAGCAGCTTCCCGAAGATGCGGCTCACCTGCTCTTTCACGATGCCGGGACCGTTGTCGGTCACGACGAGACGGTAGCGGTCCGTGGTCCCGGCGGGGCCCCGCGACCGCGCGGCGGGACGCCCGTCGCCGTTCCCGTCGCCCGTGGCCGTGCCCTGCCGCACGAGGGCGAGCTGCACCTCGATCTCGGGGAGGATCCCGGCCTCCTCGCAGGCGTCGAGCGCGTTGTCCACGGCCTCGCGCACCGCCGTGAGGAGCGCCTTCGAGGGGTTGTCGTAGCCGAGGAGGTGCCGGTTCTTCGCGAAGAACTCGGCGACCGAGATCTCCCGCTGCGTCCGGGCGAGCTCCTCCGCGGTGGCGCGGAGGCCCTCCTGCTCGGCGGATCGGGAGACGCGGTGGCGGACCATCGGGGGGGGATCCTACGCGCGCGGGCCGACACGGCCCGGTTCCGCTCGGAGGACCGCCCATCCGACATCCGGGGGCGAAGCGAACGCGGCGCGCAGGGCGATTGTACCCCCGGTCGCGGCGATCGCGCGGGCGTCGCCGCGCCACGCCTCGTGCGCTACTCCGGCGTGCCGACGTCCTCGAGGATGTCCGTGCGCTCCTGTCTCAGGAGCAGCCGGAACCCCTGGATCGGCTCGCCCTCCTTCGCGCCGGGCACGCGCTCGACGACGAAGAGCTCGTCGCGTCGCGAGGTCTCCTTCTCGCCGATGATGCGGAACGAGAAGAACGAGCTCCGCACGTCGAAGTCCAGGCTCGGGTCCACCTGGTTCGCCTGCAGCGCCTGCGCGTCGATCCCGTCCACCTGGCTCAGCTGGTCCACCGACGTGAAGGGGTTCCCGGACGTGGCGCCGAGGGTGTCGTTCGTCGTGGTGCCGGACGTCGCGCCGCTCGTCGTGCCGCTCGTCGAGCCGCCCGTCGTGTCGCCCGGGGTGGAGCTGTCGTCGGTCGAGGGCGCCGTCTCGCGGTGCTCGACGATGCGGTCCGCGAGCTCGGGGTTCTTGAAGAAGTAGGCCCTCAGCACCACGGCGTCCGCCGTGTTCAGGTTGAGCTTCCCCGTCCCGTAGAGCGTCAGGTAGCGGGCGAGGCCCGCGCTCACCTTGTCCTCCTTCCGCTGGTCGTAGAGGAGGAACGAGAAACGCTGGTCGCGGACCGGGGGCAGGAAGTCGAGCTCCTCGAGGATCAGGATCGTGCGGTTGTCCGCCATGCTCGGGCTGGGGATGTTGGCGCGGATCGGGCCCTTCGACAGGTACTCGGAGATCTCGTTGGCCCACGTCTCCGCGTCCCCGTCCGAGATCTCGTTCTCGGTGTCGCGCCGGAACTCCCGGAGCAGGCGTTGGAATCGCTCCTTCGCGAGCTTGCGGCGGTCGAGGTCCTTGTCCGCGAGGAGCCGCAGGTTGAACTTGCCCTGCTCGTCGTAGGGGTGGGTGGTCAGCGCGACGTCGGACCCCAGCTCCGTCCGGCTGAGGATCTGCGAGCTGTTCCACTCGTCGTCCTTGCTGTCCACGTCGTTCGACTCGGCGTCGAAGCGGAGGTACGAGAGCATCACCTCGTACTGCCCGTCGATCGCGTTCTCGACCTGCAGCTCCTGGGCGACGTTCATGGCCGTCTGCGACTCGAGCTGCACCTGCATCGCGAACTCCCCGGCGAAGGGGATCAGGATCAGCGAGAGGAGCATCACGAGCAGCAGCGCGATGCCGCGCTCGCCGGCGCGCGGGGCACGGACGCGGGGGGAGGGGGGCACGACGATCATCGAAGACTTGGACGACGGCCCGCGGTCGGGTCTTCGAACGAGGATAGCCCCGCGTCCCGGGGCCTCGCGCCCCGTCCGACCCCTCCGGGTCGGCCGTGCGACGCGCGGTCCACGGGCGGGGGACGGGCCCCCGGTCGCCGAGCCCCTCGCGCGGCGCTCGGCCCGTGAAGGAATGGGCCGAACCCCGGACTCGATTCCTTCACGGGCTCTCAGGGCGCGATCACCCGGACGAGGTCCTGGCCTCCGGGGGGGGCCCGGTAGAGGAGGATCACCTGGTCCTGGCCCCGACCCTCGAGATCGCCCACGTAGCCCTCGACGTTCGGGCTCGCGCCGACGGGGGGGATCGAGACCTTCCGGCCCTCGGCCGCCCACACCGTCCCCGGCACGCCGCCGTGCACCTCGAGCGTCTCGGGCCCCGTGCGGATGAGGAGGTCCTTTCGGCGGTCGCCGTCGAAGTCGCCGCGGGCGAGGATCGTGAAGGAGCGGCTGACGTCGATGTTGCCCGCCTGGCTGAACCGGAGCCGCACGCCGATGTCCGACGAGATGCTCGCGTCGGGCGACTGCGGGTAGAGGCCGCCTTCCTCGCGCTGCAGGAACGCGAGCGTGCTCGCCGTCACCTGGCCCAAGATGGCGCGGGCCGTGTTGCGCGCGTCGATGGGGATCGTCGTCACCACGAAGTCGAGGCGGCCGTCGCCGTCGAGGTCCACGTAGTCGGGGTCGAGCTGGAACCCCTCGAGCCGCAGCACGGCGGCCGGGGGCCGGAGCCCCCCGGCGCCCGGCAGGAGCTTCCCGTCGGAGAACGTCGGCCTCGGCGTGCGG
The DNA here is from genome assembly GCA_963752285.1 of uncultured Planctomycetota bacterium. GTDB lineage: Bacteria > Planctomycetota > PLA2 > PLA2 > JAEUHO01 > CAVVXN01. The sequence continues at coordinate 699,722 of CAVVXN010000001.1, forward strand.
AAGAAGGCGTAGCTCCCCTCGCGGTTCGTCCCCTGCTCGAGCACCAGGTCCGGCGCGCCGTCGGCGTCGAGGTCGAGGACGCGGCGCACGCCCTCGGGCGGGAGGAACCCCGCGTCGTACGCCACCTGCTGGTCGCCGACGAAGGCCAGGAGCGAGCGTCCGGAGAGCGTCCACAGCGACGGCGCGCCCGGGTCCGGCGCGCCCGCGGGACAGCGACCGAGGACGAGGCGGGGGTGGCCGATCACGATGCGCGCGGCGTCCTCGAGGAAGCCGCCGGCGGGTTCCAGCATCTCGAGCGGCGGCGCGGCGAGGTCCACGGGTCCGTGCGCGGCGTACGGCCCCCCGAGGACGCGCCAGCCGGTCGGGGTGGGGAGGAGGAGGGTCCCGTCGGCCCGCGCGAGGTCCACGAACGCGGCCTTGTGCGCGTCCCGCCACGAGGGCGGGTCGGGTGCGCCCTCGACCGGCGTCGAGGCGCCGGTGTCGAGCGCGACGTGGCGGAGGCCCCTCGGTCCGAGCACGAGGAGGCCCGCGCCGCCCGGCGCGGTCGGGGGCGCCGCGTCCACGAAGTCCACGTCGTCTTCGAGCGCGACCCGGGAGGTCGGCTTCGGGTCGGGCAGGTCCCTCGCGCGGCCCGCGTACACGTACACGTCCCGCGCGCGGAGCAGGAGGAGGTCGTCGATGCCGTCACCGGTCGCGTCGGCCACGAGGAGCCCGTCCACGAGCGGCGGGCCCTCGAGCGTCACCGGGGCGCTCGACGCGCGCGCGGGGCGCGTCCCGAGGAGGAGCGCGGCGAGCGCGAGGAGGAGCACGGGGAGGGGGCGCGCATGCGGTCGTCGTCGCATGGCTACCTCCTCGGCGAGACGACGTAGATCCGGTCCTCGCTCCACACGACCGCGTCCGCGAGGCCGTCGCCCGTCAGGTCCTCGACGACGAGCTGCGGCGCGAGGGGCGACGGCATGCGCACGCGCGGGAGGATCCGGTTCGTGAAGGAGATCGGGTCGCCGGGCCCCTCGGCGTTCTTCGCCACCGCGCCGAGGATCTCCAGGCCCTTCAGGTTGCCGAGGTCGAGCAGGTCGGCGCGGCCGTCGCCGTCGAAGTCGCCCTCGAAGGAGGCCGACCGGCCGAAGTGGTTGCTGACCGCCTCCTCGCGCGAGTAGGGCCGCTCCACCGAGAATCGCGGCGTGGTCTCGAAGGTGCCGCGCGCGCGGTCGAACCGGAAGCCGACGTACCAGATCGTCGGCTCGGCGCCGAGGACCCGTCGGATCAGGTCGAAGCGTCCGCCCCGGATCGAGTCGTTCACGTAGTCGAGCGCGCCGTCGCCGTCGAGGTCCACGAAGGTGGGATGGAGCGCGACCGACTCCGTGTCGATGCGCACGCGCGGCTCGACGAGCCGACCGGTCTTCGGATCGACGAACGGCCCCGGGTAGTGGAGCAGGCGCGTGCGGAACGTCGTGAAGTCGGTGCGGTTCCCCGTGACGAGGGTGACGAGGAGGTCGGTCTTGCCGTCGCCGTCCACGTCGGCGAGCTGGATGCGGGGCGTGTGCACCTCGTCGGGGCCGAGGTCCGTCTTCACGAAGGGGAGGGGGACGCGCCACTTCGGCTCCCCGCCGGTGTCCGCGGCGAACACGAGGAGCGTGTCGCCGGCCACCGTCACGAGCTCGCGCTTGCCGTCGCCGTCCACGTCGGCGGGGGCGAGACCGGGCACGCTCGCGTACCGGAGGAAGAGGTGCTCGGCGTCCGTCGCGCCGCGGTTCTCCACCTCGAGCCCGAGGTGCCGCGGGGCCGCCTCCTCGCGGCCGAGGAGGACGAGCTGCCCCGACCCCTCCGCCGTCGGGAACCAGCACTCCTCGACGCCGTCCCGGTCGAGGTCCGCGTGCCCGTCCCAGAACGTGATGCGGCGGCCCGCGCTGCGTCCGAAGAGGGTCGAGAGGCCCGCACCCACCGCCTGGAGCGTCCCCTCCCCGCTCGGCGCGAGGTCATGGACCCCCTGGCGATCGAAGAACCGGACGCGCGCGGCCCCGCCGGAGCCGAACCGTCCGACAGAGATCGCGCCCGCGCGCGCCGCCACGCCCTCGTCCAGGGGGACGCGCCGCGCCGCTTGGGCCGTCCAGAACGTCCCCTTCACGGGCGTGGCCGGCGTGGGGAGGACGAGCAGCTCCTCGCGGGTCGCGCCGTCCTCCCCGCTCCTCGCGAGGAGGAACACGAGGTCCTTCCGGCCGTCGCCGTCCACGTCGAGCACGCGTACGTCCTCGACGCGCCCGCCCGGGGCGAACACGTACTGTCCGATCTCGATCGCCCACGCCGCCGCCGGGAAGAGGCCGAGCGCGGCGAGGACGATCAACCCGCGAGCCATCCCCGGATGCTACCCGCCTTGAGACGCGCGGACGCCGAACGGACCGCCGGTGACCCGGCGCGCCCCCGCCCGTCTTCCCGAAGCGCGGCGGGGGACCGCGGCGGGGGCGCGGCCGAAACGGCGCGGGCGCCGGGCGAAGCGGGGGCTCGGCACGGGCGTGACTTCGTTCGGCGTCTTCGCGCTACGCGTGGATGTCGCGGCGGGCGAAGACGCGCGTGGCGAGGAGCAGGAGCGCGGCGCCGGTCACGAGGGCCGTCGCGAGGCCCGCGCCGAGGAGCGCGGGGTCCCACCGTTCGCTCAGCGCGCGCCCGATCTTGTCCTGGAGCTCGAGCAGGCGGTCGGGGTAGCCGGTGTAGATCCCCTGCAGGACGTCCCGCGGGAGGCGGAGCAGCACGTCCGCGAAGCGGAGGCCCGCGAACACGAGGAACGCGGTCGAGAGCGCGGCCACCACGCTGTCGAAGACCGCCGAGATCGCGAGACCGACCAGCGAGGTCACGGCGAGCGCGCCCAGCCCGGCCAGCACGGCCTCGACCGCGTGCGACGCCATCTCCGACGCGGGCGCGAACACCTGGACCGCCGCCGACTGGGGCTCGCCGAACATCGGCTCGAGGTGCTGGACCACGTCGCCGAGACCGTCCACGGCCGCGGCGTGTCCGAGTGAGACGGTGGCCGCGACGAGCCCGAAGAGGAGGGTCGCCCCGAGCAGCACGAGTGCCTTCGCCACGATCCAGTCGCTGCGCCGGTACGCGTGCGGGAGCATCATCTTGAGCGTGCCGCCCGTCGCCTCGCCCGCGAGGGCCGTCGCGCCGAGCACGAGCAGGAACACCTCGCCCGCCCACAGGCCCGCGGCGAACGAGCCCGACGCGACCGACCATCCGCTCGTCTCCGCGCCGCGGTGTCCCGTCATCGCCGCGAAGAGGGTCACGAGGGCCGTGGCGACGAGGCCGGCGCAAAAGAGCCGGCTCTTCCGGGTCTTCAGCGCCTCGCTCCGGAGCAGGCGCCCGAGGCGGCGCAGGGCCGCGAGATCCGAGAGCAGCACCACGAGGAGCACCGCCCACGGCAGGTACGAGTGGAGCGACGCGAGGAATGCGGGCCCCGGGGCGTGCGGGGTCTCGCCCGGGGACGGACGCGCCGCACCCAGCGCGTCCGTCCCGAGCGCGAGGGCCATCCCGACGAGGGCGACGACGACCGCCGACACGAGCGCGCGGGCGAGCCACGCGGGCCCAAACGGGCGCCACGGGGAGACCCCGGCGACGGCCCCGGCCGCGAGGAACGCGAGGAGCTCGGTCCCCCACGTGGCCCCGGGGGCGAAGCGCGCCGTCGCGGCCCAGGCCACGACCGCCCAGGCGACCCACGCCTCCACGTGGGACCGGCGGACGCGGCGGTCGGCGCCGGGCCCGATCACCCGATCACCCCCTCGGTCTTCTCGAGGAAGTACCGCTCGAGGCTCGCGCGCACGGGCGTGACCGCGACGGCGGGAAGACCCGCCTCGAGCAGCGCGCGGTGCACGTCTCCGAGCACGGCCTCGTCGCCGGCCACGTAGAGGAGGCCGTCGTCGTCCACCCTCGCGGCGAGCGTGGACCGCGCGCGGCCGAGCGCGGTCGCGGCCCGCGCGTTGTCGGCCGTCTCGATCCGGAAGCCCGAGATCGCCGACGAGAGGAGCTCGTCGATCCGGCCCTCCGCGACCATGCGCCCTCGATGCAGGATCCCGATCTCGTCGCAGAGGGTCTGCACGTCGTGGAGCAGATGGCTCGAGAGGAGGAACGTGACGCCGAACCGGTCGCGCTGGTCGCGGATCAGCTTTCGCATCTCGCGCATGCCGGCCGGGTCGAGGCCGTTCATCGGCTCGTCCAGGACGACGAACCGCGGGCGGCCGACGAGCGCTTGCGCGATCCCGAGTCGTTGGCGCATGCCGAGGCTGTAGCCGCCGGTCTTGCGGTCCTTCGCCTCCGCGAGCGCCACGGCCTCGAGGAGGTCGTCCACCTCCGACGCGGGCGCGCCCACGAGCCGCGCGTGGACGAGCAGGTTCTCGCGGCCGGTCAGGTAGGGGTAGAAGGCGGGGACCTCGACCAGCGTCCGCAGCCCCTCCGCGGCGCCCAACCGGTCGTGGAGGAGGTCCCGGCCGAGGAGGCGCACCTCGCCGGCCGTCGGCGCCACGAGGCCCGCCAGCACGCGGATCGTGGTGGTCTTGCCCGCGCCGTTCGGGCCGATGAAGCCGTAGATCGTGCCCTCGCCGACCGTCAGGTCGATCCCGGCGAGCGCGACGACCGCGCCGTAGCGCTTCGCGAGTCCCCGCACCTCCACGACGGCGGTCAAGGCGTCACTTCCAGAGGTCCGTCACGAACGACTCGACGGCCGTCGCCACGCGGGTCCCCATGTACAGCATCTCGTCCACGCGCGTGCGCGAGAGCTTCTTGAACTCGGCGTCGTCGATCAGGGCCAGGTTCGCCTGCACGTTCAGGGCGGCCGACTTCAGGGTGGCGCGGCAGAGCTCCGTGCCGACCGCGCCGTCGCTCGCCGCGTTCTTGTTGCCGGACTCGACCGCGTTCTTGGCCAGGCCGATCACGTCCACGCACTGCTCCATGACGCGGAGCGGGACCTCGACCGCGGTGCGCAGCGCCGCCTGGATCCGGTCGTGGCGCAGGGCCTTCTCCTCGTCGGTCCGGCGGGGCAGCGCGTACGCCTTCGTGACCGCCTCGAACGCCTGCGCGTCCTCGCGGGCGAGCCCGAGCAAGCGGCGCGAGGCCTCGTCGGCGCCCTCGGCCACGGCCTCCATCAGGCGGTGCTGGCTCTGGTAGCGCGGCCGCGCGAGCGTCACGCGCGCGAGCATCGCCACCAGGGACGCGCCGATCGCGCCGGCCACCGCGGACCCGGTCCCGCCGCCGGGGACCGCGTCGCCGCTCGCGAGCGCCCCGAGCAGGGCGCCGACGGTCGAGGTCTCGGGATCGGGTACCGCCATGTTCGCTCTCTCCCTCGCCGGAGCGCCCTCAGACTACCCACGGCGCGAGTCGGGCGGCGAGGTCGCCGCCCTTGCGCACGTCGAAGTAGAGGTACGGGACCCCCGCGGCCCGGGCGGCCGTTGCGTCGTAGTCGGTGTCGCCCACCATGCGCGCGGCGCCGGGCCCGACCCCGAGCCGCGCGAGCGCCGAGAAGAGGAGGTCGGGGCGGGGCTTCTCCGGGAGGCCCTCGCCGGCCGCGGCCAGGGCGTCCACGCGGCCCTCCAGGCCCGTGCGGGCGAGGATCTCGCGTGCGAGGGTCGCCTGCGTGTTCGTGACCACCGCGGTCTTGAGGCCACGCGCGCGGAGCCGGGCGAGGACCTCGAACACCCCGCGGCCGAGACGCATGCGACCCACGTGGCGGGGCATCGCCTCGTCGTAGCGGCGTCGGATGTCGTCGGCCGAACGCCCGGGGTAGAGGTTCTTCACGTCGTCCTCGACGCCCTGTCCGAAGTACGAAAGGACCTCCGACTCGCTGAGCGTGGCGTAGCCGAGGTCCCGGCGCACCTCGTTCACGACGCCCGCCCAGGCGTCGAGCGAGTCCACGAGGACCCCGTCGAGGTCGAAGAGGATCGCCCGGACCTCGTCGTCGCGGTCGTCGATGCCAGGCCCCCCGCTTCCTCGGACGCTCACGCTCGCCGTCCCGCGCCGACGCGGCGCCCCTGGGACACGACGACGCGCCCGCCCGCGACGACGGTACGGACCAGGTTCGTCCCGAGACGATAGGGCAGGTGGACGTAGGCCGGCGCGTCCAGCACGACGAGGTCGGCGCGGCGCCCCGCCTCGATCCGGCCCGCCTCCGCGTCGAGCCCGATCGCACAGGCCGCGTTTTGGGTGATCGCGACCACCGCCTCCTCGGGCGTCATGCCGAGCTCGGCGCACCCGAGCGCCGCCACGAGCCCCAGGTTCTCGGTGGGAGAGGAGCCCGGGTTGAAGTCCGTCGCGAGCGCCACGGGGACCCCCTCGTCGATGAACGCGCGCGCGTCCGGCCTCGCGAGCCCGAGGAAGAGGCAGGACGCCGGGAGGAGGACGGCCACCACGCCCGCCTCGCGAAGGCGCCGCCGGCCCGCGCGGCCCGTCGCGTCGAGGTGCTCCGCGCTGATCGCGCCCACCTCCGCGGCCAGCCGCGCGCCGCCGCCGTCGCGGAACTGGTCGGCGTGCACCTTCGGACGGAGGCCGTAGCGCCGTCCGGCCTCGAGGATTTGCCGCGCCTCCGCGACCGTGAACGCGCCCTTCTCGACGAAGACGTCCTGGAACGTCGCGAGCCGGCGCTTCGCGACGCGCGGGATCATCTCCTCGATCACCTCGCGCACGTACGACGCGCGGTCCTTCGCCGCGCGCGCGGGGAGCGCGTGGGCGCCGAGGAGCGTCGCGACCACCCGTACCGGGTGCCGCTTGGCGGCGCGCCGGATGGCCTCGAGGCTCTTCACCTCGGCGTCCACCGCCAGGCCGTACCCGCTCTTCGCCTCGACGGCGGTCGTGCCGTGGAGCAGCATCCGGTCGAGATGGCGGCGGACGGCCGCGGCGAGCTCGTCGGTGGAGGCGTCGCGGACGCGCTCCGCCGACGCGAGGATGCCGCCACCCGCGGCGAGGATCTCCTCGTACGTCTCCCCGCGGCACCGCCGCGCGAACTCGTCCGCGCGCGAGCCGACGAACGCGGGGTGCGTGTGGGCGTCCACGAAGCCCGGCAGGACCACCCGGTCGCGGCACGAGACGCGCCGGAGCGCCCGGTACCGCCGCGCGAGGTCCAGGGCCGGGCCCACCTCGAGGACCCGGCCCCGGTGGACCGCGACGGAGGCGTCCTCGACCACGCCGAGGTCGTTCGACGCGGCGCGGCCGGCCCGGGGCCCCTCGCCGCCCGCGAGGGTGACGACCTGGTTCGCGCGGACGAGGAGGAGGTCGATCGTGCGCATGGGTCCGCGCCGCCGCGGGGCTACCGGGCCTCGGCCGCCGGCATCCGGATGCCCTGGAGCCGCGCGAACGAGCGCGCGGTCTCGTAGCCCGCGTCGGCGTGGCGGACGACGCCGAGCCCGGGATCGGTGGTCAGGGTCCGCTCGAGGCGCCGCGCGGCGGCCTCGGTGCCGTCCGCGACGATGACCTGCCCCGCGTGGATGCTGTTGCCGATCCCGACGCCGCCGCCGTGGTGGATCGAGACCCACGTGGCGCCGGCCGCCGTGTTCAAGAGGGCGTTCAGGAGCGGCCAGTCGGCGATCGCGTCGGACCCGTCGCGCATGCCCTCGGTCTCGCGGTTCGGGCTCGCGACCGAGCCCGCGTCGAGGTGGTCGCGTCCGATCACGATCGGGGCCGAGATCTCGCCCTTCGCCACCAGGTCGTTGATCGCGAGACCGAACCGCGCGCGCTCGCCGTACCCGAGCCAGCAGATGCGAGAGGGCAGTCCCTGGAACTTCACGCGCTCCCGCGCGAGGCGGATCCAGTTCGAGAGATACGTGTCGTCGGGGAAGAGCTCCAGCACGAGCTCGTCGGTGCGGTGGATGTCGGCGGGGTCGCCGGAGAGCGCGACCCAGCGGAACGGGCCCTTGCCGAGGCAGAAGAGCGGACGGATGTACGCCGGCACGAAGCCCTCGATGTCGAAGGCGTTCTCGGCGCCGCCCTCCGTCGCGCCGCCCCGGAGGTTGTTGCCGTAGTCGAACGCGACGGCGCCGCGGCGCTGGAGCTCGAGGATCAGCTCGACGTGGCGCTTCATCGTCGCGAGCGCCTGCCGCTCGTAGCCCTTCGGGTCGGTCGTGCGGAGCCGGCGTGCGGCTTCGAGTGAGAGACCCGTGGGGACGTACCCGCCGATCGGGTCGTGCGCGCTCGTCTGGTCGGTCACGACCGCCGGAACGAGGTCGCGCTCCACGAGGCGCTCGAGGAGGTCCACGACGTTCGCGGTCACCCCGATCGAGATCGCCTCGCCCCGGTCCGCCGCCTCCGTCGCGAGGTCGATGGCGCGGTCTACGTCGTCCTCACGTCGGTCGAGGTAGCCGGCCTCGATGCGCTTCTCGATGCGCGCGGGGTCCACGTCGGCGCCGAGGAACGTCGCGCCGGCCATCGTGGCCGCGAGCGGCTGGGCGCCGCCCATGCCCCCGAGGCCCCCCGAGACGAGCAGGTGCCCCGAGAGGTCGCCGCCGAAGTGCGTGCGCCCGCACGCCGCGAACGTCTCGTACGTGCCCTGGAGGATGCCCTGCGTGCCGATGTAGATCCACGAGCCCGCGGTCATCTGGCCGAAGATCGTGAGCCCGAGCGCCTCGAGGCGCGCGTGCTCGTCGCGCGTGGCCCAGTGGGGCACGAGGTGGCTGTTCGCGATCAGGACGCGCGGGGCGTCCTCGTGCGTCCGGAAGACCGCGACCGGCTTCCCCGACTGTACGACGAGCGTCTCGTCCGTTCGCATGTCGCGGAGCGTGTCGAGGATCGTCCTCACGTCGGCCCAGGAGCGCGCCGCGCGGCCCGTGCCCCCGTAGACGACCAGGTGCTCGGGGTCCTCGCCGACCTCGGGGTCGAGGTTGTTCAGGAGCATCCGCCGCGGCGCCTCGAGGAGCCAGCTCCGGGCCTCGATCTTCGTGCCGCGCGGCGCCCGGACCGGCCCCGTGTAGCCCGCCGCGAAGTCCTTGGGGGGGCGGGCGTCCAGGGCGGTCGTCATGGCGGCTCCTCTCGCCGGCGGCTCGCGCGCGCGGGCCGGCCATCGTACGCGCGTGGCCGAGCCGGGAGGTGGGTGGGGTCGGGCGTATGCTTGGCGGCGATGGCCCGCCTGCGACACCTGGTCGCGCTCGCGTTCTTCCTCGGCCTCGTCCTACGTGCCGGTGCGGCGGAGCCCTGGGGATTCGACCCGCGCTTCCGACTCGGCCCCGCGGACGAGGTCCTCGTGAAGGGGCCGCCGCCGCTTCGCCGTGCCGACGTGGACGCGTTCGTGGACCTCCTTCAGGCCTCGTTCGACCTGCGCGTCCCGGCCGACAAGGAGCGGGCGCTCCGGGACGCGCTCGAGACCGACTTCGGAAAGGCCGACCCCGCGGCGCGCGCGCGCCTGCTCGCGCTGACCGAACCGATCGACGACCTCTGCGCCGCGGCCGCGAAGCGCGACCTCGGGACGACGGAGCGAGGCCTCGAGACGTTCCGCCGCGCGCTGGACGCGTTCCTGGCCGAGACGCCCGACGCGCCGTCGAGCCGCCTCGTCGGCGAGGTCCTCCGTGCGCGCGGGCGCGCGGCGTGGGACGGCGAGCCGCCGATCCACGCGCCCGCGGCCGACGCCTGGCTCGACCTCGTCGAGCTCGTCGTCTCGCTCGGGCGGAACGAGGACGTCGAGCCGACGCCGGGACAGCGGAGCGTCGTGCGGGAGGAGCTCGGCGCCGCGTTCCACGGGCTCGACCCGAAGGTCCGGACGCGCCTGCTCCACGCGCACCGGACCCTCGTTCGCCTCGAGGCGCACTGGGACGCGGCGGACGAGGCCCGCCGCCTCGTGCTGCGCATGGACGCCGCGCACCTCCTGGCGGACGCGCTCCCCGAGGACGAGCGCATCACCGTCGAAGAGGGAGGCGACGCCGTCCGCTACGCGCGTGTCGCGACGCTGCTCCGGACCGTGCAGTCCGACTACGAGGCCTGGTCGAGTCTCGCGCACCAGGTGGCGCCCGTGCTCGACCTGGTCGATCGCTGGCTCGGGCCGCCCCCCCTCGAAGGCGCGGGCGCCCTGCTCGCCCGGTGAACGGGTCGGTCCGAGATCCGCGCCCTCCTCGACCTCCGCCCGGCGGCCTTCGGACGCGGGGGCATCGCGGTGTACGCCCGCGAGATCGCCCTGGCCCTCGCGCGGTGCGCGCCCGAGCACGAGTGGGTCTGGTGGCTCGAGCGGTTCCGGCGTCGGGGCGCGGTCCCGCTCGAGGTCCCGGACGGCGTCCGCCTCTGCAGCGGGCCGATGCCCTCGATCGTCTCGACGGCGCTCGCCCGGTTCGGGCTGGGGCCCGACCGCAGGGTCGGCGGCGTGGACGTCGTCCACGCGACCGACTACGTCGCGCCCCCGCCGCTTCGCGCGCCGCTGGTCGCGACGATCCACGACGTGCTCTTCGAAACGCTCCCCGACGGCTTCACCGCGCGCATGCGCGCGGGCCTCCGCAGCGCGACGCGCCGCCTCGTCCGTGCCGCGCGGCGCCTGATCGTGCCCTCCGCGCGGACCCGGGACCAGGTCGTCGCGTGGTACGACGCCGATCCCGACCGCGTGGACGTCGTGCCCCACGGCGTCCGCCCGCTGCCCCCCGTGGAGCCCGCGGCGGGGGAGGGGCGGTACGTGCTCTTCGTCGGCACGCTCGAGCCGCGGAAGAACCTCGCGCGTCTCCTGGACGCGTTCCAGGGTCTCCCCGCGTCCGACGCGCGGCTGCTGGTCGCGGGGCCCCGGGGCTGGGGCGACGACGACCTCGTGCGCCGCCTGACGGTCACGCCGCGCGTCCGCTGGGAGGGACTCGTGGGGCCCGCACGGCTCTCCGCGCTCTACCGCGGCGCGGCCCTCGTCGCGTACCCGTCGCTTGGCGAGGGCTACGGCCTCCCCGTGCTCGAGGCGATGTCCGTCGGCTGCCCGCTCCTCGTCGCCGCGGACACGCAGTGCGCGGACCTCGCGGGCGACGCCGCGCTGACGGTCGCGGGCGACGACACCGACGACCTCGCCCGCGGCCTCCTCCGTCTCCTCGACGACGACGACCTCCGGCGCCGCCTCGGCCGGGCGGGGCTCCTCCGCGCCGCGGGCCGCACCTGGGACGCGGCCGCGCTCGGGACGCTCGGCAGCTACGAGAAGGCGCTCGCCTCGTGATCGCGATCGACGCGACGCCGCTCGCGTTCGGCCCGCGTCGCGGCGTCGCGCGCGCGCTGGGTGCGCTCCTCCAGGGCCTCGCCGAGGTGGCGCGGCCCGTTCCCGTCGTGCTCCTCGCGCCCGCGGCGCTCCCGCCCGACGTGCCCGTCCTCGACGGCGTCCTCGTCTCCGAGCCGGCGGCCCGGACCGCGCGCGCGTTCCGCCGGCGCGCGCCGGGTCTCCTCGACCGCGCGGGCGCGCGCGTGCTCCTCTCGCCGTGGTCCGCGTTCCCGAGGACCGACGTCCCCGTGGCCGTCATGGTCCACGAGGTCCCCTTCGCGGGCCGCGGTCCGATCGAGGGTCGGGCGCGGCGTCTCGTGCACCGCCGCTGGCTCGAGCGCGACCGCCAGGCCGCGGCGGTCCTCGTACCCTCCGAGGCGACGCGCGCCGACCTCCTCTCGACCGTCGCCGTCGATCCTGCGCGCGTCCACGTCGTGCCGCACGGCTTCTGCCCCGCAGCGTTCGTCGCGGCGCGGGCCCAGGCGCGTCCGGGGCGCGTGGACGTCGTCGCGGTCGGCACGGGCGCCGGCGACGGACGAAAGAAGGGCGTGGACGTGCTCCTCGCCGCGCTCGACCTCCTTCGCCCACGCCGCCTCAGCACGGTGGTCGTCGGACGCCTCCACGGCCCGCGCCCGGACGGCGTCGTCGAGATGACGTGGCTGCCCGACGCCGAGCTCGCGGCGCTCGTCGCCTCGGCGCGCGTGCTCGTGCACGCCGCCCGGTCGGAGGGCTTCGGCTACCCCCCCCTCGAGGCGATGGCCGCGGGCGTGCCGGCGGTCGTCTCGAGCGCGGCGTCGCTGCCCGAGGTCGTCGGCGACGCGGCGCTGCTCGTCCCGCCCGGCGACGCGGCCGCGCTGGCCGCGGCGCTCGCGCGCGCGCTCGACGACGACGCGCTCCGCGCGGAGCTGGTACGCCGGGGCGAGGTCCGCGCGCGCGCCTTCCCGCCCGCGACCGCCGCGCGTCGCGCGCTCGAAGTGCTCCTCGCCGTGGCGCGGCCGTCGTGATCCGCCACGTCGTCCTCGACCTCACGGCCCTCTCGACCGAGCCGTCGGGCGCGCGTCGCCGCTGGCTGGAGATCGTCCCGCGGCTCGTCCGCCTCCGCCCGGACGACGTCTTCGAGGCCCACTGGGCGAAGGACGGCGGCGGCCCGCCGGCGGACCTCGTCGCCGACAACCTCGTCCATGCCGTGGTGGACGTGTCGTGCCGCGGCGGGGTCCGGCGGTGGTGGCGTCGTGCGCGGTCCCTCGCGCGCCGCCGGCGCGAGGCGGCGTTCACGCACCTGTTCGTGGATCACGGACCGGTCCCCGCGCTGCCCGGCCTCGCGACCGTCGTCACGCTCCACGACTTGAGGTTCGTCCACGGGTGGGGCGGGGCGCTCCGCGCGGCGTACGCCCGCGTCGGCTACGGTCGGGCGCTTCGTCGCGCGGCGGCGGTCGTGGCGGTCGCGCCCTCGGTCGCCGATGAGGCGCGGCGCCGTTGGGGCGTTCCGGTGGCGCTCGCGCCGAACGCAGCGTCCGCCGCGTTCGTGCCGGGGGACGGGCCGCGCGCGGGCGCGATCGTCGTCGCGCGGGACGAGCCGCGGAAGGCCCGCGGCGCCGCGGTACGTGCCGCCGCGGTCGCGGGACTCGCCCTCGACGTCGTGGACGGGCACCTCCAACGACGACGCGCTCGCGGCGCGTCTGGGACGCGCGCGCTGGCTCCTCGCACCCTCGCTCGAGGAGGGCTTCGACCTCCCCGTCGTGGAGGCGCTCTCGTGCGGGACGCCCGTCGTCGCGAGCGACATCCCCGCGCACCAAGACCTCGTGGACCTCGGCGCCCGGGGGATCGTCCTCGTGCCCCCGCCCGTCCGCACGGCCCGGGGGCTCTCGTGGCCGGGGGCCGCCGAGACCCTCCGGGGCGCGCCGCCGACGGTCGTCCGGCCCCCGCCTCTCTCCTGGGACGAGACGGCCCGCGTCCTCGCGGGCCTCCTCCAGGGTTGAGGACGCGCCGGGTCCCCGGGCGGACCGCCCCGGTCCCCCGCCCGCGGTCAGCGCGTCGGAAACGCCCGGGCGAGCGTGGTCTCGGCCAGGCGGAGCGCGTGGCGCTTCGCGCGCGGGACCTCGCCGAGCGCCGCCTCGATCTCGGCGCGGCCGACCGCCGTGGCGCCGGCGGTCCGGCCCACGACGAGCGTCGCGAGGGCGCTCCCGACCGCGATCGCGCCCGCGCAGCCCGTGACGGCGAACCGCGCGTCCACCACCACGCCCGCCTCGACCCGGAGGTCGAGCCAGAGTCGGTCGCCGCACGCCGGGTCCTCGGCCTCGCCCCGGTGCGTCGCCCCGTCGAGCCGCCCCTGGCGGCGTGGACGTTGGAAATGGTCGAGGAACGCGGCCGCGTACTCCATCGGCCGCATCGTACGACGGCTCGACCGCCGGGGCGGGCGCGCGTACGATCCCGCCATGGCGCGTCTCGTCGGTACGGAAGGCACCCTCACCGGGCGGACGTTCGAGATCGATCCCGGCCTGACGCTCGGTCGCGAGGGCCACAACGACATCGGGATGCCCGCGAACCGCCACGCCTCGCGCGACCACGCGAAGGTCTGGAAGGACGGCGTGGCGAGCTGGGCGGTCGCGGACCTCGGCTCCACGAACGGGACGTTCGTGAACGACGACAAGGTGATGCGTCGTCCTCTGAAGGACGGCGACCTGATCCGGATCGGCGACGAGACCTTCCGCTTCGAGCTCGGGGAGGAGGACCGGCCGAAGCCGAAGGCGAAGCCGGTCGAGGAGAAGCCCGACCTCGCGGCCGTGCTCCGCGGCGAGGTCAAGCCCAAGCCCGTGGCGACCGGCCTCGGCGCGGTCGGCGCCGACGCGCTGCAGGTGAAACAACGCGTGCTCCAGTACCGGAAGAAGGGCGCGCGCGGCAGCCCGCTCACCGTGGACTACGGTCAGCTCGCCGGCCTTCGCAAGTGGCTCGTCATCGTGTTCGCGATCGGCGTCCTCGTGGCGATCTTCCTTCTCTCGAAGGGCGTGACCGAGCGCGCGCGTCCGCCGCTGCCCGAGCTCCCGCCGACCGGGCGCTGACGCGGCGCGGACGCCGGCGTCCGTACCGCGCGTTCGAATCGGCCGCGCGCGGTCCACATTCGGTCCGGACCCGGACCGCGGGCCGGATCGGGTCCGGTAGAGATTGGCGCGCGGGCGTTCGAGGGGTTGAATCGCCGAACCGCGCCCACTCGAGGTTTTCCCCATGAAGAAGATCGCCGTGAAGAACCCCGTCGTCGAGCTCGACGGCGACGAGATGACCCGCGTCCTCTGGCAGTTCATCCGCGACCGCCTGATCCTGCCGTACCTCGACGTCCGGCTGCTGTACTTCGATCTGGGGATCGAGAACCGCGACGCGACCGACGACCAGGTCACGCACGACGCCGCGAAGGCGATCAAGGAGCACGGGATCGGCGTCAAGTGCGCCACGATCACGCCCGACGAGGCGCGCGTCGAGGAGTTCGGGCTGAAGAAGATGTGGAAGAGCCCGAACGGGACGATCCGCAACTTCCTGGGCGGCACCGTGTTCCGCGAGCCGATCCTCTGCCGGAACGTGCCGCGGCTCGTCCCCGGATGGACGAAGCCGATCGTGATCGGCCGTCACGCGCACGCCGACCAGTACCAGGCGACCGACTTCACGACGAAGGGCGCCGGGCGCCTCGTGATCCGCTTCGAGCCGAGGAACGGGGGGAAGGCGGACGAGCACGAGGTGACGGTCTTCGAGGGCGACGGCATCGCGCTGGCGATGTTCAACACGGACGAGTCGATCCGCGGCTTCGCGCACGCGTGCATGAACTACGCGCTCGACATCCGTTACCCGCTCTACATGTCCACGAAGAACACGATCCTCAAGCGCTACGACGGACGGTTCAAGGACATCTTCCAGGAGGTGTACGACCGGGAGTACCGCGCGAAGTTCGAGAAGGCCGGCATCTCGTACGAGCACCGCCTCATCGACGACATGGTGGCCCAGACCATGAAGTGGGAGGGCGGCTTCATCTGGGCGTGCAAGAACTACGACGGCGACGTGCAGTCGGACAGCATCGCGCAGGGCTTCGGGAGCCTCGGACTCATGACCTCGGTGCTGATCACGCCGGACGGCAAGACGGTCGAGGCCGAGGCCGCGCACGGGACCGTGACGCGCCACTTCCGCATGCATCAGCAGGGCAAGAAGACGAGCACGAACCCGATCGCGTCGATCTTCGCGTGGACCCGCGGCCTCGCGTACCGCGGCAAGTTCGACGGAAACGACGAGCTGGTGCGCTTCGCGCACACGCTCGAGAAGGTGTGCGTGGAGACGGTCGAGTCGGGCCGCATGACCAAGGACCTCGCGCTCCTCGTCCACGGCAAGAAGCTGTCGGACGACGACTGGCTCACGACGGAGGCCTTCCTGGCCGCGCTCGCCGAAGGGCTGGAAGCCAGGCTCGCCTGATCGACGCGCGGCGCGCGGGGGAGGGGCCGCGACCGACCCCTGCCCACGCCCCACGCCCACGCCCCACGCCCCACGCCCCACGCGCACGGGAACGAGCCCGAGCGCGCGACCCGAAGCGCGGGCGTGGGGCGTCGAGGGGGTCTTCGGCCCTCGCTCCCCTCTCCCGAGCGCGCCGGCCCTCGGCCCGCGAGAGCGCGCTCCCTCTGGCGCTCGTGACGGAGGCGGGCGTGGGTAGACTCCGGTGCGGGCGCTCGGGGCCGGACGGAGGCGCGCCATGCGGGTACCGGGACGCGGGATCGTCGGGACCGCTCTCTTCCTCGGGGCCCTCGCGGCCGGGGCGCTGGCGAAGGACGCCCGGCCGAGCGCTCGCGACGGCTTCACGAGCCTCGTCGCCATCGTGACGCCCAGCGGCGAGGCGGCCCACCCGGAAGCGTGGCCGGAGGCTCTCGTCTCGCACCGCGACTGGCGCGGCGCGCCCGAGCAGGTCCAGGCCTGGCGTCGTGAGGGCGTGGCGCGGCTCGCCGCGGCCGAGGTGCTGAAGGTCCGCGAGGACCACGACGACGCGTACGTGCGGGTCCGGCTCGCCGACGGCGAGGCCGAGGTGCCGCTCCGGTGGACCGCGGGGCGCTGGGCGCTCGGCGCGCCACGCGAGTGGCTCGTCCGGGGCGCGGCGCTGGACGCCGCGAATGGCGAGGCCGCGGCGACGATCCGCCTCGCGGCGTTCACCGACCCGGACTCCTACGGCCCGAGCGCGTTCTCCTTCACCTACGTCACGCAGGACCCGAAGGCGTGCCTGAATCGGATGGACGTCTGGTACTGCCGGAACGGGGACCTCCACCGCGCGGGAGACGGCGGGTTCCAGGACCTCGGTCGTGGGCGTCTCGAGAAGGCGGGCACGATCGGGCTCGGCGGTCCGTGGACGGACACGGTTCGGCCCCGCAAGGGCGGTCTGTACGTGCTGCACGTGCGTCGGCCGGGGCGCACCGACTTCTTCGTACGGCTTCGCGCGACGGCGGTGAGCCGGGAGGAGGTGAGCCTCGAGTGGAGTCTCCTCTCGCTGGGCGACGGGGCTCCGGCGTCCATCCACGAGGCGCAGCCGTGGCACGCGACGGACCCGAACGTCGGCGAGCCCGGCGCGGACGGCGCGCCGGGTCTCTGCGGAACGGGCGGGTAGGGCGACCGCCCAGGGGGCCGGAGGCTCGGCGGCCGCCGCCCCGGAGTCGATCCACGAGCCCGAGCCCTGGACGCAGCCCGATCCCGGCATGGGGGCTCCGGGCGAGGACGGACGCGCGGCGCTCTGCGGACGAAGACGCGGGACGGTAGAGAGACGCCCCTCCCGACGAGAACGGCCGCCGCGACGGGGTCGCGGCGGCCGGCGGAAGCCCGGGGGGAGAGGGTGCTCAGTTCCCGAAGACGTCGTCCAGGGTCTCGGCCGAGCCCTTCTCGAACTCGCCGGCGTCGAGCGTGAGGCGCGAGGTGGGTCGCCCCGTCTCCTTCTTGCGGAAGATGTCGCCGAGGCGCTTCGCCGACTCCGCGGCGTAGAGACGCACCATGCCGATGGTCGTCGTGTCCTCGAAGAGCGCCGTCAGCAGCGCGCGATCGCCCACCAGGGAGAGCTGGATGTTCCCGCTCCGTCCCTGGTGGAAGAGCGCGGTGAAGTCCTGCTCGCCGAACTGCTTCGCGAGGGCCTTCGTGGCCGCGAACGAGCCGGCCACGAGCGCGCTGATCGTGTCGAGGTCCACGCCTTTCGTCGCGCCACGCGCCGTGATCATGTGACCGTCCTGATCGACGAGCAGGGCGCACTTCGCCGCGCTCTTCTTCAGGAAGGCGTCCATGATGGCCTCGATGGCCGAGATGTCCTCCTCGTAGAACACGAGGGCCTGCTGGCGGAGGTCCTGGTCACGGATGCTGCTCATGGCGTTCTTCCTGCTCGGTTCTTGCGGTCAGACGTGCGACACGACGAAGTAGATGGCCCCCGCGATCAATCCGGCGAGGGCGAGGAAGAGGGGGATCTTCGCGCCCATCCGCGGCCGGTTGAGGCCGCGCATGCTCACCACGCGGTCCTGCATCGAAGCGTGGGGCGCCTCGACGCGGGCGGACGGGGCGGGCGACGACGGGCGTAGCCGGCTCTTCGGGGCGGGCGACGACGGCTGCGGGCGCGCGGGCTCGTCCTCGACGGCCGTGGCCGCGCCGGCGGTGTGCCGCGCGGGCGCGGCCGCGGCGGCCGCGATGGCGGGCGTCGCGGGGCGAGCGGCGGGTGAACCGGTCGGTGCGGAGACGACGGGGGTCGCGGACGCGGGCTTCCGAACGGGCGGCGGCGCGGTGTGCGTGGGGCCGACGGGCGCGGGACGGGCCGCGGCCGGCCGCGGGCGCGGCGCGGCGAGACCGCCCTTGTTCACGCTCTCGAGGACGCGTCCGGCGAGGTCCTTGAGCGTCGGGAAGACGCCCTCTCCGCGCGGCGCGATGGCCTCGTGGAACGGGAAGCCCCAGGTGTTGATCTCGCGCTGGAGGTCCTCGATCGCCATCGCGTCGGGGAGGTCCCGCTTGTTGTACTGGATCACGATCGGGACGTCGGAGAGGGACTTCCCCATCTCCTTCAGGTTCTCCTCGAGGTCCGAGAACGACTCCTTGTTCTCGCGGAGCTTCGCGGTGCTCGAGTCGGCGACGAACACGATGCCGTCCACGCCCTGGAGAACGAGACGACGCGTCGACTTGTAGTAGATCTGGCCGGGAACCGTGTAGAGCTGGAACTTCGTCTTGATGCCCGCGATCTGACCCAGGTCGAGGGGCATGTAGTCGAAGTAGAGGGTGCGCTCGCCGGTCGTCGCGATCGAAGTCAGCTCACCACGAGACTCGGCAGGCACCTTGCCGTGCACGAGCTCCAAGTTCGTCGTCTTCCCGGACATTCCCGGCCCGTAGTAGACGATCTTGCACTGGATCTCCTTCTGCGCGAAGTTGATCTGGACCATCGATCGCTCCCACTCTTTTTCCCTGGCACCCGCGGCGTCTGGCCCCCCTGTTCTCGGGCAGCCGGTTTCCGGACTCCGCTTTTCGGCTCAATCGTCGGACTTCCTCAAGCGACGAGCTCCGCCTCCCGCTCCACGCGGTGTGCGGCGCTTCGGATCTCGATGCTTCCGGGACCGATCTCCAGGCGGGCACCGAGCAATACGAGGAGGTAGGCGGGGCCGGCCTCGACGAGGATGACCTTGCCCTGCTCCGCGGCGACCTCGACCTGGTTGAACGCGTCGAGGCCCGCGTCGCGGAGGCTCTTGCCGATCTCGCGTACGATCGCGGCCCCCAGGGCGGAGAGTCGCTCGACGTCCACGCCTTCCCGGACCGCGCTCGCGATGAGCAGGCCGTCCTTCGACAGGACGACGCTGCCGCGGCCCGAGATCGTGCCGTTCAGCTCGGCGAGGATCTCCTTCATCGCTTCCCTCCGAGGCTGCCTTCGAGGTGGACCGAGACGCGCTCCCACAGCCGCTGGGGCTCGGGGTTCTGGTTCCAGCGCGCGCCGGTCACGACGCCGCCCACCTCCCCGACGGCGACGATCCCGAACGGTCCCTGGATCGTGCAGCGGCGGAACGCGCCGAGGTCGAACTCGCGGGCGTAGCGCGCGACCATGCGCGCCACCGTCCGCGTGACGTCCACGAGGCCCTTGTCGCTGCCCTCCGCGCGGGGGTTGACCGATTCGCCGTCGGGCGTCCCGCGCACGTGCGCGATGAGGGTGCCGCCACGCTGCAGCATCACGATCTCTGCGGCGGAGCCGGCCTCCACCAGCGCCCGTGCCGCCCGTTCCGCCCGGTCCTCGTCGAGACGGCTCACGCGGCTTCGGCGGCTCCGCAGGGGCCAGGTCGTCGGCTCGCGCACGAGCGCGCCTTCGACCTCGATGCGCTCGAACAGCCCGTCGTGCGACGTGGGCGCCTCGCCGGACGCGATGCCCTTCAGCTTCTCGAGCACGGGCTCGAGGAGCGGATCGCCCTCGGCGATCGCCTCGAGGTCACGGACGACGGCCGCGAGCGCGCGGTCCGCGCCGGTGCAGTAGTACAGCTCGGCGAGGAGGAGGCGCGGCTTCACGGCCTCGGTGTTCAGGGCGGCGGCGCGGAGGAGCCGGCGCTCGGCGCCGTGCGCGTCGTTCGCCCTCAGGTCCTCGAAGAACGCCTGCAGGCTCATCTCGCCGAGCAGGAGGTGCGCCGCATCGCGGTCGGGATGGGCGTTGGCGTAGGCGAGCGCCTCGTGCCGGGCCTCGGCGAAGAGACCGAGCTCGAGGTAGAGCGAGATGAGCTGCTCGTAGGCGCGCGCGTCCTCGTTCCGCTCGATGCGCGCCTTGAGGCTCTGGATGCCCGTGCGGGCCTGGGCCCGCCGAATCGTGAGCTCGAGGTCGTGGAGCGGGTCCGCGTCCGGGTAGAGCTCGAGGCCCCGCTGCACGATCTTGCGGGCCTGATCGAAGTCCTCCGCCGCGAGGCGGCGCTGCGCCTGCTGGATCAGCTTGTCCAGCGAGGCCCTCGAGAACAGGTCTCCAATCCGTCCCACCGGGTATCTCCGCGGGCCTCGGCCACGGGGGCCGGGGCCAGGGGGCCTATCGACCAGCGGGCCGGCCCGGATGAAGCGCGGAGGCCGGAGTCCGCCTCGCGAGGCCCGGGCGGGACCGAGGCGCCCCCCCCGCGCGCGGTCCCCGCCCGCACGGCCCTCAGGACCCACGAGCGGCGCGACGTGTTCTTGACCCGCGCCGGTGCAAGGCCGACTTCCGATCGCTCGACGATCGCGCCCTCGTCTACCGGGCGTCCTTCGCGCACCGGGGCCCCGAGGACCCGGCGGGCGGAGGAAGCGACCCGGAAGCGGGTCACCGACGACGAATCACGAGCCGATCGGGGCCCGGCGTGCCGAGGGCGGCGCGGCCCACGAAGCCCACGAAGCCCACGAAGCACGCGCTAACGCGCGACCGCGACGAGGTGCCCCTGGGCGAACACGTACACGGAGCCGCCCAGGGGGAGGAGGGGGCTCGTGGCCGAGGCGCCGTCGATCCCGGTCTCCGAGAGCGGGCAGCGCCAGGCCGTCACGTCGGGGGCGGCGAGGTCCACGGCGCGGAGCACGGCGTCCCGGTCGAGGGCGTACACCTGGTCGCCCTGGCCCGCGACGGTCGTCGCCCCGTTCCCGAGCCCGGCGAGGCGCACGGTCTTGGCGTCCCGGGCCATCCAGTGGACGCCGTCGCTCTCGATCCAGGCGACGCCCGTCGGCGAGACGTAGGCGTTCGCGGAGAGCGGCGCGGCGTGTCCCGCGGGCACGAGCGTTCCCTCGGCGGTCAGCACGCGGGCCTCGGCGTTCGCGCCGCCCAGGAGCACGGCGCCGTCGCCGAGGGGCAGAGCGAGCAGGAGGCCGCGCGCCGACGAGGCGAGTTGCTTGACCTCGCCGGTGCTCGCCTGGAAGAGGTACGCGTCCCCGCGCACGGTCGTCAAGAGGAAGCCTCGCTTGCTCCCGTACGGATGCTGCGCAGGCGCGCCGCCGATGGACTTGTGCCACGCCGACTTGCCCGTCGCGAGGTCGTAGCCGTACACGTTGCCGCGTTCGTCCACGACCACCACGACGCCCTCGAGGAGCGCGGGCTCGTGCTCGATCTGACCGAGCGCCTGCACCTCCCAGGGCTCGCCTTCGAGCGGCCGCACGATGAGCGTGCGCTGGCCCACGATGCGCCACTCGACGCCGCCGGCGAGCGTGCCCCCCGAACGGACCGGCTCGTGGCGCTTGAAGTCCTTCGGGGCCTCCAGGGAGCCGTCGTCGGGCGCCACGGGCTGGAGCGCCTTGCCGTCTTCGGTGAGCAGCACCGGGATGTCGTTCGAGGCCCACAGCGCGCGGTACGGGCCGCGCAGCGGCGTGACGGCCCAGCGCGGGCCCTCCGGCAGGGACTCGTGGCGGAGCGGCGACCAGCGCGCGGCCGCCGTGGCGTCCGAAGCGATGGCGTCGAAGTCGGGCAGCGTCACGTGCTCCGGCACGTGCCCGGGGAGCCGCAGCGACAGCTCGGTCGGGCCGAACGGCGAGTACTCGAAGGTGCACGGGGTCGTGAGCCCGGTCGGCTCGTCGCCGAGCCACACCGCGGCCGCCGCGGGCTCGGTCTCGACGTGGACGGGCAGGCGCACCTCACGTGTCAGGTCGCTGTCGAGCTGGTGCGCGAACAGCGCCACGCCGAGCTGGAAGGCCTTCACGACGTCGTCCGAGGCGCGGGCCGCGTCGATCTGCTTCCGGGTCTCCTCGAATTCCGCCGTGTACCGGTGGACGTGCTCCAGGAGCAGGTCGGCGCGCGCCGCGAGGGCCTCGTCCGTCATCGCGAGGTTGCGGGCGAGGCGCAGGCTCTTGTCGGCCTCGCGGAACCGTCCAGCCGCGTGCGATGCCTCGCCCTTGGTGAGCGCGACCTTCGCTTCGGTCTGCGCGTTCGTGACCGCCTCGTTCGCCTGCGTCCGGAGCGCCTCGAGGCGCGCGCGCAGGTGGTTCAGCACGGCGAGGGTGCTCTCGCGATGGTCGGTCGCCTGGTACTGCTCGATCTCGGTCGCCAGGCCGAGCACGACGCCGTTGGCCGACTCGACCTCGTGGTCCACGGCGCGCGTCATGTCGATGGCGGCCTTGCCGAGGCCCTCGTCGGGCGCGTCGGCGTTGCGTGCCTTCGCGAGACGTCGCACGAACTCCTGGACCAGCGTCACGGTCTGCTGCTCCGCCTGGTCCACGGCGTGCTCCGCGCGCGCCTGGACCTGGTGGATGGACCGTCCCGCTTCCTGGTTGTACGTCCACCACGCCCCCGCCAGCCCGAGCAGGACGAGGCCGAGGACGACGACCGCGACGGCGAGCCGCTTCTTCTGCCGGTGCTTGCGCTGCTCGCCCTCGATCAGGTGCAGACGCCCCCGCGCGTCCGCGCGGGTCGGGTCGAGCTGCAGCGTGCGACGGAGCAGGTCCCGCGCCGGCGACGTCCGACCTTGCGCGAGCAGGTCCTCGGCCCGGCGGAAGAGCGCGACGGCGGCCTCCGCGCGGTCTCCGCCCGAGGCGTAGAGGTCGGCGAGGACGAGGAGGTCCTCGCTCGGCGCGTCGCCGGTCTGCACGAAGGCCCGCAGCCGTTCCGCGGCCTCGAGGGGCTGCCGCGCCGTCACGGCGGCGTGGATCAGCGTGCGGAGCGCCTCGAGCGCCTGGCCCTGCCGGTCGGTGAGCCACGGCCGGTTCTTCACGTAGTAGTCGGTGAGGCGGGCGGCCGAGCCCATCTCGCCCTTTCGCAGGTCCATCGCGCGGCGGAGCGCGTCGAACACCCCGATCGGCTTCACGTCCTCGGCCTTCAGGGCGTACGTCTCGAGCTGGAGCGCCGCCTCCTCACGCCGGCCGGCCGCCTCGAGCGCGTCGGCGTAGCGGATCCACGCCTCCGGCGGCGCGTCGCCGCGGTCGATGGCGCGTCGGAGGAGCGGCAGGGCGCGGAGCGACTCGCCCCGCGAGAGGAGGTCCTCGCCCCGCGTCAGGAGGTCCTCGGTCGCGACCGGACGGACGCCGCCGCCGTGGAGCAGCGCGGCGACGACCTGGATCACCGTGAGGTCGTCCACGTCGCTCGCCTCGACGACCTGCTCGAGCGTGCGATAGCCGTCGATCGAGTGGACGACGGGGTCGGCGAGAGCGGGATCGACCTCCTCGGCCTCGAGCGCGCCCGCGACGTCCACGCCGATGCCGGTGCCCTCGTACACCTCCTCGGTGCTGGGCACGACCTGCGAGAGCTCGGCCCACTGGTCCATCTTGCGCGTCAGCTCGAGCAGGAGGGCCTCGACGACGATCCCCGGCTCGATCGGACGCCGGGGCCGACCGTCCGGCCACTTGTCGGTGCCGTCGGGCGCGAGGATCTGGCCGTCCGCGAACTCGAAGCGGTTGATCGCGCGGAGCTGGAGCCTGAGGAAGCGCTCGTGGACCGAGTGCTCGACCGCCTCCTCCAGGACCGGCTCCTCGAGGACGCCGAGGTCGAGGAGGATCCGGCCGAGGTACTCCCCCGACGCGGCCTGGATCCCCTGCGCCCGCTCGAGACGGTCCTCCGCCACGAGGCCGCGCCGGCGGACCACCCGGAGCAGCGCCCGGCTGGCTCCGGCGTCACCCTCCACGAACGCCGCCCGACCCCGATCCACGTGGATCGTCCGGGCTCCGCGATCGGTCTCCAGTACCAGCGTCCCGACCTTCTGGTTGAAGGCGAGCATCTGGAGGAGCTCCCGGAGGTTGAAGGTCTCCAGAGTCCCCTTGATCGTCACGTAAACGTCCTCTCGGATCGCATTGCGACCCGATGCCGCCAGCCGTAGACTGGCCTCTCGGGTCCGGTCGGCCCTCCTATCGGCGCGAGTCGGACCTGCGCCTGAGCCCTTGCGCCGCCGGGGCCCCTGCCCGGCCAACGAGAGACCCCGACATCCCCGTGGCCGCGTGGCGGGGGGGACGAGACCGACCCGGATGAAACGGCGGACGGGACCCATCGCCGCGACGCTTCGCTGGCTCCGGGCCTTGCTGTTCACGGCCAAGGCCCGGCTCCTGCTCCTCCGCGGGGACCGGCCGCGCGCCATCGCCGCCCTGGAGGCGGCCGTGGCCACCCGGCCGTGGGCCTTCCGTCCCCTCCTTCGGTTGGCGAGGGCCTATCTCCTGACCCGGGACACCTGGCGGGCCCACCGGACCCTGGCGCAGGCCCGCGAGGCGCACCCCGAGAGGTTCGCCCGCGTGGTCCCGGGCTGGCTCCGCCGCCAGGACCTCGACCTCGACGTCCTCGGCCAGGTGCTCGCCCCCGGCGTGCTCCGCCCGGGCTCGGGGGGACGGGTGCCCGCCACGGCGCCGACGCGGTCGCTCTCCGGGCGGCCCGTGCGCCCCGGGAGCCTGCCCTGGGGGGACTGCACGAGTCTCGACGAGTACACGCGCTTCCGGGCCATGCCCCCGATCACGGCCGCCGAGCGGGCCTCGATCGACTGGGACGCGCTCCTCGACGACCTCCTCGACGACTGAGCGCCGGCGGACGGGACCGCTCGGCTCCGTCCGAACGACCGTGGCCCTCGCGCCGCCCGTTCGGGTCGCCCCGCCCGAACCCGCGGGCCGTCCGCTCCGTTCGTCCGTCGAGGGTCCTTCTCGCGGTCGCGGGTCGCCGAGGGCCTCGTCGAGGAGGTGAGGCATGCGACGGAAGTCGATCTGGGTCCCGATTCTCTTCCTGGCCATCGCCTTGGGAGTCCCCTCCGGCGTGCGCGCCGACGACGGGGCCGACGGCGGCGGCCTGGCCCCCGGCGCGGGCGTCCCGCGAACGGACGCGCTCACGCGGGGGCTCGAGGTCCTCCACGTACGCATGCAGGCGAAGCTCGGGGTCGCCGACACGCTGCGCGCGGAGGGGCGGCTCGAAGAGGCGCTCCAGGCGTACCGCGAGGTGGACGCGATCTACACGCAGGGCATCACCCGGCTCGAGGCGATGCTGGCCGGGGCCGCCGCGCCCTCGCCGGCCGTCGCGACCGGGCCGACGCCTTCGCGTCCCGAGAAGGCCCCGGGCGACAGCGTGGGGCTCGCGCTCGCGTGGCTGGCCGCACACCAGTCCCCCTCCGGGGCGTGGGAGGCCGCGGGCTTCGACGCGTGGTGTCGGGGCGAGGCCCAGGCCCAGGGCCCCGACGGGCTCGGGGGCCCGAGCTACGACGTCGGCGTCACGGGGCTCGCCCTGTGCGCGTTCCTGGGGGTGGGCTACACGGACCGGGGCGCGCCTCCGTTCTCGCAGACCGTCTCGCGCGGGCTCCGGTACTTGAAGCAGGTGCAGGACGCCGAGGGCTGCTTCGGTCCCCGCACGAGCCAGCACTACGTCTACAACCACGCCTTCGCCTCGCTCGCGATGGTCGAGGCGTACGGGGCGACGGGAAGTCCGATCTTCAAGGGAAGCGCACGGCTCGCCGTGGACTTCATCCTGAAGGCGCAGAACCCGTACTACGGGTGGCGCTACGGCGTCCGCCCCGGCGACAACGATACGGCCGTCACGACGTGCATGGTGCTCGTCCTCGGGTCGGCGAAGGCCATCGACGACGACGCCCGCCGGCGGGGACAGGACGCTCCGTTCGACATCGACCCGTCCGCGTTCCGCGGCGCGCTCGCGTGGATCGACAAGATGACCGACCCGGGGACGGGCCGGGTCGGCTACGTGTCGCGCGGCTCGCCGCCCGCGCGGCCGATGGAGGCGATCGACAGCCACCCGGCCGACGAGTCCGAGGCGATGACGGCCGCGGGGCTCCTCGTGCGGATCCTCGCGGGCGCGGCGAAGGACACGCCCCAAGCGGTCCGCGCGGGGACGGCTCTCCTCCTCGCGAAGCCGCCGCGGTGGTCCGCGGACGGGCGGACCGTGGACATGATGTACTGGTGGTTCGGCACGCTCGCGACGTTCGACGTCGGCGGGGACGCCTGGCGCGGCTGGAGCGCGTCCCTCGCGGCGGCGGTCGTCCAGAGCCAGCGCCACGACACGGACGCATGCCACTACCTCGGCTCGTGGGACCCGGTCGGCCCGTGGGGCCGAGACGGCGGGCGCGTCTTCTCGACCGCGCTGATGGCGATGACCGCGGAGGCGTACTACCGGTACGACCGGGCCGCCCTCGCGGGCTCGCGCTGACGTTCCGACGGGACGCGTATGTGAGCTCCGGCTCCGCGAGGCGCGCGTATCCTCCCGGGCCGGAGGTGGGCCATGACGACCGAGCCTCGGCGCCCGAAGCAGGGCTTCTCCACGCGCGCGATCCACGGCGGGCAGGCGCCCGATCCCACGACCGGCGCGGTCATGCCGCCCGTGTACCTCACGTCCACGTACGCGCAGTCGGCGCCGGGCGTCCACAAGGGCTACGAGTACTCGCGCACCGCGAACCCGACGCGGAACGCTCTCCAGGCGAACCTGGCGGAGCTCGAGGGCGGGACCGACGCCGTCGCGTTCTCGTCGGGCCTCGCCGCCACGCACGCGGTCCTCAGCATGCTCGGCACGGGCGACCGGATCGTGCTCGGCCACGACGTGTACGGCGGGACGTACCGGCTCGTGGACAAGGTGATGAAGCGCTGGGGACTTCGCTATCGCGTGGTGGACACGACCGATCTCGGCGCGCTCGAGAAGGCGCTCGCCGAGGAGCCCACGCGGCTCGTGTGGTTCGAGTCGCCGACGAATCCGCTCCTCCAGATCACCGACGTCGCCGCGGCGTCGAAGATCGCGCACGCCGCCGGCGCCCTCGCCGTCGTGGACAACACCTTCGCGACGCCGTATCTCCAGTCGCCGCTCGCGCTCGGCGCGGACGTCGTCGTGCACAGCACCACGAAGTACCTCTCGGGTCACAGCGACGTGGTCGGGGGCGCGGTCGTCACGAGGGACACCGCGATCGCGGGCGAGCTGCGTTTCCTCCAGAACGCGATCGGCGCGGTCCCGGGCCCGCTCGACTGCTTCCTGGTCCTCCGCGGCACGAAGACCCTCGCGCAGCGGATGGAGGTCCACTCCGACAACGCCGAGGAGGTCGCGGCGTGGCTCTCGTCGGACGACCGCGTTCGGCGCGTCTTCTACCCGGGCCTCTCCGACCATCCCGGGCACGCGATCGCCTCCCGCCAGATGCGCCGCTTCGGCGGGATGGTCTCCTTCGAGCTCGACGCCGATCTCGAGGCCGCGCGGCTCTTCGCCTCCTCGACCCGCCTCTTCACCCTGGCCGAGAGCCTGGGCGGCGTCGAGAGCCTGATCGACCACCCGGCGTCCATGACGCACGCCTCGGTCCCCCCCGAAGACCGCCGGAAGGCCGGCTTCGCGGACGGCCTCCTCCGACTCTCCGTCGGCCTCGAGGACACGGACGACCTCATCCAGGACCTGGAACAGGCCCTGACCCGAGCGACGGCCGACGACGCGGTCCGCGACTGACCCCGCCGCCACGCCCCGCGTGCCGGCGGGGCCGCGAGCGGGACCGGGCCCCGCCGAAGGGCTCGCGATCGGCGCGCCGAGGGCCTCCGGGCGTGGGGACGGCGCCGCCGCGGGCGCCGGCACGCGAGGAGGAACTTGGCGGCCACCCGGAGCCGCGGCTACCCTTCGTGGCCCCCGGGAGAGCCGTCATGGCCGTCAACCGCCGACTCCTCAAGAAGGCCAACCACGGCAAGCGTCCGTGCTCCGGCCACTATTCCCGCGCCAAGAAGCGGATCACGACCCCCCGCTGACCCGTCCTGCGCCCGGAGGACCCGGCGCTCGGCCGTTCCCCTCCGCGAGAGGCCCGCCCCGGCGGGGCCCGGGGCGCGCGCCCCCGGCCGCGGGCCTCAGCGACGCCGGCCGGCGTCCACGCGGAGCACCTCGAGCGCGTGGCGCATGTCGCCGGGGAGGGGGGCGTCCACGGCGATCGTCTCGCCCGTCCGCGGATGGGGGAGCACCAGCCGGGCGGCGTGGAGCGGCGTGCGCCTGAGCCGCGCGTCGAGGATGCCCCGCGGGTCCACGAGCCGCCAACCCCGGCGGTTCCCGTAGCGGGGGTCCACGAGGAGGGGATGGCCGATCGCGCGGAGGTGCGCCCGGATCTGGTGCGTGCGACCGGTCCCGAGCTCGAGACGGAGCCGGCTCGCCTCCGCGAACGCCTCCAGGAGCGCGTAGCGGGTCAGGGCCGGCCGTCCGTGGGCACGGTCCACGACGACGCGACCGCGGCCGTCGGGGGGGGCGAGGGGCAGGTCGATCTCCCCCGACGCCGGATCGGCGACGCCTTCGACGATGGCCTCGTAGACCTTCTCGACCCCGCCCTGTGGATCGCCCAGGCGCTTCGCCGTCTCGGCGCGGAGCACCTCGCCGCGGACGAGGGCGATCGCGCCGCTGGTGTCGCGGTCGAGCCGGTGGACCAGGCCGAAGCCCTCGAGCACGTCCGCCTTCAGGCGGTCGATCAGCGTCTCGACCGCGCCCAGGTCCGCGCCGCCGTGGACGGGCATCCCCGCCGGCTTCGAGACCACGAGCAGGTCCGGATCGCGGTGGAGGACGACGACCTGCCGCGGCGCCCGCGCCTCCTCGCGTGCCCGGACGACCTCGCGCCGGCGGCGCTCGACCCCCGCCAGGGCCTCGCCGAGACCGGGGATCTCGAGGGTGTCCCCCGCGCGGAGCAGCGTTCCCGGCCGCGCGGGCCGCCCGTTCACCCGGACCTCGCCCGCCCGGGCGACCTGGGCCAGGCGCCTCCTTGACCAGCGGGGGAACGCGTTCGCGAGGAACCGGTCGAGGCGCATGCCGTCGGCCGGGCCGGGGACGCGGGCGCTTCGGCGGGGGGGGGCGCTCTCGGACATGGCGGGGGCGGACGTGGTGGGCGAAGAGGGACTCGAACCCCCGGCCTCCTCGGTGTAAGCGAGGCGCTCTAGCCGACTGAGCTATTCGCCCTCCCGCGCGGTCGGGGGGCGATTATGCCCGAGGGTTCCGCTCCGGACCGCCCCGCAGGCCGAAAAAAGAGGGCCCCTCGACGAATCGAGGGGCCCGAGCTGGTAGCGGGGGCGGGAGTCGAACCCGCGACCTCCAGGTTATGAGCCTGACGAGATACCACTTCTCCACCCCGCGTCGGGGCAAGGCGTGATGGTAGCCGCCGCCGGAACCCCCCGGAAGGGAAGTCGAGGGTGGGGCGGGCTCCCCGGGGCGATGAACCCGGGCTTCGCCCTCGGACCCTCGGGCGCTCGGAACATGGTCCCGACGCGAACCGTCAACTCAACATGGGGCCATGGTCCGTGCCCCTGATTGGAGCGGTAGAAATGATTCGACGTGTTGGAGAGTTGATGACAGCCGATCGCGACGTGGGAGGACTGCTCCGGGACCTGGTGGATGGTGACCCGGAGCACGGCCTCGTCGTTCTCATGAGCGACCGTCGCGCCATCTATTCGAACGTCGCGGCACGTTCGTACCTGCGGGACGGGAGTCCCCGTGGAGACGAGTCCCTGTTGCCCGAGAGCATCGATCGGATGCTCGATGGCTTCATCGGGCGGTCCCACGGGCAGCGCGGCCCGTCCCTGATGGAGTTCTACTACCCGAGCGACGCCGAGCGGAAGCTCAAGATCACGCTCGAGGCCCTTCACCGCGACGAGGGACTCTTCGTCGTCCTGCGCGCGATCAGCGCGACCCCCTGGGCGGAGCCGACCGTCCGTCGCCTGCAGTCGCGGTTCGGTCTGACCGTCCGCGAGGCCCAGGTCGCGGCGGGCGTCGCCAAGGGGCACACGAACGCCGAGGTCGCCGGGCAGCTCGGGATCGTCGAGAAGACGGTCAAGAACGTGCTGATGTCGGTGTTCAACAAGTGCAGCGTGAGGAACCGTGTGGAGCTCGCACTGCGCGCGTACGACGCGCCCGTCCCGCACCTGCGGGAGCGGGAGGTCGAGCAGCAGCAGGTGTGACGGGCCGGCGCCCCGCGGGCGCCGAAGGGCCGCGCCACCTCCCCCCGACGCGCCGGCCGCGAGCCGGCCCGCCGTCCCCCCGCACCGGACGCCCGGCCCCGGGGGCCGGGCGTCCGGATCCTCGTGCGAGCGCGCGGGAGCCGGTCCGGGACTCCGTGTCGCGAAGGCGCTCGCGTCCGCGTCGGACGTGGTCCCGACGAGGAAGCGGTTCCGCACGCGTCGCGCCCGCCAGGTCGAGGAGATGGACCGATAGGCGTAGCGCCCGTTACGTCGAGGAATTCGCGACTGCGAAGCCGTCGAAGATGGGGTAGAGCCGGGATGCGAGAGCGAGACGTATTCGCGGACGGGCCCTTACCCTCCGCGGCGGCGCGCGGCAAGATGAGGGTCATGCGGATCGCGCCCTGCCGGCCCCTCGAGACGACGTGGGAGGACTGGCTGCTCGGCGGCGGCGCACAGGCCTCCTTCGAGAAGCCGGGGCAGCCCCTCGAGGTCGAGATCGGTCCGGGCGAGGACGCGTTCCTCCTCGAGCAGGCCCTCCGCCGCCCGGACACGAACTGGCTGGGCATCGAGTACAGCCGCAAACGCATCCAGCGTCAGGCGCGCATGGTGCTCGACCGCGCGGGCCCCCTCGGGAACCTCCGCCTCATCTGGCGGCCCGCCGGGGACCTCGTCGGGCCCTTCCTCTCTCCGCGGAAGGTCCGCGCGTACCACGTCTACTTCCCCGACCCGTGGCCCAAGAAGCACCACCACCGCTTCCGGCTGCTCGACCCCCACTTCCTCGGGGAGCTCGAGCGGAGCCTCGAGGTCGGCGGGGACCTCCTCTTCCTGACGGACCACCTGCCGTACGCCGAGGCCGTGCTCGAGGCCGTCCTCGCCGTGCCCGGACTCGGGAACACCTTGCCGCCTCCGGGCTTCGAGACGCTCGGCGCGCGCCAGCGGTCCACGGTCTTCGAGGCGCGCTGGCGCGCGGCGGGCCACGACATCTACGGGCTCCACCTCCGCGCGGGGGCGGCCGGCGCCGACCCGGACGCCGCGGGGACCGTGGCGACGGACCTGGGGTCGGGGCGCACGTGACCGGCCCGCGGCGCCCGATTCCCGGTCTCGCGTTCCTCCTGTGCGCGACCGCGCTCGCCGGCTGCCGCGGAACGGACGCCGTCGTCACGCTGAACGCGGACGGCTCGGGCACGATCGAGCAGACGCTCCGTGGGGACCCCGGCGCCCCGAGCGGGCTCGGCGCCGCCCTCGCGGCGCTCGGCGGGGCCGCCCCCGTGGGCGACCTCCGGGCGGACCCTCTGGACCCCGCGTGGGACCGCGCCGCGGTATCGCGCGTCGCGCCCCGTCGGGGCGGCGTGCCGGGCCTCGCGCTCGTCCAGGCGCGGCGCACCGACGGGGAGGGGGGCTCGACCCTCCGCCTCTCGTGGCGCTTCCGCCACCTCCACGACGCGGTCGAGGCCGGGGTGTTCGCCGCGACCGACGTGCGCCTGGAGCACGAGCGGCTGGGACCGCGTCCCGAGGACGGCGCCCGCTGGACCCTGGAGCTCTCCCTCTCCTGGCGCTGCTTCGGCGACCCGACGCGGGGCGAGATCGCGGGTCGGCCCCGCGCCGAGGTCGTCCGGGCGCTCGCGCCGGTGCTCGAGGGCCTCACCGTGTCGTGGCGGGTCGCCGTGCCGGCGCCCGTGCTCGAGACGAACGGGACGCTCGCCGCCGACGGTCGCACGGTCACGGCCTCGGTGGACCTCGCGGCGCTCGAACGCCCCGAGGGCGCGCGCCTCCTCGTGCGCTTCGCGGACACGCCCGATCTCGAGCTCGAGCCGTTCCGCGAGCGCGCGGACCCGTGGCTCGTGCTCCGCCGCCTGCTCGCGCCCCCGCCCGGGAGTGTCCACCTGGTCGCGTCGGCCGCGGACGCCCCGGCCGACGTCGTCCCGTCCGGGGCTGCGGGCGCGCCGACCGGTCGAGAGGCAAACGGCGCGAGCCCGCCCCCGCGCTGACCGCCGCGGTCCGGGTCAGCCGGGGCGGCCTTCCTCGTCGGCCCTCTGCTTCAGCTCCACGAGGCGCTGGAGCGCCTCGATCGGGGTCATTCGCTCGGGTTCGAGGGCGCGGAGCGCGTCGAGGGTGGCGCTCGGGGGCGGGGGCTGGAAGAGGCCGAGCTGCACGTCGCGCGGCGCGGACGTGGGCTTCGTACCGAACACGATCCGCTCGGCCGCGCCGGCCTCGCTCGACTCGAGGTTCAAGAGGATCGCGCGCGCGCGCTCGACGACGGCGTCCGGGACGCCCGCGAGCTGGGCGACGTGGATGCCGTACGAGCGGTCGGCCGTCCCCGGCTGGATGCGCCGGAGGAACACGACGCGATCGCCCCACTCGCGCACCGCGACGTTCAGGTTCGTGACGGCGGGGAGCTCCTCGGCCAGGCGCGTGAGCTCGGCGTAGTGGGTGGCGAAGAACGTGCGCGCGCCGACCACCTCGGAGAGGTACTCGGTGATCGCCCAGGCGATCGCGATGCCGTCGAACGTGCTCGTCCCGCGGCCCACCTCGTCGAGCACCACCAGGCTCCGCTTCGTGGCGTGTCGGAGGATGTAGGCCGCCTCGCTCATCTCGACCATGAAGGTGGACTGGCCGCGCGCGAGGTCGTCCTCGGCGCCGACGCGCGTGAAGATCCGGTCCACGAGGCCGATCCGGGCCTTCGAGGCGGGAACGAACGACCCCATCTGGGCCAGCAGGACGAGAAGCGCGCACTGCCGGATGTACGTGCTCTTCCCGGCCATGTTCGGACCGGTGATGAGCGCGATGCGGGCGTGCTCGTCGAGGACCGCGTCGTTCGCGACGAAGCGCTCGCCGGAGTCCATGTGGTGCTCCACGACGGGATGCCGCGCGTCCCGGAGCTCCAGGGTCAGGTCGTCGGTGAGCTCGGGGCGGACGTACCCGCCGGTCTCGGCCACCTCCGCGAGCGACTGCATCACGTCGAGCTCGGCGAGGACCGACGCGGTCGCCTGGAGCGCGGGGATGCGCCCCGCCACCTGGTCGCGGAGGGCCTGGAAGAGCTGGCGCTCGCGCTCCTTCGCGCGTTCGTCCGCGCGGAGCACCTTCTCCTCCCACGTGCCCAGCTCCTCCGTGACGTAGCGCTCGGCGTTCGCGAGGGTCTGCTTGCGCTGGTACTCCGGGGGGACCTTCTCCCGGTGGACGTTCGTGATCTCGAGGTAGTAGCCGAAGACGCGATTGAACCCGACCTTCAGGTTGGGGATGCCGGTCCGCTCCGCCTCGGACGCCTGGTACCGGGCGATCCAACCCTTCCCGTCGCGGCCGAGCGACCGGAGCTCGTCGAGCTCCGCGTCGTGGCCGGTGCGAATCATCCCGCCCTCGGTGATCGTGGGCGCGGGGTCGTCGTCGATCGCGCGCGCGAGGAGCGACGCGAGGTCCTCGAACGACTCCATGCGGTCGCGGAGGTCCCCGAGCGTCGTCGAGTACGCGCCCGCGAGGAGCGTGCGGACGGGAGGGAGCGTCTCGAGGCTCGCGCCGAGCGCGGCGAGGTCGCGCGCGTTCGCGCGGTTCGTCGCGACGCGCCCGAGGATCCGCTCCACGTCGCGCACCGCGGAGAACGCCTCGCGGAGGTCCCTCCTCAGGAACGCGTCCTTCACGAGCTCTTCGACGCCGTCGAGCCGGCGCTCGATCGCCGCCCGGTCGGCGAGCGGCGCGAGCACCCACTCCCGGAGCGTCCGGGCGCCCATCGCCGTCCGCGTCCGGTCGAGGACCTGGAGCAGCGTGCCGTCGCGCGTGCCGTCCGGGCGCTCGACGAGCTCCAGACGCCGTCGCGTCGTGGGCTCGAGGACGAGGGTGCCCGCGGGGTCGTGCCGTTCGAGGCGGGTCACGTGGTCGAGCGACGCCATCTGCGTCGCGCGGAGGTACTCGAGCGCCGCGCCCGCGGCGCCGACCGACGCCGGACGCCGGTCGAGCCCGAACGCGCGGAGGCTCGCCACGCCGAAGTGTTCCTTCAGCGCGCGTTCCGCGGACTCGGGCTCGAGGGTCCACGTGGGGACGCGCGTGACGGCGGCGGGGACGACCGCCCCGAGACGGCGCTCGAGCTCGGGGCCGTCGCCGTCCTCGGGGACGAGCACCTCGGCGGGGCCGATCCGGACGATCTCGCTCTCGAGGTCGTCGTCCGTCGCCTCCGCCACGAAGAACCGGCCGGTCGAGAGGTCGATCCACGCGAGGCCGTGGCGCGCGCGGCCGTCGCGCCGCGCCGCGGGGCGGATCGCGAGGAGGAAGTTGCTCGCGCCGGCGTCGAGCGCCTCCTCCTCGGTCAAGGTGCCGGGGGTGAGCACGCGGACGACGTCGCGCTCGAGGATGCGCTTGCCGGGGCCCGGCTCGGTGAGCTGCTCGCAGATCGCGACCTTGCGGCCCTGCGAGAGCAGGCGGCGGAGGTACACGTTCGCGCTCTTGACCGGCACGCCGGCCATCGGGATGCGGCGCTCGCGGTCGCGGGCCGTGAGGGTGAGCCCGAGCGCCTCGGCGGCCACCTTCGCGTCGTCGTGGAACAGCTCGTAGAAGTCGCCCATGCGGAAGAAGAGGAGCGCGTCCGGATAGCGACGCTTCGCGTCCGCGAACTGCGACATGACCGGGCTGGTCTCGACGGCCAAGGGAGGACGCTCCATCTCCGAGGCGGGACGGTCTGCCCCGACAGGAGCGCGAACGTAGCATCCGCCGGCGACGGCGGCGGCCCCTGCCACGTCGCGCATCGCGTCGCGCGGCGCGGCCCGAGGTCCCGCGCGCGGCGCGTCGCGCGAGGAAAGACCGTGGAGAACCCGTGGGAACCCCGTGGCGACCCCGTGGCGACCCGCACGGTATCCTCGCGCGCGTGACCGATCCCGCGCCCGACGTCCTCCCGCCGCTCCGCCCGCCCTCCCCGCCCGAGGGCGCGGGCGACCCCGCGGCGCTCGTCCGCCGGCTCCCGCCGGTGAACGACGTGCTCGGGGCCCTCTCCCCCGACGACCTCCGGTACGCGCCGCGCGAGGAGTGGGTGGAGGACGTGCGCCAGGCGCTCGCCGAAGTCCGCGCCCGCGTGCTCGGCGGCGAGATGGGGCCGTTCCGACTCGAGCGCGCGGCGGCGACGGGCGCGGTCCTCGAGTCGGCCCGCCGGCGCATCGCGCGTCGCCGTGACCCCGGGCTCGTGCGCGTCGTCAACGCGACCGGCGTCGTGCTGCACACGAACCTCGGCCGCGCGGCGCTTCCCGAGGCCGCGCTGGTGGCGCTGGCCGAGCACGGTCGCGGGTACCAGCTGCTGGCGGCCGATCGCGAAACGGGCGAGCGCGCGCCGCGCGAGCGGCACCTCGAGACGCTGCTCGCGCGTCTCACGGGCGCCGAGGCGGCCACGGTCGTGAACAACAACGCGGCCGCGACGATGGTCGTGCTCGCCGCGCTCGCGCGGGACCGCGAGGTGATCGTCTCGCGCGGGCAGCTCGTCGAGATCGGCGGCGCGTACCGGATCCCCGAGGTGATGGCGCAGTCGGGCGCGAGGCTTCGCGAGGTCGGCACGACGAACCGTACGCACCTCAAGGACTACGAGAACGCGATCTCGGACGCCACCGGGCTCCTGCTCCGCGTCCACACGTCGAACTACCGCGTCGAGGGCTTCACGACGGACGTGTCGCTCGCCGACCTCGTCGCGCTCGGGAAGGCCTACGGCGTGCCCGTCGCGGACGACCTCGGCAGCGGCGCGCTCGTCTCGCTGGCCGCCCACGGCCTGCCGGGCGACGAGCCGCTCGTGCGGGAGAGCGTGGCCGCGGGCGCCGACCTCGTGACGGCGTCGGGCGACAAGCTGATCGGCGGGCCGCAGATGGGCATCGTCGTCGGCACGCGCGAGAGCGTGGCGCGCGTGCGCGCGCATCCCTTCTATCGCGCGATCCGTTGCGACAAGCTGTCGCTCGTCGCGATGGAGGCGACGCTGAGGCTCTTCCTCGACGAGGCGAGCCTCGCCCGGGTCCACCCGACGACGCGTGCGCTCGTGCTCTCGGTCGAGGCCCTGGAGGCGCGCGCGCGCTCGCTCGCGGCGCGCCTCGGTACGCTCGGCGCCGCGCGCGCGTACGAGATCGGCGTCGAGGTCGTGGACGACGCCGTCGGCGCCGGCTCGCTGCCGACCGAGCGCCTGCCGGGCCGCGCCGTCGTCCTGAGGGCCCGCGAGCGCGAGGCGGGCGAGGTGGCCCGACGCCTCCGCGCGGCGCCCGTTCCCGTCTTCACGACCGTGCGCGACGGAGGCGTGCGGTTCCACGTGCGGACGCTGCTCGACCGTGACGAAGACGACGTCGTCGCGGCGGTCGAGCGTGCGTTCGCCTGACCCCTGGCTCCCCCGGCCCCGGAGGGCCCCGATGCCCGATCGACGGACTACCGTTCGACTGACGAAGTACGCCGGCGCGGGCGGCTGAGCGGCCAAGCTCGACAAGGCCCGCCTCGAGGCCTTGCTGGCGCCCGTGCGGCTGCCTCCCGACGACCGTGTGCTGGTCGGCACGTCCACCGCGGACGACGCCGGCGTGGTCCTGGTGCGCGACGACCTGGCGCTCGTCCAGACGGTGGACTTCTTCCCGCCGGTCGTGGACGACCCGACGTGGTACGGCCGCATCGCCGCGGCGAACAGCCTCTCCGACGTGTACGCCATGGGCGGCGAGCCCCTCTCGGCGGTCAGCGTGTTCGCGTTTCCCGTGGACCTGCCCGACAACGTCCCGTCCGAGATCCTGAACGGAGCCGTCGAGGGATGCGTCGAGGCGGGCTGCGCGCTGGTGGGCGGGCACACCGTCAAGGACCACGAGATCAAGTTCGGCCTCGCCGTGACCGGGACGATCCACCCGGACCACATCGTGCGCAACGCGACGGCGCGACCCGGCGACCACCTCGTGCTCACGAAGCCGCTCGGGTCGGGCCTCCTCACCACCGCGCTCCGGGCCGGCGCGCTCGGCGACGACGAAACGCTCCGGGTCATGCAGGTGATGGCGGCGCTCAACCGCGGCGCGAGCCGGGCCATGCTCGAGGTCGGCGTCCACGCCGCGACCGACGTCACCGGCTTCGGCCTGCTCGGGCACGCGCTCGGCATGGCGGAACCCGCGGGCGTCTCGATGCGGATCCGGTCGGCGGACGTCCCCGCGATCGAGGGCCTCGAGCCGTTCCTCGACCGCCGGTTCGTGTGCGGCGGGCTCGAGCGAAACCGCGAGTGGGTCGAGTCGAAGGGCCGGGTGCGCTGGGTGGACGTGCCCGAGGCGCGCCGGCTCGTGCTCCTCGACCCGCAGACCTCCGGCGGGCTCCTGATCGCCGTGGCCCCCGACCGCGCCGACGCCCTGCTCGACGCGCTCGTGGCACACGGATGCCTCGCGTCGGCCTGGATCGGCGAGGTGCTCGAGCGGGCGGCGTGGCGGCTCGAGGTCACGTGACCCGCTCGTCCCCGCGCGGGCCCCGGCGCCGCGCGCGGACCCCGCGGGCGAACCCGAGGCCGAGGACCAGCAGCGCGAGGACGCCCCCGGCGAGGAGCGCGCGGTGCGCCCCGGCGCCGGGCGCCGGGGGCGCCGTCGCCGTGGGATCGTCGCCGGGCCCGGGCCGGTCCGCCGCCTCCCGGCGGGGGAGGCGGAGCAGCCCGCGCGCGGGGGCGGACGCGGGCGGGGTCGCCTCCCCTTCGGGCGAGGGCGCGGGCTCGTCGCCCGCGGCCTCCTCGGCGGCGCGCGCCGCCTCGCGCGCCTCGACGATCGCCGCGCGGTAGCCGTCCACCTCTTCCGGGGGGAGGTCGCCCAGCGCGACGGCGCGGTCGAGGAGGCCTTCCGCCTCGTCGTAGCGACCGAGCGCGAGCGCGGCCAGGTGCGCGACGAGGAACCCGCGCCGGAGCATCTCGTCCTCGCCGGCGCGGCGCACGAGCAGCGGGTCGGAGAAGGCGAGCGCGTAGAGCGAGAGGGCGTCTTCGTACGCGCCGGCGCTGAGCGCGCTCGACCCGAGCGCGAGCAGCGCGTCGCCGGCGTTCGGATTGCCCCGGAGCCCGCGGAGGGCGGCCACGGCCGACTCCGTGAACCGGTGACCCGGCCACGTCGCGAGGAGCCCGGGGCTCGCCTCCGCGTCGAGCGCGTGGTTCTCGAGGTAGACCCGCCAGACCACGTAGTCGGCGCGCGCGCGGTCGGTCGTCGCCTGCTCCACCGCGCGGTCGGCGTCCGACGACGCCTCCTCGTCGTCGCCCGCGCGGGCCCGTGCGCGCGCGGCCCGATGCCAGAGCCACGCGGCGTCCCGGTGGACCGCGGCGCGCCGCGCCGGGTCGTCCGCGATCGCCTCGAGGCGCACGGCGACGTCGGCGTATCGACCGGCGGCCTCCGCCACGCGAACGGGGAGGAGCTCGTTTCGCGCGAGCCAGGCCGAGGCGATCTCGAACCGCGCGCGCGTCGCGTCGTTCGCGTCCGGGGAGAGCCGGGACCCGGCCGACCCCGCACGCGCGAGCGCCGTCTCGGCGCCCGCCACGTCCTTCGCCAGGAGATGCGCCCGCGCGGCCCCGTAGAAGGCCACCGCGGCGTACGGCTCGCCGACGGGGTACGCGCAACCGGCGTTCTCGAGCGCGCTCGCCGCCTCGGCCGGGTCGTCGTCCAGCGTGGCCCACGCGGCCGACAGCCGCGCGTCCGCGGTCTCGACGACCGAGTCTTCTGCCGCGGCCCACGAGAGGAGACGCCCGGACCACGCCCGCCGGGCCGCGGCGTCGTCGGGCACGCCGTCCGGGACGATCGGGGGGATCCCGACGAAGCGCGCCGCGTCGTCGGGGAGGTCCTCGCCGGCCCGCGCGGGGCCGGCGAGGAGGGACGCGAGGGCCACGAGGCCCGCGCCGAGGGAGAGGACGCCGCGTCGCACCGTCACGACCCCGCGTCGGGCGCCGGGGGCGGAGGCGCGCCCGCGTCCGCGTCGTCCCCCGCGGACGGCGCGTCGCCGTCCGGCTCCGGCGGCGGCGGGTCGGCCGACGCGTCGGGATCGCCGCCGTCGGAACCGTCCGACTTGGGCTCGTCGGGCGCCGGATCGGGGGCCGCGTCGCCGCCGTCGTCGGGGTCGGGCGAGCCCGCGTCCGGCGGCTGCGGGTCGTCGGACGTGGCGGCGCCCGCGCTGCCGGTCGATCCGCTCGAGCTGGACGAACCGCCCCCGATCGGGTCGTCGTCGGGAATCGGGAGCCCGTCCGGGAGCGGCGGGAACCAGCGGAGGTCCTGGGGGGCGATGTAGCCGCACTCGGTGCCGTCGCACCCGCGGTCCAGCAGGTGGAAGTAGCCGAGGATCGGTTCCTGGCACTGGAACGTCGCCGTCCCCGTGCCGCACGAGGTGAACACCTCACCCATGTGGTGGACGTCGCCGCCGGTGTAGACGTTCTTCGTCCACCACGCCCAGCGGCGCGTCACCTCGTAGTCCACGTCCGCCTCGTACGTCGCGACCTCGAAGAACGCGCTCCAGTCGATCACGTGGCAGTACGTGGGGCAGATCAGCTTCGACACGGTCGTCGTGACGCGGATCTCCGCCTTCTGCCCGACGCGCGTGGAGAACTGCGCGGAGAGGCTCACGCCGAGCACGGATCCGCCGATGCTCGCTCCCGTGGTCAGGCTCCACTCCTTGATGTCCGCCGCCGAGATCGACGCGGTGACGGTGTCGCACGCCTTGCTGTGCGGGCAGTTCCAGGCCGTGCCCGCGCCGCGCAGGACCAGGTAGCTGCTCTTCTTCTCGATGTCGAAGTCGCCGACGATCGAGACGCTGCACTCGCCGCCGTCGATCTCGACGTAGTCGCGCTTGGGCCCGAAGAAACCTTCACGCGTCTCGAGCACGAAGCCGGGCTGGGCCGCGAGGACGGCGTCGCTCGGCGGGGCGCAGTCGGAGCAGACGTCCCCCCGCGCGGCGCGGGCCGGGAGCGAGAGCGACAGGAAGAGCGCGAGCAGCGCGAGCGCGAGGCGCCGCGGGGCCTCGAGGACGGGGAGACCCGGCCGGCGCCGGGCGGGGGATCCGAGCTTCGTCATGGGGGACTCCTTCCGGCGGGCCCGTGCGGCCGAACGGCCACGCCGAGGTCCACATCGCGCGGCGCCCCCCCACGGTCACACCGGGTAGAATCCGCCCCGTGGCAGACGGGGACCCGCCGAGCGACACGAGGAGCAACGCCGCATCGCCGCGCGAGGACCCGCCGGACCCGCCGGACGCGCCCCCGCGCGAGGACTCGTCGGACGCGTCTCCCCTCGAGGCGCGGGCCCGCGCGGTCGCCGCCGCGGGCGTCCTGGAGCCGCTCCGGGCCGCCCACGAGCTCGCGCGCCTCGAGGCGGACGTCTCTCGGGCCGCGATCGCCGCCGACGCACGCGCTTCGGGCCACCTGCCCGAGGGCCGACCGCTCGTCGGCCGCGTCTCGCGCTGGGTCGCGCACTGCCGGCGGCTGGACCTCGCCGAGCCGGTCGCGCGGGGCGAGCGCCTCCTCGGCGTCCTCGCGGAGGACGAGGTCGCGTTCTGGCACGCGGAGGTGGACCGTGCGGTCCGGGCGGACGATCCCGAGGCCTGCTTCGTCGCCCTCCGCCAGGCGTCGGACCTCGCGCACGAGGCCCGGGTGCGCGACGGCACGGACCCGGGGATCCACCCGGGCCGCGCCCGGGTCGAAGCCGCGTTCTCAGCCGCCGTGGACCGCGCGCCGCCGAACGAGGCGACCCGCCGCGCCTGGGCGACCGACCTCCTCGACCGCGCCGACGCGCGGCTGGTCGAGGCCGACGACCTGCCGCCCGCCGAGGCGGCCGAGCGGTTCGGCGCGGTGGCGCGCGACCTCGCGTGGCACCGGCGCGCGATCGAGAAGCGGCGCGGACCGCTGCGCGCGCGCCTCGGCCACAAGCTCCGCCGCCTCGCCGCGGAGCGCGACGAGAGGGAGCTCCAGGCGCGCCTGGAGGCCCGCTTCGGCGCCGCCGCCGTCGGGCACTTCGAGCGCGCGATCCTCGCGCTGATCTTCCTCGTGCTCGGGATCCTCTTCGTCGAGGCCGTGTTCGAGGTCTCGCCGCTCGCGCGCTACTGGCTCGCCGTCGCCGACACCGCGGCCTGCGCCGTCTTCCTCTGGGACTTCTTCTTCCGCCTCTTCCTCGTCCGGCGGAAGGGACGGTGGTTCTTCCGCCACGTCTGGGTGGACTTCTTGCCGTGCCTCCCGTTCGGGCTCTTCACGTTGGACCTCGGCGGCGCCGATCCGATCCGCGCGGGCCGCGCGATCCGGCTGCTCCGGCTCACGCGCGTCGCGCGCTACCTCCGCGTCCTCATGCCCGTGATCCGCCTCGCGCGGGCGTTCGGCTTCCTCGCCCGAGGGCTCGACCGGCTGGTGCGCCGCTACGGGAGCCTCCTGAACCGCGACGTGATCCTCTACCCCACGCGTGCCGAGCGCCTACGCGCCCTCGGACGCGAGGGCGACCCGCTCCGGCGGCTCGAGCGGCTCGAGGCGACCGTGGACGGGCTCTGGCGCGAGGTGCTCGGCGGCGCCCCGCCGGCCGAACGGGCCCGGGTCGCCGCCTGCCGCCTCGACGCGCTCGAGCGCATGCGCGAGGGCACGCGCGCGCGACCGCGTCGCGGCGCGGCCGCGCGCGCGGCGACGCCCCGCGCCGAGGACCGCGCGGTCCCCGCCGAGGTGCTGATCGCGCGCCTCGGTCACGCGACGGCCGAAGCGATCGAGGCCGAGCACGCGCCCGACCTCGTCCAGCGCCTGGCCCGCGCGCTCAGGACGTTCGCGCGTCCCCCGCTCTGTTGGTTCCCCGTGCTCCGGCGCTACGTGCCGCGACTCGGCGTGCGCATGACCGACGCCGAGGTCGTCGCGGCGGGCGCGCGCCACGTCGCGTCGCGCCTCGACGCGCACCTCGCGCGCTGGTTCTTCTTCGCGGACCTCTACGGCACGATCACGCCCGCCGAGTTCGTGGACCGCGTCGGCGCGACCCTGGTGCGCGGGGCGTTCCGGCCGGCGTACCGCCTGACGCTCTTCGGCTCGGGCTTCCTGCTCGTGGACCTCTTCCTGTCGATCTCGCCCTCGTCGTGGTTGCACGCGATGGCGACCCTCCTCGCGCGGTTCGTGGCCACGCCACTCGTCGTGATCGGGATCGCGTGCATCGCGCTCCTGGCGCTCGGATGGTGGCTGCAGCGCGTGGCCGGCGAGGCCACGGCGTTCCTCGAGCAGACGGCCCTCGCCCAGTTCCTCCCCCTGATGGAGTCGGTCAAGGGACGTTTCCTCGCGCGTGACGGAACGATCTTCGCGCGCCGCGTGCTCGCGCCCGAGGCGCGGCTCCGGGGCGACGACGCCGAGGGCGTCCTCGAGGACCGCCGCCGCCGGTTCTCGGACGGCGTCAAGGCCTGGCTCCTCGAGGCGCAGCCGCGCGGCGAGGCCTCCGCCTCGTTCGACGCCCTCGACCGCGCGATCCTCCTCCACCGCGACGCGATGGACGGCGCACTCTTCGACGCCAACGACAACCGCACCACGAACCAGCTCCTCGGCAACCCCGCGCTCCGCGCGTTCGCGCGCGGCGCCGGCTGCATCGCCGCGCGCGAACGGAAGGCGCTGCGGAGTCTCGACCTCGCGCAGCAGCGCCGCGCGTTCTCGGGTCCGTACCTGTGGTTCAGCCTGGTCACGCGCGCCATCACGCACGCGGCCGCGCGGTTGATCGTGGAGTACAACCGGTACGCGATCCCGCTCGAGGAGCTGCCGCTCGCGTCCGACCCGGAGCGCCGCGCGCGCGAGACGTGGCTCGGCCGCGCCCACGCCGGCGCGGGGGACGAGCCGGCGCGCGAGGCCGACGCCGAGCACGTCACCACGGCCTTCACCGCGCTCCACTTCCTCGACGACGACCCGCGCCGCGACCGCGAGGTCCTGGAGCGGTTCGGGCGCGACGTGCTCCTGCGTCTGCGCCACGACCGGCGCGCCCTCTTCCGGAGGGTCTTCGGGACGTACCCCCTCCACGCCCGCCCGCACGAGCAGCGCGTGTTGAACCTCTACCGCCTCTACGAGGACGGGCTCGCCGGCGGGCGGGCGTTCCTGCTGCCGCTGCGCGGTCTGCTCGGCGCGCTCCGGTGGCTCGGCCGCGCGTGGAGGTGGTTCGTGCGCGCCTTCCGCGAGATCCGAACGCCTCGGCTCCGCGCGGGGCCCCTGGAGGAGGCCGAGGCCGACTTCGCGACCGCCGTCCGCAAGATCGACCGCATGCGTGGTCCGGTCGTGCGGACGGCGATCGACCTGCGGGCGCGCGTGGATTGCGAGTACCTCGGCGTGCCGCTCCCGGGCGCGCCCACGAGCGGGCTCGAAGAGGTGGGCGTCGAGCGCGACCTCGAGTTCCTCGGCGCCGAGGACGGGTTCCGGGCGCGGGTCGGCGTCGAGCGGGAGCGGGCGCGCGCCGATCTCTTCCGCGTCCAGGCCCTCCTCCAGGGCGGGCTCCTCCGGCGCGTCGCGAGCCACCTCCACGTGGAGCCCGAGCAGCTCACGCGCGAGCACGTGCGCGCGCTCGTGTTCGCTTTCCGCTCGGACCTCGACGGGATCCGCAGCCGGCTCGTCGGCCAAGACGTCGTCCGGCACGTGGCGGCCGACGCCGCGGCCCATCCACTCCTCGCCCGACGGGCCGCGGCGCCGTGGCGCCTGCGCCGCGCGTTCGCGCGGTGGTGGCGGCGCGAGGGGCGCGGCGGCCGGGCCGAGCGCCGCGCGGCGTGGCGGGCCGTCGCCCACGACGTGGACGGCGCGGCGCGCGCGCTCCTCGCGGTCGATGCCGACCGGCCCGACGGGGTCCGCGCGGAGGGCGAGCGGCGTCTGGCCGAGGCGCTGCGCCACCCCGCGCGGCTCTCGGAGCAGCTCGTGACGCTCCGCATCGTCCAGGTGCTCGGCTTGATCGACGTCCTGAACTACCGCACGCACGTCTGGCGTCTCGGCCGCTACGAGGAGGACGGCGACGACCCCGGGCGCCTCCTCGACCTGGACGGGCAGGCCGTCCGCGCCCGACTCGGTGGGCCGCGCGTCGCGGGACGAGAGGCGCCTCAGCCGATCGACCGGCCCCCGTCCACGGCGAGCACGACGCCCG
This sequence comes from uncultured Planctomycetota bacterium, assembly GCA_963752285.1. Taxonomy (GTDB): domain Bacteria; phylum Planctomycetota; class PLA2; order PLA2; family JAEUHO01; genus CAVVXN01. The sequence continues at coordinate 743,726 of CAVVXN010000001.1, forward strand.
TGACGTAGGGCGTCCGCGCGAGGAACAGGACGGCGTCGGCGACGTCGGCCGGCGCGCCCCAGCGACGGAGGAGCGTGCTCTCGACCGCGCGCGCCTGCTCCGCCTCGGTCGCGCCGGCCGCGGGGAGGATCGGGCCCGGTGCCACCGCGTTCACCCGGACCTCGGGCGCGAGCGCCTTCGCGAATCCCCGCGTCAGGCTCGTGACCGCCGCCTTGCTCGCCGCGTACGCGACGTAGCCCGGCCACGCGCGCTCGGCCGCGACGTCGGTCAGGTTCACGATGGCGCCGCGCCCGCGCGCCTTCATCCGGCGGCCGGCCTCGAGCGAGAGCACGAACACGGAGCGCGCGTTCACCGCGAGGTGCCGGTCGAAGTCGTCCGCGTCGAGCGTCCCGAGGGGCGTCCGCTCGAAGATCGCGGCGTTCGAGACGAGGAGGTCGAGCGGGCCGAGGCGCGTCTCGACCTCGTCCACGAGGCGAAGGCACGCGTCGGCCGTCGCGAGGTCGGCCGCGAACGTCAGGGCGGCGCGTCCGTGCTCCGCCTCGCACGCGCGCGCCGTCTCGGCCGCGCCCTCGGCGTCGTGCCGATAGTGGACCGCGACGCGGGCGCCGGCCCGCGCGAGCGCGATCGCGATCTCGCGTCCGATCCGCCGCGCCGCGCCGGTGACGAGCGCGCGCGTTTCGACGAGGTCGGTGCGGGGGTTCATGGCGACGGCGGTCCGGGGGGGAGCGAGGAGGGTATCGGAGGCCGGCCCGCGCGTCGTGACGCGATCGTGACCGCGGTCACGGAGTCGATGGACTCGGGACGGTCCGGGGCTCGTTCCCGGCCCGATCGGGGGCGCGCGGGGCGTTCCCCCGGTTGTTACGATCACGAATCAGCCGGTCTGGCGCCGTGGGGCAACTGTCGCTGCCTTCGCGCTCGGCTCCGAGGTCCCGGACCGGCCGCGGAGGCCGTTCCCGCGCGTCCCGGGACCGTCCGGCCGGGACGTCGCCCGAGGGTATGTCCCGGACTGGAGTGCCGATGTCCGATCCTAGAGCCGATGTCGCGCTCCTGATCGACTTCACCGACCTGTGTCAGAGCCTCGCCCCCGAGGGCGAGGGCCGCGACAGCCAGGCCCACCCCGGCCCCGGCGAGGCCGCCGTGCTGTCGCCGGCGGACGCCGCACGGATCGCCAGCGCGCTCCAGCGCTACTCCGCGCAGGTCGGACGACTCGCGCTCGCGCGCGCGTACGCGGACTGGTCGCGGTGCGCGCCCCTCGCCCGCGAGGTGAGCAACGCGCAGCTCGAGCCGATCCTCGTCCCCGCGACCGTCGAGGGCGAGGACCGCAGCCACATTCGCCTGGTCGCCGACGCGCTCGAGGCGCTCTACGCCGGCGACGAGCCCGACGCGTTCATCCTCGTGACGGGGGACCCCACGCTGCTGCCCCTCGTGCAGAAGCTCAAGGCGGACGGGAGCGAGGTCGTCGTGGTCGCGCCCGAGGGCACCGCGGGCGAGGAGCTCCGCTCGGCCGCCGACCGATTCGTCCCGCTGGAGTCGATCCTCGCGGGCGAGGAGGGCGAGCCGGCGCGCCCCCGGACCTGGCGCGGCGGGCGCGGGGCGGCGAACGGCGAGGCCAAGGGCCGCGCGCCGCGCGCGGCGGCGGCCGAGCCGCGCCGGGAGCCCCGCCCCCCGCACCCCACCCCGGTCGCGAGCGACCAGGACTTCACCGGGTACGACTGGGGCCCCTTCGTCCGCCTGATCGACGAGCTGGAGCACCGCCTGCCGTTCGTGGGTGTGCGCTACCTCGTGAACAAGGTGCTCGGCGCGCACAACAGCGGCATCGACGACCCGCGGCTCAAGCGCGACCTCATCAACCGGGCGGTGGACGAGGGCCTGATCGAGATGTACCCGGTCGGGAACGTCCGGGACCGCTCGGATCCCGTGACCGCCTGCCGTCTCGAGCGGAAGAACGCGGTCGTGGTCGGCATCCTCGGCGAGACGGACCCGCCGGTCGCGCCCCCCGAGCACGCCCACGACGCCGAGGACCCCGAGCTCCTCGAGGCGGCGAACGACGCCGGCGACGTCTGACCGCGCGGCCGCTCGGACCCGTCCGAGCGGTCCGTCCCGACCGTCCCGGCTGTCCCGACCGAGCGCGCCGTGCGGGCGCGCGGTCTGTCACCGCGTGGCGCGCGCCTCCATCCTGATGTTGCCCCCGATGCCGAACGGGTGCGACTCCTGGATGTCGTAGTCGCCGAGCTGCTGCGCCTTCTCCTCGCCGACGGCCTCGGCGATCCGCGTCTGCTTCTCGCCCTCGAGGGCGATCAGCTGGGGGATCTTCGAGAACACGCGGGGCATGTACTTCATCTGGAGCGCCTGCTCCTTGGCCTTGTTGCCCTTCGCCGCCTCGATCTCGTGGCGGATCTCCTCGGGGTCGCCGTCGTCGCCCGCGACGAGACGGAGCATCTTCTCCTCCAAGTCGTGATAGACGGCGCGGATGGCGTCCTCCTCGTTGGCGCTCAGCCCCAGCTTCTCCGCGGCCTCGGCGAGCGTGACCGCCGGCTTCCCCTTCGTCTTCGCCTCGCGCTCCTTGAAGGCCTTCTCGACCTGCCGGGAGACGGCCTCGTCGATCTCGGGCTGGAGGCGCTCGAGCACCAGGGCCTCGGCCTGCGGGGCGAGCCGGTCCGCCACGACGGGGGCCGGGGGCTCGAGGCCCCGGCCCTTCAGCGTGGGCTCGGCTTCCGCCGCCACCCGTTCGCGGGCGGCCGCCTTCTCCTCGAGCGCGCCGAGGCGCGCGAGCACCTCGGGGCTGGGACCGGGCGGGCGGGCCGTCGCGGCCGACTCCGCCCGCGGGGGCGGCGGGAGGAGCCCGAGCGCCTGGGCGGCGAACGCGCCGAGGAGCCCTCCCACGAGGCCGAGGACCAGGGCGAGCGGGGCGTTTCTCATGGCGACCTCCCAACCGGGGCGACCCGGTCATCGTAGGGGCTCGCGAGGCCCGATCCCTGCCGCGTCGGCTTGACCGACCCGTCGGCCCGGGCAACTGATGAGGTCTTTCCATCCGGGGGGCTCCGACATGTCGGACGCGATGATCGAGGTCGTGGACCTGACGAAGCGGTACGGCGAGGTCCAGGCGCTTCGCGGTCTCAGCTTCTCGGTCCCGCGCGGACAGGTGGTCGGCCTGCTCGGCCCGAACGGCGCCGGGAAGACGACCACGATGCGCGTGCTCACCGGCTTCGTGGCGCCCACCGAGGGCGCCGCGCGCGTGGACGGGTTGGACGTGGTGGAGGACGCGCCCGAGTGCCGGCGGAAGATCGGCTACCTCCCCGAGGGCAACCCGCTCTACCGCGACCTCCGCGTGGAAGAGCTGCTCCAGTTCGCCGCGCGCCTCCACAAGATCCCCCGCGAGGACCGCGAGCGCGAGGTCTCGCGGAGCCTGGAGATCGCGGGGCTCAAGGGCTCGGAGCGCCGCATCGTGGAGACGCTCTCGAAGGGGATGCGCCAGCGCGTGGGCCTCGCGCAGGCCCTGCTCCACGAGCCGAGCATCCTGATCCTCGACGAGCCCACGTCGGGCCTCGACCCGAACCAGCAGGAGGACATGCGGACCCTCATCCGGACGCTCGGCGCGGACCGCACGGTCATCCTCTCGACCCACATCCTCCCCGAGGTGGAGGCGGTCTGCGACCGTGCGCTCATCATCGACCGCGGTGAACTGGTCGCCGACGACTCCGTCGAGGGCATCAAGCACCAGCAGGCGAGCGAGGTGATCCTCCGCGCCACCGTACGCGGCGCCGCCGAAACGGTCGAGACGGCGCTCGGGTTCGCGAGCGAGGGGCTGGAGCTGCTCCCGGTCGAGGGCGGCGTCTTCGACGTGCGTCTCGCGCTCGGGGGGGCGGACGAGCGGGAGACACTCGAGCGGGTCGCGGCCGCCCTGGTGGGCGCGGGTCTGGGCCTCTCGCGCCTCGTCGCCGAGACGGCGTCGCTCGAGTCGGTGTTCGCCGCGCTGACCCGCGAGGGGGCCCGGCCCGGACACGTCGCGCCGACCTCCGAGGACGCGATCCCGTCGGAGCCGTCCGGCGCGGACGTCGAGCCCGACGCGGAAACGGGAGAGGAGGGCTAGCCATGTTCAGTGTCTACCGCAAGGAGATGCGCTCCTACCTCGTCAGCCCGATCCCCTACGTGCTCATCCTCATCTTCACGGTGGTCCTCGGCTGGATCTTCTTCGGCGGGGGGGAGTTCTGGGTGTGGCGGCGCGCGAGCGTGGACAGCATGTTCCAGGTGATCCCCTGGGTGTTCCTGTTCCTCGTGCCGGGCATCACGATGCGCCTCTGGAGCGAGGAAGCCCGCGGGGGAACGCTCGAGACGCTCCTGACCGCGCCGGTTCGCGGATGGGAGCTGGTGGGCGGGAAGTTCCTGAGCGCCTGGACGATCCTCGCGTTCGCCGTCGTGGCGACGCTGCCCATCCCGATCACCGTCGCCTCGCTCGGCGACCTCGACTGGGGACCGGTGATCGGCGGCTACCTCGGCACGCTGCTCCTCGGCGCCGCGCTCCTGGCCCTCGGCCTCTGGATCTCCGCCCTCACGGCCCACCAGATCGTGGCGTACCTGCTCACCGCCATCGCCATCTTCGCGCTGGTGATCCTCGGCATGGCGGCCGACCGGGTCGGCGGCGGTCTGGGTTCGTTCTTCGAGCGGCTCTCGGTATCTACGCGCTTCGAAGCCCTCGGCCGGGGCGTGGTGGACCTGAGGGACGTCGTCTACTTCCTCACGTTCGCGGGACTCTTCCTCTACCTGAACGCCCAGGCGGTCGAGAACCGGAGGTACCGGTAGCCATGCCCACCCGGAACCAGAACATCGTCTCGCTCTCCCGGTTCTCCGGGTTCCTGCTCCTCGTCGTCCTCCTGCTCGTGAACGTCGCGTTCTCTCGCACCCGAGCGCGGGTGGACCTGACCGAGGAGGGCCTCTACACGCTCTCGCCGGGCTCGCGGCACATCCTCACGTCGCTCGGCGACCCGGCCACGATCAAGGTCTTCTGGAACAACGTCCCGGAGACGGGCGAGCCCCAGCGCCGCGACCTCGCCTCCCTGCTCGAGGAGATGCGCTCGGTGGCGGGGGACCGGCTGACCGTGCGGTGGGTCGACATGGACTCCGAGGACGGGCAGCGCGAGGCGGAGTCCGCCAACGTCCAGGAGGAGGCCTTCACGCAGGTCCAGGCGGGCGAGATCAAGGCCGCGAAGGGCTACGACAGCCTCGTGATGGAGGTGGGGGCCAAGCAGGAACAGATCCCGAGCCTCCTGAACCAGGGCTCGCAGCTCGAGTTCGAGATCGTCTCCCGCCTCTACAAGATGACGACCACGACGAAGCCGGTGGTGGGCCTCGTCACCTCCGAGCCGGCGTTCAACCCGTTCGGTGGCGGCCCGTCCGGTCGGTTCAAGCTGCTCTCCCAGGTGCTCGGCGAGGAGCTCGGCGACGGGTTCCGCTCGACCGTGGACCTCGAGAAGTCCGTCCCGCCCGACGTCACCGTGCTCCTCGTCGTGGCGCCCGAGTCGCTCTCGGACGTGAAGGCGTACCATCTCGACCAGTTCCTCCTCCGCGGCGGGCACGTCCTCCTCTTCCTCGACCCCGTGCACGCGAGCGGCGGCAGCCTCCAGGACTACGCCGTGCGGGCCCCCGCCGCGCAGCGCTCGTCCTCCGGCCTCGAGGACTGGCTCGCGCACGTCGGGCTGACCGTGGAGAACGGCGTCGTCGGCGACCTGAAGTCGTTCCTGCCGCGCGTCCGACTGACGGACTTCGGCCGCGGCCAGGGCGAGCTGGTGAACTACCCCTACTGGGTCCTGTTGCGGCACCGTCCGGAGAAGGGCGACGGCGGCCTCGACCCCGAGAACCCCGCGACGCGCATCTTCGACGGGGTTCCCGTCTTCTGGCCGGAGGCGATCTCGATCGACGAGAAGAAGAACGAGGCCGACGGACGCAAGGTGACGGTCGTCGCGGCCACGAGCCCGACGGGCACGAAGCGTCCGGACCTGATCGGTCTCGATCGGCCCGCCGAGGACCTGAACCCCGACCACGCGAAGACGGAGGTCGTCCCGGTCGGCGTCCTCCTCGACGGGACGTTCACCTCGTTCTGGAAGGGGAAGCCGGAGCCGAAGCCGAAGAAGGAGGGCGGGGGTGCGCTGGAGCCGCCGGGCACGATCCACGCGCCGCCGAAGCCCCTGGTCTCGCCGCCGCCCCCGGCGGCCCCCGCGGGCGCGGCTACGCCCGACGCGACCGCCGCCCCGTCCGGGGGCGGGAACCCGGCGCCTGGCGCGAAGCCCGCGGAAGGCGCGGAGCCCGCGGAAGGCCAGAAGCCCGCGGAGGGCGCGAAGCCGACGGAAGGCGCGAAGCCCGCGGAAGGCGAGAAGCCGGCGGAAGGCGAGAAGCCGGCGGAAGGCGAGAAGCCGCGCGGAAGGCGGGAAGCCCGCGGAGGGCGAGAAGCGCTCCGCGAACGACGACGGGTCGTCCGGCGGCGACGGCGCGGGCGCGGCCGACCGGGACGGCGAGGACGACGGGAAGGACGCCGGCGACGCGGCGAAGCCCGACGAGACGAAGCCCGACGGGACGAAGCCCGACGGGACGAAGCCCGACGGGACGAAGCCCGACGAGGCGAAGCCCGACGGGACGAAGCCCGACGGGACGAAGCCCGACGGGACGAAGCCCGACGGGACGAAGCCCGACGGGACGAAGCCCGACGAGACGAAGCCCGACGAGGAGAAGCCCGACGACGCGAGCCCCGACACGGAGAAGAGCGACGGGCAGGCCCCGGACGAGGGGGACGCCGACGAGCCGAAGCCCGAGGACGAGGGGGACACGCCGGAGGCGACGTCCTCGGGGCCGCCCGACGCCCCCGCTGCCGGTCTCGTCGAGGAGAAGGGCCCCCCGCGCCTCGACGAGGGCAAGGGCGTTCTCCTCGTCTTCTCCGACGCCGAGCTCATCTCGGACATGCCGAGCTGGTACATGCAGCAACGGCTCGGCCGGGTCTACATGAGCGGCTTCCCGTTCGTCCAGAACCTCGTGGACTGGATGAGCGGCAGCGACGACCTCCTCGCCCTCCGCGCGAAGGCGCGGAAGCTCCGCCAGACGGAGGAGGTCAAGCCGTCCACGCAGAAGCTCGTCACGTGGCTCAACATCCTCGGCATACCCGTGCTGCTCCTCTTCGCCGGCACGGTCGTGTTCCTCGTGCGGAGGTACCAGCGATGACCCAGGTCGAACGCCTCGCGCGCAGGAACGTGGTGCTGGGCGTCCTCGCCGCCCTCCTCCTGGTCTTCGTGGTGCTCCGCCCGTCGCCGACCTCGGCCGTGGGCGAGAAGGCCTGGCCTGCGCTCTTCCCCAAGCTGAAGCTCGACGACGTACGCACGATCGAGATCGCGCGCGAACCGAAGCCGGCCTCGAGCCTGGTGAAGGGCGAGCCGGAGAAGAAGGACCCGGAGAAGAAGGACCAGGACGGGCCGAAGGAGGTCCGGATCGAGCGCGTCGAGGGCGACGCGTGGACGATCCCCACGAACCACGACTTCCCCGCCTCTCCGGACCGCGTGCGGAGCTTCCTCGAGGACGTCCAGAAGGCGCGGCTGAAGAAGGTCGTCACGGAGCGCCCCGACACGTTCGACGACTACGCCGCCACGACGGGGTGGACGCGCATCCAGATCCTCGACGCGAAGGGCGAGACGCTCGCGGACCTCGAGCTCGGCAAGGCGGCCGGGTGGCCCGACTCCTTCGTGAGGATCAAGGTGGACGGGAAGCCGCGGATCGTCCGCGCGTACAACCTGAGCCCCGATCACAGCCGCGTGACCTTGGACGCGTGGGTCGACGACCAGCTCTGGCCGGGACTCTCCGTCACCGACGTGAACCAGGTCGAGCTGTTCCAGACCGAGGAGAAGAACGCGCTCTCCTTCGCGCGGAAGACGAAGCCGTCGGAGCCCGCGGGCGCGGGCGACGAGAAGGAAGGCGACGAGAAGAAGGGCGACGAGAAGGGCGCCCCGAAGAAGAACCCGTCGGAGGACGGCTGGGTGATGCGCGCCCCGAAGGAGCAGGACGCCGAGACGTACAAGGTCGAGAACCTGGTGCGGACGGTGGCCGGCATGCACTTCGAGGACGTCGTGGACCGGGGGAGCGACTCCGCGACCCTTGCGAAGTACGGCCTCGACACGCCGGCCTACCGGGTCGTCCTCCACCTGGCCCCGAAGCCGGGCGCGAAGAAGCCGAGCGACGGGGAGGGCGAGACGAAGTCCCTGGTCGTCGGCGGAAGGAAGATGGACTCCGACGGCTCCAAGGTGAAGGGCTGGTACGTGCGCCGCGGCGACGACGACTGGATCTTCGAAGTCGCCGACGCCTCCATGCACGACCTCCGGAGCATGCCGGACGCCTTCCTCCCCCCTCCGCCGCCGCGCTGAGGGCCCCGTTCGCGGCCCTTCCTCCTCCTTGCGTGCATTCGCACGCGGCGTCGTCGTCAGGACCACTCCTTGGGGCCCTCAGCGCGGCGCCGGCGTGGCGGCGGGTGGTGGGCGGGCTCGCGGGGCCGCCTTCGGCGGCGCCGCGTCGCGGGGGACGGGGGCGGGCTCGCGGGGCCGCCTTTGGCGGCGCCGCATCGCGGGCGGCGGGTGGTGGGCGGGCTCGCGGGGCCGCCTTTGGCGGCGCCGCATCGCGGGGGGCGGGTGGTGGGCGGGCTCGCGGGGCCGCCTTTGGCGGCGCCGCGTTGCGGGGGACGGGGGCGCGCTCGCGGGGCCGCCTTCGGCGGCGCCGCGTTGCGGGGGGCGGTGGTGGCGGACTCGATCAGGGGTTCGTGAGCACGAGCAGGGGGCGATTCCCGGTGTGGTCTCGCCAGGCCACGCGGGCCGCCGCGAGGAGGTCGGCGAGTCGGGGGTCGCTCCGTCGCAGTCCCGCCAGGAGCTCGTCCCAGCGCTGCGCCTCCGTCACGTACGCCATCTTGGGGGCGTCGGGCGCCAGGGCGGCCGCGATCTCGGCCGGGTCGGTGATCTCCTGGATCTCGCGGGGCCGCAGGCTCCAGAGGAGATTCCCCGGCTGGCCGAAGCGTCCGTAGGCCACGCCGCCCGCGCCGGCGTTCTGCTCCGCCGCGCGCCCGACCTCCGCGTACGACTTCACGGGGTCGAGTAGCGGAAGGAAGGCGAGCTGGAGCGCCAGCGCTCCGAGCACCATCGACATCGCGGCCGCGCGGGCCCGGTCCGGCGACGACCGCGACCGGCGCCAGACGACGGCTCCGATCACGAACGGGATCGCCACGAGGACGCCGGCGAGGACGGCCCGCGCGCCCGGCGGCGAGAAGGCGCGGACCGCACCCTCGGGCAGCACGTGCGCGACCACGAACGGCGACGCGAGCGCGGCGACGCCCAGCACGCCGAGAGTGACGACGAGCAGCAGGTCCGCCACGCGGCCGAGCCGCGACGGCTCCTGGTGGATCGCGAGCGCCGCCAGCATCGAGCCGAAGGGCACGAGCGGGATCATGTACTGCTCGCGCTTCGTCGCGACGAGCGAGAGGATCACGAGGAGCCCGACGCTCCCCGCCAGCGCGCCGCCCGCGCCGAAGCGACGATCGGGAAGCAGTCGCGACGGGCGGAGCGCGCGCCCGATGCCGAGCAGGGCGTGCAGCGTGAACGGCAGGAGGAGCGGTCCTGCGCGCAGGAGGTAGTAGAGCACGGTGTGGACGTGGTGCTCCTCCTCCGAACCGAACGCGCGCGACCCGATCTGACCGAGGAGACGATGCTCGTACCCCGGGCCCGCGGCGTGGACCGCGGGCAGGAGCCACAGCAGACCGACGCCCGCCATCAGGAGCGGCGCGAGCCACCAGCCGGGATCGCGCCACCGGGGTGCGCGGCGCGAGGCGAGCGCCCCGCCCGCCATCACCACGACGGGGGCGACGAGGCCCACCGGACCCTTCGCCAGCACCGCCCCGCCCCACGCGAGGCCCGCCCAGGCCGCGTCGGCCACGCCCTCGCCGTCCCACCACGCCGACGCGCGGTCCACCGCGAGGAGCACGAGGAACGTGAGCGGCAGGTCGAGGCCCGCACGGGGGGCGTTCCACACGAAGAGCCCGGTCCCCGCCGTGACGAGGGCGGCCGTCGTGGCGGTCGGGTAGTCGCGGAACCACCGGCGGGCGAGGCGCCATACGAGGAAGATCGAACCCGCCGCGAGCAGCGCGGCGGCGAGCCGCGCCGTCGCGGTCGTCACGTGGCCGACGGGGAGCGAGACCGCGGCCGCGACCCAGAAGTAGAGGGGCGGTTTCTCGGCGTAGGGGGCGCCGTTCAGGCTGGGAACGATCCAGTCCCCGGTTCGCACCATCTCGCGCGCGACCTCGCCGTACCGGGGCTCGTCCGGCGGCCAGAGGTCGCGCGGCGAGAACGCGGCCAGGACGATCGCGAGCGCCGCCAGCGCGGGGAGGGAGCGTCGGAGCGACACCACCGGGCGGGGGCTCCCTTCCTCTCTCGGCTCAGAAGCGGAGGCCGAGGCCCACGACCGGCCCCTGGAACGTCGCGTCGAGACCGGCCTTGCCCGTGCCGGAGCCGTGGACGCGCTTCACGTCGAGCAGGCGATACCCGGCCGACACGAAGAGCGCCCGCGTGATGCGATAGCCGCCTTGGATCTCGAGCTGCCACGTGATGCTCGACGCGTCGCCGATCGAGAAGCCGCCGACGTCCGCCTCCAGCTCGACGAACCAACGCTTCTCGGGGTCGGCCCGGAGGCGCAGGCCGACGTACGGGTCCCACCACGTGGTGGTCGAGGTGTGGCTCAACGCGGGCGCCGCGGCGCCGAAGGGGATCGTCGCCGCGAAGGTCTGCTCGAGGTGCCAGGCCCGTGCACCCACGAGGGCGTCCACGCGGAGGAATCGGGGGCGGCAGAAGCAGTCCCAGCGGTCCGTGCCGAGGCGCCGGCAGAGGACGTTCGCGCCCAGGCGAAGGTCGATCCACCGCGCTCCGAGCTTGTACGCGACGGGGACCTTCTGCACCACGAGGTCGTCCTTCAGCCCCACGAAGGTGGCGTCCACGGCGAGCGACCAGCGACCGTAGCCGACCTCCGCGTATCCCTCGCCTACGTAGCGGAGGTGATCGGCGACCTTCGAGAAGGGGACGTCCACCTTCGTCGAGACGCCGTCGCTCCAGGCCGTGCCGATCACCTGCGGATACCAGCCGTAGCCGGCGACCTGGAAGCGCCACGGGCTCTCGGGCGCGGGGATCACGCGGTCCACCGGCGCCGCGCGGTACACGGACGCGCCGGTGTCCTCGGGGATCGGGACGACCGGCACCGTCGAAGACCGTTCGAGGCGCGAGCCCGTGTCCGGCGGACCCGCCGTGGGCGGGATGTCGTCGGCGCGCGCGCCCCGAGGGACGACCGCCAGGACGAGGCCCACGAAGACGACGCCGGCGAAGCCCCGGCCCCCCGACCCCGAGAACGTCGCGCGCATCGGATGCCTCCTTCGCACCCCCCTCGGGTCGTAGGCGTATCCCGGACCGGTCACTTCGGCGTCATCGGACCTCGTGGGCTCAGCGCCGCCCGCGCGCCGCACGGACGAACGACGACGCCCGCCGCCCGTCCACCCGCGCCGAGACCCGGCCGCCGCGCTTCACCGCGGTCCCCACGATCACGCCGTCCGCGAGCAGGAGGAGGCGGCCGATGTTCTCGGCCGTGCTCCCCGAGCCGACGAGGAGCGGCACCTCCGGTACCGCGCGGCGCACCGTCTCGAGCGTCCCCTCCGAGACGGGCGCGCCGGTCCGCGTCCCGGTCACCACGAGCGCGTCCGCGCCGCCTCGCGCCGCGAGGTCCCGGGCCTCCTCCTCGATCGGTCGGGGCGCGAGCGGCGCCGCGTGCTTCACGCGGACGTCGGCGAGCACGCGGACGTCCGGACAGAGTCGCTCCCGTTCGCGGAGCGCCCGCGCGGCGTCGCCCTCGACGAGACCCTGGTCGGTCACGACGGCGCCGCCGAGGACGTTCGCCCGCACGAGGTCCGCGTCGGCCGCGGCCGCGATCGCGAGGGCCGCGATCACGTCGTTTCGCAGCACGTTCACCCCGACGAGGGACGTCCGACCCACCGCCTCGCGGACCGCGCGCGTCGCGATCGCCATCGCCGCCACCGTCTCGGGCGGGACCGTGCGCGCGAAGAAGGGCGCGTCGGAGAAGTTCTCGACGATCACCCCGTCGAAGCCCGCGTCGAGGAGGGCGCGCGCGTCGTCCACCGCGTGACGCCGCCACGATGGTCCCGGGCCCTCTCGGCGGGCGCGCGACCAGGCCACGGACCCCGGCAGGGGGTCCAGATGGACGACGCCCAGGAGGAGCGGTCGCCGGTCGAACGATCGGGCCGGTGTCATGACGCGTCTCCCGCATCCGGGGCGAAGGGGGACTTCCCTGGGCCCGGGTCCACCCCTATTCTGGCCCCCTTCCCACTCCGGTCCGAAGAAAGGAAGTCCATGGCGATCCAGCTTCCCGCCCTTCCCTACGCGAAGGACGCGCTCGCGCCGCACGTGAGCGCCGAGACGCTCGAGTACCACCACGGAAAGCACCACCAGGCGTACGTGGACAACGTGAACAAGCTGATCGCCGGCACGGCCAACGCGGACAAGTCGCTCGAGGAGATCATCCGCGGCGCCGACGGAGGCCTGTTCAACAACGCCGCGCAGGTCTGGAACCACTCCTTCTACTGGAAGTGCATGCGGCCCGGCGGCGGCGGCGATCCCTCGGGCGCGGTGCTCGACCAGGTGAAGAGCGCGTTCGGGTCGGTCTCCGATCTCAAGCAGAAGTTCAAGGAGGCCGCGGTCTCCCAGTTCGGCTCGGGCTGGGCGTGGCTGGTCCAGGACGGCGGCAAGTTGAAGATCGCGACGACCGCCAACGCCGACCTGCCGCTCAAGCACGGGCAGAAGGCCCTCCTCACCTGCGACGTGTGGGAGCACGCCTACTACGTGGACTACCGCAACGCCCGGGCGAAGTACGTGCAGGCGTTCCTCGACCACCTGCTCAACTGGGACTTCGTCGCGCAGAATCTCAGTGCCCGGCCGTGAATCCGTCCCGCGCTCGCATCCCGGCTTCACGCCATCTTCGACGGCTCCTCGGTCGCGGATTCCTCGACGTAGCTGGCGCTACGCCTGCGGATCCGCTCTCTCGTCGCCGCCGAACCTGACGCAAATCCGGGCGCGATCGGCAAGACGTCTTCCCGGCCGAGCCCTGAGTGCCCGGCCGTGAATCCGTCCCGCGCTCGCATCCCGGCTTCACGCCATCTTCGACGGCTCCTCGGTCGCGGATTCCTCGACGTAGCTGGCGCTACGCCTGCGGATCCGCTCTCTCGTCGCCGCCGAACCTGACGCAAATCCGGGCGCGATCGGCAAGACGTCTTCCCGGCCGAGCCCTGAGTGCCCGGCCGTGAATCCGTCCCGCGCTCGCATCCCGGCTTCACGCCATCTTCGACGGCTCCTCGGTCGCGGATTCCTCGACGTAGCTGGCGCTACGCCTGCGGATCCGCTCTCTCGTCGCCGCCGAACCTGACGCGAATCCGGGCGCGATCGGCAAGACGTCTTCCCGGCCAGGCATGGAACGGCGTAGGACGCGCGGGCGGGCGCGGCGCGGGCTCCTCCGTCACGGGAGCCGGTAGACCGCGCCCCGCCGGCGCCCTTCGCGCACGAGGAGGCCCCGGGCGATCAGGTCCTGGAGGTCCCGCAGCCCGGTCCGCGGGCTCGTGGAGGTCATCTCGTAGTACTCGCGGTTCGTGCAGCGGCCGTGGCGCGCGAGGTGGTCGAGGAGGCGCCGCTGGCGCTCGTTCAGGTCGTCCAGGGGCGCGGCGCGCGGGGCGGCGTCGCCGGCCGAGGGCGCCTGGTCGAGACGCAGGTGCTCCGGGCCGATCCACTCGTCGTCCGAGAGCACGACCGCGCGTTCGATGGCGTTCTTGAGCTCCCGGACGTTCCCCGGCCAGGGATGGCGGTAGAGCAGGTCCATGGCCGCCGAGGTGAGCCGGCGCGGCTGCCGCCCCGCGCGGCGCGCGCCCTCCTCGAGGAAACGCTCGACGAAGAGGGGGATCTCCTCACGGCGCTCGCGGAGCGGCGGGAGCTCCAGACGGATCACGTTCAGGCGGTAGTAGAGGTCTTCCCGGAACGTCCCGCCCGCGACGGCCGCCTCGAGGTCGCGGTTCGTCGCGGCGATGATCCGCACGTCCACGCTCACCGGGCGCGTCCCGCCGAGGCGCGTGAACTGGTGCTCCTGCAGGACGCGCAGGAGCTTCACCTGCGCGCTCGGCGCCATCTCGGCGATCTCGTCGAGGAAGAGCGTGCCCCCGTCGGCGAGCTCGAAGCGGCCCTCGCGGCGGCGGTCGGCACCCGTGAACGCGCCCCGCTCGTGTCCGAACAGCTCGCTCTCGAGCAGCGTCTCGGGGAACGCCGCGCAGTTGACCTTCACGAACGGCTTCTCGGCGCGCGCGCTGCGCCGGTGGATGACGTTCGCGACGACCTCCTTGCCGGTCCCGGTCTCGCCCGTGACGAGGATGCTGCTGTCGGCCCGTGCCGCGCGGCGCGCGGCCTCGACGACGCGCACCATGCGCTCCGACCGGAAGACCGCGCCCTCCTCGTACGGCGGGACGTCCACGAGCCCCTGGTCGAGCCGCTGCACCTCCTCGACGCGCCCGCCGCCCTCGCCCCGCGCGGCGGCGAGCGCGCGGCCCGCCGCGTCGAGCAGGAACTCGAGGCTCGTGGCGTCGTCGGGCGCGCGCGCGACGCCGACCGTGACGCTCGTCGCCGCGGGCTCGCCCCCCCGGTCCGGCGACACCTCGATGCGCGAGAGCCGGTCGCGGACACGCTCGGCGAGCGCCAGGGCCTCGGGACGGCTCGCGCCGACGAGTCGGAGGGCGACCTCGTCCTCGCGGAGGCGGCCCAGGGTCGCGAGGTCCCCGCCGACGTTCCGGAGCGCGCCGCCGAGCGTCCTCAAGAGGTCGCGCGCCACCTCCACGCCGCGGCGGAGCTTCAGGTGCTCCAGGTGGTCGAGCCCGACGCGGAGCAGCGTCACCGGGGGGCCCCCCGCGACCGCCCGCTCCACGTCGGCCCGGAGGGCGGCCTCGAACGCCGTCGCCCCGGGAAGCCGGGTCACGTCGTCGAGCGCGGCGAGGCGGTAGAGCCGGGCGTTGTGGAGCGCGAGCGCGCAAGTGCCGGCGAGCGGCTCGAGAAGACGCCGGCCCTCGCCGCGCGGGAGCGCGGCGGGGTCGTCCCACGCGAGGACGGCCAGCGCGACCGGCTCCCCCGCGGCGCGGAGCGGGACCGCGAGCCACGCCTCGCGGCCCTCGACGAGGCGCGGGCCGACCGCGCCCTCCGCCTCTACGCGCGGGTCGCCGGCGGGGTCGGACACCTCGACCGGGGCGTCGGCCCGGAGCGCAGCCTCGAGCCAGCCGCCCGGCGCCGGCGAGAACGCGCGGTCCGTGAACGACGTCCTGCGGCCGCGCTCGGCCGTGACGGCGAGGGGGCCGATCCCGGCCAGGGCGTCCAGGAGCACCGCGGCGTCGGGGTGGACGGCCGCGTCGAAGAGATCGAGCACGGTGCGGGCGCGACGTCCGTAGTCGAGCGACTCGGCGAGCGCGTCCTGCGCGCGCCGCAGGAAGTCGAGGTCGGCCACGCGGTGTTTCAGGTCGAGTCGCATCTGGTCGAACGCGACGGTCAGGTCGCCGACCTCGTCCGTGCCCGCGGGCGGCACCTCGACGTCGAACTCGCCGCGCCGTACGGCCTCCGTCACGCGCACGAGCCCGCGCACGGGCTGCGCGACCCGGCGCGCGGTGAGGCTCGCGACGCCCACCACGAGCAGCACGCCGAAGAGCGACACCCACGCGAGCTGCTCGCGCTGGTCGGTGAGCGTGGCGTCGATGGCGCGCCGGTCGAGCCCGACGGCGAGCCAGGCGCGCCGCGTGGAGCCCGGCGCGGTGGCGAGGGGCGTGATCACGGCCAGGCGCTCGTGGTCCCGGGTCGCGACGTGGGGGAGCACCGCGTCCTGGTGCTCGGAAAGGTCCCGCGCGATCCGGCCCGTCTCTCGCGCGAGGGCGTCGAGGAACGACGAGGCGCCCGGTCCCGCCGCGGCGAGCGGCGTCCCGTCCGCGTCGAGGAGCGCCACGGCCACGTCGGGCGCGGCGAGGTCGGGCAGGGCCACGGCCGCGAGGAAGCGATCGTCCAGGCGCGCCCCCAGCGTGACGCGGACCCAGCCGTCGGGCCGTCCCCGCCGTCGGCTCGCGACGAGCAGGGCGCCGTCCCACGGCGAGAGGTGCAGGCCCTCCGCCACGCTGCGCTCCGCGAGGAACCGCGGCCCCGAGAGCGAGGTCTCTGGCGTCTCTCCCGGCACCTCGACGGTGGGCCCCGAGGCGGACGCGACGATCGCGTGGGTCGCGGCGCCCGCGGGGAGCGCGGAGGCGCGGTAGAGGCGCACGAGACGGCCCACCGCGCCCGAGGCCGTGAGCTCGGGCTCGGAGAGGATGTGCTGGGCGAGGTTGTCGGCCGCGTCCTCGGTGTGCCGGAGCACGTCGCCGAGACTTCGCTCGGCGACCGCCAGGGCCTCACGCGCGCGCGCCGCCTGCTCGTTCTCGAGTCGCGTGGCGGTCGTTCGATCGACGAGCACGATGACCGTCGCGAGGGGCACGAGCGCGGCCACGAGCACGCCGAACGCCAGCCGGAGCGTCAGGCGGCGGAACCGTTCCACCGCGTCCGCGGCGAGGAACGCGAGGAGGAGCAACGCGATCGCGAGGCACGTGAGGAGCGCGACCTGGGTGCGGGCGCGCTTCTCCACGACCTCCGGCGGGACCGGCGCGGAGAGGGTGATCTTCGCGGCGCGGAGCGGCGGGCCGACCTCGCGGTCGATGCGGACGCTCTCCTCCGCGCCCGGGCCCAACCGACGCGTGAAGCGCGCGTCGGGCCGCCGGACGAACACGCGGTCGGCCCCGTCCAGGCCGCTCGCGACGCCCAGCGGCGCGTCGCGAGCGGGCGCGAGGCTCCGCACCACGCTCGCGGCGATCCAGCGCAGCGGACCCGCCGCGCCCACGTTCGCGAGCTCGACGCGGCGCGCGCGACGCGCGGGGTCGAGGCGCACGGGGACCGCGTCGTGCGCGACCACGCTGCCGCGCTCGTCGGTCCACCGGTACGCCACCCGCGAGGCCATGTCGGGCGGCCGTGGGATCCCCGAGGGCATCCGCTCGGCGGCCACGTGCTCGCCGTTCACGAGGGCGAGCTCGGTCGGCGGGCCCTCGTCGTAGCGGACGGTCACGCGCGCGACCACCTCTTCGCCGAGCAAGCGCGGGAATGCGTCCGGCACCGCGAGCACCAGCCACAGGCGCTCCGCGCCGAGGAGGAAGGGGATCTCCGCGCTCTTCGACGCGCCGGGCGCGAGCGGCACGTCGAGGTCGGGCACGCCGGGCCCTCCCAGGATCGGGACCCCGTCCACGGTGGGGGGGGCGAGCCAGAGCGCCTGGGCGTTCCCGGACCGACCGGCCACGACCGCGTGGAGTCGGATCGCCGGGGCGCCGGCGGCCGGCGTCCACGTGAGCCGGTCCACGGCGGCGGCGTGGGGGAGCGGGATCTGGGCTTCGACCTCGCGCGGCGCGCCGCCCGACACGCGGATCGGGACGGGCGTGGCCGCGAGCCCCTCGCCCTCGACCTCGAACGTGCCGAGCAGGACCTCGTCGTCCGTGCGCGCCTCGTCCCGCGCGGGCAGCCAGCGGAGCGCGAGCGTGGCGACCAGCGCCCGCGCGGAGGTCGGGTTGACGACGCGGAGGACGAGGGGACGGTCGAGCGGGAGGTCGTACCCCGCGGCGTCGGTCGCGCGGCGCGCGAGGTCGTCGAGCGGGACGAACGCGGCCGCCTCCGTCGGGAGCACGCAGGGCACCTCGGCGCCGCGCAGGAGGTCGCGGAGCACGCGCGCCCGGCGCACCGGGTCGGAGACGGGCAGGGCGCCGATGTCGGCGGCGGCCCGTGCGATCTCGTCGGCCTCCTTCGCGAGGTTCCCCAGGTCCGTCCGCACCTGGTCCTCGCCCCGCGCGCGCGTCCGCTCCGCGTCCGCGACGAAGAGGAGCGCCAGGAGACCGGTCAGGCCGAGGGCCGCGAGCTTCGGCGGCGGGCCCACCCGCGCGATGACGCGGGAGCCGGGTCCCGCGAGGAGCGCGAGCCCGAAGAGCGCGAGCGCCACGACGAGCGCGATGCCGCCGAGCGGCGCGGGCGCGCCCGAGCGGCCCGCGGGCGCGGGCGGTGGGGGCCGGGGCGGGAGGTGGAGCACGCCGAAGTTGCTGGGCACTCGGTACAGGTCGAACTTCCCGTTCCACGAGAGGTACGTGCCCGGGTCGCCGGGGGCTTCGTCGGCGTCGTTCAGCGCGAGGTCGAACCCGAGGTCGCGCGCGCCGGTCCCCACCTCGCCGAGGCCCCGCCAGGGGATCCGCGCCTCGACGTCGTACCCGTCCGGACGCTCGCGCCCCACGACCTGGACGCCCACGAGGCCGCCGTCGTCGA
This sequence comes from uncultured Planctomycetota bacterium, assembly GCA_963752285.1. Lineage (GTDB taxonomy): Bacteria > Planctomycetota > PLA2 > PLA2 > JAEUHO01 > CAVVXN01. Next base: position 762,184 of record CAVVXN010000001.1, read on the forward strand.
AGCGCGCGGTCGTTCCTCGGTACGCGACGCCCCACGACTCCTCCGGCGAACGCGGCATCAGGAAGATCTGGAAGCAGTGCGGGCCGTAGCGGTCGGCGCCCGGACCGCCGGTCGGCCGGTCGAGGTCGAGGAAGAGCTCGATCGAGTCGCCGTTCCACCAGGGCTCGCCCGGGTGGAGCCGCTGGTCGTCTCGCACGTGGGCCGCGAGGTAGAACGCGTCCGCGTCCGCGCCCAGGAGCACCCGGGCCGAGAGGTCGTCGGGACCGTCCCACGGCGCCGTCCGTCCGGGGAGCGCCTGCTCCTTCACGCCCAGGTGCGCGACGTACGGGCCGTCGGCCTCGGGCCAGTCGCCGAGGTCCCCGTCCACCCGGGGCGGCAGGTCGAAGCGCCACGCGGTGACCTCGTCCGGCAGGGCGGGGGCGGGCGCGACCGGCGTGTCGGGCGCGCCGGCCCAGGCGAGGGGCGCGAGGAGGAGGACGAGCAGCCCCCACCGGGCGGCCCGCGCCCGCACGGCCGACGACGACCGAAGAGCGGCGGAATGACCGACCCCGTGCATCGCCCGCGATCCTCCCCGGGGCCCTGTTCGGGCGGTGTCGGCGACCCGGGCGCCGGGCCTCCGCCCATTTCGCCACCGGCGTGGCCGAACCGCCGGCGGTACGGGCCCATTCTATCGACCGGGGGCGAGGGCGGCCGCGAGCCGTCCGGAGCGCCCCGCGCCGTGACGTGGCCCCGCGCGGGGCTGCGGACACGGTCGCCCGCGTCCGATTCACTCCATGTCAGGTCGCGAGGTGACCTCTTCGAGGGCCCCGGCTCTGCGGGGGGGCGTTCGCGACCCGGACGACCGCCGGGGCGGGAGAGTCGGTCCCCGCCCGTACGTTGGGGCGCCTCGCGGGGCGCCAGGGGGCGGTCTGCCCCGAGAGCTTCTCCGACGCACGAGGAGGGACGGACGGATGCGAACCTGGATCCTGGCGGTCCTCCCCCTCCTGGCCGCCTGCGCCGTGGACCGCTCCGCCCTCTCGTCCGACACCGCCGCCCGGGCCCCCACCGCGAGCGCGCCCCGGTCGGGCGAGCCCGCCCGACGGTCCGCTCCACCGCTCGCCCCGGCCCGGGCGATGCCCGCGCAGGAGCTCGCGAGTCGGATGGGCCTCTCGTACCAGGACGAGAACAGCCACGTCCTCCTCGCGGACCGCGGCACGCGCGTGCGGATCTGGAAGGACTCGAACGAGGTGAGCGTGGCCGGCCGGGTGGCCCGCATGCCCTCGCGAACCGTCCGGCAGGGTCCGAACCTCATCGTGCCCGCCACGATGGTCAGCTACGTCGAGCGCGAGGTCGTCGCGGAGCGCAAACGCCTCGCCGACCCCCCCGAGAGCTTCGCGCTCGCGCCCCTCGCGCCGCTGCCGCCGCTCCCGGTGCCCAAGCCGCGGCCGGCGCTGGCCGTGGCGCCCCTCGCGCTGCCCACCCCGGCGCCGACGCGGCCGCGGGAGGACAGGGGACCCTTGCCGCCCGACCCGTCCTGGGCCCGCCACGCGGAGCCCGCGCGCGACTGGTGGTGGATCGTCATCCACCACTCCGACGACCGGGTCGGGAACTACGCGCTCTACGACCGGCTCCACCGCGAGGAGCACGGCTGGGACGAGTGCGGCTACCACTTCGTGATCGGCAACGGCAGCCTCTCCGGCGACGGGCAGGTCGAGGTCGGGAGCCGGTGGGTCAAGCAGAAGCACGGCGCCCACGCCGGCCGCGGTCCGCACGGCGAGAACGACTACAACGAGCACGGGATCGGGATCTGCCTGGTCGGCGACTTCGAGCACGACGGTCCGCCGAGCGGCGCCCAGATGGACTCGCTCGTGAGCCTCTGCCGGTGGCTGATGGTCACCTACCACATTCCGCTCGACCGCGTGATCGGGCACAAGGACTGCCACGCGACGGCGTGCCCGGGCCGGCACTTCCCGTGGGCGGAGCTGAGGCGGCGCCTCCGGTAGCCGGTCGCGCGCGCGGGCCCGCAGGTGCGCCGGGGGCCCGCCCTTTCTCCGGCGCGCCGACCCGGAATTGACGCGAACCCCGATCCGGCGGCACACTTCCCGCCCCATGCCGCGCCCCCGAGATGCACGTTCGTGCCGCATCGATGGGCAGAGCCGGCTGGGATGGGGGGGGTAGTGGGGGCTCGGGTTCACGTCCGCTCGGCGCGCGTACCGCTGCTGGGCGAGGTCCAGGTCGCGGCGACGGCGCACGGGCTTGTCGCGGTGAGGCTCGACGGCGACGCGTCCGAGCTCGAGCTGGACCTCGCACGGCGCTTCCCCGGGTCCGAGCTCCGGCGCGGGAACGAGGTGACCACGGACGCCGTCCGCGAGATCCGCCGGTACCTCTCCGGCGGACCCGACCCCGACCTCGAGGTCGTGTTCCCGGAGGACGGGTTCTCGGCGCGCGTGTGGCGGCAGATCGCGAGGATCCCGCGCGGCGAGGTCCGTTCGTACGGCCGGATCGCGCGCGCGCTCCGCCGTCCGGACGCGGCGCGCGCGGTCGGGCAGGCGTGCGGGCGGAACCCGGTCCCGTTGGTGATCCCCTGCCACCGCGTCGTGGCGTCGGACGGATCGCTCGGCGGGTTCACGGCCGGGCTCGACGTGAAGCGGAAGCTGCTCTCGCTCGAAGGCGCCGCCTACCGGGCCTGAGGGGGGGAGCGGCCCCGGGCTCGCGGCCCGATCGGCCGTCGCCGCGGGGCGCGTCGGACGTCCGTACCTCCGCCCCTACACCGCGCGGGCCGCGTCCCCGCCGTTCTCCCGTTCAGCGCCGGAGGACGATCTTGCCGAAGTTGGCCCGGGCGTGGAGGCGCTCGTGCGCCTGCCGGGCGCCGTCGGCGGAGAGCGGGAACGTGCTGTCGATCGTGGGCGCGATGCTGCCCGACGCGAGCCGGTCGCGAAGCTCCGAGAGCCCGTGGCGCTGGAGGTCCTTCTGGTCGAAGAGGTGCGCGAGGTTCAGCCCGAACACGCCCTTGTTCTCGTTCATGAGCGTGATCGGGTTCACCTTGTGGGCCTTCAAGACGCTCAGCGCCGCGTGCCAGAGCTTCCGCTTCGGGCCCGTCACGAGGCTCGAGAAGCCGTAGCACACGATCCGCCCGAGCGGCTCGAGCAGCCGCATGCCCTTTGCGAACGACTCCGGGCCGAGCGGGTCGAGGATCAGGTGGAACCCGCGACCGCCGAGGTGGTCGCGCGCCATCGCCTCGTAGTCGCCGGCGCGGTGGTCGAACGCCTTCGCGACGCCGCGTTCCTCGAGGCGGCGACACTTCTCGGGTCCACCCGCGGTCGCGTAGAGCTCCACGTCGAGCGAGCGCGCGAGATCGACCACCGCCAGGCCCACGCCGCCGCCCCCTCCGTGCACGAGGACGCGCTCGCCCGCGCGCGCCGCGCCCGCCTGGACGAGCGCGAGGTACGCGGTCAGGTAGTTCACGGGCGTGGCCGCGGCGGCGACGAGGTCCACGCCCTCCGGCAACGCGACCGCGGCGTGGCTCGGGATGCGCGCCTCCTCCGCGTAGCCCCAGAAGCGCGTCACGGCCATCACGCGCGTACCGGGCTCGAAGCCGGGGTCCGCCTTCGGCCCCGCCTCGCGCACCACGCCGGAGATCTCGTAGCCCGGCGCGTAGGGGAGCTTCGGAGCGTCGGGGTAGAGCCCGATGCGGCCCATCACGTCCGCGAAGTTCACGCCGGCCGCCTGGACCTCGACGAGCAGGTCCTGGGGCTTCCGTCGCGGCGTCTCGATCTCCCGGTCCTCGAAGACGTCGGGCGGGCCGTGTCGGGGGATCACGATCGCGCGCATGGGGGGGCGATCATACCGGTCGCCGCGCGGGGCGGGAGCGGCCCTTTCCGGTTGGCGGCCGGGCGCGCGGGCCGTACCGTGCGACCGTGGACCGGGGCCTCTACCAGACCTTGCTCCTGTTCGGGGCGACCGTGCTGGTCGTGTGGGGCTTCCTCCTCGTCCTCTCCCCCTTTCTGGTGCCCATCGCGTGGGCGCTCTGCCTCGCGGCCGTCACGTCGCGTCCGTACGCGGCCCTGGTGGATCGCACCGGGCGACCGCGTCTCTCCGCGCTCCTGATGGTCGTCGCGACGATCCTCGTGATCGTCGTGCCGCTCGCGATCGTCCTGCTCTTCGCGGCGCGGGAGCTCTCGGACCTCGGGGCCGGAGGCATCGCCCAGTGGGTCGCGGACGTGAAGACTGGCCTGCCCCGGGCGTACGAGTGGATCGACGCACAGCTGCGCTACCTCGGGCTGAGCGAGGGTGTGACGGGCGTCGCGAAGCGCGCCGCCGAGGCCGCGCCGAGCCTGCTCTGGCGGCCCCTCGCGGCCGGCGCCTGGAGCGTGGCGGGCGGTATCGTGACGACGGCGGTCGGGCTCGTCATCATGTTCGCGACGCTCTACTTCACGTACTCCGAGAGCCCCCGGCTCCACGCCTTCGTCCGCGACCTCTCGCCGCTCTCCGCGAAGGACACCGACCGTCTCCTCGCCACGCTGCAGAACAACACGTCGGCCGCCGTCCTCGGTGGGATCGTCGTCGCGCTGATCCAGGGCGCGCTCGGCGGGGTCGGCTTCTGCATCGCCGGTGTGACCGCGCCGGTCCTGTGGGCGCTCGTGATGGCGTTCTTCTCGCTCTTCCCGATCGGCGGCGCCGCGATCGTGTGGGCGCCGGTCGCGCTCTACCAGTTCGCGGTCGGGGCCACCGGGAGCGGCGTGTTCCTCGTGATCTGGGGAGCCGTCGTCGTCGGGCTCTCCGACAACTTCCTCCGGCCCTGGATCCTGCGGCGCGCGGGCTCGGCCGTGCACCCGATGCTCCTCTTCTTCGCGATCCTCTCGGGCATCGGGCTCTTCGGCATGAGCGGCGTGGTGTTCGGACCGCTCCTGATCGCGCTGCTCCTCACGAGCGCCGAGATCTACCGCGAGCACGCGAAGCGCGCCGCGAGCTGAGAGCCCGTCCCCACCGTCGTGGGTGGGGCGCGAAGCGTCACCGATCGCTGATCTTCTTCTCCCGGACCAGCCGCTCGCACACCGCCGCGGCGTACTCGCGACCGGTCAGGTCGGGCGCGCCCGTCGGGTCCTTGAGGCTCTCCGCGCACGCCTGCGCGACCTCGTAGAGGTCGTCCCATCGCTTCGCCTCGCCGTAGAGCTTCTCGAGGTTGGTGAACGCGTCCTTGTAGCCGTCGTCGGTCAGGTGGAGCGCCTTCTGGTACCAGTCCTCCGCCGCCTGGGCGTCGGCGATCGACGGGTAGTACTGGTACATGAGACCGGTGTCGTTCCAGATGCCGGCGATCTGGTGCTTCGTGGCGTACGGGGCCGTGTTCTCCTTGTCGGCGATCAGGTTGTCGGCGAGCTGGCTCGCCTCCTCGTACATCTTCACGCACGCGTCGAGGACCGGGCGCCACGCGGTCTCGGCCTGGTGCGGGGTGGCCGCCTCGCGGAGCACGAACGCCACGTTGTTCCGGATCCAGGGGTTGTGGGGCGCCAGGCGGAACAGCTCGTCGAACGACTTTGCGAACGCGAGGGCCTTCTCGGGGCTCTCGGTGGCGCTCGCCATCCCCCGGTCGCGCAGGCGCTGCTCGAGGAAGCCCGCGGCCGCGGCGTCGTCCGGGTTCACCTCGAGGGCCTTCTTGTAGCAGGTGTCGGCCTGCGGGAGGTTCCCCTTGCCGGCCCAGGCCTTCCCGAGGTAGCTCCATGCGAACCCGCCGTTCGCCGCGCCCTTCTGGTACGTCTCGAAGCTCTGGATCGCGTCGTCGTACTGCTGCGCGTTGAGCTGCTGGAAGCCGAGGAAGAAGTAGACGGCCACGTTCTTCGGATGCGTTGCGATCAGCTTCGCGAGGACCTTCGGGTACTCCGCGGCCTGGTTCGCGTAGAGCGCCTCGATGCCCTTGAGCGGCATCATGTTCTCGGCGTCCTGGTCCATGGCCGTCTCGTAGGCCTTCTGGGCCTCGGCCGTGTCGCCGAGGTACTGGCAGGCGTACGCGAGCTGCATCCAGGCGTCGAAGCTCGTGGGGTCGGCCATCGTCGCCGCCCGGTACGAGCCCTGGGCCTTGCGGAAGAGGTCCTTCGTCGGCTCGTCCAGCGCGCCCGCCGCGCGGTACGCGTCCGTCGCCTTGAGGTACTCGACCTGGCCCTTCCAGTAGAGCGCGGGGCCCTTGCTCTTGTGCGCGCCCAGGAAGTCGTCGAGCGTCTGGAGCGCGTCGTCGAAGGCGGCGGCGCCGTACTGGGCGCGGGCGAGGCCCACGGCGGCGTCCTCGTCGGCCGCGTCGGCCTTCCGGAGCTCCTCGAAGATCTGGTTCGCGTCCGCGAGGTCGCTCTCCATGTCCATCTGGGCGCCCATGCTGCCGTTCGCCCGGGTGAGGAAGACCTGTCCCAGGAGGAGCTTCGCGTCGTGATTCTTCGCGTCCTCGTCGAGGGCGGCGTAGAGCGCGTCCACCGCCGCGGCGTAGCCGGGGTCGCTCCGCGCGGGCCGTCCGCCGACGAGGGCGCGCGCGAGGCCCTCGGCCGCCGCCACGTTCGTCTTGTCCTTCGCGATCGCCTGCTGGAACGCGGCCGACGCCTTCGCCCAGTCCTTGGCGGCGAGGGCCTTCTGGCCGTCCTCCATGGGCCCGGCGAGCGCGAGGCCCGAGAGGGGGAGGAGCACGGCGAGGGCCAGGAGGATCGGGCGGACGGGACGCGACATCGAGAGGGCTCCCAGGGGGTGACGTGCGTTCCCCGGACGGAACGGCGGAAGGGCCGTTCCCTCCGGCAGGGGGGCGGATCAGGATACTCCTCGCACGTCCCGGACCATCCGGGGGCGCCCCACCGCGGCCGGACCGGCTACCCGCCGCCGGCGCGCCCCTCGCCGGACCCCGACGCCGACGGCGGGGGCGGGGGCCAGGGGGCGCCGTCCTCGTCGGCGCCCTCCTCGAGCGTCCGGTAGAGCCGGGCCCGTACCTCCTCGACGTCCTTCTCGGCGACCGCGCGCTTCTCTTCGTCGGGGACCAGGTCGAATCCGCCGTCCGCCCGCGGCACCTCGGCGAGGACCGCGTCCCTCACCTGACGGGCGACGCGGTAGCGCGCCAGGTCGCGGTCGGGGAGGACCTTCGTGTAGAGCCGCCTCAGGTTCGGGACGTACGTGTCCTTGAACGCGTAGTCGGTCATCCGGAGCGCCCGCAGGTACTGGCGTTCCGCCTCGAGCGGGTCCTGGACGTCCACGAAGTAGTGGACGATCAGCCCGTAGTCGTTGATCACCCCGGCGAGGCTCCAGGCGGTCCGCTCGTCGAGGTCCCGGTCCCTCGACTCCGGGATCGCGGCGACCGCCTCCGCGTACACGTCGCGGCATCGGACGAGCAGCTCGCGGATCCTGGGCGGCGCGCCCGGCACGAGCGTCTGCAGCCCGTCCTCACCCATCGCCGTGAAGGGCGAGACGATCTCCCTAAGGAGGAAGCCGTAGTTGTTGCGGACGTACGGGTCGCCCGGCCGGAGCCGGAGGATCTCCTCGTAGAAGGCGATCCCCCGCTCGCGGTCCCGCGCCATCACCGTCCGCGCGAGCTCCTCGAAGAGCGCGGTCGCCTGCGCGGACGTCGGGTCGAGGTCCAGCGCCCGGCGTACGTGCTTGCGCGCCTCCTCCCACTGTTCGAGCGCGAGGAACACGCGTCCGCCGAGCAGCCAGCCGGCGGGGTCCTTCTCGTCGAGGGCGATGCGGCGTTCGAGCGCGAGGAGCGCCGCGGTGCCGTCCTTCGCGCCGACCTCAGCGAACACGAGGGCGTCGAGCGCGCCGGTGTCGTGCGGCCGCGCCTCGAGGACCCTCTCGAGCGCGGCGACGAGGCGCGCCGGCCGGCCCTGCTCCAGGCTCTCCAGACCGCGCAGCGGATACGGCGAGGCGGGGTCGAGGAGCCACGCGCTCACGTACGCCCCCTCGGCGCGGTCCAGGTCGCCGAGGCGGTGCGCGGCCCACGCCGCGGTGATCCGCGCCTGGAAGCGGTCCTTCGGGCCGAGCTCGTCGCCGGCGGCCGCGAGATCGTCGAGCGCCGCCTGGAGCTCGGCGCGTCCGGCCTCGGTCGGGCGCCCCTGGGCGTCCACCTCGCGGGCCACGGAGCGCTCGTAGTGGAGCCGGCCGCGCCACGCGCGGGCCTCGGGCGCGAGGTCGCCCCCCTCGAGCGCGGCGAGCGCGCCGTCGAGGTCGCCGACCGCGCGGCGGGTCCGTGCGAGGAGGACGCGCGCCTCCGCGCCGAGGGCCGGGTCGTCGAGGACCGCCTTCGCCTTCGTCTCGGCGTCGGAGAAGAGCTGGGCGAGGAGCTGGCCCTGCATACCCCGCGCGAGCCGTCCGGACGCGATCGCCTCGTCCGCCACGGCCAGGGCGAGGTCGAGCCGTGGGTCCGGCGTCTCCTCCGCCGAGATCTCCGCGCGTCCCTGCACGCGCTCGAGCAGGTCGAGGTCGTCGAGGTCGCGGGCGAGATGGGCCGCGTCGAGGAGCGCGGTGGGATCGGTCGGTTCCGCGAGGAGCCAGTCGAGGAGCGCGGCGCGCGCGGCGTCGGCGTGGCCCGCGTCGAACGCGGCGCGCGCGTCCGCGACGTCGTCCGCGAACGCCGCCGACGCCGGAAGGGCGAGTGCGACGGCGAGGAGGAGGAGCCGGATCGCGCGTGTGCGAGGGCTCCGGTGCGGGGTCGCGGTCTTCATCCTCGACTCTCCCGATGCGTCGCACCTGAACACTTCGCGGTGTTGGTGCGACTCGGGAGGATACCCACTGTCCCCCGCGCGCGGTATTCTCGGAGACGTCCATGCAACGGACACCCGCCTCGACGACGACCGCCACCCGTTCGTCCGCGCGAACACGCGACGCGTGCGCGCGCGTCCCCGTCCACGGCGAGGAGCGGCGCCGCATCGTCGCCGCGATCCGCACCGCGCTGCGCGGGCGGGGCCGCACCCGGCGGGACGCCGAGCGCGCGCTCCTCCAGCACCCGCGGCACGTCCCGGCGCACTGGATCCCCCTGGTCCTCGCCGAGCGCGACGCCATGCGGCGCGAGGGCCGTCCGCCGCGGGGGCTGGCAGGCCGCGTGGACCGGCTCCTCCTCGCCATCGCCGACGAGAGCGCGCGCCGCCGGGTCGAGCGACGGAGCGTCGCGCCGCCGGGCATCCGGCGCGTGCACGGCCTGACGGCCGGCGCGCGGACGGGCCGCCTGCTCCGCGCGCTCTTCTACCTGGCGCCCGATCCCGTCCTCACGGTCCGCGCGTCCGGACGCGTGGGGCTCTGGAGCCGGGCGGGCGTCGCGATCTCGGGACGCCGCCGGCGCGACCTCCTGCGCGACGGGGCGCGATCGCTGTTCACGGACGCCTCCGCGCTCGACGAGATGCTGAAGGAGCTCGAGGACGCCTCCGCCCTCGTGACGCGCGAGGAGCGGCTGCGCCGCGCGGACGGGGCCGAGGTCCCCGTGCGGGTGTTCGGGGCCCGGCTCGGTCCCGACACGGGCGACCGCCGCGATCCCGACCGGCACCTCTTCTTCTTCCACGACCTCACCGAGGTCCAGCGGATCCGGAGCCGGTTGATCGAGACCGAGAAGCTCTCCGCGATGGCGAAGATCGCCGGCAGCGTGGCGCACGAGTTCCGAAATCCCCTGAACTCGCTCTTCCTCTCGACGGACCTCCTCGAGGACGAGCTCTCCGGCAGCGGGGCGCCCGAGGAGGCCATCGCGCCGACGCTCGCGGCGATCCGCGAGGAGATCGAGCGGCTGAACCAGATCATCAACCACTACCTCTCGCTCTCGAAGGTCGCGATGAACACGCCCGAGGTCGTGGACCTCGGCTCGGTCGTCCAGGAGTTCGCCGGCGAGTGGGCGGAGCGCGCCGCCGAGAAGGGCATCGACCTCCGCGTGCGCGTGCACCCGGGTGACCTGTCGGTGACCGCGGACCCGAACCAGGTCCGCCGCGTGCTCGTGAACCTCGTCGAGAACGCGTTCGACGCCCTCGACCTCGCGCCGGAGCGCGGCGGCGAGCGCCCGGGCGGGGGGGCGATCACGCTGGCCGTCCGGCCGATGCGCCGGACCGCGAAGCTGACGGTGAAGGACAACGGTCCGGGGATCCCCGAGGACCTGAAGGCCCGGGTGTTCGAGCCGTTCTTCACCTCCAAGAGCCGCGGCTCCGGCCTCGGCCTGTACCTCGTGCGCGAGATCGTGCTCGCGCACGGGGGCGGCATCTCGCTCGCCTCCACCGGCGGCCGTGGGACGACGGTGGCGATGCACTGGCCCCGGCCGGAGGGTGACTCCCGATGACGACCGCCGCCGATGTGGCGCTCCGGATTCTCGTGGTGGACGACGACCGGAACAGCCGCGAGTCGTTGGGGCGGGCGCTCCGGCGGGACGGCTACGAGATCCTGGTGGCCGAGAACGGCAAGGTCGCCCTGGAGGTGGCGCGGGAGCACGAGGTGGACCTCGTCCTCACCGACCTCAAGATGCCGGGCCTCGACGGGCTCGACTTCCTCGAGGGGCTGCGCGTGGTCCGGCCCGACGTGCCGGCCATCCTGATCAGCGCGTACGCGAGCGTGGACACGGCGGTCAAGGCCGTCCGCCGCGGCGTGAGCGACGTCCTCGAGAAGCCCATCCGGCTCCGGGACGTCCGGCGGGCGATCAAGCGCGTCGTCGAGACGCACCGGATCCCCGTGCGCGACCGCTCGCCGGGCCGCTCCACCGGGAAGGCGCCCGCCGTGCTCGCGCCCGAGAACGGGCGGCTCATCGGCCGGAGCCCGGCGTTCCTGGAGGTGATGGACGTCGTCGCGCGCGTCGCGCCGGTGGACAGCACGGCGTTGCTCCTCGGCGAGAGCGGCACGGGGAAGGAGCTGATCGCCGACGCGATCCACGACGCGAGCCCCCGGCGTATGGGCCCGCTCGTCAAGGTCGCGTGCGCGGCCCTCGCCGAAGGCGTGCTCGAGGCCGAGCTGTTCGGGAGCGAGAAGGGCGCGTACACCGGCGCGCACGCGCTGCGCAAGGGCCGGTTCGAGCTGGCCCACCGCGGGACGCTCTTCCTCGACGAGGTGGGGGAGATCCCCCTCGCGCTGCAGGTCAAGCTGCTCCGCGTGCTCCAGGAGGGCGAGTTCGAGCGGGTCGGCGGGAGCGAGACGATCCGGACGGACGTCCGCGTGATCACCGCCACGAACCGCGACCTCGAGGCCGAGGTGGCCGAGGGCCGGTTCCGCGAGGACCTCTACTGGCGCCTCAACGTGATCGCGATCCGCGTCCCCCCGCTGCGGGACCGGCCCGAGGACGTCCCGATCCTCGCGCAGCACTTCCTCGACAAGTACATCCAGGCGACGGGCCGGAAGCGGGGGCTGGCCTTCGCTCCCGACGTGATCCCCGCCCTGCTCGACTACCGCTGGCCGGGGAACGTGCGCGAGCTCGAGAACGCGATCGAGCGGGCCGTCGTGCTCGCGCGCTCCGACGTCGTCACCCGGGAGGACCTCCCCGATCCCGTTCGACGCGCCGAGGGAGACCCCGCTCTCCAGCGCCGTGTCGTGGTCCGGTTCGAGGTCGGTCAGAGCCTGGAGACGCTCGAGCGCGAGGCGATCCGACGCACGCTCGAGGCGGTCGGCGGCAATCGCGAGGCGGCGGCGACGATCCTCGGCATCGGTCTCGCCACGCTCTACCGCCGCCTCCGCGAGATGGGCGACGACGTCGAGCAGATCGAAGGGCCGGGACTCTTCGAGAACGCGTGACGCGCGCGATGACGACGCGCGCGCGTTCGCGCGCGCGTCGCGTGTCCACGCGTCGCCGCGCTTCGCGTCGCGCCTCGGCGACGTGTCCTCGCGCGTCTTCGTCCACGTGTTCTCCACCGCGCGCGCACGCGACACGAGCACGCTCATCTTGAGAGGGTGAACGTGTCGAACACGTGCCGCGTTTCTCATTTTGAGAGTCGGAGCACGCTCGAAGTGGTGTGATCCCCCTCGAAGAGCCGTGCGGCACGGAAGTTGTTGTGAACAGGGCGTGCGTGTGTAGCGCACGTGATCGGACCACTGACATGCCCTGTGCGCGTGGTACGCGCGGTGATGTCGGAGGGATCCGCGATCCTTTTCACGTGAAGAGTCGGTGAGCCCGGGTCCACCGTCGCGGGGCGTTTCGAGCCGCGCGCCGGGGACCCGATCGGCCCGGGTCGATCGAGCTCACCCGAAGCGCCCGTGCTCGAGACGGACGCATGGAGGCAGAGCATGGCAGCGAAGAGGAAGAAGGGCACGCGCAAGAAGGCCGCGAAGAAGGCGACCCGCAAGAAGGCCGGCCGGAAGAAGGCCGCGAAGAAGGGGACCCGCCGCAAGAAGGCCACGCGCAAGAAGAAGTAGCTTCCCTCGCGAACGCGATCGAAGTCCGAGAGGCCGCCGCGCCGGGGCGCGGCGGCCTTCGTTCGTTTCGGGGCGCCCTCGCGTGCGCCCGGGCCCGGGGGCGGGTTCTCCGAACCCCTTGCCGCGGCGGAGGTTAGGAAGTGCGGGGACCCCTGTCCCCGGCGCGGCGTAGGGTCCCCGCCATGCTGCAGATCCGAAGCTGCTCCGCGCGGCGTTACCGCGTCCTCGGCCGACTCCCCTCCATCCGGGAGGAGGCCTTCCACCAGCGACTCTCCGACCGCAAGTTCCTTCCCCTCACGCCCTCGGAGGAGAGGTCGTTCGGTTGGGTCGAGGCCGACAACTGCCTCAAGACCGGGTTCGGCGTGGACGCGGTCGTGCGCGGCGACACCGCCGTGCTCGGGCTCAGGATCGACCGCCGCCGCGTGAACCCCCGCCTGTTCCGCGCGCACGTCGAGCTCGAGGTCGAGGCGCGGCGGAAGGGCGCAGAGGACGGTGGCGGCCCCGCACGGCTCTCCCGGGACGAGCGCCTGGAGGTGCGGGCCGAGGTCCACGAGCGTCTGCTCCGCCAGACGAGCCCGACGACCGCGGTCGTGAGCGTGGTCCTCGCGCCGCGGCGCCGGATGCTCTACATGCTCGGCCTCTCACGGTTCGCGAACGAGATCCTCGTTCGACTCGTCCGCGACACGTTCGCGGTGGAGCTGGTCGCCCTGACGCCCTGGCAGCGGGGGCGGGAGATCCTGGCGGGCGGGCCCGGCGCCGAGCGCCTGGACGGGCTCGAGCGGAGCGCGTTCGCGGCCCAGACGTCCGCCGCCGTGATGGAGGTGCCTTCGTGATCGCCCCTACCCCCGTCGCCGACGACCGCGGCGGCCTCGACTATCTCGGTCCCGAGTTCCTGACGTGGCTGTGGTGGCGCGCGGAGGCGGAGCCGCGCTTCGTCCACGCCGACGGGACCGAGCTCTTCGTCCACGTGGACGAGCACCTCGAGTTCCGCGGCGAGCGCGCCGCCGCGCGGCGCACCGTCCTCCGCGCGGGCGCCCCCGGCGCCAGCATGGACGCCCGCGCGGCGCTCCGGAGCGGCAAGCACCTGGTCCGCGCGCGCCTGCTCTTCGCCCGGGGGGAGGAGGAGGTCCTCTTCACGCTCCGCGCCGAGGACCTCGAGGCTTCGGCGATCCGCCTCCCGGCTCCCTCCGAGGCGAGGTCCGGCGGTCCGCGCGACCGTCTCGAGCACGGACTCGAGGCGCTCGAGCGGTTCTGGGCGGACCTCGATCTCTGCTTCGCGCGCTTCCTCGAGGTCCGCACCTCCGACCAGTGGGACGCCGAGCGCCGCCGCGTCACGTCGTGGGCCGCGGGACCGAGCCCCGACGAACGCGAGGCCGCGGCGCTCCGATAGGGGCCGCGCGGCCCCCGCTGCGGCGTCGCCCGAGCTTCGTCGTCCTCTCGGCCAGCGGCCGGCGGCCGGGGACCGTTCCGACGGGACCGTGGGAGAATGCGCCGGTGGGCGACCGTGTCGTGCTCGATCCCGCGCTCGCGCCCGCGCTCTCCGCGGGGGGCCTCGCGCGCGCCGAGGGGCTTTTCGGGCTCGCCGGCCCGCTCGATCGCTCGAGCGTAGTGACGGAGGTCGAGATCCCGATCCCCGGCACGGTGGGTCGCTTCCACCTGAAGCGCTACGCGTACGACTCCTGGCGGCGGTCGAAAGGCCTCTTCGGGCGCGGGACCCTCTTCGGCTCCGCGCCCGAGATCCAGGAGATGAAGGCGCTCCAGTGGCTGCGCGAGCACCAGATCCCCGCCGTTCGGCCGATCGCGGCGGCGTCGAGGACGCGGCGCGGCCGCCTCGTGGCGCACCTCCTCCTGACCGAGCACGTCGAGAACGCCCGCGATCTCGCGGCGCGCCTCCGCGACCCGATGGACCCGCTCCGGACGGACGCCGCCGCGCGCGCGCGGGCCCTCGGGCTCGTCGCGCACCACCTCGCCCAGATGCACGCCGAGGGGTTCGTGCACCGCGACGCGCATCCGAGGAACGTCCTCGTCCGGGTGGACGAGGACGTGCGCGTCTGGTTCCTCGACTGTCGCCGCGGCGGGACGTCCGGCCGCCGCGGTCCGCTCGGGGACCTCGCGACGATGGACCTCGACCTCGAGGGGCTCGTCACGCGGACGGAGCGGCTCCGGGCGCTCGCCACCTATCTCCCCTTGGGCGCGCCGACACGGAAGACCCACGAGAAGGTGGCCGCGCTCCGCGACAAGCGGCGGCGGGCGGACGCGCGTCGCGGCCGCGCCCGGCGCTGACCCGGCGCGGCCGTCGTTCCTCTGCGCTCGCGGCGGGGACTACTTCCCCGTGTCGTCCGGCGTGTGGGGCGGAGGCGGGGGCGCGTCCGGCGCGGGCGGGGCCGGCGGCTGATCCTGTCGGTCGAGGAACCCATCACTGTTCGTGTCGAGCCGGTCGAACGCCTCGGCCGGGCCCTGGAACTCGCGCCGCGACACGCGACCGTCGCCGTCCACGTCGTCCTGGGTCAGCACGTCGGCGAACGCGCGGGGCGCGTCGGCCTTCGGCGGGACGCGGTCCGCGTCCGTGAGGACGCCGTCGTGGTTCGTGTCGAGCTCGTCGAAGCGCTCGTCGCTCCCGGGGAACTCCTCGCGCGTCACCTTGCCGTCCTTGTCGGCGTCGAACCGGCGGAAGGCCTCCTCGGAGAGGCCGGGCCGCGCTCCCCGCTCGCCGCCGCGCCGGCCACCGCGGAGCTCGGCCGCGGCTCGGAGGAACTCCTCCTTCGAGACGAGGCCGTCGTTGTCTCGGTCGAGACGGCGCAGGACCTCGGGACGCTTCAGCTCGGTGGCGTCGAGCGACCCGTCGTGGTTCACGTCGAGCTCCTGGAACCGGGCCTCGGGATCACCGCGGCCCCGCTCGCCGCGCGGCCCGCCCTCCGGCGGGGCGTCCGCCGGGTCGAGGAAGCCGTCGCCGTTCCGGTCGAGCCGCTCGAACGGGATCCGGCCCGTGTACTCCTCCTTGGAGACGCGGCCGTCGCCGTCCTTGTCCATCGCATGGAGCTGCTCGCGCATGCGCTCGCGCATCCGGGCGCCCGGCCCGCCGTCGCGACCGGCTGCGCCCCGGTTGTCCGGACCCCGCTCGCCGTCGGGTCCCAGGAGGTCCTTCTCGTCGAGGACGCCGTCGTGGTTTCGGTCCAGGCGCTGGAACGCCTCGTCGGGACCGGGGAACTCCTCTCGCGAGACCTTGCCGTCGCCGTTCACGTCGAGGGCGTGCAGGCGCTCGAGTCGGGGGTCCGGGCCCCGGCCCTCGGGCAGCCGCGGGCCGTTCGGTCCACCCGGACCCGTCGTCCCGTCGGGTCCCCTCGGCCCGTCGGGACCCGGGGCCCCGTTCGGTCGCGGCAGAGCGCCCGGGCCCGGCATGCCCTCGGGCCGTCCCGGGCCCGCGTCCCGCCCGCCTTCGGGGGGGCGGCGCGGGTGGAAGCCGGCGGGCGGACCGAGGTCTTCCGGCGTCACCACGCCGTCGCCGTTCTTGTCGAGCACGCGGAAGATCTCGGGATCGACGCCCAGCTCCTCGGGCGTCACCTTTCCGTCGTGGTCCTTGTCGTAGGCCTCGAAGAACCGAGAGGTCGTGGGCGGGTCGTCGGCCCGGGCGCGTCGCGGGAGGGCGAGGCAGAGGAGGGCGGCGGCCGGCAGGGCGAGGCAGAGCGAACGGACGAGACGAACGGGCGGGCGGTCCATGGAGTCCTCCACAGGGGCGTTCATCTGAAACCCGCCTCGGGGGGAGGAGGGTTCGCCCGACGGGCGGCGGCCGGGCTACCGGGGCCGGAGCCGCACCCGGTCGAGGAGGGGCCCCCCCGGGGGGAGCGTCAGGCGGAAGGTGTGGTCCCCCTCGGTCAGCTCGAGGACGGGCCCCTCGGAGAGGTCGCTCTCGTAGACCGTGTACTGGGCCGTCGCGCGGAGGCGGACGACCACGACGCGCCCGTGCGAGAGGACGCCGAACGGCCCGAGGCCGAGCGCGCGGTCCACGTGGAGGTGGGCGAGGGGGCGCCCGTCGAGCCGCCCGATCGCGAGGCCGTCGAGGAGGTCCACCGCGAGCACGTGGTCGCCGGCCCCCGCGCGCGGCTCGAGGGTGGCGGTCTCGAGCACCCGCTGCCGCCCGCCCTCGAGGAGCCCCATCGCGAGACGGCGCCCCCCGTCTACGAGCGCGACGAACGGCGCGTTCGCCTCGTCCTCCGCGTCGAAGAGGAGGAGCACGTCGTCGAGTCCCTCCTCCTCCGAGGGCAGGGCGATCTCCGCTTCGAGCCGGCGGTGCTCGACCTCCACCGGCACGACGAACGCCGCCGGCGCGTCCGGCCTGCCGTCGAGACGCGCGTGTCCGCCCTCGAAGCGGACGTCACCGCGCGAAGCGGTGACCGGAGCGCCCGCGTCGAGGAGCTCCGACGGCCCGGCCTCGCCGAACGTCGCCGACGTACACACGACCGCACCGCGCGCGTGTCCGTCCAGGACCACGCGGATCTCGCCAGGGCCTCGGGCCGTGCACAGGAGCTCGTACGGGCCCGCGCCCGGCACGTGGACGCGGAAGGTGACGACGCCGCCCTCGGGGCCCGGCGACACCGCGCGGCCCCCGGACGCCGCGGCGTCCTCGATCGGCGCCACGCCGCCGCCCAGGGCGAGGTCCTCGGCCTCGAGGAGGAGTCCGTCCGGCCCGACCGACGGGAGACCCGCGTGCGGCGCCGCGGGCGCCGCCGCGGCGTCGGTCCTCGCGCCGTCGATGAAGTCCACGAGCGTCCGGTACTCGAGGCTCCCGTACCGGACCCGCGAGCCGCCTTGGTGCTCGACGCCTCCCTCCTTCGGTCCGAGGGCCTTCAGGAGGAGGGGAGAACGGGACGGGTCGCCGGGGTCCACGAAGCCCGAAACGACCGCGAAGTTCTTCTCGTGGTCGCGCGAGGACGGCGTGCGCGGAGGTCGCGGGCGAAGACGAAAGCGCCCCACCTTCCGTCTCGGGTCCGCGTGGCACTCGGCGCACGCGCTCGTGAGGATCGGGGCGACGCGGGTGGTGTAGTAGGCCAGGTCGAGCGTCGGCTTGTCGTCGCCACGCGAGACCCCCGTGGCGAGCGCGAGCGCGCCAGCGACGAGCACCGCCGCCAGGGCGGCGCGGGACGAGGGCGGCACGGGACGCATCCCGCCCATTCCAACCGCCGCCGGCGGGCTCTGCGGGCCCGTCGGCCTCTCGCGGCTTGACGGGGCTCGTCCGTCCCGGAAGGATGGCGGTCCGGCCGTGCGCCCGAAAGGCGCGCCGGAGGGAGGTTTCTTCACATGATGCTGCCGATGGCGTTCGTCTTCGAGCCGTTCCTGCTGTTCCTGGTCTGGGGCGTGCTGCTCCTCTTCAACCTCTGGCTGTGGCAGAAGACGAAGGGGCAGGGCAACCTCGTGATGATGGTCGGGGCGGGCGTGCTGGCGCTGGCGGCCCTCCTGTTCGCTTTCGAGAGCGTCAGCCGATTCGTCTGGTTCTGGCTCCCGTTCATCGGGGCCGTGATCCTCGTCATCGGCTTCTACCTGACCTCCAAGACGATCGTGGACGCGCACCTCACGGGCCTCAAGACGAAGCTCCACGACATCACCGCCGAGAAGAAGGCGCCGCCGTCCTCCGGTCCGACGCCGCCGCCGGCCGGCGGGTAGGCGACCGGGTCCGTTGCTGGACGCCGCGGAGATCGAACGCGCCACCGGCTGGCGCGTTCTCCATCTCCCCTCCGCCGACTCCACGAACGACGAGGCCGGGCGTCTCCGCGACGCGGGCGGTGGACCTCGTGTCGTCGTCGTCGCGGACGAGCAGCACCGGGGCCGCGGGCGCGCGGGCCACGTGTTCTCGTCGCCGCGCGGGGGACTCTACGCGTCGCTGCTCGTCGCGGTCGCGCCCGACGACCTCCCGGGTCCGCTCGGCGCGGCGATCGCCCTCGCCACCGCCGAGGCCATCGACGAGGTGGCCGAGGTCCACACGGGCATCAAGTGGCCGAACGACCTCTTCGTCGCGGAGCGGAAGGTCGGCGGGATCCTGCTCTCGGCTTCCGGTCCCGAGGTGTGCGTGGTCGTCGGGATCGGAGTGAACGTCGCCGCGGTCCCGACGGACCTGCCGTCGGAGGTCCGCGCGCGGACCACCGCCCTCGGAGAGGCGGCGCGACGGGCGGTCACCCGCTCGGCGCTCCTGGGAGCGCTCCTCCCGCACGTGGACGAGCGGACCGCGGACCTCGGCTTTCCGGCCCGGCGAGAGGCGCTCGCGCGTGCATGGCACGACCGGCTCGTGCACCTCGGACGCCGCGTCGAGTTCGAGCTCCGGGGACGGCGGCGGCGCGGGGTCCTCGTGGACGCCTCCCTCGAGGAGGGCCTGGTGCTCGACGACGACACGGAGGGCCGGATCCGGCCGCGTGGCGAGCACGTCCGCGAGATCCGCCTTCTCGACTGACCGAGGCCCGCCTCGCGGGACCGCCTCCCGGCCCGGCTCGGGGCCCGCCGCCCGCGCGTGCTACCTTCGCCCCCCGGGCCCGCCCGGGCCCCCGAGGAGCACCCGACCGGCGACCGCGCCCCCCGAAGGCCGGATCTCGAGCGACATGATCGACCCCCAGGCCCCCACCTCCCGGGGATCGAAGACCGCGGCGGTCGTCATCTTCGTCGTGTTCCTCCAGGTGCTCCTGGTCGCGGTCCTCGGTCTCTCGGGCATGGCCAGCAACCGCAAGGAGGCGCGCCGGCGGGCGGAGGAGAAGGGGCAGGCCGACGCGATCGGGGCGCTCGGGAAGGTCGTCCAGACCGCGGCCGACACCGTCAAGGGCACCCTGGAGGACGTCCGTGTCCGCGTCCGGTCGTATCGCGACCTCCAGTGGCTCCGCTCCAGTGGGCACGGCGACCACGCGGACCTCGTCCAGACGATCTATCACGTCGATCCGGACAGCGGCGAGATCCTCTGGCTCGACGGCGTGCACCGTCTCTACGTCCCACCGCGGGGGCGCGAGGCCGAGATCAAGGCGAACGCCACACCCGAGATGGACGCGGTCTACGAGCACTACCGCCGGGGCGTGGACAGCGACGTCCTGGACGACCTGCCGCGCCTGCAGAACGCGCTCCAGATCCTCCGGCACTTCCCGTATCGCCAGGACCGGGACGGGTATCCGCTGGCCCTCGGCGAGGCCAAGCGGCTCGTGCCCTGGGCGCGGTCCGTCGCGGACTGGCGGGCCGACATGGCGGACGGCCCCGAGGCGTTCGCCACGCTCGAGAACGTCTTGCTGGCCGCGCTCGAGGTCGTCACGCTGAACCGGGATCGCGTCGCGGACCTCCCGTGGGCGGACCGCGCGCTCCTCGACGCGACCCGAGAGGAGGTCCAGGCCGCCTCGACGGGGCTCCCCTCCGACCAGGTCGCGGTCCGGAGCGACGTCGAGGCGTACGACGACGCGCGCCGCGCGCTCGACGGCGGCATGCGCGACGTGATCGGCCTCGCGCTGGGCGCCCTCGGGGGTGAGCCCCGCGTCGCGCGCTACGACCGGTTCCTCGTCGGCCTCGTGCCGGACGTGCCGCTGCCGATCGCGCCCTCCCAGGGCTCGATGGTCCGCCACCACGGCGTCGTCGTCCTGAACGAGCGAGCCGTGCTGGACCTGCTGGAGGAGGCGGGGCGCTCGAGCGAGCTCTCGAGGCAGGGTCTGCTCCTGCGGGTGTCGCCGGTCGGGGAACCCGCGCCGACCGACTACGCCGCGGCGAGGGAGCTCGGCCCCGAGCCCTGGCTGCACATTCCCTTCCGCGCCACCCTGCTCCGGGTCCACCCGTACGCCCTGCCCTCCGAGGGTCCCGGCGAGCCGTTCTACTGGGTGATCATCCTCCTCGCGACGGGCGGCCTCGCGATGGGCGCGTACGTGCTGAGCCGTCTCTACACGCGCGAGGTGAGGCTGGCGCGGCTCAAGGCCGACTTCGTGAGCAGCCTGTCGCACGAGCTCAAGACGCCGCTCACGAGCATCATGATGTTCACGGAGATGCTCCAAGACGGCCAACTCACGACCGAGGCCGATCGTACGGAGGGGTTGGCGGTGCTGGCGCAGGAGACGCAGCGGTTGCAGGGGATCGTCGCGCGAATGCTCGACGTCGCGCGCCGGGAGGCGCGAGGGACGCCGTACGACCTGGTCGTGGGCGACCTGAACGAGGTCGTGTCGAAGGCCGTCGAACGGTTCCGGCGCATCGTCACGGAACCCGGGCTGGACCTGGGCACGGCGCTCGCGCCCGGTCCGCTCGAGGTCGCCATGGACGCCGCGGCGACGGACGACGTCGTCACGAACCTGCTCACGAACGCGTGGAAGTACCGGCGGGGCGAGGCGGCGCGGATCCGCGTGGCCACCGCGAGGGTGGGCCGTCGCGCCGAGCTCGTGGTGTCGGACGACGGGTTGGGGATCGCGCGCCGCGACCGCCGGCGCGTGTTCGAGGTCTTCTACCGCGCCGAGGCGTACCTCACGAAGGTGTCGGGAACGGGCCTCGGGCTCGCGCTGGTCCGGACCATCGTGCGGGCCCACCGCGGCTCGATCCGGATCGAGACCGGCGACGAGGGTGTCGGGACCCGGTTCCGGATCCGATTCCCGCTCGCAGCGTCGGGTCGTCGTTCGACCTCCGCCTCGCTTCCCGTAGGATCAGACCCGCGCCCGGAGGCGGCGTCGCGCTCGGAGGCAAACGCCACGCCATGAGCTCCCGCATCCTGATCGTCGAGGACGACGCCGCCATCCGTCTGGGACTGAAGCGGAGCCTCGAGTTCGAGGGATTCCACGTCGAGCTGGCCCGGGACGGCGAGGAAGCGATCCAGCGCGCGTTCGACAAGAAGCCCGACCTCATCGTGCTCGACCTGATGCTCCCCAAGGTCAACGGCTTCGAGGTCTGCCGCACGGTGCGGAAGTACGACAGCACGATCCCGATCGTGATCCTGTCGGCGAAGGGCGACGAGGGCGACAAGGTGCTCGGGCTGGAGCTCGGCGCCGACGACTACGTCACGAAGCCCTTCTCGATCCGCGAGCTGACGGCGCGCATCAAGACGGCGCTGCGGCGCCGCAAGGCGATGGAAGGCGAGATCGAGACCTTCGAGGAGGGAGACCTCCACATCGACTTCAGCGGCCAGACCCTCACCGTGCGCGGCGAGGGCCGGGAGCTCTCGACGCGCGAGTTCAACCTCCTCCGGCACCTGATCCAGAACCGTGGCCGCGTTCTTTCACGCGACCAGATCCTGAACAAGGTCTGGGGCTACGACTACGACGGCACGCCACGCACGATCGACAACTTCATCAACAAGCTGCGCCAGAAGATCGAGGACGACGCGACGAACCCCTTCTGGATCCTGACGGTCCGCGGCAGCGGCTACAAGTTCCGCCCCCAAGGCGACTGACGCCCGCCTCGTCTACGCTCCGGGAACCGGGCAGAGCGGCTTCCACATCCGCTTCGCGCGCGCTGGCGACCCGTACGCGTCCTCGATCGGGCTCGGGCGCCCGAGGAACCGCTGGACGCGCTCGGAGCAGCAGGGGAGCGCCGGACGCTCCCTTCCGGTGTAGTTGTCGATCGTCGGCCCCTGACCGCGCGGCGCGGTGAGCACGTGGAACGTCGTGGACGCGTTGGCGACCTGGACGTAGTCGCTCGGGCCCTGGCGCCTGAGGATCCGCACCACCGCCTCCACGCCGTAGCCCTCCGACGCGGCGCCGACGCAGGGGAACGCCCGGTAGGGCACGATCAGGGTGGTCGTGAAGATCTGCGCGTCCTTGGTCATCTGGACGAAGCGCGTCCACACGCTCACCTGGCCGGTCCGGTTCGCGTACGGGAGCAGGATCGACCGAATCGGCTGGTTGCCGGGCGAGGTGTAGAAGTCCACCGCCGCGCCGACGAGCTGGTCGCGGAGGCCCACCACCGCGAGGTCCACGTCGAGGCGGAGCGCCTTCGTCCCGCGGTGGTTCCGCCACGTGACGTTGTGGGTCTTCCGGATGTCGAGGACGCGTGTCTCGGTCGGGACCTGGGCGTAGACCGGCGCGGGCGGCGGCGCGGGCTCGACGTCCTCGGCGGGCGTCGCGCGGACCGGGAGCGGCATCGGGCCCTCGTCCGCACCCTCGGGGTCGGGGACGGCGACGGGCTCGCCCGGCAGGGGGGGCTCGTCGGGAGGCGTCTCGGCCGGCGCCGGCGCCGGCGGCGCCACGTCGGGCGGCAGCGGGGCCGTGGCGGCCCCGCCCGCGGGCGGCTCGTCCGCCCGGGCGGCCGGAGAGAGGGCCAGGAAGGTCAGGGCGGCGACGAGAACCGTGCCCATCGCGAGGACCAGGGGCCGGGAGCGCATGTTCACCTCCTCGCCGTATAGACGACGATCACCGCCATCAGCAGGTGCACGAGCACCACGCACCCGACGCCGAACGTTTCGAGCGCCCAGCCGAGGGCCTGGTGGCCGGGCTCGGCCTCGAGCCGCGCGAGCGTCTTCTCCTTGACGGGGTACCACCAGAAGAGGAAGAACCACGAGGCGAGGGAGAGGACCGCCAGCACCCCCGCCTGCGTGAGCTCCATCTTGCCGGCGAGGGCGAGCGCGACCAAGCCTCCGTAGCCCATGAAGGCCAGGTAGGCGGCGGACCGGAGCACCCAGGAGTCCTTGAGCCGCTGGTGCGGGATTTCGAGGATCCGCCGGCCCCGGCCGGGGACGGGGGCGTCCCGGGAGGCGTCGGCGGCGTCGGGCTGGGGGTGGGACAAGGGCGCTCCGAGGGGCGGAGCGGCGATGGTACCCGGCCGCGGCAAGCCGGCCGGGACCGGGACCGCCCGGGCCGGGGCGGGGGAGCCCCGGCCCGCGGGCCGCGTGGACCGGAGCCCGGCTACCCCCCGAGAAAGGCCCTCACCGCCTTCGTGAGCATCGGGACGACGACGTGGACGTCGCCCACGATGCCGTAGTCCGCGACCTTGAAGATCGGGGCCTCGGGGTCCTTGTTGATCGCGACGATCACCTTGCTGCTGCTCATGCCCGCCAGGTGCTGGATCGCCCCGCTGATGCCCGCGGCCACGTAGAGCTTCGGCGACACCGTCTTCCCGGTCTGGCCCACCTGCTCCGCGTGGGGCCGCCACCCGGCGTCCACGACGGCGCGCGAGGCGCCCTGCGCCGCGCCCAGCGCACGGGCGAGGTCGTCGAGCAGCCCCCAGCTCTCGGGACCGCCGAGCCCGCGGCCGCCCGACACGATGCGGTCGGCCTCGGTCAGCTCGAGCTTCTTCTCCTTCGGCGCTCGGACCTCGCGGAGGCGGACCCGGGGGGCCGGCGCCTCGACGGCGAGGGGCTCGGCGGTCGCCTCTCTCTCCGAGGCCGTTGCCGGCACCGCGTTGGGGCGCACCGACACGAGGGCGGGCAACGGGAGGCGGAGCGTGGCGAGCGCCTTCCCCGCGTAGCGGGGCTTCGTGACGACCAGGCGGTCGCCCTCGAGCGCGAGCGCCGTCACGTCCGAGGCGAACGCGAGGCCCCGACGCGCCGCGACCGTCGGTCCGAGCTCCTTGCCCGCGAGCGTCGCGGCGAGGAGGACGGCGCGCGGCGCCGCCGACGTGATCGCGGCCTCGAGGGCCGCCGCGTGCGGCTCGAGCGCGTAGCGCCCGAACGCCTCGCCCTCGACCCGGAGGACGCGATCGACGCCGTGGTGTCCGAGGAGCCGGACGTCGGCGTCGCCGAGCGCGCCCGTGGCCACCGCGACGAGCGCGCCGCCGAGGCGGTCCGCGAGCGCGCGGCCCGCGGTCGCGACCTCCGCGGCCGAGCGCTTGAGCCCGCCCGCCGACCCCGACGCGCCGGCGGACGGGTGCTCGGACTCGACGTAGACCAGGACGTCGCCGGCCATCAGAGCACCTTCCTCTCCGTACGAAGCGCGTGGAGGAGCACGTCGATGCCCTCGGGCGTCGGGTCGATCATCGTGACGGCGCCGCGCGGCTCCGGGAGGGCGAGCCCCGTCACCTCGACGTTGGACGCGACCTCGGGGGCGGCGACGGTCTCGAGCGGCTTCTTCTTCGCCGCCATGATCCCCTTGAGGCCCGGATAGCGGGGCTCGGCGAGGCCCTTCTGCGCCGTCACGACGGCCGGCAGGTCCACGTCGAGCACCTCGACCTCGCCCTCGACCTCGCGACGCACCGTCGCGTGGCCGTCCTCCACCTCGAGGTGGCTCGCCGCCGTCACGCACGGCAGGCCGAGCAGCGCGGCGAGCATCGGACCGACGGCCGCGTCGTCCACGTCGGTCGCCTGACGACCGCAGAGGATCAGGTCGAACGCGCGGTCCTTCACGACCCCGTGGAGCGCCCGGGCGGTGGCCATGGCGTCGAGGCCCGGGTCGCCCGTCACGTGGACCGCCTGGTCGGCGCCCATGGCGAGGGCGGTCCTGAGCTCCTTGGTCGCCTCGGCGGCGCCCAACGTGACGACGGTGACCGTGCCCGAGCCCGCGGCCTCCTTCAGCTGGATCGCGCGCTCCACGGCGATCTCGTCGTACGGCGCCGTGATGTACTGGACGCCCGACGGATCGAGACCCTTGCCGTCGGCCGCGACCTTGACGCGCGTCTCCGTGTCGGGGACGCGCTTCATCAGGACCAGGATGTCCATCGTCCTCCCGTCCGACCGCCGCTCGCCCGCGGTCCCGGCTCGATCTCGAGCCGCCGAGTCTACGGGCTTCGCGCCGCCGGGCGGAGCGGGGACGTGGGCGCCCGCCCGCGCGGGACCCCCGGTCCGCGGCCGTTCCGGCGGGGCGGGCCCGGCGGGGACCCGCGCGGTCCACGCTCAGGTGCTCGCGCCGTCGAGCTCCGGCATGTAGAAGCCCTCACCGAGATACGCGCGCCGTACGAGCTCGTCGCGAACCAGCGCCGCCGGCGTGCCCTGCGCGAGGATCTTCCCGAACGCGATGATGTAGGAGCGGTCCGTCATCGAGAGGGCTTCTCGCACGTTGTGGTCGGTCAGGAGGATCGCGAGGCCCTTCGACTCGCGGAGCCGCCGGAGGATCCCCTGGATCTCCTGCACCGTGATCGGGTCCACGCCGGCGAAGGGCTCGTCCAGGAGCAGGAGCTTCGGCTCGTGCGTCAGGGCCCGCGCGATCTCGAGTCGGCGGCGCTCGCCACCCGAGAGCACCTCGGCCCGGCTCTTGCGAACACGTCCGAGATCGAGGTCCTGGAGGAGTGCCTCCATGCGGCGGCGGCGCTCGGCGCGGCCGAGCGGCAGCGTCTCGAGGATCGCGAGCAGGTTCCCCTCGACGGTCATCCGGCGGAACACGCTCGGCTCCTGCGGCAGGTAGGCGATGCCGCGTCGCGCGCGCTTGTAGATGGGGAGCCGCGACAGGTCGAGGTCGTGGAGGAAGACCTGGCCCGCGTCCGGACGTACGAGCCCCAGCACCATCCGGAACGACGTGGTCTTGCCGGCGCCGTTCGGTCCGAGGAGGCCGACGATCTCGCCGGGATCGACGTGGAACGAGACCCGGTCCACGACGACGCGGCCGCGAAACGACTTCAGGAGCTGACGGGCCTCGAGCAGCGCCACCCGCAGATCCTAGCCCGGAAGGCCCCTCCGGGGCGCGACGTGTTCGACGGGAGCGGCCGCGCCCGCTCGACCCGCGATCGCGGGGCGATCGCGCCTTCGTCTACGGGGTGTCCTGCGCGCGCCGGAGCGCCAAGGACACGGCGGGAGGCGGGGGCCACCCCGAAGCGGGTCGTCGACGACGAGCCACACGGTCATCGGGCCCCTGGCGCGCAAAGGGACGCGCGATTCGCCCGCGTCAGGGGGCGTGCGGGCCCGAGGCAGGATCCGTCCCGCGTCCGCCCGGGGGCCGGCCGGTGGCGCCCGTCAGTGGATGAAGCCGAGGCGGTGGGGGAACTCGGGGAAGAGCGGCCAGAAGACGAGGAACGCCTTTCCGACCACCAGGCTCCGGTCCACGAACGGGACGTGCTCGTCGTACTCCTGGCGCGCGGGGTCGCGCTCGGCGTCCGACCACGAGCGATCGATCCCGTCCATCCCGGCGACGTACGTCCGGTCGCCTACGCGTCGCGCCGGCTCGAGCGGGTCCCGGTAGTAGACGACGTCGCGTCCGTCGCGCAGGGGGATGTGCCGTACGACCCACTTCCGGCTGTCGTGCGAGTTTCCGGTGTTGTCGCCGAGCATGAAGTACTTTCCCGCCGGGATCCACAGCCCGTCGTCGCCCTCGACGAGCGCGTACATGCCGTCGTCCTCGTACTCGATGTCGCGGTCCACGCGGATGTCGGAGACCTCGAGCGCCCCGCCCCGGGCCTCGATCTCGAGCGACTGCGTGAAGTCGTCCGCGGCGGGGATCGAATCGGCGGGTCGCTCCTCGTCGAGCTCGGCGAGACGGCGTCCGTTCGCGTGCACCCACACGTGACCGTCCTCGCACTCGAGCTCCAGGTCCACCGGCCGGCCTCCCGCGAGCCGGACGTCGAGCGGGGCCTCCACCTGGCGCCCCGGCCGGCGGGTGCGGACGGTCGAGCCGTCCGCCCCGCCGGGCGACGCGAGGTGCACGACGGTCTCGCGCTCCCTGCCCGTGCTCCAGCGGAGATCGAGGTCGGCGTCGGCGGACGGCACGATGCGAAAGCGGACGCGCATGTCGGTCACGAGATCGTTCGAGGACTCGAGCTGGGGGTCGTCGATCGAGTCCGTCCGCCCGATGCGCTTGAGGAAGCGGGCCTTCGCCGCGTCGCCGCCCGAGAACGAGAGGGCCGCACGGTTCGTGGCCCGCCAGCCGGGCTCGAGGTCCCACCATCGATCGGCGTCCGCGGCGTTGGCGCGCGGGGCGGGGCCGAACACGGGATGGTACAGCTCCTCGCGCGCCCGGCGCGGCTTCGTGGCGATGCGCCACGGGACGTCCTTCGAAGGACGGGTCCAGATGTCGCCGCGGTAGATCTTGAACCACTCGGGCCCGCATCCGGCCGTGCGCTTGATGAAGTGCTTCGACTCGTTCAGGGGGAAGAGAAAGACCATGACGTCCCAGCGCTTCGGGCCGGAGGTCAGGTACGCCCACTTGTCCACGAGGATCCGGTCGCCCACGCCGTTCGCCTTCTCGCCGAGGAGCGTGGGCTCCATCGACCCGGTCGGGATCTTGAAGGCCTCGACGGAGAAGTGCTTGATCACGAGCGCCATCACGAGGGCGATCGTGAAGGCCTCGAGGTTGTCCTTCAGCACCTCGAGGAAGTGGTAGGGCTCCTCCCGCGGGATCGGGCCGCTCGGGCTCACTTCTCCGACTCCTCGTCGTCGCCGAGCACGGCCAGGAAGGCGTCCTGCGGGATCTCCACACTGCCCACCTGCTTCATGCGCTTCTTGCCCTTCTTCTGCTTCTCGAGGAGCTTCCGCTTGCGCGTCACGTCGCCACCGTAGCACTTTGCGAGCACGTCCTTGCGGAGGGGGGCGATCGTCTCGCGCGCGACGATCCGGGCGCCGATCGCCGCCTGGAGCGGGACGGCGAAGAGGTGGCGGGGGATCGCCTTCCGGAGCCGTTTCAGGACGCGCCGCCCTCGGTTCTCGGCCACGGACCGGTGACAGATCAGCGAGAGCGCGTCCACCTCCTTGCCGTGGACCAGGACCCGGAGCCGCACCAGGTCGGCGGGCTTGTACGCGCGGACCTCGTAGTCGAGGGTCCCGTACCCCCGCGTGACCGACTTCAGGAGGTCGTAGAAGTCGAAGACGATCTCCTGGAGCGGGAGGTCGAAGACGAGCATCACGCGCGTCGGCGAGAGGTACTGCGTCTCCACGTACACGCCGCGTCGGTCCGTGCAGAGCTTCATCATCGGGCCGATGCCGTCGGTCGGGAGGATCATGGAGCAGCGCGAGATCGGCTCGCGGAACTCCTCGATGTGGTTCGCGTCCGGCACGTCGGACGGCTTCTCGATGCGCATCGTCTCGCCGTTCGTGCGCAGGACCTCGTACGTGACGTTCGGCGCCGTCTGGACGAGGTCCACGTCGCTCTCGCGCTCGAGCCGCTCCTGGACGATCTCCATGTGGAGCAAGCCCAGGAACCCGCAGCGGAACCCGAACCCGAGGGCCTCCGAGGTCTCGGGCAGGAACGTGAACGACGCGTCGTTCAGCCGGAGCGTCTGGAGCGCTTTCCGGAGCGCCTCGAAGTCCTTCGGGTACGTCGGGTAGAGACCGCAGTACACCATCGGCTGCGGTTCGCGGTAGCCCGGCAGCGCCTCGATCTGCGCGGGCGGCGGCGCCGTGGTGACCGTGTCGCCGATGCGCACGTCCTCGAGCGACTTGATGTTCGCGACCACGTATCCCGACTCGCCGGCCGAGAGCCGCTCGATGGGGTTCCGGTGGGGACGGAGGACGCCGAGCTCCACCACCTCGTGGTCGCGGCCGGTGCCGAGGAGCCGGATCTTCGCGCCGCGCTGGAGCACGCCGTCGATCAGCCGAACGTAGATCACCACGCCGCGGTACGTGTCGTAGATCGCGTCGAAGAGGAGTGCGCGAAGCGGCGCCTCGGGGTCGCCCACCGGCGGCGGCACGACGTCGATCAGCCGCTCGAGGACCTCCTGCACCCCCTCGCCGGTCTTGGCCGAGCAGCGGAGCACGGTGTCGGGGTCGATCCCGAGGACGGAGTGCATCTCTTCGACGACCTCGTCGGGCCGGGCGCCGGCCACGTCGATCTTGTTCACGACCGGGACGAGCTCGAGGCCGGCCTCGACCGCGAGGTACGCGTTCGCTACCGTCTGCGCCTCGACGCCCTGCGTCGCGTCCACGAGCAGGATCGCGCCCTCGCACGCCGCGAGCGACCGGCTGACCTCGTACGAGAAGTCCACGTGGCCGGGCGTGTCGATCAGGTTGAGGACGTAGTCCTTGCCGTCCTTCCGGTACGGGAGCCGGACCGCGCGGGCCTTGATCGTGATGCCGCGCTCCCGCTCGAGGTCGAGCTCGTCCAAGACCTGGGGCACGGCCACCCCGCGCGCCACGAGCCCCGTGATCTCGAGGATCCGGTCCGCGAGCGTGGACTTGCCGTGGTCGATGTGGGCCACGATCGCGAAGTTGCGGATGTGTCGTTGTGCGGCGCGGGCCATGGGGGGGGCGGTCCCTCGGCGGGGGAGGGGCCGGACGAATCGCCCCTTCGGCACGCGCCCGGCCCCGGGCGGGGCGGCGCGGCGTGCATCCGGGAGAGGGTACGCCCCTTCGGACGGGGCGCCCAAGATCCCGGCCGGCGCTCGGCCCTCGTCAGACGAACAGGGAGTCCGGCAGGTCGGCGAGGCGCCGCGCGAGGTCGGTCAGCGCTCGGCCACGGTGGCTCCGCTGGTTCTTCTCCTTCGCCGTGAGCTCGGCCATGCGCCGGTCGAGGTCCGGCAGGTGGAAGAGCGGGTCGTAGCCGAAGCCGCCCTCGCCCTTCGCCGGCCACCGCAGCACGCCCTCGACCCGCCCTTCGGTCTCCACGAGGATCTCGCCGGCGGGGTCCGCGAGGGCGACCGCGCAGACGAAGGCCGCCTCGGGATCCACGAGGCCGGCGGCCTCGAGGTGGCGCACGAGGAGCGCGTTGTTCTGGGCCGCGGTCGCGCCGGGACCCGCGAACCGCGCGGACCGTACCCCGGGCTTCCCGCCGAGCGCCGGCACCACCAGACCGGAGTCGTCGGCCAGGACCGGCCGGGCCAGGTGCCGCGCCGTCTCGGCCGCCTTCCGGCGCGCGTTCTCGGCGAACGTCTCGCCGGTCTCCTCGACCGGCGGGAGGTGGCCCGGCACGAGCACCTCGTAGCCGAGGGGCCCCAGGATGGCCGCGATCTCGCGCGCCTTGTGCCGGTTCGTGGTGGCCAGTGCGAGGAGTCGCATCGTCCCCCTCACGCGATGGGCTGGGTGAGCGTGTCCCTCACGATTCCGAGCACGTTCTCGATTCCCTTCCTCGCGAGGTCGAGGAGCCGGTGGTGCTCGTCGAGGGTGAAGGGCCGCGCCTCGCCCGTGCCCTGGATCTCGAGGTACCGCCCCGAGGCGGTCATGACGACGTTCATGTCCACCTGCGCCTTGTGGTCCTCGCGGTACTCGAGGTCCACGACCTCCTGGTTCCCGACCACGCCGACCGAGATCGCGCCGATCGGCTCCGCGATCGGCCAGCGTGAGAGCGGCTTCTTGAACTCGTACCGGCGGAGCGCGTCCGCGAGCGCGACGTAGGCCGCGTTGATGGCGGCGGTTCGGGTGCCGCCGTCCGCCTCCAGGACGTCGCAGTCGAGCCAGACCGTCCGCTCGCCGAGCGCGGGGAGGTCCACCACGCTGCGGAGCGACCTTCCGACCAGGCGCTGGATCTCGTGCGTCCGGCCGTCCACGCGTCCGGTCGAGCCCGCCCGGGCCTTCCGCTGCTGCGTGGAGCCGGGGAGCATCGCGTACTCCGCGGTCACCCACCCGGTGCCCCGACCGGTCATCCAGGGGGGGACCCGCTCCTCGATGGAGGCGGTGACGTACACGCAGGTACGTCCCGATCGGTAGAGGACCGATCCGGGCGCGGCGTCGGTGAAACGTCGCACGATCTCGATGGGGCGGATCTGGTCGGGGGCGCGGCCGTCGGGGCGGGGCATCCGGGGCTCCTCCGCCGGGATCCTAACCCCTTCCTGACGGCCCTCCTCAAGGCCGGGGGGCGATCGGTCCGACAGGCATCCCGGGCGTGGTGGCCTGGAGTCGAGTCCTCGTGACGCCCCACCCTCCGTCCACGTCCCAGCCCCGCGTCGGCCTGAACTGGCGCGGAGAGACCCGCCCCGCCGTCGCGGTGGCGCTCCGCGGGGGGGAAGCCTGCCTCGTCGTCGAGAAGGCTCCGCCGTCTCCGTCGGAGGTCCGGCTGGTGCTCGACTGGCCCGCGGGCGAGACCACCTGGCTCGGCGGAACGCTTCGCGAGGTCGAGGACGACGGGCACGTCGCGCGCGTGGACATCCACGCCGTTCACGGCGACTGGCGTCCGTTCCTCGTCTGGCTCGGCCGCTCCTGCGCCTGAGAGCCGTCGGGAGCCCCGCGCTTCGAGGTGCGGTCAGCGCCCGGGGCCGCCCGTGTCGCGGGGCGACCCGTGCGGGGTCCAGGTGTCCGGCGACTCCCGCCACGTTCGCCCGCGGCGCGCGCGGTCCGACGCCGGGTCCGGGTCCGGGTCCGGGTCGGAGGGACGACTCGCGGGCGCGCCCTCCGCGGTGAGGGGGAGGCAGATCCGGACCGCGCGCGGCGCGTCCTGTTCCTCGATCACCCCGCCTACCTCCGCGAGCGACCGACGGGCGATCTCGATCTCGAACCCCGTCGCGCCGGTCGTGCCGAGGTCGTCCTCGCGGGGCGCCGCGCCGGCCGGGAGCGTGACTTCGACCAGCGCGCGCTCGCCGAGACGGGAGACGCGCACGTGGAGCGCCCCGTGGAGCGTCTGCGCGCCGCGAAGGAACGACTCGAGGGCGGCGACGAGCGCCTGGATGAGACGGGGGGCGGAGATCGCGACGGTCGCGTCGGCGTCGGCCTCGATCTCGATCTCGATCCACGGCGGCGCGGGACGCCCGTCCACGACGTCGGGCCACGGGGCGGCCTTGCGCAGTGGGAAGGCGACGAACCGGACCGCTTCGTCGAGCGCGGCCCGGAGCGACGTCACGGGCGGGCGCTCGTCGGCGTGCGCGACGAACTCCTTGAAGGCCTTCAGGCGCTGGATCACCCGCTCCAGGTTCGCCTGCACGCGGACGAGTCCCGCCCGGAGCGACGGCACGTCGTGGTCGAGGAGCGCGATCTCCACGTGTCCGCTCGCGGCGGTGAGGAGGTTGCCGAGGTCGTGCGCGAAGCCCCGCGCGTGGAGGCCGAGCTCGGCCCAGCGCTCCACCTGCTCGACGAGGGCGAAGAGGTGGTCCCGCTCGGCCGAGGGGGCCTCGCGCCCCCCTGCGGGCGGGGTCGGGGCGTCGGGCCGGCGAACCGGGTCGGTGCCCTGCGGCATGGTGAACATCCCTCGGGGGGGGACCCCCGCCGGCCCTATCGGCCATCCGGCCCCCCGACAGGATCCCCGATCGACGTCCCCGCGCCCCCGGATGGCGGACCGAAGGTTCGGGCGGCGGGCGCCGGGGCGGCGGGCCTCCGCGGGGACGGCCGGCTCGTCGGTCGAGCGCGTGCTCGTCCTCCTTCTCGTGCCCGTGGCGGGGGGCTCCCCTCCGCCCCCTCCTCGGACACAATCGGGACCTGTCATGGGCGCCCCCCGGATCCCCTTCACGAAGATGCACGGCATCGGGAACGACTACGTCGTGCTCGACGGCTTCGGCCCGCGGCCGGCCGACCCGGAGGCGCTCGCGCGCGCGCTCCTCGACCGCCGCTTCGGCGTGGGCGGCGACGGCCTCCTGCTCGTCCTCCCGAGCGACCAGGCCGACGTTCGGATGCGGATGTTCAACGTGGACGGGAGCGAGGCCGAGATGTGCGGGAACGGCCTGCGCTGCCTCGTGAAATACGCGTGGGAGCGGGGCCGCATGACCGCGAAGGCCGAGGGCACCGTCGAGACGAAGGCCGGGATCCTAGGTTGGCGTGTCCGCGAGGCGGACGACAGGGTCGAGAGCGTGACGCTCGACATGGGCCGTCCACGACGCGAGCGACGCGAGATCCCGATGTCGGGTCCGGACGGTCACGTCGAGGACGAGCCCCTCGAGGTCCTCGACCGCACGTTCTCGGTCACCGCGGTCTCGATGGGGAACCCCCACGCGGTGACCTTCGTGGACGACGTGGACGCGTTCCCGCTCGAGCGGTACGGCCCCGCCGTCGAGCGACACGCGTCGTTCCCGAGGCGCACGAACGCGGAGTTCGTGGAGGTGGTCTCACCGACCGAGCTCCGCCAGCGGACCTGGGAGCGCGGCTGCGGCGAGACGCTCGCGTGCGGCACCGGCGCGTGCGCCGTGGTGGTGGCGGCGGCGGCGACCGGTCGCACGAAGCGCGACGTCGTCGTCCACCTGCGCGGCGGCGACCTCGAGGTGCGCTGGACGAAGGACGACCACGTCCTCCTGACCGGCCCCGCCGTCGAGGTGTTCGAGGGGACCTGGCGTCCACGGTGACCCGCGGGAGGCCCGTCGCCGCCGCGCCGGGCCGCCGCGCCGGGCCGTCGGGCCCGACCGCCCTGGTCCCCGCGGCCTCCCCGCGCGGAAAGGTCTCGCTCCGGGGTGCGGGTATCCTCGACCGATTCCCGCCGGAGAGGGCCATGCCCGTCTGCGAGGAGTGCGGCAGCCAGCAGGTCGATGCCGACGTCGTCGAGGGCGTCGAGCTGGACGTCTGCCGCCTCTGCGGGCACCTCCAGGGCGAGGACGATCGGGTCGCGCGGGTCGAGGAGCTCCGGGCGGCGCGCGAGCGGGGCATCGACCCCCTCGTGTACCCGCTCGTCGTCGCGCTCGAGAAGGTCCCGACCTTCCGCGTGGAGCAGGCCACGGCGGGCCGACCCGAGCGCAACGAGTACCCCTTCGTGTTCCTCCGCGTGCGCGAGGGAGGCTTGCAGGACCTGGAGCGTCTCCTGACCTCGCTCGAGATGGCGAACCGCGCGACGACGCGCCGGTGGGTGGTGGAGTCGGCGCTGCAGCGGGGCCTCCTCTTCATCCTGCGCCCGCGGTTCTGGAAGGCCGTCCTCGACATCACCGAGAAGGACATCCTCGAGGCGCGGCACGACCTCCCGGTCCTCGCCAAGGCGCTGCGTCGCGACGTCGAGCTCGCCTGGTGGAGGGGCTGACCGAGTCGGGGCTCTTCGGGGCGGGGCCCTGCGGGGGCGGGAGGGGCCGAGCGGGGCGCGTCCGAGCCGAGCGTCGTGCGGCGGCGGCGCGCCGGCCGGCGCCCCCCTCCGGGTCACCCTCGCCGCACGCGGAGCGAGAGGTCGAGCGCCGGCGCGCTGTGCGTGAGCGACCCGCTGCTCAGCCGGTCCACCCCCGTCGAGGCGAGCGCGGTCACCGTTTCGAGTCGGACCCCGCCCGTCGCCTCGACACGCGGCGCGCGGCCCGTGCGTGCACGGAGACGACGCACGGCCGATCGGACTCCGCCGAGGTCGAAGCCGTCGAGCATCACGACGTCCGCGCCCGCGTCGGCCGCGGCGTCGAGCTCGTCGAGGTCCTCGACCTCGACGTAGAGCGTCGTCCCCGTGGGCAGCGCGGTCCGGCAACGGCGGATCGCCTCCCGAATCGCCTCCGGGCCCGTGTGTCCGAAAGCGGCGTAGAGGTGGTTCTCCTTGACCATCGCGGCGTCGGCGAGGTCGAGGCGGTGGGGGCGGCCGCCCCCCATGGCCACCGCGTACTTCTCGAGCGCGCGGAGTCCCGGCGTGGTCTTGCGCGTGTCGAGGATCTCGACGCCCGTCGCCATCGCCGCCTCGACGAACTCGTGGGTCCGGGTGGCGATGCCCGACAGGTGGCCGAGGAGGTTCAAGACCGTCCGCTCCGCCGAGAGGATCGCGCGGGCGCGGGCCTCTACGGTGAGGACCCGTACGCCTTCGGCGACGACTTCGCCGTCGGCATAGTGGAGGGTCACCGCCGCCTCCGCGTCGAGCGCGCGGAACGTGGGCTCCGCGAGGGGCAGGCCCGCGAGCACGCCGGGGGCCTTCGCGACGACGTCGGCGACCGCGCGACGGTCGGCGGGCACGACGGCGCGGGTCGTCAGGTCGTCCTCGACCCGGTCCTCGGCGAGCGCCCGGCGGATCAGGTCGAGGTGCGCGGTCGGGTCGAGGCTCGGGAGGGGCGGGCCGGACATGGCCGGATGCTACCGAGCCCTGGACGAGCGCGCGGATCCACGTCGCACGCCGGATCCCCGCGACGGTCGCCGGACCGATCCCCGGGATCCGCAGGAGGTCGTCGAAGCCGGCCACCGGACCGTTCTCGGCCCGGTCCGCGAGGATCGCCCGTGCGCGACGCGACCCGATACCGGGCAGGAGGACGAGTCGGGACGCCGGAGCCGATGCGACGTCCACCGCGAGCGGAGGCGGCGCTGCCCAGGGCACGCGCGCCGCGGCGCGGCAGCGGACGGCGCCCGCGAGCCCGGCCACGACCGCCAGGAGGAGCCCCGCCTCGACCGCGGTCACGGCGAGCCGGTGGCGCGAGGCGCCGACGGGGTCGGGCGGCGGCAGCGAGCGGCGCGCGGACCGGTTCACGAGGGAGGATCGCGCCGGGGGGGCGACCGGTCACAGCGCGGTCCGTAGAATCGCGTGGATGGCCGACGCCGACAGCTCCGCGGAACCGGTCGTCGTGGCCCGCGCGGTCCGACGGACGTTCGGCCGGGGGCGGCGGCTCGTCGAGGCCGTGTGCGAGCTCGGCTTCGAGCTCCGGCGGGGCGAGTGCCTCGGTCTCCTCGGCGCGAACGGGAGCGGCAAGAGCACGACCATCCGCGTCGTGCTGGGCCTCCTCGCGCCGTCCGGCGGACGGGTCGAGGTCTTCGGCGGCCCGGCGGGCGGGCGCGCGGCGCGGGCCCGGACGGGCTACGTCCCCGAGGAGGCGCGGCGCTTCGGCGACCTCGACGGACGCGAGACGGTCGCCCTCTTCGCGGCGCTCCAGGGCGTTCGCCCGCGCCGCGAGCGCCGGCGGCGCGTCGAAGAGGCGCTCGACGACGTCGGGCTCGAGGTCGCGGCCCGCCGCCGGCGCACCGGCACGTACTCCCGCGGGATGGCGCGACGCCTCGCCCTCGCCGCCGCGTGGGTGCACCGGCCCGACCTGCTCGTGCTCGACGAGCCGACGTCCGGCCTCGACCCGATCGGCACCGAAGAGGTACTCGCCCTGCTCGACCGCCACCGACGCGCGGGCGGCGCGACGCTGCTCTCGACCCACGACCGGGTGACCGCCGAAGGCGCGTGCGACCGCGCTCTCGTGCTCGCGGCGGGGCGCGTCGCGCGGGAGGGCACTCTCGCGACGCTCCTCTCCGGCGACGACACGCCCTCGCTCCTCTCCCTCATCCGGGAGGCGCGCGGTGCGTGACCTCCTCGCGCTCGCCGGCCGCGACGTCCGGGCCCTCCTCCGCGGACGCGCGCCGCTCCGTCTCGCCGTCGCGCTCCTCCTCGCCGGGGCCCTGGTCGCGTACCTCGCGCGGTCCGGCGCGCCGGCGAGCGCCGTCGCGGCCGGACTCGCGCTCGTCCCGTCGCTCGCGGTCTTCGCGGGCGTCTCGGCGGCCAGCCTCCTCCCCGCGGACCGCGCCGCGGGACGCGAGGCGTGGCTCGCGACGACGCGCGCCACCCCCGCGGCGCGTCGCCTCGCGCCCGCGTTCGCGGGCATGGCGGCCGCGCTCCTCGGCGCGCTCTCGTGCGCGCTCGTCGTGGGCCTCGCGCTGCTCGCCGTCGGCCGCGCACCGCGCGTTCGCGCGTGGGAGCGGCTGACGGTGCCGGGCGGGCCCGTGTCGGTCGCGCCCGCCGGGAAGGGCGGCCGCCCGCTCCTCCTCGAGACGCCCACGTCCGCGGGGACGCTCGTGGTGGACGTCCATCCCCGGTGGCGGCGGTGGGAGGAGGTCGAGCCGCGCCTCTCCGTCCGCTGGCACGTCGGCGGTCGCGAGGGGACCACGTCCTGGATCGCGGGGACGCCCCTTCGCGTGGACCTCGAGGCCGGCGGAACCGTGGCGCTCGAGAACGAGAGTGCGACGGCCGACCTCGTCGTGCGCGGCGCGCGGTGGCTCGAGGGGCCGCGGCCGTGGTCGCTCACGCTCCTCCTCGCGGGGCTCCTCGCGGGGGTCGTCGCCGCGGCGCTCGTGCCGCTCGCGGTGTGGCTCTCCCGGCTCGTGCGCGGGACCGCCGCGATCGCGCTCGTGGTCGTCCTCGGTCTGGCCAGCGCGCTCGCGCCGGCCCTCGCGGACCTGCTTCCGCCGCGCGCGTCCCCCGTCCAGGACCTCGCGCTCGAGGTGGTCCGCGTCGCCGCCCGCGCCGTGCCCGACCTCTCCGTGCTCCGCGCGTTCGCCGACCCCGCGGCGGGCCGCGCGCTCGACCCAAGCGCGCTCGCCCCGCTCGGGTGGGTCGTCGTCTACGCCGCGCTCGTCCTCCTCCTCGTCGCGCTGCCGCTGCCGCGGCGCGTCCTGCCCGAGGCGCCCCCGTGATCCGCGACGTCCGCCTGCCGCTCGGTGTCCTCCTGGTCGTCGTGGGCGCCGCCTGCTTCCCGCGCCCCGCGGCGCCCGAGGGCGAGACCACCCTCGCGGCGCTCGGACGATCCGCCGGCGGCCTCACCGTCCTCGCCTCCGACGTCCTCTTCCTCCGCGCGGCCGCGTTGCGCCGCGAGGGCCGGCCCGAGGACGTGCCCGCTCTCTACCGGGCCGTTCTCGACCTCGAGCCCGACAACACCGCGGCCTCGGGCTTCCTCGTCGAGGTGCTCGCGTACGACCTTCTCGCGGAGGCGCCCGACGCCGAGGCGCGCGCGGGCTGGTGGCAGGCGGCGTACGACCTCCTCGCGCGCGCCCGCGCGCGGTCGCCCGACGACCCCTCGCTGCTCGTGCGCGAGGCGGAGCTGCTGATCGACGTCGTCGCGCTCCACCCCGATCTCGCGGCGCGCGCGGACCGCGTCGCGGGCGATCACGTGCTCGCGGGCCTCCGACGGCTGCTCGAGGCCGCGAAGCGCACGCCCGACCTGCCCCGTCTCGGCCGCTGGCACCTCCAGCACCTCGCCGAGCTCGTCCCCGTCGTGGCGGCGGACCGTCTCGACGACGACCCCGAGCCGGTGCTCCGCCTCGGCGACCAGCTCCTCGCCGCGCGCGTGGACGAGCTCGGCGAGATGCGACGCATCGACCGCACGCCCGACGGCGAGCTGGAGATCGCGCGCGAGGACGAGCTCCTGGAGACCGCGATCCGTGCGCTTCGCGAGATCGTCGCGGCCGCGCCCGACCACGACCGGGACCGGGCGTGCCGCGCCCTCGCCCCGTGGCGCCGCCTCGTGCCGCACGACCCCACGGTCGCCCGCCTCGCCGCCTCGATCGGTTGCTGAACCTACCCCGACCGGCCGTACGGTCAGGCGGGCGCGGTCTCGGGGAGGGGGAGGCGCGGCGCGTCGGCCCACAGGAGCTCGAGGTCGTAGAACGCGCGCGTCTCGGGCGTGAACACGTGGAGGACCACGTCCACGAAGTCCACGCAGATCCAGCTCCCGGCCTCCACGCCGGACTCGCTGAGCGGGCGCGTCCCCTCGCGCTTCGCCTCGCGGACGACCTGATCGGCGATGGACCGCGCCTGGCGTTCGCTCCGCGCCGTTACGACGAGGAGGAAGTCCATGTAGTCCACCAGCGTCCGGACGTCGAGTGCCACGATGTCCTCGGCGCGCGTCGCCCGCGCGAGGGCCGCGAGGCGCTGGACGAGGGCCTCGCTGTCGTACGCCGCCGATCCGGTCATCTTGCTCCGTGGGACGTGCGGGGCCGCATCGCCCCGCGGGACGGCATGGTCCCCGATCGGGCGGGGTCCGTCGGCGGGGGAGCCGGGGCGCGCCTCACAGCCGGTCGAGCGCGTCGAACTCCTGGAAGTCCACCACGCCGTCGTGGTTCGTGTCCGCCCGGCCGATGCGGTCGCCGAGGCTCTTCGTCTCGTCGGGCTGGAGGAGGCCGTCGCCGTTCAGGTCGATCGACTCGAAGGCGAGTCTCCGCTCGGTGGTCGGCTCGAGGTGGATCGAGTTCTTGGTCTGGAAGATCGCACCGACCGTGTCCCCGAGCGTTCCGATGCCGACGCCCACCTGGTCGAACCCATGGTTCCGGTCGGGCACGTACCGCCACCCGCGCCCCATCTGGTCGATCCGTCCGACCACCTCGCGACGGTTCTTCGAGGTGACCGTGTACGAGTCGTACACGGGCCCGCCGCGGAGCTGGCGGTACTGCGTCCGGATCAGGAGGCCCCGCTGGACGGGACGGCCGTTCCCGGTGTCCTCGAAGACCTTCGAGATCGAGACACGCTTGTCCACGAGCCAGTCCCCGCGGTCCAGGCGAACGGGGATCTCTCCCGCGCCGGGCGCCACCGTGAGCGCGGCCTGGGCGGAGGTGGGGCCGCCGTGCCCGGTCCGGCAGCCGGCGACCAGGAGCGCCGCGCCGAGTAGAGCCGCTCGAATCCGCCACGTGTAGGTCATCCGGGTCCTCCCGCCCGCGGGCCTAGGATACGGCCCCTCGTCGGCGATCGACAACCCGACCGGCCGATCCTCTTCGTCGAAGGCGCCCTGCCCGCCGTGACCGATCCGAACCCCGTCGCCGAGCTCGGAGGGCTTCTCGGGCCTTCCGGTCCCGTCGCGCGCGCGCTCGGCGGCACGGGCAAGGGATACGAGGCGCGCGCGGAGCAGATCGAGATGGCGGGCGCCGTCGCGTCGGCCCTGTCATCGACTCGTCACCTCGTCGTGGAGGCCGGGACCGGGGTCGGGAAGTCGTTCGCCTATCTCGTCCCGTTGCTCCACTTCGCCGCCGAGACCGGACGGACCGTCGCCGTCGCGACGAGCACGATCGCCCTCCAGGAGCAGCTCGTCCGTCAGGACCTGCCGCTCCTCCAGGCGTGCCTCCCGTTCGAGGTCTCGTTCACGCTCGTCAAGGGCCGCGGGAACTACGTCTGCCTGCGCCGGCTCCACCTCGCCACGGACGACGCCGCGGCCCTCTTCGACGACGACGGCCCCCGCCGGGAGCTCGAGGCGATCCGGGCGTGGGCGCGGACCACCGCGGAGGGCAGCCGGCAGGACCTCCCGTTCCGCCCGCACCCCGCCGTCTGGGACCTCGTCCGTGCCGAGCAGGGCAACTGCAAGGGACGCGCGTGCTCCTTCTACGCCCGGTGCCCGTACCAGGCCTCGCGACGGCGCGCGCACGCGGTCCGCTGTCTGATCGTGAACCACCACGTCCTGATGGCGGACCTCGCGCTGCGCCGTTCGGGCGCGTCGTTCCTCCCCGAGGTCTCGGCCCTCGTCATCGACGAGGCCCACGACCTCGAGGACACGGCCGCCGAGCACCTCGGCCTCCGTGTCTCGAGTCTCGGGACCGCGATCCTGCTCGGTCGCCTCTGGCAGCCGCGGACCGGGAAGGGGCTCCTCGCGGACCGCAACGAGTCCCTCCGCCGCGCCGTCGAGGGCGCGCGGCGGGCGTCGGACGGCTTCTTCGACGACCTCGGCGCGATCGTGCACGAGCACGGCGGGGGCCAGGGCCTCGTGGCCCTGGGCGACGGCTTCCCGGTCGAGGACCACCTGACGGACCGCCTCCACGACCTCGCGTCGCGGCTCCTCGAGACGGGGCGCACCGCGGCGGACGAGGACCGAAGGATGGAGCTCCTCGCGCGGGGCCGCCAGATCGAGTCGTGGGCGGACGCGCTGGCGGACCTCGTCGTGCCGCAGCCGGGGCAGGTCCGCTGGCTCGAGCGGGCCGGCCGCGCGCACGTCGCGCTCACGAGCGCCCCGGTGGACGTCGGGCCGCTGCTCCACGA
The DNA here is from genome assembly GCA_963752285.1 of uncultured Planctomycetota bacterium. GTDB lineage: Bacteria > Planctomycetota > PLA2 > PLA2 > JAEUHO01 > CAVVXN01. Next base: position 802,770 of record CAVVXN010000001.1, read on the forward strand.
GGTCCTCTGGTCGAAGCTCGACACGGTGGTCCTGACGAGCGCGACCCTGGCGACGGGGCGCCCGCCGTCGTTCGCGTTCCTGCGTTCGCGCCTCGGCCTCGCGGACGCGGACGAGCTGGGCGTCGGGAGCCCCTTCGACTACCGCGCGCAGGCGCGGATCGTCGCGCGGCAGGACCTGCCCGACCCGGTCCGCGACCCCGCGGGCTTCGAGGCGGCGCTCCCGGCCGCCGTGCTGGAGGCCGTCCGCGAGTCGAAGGGCGGCGCGTTCGTCCTCTTCACGGGCTACGGCGCGATGCGCCGGACGGTGGACGAGATCCGCGCGGACCTCCAGGCGGACGGGCTCGAGGTGCTCGTGCAGGGCGAGGGCCTCGAGCGGCCCGCGCTGATCGAGCGGTTCCGGACGTGCGAGGCGGTCCTCTTCGGCGTGTCGTCGTTCTGGCAGGGCGTGGACGTGCCCGGGCGCGCGCTCCGCCACGTCGTGATCGCGCGCCTCCCGTTCGAGGTGCCGACGCACCCCCTCCAAGTGGCGCGGGCCGAGCGCGTGCGCGCGGAGGGCCGCGACCCCTTCCACCACCTCTCGCTGCCCGTAGCCGCGCTGCGCCTGAAGCAGGGCTTCGGGCGGCTGATCCGGCGCCGGGACGACACGGGGACCGTCACGATCCTCGATCCCCGGGTCCTCACGCGGGCCTACGGGCGTACGCTCCTCGAGAGCCTGCCGGCGTGTGAGGTGGTCCGCCGCTGACGTCGGGCTAGGCGTGGGCCTCGGCCGACGTGCGGCCCCGCGCCAGGCGCTCCTCGGCCACGTGGTTCGCGGCGACGTTCGTCGGGATGTTCTCGCGCTTCGCGATCTCGAAGACGCGCTTCATCGCGTGGTAGATGTTCTCGACCTTCTTGCGGGAGCGCTGCGGGTCGTAGGCGCCCTCGACCTCGATCGAGACGTTGATGATGCCGCCGGCGTTGATGACGTAGTCGGGCGCGTAGAGGATGCCGGCCTCCTTCAGGCGCTGCCCGTGCTCCTCGCGGAGCAGCACGTTGTTGGCCGCGCCCGCGATGACCTTGCAGTGGAACTTCGCCAGGGTCTCGTCGTTGACGACGGCCCCGAGGGCGCACGGCGCGAGCACGTCGCACGGCATGCCGAGGATCTCGACGGAGTCCACGACCTTCCCGCCCGTCTCTTCCGCCGTCTGCTTCACGCGTTCGGGCGAGATGTCGGCGAGGAGGAGCTGGGCGCCCGCCTCGGCGAGCTCGCGCGCGAGGTACTTGCCGACGTGCCCGCAGCCCTGGACCGCCACGGTCCGGCCCTTGAAGTCGCCCGACCCGAACGCCTCCTCGAGGCACGCCTTCATGCCGCGGAACACGCCGAGGGCGGTCCACGGCGAGGGGTCGCCGCTCGAGCCCATGTCGAGCGGGAGTCCGGTGACCCACTTCGTCTCGGCGCGGACCTGGACCATGTCCTCGACCGCCGTCCCCACGTCCTCGGCGGTGATGTAGCGGCCCTCGAGGGTGTTCACGAACCGGCCCATGGCGCGGAAGAGCTTCTCGCTCTTGTCCACCTTGGGGTTGCCGAGGATGACGCTCTTGCCGCCGCCGAGGCCCGTGTCGGCCACCGCGGACTTGAACGTCATGCCGCGCGACAGGCGCAGCACGTCGAAGATCGCGTCGTCCCACGAGGCGTACGGCCACATCCGAAGGCCCCCGAGCGCCGGGCCGAGCGTCGTGTCGTGGATCGCGATGACCGCCTTGAGCCCCGAGTCGGGATCCTCACAGCGAACAACCTGCTCGTAGCCTTCCTGGGGGATGCGGGTGAGCTTCATCGGGGCCCTCCGAGGTCGTGGGACGTACGACGCGTACGGTAGCGCCACGGGCCCCTCGGCAGGAGAAAAGCCGCCGAGCAGAGGGGCCTCCGACCCCGCCCCGCGGACCCCGGGAAGGGGTCAGGGGAGGGTGGGGTCGTAGGGCCGTCCGACGCGCACGCGGGCGTCGATCGCGAGGACCCCGTCGGGCCGCGCGACGATCGGGTTCATCTCGAGCTCGAGGATCTCCGGATGCTCGTCCACGAGGGCCGCGAAGCGCAGGAGCGCGGTCTCGAGGGCGTCGAGGTCCACGGGCCGCCCGCCGCGCGCGCCGACGAGCAGCGGCCACGCCTTGAGCCGCCTCAGCATCCGCTCGGCGAGGCGACGCGTGAGCGGGAGGATGCCGAATCGGACGTCCTTCATGACCTCCACGTGGATGCCGCCGAGGCCGACCATGATCACGGGCCCGAACACCGGGTCCGCGCGGGCGCCCATCACGACCTCCACGCCGCCCTCGACCATCGGCTGCACGAGGAGCCGGTGGGGCGCGCCCGGCGCGTGACGTTCCGCGAGTGACGTGAGCCGGAACGCCGCCCCGAGGATCGTGTCGTCGCCGTCGAGGTGGAGCGCGACGCCGCCGACGTCGGACTTGTGCAGGAAGGCCTCGCCGTCGAGCTTCAGCGCCACGGGCGTCCCGAGCTCGTGCGCGGCCTGGACGGCTTCCTCGGGCGTGGCGACCTGGCGGAACGGCGGGACCGGGATCTTCGCCGCGTCGAGAATCCTGAACGCGTCGCCGATCGGGAGCCACCGCCCCCGCTGGTCGATCCCGTGCGCGAAGAGGAGCGGGGCCGCGGTCTCCGGCGGGAGGTCCTCCGCGGACGGGCTCTCGACCGGTTCGCCGGCGGAGAGCACCGCGCGGATCCGGTCGTGGTCGATGTCGTCGAACGTCTCGGGCTGGCCGGGGTCGTCCTCGCGGAGGCGCTTCAGCCGGACGAGGTGGTCCGCGACCCTGACGGCTTCCTCGGGGTACGTGTAGACGGGGAAGCCGCCGCCCTCCTGCACCATCGCCTCGACGACCTTCTCGCGCGCCATGAAGCAGCCGAAGACGGGCTTCGTCGCGCCGCGCGCCGCGCCGAAGATGGCGGAGGCGACGTCCGTCGCGTTCACGTGCACGGGAGGCACGAAGATCGCGATCACCATGTCCACGCCCGGGTCCGCCATCACGAGCGGAAGGGCGAGACCGTACTCCTTGGCCCCCGCGCTCGCGACCATGTCCACCGGGTTCGCCACGCTCGCCTCGGGGACGAGGAACTCGCGGAGGCGCGCCTGGGTCTCGTCGCTCAGGCGCGCGAGGCCGAGGCCCCTCCCGACGAGGAAGTCCACGGCGAGCACCGCGGGCCCGCCCGCGTTCGTGACGATGGCGATCCGGTCGCCCGGCGGCAGGGGCTGGGTCGTGAGCGCCTGCGCGACGTCGAAGAGCGCGCGGACCGTGTCCACCCGGAGCATGCCCGTCTGCTCCATCAGCGCGTCCACCGCCACGTCGGCGCCGGCCAGCGCGCCCGTGTGGCTCGAAGCGGCCTTCGCGGCCTCCGCGGTCCGACCCGCCTTCACGCAGAGGACGGCCTTCGTGCGGCTCATCCGGCGCACCATGGGCACGAACTTGCGCGGGTTGCCGAACGACTCGAGGTACATGAGCACGACCTTCGTGTCGGGGTCGTTCTCCCAGTACGCGAGGAGGTCGTTGCCGCTCACGTCCGCGCGGTTCCCGATGCTCGCGAACATGCTGAGGCCGAGGTTCAGGTCCACGGCGTGGTCGATGATCGAAACGCCCATCGCGCCCGACTGCGAGAGGAACGCCACGGGACCGGGGCGCGGGAAGTTCGGGGCGATCGTGGCGTCGAGGCGCACGTCGGGGAGGGCGTTCAGGACGCCCATGCAGTTCGGCCCGACGAGGCGCATGCCGTGGGCGCGGCAGAGGTCCCTCAGGGCGCGCTCCCGCTCCGCGCCGACGGGGCCGATCTCGCGAAACCCCGCCGTGATGACCACGATCGCCCGCACCCCGCCGTCTGCGCACGACCGGGCCACTTCGAGGACGCTCGGCGCCGGCACGCAGACCACCGCGAGGTCCACGGGGTCGGGGACCTCGGCGATCGAGGGATAGCACTTGACCGAGTGGATCGACTCGGCGTGCGGGTTGACCGGGAACACGGACCCCGTGAACCCGCCGTCGATGATGTTCTGGAGGACCTGGTTCCCCACGCTCCCGGGGTTCCGGCTGGCGCCGATGACGGCGACGCGCCGGGGGCGGAAGAGCGCGTCCAGGCCCTCACGGGCCGCGACGACCTCCGGTTCCGCGACGGGACGCGCCATCCGAGCTCTCCTTCGGCGTTCGTGCGCGTCAACCGTACATCGCCCCACGCAAATCGGCGCGCGCGGATGCGACCGGAGGAAGGTCCCTGGCTACTCGGAGCTCGTTCGTGTGCGATCGGTCGTCCGGTCGCCGTGCGACGACGTCGGCTCCTTCGCGGCCTTCTTCCGTGCGGCCTTCTTCCTCGTGGCCTTCTTCTTCGTGGCCTTCTTCGCCGCCGTCTTCTTCTTCGCGGACGGGGTCCGCGCCGCCTTCTTCTTCGGGCCGCGCGGGGCCCCACCGGTCGCGCGCGCGGCGCGTCGGCCTCGACCGGGCCGTCCGCCGCCCGCCGCGAGTCGCTCCCGGCGGCGCTGGAGGAGGTCCACCGCCTCCTCCGTCGTGAGCTGGTTCGGGTCGCGGTTCCGCGGCAGGCTCGCGTTGACCTCGCCGTCCGTGACGTACGGGCCGTACCGGCCGCTCATCACCTTGAGGGGCGCCCCCGAGGTCGGGTGGGCGCCGAGGTCCCTGAGCGCCGTGGGTGCGCGCTGGCTCCGGCCGCGGCGCGGCTGCTTCAGGATCTCCACCGCCTCGGGCAGCGTGATCTCGAGCACGTTCTTGCCCTCGGGGATCGACCGCGACTCGTCGCCCCACTTGACGAACGGGCCGTAGCGTCCGGTCATCGCGAGGACCGGACGGTGCTCGGGGTCCTCGGGGTGCGGACCGAGCTCGCGGGGGAGCGAGAGCAGGCGGAGCGCCGCTTCGAGGGTCACCGCGCCGGGCTCCATCCCCGGGAGGAGGCTCTGCATCTTGGGCTTGGGCCCGTCGGCCGTGGCGTCGCCGAGCTGGACGTACGGGCCGTAGCGCCCGACGCGAACGTAGACGGGCTTCTTCGACTCCGGGTCGGTGCCGATCGGCGTCGGGCCCTGCGCGGCGCGGTCGATCAGGATGCGGGCGGCCTGCACGTCGATCTCGTCGGGGACCGCGTCGTCGGGAAGGGGCGCGTTCGAGGTGCCGTCGGTCATGAAGAGGCCGTAGCGCCCGATCCGGACCTCGAAACGCCGGCCGTCCTCCTCGCCGATCGGAATCGTGCCCGCGGCGCGCGCATCCACCTGGTCGAAGCCCGACTCGACGAGCCGGAGCAGGCCCGGCGCGCCGTTGCCGTACCAGAAGCGGTGGAGATAGGAGGGCCCGTCCTGCTCGCCGCGCGAGACGCTGTCGAGATCGTCCTCCATCCGTGCCGTGAACTCGTAGTCCACGAGCTCGCCGAAGCTCCGGACGAGCATCTGGACCACGGCGATGCCCATGAACGAGGGGACCAGGCTCCCGCTCTTGCGGAAGGCGTAGCCGCGATCGAGGAGCACGCCGATGATGCTGGCCCACGTGCTGGGACGCCCGATGCCGCGCCGGTCGAGCTCCTTGACGAGACTCGCCTCGGTGTACCGCTGGGGCGGCTGGGTCGCGTGGCCGTTCGGCTGGAGGCTCGACGTGTGGAGGGCCTGGCCCTCGGCGAGCGCGGGGAGCACCGTGTCGCGCTCGGCGAGCTCGCCGATGGGGTCGTCGGAGCCTTCGACGTACGCGCGCTGGTAGCCCGGGAACTCGATCGTCCGGCCCTGCACACGGAATACGGCGTCGTCGATCCCGACGCGCACCGTCACGTTCCGACCCCGCGCGTCGGGCATCTGCGAGGCGACCGTGCGCATCCAGATGAGCTCGTAGAGGCGGGCGGCCTCCTCGCCGTGGCGCTTCCGAACCTCGCCGATCGCGAGGAACGAGCGGCCGGCCGGGCGGATCGCCTCGTGCGCCTCCTGCGCGTTCTTGACCTTCGTCTTGTAGGTGCGCGGGCTCGCGGGCAGGTACGGCGGGCCGTAGTGGTCGCGGATGAACGAGCGTGCGCCCTCGATCGCCTCGCTCGAGAGCGAGGTCGAGTCGGTGCGCATGTACGTGATGACGCCGTTCTCGTACAGTCCCTGCGCCACGCTCATCGTGCGGCGCGCGGAGTAGCGGAGCTTGCGGCCCGCCTCCTGCTGGAGCGTGCTCGTCGTGAACGGCGCCGAGGGGCTCCGGACGTACGGTTTCTCCTCGACGGAGAGCACGCGGGCCGGGCGGTCCACGAGGCGCTTCTGGAGCGCGTACGCCGCCTCCTCGTCGAGGTGGACCACGTCGGGCGACGTCAGGCGGCCCGTCTCGGGCGCGAAGTCTCGACCCGTCGCCACGCGCCGGCCGCCGACCTCCACGAGGCCCGCCTCGAAGTCCGCCGCGCGGCGGCCCTCCCCGTCCTTCCCGAGTTCCGTCGCGAACGTGGCGGCGAGGTCCCAGTAGGACGCGCTCGTGAACGCCATGCGCTCGAGCTCGCGCTCGGCGAGCAGGCGGAGCGCGACGCTCTGCACGCGGCCCGCGGACTTCGCGCCGCGGATCTTCCGCCAGAGGACGGGCGACACCTCGTAGCCGTAGAGGCGGTCGAGGATGCGTCGCGCCTCCTGCGCGGCGACGAGGTGCATGTCGATGTCGCGCGGATGCGAGAGGGCGTCGCGGATCGCGTCCTCGGTGATCTCGTGGAAGACCATCCGGTGCATCGGCACCTTCGGCTTCAGCACCTCGACGAGGTGCCACGAGATGGCTTCGCCCTCGCGGTCCTCGTCAGTCGCGAGCCAGAGCTCGCCCGCGCCCTTCAGATGCTGCTTCAGCTTCTGGATCTGGGACTTCTTGTCGGGCGAGACGACGTAGACCGGCTCGAAGCCCTTCTCGATCCGGATCCCGTGGCGGGTGCCCTCGCGTGCCTCGGGCGGGAGCTTCGCGTCCGAGGAGGGGAGGTCGCGCACGTGGCCGACCGACGCCTCGACCACGTACCCCGGTCCGAGGAAGCGCTCGATCGTCTTCGCCTTGGCGGGCGACTCGACGATGACGAGGGCGGCGGAGGAGGCCTTTTTCGAGGCGACCATGCGGGGCGGATCCAGGGGGGGCGGGGCCGCGGCGTCGCGGCGGGACGGGGAGACGACGGGGGGCCGAACCTACCGGCGACGGGGGGCCGGGTGGGTGGACGCTCCGACCCTCTCCAACGATCCGTCGGCCGGTTCGGCGTCTTCGTTCAAGTCCTTCGTCCCGGGGCGGACACGGCGAGGGCCGCGAGGTCGAGGACCCGCCGGGCGGGCGGGGCCGGGTCGGGCGGGAGCGGGACGGGGGGCGGCGGGCCCTCCGGCTCCCGCGCGGGACGGGACGCCCGCCGACGGGCCTTGCGGCGCCGGACGGCCCCGGCGAGGCGGGCGATTCGACGCGCGAGGTCGAGGGCCCCCGGGTCGTCGCCCGCGTACGCGCGGAGGAAGGCGCGGGGCGCCTCCTCCCCGAGGAGGAGCTCGATGGCCACGGTCCACTGCGCGAGGTCCTTCCGTCGCGCGCGGTCGAGCGCCGGCCCGGGACGTACGAACCGCGCCGCGGGAAAGCCGATCGGCCAGAGGTCCCCGTCGCGGCCGAGGAGCACGTTCTTCGGGTACGCGTCGCCGTGGCGAAAGCCCGCGTCGTGCCAGCGCCGCCACGCCGCGGCGGCGCGGGCCAGGAGATCCGGGCCCCCCGGTCCCGCGAGCCCGCGGTCGAGCGGCGCGCGGTCCACGAAGAACGGGCGGACGAGGACCGCGCCGAGGAGGAGCCCTCCCGCGCGGCGTTCGCCGACCGCGAGGGGATGGGGCGTCGCGATGCCCCGCGTGCGCGCCTCGAGGGCCGCCGCGGCCTCGCGCCGCTCCCGGCTGGGCCTCAGGAACGCGTGGCGGTGTCGCTTCGCGCCGCGGACGCGCCGCCACTTGAGGAAGACGGGGGGCGGGCCCGCGAGGACGACGGCGGCGGACTGCTTGTCCGACGAGAGCACGCGCCCCGCGCCGGCCACCGCCATCGCCGAGGCGACCGAGGCGACGCCCAGGCGTCCGAGCGCGCCCGTGGACTCGAGCGCCGAGGGCACTCCGAGCCACCAGGTCTCACGCACGCGGGGCGTCCTCTTTTGCAAAGACGGCCACCGCGACGAGCGAGAACCACCCGCAGAGCCTCCGCGGGCGCGATGCGAGGACGAGGCCCGCGGCCCGCGCCTCGTCGCGGATCTCGTCGTGCGTCCACGCCGCGCGGCGCCGTGCGCGGCCCGCGCGGCGCTGCGCGCCCATCTTCCAGGTCGTGGCGTCATTGAACGAGAGCACCACGCGGCGGCGGGCGACCCGCGCGAGCTCGGCGAGGATCCGGTGGCGGTCCTCTCGTTCGAGGACGTGGTGGATCAGCCGGTGACACACGACCGTGTCGAACGCGCCGTCCTCGAAGGGCAGTCGCTCCGCCGGGGCGACGACGAGGTCTACCCGCCCCGACCCGACCTCGGCGGCCAGCGCGTCGCTCGCCTCGGCGACCATCGACGCCGACGCGTCCGCGCCCGTCACGTGCTCGGCGCGTTCGAGCAGCACGGGGACGAGCCGGCCCGCGCCGCAGGGGCAGTCGAGGACGCGCCCGGCGGACCCGGCCCGGCCAAGCGCCGCGCGGACCACGGAGAGCTCCCGCGCGTTCGAGAGCCGGCGGAAGAGGCTCCGGCGGTACTTCTCGCGGTAGGCGTGCGCCCCCTCGGGGCTCTCGTAGCGGCGGGCGAGGTCGGCGTCGATCGACACGCGCGGTCTCCGGCAACCGAGCGTACCGCGCTCCGTGCGCGCTCGCCCCAAGGGTATGCTCCACGGCGCTCGGAGGGTCTCGGGGCCCCGGGGCGCCTGGGGCGCCGCGTCGCCTCGAGGGCGAGGTCCAGGCGGGAGCGTCGATGGAGGTGCGGATCCTGGGGTGCAGCGGCGGGATCGGGGCGTGGAGCCCCGCCCCGCCGGGACCGGATGCCGTGGCCCGCGGGCTCAGGCTCACGTCGTCCTACCTGCTCGACCACGAGATCCTTCTCGACGCGGGGACGGGGGTGGGCGCGCTCACGCACGCCGAGATGCGGCGCGTCCGACACGTCTTCCTGACCCATTCGCACCTCGATCACGTCGGCTCGCTGCCGCTCCTCGTGGACACGATCTTCGAGGACCTGAAGACGCCCCTCGTGGTGCACGGCCTGCCCGTGACGATCCAGGCCTTGAAGGACCACGTCCTCAACTGGAAGATCTGGCCCGACTTCGCGGAGCTCCCGACGAAGGAGCGGCCGGTGATGGTCTACGAGCCCATGAGCCCCGGGGAGCAGGTCCGTGTCGGGGAGAAGACCCTCGAGATGGCGCCCGTGGTCCACGCCGTTCCCGCGGTGGCGTACGTGGTGACCGAGGGCGAGCGCCGGTTCTGTTACACGGGCGACACGTCCACGAACGACTCGCTCTGGGCCTTCCTCGACGGCGCGCCGGGCCTCGACCTCCTTCTCGTCGAGTGCGGGTTCCCGAACGCCAACGAAGACCTCGCGCGTCTCGCGAAGCACTACTGCCCGCGCCTCCTGGCCCGGGACCTCGGGAAGCTCCGCCACCCCGCGCGGATCGCGATCACGCACCCGAAGCCCGGGGGCGAGGACGTCACGTGGCAGGAGTGCGTCGCGGCGATCCGCGGCCACGAGTTGATCCGCGTCGAGCAGGCGATGACGCTGTCGATCTGATCGCGGCCCCGGCGGCCGCCCGCGGCCGAGGTGGGCCGCAAGGAGGTCAGATCGCGCGGCGGTACTTCGTGAGGAACCCCCAGGCGATGTCGCCGGGGGTCAGCATGCCGACCACCCGCCCGTCGGCCACGACGGGGAGCTGCTTCACGCGGCGCGCGTTCATGAGCGCCCCCGCCTTCAGCACGTTCTCGCCGGGCGACACCGTGGCCACGCTCTTCGTCATCACCTGCTCGACGGGCAGCAGCGCGACCTCCTCGAACCGGTCCTCCATGCGTTGGGGGTTCGAGAGGTAGTCCTCGCGCTCCGCGAGGTCCTGTTGCGTCGGGAGGACGCGCCGGCGAATGTCGCTGAGCGTCACGACGCCGAGCAGGTGCTGGGCCTCGTCCACGACCGCGAGTCCGTTCACGTGGAGGCGGAGCATGGTGGCGAGCGCGTCGCCGATCCGCGTCGAGGGGGGGATCCCGACCATCCCGCTCGTCATCCAGTCGCCGACCTTCATCGCGTCCTCCCGGCGGGGCGGGCGCGCCCCGACGACAAGGTGCCGCGAGGTCGCGCGTCTGGCCACCTGGGGACCGACCGAAGGGGGACCGCGCGCCGCCCGTCCGGGGGCGGGCGGAGGAGCGGCGCGTCGCCTGGGCCTCGGCGACGCCGCCCGGCGCTCGGGGGCTATCCCTCGGGCACGTGCGTGAACGTGCCGTCCCCCGCCTTGGCGAGGCGCTCGAGGAACGGAAGGTCCACCCCGAGGTTCCCCATGGCGATCACGTGGAGCTCGACCTTCGCGAAGCGGTTCAGGCTCGCGAACCACGCGAGGAGCGTCTCGGACTGCGTGATCTCGCCGCGCGTCGGCGAGCCGTCGGTCAGGAAGTAGACGGTGTCCGGGATCGGGTCGAGGTCGGCCTCGATCGTCGGCTTGTCGAGGAGGCCCAGCGCGGCGAGGAGCGCGCCGTGGATGTTGGTCTCGCCGTCGGCCTGCTGGGCCTTCACCGCTCCGATCGCCGCCGAGACGTTGCCCGGCGTCGCGGGCATGAGCCGCTTCTTCCAGGGCCGCACGTCCGTCGAGAAGAAGACCAGGTTGAACCGGACCTGGGGATCGAGCTTCTGGAGGGCCTCGGTCAGGACCTGCTTGGCGAGGTCGAAGCGCGTCCCCGACTGGGGCAGGTTCCCCAGGCCCTTCGCCGCGACCTCCGGAATGTGGATCGTCGTCTTCATGGACCCGCTCGTGTCGAGCACGAAGCCGACGCTGTGCGAGAAGATCCGCTGGCCGTAGTAGCCGGGATCGTCGGGACCCGGGGGCTCCGGCTTGCCGTACTCGTCGCCGAGCTCGGCGCGCTTCTCGGGCTGGGGGCCGAGGCCTCCGTGCTCCGCCTTCTGCGTGTCCCACCACTTGCGCCACGTCTCGGGGTTCTTCCCGAGGTCGTCGCGCGCGATCACCTTGAGGGCCGCGTAGAGCTCGCGGTAGAGGCGCCCGCCCTCCTTGTTGAACCTGTCGATCAGCGCGTCCAGCGCTTCCTCGGTGCCGATGCGTGCGAGCGCCCGGGCTGCGGTGACGCGGACCTGCCAGTCCCGGTGGGAGAGGTAGGGAATGATCGCGAGCGTCGCGGCGCGGTCGGGCCGGCCATACGAGGCCGCCGCGTCGGCGACGAGCATCCACGTCTTCGCCGTGTGTTCGGACTGGAGCGCGCGGAGCAGGGTCGGGTACGACTTGTCGTCGTGGATCTGCCCGAGGGCCCACGCCGCCTCGGCGCGGACGAGCCACTGCCGGTCGGAGAGGAGCGCCTCGAGGCGCTCCCGCGCCTCGGCGAGCTTCAGATGGCCGAGGACGTGGGCGACGCCCGCGCGGACCAGGGTGTTCGGGTCGTCGAGGGCCTCGGTGCGGAGGTACGCGAGAACGTCGGGGTTCTTGGTCTCCCCGAGGACGACCTGGATCGACTCGCGGACGAGGTCGGACGCGTGGTCGAGGCGCGAGATGACGACGCGCGCGGTCTTGACGTCGTCCACCTTGTCGAGCCCGCGCACGAGGCCGGCCAGCACGGCCGGGTCGTCGGTGTCGAGGATCCGCTTCCGCTCGCGGGCGCCGGGGGTGTCCTCGTCGTCGTTCTGGTCGGCGCGGATCTCGCCCATGGTCGGGCGCTTGCCCGAGAGCCGGTCCACCCAGCGCAGGTGGAAGTCGTTGGGCGTGATGCCGAGGCCCTGCTTGAAGGCGACCCCCTCTTCCTGGCCCTCGCGCAGGGCGGCGAGGACGGCGAGCCACCGGTCGCGGTCCTCGTGCAGCATCAGGTTCATCATCGACCACGTCCGTATGTGGTCGTCGTACGTGAACTTGCCGAGAGAGTCGCGCTGGAAGAACGTCTCGATGGGGTCGAGCTTGCGGTGGGCGAGCGCGCGGGCCTTCTTCTCCCAGTCCTTCGGGCTTCCCGTGGGGGCCGTCGTCTCGTTCGAACAGAACGACGCGCAGTCCTGGTGCTCGGGGAGCAGCTTCTCGAGGAAGTGGGCCGCGCCGACGAAGGCCCAGATCGGGCAGTACTTCTCGTTCGGTTGCACGCCGTGCCAGCACGAGAACAGGAGGTGTCCGATCATGTGGCGGCAGTACGCGTGGAGGTCCTCGTCGGTCCGCAGGTCCTGGAGGCTGCCTACGAACCCGTTTCCCGCGAATCCGCCCGAGATGCGATCGCTGCCGCCCCCGTAGAGCATGTTGGTCCGCGGGCTGCCGAGGTACGCGGCCGCGGCGGCCTCCTTCTCGGAGTTCCGCGCGAAGAGGAACACGGCCATCGGTGAGCCGAGGCTGACGTTGCCCTCGAAGTAGTGGTTGAAGTCGCGCCACGCCATCTCGCAGCGCTGCGCGTAGAGATGTGCGACCTCGTGCCCGCTGGCGAGGCGCGGCGCCCCGCCATCGGTCGGGATCTTGAGCTTCCGGTTGATGTCGGTGACCACGTAGAAGTGGGGCGACACGACGATCCACAAGTCGTTTCGATCATAGCGGTGCTCGATCGCGAGCTGCGTCTCGAGCATCTTCCGCGTCTTCTCGTCGTTCACGCCCAGGGCCTCGTCGCACTCCGACGCCTCGGGCTCCTTCCAGCACTGGCTGCACTTGAGTCCCCACGACCAGGCGTGGCGCTTCCAGAACGCCTCCTCCTTCTGGTTGCCCCAGCACGCGGCGCTCGCGCCCTTGGGGCGGTCGAGGTTCTTGCAGTTCGCGCCACCGCCCGCGCACCGGGCACAGACCTGGTCGATCGGCGGGCGGAGCGGGGAGCGGAGGTACGCCCAGCAGGCCCCGCCCCCGGCCTGGTCGCTCGGGCGCTCCATCTGGCCGGGGACGTAGGGGTCCTCCGCGGCGGTCGGGAGGCCCCGCGCCGCGAGGACCGGGAGCAGGAGGACGAGGACGGCGGCGCAGCGGAGGAGGGGGCGGTGACGGCGCACGGACGGAGAGTCTACGCGCACGCCCTCAGCGGCACGCGCACCCCGTTTCGCTCTCGCGGTGGCCCTTGGGCGGCGGAGACGAGCGGGGCGCAGGGCGATCGGCGGCGCGTGCGGGACGGGCCCGGCGCAGCGAACGCGCACCTGAGGCAACCGGCCGGGAAGAGGTGGGCGGCGGCAACTTTCTGGAGAAAAGGGGAAATGTGTGGAATGAGAAGGAAAGTTTTACGCTATCGAGCAACCGCCGGACCCACCGCCAGCAGGATAGAGGGGACCGGGCGGTGGACGCAAGAATCGGAGTGGGCACTCGGGTCTCGGCCCGCCTGGACCGGCCGGGTCGTTGGCCCCGTCGGCCCGCGGGCGTCGCGTGAAGATGTCGGTCCGGCACCGCGCGGTGCCACGCCGACCCGGGTCGGAGAACCCGCGCGCGGCGGCGCTCGATCGTGTGGCGCGAGGGGCAGGACGCGGCCGGTGCGAGGCGACGCGACGCGGCGTCACGCGCGCGCGTCGGCGCGTTCGGCGAGGACGGCGTCGAGGTCCGCCGCCGAGCCCGCATAGAGGACGCCCCGCGGACCGCGCCGCGCACCGCGGGCGCCGGCGCCGCCCGCGACGAGCCGCACGCGCGACGGGAGCCTCTCGCGCAGATCGGCGAGCGCGCGGTCCGTTCTCACGCCGCCGCTGGCGAGGGACACACTGATGCCGACGACGGCGGCGTCGCTTTCGAGCGCGGTGTCGAGGATCTCGCCGGGCGGCGTCTCGACGCCGAGCACGACGGGTGTGGCGCCGGCCGCCGAAACCAGGAGCGCGGCCATCTGGAGGCCGAGCCCGTGGCGTTCACCAGGCAGCGTGGCGAGGAGGACCGTGGGGCCGCGCCGCGCCGGGGCGCGGCGGCGCAGTCCGCGGAGCACGTCTTCGGCGGCCTCGCTCGCGAGGTGCTCGTGGCGGATCGCGAGCGCGCCGTCGGCCCACATGCGTCCGACGTGATGGAGGAGCGGTGCGAGACGGTCGGTGACGAACGCGCGCGGGCCGAGGCGGCGGGCGTCGCCGAGCAGCAGGCGTCGGAGCGCGGTGCCGTCGCCGCTCGCGACGGGGCGGAGGAGTCGCGAGACGCCGGGGAGGGGCTCGCGCGAGCCCGGGCCGTCGCGGAGGAGCCGGTCGAGGGCGTCGTCGTCGAGCGGAATGACGACGGAAGGCCGGATTCCCAGACTCAGCGCCTCGGCGACACGGCGCACGCGTCGAACGTCGGTCGCGGTGTAGCGCCGGTGGCCCGAGGGGAGCCGGGTCGCCTTCGGCCACCCGTAGCGCCTCTCCCAGGCGCGGAGCGTGTCGGGCGAGATGCCCGTGCGGTGGGCGACGGTTCCGATCGACACGAGGTCACGCGCCCCACGGGCGTGGGGGCCCCACCTGTCGTGCGTCGTGCCGCTCGCTCGCGGCGTGGCGGTGCGGAGCGCGCGACGAGCCGTGTGCAGAGGGCGAGCGATGTTCGTGGAGCTGGCCGCCGATCGGGTCGCGGCGCTCGGGACCGGAGGTGTCGCGGTGGGCCCCGCAGTCCCGCCCGCACGCGCCGGCTGGAGGAGCGCCCGCGCCGGGGGGGAAGGATGCGTCCCGTCCGGCCGGGGCCCGTCCTGGGCCGCGGGGTCTGCAAATCGGGGGGGCCTGCGGATCTGCGCCACGGCGTCCGACGATCTCCTTCGATGGCCCGTCGCCCCGTTCCCTCGCGCATCGTTCGGCCTCGGAGGACCCGGGACTTGTCCAGAATATCCTCCGGACGGCGATTCTCCCGCAGGCGCCCGCTCGGCCGGCCCCCGCGGGTGCGCCGACGCGCCCCCGTCCACCGCGATGGCAGCTCCGGCGCGCCCGGGGCACGCTCCGCGGCGGGATGCGTGCCCCGGGATCCACGGCGCACTCCGTCGAACCGTCGCGCCACGGCGCCCCGTTCGCCGTCGTGACGGAGCCGGTCTGGAGGAGGTCCCCGCGCCCCGACGCTTCCGACCCGACGCCGCCCTCCGTACGCTGGCACGAACCCAATCATCGGGCCCGTAGCTCAATCGGTGAGAGCAGGGGACTCATAATCCCTTGGTTCCAGGTTCGAGTCCTGGCGGGCCCACTCCCCTCCAAGGGCCATTTCTTCGCCTCTGGCGCCCATCACGATCCGTAATCCACCCCCGACCGAGAGCCCCCGTTCGCGCAAGGAGCGGCGAGGAAGTGCGAGGTCGTGGCACCCGTCCCCCAAAGTTTCCCCCAAAGTGGCTCTCCGTCGCGGGGCCCGCGCCATCAAGAGGTCCAGGCTAGGCGGGGTCTGGGAGCATCCGGAGGGTCAGATCGCCGGCGTGGCGACGGACGACCTCCAGCAGGCCGTTGCGGCAGCCCTCGGCTGCCCGCGCGAGGACATGTTCTTCGTGCAGCGTGACCCTCACGTACTGCGCTGATGGTGGGCCTTGAAGAGGACGCCGACGTGACGCGGGGCGGGACGGTGATCGGAGAGGCCAGGTACGGTGCGAACGAGGCACCTCCTGCCGACGAGGGGGAGCAGGTCCACACCGGGCCACCGACTCCAGGGCCGCACACGGTGCGAAACGTGGCGTACCCGGCCGCGGGGCTGCGCTGAGCCCCTGTGCGGGGCGCCACCGAGCGCCTGCGTTGCCATCCGCGGTAGGAGGCGCGTAGCATGCCGCAAGCACGTTGCGGACTGGCTCGGGGTGGAGCAGCCAGACCAGCCGCGCCGGGGAGCCAACATGCGTACAAGGGGAGCGATTCTCGGGGGGGCCACGCTTCTCGCGATCCTGGCGGCGGTGACCGCCAGCCGCGCGTGGGGCAGCGACGACGCGACCACGCCCGACCCGTCGGCACGAGTCGCAGACTGTGACCACGCCGGATCGACCGCTCTCACCCGAATGTAGGATCCCCGACGGAGAGGCGCTCCCGCATGGCGAACATCCTCGCGGTCCCGGGTCCGAACTCGAGGTATCGGACTCCAGGGGCCGCTCCCGCCGGGTTCTTCTCGGGCTTCTGGCACGGGCTGATCTGCCCGTTCACCTTCCTGATCAGCCTCTTTGCCCCAGGCGTCCGGATCTACGAGACGAACAACTCCGGTCTCTGGTACGATTTCGGGTTCTTCCTGGGGATTGCCGCCACGTTCGGCTCCGGCGGCAGGAACGCTGCGCAGCTCCGCTGATCGCCTACCGGGTGGGGGGCTGACGAGTCCGTAGCGACGCGACGAACCTGGGGTCAAGGTCCAGTGCCTCTATGTCCAGCCGCTCTCCCAACACCTCCTTCTTACGGCCTGGCGGGAGGCCCTGGAAGGCACGAATGCTCTCGTCAGATGCGAACAGGGCGAGTGTCTCCGGCTGTGACAAGATGCGCCTGTATAGCCATCTCGCTAGCTCATGCGCCTGATGCACACGACGCAGTGCCAGCGCCTCCGTAGGCTCAAACAGGTGCGGGGCTGCCGCTTTGAGGTCATTCATGTGTTCCGTCGCACTTCGAAGATCGTAGATGTCCGCCAAAGTTGTATGCGAGACGTCTGCTAGCGCCTCCACGCGGCTCTTGAACTGTGACTTCGTCTTGCCCTGCTCTGGCACGACTAGCGCTTCGACGGCACGCACGGACTGGTGAAGACGATCCTCAGTGTGTCTGGCCTCAAGAGCCCTCTTCAGTGCCCGCAGTCCGCGCCTGAATCGATCGAAGCTGTCGAGTTCGTCGTTCAAAGTCTGAATCCCGGCGGCGGCCAAGTCGGCTTCGCGGAGAACCGCGTCGTCGACCGTGAGCCATGGCGTTCCCTGGAACCAGTAAAACTCCTGGAGGCTGCTGGTCTTGCGGACCTGGACTACTCCCTCGTGGTGCGAACCGCCGATGCGGACGCCAGGTTGCTCCAGATTCATGGATCCCTGCAAGAGCAGGCCCAGGACGACGCAGGTGCACCTGCCCTCGAGTGTGGAGAACTCCTCGTCCACGATGCCCAGTTTGTCGGACGGCCTTTGAGCGAGGATGTAGAGACGGCACTTCCTGAACCGATCTGCGTACAGACTCCCCAGTGCCTTCCGCATGTGGGCGTCGAGCTCGACGGGGGGAGACGGGAGCGCTAGGGTCTGAGAGCCCAGACGGACAGGTGCGACGACATCGCTCGCCGCGCCAACAAGGCCGCAACACACGAATTTGTGACCGGGCAGTATCAGTTGGGGCTCAGTCATGGCGCCATCTTGCGCGCACCCACGCTGCCAGGCGAGGCTCTTCCCTTCGCTCCCTCATCAGTGACGGCAGCGCCACTGGGCGGAGGCCCGAACGTCATGGGGGCGACAGTGCTCAGTGGTCGCCCTACCCTCCAACAGACTCGCGTCGCTCGCTGTTTGCCGCCGGCGCGGGACCCGAACCTGCCCCCACATCGATCCTCCCGACGGCCTCCCGCGCATCGTCCATCTGGAGCCTTACGTACACGTTCGCCGTGAGCGTCGGCGTCGAGTGCCGCATGAGCTTCTGGGCCTGGGCGAGGGAGACGCCGGCGCGCGCGAGGAGGGTGCCGTAGGTCGTACGGAGGGCGTGGAGGTCGATCACCCCGGCCGGCGTCTGGACGGGGATCCTCGCCGCCCCGAGGTCCTTCCGGAGCGTCACCGTGTTCGGGACCGCCCGGAAGACCTTGGCGCTCGGGAGCTGCTGGTCGCCCCGGAGCGTGGCGAGCGCGGCCACGGTCCCGGGCGGGAGCGGGAGCACGGCCTCGCGGCGGTTCTTGGCCTGGGACGCCCGGACGCGGACCGTCGCCACCTCCAGGTCCACGTCGGCCCAGGTGAGCGAGGCGAGCTCGGAGCGCCGCAGCCCCGTCCCTGGTCCCGCAGAGGAGCATTCCCGGTACTGGATCTCGCCCGTGCAGCAGTTCGGTGACCGAGTAGAAGCCGAGGTTGGTCTTCGAGCCCTTCGGCGGGCCATGGACGAAGTTCAGCGCATCGGCGGCGAAGCTTGCGATCCTCGCGCTGGTGGCGCTCCTGGGCCCGCGTCTCTCCTACGAACGGGTCCGGATCTTCCTGCCGGGGCTGGGCCGGCGGGAGGCGAGATCGTGGCTCCGGCGCTCTCGGCGGGACTGGGCGCGGGCGCGGGAACGGGGGCAGGCGTTGCTCCGGTGGCTCGCTCCCGGGACGGTGTGGGCGATGGACTTCAGCGAGGCGCCCACTCCGATCGAGGGGCGGTACCGCTACCTGCTCAGCGTGCGGGACCTGGCGAGCGGGATGCAACTGGTGGCGCTGCCGTGCCACGACACGACCGAGGCCACGGCGACGGCCGCGCTCGAGGCGGCGTTCCTTGCGCACGGCGCGCCGCTCGTGCTCAAGACGGACAACGGCTCGGCGTTCATCGCCGGGGCGTTCCGGGCGCTGCTCCTTGCCTACGGGGTGACCGCCCTCTACTCCCCGCCACGCTGGCCTCGCTACAATGGGGCCTGCGAGGCCGGGATCGGCGGGCTCAAGACCCGGGCCCACCACCTCTCGGCGTGGGCCGGGCGGCCCGGCGAGTGGACCCTAGAGGACCTGGAGCGTGCTCGATGCTACGGCAACGAGTTCGGACGGCCGTTCGGGCGAAGTCGGCCCGTGCCGGCGGGGGTCTGGGCGACGCGGCGCCCCCCGACGCCGGAGGCGTCAGACGCCTTTCGCGAGGCGCTCGCCCGGCACCGGGAGGCGCTGGCCGCGGTACGACATCCCGAGTCGGGGCGTTCCCGGCTCGCGCTCGACGAGCGCACGGCGATCACGCGCGCGCTCACCGAGCTGGGCTACCTGGAGTTCAAGACGAGGCGCGTTTCTCTACCCATTTCCCCGCCTTTGGCGGCAGGGATTCTCTGAGGACCACACAAGAACCTGGAGCCGTGGCCACGGGTCATGACGGCTCTATGGGGCGAGCAAATGCGGTTGGATGAAGTGCGGTTGCTGCAGCCATAGTGCGATGAGCGCCGCCGAGCTGTACTTGTCTGGGTGTCCGCACGTTGCGGCAACGAGGAGGTCGGGAGGATCGAAGTGACTACCTTCCCGTCCTGCAGGGGGCGTGTGACCGTAGCGCGGTCGCGTCTTGTCTTGGGAACACACGTCCTTCGGGTTGTTTGTCAGTGGGTGCTGCTGGCGGTGACCCTCTTTGCGTGTCGCGCCGGAAGCCGCGGGCCAGTCGACGTTTGCCCGAAGGAAATCGAGCGCGATGCATCAGTGAAGCGACTGTCCACCGCTGCCGCTGCGTCGGCGGCAGCCGGTGTGCCGCGTGGTGCGAGTGCCTCGGTCGTAATCACAGTGGTGGATGGTTCTGCCAGACCCATCGCTGGTGCGCGGGTGCGTATCTCCAGCGATCTCACGGTACTGACTGGCTGGGACGGTGTCGCGCATGTGCAACGAGCGCCGGTCGGGGAGTACAGAGCAGCCATCTGGTCCCAGGGACATCGCGCACAGGCTGTCCCCCTGGAGGTGATCCCGGGAAGATCGGTATCGGCGCGAGTGGTCCTGCGCGCGTGCCGTGGTCTACGCAGTGTGGTCCTCGATGCCGAATCAGCTCGGCCAGTGGCAGACGCGGAGTTGCGCCTGTATGACGACGGCGACTGGGGAGCACCGTGGCCGGAGAGCGTCCCGGCCCATGTCGGTCGCCCGACTTGGCAGGCCCGAAGCGATGGGCGCGGGGAGATCACCCTTCCATGCTCCTGGGGCGCTCTGGAGATCCGTGCGCGTGGCTACGCAACGATCTGGAAGTTCTACGACGCCACGAAATCAAGCATGCGCCGCCGGTTCCCGGTGTACCTCCCCCAGTCAGGATGCGTGCGGGGTCACGTCGTCGCGGGACTGGAAAGCCGATGCAGCGTCGTGGCGACGCCGAGAGAACTCGCGCTACACGTCTATCCTGACGAGGGTTATTCTGACCCGTTCTTATGGAGAACCCCCGTCTTCAGGGATGCGCTTCGGGTGAGGACGGTGTCCGTCCAGCAGGGGGGTGGCTTCTTCATCGAAGGGGAGCCGATCGGGGAAGTCCTTGTCCTACGTGTCATGTGCTCCGGCCATGAGCCCGGTACTGCGGTGGTCGTGCGCGCGGCCCTAGGAAAGCGGAGTCCCGACGTGTCGCTCCGGCCAGGTCCGCTCTTCCTGCAGGGTAGGCCGGATGGGGACCGAAACCGCGACGCGACGACGTCGGCCTTCGAAGTGGCTGGGCAGGTTGTCGACGAGGCCGGAAGGCCGGTGGCGGGGGCGGGTGTCTGGATCCACGGAAGGCGGGGCGCCGCGGCCCTGACGGACGCAGGAGGACACTTCGCAGGGATACGGGGCGCACTGGAGCCTCTGACTGAGATCGTTGCAGCGAAGGCCGGCTACAGCCGAGCTACGCGGGACCTGCGGACGTCCGGCAACGCCAGGGTGGTCTTGACCCTGGAGCGAGCCGCGCGACTCGTGGGAGAGGCCCGGATCCCGATGACCGTCACGGAACCCGGATCTCTCGGCCTCTCATGGCAGCTCGGCTGGGGTGAAGCCGTGGTGCCTTGGCCCGCTCACGCGCGAGGACGCTTGCGATTCGACATCAGCGCTCCGCCTGGGCACCTTGGCGATCTTCGCATTGAAGCGTGGCCGTTCGCCGCGGAAGTTCGGCAGGTAGAGACCGTGCCCGGCCAGACCCTCGATCTCGGAACCGTGCAGCTCGCT
Organism: uncultured Planctomycetota bacterium; assembly: GCA_963752285.1. Classification (GTDB taxonomy): domain Bacteria; phylum Planctomycetota; class PLA2; order PLA2; family JAEUHO01; genus CAVVXN01. The sequence continues at coordinate 823,545 of CAVVXN010000001.1, forward strand.
CCCATTCCTCATGAGGTGATCTCGGGCACGGTCCGGAGGGAAGAGGGCGGTGCGCTACCCGACGCTGAGGTCACGTTCAAGCGCGATGAAGAAGTCGGTACGGCCGCGCAGGCGACAACGGATGAGGCAGGGGCGTTTCAGTTCAACGTTCGAGGTCAAGTGCTGGGCGGCGAGTTGCGCGTGGTGCGGGCCGGTTACTGCAATGTGGTGAGGCACATTGTAGCTGGTCCCGGGCCCAAGCGAGTGGACATCGCAATGGAGGAAGCGGGGACGATTGAAGGAAGGGTCCTCGGGGCCGAGGGGCACCCTGTCTTCTTGCTCCAAATCGAGGCTTGGAGTGCGGCCTCGAAGGAGACCTGGGGTGCCCTCACCTACACGGATCGTGGTGGACGTTACTACCTTGAGCTGAAGCCGGGGCTCTGGTCGCTGCGCTGGGCTCTTCCGGGGCACCAGCACGTGGGACGTGGAGATGAGAGGATCATCCGGGATCGGTTCCGAGTTGGGGCAGGAGAGCACCTGTCCCTTGTAACGTACCTCTCGGACTTGCCTCAAGTGGGAGTTCCGAAGCCGCGCGAGCGTTCCCGGTGAATCGGCTCTGCGCCGACTCATTCGCGCTCCGCCGATGGGATGGGCGCGCGTCCCGCAGCCCCTTGACCGTGTGCTTCCGGCGATGGTGCGTGAGTCCGGGCCGCGGCGGCTGCGCGGGGCGCCGGGCGGGGCTCGGCGGGCGAGGGTGAGACCGGCGCCCGGCGCCGACTTCCCGTCTTCGGAGGTGCGTGTCAATCCCTTCTGGAGCTTCCTGCCCAGAAGTCGGCACCGGGAGGACGCGGCCGTATCCGCCGACGAGGCCCGGCCCGGCGCGGAACCCGGTGCCTGACTTCCCGCAGACGGCGCCGACCAGGAGGGCGGAAAGTCGTCCTGCCGGGGCCGCGCGAGCAACGGGGAGGGCGCTTGGAGCCGGGTCTGATCGAGCTGGCGGTCACGCGTGACACGACAATGGCCTGCCGCGGTAGGATCCTGGCCATGGCCGAGCCCGGGGAAGGTCCGCGGTCGGGGCGCGTGGCGGTGCCGCCTGCGCGCGACGCTGGGACCAAGCGTGCGCGACGCGGGTGCTGGGCCGACGGGTGGGGAAGGCCGTGACGGGTGGCGTGACCGAGCGGTACGTCTACGCGGGCGTCGAGACGATCGCGACCTACGACGGCTCGAACACCTGGAAGCAGGACTTCGTCTTCGGCCAGGGGATCGACAACGTGTTGATGCTCGAGCAGGCGGACGTGCTCGACTTCGACTCGGACCAGAACACGACCGAGACGACAAGGTCCTTCTACCACAAGAACGCGCTCGGCTCCGTGATGGCGATCACGGACATGAACGAGGCGACGGCGGTGTCGTACCGGTACGATCCGTACGGCGAGGTAACCGTCACGCGCGGATGGCAGACGCAGTCGGCGGACCCGCTGCAACAGCACTGGACGTACCCGGGGCGGTTCTTCGACGAGGAGACGGGGCTCTACTACTATCGGGCGAGGTGCTTTGGCCCGGAGAAGGGGAGGTTCCTGGAGAGGGATCCGCTGGGCTATCAGGTTGGTCCGCACTTGTACAACTATGCAGGCGATCGACCTATCGGCATTCGCGATCCACTCGGCCTGGACGGACTGGCGGACCCCGACCGGGCAGGCCCTGAGCCTGGTAGCGCGAATGACCCCGGTGGGTTTGATGAGAATCGCGGAGGCGGGCAGTTTGATCCGTTTACGTCCAGCGCAGGCACTCTGGAGTTCAGACTCGATGTCTACTTCTGGATTCCACGTGGCCACGGCCCCGCGGGAGGACTCTACGTGCAGTCGCGCATCTTGGTGTTTGCGACCGGGTGCAAGACGCAGCCCGGGACGTCTTTGCCATGCCCCAATCCACGCCTGACCGTGGAGTACTTCAGGTTGGATGGATATCGGACGAAGATCCCGGACACCCATAGCTCCACGTTCATGACTGGATACTGTGCGGGCACAGTGCACGTTAGTTTCACTCTTACCTTGGGCGCGTTGATTGTGCGGGACCCCAACACCGGCGACTGGACGTCCGGCGCAGCATACTACCGGGCAGCGGCGTACGGCTACGTTCCACCCGCCACCCACACGACGTTCGGATTGGATAATGTACACTTCACTCCCCTGAGTCGGCCTCGACGGTGGTATTACCAATTCAATTTCGATCAATGCACAGGCTCACCATCCAGGATCCGGTGCAGCTGGGACAGGATCACTCGCCCGAGGCTCCGAGAGGATCCGGTTCCGAAGCCGCCCGTCATAACGCCTAGTGACTAGGGAGTACGCTGTGAACGCCGGTCTGTTCCGAGGTTCGCTAGTGGCCGCCGCCTTCGTTGTGTCCCTTACCCTAGCCTCTTCTCGTGCCGAGGATCGACCTACCCGAGACGACGTGCGACATGTGTTCCGGGCATTCGCACCCGAGTACTACCGCCGCTTCTACGCCTGGGCCAATGCACAGACATTTGTGCCGGGAGAGAACCTAGGAAAGGAGGAGCGTGACGCACGATATGCGTCACTGCGCCGGAGGAGCGAGTTGTGGGCTGAGGCTTTCCAGGAGGTGTTGGTGCTGGACAGCGATCAGACCTTCGTGCTCGAGTTTCGCGACCTTGTGTCCATGCCTGACAAGGTGCCCGTGATGTCCGTGATCCCGGAAGGGGCATGGACCAAGTGGAGCGGTCGGTGGGCACGGACTGGAACGACGTTGCGACTGACGGTGTGGCGAATCAATGGATTACCTGTGGCTTCGCCAGTTGACTGGGTGGCTGTATGGATTCGGAGAGAGGTCGTCATTCCGAACCTGCGACAGGGCTATGCACCAGCGGTCATGCACGAGGTTCTTGGCGGGGATGTGGGTACGAACCAGGTCTTGGACAGGAATGAGGATGCAAGCCAGCGGTGTGTGTCTATCTCGTCGACGGAGAGTCGGCTCGGCAGGTTGGCAAAGAGCATTACGGGCCTGCTGCGATTCGCGCTTGGTGAGAAGCATCGCAAGGCGTCTCAGAGGAGCGCGTTTGCAGACAACCCTCACCATTGGCTGCAAGTGCTGCGGGGGCCGAACGAGGCGCAGTGGACGGAGGCTGCCGTGGAGCTCGTCCGTCTCCACTCCACTGAGGCTGCTACGACCTTCATGAAGATCCTCGATGAGCGGAGAGGTGAAGGCGAGGTTCGGGTAGTTGCGGCGAACGCGCTAGGGGAGTGGAGAGTCGTTGACAGTGTGCCCACACTGATACGATCTCTCCAGGACGAAGACCGCGTTGTGCGGCTTTCAAGTATGTACGCTCTGGAGAGCGTAACCGGTCACCACATCGAAGTCGAAGGAAGTGATCGGAGTGAGGAAGAGGTTGCGAGTTGGCTGCAATCGCAGTGGTCGGCCTGGTGGGCAGAGAACGAGGCATCTGTGCGTGCTTCTCATGCCGGGAGCTGAGGCACCAGAACCTGTTCCGTCCCCGATCGGTGTTGACTCCTGACGGCCTTGGGAATCCTCAGAGGTATGTATCAGTCCCTTCTGGATATTTCTGCCGAGTACTCTAATATCGGGGTCGCGGATCGTCCCGCCGCAATGACGGCCGTGGGCGTGTGTGAGGGTCGGGGCGGCGCCCCCCAGTCGGGCCGACCGGGCATAGGACCCGCCGTGTCGGGTTCCTCCCCCTCGATGTCGTCAGGCGGAGCACACCCCGCATTGCGCAGCTCGGCTTACGGCGAGGCGGGCGGCCCGGGCTTCGCGGCGCCGGGTGGCGAGGGGCGCCCGGACGTTGACGCCCGTCCCGAAGTAGACTTGGTCCGGCGTCCGGCCCTGGATGGCCTGTGATTAGCCCGCCGTCAACACCGGGCCAACTGTCCCCATAGGGCTTCGGACGCCGCCTTTCGCACGCATGGCCCGTTGCGGTAGGATCCTGGCCATGGCCGAGCCCGGGGCAGGTCCGCGGTCGGGACGCACGGCGGCGCCGCGCGCCCGCAGGACAGGCTCGGCCCGCGGCAGGGCGGATGCGCCGGGCCGGCGGGTCGAGAAGGCCGTGTCGGGCGGCGCGACGACGCGCTACGTGCTCGACGCACAGCAGGTCGTCGAAGAGTACGACGGGCAGGACGTCTGGCAGGCGCGGTACGTCTACGAGGACGGGATCGACCGCCCGCGCGTCATGGACCGGGCGGACCAGGCGGACGTGAACGGAAACCAGAACACGACCGAGGTGCTCCGGTTCACGTACCACCAGCAGGCGCTGGGGTCGGTGACGGAGGTTTCGGAGCCCGGCGGGAGCGTCGTCGAGTGGGTGACCTACGACGCTTACGGCAAGCCCACGACTCTGGACCAGCAGGGAAACGCGGTCGCACAGAGCCCGGTCGGGAACCCGTACCTGTACACCGGGCGCGAGTATGACGCCGAGACGAAGACCTACTACTTCCGAGCGCGTGCGTACGACCCGGAGACTGGGCGGTTCCTGCAGAGAGATCCCGCTGGGTACGTCGGGGGGCTGTCCCTCCACCAGTACGTGGGGTCGGGCCCAGCTTCGTTCACCGACCCGTCGGGGCTCATGCCGGAACCGAAGGACAAGGAGAACAAGCCAGTCGAGTGGCTTCGGTGGGCGGGCCAGCAACTCGTGGCTGCTCAGGAGAGGGCAGACGCTGCGTGGCGAGCCTATGACGCCGCTCTGGATGCGGCCTATGCGGCAGGGGGAGTGGTCAACGGTCTCCAGAAGCAGATCGACGATCTCAAGGAGAAGATCAAGGAGATGGAGGAGAAGTGCCTCGACACGACGCAGGAGGAGAAGGATCTTGCCAAGTTGGAGGAGCGCCTCGCGGACGCGAAGGCGGCGCAGGACGAGGCGTGGCATAAGGTCGACGAGGCTATCGCCGCCGCCGACACGGCTCAGGACGCTCTTGACGCCGCCGAAAACGAATTCCACAAGGCAGCGCAAAACATGTGGACTAAGAGCGGTGGGACCGGAAGTGTGCCACGCGGGGATCTCGGGGCTCTTAGCAGGGAGGACTTCAAGAGGTTGGCCAAACTCGATTTGATCGCGTTCGGCGCGCGCGGGCAGGGCGGCGCCGATGACTGGTCTGCGCTGGCGATCGGCTACGGCCCGACCCGCTTCAGGGAACTAGGGATTGATCCAGACACTGGACAACCTCGTATGGGTAGTGGGAACTCCAGGGGCATGTGGATTGATGTCAACGATACGTTGGACCCGGCGTACGGGGCGCGAAGTGGGATCGGTGAACAGATGCTAGGAGAGGTGTGGTTACATGAGGCTCGGCACTACTCGGAGGGAAACGACGAGCACTTTGTCTCATGGCCGGATGGAGCCATGCCGGAGACAACCGACGCGAATCGATGGCAAGGCTACGAGGATCATTCGCCGGATCCGGCACGAGGAGTTGAGCATGGTGGGCGGAGTGGCTGGCTCCCGTATGACCAGCAGACGTCGCGTAACGCGCAAGTCGCCGGACGAAGGTACAGGTGAACACCGGCGCCTGGGAGTAGCCACTCTCGTCCCTTCCCGAAGCGGGAAGTGGTGCCCGAGCAGTCTGTGGGGACTATGATGCCGGTCAAGGGCTGGAAGTGGGGCCTCGCCGTCGTACTCGTCGGTGCTTGCGTCCTCGGGGTCATTGTCTGGAAGATGACCGCGTGGAGCGGCGGGCCTGAAGAAGAGGACGGAAGTGCCAAGTGGATTGACATCGGGGAGGGGGTTATGCTCGTGCGCATACACCTCCGTGTGACGGACGCCGAGGGAATTCCCGTGGCTGGGGCGCGTGTCGTGTCAGACTTGAGCCGCACGGCGCTGGAGAGTGAGGAGGCTATCAATGACGTGCGGCGAATGGTCGATTCCGCTCTCGCAGAGGGTTTCAGGGGCGAGGAACAGGTCGCGATTGCCACCACGGATCAGAGTGGGGTGGCTGTGTTGGAGTACACCTCTGGGCGCGGAGGCGAGATCGCTTGGATCCCAGCGGTCCAGCGTGGGGAATTCCCCTTCGCGTGGTGGGTGCGCGTGGACGCGCCGACGTGCGGGACCTTGATTCGGCCCCTGAATGAACCGAGGAACATCCGCTTCGACCTGCATCCCGGTCCGGTCGGACGCGGACGCTTTGGCGAGATCAAACGGGTTGGCGAGGCGGATTTCGAGATCCGGTGTGAGAAGTAGAGGCCGTGGGTGAAGGCTGAGATGCATCCGAGGTGCGTATCAGTCCCTTCTGGAGATTTCTGCCGAGTACTCGAACAGCGGGACGGCGGGTTCCCCCTGCCGCGAAGGGGCAGCGGGGGGGCGTGAGCGGGTTGCTGGCACGCACGTCCGTGCCGATCGTGCATGAGGGTCGAGGTGTCGGGGATCCTCCTCGGCGTCGTCAGGCGCTGCACACCCCGCAGCGCGCAGCTCGGTTGGCGGCCAGGCGGGCGGCACGGGCTTGGCAGCGCCGGGTGGCGCGGCGGTCGGAGTCGCGGGCGGCGGCGTGGCCGACCGTCCCCCGACGTGGCGCGTGTTCCCCGGGGGCGTGGTGTGGTCCGCGGACCGTGCGCCGGGCGCGACACGGCGCGACGTGGGCGCCTGGAGGCGGCCGACGAGGCGCCCGGTCGCCAGGCCCCCCGGCGGGGCGCGCGCCCTGTTCGGGCGGTCACCGTACGATCGGCCCCCTGACCTACCCAAAGTGCCCCTCGCCGTCGCCCACGGAGGGCCATTTCATGCGGGTCTTATTGCGTTTCCCAGGGGACTCATAATCCCTTGGTTCCAGGTTCGAGTCCTGGCGGGCCCACTCCCCTCCAAGGGCCATTTCTTCGCCTCTGGCGCCCATCACGATCCGTAATCCACCCCCGACCGAGAGCCCCCGTTCGCGCAAGGAGCGGCGAGGAAGTGCGAGGTCGTGGCACCCGTCCCCCAAAGTTTCCCCCAAAGTGGCTCTCCGCGTTCGGTCCCCAGGAGCGCGCGCGTAGTCCACGACGGGCGTCTCCCTCCCCGGCGGTGAGGGCCCCGGTTCCGACCCCCGAGATCGCGTCTGCGCGCGGTTAGGGCAATGCAGTCATCGTAGTCCGTCAGAGTGTATGCACGGTGGACGCTGCGCGCTACCGTGACATTCATCCAACTGGCGAAAGGAGGTGACCAATGAGCAGATGGATCCTCACGCTCTCTTTGGCAGTTTTTCTGTGGCCAAGGGAGGCCCTAGCACGAGATGAGGAACAGCACGTCAAGGAGTTGCAGGAGAGAATCGCCGTGCTGGAGAAAGAGAACCACGTCCTGAGGCAGAAAGTCCTCTGGCATGAGTTGCTAGCAGCGGCCCGGTTGCCCAGGTCGGCTACTCGTGTGGATGTACTCCGATTAGGCCCCGGTTCCCGTCAGGCAAATGAACGGAGCGAGCACCTCAAGGGGATCCGGCTTCCCGATCGCCCCTCCAAGAGCGCTGTAAGGGAGTACGTCGGGAGGATCCTCGAGGCGGCACAGGATCACCGGCAGGTTTTCGAGTCGGTCGATCCCGAGATTGCTCTACTGGAAGCGGTTGGCCCCGCCAATGTAGACATATTGATCGAACCGCTCGTATACCTCCCTCACATAGGTCCCTCGTATTACCTCATCGAGGCACTCGATACACTAGTCGGGGCAGAGCACAAGGAGTTGATTCTCGATAACCTCGCCGCTGCCGATGAGCTCGTGGCGATTGTCACTGATCGTGGATGGGTGAGAGACGCGGCGCCGATATTGCTGGGGGTTCTCGCAAAGAGGTCTGCGTTGCTGTCGGTGGAGTGGGTAGAGGCGGCCGCCAAAGTTGCCGGCCCGGACCGTTACGACGACTTGAAGTTCCAACTCGTCAACAACATGTCTCCCCTTCGCATCTGGAAGGCGATCCGCTCCTTGCCTGGAATTGGCCCACTGGACAAGTTGATCGCTGAGAGGTGGCAACGAACGCCGAGGGTCGAGGACTCCTGGTCCTGGCAGCGGCTCGCTGCAGTCGCTGCCTACTGCGGTCACCTAGATGCGTTGGCGGCCGTGGTGCGGCACCTAGAGTCGAATGATGGGGAATTGTGGGGGACATTCCAAACCCTGACTGGCTATGATGGTCAACCTGGCCCCCCGGAGCAGGCTGAGAAGGCAAGGAGGTGGTTCGCGGAACATGAGGGCAGCCTTGTCTTTGATCGTTCGCAGGGGCGCTATCGAATCGTCAAGTGAGACGCACGAGCTCAGCGCGGCCACCATCTGAGCCGAGGAGCGGGATGCGTGAATCGCGCACGTCCGGATGTGTGGAAGGCCCGGGAGGCAACTCCCGGGCCTACCCGACTCCGTACGGTACGGTCACGATCACGCGGAGGGGGCAGACACAGTCGTCGGATCCCCTGGGGCAGCACTGGACGTACACGGGGCGGTTCTTCGACGTGGAAAGCGATCTGTACTACTTCCGTGCGCGCTACTGCCACAGCGGCCTCGGGCGCTTCATCGAGCGCGATCCCCTGGGATACACGCAGGGGGGCAACCTCTTTCGGTACTGCGAGTCTGACCCCACCAACGTGTCTGACCCGCTCGGCTTAGGGGACTTCGAGGGGTGGGGGGGGCCCAAGAGCGAGATCCCGGAGACACCGGGCAAACCAGTCGGCGTGAGCATCGGCGAAGGCTCTGATCAGACCTCCATTCCAGGTTTACTTTGGCAAGGCGGCTACCACCTGAACGCCGCAAGCGTCTGGGATGTGTTCTATGAGATCCATTGGTTCTATCTTGTGGGGCATGTAAGTACCCCGGTAGGGGGCACGGTTTTCTGCGGACGGGTACAGACGCCCGCGGAAGGAGCGGGGAGCGAGGGGGGGGCCACGACGCAAGGAGGAGGCTGCGGGGGCGGTGGAGGCGGTGGGGATAGGTGCCTTAAGTGCACATGGAGGGGACTTCAGAGAACGAACTGGTCCCTGTACGTCGAGTGGGCGTACCAGGTCACCGGCAAGCGTACCATCAATTGGCCGGACTTCCTCGCTAGGACGATCAGGCTTGGTAAGGCCGCGGCGGAAGTCATTACTGGATTGCAGGATGGCGACGCGCCCGGGACAATGAGCCACGTGCCGGAACTCTACAAGGTATTCATGGCTTGGTTATCGATAAGTAAATTCGGCGTGAGGATCAATGTCCTCAAGTCGGTGTACGACACATGGGAGGACACGATCATTCTGAGCGCGAATTGCAGAGTGGTGGACTGCCCTCACACTGTCACGAGAGACCAGATGGGTTCGAAGGAGCTCTGCGGTCGCTTGAGAGCAAAGTCTGGGGGTGGTGCCAGCGTAGGTCCACGGTGAGAGGCCCGGAGCGGGTGAGTGACGTTGCCCGAGTGGAGAACGCGGATGCGAATCCAGCGGGGGCCTTCATGCCGGGGGTGCTGGTCGCGTCCGGCGCTTCGAGCGTGGGGCGGGTTAGGGTAGGGCTCCCTGACCGGGCGAGCTCTCGCGTGCCGGAAGCGTCGTTGACCACGGTAAGCTGCCTCGTAGTACGATCGGAAGGCGACGGGCTTCGCGGTGGCTATTGGCCAGCCCGGCGCCGGTGCCCTGGCGCTGCGGAAAGGAGAGCCCCCATGGCGAGTCGACCCGCTTCGCGTGTTCGTGGTGACGGCATCTTCAGAGCGTCCCTCCTACTCGTGGGACTTCTCGCGGCGGCTTCCGAGGTCGCGCTGGCGGACAGTCCTGTTGCGCCCGCAAAACCAGCGCCCGTCCCCGCAGTCGATCTCGATCTGCTCCTGAATCAACTGTTTCCGCTGGTCAAGGATCCAGCCTTCAACAGCCTCGGGGTCCGGAAGGGCGAGGAGCTGACGCGCGCTGTATTGGAGCGACTTCCAGTGGGTCGGCGGGCGGACATCGCTCTCGGCCTCGGGGATGCGCGCATGGGGACCGCGATGATCTTCAGCGTTCCCGCCACATTGGACGCTTACGTTCTTGACTTTCGTCGGCCGGAGGACGCCCGCGTCTTCGTGAGCGCCATGCATGCCGCCTCTGAAAAGCAGGACGCGACGAGGGACGGCAATCCCGACACCGACCGGATTCTGGAGGCTACATACGAGAAGGGCGCCGGGCCGGATGGTCGCATGCCAGGCTACGTTGTCCGAAGGCGAAAAACGCGCGGCAATCGCCCTATCCAGGTACTCAGCGAGGTGGCCCAGTTGGGATCGATCGTCGTCATGATCGATGTCGAGAACTTGGTGGACATCGGCCGCCGTGAACTCGATGACGCGATCGCGCGCGTCGAGTCCGCCCTCGCGAACCCCGACGCCGCGCGGAAGGCGCCGAGTGCGAGACCGGTCCTCCTCCGTTCACTCGGTCCACTGACGTCCGTGCGTGCGGTCGGAGCGGACGGCAGCCGAGTGCCCCGCTTCAACTACCTGGTGCAGTGGGAGGAGACGGGCGGCTACATGAGCGACTCCGGTGGCGCCGAGGGCGTCGCTCTGGTGCGCGTGCCGCCGCACGTACCTTACGTGGTGAAAGTGTGGGCCGCCCGCTCCGCTGCGGACGGGCCGTTGCCCTGGGGACCGGCGTCAGGAGAGTTCAAGGCCGACACCCAGGATGCGGAGATCAGATTGCCAAAGGGTCTGACCCTCTCGGGCACCGTCCGCGACCGGCAGGGCGAGGCGGTCGAGGACGTTCGCGTGGTGGCAATCACGACGGAAGGTGAACGCGGGATGCCCGCGAGTGCGCTTCCACCGGGCGGACTAGGGGTGTCAGACGCCTTCGACGCGCACGGCCAAGACACGAGCGGGTCGGACGGGACCTTCCACCTGCAGGGCCTCGGCCCAGCACGCTACCGGGTCACGGTTGCCCCCGATCGGGAGTGGTTCACGGTCAATGACGTGGAGTCCGATGCGGGGTCGGAAGCCCCAGTCACGTTGGTCGTCGAGAAGGCATTGGCCGTTGACGTCGTGGTTCTCGGGCCGGATGAGAAGCCAGTAGTAGGAGCCGAGGTATCCGCGTTCTCCGTCCAGAAAGGCCGAGTCACTTCCGTTCGTTGGGACCGTGATCTGTCGTTCACGACCGACGGATCGGGTGTGGCTCACATGCGCGGTCTGAGGCCGGGCGGGAACTACCGACTGAGCGTGCGTCCACCCAAGGAGCGAGAGGATCTCAGCTCGCACGATCAGGAAGACTGGTCGCCGGAGGCGACGATCGTGCGGCTCGACACAGTAGAGGCGGTCAAGACGCGATGAAGCGCGGTTACCGCCGCGGCGTCGCGGTGCGCTGACCTGCCACGGGACGCAGGAGGCGAAGCTCGCGATCCTCGCGCTGGTGGCGCTCCTGGGCCCGCGTCTCTCCTACGAACGGGTCCGGATCTTCCTGCCGGGGCTGGGCCGGCGGGAGGCGAGATCGTGGCTCCGGCGCTCTCGGCGGGACTGGGCGCGGGCGCGGGAACGGGGGCAGGCGTTGCTCCGGTGGCTCGCTCCCGGGACGGTGTGGGCGATGGACTTCAGCGAGGCGCCCACTCCGATCGAGGGGCGGTACCGCTACCTGCTCAGCGTGCGGGACCTGGCGAGCGGGATGCAAATGGTGGCGCTGCCGTGCCACGACACGACCGAGGCCACGGCGACGGCGGCGCTCGAGGCGGCGTTCCTTGCGCACGGCGCGCCGCTCGTGCTCAAGACGGACAACGGCTCGGCGTTCCTCGCCGGGGCGTTTCGAGCGCTGCTCGAGGCATCCGTCACCGGCGTCAGCCGGCCGACCTCTCGCGCCTCGTCTTTGGACGACGCTGCGCATATTGGTGCGGCCTGTCGGCCGAGCCCCGGGGAGAACCATGGGAGGCGGGGCGCGCCGCGCCCTGGCCTTCGGCACCCGCTCAACGTGCGTCCGGGTCCGCGGAGGGGACCGCGGGCACGCGCTCCCAGAGGAGCGTCTCTCCGTCCCCGGGGCCCTCGTGGTCTTGGACCGCGCGCCGCCCGCCCGTCAAGAGGTGGCGCCCGTCCGGCGCGAACGCGACGCCCATCGGGTACCGCGTCGTGGCGTACTGGCGGATCGTCTGTCGAGGGAGCGCGGTCCGCGCGTCGCGGATCACGATGTCTCCCGTGCCTTCGACCGTGACCAGCAGCGTGGCGTCGGGGGAGAACGCGGCTTGGATCAGCAGCCGGTGGTTGGCGCTCGAGTCCGCCACGCCCGCTCCTTCGAGCTCGAGTCGGGCGATCGTGGTGCCGGCGGGCATCCGAAGGATCTGGAGCGCGAGCCGCGCGTCCTCGCCCGGCCGGCGGAAGCCCGTCTGGAACCGCGCCGGATCCGACGCGACGAGCCACAGCCGACCGTCGCAGCTCTCCGTCACGAGAAGACCCGGCCGCCGCTCCGGCGCACGGCCCGCGCGTCGAATCTCCGTCTCGAAGGAGTCGCGACGCATCACCGCAAACCCGCCTTCCGCCAGGAAGCAGGCATCCCAGACCCCCTTCTCGGCGCCCGGGATCCGTGTGACCGCTCCGGACCCGAGGTCCGCCCGGTAGGCCGTCCCGTCGTCCACGACGACGATCGACGCGCCGTCCGGCGCGAACTGGACGCGCGCCGGCGAGCTCACGGCGGAAGTCGTCGGCGAGAAGGGCAGCGCGATCCGCCGGGCGAGGGTCCACGCTCCGTCGCGGAGGCTCAGCACGACCAGCGCCTGGCCCTGTACCGAGGCCATTCGCCTCGAGTCGTTCGAGAAGGTCACGCGATGAGAGGCTGGGGCACCTGCTCCTTCCGTCGGCCAGGCCTGCTGTCCCGTCGCCGCGTCGTAGACGGCCAGCTTCCCGTTGTAGCCATCGGACACGCCGACCCATCGGCCGTCGGGACTGAAGGCGGCGTGCCACGGGAAGCTCACGTTTCGCGGACCGAAGGAACTGCGGAGCACGTAGAGCGGAGGCGCGGACGCCGAGTCCGGAGCGCCCATGGACGGGCTCGCTCCCGAGGCGAGGACCGACAGACACGAGAGCGCCGTGAGCAGGCGGCCCGCCGATCTGGAGCCAGGCCGCACATGGAGCGCGCCGTTCATGCGGCACGCGAGGACCCTGGTCGCCGATGGACGTGGCCCGCTGCGGGCCCGGCCCGGGACGCTCGCGGTGCCAGGAGCGACACGAGCAACAGTACCCCGGAGGCGGCGCCGAACCCGATGGATCGCCTCATCTCGACCTCCGACGGAACAGGCCTCCATGAGAACGTCGGCGGAGGGCCCCCCCCTCCGTGGGGCGGTGCCACCTTCGCGGGAGCTCGCGGTCCGGGCCGCCCCCGGGGCGCACTCCGGGGCGCACTCCGGGGCGTTCGCCTCAGCGCCTCGTCGCAACGGCTGCCGCGTCGTCCCCCTCCGTGTCGTCCTTCCGAGCAACGAAGAACACCCGCCGAAACGGATAGGCCACGGCGCCGTTTCGGAGCGGGTAGGCCTCGCCGAGGCGCGGACGGAGCCGGGCCCGGAGCTCGTTCCAGTCCTTCGCGTCCAAGGTCGCGCGAACGGGCCGCATGGTCGTGCCTTCCATCCACGCGAGGACCGGGTGCTCGCCGTCCGGCGCCGCCGGAAGTCGGTGCACGTACGTCGTCTCCCAGGCATCGACCCGACAGCCGCACGCGACGAGGATCTCCGCGTAGTGGACGGCGTCGGGGACCGGCGCGGGCAGTCGTTCCACCAGCCCAGGCCGCTTCGATCCGATCTCCGCGACGAGCGCTCGAAGCGCCTGGTGCGACGGCGCGTCGTGGTTCCCCGGGACCTGGACAGCCAGCCAGGCGCCCGCCGGGAGCGCGGCGACCCATGGGGCGAGGAGGTCCTCGTGATGATCCACCCACTGCAGCGCGGCGTTCGAGACCACCACGTCCGTGTCCTCCTCGGGCGACCACCTCCTCAGGTCTCCCTGGCGGAACGTAATGGGGTAGGCCGCGGCCCTCGCCTCCCGGATCATCTCGGGTGCGGAGTCGATGCCGAGGACGCGCGCCTGGGGCCAGCGCGCGGCGAGCGCCGCGGTCAGGTGGCCGGGTCCGCAGCCGAGGTCCACGACCGAGCGCGGCCGCGCGGCGCCGATGCGGGCGACGAGGTCGGAGAAGGGACGCGACCGCTCGTCCGCGTACCGCAGGTACTGGGCGGGATCCCACATGCCGTCGCGTCCTCGGCGCGCCTCGGTGACGCCCGTGTGCCGCAGGCTACCCGGGGACGAAGTGTCCACGTTCCGCGCGGCGCCGACAGGTCGCCCCGCACGCGAGCGTGGATCGCGTGCCGAGGCTCCCGTCCGTTCGTATGCTCCCCGGGGTGGGTTCCGAATCGGTTCCGAAGCTCGCCCGGGCGAGCGAACGTCGGGAGGGCCTGCGGATGACCATGAGACTGACGAAGAACCTCGGCATGCTGCTGCTCGGGATCTGGTTGATCCTGACCGGGTTGGTCCCGCTCCTTCACCTGAGCATCGCCCACCTGGGGACGATCCTGGGCCTCCTCGCCGTCGTCGCCGGGGTGCTCATCGTCCTCGGGAGATAGCGGCTCGGGCGAGCGATCCCTGCCCCGCGCCCTCCTGTCACGGGGCGGCGCTGGCCAGCGTCGTGGCGATCGGCGAGGATCGTCGGCGCGATGCCGAGGTCCCGAGCCCTCTGCCTGGTCGTCCCGCTCGCGGCCGCGGTCGCGCTGGCGGCCGTGCTGTTGCTCCGGACGCCGGGTGCGCCGGTCCCGTGGCGGCCCGCGCCCGTTGCGGGCGGCGCGCCGGTTTCCGAACCACGCCTCACGGGGTCGGCCCGGCCCGTCGGCGTCGAGGCCTTCGTGCTCCGTCTGGCCCGCGCCGGCGACGAGACCGAGCGCCTCGCGGCCGAGCAGGCCCTCGTCCGGGCCGCGGCGGGGGATCCCGATCTCGTCCCGCGTCTCCTGGCCCTCGCACGGTCCGACCCGAGGAGCCTCGACGCGCTGAACCTCCGTCTCGACGACGTCTTCCAGGCGCTCGCGCTCCTCCGGCGGCCCGGCGCCCTGGCCCTCGCCGGACTGCTGCGAGATCCCCCGCCGGCGGCCGGTGATGCCCGCGACGCCATCCTCGTCGCGCTCGCGAGCATGGGGCCCGAGGCCGCGCCGGCGTTCCCGGCGCTCCTCGAGCTCTTCGACGGACCGCCCGCTCCGGGGCGCCGCATTCGGGTCCTCGACGTCGTGCGCGCGATCGGCCCGGCCGTCAAGGAGATGGCGCCGCGCCTCGATGCCCTGATCCGCCCGCCGGTAGACGACGAGGTCGCGGGCGCGGCGGCCCGCGCGCTCCTCGCCGTCTCCGGCCCGACCGAGGAGGTGCTCGCGACGCTGCGCGCGGCGATCGAGGACGAGGACACCGAGGCCCGGTCCGCGGTGATCCGGGCCCTCGCCGACGCCGGTGCGGCCGCGGCTCCGATGGTGCCCCTCCTCGTCTCGCTCCTGGAGGACACGGAGTCCGAGGTCCGCGTGCAGTCCGCGTTCGCGCTGGGCGAGATCGGCGTCGCGTCTCCCGAGGTGATCCGGAGACTCTCCTGGCTCCTCCTCGAGGAACGAAGGGCCGTGCAGGTCTACGTCGGCAACGCGCTCGTGCGCCTCGGCGAGCCGGGTTGGAAGGCGCTCGGCGAGGTGGCGCGGAGCAGCGAGCACACGGGCGACCGCCTCGTCGCGCTCGAGGCCCTCGCGAACGCGAAGGTGGACCTCCGTCCGTGGGCCGACGTGCTGCTCCAGGTCATCGACGGCTCGTCCGAGTCGGGAGAGCGATCCGAGGCGGTCCTTCTGCTCTACTTCCTCGACCCTCCGCTCGAGCCCGCGCGGGTGCTGCCCGTGATCCGACGCGAGATCGCGCGGGGGCACGCCGCGGCCGTGCTGCTGCTCCTGGCGGCGACCCCCGGCGCCGAGGCGCACGAGCTGCTCCTCTCGTTCGCGCGGAGCGGAGGGGCGGAGACGCGCTTCGCCGTCGCCGAGGTGACCAAGCAGCGCGCGGGACAGACGGGGCTCGCGCGCGACCTGGTCTTCGAAGCCCTGGCGGGCACGTCGGACGCGCGGATCCTGGCGCGGGGCTTGCGGATCCTGGCGCTCCTGCGCCCCCCGCTCGACGCCGGGGACCTGCCTTCGATCGCGCCCTACCTGCGGTCCGAGGACGCGTACGTCCGCAGCGCGGCGATCGCCGCGATCGAGCCGATGACCGGCCCGCGCCGGACCGTAGACGCCGCGCTGATCGCGGAGCTCGACGACGATCGAAACCTCTACGCCGCGGCGTGGTCGCTGGCGCGGCGCGACGCGTCGGCGGCCGAGGTGGTCCCTCGTCTGATCCCCGCGATCGGCCGCGCCGCCGCGAAGGGTGCGAACGCGTACGCCTTGGTCTGGCCGCTGTGCAAGCTGGGTCCGCGGTGGCCGGGAACCCTCGCCGCGCTCGACCGCGAGATCGCCGCGGCCGAGGCGCGCGCGCGCCCCACGCTCCAGAGCCTGAAGAAGTCGCTCGTCGAGCTGGCGTCACGTTAGAGGCTTCGTCGGCGGGCCCGCGGACGCGAGAGCGCCGCGACCGCTCCCGACCGGGACTCGAGCGCGCCAGATCCCGGTCCGGGACGGCGCCGTTCGCGATCCCGTCCGATCCGGCCCGGGACGGGGCCTCGACGTGATCGCGCGCTCGACGCGCGCCTCGCCTTCCCGGATACTCGCACGGATGCCCGACCAACCCGCTCCTCGCTTCTCCGGATACGCGTACGGCGGCGCGCGCGCGCTCGTCCAGCTGCACGACCGCCACCTGCGGTCCTTCGTGGCCGTGTGGAAGCAGGCGTTCGAGGAGGGCGTGCCGCTCCCTCCGACGGACGATCCCACGTGCCAGTCCCTCGAGGCGATGCTCCGCCACGTGCTCGGAGCGGCCCGCAGCTACATGACGTGGATGTGCGAGCGTCTCGGGCTCGACGATCCGGGGATCGACCGGGTCCCCGAAGACGTGGCGCAGGATCCCGACGCCTACCTCGGGCACGTGCTCGCCCGGTGGGACGGCCCGCTCCGTTCTCTGGACGCGGAGACGGCCGAGAAGGGCGTGTACCCCTCGCGATGGGGGACGGAGTACTGCATCGACGCGATGCTCGAGCACGCGGTGATGCATCCGCTCCGACACGAGTTCCAGCTGGAACGGGCCCGCGCGGCGAGCCCCGTGGCCTGACGCGCGGCCCGACGACCCGGGGGGGGCCGGATCCGACTCGGCCCGTGCGAGGTACACGCTCACGTGGCGGCGCGCGGCGACGGCGGAGGACCGGTGCGCGCGTTCTCTCGTGGCGTCGGTCACGCCGGTTCGTGGCGAACGACGGCGTCCGCCTCGATCTCCACCAGCATCTCGGGGTCGATCAGCGACCGGACCTCGACCATCGTGGTGGCCGGCGGCTGATCTCGGAACCGCTCGGCGTGCGCGCGGCCGATCTCGCGCCAGCGCGAGATGTCCGTGACGAAGATCCGCGTCCGGACGACGTCGCCGAACCCCGCGCCGACGTCGGCGAGGGCCCGTCCGATGATCTCGAGACACCGTGTCGCCTGCGCGTAGGCGTCGCCGGGCGCGTGGACGCCGCCCCCCTCGGCGACGGGGGCCGTGCCGGTCACGTAGACGTGGTCGCCCGCCCGAATCGCCCGGCAGTACCCGACCTCCGCCTCCCACGGCGCCCCCGAGCCGACCCGCTGGAACTCCATGGCGTCTCCCTTCTCGAGCCGAGATCCCGGGGTGTTCATAGGCCGCGGGAGGTCCCCCGCGGTCCCTCGCGCTCCCGCGCCCGCCGGGCCACCCGGGCCGCGGCCCGGGGCGCGGCCGCTCGGTGCTACGAACCGGTCTCGGGCTCGGCCTCGATCTCGGGCCGGGCGAGGACGTCCGACGCGGGCTCCAGCTCCGCCTGGACGCGCGCCTCGCGCCAGAGCGCCACGGCCATCAGCACCGCGAAGAACGCGGAGGCCCCGTACGTGCCGAGGTCGAGGCCGCCCTGCGCCACGGGCTTGGTCAACAGGTCGCCGAAGGTGGCGCCGAACGGCCGCGTCAGGACGAACGCCACCCAGAAGAGGAACACCGACGAGAGCCGGGTGAAGTAGTGGGCGAGGGCCGTGATGGCGAGGAGCGCGGCGATCACGACCGCGCCGTGAAGGAACCCGAGGCCCAGGTCGTCGGACAGGTAGTCACCGGCGGCCGTTCCCAGCGTGTTCGCGATCAGGAAGCCGGCCCAGTAGAAGAGCTCGGCGCCCGGCGTCTCGATGCGTTCGACGGAGAGCGACCGTTCGACGAGGTACCAGATGGCCAGGGTCACGAGCAACATCGCCACCAGGAGCGCCGCGCCGACGGCGTAGCCGAGTTCCAGGGTGCGGTCGATGTAGTCCGAGGCGGCCGTGCCGAGGATCGCCGAGGCGGTGAAGACGCTCCAGTACGAGAGCGGGCCGTAGCGCCGAAGCGACATCTTGACGGCGAGCAGCACGAGGAACAGCGCCAGGAACACCAGGATCGTGACGCCGTAGCCCATGTGGAGCGTCATCGAGAACATGTCCGCTCCCGTCTCTCCGAGGGTGGTGGACGCGATCTTGATGACCCAGTAGGCGAAGACGATCCGGGGAACCCGGTTGAGGACGTCGCGTGTCACGGCTGCGAGAGCTCCCGGGGTGCGCGGCGAGGCATGATAGTCCTGGTCGGGGCCCCGCGATTCGCGTGAACCAGGAAGCGTGGGTCGCAAGACCTCTGGGATGACCATGGCCGGCTGCCCGTCGGACGCCGAGACGCTCTCCGTCACGCCGACTTCGTCCGCGCGGGCACCCTGGCGCTCCGGGTCCGGTATCGACTACGCTTCCCCGGCCATGCTGCATCTCCACGACGCCGTCATCCTGGCCGAGGACTACGCGAAGCTCAGGGACTGGTGGATCCAGGTCGTCGGGCTCGAGCTGCAGAAGGAGGTGACGGCGCACTACCACTACGCGAAGCTCGGGCTGGGCGGCACGCTCGTCCTGGGCATCGCGTCGGCGCGCGAGATGGGCGCGGCGCCGCCGACACCCCGGGCGAACGCCGTGGTCCCTCAGCTTCGCGTCGAAGACGTGCATGCGTTCCTCGCGGGTCTTCGTGCGCGCGGAGGCGTCGTCGGCTTCGGGCCGTCGTTCGACGAGGAGGGCGGCTTCTGGTACGGCGGGTTCGAGGACGGCGAGGGGAATCCCGTATGGGTCGTCTCGCAGCAGGGGGCGGAGACCCCGCCTGGGAGCGGGGCGCCCGGCGCGGGTCCGGGTTGACCGGGCGACCGCGCCTTCGCGGCCCGGAGGCGTGGGGTGCGCGTCCGGGGGAACGCGACGTGAACCGAGTCTCGCCCCGCGGGCCCGCCCGCGTGGGCGCGGAAGGGGGCGCGCGTCGAGGACCCGGCCGGCCACGTCCCTGCGCGGACGAGCGAACCGCCGGCCGCTCAGCGTTGGAGGAGCTCCGCCACGCAGCAGGTGAGACGGCGCGCGGTCGGGAGGTGGAGGAACTCGTTCGGCCCGTGCGCGTTGCTGCCCGGTCCGAGGACGCCGGTCACGACGAACCTCGCCGCCGGGAAGCGCTCGCCGAGCATCGCCATGAAGGGAATCGTCCCGCCTTCGCCGTGGTGCGCGACGGGCTTCCCGAAGTGGCGACGCGAGGCCTCGTCGAGGCGATTCGCGAGCGCCTCGCCGGGGTCGGGCGCGTTCCATCCGTCGGCGGCGTCCCCCGGCTCGAACGTGACCCGCGCGCCGTAGGGGGGATCGGCCTCGAAGATCTCCTTCAACCGCGCGACGGCGGCCCGCGCGCCGCAGCCCGGCGGGACGCGGACCGAGACCTCGACGCTCGTCGTGGGACGGAGCACGTTGCCGGCCTTCTCGAGCGAGGGCAGCCCGGCCGCGCCGATCACCTCGATCGTGGGCCGCCACGTGTTCGCGAGGAGGAGCTCGACCGGGTCCTCGCTCGTCGCGTGCGCGCCGGGGACGAAGGGAAACTGCGCCCCCACGTCGCCGTGGAGCACGTCCGCCGTGGCCCGCGCCTGGGCGCGGCGCGCCGCGGGGATCTCCACCGAGAGCTCGGGCGGGAGGATCCGCCCCGTCGTCTCGTCCTCGACCCGCGAGAGCAAGGCGCGCACGATCCGGAAGGTCGAGGGAACGATCCCGCCCGCGCCGCCCGAGTGGACGCCCTCCTTCAGGACCTCGACGGTGAGCGTCCCGCTCACGAGGCCCCGGAGCGAGGTCGTGAGCCACAGGCGGTCGTAGTCGCCGCACCCGGAGTCGAGGCAGATCACGAGGTCCACGCGCCCGAGGCGGTCCTCCAGGTGCTCGACGTACGCCGGGAGATCGGGGCTCCCGCTCTCCTCGGAGCACTCGACGAGCACGACGCAGCGCGGGACCTTCCCGCCCGCCTCGTGGACCGCGCGGATCGCGGTCAGGCTCGCGAAGACCGCGTAGCCGTCGTCCGCGCCGCCGCGCCCGTAGAGACGGTCGCCCTCGATCACGGGGACGAAGGGGCCGAGGCCCTCGCGCCAGCCCGTCATCTCGGGCTGCTTGTCGAGGTGGCCGTAGAGGAGGACGGTCCCCTCGCCCTCGCCCGGCACCTCGAGGACGAGGAGCGGCGTCCGCCCGGGCAGGCGGACCACCTCCACCGCGAGGCCGGGCACCGGCTGCGTCCGGCACCAGGCGGCCGCGAGGTCCACCGCGCGGTCCATGTGCCCGTGCGCGGCCCAGTCGGGATCGAAGGCGGGGGAGAGATTCGGGATCCGGACGTACTCCGTGAGCCGGCCGACGATCTCGTCGGTCCAGATCCCGTTCACGAACGATTGGAGGCGCGCGTCGTCCATCCCGGGATCCTATCCACGCGGCACCGTCGCGCCTCGTCCCGACCGGCGTCCCGGAGTCCGCGCGGGCGCCGTCCCGGCTCCGGGGGTACGTTGCGGGCGTGAGCGACGCGGCGAGCCCTCGGCAGCGGTGGCGATTGCTGGAGGGGGAGGAGGGTCTCTTCTGCCCGCAGCTTCAACAGGTCGTCGCGACGACCACCAACCGTTGCCCGCGCTGCCCGACGCCCCCGACGACGTTCGCCCCGGGGCTCTGCCCCGAGTGCGACACGCCGCTCGAGGCGGCCGAGGCCGGGACGGCCCGGGCCGTCGGCCGCTGTCCCGATTGCCACGGCGCGTGGTTCGACAGCGGCGCGATCCACGAGGCGTTGGACCTCCGCGTGGGCCTCGTCGAGCGGCCGCCGAAGTTGGTGCAGGTGCGTCAGCAGCTCGCCGCGTGTCCCGTCGAGGCGCCGCCCTCGCGAAGTCATCCGCGTTGCGTTCGGTGCCAGGAGCCGATGTTGCGGCGCCAGGTCGCGCCCCTCTCGGGCATCCCGGTCGAGCAGTGCGGCACGGACGGCCTCTGGTTCCCGCCCGGCCGCTACGAGCAGTTCGCCGCGTTCCTGACGGCCGGCGGCCTGGAGCTCGCCCCGAGCGAGATCCACCGCGACGCGGCGGAACGGAAGCTGCTCGCCCGCGAGCGAGAGCTCGACGAGAAGCTGCAGCAAGGAGCGCCAGCAGCGCACGCACTGGGGCCTCGGCTTCCGCGGTCCCTCGTAACGAGGATCCCTCGCGTACGCCGCCTGCTGGGGAAGGGTACGTCTCACGCCCGGACGAGGTAGACCACCGACACCACGACGAGACACCCGAGCACGAGGCGTCGGAACGTGTCGCCGTTCAGGTGCCCGGAGAGACGCGTCCCCACGTAGAGGCCCAGCGCGAGCACGGGCGCGAGCACGGCGTCGTCTCGGAGCACCGGGCCCGTGAGCAGGCCCTCCGAGGCGTAGAGCCCGAGCTGGAGCACGCACACCACGAGGAAGAAGCCCTGGAGGACGGCCTTGAAGGTCCCCTGAGGCCAACGGCGCGCGGTGCCGTACACGATGGCCGGCGGGCCGCCCGTGTTGAACGCCGCCCCGAGGAACCCGCCCGCGACGCCCAGGCCGACGCCCAGCGGGTCGAGAGCCCAGACCGGGCTCGACGAGCCCGGGGACTCCACGCCGCCGAAGACGAGCCCGTGGGTCGCGTAGAGCAGCAGCACCGCTCCGAGCAGGCGCATCACGACGTGCGGTTCGACCGACACGACGAGGAGCGCGCCGAGCGGCGCCCCGACCACGCCGCCGACGAGCAGGGGGGCGGCCGCGCGGAACGTGAAGTCCCGGCGGTAGTGCCACAGGAGCGACACGTTGTTCAGGAGGCCGAACACGGCCACGAGCGCGACCGCCGTTCGGTAGCCGAGGATCCACGGCACGATCGCCATCGCCACCATGCCGAACCCGAACCCCAGCACGCCCTGCGTGAAGGCCGCGAGGAGGACGACGAAACCGACGGTCACGAGCGGGGGCATCGGCGCGGAAGCGTAGCCGGAACCGGCGCCGACATCGCGTGTCGTTCCGGCGAGAGCGGACCCGGGTTGCGCGTCGTCGCCGGAGGGCATCGAGCGTGCGTTCGCATGGCGAGCGACGACAGGGGCATCCGACGGCCGAGAGCGCGAGAACGGCGTCGCGCGCCTCGACAGGTCGGCGCGTTCGTGCGGCGGATCGGGTTCGCGCGGCCCGGGACGCCCCGGAACGCGCGTATCCTCCTCTCCACGGTCGCGGGGAGAGGCCCCGCCCGACGATCGGGGGCCCGCCCATGAAGCGTCTCGTCTCGAAGGACGTCCGGTCGCGGAGCGTGCTCCTCACGGTGCTCGTGGTGATCCTCCTGGTGGGGCTGCCCCTGGCCGTCTGGCTCGACCTGCGCGACCTCTCGGAGTCGTCCCTCCGGCGCCAGACGAGCGACCTCAACTCGGTCATCGGGAGCATCCGCGCCTACTACGCCAAGAACATCGTCGGTCGCGTGCTCGCCTCGCCGCACGACACCCAGGTGCTCCCCAACTACGAAGACGTCCCGGGGGCGATCCCCATCCCCGCCACGCTCTCGCTCGAGCTCGGGAAGGTGATCTCGGAGCAGCAGTCGAACATCTCGTACCGGTTCGTCTCGGACTACCCGTTCAAGAACCGCGCGGTCCACCCGCTCGACGGGTTCGAGCGGGCCGCCCTCGCGTCGCTCCGCGAGAACCCCGACCAGTCGCTGACCGACGTCTCGTCCACGCTGACCGAGAGCAGCGTGCGACACGTCACGCCGATCATCATGGGGGCCACCTGCGTCGCGTGCCACAACACGCATCCCGACAGCCTGAAGCGAGACTGGAAGGTCGGAGACGTGCGCGGCATCCAGGAGGTCGCGATCCAGCAACCCCTCGCTGCGAACCTCCTCTCGTTCAAGTACCTGCTCACGTACTTCGCCTTCGCGGCGACCTGCGGCGTGACGTTCATCGTGCTGCAGGGCCGGCAGGCGCTCGCGATCGGGCGGATGAACCAGGAGCTCGAGGCCAACAACGACTTCCTCGCCACCGTGTCGATGAAGATCTCCCGCTACCTCGCGCCCCAGGTCTACAAGAGCATCTTCACCGGACAGCGCGACGTGGTGATCCACACCGAGAGGAAGCGTCTGACGATCTTCTTCTCCGACATCAAGGACTTCACGGCGACGACCGAGCGCCTTCAGCCCGAGGAGATCACCGCGCGATTGAACGAGTACTTCACGGAGATGTCGAAGATCGCCGCGGCGCACGGCGGGACCGTGGACAAGTTCATCGGCGACGCGATGCTGATCTTCTTCGGCGATCCCGAGACGCGCGGCGCCGCCGAGGACGCGAAGGCGTGCCTGCGGATGGCCGTCGAGATGCAGGGCCGGCTCGCCGAGCTGAACGCCCGCTGGCGGAACGAGGGCATCGAAGAGCCCTTCCGTGTCCGCATGGGCATCAACACGGGCTTCTGCAACGTGGGCAACTTCGGCAGCGCGGACCGCATGGACTACACGATCATCGGCGCGGAGGCGAATCTCGCCGCTCGGCTCCAGACGATGGCGGACCCGGGACAGGTCGTGGTGAGCTACGAGACGTACGCGCTCGTGCGCGACCTGGTCGTCGCGCGTCCGCTGCCGCCGATCTCCATGAAGGGCATTCCGCGCGAGGTGGTGCCGTACGCCATCGACGGGCTCGTGGACGCGAGCGGCGCTCCCCAGCGCATCTTCAGCGAGCACATGACGGGCCTCGACTTCTACCTCGATCCCGTCGCGGTGGACGCCCAGGCGGCCGACCACGCCCGCGCGGTCCTCCGGCGCGCGCTCGCCGAGCTCGACCGCCGCGCAGGGAGAGAGGCCCCCGCCCCGACCCGGCGCGCGGACGACACGGACTAGCGTTCTGAGTCCGAACACCAGTCTCCGGACCTGTGGGGTCCCGGTTTCCCGCCCGGCGGGCGCCGGTCGCCATCGCTACGGGCCCCGACGGAACGTACGCGGTGGCCGGGCGGACCGTGTCTCGGCTTCGCCGGCGGGACGTCGGCCCATGTAGGATTCGACGCATGTCGGCACGGACGCGACGCACCATGAGATGGGTGATCGGCGGCGTCTCGGTCGCCGGCCTCTTGGGCCTCGCCGCCGTCCTCCCCGGTACGGCTCGCGGCGTGCCCGCGGTCGATTCCGGCGTTCGCGCCGCCGGCGACGGCGCCGCCCGCGCCCCCGCCGAGCCGCGTACGGCGGTCCACCTGGCCGGCCGTGACGTGCGGCACGAAACGACGACGCGCGCGGGCGCCGAGAGACGCGTTGCGGTCCGGCCGGAGGCGCGCGGACGCGACGATCCTCTCCTGCGGCTCCACTTCCCCTACGTCGAAGAGGGCTCGGTCCTGGCGATCGAGGTCCTACCACCGCGCACACAGGGCCGGGTGAGCCCCGGGCAGGCCGTCCTCGTGTCCCGGACGCGGTCGGTGGACCTCCCCTGGCGCGAAACCGATCACGCAGACCTCCTGGTCGTCTCCCCCGGGGACGGCCGCTACGCGTTCGTCCGAGACGCCGGGGTCTCGGCGACCCCGATCGAGGTCGAGCTCCGTCCCGGCCGCCCCTTGCGTTGCCGACTCGTGTTCCCCGAGGGTGTGATGGGCGAGGACCTGGATTGGGAGCTGCGGGCCGAGGGCTTCGACTTCGTCGCGTGGACGACGGGCGGCGGAGGCGCGGGGTCCGAGACCTCGTTCCCGGCCGTTCCCGAGGACGGTGTCGTGGTGGTGGTGGCGCGTGCGCACGCGAGGGAGCGGGGTCTCGGCCGGGTGGACGTGGATCCCGGGTACGTGGGCCACGTTCGCGCGGTCCCGCCCGGGCCCGCCCGCGTCGAGATGCGAAGAGGCGTGCTCGTGGGCGTGCGGCTGAGCGGGGTGGAGGCGACCGACCTCGAGGGCGCCGACGTCGGCATCGAGGCCACGGAGGGCGACGCGAACGCGATGGCCCTGCTCGTGGGCTACGGCGAGATCTTCGCCGCGTGGCCCGGCACGTGGACCTTCCGGGCCCGGGGACGCCTCCGCGATGGCCGCGTCGTCTCCGGCGAGCGCGTCGCCGAGGTCGGGACCGACGAGAGCCTCGTCGATCTCGTGCTCGCCGCGGAGTGACGGGGCGCCCCGGGGGCCGGTTCGTGTGCGGCGTCCTGGTCCGGCGCTCGAGGCGGGTGCGCCGCAGGCGAGCGGGAGGGAACCGGGGACGTGCGCGCCAGGCGCCGCACGATCGACGCCGCTCGGGCCGCCCTCGACGACGCGCGCCACCGGGTAGAATCCCGCAGGATGGCCGAGCCGGACGTCGCCGCGCTGCTCGTCGAGGTCGGGCGGGGATCGCCCGAGGCCGCTACGCGTCTCTTCGAGGCGCTCTACGCCGAGCTTCGGGAGGTGGCGGGGCGCGTCTTCGGCCGGCAGCGCGAGGGCCACACGCTCTCGCCGACCGTCCTCGTGCACGAGGCCTACGTGAAGCTGGTGACGTCGAGGTCGAGCGCGAGCCCCGCGGACCGCGCGCACTTCCTGAACCTCGCCGCGCGCGCCATGCGGCAGGTCCTCGTGAACCACGAGCGCGACCGGCGCGCGAAGAAACGGGGCGGAGGCGAGGAACGGCACCGCGTCACGCTCTCCGACGCGCCGACGCCCGTCCGCGGCGCCGACGGTGGACCTCCTCGACCTCGACGAGGCCCTCGCGGCGCTGGATCGCCTGGACGGACGTCAGGCGCGGATCGCCGAGATGCGGATCTTCGGCGGCCTGGCGATCGAGGAGATCGCCACGCTCCTCGGCGTGTCGAAGCGAACGATCGAGCTCGACTGGCGGATGGCGAAGGACTTCCTCGGCTCCCGGCTCCTGCCGCCCGCCACGCGCCCCCAACGCTGAGCGAAGCCGATGGACCCCCAGCGCTACCGACGCGTGAAGGAGGTCTACTTCGAGGCCTCCGCGTTCCCCGAGGCGGACCGGGAAGCCTACCTCGTGACCGCCTGCGCGGGGGACGCGGCTCTCGAGGCGGAGGTGCGGCGCCTCCTCGCGACGCGCCCGCCCAGCACCGACGGCGTACGGCCCGGCCCGGCGCGCGGCGCGCCGCCGGAGGCGCTCCGCGACGGAACGCGCGTCGGCGAGCACGTCCTCGTTCGCGTCCTCGGGGTCGGCGGGATGGGCCGCGTCTACGAGGCCCGCGCCGACGACGGGTCCCGCGTCGCGATCAAGGTGTTCCATCCGCACCTCCTCGAACGGGCCGGCTCCCGCGCGCGCTTCCACCGCGAGGTCGAGATCGGGCGCCGCGTGACGCATCCCTGCGTCGTCCGGACGCTGGGCGCCGGCTCCGTGACGCTCGCGAGCGGCCCCGTGGACTACCTCGTGATGGAGTACGTCCAGGGCCGCACGCTCCGCCAGGTGCTCGACCATCTCGGCTCGCTGCCCGAGGGCCTCGTGCGCGAGATCGGGTCGCAGGCCGCGCGCGGCCTCGAGGCCGTGCACGAGGCGGGCGCGGTCCATCGGGACGTGAAGCCCGAGAACCTGCTCCTGACCGAGGACCACCGCCTCCGCATCACGGACCTCGGCGTCGCGAAGGTGCTCGAGGGCGTGCCGAGCCTCACGAGCGACGGGCAGTTCGTCGGGTCGCTCCACTACGCGGCCCCGGAGCAGCTCGGCCAGGGCACGATCGGGCCGGCCACCGACCTCTACGCGCTGGGCGTGGTCCTCTACGAGCTCGCGACCGGGTCGCACCCCTTCGCCGCCGAGAGCCCCGCCGCCATGCTCCGTGCCCACCTCGAGCGGGTGCCGACGCCCGCCGTGGACCGCGGCGTGGGCGTCTCGCCCTTCCTCTCGGCGGTGCTCGCGACGTTGCTCGCGAAGGACCCGCGCGACCGGTTTCCGTCCGCCGCCGCCCTCGCGGGCGTGCTCGAGGAGGGCGAGTCGGCGCCGTGGTGGCGCGATCACGCGACGAGGTCGGCGCCGGCGCGCCCGCCGCTCGTCGCCGTCGCCCGCGAGACGGCGATGTACGGGCGGGTCCAGGAACGCGAACGGCTGGAGGCCGCGTGGGGGGACGCGCGCGAGGGCCACGGGCGGACCGTCCTCCTCGTCGCCGACGCCGGCTTCGGAAAGACGCGGCTCGTCGGCGAGCTCCTCCAGTCGCACGCCACCGACGACGCCGCGCGCCTCTACGGCGCGTTCGAGCCGGGCGGAGGCGGAGGGCTCCGGAGCGCGCTCGCGCGCTACTTCCTGGAGGACGCGCCGGAGGAGCGGATCGAGGAGTACCTCGGCGAGTCGCGGGCGCTCCTCCCGGGGATCGTCGCCTGGCTTCGGCGCCAGCTTCCGCCGGCCGACCGGCCCTTGCCCGACCTCGCGACGCGAAACGCCCTCGCCGCGCGGCTCCTGACCGGCCTCGCGGCGCGCCGTCCCGTGCTCTGGGTCGTGGAGGACCTCCACCACGCCGGCGCGGACGCGCTCACGACGGTGTTCTCGCTCGCGCGCGCGGCGGCCGGGAAGGCCGTGCTCCTCGTCCTCACGTCGCGCGAGCCGCTGCCGCCGGCGCCGCGGGCCGAGCTCGGGCGGATCACCCGCTTCGAGTCGGTCCCGCTCGGCCGCATCCCGACCGCCGACGTGGAGGGGATCTGCCGCGAGCGTTTCGACGACGAGGACGCCGCGCGTCGCGTGGGCCCGCGCGTCGCGGCGCTCGCCGACGGGGTGCCGCTCTTCGCGCTCGAGATCCTCCGCGGCCTCGAGATCGGCGGACGGCTGACGCGAACGCCCAGCGGCCGCTACGTCGAGACCCAGCCGATCGACGACATCGAGGTGCCGCCGACGCTTCGCGAGCTCGTGGGCGACCGGCTGCACGGCCTCACGCGGGAGGAGGCCGAGATGCTCGACGTCGCGGCCGTCGCCGGCGGTGCGATCGACCCCGACCTGGTCGCGCGCGTGCGCGGCGTGACGCGCCTGCGCGTCCTCGAGGTCCTGGGCCACCTCGAGAAGAAGTCGCGGCTCGTCCGGAGCGACGGCGCGACCCTCCGCTTCGACCACCCGCTGATCGGCGAGGTGGTGTACGACGCCCTTCCGCCCGCGCTCCGCCAGGAACTCCATCGCCTCGTGGCGGAGGCGATCCTCGCGGGCGCGGACGGGCCCGACGCCGTGACAGGCCAGGCCGCCGCCGCCGCGGTGCACCACCACCTTCGCGGCGCGACGCCCGATCGGGCCCTGCCCCTCGCGCCGCGGGCCATCGAGTGGCTCTCCGGCAACCACCACGGGCCGCGGATGGTGGACGTGCTCGTCCGCCTGCGGGAGGTCCGAGACGTCGATCCCGTGGTCCGCGTGCGGTACGGGATCCATCTCGGCCGGACGCTCCAGCAGCTCGGCCGGTCGGACGACGCCCAGTCGACACTCGCCGAGTCGATCGAGGAAGCCGACCGCCTCGGCGACCCGGGACTCCGCGTCGACGCGCGCGCCGCGCTGGGGTACCTCCGGATCGAGCGGGGCGAGTTCGACGGTGCGCTCCAGACCCTCGACGAGGTGTCGCCGCTCCTCGGACCGGGCGCCGATCCCGCGCGTCGCGCGGACGCCCTCGGCGCGCGCGGTCAGGCCCTCTGGTGCCTCGGTCGCTACGAGGACGCGCGCCGGTGTCACGAGGAGGCGCTGGCCCTCGCCCGCGACGTCGGGCTGTCGAACTTCGAGGCGCGCGCGTCCTCGGACCTCGCGGTGGTCTGTCACGAGCTCGGCGAGCTCGACCGCGCCGAGGCGCTGCTCCGTCGCGCGATCGAGATCCAACGCGCCGAGGGGACGCTCCGGAACGAGGCCGTCTCGATCTCGAACCTCGCGAACGTGCTCCACGACCAGGGGCGGAAGGCCGAGGCCCTCGAGAGCTACGAGGCCTCGCTCGCGCTGTGCCGGAAGCTCGCGTTCCGTGACGGCGAGGCGGTCGCGCTCGTGAACCTGGGCGAGGTCCACCTGCGCCTCGGCGCGCCGGAGGAGGCCGAGCGCGCGTTCCGCCTCTGCGCGCGGATCACGCGCGAGACGGGTTCTCGTCGTGTCGAGGCCTACGCCTGGCACGGCCTCGGGCTCCTCGACGCGATGCGGGGCGACCGCGACGCGGCCGAATCGCACCTCGAGCGCGCGCTCGCGCTTCGGCGCGAGATCCAGAACATGCAGGCGGTCGGGGACACGCTCCTCGCGCTCGGCGCGCTCCACCAGGATCAGGGCGACACGGAGCGGGCCGCGGCGCGGCTCGGCGAGGCGCTCGCGGTCGCCGAGTCCGTCGGCGACACGAGCACGGCGACCCTGGCCGGGATCCGCCTCGCGCTGCTCGGGAAACGGAGCGCCGAGGACGCCGAGGCGCGCTACCTCGCGGCGCGCCCGCGGCTCCGTCACGACGCGGCGGCGGAGGCGAGCTGGCTCCTCTGGCGGGCGACGGGGAAGCCCGGCTGCCTCGAGACCGCGCGGGCCCTCCTCGCCTCCGAGCGCGCGAACGCCCCGGCGGGCGCGGCGGAGCGGATGCTCCGGGCCGTGCCGGTCCACCGCGAGGTCGAGGCCGCGCGCCGGGCCTGACGGCCCGCGCCACCGGGTCGCGGTCGGCGTTGCGGTCGGCGCGGGGAATCCGTGTCTCTCCTTCCGGGGGCGCGTGGGGCGCTCCCGCCGGGAGCCGACATGGCCTCCTTCCCGCCCGCGCTCCACCGTCCACGGGCCCTTGCCGGGGCGCTCGTCCTGGCCGTCCTGGGGAGCGCCGCCGTCGCCCTCGGGCCCGGCCGGCCGCGGGGCGGGTCCGACCCGTCGCCGCCCGCGCGTCTCTCCCGGACGGGGCTCTACGCCGACCCCGCGACCCTGGCCGTCGCGCGGGGCGTCCTTTCGTACACGCCGCAGTACCCGCTCTGGTCGGACGGCGCGACGAAGCGGCGGTGGATCCGGATCCCCGAGGGACGTGCCATCGACGCCTCGGACCCCGACCACTTCGACTTCCCCGTCGGGACGCGGATCTGGAAGGAGTTCTCCTTCGGGCGCCGGGTCGAGACGCGGTACATGGAACGCCGCGCGGACGGGGCGTGGACGTTCGCGACGTACCGCTGGAACGAAGACGGAACGGACGCCCTCCTCGTCCCGCCCGGGGGCGCGCCGGCCGCGGCCGAGTCGGCCCCCGGCGTCTGGCACGACATCCCCTCGCTCTTCGACTGCCGCGCGTGCCACGGAGACGGCCGCCTCGCGGTGCTCGGCTTCTCCGCGCTCCAGCTCTCGGCCGACCGCGATCCCCTGGCTCCGCACCGGGAGACCCCTGCGCCCGGCGCCGTGGACCTCGCGGGGCTCGCCCGGCGCGGGCTCGTCCGGAACCTCGACGCCGCGCTCCTCCACGTCCCGCCGCGCGTCGCGGCCTCGAGCGACGTCGCCCGCGCCGCGCTCGGGTACCTCCACGCGAACTGCTCGTCGTGCCACCGTCCCGACTCGGACCTCGACGGCGTCGGCCTTTCCTTCCTGGTGCGCCTCGGCGGCGCGCAGCGCGGCCGCTCGGACGCGCTGGCGACGGCCGTCGGCCGGGCGAGCCGGTTCGGTCGCGCACCCGGCGTCGCGGCGCCGCTTCGCGTCGCGCCCGGCGACCCGGACGGGAGCGTCGTCGTGCGGCGCATGTCGTCGCAAAACGCGCTCGTTCGGATGCCGCCCTTCGGGACGCACGCCGTCGATCCCGACGCGCTCGCGCTCGTCGCGCGCTGGATCCGCGAGCTCGAGAACCAACGCGGTAGCGACCGCCGCGAGGGTGCGGCGGCGGCTCCCGCCCGATCGGAGCCCTGACATGAAGACGACCCTGGTCCTGACCGTGATCCTCGCCGCCGTGGCCGGCATCGGCTGGCTGCGTCCCGCCGAGGGCCCCGCCCGCGGCGCCGCGCGCGGACGTTACATCGTGAACGCCTTCGCGTGCGCCGACTGCCACACGCCCTTCCAGATGGGGCCGCACGGTCCCGAACCCGACCTCGCGCGAGCGCTCTCGGGTCACCCCGAATCGCTCGCCATGCCCCCTGCGCCGCGGCTGCCCGCCGGTCCGTGGGCGGTGACGGTCGCCGCGACGAACACGGCGTGGTCCGGACCGTGGGGTACGAGCTTCACCGCGAACCTGACCCCCGACGACGAGACCGGCCTCGGCCGGTGGACGGCGGACATGTTCGTCGCCGCGATCCACAGCGGCCGCCACATGGGGCACGGGCGCCCGATCCTCCCGCCCATGCCCTTTCCGGCCCTCTCGAACCTGAGCGACGACGACCTCCGCGCGGTCTTCGCCTACCTGCGCACCCTACCGGCCGTCCGGAACCACGTTCCCGACCCCGTGCCGCCCGCCGCAGCCGAGTGACCGCGGCGGACCGGGCGGGGCGCGTGGACCGCGCGTCGCAAAACGGGCGACGCGCGGTCCCTCGTCCTCGTCCGAATGGGACGAACTTCGATGCGCTGGGCGTCACGCGGCCCGCGGCACGCCCGGATCCCGAGGACCGCGCGGCTCGTCGTCGGCGAGCCGTCGAAGCCCATCCTCGTGGCCCGGCGCGATCGGCCCGGCCCGCCCCGCCCTCCCCGCGGTCGGGTCCGTGGTCCGTGCCCGGCGGGCCGGGTCCGCGGGACGGCCCCGAGAGCCCTGTTTCTCGGGCGTTCCGAGCGACGCCCTCCCCCGGTCGGGCGTGTCGGTGGTTCTGTCTATGTTAGGTCCTCCAGACCACCGCAGCCCGGAAAGGGGGAACCCCAGATGCCCGCCCTCGAAGACGTCCGCCAGGCCCTCTCGTCGATCGACCTCGTCCCGGGGCTCTCCGTCCAGAACGTCGAGATGCGCCTCGACGTCGGCCTCCGTCTCGGAGACGTGGGACAGCGCGTCCTCGCCTTCTACCTCGTCGAGATGGACGCCCGCCGCCTCTACCAGGCGCTCGGGTACCCCACGACCGCCTCCTACGCCGAGGACCGCCTCGGTTTCGACCGGCGCCGGACCGCCGAGCTGATCCGGGTCGGGCGCGCGCTGCTCGCGCTCGAGGAGCTCGACCGGGCCTTCGCGCGGGACCGGCTCCCGTGGTCGAAGATCCTCCTGCTCTCGCGGGTCGCGACCCCGGAGCACGAGAAGGCGTGGCTCGGGCGCGCGCTCGAGAGGACGACGCGCGAGCTCGAGGCGGAGGTCCGAAGCGTCAGGGTGGGCGCCCCTCCGCCCCAGCCCGGCGAGCGAAGGGGTCTTCCCGAGGTTCGCTTCGAGGTCGAGATGAAGGTCTCGGCGCTCGTCCAGGCGAAGCTCGAGCAGGCTCAGGCCCGCGTCGAGGCGGAGCGCGAGACGCCGATCGGAGGGCCCGAGCTCCTGGACGTCCTCCTCGACACGTTCCTCTCGCTCGAGGAGGACGGGACCGCGCCGGGGAAGAAGCGCGTGGACGCGTCGCTCTACAAGATCGTGCTCCACGAGGAGGAGCCACCGGAAGCCGGGGACCAGGCCGGGGACGAGGCTTGCGACGAGGCCGAGGACGCGCACGAGACGGAAGAGAGCGACGGAGGCGCGTCGCCCCCGCTCGGGGACGCCGCGAGCGACGAGGCGAATCACGCGGCGCACCGCGCCGCGAGCCGCGTTGCGGGCCACGCCGCGAGCCCTGCCGCGAGCCACGCCGCGAGCCACGCCGCGGGCCACGCCACGAACGTCGCGGGGAGTGACGCGGGGCCAACCGCACCGACCACGCGGTCCGCCGACGGCCCGCGGCTCTGGCTGGAGGGGGGCCTCTCGCTCGACGCGTCCCTCAGCGCGGCGATCCGCTGCGACGCGGCCGTGACCCGGATCGACGAGGCGCGGCACGGTCGCCACGACGATCCAGGTCACGATCACGACCACAAGGACGTGAAGACCCCGCCGTGGCTTCGGAGGCGCGCGCTCGCCCGCGACGACCACCGCTGCCGGGGCTGCGGCTCCCGCTACCGGCTGATGGTCCACCACGTCCGGTGGCGCTCCCACGGAGGGCGGACGCACCTTCGAAACCTCGTGACGCTCTGCGTGCGCTGTCACGCGCTGGTCCACGCCGGCCTCCTCGTCGTCACCGGGAGGGACGCCCGCCGACTCTCGTTCCTCGGGCGGGACGGGCGGGCGCTGCGACGTCCGCTCCCGGCCGAGGACCGCCTCGCGATCTTGGAGATCCCGCCCGCACGGGACGGTGGGGGGGCGGGAGCGCCCGCGCGACCCGGGCCCGCGGGCGCGGCGCACGCGGGGATCGGGCGCGCGGAGGCCGGGTGCGCGGAGGCCGGGTGCGCGGAGAGCGGGCGCGCGGAGA
Source organism: uncultured Planctomycetota bacterium (assembly GCA_963752285.1). GTDB lineage: Bacteria > Planctomycetota > PLA2 > PLA2 > JAEUHO01 > CAVVXN01. Next base: position 857,063 of record CAVVXN010000001.1, read on the forward strand.
CCGGCTGCGTCGGGATCGGGAACGTGCCCCGGGAGATCGACGGGGCGTGGTGGCGGCGCCACAAGGATCTCGTCCGGTTCCGGAGCGAGACGACGCTCTCGCTCCGTCCGGGCGTCGCGCGGCCGGTGGACGAAAGGGCTGCGAGCCGAGGCGCCGCGAACCGGGAGGGTGCGCGGAGCGAGCCGATCCCGGTCGAGCAGGCCTTCCCCGGCCTCGTGGGCCAGGACGCGCTCCTGGCGCGGCTCGCCGTGACCTCCAAGGGGTCCCGGGCCCGGGGGGAGACGTTTCCCCATGTGCTCCTCGTCGGCCCCGCGGGCACGGGGAAGACCACGATCGCGCGGGGGATCTCGCGCCTCGAGGGAACCCGGCTCGTCGAGGCATCGGGGAGCTTCCTCTCCGACGTCGGCGCGATGGTCCGGCTCCTGGCCGGACTCGAAGAGGGCGACGTGTTCTTCCTGGACGAGGTCCACGCGATCCCCGCGGCGGCGCTCGAGACGCTCTACCAGGCGATGGTCGAGCAGGCCCTTCCGCTCGTGGTGGAGATGGGCGTCGAGTCGCGGCCCGTCCGGCTCGTGCTCCCGCGCTTCACGCTCGTCGCCGCGACGACCGAGGAGCCGCGCGTCCCGCTTCCGCTCCGGAGCCGGTTCGGGCTCGTGGAGACGCTCGGCTACTACGGGGCGGCGGACCTCGCGCGACTCGCGGTCGCGCGGGCGGGGGCGAAGGGGTACGCGCTCGGGCCGGAGGCGGCGAAGGGGCTCGCGAAGGTGGCGAGAGGAACGCCCCGTGAGGCGATCCGGCTCGTGGAGCGAACGCTCGACGCGGCGGCGGCCGAGGGCACGAGGCGGATCGACGCCCGGGTCGCGACGAGAACCCTCTCGCTCCTCGGCTACGACGCCGACGGGCTCGACCCGACCGAGCAGCGCTACCTCGCGCTGCTCCGTGCGAGCGCGGGGCCCGTGCCGCTCGGCCGGCTCGCGCGGATGCTCGGGACGAGCGCGGGCGCGGTGCTCCAGAGGGTCGAGCCCTACCTCTGCCTTCGCGGCCTCGTCCGCGTGACGCCGACGGGGCGCGTCGCGACGTACCGACCTCGGATCGCGGAGGCCTGACCGGGGAGACGCACGCGACGAGCGGCCGCCCCTCGAACGGAGGAAGGGGAGCCGGACGCGCGCGAGCGCGACGGGGGAGAGGTGCGTCCCGAGGCCGCGGCGCGCGGCTGCGGCGCGAGGCCGCGCTGCGGGCGGGGCGCGAGGGCGCGGCGCGCGGGCGCGGCGCGGGCGCGGTCGGGGTGCGGGTGCGGTCGGGGTGCCGAATCGGGGGGAGGCGGGCGAACGAGGCGCCCCATTAGCCCGTCCGATCTCGCCGAGGGCGATCGGACGAGGTCGGCGAGGTCGGCGAGGTCGGCGAGGTCGGCGAGGTCGGCAGGCGTCCGGACGGGGCGCTTTGTAAAGATCGGCGCGCGCCGGACGTCCGGCAAAACCGACCGGGGGTCGGGATTGCGCTCGACGCTTGGCCGGAGCCGCATCCCGTGGGCGCCCGCGCGTAGAGGGCGGCGGCGCGAGAGCTTCCAGGACGACGGGCGCGCGCCGGACGCCTGGCCATGCCGAGCGTCGGGTCCCGACGGACCGTCGGGTCCCGACGAACCGCCGGGTGTCGCGCGGGTTGGGCGCCCGGGGTGGTCGCGGGCGGCGTTGCCGGGGTCGGATCGGCGGCGCCGAGGGGCTCGTGTGCAAGGGCTTCTGTAAAGACCGGGGCGCGCCGGACGTCCGGCAATGCCGACCCGGGTCGGCAATCGACATCCGGGACCTCGGGGCTCGTGTGGGGCGGGCCCGGGCCGCGCTTGGTCCCCCTCCGGACGCTGGACAATACTGACCAGTCAGTCGGTTTTGGGTGCTCGGCGTCGTCCGGACCGGGCCGCCCGGAGGACGCACATCCCTTGCAGACACGATCCGAGGACAAGCGCCAACGCATTCGTCGCGCCGCCGCCGAGCTCTTCGCCACGCGGCCGTATCACGAGGTCCTTCTCTCCGACGTGGCGGCCGCTGCCGGCGTGGGGAAGGGCACCATCTACGTCTACTTCGAGAACAAGGACAGCCTCTATCTCTCGGTCTACCTGGAGGAGTTCGTGGCCCTGGTGGACGCCCTCGATGCGTCCGCCGACGCCGCTCCGGACGCCCCCGAGGCCCTCCGCCAGGTGGTCCAGCAGCTCGTCGCCCACATCTTCGGGAGCCCCCACGTCTCCGAGCTGCTGCGAAACGTCGGGGCCCCCGGCGCGCTGACCCCGTTCCGCGAGCAGCACGGGCGCCTGACGGCGCTGATCGCCAAGGTGATCCGGCGGGGCGTCGAGGCGGGCCGGTTCCAGGACCCGCGCCCCGACCTCACCGCGGTCTACCTCCCCGGGATCGTCCGGTCGGCGCTCCTCTACGGTCCGCAGGGACTCACGGCCGTCGAGGTGAGCGAGCACCTGGTCGGGCTCCTCCTCTCCGCGCTCGCGGCGAGGTAGCCGTGCCCGAACCCGACGAGCGGAAGCGACCGAAGAAGAGGATCGTCCTCCTCGTGGTCCTCGGGGTCGCGGCCGCCGTCGGGGCCGCCTTCGGCGTGCCGCGGGTCCTCTACGCGCTCCACCACGAGTCCACGGACGACGCGTTCGTCGAGGGCACGATCGCCTCCGTGAGCTTTCGGATCTCGGGGCACGTCCAGGCCGTTCACGTGGACGACAACGAGCGCGTGCCCGCGGGGGCGCCGATCGCGGAGCTCGACCCGGCGTCGTTCGAGGTGAGGCTCCACGCCGCCGCGGCCGCGCTCGAGGCCGCGCGGGCGAAGCTCCAGGGGCTCGAAGCGCGCGTACGCCTCGCCGAGCAGACGACCGCGGCCGACGTCGAGGGCGCCGCGGCGGCCGTGGACGTCGCCGAGGCCGAGCTCGCCGCCGCGCGCACGCGCGTGGACGTCGCCGAGCAGAACGAGAACGGCGCGGGGATCGACGTGAAGGTCGCCGCCGCCGAGCGGGACGAGGCCCTCGCCGCCGAGGCGTCCGCGAGGGCCTCCGCGGAGCTCGACGCGACCGATCTCGAGCGCTCGAAGGTCCTCTACGCGCAGAAGACCATCACGAAGGCCGAGCTGGACCGCGCCGAGGCCGCATCGCGCGTCTCCGCCGCGAAGCTCGAGGCCGCCGGCAAGATGATCGCCGCCGCGCGCGCGCGACTGGAGCAGGCGAGCACGAGGGTCGCGGTCGCGAAGAGCATGGTCACGCAGGAGAAGGCGGGCGTGGACCGCGCACAGGCAGCCCTCGAGGCGGCGCGCGCGAAGCAGAAGAGCGCAAAGAGCGCGACGCTCCAGGTGGAGGTGGCGAAGGCCGAGCGCGACGAGCAGCGCGCCGAGGTCGAGGGGGCCGAGGCCGACCTGGCGCAGGCGAGGCTCGACCTCGGGTACACGAAGCTCGTCGCCCCCGTGGCGGGACGGGTCACGAAGAAGTCGCTCACCGTGGGGCAGTGGGTGGAGCCCGGGCAAGCGCTCATGGCGCTCGTTCCCGACGACGTGTGGGTGGTCGCCAACTACAAGGAGACGCAGGTCGGCGACATCCACCCCGGCCAGACCGTGCGGGTCCAGGTGGACGCGTTCCCCGAACACGACTTCCGGGGGCGCGTGGACAGCATCCAGGCGGGGACGGGCTCGCGCTTCAGCCTTCTCCCCGCCGAGAACGCGACCGGCAACTACGTGAAGGTGGTCCAGCGCATCCCGGTGAAGATCGTCTTCGACCCGGCGCCCGACCTCGACGCGTTCCCTCTCTCGCCCGGGATGTCGGTCCAGGCCGACGCAGACGTCGACTAGCGCGCGCGTGAGCGAGGCGTCCTCCACCAACAAGTGGATCGTCGCCGGCACCGTCATGTTCGGGACGTTCGTGGCGGTGATGGACATCAGCGTCGTGAACGTGGCCCTGCCGCACATGATGGGCACGTTCGGCGAGACGCTCTCCGCGATCACGTGGGTCGCGACCTCCTACAGCATCGCCGAGATCATCCTCGCGACGATGGCCGGGTGGTGGAGCACGCTCCTGGGTCGGAAGCGCCTCTACCTCGTGTCCTTCGGGGTCTTCACGCTGGGCTCGATCCTGGCGGGAACCGCGCGGACGTTCCCGCTGATGATCGTGTTCCGCGTGATCCAGGGCATCGGCGGCGGCGCGCTGATCCCGGTCTCGCAGGCCATCCTCCGCGAGTCCTTCCCCAAGGAAGAGCAGGGGATGGCCATGGCCATCTACAGCATGGGCGTGGTCCTCGCGCCGGCCATCGGGCCGGTGCTCGGCGGATGGCTCACGGACGCGTACGGCTGGCCGTGGATCTTCTACATCAACGTGCCCGTGTGCGTGATCGGCATGCTCCTGGTCGGAGCGTTCGTGCACGACCCCGAGTACCTGCGTCGCGGCGTGAAGAAGATCGACTGGACCGGCATCGGGCTGCTGGCCCTGGGCCTGACCGGGATGCAGATCGTCCTGGAGCGCGGCGAGCAGGAGAACTGGTTCGAGTCGAACGCGATCGTGCTGGTGTCCATCGCCACCGTCGTGGCCCTCGCGGTGCTCGTCTGGGTCGAGCTCAAGAGCCGGGAGCCGGTCGTGGACTTCCGAATCCTCAAGAACGTGCCCCTCGCCGTCGGCTCGGGCATGGGCCTCATCTTCGGCATTGCCCTCTTCGGCTCGACGTTCATCCTCCCGCAGTTCACGCAGGACCTCCTCGGCTACCCCGCGTTCGACGCCGGCCTGACGCTGCTCCCCCGCGCGATCACGCTCTTCCTGGTGATGCCGCTCGTGGGGAAGCTCTACGGGAAGATCGACTCTCGCGTCCTGGTCGGCCTCGGGCTCCTCGTCATCTTCTGGTCGTTTCACGACCTGGCCGGGCTCTCGCTCGACGCCGGCTTCTGGAACCTGGTGCCCATGCTCCTCCTGATGGGCGCGGGCATGCCGTTCATGTTCGTGACGCTCACGACCGTCTCGCTCAGCACGATCCCCCGCGAGGACATGACCCAGGCGTCCAGCATCTACACGCTGTCCCGCCGGGTGGGGGGGAACATCGGCTACGCGTTCGTCGCGACGATCGTCGCGCACCGCATGCAGCTCCACCGCGTGCGGCTGGTCGAGCACCTCACCCCGTACGAGCCGCACGTCCGCGCGTGGATCGGCGGGCTGACGGAGCGCATGGCGGAAATCGGCCGTGGTCCGCGCGCCGCGGCCGACGCCGCCCTGAAGACCGTGGACGGCCTGGTCTCACGCCAGTCGGCGATGCTGGCCTACAACGACGCCTCACTGATCCTCGGCGTCCTCCTCCTGGTGACGATCCCGCTGATCTTCTTCCTCCCCGGCCGCCACGCCACCGGGAGCTGACCCTCGGCGCCGCTACCATGGGCGGCTCGCCCGGAGGCGGGACCGTCCCGGAGGGATTCCAGGTGACCAGGGAAGCGCTCGTGCATCCGGCCCTCGCGTCGATGGTCCGCGCCGTGCGGGCCGCGAGTCGCATCACGTGCGCGGTGCAGGCCGACCTCGTCTCGGCGGCGACCTTGGGCAAGGAGGACCACAGCCCCGTGACGGTCGGCGACTTCGCGGCGCAGGCCGTCGTGGCCCGCACGCTTCGCGAGGCGTTCTCCGACGTGCCGCTCGTCGCGGAGGAGGGGACGGGGCTCCTCGCAAGGCCGGAGAACCGCGAGGTGCTCGAGGCGGTCGTGCGCGAGGTGCGCCGCGAGTGGAAGGACGCCGAGGCGGATGACGTCCTCTCCGCGATCGCGCACGGCGATCGCGAGGCGCGCGGCCTGCTCCGGTTCTTCACCCTCGATCCGATCGACGGGACGAAGGGATTCCTCCGCGGAGAGCACTACGCCGTCGCGCTGGCCCTGATCGAGGGCGGGCGTGTGGTCGCCGGCGTCCTCGCCGCGCCGAACCTGGAGGGCCAGGGCGGCGCGCGCGGCGCGCTCTTCGCGGCGAGCCGGGGCGAGGGCGCGTTCGAGCTGCCCCTCGGGGGCGGGGGCGAGGGCGGGGGCGAGGGCGGCGGCGAGGACGGGAGCGAGGGCCGCGCGATCGCCGTGTCGGGCGTCTCCGACCCGAGCCAGGTCCGGATCTGCGAGTCGGTGGTCAAGGCGCACTCGCACGGCGGGAAGGCGGCGGAGGTGGCGGCGCGCCTCGGTGTCGCCGTTTTGCCCGTGAGGATGGACAGCCAGGTCAAGTACGCGCTGGTCGCGCGGGGCGACGCCGAGCTCTATCTGCGCATCCCGCGCAACGACCAGTACGAGGAGAAGATCTGGGACCATGCGGCCGGTTCGCTCGTCGTGACGGAAGCCGGCGGGCGCGTGACCGACGTGCTCGGACGGCCCCTCGACTTCTCGCGCGGCCGGACCCTGGTCGAGAACTCGGGCATCGTCGCGAGCAACCGGCGTGTCCACGACGCGGTGCTCGCCGCGCTCCGCGAGATCTGACGGTCCGTCGTGATCGCCGCACTTCTGGTCGGCGTCGCGTTCGGCTTCTTCGGATCGGTCCCGGTCGCCGGCCCCGTGTCCGTGGTCGTGTTCGTCCGCGGCGCGGAAGGGCACGTGCGAAGCGGCCTGGCCACCGCCATCGGCGGGGCCCTGGCGGAGGGGATCTACGCGTTCCTCGCGGTCTGGGGGTTCAGCACGTTCCTCGTGCGGCACCCCTGGATCGAGCCGGTCTCGAACGGACTCGCCGCGGCGATCCTGCTCCTCCTGGGCGTCCTGTTCCTCCGCCGCAAGCCCCACGAGCTCCCGAAGGACCCCGGGGCCCACGGGCGGAGCCTGTTCGTGGGGTTCCTGCTCGTCGCGCTGAACCCGACGCTCATCGCGACGTGGACCGCCGCCACGGCGGTCCTCTACTCGAGCGGCCTCCTCTCGCTCGAACCGATCCGGGCGGTGCCCCTGGCGATCGGCGCCGCGGCGGGCATCGTGGCGTGGTTCTCGCTCCTGCTCGCGCTGGTCTCGCGCTTCCGCGAGCGTTTCGGACTCGAAACGATGAACCGCCTCCTCCACGGGATGGGTTGGGTCCTCCTCGCCCTGGGCGGCGCGTTCACCGTGAACTTCGTCTGGCACCTCGCCTGACGGGGGCGGGCATGGCGTGTGCAAGCGCGTCGCGCGTGGGACGCACCTGGCTCTCCCTCGTTCTGGGCGTCGTCGTCGTCGTCGTCGTCGGGCTGGCGGTCGCCTTCGCGCTCCGCCCCGAGGCCTCCCCGCGCGGCGCGCCCCTCGAGCGGACGGCGCGGACGCCGCGGACGACCGACGCGCCCGTGCGGCTCGCGGGGCGGGCGCCCGACCCCGACGCCGGCGCCGGGGAGGCGGGGCGCCTCCGCACGGAGGAGACCTCGTCGCGGGACGAGAGAGAGGCCGACGCTCCCTCGGACGGGATCGCGGGCACGCTCGTCCTCTCGGACGGGACGGGGGTCGCCGCGTTCGTCCCCGTCCGCGCCGTGCGCCAGGGCGACGCCGCGAGCGAGGCGATGGAGGCCCGCGCGCGCTGGGCGCGGGCCGACGCGTCGGGCGACTTCGAGCTTGAGGGCCTCCCTCCGGGGACGTACCTCGTGAGCGTGCCGGGGAACCGCGCGCCCGCCGTCGTCGCCACGCCCGGCGGCGAGCTCTTGCGCATCGTGGTGGAGGTCACCCGCTATCACGTGCGCGTGCTGGGCGAGGACGACCAGCCCATCCCCGCGCGCATCGTGGCCGAGCGGATCACGTGGGGCCCCGGGTGCGTTCGCTCGTCGGCGTGCGAGGCGAAGGGCGGCGTGGCGACCCTCGCGGCCGCGGCCGGGGCCCGGGTCGCATTCGGTGCGGCGACGGTCGACGGCGCGTTCGGCGAGACCGAGGTCGAGACGCCCGGAGGCGAGGGGACCCGCGAGGTCGTCGTGCGACCTCGGCGCGCCGAGGGCCCGCCGGGCTCGATCCGTCTCCTCCTCGAAGGCGAGGACGGGACGTTGCTTCGCGCCGCACGGGTGTTCCTTCGGACCCCGCTCACCGGTCTCTTGGTGAAGGACCTCGGGGACGCGTCCGCGGGCGGCGTGCTCCGCCCGGTCCCGCCGGGTCGGTGGGAGGTGCGCGTGGGGCGGCCGTTCGAGAGCGGCGACCCCGCGCGGACGTGCTGGTTCACCGCGCGGGGGACCGTCGAGGTCCGCCCGGGCGTCCCGGAGGACCTGCGGCTCCTGGCGCGAGAGGGCGCGCGTCTCGAGCTCCGCGTGGACTCCGCGTTTCCCGACGACGACTCGTCCCACTTCCCCTACGCCTCCGCGCGGCGCGTCGATGTCGCCGACGCGGCGGCGAAGACCTCGCTCTGGCCGGACTGGGGCGTGGACGAGCTCTCCGACGTCCTCGAACCGGGCACGTACCGGGTCGAGGTCGAGGCCGCCGGTCACGAAACCGCGACGCGCGAGATCGACCTGCCCGTGGGCCGGGTGACGCGCCTGGAGGTCACGCTGGACCCCGAGTGACCGGCCGCTGTCCTCGACACGCTATCCTGTCCCCTCGAACTCGATCCCGGAGGTGCCATGAGCGAGTCGGCGACGGGCCAGACGCGCCGGGTCCGGCAGGCGGGGTTCCTGACGGTCGTCGGCCTCGGGATCGCGACCCTCCTGACGCTCGCGAAGGCGACGTGGGGGGACGGAGACCCCGGGCGCGCGGGCCTCGCGGATCCGGTGGTCCTCGTCGGCGTCGGCGAGGGCGACCCCTACTACGCGGTGGCGGTTCGACTCGCGAAGTCGCGATCGGCGCCGATCGTCCGCTTCGATCCGGCGGCTCCCGACGCCGTGTTGCCGCGTCTCCGGGAGCTCGCGCCGACGGACGCGATCGTCGTCGTCCGGCCCGAGCAGATCGACGTGAGCTTTGTGCGACGCTTCCTTGTCATGGCGACCCGCGTGGACGACGACCCGTTCGTGGACTTCGCCTACGGGTTCGTCACCGGCTCGACGCCCCTCGAAGCCCTCGCGTTCGCCGATCGGATCGACCGCGCGCGTACCGCGCCGAAGCCCGATACGGTCGCCCAGTCCTACGTCGTCGGGGGCCCGGGCACGTCTCGATCCCGGACCGGGCGCTACACGCTGGGTTCGCGGTCGTGGGGGCTCCACGAGCTCCAGTTCGTCGCCCCCGCCGACGAGAAGGACGGGCGCGACCAGGCGTTCCTCGACCAGCACCTGAAGGAGATCCAGGGCTCGGCGGCGATCCTGATGGGCGGCCACGGGATGCCCTGGGAGATCGGAAACGGACCGCAGGCCGAGGACGTCGCGCGCCTCGACCTCTATCCCGCGGTCGCGTTCAACTACGCGTGCTACACGGGCGTCACCCGGCGGTGGCCGGAGCTCCGGTACGACGACGGCGCCTACGTGTCGGAGACGCACGAGGTCGAACCCGGGAAGAGCTTCGCGCTCGCCATGATCCACGCGGGGATCGTGGGCTACGTCGCGTACGTGAACCCGCGACCCGCGGGTCCCGAGATGACGACCGACTTCGAGCAGGTCCTCGCGGGCGCCTCGATGGGCGCCGCGCGGCGGCGAGACCTCGCGAAGGTGGCGCTCGGCTACCTCGGCTTCGGCGAGCCGGGCGTCGTCCCGCCCGACTGGGTCGCGGGCGAGCGGACGCCGCTCGCGAAGGTCGATGCCGTACGAAACCTCATGCTCGACGGCGCCACGGGCGGCATCCTCTATGGCGACCCGGCGTATGCGCCCTTTCCCTCGCATCCGGAAGACCTGCCGCTCCAGACCACCGTGGCGCCGAAGGGCGACGAGCTCGAGATCACCCTCGAGATGGCCGCGCGCTCCGTGTACCTCTGGTGCGCCGATCCCTTCCGCCGCGCGGGCGATCGCGACATGGCGATGAAGCTCTACGACCGTGTCGAGCTCCCCGCCGGCCTGAAGACGGTTCGCTCCGTCCGCGTCGTCGAGGCCACGTGGGGCGGCAAGCCGATCGAGACGCTCGACCCCGTCTGGGCGCTGGAGCAGGACCAGGGCCACCGCTACCTCCACGTGAAACCCGGGTTCGCCCGCGGCGGCGAGGGGCGCCTCCGGATCGTGCTCGTCGCGAGCGCGCGCGAGGTGGCCGCCGTGCGCGCGTCGCCGCCGCACCCGGTGCCCGCCGCGAAGCCCGTGGACCTCGCCGACCCGGCCGAGTGCCGCCGGCTCGCGATGGAGGTGGGCGACGAGGTGATCCGCCGCCGGGGCGAGCTCTCGGACGCGTGGGTCTACGACGGGCGCGCGGGCGCCGCGCTCTTCCTGTTCGACCTGTTCGGCGCGACGGGGGAGGAGCGCTACCAGGTCGCGGCCGACGACCTCGTCCGCGCGGCGGAGCAGGCCGACGGGGACGCGGGCCTCTACACCGGGCTCGCCGGCGTCGGCCAGGTGCTGCTCGAGGCCGCGCGCGTGACGAAGGACGCGTCCTACCGCGACCGCGCGGCGGCCGTCGCGAAGCGACTCCCCCCGGCGCGAGGCGCCGACGTGATCTCGGGCGCCGCCGGGACGGGGTTCTTCCTCCTCTCGCTCTACGCCGCGACCCGCGACCGCGCCTGGCTCGACGAGGCGATCGGGCTCGGCGAGCGGCTCGACGCCGCGGCGATCCGCGAGGAGGGCGAGGCCCGATGGAAGGTCTCGCCGGAGCTCGACCGGGTCTACGTCGGCTTCTCGCACGGCGCGGCGGGCGTCGGCACGTTCCTCGTGGCGCTCGCGAAGGCCACGGGCGACGACCGCTGGCTCGCGCTCGCTCGAGAGGCGGCGGCGTTCGTCGTCGCGCGTGCGCACGACGACGGCCACGACGGATGGGCGTGGACGAAGACGGACCCGCCGGCAAAGGACGCGCCCTTCCCCGTGCAGTGGTGCCACGGCAGCCCGGGCATCGCGCTCTTCTTCGGCGCGCTCGCCGACGCGACCGGAGGCGACGGGGCCGGGGGCGGCAGGACCGACGCGGACGGGTACCGCGCGGCGCTCTCTCGAAGCGTGGCGAACGATCTTTGGGAGGGGCGCACCGCGCGCGCGGGGGGATGCCTCTGCCACGGGAAGGCGGGGAACGCGCTCGTGCTCCTCGACGTCGACCGCCGCCGGCCCGATCCCGCGCTCCGGGCCGCGGCGCGGGCCTTCGCGTCCGACCTCGTCGCCGAGGGCCACGTGCGGCTCTCGCTCGGGAGCTACGCGTACGGGCCCGGCTACATGACGGGCCTCTCGGGCATCGGTCGCTTCTTCCTCTGCCTCGCGGACCCCGCGACCGTGCCGCCGGTGATCCTGCCGCCCGACGACGGCGGGGCCTGACCCGGGCCCGGCTCAGGTCGGCCCGTCGGGTCCTCGCGGGCGTTGGGCGAGGGCGAGGACGCGTCGCCAGCCCTCTCTGGGGACCGCGGCGACGCTCAATCGCGGGAAGGTCAGCAGCTCCCAGCCTTCGAGCGACGCCACGCTTCGGAGCTCGCGAAGCGACACGGGCCGCGCGAGCAGGACGGGCGGCGCGAGCACGACGACGACGTCGCCCGGCCTTTCGCCCCGCCGATCGGCGTGGGGCGCCTTCTCGACCTTCGTGCGCGCGACGATCCGTGGCCGCGACCCGGTGTACTGGAGGAGGACCTCGTCGCCGCGCCGCATCTCGAGGAGCCGGCGCCGCGAGGGGGGGCTTCGGACGCCGCGGTGCCAGACGGGCCGTCTCGCGCCGAGCGCCTCCGGGGGAAGGCGGGCCGTCGAGGTCTTCACGAGCCAGCGCCGAAACATGCCGCGCCTCCGAGAACGTCCCCCTCCATCGCGCGGGGAGGCGCCTCGGTCACACGGCGAGCATCCGGCTACGCCCCCTGCCCGAGCTCGTAGCGCGAGGCGACCAGGCCCTCGGCCAGGAAGGCGGGGCTCGAGAGGAGGATCGTCGCGCCGTCGAGGTCGGCGAGGGCGGCGCGCACCTGGTCGATCCCGGCCGCGTCGAGCTCGGCCAGGGGCTCGTCCAGGAGGAGGAGGCGAGGCCGGACGGCCAGCGCGCGGGCCAGCGCCACGCGGCGTCGCTCGCCGCCGGAGAGCCCGAAGACCGGCTGGTCCGCGATCTTCCCGATGCCCATGCGCTCGATCCAACCCATCGCCCTCGCGCGCGCGGTCGCGCCGTGCTCGCCCCGCGCGTGGACGCCGTAGAGCACGTTCGTGAGGACCGTGCCGCGGAAGAGCCAGGGGGACTGGTGCACGTACACACGGTCGTGGGGGGGCGCGGCGATCTCGACCGTCCCTTGGAAGTCGCGTTCCAGGCCTCCGAGCACCCGGAGAAGGGTCGTCTTCCCGGACCCGTTCGGGCCGACCACGCCCACGCGGGCGCCGTCCGGCACCTCGAAGTCGGGCACGCGGCAGATCGTGCGCCCCTCCTTCTCGACCGTGAGCCCGTGGACGCGGATCATCGACGGCCCCGCCGCTCTTCGCGCCCCACCAGGGCGATTCCGACGGTCACGAGCAGCGCGATGAACAGGAGGATCAGTCCCATCGCCATGCCGCGGCTGAACTCCCCCTTGCCCGTCTCGAGGGCCGTCGCGGTGGCGAGGGTGCGCGTCCGGTGCTTGATGTTGCCCCCGACCATCATCGCGATGCCGAGCTCGGTGACGCAACGGGCGAACGACATCAGCAGGCCGAGGATCACGCCCGTGCGCGCCTCCGAGAGGTACGTCCACCAGCGACGGAGCGGGCCGGCCCCCAGCGTCATCGCCGTCTCGGCGACACGCGCGTCGAGGGATCGGATCGCCCCGTGGCTCACGGACGCGACGATCGGCAGCGCGAGGACCAGCTCGCCGATGACGATCGCCCAGGGCGTGTAGAGCAGGTCCATCGACGAGAGCGGCCCGCGGCGCGAGAACAGCGCGAAGCAGACGAGTCCCACGAAGACGGTCGGGAACGCCATCGCGGCGCGGAACGCGGTCACGACCACGCGGCGGCCCGGGAACGACAGCCGCGCCAGGCCCGAGCCGAGGGGCAGGCCCAGGAGCGCCGCGAGGCCGACGGCCAGGCACGAGATCCACAGACTGCGCCACGCGGCGTCCAGGACGAGAGGATCGCCCGAGCCGATGAGGCGGCCCGCCTCCCGGACGCCCTCCCAGATCAGGTCCATGACGGGGCGTTCAGTCCGGCTTCGCCGGGTGCAGCGGGTGGAAGAGGACCTCGCCCTCGAGCCGGTACCCGCCGATGGCCTTCTGCGTCGAGGGCGCGATCAAGAAGTCGGCGAACGCCTGCGCGAGGCTCGTGTCGATGCCCGGTCCGTTCTTCGGGTTCACCACGATCACGCCGTAGGGGTTCCTCAGGTTCTCGCCGTCGGTGACGATCTCGGCGAGGTCGATCCGCTTCCTGAACTTCAGGTACGTGCCACGATCCGTCAGGACGTAGGCCTTCATCTGGTCGGCCATCGTGAGGGTGGCGCCCATCCCCTGTCCGCTCTCGACGTAACCCGCCCAGGGCGTGAGGCCGCCCGCGGCCTGCCAGAGCTGCTTCTCCCGCTTGTGCGTTCCGCTCTCGTCGCCGCGGGACACGAAGGGAGCCTTCGCCGCGGCGACCGCCTTCAGCGCGTCCTCGGGGGAGAGGCCCTTCGCGTGGGCGGGGTCGCCGGCCGGGCCGAGGATCTCGAACGTGTTCCACATCACGTCCTCGCGCCGGATGCCGTGACCGGCCGCCATGAACGCGTCCTCGGCCTTCCGCGCATGCACGAGCACGACGTCGGCGTCGCCCGTCTCGCCGAGCTTGAGCGCCGCGCCGGTCCCGACGGCGACGACGTCCACGCGGCAGCCCCGCTGCTTCTCGAACATCGGGACCAGGAGGTCGAGGAGTCCCGAGTCCCGCGTGCTCGTCGTGGTCGCGAGGCGGAGCACCGCGCCCGGCGTCCCCGGCGCCTTCGATCCGCAGCCGACGAGCACCGTCACCAGTGCCCACGCCAGCACGAGCCGTCGCGTCGGTGCCATATCGCCTCCCTTTGCGTCGCCGCCGTCGTGCCCGGCCGCGCGGGACCGCGACCCGGTCGGCCATCCGGGCCGGCGAGGATACCCTCTCCCGATGCGCGTCGCCGCGATCGTCCCGGTCTTCCGGCGCCCTCGGCTCGTGCTCGAGGCGCTCGAGAGCGCGCGGTGCCAGACGATGCCTCCCGCGCGCCTCGTGGTGGTGGACGACGGGTCCGACGACGGCAGCGCCGACGCCGTGGAGGCGTGGGGGCGCGAGGTCCGGCCCGCCGCGGGCTTCGAGGTGCTGCGTCGGCCCCACCGCGGCGTCGGAGCCGCGCGGAACGCGGGCGTCCTTTGCGTCCCCGAGTGCGACGCCCTGGCGTTCCTCGACTCCGACAACCTCTGGGAGCCGGAGTTCCTCGCGCGGACGAGCGCCGCCCTCGCGCGGGACCCCGCGGCGGTCGGCGTGGTCACGGACCGCTGGCGCGTGGACCTCGCGACCGGCCGGCGAAGGCGCGAGCGGCTCGACGCCGTGGACGGAGCGCGCGCGAGAGACCTCCTTCGCGGCCCGCCCGGCACGTCGAACACGCTGCTTCGCGCGGCCGCCTTTCGCGCGGTCGGGGGGTACGACGAGGACCTCACGACCGCGGAGGACCTCCACCTGATGTTGCGCCTCGGCCTCTGGGGCCCGCTCCGCCACGTGCCGGAGGTCCTCGCCGTGCGCCGCGACGCCGCGGGCGAGGAGCCCCAGATCGGAAAGCACCATCCCGACCGACGCGCGAAGCGCCTGGAGGCGATCGAACGATTCCTCTTCCGCGACGGCGGCGCCGAGGCCGTACCGCGCCGCGCGTGGGGCCCCTGGCTCGCCCGGGTCCGGGCCGCGCTCGCGCGCCACCGCTTCCGTGAGGGGCGCCGCGACGAGGCGCGCCGCCTCGCGCGCGGCGCCGTCGAGGCCTGGCCCTGGAGTCCCGGGGCCTGGCTCCAGCGCCTCCGCTGATCAGGGAAGGAGCGCGGCCGCGACGGGCGCGTAGTGTCCCGCGTACGTGATGACGTCCTCGATCTCGCCGCGCTCCCGGAGCCGTGCGCCGCGCCACTCGTAGCGGAGGACGCGCTCGGGGCCCGGCTCGGGCCAACCCGATCCCGCCGGCACCACCTGCTCCCGAACGAGGTGCTCGGGGGGGACCGCCGCGAGCACGGACCCCATCTGCTCGCGAAGACATCCGTAGATCTCGTCCCGCGCCCGGCACTTCACGAGGAGCTCCTCGTCGGTCAGGCGAACCTCGCGGGCACCGCGCGCCGCGCGTGCGGGGGCCCGCTGCACCACGTAGCGCTCGCCGTGTCCCGGGGCCTGGTGGACGAGCGGGATCTCGAAGAGCTCCGCGTCGGGTGCCTCGCGGAGCGCGGCCCGGACGATCGGCCGGCAGATGTCGTGCACGGGGTTGTAGAACTCGACCGCGTCGCAGTAGACCTCGCCCGGTTGGACCGCGCGCACGCGCGCCGCGACCTCGTCCGCGACCCGGCGGAAGAAGTCCGCGTCCCGCGCGAGGAGGGCGCCGTAGAACGCGCCCTCGCCGTGGTCGAGGAAGGTGGCCCGAGAAAGCAGGTCGAGCGCCCGGAGGCTTCGACGCGTCTCGGCCACGCGCTCCGGTCCGCCGCCGTCGGTCAAAAACACGAGGTGCGGCCGCCAGCGACGCACGAGCCCGAGCACCGCCAGCTCGTGGTTCGGGTGGCTGAAGACGAAGAGCCGTCGGGGGTCGGGTGTCGGCACGGCGCGGGATTCTAGTAGCATCGGCCCCCGAGGAGAGGCCCCGATGTGCGAGGGGGCCTCGCTCCGACGTGGCCCGCCGGGAGGACCGTGATGCGAGTCTGTGGCCTGTTCGACCGCGCCGCGCCCCTCGCGCCGTACCTGAGGAGCGTGCTCCGGATCGTCGCGGCGTTGCTATTCCTCCAGGCCGGGACGATGAAGCTCTTCGGCTGGCCGATCGCGCTTCCCGGCGGGGCGCCCGCGGTTTTCTCGGAGCTCTGGGTCGGCGGGGTCCTCGAGCTCGTGGGCGGGGCCCTCCTCACGGTGGGCCTGTTCACGCGGCCGGTCGCGTTCGTCCTCTCCGGCGAGATGGCCGTCGCGTACTTCCAGTTCCACTACCCGCGCGGCCTCTGGCCGGTCGAGAACGACGGGTACGCGGCCGTCCTCTACTGTTTCCTCTGGCTCTACCTCTGCGCCGCCGGCCCCGGCCCCTGGAGCCTCGACGCGAGGCGCTGCCGCTGACCGTCGAACCGGCGGGACCCGGCCGGGCGGGCGAGGCGGGTCGCGGCGCCTCCGGGCCGGACGACGTTCGGGACGCCGGCGCCGAGGAGGACGGTGATCGCGAGGACGGCCGCGCCGGGCGCCCTTCCGGGGGCTCTGGTAGACCATCTCTCATGGACGTGGTGGTGCGAGAGGAGCCCTCGAGCTGTCTCGACGCCTACGCGCGCGTCTCGATCGCGTTCGAGGTCCGTCGCGTGGTGGAGGCGGTCCGCGACGGGCCCCGCTACGTTCTCGTGGAGCGTGCGGTGGACACGCCGTGGACGAAGGACTACGACGCGCTCCCCGGGAACCGCCCGCTCGACTGGCCGCGTCGCTTCGACGTCTCGCGCTGGGGGTTCTTCCTCGCCCGCCACGGTGGGGAGCCGGTCGGCGGCGCCGTCCTCGCGTACCGCACGCCGGGCCTCGACGACCTGGCGGGGCGGGACGACCTCGCCGTGCTCTTCGACCTCCGCGTCGCGCCCAGGTGGCGAAGGCGGGGCGTCGGCTCGCGACTCCTCGAGGCGGCGGTCGCGTGGGCGCGCGTGCGGTCGTGCGTGGACCTCGACGTCGAGACGCAGAACGTCAACGTGGGCGCGTGCCGCTTCTACGAGCGACACGGCTTCGCGCTTCGCACGGTAGAGCCCCGCGCGTACCCCACGATCCCCCGCGAGACCCGCCTCGTCTGGCGCCGCCACCTCGAACGCGCGGCGCGCGGTCCACGGTGAAGCCTCGGGAGGGGGTCGAAGGTCTTGGCTCGGGGGCCCGCGCGTCGTGGGCGTGTCCTGAGGGGCGGCCGTTCGGCGGTACCCGGAGGAGCGGCAACGCTGGAGAACCCTCGATGCAACCCCTCGGCGCGCCCCGGATCCGCGTCCCGGCCCTGGCGCTCGCGCTCGCGCTCGGGGCCGCCCTCTCGACGGCCTGCGGCGGCGGATCGTCCTCCTCGTCGGGCGGCGGCGACACGGGCCCGGTGGTGGCGGGATCGTGGCAGGCGATCTTCTTGGGGAGGGACGTCTCGGGGGGGACCACGACCTCCGCGACGGCGGCCTGGTCGAGCGACGGGACGGGGGCCCTGACGTCGGGCACGGGCTGGATCGCGAACGGCGGGACGGTCACGGGCCCGAACGACCCCGGGGACGCTTCGGTGGAGGTCGCGCCCGACCGGAGCGCGACCTTCACGCTCTCCGGCGGCGCGATGCTCCACGGGCGGGTCGGCGTCGGACGCGACATCGCCATCGCGGCGAACGTGACCGACGGCCAGGACCCCGCGTGGATGGCGCTCGTTCGGAGGAACCCCGCGCCGACCCTCGCCGACCTCCAGGGCGAGTGGTGGCAGGTCGAGTGGTGGTACGACCCGAGCCTCTCCGTGCCGGCGGGATCGAGCCTGACCGACGTGTGGATCACGCCGGAGGGCTACGTCGTCCCGGACGTCGTCGCCCTGAACCGGGGCGGGGTCGTCGGCGTCCCCCCGGGCGTCGTCCTCTTCGACGAAGCGATCTCCATCGCGGGCGGCTGGCTCGTGGACGGGTCGAGCTTCGCGCCCGCGGCGTATCGCGGGGGGCTCGCCCTCTCGGGGGACGTGGTCCTCCTCGGCGCCGCCGAGGACTCGACGGGGCAGGCCGCCGTGAAGGTCCTGCTCCGCCGCAGCTCGGCCGTCGATCCGACCCCCGCCTACGGGAACGTCGCGCTCGCCGGCTTCACCTCGATCCTCGCGAACCTCGGGGCGCTCGGGGGCACGGGCACCTACGACGCCGCGAGTCCGAAGTGGGACCTCGCCGTGAACCTCGAGGGGACGGCGAGCGGCTCCGCGGTGATCCCGCTGGACCTCTACTACGCCTTCTCCCGGCTGGAGCTCGACCCCACGTCGGGCTCGCCCGGGTACCTCGGCGCGTTCGCGCGCGGCGGCGAGCTCGTGGCGCTCGGGGGGACGTTCACGGGCTCGCCCTCCGACCGACAGGACCCGGGCATCGTCCTGACCCTTCGCTAACGCGCTCTCGGGCGCAGCACGATCCGGACCGGACCGCTCGCCGGGCGAACGCCCGAGACCTCGCCGTAGCGCAGCACGCTCCCGGCCTCCGCGCCGAGGACGGCGCGCACCCGGATCTCGCCCTGGACGTCCGGGGACATCCGAAGGGTGAACCGCCCCTCCGCGTCCGTTTGGGCGTGGAGGTCCTCGCCCGCGGCCCACGTCGTCACCTCCGCGCCCGCGACGGCGTGGCCTTCCTCGTCCAGGACGCGACCCAGGAGCAGCCGCGGCGGCGCGAGGCGCACCACGACCGGGTCCGGGCCCGCGGTCAGGTCGTCGCGATTCGCGCTCGCGAGGTCGATCGAGCGGTCCGCGGGCGGGCGGACGGTGAGCGCGACCGGACGCGCGGTGAGGCCGTCGATCCGCGCCACTCCGCCCGGATCGGCCGCGACGGGGTCCGGATGGCCGTCGGGCACCGGACGTACCGAGACGGTCGCGCCGGCGAGCGGTGCGCCGCTCGGGTCCTCGACGCGGACGAGGAGCGTCAGGTCGGCCGCGACGGGCGCGGCCTCGAGTCGAACGGTGCCGCCGTCGAGCAAGACGCCGCAAAGCGACGCCTCGAGCGGGAGACGGACGGCGCGGTACCGGCCTGCCGGGTCCGACCGGTAGACGTCGCCGAAGAACGCGAGGTCCACGGGGCCACCGGGCTCGGCCGCGAGGAGGAACGCGCCGGCGCCGTCGGTCTGTGCGTAGCCGACCGCCTCGCCCGCGCGTCTCGCCTCGATCGACGCGCGCACGACGCCCGCCCGGTCCGGGCCGACCAGAACGCCGTGGACGAGGTCGGCCGCCCGCAGGTGGACCCGGTGCTTGCCCACGTCGGCGGAGACCTCTTCCGGATCGGGGCAGAGGTAGGCGCCCTCGGGCACGTCGAGCACCTGCACCTTCACCGTCTCCGCCCCGAGCGGAAGGTGGAAGGTCACGACGCCGTCCGCCGCGGTCCACTCCATCTGCTCATCGAAGTCTTGGGGCGCGATGTCCACCAGCACGTGGGCGACCCCCTTGCCGTCGGGCCCGACGACCGAGACCCGGAAGGGCCGGTCGGGCTCGAACGCGAGCTCGATGTCGCGCGCGTCCCCGCCGGCCGCGAGGACGACCGTCCGCGTGGTCTTCGACTCGCCTTCGCGTTCGGCGGTCAGGATGTACGTGCCCGGGGCGAGGTCGGTGAACGCGAACCGTCCCAGGTCGTCCGTCGTGCGCTCTTCCTCCTGTCCGTAGTAGCCGTCGAACGTAAAGGCCGGGACCTCCGGCGGGAGGAGGCGGGCCACGTCGTCGTTCCCGCCGGACAGCGTGACCCGGACGTCCGCGAGCGGCCTGCCTTCGTCGTCGAGGACGCGCCCCGAGATCCTGTGCGCGGCGGGGACCACGATCGTCCCCACGTCCACGACGGGCACGCCGGTCGGCGGTGCTGCGACGTCCAGCAGCGTGCGCCCGCGGCCCTCGGGCATCACGACGAGGACGTAGGGGAGGTCGCGGGCGAGGTCGGCGAGCCCGAAGCGGCCCGTCTCGTCGCTGCGGCCCTCGGCGTGCGCAGAGAGCTGTCGGCCGTTCACCGTCTTCGAACCGATCGTCGCCACGACCGCGCCCGCGACGGGGTGGCCGTCGTCGGTCCGAACCCGCCCCGTGAGGGCGAAGCCCCGTTCGAGGGCGAAGTCGATCGCCTTCCGCTCTCCGACGACCTCTTCCGATCGCGCGTACCCCGGGGCCGCCACGTCGATCTCGTGGTAGTCGTTCGCGACCCATCCGCCGAGCGCGTACCGACCGTCCGCGTCGGTCTTCGTCGGCTTGAAGAGGGTCCAGCCCATCCCCACGACGGCGTTCGCGACCGGGCGACCGGTCTCGGCGTCCGTGACGCGGCCCGTGACGACCCAGCCGGGCGCGATCACGACGCGGTGCTCGAGCGCGCCCGACGTCGGGAGCCGAATCGAGTCGTACTCGCTCGAGAACCCGCCGCGCGGTCCGTCCTGCGCCTCGAGCACGACGGCGATGCCGGCCGGAAGGTCGTCCAGTCGGCAGGTGCCGCGCGCGTCCGTCGTGGCGTGCGCCTCGAAGCCCACGGGCTCGCTCCAGGCAGCGTGGACCTCGACCTCTACGCCCGGGAGCGCGCGTTCGTCGGGGCCGACCGCGTGGACCACGAGCGCGACGCCGCGACGGAGGACCACGCGTATGCGCGCGCCGGGCTGGAGTCCGCCGAAGCCCACGGGTGCGTAGCCCTCGGCCCGCACGCGAAGGCTCACCACGGTCCCCGGCCGGAGCGGCAACCGAAACGTGCCGTCCGTCGCGCTCCGGGTCGAGGGGCCCTCGACGGCCTCGTCGTAGCGCTCGTTCGCGAGGATCGAGCCGCGTCGCCACGGGTACGTGACGACCCCGAGGTCGGCGCCGGCGACGGGCTTCCCCAGTACGTCCACGACGACGCCGTGGAGGTCCCGCTCGCGATCGACGGCCGCGAGGTCCACCGGCGGGGGCGCGATCGACGGTGAGAAGGGTGCGACGGAGCCTGGCTCCGTACGTCCGGTGAGGCGCGGTCGGGACGCGTCGGTTCCGTCGGAAGCGGCCGCGTCCGCGGCGGGATCCGACCGCGATTCGGACATACGGAGCCAGGCTCCCGGCGTCCACTTCTCCGTCGCGACGAACGCGAGGATCGCGATCCCCGCGACCAGGAGAACGGCCACGAACCCGACCCGCCGGCGCACGCGTCGAGCGTGGCCCGCGCGTGTCACCGCCGCGTCGGGCCCGTCCGCGCGACGCCGCCCCGATGTGCGGGCGGGCCGTCGGGCCGTCGAGCGGCGCCTTCGAGAACGCGTTCTCTCTGCCGTCGCCGTCGGCGCGCGCGCGATCCGAAACGACGAACGCCCGGGGGCACAGACCCGGGAACCCCAAGCGCTCGGGCGCCCGGGCTCCTCTCCGCGTCGCGTGTGCCGCCTCCTCTCGGCCGCAGGACTCCCGGGAGGAGAGAGGCTCGGGAGAACCGATCGGCGCTCGGGAACGCATCGGCGGAGCCGCTGGGCGCCTCCTCGCGTCGTGCCACGCCCCGGACCCGCGCCCGGCGGTCGCTACACTCCGCCCCGGTGACGAGCGTCGCGAGCCTCCCCTGGTACGACCTGCCCGAGCTCCGCGCGCACACGGACCACCTCTGGCGGCGCGTGGCCCGCGCGCTGCGGGACCGCGGCGTGAAGCACGTGCCGGTCGCGCTCGACCGCGAGACGCCGCTGGAGGCGCAGTGGGCCTCGCCGCGCTTCCTCTTCGGGCAGTGCTGCGGCTACGACGTCGTGCTGACGCACCGGGAACGTCTCCGCGCGGTCGCGCGCCCCGTGTACGACGGTGCGCGCGCCGGTCCGGGGCGCTACCGGAGCCTGGTGCTCGTGTCCCGGACGTGCGACGCGCGGTCCATCGAGGACCTGCGCGGGCTTCGCTGCGTCGTGAACGGGTGCTCCTCGCACTCCGGCATGAGCGTGCTGCGGGGGCTCGTCTCGCCCTTGCACGTCGGCGGTCGCTTCTTCTCGAGCGTCGAGGTGAGCGGAGCGCACGAGCGGAGCCTCGACGCGCTCGCCGAGGGCCGCGCCGACGTCGCGGCGATCGACAGCGTCGTCTACGCCCTGCTCGCGCGGTACCGGCCCGCCGCCCTCGCGGGGCTCCGCGTGCTCGTCGAGACGCCGAGCGCCGCGGCGCCCTCCGTTCGTCACGAGCGTCCACACGCCGAGGGCCGAGGTCAGGACGATTCGCGCCGCGCTCGAGGAGGCGTTCCAGGACCCGGACCTCGCCGAGACGCGAGCGGCCCTGCTCCTCCGGGGCGTCCTGGAGGTCGGCACGGAGACGTACCGCTCCATCCGCACCTGCGCCGAGCGCGCGCGCGCGCGCGGCTACGAGATGGCGGAGACCGCGCCCGCGCTGGCTTGATCAGGCGCCCGGAGGCCGGTTCAGCTCCGCGGCGAGTCGCCTCGTCGTGTCGCCCCCAGGGTCGCGCCGCGCGGCGTGCGCTTCCGCGGGTCTCCTCCCGAAGAGCCAGAAGACAGCGGGCGTGAACAGGACGTCGAGGAGCGTGCTCGAGACGAGCCCGCCGACGATCACCGTCGCGACGGGATAGAGGATCTCGCGGCCCGGCTGTCCGGGCGAGAGCACGATCGGTACGAGGGCGATGCCGCTGGTCAGCGCGGTCAGGAGGACCGGGAGGATTCGCTGCCGTCCCGCCCGCACGATCGTCTCGACCCCGAACGGCATGCCTTCCTCTCGCATCAGATGGAGGTAGTGGTCGCGGAGCAGGATCGTGTTGCGCGCCGCGACGCCGCCCAGCGCCACCAGGCCGACGAGGGTGGCTACGGACAGGTTCTGTCCGCTCCACACGACGAAGGCCGCGGCTCCCAGGAACGACACGGGGATGCTCGCGAGCGTCTGCAGGGCCAGGTTGACCGACCGGAAGTGGAGGTAGAGGACGAAGAACATCACGCCGAGGGCGGCGAGGAAGAGGACGCCCATGACCCGGGAAGCCTCCTCCTGCGCCTCGAACTGGCCGCTGATGCGAATGGCGTACCCCGGCGGCAGGTCCTGGCGCACGGGGTCGAGTGCGGTTTCGACGTCCTTCACGACCTCTCCGAGCGAGCGTCCCTCGACGTTGTGTGCGACCACGACGCGTCGCGACAGGTTCTCCCGGCTCACGTTGTTGGCGGTCAGTGCGAGACGGACGTCCGCGACGTCCCCGAGGGGCAGCAGGTGACCGTCCGCCGTGCGGACCAGGAGGTTTCGGATGCTCGCGAGGTTCTTGCGGTCCTTCGCCTCCAGGTGGACCACGATGGGATGGTGGAAGGCTCCCCGGACCAGGCGGGAGACCGCTTCCCCCTCGAGAGCGAGCTCCACCGTGTTGGCCACGTCCAGGACGGTGAGCCCCAGCCGAGCGAGATCGGCGCGTCGGGGCCGGACCTCCACGCGCTCGACCATCACCTGTGGCTCGGGCAGGACGTCGGTGACGCCGGGCAGCGGGCGGATCGCCGCCTCCACCTGCCTTGCGGCGCGACGGAGCACGGCGAGGTCCTCTCCGAAGATCTTGATCGCCACCTGGGCGTTCACGCCGGAGAGCATGTGGGAGAGCGTGTGCGCCAGGGGCTGCTCCGTCGAGGAGGCGACGCCGGGGAACGCCTCTGCGATCCGCTCCCGGATCTCCTGGATGACCGCCTCCCGCGAGCGGCTGGAGGCCGGGTCGAAGCTCAAGAGGACGAGGGAGAAGTCCACGTTGTGTGCGTGCTCGTCGCCCTCGGCGCGACCGGTGGACCGTCCGAGGTGCAGGACGCCGTCCACGCCCCGAATCACGTGCTCGAGTCGGCGCCCGAAGGCGCTCGAGGTATCGAGGCTGGTTCCCGGCGGCAAGACCAGGTTCACCACCGCCGCGCCCTCGTTGAACGGAGGGAGGAACTCCGTGCCCCGCGTCGCGAGAGCGGCCACGGCCACGACCACCAGCGCCCCGACGGTCGTGACCGTGGCCACGGGTCGCGCGAGACCAGCGCGGACGAGCCGCTCGGCGCCGCCCCTCAGTCGCCGGACGAGCCAGCCGTCCTCCGCTTCGACCGCACGGGCGTTCGGCAGGAGCCACGCCGAGAGGACGGGCGTGACCACGACGGCCACGGCGAGCGAGGCCAGGATGCTCACGATGTAGGCGATGCCGATGGGCGTGAAGAGGCGGCCCTCCATGCCCGAGAGGGCGAAGAGCGGCAGGTAGACGGCCGCCACGACGACCGTGCCGATGAGGATGGGCCTGCGTACCTCGCTGGACGCGAGGAATACGACGACCGACGACGCGAGGGGGCGGGCCGCTGCGCGGTTCTCCCGGAGCCGCCGGAACACGTTCTCCACTCCGACGATCGCGTCGTCCACGAGCGAACCGATCGCGACGGCGATCCCGCCCAGCGTCATCGTGTTGATGCTGATGCCCATCGCTGCGAATACGAGCGCGGTCGCCGCGAGCGAGAGCGGGATCGCCGTGAGCGTGATGACCGTCGTTCGTACGTTCAGCAAGAACAGCACGAGGACGATCACCACCAGCACCGCTCCGTCCCGCACGGCGTCGAGCACGTTCTCCACCGACCGCTCGATGAAGTCGGCCTGGCGGTAGAGGGACGGCAGCACCTCGAGGTCCGCCGGCAGCGACTCCTGGATCGAGGCGAGCTCCGAGTCGATCCGCGCGGTCAGAGCGAGCGTGTCCACGTCCGGTTGCTTGGTGATCGTCAGGAGGACGCCGGGGAACCCATCGACCCCCGCGTCGCCTGTCCGGACCGCCGCCGGGCCGAACTCCACCCGCGCGACGTCCGCCAGGCGAACGGGACGGACCGCGTCGTGGCGGACGACCGCACTCTCGAGGTCTGCGCGCTCCGCGACGAGCCCGGTCACCGTCACCACCGGGCCGCGCACGCCGAGCGGCATCAGGCCGCCACTGGCGTTCACGTTCGCCTGCCGGATCGCCTCGGCCACCTCGGCGAGGGTCACGTCATAGGCGCGCAGGAGGTCGGCGTCCACGATCGCCTGGAGCTGACGGGGAGCGCCCCCGGTGCTGACGACTTGGGCCACACCGGGAATCGACAGGAGTCGCAGCTTGATCCGCTGGTCCACGAGCGCACGGATCTCGGTGGGGTCGGTGTCTCCGGACCGGCTCCGGATTCCGATCTGTTGGATCTGCCCCATGAGGCTCGAGATGGGCGCGAGGTGCGGGGTCGCTTCGGGCGGCAGGTGCGTGCCCGCGACCTGGACCTTCTCCTGCACGATCTGCCGGTTCCGGTAGACGTCCGTGCCCCAGTCGAACTCGACCCACACGACGGAGAGTCCCATCCCGGAGCTCGACCGGACCCGGAGCACGCCCGTCGCGCCGTTCACCGCCTGCTCGACGTAGCGCGTCACGAATCGCTCGACGTCCTCGGGCACCATGCCGTGGACCTCGGTCATCACGGTCACGGTAGGTCGGTTGAGGTCGGGGAGGACGTCCACGGGCAGGCGAAGCGCGGTCCACGTGCCCAGCGCCGCG
The DNA here is from genome assembly GCA_963752285.1 of uncultured Planctomycetota bacterium. GTDB lineage: Bacteria > Planctomycetota > PLA2 > PLA2 > JAEUHO01 > CAVVXN01. Next base: position 882,252 of record CAVVXN010000001.1, read on the forward strand.
ACGGCGAGAGCCGCCACGGCGACCAGCACGCGGTTTCGCAGCGCAAAGGCGATGATGCGGTCGAGCATGTCCTCCTCCGCGCTCAGTGCACGTGGCCCGCGTGCGGGTCGGCCCCGGCGGACGCGCCTCGCTGAAGCGCCATCCCGAGCGCGAAGGCCCCGCGCACCACGACCGTCTCCCCCTCGACCAGGCTCCCGTCGTCGGCCACGACCGCGACCTCCTCGTCGGCGTACTCGACGTGCACGGGCTGGGGCTCGAAGTGCTCTCCGTGCCTGCGGAAGACCACGGGAGACGGCCCGTCGTACGTGAGCGCGTCCGCGGGCAGGACGTACCGGCCCGGTAGGCGCTCCGCAGGCACGCGCACCAGGTATCGGAGGCCCACACGGAGCTGCCAGCTCCGACAGGACGCCTCGACGGTGCAGGGCGCCGAGACGTTCGCGACGGTCGCGAGGGCGATGCCGCCCCTGTCGGCGAGGTCGCCCTGGATCTGCATGCGCAGGAGTCGAATCCCGTCGATCGACGGCCCGGAGCCGGGAAGGACGGGCACGGCGGCGAGCGCCGCCCCGCCCTCGACGGCGCGCGCGACGAGGGCGATCTCGTGCCCGACGGGCTCGAGCCGCAGCCACATCTCGCGCGCGTCGTAGAGCCCGATCACCTCGGCGCCCGGCTCCACGCGCTGCCCGACCCGGGCCTGGACCTCCTCGACGTCCCAGTCGCCCGCGCCGCCGATCGGCGCGCGAAGGACGAGCGTCGGCTCGAACGCGCCACCGCGCGCGAGGAGGCGCACGGTCTCGAGGGGCGTCCCGTCGAGAAGCAGGCTCGCGACCTCGGCGAAGTGGGCGCGCGCGCCCGCCGTCTCCTCGAGGGCCGCCACGAGCTCCGGCGTGGCCAGCCCCGACGCCGTGAGCTCCCCGATCGCGGCGACCAGCCACGGCAGGTCCCGCTGCGCTTCTGGGAGCGCGAGGCGAACGCGTTCGGCCGCGTCGCCCCACAGCCCGTTCCTTTCGAGGGCGCGCCGCCAGAGGTGCGGGTTCCCGGGCGTCGCTCCGTCCCCCGACCCGACGCGGTCGATCTCGTCGTCCGACAGCCCGTGGGCTCGGAGCTCGTGTCGTGCGCTCTCGATCTGCTGTCGATACCGCGCGACCTCGTACCGGAGGTCGATCTCGGCCTTGCGCGGCACCGTGTGGTCCTCGACGAACGGCCCGATGCGCTCGAGCTCGCTCTCCGCCACCGCGAGCTGGCTCTGGGAGGTGCAGAGCGCGCGTGCCGCCTCGTGTACGGCCTCGTCGACGGGCATGAGGAGGCTCGCCGTGAGGTGGGGTCGCGGACGCGGGATCGGGTCGCGTGCCAGCGTCACGAGAGGCGCACCCGCGGCCACGAGCTGTCCGGTCTCCACGTGGACCCGCGTGACGATGCCGCCGAGCGGTGCGACGACCGGAACGCGATTGAGAGGTCGGTCCACGACGACCGCCTGCACCTGGTGGAATTGGACGAAGTCCGACCTCCGGGTCGTAGCGACCTCGACGCCGAGGCTGGCAAGCGTCTGCAAAGGGAGCGCAATGACGTGCTCCTCTCCCTCCCCGTGCGCCTCGGCCGCGTCCCCGTGTGCCGTATGCGCCGAGGCCTCTTCGTGCTCCGGGTGCACGTCGTGGACCGCGCCGATCTCGGGGCCGGGTGGTCGTCCCGCGCCGAGCCAGCGGCCGGCCGCCAGCCCGAGGCCGGTCAGGCAGATGCCGAAAGCGATCTGGAGAAACGGTCTCATCGGGGTTCCTCGCCTCCGTGCTCGCCAGGCCCCATCGAAGAGCGACCCGGCTCGGTCTCGAAACGCAGAAGCGGCGCGCCGACCGCCTCTTCGAGCGCGCTCCACGCCGCGTAGAGGTCCCTGCGGCTCGTGAGGTGCGTGACGCGTGCGCGGCGCGTCGAGCGGAGCACCTCGAGGTAGCGCAGCATCTCGAACGCGCCGGTGCGCTCGAGCACGCTCCGCGCGATCGCGTCGGTCTCCGTGGCGCGTGCGAGGGCGTCGTCGTAGAGCGCGAGGCGCCTCGAGCGCGCTTCCACCACGGAGCGCGCACGGTCCACGTCGGCGAGGACGCCCGCGAGCGCGGCTTCGAAGCGCTCCCGGACCTCGGCACGGCGCGCGCGGGCTTCGGCGATGCCGACCTGGTTCCGGTCGAGGATCGGGACCTCGATCGAGAGGGGCAGCCCGAGCTTCCCGCCGTCATCCTCCTCGTACGTGACGCCGGCGCCGAGCTCGGGCCACGCGCGGGCCACCTCCAGCCGAAGCTGCGCCTCGGCCAGGAGATAGGCGGCGCGCAGGCGCACGAGCGCGGGGTGGTGCGCCAGCGCGACACGCGTGAGCGCGTCCGCGTCGGGCACGGCGCCGGGAAGTCGCGGGACCTCGGTCGGGCCGTGCGGGGTCCCCGCGCCTCCTACGCCGAGGCGCCGGCCGAGCGCGCCGCGGGCCTCGGCGATCGACGCTTCGGCGTCCCAGAGATCCGCGCGCGTCTCGGCGGCCTCGAGTCGCAGCAGGGCGACGTCCAGGGTCGTCGCGGCGCCGGCGTCCACCGCCTGCCCCGCGCTCTCGACGGCGCGGTCGGCGGCGTCGGCGAGCCCGCGTCGCGCCGCGGCCACCTCCACGAGGACGCCGACGGCGACGTACTCGCCCCGAAGCGCGAGGTACTGCTCGCGCTCGACGGCCCCCGCTTCGGCGCGCGCGGCTTCGGCCGCGACGCGGCTTGCGTGGTCGGCGAGCGCACGCGTGTCGGCGAGAAGTACCCGGAAGCCGAGTGCGGCGTCCACGCCGACCCGAACGCTCTCGAGGAGGCTCGGACCGAAGAGCAACGGCCCGAGGTCGATCGTCGGGTTCGGTCCGGGCGTGCGCACGCTGGCGCGCGCCTGCGCCGACCGGAACACGGCGCGGGCCGCCCTTACCTCCGGGTTGTGCTCGTGGAGGAGGGCGGCCGCGTCGGCCAGGCCGAGGGGCGCCTCCGGGTGAGCGGGGACGCGGGTTGCACGCACACGGGCGAGCGCCTCCCCTTCGTCGAGCGGGCGGGGCGCGGCGCGAGGACGTGCGCAGGCGACGACGAGGCCGAACGAGACGAGAATCGCGAGCGAGGCGAGCGACCAGGCACGGGGACCTGCGCGGGGGACCGCGGCACGCCCCCGGGGGCGGTGCGACATGACGGCTCCTCGATGGACGACGGGACGACGCGGAGGGGGCGGTCGAGCCGTCGGCTCAGAGGAGCAGGCGCACGGAGCAAAGCGCCCGGCGCGACTCGCACGGGGCCAGGAGACGCGCCGCGCGGTTCACGAGCAGGAGCGAGGTCGTCGGGAGCGCGGGCCAGGCGTCGGGTCGCGCGGCGTGGGGCTTGAAGACCGGGGCCGGCGTGCGCCCGGGCACGAGCGCCGACGCGAACCGCTCGTGAGAGCCGTGCTCGGGGGCGTCCCGCCCAGGGCCGCCGTTCCGGTCGCCGGCGTGGACGGCAGCGGACGCGTCGTGGCAGCGGTGCCCGTCCAGTCCGAAGACGGCGATCGTCAGAGACTGGCAGTCGGAGCGGCAAACGAGCATCGGCACCTGGAGGAGCACCAGGGCCAGCAGCGCAATATGGGTTCCCGCCCGACGCACGCCGGGATCATGCCCGAAGGTGGCGGGGTCAGCTCGAAACGAGCAGGAGGGTGTGGTCGGACGCGTCGAGGAGGCCCGCGGCGAGGCTCCCGAACGAGAGCGCCTCGCCGGGGCGCCGGCTCACCCCGAGCACGACGAGCGCGGGCGTGGCCGACCCTGCCGCCTTCTGGATGGCTTCGTGCGTGTCGCCCTTCGCCACCTTGCGGCGGACCTCCACGTCGAAGTAGGTCGAGAGACGCTCCATCTCGCGAAGGATCTCCTGGTCGTCCCGCCGCGCGTGGCGTCCCTCCTCCTTCCGTTTCGCGCCGGCGCTCGCGATGGAGAGGGCCGTGAGCCTCGCGCTCGCGGCCTGGGCCAGGGCCAGCGCGACCTCCGCGCCGCGGAGCGAGGCGCCGGACCCGGTGATCGGGACCACGATCTCGATGGCCTGGCCGAGCGGGTCCGCCGCGAACGCACCGCGCGCGAGCGCGATGGCGAGCGACCCCTCGAAGCTCCGCGCCACCTCGGAGAGCTTCGGGTCGAAGCCGCCCTTCCGGGTCGTCGCTGGCTCCATGCCGATCACGAGGAGGTCGTAGCCCTTCTCGGCCTCCGACTGCACGGCCTCGGCGGGCGGCGCGTCGTTCACGTGGGCGGTCACCTCGACCTCCGGCGGACGGTCCTCGGCATCCTCGCCCTTCGCCCCGGCCTGCTCGGCCGCGCCGTGCACCACCGACCGGGCGCCCTCGAGGAGCTCCTCCGCCTGGTGCTCCTCGACGGGGCCCTCGCCGTCCGGGAGCTGGAGCACCGTCACGGGCATCCCGCGTCGCCCGGCGAGGAGTCCGGCGAGGCGGGCGGCGAGCTTCCCGCTCGGCGTGCCGTCCACCGTGAGGAGCACACGTTCCATGTTCGGGACGAACCCCTTCTCCTCGAAGGCCTCGCGTTCGAGCCGCTTCTTCTCCTCGCCCTCGAGGGGCAGTCGGCGGAGGGCCCAGCGGAGCGTGGGCGGCATGAGGGTCGTCGTGACGAGGGCCATCGTCACGATCATCGTGAAGAGGTCCTGGCTCAGCACGCCGAGAGAGAGGCCGATCGTCGCGACGATCACCTCGGTCGAGCCCCGCGCGTTCATCCCGGCGGCGAGCGCGGTCGCTTCGCGGCGCCGGAGGCCGCCGAACCAGCCGCCGGCGAACGCGCCCGCGGCCTTGCCGACGCTCGCGATCAGGAGGAGCGCGCCCGTCAGGAGGAGAAGACGCGGGTCGGCGAGGATGGTCAGGTCGGCGTGGAGGCCCGCCGCGCCGAAGAACACGGGCATGAACAGGCCGGTCACGAGCCCGCGGATCTGCCCGTCGATCTCGCGCGTGAGGATGGGGGACTGGCCGACGAGGATGCCCGCCACGAACGCGCCGAGCACGGTGTGCACGCCGAGGACGTGGGTCACGAGCGCCATCGCGCCCATGACCACGAGGATCGCGGCGATGACCGGCGCCTCGCTCACGAAGTGGTCGTTCGTCACGCGGATCACGCGGAACACGAGTCTCCGGCCGATCGTGAAGCTCAGCACGAGGAAGGCCACCGTGCCGAGAACGCTCCGTCCGAGGATCCACGCGTCGAACTGGCCGTGCTCGGCGAGACCGAAGATGATCGCGATGATGATCCACCCGATCGTGTCGTCCACGATGGCCGACGCGAGGATGACCTGCCCGATGTTCCGGCGCACGAAGTCCATCTCGCGCACGACCGTCGCGACGATCTTGACCGACGAGATCGAGAGCGCCGTCCCGAGGAAGAGCGACGCGAGGAGACGTTGATCGGGCTCCGGGAGGAGGCTCGCGGGCACGACCTGGCCCAGCGCGAACCCGGCTGCGAAGGGGAGCGCGATGCCGGCCACCGACGCGCTCACGGCCGCCCGCCGGACCTTCCGGAGCAGCGAGAGGTCGGTCTCCATGCCCGCGAGCAGGAGGAGCAGGAGGATCCCGACCTGGGCGACGCCGTCGAGCATGGCGCGTTGCGCGGGCTCGTCGGGGAAGATCGCGTGTTGCCCCGACGGCCAGAGGAGCCCGAGGACCGACGGGCCGAGGAGCACGCCGGCGAGGAGCTGGCCCATCACCACGGGCTGGCCGACGCGTTGGAGCCCCTCGCCGAGGAGCCGGCCCGTGAAGATCAGGAGCGTGACCTCGAGGACGAGCACGGCTTCCGACGGCCCGGGCTTCGCGCCGGCGTCGGGGCTCGCGGCGGCGAACGCCGCGCCGGCGAGGAACAGGAGGAGGCCCAGGGCGAGGAGGAGGGTCCCTCGCGTCGAGGATCGGTCCCTGCCCACCGCGCCGCCCGCTCCGCGCACGAGAACCTCCGGCGCGACCGCCGCGCGCCGGCGCTTCTATCAGGACCCCTCCGGTTGCGAGGCCACGCCGACGGGCGCTCCTCGGCCGCGGGCCAAGAGCCCCGGCGCCGCAGCCGGCCGAAGCCCCGGACTCGATTCCTTCCCAGGCGCTCAGTGGGTGGGTACGGCCAGGAGGCGTCGGGTCGGGATGACGAAGAGGAAGCTCGGGCCCGACACGTGGAGGTCCGCGACGCCGCGCGCCGCGAGGTGCTCGGCGTAGTCCGCGACGTGGGCGATGTCGGCGATCAGGATCCTCCCCTTCGGCTTCACGACGCGCAGGATCTCGTCGAGCGCGGCCCGGCGGTCGGCGGCGGTCGGGAGGTTGTGGATCGCCCACGTAGAGACGACGGCGTCGAACGTCGCGTCGGGGAAGGGCAGCGCCAACATGTCGGCGGTGTGGACCTCGATCCGGTCCTCGACGCCTTCGGCGCGCGCGTTCGCGCGCGTCACCTGCTCGTCGTTCCCGCTCTGGTCCACCGTCCGCCACAGGTCCACGCCGAACGCGCGACCGTCGGGCAGGCGCCTCGCGGCCCCGATCAACATGAGCCCGCGGCCGCACCCGACGTCGAGCAGGTGCTCGTGGCCCCGCAGGCCGAGCTCCGCGAGCCAGCGGTCGCGGAGGCGAAGCTTCCAAGAGCAGCTCCCGTACACCATCACGCCGGCGGGGACGAGACACCAGAACGCCGTGAGGATCGCCACGCTCACGAGGATCCGCGCCAGCGCGCTCCCGCCGAGGAGCGCGTGGAGGAGGACGGCCACGACGACGCAGGCGGCGGCGATCCCGAGGAAGGTGCGAACGACGCCCGGTGCGTCGATCCCGTATCTCGCCCGAGCCCCGGCCTCGCCCGCACGCGCCTGCGCCATCGACCCTCCGCCGGCGTTGTAGCCCGGCCGGGTCGAGAGCGTCAACGAGCCGAGGGGGCTCCCGCCCGCCGCACCGCGCTCGCGGTCGTCGGGGCGCCACGGGCCGAGGTCGGGACCGGTCCCGTGGCGGTCACCGGGCCAGGCGGAGGGACGCCGTTACCGGGTAGTGGTCGGAGAGGCAAACGTCGTGGTCCACCTCGTACGACTCGGGCTCGAAGTGGTGGGTGAAGAGCACGTAGTCGAGCGTGCGGTTCGGCGCGCCCGTGGGGTACGTGTGAAAGCGCGCGCGGTCCTCGTGCGGGATCGTGCCGAGCCCCGCGCGCTTCAGGATCCGCAGGGTCTGGTCGCCGCGGTACGACTTCACGTCGCGGTCGCCGTCAGGGAAGTCGCCGTCCTTGCAGCCCGGAGGCACCGTGTTCAGGTCGCCGAGCAGGAGGACGGGCGCGTCACCGAGGTCGCGGACCGCCTTCGCGATCGCGCGGGCCTGGACCATGCGCGCGCGCGGGTTGTACGCGTGGAGGTGGGTGTTTCCCACCCAGACGACACGGCCGTCGAAACGGAACGGGGCGAGGGTCAGGCCGCAGGCCGCGAGACCGAACACGCGGCGCGGAAGGAGGTGCCGGACCCTCTCCCCGTTCGCCGGGGGCAGGTGGGAGAGCAGGAGGTTCTCGTACCGGAAGCCCGCGAAGCCGACGCCGTGGGCCACGGCCGCGGAGAACCCGCTGAACACCCGGTAGTAGGCATGTTGCCCGAAGCGCGCGAAGAGACGCTCTCCGAAGCCCAGGATGCCGTTGAACACCTCCTGGAGAGCGACCACCTCGAACGAGTCGCGCTCGCGGTTCAGCCACTCGGCGATGTAGTACGCGTAGGCGCGCGCGGCGTGGAGGAGCTGGATCCTCGTCGCCTCGTCCGTTGCGGCCGACCGGAGGAGGTAGGGGACCATGGGGCCCCGGCCCCGGTGGGTGTTCAAGGTCGCGACCCGGAGCACCGCGCGGTCGGTGCGCCGAGGCCGCCGGCGACCCGCGTCGAGGACGGCGTCCACCCGGCGGCGCAGGTCCTCGTCGATCGGCGCGTCGGGCGTCGTCGCGGTCCGGGACATCTTCACCTCGCGCTCGCGGGACGGAGCCCTCGGGGCACCGGAAACTGCCTTCGGCTCGCGTCTCCTGTACCCGGGACATCGGCCGGCCTCGTCAATCGCGAGCGAGCAGGACGTCAAATGTCCGTGAAGCAGGGCCCGGAACACCGCTCGGTAAACGAGGCGTAGGGGGCTCGTGAATTTGCCGCGCGGATCCGGGACGCGGCGGACTTCCCTCGACCCGACCCCGGCGAGAACGGAGCATCGGGCGCCGCCCCTGGGCCCGAGGAGGAGCTTCATGGATCGATCCCGTCTCGGTCGGGTCGTGCTCTCGCTCGCGCTCGCGGCGGCACCCGTGTCCCTCGCCGCTGCCGAACCGATCCCCGGAGGTCCAGACGTCGTCGAACCGGCGCCCGCCGACGCGGGCCCGCCCCGTCTCGTCGTGGTCCTCTCGATCGACCAGCTCCGCGGCGACTACCTGCCCCGATTCCTCCCGCACCTCGGCGCCGGGGGCTTCCGGCGGGTCCTTCGCGAGGGCTTCTCCTACCGCGACTGCCGCTACGCGTCGGCGAACACCGAGACGGGGCCCGGCCACGCCTCCCTCCTGACCGGCGCGTACGCGCGGGGCAGCGGGATCGTCCAGAACGACTGGTTCGACGCGAAGGAAGGACGGGAGGTGTACTGCGTCGCGGACGACGCGGTGAAGGCCCTGACCCCGGCGGGGGCGCGCGCGGGGGGCGGCCGGTCTCCGCGCCGGCTCCTCGCCGCCACGGTCGGGGACGCCCTCGAGGTCGCCACGAACGGGGCGTCGAAGACGCTCAGTGTCTCGCTGAAGGACCGCGCGGCGATTCTGATGGGGGGGCACGCGGCGGACCTTGCGCTGTGGTTCGACCCGGCCAGCGGCGACTTCGTCAGCAGCACGTGGTACGGCGACCGCCTCCCGGGATGGGTCGTGCGGCTGGACGGCCCGGACGGCGACGCGCCCCGGCTTGTCGATCGCTGGTTCCGGACCGCGTGGACGCCCTCGCTCCCCGACGCCGCATACGCGCGGTGCTGTACCTCCGACGACTACCGCGGCGAGTCCGCGGGGCCCTTCGAGACGAACGCGTTCCCGCACGTCCTCGGCGGGAACAGCGAGGGCGACGGGCCCGACCGGCGCTACTACGAGTGCCTCTTCGCCTCGCCCTTCGGGAACGACCTGCTCGTGGACCTCGTCGCGCGGGCGCTCCCCGACATGGGACTCGGGAAGGACGACGTTCCGGACCTCCTGACGATCGGCTTCTCCGCGAACGACCCGATCGGCCACGCCTTCGGCCCCGACTCGTGGGAGGTGATGGACGCGACGATCAAGACCGACGCGACCCTCGCCCGGCTCCTCGACCTCCTCGATCACGAGGTGGGGGCGGGGCGGTGGACGATCTTCGTGACGGCCGACCACGGGGTCGCGGACCTGCCCGAGGTGCGCGAGGACCACCACCTCCCGTCGGGGCGCGTGTCCCCGAAGGCGCTCACCGCGGGGCTCGAACGGCACCTGGCAAAGCGGTTCGGGCCCGCGCTCGGGAAGGGTCGGTACGTCGCGAGCCTCGACCGGCCGTGGGTGACGCTCGCGCCCGACGCGATCCCCTTCGACGACCCCGGCCTTCGCGCGCGGCTCGCCGACGCCGCCGCGCGGTGGCTGGCGGACCAGCCCGGCGTCCTTTGGGCGATCCCGACGCGGGCCCTCGATCGCGCGTCGGCCTCCGCCCCGGACGCGCCTCTCCTCCGCGCGCTCCGGCTCTGCGTTTACCCGGGTCGCTCGGGCGACGTCGCCCTCGTGCTCGAGCCGGGCTACCTCCTGGCCGAGGGCCGGGTCGGGACGACGCACGGGACGCCGCACCGTTACGACCAGATGGTCCCGCTCCTCGCCATGGGCCGGGGGATCCGGCACGGCACGAGCGCGCGCCCGGTCGAGCCGCCGCAGATCGCGCCCACCGTGGCGGCGCTCCTCGGCCTGGTCCCCCCCGACCTCTCCGAGGTCTTGCCCCTCGACGAGGCTCTCGGGCCCTGAGGACCGGGTCGAAGGCCGCCCGCCCGGGCCTCCGGAAGCGGCGCGCCGAAGCCGCGGCGCCCCGGGTCGCGGTTCCGGTCCCGGCGGCCCGGCGGGCGCCGGGGCGGGCGGGTGGCTCGGGACGAGGCCTTCGACTGCCTCCGCCGGCCCCGCTCTTGCAGCGGACATCCCATGCTCTACAACCGTCCCCTGAGCGCTTCGCGAACCGGGAGGTGACATGGCGAGCATGAACGACCTTTCCGACCTCGGCCAGTCGGTGTGGCTCGACTACATCCGTCGGGACATGGTGCGGAGCGGCGAGCTGGAAGGGATGATCGCGAACGGTCTCCGCGGCCTCACGAGCAACCCCTCGATCTTCCAGAAGGCGATCTCGACCGGCGAGGAGTACGACGAGGACCTCCACGCGTTCCTCCAGGCGCATCCCGACTGCGACGTCCAGGCTCTCTTCGAGTCGGTCGCGCTCGAGGACATCCGCGAGGCGTGCGACCGGTTCCTGCCCGTCCACGACGGCACGGGTGGCCGCGACGGGTTCGTGAGCCTCGAGGTCTCGCCCCACCTCGCCGACGACACGGAGCGGACGCTGACCGAGGCGCGGCGCCTCTGGGCCGCCGTCGCGCGCCCGAACCTGATGATCAAGGTGCCGTCCACGCCCGCCGGGATCCCGGCCATCCAGCAGCTCCTCTCGGAGGGCGTGAACGTGAACATCACGCTGATGTTCTCGCTCGCGCACTACGAGGCGGTCGCGAACGCGTTCCTCGCCGGGATCCGCGCGTGTCGGCACCCGGAACGGCTGGCCTCGGTCGCGTCGTTCTTCGTGAGCCGCGTGGACACGAAGGTGGACAAACGGCTCGACGCGATGGGGACGGCCGAGGCCCGGGCGCTTCGTGGCCGGGCCGCGGTGGCGAACGCGAAGCTCGCGTACGCCAGGTACCGCGAGGTGTTCCACGGCGAGGCCTTCCGGGAGCTCGAGGAGAACGGCGTCCAGCCGCAGCGCGTCCTGTTCGGGAGCACCAGCACGAAGGACCCCGCGTACTCCGACGTGAAGTACGTGGAGGAGCTGATCGGGCCCGAGACCGTCAACACGCTCCCGCTCGAGACGATCGAGGCTTTCGAGGACCACGGCGAGGCCCGCGAGTCCCTGACGGAGGACCTCGGCGACGCCCGTCGGGTGAGGGACGAGCTGGCCGGGCTCGGGATCGACCTGCTGCAGGTCGGGGAGGAGCTGCAGCGCGAGGGGGTGAAGAAGTTCGCCGACGCGTACGACGACCTGATGAAGACCCTCGAGGGCCGTCGGAGCGAGCTCACGGCGCGCTCGGGGTAGGGTTCGGATGGCTCCGTCGAAGAAGCTCCGGGCGTACGGGAAGAAGCGCGACTTCCGGGGCACGCCGGAGCCTCGCGGCGGCGGGACGCGGGGCGGGGGGGCCGGACGGTGACCCGCGTGCGCGTCGGTCGCCGCTCGCTCGACCTCTCGCACGATGACAAGCTGCTCTTCGGGGCGGGAGGACCGACGAAGGGCGAGCTGGTCGAGTACTACCACCGCGTCGCCGAGGTGATGCTCCCGCACCTCGCGGACCGTCCCCTCGCGCTCCAGCGCTTCCCGGACGGGATCGAGGAGGACGGGTTCTTCCAGAAGGCGGTGCCCGACTCCTTCCCCGAGTGGGTGGACCGCGCCCGTGTGGACACCGCGAAGGGCGCCCAGACGCTCGTCGTCTGCAGCGACGTGGCGACGCTCGTGTTCCTCGCCGACCAGGCGGCGATCACGCTGCACGGATGGCTCTCGCGCCGCGACAAGCTCCGTCACCCCGACCGACTCGTGTTCGACCTGGACCCGCCGAGCGACGACTTCGAGTCCGTGCGCGCGGCCGCGCGCTACGTCCACGAGCTGTTGGACGAGCTGGGGCTCGTCGCGTACGTCCAGACCACGGGCTCGCGCGGCCTCCACGTCGTCGTACCGCTCGACCGGAGCGCGACCTACGACGACGCCCGGGACTTCGCCCGCGACGTGGCCGACCTCCTCGTCGGGCGCCACCCGCAGGAGCTCACCACCGAGCAGAGGAAGGCGAAGCGCCGCTCGCGCCTCTACCTCGACGTGATGCGAAACGCGTACGGGCAGACGGCCGTCGCGCCGTACAGCGTGCGTCCGAAGTCCGGCGCGCCGGTCGCGACGCCACTCGAGTGGGACGAGCTCGGCTCGAGGGACCTCGGACCGCGCGCGTACACGATCCAGAACCTCTTCCGGCGGCTCGCGCAGCGAGGCGACCCCTGGAAGGGCTTCGGCCGGCGTGCGCACGCGCTCCGCGAGCCCCGCGCCCGCCTCGACCGCCTCCGCGCGGAACGCGACCGCTGAGGTCGGACCCCCGAGGTCTCCCGCCGCCCCGCGCGCTTCAGCGGCCGGCCTTCGCAGGCGCGGACGCCGCCTCCGAGCGGAGCGCCGCGAGCGACGGATCGGGCCCGAGCGACGCCAGGATCGAGTCGAGACGCGCGAGGTCCACACGCGACGCCTCCGCGTCGCCTTCGGCGGCGTGCACCAGGGCCAGGAACCCGTAGTCGATCGCCAGCAGGTCCGGTCGCTCGCTCCCGTGCACGGCGACCGCCTCGGTCAGAGCCTTCTCGGCGCGCTCGACCTCTCCCGTTCGGTACCACGAGGCCCCCACGAGGGTCAGCGCCTCCTCGTCCTGGAGGTCGCGGTGCCGCGCCGCGCGGAGCCGACCCTCCGACAAGGCCCGCGCGACCTGTTCTGCGTCGGGACGGGCCTGTGGGAGGAGCACCGTTCGAAGGACGCGACGCCCGATCTCCTCCGGTTCGCCGCGGAGGGCGTGAAGCCGCCGGAGCGCCGCCTCCCGGACCGCCGGGTCCGTCGCCTCGCGCGTCACGCGAACGATCGCCTCGTCCACGTCGTCCGACCCGGCGAGCGCGCTCGCGACGAGCGCGCCGACGCCCTCTCTCGCCTCGGCCTCGGCGGGCGACGGCTCGACGTCGTCCTGGGGGGCGACCGTGCGCCAGAGCCGTACGGTCGCGTCGCCGCCGCACGACACCAGCGTCGCGCCGTCCGGCGTGAACGCGACGCCGTCCACCCAGGACGCGTGCCCCCGCAGCACGGCGACCTCGCGCCCGGTGGTGGTGTCCCACAGCCGCACGCTCCCGTCGCGGCCGCCGGTCGCGATCCGGTCTCCGTCCGGGCTGAACGCGACGCACGTGAGCGCGTCCGTGTGGGCCCCGAGATCGGGGTCGGGCTGGCCGAACGTCGCCAGCGCGCGGCCCGACCGCGGATCCCAGAGACGAATCGTCTGGTCGAGCCCCACGCTCGCGAGACGCCGTCCGTCCCGCGAGAACGCGAGCGCCATGCACACGTCGTCGTGGCGGCCGAGGAGACGCGCGGCGCCGCCGGTCTCTGCGGGGGCCACGTGGACGCCGCCCGCGTCGTCGCCCCACGCCACGAGGCCGGCCGCGCGACTCCACGTGACGCCGCGCGCGGGGTCCGCGCCCCGCGGCGCGAGGTCCGCGACGCGCTCGCCGGTCCGCGCGTCCCACGCCGTGACGGCGCCGTCGAGACCCGACGACACGAGGAGGCGGTCCTCGTCGGCGTAGGTCACGCCGCTCACGAGGTCCTCGTGCGCGCGGAGGCGCAGGCGGACCGTCCCCGTCCCGACGTCCCACACGCAGACGTCGCCGCTCGACTCGCCGGCCACGACCTCGTCGCCGCGCGCGTTGGTCGCGAGGGACAGGACGTCGCCGTGCGACCCGATCCAGGTTCGGACGGTCCCGCCGGTGGCGGCGTCCCACAGACGCAGCACGCCGCCGATGCCTCCCGAGACGAGCCACGTCCCATCGGGGCTCGCACAGACGGCGTTCACGTCGTCCACGTGGCCCACGAGCACGCCGGGATTCCACCCGCCTTCGAGCCGCCAGGCCTTCACGGTCCCCGCCCACGACGCCGTGACGAGATGTCGTCCGTCCGGCGCCACCGCGAGGCGGGAGATCACGCGACCGTGAGACCGGCGCGGCCCGATGCGGGTGCCGGTCTTCGGGTCCCAGACCTGGATCTCCGCGCCCTCGGCGGTCACGACGCGCCGGCCGTCCGGCGAGGCCGACAGCCCGTAGACGGCGGAGCCGTGGGGCAGGACGCGCACCACCGCGCCGGTCCCTGCATCCCAGACCTTCACGTCGCCCTCCGCGGAGCTCGTGGAGAGGCGCCCCTCGCCGAGGAACGCGACGGCCTGCACCGCGCGGCGGCTCGCGCGCACGGCCCAGAGCGTCTTCGTGCTCGCGACGTCCCACGTGCGGAGCGTGCCGTCCCACGCCGTCGCGGCGAGGCGGCGCCCGTCCGGAGACCAGGCGAGGTCCTGCACACGGCTCGGCACCGGGAGCTCGGAGGTTCGCGCCCCCGTGCGGGCGTCGAAGAGGAGGACGCCGGGCGGCGCGCCCCCGACGGCGATCCGCGCGCCGGCGGGGTCGAACGCGACGACGCGCGCGAGGTCCGGGATCGAGATCCGGAGCACCCGGTCTCGGGCGGGCCAGCGGTACACCGAGAGCTCCGGCCCCACGGCCACGGCCAGACGGTCGCCGCCCGGGCTCCACGCCACCGAGGACGCCTGCTGGTCGAGGGGGAAGCGCGCCAGCTCCTCGCCGCCGGGGAGGGCGAGTACCAGCACGGCCTCGGGGACCGACACGACGAGCGCGGAGCCGTCGGGCCGGTACGCGAGCGCGTTCACCGCGCCCTTCAGGCTCGCGAGCGTGCGGTCGAAGGGCTCGAGACGCGCGGAGAGGTGTCGCCACTCGAAGCGACGGTACTCCGTCGGGGCGCGCTCCAGGAAGCGGCGCGCGGCGGGCAGGTCGCCGTCCCGGAGCGCCGTCTCGGCGGCGGCGACACTGGCCACGTAGTGGGAGAGGCGCGCCTCCTGCTCCTTCTCCGCGAGGCTCCTCACGTGGAACACGACGCCGGCGGCCGCGAGCAGGAGCGCGAGCGCGGCGCCGGCGAAGAGCCCACGGTGCCGGCGCATCGCCACGCAGAGCAGGTAGCCCGCCGTCAACGTTCGGGCGGCAATCGGCCGGCCGTGGAGGAACGCGCCGAGGTCGGCGGCGAACGCGTCGGCGGTGGGATAGCGCGCGCGCGGGTCCGGCGCCATCGCCTTCAGGACGACCCGTTCCAGATCCACGGGGATCGTACGGTCCGTCGCGCGCGGTCGCGGGACCGACGCGACGGCGCGCGGGTCGCCCGCTCCGAACGCGGGCGCGAGGGTCAGGAGCTCGTACAGCGTCACACCGAGGCCGTACACGTCGCCTCGCGCGTCCACCTCGCCGTGGAACCGTTCCGGCGGGATGTAGCGGAGCGTCCCGACCACGTCCTTCGACCGCGTGAGGGCGTCCGAGCCCTCGGCCTTGCACAGCCCGAAGTCGGTGATCCACACGCGGCCGTGCGCGTCGAGCAGGAGGTTCGACGGCTTGACGTCGCGGTGGAGCACGCCGTGCGCGTGCGCGTGGGCGAGCGCCTCGGCGGCCATGAGCCCGATCCGCGCGACGTTCGCGTGCCAGGGCGAGGCGCCGCGGCGTCGGGCATACCGCCGTGGCCGGCGGGGCGGCCCGGCCGCCGGGACCGTGGCCGCCGCTCCGCTGCTCGACCCGGGGAGCGGCGCGGCCAGGAGCCGCTCGGCCTCGGCGCCCGTCCCGCCTGGCCCCTCGGCGCCGGCCGTCGTCAGGTCGGACCGCGCGTCGCGCAACCGACGCACGTGCTCCCGGAGCGCGTCGAGGCCGTGGCCCTCGATGAACTGCATCGCGTAGTAGTGGATCCCCGCCTCCTCGCCGAGCCCGATCACGGGGACGATGTGCGGGTGCTCGAGACGGGCCGCGGCGTGGGCCTCGAGGCGGAAACGCTCGAGGGAACGGGTGTCCGGGTGCCAGTCGGGCGGGAGGACCTTCAGGGCCACGCGCCGGCCGAGCGTCTCCTGCACGGCCTCGTACACGATGCCCATCCCGCCGCGTCCGACCTCGCGTACGAGGCGGTAGTCGCCGAGACGCGCGGGCACCGACAGGGGCGCGGGGCCCGGGCCCCGCGTCCCCGCCGGACCGCCGGGCGCGGGCTTCAGTCCCTCCAGGACGGACAGGAGGGGAAACACGTCCCGGATCGGGCCGGCGAGGTCCGGGTGCCGTTCGACGTACTCCTCGATCGTCGGCCGCTCCCCGCGACGCTCCCGCGCGACGTACTCCTCGGCCAGGCGATCGACCTCGGGCGGGAGCTCCGGCGCCGACGTCACGACGAGCGGTCCTCGCCGCGCCGCCCTTCGAGGATCTCGCGGAGCCGCTGCAGCGCGCGGAGGTACCGCTTGCTCGCGGCCGACTCCGCGATGCCGAGCTCGGCCGCGGCCTCGACGTTCGTGAGCTCCTCGAAGTGGCGCAGCACGAGCACCTCGCGGTCTCCGGGACGCATGGTGTCGAGCGCGTCGAGCAGCTCGCGTTGCGTCTCGCTCCGGATCGCGCCGTAGCTCGGGGTGGTCTCGTCTCGCGCGAGCTCCCGGACGAGCACCGCCGAGGCGACATCGGGGAAGTCCGCCCTCGTGAAGAGCGGGACCTGGCGTCTCACGTCGCGGCGCTTGGCGCCGAGGTGGCGCCGATGGACCGTGACCAGTCGCTGGGCGGCGAGGAACCGGAGCCAGAGGAAGAACGGGACCCGGGGCTCCTCGAGGTACGAGCCGATGCGCTCGAGCGCCTCGACCCACGTCTCCTGGAGGACGTCCGAGGCGTCCACGCGGGTCCTGAGCCTCGGGTCCATCCGGAGCTCGAGCATCCGAATCAGCCGCGCGCGGTGCGTCCGGAACAGCGCCTCGAGGGCCTGGTCGCGTCGCGCGCCCGGCTTCCGGAGCGACGCGACCAACCGCGACTGGGAACCCTCGTCCACGGGCGGCCTCCTTCGGGAGGTCGAGGATACCCCGCGACGCGTTCGCCGGCCGGACGGCGCCGGCGCGGCACCCACGTGCCGACGGGCGGGATCTCTGCCCCGTCTTGACGCGGAGCTTCGTCGCGCCGCCTCCACGGGGTGCCAGCATCGAGTCGGAGGAGCGAGACGATGCCCACGCTCGATCGCGTCCCGCTCGCGGACCCGAAGCGCTCTTATCGCCTTCTCGACGACCTGCCCGGGCCGACCTCGGCCCCCGGCGTTCCCGGCGAGGTGGTCGCGACGTGCGTAGCGCGGCTCTACGAC
This sequence comes from uncultured Planctomycetota bacterium, assembly GCA_963752285.1. Classification (GTDB taxonomy): domain Bacteria; phylum Planctomycetota; class PLA2; order PLA2; family JAEUHO01; genus CAVVXN01. Next base: position 899,411 of record CAVVXN010000001.1, read on the forward strand.
GCGTGGGGCGAGGACCTCGGCGTCGATAGCGCCATCCTCTACGAGGCGCACGCCGGGGCGTGGCGGCTCGAGGCGCGCAGGGGACGCGCGCTGGGGACGCGCGCTCCCGGGGGCGGCCGAGATCCAACGCGGGCGGCTGCCCGCGGCGCCCGGGTACGACCTGGCCGGGCGCTCCGTGCCGGCCGCGCTCGTGGTCCGAGACGCCGTGGTGGGGCTTCGCATGGGCCACGAGGCCCGCATGAAGTCGTCCCACGCCACGATTCTCGCCGTCCGCGTCCCCGCGGACCGACCTCAACGCGCGCCCTTCGCCTTCTTCCTGGCGGGCGCCTTGCGCTTCGCGGCGCTCGCGGCGCGCGCCGACCCGAGCCTCTCCGTGTAGGTCGCCACGTACCGGTCCACCGGCACGCGCGCCACGGCTTCGCCGATCAGCTCGAGCGGGACGTCCTCGAGTCGCTTGAAGCGGATGCAGGACTTGCCCATGTCGAGGCGCTTCCCGGTCTTCGCCCACGCCTTCTCGAGCCACGCCCGCTGCGCCGCGTCGCCGTACACGCTCATGAGATAGACGGACACGTACCCCTTCTGCGAGGCGAGCCCCGCGAAGGGGAGCGGCTCTGCGGGATCGCAGTGGTAGCCGGCTGGGTAGATCGCGTGCGGGACGCACCACCCGATCATCCCGTACTGCATCCTCTCCTCGTAGCCCTTCGGGAGCCTGCGGTTGATCTCGTCGCGCACGGCCTCGACCAGGGCGCGGCGATCGGGAGGGAGGGCGTCGAGGTAGGCGGCGACCGAGGTGTAGGACGAGCGGGCCATGACGTCTCCCGAAGGCGCTGATCCTATCCGAGCCCGAGAGAACCCTACGACACCTGTCCCTCGGAGGCCTCCTCCATCGACTTCGGAACGAGGTCGGACGGTTCGAGGAGCTGGCGCACCTCGATCTCGGAGTTCCTTCCCCTCCCGGCCGGGTTGGGGTAGCGGCGCGACCATTCGACTGCCTCGGCCTTCGACCGGGTCTCGATCACGGTGTACCCCGCCACGAGGTCGTTCGAACGCTCGAACGGGCCGTCTCGGATCGTGCGGGTGGGACCCTCGTACCGGACGCGCCAGCCCGCGGCGCTCGGCCGGAGCCCGGAGGCGTCGAGGAGAACGTTCGCCCTCGCGAGCTCGTCGTGGAACTCCTCCATCTCGGCGACCAGGTCCGGTTCGGGACGCCGCCCGGCCTCGCTCTCCTGCGTCGCCCTCACGAAGATGATGAATCGCATCTCGACAGAACCTCGCCACATCGGAGACGGCCGACGCGCCCCGCGTCTTGCCCGTGAACCCATCGGGGCGACCGTACCGGAATGCGATCCGGTGAAAAGCCCAAAACTCTCGAAACGCCCGGGAGAGGCAGGAGATGTGCCCGGAACGGCGATTCCGAACCTTCGGAGGTGGTCCTTTCGTCACAGTGCGCGGCCGGGACGGCTCGCCGCGGGATCGACCTGGGGCGGTCGCGGCGCGGTCGGGGCGCGGGCCCGGCGCGGCGTCGCGCCCGGCAGGCCGACGCAGCGCTGGTGGACCGCGCGGCGCTGGCCTGCGATCCTCCCACGGACTTCGTCGCGGAGATTCCATGAGGTTCACCTTCGCTCTCGTGTCGCTCGGCCTGTTCGCCGCATCCGCGTCGGGAGGGGACGGACCGGAACGGCCGCGCCATCCCTACGAGATCGTAGACACCGCAGAGGACCTCTGCTTCGACGCGACGCACGCGGTTCACGACCCCGCGGCGGCCGCGCCGTTCTTCGGGCAGGACGCGCAGTACGTGGGGAACGAGCCGCACTACGCGGACCGCGGCGACGGGACCGTGGACGACCTGGTGACGGGGCTCGAGTGGCAGAAGGACCCCGGCGAGAAGAAGACGTGGTCGGAGGCCGTCGATGGCGCGAAGCGCTGTCGCACCGGGGGACACGACGACTGGCGGCTGCCCACGATCAAGGAACTCTACTCCCTGATCCTCTTCAGCGGTCTCGACGTGGACCCCCAGAGCGCCTCGTCGGGCGGCGCGCGGCCGTTCCTCGACACCCGGGTCTTCGACTTCTCGTACGGAGACCCCGCGAAGGGGGAGCGTGTCATCGACTCGCAGTGGGCCTCGTCCACCCGGTACGTCGCCAAGGGGATGGGCGGACAGGACCTCGTGTTCGGCGTGAACTTCGCCGACGGGAGGATCAAGGGCTACCCGACGCGCATGCGCGGCCGCCCGGGAGGGAAGGGGTTCTTCGTGCGGTACGTGCGGGGGAACCCCGCGTACGGCGAGAACGATCTCCGAGACGGCGGGGACGGGACCGTGACCGACCGCGCCACGGGCCTCGTCTGGACGAAGGGGGACAGCGGGACCCTTCGCGCGGGTCCGCGCGGCGACGGCCGGCTGACGTGGGCCGAGGCGCTGGCGTTCGCCGAGGGGCTCGAGCTCGCCGGGCACGGCGACTGGCGGCTGCCGAACGCGAAGGAGCTGCAGAGCATCGTGGACTACGCCCGGAGCCCGGGGACCACGGCCTCCGCCGCGATCGACCCGGTGTTCGAGGTCTTTGCGATCCGCGCCGAGGACGGAAAGCAGGACTACCCGTGCTACTGGTCGAGCACGACCCACGCCGACGCCCGGGGCGGGAGCGAGGCGGTGTACGTGGCGTTCGGCCGCGCGCTCGGCTGGATGCGGCAGCCGGGGGGCGGCACGGTCACGCTCCTCGACGTCCACGGCGCCGGCGCCCAGCGGAGCGACCCGAAGGAGGGCGACCCGGCGGCGTTCCCGCACGGCCGCGGTCCGCAGGGGGACGTGATCCGGATCCTCAACTACGTGCGCGCCGTGCGGGGTGGGACCGCGAGCCTCCGGCGGTTCGGACCTCCGCTCCCCGCCTCGACCGGCGGCGGCCGCGACGCGCCGCCGCCCGCCGGCGGCCGCGGGTTCATCGAGCGCCTCGACGAGGACGGCGACGGCCGGGTCTCCCGCCGCGAGTTCGACGGTCCGCCCGAGCGCTTCCGGGACTTCGACCGGAACGGAGACGGCTACATCGACGAGAGCGAGGCTCCGACGGGACCGCCGTCGGGGGCCGGGGGCGACCGCCCGCCGCGCGGCGGGCCCGGCCGCTGACCGCGTGATTCGGGACCGTCGATGGACAATCTCAGCTAGGTTCTGGGGATGGCGCAGGAGAACGAAGAGGCCGAAGGCGGCCGGCTGGCCGTCCTCTCCTTGACCGCGCTGGGCGTCGTGTTCGGCGACATCGGGACCAGCCCGCTCTACGCCATCCGCGAGTGCTTCTTCGGCGAATACGCGATCGGCCTGGGACGGGAGTCCGTGCTGGGTGTGCTGTCGCTCGTCTTCTGGGCCCTGATCGTCGTCGTCTCGATCAAGTACCTCACCTTCATCCTGCGCGCCGACAACAACGGGGAGGGCGGCGTGCTGGCCCTGATGGCCCTCGCCAGCCCTTCGAGCCAGCCGCGGTCCCGCGCGAAGCTCGTCCTCGTCATCCTCGGCCTGTTCGGCGCGTCGCTGCTCTACGGCGACGGCATGATCACCCCCGCGATCTCCGTCCTGAGCGCCGCCGAGGGCCTGGAGGTCGCCACGACGGTCTTTCAGCCGTGGGTCCTGCCCATCACGATCGTGATCCTGATCGGGCTCTTCCTGTTCCAACGGCGCGGCACCGCGCGGATCGGCGCGGTCTTCGGTCCGGTCATGATCGTCTGGTTCGTGACGATCGCGATCCTGGGCGCCCGAAGCATCGTGACGACGCCCGAGGTGCTGTCGGCCCTGAACCCCTGGTACGCCGCGCACTTCCTCTTCGGAACCGGCCCGACCGGGTTCCTGGTCCTGGGCGCCGTCTTCCTGGTCGTGACCGGGGCGGAGGCCCTCTACGCCGACATCGGGCACTTCGGCACGCGGCCGATCCGGATCGGATGGTTCGGTTTCGTGCTGCCGGCCCTCGTCCTCAACTACTTCGGCCAGGGCGCCCTCCTGCTCCGGAGTCCCCACGCCGCCCACAACCCCTTCTACAACCTGGCCCCCTCCTGGGCGCTCTACCCGCTCGTGGCCCTCTCGGCCTGCGCCACCGTCATCGCGAGCCAGGCCGTGATCTCGGGCGCCTTCTCCCTCACGCGGCAGGCCATCCAGCTCGGGTACTGCCCGCGCCTGCGCGTCGAGCACACGTCGTCGCTGGAGATCGGGCAGATCTACGTGCCCTGGGTCAACACCGTGCTCCTGATCGCCACGGTCTGCCTGGTCCTCTTCTTCCGGTCGTCGAGCGCGCTGGCTGCGGCCTACGGCGTCGCCGTGACCACGACGATGATCCTCACGACGACGATCTTCTACTACGTCGCGCGCGAGCGGTGGCACTGGAGTCGGCTGACGGCGGGACTGCCGTGCCTCGCGTTCCTGGCCGTGGACCTCGCGTTCTTCGGCGCGAACGTGATCAAGATCGCGCACGGTGCGTGGTTCCCGCTCGCGGTCGGCCTCGTGGTGTTCACCCTCCTCATCACGTGGAAGCGCGGACGCGGGATCCTGAGCCGCATCTACGCCGCCAAGATGAAACCGATCGAGACGTTCTTCGAGGAGATCGACGAGAACCCGCCCGCCCGTGTCCCCGGGCGTGCCGCCTACCTGACGAGCAACCGGGACGGCGTCCCGCCCGTGCTCGTCCACAACCTCCGGCACAACCGCGTCCTCCACGAGCAGGTCGTGCTGCTCACGGTCGTGAACGAGGAGGTGCCGCGCGTCCCGAGCGGCCGACACGTCGAGGTCGAGGACCTCCACCGCGGCCTCTTCCGGGTGGTCGCACACTACGGTTTCATGGAGTCGCCGAGCGTTCCCCACATCCTCGGCGCGGCGAAGCTGAAGGGCCTCGACCTGACCATGGAGGACACGAGCTTCTTCCTCGGACGGGAGAACGTGATCGTGCGGGGCACGGAACACCTCCCCGGGTGGCAGGCGCACCTCTTCCGCTTCATGGCGCGGAACGCGGCGGGCGTCAGCGGATGGTTCCGGATCCCCCCCGACCGCGTGATCGAGGTCGGCGCGCAGGTCGAGATCTGATCCCGGGCCCGCGCCGGCGTCGCGCCTACCTCCGCAGCACGACGACGACGTCGTTGCGATCGTGCCGAACGTCGCCGAGGTCCACGCTGGCGTGGGCGCGCCCGTCGTCCGTCTCGACCTCCACCCTCCAGCGGCCGGGCAGGAGCGCGAGCCCGAGCCGGTCGCCGCTCCGCCCCCGCGGGCCCTGGACGGCGAGGGGCAGATCGTCGCTCGAGACGCAAACCCTCGCGAGGGATCGCGTCGGTCGGAGCGCGCCGTCGATCGACTCCACGATCGAGCCTTCGACCCGGAGGAGGGGCGCCACCGGAATCTCGACGTCGCCGTCCTCGCGCGCGACGGCCCAGCCCTTCTCCCGCTCGCCCGAGCCGTCCGCCGGCCATGTCTCTGCGACGAGGTCCACGCGGTGTTCGGGCAGCCCCGGAAAGGAGAAGCGTAGCGCGTCGTCGAGCGGCGCCGTCCCGAGCAGGAGGTGTCCGGCGTATGCGCCCACGCGTCCGTGGACGCCGAGCGGCTCGGAGACCGTCACGTGGCCCGAGACCGGTCGCCCCGGCTGGAGGCGCACGTCGATCGGCTCCTCGGTCGGGACCACGTCCGCGAGGTGCTGGACCCGTCCGTCGTCGAGGGGGCCGACCCAGAGGCCGATCCGGAGGTCGTCCGCGAGGGCCGGAAGGGCGAACGGCGCGCCGCCGACGACGTGGTTCGCGCTGGTCACGACCTCGCCGTTCCGCTCGTCGATCACGGCGACGGGGACCCGTCGGCCGGGCTCGAGGTCGGGGAAGAGGAGGCGGAGCCGTGGCCGCCCGGACACGACGACCTCCACCGGGCTCCCGTCCACGAGGACCTGCTGCCAGGCGCCGGGGTCGTGGATCGACGCGGAGGAGATGCCGCGCGGTCCCGGACGGATCTCGATCGTGGTCCCCCGTGCGAAGGGACCGAGGAGCAATCGGCCCCGTGCGTCGGAGGTCTCGCCCCACCACCCGTGTAGAGGCTCGTCGCCGAAGCGCGCGCGGAACAGGATCCGCTGCGCCGGACGGACTTCGCGCCACGGGTCCACGGTGAGCACCGGGAGGTAGGCCAGGTCGTCGAGCGAGATCCGGTCGAGGCCCGCGAGGTCCACCCCGGCCGGGTCGTCGCGCACCACGACGGTCTGGTGCGCCGCGGCCCGGTCGGTCTCGACCGCGATCCGGGTGAGGAGGGCGCCCTCTGGCCACAGCAAGGTGACGCACCCGTCCTCGGCGGTGCCGGTCGAGATGCGCGTGGTCGTCCCGTCGGGCCTCGTCACCCAGAGCGCGACCGCGGCGCCGGCGACGCCCCGGCCCGCGGCATCGACGACGCGGGACTCGACCCGATGCGAGGTCGGCGGCGTGGGGTCGCCGTCCGGAGAGGGGGCGCGCGTCGCGTCGCTTCGCGCCGCGGTCGCCTCGGCCGGACCGGCAGGACGGCGATCGACCGCTTCGGCCCCGCGGCGCGCGGCGGCGTCGGGCTCCGCGTTCCCCGCGAGGTGAGCGGGCGTCGGCGCCGCGGACGCGGGGTGCGCGCCGCGGCGCAGGAGCGCCCCGCTGCGCTCGGGCGCCACGCCCGTCCGTCCGGCGAGGGCGAGGGCCACCAAGCCGAGCGCGACCGCGGGCAGGCTCCCGGTGAGCAGCCGGCGGCGCGAGGTCCACCCCACGCGGGCAGGATGGCACGCGGCGACGGACTCGTCCATGCGCCGGGTGGCCCGCCGCGTCCCGTCCGGCCTGCGCCGGGGCCTCGCAGCCGGTCCGCGTCGGCCCGTCTCCGCGGCCCGCACGACGGGGGGCGTGCCCCGCCGATCCCGCTATCCTCCGGACTGACAGAACGTCTCTTGCTCGCCGCGGCATGGGGAGTGGCACTGCGTCCCGCCCACGCTCGGCGGTCGCACCAGCGCTCGTGTCAATCGATGGCGCTGCCCCGCGCGGAAATGGTTCCGGGCCGGGCGGCGCCGCCCAGGGTTCCACATGTCCCAGAACAAGCTGTACGTCGGCAACATGTCGTTCCAGAGCACCCAGCAGGACCTCGAGGAGGCCTTCGGGGCGTACGGGACGGTCGTGAGCGTCGACGTGATCATGGATCGCGACACGGGGAGGCCGCGCGGCTTCGCCTTCGTCGAGATGGGCAGCGATGCCGAGGCGCAGGCCGCGATGGAAGGCCTCGACGGTACGCAGCTCGGAGGCAGAAGCCTCAAGGTCAACGTCGCGAGGCCGCGCGAGCCGCGCTCGGGTGGCGGCGGCCGCGGAGGGTACGGTGGCGGCTACGGCGGCGGTGGCGGCGGACGCCGCGACCGCTGGTAGTCGCGCTCGTCGTCCCACCGGCGAGACCGGTTCCTCGGGTCCCCTCCGCGACGCCGGCGTCGTGGGGGGGACCTTCTCGTATGGGGATCGTCGCGCGCCGGGGACCGCGCCTCACGAGTCGAAGCTCGCGCGGAGGATCGTCGCGCGGAAGAACTCGTCCTCGATCGTGGGCGTTGCGGCGTCGCCCCAGCCGGCCCGCACGCGGGTGGGGATCGAGACGCCCTCGAAGCGAGACTCGCTCTCCACCTCGGCCTGGAACCGTCGCCGTCCGAACCCGCCGTCCGGGAGCTCTGCCCAACGGTCGATCCAGACGCGCTCGAGCGTCCCGTCGCCGCGCACGCGGAGGTGGAGGACGACGTCCTCCTTCGCGATGCGCCACGACGCGGTCGTCGTGTCGTCGTCAAGGTCCTCCCAGCTCACCCTCCGGTCGAGCAGCGCGCCCGGGCAGAAGATCGACTCGGCCGCGGCCCGGCCCGCGCCCGATCGCATGACGTCGTGGCCGCGCTTGCGCACGACCGGAACGAGCCCGAGGTAGCGCCAGCCGAGCCAACCCCGACCGTCCACGAGGCCGTCGCTCCCGACGATCGGCGTCGGCAGGCGACCCACGGTCGCGCGCCAGAAGAAACCCCGGGTCGGCGCCAGCGTCTCCCGGGCGCGGAAGGGTCGCCATCGACCGATCCGGATCTCCCCCTCCATCTCGAGCTCCACCGAGTCCGCGAGGGAGGCCCCGGGGGTCAGGACGTGGCCGTACCAGCGGCTCGCCACCGGCGGGAGGTCCGCGGTGGACCGGGGATGGAACGCCTCCTCCGTGCCGTGAAGCCGCTCCCTCAGGCACCGGGAGGCGCGTCCCATGGGGCAGAGCCTATCGCGCGCCCCGGTCGAAGGCGCGGGTTCGCCGACGCCGGGGGGGGCTCGCGGCCCGGCCCGTCGCCACGGCCCGCGTCACCGGTACGACGGCCGACCGAGCGCGCGCATGAGGAGGGAGATCTGCCCGGCGTGCCACACGTCGTGGTGGATCACCCCGTGCAGCGTGAGGTAGCTCGGCGCGACGCCCTGCCTCCCGGGCAGGGGCCGGTCGAGCGCCGCGTCGTCGAGGCCCAGGACGGCGCTCCGGGTGGATTCGAGCACCTCGCGGAGGCGGTCGAGGTCCCGTTGCCACGCCACCTCGTCCGGACCGGGGACGGGCGGCCAGTCGCGCGCGTCCGAGGCCGCGATCCAGATGCCCGCGAGGCGCTCGAGCGCGATCTCGTGCCAGCTGATCAGGTGTTTCACGATCTCGTGGATCGAGTGCACGCCCTCGATCGGGTGCGTCGCGGCCTGCTCCGCGTCCACGCCCTCGAGGACCTGCAGGAGACCGGGCCCGTGCCAGCCCGGCCCGCCCATCGTCTCCTGGAGGAGTGCCGCGATGCGTCCGACCGCCTTCATTTGGACCTCGCGCCGCTCGCTGGGAGGAAGGTGCCCGCGTCGAGCTCGCGGAACGCCTGCTGGAGCTCCTCCTGCGTGTTCATCACGATCGGACCGTACCACGCGACGGGCTCTCCGAGCGGTCTCCCGTGCACGAGGAGGAATCGCGTGCCCGTCTCGCCCGCCTCCACCTCCACCTCGTCGCCCTCGCCGAACACCACGAGGGTCCGGTTCTCGGCGAGCGCGGGAGGGGACGTGTCGGACCAACCGCTCGCCTCGGTCGGCACGGCGAGCGGACCCGACGCGTGGCAGAACCGCGCCGCGCCTTCGAAGACGTACGCGAACGCGTGGTGCCCCGCGGGGGCGGCGAACGTCTTGCGGGCCTCCGGGGGCAGGGTGACGTCGAGGTACGTCGGCTCGGCCGCGACCCCCTCGACGGGGCCGCGCGTCGCTTGGAACCGGCCGCACACGACGCGGACGACCGACCCGTCGTCGTCCTCGACGCGCGGGATCTGCCCCGCGGGGACCCCCTGGTACCGAGGCGGCGTCATCTTGAGGGCCCGCGGCAGGTTCAACCAGAGCTGGAAGCCGTACATGCGGCCCGTCGCGTCGCCCTTCGGCATCTCCTGGTGGATGATGCCCCCACCCGCCGTCATCCACTGCACGTCGCCGGGGCCGATGACACCGCGGTTTCCCATGCTGTCGCCGTGCTCCACCGACCCCGCGAGCACGTACGTGACCGTCTCGATCCCGCGGTGCGGATGCCACGGGAAGCCCGCGCGGTAGTCGTCGGGGCTCTCCCCACGGAAGTCGTCGAGCAGCAGGAAGGGATCGAGGTCGTGTCCCCCCCCGAACCCGAACGCGCGGTGGAGCCTCACCCCCGCGCCTTCCAGGGTCGGTCTGGCCTTCGCGATTCGCTTCACCTCTCGGAGCGCCATGCCACCTCCAGCCCTACAGGATCTCGCAGACGTCGTCGAACCCGAAGCGCGGACCGCGCGGCCACAGCTTCGCCGGGTCCCCGTAGCCCAGGTTCACCAGGAAGTTCGACCGCACGTGGCCCGAGCGATCGCTCGGGATCTCCGGACCCTCCGGCGCCTGGGCCGAGAAGAACTCCCGATCCACCTTCTCGTTGTCGAAGCCCGACATGGGGCCGCAGTCGAGACCGAGCGCGCGGGCGGCGAGGATGAAGTAGCCGCCCTGCAGCGTCCCGTTCCTGAAGGACGTCGTCTCGGCCAGCGAGGGCGATCCCTCGAAGACCTGCGCGATCTTCGGGTTGTGGGGGAAGAGCCAGGCCAGGTGCTCGTAGAAGCGCTCGTCGTACGCGAGGATCGCCGTGACGGGCGCGGCCATCGTCTTGTCCACGTTCCCCGACGAGAGCGCGGGGCGAAGCCGCTCCTTCGCCGCGCGGCTCCGGAGGAAGAGGATTCGAGCCGGGCAGGAGTTGGCGCTCGTCGGGCCCCACTTGAGGAGCTCGTAGAGGCGACGGAGCGTCTCGTCGGACACAAGCTCGTCGCGCCATGCCGCGTGCGTCCGAGCCTTCCGGAAGAGCAGGTCGAATCCCTCGGCGTCGAGCGTCGTCATGCGAGCCTCCTGGCCCGGGGCGTGCCCCGGGGCCCGCGGCCGCGCGGCCGCGCGGCCGCCGCGGAATCTACGACGAGGGCACCCCGTGGACCGCGCGAGAGACCGCCCGGGCGCCCCGCCTCCGCGGTTGCGGGACGAAGGCCCGTCCACCATGATCTCGGGCGCACGAACCGGACCGGGACGCGCGGGAGGATCGACGCCTCGACCCGCCAAAGCGGTAGGCTTCGAGGAGCGGCGTGAGACCCGGCTCGTTCACCGTCTCGGCGATGAAATCGACCAGGTGGTCGTCGGGCAGCCAGTCCCTCAGGGACGGGGGCAGCAGGAACCGCGGATCGGGCGCGTACGGTCGGAAGAGCGGATCCGTGCCGGATTCCGAACCGGCTCCGTCACGTGCCAAGAACCAGCTTCCGGTTCGCACCCCTGGGTTCTGCGGCGCAGGCTCCTAGGGCGGATACGCGCGGAGCCAGGCACGGAAGGCGTCTTCGATCTGCGGGAGGTCGGGGCCGAACGTGGACTGGAAGAAGGCGCGCGCGTCGGTCGCGTCGCGGTTGTGGTACTCGCCCGCCTTGGCGCCGAGGGCCGCGCCGAGGCACATCAACGTGTACCGCTCGAATCGCTGCTGGAGGTCGGGCTCGCCGTGCCGGAGGAAACGCAGGAATGCCCAGGCCTCGTCGTAGAACACGCGCGCCGACTGGCGGTTCTCGTTGATGAGCTTCAGGGCGTCGTCCCGGAGCAGATCGTCGAGGGGGATGTAGACCGTGTCGCCGGCGAGGGGCGTGATCCGTTCCGGCGGCATGCGGCCGCCCGCGGTGAGCTTCGTGCCGTCCCACGACCACGTGCCGGTACCTCCGTACGTCTCGGCGAAGCCCTCGTTGAACCAGCTCGGCATGACGGTGGGCGTGACGCCGTACTGGAACAGGTGCGTCATCTCGTGCATCGCGACGCCCGTCAGCCCGTCGCCGTCGATGCCCTCCGCCGCGATCACGGCCGCGAACGTCGCGCCGTCGGCCACGCCCGCGGCGGCCTTGTGCGAGCCGAGGCCCGCCGCCTCGCAGTACGCCTCGTAGCTCTTCCGCTCCTTGAAGAGGAAGAGCTTCATGCGCTGCGTCGGCCGGCCGCCGAGATCGGCCTCGAGGAAGGGGAGGAGCGCGGTACAGACCCGGCAGACGCCGTCCACGAGGTCCTGGCTCACGTCCGACCGGACGAGAAGCGCGTCGTTCGACGCCTCGAACACCTCCTTGACCTCCGGCGCCTTCTCGAGGAAGGCGTCGCGGACGCGGGGCTTCCCGTCGATCGTCACGGCGTCCGCGAGCAGTCGCTTCGAGTACGCCTCGGGTACCTTGCCCGCTTCGACGACCACGAGCCCGTCGTCGTCGACGTGCACGGAGTCGTCGCTCAGCCGCACGACGGCCCGGTACTCCTCGTACGCCTCCTCCTCGAGCCCCTTCTTGTCGGCCCAGGCCGCCAGGCGGAGCCGCGCCCTCTCGTACTCGTGCTGGGCCTTCTTCGCGCGCTTCTCGTACGCGCGGATCATGCCGGCGGACGGCTTCTCGAGCTTCCCCTTCCAGAACTTGTCGTCGAGCTTCCGCATGAACATCAGGATGCGTTGCGCCCAGATGTTCTTGCCTTCCGCCACCTCGTCGGCGCGGATGAACTCGGCCGACGCCTGGGCGACCATCCCCGCGTCGCGACACCAGACGCCGACCTTCGCGCGCGCGGTTCCCGCCTCCACGAGGATGGCGAGCCTGCGCGCCGCGAGCTCCGCCCGGGCCTGCTCCTCGCGCGTTCCCCCGCGGGCGTCCGCGGGGACGAGGAGGAGACAGAGCGACGCACCGACGAACCCCCACGCGAGACCCTTCGCCGTCCACCTTCGCCACGTCATGCGACGCCTCCTTCCGAGGCCGATCCTACCGGGACCGGGCCCGGGAGGACCGGGACGGTGCGGGTGGGGGCGGACGCCCTCCCGCACGGCGCGGGCTGCGCAGCACGGCCTTCCGGCAAGGCGGTCCGGCGCCCGCGTCCCGTGGCCGCGGGAGTTGTCCCCACGGGTCTTCCTTCCGCACCGACCTCGCGACCACCGCCCGCGCCTCGTCCGCGCGATGGCACGACGGTCGGGGCCTCGAACCGGCCTTTCGGCTACGGCCGCGTGCCGGGGTCGAGGAGCTCGCGGAGCTTCGCGGCGAGCGTCGCGATGCTGAAGGGCTTGTCGAGGAACGGCGTGTCCGGGTCCAGCAGGCCCTGGTCCACCACGGCCTCGTCCGGGTATCCCGACATGTACAGCACCCGAAGCGCCGGGAGGAGCTCCTGGAGGCGCCGGGCGAGCTCCCCTCCCCCGATGCCGGGCATCACGACGTCCGTGACGAGCAGGTCCGGGCGGAGATCCTCCTCTTCGACGACGCGCAGCGCCTCCTCGCCGGTCCCGGCCGAGCGAACCCGATAGCCGAGGGCCTCGATCATGTTCGCCATCAGATCGCGGAGCGCGGGCTCGTCCTCCACGAGGAGCACGGACTCGCCCGCTCCGTGCGTCGCGCTCGCCTCCGTGCGCGCGCGGGCGCGCACGGGCGCGTCCACGCGCGGCAGGAAGACCTTGAAGGTCGTGCCCCGGCCGATCTCGCTGTAGACCCAGACGTTGCCGCCGGACTGGCGGACGATCCCGTGGACCGCCGCCAGGCCCAGGCCGGTGCCCTTGCCCTTCGGCTTCGTCGTGAAGAAGGGCTCGAAGATCCGCCGCTTCGTCTCCTCGTCCATCCCGGCGCCGGTGTCGCTGACGGCCAGCAGGACGTGCGGCCCGGCCCGGGCGTCGACGTGGCTCTGCGCGTAGGCCGGGTCGAGGTCCACGTTCGCGGTCTCGATCGTGAGCCGGCCGCCGTCGGGCATCGCGTCTCGCGCGTTGACCGCCATGTTCAGGATCACCTGCTCGATCTGGCCGCGGTCCGCCTCGACCCGGCCGAGGTCGCCTGGCAGCCTCGTCTGGAGCGCGATGTGCTCGCCGATCAGGCGGCGGAGCATCCCCTCGACCTCGTCCACCACGACGTTCAAGTCGAGGATCTCCGTGCGCTGGGTCTGTTTGCGGCTGAACGCGAGGAGCTGGCTCGTCAGCGCCGCGGCGCGCTCGGCGCATCCCTTGATGCGGGCGAGACCCTCGGAGAGCGGATGCCCGGGCCCGAGCTGGAGCGACATGAGATCGCAGTAGCCCATCTGCACGAGCAGGAGATTGTTGAAGTCGTGCGCGACGCCGCCCGCGAGCTGACCCACGGCCTCCAGCTTCTGCGCCTGACGGAACTGCGCCTCGAGCTCGCGCCGCCGCGTGGCGTCGGCGAAGAAGGCCACGTTGCTCTCGCGCCCGTCCACGACGGTCGTGGCGCGCGCGACGTCGGCATACACGATGCTTCCGTCCTTGCAGAGGCACGGGATCTCCGGCGCGAGGGGCTTTTCGCCTCGTGCCTGCGCTTCGAACTCCGCCTCCACGCGCGCACGGGACGCCGACGGGTGGAGCTCGGCCTCGCTCAGGAGCGAGAGCTCCTCCTCGTCGTAGCCCAGGAGCGCGCACATGGCCCGGTTCGCGTAGCGGACGCGCCCCGACGCGGCGTCCGAGACGAGGATCCCCTCCGACGCGCCGTCGAAGAGCGCGCGGTACCGCGCCTCCGACTCCCGGAGCGCCTCGAAGACGCGTTCGGTCGCGCGACGGTGTCGCAGGGTCGTGATCCCGAACGCGAGGTCGTCGGCCATCTCGCCGAGCAGGGCCGTCTCCGCGTCGCCGAAGGCGTCCGCTGTCGTCGCGTGGACCGCCAGCGCGCCGAGCCGGGTCCCCCCGCAGACCAGGGGGAAGGCCCCGATCACGCCCGGCGCGGCGCGAGGGCCGGCGTGGGCGCGGGACGGCGTCACGCTGCCCATGGTGAGGGTTCCCGTCTCGATGGCGGTCCGCACCGGGTCGTCCTCGCTGTCGAGCCCTTCGCGAACGCGCAGCGCGAGGTCCACGGTCGCCGTCTCGAGCCCGGCGGAGGCCACGGTCCGGTGCGGCCCGTCGCCGCCTCCGAGGACGACCCAGGCGGTCGGGAACTCGCCGGCCTCCACGAGCACGCGACAGACGTGGTCCATCAGCTCCATCTCGGCGGAGGCGCGCACGAGGGCCTGGTTCCCGGCGCTCAGCATGCGGAGTCCGCGGTTCATCCGGCGGAGACGCTCCTCCGCCCGAACGCGGGCCGTGACGTCGAGCGAGAGGATGAACACGCCCTCGGGGACCGGCTCGAAGCGGAGCTCGAACCAGCCTGTCGAGCCGTCGGGGAACGTGAACTCGTTCTCCATCCTCTCGACGGCGCGCTCCTTCATGCACCGCTCGAGGACTCGGAACATCGGCGTGTTCTCGATGCCGGGATACGCCTCCATCATCGTCCGGCCGAGGAGCTCGTCCTTCGGACGCCGCCCCTGCGCCGCGACGGCGTCGTTGACGTAGAGGTACGTCCAGTCGGGGCCGATGACCTGACACCCCTCGAGGAGCCGGTCGAGAATGGCCTCCCCGCGGGGCGCCCCGTCGTTCTCCCCGCGCGTGCCTGCTTGTTCGGGCGTGGTGGTCATGTCGATTCGCCGGCCCCGTGCGGGACCGGCGCTCATCCTGTCACCGTGCCGACGGACTCGCAAACCCGAGCGCCCGACGACCAGGCCGTCGGTGCGTGTTGGGCGCGGGCGACCGGCCGGGTAGGCTCGGGGCGTGGGATCCGCGCCGACACGGGCCGCGTTGGGGAGGCGCGCGGGGGAGATTCGCCGGATCGGCGGGGCCGGCGGCGCGGCGGGAACCGCACTGCCGTCGCCACGTCCAACCAGCCTTCGACCCGATGGAGATCCTCCGATGTGGAAGGTCCTTCCGTGGCTCGTCTCCCTTCTCCTGCTGGCGCTTCCCCTCGAGCCCGCCTCGGCCGGGGACGCCGCGCCGGCCGCCGCGCCGGGCGCCGTCACGACGCTCGTCGAGGGCAACACGGCCTTCGCGTTCGACCTCTACGGACGGCTCGCGGGCGCCGACGGGAACCTGTTCTTCTCGCCCTGGTCGATCTCAGCCTGCCTCGCCATGGCCCGCGAGGGCGCGCGGGGCGAGACGGCCTCGGAGATGGACCGGGTCCTGCATCTCCCCGAGGGCTTCGGGGCCCTCTTCCAGGGCGCCGCAAAGGCGCTCGAGGCTCCCGAGGTCCGGGAGGACCGCGACGCAGGTGCGGCCCGGGTGCCCGCGTACCTGATCGCGATCGCGAACCGTCTCTTCGGCCAAGTGGACTACGGTTTCGAGCCGTCCTACGTGGACCGCCTCGGGGCGGTCTTCGGAGCCGGGCTGGGAACCGTCGACTTTCGTGAGACCGAGGCCGCGCGCAAGGTGATCAACGACTGGGTCGAGGAGCAGACCCGGAAGAAGATCGAGAACCTCATCCCCGCGGGGGTGCTCTCTCCCGACACGCGTCTCGTCCTCGCGAACGCGATCTACTTCAAGGCGCCGTGGCTCGAGCCCTTCGCCGAAGGGGCCACGATCGACGCGCCGTTTCACAGGGCGCCGGGTGACGACGAGACCGTGCGCACGATGCACCGGACCGATCACTTCGCGTACGCCGACGTGGGGGACGCGCAGGTCCTCTCCCTCCCGTACCGCGGACGGACCATGTCCATGCTCGTCGTGCTGCCGAAGGCCATGGACGGCCTCGCCGCCGTCGAGTCCTCGGTCTCGCCGGAGACGCTCGCGGGCTGGACCTCGCGGCTCTCGAGCGCGAAGGTGCGCCTGTCGCTCCCCACGTTCCGCTTCACGAGCGGGTTCCAGCTGGGGGACGCCCTCGAGGGACTTGGCATGCGCCTCGCCTTCGACGCCCAGAACGCCGACTTCTCGGGCATGACGGCGACGGAGCGCCTCTGGATCGGCGCCGTCGTACACAAGGCCTTCGTCGCCGTGGACGAAAAGGGCACGGAGGCCGCGGCCGCGACCGCCGTCCTCATGCGCGCGGGTTCCGCGCCTCGGCCCGAACCCGTCGTGACGTTCAACGCGGACCATCCCTTCCTCTTCGTGATCCGGCACGAGCCGACGGGCGCGATCCTGTTCCTGGGGCGCGTCGCCGATCCGACCGCGAGCTGACGGCGTGGCGCACGTCGTCGCGGTGAGGACGGTCGGAGTCCGACGCATCGCGGCGGTACGCCGGCAGGGCCGGCCCGCCGACATCGGAGACCTGTGGAAGCCGGCGCTGGACCTCGTGTGGGACTTCTTGCGTCGGCATCCCGGCCTCTCGACCGGCGGGCACAACGTCTTCGTGTACCGACCGACGGCGCAACCGGACGGGCGCCTGGACATCGACTTCGGCGTCCAGGTCGAGCGCGACTTCCCAGCCGAGGGCGAGGTGGGCGCCGCGGAGACGCCGGCCGGGGAGGTCGCCGCGGTCACGCAGGTGGGTCCCTACGCCGGGCTCCACGAGGCGCAGGCGGCCGCGCGGCCCCGGAGCCCGCGGCCCTGTGCGTTCGGTGAGGATGCGCCGCGGCGGGGCCGGACCCGTCCGGCTCGACGGGGACGTCGGTCGGCTCGCCGAGGGAGGTCGTCGATGCGCGTGCTCATGAAGATTTCGATCCCGGTCGAGGCGGGGAACAAGGCCGTCGCGGACGGCTCGCTTCCGAAGGCGGTGATGGGCTTCGTGGACGCGTTCCATCCGGAGGCGTGCTACTTCGTCGCGGAGGGCGGGCGGCGCACGGGGCTCTTCTTCTTCGACCTGGAGGACCCGACGGCGATCCCCTCGGCCGCCGAGCCCTTCTTGATGCACCTGAACGCCGGCATCGAACTCACGCCGGCGATGGACCTCGACGACATGAAGGCCGGCGTCGCGCGGGCCGCGAAGAAGAGCTGACGTTCGGGCGGTGGGGCCCCGGGCTCTCGGGGCGTCCACCCGACGCCGACGTCCGTGGCCCCAGGGAGGCCGGTCGGCGAGCGGCGCGACGCCGTGCAGGGGGTGTCGGAGGTCCACGAGCTGGTCCACGAGCTCGCGCACGGGCTTCGAGAACGGGTTCCACGCGAAGCCGCGCTCCTCCTGCGCGGCGTCCAAGGCGTTCACCGCCGCATCGGCTCCGGAGGGCCCGACGCCCCCGGAGGCGAAGAACTCCGGGCGCGGGTGCGGGACGGGCAGCCGCGGAAGCTCGCTCCCGGGGGAGGACCCGGCGGAAGATTCCCTTGAAGGGTGGGCGCCCGCCGGGGCTCCTCCAGGGTGATGACCGACGAGCAGGACTGGATCGAGACTTTCCGGCACGGCGATGCCGACGCGCGGCGCCGGCTCTGGGGGCGGGTCTACGCCCGGCACGCCGCCTCCGCGCTGGGGCTCGCGCGGAGCGTCCTCGGCGTCTCGGGGCTCGCCGAGGACGTGTTGCAGGAGACCTTCCTGGCCGCGTGGCGCCACGGCGGGCGCTTTCGCGGGGACGGGACGCTCAAGGGATGGATCCTCACCATCGCGGCGAACCTCGCACGACGGACGCTCGTGCGCGAACGCGCGCGCGCCGGACGCGAAGCGCGGGCGATCCCGCGCCCTTCGGCAACCGCCCCGACCGACGCCGCGACGCGCGCGCTCGCCGAGGATCGCAACCTGTCCGTGCACCGCGCCCTCGCCGCTCTGCCCCCGGAGCAGCGCCTGGCCGTCGGTCTCTCGGTGATGCGCGGGATCCGCACGGAGGAGATCGCCGCGATGCTCGGCTGCCCCGTGGGCACGGTGTGGAGCCGCATCCACCACGCCAAGAAGAAGCTCGCACGATGGATCGGTGGACCCGATCGGGAAGGCGAACGATGACGCACCCCCCCGAGGAGCTGCTGTCGCGATACGATCGGATCGCCAACGACGCGAGCGAGCGGGCCGAGATCGCGCGGCACCTCGCCGGGTGCGCGTCCTGCCGGCGAGCGCTCGCACGGTATCGCGAGATCGATCGCGCGCTCGAGACGCCGCCGCCCGAGCCGTCCGCGTTCGACGCGCTCGTGACGCGGCTCGAGGAGACCTCGACACGTATGCGTCGTGCGGCGGTCCGGATCGGAGCGGCCGCGGGGCTCGAGCTCGTCGCGGGGATCGGGGCGCTCGTGCTCCTGGGCGTCGATCGCGTGGTCGTGGGGATCCTCGCCGGGCTCCTGCTCTCGGACGTGGGCCTGCTCGTCGGCGTCGCGCTCGTGGCGCGCTCGAGGGCGGAGCGCTACGAGGAGGTGAGCTCCGACTGGGCGCGCGGACGAGACGCGTGGTGGACGCACCTGGTGGCCGAGGCACGGGCGTCGCTCTTCGCCTCGGTCTCGGCCGGGCTGGGCGTGTGCCTCGGCGTGCTGATGCTCGGCCTCGGCCTCGCGCGCACGGCGCCGATGTACCTCGCGGTCGGGTGCCTCTGTCTCGCGGTGGGGGGGCTCGGCCTCGCGGTCCACCCCCGGCGCCGGCGCCGAGCCCGCCGCGAGCTGGCTGCGTTCGACGAGCTGTTCCCGCGCTCCACGGGAGGGTGATCGCCGAGGCCGATCCAGAGAGACCACGTTCGATGAGCGAGACGATTCGGTAGGAGACGACCTTTCCCCAGCCCCTCGAGGAGGTCTGGCGCGCGCTGAGCGACCGCGCGGCCCCCCCTCTCGACCCTCGGCTCGGCAGGCTCGTCGAGCGGATCGAACCAGGCGCCCCGCCCCTTCGGGCGTGGCCGTGGGCCGGCGGCGTCTCGGCCGGGGTGACGGCCGTCGAGATCGAGCGGCAGAACGGGCAGAGGGAGATGCTCGTCGTTCTCGTGCACGGCGCCGCCGACCGGGCCGCGAACCCCGACTTCGCCGCGGACGAGCACACCCTGCTCCGCGTCCTTCACGCCGAGGGCCTGCCCGTTCCCGCGCCGCGGTACGTGGACCCCACGGGGGACATCTTCGGGATCCCCTGCGTGGTGGTCGAGCTCCTCGAAGGAACCACGAGCTTCGCGCCGCTCTCGGCGGTCGCGGCCGCCGAGGCGCTCGCCGTCGAGCTCGCGCGCACGCACGCGGTGGGCTACGCGCGTTCGTCGCCGAGGCCCTGGACGCGCTGCCGGGTCGCTGACGTCCCCGCGGCACCGACGGACGGCCTCGCGTTGGGGAGCGCATGTCGTGCTCACGCGTTCGCGCGGAGAGCCGCCAGGAGATCCGCGATCTCGGCGTCCACGTCCTCCGGCGAAGCCACGGTGTCCGCGACTTCGGCCCGGAGGCACGCCCGGTAGCGCGCGCGGAGCCGGGAAAGCGCGGTCTTCACCGCGCCCTCGGAGAGGCCAAGGTCCACGGCGAGGTCCGCGAGGGAGCGGAAGGTTCGCCCGCCCGGCAGGTGCGCTGCGAGGAGCGCGAACCGCTGCCCTTGTCCGGCGGCCGCCATCTCACGACGCAAGGTCTCGAGCGTTCGCTCGAGGACCGTGAGCGCCCAGCGGCGGTCGTAGGCGAGGTCCGGCGTGAGCGCCGTCGCCGGCTCGAGCGCGTAGCGACGTTCGGCGTCCTCGCAGTCGAGGGACACGAGGCGCCGTCCGCCCCCGCGACGAAGGGCGTTCGCGCGGTCGCGTTCGTGTCCCACGTGACGCCGGAACGCGGTGACGAGGAACCCGCGGAACCGACCGCGTTCCGGGTCGGCGCGACCGATCCATCCCTTCTCCAGGAGCTCGGCGAAGAAGCCCTGCACGAGGTCCTCGGCCTCCTCCGGCGCGTAGCCGCGGCGTCGCGCCCACGCGTAGAGCGGATACCAGTACGCCTCGCAGAGCGCGGCGAGTGGCGCCGCTCCGTCCTCCGCGCCGGCCGCGAGCACCAGGCTCCAGCGCGTGGTCCGGAACCGCTCGTTCATCGGGTCTCGTGGTGGACGACGCGGCCGACGCCGAGATACCAACGGGCGTCGACCCGCACGATGGGGAACTCGACGAGGTAGCCGTCCTGACTGCCGACGTACGTGCCGCGGTCGCCGTCCAGCCTCATGGAGTCGGGACCGCTGGTGAGCACGGCTCCCTTCGGCAGGCGCCTGCGGTCGAAGAACGCGAAACCGAGCTGGTCCTCGGCCTGCAGCCGGTGCCGCTCCTCGGACGACATCGCCCGCAGGCGCTCGCGTTCGCGGGGGTCCATGGCGGGGAGGAGAACCTCGAGGTCGCCCGGGTCGGGCGAAAGGGGGAGACCGAGGACGAGGGCGTCGACCTGCTGACGCGCCTCGGAGCGCTCGTGGAAGCGCGGCTCGTGGAGTCTCTGGAAGGCCGCGTCGCGGCGATCCTCCGAGAGCGCCGGCTCCCAGGTCACCTGGGAGTCCGCGAACCACCAGGCGAGGTCCGCGGCGCGGATCATCTCGAAGCGGACCCGGTCTCCGGCACCTTCGATGCGGACGTACGCGCGGTCCCACGGCGGGGTCGGGAGCTCGATGTCCGTGACGTGGTACGCGGAGAGCGGGCCCGCGAACGCCGGGGTCGGCACGAACGCGAGCCCGAGGTCGGCCTGCTCGAAGCGACGCTCCCAGACCGCGTCCGGCAGCGCGAGGAGGGCGGTGCGCGTGTCGGGCGCGTAGAGCGCCGCGGACACGTTCGGGGGCGGCGGACTGCCGTGCAGTTGCGCCAAGCGGTGGAGCAGCGCCCGGGCCGTCGTTCTCACCTGCTCGCGTACGGTCTGGGGCCGGGGGTAGCCGGCCTCACGGCGAGCCACGAATCCGAGGGTCGCGACGGTAGCGGCCGCGAGGCCGGTCGCGATGACGAGGCCGGTCAGTAGGAGGCGCGCGACCGGCCGAAGACGGCGCGGGTTCATCGGGTCACCGGCGCCCCACCGGGCGACCCCGGCGAGGAGCATGCCGATGCCGAGGACGGCGGCCGCCGCCCACGCGGCGAGATCGTCTCGACTCCGCGCGCTCGACACGACCGCGGCGGTCAGCAGCGCCGCGGGCCAGCAGAGGATGCCCGCGGTCACCCACGGCGCCCGTCGTGGACCTCGCACGGGCCCGGCTGCCGGCGCTCCTTCGGACCGTGGCGGCGGCGCACTCGACGTCACGTGCTCCACGCCCGTCTTCACCTCGTCCGCCCGCTGCCAGCGGCGCTCGCGCGCTTGCTCGAGGGCCTTCAAGACCACCTCGTCGATGCGGACGTCCACCTGAACGCGCTCGGACGGAGCCGGGAAGCGGCCGAGGGGCAGCTCGCCCGTCAACATCTCGTAGAAGACGACCCCCAACGCGTAGATGTCGGCGCGGTGGTCCACGTCCCGCGGGCTCCGGAGCTGCTCGGGCGCGAGGTAGTGAAGGGTCCCCAGCACCTGCTCCGAACCCGTGAGCGTGGGCACGGCCGGCGCGTGCCCGAGG
Organism: uncultured Planctomycetota bacterium; assembly: GCA_963752285.1. Classification (GTDB taxonomy): domain Bacteria; phylum Planctomycetota; class PLA2; order PLA2; family JAEUHO01; genus CAVVXN01. The sequence goes on from CAVVXN010000001.1 coordinate 921,037, forward strand.
AGCTTCGCGAGACCGAAGTCGGCGATCTTCACCCGGCCCGCGCGATCGAGCAGGATGTTCTCCGGCTTGACGTCGCGGTGCACGACGCCGTGGTCATGCGCGTATTGCAGGGCGTCGCAAATCTGGGGCACGATGCGTAGCGCCTGCTCCGGCGCGAGCCGCCCGGCCGCCTGCGCCTGCCTCAGGTTCACGCCGTCCACGTACTCCATGACGAGGTAGCAGAGCCCCTGGGACTCGCCGGCGTCGTGCACCGCCACGATGTGGGGGTGGGAGAGGAGGGCGAGTGCCCGCGCCTCGCGCAGGAACCGCTCCGCGAACCCCGGCGCCGCCGCCACCGCGGGTGCGAGGACCTTCAGCGCGACGAGCCGGTCGAGCGCGCGCTGCCGGGCGGCGTACACCACGCCCATCCCCCCGCGGCCGATGACGCGCTCGACAGCGAACATGGGGAGGCGGCGCTCCACCTCGTCCGGAGCGAGCGCCGGGGACGACGTGCCCAGCCCGGCCGAGAGGAGGCACGCGGGGCAGACTCCCGCCGGCGCATCGGAGGGGATCTCGACACCGCACGTCGGGCAATGGGCGGGGGTGATCATGCGGGCCTCCTCCGCGCCCGGATTGCCGGAGTGGGCCGGGAGGTTACCGCCCGGGGGCCTCGCAGCGCGAGCCTCCGACCCGAGCCCCCACCACCCGATCGCGTTCTCGGACTTCGTGGGTTCGCCACCGGTAGGACGGGGTACCGTGCGAGAATGGGCCCACGTGCCGCGCCGCGACGCCGAGTGAGGGGCGTACGTGCGACGGGACGTGACGAGAGGCGACGTGTCCGCGGGGGAGGACCTCGTCGGCCCCGCCGGGCCAATCCAGCGCCGAACACGACCCGCCACGTGGTCCCGCCGGAGAAACGCGCGCACGCTTCGTGCACGGAGCTGAACGAAGGCGGGCAAGCACGCGCTTCACCGTTCCGGGGTTCGCCTCTTGCTCTTGTTCTTCGTTCCGGTCGTCAGCTTCCGCGCCACCTCCCGCTTCACGCGCGCCGCGAGCCGCGCCTCGTGTTCGGCCACGAACCGCGCTACGACCGCGCGGTCGCGGGACGAGAGATTCCTGAGCGCCCACGAGAGCGCCTTCACGACGTGATCGTGCCGGTCGTCCACCAGCAGTGCGCACACGCGCACCGACGGCGCGACCGGTGACTGCCGCCGCAGCGAGGCGCGCTGGAAGGACGTCGCGATGGTGGCGAGCGCCGCGCGGCGCATCCACGGGTCGCGCGAGCGCGCCCATCTCTCGAGGACGGAGGGTGCGAGGACTCCTGTGGCGTACTGCGGGCCGGACAGCGCCGAGCAGAAGCCGTCCACCGCCGCCCAATTGTCGTTCCCGTGGGAGAGGGCCTCGAGCTGCCGCACGCCCAGTCCGTCGCGCGCCGCCGGAATCGCGCCGAGGATCTCGTACGCGACCTGCCTCGCGTCGTGGTTCTTCAGCGCCACCAGTGCGGCCGCGACCCCGACGGCCTTCGCGGGATCGGCCGCGAGCTCCCGGGCGTGCGACCGCGCGATCCGGCGCACGTCGGGTACGGTGCAGCCGAGGTGCGCCATGTTCGTCGTCATGTACTCGGCGGCCATGAGGTCCGCGCGCCTCGGGCTCCCCGCGGCGCGAAGCTCGTCGAGGATCTCGCGTGCGATCTGGGTGGCACGGGACATGGCGGGAGCCTACCCCGCCGACTCGCGGCGATGTGGCCATGTTCCCCGCGAATACCGCCCGCGCGGCTCTTGGGCCCCGAGCGGCCGCACCGGAGGAACTGCGGGCGTGCGCGAGGGTTGTGACGCGACCGCTTCCCCCGGAGGCGTCGCGCGTCTCGTCAGGACCTCTGGCGGGCCTGGCATCGACGCAGCGAGAAGGGAGGGCGTCGGTCGGGTCGCCGGACCTACGACGCGCGCCATCGTCAACCGCCCGCAGTTGGTCGTCCTGACGCCGGGCCTGCGGTTCGATCTGTGGCGCCGAGGGCGGGGGCCACCAGGTAGAATTCGGCCGCCGTTCCGTCCGGACATGATCCCGATCTCAGGAGCCTGCTGCTCTCGCCCTCTGGTTCGTGAATCGGACCGGGCGGGCTCGCTCCGGGCGTGCCGATGCGGGAATTCCCGAGGAGACCGATCATGAACACCCTGCTGTGGGTCCTGCAGGTCCTGGCCGCGCTCCTCTATGCCGCGTCGGGCGTCATGAAGGTCTTCCTGTTCGACGAGATCCGGACGCAGGTACCGTCCTTCGGTGCGTTGCCGCGGGGAGCGTGGATGTTCCTCGGCATTCTCGAACTCGTGTGCACGGTGGGGTTGATCGTCCCCGCCGCTGTCCGCTGGCAGCCGGTGCTGACGGTGGTGGCCGCCGCGATCCTCGCGATCGAGAGCCTCGTGTTCATCGGCGTACACGTCAAGTACCGCGAGGTCGGGTCCATCATCATGAGTGGCGTCCTGGGTCTGCTCATGGCATTCATTGCGTACGGCCGAGTGGTGCTGAGTCCGCTATCCTGACCGGGACGCTCGTCCGGTGCGGGGCTCACACCCGGCGCGGGGTGGCCAAGGCGTACGTTGCGGCCGTTCTCGAAGGCGACGGGCGGGGCCGATGCCCGCGCGTTGGCGATGAGGTCCAGGGTCGTCGGGTGCGAGGTGAGCCCCCGGTAGGAAGAACGCCTCGTGATGCCGGCCGCGTGCGAAATCCGCTCCGCGCAGCGCCGCTCGCCGGTGCCGACCATCCCCTGGAGTACCTCCGGCTCGTGCGCTACGCTCGATCCAGGGCCGTCGAGTCTCGTAACCCGAGGGTGCCCTGGAGGCTCCGACGGGAGGCGCGATCATGACCAAGAACTCTCGCAGACTTCCAAACGGCTCCGCGGGGAAGAGAGCCGCCAACGGACATACGAAAGCCAAAGCGCGATCGACGGCAACGGCCTCGACTGCGAAGCGGCAACGGAGCTCTGCGACGGGGACGCCCGCGAAGAAGACGCCGGCGAAGAAGACGGCGGCGCGTGGCATCGACGCATCGGGCGGCGGGCCCAAGACCAACCAGAGGGCGACGAAGCGGCTTGCCAGAACGCGGTCCGCTGCGCAAGACAACGTTCTCAGCACGCTGCCGGAAGCCATGACGGGCAGGGCGAGCCCCGCGAAGGCCGCGGACGGCGACGAACCGGTCTTTGCCTACATCCGCAGCCTGCCGCAGCCGCAACGCGGCGTCGCCGAACGCGTCGACGCTCTGGCGGCCAAGACGCTGTCGAATCTGAAGCGTTCCGTGAAGTGGGGCATGGCCTGGTATGGTGTCGGTGACGGCTGGTGCTTCGCGTGCGGCGGTTTCGCCCGCCACGTCAAGCTCACATTCGGACGCGGCACAGCACTGAAGCCCGTGCCGCCCGTGGTGCCTGTGGGGATGGGCAAGGACTCGCGGGGCGTGGAACTCGAGTCCGCGGACGATCTCGATGAGGCACAGGTCGCATCGTGGATGAAACAAGCTACCGCCATCCCCGGCTTCGGTGCCAAGAAGCGATGAGGCCGGTAAGGCTCGCCGGCCGGGAGTACCGGGTCCGCTTCGTCCGCTACGAGCGGGGGAAGGGCATGACGCACCAGCGCCGCGAGGTGCAAGTTCAGCCAGCCGGCAACCAGCTCGTGGTCGAGACGTCCCTGACCCCCGTTGCACCCGACGATCGGTGATGCCGGTGCCAATCCGGCGTTGATTGGCGACGTGCCCCAAGCGCAGGGGTCTATCCCGTACCAGCACCCGTACCAGCAGCGCGCCGGAATCGGCGCATGATCGGGGAGTTATCGGGAGAAGTCGCCGCGCGATCGTGTGCGTGCTTTCGAGAGCACGTCGCGGCGCGATGGCCCGCACGCGGCCAGTTCATGCGGGCTGGTAGATGGCGGGAGTGACGGGGCTCGAACCCGCGACCTCCGGCTTGACAGGCGGAAGCGGCCTTGGCGCCCCAGGTCCCGATGAAATGCGCCCTGGCGGGCGATTCCGAGTTCGCGACTGCCCGCAGCAAGATCGCGATCTACCCCCGATCGATGGCGGATTCGGCGGATCTGCTGGTACGGGTGCTGGCACGGAAGAGACCCCTACGTCCAGGGGCCTCTCCGGCCTCGACTGCGCGAGTCCGGGGGTGGGATGGCCCCATGGTGACCGACCAGACCCCCCCCGACTGGCGCGACCGGATCTCGGTCGATCCGAACGGGTGTCACGGGCAGGCGTGCATCGCGGGCACACGCGTGCTCGTGACGGTCGTCCTGGACAACCTGGCGGCCGGCCGCACGGCCGAGGAGATCCTCGCCGAGTACCCCGCGATCGCGGTCGAGGACGTTCGGGCCGCCATCGCCTACGCAGCCGAGCTCGCGCACGAGCGGACGGTCCACCTCTCTTCTTCGTGACGGTCCATCGACGTGGCGCGGTTCAAGCTCGACGAGAACCTGCCCGCAGCCGCCGAGGCCCTGCTGCGTGACGCGGGTCACGACGTCGCAACGGTCATCCAGGAAGAACTGAGCGGCGCGACCGATCTCGACGTGCACGCCGCCGCTCGAGCCGAGCGTCGCACCGTGATCACGCTGGACCGGGGCTTCGGGGA
>CAVVXN010000002.1:0-609728 GCA_963752285.1 uncultured Planctomycetota bacterium
CATAGGCCCATGCCCAATATCGATCCAGCCCGAGCCTTCACCCCGACGCCGACCACTCGAAGGTGCTGTGGTCCAGAAGATCGCGCCCAAGATGGAAGAGGCGACCAGGAGGACGAGGAGGACACTCTTCCATCGGCTCACGGGTAGCGTGATCCGTCCAGACTCTGCGGCGGAGTACTGCCCCTCACCCAGAGGGGCGGAGTCGTCGCTCGCGCCGGTCGGCACGCCTCCCCCCCCTAACGACCCCGCCATGCCCTGCCCCAATGCTCGACGTGCACAGCCGTGTCCGAGTCAACGGCGTTCCATCCGCTGATTCCAGGGCGGACACCCCCCAGCCCGGGGCGGAGACCTCCTCGGCTCGAATCCGGAGGATGATCCTCGTAGTATTTCTGGCCAGCCGCTCGTCGCGGGAGCCTGATCCCCCCACCCGGCGAAATCGGGGTCGTGGGCCTCCGAGTAGTGTCGCGCCTCGTGCAGCCAGGTCGATGCCAGGCTCCATTCATCCCCGGCCCTCCACGCCCCGTCGAGCATATCATCGCCGTCAATCGTTATGCCATAGTAGCCTCCGTTGCCGTAATAGGGGGTTTCCGGATGTCCGGGCGGATGTCCACACTCGCCGACCAAGGTCGGGGCATCCTGAATCGCACGCGCCGCCCAGTCCGGGCCGAACGCGAGCAGATCCAGTTTGGTCAGCCTCATGAAGTCCTCTCGCGAAAGAGCCCCAAGATCTCCACGCGGGAAACGACCGGGCTCACCACCGCTCTTCTCCCACCAGTTCTGTGCTGCCGCGTGAAATTCGGCTTCGGCGGCATCCAGCGCGTCCTCAAGGGGGTCGAGAACGGCGATCGCATCATCGACCGCTTGCCACGCATCCGCTTGCTTCGCCCGTGCGTCCTTCAGGGCCGCCTTCAACTCGGCCAGCTTCTTGTTATCCTCCGCCGGGGTCTGAGCACTGATCCTCCGCCTTCTTCTTGATCAGCTCCTCTAGATCGTGGATCTGCTTCTCGAGAGCGAGGGCTGCGCCCCCTGCGGCGTACGCTGCGTCCAAAGCCGCGAGGTAGGCGTTGTATGCCGCTTCCTCAGCCGTTTGAGCTTTCAGGAGCGCCTGGCCCGCATCACGAAGCCACTCGACTGGCTTGTTCTCCTTGTCCTTCGGCGCAAGCCCCGAGGGATCGGCGGACGATGCTGGGTCCGACCCCACGTACTCGTGGAGGGACAGTCCCCCGGCGAACCCGGCGGGATCCCTCTGGAGGAACCGCCCGGTGGCCGGGTCGTACGCGCGCGCGCGGAAGTAGTAGGTCTTCGTCTCGGCGTCGTACTCCCGCCCCGTGAAGAGGAACGGGTTCCCCACCGCGCTTTGCGAAACGACCGCCCCCTGTGAGTCGCGGATCGTCGGTTGGCCGTAGACGTCATAGGTCGTCCACTCGACGACCGCACCGCTCGGTTGCGTGATCTCCGTGACGTCGCCCCTCGCGCTCTGGGCGTAGGTGAAACGCAGGATCTCGCTCGTGTTCCCGTTGCCGTTGACGTCAGCACCGTCGGCTCGATCCATCGCTCGCGGCTGGTCGATCCCGTCCTCGTAGACATAGCGGGCTTGCCAGACGTCCTGCCCGTCGTACTCCTCGACGACCTCTTGCCCGTCGAGCACGTAGCGGGTCGTCGCGCCGCCGGATACCGCCTTCTCGACCCGTCGCCCGAGCGCGTCGTAGCGGTACGATGCCACGAGAGCCTGCGTCGCCTTGAGCTTCACCTCGACGAGCCGGTTCTCGAAGTCGTACGCGAAGAGGTAGGTCCCGTCGTCCGTGAGGTTCCCGTTGTTGTCGTGGGTCCGGGTGACGCCGCCGACCTGGGTGTACTGGTTGACCACGTCCGAAGCGTACGTCACGGTCGAGGGAGGGGTCGGCGGGGAGGTCAGGACCTGGCTCCGGTTCCCGAGCCCGTCCATGACGTACTGGGTGTTCTTCACGAACGCCTGGCTCCCCGGGGTCTGAACCTCCTGGACGGGGTTGTTCGTGTCGTAGCGGACGTCCGCGAGCCGATACGCCCAGTCGTAGGCGTAGACGTCCCCCTTGGTGTTCCGGGCCGTTAGGAAGGTCTGGACGGCCTGGGGCAGCGTCCCGACCCACGTGGCGTCGAAGGTGTTCTGCTCCATCCGCCGCTTGTGGACCTTGTCGTACGCGTACGTGAACTTGTGGAACGTCTGCCCGCCTCCGAGCTTGTGGTCGATGTCCTGGATGCGGGCGAAGCCGTCCCAGGTGTAGTCCGTCGAGGTTCCGTTCTGATTCGAGGTCGTGGCGAGCCTGCCGACTCCCTGGTGGGTAAAAGTCGCGATGTTCGTCCCCGCGCCCACGTCCTGGAGCGACGTCATCCGATAGATCGCGTCCCTCGTGTGCGCCGCGGCGAACGTGCTCGGATAGAGGATGCTCTGGACGCTCCCGGCATCCGACCAGGTCGTGGTGACTGCCTTCCACTTCTCCTGCCCTTGCGCGTTGTAGCCCTGCCGATCCTTCAGGACGTTCCCCATGCTGTCCCACGTAAGCTCGACCTGGAAGTCGTCGTCCGCAGCCGTCAGCATCCTCCCAAGTGCGTCATACGTGAACTGCTCGTAGGTGCTCCCGAGCACTCCGGTCCCGCGCGTGACGCTCGCGTACGTGTTCCGGTTGAGCGCATCGAACGTGTTCTGGACTACCGTACCATTTTCGTCGGTCCACCGGACACGTTGGAGTTCGCGTCGTACTGAGTCTCCACGTACCTCGAGTCCGCGTAGGTGACTCTCGTCCGACGGCCCCGCTCGTCGTACTGGTATGTGGTCGAGTCGAAGTTGTCGTCGGTGAGCCCCACGAGTCGGTCGTCGCGGTCATACTGGAAGGTCTCGGTGATCGACTGAGTGAAGTCCTCGATCGTCTGGCCGTCTGGAGGGCTCGCTCGTAGCTCACGAGCCGATCCTCGAGGTCGTAGGCCCAGCGCACCGGGTGGTTCTCGGCGTCGAGCCGCCAAGTCAGATTGTTGCGGCTGTCGTAGCCATAGTGGGTCGTGAGGACGCTCTGGGCGTTCAGCCGGTCGATCTCCCGCTTCTCCGTTATGCGGTTGATCACGTCGTAGTCGAACTCCGTCACGAAGGTCTCGCTCCCGCCGCCAGCCGGGAGATCGGTGTGGGACCGGCTCGTGACGTTCCCGTTCGCATCGTAGTAGAAGTCGTCGTGGTCGCCGATCGCGTCGAGGATCTGCGTCAGACGGCCCGCCGTGTCGTACGAGTAGCTCGTGCCGTTCGATAGGGGGTCCATGATCTGGGTGACCCGCCCCGTCGGATCTCTCGTGAGGATCGTCGTCGGCTGCGTCGCGGAGATGTTCGGCCCGAAGCGATCCTCGACGACCTTCCAGAGCCGGTCCGCCTCGTCGAAGTAGCGACTCGTTCGCGCCTGGAGCACTCCTTGCGGGTCATGGGCCTCGGCGAGCGTCGGGTTCCCCGACGCGTCGTACTGGAGAAACCGGTAGCCGCCCAGGGCGTCTGTTGCGCGCGTGAGCCGGCCGAAGGGGTCGTACTCGTAGGCGGTCTCGTAGGAGCGCGGGTCCTTCCGGCTCACGAGCGACCCGTTGAGGTCGTAGGCGAGCTCGATGGTCCCTTCGGTCGCACTCCCAGCGCCGAGGTGGACCTTGAAGGGGAGGTGGCGCTCGTCCCACTCGTAGCTCGTGACCCCGCCCTCCGGGTTCGTCACCGACAGGAGGTCCCCGCTTCCATCGTAGACCCAGGTCGTCGTCGCGCTCGTGGTCGCGTTGAGTTCTGCCGTCATCGCGAGAGTGCGGCCCGAAGTGTCGTAGGCGTAGGACGTGCCGATCCAGGGAGTCGTCGGGTCCTGCGTGCCGTGCCGATCGAGGTTCTCCGCTTCGCGAAGCGTCACGCGCCGGTTCGCATCGTACGTGAGCCTCCGTCGGTACGAGAGGGGAGAGGCCGCTTGCACCTCCGTGACGTAGTTCTCGGCATCCACGGTGATCGACGTGGTCGCGCCGCGGGGGTCAGTAGCCGAAACCATCGCCCCATACTGGTTGTAGTCGAAGGACATGCCGAGGGCGAGGCCGGTCTGGTCCATCGTCACCGACTGGAGGTAGCCGGCGTGGCTCCCCGTCGTGTAGTAGGTGAAGTCCAGGGTTCGGCCGGCGCCGTCCGCCGCATGGGTCATGCGACCTCGGCCATCGTACGCGAACGTCTCGGTGATCGACTGCGTGCTCGGGCTCGTCACCGTAGGTCGCTGGATCTGGGTGGTGTTGCCCTGGGGGTCCACCTGGAGGACGGTCACGTTGCCCCGCGGGTCTGTGGACCGCGTCAGCTGGTTGAACGCTCCCCCGAACTGATACGAATAGACGATGTCCGTCCCCGATTGATTGGGGGTATTCGTCTCCTTCAGCCGCACCTCCGTGAGATTCAGCGCGTTGTCGTACTGAAAGTCGGAGCGATTGCCTGCCGGGTAGCTGACGTGAGTGATAAGACCGCTGGTCTGGTCCACACCGAAGGTCGTGACGTACGACGTCGGCTCCCCCTGCCGGAGCCCCTTCGTGAAGACCTCCTGTTTGATCGGAACGCCGAACGAGGAGTAGGTCAACTCGGCCGTGTTCCCGGATCGGTCCAGCACCGTGGTCTTCGTGTCCGCCCCCCCGAGAGCAGCATAACCCATGGCGTACGAGCCGTCCCCGATCGTCTCGGCGACGACCCGGTCGTAGCCGTCGTACTGAAGCGTCTGGATCTCTTCCCCCATCGGGCTCCACACATGGACCAGGTTGTTGGCGAGCGCCGGGTTCGTGTTGTTCCCAGAGTAGGAGAATGACACGGACCGCCCCTGCGGGAACTGCGTCGAGGCGGGGGTCGTGACGCGCTTGAGCTGCCCCAGATAGTCGTATCCAAGCGTCCAGGTCCTGCCGCCGAAGTCCGTAATGCTCGTAAGCCTGCCGTCCGCTCCATACGAGAACGAGTAGCTACGGTTCAGGGTGTCCGTGATTCCCGTGAGCTGGTCGCCGGTCCAGCTGTACGTGACGCCATTCCCGTAGCGGTCCTGCACCTGGGTACGGTAGCCACTCTGGAAGGTAGACGCAGTGCCAAAGCGTGTCGCGATCGTCGTCGTCTGCCCCTGAGCAGTCATCGTACTGTCGTACTGCGCGGGGCGGACGAAGCCGCTCCCCGTCCAGGTGAACACGTCCGTTCGGCCGTGTCCATTCCCGTAGGTGCGATCCCCGTTTGGCTCGACCCTCACCCTGACGTCCTGGTTGATGGACCAGCCACGACCGTAGCGATAGTCGGTCACATTGCGGGAGCGGTAGGTGAGCGAGACGTCGATAGGGGGGCCTACGCCGGGAATCGTGAACAGGGGCAGGGAGTACACCTCCTCTGCAGTCGCAAACTGGACGCTGGCGGCCGTGCTTCCGCCAGGAGGAGCGCCCTCCGCCCCGCCGTTCTCCTGGCTGTCGTTGGGTGGACAGGGTCCCTTCTCGCCGCAAGCGAGGCTCTCCCAGACTTGAGTGTCGGCGACGATGGGCCGCGAACCGAAGTAGTCACCGGTGATGCTGGCCGCCGAGGCGCCGTTCCACGTCGGATCGGAGAGCAGGGCCTGACCCGACTGCCCCGCGGCGCTCGCCCCCGTGTTCGCCACGAGCACGTAGAGGTCCTCGAAGCTCCCGGCCGGGTCGATCCACGACGACCCGCCCCCTGCCGGCGGCATGTTGGGCTCGATGTTGATCCAGCCGACCTGAAGGACGTTGGCGGGGTCGGCGGCGTCGAAGTAGTAGGCGTCGGTCCCGCCGGTGAGCCCCGGACAGAAGACGGCCAGGAACTGCCCCGCCGACGTCACGTCCGAGGCCCCGACGGCCGGTCCCGTCCAGACGGGCGGCACCGTGAACGTGAAGAAGGCCCCGGTGTAGGGGAGCTGGAGCAGGTAGGCCATCCCCGTGACCGCGTCCGTCGCGGAGACGTAGGCCTCGTTGTCCAGGCTCGTGATGCCGGTGGGCACGGCCGGCGGCGGCCCCCAGGTCGGAAACGACGCGGGCGTCATGGCCGTCCGGTCGAAGAACGACACACCCACGAACCCGGGACCCGTACGGCCGAGGAGCATCAGATAGCGGGTCGCGGGGTTGCCGCTCGGCCTCACCTCGATCAGCTCGGTCGCCGTGGCGAAGGGGATGGCGGTCGCCGGAGCGAACACCCCGCCCACGAGGAACTGGTCGAGCCAGGCGCGGTTTCGGTCGTAGCCCCACGCGTAGAGCGCGCCTCCGAGCAGGTTGTCGGCCGTGATCTGGCTGTAGTTGGCCGCGGGGTTGCTGAGGGAGAGCGTCGCCACGCCGGTGGCGGGGTCGACGGTCCAGACCTGCCCGTTGTTGCAGCCGACGACGAGCTGCTGGAGCGAGACCGACCAGTCCATGTCCATGCAGGTGTTGGGCGGGATCGGGAGCGTCAGGGTCCCGGTCGAGAGGTTCGCCTTCGGGTCGACGACCGTCACGGTCGAGTTCCCGCTGTTCAGGACGTAGGCGGCGCTCCCGTCGGCAAGCGTCACCGTGTCCACCGGGTTCGGCCCCGTCGGAATCCCCTGGGCCAAGGCACCCGGCAGGTGCCCCACGAGGAGCACGACCAGGACGAGCCCCACGATCTCGGGCCATCTCCCCCGGATCTCGGGGAGCGTCGCGGCCAACCCCCTCTCCTCGATCCGACGCGGCCGGCGGACGTTCTCGCTCCGGCTCTTCTTCGACACGGTCTCCCCCTCTCCCCTACCAGGTCGCGTTCGAGATCTGGTTCTTCGCCTGCGTGGCCGTGGCCGCGATCGACGGGTTGGTCGAGGCGGCGTCTGCGGTCATGGTCGCCAAGCCCGACTTGTCGTGAAGGGCGAGCAGCGCCAGCGCGGCCTCGCGCCGGACCGAGAACGTGGTCGAGCCGAGGAGCGTCTTCAAGGTCGGCACCACCTGGCTCGAGATGTCCGAGGAGACCCTGCCCGCGATCTTCGCGGCGAGCCCCTGGACCCGCGGATCCGTGTCGCCGAGCAAGAGGAGCACGGCGCTCCGGTTCTGGGCCGCGCCCCCGAGGAGCCCCAGGCCCTGGAGCGCCGTCCACCGGACCGTCGCGTCCGCATCCGTGAGCGCCGCCGCGTAGGTCGAGCCCTGGTTCTTGTCCCCGGTCCGGACCATCGCGGAGAGAGCCCGACTCCGAACCCACGCCTGGCTGTTGCTCGCGAGAGCCGCGAGCTCGCTCAGGGCCTTGGCCTCTCCGAGCGCGTCGATCGCGTTCTCGCGCTCCGCCCGCGAGGCCTTGCTCTCCCGCGCGAGGTCGTAGACATCCGAGAGCCCGTCGCCCGACACGACGGCGAGCGCGCGCACGGCGGCGTCCCGGACCGCGCGAGGGGCCTTCTCGTCTCCGGCGACCCGCCGGAGGTCGCCGGTCGCGGTGCCACCGGCCTGCCCGAGTCCCCGCACCGCCACCACGCGGATCGAGGCGAGTCCCTCGGGATCTCGCGCGCGGCTCGAAAGCGTGCCAAGCGCGCCGCTCGCATGGCGCGCGAGGATCCGGACCGCCGCCGCCCGCGTCACCGGATCCGTGGACGATGCGAGCGACACGACCCCCGAGAGGCTGTTCGTCGAGAGGCTCATCCTCCCGATCGCCTCGGCGAGGCCGGCCTTCACGAGCGCCGACGCGTCACTGTCGAGGACGTCGAGCATGTCCGAGAGTCGCGACGGCTCCGAGGCGAGCTGCTCGATCGTCGCCTCGCGCGCGCTCCCGTCGGCGTTCGAGAGCTCGTTCACGAACGACGGCTGCTCCGTCACGTCCGCGAGGAGCCAGGCACCGCCTCCCACGACGAGCACCACCGCGAGAGGACCCCACCTTCTCGAGGAACGCATGAGCGCGACCTCCCTTCTCGTACGGCACCATCTCGTCCGAGGGGGAGAGTGGCGCCGCCTACGTCACAGCGCAAGTGGGGACCGACCCGATCCATGAGGAATTCGTAGGGGTTGCCACAATCTTGCAGCGCGGCGTTCCCTAGCGCGACAGCGTCAGTGTTGCCTGCTGCGCGCCCGCAACACGCCGCACGCGCACGTCGCCGGTCACCTCGTTTCCAAATGCGGCGAGAGCACGCGAAACGTCCGAGACGGCGTGGTCCCCGATACGCTCGATCACATCTCCCGGCTTGAGGCCGAGTTGCGCAATCTGGCTCTCTCCGCGAACGCCGGTCACGCGCACACCGGTGACGCGGCCCTCAGGGCCTCGTCGGCGAAGTCGAGGCGAGAGCAGGTCGTGCCGCTCCACAGCGGGCTTGTGGCGACGCTCGCCTCCTCCCGCCCCGTCGGCGCGTCCCCGACCGACCTCGTGGTGCCCGCGGGGGCGTTCCCCTCGATCCGCACGTTCTGGGCGGACCTCGAGGCGGCGAAGATCGCGCGGGAGGACGACGAGGGCCGCGTGGTCGACTTCCACGCGCTTCGGACGACGTTCGTCTCCTGGCTCGCGATGAACGGCGCCCACCCCCGGGTCGCCCAGGCCCTCGCGCGCCACGCCTCCGTCGAGACGACCATGGCGCGGTACACGGACCTCGCGCTGGTGGATCTGCGGGGGAGCGTGGAGCGCCTCCCGCTCCCGGCGGCTTCGAAGCGGCGCGGGCGGCCCGTGAAGGCCCTCCGCACCTGGGACCGCCGGGGCGGGCGCGCCGGGGGGTAGGGCGCGCGGAGCGGGCGTGGGGGGCGCCCGGGGCGGACGGGCGGACGTTCGTACCCAGGCCGCGGAGGAGGCGCCCGTTCGCGCCCACGTCGCGGGCGTCGCGGGGTCGAGCTCGGTGGCGTTGGGCGATTGACTCTCTCGCGAAGCCGACTCGAAAAGCTGCGTGACTTGGGTCGCCAGTTGAGACGGTCTCCTGACGCTTCCTTGCGCTTCGCTGCACGATGTAAGGAAGCGGGCCGGATTCGGCGCACTTCGAGAGAGTCGCCGTAACGGTGCAACGACGCGCAGGTTGCGGCGAGGAGGCGCAACGAGGGTGGAGCGCCCGATCGGGTTCGAACCGACGACATTCAGCTTGGGAAGCTGCGCGCCCCCCATCGCAAGTCACGCACCCGCCCAAGGTTACGACGCTCGCCAGAAGCCGTTGAGACCTGGGTTGAGACGAGCCGAAAGGCCCGCTTGTGACGGCCTCTGGTCCTTGCTCCGGCGGGCCGCGGCAGGTGCAGCAGCAGCCCGCGCTTCGGGACCGGCGATCACGTCCCGGAGCTCCTCGCCGCCCACCGCGCCGACGCGCGAGCTCGGCGCATCGCCGGGAACCGAGCACGACGATGTGTCGTCTGCGCCTGACCACGCCTCGCTCTTTGCCACCCCCGACCCGCCCCTACGGTCCGGCACCCACGTGCGCACCGCGCTCACGCGGACCGCGGCCCCCGATCTGGCACGGGCCGGATGCCGAGATCTCGAACGAAAAGCCCCGTTCGAACTGAGAAGCAGCACGGCCGCGTTGCTCCGGTGCCGAGCTCTCGGCGAAGTCATCCAAAGGGACTGGCACGCACCTGGGCAATCTCCCTGATCTCCCGCTCATCAGTCGGACTTGCCTCCAAGTCGACGGGCCAGCATCTGCACAAACGACCACGCTAATGCCCCGCCCGCTGCTCCCACTAACATGTCCCCATTGGGTCCTCTGGTGGCCATGCCGCCCAGAAGAGTTGCACTCATGAAAACCAGGAGTGCGATCCTCTCAGCTGCCGACTTGTGCAAGAGTAAGCTCCCGCCTAGCAAACCACCGCATACGGATTGAGACGGATGGCCCACAGGAAGAATGGCCAGTCTCGTCAGCTCCAGACTGGATTGCTCCTAGTTGTTCTTCCGGGGCCCGCCGACGCGCAGCCATCGATGTTCTCCACAATGAGCTGAAATCCTGGGCCGAACGACCCACTGATAGTGAGGTACATGACTTCAGCCCACACGGTCGTCTCCGTCCATTTCTTGGTGTAATTCTGGTGTGAACCGGTTGCGCCCAAGTCGTTGTACACTTCTTCTAAGACATAGTACTCGTTATTAAGCTCAAGGGCTTCTGCCAACCCGAGGAGCGCCACCTCAAGGTTCACCAGTATCGCGGGGCTCTTCGTGTGGCTCGCAGCGGCGGACCAGAGTACCTCGATACTCCAGGCCGCCGTCGTCCGGTCTGCCTTGCCGAAATCCGTCCCGATACGGTAGTCCTGTCGGAATAGCGTGTCTCTGAGTTTATCAGCGGCATCGTCATCCATCAGCCACCGCGGGACGACTGTCACGGACCAGGATTCCTCCATGTCAACCTCGTCCGTCACCGTTCGCTCGAAGGTGTACGTGACCCACCAACGCGTGCTGGATGCACCGAACTGGATATTCGTAAGCGTCCACGGCCCATAGGTTCTGCGCGCGGGCGAGCTCGAAAGAACGTGCGGCGTCGTGAACACGTGAACGCCATGGCTGCTGGCCGCTGTCGACGCGGGCGACACGACCTTCTTGCCCGCTGGAGCCGGGGGTGGAACGCCCTTTAGGCCGGTAGGATCGACGAAAGTTGCGGGCGAGGAGCGGACGAATTCACTGGTATCGGGGCCCGACGCCATGCCGACCGGGTCCTGCTGGAGGAATTTCCCGACCACAGGGTCATATTGCCTTGCCCGGTAGAAGTAGAGCCCATCCTCCGGATCAAACTCCCGCCCCGTGAACAGGAACGGGTTCCCGACCGGGCTCTGGCCGACGACGTTCCCCTGCTGGTCGAGGATCGTGGGCTTCCCGTAGACGTCGTAGCTCACCCACTCGACGACGCTCCCGCCCGGCTCCGAGACCTCCGTCACCGAACCCAGCGCCTGCTGGTGGTACGTGAACCGGAGCACCTCGGCCGTGTTCTGGTTCCCATTGACGTCCGCCTGGTCGGCCCGGTCCATGACCCGCGGGCGGTCGATCCCGTCCTCGTAGACGTAGCGGCCCTGCCAGACGTCCTGCGCGTCGTACTCCTCCACGACCTGCGGTCCGTCCAGGACGTAGCGGGTCGTCGCACCGCCCGACACGGCCTTCTCGACCCGGCGGCCGAGCGCGTCGTAGCGGTAGGTCGCGATCACTGCCTGCGTCGCCTTGAGCTTCACCTCGACCAGCCGGTTCTCGAAGTCGTACGCGAAGAGGTAGGTCCCGTCGTCCTTGAGGTTCCCGTTGTTGTCGTGGGTCCGGGTGACGCCGCCGACCTGGGTGTACTGGTTCACCACGTCCGAAGCGTACGTCACCGTCGAGGGCGGGGTAGGCGGTGTGGTCAGGACCTGGCTCCGGTTCCCGAGGCCGTCCAGCACGTACTGGGTGTTCTTGGCGAAGGTCTGGCTCCCGGGGGTCTGGACCTCCTGGAGGGGGTTCGTCGTGTCGTAGCGAACGTCCGTCAGGCGGTACGCTTAGTCGTAGGCGTAGACGTCCCGCCGCGTTACCTCAGCCTCGACCAGTCCAGCACCCTCCACGTCCCATCCGGGCGGGAGTGGAGGAGGATCTCCAGACCCTTGAAGCGGCTGCTCGTGCTGAAGCGCAAAGCGCAACGCTCATTGTCGAGTGCATGTACGCTCGCAAACTCAAGTTCTTGTTCCACCACCGCTTCTAGAGCGCCACTCTTTCCGAAGGATACCTTGTCCGCACCCCAAATGGCATGCAACTTCTCTCTTAGACGTTCCTCCGCAGCACGGCGAACGAATACTTCGCCCCTTTGCGTTGCCTCAGCTTCCTGGGCACGGAAGTCGACGATTTCACTGAGCAGCGTCGCATCTCCCCCACTTGCTGCAGTCTTGATAAAAGCAAGGGCAGCGTTGAGACCCTGCACGCGGCGCACCCCCGATGCCCGCACGTCTACCGCCGGAAGCATGCCCTCGCGCACGCACCGAAGGGACGTCCCGTGGAAAAGGGCCAGAAACCTGCGGTCATCTAGGTCAAGGTAGACCACCTGTGGTGCCTGATCATGTTCTTCAAGATCCACGATCAGTGCTTCACGTGTTTGCGTCCCCAGATCGAGAACGGCATGCCCCCTTACCCGCACGGTCATCGGATAGAACGCCCCTCCAATCGGGTCCCAAGAGTCGAATTCGTACTCCTGGGCCGCATCCGGGCACTTCCGCAGAAACATCAGGATCGCCGTTGTCGTTGCCGTTGCTCCGATACTCGAACGGAGGGAGTACGTATGCGTGGCCCCCCCGAATTCGTCACTTCCCTTAATGGACGCTCCTTGTCGAAGTAGGCGAATCGTCCTAGGCCCTTTCCCGAATCCCAGATCAATGCATTCCAGATCGTCGAGCGCGAGCGTGCGCTCGAAATGCCCACTGCAAGTCACGTCGGTGTTGTCGAGGGGGGCCACCTGCCCCTTCCATCGATCAGTCAATCTCCAACGTGCGGGGCGGTTGGGCTCCGCCTCAGCCAACGCCGTGAACTCAGCCTTCCCAACTTCATGAAGTCCGATCCAAACTCCCGCCCGCACGTCAAACGCGTCCGCAGCGTTCGGTGGCCCCAGAGACGCGCGTATCTTCGCTGCCGCTTCTGCTGGACTCTGAGGCGCAGCGGCCACGGGGCCGATTGCAACGCCCAACCCAAGGGATGCGAGAACCGGCCATGCAAGCATTCGCCAGATGCGGTAAGGGCGTGTCCTCGTTGAAAGCTCATCTATGTCGGAAGGCTCCAACTTCCTGCTAGCCGATCGGAGATGGTGTGATCGCGTCAATTCACCGTCCTCTGCGCGTGCAGCGTCGCTCTTAGTTCGTTACAGGCTTCAGCACTCGAACAAGAGTGCCGACACGGGCACTCGATCGGGCCAGGGACCACTTCCTGGGAGCAGCTTGTCTGCGTGGGCGCTTGAACGGGATCTTGCCAGAGTCCAAAGGCGTAGTGCTGCTTATAGGAGGGGTCTCCACCATCCCGAGCATGCTGCACATCGATTATGTGCTTGATGTGGTCACCCTGAGCTTCCCCAAGGTTCCACAGCGGATTGATCTTGTCATTGGCCTTCACGTACTGGTCAAAGGCCCATTGCAGGAACGCAGTTAGCGAGTCGCTCGCCCCCACGGGCTTGTACGGATCCACATCAGCTGTGCGCCGCCTAGTTACGCTCACTACGTGTGTCGTGGTACACGTCGTGATTGTCGTATACATGCGGCAGCAGTTATGGCACCGCTCACCTCGCATGAGTTGCTCGTCCGATGGGGTGATCGTCACCCGACACCAATCCACAGATCTGCTGACAGCCGGCGGATCGGTCCAAGTCCACGTGTACTTCTGCCACCCAAGCCAAGCATGGGAATCGGAGGTGAACACCGGCATTACATTCTCGGGAATCCCAGGTACTTGCGGGGGAGGTGCTTGATAGTCGCCCGTGTGGTCCTCAGAGAAACCCTGCCGCCAAAGGCGGGGAAATGGGTAGAGAAACGCGCCTCGTCTTGAACTCCAGGTAGCCCAGCTCGGTGAGCGCGCGCGTGATCGCCGTGCGCTCGTCGAGCGCGAGTCGGGAACGTCCCGACTCGGGATGTCGTACCGCGGCCAGCGCCTCCCGGTGCCGGGCGAGCGCGTCGCGAAGGGCGTCGCACGCCTCCGGCGTCGGAGCCCGCCGCATCGACCAGGCCGCCATCGGCACGGGCCGGCCTCGGCCGAACGGGCGTCCGAACTCGTTGCCGTAGCATCGGGCACGCTCGAGGTCCTCGCAGGTCCACTCGCCGGGTCGCCCGGCCCACGCCGAGAGGTGGTGGGCCCGGGTCTTGAGCCCGCCGATCCCGGCCTCGCAGGCCCCATTGTAGCGAGGCCAGCGTGGCGGGGAGTAGAGGGCGGTCACGCCGTAGGCCTCGAGCAGCGCCCGAAACGCCCCGGCGAGGAACGCCGAGCCGTTGTCCGTCTTGAGCACGAGCGGCGCGCCGTGCGCCCGGAACGCCGCCTCGAGCGCGGCCATCGCCGTGGCCTCGGTCGTGTCGTCGCACGCCAGCGCCACCAGCTGCATCCCGCTCGACAGGTCCCGCACGCTGAGCAGGTAGCGGTAGCGCCCCCCCGCGACCCCACCCGCACCCGCCGCCAGCCCGCGCCACGCCCCGCCGCGGCAGGACGACACGCCGTCCCCGTGTTCGAGTACTCGGCAGAAATCTCCACAAGGGACTAACACGCACCTCGGGTCCCGTTCGAACCGAGAAGCATTACGGAACACCGCCGCAGCCGCAGCGCGCCGAAGAGAACCACCGCGGCGCCGAACAACAACACGAGCGCGCCCATCGCCCGCCTCACTGCAGCCGATATCATTGGCCCCAGCTCCTCATACTCGGCACGCGTTGCCACTATGTTCGGCCGAGCGGCCTTCAGGGCAGGCGGAATTTGATGTACGATGACATCAATGTCGATCCACTGCTCCGAATCGCAACTGAACCTCCCGAGGTGAATACGACGATCTTCTTCGCTGCGCTGAGTAAAGAAGCGCGAGGGGGACCGGCCTATCGCCAGTTGCCGATCCTTGCTGGTGATGTAGTAGTCAATCTCCAGCTCAGGGCTCCCGGAGGTCTCACCAGTCGCATCCAGAAGTGCATCGTCTGTCACGAGGCGTGGATCCACATCTAGCTCAAGTAGGAAGCTGCCTCCGTCCGGAACTCTGAAGTGTGCCTTGTACTCGGATGCAACCGAATCCTGCAGCGGAATTGCCAATCGCCAGTCAGATCTTATGTGGGCGATGCTCAGGGACAGAGAGACTCCGCCAGTCAGCATTACGCCGAGTCCTATCACCACGATCAAGAGCCAACAGTTGCTGGACGCTGACACTCGCGCACTCAAAGTCTGCTCCGGTTTGCTTTGGATCCGTCGCTTCCGATCCATCCACGCCGGAACGAGAAGGCGCATGCTTTCGCCATTGGCGGCTTAGGGGCAAGGCCCCCGATCAGGGGGGATAGGATGAGGCGGCCTGGGGCAATTCGGATCTGGGTTCACGTGACCAACGTCGGGGCCAACGTAACCTCCGCCACACAAGCCAACAAGTCCGCACCACATCGAAGCTCGTGAGGTCCAAGGGACGGCATCACAAGGGAGACAGCACGCCTTCAAGATGTCACCGGTCCAGTCGCCGCAGGAGTAGTCCGACGTCACCTTGTGTGTGTTCTGGGCGGCGGCCTTCTTGAGGCAGTCCTCGATCTGCGTCGGGGTGATAGTCGTGCACGGAATCCCGGTCGCGCTCTTCTTTGGCGCGTAGGGCTCCGGCCCATACATGCCGTACCAGACGAACCACTCACTCGAAAAGGTAGGAGTGACGCGTCGGCAGTGTTGCTCCTGACCTTTCGTCCCTTCATTCGCAGTCGGGTCTCCGGAGGGGCCCCCCCAGAAGTCTCCAAGATAGGTCGCATGCCCGGACGCATCGGTAATCTTGATATACGCGTGATTGGCGGGGCCGCCCTGATCGAGCGTTCGGTAACAGACTTCTACGATCTCGCCACTCGGGTCTCTTGCCACGGCTGGGCTGCTTCCGGCATACTCGAACAGACATGGTCCCGCTACGTAGCCGCGCGGATCCCGCTGCAGGAACCTCCCCAGCACCGGGTTGCTGTACCTCGCCCGGTAGTAGTAGAGCCCCGTCTCCTCGTCTCGGAAGCGACCCGTGTACGTCCAGTGCTGCCCGAGCGGATCCGACGACTGCGTCTGCCCACCCCGCGTGATCGTGATCTTCCCATACGGATCGTAGCGGTAGGACACCGCCGTCGCTTCGTTCATGTCCGTGACCGCCATCACGGACCCCAGAGCGTTCTTGTGGTAGAAGGACCGGGTCGTCTCGCTCGTGTTCTGGTCCGAGTCGAAGTCGAGCACGTCCGCCTGCTCGAGCATCAACACGTTGTCGATCCCCTGGCCGAACACGAAGTCCTGCTTCCAGGTGTTGGACCCGTCGTAGGTCGCGATCGTCTCCACGCCCGCGTAGATGTAGCGCTCGGTGACGCCGCCCGTCACGGCCTTCTCCACCCGTCGGCCCAGCGCGTCGTACTTGTAGGTCGCCACCGTCGTGCCGCCGTTCTTGACCCGGCAGATCTCATTACGGTAGTTGTACTCGTACGTCAAGGTCCCGTCGTCGGACAGGTTCCCGTTGAACGAAACCGCTCCGCGGTAGCCCAGAGCCGAGCATGCGAGCGTGGTCGGGCGTGTCCCTTCGGCAGGCGTGTGGAGCCCCAGAATTCCGGGTTCAGGGCCGGTCCCGGCGCGGGCGGCCCCGGCGTGGCTGCTGTCGAGGGGCGCTCCCGGGCCGGGCGTAGCGGTCGCCCGGGTCCCGCGTTGGAACGGGGCCGCGGGCCGCGGGCCGCGGGCCGCGGTGGCGGCCGGGCAAGGCACGGATGAGCCGTCCGGCCCCGCCCGACTTCCCGATCCCCTGCCGCGCGGGTGCATGGCGGATGCGCCCACAGCGGGGGGACGTTCCGGTCCTACGGGTCCTGCGGCGGAGCAGGGCGCGGGTGCGGCGGCGCCGGGCGGCGGGGATTGCCCGTCCGATCCCTACGGCGGCCCGGTCGCCTGCGGCGTCGCCTCGAGGGTCCCGCGATAGTTCCAGGGCATCCACGCTGCGGGGGCGGCGGCCACCGCGACCGTGTGGCGCTGCAGCGCGTTCAAGTAGTCGAACGGGTCGGCGCCGACGTTGCGCGCCGTGGCGATCAAGGACATGTACAGGTCGCCCACGGCCGCGCCATTCTGGGTCTTGTAGAAGAGCGAGTTCTTCCGGTGCGTGATCGCGCGCTTGATCATCCGTTCGGCCAGCGAGTTGTCCAACGGCGCGCCCGGCAGCCGGAGAAAGAGCGTGAAGCGCTCCCAGCGCGTCGTCATGTACGCGATCGCCTTGCCGAGGCCGCCGTTCGGCTCGACCTTCTTCTCGGCGAGGAGCGCCCTGAGCCACTTCTCGAGCGCCTCCATCACCGGGCCGCTCTCCTCCTGGTGGAGCCGGAGTCGCTCCTCCGCCGAGAGCCCGAGCTTCTTCGCGCGCGCATCGACCTCGTACACCTCGGCGAGCTGCTCGATCACGTGATCGACCTCGTCCGGAAAGGAGGTCACCACGTCCACGAACTGCCGGCGTGCGTGCGCCATGCAGTTCGAGAGGAACGTCTTCAGCTCGGCCGGCAGGTTGCGGGACAGGGCGTCGCACATCTGCATCGGCGGACCCAGGTCGGTGTTGCGCTGGGCCAGGACCGCCGCCAGGTTCTCCCCGGCGTGCCGGCGGCCCGTGAAGTAGAGCGCGATCTTGCGCCCTTCAGAGAGTTCGGACACGACGGCGCTCGTGAAGACGCCCGTGCGCTCGGGAGGGGCTTCCCCCCGGGCCTTGCGCCGGTTCTCCTCGTTCAGGTGCTCCAGGATCCGCATCGTCGTGTCGTCGTTGAAGAGCACCTCGCCTTGCGCCGCCTGCCGGGTGAGCTCCCCGAAGGCGGGCCCCATCAACGCGGCGGCGTCGCGCATCAGTTCCCACTGCGTCGAGGCCGGAAGCGGAACGCCGAAGCTCTGCTGCAGGTCCTCGATCCGGTTCATGGGCAGGCCGTGCCCGTAGCGCAGGAGCGCCAGCAGACTCGCCACGGTCGCGTCGAACTTCTTCTCGCCCACTTCGGGCGGCATCTGTGCCCGGAAGACCTTTCCGCACGTTCCGCAGCGACATCCCGCCCGTGCGTACGTCCTGCCCGTGATCAGCGCCGCGGCGCGCAGACGCACGATCAGCTCGGGCATCAGCCCATGGAGCGGCCCCGCGCAGTCGGGACAGGCCGAGCCCGGCCCCAGTTCCGGCGGGAGGGGGACCTCGACCCGCTCCGTGCCCGTGTAGTCCTCGGCCGGGATGCGGCCGTGGCCCGGCCGCTTCGCTTTTGGCTTCGTCCCCTCCTCCTCGCCCTCGGCCGCCTTGCCCGCCCGCCGCTTCACGTTGGCCATCGACTCCGTCTTCGCGCCGAAGAGCAGCTGACGCAGCCGCTCGATCGTGGCGCCCCGCTCCCCGATCTCCTGCACCAGGAATGCGTAGGAGCGAACCAGCGCCTCGAGGTTGCGGTACTCCTTCTCCGCAAGGCCGAGCTCCTTGGCGCGCTCGAGAAGCGAGTGCAGGTCGTCCATGTCGAGCTCGAGAACCTCCACGTCCGTTCGGACGCTCATCGTAGGGCCCCCAGGAGCTCGCGGAAGCGCTTCGTGAGCGCCAGGCCGAGCACCTCCTTGGGCGGGCGGTTGGGGCGGTTCGTATGGTCGTCCTTCCCGCGCCCGGTCGTGAGGCCCAGGAAGCGCCAGTTCGCCGCCCGGTAGCACGTCCCCGCGAAGCGCCCGGGGTCCACGAAGCTCTCCAGGTAGTGGACCGGGTGGCCGTAGGCCGCCTCCCAGTCCCCGGCGATCTGGCGCGCCACGCGCCCGAGGAGGTGGCTGGCCAGGTGCGGGACCCGTACCCACGGCAGCACCAGGAAGCGGGCGTTGTAGGCGAGGAAACGGATATTCCGCCGGCGGGCCTCGCGGCTCCAGCCGATGAAGCGGTCCCGGGGCCCGAGATGACGCGGCGCAGACGACCACGCGAAGCAGGCCACCGGCCGCGCCCGGGCGAGCACGAGGTACTTGAGCTGCTCGCCCACGGGATGGGTGTAGCCGAGGTAGTGGTGCTCCTCGAGGAGCGCGTCCACGATCGCCTCCTCTGCCGTGCCCCGCACGGCACACAACTCGACTCGGCCCAGGTCGGCGAGCGGCACGCAGAGGGGGGCGCGGTCCACGAGGACCGGGGCGGGCGGACGCCGGTCGGCCAGGGGGTTTCGAGGCGTTCGGCGCTGGGGCGGGAGCTCGATCGCCCCGGCCCGATGCAGCGCCAGCATCAGCTCGCGGCACACCATGTCCTTGAGCGCCCCGTTCTCCTGGCGCCAGTGTCGGACCCGGCAGAGTTCCCGCGAGAGGGCCCAGCGGCTCAGCGTCGGATGGCAGGCCACGAAGTCGCGGATGAGGGCGACCTCCTCGGCGGTGATGTCGCGGCCGCGGTGGCGAAGGACGATCTCCATGGGCCTGACGCTACGGGGTTTCAGTCGGAACGCAAGTTCCGTGTGTGCTCGAATCCCTCAGCCCATCGCCTTCAACGGCCGCCAGGGCTCCGGGGCCGTGCGCCCGGCCTCCGGATCCCCTGCCGAGAGCAGGAGCTGGACCTGGTGGCACGGCATCGTGCGCCGCCCTCCCTCCCCCTCCATGGGCCAGTACCGGAAGCGCCCCGTCGAGAGGCGTTTGTGGCAAAGCCAGAATCCCTGGCCGTCGTAGCACAAGAGCCGCAGCATCGTGGCCTTGCGGTTGCGGAAGACGAACACCGCGCCGTCGAGCGGCTCGGTCCCCAGCTCGGCTCGGCAGACGCGCGCCAGGCCGTCGATGCCCCGGCGAAAGTCCACGGGCTTGACGGCGACCAGGATCCGCATGTGCGGCGTGAGTTGGATCACGGCCGCTCTTCGAGGAAGACCCGCGTGAGGAGGACGAGCGCCTCCTCCGAGCCGGTTGGGAGAAAGAGCCGCATGACCTCGCCCGAGGCGCGCTCGAGCTCCACGCGACAGCACGCCGCCGTCCTGGGCTCCACGGTGTGGATCTCGACGAAGGGCGAGGACGGCGAGGCCGCCCCCGCCGATGGCATCGAGACCTCGACGTGGCGCTTGAGGTCGGCGTAGTGGACGTGCAGCGCTCTCGCCGTGCGGCTCACCCCGTGGCGGAGGCCGAGTTCGGCCGCCAGGGCCCACAGCTCTCCCGGGATCCGGCGTGTGGCTCGCCTCGCCCGCCAGCGGTCAAAGCGCCGGGCGCCCTGCACCAGGGGCGGGGGAAGGACGGCTCGAGGTCGGGGCATCGGCGACTCCCACGGCCCGCCGAAGCACGACGCCGGAGGACCGCCGAACAATAGCCCGCACGCGTCCGCACGTCACACAGGCTTGCCGAAGGGACACGTCGTAGGGAGTCGTGGGGCCACTGCCAAGGCGGAACCTTGGTAGGGCACGACTCCCGCCCGCCTGCCCGGAGGGCAGGCGCCCCGCCGTCGGGGAGCGGATCTTGAGAATCACTCTCAGGGGGCGGGGAGACATCCTGTGTCGTTGTACACCCCCGGTTTCAAGGCCCGCATGGTCCAGCGCATGGCCGGGCCCGAGGCCGTCAGCGCCTGCGCCCTCTCGGAGGACGTCGGCGTGCCCCGAGCACCCTGTCACGCTGGCTGCGCGCCGCGTCGGTCCCCGACCCTACCGTGCCGCTCATGTCGAAAAGGAAGCCGCGCCCGTCGTCAACTGGTACACGACCGAGCACCGGCGCAGCGCCCTGAGGTTCGTGACGCTGCAGCAGCGGCACGACGGCGAGGATGCGGCGATCCTCACACGTCAAGACGGGGTCTACGCGAAAGCGAAGGCCGGACACCCCGACCGCTGGGCGGGCGAGGTCCGAAACTGGAGTCCCGTCCAGCAGGTCGTGCTCAACCCCGCTCCGATCGCCGACGAGTCGGCGACGGAAGTGGCCTAGTCACGTGGTTCGACGCGACAACTATCTTGACACCCACCCCTCAGGTGCGCGTTCTGCCGGGGGGGCGGGCAAATGAGGCTGACTGCATTGATAACTGGCCTTTCGCGGGTTCTATGCGGCGCGCGTAGCGGTGGAGAATAGCTTGCTGAGGCCCTTGGCAATTCGATCCGATCGCCTGGTACGGGGGCCTGACGCGAAAATGATCGAGGCTACCGTCTGCTCCCGCAGCGCGGAGAGCTTGCGCGAGAAGGATTGCACGCGCCAGATCGCGGGTTCTTTCGCTGGGCCCAGACCTCGACCCATGTCGGCAGCGCGATCGTGAGGGCCGCATGACGTACCACCGAGTTGCGCGTCCGGACCTCGGCCGAGTCGAAGCCGAGGCTGTTCTTCAGGACCGAGAAGAGCTGTTCGATCGGCCAGCGCGCCGAGAAGTGGACGACCACCTCGGCGGCCGACATGGCGAGATCGGTCGTGGAGAGATACGCGAGGCGCTTCGGGTTTCTCGGGTCGCGCGTGATCACGAGCTTGATCCGGCAACCGAGTGCGGGCCAGTAGGCTACGACTTCGCGCACCAGGAGCTGCACGCGCTTCGCGTAGATGTCGACCTCGAGGGGAACAAACGACCTCGTTTGGCGCGCGAGGATGGCGAGAGACGGCAGGCCGCGGTCCGTACTTCGGCTTGCGGCCGCGCGTCCCCCGGGGCCGACGCGGGATCTCGATGCTCCGCAGGCGTGCGTCGCTTCGCAGGCGGCTGACCAGGTGCATGTCCAGCTCGCGGAGCACCGTCCCGAGGCTGCTGTTGTTGTAGGCGCCGTCGGCGAGAACCAGGATCGGGCCCGGATACCACGTCCGGATGACCCGCAGGGCTTCTCCCGCGAGTTCGAGCTTGGTCCGAAACTCCCCCTTCCGGCAGATCTTCTGCGGACGGTAGAGCTCGACCCAGCAGGGGAGCGCGACCCAGGCCAGACGTCCGATCGGGACGACCACCGCGAGGACGATCCAGTTGTGGCCCCAGATGTAGCCTGCCCGGGGACGGGCGGCGTGGTCCCAGTGCGAGGCCGTCCCGAAGATCCCCCGGCCCCACTTCGGCCGCAGCGTGTCGTCGACCACCAGCGTGAGGGACGGCGCGGGGAAGGTCTGGACGATCAAGTCGAAGAGCGAGCGGTACAGGATCTGCAGGCGCCACTTCCCGTGGGAAAGGAACCGGTAGTAGGCCGAGAGACTGCGCCGGGCGCCCCCGAGGAGGGCCAGCCGGGTCATGCAGCGCTGGCCCGCGAGGAGCAACCAGGGGAGCGCCAAGGCCAGGACGTACTTCCAGGAGCGTTTCGAGAAGGCCGGCCTCGCAGTCAAGACCACGTCCTCGAAGGACGATCGAGTAGGATGCAGCTTCACGGCCCAGCCCTCCGATCACGCTTGTGTCGTTACTTGCGTCAATCCGTTGGTTGGGCTGTGTCATTGATGGGCTGCTGTCAGGCTCCGCGGCACGCTCGTGGGATCAGGCGCGAGCGGTCGAAAACCCGCGAAAGGCCAGTTGATAATCAGAAACCGCAGGCTGTGGATCTCGGATCTGTCTGCTGTCCAGGAAGAGAAGCACACTGATGATTCGCTTAGGGCGACTACCGAGGCGAACAAATTGCTCGGCTTCGGAAGCAGAGACCCCCCAGCGTGCTGGCACGCGAACGACGCTAGATGCGGCGGGCGCGAGGTGGATCCCCGGTCTTTGCACCAGGCTCAGACGAGTTCTTGAGGCGCCGTGAACCTAACATTTCACGCTGCGCTAGTAGGATGGATTCCCACCCTCCTGCTACTCTTCGCTGTCATGCCGCACCGAAGAGTAGTGGCATTCGCATTGGTCGCCGGAACGCTGTTTCTTCCGCAGGGGGGATATGACTTTGCTTCCCTGCCCCGCATAGACAGACACAGTCTGACGAGCATTGGCGTCGCGATTGGCACGATGCTCGCCGGCCCGCAGGATCGACAGCGTTTCGCGCCACGTTGGTTTGACGTGCCTATGGCATGCTGGTGCGTGTGGCCGCTGGCATCTTCAGTCGCGAATGGCCTTGGATTGTACGACGGCATCTCCGCGGTCTTTGGCCAGCTCATGCTGTGGGGGGTCCCATACTATGCGGGGCGAATCTATTTTGGGGACGCCGAGGGTTTGCAGACGCTGAGAACTGCGTTGCTTGTGGGTGGGCTGGCCTACGCGCCTCTTTGCCTGTACGAGGTACGGATGGGGTCTGTGCTTCACCTGCAGGTGTACGGTTTTCACCCGAGGACGGCCAACCAACGCGCCGGTCTCTTCGGACTGCCACACTCGCGCTACCGGGTGTTCTTTGGCATGTCGATCAACGCTGCAGTTTTCATGGCGTACGCTACCATCATCGCGCTGTCGGAATGCCTACTAGAAATGACTGGGCGCATACTTCGGCTACCGGTGCGTCTAGTGGCCGGGGCGCTCGGGCTAACGACTGTGCTCGCGCGCGTAACCACAGCCGACGCCCTTCTGCTCCTTGGCAGCATGTCGCTTGTGGGCGCGCGAGCGATGCGCTCCGCGTGGCCGGTGATCGCGATTTGTCTCCTGCCAATCGTGATGGTCGGTGCGCGGGTGGCAGGTTGGGGGGGCGGGCAGCTGACAACGGTGACGAGGGATCTAGCAGAAGACAAGGTGCAGTCTCTCGACGCCCGAATTGCCAACGACTCTCGGATATTGCGCCAGGTCATGTTGCGACCGGTGTTTGGGTGGGGTTCATCGGGTGAGTCCTTTAGGACTGAGGACGTGAGTGCCGTCGATGGCCTATGGATAATCGCCGCAGGCAAGTCTGGGATAGTGGGGTTACTTGGATTGTACGTTGGCATGCTTCTCCCGGCGCTCGTATACATGAGACGCATCGGATTGGATCGCATGATAGGCATACGACCAGTGGAGGGGCAGGTGCTCGTTGTTCTGGTCTCTGTCTATATGATACACTGCGTTTTCAATACCGGCTACTACCTTCCACTCGTTGCGGCAGCGGGCGCCCTTGGCGGTGCGTCGGGCTTGCGGGGTGAAACCTTGCAGTCGACTCGCATGCTTTCGACAACGAGCGCGTAATTCAGGCCGTAGGTGACCAATGCACGCGAGATGGCACTTAGCGAAGGTTCTTCAGAGCATGCGATTTCCCGCAGTGCTCGCGGCAAATATGTCCAAGGGGTTTTGGGACCACCCTATTTTCGTCGTGGGTGCGGCTCGGTCGGGTACGACGGCTCTCGTAAACGCACTCGGTCGACATAGCCAGATACTGAGCCGGGACCGCGAGGCACCTCTTTTTGACAAGGTAGGACAGATATTCCATGCCTATAATCGGGGACCCGTCTCCGAATACTTCCGCCAATGCTCAGAGCTAGGGATGGATGACCTCCACGCGTCGCTTTCGTAGGCTACTCTTTGAGACTCTGTGGGGGCCGTGGAGGGGCGGCGCATACATGCTCACTAAGTGGATCGTTGACGGGGAACGGATATGGCGAAGGCGGAAGTGGGCCGCCAAAGCATTTCCGTCAGAATGCGGCGCGATGGGACTGGCGGATCTATACCCGACAGCGAGATTCATCTACATTCGGAGGAATGGAATCGACGTTGTGCGGTCGCGTCAGAAATTTAGTGGCTTCCGCAGACTGACGTTCGATGAGCACTGTCAGGTGTGGGGTGAGAGCGTATGCAAATACAGATACTTGACCTCGTGGGAGCCTGCGATCACTGTGCGCCACGAAGACGTTGTGCTGCGCCCAGAGGCTGAATACGCCAGGATATTGGGGCACATTGGTGTGGCAGGCGAGGCCGGTCCTGCTGAGTACAGTGTCACGACCATGGTACATCCACTGGACGGTAGGACGGCGGTTGGAGTGGACGTGCGTGGAGAATTTGCAAGACGAACTCCATCCTACGAACTGTGGTCAAAGCAGTACCGAGAAGTGTTTCGAGCGAGGTGCGGTGACGCAATGCGGGAGTGCGGATATGAGATCCCATTTTGAGCCGCCCCGTGTGGAGTAGACCCGGGGGTGGGCGGTAGAAGCATACCGCTCTGGCGGGTCGGGCAACATCGCCTACCACCCCGCCCTAATGTGCAAGCTGCTGCTCTACACGCTTACGCGACCGGGACGTTCTCCTCCCGATCGCCGAGGGCTGCCAGACGGACATCGCGCTTGGCATCCTGGTCGCCGGGGTCCGAGCCAGCCACCTCATGATCGGCCGCTTCCGCAAGCGCCGGTCGCCGGACTTCCAGGGCCTGTTTCTCCGGGTGGTTGGCATCGCGCGGGATGCCGGCCTGGTGACGTGGGCAACCCTGGCGGTGGACGGCTCCGAGGGGGTATTGATGGACCATTCCCGGCTTCCCCCGCTTGGCATTGACTCCTCCCCCGGAAACCTGTCGGGCACGGGCATGACTTCTCCGGCAACGGTTTTTGTCCAGACAGTCTGTCACGACGGAGGGGGCGCATTGGTGCCATCGCGGGAATGCGCCCGTAGGCGGGTGGACAGGCTGATGGAGCGTGACGGGACTGCGGCATGAGACACGAGATCGACCCTAGGCTTGCACCGAGCGTTTCGGTTGTCATGCCCGTGCACAATGCGGCTCGGTACCTCCGGCGCGCAATGGAAAGTGTGCTGGCGCAGTCCTACGCCGATTTCGAGCTACTTGCGCTTGATGATGGGTCCTCTGACGCAAGCGTGAACGTGCTTCGAGTCTTCGCCCAGCGAGACCCAAGGGTGAGGTTGTATGCGCTTCGCAGGCAGGGCTTGGTCGCAACGCTCAACTTGGGGATCGAGCTTGCACGTGGGCGTTGGATAGCTAGGATGGATGCAGATGATATTTCGGCCCCGGCCAGGTTCCGCCAGCAGGTTGACTGGCTGGAAGCAAATCCGGATGGTGTCGCGGTGGGATGTCAAGTTCTTATGGTCGATCCGCACGGGCTGCCGCTGACATATGTTAACTTCCCACTGGGCCATGGCGCGATTGTTGCGCGGCTACTAGGCGGCAGGGGCGGGTTGCCGCACCCGGGGAGCATGTTTACGCGCGAAGCGGCGAGCAGAGTAGGTGGGTATGATGCGCGATTCGAAGCTGCGGAGGACGTGGACTTCTTCTTGAAACTGTCGTGCGAGGGGCGCATGGTGAACCTGCCCCAGGTGCTGTTGCAGTATAGGGTACACGTCCTGAGTGAGAGCAGCCAGAGGGCGCTGGTGCAGCAAGCCAGCGCGAGGGCTGCGGCGGCCAAGGGGCGTGCGACACGGGGTATGGCGCCTGTCCCGCAGGCAGGATGGCCTGAGCGTGTCGTCGTGCATGGG
The DNA here is from genome assembly GCA_963752285.1 of uncultured Planctomycetota bacterium. Classification (GTDB taxonomy): domain Bacteria; phylum Planctomycetota; class PLA2; order PLA2; family JAEUHO01; genus CAVVXN01. The sequence goes on from CAVVXN010000002.1 coordinate 25,746, forward strand.
CGAGTAGAGCACCACAGGAGATGGTGCAGGTGGGCGCTCAAGGCCGGCTACCTACGGTCCGCGCGACGGCACGCGCTAACGGCGGCGCTGTTCAGGCCGCTGTGGCTGTCCTCGTGGCGCCTTTTGTGGCGGACGCTACGTGGGTACTAGAGCAAGTCCGGTGTCTGTCTTGATGGTGGCCAGAGACGCGGGCGCGTTCATTCATGAGGCGATAGAGAGCATACGGAATCAGACATTCCGTGATTTTGAGCTTGTCGTCGTTGATGATGGGTCGCGCGATGACAGTGCGGATAAGGCGAGCGCGCTGGCTAGCGTAGATCACAGGATCACCGTGATTAGAAGAAAGGCAAGTGGCATTCCAGAGAGTAGAAATGCGGGACTCTCTGCTTGCGCAGGTGACCTACTCGCGATCATGGATGCCGATGACGTATCGGAGCCCACTCGGCTCGAAGAACAGGTGGCCTTTCTATCCAGACACCCGAACGTAGTGGCGGTTGGTTGCCAGGTACTGTGGGTGGATCCGGAGGGAATGCCGCTGCGGCGCAACTGGCACCCGCTGTCGCACAGCGACATAACGAAGGAACTTCTTGATGGTGCAGGTTGGGCGATTCAGCATGGTACAGCCCTGATGAGAAGAGAGGCGGTTGTGACGGCGGGCGGGTACAGTACTGGTCTCTTGGGCGCAGAGGACCTGGATCTGTTCTTGCGGCTTGGTGAATTGGGTGAGCTCGCCAATCTGCCCGAAGTCCTGTACCGATATCGGCAACACCGCGCTAGCGTGACGCATGCCCAACGAGAAAGACTCTGTGCGGACCATCTCTCTGTCGTTGAGCGAGCAATGAAGCGGCGCGGGGGCGCGCCATTGGAGCCAAGGGTACGGTTCGCGCGGCGGCGGCTCACAGCCGCGGAGCAACACCGAACGTGGGGCTGGTGGGCCCTGGAGGGGGGGAACGTCGGGACGGCGCGGAAACATGCTGTGAGGTGCCTTGTCCGTACTCCGTGGAGCGTTGAGGCCTGGCGTCTGGCGGTCTGTGCGTGGAGAGGGCGGTAGGATGCCCGGTGCTGGATAGTGGGTTCGGAGTCCGCGACGCAGGCTGACGGTGGAGCGGACGAGGGCGCCGTCCGACACAGTTCAGTCCCCCGACTCATCCGCTAGGTACGCTGGTCGACCGGCTGGCTTCGCCGATCGCGCGGGCGGTCTGCGAAGGCGTTCCACGGGGGTCGGGCCGTCCCCTCCGGAAAGCGCGCGACCCCCACGACGTACTGCCCCGAACGGACCCGGTCCATATCCTCGGGGCCACCCGGCGCAGGAGCGAAGAGGTTGCGTTGCACTCATACGACATAGGCCGACACACATGGGACCAACCGGCGCGGTGCCTTGTGCCTTTCTGTCAGGAGCTCAATCGGCAGATGCAGGGCGCTGCGGGACATCCATGCCAACGGCGACTCCGGGTCGCTCTGGGACGCTAGAGCAGGCGGCCTCTCGGGGGCCGGCCGCAGCCCCGCGTCGGGTTGCAGCTCAGGCCTGTGTCCAGCGCCGGAAACGAGGGGGATGACGTGGCTGAAGGACCAGGACAGGCTCACCGATCGATTCCGCGATCCGTGGCTGGGTAAGAGCAGACCGATTCACGAAGGATCTCAGTGCGCGCTCTCAATACTATGTCGCAGGCTCATCGACCAAGGCTTTTGACAAATAATGAACGACCGCATTCTTGTTGTTACGCCCTGTAGGAACGAGTCGGACCACCTTCCTGAGGTCATACGGTGCATGGTCCGCCAGGCGCTGCTTCCGGCGCAGTGGATCATCGTAAATGACGGTTCGTCGGACGGATCAGAGGAGATTCTGCGGGCCGCTGCGCAGCAGTACCAGTTCATCACCGTACTGTCGAGGCCAGACCGGGGAAGTCGCGACGTAGGTGCTGGGGTCGTGGCCGCATTCAACCATGGAATCGGTGCCGTGGACATCCGCGCTTTTGACTACGTTTGCAAGCTAGACGCCGACATCGAGCTTCCACGCAACTACTTCCGCGACCTGGTGACAAGAATGGAGGCGGACCCTAATCTTGGAAACCTCTCGGGAAAGGTCTATACGAGGTCCGACTCTGGGCGGCTGGTGCGCGAGCGGATGGGGGACGAGAACGCAGTGGGAGCGGCGAAGTTCTATCGCGTTCAGTGCTATCGGGACATCGGAGGCTTTGTATCTGAAGTAGGTTGGGACGGCATCGACGGGCACATGTGTAGACTCAATGGATGGATAGGCGCATCCTTGGACGAACCGTCCCTTCAATTAATACAGCGAAGGTGGATGGGCGAAAGCGGCTCTGGTCTATGGGCCGGTCGAAAGAGATGGGGCCGTGGAAAGTACTACATGGGTTCATCGCCATACTACGTTGGCGCGGTGGCAGTATACCGGCTCCTGGAGCATCCGTACGTACTTGGTGGCATTGGGATTTTGTTGGGGTATATGGCTGAGGCGCTGCGCGGTGGGCGGCAGCTGCGAAGTCAGGCGGCCAGGGAGTACATCCGCCGATTCGAAATGGCCGCCCTAATCACCGGGAAGAGGGCAGCGACAGCACGATTCAACAAAATGGCGCGCATGGCGGGCGTCAAGCGGACGCGCGCGCCCGTTGCGATGCAAGGCGCCGGCACAAGCCAACTCTGAAGAACGAAACCGGCGGGTGTCAAGGTAGTTGTAGCCTTGAGCCACGGGTCTAGGCCATCTCAGCGGGCAACTGGCTGATGGTCCTGTTGGGGTTGAGCACGACGGTCTCGACGCGGTCCCAGTTCCGGGTTCGGCCGGTCCATCGGTCCGGGCGCCGGCGTTTGGCCGCTTCGTAGACGATCTTGCGGCGTGCCAGGATCGCCACGTCCTCTCCGGCGTGACGCTGGTTCGGCGTCACGAACCGGATGGCGCTGTGGAGGTGCTCGCCGTTGTACCACTTCGCGAACCAGGCCATCCACTGCCTCGCCTGCTCGATCGAGGCGAAGGGGCGGCGGGGGTACTGGGGCCGGTACTTGATGGTTCGGAACAGCGGCCCGGAGTACGGATTGTCGTTGCTCACCGCCGGGCGGCTGTAGGAGGGCAGGATCCCCAGGACATGGAAGAAGGCGAGGAGGGTGAGGGCCTTCATGGCGGCCCCGTTGTCGGAGTGGATCACGAGCCGCTCCGTGCGCACGTTCTCCCGGGCGCAGGCGGCGGCGCTCATGGCTTCGGCGTGCTCCGCGGACTTCTCGGCTTCGATCGTCCAGCCCGCGATCTTGCGGCTCCAGACGTCGACGATCACGTAGGGGTAGAAGAACACGCCCCGAATCGGGGAGCGCAGGTACGTGATGTCCCAGGTCCAGACCTGGTTCGGTCCGGTCGCGAAGTGCTCGGTCGGCTGGTGCCGCTTGGTCGGGGGCCGGGACGGCTCACGGTGCTTCACCTGGCCCTCCTCGCGGGGGATCCGGTAGACGCTCGACTCGGAGCCGATGTACTGGCCCTCGTTGGCCAACCGCGGCACGATCTGCTTGGGGCTGAGGTCGCGATTCTCGGGGGCGTTGACCACGGAGAGGACACGCTTGCGCTCGGTTGCGGTGAACTTGTTCCGCGGCGAGTGCTTCGGTCCAGCGCGGCCGTCCTGGCCGATGTCCTTCTCGCGCCACCGCTGCAAGGTGCGCGCGTCGACGCCGACGATCGCACAGGCCCGGGACAGGCGTGCGCCGGCCTCGACGGCCTCCTCCACGAGGCCGAGGATCATCTCCCGCTCCTCGCGGACGTGTCGTCGTCCTCGTCCCCTTAGATCTCCTCGAGTTTTTTTTGAGCGCGAGCAGCGCCGTGACCTCGGCCAGCGCCTTGTCCTTGCGCTGAAGCTCTCGCTCGAGCTCCCGGACCTTGCGGGCTTCGGGTGACTGCTCGCTCCGCTTGCGGTGCAGGCCCTGGAGAGCGCCGGTGGCGCCCTTCAGGGCCTTGGCGCGCCACTCCTCGAGCTGCGTCTCGTGCAGGCCTTCACGGCGCAGAAAGGCGCCCAGTGCCTCCTTCGAAAGGCTGGCGGCCCTCAGGAGGATCTCGAGCTTCTCCTCGCCCGAGCGGCCCTGCCGCGAGGATCGACGGGCGGAGTGCTGACAGACGGCGCGGGCCAACGTGCCACTACCTGGGTTCACGGGACGGATGCGCCCGGGGCGGGTGTCATGGGGCTGATGAGATCAGAGCACCGGAGCGCCAGTTGGGCGGTGCGCAAGGCGCTGAGGGATCGCAGCAGCGCCCTCTGGCTGCAGACCAACTACCGAGAGCGTAATACCGTATTGGTCGCAGGAAGCCCGCGGAGTGGAACCACGTGGCTGGGAAATTGCGTCGCGGGCTTGCTGGGAGCCAGGCGGATCTTCGAGCCCTTTGTGCTTGGACTGAATCGACAACTGATTCTCACGAGCGCGGATTGGGACGCAGCGGAGCGTGCTGGGGCGTTGGATCGAAATCACCAGCTGTACCTGCGCCCCATGGAAAGAGGCTCATGCCATGAGCCAAGCATCAAGGCAATCCTTCAGGGCCGCGTTAGATACCCGTGGGTTGATCTGGAGTCCACGGCGGGACTGCACAGTGCGCGCGTGGTCAAAGCGGTCCGCGCGAACCTGCTGCTCGGCTTCATAGCCAGACGTTGGCCCTCGGTTCGCATCCTGTTTATCGTCAGAAGCCCATTCGAAGTCGTGCGTTCAACGTTAGAAAGACGTGAGCGAGGGTGGGTATTCGACTGGCAGCCGGCTGAAGTGCTCGGGCAACCAGCACTTGTGACTGACCATCTGCGGGAGCAGGTAAGTGCGATTACTGCTGCTAAGGACGCCGTGGATCGCCTCGCCCACAAGTGGTGCATTGAAACCGTCGTGCCAGCGCGGCAGTTGGCTGGCCTGCCGAACGTAATGTTTGTAAAATACGAAAGTCTAGCACGGGAGCCTCGCGAATGGTTGAGCGTGTTGAGGTTCCTTCGATTGCAGCCTAGAGTTTCTGGGCGGGCGTTCAGACTTGCGAAGATTAGGTCTCGCACAGCCGGTGAGGCCTGGGGGGCTGGACCGGCTCAAGGGCGAAATACTGCTGCCGTTCTCACCCCCGAGGAGGTCGGGCGGATCGGGGCCGTGTTGGCCACCTACGGGTTGCAATACGACTGAAGGCTCGGCCTAGTGGTTCGGGTGCTGGCGGGGCACGCGTGCCTTGAGCAATTCGGAGAGGCGGGCTGTCTTTCGGTGTGCCGGCGCTTTGAAAACGGGTCGGTCCTGTGTCCGCAGCTCAAGTAGGGGCGGCACTACGCGACGCTCGGCCGCCCGCGGATCCCGCCCGGCGTGTACTTCGGCATGGTCGCCTGGGGCTACTTCGAGGGCCTGGACAGCCAGCGGGCCATCGTGTGGCGCTGCCAGGACAGTTTGACGCTCCGGGAGTTCCTGGGCGTGGGAGTCGGGGATCGGACTCGGGACCACTGCACGCTGACGCTGACCCGGCAGCGGCCTGCAGCGGAGGTGTTGGATCGGGTCTTCTGGCTGACGCTCTCGTTGGCGCGGGAGAGATGGGTGTTGGGCGGCCGCTACCTCGGCGCGGACTCCACCACGCTGGACGCGGTATGGATCCCCGTTCCCACGGCGGTTTTCGGCGCCGCCCCTAGCGGCTCGCTGGAGACAACGGCCACAGGTACGAGCGTATCCGAGAGTGGCTGCGGGCCCACCGGATCGAGGACGTGATGCCGCGCCGCTCCAATCAGTAGCTTGGCCGCAAGCCTCTCGACACCGATGCCTATAGGAGCAGGAGCGTCGTGGAGCTTTGCGTCGGCTGGCTCGAGGAGTGCCGGCACATCGGAACACGCTTCGAGAAACTGGCGGCCACGTTCCTTACCATGCTCCGCATGGCGATGATCTGGCGCGACCTTCGAGGGCTATTTCGAACCGGAGTGTAGGCTGCCTCCTCGAGTACTCTTGCGCGGGGGCACGCCGAGGGTGGGGTTGGGCCTGACCAGGATGATTCGGTCGGCTCGCGCTAGGTTGCGGTCTCAACAGAATCCATAAGTGATCTGCGAAGCGACCCACTTGATCGCCAGCGGGTTCACGTGGGTCCTCCGCCTGTCATTTTGTACGGATGAGCGCAGCGGCGTCGTAGGTAGGAGTCTTTGCCGTGTTGAGGGACCTGATAAGGACTGCGAGGAAGAGGATGTACCGCCTTCCAATGAGGCTGGCTCTACGGACGGTTGCGAAGTGGCACCCAGTTCCGACTCCGGCAAGCGGCTACACCGTGGTCATTGGATGTATGGCGCGCATGTCCCCGTTGGCTGTGGCGAACCTAAACATGATTGCAAGGATGAATACATCCCGCATGCGGGAGCTCGTTCTTGTCTTGGACTGCCGAGAACCAGACGTTCCAGAGAACATACTGCGGGCCGTAGCACTGTGGAAGAAACCGGCTGTGGTAAGAGTCATGTGCTACAAGGGTTGGCAAGAAAGAGTGGCGCGCTCGCTTGATTGGGGCTGGGTGTATGCATGGCTGTCCTGGTGCATCGGAGTAGGGTGCGCCAGGACCAGGCACGTTTTGCTACATGACCTCGATGCGCTCCCGCTGGACCCGGAACTCTTCGAAACACTTTACACGCGCGCGGCTGAGTCAGGAGCACGCTTCCACGGGATCCGCCACTACGTTGGCCATGGCATCGACTCGTCGATGAAGCTCGCCACCACCTTCGAACTTGTAATCGATGCGGAATACCTGCGAAATACATTCGCACCACTGGATTGCTTCAATCAAGTGGCATTAATTAATGGGAAGTACGTAGATTTTGATACCTTTTTGCATGTGCAATACCTAACGCAGAGAACAAATGTTGACAACATCAAGGAACAGCAATTGATTCATCCATCGCAGATGATTTGCCAGTACACCGATCTGGTGGCCGGAAGAGGGTCGATGAATAGAAGGCACAATCTATTGATGCTGCCATACTACTACTACCTGGGGGGCTGCGAGGATTGGATGCGAAGCGTCGCGAGCTCGCTGTCCGTGGCCCTGCCTGACGGCATTGAGTTCGTTGGAAAGGCATTGCCGGTCGGGCAGCTCTCGCCCGCCCACTGGGCGTGGATGTCAAAGCAGATTGCGTGCGTTGAGATGTCCGTTTACGGGGTCATACGGCCCGAAGTTGCTCAGTACGTGGCGGCGCTTGGGGTGCAGGAGAAGCTGGCCCACGCGGCTCGAGAGAGCGTTGATGGTCAGTAGCCTGAAGTGCCGGTCGGTCCTGGCTCCCCGACACTCTGTTCTTGCGTGTCTAGGAGGGATGTTGTCTGCCCCGTGAGGCAGTGGGGGCCCACCAAATGCGGCGCGGCTCTTGAGTTTTGGTGGCGGTCCCTGTATGAATCTGAGCCATTTGCCGTCCCGCCGGCGTGCATAAAGCTATGCCTGTGTGGTGTGCTGGCGACTGCATCGGCATGAACGTCTTGGTGTAAGTCAACCGCAGGCAGCTCCCCCCCCCCCCCCCAGGCTTGAATCGAGGAGACAAATGTTTGACGTATTTCTGCGAATGTACGGGTGCCTTACTCGGGGCATGCGCCGGCAGTTGTGGGTTGTTCAGGGTGTGTCGATTCTCGTCGCGGCAACCCAGGTCGTCGGCATTGCAGCTGTGGTGCCCTTCCTCGCCGTGGTCGGAGATCCGTCAAGAATCAAGACGAGCAGTGTTCTCCGCTGGCTCTACACGCTCGCCGGATCTCCGGGCGACGCCAAGTTCCTTATGCTCTTGGGCGCCGGTATGGTGCTAGTAATCGTAGCAGCCAATGCCATTTCTGTGCTAGGCCTCTATCTTGGTGTCAAGCTAGCCTACCGCGTCGGGAACGCACTCTCAATCGCACTTTTTAGATACTATCTGCATCGGGATTACTTGTTTCACACGCGTACTGGCGTGAGCCTGCTCCTGAGTCGGGTCCACAGCGAGGTGGATCGTGTAACGCGTGGTGTCCTATTTCCGATGATTCAGGTTGGGACATCCGTTGTTCAGATATTCGTTTTGACGGCTGCACTAGTGGCCGTGGACGCCGGGGTCGCCACCGTTACGGTTGCAGTCTTCGGCGGCGCCTACGTTGGCATTACATTTGCCTTGAGATCCAAGATGCGCCGGTGGGGGTGGATGGTGACGCAGATGAATCGGTGCCGCGTTGCTACGATTCGGGAAGGTTTTGGCGCCATTAAGGAGTTGATCGTAAATGAAAGGCAGGAAGTGTTCTTGGATGAGTACTCTCTGGCCAGCAAACGTAGAGAGCACGGCGGAGTAATGCAGCAGCTGGCGGGTAACGTTCCGCGCAACATTCTGGAAGTTCTGGGATTCTGTGGGATTGTGCTTGCTAGTCTTCTTCTTGTGTCGCGTGGTTCGCGCGGTGACCTTCTTCCGAAACTATCGTTCTTCGCTCTCGCGGGGTACCGTCTTCTCCCTGCGGTGCAGAACCTGTTCTTGTCGATGGCGCTGGTGCGCAGCGACTCACCTGTCTTCGAGGACATGGAAGGTGACCTGCAACTGGCAATGCAGATCGAGCAGGACCCGTCGGTCCTAGGGGCGGCTTCCGCTGACATAGCATCGGGCGGTGGCATTCGACTCACAGATGTAAAATTCTGGTATGAATCTGAACGAGAGCCAGCGCTCGATGGCGTGTCACTAGAGATTTCTGTGCCGTCTACGGTCGGGTTCGTTGGGGCTACTGGATCTGGTAAGACAACCACGGCAGATGTGATTCTCGGTCTACTCAGTCCTCAGAGTGGTGAGGTGTTTGTTGGTGGAGTGGTGCTCACGGAGGGCAGCGTTCGTTCTTGGCGGCGCCACCTTTCGTATGTGCCGCAGCAAATATACCTGCTGGACGCCTCCATCGCAGAGAACATTGCTCTTGGAGTACCTCGGGATGAGATCGATTACCTCCGTGTGCGGGAGGCTGCCGCCTTGGCTCAGGCGGCTTCGTTTATCGAGCGGCTACCGGAGGGATACGAGGAAACGGTGGGTGAGAATGGCGTGCAGTTGAGTGGAGGGCAGAGACAGAGGATCGGTATTGCTCGGGCGCTATATCGGGATTCGCCGATTCTTGTTCTGGATGAGGCAACAAGCGCGCTAGACGGAGACACCGAGGCGGCGGTGATGGCGGAATCGAGGGACTATCCGATCGAAAGACGATCATACTAATTGCGCATAGACTTACAACCGTTAGGCGGTGCGACCAGATTCTGGAATTCGAGTCAGGGCGCATCGTAAGGTCCGGAACGTACGATGAGTTGATGCGTCTGTCGCCTAGCTTCCGACGGATGGCGGAGGGCGCGCACTAGTGGTTGAGGTACAACGACGAGCCCGCGCTCCGCAGGGCCGGCTGCCGTGGGGTGCCTCCCCGCAGGGCCTCCGCGGAGGAGTGGGCCGTCGGCATCGGAGTTCACTTTGGGCTCGGATCCTAACCTCTAGAGGGGTTCTGTCGCACCTCGCGTTAGCAGAGAGGGAGAGGGCATTTCGCATGAGGAAGGGACCTAGAATCCTCGCGGTTTCCAGCGGGGGTGGGCACTGGATCGAGCTGCTTCGCCTGCGGCCCGCGTTCGAAGGTGGCCGGGTATCGTACGCTACGGTGCAGCGCGAGTATCGATCTGACGTCACGGGTGCGCCGTTCTTCGTGGTCGCCAGACGCCACAAGGTGGAGCCGGGTGCTCTCTTCGGGTTGGTGTTGCGGACGTTTCTGGTGTTGGCCCGGGTCCGGCCCGAGGTGATCATCACGACGGGCGCGGCGCCCGGGTACGTCGCGATCCGACTAGGGCGGCTGCTGGGAGCGAAGACGATCTGGGTGGACAGCATCGCCAACGTGGACGAACTCTCCCTGTCAGGTCGGCTTGCGGGGCGGCACGTCACGTGTGGCTGACCCAGTGGGAGCACCTTAGTGGCGCGGGGGGGCCCGAGTTCGCCGGGCGAGTAATGTGATCTTCGTCACGACTGGGCACCAGGAGCCTTTCGATCGGCTGGTCCGCGCCGTGGACGAGTGGGCCCGGCGGAGGGGCCGCACGGACCTCCTAGCGCAGGTCGGGCGCGGAGAGTACGTGCCGGCCGCGTGCCGCTGGGTCCGGTGTCTCGATCCGGTGGCCTTTCGGCAGGTCATGTAGGACTCGACGGTCGTCGTCTCGCACGCAGGTACGGGGACGATCATCACGGCGCTGGAGCTCGGGAAGCCCCTTCTCGTCATGCCGCGCCGTGCCATGCTGAGGGAGACGAGAAACGACCACCAGGTGGCGACGGCTCGGTACTTCGCGGACGCGGGATACCTCGTCGCGGCGAGCGATGAAGCCGCCCTGTCGGAGGAGCTGGACCGCCTCGGGGAGACCGGCTTTGGGAAGCGGTGCGTGCCAGGGGTTACGCCGGAACTCATCGAGAGGTTGCGGAGCGAGATTTTCGGGCGCACGCGATGAAGCTCGATGGAGAGGATACCGGCTGTAGAGACCGCATGATCTCTGGTGCGGGACCTAGAGCGCGAAGTGACCGGTGACGTGAATCGGTGACGGTTAGGTGCCAGGCGGTGGACTTGGGACAGGCTGATGCCCGTGAGGCTGAGGGGCGCCTTCCGTCGAGTGGGGCGAGGGTCTGCCCGCGTACTGCTTCTCGCGGGTGGCGTGCGCGCGTCCGACTTCGTCGGGGCCCTGGAGCGGTCCATCCTGGATCTCCCGCTGAGTGGCACGCATCGCGTCGGGGACGTTTGGCTTCAGCGGATTTTCGATGCGACTGGCCGCGAGGTCCGGGCAGGGTCCGCGCGCGTTTCCGTCGAAGCTCTGGTGGGACTGGGAAGCCCAGAGCCGCGACAAGTCGGAGCAGGCGCGCTGCGCCTCGAGACACGGCCTGACGCGAGCGAGTACCGAGGCACCGGTGGCGTGCTCCGAGACCTCTGTGAGCCGCTGTGCGAGGACGAGTTCATCGTGGTGGGCAGCGCGTCGCAGTGCCCGGAGGCGGGTCAGCTCGAGACGCTGCTCGATAACGCCAACGAGCAGGACGGTGTGACCCTGCTGGTCGGGGAGGACGGCGTGCCGACAGGGCTGATGCTCATTCGGTGTCGCGCTCTTGCGCTTGTTCCTCCGGTCGGCTTCCACGACCTCAAGGAGCAGGCGCTCCCGCAGATCGAGCGTGCCTCTGGCGTGCACGTGCTGCGGGCACGGACAGGGGCGTGCCGCCCGATCCGCAGTGTGCGCAGCTACCTCGACGTGGTTCGTTCGTGGCAGGAGTCGGGGAGCCTGCGGGGGGTGCGCCTCGTGCGCCCGCTCGAAGAGCGCTGGAGGCCGGCCTTCGCGATCGTGGAGGACGGAGCCGAGGTGGCTCGCGACGCGAGACTCCATGACTCGGTGGTCTTGCGAGGGGGGGGCGGTCGAGGCGGGATGCACCGTGGTAAGGACCGTCGTCGCGCCTGGTGGCCGGGTCCGGAGAGGGTCCCTCGTCGTGGGCCAGCTCGTGGCGCCTCCGGCGGACCCAGGGCCGGCGGCGGGCAGTCGCGACGGGGAGAGTCCTCAGTGATCGATCCCCGAGGACCGAACTCGACCACGCGTTGGCGCCGCTGGGACGTCCTGGGTATCTCCGCGTTGGTCCTGCTTGGCGCCATGGCCACCTATCCAGCCTGGCAGGACATCTTCCTGATCGCCACGCGGGACGAGGAGCAGAGCCACGTCCTGCTCGTCCCCGTCGTCGCGGCGTGGCTCGTATGGGTCCGCCGGGCGAGATTGCGCCGCTGCCCCCGCGACTTCCGGTACGTCGGACCCGCACTCATCGCACTCGGTTGGGCCGCGACCTCGATCGGGGACCTTCGGCTCATCCAGGCTCTCTGGCACGCCGGTGCCGTGCTCGTCTTCGTCGGGTGCGTGGTCTCCTTCACGGGCGCCCGGCTGGTCGCCCGGCTCCTCCCCGCCTTCGTGGTACTCGTGTTCTTGGTGCCCGTGCCGGGCATGTTGCGGCAGCAGGTCGCGCTGCCGCTCCAGACGGCGACCGCCGACGTGACGCAGCGCATCCTGGACACGTTCGGGGTGGAAGCGGCGCGGGCCGGGAACGCGCTCGCGGTCAACGGGCACGAGATCCGGATCGCGGACGCGTGCAACGGACTTCGCATGGTCTCGGCGCTCTTCCTCGTGTCCTTCGCCTTCGCCTACGGGCTCCCCCTTCGGGAACCCGTGCGTTGGCTGATCCTCTTCCTGAGTCCGCTCTCCGCGATCCTCTGCAACGTGGCCCGGTTGATCCCCACGATTCTCGCCTACGCCTACGTGTCGGACGCCGCGGGGGAGCGCGTCCACGACATCGGGGGATGGGTCATGCTGCCCGTGGCCTTCCTGCTGCTGCTCGGGATCGTCCGATCGCTGCGCTGGGCCCTCCTGCCCGTCTACCGTTACACCCTCGCCTACGGGCGATAGCTCCCAATGAGAATCCTCCCGCACACGACCTGGTCGGCGGCGCCGCTGGTGAGCCTCGCTCTCCTGGGCGGCATCTGGCTCGAGTGGCGCACCTACCACCTGCCCGTCGGGGACGCGGCGGCGTACCACGCCCGGGTTCGGGAGGTGGCGGACCAGCTTCCGTATCGCATCGGGGACTGGATCGGGAGCGATGAGCCCGTTCCCGCCTCGGCCGAGAAGCTCCTGAAGCCGAACGTCCTTCGGGCGCGCCGCTTCCGGAACGCTTCCACGGGCGAGGAAGCCGCGCTGATCGTCGTCCAGTGCCGGAGCGCCCGCGACATGGGCGGGCACTATCCACCGATCTGCTATCCCGCGCACGGTTGGACCCTCCGCGGCACCGAGAGCCAAGTCCTCGACGTGGCGGGCACGCGAATCCCCGTCGCGATCTACGACTTCACGTCCGAGACGCTGCAGCGGTTCGACGAGAAGATCGTGTACAACTTCTTCGTGCGTCCCGACGGGACGCTGGAGAGCGGTCGAGACGGCGTGGCCCGGGCCGCTGCGGATCCGCGACAGCGGATCTACGGCGCGGCGCAGATCCAGGTCGAGGTCCCGCCGTCCCTCTCGGCCGAGCGTAGGAGCGAGCTCGTCCGCCGTCTGCTGACGCCGGCCCTACCCCTCATCGAGGCGATCCGGCACGGGGGAATTCAATGACGCGCCAACCGCCCCGTGTCGTGGCTCTCGGACGCCACCTCGGAGACCCGGACGAGGCGGCGCCGGCCACCACGCCCGCCACCGAGTCCGCCTGGCGAAGACTGCACCGCCTGCTCAAGGGCCACTACCCGCTTGCCGTGCTGCTCGTCGTGGCGGGAATGGCAGGAGGCGCGTACCTCGGCTTCCGATCCACGGAGCCCCTCTACCAGCAGGTCGCGCTCATCCACATCGCCCCGAGCATGCCCTCCCTCCGGGACCCGGAGGGCCGGTCGGTGCTTCCCGACTTCGACGGCTTCATCCAGTGGCACGTGGCCTTGCTCGAGTCGGCCCGGGCGACGCAGTTCGCCGTCGCGTCGGACACGTGGCAGAAGAAGGGACGCGGCGGAAGCGACGGCGAGGCGCTCCAAGAGTTCGAAGAGCACCGCGTGATCGCTCACAAGCGCGGGACGCAGTACATCGAGGTCCAGTTCCTCGACCCGGATCCGCAGGTCGCCGTGGCGGGCGCGGCGGCCCTGATCGACGCGTACCGGAGACTCTCGGAGTGAGCTCGGGGTGGCACGCGGGATGAGAGATAAGCTGAGGGACGAGTCCGAGGACCTGCGCAAGGATCTGGCTCGCCTCAATGGGCTGATCAACGAGAAGACTGCCGCCTACGGCGGCGTGGACGGGCTCAAGACGTTTCACGCGGAGGCGCTGCGAACCCTCCTGAGCGCTCAGGAGGAGTTCCAGAAGGTCGAGGACCAGATCCGGCGCTACGACGACGCCGCCGGGGCAGGAGCTTCGCGCGGTCCCCTTTCGCCCGAAGAGATCGCGGTGGACAGCGCGGAGATGGCCCGCGACCTCCTCGACCTCGACCGCTTGAAGGCCGACGAAGCCCGGCTGGTGGGCAAGGTGGGCGACCAGGACCCGGGGCTCGTGAAGACCCGGTCCGACATCGGGGTGCTGAAGACCCACATCCAGCGCATGGCCGACGCCTGGAACGCCAAGCGGCTCGCGGGTGCCCAAGGGGGTGTCACGCGGGAGCAACTCGTCGCCCTCGAAGAACGGCTGAAAACAGAAAGGGATGCGCTGGGGGCACATCGCCAAGAGCTGGGGGACCTCCTGGCGGAGGTCGCGCGGCACCAGAAGGACATCGACGACGATCAGCGCAAGCTCGACGACCTCAAATACCTACGCGAGAACGTGGATCTGAAGCCCATCGGCGAGGGCCGGATCACGATCCCCGAGCCCGGCCCGCCGCCGACGACGCCCTACAAGGACAGCCGCATCTCGCGGGCCGTCGCGGGCGCGGTGGGAGGCGGCGGACTCTGCTTCCTGCTGGTGATCTTCCTCGGCTTCCTGGACCGCAGGGTCCGGAGCGTCGAGGACGTGGACCAGGCGCCCTTCGGTGTTCGTCTGCTGGGCCTTCTTCCCACGCTCCCCGCAGAGGTCTCCGATCCGCGCGGGGAGGAGGTGGCGATCCACTGCGTCCACCACATCCGTACCCTCCTCCAGATCACGCAGGCGGGGGGGCGCGGGCCTTCCTCCTTCTGCATCACGAGTCCCGGGCCCGGCAGTGGAAAGACGACGCTCGCGGCGGCCCTTGGCCTGTCGTTCGCCGCCTCGGGTACGCGGACCCTCCTCGTGGACGCGGACCTCGAGGGGCGCGGCCTCACGCGGCTCATCGGACAGCTCCTCCTGGGCCGGATCCGTCGAAGGGCGGACGCGCTCCCCGAACCCTCGACTCCGGAGCCCGCGCCCCCGGGCTTCGAGATCCCGGCTCGGCGACTGCTCGGCCCGTTCGTTGCCGGACGCATGCGCGAGCCCCTGCCCACCCCGGAGGAGATGGAGTCTCTGCTCGGGCGCGCCCTCACCGCGTTCGGCGTGCGGGGCGCGTACGAGTCGGGCATTCTCGGAGACATCTTCTCGATGACGGACCTGGCGCTCCATGGTGCCGGCCGCGAGGATCTCGAGGCGATCCTCCGGGAGGCGGCTTCGGCCGGCGGAGACGGAGCCGACGCCTTCCCCGAGGACCTCGTACCGCCGCGGGTTCTCGAGATTTCGCCCGAGCGCGCCGCGGTCAACGGAACCGGCCTCGGCCCGCTCCTCTACCGAACGGGAGTCGAGAACCTGTCGTTCGTGCCGCTGCGGGGCCTGGTCACCGGAGGCGCCGTCTCCGCGACGACTCTTGCGGGCCTCGTTCACGCGGTCGAGGCGGAGTTCGAGACCGTCCTGATCGACACGGGGCCCGTGCCGGGGAGTCTGGAGACGTCGATGGTCGCCGCCGAGGTGGGACGTGTGGTGATGGTGGTCTCCCTCGGCGATCCCCGGCCCGAGTACCTCCGCGCCGTCTCCCACCTCGCCGAGGTCGGCGCCCGCATGGCGGGCGTCGTGTTCAACCGCGCAGGGCTCCGGGAGGTGATCCGGACGAGCCGCACCTCCCTCCGGAGCGGCGGAGGCGAGGCATGACGGGCGCCTCCGCGCCGCCGAGCATCGCGTCTGCCGGAGTCGTCCCCACGCTCTGGGGGCTCACCCCCGCGCAGCTCCACGACCGGTTCTGGGCCTCGCGCGGGGTGCAGGTCGTGCGGCCCGGAGAACCGTCCGAGATCGTGACGTCTGCGGAGCTCTACCTCCTCGTCGATTCGAACACGTTGGCCGTCTTCCCGCTTCGCGACCTCGTCGAGATGCTGAGCTGGATGAAGCCCGACCTCGTCGCCGTACGGGTCCGCGACGAGGGGGGGCGGGAGTACGAAGAGGTGGTCCGCAGCGACGCGGACGGTCGCTTCCTGGCCTTCGAGCGGCGATACGAGGGCGCGGACTCGCGCCTCGCCCGCGTCGGCCTGACCCCCCTGCACGAGGTCGCGCGGCTGTGGCAGGCCTCCTCCGGAGCCGCGGACGGCTGGCGGCGACTCCGTCGCGCCATCCGGGCCGACCGCCGACAGGTCCGCCGCCTGCCGGGTCGTGTGTTCGACGCGCGGCGGGATCGCGAGGTGATGCTCCACCTCGAGTACCTGATGGAGAAGTGGTCGCGACCCGACTCCACCGTGCGCCGGGTGGCGAAGGGCGCGGCGGACGTCTGGGTCGATCGTGACGCCGAGGTCGCCCGCGGCGCCACGGTGCTGGGCCGTGCGTGGGTCGGCGCCGGCCGGCGCCTCGGTGCCGAGGATCTGGTCGTGGGACCCGCGATCCTGTGGGACGCGCCCGACGCGGTGCCCGCCCGGGAGGGCGTCCCGTGGCAGGACCTCGAGCCCGTGCCCATCACGAGCGCCCTCGTCGCCGCTCCCCGGCGCCCCCCTCGCATACCCCGCGCCGGGAAACGAGTCTTCGATGTCGCGTTCTCCCTCCTGGTCCTCCTGCTGACCCTCCCCCTCGTACCCGGTGATCGCCCTGGCCATCCTGATCGAGGACGGGTGGCCGGTGTTCTTCGCGCATCGGCGAGAGACCTTGGGCGGCCGGGAGTTCCCGTGCCTCAAGTTCCGGTCGATGCGCAAGGACGCCGAGAAGATCAAGGCGGAGATCGCGGCGCAAAACGTCTCGGACGGGCCGCAGTTCTTCGTGCGAAACGACCCTCGTTCCACCCGCGTGGGGCGGATCCTGAGGGCCACCCAGCTCGACGAGATTCCGCAGTTCCTGAACGTGCTCGCCGGGGACATGTCGATCGTCGGGCCCCGCCCGAGCCCCCGCAGCGAGAACCAGTTCTGCCCCGCGTGGCGCGAGGCGCGACTCAGTGTGCGCCCTGGGGTCACGGGCCTCTGGCAGATCCGACGTACGCGGGCCGAGGGCCTCGACTTCCAGGAGTGGATCCGGTACGACTTGGAGTACGTGGAGCGGATGAGCTGGAGACTCGACCTCTGGATCCTGTGGAAGACGCTCGGCGTCGTCTTCCGGCGGGGAGTCTGACGGATGAGCGTTCGTGCGAAGAGCCGCCGACGCATCGTCGCCCTCGTGACCGGGGTCTGCCTTCTGATCGGCGGGGCCTCCGTCTGGTACGTGCGGCGGGAGCGCCAACGCGACGCCGAGGCGATCGCTGCGCGAATCGAGGGCATCGAGGCCTACACCCGGGGCGACTACCAGCGCGCCGCCGCTAGCCTTCGGATGTTCCTGAAGCGCCCGGGGCTTCCGGTAGACGCGCTCGCGCTGCTCCGCTACGCCGAGTCCGTCCTCGCGCTCGGACCGTTCGAGCCGAAGCACCTGCAGGCCGCCCTGCCCTCGCTTCGCCGCTGCGTCGCGCTGGACCCGGAGAACGACGAGGCGAGGTGGCTGCTCCTCGACCTCTACCTGCGCACCGGGCTTCGGACCGAGGCCTACGACCAGGCCGCCTGGTTCCTGGCGCGGGACCCCGGGAACACCCGAGCGCTCCTGGCGCAGGCGCAGGCTCTTGCCGGCATGAAGCGCTACGACGAGGCCCTCACGGCTCTCGCGTACGTGCATCCCGACACGCCGCTCCTCGAGGACCAGATCCTCTATCTCGACCTGATGGCCCGTCTGGGCCGGTCGCGCGCCGATCTCTCCGCGCGGGTGGAACAGGTCATGAAGGCCTTGGGCGGCGCCGACCCTCGGTTCTCCCTCTTGCGTGCGCACGCGCGTCTGCTCGCGGGAGACGTCGCCGACGGACGCGCCCTCCTCCTCCCGCTCCTGACGGCGGGGAAGGCCGACGAGAAGTTCGCACGGCTCCTACTCCGGGACTTGGAGGCGGCCGGGCTGCCCAACGAAGGCCTCGAGGTCCTCAAGGGACTCGATCCTTCCCGTCTCGAGCCCGGCCTCCAGAGCCTGCTCGTTCGCCGGCTCTGGGAGGCGGGGGAGATCGAGGCCATCCCCGAGCGCGTCTCCGCACTGGCGGCGGGGTCGGGCAGCCTGCCCACTCCGGTCCTCGGGTACGAGGCCCTCGCGCTGGCTCGTCTTCAGCGACCCGACGAGGCGCGCGCGGTCCTGAAGACCCTCGAGGTCCGAACCGAGGACGCCGCGGCGCGGGGGTGGGTGCGACTCCTCCGCGGCGTGGCGCTCTCCGGGGACGTCGGCGTGCGGGCGAGGATCGACGTTTGCCTCGCGGCGATCCGGGAGGACGACGCGAACCCGGTGGCGCATCTGGATCTTGGGCTGGCGTACCGGGACGCGGCCGAGCTCGAGCTCGCCGCGCGCGAGCTCGGAGAGGCGCTTCGCCTGTCTCCCACGTGGGCCGAGCCGGCCGCCAAGGCGACCGCGGTATTCCTGCAACTGGGGCAGCTCGACGAGGCCCTGCGACTCGCCGACGTCGCGAGCGACCCCGAGTCGCTGGAGCCGGGCGTCCAGGCCCTCCTCGCGCTGGCGCGGACCGCCCGCGACGACCGCGCGAAGGGTCCACTCCGCGAGAGGCTGCTCGGCGGACTCGCTGAGGCGGGTCTCTCCCCGGACGTGGCGCGGCCGGTGGAGGCGGAGCTGCTGGCGGACCTCGGCCGCCTCGAGGAGGCAAGGGCAAAGGTCGAGGACCTGCTCGCCATGAAGACGCCGTCGGGGAGCGCGCTTCTCAAGTGCGCGCAGGTGAGTCGCGCCCACGCGCTCGGCCTGGAGGAACGTTGTCTCTCCGCCTACGAGGCTGCGTTCGGGTCCACGCCTGAGCTGGCGCTGGCGCGGGCGCGCGCGGAGGCGGACGTGGGCGGTGTCGCGGCCGGGCTTCGCGTGTTCCGTCAGCGGCGCGCGGAGGCCGAACGGCCGAAGGCCACCGAGTGGGCGCTGGCCGAGGTCGCGTTCCTCGAGGCGAACGGCCTTCACGACGAGGCGATCGGGGTGTGGCGCGAGATCGCCGCCCACGATCGCCTGGCGCCCGCGGAGCTGAGGGAGATCCTCCGATCCGCGTCGGCGTGGCAGGACCGCCCGTTCGTACGGGACGTGATCGGCCGGCTCGAGGACGCCACCGGGGAGACCGGACTCTGGTGGCGGATCTACCGAGCGAAGTGGGCGGTGACCGCCGAAGCTCCGGCGCCCGCCGACGTCAGCCGTTCTGTGGAGCAGCTCAAGTCCGTCTTGGTGGCCGCCCCGTCGCTCACGTGGGCACGCGTGCTCCTCTCTCGCGCCTACGAGCTCGCCGGGCAGCCGCAGAACGCGCTGGAGGCGCTCCAGGCCGCGCGTCCCGCCGGCGGCGCCCCGGCCGCCCTGGACCTCAACATTGCGCGGCTCGAGCTCCAGGTGGGCGAGAGCGGAGCCGCGCGCACGACGCTGGGCCGGCTCGCGAACGCGCGAAGCCCCGCCTTCGACTGGGGCACGCAGGCGGCAGTGCTCTACGTCCGACTCGGCGAGAAGCGAGAGGTGCTTGCTCTCCTAGGAAAACTCGATCTGAAGGACCGTGCTCCCGCAGAGAAGCGCCAGCTCGCCCGGCTCTATGCGGCCTCGGGCGAGCTCGATCGGGCGAGCGAGCTGATGAGAGAGGGCCTGGTCGCCGAGGCCGGGCCCCGGGACCTGCTCTTCGCCGCGACCCTCGAGCACGCACGGGGGCACGAGGAAGAGGCCTTGGGGCTCCTCGCGCGCATGCGGAGCTCGGCGTCCGACGCGGTGGAGGCCACCCGGCTCATGGCGGAGTACCACCGCCGGTTCGGTGAGCTCGAGGCCGCCGAGTCCGACCTGCAGACGGTCGTTGCCGACCCGGCGGCGCGTCCGACCGACTGGCTGGACCTCCTGTCCGTGGAGGTGCTGGCCGGACGCATCGACGGGCTTCCCGAGACCCTCGCGAGCGCCGCACGGGCCGGCGCGTTCTTGCGGGAGGGCGAGAGCCCGGTCCCGTCCGAGGAAGTCCTCCGCGGCGCCGCGGAGCAGGCCTGGCTCCGGCGCCTGGCGGTTTCGTACGTTTCGGATCCCGAGGCGGATCGGCGCGACGCGGCGGGGCGGGCACTGAAGCTCGCGCTCGCGCTCGATCGTGAGTCGGCTCCTCCCGACGCGGGCACCCGGCTGCGCACGGTCGCCCGCTCGGCCCCGATGCTCCTCCCGCTCCAGGTGGTCGTGGGCGCCGCGCTCAGCCGGATCGGAGACCTCGAGGAGGCGGTCCAGGTGCTGAAGGCGGCGGGCAACGAGTTTCCGGCCGAGGCGGAGCCCGCCCGGGCGCTGGCCCTCGCGTACCGCGCCAGGTCCGAACGCTCCGAGGCCGAGGGACGCAGCGCCGAGGCGGGGCTCTTCCGCAGCGCCGCGGCGGACGCGGCCCGCGAGTGGCGAGAGCGCGAGACGGGCTCGCATTTCGATGCGGACTGGTTCCTCGCCGCCCAGGCCGAGCCCGCCGCAGCCGCCTCCTTGCTCGAGCCGTACGTGCCGGACGCCGTGGAGAAGCTGCGCGTTCCTCTGTTGCGTCTCTACGCGGAGGCCCTGATCCGCAGTGGGAAGGCGGCCCAGGCCGAGGCGCTCCTGGGGCCCCATCTGGCCGAGTCGGCCGCGCTTCGAAGGGCCTGGGCCTCGCTCGCCGCCGTGGCCGCGACGTCGGGGCACGCGGACGTCGCGGCCCGGTGGCTCGGGAACGAGGCCCTCCGGGGGCGGGGGGATCCCGATCTCGACCTCGACGTCTCGACGGCGTGGGTCGCCCTGAGCCAGCTCCGGGATCAACCCGAGCCGGGTGCGAAGGAGAAGGCCGAGGCGAGCCTCCGGGAGGCGGCGAGCGCCGCCCACCTGGACGCACGTCAGTCGGAGCGGCTCGGTCTTCTCTACGCGGCGCTGGGTCGTCCCGAGGAGGCCGAGGCCTCGTACCGGGCGGCCGTCGCCGCCGACCCTCCGCCGCCGCTCGCCCTCAACAACTTGGCGATGGTCCTGCTGCGGAAGGGCCGGCCCGACGAGGCGCTCCCGCTGGCGCAGACGCTGGTTCGGGACCATCCCCGTGTCCCCGAGTTCCAGGACACGCTCGCCGAGGTGTCGAAGGCCCGGCAGGCCTGGTCCGACGCGGTGGCCGCCTACGAGCGGTGCCGGGAGATCCAGCCGGACAACCCCCGATGGGCGTTGGCCATCGTGGAGACCTTGAAGGAGAGCGGCCAGATCGAGGCGGCTCGGACCCGCCTCGACGCCCTGGCCGCTCGGTACCCCCGAAGCTCTTTGTCGGACGATTCGCGCCGCGCCTGGTCGGAGCTCGAGCGGGAACTCGGGGAGTAGGCCCGGACGCGCCGGCGCGGCCCGGGGCGCCGGGGGCGCCGCCCGGCGGAGAGCCAACGGCCAGCAGGGTGCGGGGCCGTCCCCGGTCGAAGGGGCGGCGATCGAACTCCCCCCCTCGCCGCAGAGAACGTGGCGAGGAGAGGCAGGCGAAGGTCCCTGTCCTCGCGACATCGGCCGGATTCGCAGGTACCGTCCCAGGGAGACACGAGCCCGTAAGCAGCAGTGTCCCAACGGGTTGCGTCACCGCGTGGCTCCTGAAGATTGGACCGGATCCCGCGCAAAGCAAACCACGCCCTCGCCCATACATGATGCGGAGGGACTGCTCTCCAGCCTCGCCCCACGGTGGGGATCCCGAGGACCGCTCCATTTGGATCGGGGGTGTGGTTTGAACGTTCGGATCCTGTTCGGCCTGATGCTGTGCGGCACCTTGATCGCCGGGTTCTCGAGGGAAGCTCGGGCGGGCGACGTCAAGATCAAGTTCGTGAACGTCGCCAAGGGCGGCAGCACGACGATGATGTTGGACACCAACGGCGACTCGTCCTACGACACCTCGCTGAGCGGCGGCGGGGGGTTGATGACCTTCTACCTGAGCGACGACGACTACGCGGGCAGCGACGTGATCGACCTGCCGCAGATCGCCGAGGGAACGAACTTCCACGGCTTCTGCATCGAGTTCTTCGAGCACGCGAACTCGTCGCTCCACGACTATGCGGTCGTGGACCCGAGCGCCGCGCCCGTCGCTGAACGGCGGGCTGCGGCACGATGGGGGCCAATGGCGAGAAGGCCCTCGAGAGTCTCTTCGCGAACTCCTACCTGGGCAACAATCCGGCGAATTGGACCGAACAGCCAGGCCCTCGCCTTCCAGCTCGCGGTGTGGGAGATCGTGTACGAGTACTCGCTGGACAACAGCTTCAGCGCGGGCAGCCTGAACGTAAACTCCGGGCGTGCGACGTTCACCGGGATCGGCAGCGAACGTCCGTCGCCGCCAACACGCTGCTCGCGGGGGTCAACCTGTCGGGACCGCTGGCCGATGTCCGTGCTCTCACGAACAACACGTACCAGGACTACGCCGTCCTGGTGCCGCTCCCGCCGGCCGCGTTCATGGGTCTGCTGCTCCTCGGCGGAATCGGCCTCGTCTCGAGGCGCCGTCGGCGGATGGCGGCCTAGTTGATCGGGTCCGCGCTCCCGGCGGGGCGCGCGAGCCACTCTCAGTACGAAGAGAATGGCGGGCTGCATGGCAGCCCGCCATTCTGCGTTCCTGGTGATTCCGAGGTCTCGCGCCCACCGGGGCGAGTCTACTTCAGGTGGGTCGCGTCCACCAGGTTCATGCGTGCTCGCGCCCGCCTTCCGAGTTGCCGCGATCGGAGCAGCCGCGCGAAGTGGTCGAGGGCCCACAGGCGGACGCCGTATTTTCGGATCCGCATCGCCGCCCGCCGGGTCCGGTGACTGGACGAGGAGAGCCAGGCGCTCGAGCCCTGCCCGAGGCGGACGGTGGGTGAACGGCTGGCCTCGTAGCCTCTTGCCGCCAGCAGGCGCCCGCAGCGCGCATCCACGCGGGCCGCGTCGCGAGCGGGCATGCTCGTCCGCCAGCGGAGCGCGAGCGAGCCGTCCGGCTTCCCGTAGGTCGAGTCCTCATCATACTTGAGCATGCGAGGGTCGTACTCGATCCCCAGGAACTGGCACACGCCGCGCAGGATCGCCACGGGCTCAGCGACGAGATCCTCGTATCCGAACCTCCATGCGACGGCGCGGGTCCGTCCGCGCCGAGAGCGCGCCCAAGCGACCTTCTGCTTCGACCCAGAACCGGGCGCCGTAGTAGGGGTTCCCCGCCCAGCCCATCCGTACGCAGGAGTCTGCGACGTCTCGGGGATCCCGCAGAAGCGTGGATGTAGCGGGCGTCCGGCCAGATCTCCGGACACCGATGGAACCCGGAGTGGATCGCGCAGGCGACGAGAGGGCGTCCCGACCGCGCGTGGGCCTGCCGAAGGAAGTCGCGTACGAGGTCCGGGTAGGACAGCCGCGGGTCGATGGTCAGGCCCGCGGCGAGAAACTGTCGATGGGTCGCGAGGTGGGCTCGATACGCGTCGAGGTCGGGCCAGCCCTCCTCCCCGCACAGATCGACGGCCGCCTCGAACTCGTGCCCCCAGCCGATCAGTCGGGTGATGTCCGAGCATCAGCCGGAACAGGGTGGTCCCGGATCGAACCGAGCCCACGACGGCGTGTGGTGTCGCGTCGCTGGGCGACGTGTTGGTGTTCGGTATCCGTCCCGTGAACCCAGGTAGCGGCACGTTGGCCCGCGCCGGACGTCAGCCCGTGTCGGGTGCAGCCCGGTCGCGGGCCTCCCGCCATCCCCGCGGCGTGAGCTCGTGCATGCGGTCCGCGGGGTGCTGTGCGACACGGCTGAGGACGTCCGTCAGCCACGCCATCGGGTCGATCTTCTGCAGTCGGCAGGTGCCGAGCAACCCGTAGAACGTGGCCGCCCACGCACCGCCACTCTCGCTCCCGCAGAACGTCCAGTTCGACCGGCCCACGGCCACGGTCCTCAGCGCGCGCTCCGAGGCGTTGTTGTCCAGCTCCAGCGCGCCGTCCTCGAGGAAGCGCGCGAGCTCGGTCCACTGGTTGAGTGCGTAGCCGGTCGCCTTCCCGACGGGGCTCTTGGGAAGAACCTCGGTCTTCCAGCGATCGAGGTGCGCGTGCAGGGTCTCCATGATCGCGACGCTGCGATCCTGCCGGAGCACGTAGCGGAGCGCCACGAGTTCCTCCCGGCTCTGGGTCGCGCTCCGGGCGTCGTCCTCTACGTCGTAGAGCTGCCGCACGAGTGCGAGCACCAGGAGGCAGCGCGCCGGATCCAGGCTCCGGGCGTCGTAGAACCCACGCCGCATGTGGGCCATGCACCCCGCGCGCTTCATGGTGCGGTTCGCGCGCTCCACCGGGCGGTAGCCCGAGTAGCCGTCGGACTGCAGGTACGCCCCGCGGAAGCCCTCGAGCGCCTTGAGCGGCGCCTCGCTCCCTCGTCCGGCCGAGAAGTCGAACGCCACCTCGCCCCGGTCGCCGACGTACGCCCAGAAGTACGCCCGGGAGCACTCCTTCTTCGGCGGGTCGAGCATCTTCACCGGCGTCTCGTCGGCCTGGAGCACGTGCGAGGAGAGGATCGACTCCCAGTGCGCCCTCTCGACCGGGGCCAGGATCTCGCTCGTCTGTCGGATCCAGCCAGAGAGCGTCTGCTTGGTGAGGTCGGCGCCCACCCGCGCCAGGATCCCCACCTGCCGGTTCAAGGGCTGGTGGTCCGCGTACTTGGAGACCGCCACGTGCGCCAAGAGGGCCGCCGTGGCCTTCCCTCGGGCGATCGGCGAGGTCGCCGCCGGCGCCACGCTCACGTGGTCCTTGCACCTCGGGCAGGCGTAGATCGGCCGCACGGTCTCGATGACCCGCAGCACGGCCGGCACGTAGTCGAGCTGCTCGCTTCGCTCCTGACGGATCTCCACCATCGGCTTCCCGCAGCCCGAACACTGTTTGTTCTCGGGCTCGATCCGCCGCACCTCGCGCGGGAGGTCCTTCGCCAGAGGCCGGCGCCCGTGGGCCTTGCGCCGGGGCTTTCGCTCGCGCTCGACCTCGTCGGCCGCGTCGGTCTCGACCTCCTCGGCGGCCGTCGTGGATCCTCGGCCTTGAGGGCGGCGAACGCGAGCTCGAGCTGCGCCGGGTCGAGCTGTTCGCTTCGGCGGCCGAACATGCGCCGGGCCATCTCGTCCAGGCGATGCTTGAGGTCGACGATCTCCCCCTCCATCTCGTGCAGGCGCTCGTGCATCTGGCGGATCAGCGCGTGCGCGCTCTCGAGGTCGGGGGAAGATCGATCGCCTGCGTCACGCACCGATTCTCTCAAGGTCGACGTCAATCACCAAGGAAACAATTCCGATTGACGGTCACGCCGGAAGTCGGTTCATGCGCCGTCGAAGCCTCGCGTCGCGGAGGTCGATGCCCTCGAGCACACACATGAGCTCGCGCGGCGAGGTCTCGACCTTGGCGCCGGACACGTTCGCCGGCCACGCGAAGGTCCCCTCCTCGAGCCGCTTCGCCAGGCACCAAAAGCCGGTCCGATCCCAGTACAAGATCTTGATCCGGTCGCGGCGCCGGTTGCAGAACACGAAGACGTGGCCCGAGAGTGGGTCGAGCTCCAGCACCTGCTGGGTCAACCCGGCCAGGCCGTCGAAGCTCTTGCGCATGTCGGTGGGCCCCGCCGCGAGGTAGATCCGGACCGCCGGCGGGAAGCTCAGCACGAGGAGAGCGCCCGGACGAGCCGCGCAGGTCCTGCTCGTCGAAGTCGTGGGGCACGCGCACGCGCTGGCCCGTGGTGATAATCACCTCGAAGGGCGCCGGTGGCGTCAAGGGCAACACCGTCTCCACGAACCGCGGTCGTGATCCTGCCGGATGATTCCGGCCCGCGGGGAACTCCGTCAGCCACCGCGCCAGGGTCACGCACGCGATGCCCTCGCGCCGGCAGAAGGCGACCTTCGTACCGCCGCCTTCCCGCCACCGCGAGAGCACCTCTCGAACCGCCCGCTCCCGCTCCGAACCTCGCAGGCGTCGGATCTTCCGTTGTGTGTCGCGCCGCCATGGGCACCTCCCTTCAGGACCGGGAGGTTCGCACGCGCGGGCTCGCGCGAGAACATGGGTCGACAGGACGCATACGGTGTTCGGGCATTGCGTCGCTCCACGCTCCGCAATGGGCCCCGGTCACGGTCGCGGCCGATCGTAGTTTGACGGGCACGGAAACCGATATTGGGCGCGCGGGCGGCCGCAGCCCGGCTTGGGCCGGGCCGGGCTCGGCGAGGTCCGAACCGCAGGGACGGGGGCCGGGCGCGCGCTCGCCGCGCCTCGGATTGGGTACCCACGCGACCGGAGCCGGGACCCGCGGCGTCGTTTGTTCCGTGGGGCGGATCGCCGCAGGGGAGCGGAGTCCCGATATCGGCCATACATTCACCTACCGGCGACCGGGACCTCGTCGGGGGATACCCGCGGGTTCGGCGGATCGCGTGCCGATAGACAGAGGTGCGCGGCCCGCACGTCCGATCCCGTCCCATTGGAGGCGGAGGATGCGCACCGGGCGTACGGACGTCGCGTCGCCGGGCTGGCCGCGAGGGGGGATACGTGGGTGTGGTATGGCCTATGTTCACGCGCAGCCCACGCCCACAGCCATGCCCTCGCAATCCGCCGGGACTTCGCGGCGGTGGGAGGGTGCGGAACGAGGGCGACACAAGGGGAGCCCGTCCGCCTCGATGTGAAGGCCTCCGTTGGCCGGAATCGGATTCGCGCGGCGCGGTGCGAAGCGCGGGCGCCCGGGAGGGCCAGGTCCCATAGATCGCTGGACTCCGCTTCCCTCTCTCCATCTCGGTGCACGCCCTTGAGCCTCACGAGCGGTCAATTCTGGAATTTTCCGCTCCTGGCCCTCTCGGTTCGAGGAGCAGGCGGCCCAGGCGCCCGATGCCACGGCAGTCGTCGAGGGGGAGCGGTCGGTCTCGTACCGCGCGCTCGCGGAGATGGCCGCGGGGATCGCTCGGGCCCTTCTCGCGAGGGGGCCGTGTCTGGGGGACCGGGTCGGCGTGCTGGTCGATCGGAAGCCCGAGCTCGTCGCGGCGATCCTCGGGATCCTCCGGGCTGGCGCAGCGTACGTCCCGCTGGACCCTGAGTACCCGAGCGCTCGCTTGCGGGCGTATGCCGAGGAGACTCGCATCAGCGGCGTGGTGACCGAGCGCCGATGGCTGGGCGATCTCCCCCTGGACAGGTCTCCCGACCGTGGTCCTGGAGGACGTTTTCGCCGCGCGGGGGGACTCGTGGGATCGCATGCCTCCGGTCCCGATCGGCCCCGAGGATCTGGCCTACGTGATGTTCACGTCTGGCTCGTCGGGTCGGCCGAAGGGCGTCATGATCCCGCACGGCGGACCGGCGGCGCTGCTCGAATGGACGCTCTCGGCGTTCGATGCGCGCGACCTGGCGGGCGTGCTGTTCTCCACGTCGGTGTGCTTCGACCTCTCCGTGTTCGAGATGACGGCGGCCCTGGGTTCGGGCGGGACGCTGATCCTGGCGCGGGACGCTCTCCACCTGGCCGGGCACCCGCACGCGGGGAAGGTGACGCTTCTCAGCATGATCCCTTCCAGCGTGATGGAGCTGGTTCGGGCAGGCGCGGTCCCACCTTCGGTGCGGGCGATCGTGATGGGGGGGGAGCCCGTGACCCCAAGCCTGGCCCGGGCCTGCCTCGGTCTCGAGGGCCAACCCCGGGTGCTCAACCTGTACGGCACCACGGAGGACACGGTCCACTCGACGCTCTTCCCCGTCACGGAGGTGTCGGGCGATCGGATCCCCGTGGGCGTGCCGATCGCCGGATCGCACATGTACATCGCGCGCGGGCCCGCCGAGCTCGCGTTGGCGGGCGAAGTCGGCGAAATCCTCCTCGCCGGACCCAAGCTCGCGCTCGGGTACTTCGGTAGGCCCGAGCTGACCGCGGAACGGTTCGTCGAGATGGAGGTCGCTCCCGGGCAGGTGGAGCGCGTCTACCGGACGGGCGACCTCGGACGACTTCGCGAAGACGGTCTCTTCGAATGCCTCGGTCGTCTGGACTCGCAGGTGAAGGTCCGGGGATATCGCGTCGAGCCGGAGGAGATCAGCGGCTCCTTGTGCACGTGCCCGGGGGTTGCGGATGCGGCGGTGCTCCCCGAAGGGGATCTCTCCGACCGTCACCTCGTGGCGTTCGTCGTGCCGGTGAAGGGAGAGACTCCGGAGCCCGAGCACCTGGAGCGCTGGCTTAGGCGCAGCCTGCCCGCGTACATGGTGCCGTCGAGGTGGGAGTACCTCGACGTCCTGCCCCGACTTCCGAACGGGAAGCTGGACCGCGAGCGCCTCTCGAAGCTGCTGGCCGCGGGATCCGGTCGCGCACCGCCGCCCTCGCGGCCGGCTCGGTGGAGGCCCGGCTCGCCGTGCTCTGGAGCGACGTCCTGGGGCACGAGCTCCACCACCGAAACGAGAACTTCCTGCGCTCGGGGGGGCACAGCCTGCGGGCGGTACAACTGGCCGTCGCGATCGAGAAGTCCTTCGGCGTGCGCGTGGACTTCACCGAAATCTTGGGGGAACCCGTCTTCCACGAGCTCGCTCGTCGGATCGAGACGCGAATGGGGGTCCCCTCCGTCGAGACCGCGTCCGGTCCGGATCCCGCAGATCTCGAGGCGGCGGCGTCCCTCTCTCCGTTCGAGGGGCAGCTCTGGATCCTTGACCATGCCGGTGAGGGCGGCGCGTACCACGAAGCCATCGCCGTCGAGATGCGGGGCTCCCTCGACCAGGCGGCGTTGCGCGCCGCCCTGAAGGATCTGGTTCGCAGTCACGACGCACTGCGTACGACGTTCCCTCGGAGCGGGGGTCCCCGAGACGGTGTGTCCTGGGAGTCGCAGATTCGGAGTTCGATCTCCCGGTCGATTCCGTGGACGCGGCGGCGGGGAACGACGTCGCCACCGTGGTCGAAGCGTGGATCCGGACGCAGCTCACCTCGCCCTTCGACCTCGGATCGGGCCCCTTGTTCCGGCCTCGCCTGTTGTCGATCGGTGCCACGCATCACGTGCTTCTGCTGGAGATGCATCACATCATCGTGGACGACTGGTCCATCGGTCCCCTGCTGTGTGACCTGTCCGCGGCGTATGGGCGGCATACCTCGGGCAGCCTCCCCGCCATCGCGAGCACCGGGACCGTCCCCTCGTCGGCCGCGAGCGTGGGACGCCGACGGATGGGGGTGGCGGCACTCGAGAGTGAGCTTCGCTGGTGGGAGGAGTATCTCGATGGCGCCCGGACCGACCTCGGCCTGCCGTTCGAGCGGACCGAATGCGGAGCTCTGACGCGCTCTTCCGCGGAGGTGCCGGTGGCCCTGCCCCGCGCGGTCCTGGAGGGGCTGCAAGAGATCGCGGACGAAGAGGAGACCACCACCTTCGCGGTTCTCTTTGCACTCTTCGTCTCGTACCTGCACTGCCGTACGGCCCGCGAAGACCTCTTGATCGCCACGCCGGTGGCCATGCGGGACGCGCCTGAAGACCAGAAGACGGTGGGGTATCTGCTGAACATGCTCACCGTCCGCTTCCGGATCGCTCGTGGCACGACGCTTCGCGAACTGGCCGCGCACGTGCGGGACGACCTGGCGCAGGTACTCCGGCATCGGCACGTAGCCGTTCACGAGAATCTCGCGGCTCCTCGCCAGCGGGACTGAGGCCGGGCGCGTCGCGGCGCCTCAGGCTGCGTTCGTCTTCCAGCCCGACCCTCTGCCCGAGCCCTCGTTCCCTGGACTCGAGGTGACTCGTGTCACGGAGCACTCCACGGGTCCCAAGTTCGCGGTGACGCTCAGCCTCCGCGCCGGGACCGACGGAGTAGCCGGGAGACTCGTGGTCGATACGGGCCGGTTCCCGGCCCCGCTGCCCGACACCCTCTTCGGTACCTGGTCGTCGTTCGTCGCGACGGCGCTGGCTCAGCCCGACCGTGCGCTGGTCGAGCTCGACCGAGACCGCCCCGGGGAGCCCGACCGGGCCCTCCAAGACTCGAAGGGTCCCGAGACCGCGTACCCGTCGGGCGCGTCGATTCCCGAGTTGTTCTCGAACGTCGCTCGTGCCACGCCGGAGACCGTGGCGCTGGTCGCGGGAGGGCGGTCGCTCACCTACGGGGAGCTGGACACGGCGTCGAACCGGCTTGCGCAGCACCTGAGGGCGCGGGGCGTCGAACCGGGATCTCGCGTGGCGGTGGCCTTGCCACGGTCCCTCGACTACGTGGTCTCGGTCCTGGGGGTGCTGAAGGCGGGCGGCGTCTACGTGCCTCTCGACCCCGCGCATCCCGTGGAACGGCTCGCCTGGATGCTCGGTGACTTCGGGGCGGCCGCGATCCTCTCGAACCGGGCGAGCGCGGAGCGAGTACCCGCGGCGAAGCTGCCCTTGATCCTCGTCGATTCGGAGGCGGAGCGGATCGCCGCATACCCCGACAACGCGGTCCCGGTGAGGCGGGGTCCCCTCGACCCGGCCTACGTGCTCTACACCTCGGGGTCCACGGGCCGTCCCAAAGGGGTCGAGGTCCCGCACCGGGCCGTGGTGCGTCTCGTCCGGGGGCAGCGCTTCGCGCCGATGGACGCCGATCAGACATGGCTGCTCCTGGCCCCGCCGTCGTTCGACGCCTCGACCCTCGAGCTGTGGGCCCCGCTTCTCAACGGGGGGCGCCTCGTCGTCTACCCGGGGGAGTTTCCCGAGCCCCGGGAGCTGGGCGCGGTTCTTCGTCGAGAACGGGTCACCTGCCTGTGGCTCACGGCGGCCCTCTTCAACCGAATCGTCGATGGGGACGCGAGCGTGCTCGCTCCCGTGCGTCACATCCTGACTGGGGGTGAGGCGCTCTCGGTCTCGCACGTACGTCGCTGCCTCGACGCGCTGCCCGAGACGACGATCACGAACGGCTACGGCCCGACCGAGAACACGACCTTCTCGACCACGTGGGAGGTGCCGCGGGACTTCGCCGCGGACCGGGTCTCGGTGCCGATCGGCGGCCCCATCGCGAACTCCCGCTGCTACGTGCTGGACGAGGCGCGACGCAGGGTGCCGGTGGGGGTGCCGGGCGAGCTCTACGTGGCGGGGGACGGTCTCGCCCTCGGGTACGTGAATCGCCCGGAGCTCACGGCCGAGCGGTTCCTACAGGACCCGTTCCGTCCCGGGGAGCGGATGTACCGAACGGGAGACCGCTGCCGGTGGCGGGCCGACGGTGCGCTCGAGTTCCTGGGACGTCTCGACCGGCAGGTGAAGATCCGGGGCTACCGGATCGAGCCGGGCGAGGTGGAGGCCGTGCTGCTCGAGCACGGCGCCGTCGGGCAGGCGGTGGTGGACGTGCGGGAGAACGAGCAGGGGAAGACCCTGACGGCCTGGGTGGTGGGGCGTGACGGCCAGGGCGTGCCGGAGGAGGGCCTTCGCGAGCACCTGGCCGCGCGGCTGCCCGAGTACATGCTGCCCTCGAGGGTCGTGACGCTCGAGGCGATGCCGCTGACCCCGAACGGGAAGATCGACCGGGCTCGACTGCCGGACGCGGAGCCTCCCGCTGAAGGTGGGCGGGGAGCCACCACGCACGGAGACGGAGCTCCGCCTGGCGTCGATCTGGCGGGACATCCTCGGCTCGCACGACATCTCCGCAGAGGACGACTTCTTTCGCCTAGGGGGCGACAGCCTCACGGCGATTTCGAATGTTGGCGCGGGTCGCCGGGATCGCCCGTGGCTCGAATCTCGTTCGCGGACCTACTTCAGCACCCGGTGCTGGGTGAGTCGGCCGGGTTCGTCGAGAATCTCCGCGGATCTCACATGGCCAACGATGACTCGGCCCATGTCGGACCGCACTCTCTTTCCAAGAGGAGGGCCTGTGGGCTCGCTCGAGCGTCTCGGAACCCGGGGGCCTACAACCAACCTCTCGCTTTGCGGATCCCGGCCCCCGCGGTATCACGCGCTCTGAGAGCGGCCCTGGACGACCTCGTGCGGCGGCACGACGTGCTACGGACAGCTACCCTGAGGAGTCCGGCGAGCGCGGCGCGAGACGTGCGTCGCCGAGCGGACATGAAGCCCTCGATCCCAGCCCGAGGAGGCCGAGGATGGGTAGCCCAACGGACGTCGCGGGCTCCGAGTGGAGCGCCGGCACACGTCCGTTCCCTTCGACATCCGCAGGGCCCGTGCTGGCGCGTCGAAGCTCTCCGTCTGACCGCCGAGGATCACGTTCTCCTGCTCGTGTTCCACCACATCGTATGCGATGCGTGGTCGTTCGACCTGATCTTGAGAGGAACTGGAGACCGTCTACTCCGTGAGGTCTGCGGGATGGGAACCTGGTCGCCGTGACCTCCCTTTCACATATGCCCGATAGCGTCGCGTCGACAGGGCCGTTTCGAGCCTTGGCGGCTTGCGGAGGGCAAGGTTGCCTGGTATACCTACCGTGGCGCCCCATGCAACTGGACCTGCCGCGCGACCGCCAGCGCGCCGCCGTGGCGTGCTGGGATGGGGGTCAATCGGCGGTCGAAATTCCGATGGAGGCCACCACTGGGCTCAGCGAGGCTGGCGGCCGCGGAGGGGGCACGCTCTTCACCGCGGTCCTCGCGGTGTGGATGGGTTACCTGGGCTCATGTCGGGTCAGTCCGAGGTTCGTGGGCAACCCATTCGGATCGCGTCGAGCCGAGCCGCAATCACTTGTCGGATACTGCCTCAGAACGCTGCCGGTCCGGCTGGAACTTGGTGGATCGCCTTCGCTTGAGAGACCTGATCCGGCGTGTCCGGCGAAGCCTGCTGTGCGTTCACGAGTACGCTGACGTTCCCCTCTCCTCGATCCTCGACGCGGTGAAGCCCGGTCGGCGCCCGGGACTAGCCCCTCATGCCAGCGCTTCGTTCTGCTACCCGATCGCCGCCGTTATTTGCGGCTGGGCGGAAGCCGACGCCTCGTCGTCGCGGAGCCGACTGCGAGCCGGGCCAAGTTCGATCTGACACTCATCCTGGGCCCTCAGGCGGGGCGGCTTCGCGGAAGCATCGAGTATCGGAGCGAACTTGATCGACGCACCGACGATGGAGGAGTTGTCTCGCGGATTCGAGCGCTACGTGGCCGCTGGAGCTGCGCAGCCAGACCTCGCTGTTGCGGACCTGGACTGGCGCGGAGATGCGGCTCGTCTCGAGCAGGCGAACTCGACCGCAAGTCCCTACGAATCAGAGCGCGGCGTCTTGGATGTGTTTCAGGGGGTTTCTGCACCTCGATCTTCGAGGTCGTCGCGGTCACGGATGGGGCTCGGTCGCTGACCTACGAGGAGCTGGACGCGGCGTCGAACCGGCTTGGCGCAGCGCCTCGAGGGCGCGGGGCGTCGCGGGATCCGGGTGGCGGTGGCCTTCCGCGGTCTCTCGATTACGTGGTCTCGGTTCTCGCGGTGCTCAAGGCGGGCGGCGTCTACGTGCCGGTCGACCCGACGCATCCGGCTGGACGGCTCGCGTGGATGCTGGCTGACGTCGGAGGCAGCGGCGATCGTCTCGAACCGCGGCGGGCGCGGAGCGATGTACCGCGGCGGGCTGCCCTTGATGCTCGTCGAGTGTCGGAGGCGGAGCGGATCGCCGCGTACCCCGAGCACGCGGTCCCGGTCCGAGGCGGGGTCCCCTCGACCCGGCCTACGTGCTGCTACACCTCGGGGTCCACGGGCCGTCCCAAAGGGGTCGAGGTCCCGCACCGGGCCGTGGTGCGTCTCGTCCGGGGGCAGCGCTTCGCGCCGATGGACGCCGATCAGACATGGCTGCTCCTGGCCCCGCCGTCGTTCGACGCCTCGACCCTCGAGCTGTGGGCCCCGCTTCTCAACGGGGGGCGCCTCGTCGTCTACCCGGGGGAGTTTCCCGAGCCCCGGGAGCTGGGCGCGGTTCTTCGTCGAGAACGGGTCACCTGCCTGTGGCTCACGGCGGCCCTCTTCAACCGAATCGTCGATGGGGACGCGAGCGTGCTCGCCACGGTGCGTCACATCCTGACGGGGGGTGAGGCGCTCTCGGTCTCGCACGTACGTCGGTGCCTCGACGCGCTGCCCGAAACGACGATCACGAACGGCTACGGCCCGACCGAGAACACGACCTTCTCGACCACGTGGGAGGTGCCGCGGGACTTCGCCGCAGACCGGGTCTCGGTGCCGATCGGCGGCCCCATCGCGAACTCCCGCTGCTACGTGCTGGACGAGGCGCGACGCAGGGTGCCGGTGGGGGTGCCGGGCGAGCTCTACGTGGCGGGGGACGGTCTCGCCCTCGGGTACGTGAATCGCCCGGAGCTCACGGCCGAGCGGTTCCTACAGGACCCGTTCCGTCCCGGGGAGCGGATGTACCGAACGGGAGACCGCTGCCGATGGCGGGCGGACGGCGCGCTCGAGTTCCTGGGACGTCTCGACCGGCAGGTGAAGATCCGGGGCTACCGGATCGAGCCGGGCGAGGTGGAGGCCGTGCTGCTCGAGCACGGCGCCGTCGGCGCAGGCGGTGGTGGACGTGCGGGAGAACGAGCAGGGGAAGACCCTGACGGCCTGGGTGGTGGGGCGTGACGGCCAGGGCGTGTCGGAGGAGGGCCTTCGCGCGCACCTGGCGGCGCGGCTGCCCGAGTACATGCTGCCCTCGAGGGTCGTGACGCTCGAGGCGATGCCGCTGACCCCGAACGGGAAGATCGACCTGGCCCGGCTGCCGACCGCTGAGCCCTTGCGCTCAGGAGAGGGGCGCCGACCGCGGACGCCGACGGAGGTCCGTCTGGCGTCGATCTGGCAAGACCTCCTCGGCCTCGAACACGTCTCCCGCGACGACGACTTCTTCCGGCTCGGTGGCGACAGCTTGAAGGCGATCGAGCTCTGCTCGCGCGTCGAACGAGACCTGGGGATCGTCCGTGAGGCTTCGGCGGTCCTGCAGCTCGGGAGGCTGCGAGATCTGGCGCGCCACATCGACTCCGAGCCCGGCGAGCGCGATCGCCCCCACGCTACGAAGCTGACCGACGGGGAAGCTGCTCCCGCCCCTGCTCTTCATGCCGGGGCTCGGGAGAACGGCGCACGAGGTGGCGGATCTCGCGCGGCGCCTTGGATCCTCGCGCGCGTGTTTCGGGATCGAGCTTCCGCAGGTCGTGGCGGACCGAGACCCCTTCGCAGTCCGCGGACGACCTGGTCGAAAGCTGCGTGCGGGCCGTGCGGTCCGTGCAGCCGCATGGGCCCTACACCCTTACGGGCTTCTCCGCTGGCGGCCTGCTGGCCTACTACGTGGCCGCGCGTCTGGAGGCGTCCGGCGAGGAGGTCGAGCGAGTCTTCATCCTCGACGCCTGGGCGCCCGGCTTCGCCCACCGCACGTCACGGCTGGCCAAGGTCGCGAAGGCCGTCGAGATCTTCGCCGGAGAGCTCAACTGGGCTGGGCGACGTGCGCATCTCGTTCGACTTGGTGACGGAGGGTGCGGGATACCTGCGGGAGAGATTCGGCAGCCCATATCGTCGCAAGGCCGGGCTCGCAAGCAGCCGCCGGTCCCGAGCGCGAAGGCGGGGCGCGGCATCCCGATGGCCTTCCTCGCGGAACTCGTCGAGAGGGAGAAGGTGCCGGCCGTCGCCGCACCCTTGGTCCTCTACCGGTCGTCCGAGCTCGCCCGCAGGTGGCGTGTTCGAGGGCTGGACGAGACGAACGGCTGGGCCGCGCTGGCGAGCGGGGGCGTGGAGGTCTTGGTGGTCCGGTCCCACCACAAGGGGCTCGTGGTGGATCCCGCGGTTCAGACCATCGTTGCGCACATGCGAAGGACGCTCGGTGAGCCCTCGCCCG
Source organism: uncultured Planctomycetota bacterium (assembly GCA_963752285.1). Lineage (GTDB taxonomy): Bacteria > Planctomycetota > PLA2 > PLA2 > JAEUHO01 > CAVVXN01. The sequence continues at coordinate 61,221 of CAVVXN010000002.1, forward strand.
TGACGGCGTCGGCAGCCCCATCGACCCGACGCACCCAAGCGGGGTCGCCCGCGGCTCCTTCGACCCCGGCTCGGCCCGGGTAGCTGGCCCTCGCCCGGCGGGTGGGGCTCAGCCCCGGTCGGGCGGCGGCGCGCTCCCCCTCCCGGGCCCGACGGTGGGGAGGTGCTCCGCGCGGAACCGGTCGGGCGACCCGCGACGGCCCGCGAGCGTCGTCGCGGTGGGCTTCCATGCCCTCTCGTCGTCCTACGGAGCCACGGTCCCCCTCGGGGCCGTGGCTCCGGCTCGTTTCGGGCTCGGCCCACCCTCGCCGGCCCGTCCGCGCGCGCCCGGCGGCTCGGCGCCTCCGTCCCCCGGCAAAGCGGCGCCCGGGCCAGCCCATACGTTGAGGGGCGGACCCGCACTTTGCGGTCGGCCCATCCCCCGGTCCGCGGAGTGAACTCGCCACCATGCCGATCCGACAGCTCGGTCGTCTCGCGTTCCTGACCCTGGTCGGGCTGGGCGGGCTCCTCTTCTCTGCGCCCCAGGGGCGTGCCGACCCCATCAACGACCGTACGCCGCAGGTGACGCTCGGAGCGTCATGGGACGGCCCGAGCGCGAACCTCTCGTCGATCTTCAGCCAGGCGAGCGGCCTCGGCGCCATGGGGGCCGACGCGTTCGACCCCGCGAACGACCAGAGCCCCTACGCCCTCTGGACGCCCGGCGCCGGTCAGTCCGCGACCACCATCGTGCTGGAGATCGCCGGCTACAGCCCGCTCAACCAGCTCGGGATCTACAGCGCCGCGAACAACCTGAACTCCTACGGCCTCTTCGCGGGCAGCGCGTCGTCGGGAGACGACCTCACCCTGACCTTCGTGGGCGGGCACCTCTGGGTGGACGGCCTCGACCAGGGCCTCTTCGACATCTCCGACGGCTTCGGCTTCTACCTCCACTCGGGGAACGGCAAGACCTACTACACCGAGGACAGCCGAAACGGGGGCGTCGCCCAGGCGCTCGTCTTCCAGGGCCAGGGCGGCGGCCAGCAGATCCAGGTCACCTCCGGCGGCCAGACCATCGCGCTCGGCACGAACGACTGGGTGATCGGGTTCGAGGACCTGGACTACGGAAGCTCCGACAAGGACTTCAACGACTTCGTCTTCGTGGCGCAGAACATCACGCCGGTGCCGGAGCCGTCCTCGCTCGCCTTCCTGGCGCTGGCGATCGGCGGGGGCGCCTTCTGGCGGAAGCGCTGGAGCAAGAAGGCCTGAGCGCGGTCCTTTGGCCGACTCGTCCGTCGCCCGAAGTTAGGCCGCGCGCCGCACGTTCGGAGCTGGCTCGCGACCCGCCTCGTCCCCGCCTTCGCCGGACGGTACGCTCTCGGGTCCTGGATCGCCGGCTCACCTCGACGCGATCGAGACCGCGCGGGCCGGATTCGGGCCTCGGAGGGGCGATGAAGTTTCGAGAGACGGCCGCGTCACGGGAGGCCTGCTCCTCGGTCTGGGACCGGCCGCCGCAGCCCGGGGTCTCCGCGATGACTCCCGCCGTGGTCTGGCTGACCGGCCTCTCGGGCTCGGGGAAGACGACCATCGCGAAGGCGCTCGCGAGGGCGCTCGAGGTCGATGGCCACCCCGTCGAGCGACTGGACGGCGACGTGATCCGCGAGGTCTTCCCCGCGACGGGGTTCAGCCGGGAGGAGCGGGACCAGCACGTTCGGCGCGTGGGCTTCGTCGCGAGCCTCCTCGAGAAGCACGGAGTGATCGTCGTGGTGTCGCTGATCTCGCCCTACCGCGACAGTCGCGACTGGGTGAGGTCGCGGTGCCGCCGCTTCCTCGAGGTCCACGTGGACGCGCCGCTGGAGGTCTGCCAGGCCCGCGATCCGAAGGGGCTCTACGCGAAGGCGATTCGCGGCGAGATCCGCTCGTTCACGGGACTCGACCACCCCTATGAGGCTCCGCTGCACGCCGACCTCACGCTCAAGACGAACGAGATCACGCCCGATGCCGCGGTCGAGAGGATTCTCGACCTGCTCGCGACCGAGGCCTGAGGAGCTGACCGGTGGACCGTTTGGATCGTCTCGAAGCCCGAAGCCTCCACATCCTTCGCGAGGCGTACGCGAGCTTCAAGAACCTCGGCATGCTCTGGTCGATCGGCAAGGACTCGACCGTGCTCCTCTGGCTCGCGCGCCGCGCGTTCTTCGGCCACGTGCCCTTCCCGCTGATCCACGTGGACACCTCGTACAAGATCCCCGAGATGATCCGCTACCGCGACCGCCTGGCGATGGAGTGGCGGCTCACGATGATCGTCGGGCAGAACGAGGAGGCCTTGCGGCAGAAGCAGACGTTCCCGGAGGGGAACGCGGACCGGCTGACCTGCTGTCGGCTGCCTCAAGGCGACGGCGCTCAAGGACACCCTGCAGCGGGAAAGGCGTTCGCTACCGCCTGAACCTCGAGACGGGTCGGTACGAGGCCGATCGGAGCACCGAGGCGTTCACGGGCGTGATCGTCGGCGTGCGCGCCGACGAGGAGGGGTCGCGCTCGAAGGAGCGCTACTTCTCGCCGCGCGACCGCGAGAACCAGTGGGACGTCGGCGACCAGCCGCCCGAGTTCTGGAACCAGTACAAGACCGACTTCGCGCCCGGCGTGCACGTGCGGATCCACCCGCTCCTCGACTGGACCGAGCTGGACGTCTGGGAGTACATCGGCCGGGAGAAGATCCCGACGGTGTCGCTCTACTACGACCAGGGCGAGGGGAAGCGCTACCGGAGCCTCGGTTGCGCGCCGTGTACGCTCCCGGTCGAGTCGGCGGCGAAGACGGTCGCGGAGATCATCGAGGAGCTCCGGACCGGGAAGTTCCAGAACGTCGCCGAGCGGAGCGGCCGCGCCGCAGGACAAGGACGACGGCGGCGGCCTCGAGACCCTGCGCCGCGAAGGGTACATGTAGCGACCGTTCCCGTCCCCGACCGCCTGGTCGCGTCCGCCGGCGCCCACGCGCTGGTTGCCCAACGTCAACCCCATTTTCTGTCGCGTCGCCCTTGAGCACAGCAGCACCGACCGCGTCGAAAACCGCCAGCAGATGCACATCGTGATCGCCGGTCACGTCGATCACGGCAAGAGCACGGTGATCGGTCGGCTGCTCGCCGACACGGGCTCGCTGCCCGAGGGGAAGCTCGAGCAGGTGCAGGAGCGCGTGCCAGCGGAACAGCAAGCCGTTCGAGTACGCGTTCCTGCTGGACGCGCTGAAGGACGAGCAGGCCCAGGGCATCACGATCGACGCCGCGCGCGTGTTCTTCAAGACGCCGAAGCGCGAGTACCTGATCATCGACGCGCCGGGCCACATCGAGTTCCTGAAGAACATGGTCACGGGCGCGAGCCACGCCGAGGCGGCGCTGCTGGTCATCGACGCGAAGGAAGGCGTCCAGGAGAACTCCCGCCGCCACGGCTACATGCTCTCGATGCTCGGGATCTCGCAGATCGCGGTCCTCGTGAACAAGATGGACCTCGTGGGCTACGACCGAGCGGTCTTCGAGCGGATCCGGGCCGAGTACGGCGCGTTCCTCGCGGAGATCGACGTCCGCCCGCAGGCCTTCCTCCCGCTCTCGGGCGATGGCGGGCGACAACGTCGCGAACGGGAAGGGCCGGCTCACCTGGTTCGACGGCCCGAACGTGCTCGAGGTCTTGGACGGCTTCGAGGAGGCCCCGCCGCCCGTGGGCCGGCCGTTCCGCATGCCCGTGCAGGACGTCTACAAGTTCACGAACGCCGGCGACGACCGCCGGATCGTGGCGGGGACGGTCGAGACGGGCCGCCTTCGGCCCGGCGACGAGGTCGTCTTCTATCCCTCCGGGAAGCGGAGCCGCGTCCGCTCGATCGAGAGCTTCGCCCACGACGGCGTCGAGCGGGCCGAGGCGGGCGAGGCCACGGGGTTCACCCTCACCGAGCAGATCTACGTGACGCGCGGCGAGCTCGCCGGGAAGGAGGGCGAGGTCCGCCCGGACGTCAGCACGAGGCTTCGCGCGAGCCTCTTCTGGCTCGGGCGCGAGCCGATGGTGGTGGGGAAGGAGTACGGCCTCCGCCTCGGGACCGTGAAGGTGCCCATGCGCCTCGAGTCGATCGAACGCGTCCTCGACGCTTCGAGCCTCGAGCGAAGACGAGACGAAGCAGCGGATCGACCGGCACGAGGTCGCGGAGGTCGTGCTCCGGACGCGGAGGCCGGTGGCGTTCGACAAGACCGACGTCCTCCCCCTGACCTCCCGGTTCGTGGTCGTGGACGACTACGACATCAAGGGCGGCGGGATCGTCCTGGAGGCGCTCGAGGACTCGCAGACGCGCGTGCGCGACCAGGTCTTCCTCCGCGAGAACCGCTGGGAGAAGAGCCTCGTCGGCGCCGAGCACCGCGCGGAGCGGTACAACCAGAAGGCGACCCTCCTCCTCGTGACGGGTCCCGCCCGGAGCCCCCGGAAGGAGATCGCGAAGGCCCTGGAGCGTCGCCTCTTCGAGGAGGGGAAGCTCGTCTACTTCCTCGCCTTCGGAAGCGTCCGCTACGGCGTCGATGCCGACATCACCCGGAGCGACGCGCCCCGGTCGGAGCCCGAGCTGATGCGGCGGCTGGGCGAGGTCGCCCACATCCTGGTCGATGCCGGCCTGATCCTGGTCGTGAGCGCGCAGGCGCTCTCGACCGAGGACCTCGAGGTCTTCAAGACGACCGTGGACCCGGAGCGGATCCTCGTCGCCTGGGCGGGCGAGCCGGGGCCCGAGGGCCTGCCCGTCGATCTCGACCTGGGGGCGGCCCCCGAGGCCGAGGCCGTGGACCGGCTGAAGACGCTCCTCCAGGAGCGAGGCGCGATCTTCCGGCCGTGGTAGCCGGGGGGAACGAGCTAGGACCGGCGAGACCGATTGATGGACCGGTCAGCGCGGGCGTGGGGCGAGGATCGCAGCTATGCCGTCTGCAAGGCCCGCAGCCCTCGTGGCGCCGTTCATCTGCGGATCGGTGAGTGTCACACCTTCGGCGGACCGAGCGGGGTAGGGGCCGCGGTGCGGCCTGGACAACGACCGGACCCCGTGATGACTATGTCGCCAGGTTCGGTGTGAAGGTGGCGGTAGGATTCCTTTCGTTCTCAGGGCGGCGGTAGTCATGCACGCGGCACACCTCAGACCCGCCCTTCGCGACATGCTGGCCCGTGCCGCCTACGCCTCCGGCGTCACCAAGCCGGACAAGGGCCTGCGGGGGGCTCTGACCGTCGCCACATTCCACCGCGTACTGCCCGCCAGCCTGAAGGCGACATATCCACTCCCCGGGCTGGTCGCGACTCCCGCGGAACTTGCGTGGATCTTGGCCTACATGTCGAGGATCTACTCGTGCATGACTCTCAGCGAAGCGGTAGATCGGTGGACGTCACGAGATGTGCCGAAGCAACCCATGCTCGCCGTCACGTTCGATGACGGACAACGCGACAACTTCGTGTATGCGAGGCCGATCCTCGAGCGCGTCGGCGTGAGGGCCACGTTCTTCGTGGTGGCAGGTCCCACCTGCGAGAATACGGCTTTGTGGCATGATCGCCTGGGATTCGCAGCGGCCGACCTGGTGCGGCGGCGCGGCGGCCGATCACGACTCTTCAGTGAACTGCACATGGGCGACCCGGGTGGCGACGACGGTGCCGCCGTACGGTGGCTCGTGCGATCGGCAAAGTCGCTGACGCCGACCAGGCGCGAGCAGGTGGTGTCGGACGTGGAAGGAATGGCGGGGGGGAAGGTGCCGCCCGAGTGGGCGGGCCTGATGTCGTGGCCGGAGATTCGGTTGCTCGCCGCCGAAGGCCACGAAATCGGCTCCCACACGTTGACCCATCCGCTACTACCTCAGTTGGACGAGGCCGGGATCCGCGCGGAGGTTTCCGGTTCCCGGGACCTGCTCCGCGCCAAGATCGGTCGGCACGTGTCCTCGTTCTGCTATCCGAATGGCTCGCTGGACGCTCGGTGCGTCAGCGCAGTACAGGAGGCGGGCTACCGCGCGGCCGTGACGACTCGAGCCGGTGTGAATCGCCTACCCGGAAGTCCCCTGACCCTGGCGCGATGTGACCTTAGCGGCGGACGGGTGCAGGACCGACGGGGCCGACCGTCGCCCGCACGTCTGGCGCTTCACCTCTCGGGGCACCGCAAGCTCCCGGCGGGGTGGCGCCGCGGCCTCCTTGCCCGGACAGGCTTCGGAGAGGGCGGGTAGGCGTGTGTCCGCACCCGTTGCATTTGGCCTACCTGACAAGCCGTTACCCAGCGGTCAGCCACACGTTCATTCGGCGCGAGGTCGCTGCCTTGCGACGGCAGGGCATTTGCGTGAGCACTTGCTCGGTACGACGAGCCAGCATAGACGAGCTGAGATCCGAGGACGACGTGGCGGAGGCGCGCACGACGTTCGCCATCCTCCCGCCAGGGCCCATTGCCGTTCTCCGCGCCCACATATGGGCGCTGCTGTGGCATCCCCTCCGCTACGCCCGGCTGTTTTTCCTAGCGCTTCGCCACCGCAGGCCTGGAGTGAGGGGATCCGTGTGGGCGGTCTTCCGGTTCCTCGAGGCAGTCCTGCTCGCAAAGGAGTTGAGCCGCCGCGGCATCGACCGGCTCCACAGCCACTTCTCCAATTCCGGCGGGCACGTTGGATATCTGACTTCCAGTTTCCTCAAGATACCCTGGAGCCACACACTCCATGGCCTGGCGGACTTCGCCGGCCCCTCGACCCCACTGCTGAGAGAGAAGATCCGCAAGGCGGAGTTCACGGCCGTCGTCTCCTACGCGGGGCGAGCGAACGCGATGTTCGCCAGCGATCCGATCGACTGGGACAGCATCTTCGTGTGCCGCTGCGGCCTGGACATGGCTAGGACACCCGTGCGCGAGCGGGCCGCGAACGTGGGTCACCGGTTGCAGATCCTGACCGTGGGTCGTCTGGCGCCCGAGAAATGCCATCTCGGCCTGGTCGAAGCATTCTCGGCGGTGGTATCGACGGGCTGCGACGCGATGCTTACGATCCTAGGAGAAGGGCCGGAGCGGGCTCGCCTCGAGGCAACGGTCCACTCGCTGGGCCTCTCCGGACGGGTCAGAATGCCGGGAGCGGCCACGGGCCGCGAAGTGCTTGCGGCAATGATGGAGGCGGACCTCTTCGTACTCTCGAGCTTGGTGGAGGGCCTTCCCGTGGTCCTCGTGGAGGCTATGGCAGTCGGTACTCCCATCCTTGCGCCCAGGCTAGCGGGCATCCCAGAACTTGTGGACGACGGGCGGACGGGGACCCTCTTCACCCCCAGTTGCTTCGATGAACTCGCGACCAAGATGCGGACGCTCCTGCAAGACCTCTCGCGTGCCGAGGCCATGGCAGGAGCCGGGCGCGACGAAGTCCGCGCAGAATTCAACATCGATGCTTCCGCTCGGTTACTCGCCAAGATGTTTTTCCGTCCGCCATGCCCGAGGACCAGGGGTGGGGGCACGGCCCCGTGAAGCCAGCGAAGGGGGCGTGAGCACGGCCCGCGCGAGCGCGGCAGGGCCCCGGCGTCCGATACTCAAGTCGCCGGCGCTGACCGGCGCGGTAACCCGCGCTCTAGTTGGGGGGGAGTCCGTCACCCGACGGGGCTCCAGTCACTGGATCCTGTGTTGGGTCTCGGGGCGAGCCGGGGCCGGTGAGCGTGCCCGTGGGCCTCGCCCTCAGCGCGGTTCCGGAGGCCGAGGCCGTGGACCGGCTGAAGGCGCTCCTCCAGGAGCGAGGCGCGATCTTCCGGCCGTGGTGAGGCGGGTGGGGTGCCTCGGGTGCCCGGAGCGCGGTGGCTTGCGGCAGCGTCGTGCGCGGGTCGCCGGAGCGGGCCGAGGGTCGGTTCAGACCGCCTCGGCGCGGCGGCGCCGGCTCCGGAGCCCGAATCCGCCCAGCAGGACCCCGCCGAGACCCAAGAGCGCCAGCGTCGAGGGCTCGGGGACGGGCGTCACGGCGAACGCCAGGGCGGAGAGGTTGGATCGGTCGTTTGTGCCGACGTACGTCGTGGCCCCCGTGCTGAGGTCGGCCGTGTAGAGATCGAACCCGCCGTTGCCGTTCCGGAGCCCCGTGAACAGGGTGCCGGTCGAGTCGTAGGCCAGGATGTTGTCCATGCCCCTGTCGAGGTCCTTCACGAACGAGGTGGCGCCCGTGGTCGGATTCACGCTGTAGACGTTGTAGTCGGTCTTGACGTAGATCGTGCCGTCGGGCGCCACGGCGAGGCCGGTTTGGAGGGTGCTGATTCCCGCATCGCCGACGTCCGTGCTGGCCCCCGTGCTGGTGTCGATCGTGAGGAGGTCGTCCGCGTGCGGCTCGTACCACCCGTAGAGCGTCCCGCTCGCGTCGAACGCCAGGTCCGGCACCTGGATCGCGTTGCCCGAACCGACGAGCGTCCCCGCTCCCGTACTCGTGTCGATCGTGATGAGACCCGTGCCGGATACCCAGCCGTAGAGCACCCCCGTGGTCGGGTCGACGGCCAGCCCCGTGACGTGGCTGAACCCGGTGGAGCCGATCGTCTGGACGACGGACCCGTCGGTGGGGTCGATCTCGTAGAGGCTCGCGGAGGCGCCCCCGGCGCCGTCCACCGCGTAGAGCGTGTCGGCGCGGGCAACGCCCGCCGCGACGATCACCCCCAGCACCACCCCCAAGAAGAGCGTCCCGATCCGCATCTCGGCCTCCCTCACGGTTCCCGTGTCCGAACGGCCCGCCGCCTCCGGGCCGTACGGACGGTCTCGTGAGGAGGCGAGCCCCCGTTTCCAATGGCCGGAGGACGGAATTGCTTTGCCCGCCGCTCCGCGGGCGGGGCCGATGGCCCGGCCTCCCCGGACCCCGGTGGTCGGGACGACGGGCGGCCGCCCCGCCCGCGGTGCGAGGACCTGCGGCGAGGGCACTCGTCCTTCGGTCGCCCCTTCGGCTCCTCGTGGGAGCGAGGGCGCGAGTTGCGTGGCGCACGACCGCCGGGAGGTGCAGGTGTGTTCGGGCGCGGCCGAGGGGCGGCCCAGCGGCCATCCTCCCGCCGCGCGGTGGCCGATTCCGCGTCGCTGAAAGGTAAACGCGCCCAGGGCCCATAAGTACTACTGGTTACGTGCCAGCATGCGGGCTGCACCTGCTCAGAAATCAGGAAGTGAGGTCGCAAGATGATGAGAGCGATGTGCGGACGGATCGTACTGTCATGGCTCGTCGCCGTCGCCTTGATGACGGCTGTCGCGACCTCTGCACGGGCGGATCCGATCGTGACCAACGGGAGCTTCGAGGCGGATACCTTCGACTCGACTGGAACGCTGAACCTCGGGGGTACGAGCACCTTGACCGGCTGGACGACCCTCAGCATCGGGGCCTACCCATGGGGTCTGCCCAACTCCAACGGGTTCAGCGGCGGCCCCACCCCCTATGGCAACCAGTGGGTCATCGTCGGAGACTACGGAATAGGCGGGACGTGGATCCAGCAAGCGGTCAGCGGGTTCACGGTCGGACAGACGTACACCTTGAACTTCGCTCTGGCTTCGGAGTTCAGTCCGAATGGGGTGGGCTCACTCGTGGAGGTGTCTTTCCAGTCCGGCTCGAGCACGGCCTCCCAGCAGTTCGAGGCACCCGCACGTGCCTCGAACTACTGGGACACATGGGCGATGTACTCCATGAACTTCGTCGCCACGGATACGACCGTGACATTCCGAATGGAAGGTCTCGCGGGGGACGGATACGACGCGGGGATCGACAACGTTTTCATCTCGAGCCCGGTCCCGGAGCCCGCGTCGCTGGCGCTCATGGGATTGGGTGTCGCGGGGATCGCCGGCGTCCGGCGCCGCCAGCGCGCCCGCCGCCGGGCAGCGGTCTGAGCGTCCTCTGGTTCGCGAGAGCTTCTGGGGCTTCCGGCCGCCCCGGTGACGCCGTGTTCACCGCGCCGCTCCCGGGCGCCCGTCCCGGCCGGCCTCGCGCGACCGCATGGAGTGCTCTCCCCACCGAGACGGGCGGATTGTCAGCGCCGCCGAGGCGTCCGGGCGTGCGCGCTCTCGAGGTCAGGAAGACGATCCGGACCCCGCGGTAGCCGCGGCGGAACGCGTGCCGACGGGCGGTGCCAGTCCCCGGGGGCTCGGAGCGGCCTGGCCTGCTCGGAGTGGGCGCCGCCCCGTGGGCGCCCCTCCAAGGGCTCCCCGGTCGGATCCAGGCAGGGCTCAACTCTCTCCCCGCGGTTCTCTCCTCGCGGTGACCGTCGCGTGAAGGGGGAGCGGTCGAATGGGCCGCCGGCTTCGGCCGGAAGGGAGCGGTCCGCCCGGGGACCGGCTCGGAGGGTCGTCTTCGTGAACGTCGCCTCGCGCCTCGGGACTCCGTCGCTCTGCTGGGTCCTGGCGGGGCTCCTCGTGGCGCTCCCCGCGTGCCGGAGCGGTCCCGTGGACCACCCCGAGTCGCTCTCGCGGCTCCTCGTGGACGAGAAGGCTCCCGACTTCTACGACGCGGCGTTCAAGCCGATCCCCCCCGATCAGCTCGAGGCCTTCCATCTGCCCGCGGCGCCGCCCTATCGGCTGGGCGTCGCCGACGTGCTCCGGGTGCGGGTCCTCAACACCGAGCAGGTGCCGGGTTGGAGCGGGTCGTTGGACGTCCGCGTGAAGGACGACGGCGCGATCTACCTTCCGACGATCGGCAAGGTCGAGGTCAAGGACAAGACCGTGCTCGAGGCCGAGGCCGCCGTCGCGGCTCGGATCCAGGAGGCGAAGTACCTCCCGGCCCCGGTCGTGAGCATCGAGGTCTCCGGCTACGAGGCGCGGAAGTTCTACGTCATGGGCGAGGTCGGGAAGCCGAGCGCTCTGCCCGTGAACGGCCGGACCACGCTTCTCGAGGCCCTGATCGACGTCGATGCGACGCGGCAGGAGACGGCCGACCTGGAGGAGGCGTACGTCGTACGGGACCAGCAGGCGATCCCCTTCTCGATCGAGGACATCGTCCGCCGGGGACACCCGGCGGGGCGGCTCGTGATGGAGGAGGGGGACGTCGTCTACGTCCCGCACGTGAAGGACCGCGCGGACTTCGTCTTCGTCCTGGGGGCCGTCGCGAAGCCGCAGCGGATCGAGATGGACCACCTCGGGCCCCGGGGGACGCAGGGGAGCATCACGCTCGCTTCGGCCGTGGCCCAGGCGGGCGGGCTCGTCGCGGGCCAGGCGAATCCGAACTGCATCTCGGTGTTCCGGGGCGGCTGGCAGTGCCCGCGGGTCTACACCGTCAGCGAGTGCGAGCTCGCGAAGTACGGCGACGACATCCACCTGAAGCCCGGCGACCGGATCTTCGTCTCGCCGAGCGCCTGGGCGAGGTTCGGGAACACGCTCGGCCCGACGCTCTCCGTCATCTCGGGGGTCTCCTCCTTGCTCTCGCTGTCCCTCAGCGCCCTCGCCCTCTCGAAGAGATAGGCGGCGAGGCCGGCGGTCGGAGGGCCTTGGTCCTGGCGCCTCGCGCCCGCCGGCCGCAGTCGTTAAGAAAGTGTTGAGCGCCCCGGGCGCCGTCGCTACCCTCCCCGGTCCACGGGGGCTTGGAGGGAGCGAGAGCTGTGAACGGTGCGCGGTGTCACCTCCTCCCCTCGTCGGGGTCCACCGGGCGGTCGCCCGGGGCCCCGCGCCTCGGGGCCCTCGGCGATCGTTGCAGGACACGCCGCCCGCCCCGGGTCCATGGTTCTCGACGTCGTCTCGGCGGACCAGGCGATTCTGTGGGCGCTCGGGCGCTCCGGAGCGCGAGTTGCTGGGCGCGGGCGACGTGTTCGCGACTCCCTCCCATCGCACGGCCGGCCGGGGTGTCCCGGCATGACCTCGTTCCTCGAGAGCGGTGAGCGGGCCAAAGTGGAGGGGCGCCTCCTCTATCTCGCGTGGCGGCGCTACCGGATTCCCAGCTACGTGGCCGAGGACCTCGTCCAGTCCGCACTCGTGACCTTCCTCGAGGTCAAGGACCGCTATCCCGAGGAACAGGACCACGCCCGCATCCTCGTGGGGATCTTCCGGAACAAGTGCCGCGAGCACGTGGAGACCTGCGTCCGGACGGAGCGGCGGAGCCGGGCGATCCGCCAGGCCGGCGGGGCCTCGTGGGGACGGGTCTTGCACGCGCCCGACTCGGCTTCGGGAGACGAGGGGGTCCTCGAGGAGCTGGTGCGTCAGGAGGACGCCTCCTTCCTCCGACGGGCCCTCTCCGACCTTCGGCCGAGCGCGAAGGAGATGTTCCGGCTCATCGTGGACGAGGGGGCGAGCCGGAAGGACCTGATCGAGCGCTACGGCCTCAACAAGAACACGCTCGACTCCCGACTCCACACCTACCGTCGGGAGTTCCGGCAGATCCTCTCCCGCCGCGGGATCGATCTCTGAGCGAACGACGGGCCCTCCGTTCGGGGCCCGGACGACGCGGTGCAAGGGGGGGCGATAGGCCCGGTCTCGGCGCCCATCTGGACCGAGATCGCGCCCTGTTCGTCTCGTGAATGGAATGTGAATGCGGGGCCAAAGCAAATCGGCCGATCCCTTACAACTTGGGTGAAGCCGGTTGGCTTCGGATGCCGCTCGGGCGGGGCCCGACCGGCGTAACGGTGGGTCCTTCTTCATGGTCCGCGTCTCGCACCGGTTCCGAGAGCACCTGGACGCGCGCCGCGCGGCGCCCGGTGCGTCAGGCCGCGGGCGAGCCGTGGGACGACTCGAGCTGCGCCCACGGCGAGATGCGCTCCCTCCTCCTTCCCTATGCGCTCTCAGCGGTGCACCGAGGACGAGGAGGTCGAGCTCGAGGCGCACGTGCTCGAGTGCGACGCCTGCTTCCGTGATCTCGTGTGCCTCGATCGCGCGATCCCCCTGATCCGGACGTACGCACGGGCGCACGCCTAGCTCGCGCGAGCTCTAGGCGGCCAGGAGCGCCGCGGCGCCGAGGACCAGCGTCATCACGCCGATCGCGATCCGGAGGCCCTTCACCGGCAGCGCGCGGACCGAGAGCACGGCGAGCGGGACCGAGAGCATCGAGCCCACCACGAGCGGAAGCGCCAACCTGGCGTCGATCCCGACGCTCCACGCGTAGATCGCGAAACCGAGGAAGCAGGTCATCCCCTCGGCGAGCGCGGTGATGCCGATCGCGCTCTTCGCGTCCACGCCCGACACGAGCTGCCCGCCCGTCACGATGGGGCCGTACCCGCCGCCCGACAGCCCCTTGTTGAACGCGGCGACCGAGCCGAGGACCCAGATGCGGCGCCACGAGAAGTGGATCGTGCGCCGAATCGTGACGAGCGTGACGACGCCCACGGCCACGATCACCACGGCGATCGCGGCGCGAAGCACCCCGGTCGATAGGCGCACCGCGATCGAGGACGCGACGATCGTGCCCACGACGCTCGATCCCGCGAGCACGAGCGCGATCTTCCGCGCCCGCGTGCCGCGCCGAAAGCTCACGTTCCCCGCGCCGTGGTGGAGGAAGGCCGACGTCACCCCCGTGAGGAGCTGCGAGAGGAGCACCGCCGGGACGATCTGGTGCGCGGCGTGACCGAGGAGGAGGAGCAGCGGGGTGAGGGTCGTCCCGTAGCCCATCCCGAGCGTCGCGTCCACGTACTCGCAGACGAACGCCGCGGCCGCGACCGCGAGGGCGTCGGTCGTCAGGAGTCCCCGGGCCGTCTCGAGGATTCGCGCCTGGACCTCCGGAGGGGCCGCCTCGATCACGAGCGCGCCCGCGGCGGCCATGAGGACGGTCGCCCAGAGGAAGTACGCGGCCTTCATCGACCCTCCGGCCCGCGGGGCCCTTCGGCGGACCCGGCGAACCTACCCCCTGATCGGTCCATTGGCGCCCGGGCCCGGAGTGGCCCCCGAGCGGCGCCGGTGCGGCGCCGTGGCGGGCCCGGAACGGCGCCGGCCGGGAGGGGCCCCCCCACGCGAGGCGTTGCCCCTCCGGCGGGGCTCGTTTTGCCCGCCGAGGTGCCGCCTTCGACGAGCGACGGGCTCGCTGATCGAGGGGGTGCAGGGCGTCCCCGAACGGACCCGACGTTCAGAGGATTGGACACTCGGCGAGCCGGACTCGAATCGGCAGCGCGAGGTGCATCGGTCGGCTTCGCGTCCGTCGCGGGTTTCCTCCGGGGCGCTCTGCGGCTCCGGCCCGAGGACCGCGAAACGCAGGGCAGAAGCGCTCGGCGGGCAAATTCACAGCGGATCGGACCGCTTGACGCGGTCGGGCGCGAGCGGTACTGCTACGCGCAACGAACCCCGGTCCCCGACTTCGCGATGGACCGCAGGGTCACCCTGAGGGCAGGAATGAAGAAAACGACGCTGATTCTCGCTGTCCTGGGAGTCGCTCTGCTCCCCGCCACGGCCTTCGCCGACGCGTTCCAATTCGCCGACAGCTTCGCGGTCGGTCCCGGATCGAGTGGGTCCGCGTCGATCACGATCCACGGAAGTGGCGGCGCCTACGATCCGGCGGGATCGGTCGATGTCTCGGGTTCTGGCGCATTCAACAGCGCGGTGATCGACGCCCAGTGGGACAGCCCCGTCTCCGCGGCCCTGGGGCCGGACCTGATTCTGTGGTTCGGCGGCATCACGGCGAGTCAGGGCGCCTTGGAGCTGACGAGCGTGGCGGTGAGCGAGGACGGGTCTACCTTCAGCACGCAGACCTTCGGCAGCTCGATCAGCTCGTCCTATGCGAACGGTTCGTATCTGATCAACTTCGACGACTCGATGGTTCCGGTGAGCAGTCGCGACCAGATCGTCGCCGCGCGGTTCACCTTCACGTATTTGGGGTCCACGACGTTCAACCTCGATGGCGTCGCGACGGTTCCGGAGCCGACGGCCTTCGCCTTGTTCGGGCTGGGCCTGTTCGGCCTGGGCGGCGCGGCCGTCCGTCGCCGGAGGCGGTCGAAGACCGCCTGACCGAGACGCACGAGTCGCGAGCGGATCGCGGCCGCGGTCGCCGCGGCCCCGGTCCGACGAGCCGGGGGCTGGTCGTCTTCGGGGTCGGCGGGACGCCCCGTCTCTCCGGCACGGGACGTCCGGGCTTCCGGAAGGCGCTGGAGACGGCGCCTGCGGGCCCGCCCTCGCGAAGAAGACGGGGGCGCGGGTCCGCCGCCGCCGCTCGATGCGTGTTCGCGCAGCGGGTGGCCAGCGGCCCCGCGCGGGCGTGCGTACGAGGGAGCCCCTCTCGGCCGAGCCCCAAGGCCCGATGCCCTCGCCCCGGGCTCGGGCGCCCGGTAGAAGGCTCGGGGAGACGGCGTCGGACCTCGAAGGCCGCTTCCTCCTCTCTCCCGCCCGGCTTCGCGACCGATCCTCGGGATAGGACCCCATGTGCGGAATCGTCGCCATCCTGAGCCGGGCCCCGACCCGACCGCCCCCCGACGCCGGGGTCGTGGCCCACGAGGTCTCGCGGGCCGCCGAGGCCCTCCTGGAGGGCCCGCTCGAGGCGGGGCGCCTCGCGTCGCCGATCGAGGCGATCGAGCGGGCCGGCCTCTCCCTTCGCGGCGGTGCGGGCTTCCTCGCGCTCCGCGGGGGAGCCGAGGTCCTCCGGGAACCCTCCCTCCGCCTCGACCGGGCCGTCCAGGGCCTCGAGGAGCGCCTCGACCGGGAGGCGGGGACGCTCCCCGCCGCGACCGTCGAGGCCGTGAACGCGCTCCTCGTCCGCGCGAAGGACCAGGCCTTCCGGCTCGGCCGCGACCGGCTGGGCAACGTCTCGAAGGTCAAGGCCCTGGGGCCGGAGGCGAAGGAGGTCGCGCACCTCCGTGTCCTCTACGACCTGAATCTCGCGTTGAACGCGCTCGACCGCCTCGAGGTCCGGGGCCGTGACTCCGCGGGGATCCACCTCCTCGTCCGAGGCGCCTCCGCCGCGCTGCCCCCGAACCTCGAGGACGAGCGCCGGCGGCGCGAGGCGATCACCGACTTCAAGAGCGACGCGGTCCGGCTCGCCCACGACCCCGCCAGGCGCCCCGTGTGGTCGTTCGTGTGGAAGGTCGCCGCCGAGGTGGGGGAGCTCGGCGACAACGTCCGCGCGCTCCGGGCGAAGATCGCGAAGGACCGGCTGCTCCACACGATCCTCTCCCAGCCCGGCGTCGAAGCCGACGTCCTCGCGCACACCCGGTGGGCGAGCGTCGGGGTGGTGAGCGAGGAGAACGCCCACCCCCTGAACCAGGAGCAGGCCGTTTTGACCCCGCTCCCGTACGCCGTCGCCGCCCTGAACGGCGACGTGGACAACTTCGCGAAGCTGATCCAGGAGGAGGAGCTCCGGCTCGCTCCCGCCATCACGACGGACGCGAAGGTGATCCCGTCCCTCACGGCGACGCTCATGGCGCGCGGCGAGGGGGCGAGCGAGGCCTTCCGGAGGGCCGTTCGGCGCATGGACGGCTCCGTGGCGATCGCGTGCCAGACGGCCGCGGCGCCCGGGCGGCTCCTCCTCGCTCTCCGGGGCAGCGGCCAGGCGCTCTACGTGGGGCTCGCCGAGGACGCCTTCATCGTCGCGTCCGAGCCGTACGGGATCGTCGAGGAGACGGCCTCGTACGTCCGCCTCGACGGCGAGACGCCGGCCGCTTCCGACCGTCCCGAGAGTCGCGGGCAGGTGATGATCCTGGACGCGGAGCAGCGCCGGGACGCTCGACGGCATGACGCGTCTCGCCTACGACGGGAACGCGCTCGCGCTCTCGTCGGGCGACGTACAGAGCGTGGACATCACGACCCGCGACGTCGATCGCGGTCCCCACCGCCACTTCCTTCGAAAGGAGATCCAGGAGGCGCCCGACTCCGTCCGAAAGACCCTCCGCGGCCGCCTCGTCGAGAACGAGAAGCGCCTCGAGGTGCGGCTCGGCGAGGACGTGTTGCCGGAGCGGATCGCCTCGCGCTGCCGGGCGGGGAAGATCCGGCGGATCCTCGTGATCGGTCAGGGGACCGCGGCGGTGGCCGGCCGCGGCGTGGCCGGGCTGCTTCGCTCCGCGCTCGGGGACGCGGTCGAGGTCGAAGCCATGCCGGCGACCGAGCTCTCGGGATTCCACCTCGCGCCCGACATGTCGGCCGACCTGATCGTCGCGATCAGCCAGTCGGGCACCACGACCGACACGAACCGGACCGTGGACCTGCTCCGCGCGCGCGGCGCCTCGGTCCTCGCGATCGTGAACCGCCGGCAGAGCGACTTGACGGAGCGGGCCGACGGCGTCCTCTACACGTCCGACGGCCGCGACGTGGAGATGTCGGTCGCCTCGACGAAGGCCTTCTACAGCCAGATCGCGGCGGGCGCGCTGCTCGGCGTGGCGCTCGCCGAGGCCTTCGGAACGCCGGACGAAGCGCAGAGCCAACGGCTCCTCCGGGCCCTCCAGGACCTGCCTTCGTCCATGCGCGAGGTGCTCGCGGTGGAGGGGAAGGTCGGGGAGGCCGCGCGGGCCACGGCGCCCTACCGGCGGCACTGGGCGCTCGTCGGGAACGGCCCGAACGCCGTCGCGGCCGCCGAGATCCGGATCAAGCTCTCCGAGCTCTGCTACAAGTCGATCGCCTGCGACCAGACCGAAGACAAGAAGCACATCGACCTCTCGAGCGAGCCGCTGATCCTCGTCTGCGCGGCCGGCGTGGCGGGGGGGAACCAGATCGACGTCCAGAAGGAGGTCGAGATCTTCAGCGGCGCACAAGGCGTGTCCGGTCGTGATCGCGACGACGCGGCAGCGGTCCGTGGCGCAGCGCCGCCTTCGTGATCGAGGTGCCCGACGCGGGTCCGGACCTGACCTTCGTGCTGACCACCATGGCGGGCCACCTCTTTGGCTACCACGCGGCGCTCTCGATCGACGCGCTCGCGCTTCCGCTTCGCGAGGTGCGCGGGATCGTGGAGAGCACGGTCGCGTCCTCGAACGGTCATCCCCCGCTGGAGCGGATCCGGCGAAGACTCCTCCCGTCCTCCCGCCAGTTCTCCAGGGACCTCGCGTCGGGCCGCTACGACGGCGCCCTCGACGCCCGCGACGCCTCGCGCCTCTCCCTCGCCTTCCGCTACGCGGGCGGCGTCGTGCCGCTCGAGTACTTCGCCGACGACTTCGGTCGTCCCGGGACGCCCGACGCGGCCCTGGAGGAGCTCGTCGGCTCGCTCACGTCGGGCATCGAGAGCCTCACGCGGCCGATCGACGCGATCAAGCACCAGGCCAAGACCGTGACCGTCGGCATCAGCCGGACCGACGAGGCCCTCCTCCAGGTCCCGCTCGTCCGGGCCGTCCTCGCGGCGGGGACCTCGCTCGGGCGCCTCGCGTACCCGGACCTCGGTGTCCTGCAGGCGCTCGACCCGGCCGTCGAGGAGGTCCTCGGCTTCACGCGCTACGCCATCGACGAGGAGGACGGAGAGAAGCGGGTGCGGATCGTCGGCCGCGGCGGGATCAGCGAGGGGATGCGAAGCCGCACGGAGTCCGACACGCGCCTTCGCGGCACCAAGAACACCGTCGCCCTCGAGAAGCAGGTGCTCGTGGCGGTCGGCCGCGGCGACCGCCGCCCGATCGTGCTCGTCCCCGAGCGCGAGAGCGGCCTCTGCGTGGGGATCGTGCTCCTCCACGTGCGCTTCCGGGACGGTCTCGACGCCTCCACGACCCGGACCGTCCTCGCAGGCTATCGGAACCGCTACCAGTTGATCCGCGACGCCGTGGTCGAGGCGGGCGGAACCCTTCGCGACGAGGACCTGGTCCGCCAGGGAGTCCTCGCGCTCCTGACCGAGCCCGTGCTCGTCGTGGCCGACCGGCTCGCGAACGGCGGCGCCTCGTGAGTTTTCTGCGTTCGAGTGCATGGCGGCAGCGGCTCCCGGCCGTAGCGCGGGTCCTCCTCGTCGTCGCGGTCGTGTTCACGACCTACATGGCGCTCTCGCCCCGCGCGGGGCGAATGGTCGCCTCGTTGAACGACAAGGTCCTCCATGCGCTCGCCTTCCTGACCCTCTCCCTCCTTACCGACCACGCCTTCCCCTCGCGGCGGTTCAACTGGGTCCCGATGACGCTGATCCTCTCGTACGGCGCCGCGATCGAGGTCGTGCAGCGCTTCGTCCCCGCGCGTACGTCGTCCTGGAAGGACCTCGTGGCGGACGTGATCGGGATCGCCCTCTACTGGCTGATGGCCCCGAGGATCCGAGACCTCTCGGGCCTCGCCCCCGCGCCGTCCGCCCCGCCGCCCGAGGGGTAGGCCTCGGGCGCGGGAGAGGCGTACGCCTCGCCCCCCGCCTTCGTCGGGTGCGGGCGCCCCCGTTGCGTGCTCGAGGGCGGAACCCTAGACTTCGCGGCCGCTGCGATCGAGTAGATCTACAGGAGTCACCGTCCAAGATGGAGCAGGGGTCGCCCTATCCGCCCGTTTCGGTGGTCATCACCGTCTACGAGCGGATGGCGTACCTCGCCGATGCGCTCGATTCGGTCCTGGGGCAGGACTACGCGGGCGTCACCGAGGTCATCGTCGTGGACGACGGATCTTCGACGGACGTGGCCCTGCGCTTTCGTGACCGATACCCGAGCGTGCGCTGGCTCCGGCAGCCGAACCTCGGCGTGTCCGCAGCGCGGCAGGCCGGCACCCAGGTGGCGTCGCACGACCTGATCGCCTACCTCGACGACGACGATCTCTGGCACCCGGAGAAGCTCCGGCGTCAGGTCGATTTCCTCGCGCGCCATCCGGAGCTCGGGCTCTCGTACACCGACTTCGGTGGATCGGGCGAGCTGGATCGCCTGCACGGTGGGCTCTTCGCCGCGAAGAAGCTGCTGGCGTCCACCCCCGCAACCCGCGATTCCGGGTCGGACCCCGGCTTCGTGTTCCCACGGGACGCGCTCATCGACTTCACGATGCGGGTCCTGCCGCTCTCGCCGTGCACGCTGATGATCCGTGCCGGCACGCTTCGGTCGCTGGGAGGCTGGGATGCCCGCGTGGGGAACTTCGCCGACTGCCACGACTTCCTCCTCCGGGCGAATCACGAGCACGAGGTGGGTTACGTCGCGCTTCCGCTCACGGGCGTTCGGCGGGGGCACGAGGTCCATCTGACCGTCGATGCGGACATGACCCGCTACTGGGAGTGTCTCGGCCTCCTCCGGGCGCTGGATCGCTACGATCCCCGCCTCGCGGAGCGGGTCCGCCCCGGGCTGGAGGGCCTGTTCGAGCGAACCGCCGGGCGGCTCCGGCGGGCGGGACGCCATGCCCGCGCGGCCAAGCTCTATTGGACGCTCACCCGGGCCTACGGGTGGAGGCCGAAGCGGTTCGCACAACTGGCGCTCTCCGCCGGCTTGGCGCTCGCCAGGGGACAGGGGCGGACCCCTAGGACCAGGACCCGCAGCCGCGCGGCCGGCTGACCGGAGCGTCGCGCCGCGGCGCTGCGACCCGTCACGCTCCCGCCGCGCGTCCGTCGCCGGATGGCTTTCAGGCCTTGCGGCCCCACCGGCGCCGCCAGAACGCGCCACCGCCGATCGCGAGGGCGAGAAGCGCGAAGGAGATGGGCCCGGGCACACGGGATTGGCCCCGGGCGGGGGCGGTGTCGGTCGGCGGGGCGCAGAGGTGCCGCCCCGGGCAACCATGGTCCGCGCGGCCGCCCGGCTCGCCCCCTCGCCCGGGCCGCGCGCCAGAGGTCGCGGGCCGAGGGTCGCGATGTGGTCTGGGTCCCCGGATCGGCGCTTCGAGCCGTCGCGTCGCGTCGAGAGCCAGTCTTGCCGGGTGAAGAGCAGCGCTCCTGCAGGCTGCGGCGGGCTTGACGTGGGAGGTCGCCCCGGAACCCGCCGGCCGTCGGGCGTCATGTCGTTCCCGGATCCCCGGGTTCCCAGCAAAAGAGAGCACGGCGCGGCCCATCCAAATCATGGCCGTGATGTTCGTACGCGCCCCTTTCGCCCCGTGGGCGGTCCGTTGGGCGCGGGAACACGCCGGCCTGGGAGGGAGTTCGATGGGAGGGATGCGGCTCGCGATCTGCGCCGGGCTTTCCGGCCTGTCCCTGCTCGTTCTTGCCGCGGGAGCGCGGGCGGACTCCTTGGCGGAGTCTGGTGACGCAGGTTCCTCCCTCGCGACCTCCGAAGCCGTGGGCGCAGGGATCGACTCCATTACGGGATCGCTTTCGGTCCTCGGCGACGTGGACATGTACGAGCTGAACCTGGACGCCGGGTTCTTCTTCGCCTCGACGGTCGGCGGCTCGTCCGTGGACACCCAGCTCTACCTCTTCGACAGCGCCGGCTACGGAGTCGTGGGCAACGACGATTACGACCCCTCGAACTCGGGCGGGCTGCAGTCCCGCATCGAGGCCACGCTCACGGCGGGCACCTACCACCTCGCCGTATGCGCGTACGGCTACGACCCGTTCAGCTCGGGCGGTGCGATCTTCCCCGACTCGGCCACGACCGGATCCGACCCGTTCTGGGCGCCGACCGGCGCCGGCGGGGGCGCGCCGCTTTCCTACTGGGCGGACGCGAACGGGGACCACAGCACCACGCAGACCGGTGCGTACACCATCTCCCTGACATCGACTCCGTCGCCGGTTCCCGAGCCCGGGACGATGGCGTTGCTGGCGGTGGGCCTCGCCGGTTTGGGCCTTCGTGGGTGCCGAGCCCGCGTCGCCTGAGGTTCCTTGCTTCGGGGGCTGGCACCCCGGACAGCATTCGACACGAGCTCCGCGAGGTTCTCTCGCGGAGCTCGCGTCATTTTGGGAACGGGATCCGCGGCGGCCGGCCGACCGTCGGGTGCCGACCCCGGGCCCCTCGGATTCGTCACCACCTTCCCGGCACGTTGGCAGCCGACCGCGCGCTTCCCGATCTACTCTCGGGCTCGGTGAGGACGGTGGGCCGCTCAGCCGACCGCGGTGTGCCCCTTTGAGCCAGGATCCTGCTGTGGTCCCCGGCACGCCGCGGCGTTGACAGGGGCGAGTTCCTCCTCGACCCTGGCGAGGGGGACGGAGGTCTCATGGCCAGGACGACAAGCATCACCGAGGCGATCGTGAGTCTGATCCAGACCGTGGAGGACGTGGTCCGGCGGTTCGGCGACAGGCTCGAGCGAGGCGACGGATCCGCGGAGGCCGCCGGAGAGGCTTCGATGCCTCGCCGCGCCCGGCTTCGGGCTCCGCGCGTCCCGGCAACGGAGGGCGATGCGCCGGCGTCCGGCGCCCGGGCGTCCCGCCCCCCGAAGGCCCAGGCGAAGTCGAAGAAGCTCCGCTCGGCTCTCAAGAGTCACTGGGCGAACATGACGCCCGAGGAGCGCGCCGCCCGCATCGCGAAGATGCAGGCCGGCCGCACGAAGGGGAAGCCGCGGGCGGCCGCCGCCAAGCGCCGAAAGGCGAGCCCGAGGCGCACGCGACCTGCCGCGGCGCCGACGGGCCAGGAGATCGGGAACGGTTGACCGGGCGTTTCCGGCGGCGGCGCGGAGGCCTCCGAACGGCCCGCACCACCACGTGCGCACTCGCTTTCGCGTGATCCGTCTCGAGCCGCGTTGAGGGTGTGCCTGGGGCGGCCGGAGGGGGGCCCGGGCGGGGCGCCGTCACTCGGCGTGCGCCCCGCCTCGGGTCCCTCGGCCGTCGGTTCGGCCGCCACACGCGAGCCGCCATGCGTCGTTCAGCGAACGGTCGCTCTGCGTCGGCCAAGTACCCGCCTCCGGCTCGAAACGGTGGCCCGTCCTGGACTCGACCGGAGGGCCGCCAAGACCGGCGAAACGGGTCGGGAGTCGATGTTCGCGCATGGCCGCGTGCGCGGCCGGTTGCCGTCCGCGTGTCACACGCGGTCGAGCGTGCTACGCGAGCTTGCGCCGGCGGCGGCGCCGCACCGCGAGCCCCCCCAGCGCCAGGCCGGTGAGGGCGAGGGTGGCAGGCTCGGGGACGGGGACGGGAGATCCCAGGAGCGCGTACCCGGTGAGACCGCCGGCAGCGAGGGCGGTGTAGCCCGTGCCGGTGGGAGCGTTGCTGACCTGGCCGTAGTAGTCATAGCCCCACGCGAGGATGCTGCCGTCGGCGGCCAGGGCGTACCCGTTGTAGTAGCCGCCGGCGATGGCGGTGTAGCCCGTGCCGGTGGGAGCGTTGCTGACCTGGCCGTAGTAGTCATAGCCCCACGCGACGATGCTGCCGTCGGCGGCCAGGGCGTACCCGGTGTAGTAGCCGCCGGCGATGGCGGTGTAGCCCGTGCCGGTGGGAGCGTTGCTGACCGCGCCGTAGTAGTCATAGCCCCACGCGACGATGCTGCCGTCGGCGGCCAGGGCGTACCCGTTGTAGTCGCCGCCGGCGATGGCGGTGTAGCCCGTGCCGGTGGGAGCGTTGCTGACCGCGCCGTAGAAGTCATAGCCCCACGCGAGGATGCTGCCGTCGGCGGCCAGGGCGTACCCGTTGTAGCCGCCGCCGGCGATGGCGGTGTAGCCCGTGCCGGTGGGAGCGTTGCTGACCTGGCCGTAGTCGTCATAGCCCCACGCGAGGATGCTGCCGTCGGCGGCCAGGGCGTACCCGTCGTAGCCGCCGCCGGCGATGGCGGTGTAGCCCGTGCCGGTGGGAGCGTTGCTGACCTGGCCGTAGCCGTCATAGCCCCACGCGAGGATGCTGCCGTCGGCGGCCAGGGCGTACCCGGTGTAGAGCCGCCGGCGATGGCGGTGTAGCCCGTGCCGGTGGGAGCGTTGCTGACCTGGCCTTGGCCGTCATAGCCCCACGCCGTGATGCCATCCGCCCGCGCCGGTGCCGCTAGACCGACGGCCCCCAGGACTACCACGAGCAACCCGATTCCCTTGGTCAGACGCATGTCCATCCTCCAGCTTCCGAAGCGGCGTCGGCCCTCCACCCTTCCGAGGTGCGGTGCCCTCCGCCTCCAAGAATCCAATGGCGGTTTCCGGCGCAAAGCGGACACGAATGGAGGGTCCTTGGTCCCAGCGCGGCGCGCTCGACCCCTCGCCAATCGGCGCCGCGGCCGGCCGACCGCCGCGCGGGCCGCGGCAGGCGCCGCGCCCTGGACCTCCACCAGGCTGCCTGGCTGGGCGCGTCGGCGTCAGTCGCCAGCGGAGCATCGAGGTCGAGCTGGGGAAGCCGCGAGCCTCGCTGCACCTGGTCCTGCGCACACTGGTGGCGCCCGGCATCGAGTTGTGGACCGAGGAGCCCCCGCCGAGTGCGTCGCACGGATCCGTACCCGTGACCCGACTCGAGATCGGAGATCGTGAGGCTGTCGGCGCTCCGCCAGTCCTTCGCATTCGTGAGCCCGCTCGTGGCGTGGAAGACCGGAGCGCCGCCGTCCTGGTAGGCCGCGCCGACCACGTTGTCGCCCGTGAAGTCGAAGGTGAGGGCGATCCCATCCGCGCGGGCCGAGCCGGCACAGGCGATCCACAGCGCGGCACCGATCAAGACACTTACAAGCCTCATTCCGACTTACTCGGGCGCGACCCTGCCGCCTCTTGAACTTAATGGGCGACATCGGCGATCGCTTTGGGGACCGTTGCGAGCGACGCGTCCCGGCCCCCTCGGACTCTGCCACCACGCCCCCGCTTCTCGCGCCGGGGCCCGGTTGGCACCCAACTCGGCGGCCAAGCGTCTACCTCGGGCCACCTTTGTCGCTCTCGGTGGATGAGCGCTGTCGATCGCACCTCGCCTCGGCCTCCGCGCCGCTCTCCTCCGCCGTCTCAGTGCGCCACGGCGAGTCGCTGTCCACCCCCAGGGCCGCCAGGGACTGCCCGTGCCCGTTGCCGGGGCCCCCGGGTCGCCCGCGTGGGGTCGCATGCGCCCGCGCGCGAATTCCCCTCCCCTCGCCAGGTCCAGGCCGAAGCTGCGCGAGACCGATCCCCCAGGTCCCGGCCGATCGCGACGGCCGCAGGAACCGACCGGCGGAGGTGTACCGCCTCCTTCATGAGCCCGACCGCGCCGTGGCCGCGGCGAAGCGGGCCTTCGCCGGCGAGGTCCCCCCGCGGGGGGCCCGCGACTTCGCTACCGCGCGATCTGGATCGACCGCCCCGCCTGAGCGCCGGCGGAACCCGTACCGCGACACCGCCGCGGGGGTCGGTCGAGCGGGGCGCGTTCGGGTCGAGGTGGGCGAGGCCGGCGCGGGCGAGGTAGTCGGCGAGCGGCTCGAGGCCCATCTCGGCGCGCCGTCCGTCGAATCCGGGCCCGCCCCCCGCGCGACAGCGCCCCGCGGCACGCGTCGGCCTACCCCCGTACGGTGCCGAACCCATTCAGAACAGCGAGGAGCCTTTCCTGTCTTGTGCCTCGCGTGCTGCGTCGGGCGGCGTGGCGTTCGTGACCGCGTCGGTGCCCGGAGCGGTCCCTCCGTGTGGGTGTCGCGGGATGCGCCGTGGGCCGGGGCCCGACGCCGGCCTCGCCGGCGCCCGCCGGGGTCTACCGGCCGCGGCACCCGGAGCGCACGCCCCTCTACCGGGTGATCGAGGCGCGCTTCGAGGAGTACCGGCGCGTGTATGCCGACCGCTTCGAGCCCGAGGCCGGGCCCTGGCGAACGGAGGTGGAGGAGGCGGTGCACGCGTTCCTGGACTGAGGGCGGCTCCACGGGGGTTTCGCCCGGATCCGGTGCCCGAGGTGCGGAGCCGAGCACCTGCTGGCCTTCTCGTGCCGGACGCGCAACCTCTGTCCGTCGTGCCAGTCCAAGCGGTCGGCCCTCTTCGGGGAGTGGCTGGTGGATGCGGTGCTGCTCGACGTGCCTCACCGCCCTGGGGCGGCCGGAGGGGGGCCCGGGCGGGGCGCCGTCACTCGGCGTGCGCCCCGCCTCGGGTCCCTCGGCCGTCGGTTCGGCCGCCACACGCGAGCCGCCATGCGTCGTTCAGCGAACGGTCGCTCTGCGTCGGCCAAGTACCCGCCTCCGGCTCGAAACGGTGGCCCGTCCTGGACTCGACCGAAGGGCCGCCAAGACCGGCAAAACGGGTCGGGAGTCGATGTTCGCGCATGGCCGCGTGCGCGGCCGGTTGCCGTCCGCGTGTCACACGCGGTCGAGCGTGCTACGCGAGCTTGCGCCGGCGGCGGCGCCGCACCGCGAGCCCCCCCAGCGCCAGGCCGGTGAGGGCGAGGGTGGCAGGCTCGGGGACGGGGACGGGAGAACCCAGGAGCGCGTACCCGGTGAAACCGCCGGCAGCGAGGGCGGTGTAGCCCGTGCCGGTGGGAGCGTTGCTGACCTGGCCGTAGCCGTCATAGCCCCACGCGAGGATGCTGCCGTCGGCGGCCAGGGCGTACCCGTTGTAGCAGCCGCCGGCGATGGCGGTGTAGCCCGTGCCGGTGGGAGCGTTGCTGACCTGGCCGTAGTAGTCATAGCCCCACGCGACGATGCTGCCGTCGGCGGCCAGGGCGTACCCGTTGTAGTAGCCGCCGGCGATGGCGGTGTAGCCCGTGCCGGTGGGAGCGTTGCTGACCTCGCCGTAGAAGTCATAGCCCCACGCGACGATGCTGCCGTCGGCGGCCAGGGCGTACCCGTTGTAGTCGCCGCCGGCGATGGCGGTGTAGCCCGTGCCGGTGGGAGCGTTGCTGACCTGGCCGTAGCCGTCATAGCCCCACGCGAGGATGCTGCCGTCGGCGGCCAGGGCGTACCCGTTGTAGCCGCCGCCGGCGAGGGCGGTGTAGCCCGTGCCGGTGGGAGCGTTGCTGACCTGGCCGTAGCGTCAGTAGCCCCACGCGAGGATGCTGCCGTCGGCGGCCAGGGCGTACCCGGTGTAGTTGCCGCCGGCGATGGCGGTGTAGCCCGTGCCGGTGGGAGCGTTGCTGACCTGGCCTTGGCCGTCATAGCCCCACGCGAGGATGCTGCCGTCGGCGGCCAGGGCGTACCCGTTGTAGGTAGCCGCCGGCGATGGCGGTGTAGCCCGTGCCGGTGGGAGCGTTGCTGACCTCGCCGTAGGAGTCATAGCCCCACGCCGTGATGCCATCCGCCCGCGCCGGTGCCGCTAGACCGACGGCCCCCAGGACTACCACGAGCAACCCGATTCCCTTGGTCAGACGCATGTCCATCCTCCAGCTTCCGAAGCGGCGTCGGCCCTCCACCCTTCCGAGGTGCGGTGCCCTCCGCCTCCAAGAATCCAATGGCGGTTTCCGGCGCAAAGCGGACACGAATGGAGGGTCCTTGGTCCCAGCGCGGCGCGCTCGACCCCTCGCCAATCGGCGCCGCGGCCGGCCGACCGCCGCGCGGGCCGCGGCAGGCGCCGCGCCCTGGACCTCCACCAGGCTGCCTGGCTGGGCGCGTCGGCGTCAGTCGCCAGCGGAGCATCGAGGTCGAGCTGGGGAAGCCGCGAGCCTCGCTGCACCTGGTCCTGCGCACACTGGAGGCGCTCGGCATCGAGTTGTGGACCGAGGAGCCCCCGCCGAGTGCGTCGCACGGATCCGTACCGGGGGCCTCCGTCGATCTCGGTGGCGTCGTGGACGCGCACACGACACCCCGCGGGGGGCGGCCGTGATCTCCAAGGAACTCGTCGCCGTCCTGGGGGGGACGGAGGTCGGTCGCCTGACATGCGACCGCAACGGTCGGTCGCGGTACGCCGCCCACGGTTGCCGGAGGCGGGCAAAAGCGCGGACACGATCACCCATCCGTGGAGATGGGGTGTCGGTCGTCCCTGCGGCCGTAGCGCCGAATTCGCCTAGACGGCCTGCGCGCGGCGCCTCCGCGTGAGAAGGCCGAGGCAGCCCAGCCCCGTGACCAGCAGCAACAGCGTGGCGGGCTCCGGAACGGGGGTGGTGACCGTGAGCCGGATCCAGAGCATCTGGTCCTGTGTGGTCGTGAAATTGTCACCTGCCCACAGCCACTGGGCGGAATCGCTGATCGAGCCGAGGCCCGTGCCCCCGTTCCAGGGAGCGCTGTTCTTCCCGCCGTAGCTCGTCACGTCGCTCCAGGAGATGTCGTTGAAGTCCCATCCAGTCGGCAGGCTGTTCGAGTCGAGCCAGCCGGTGGTGGGCGTCAACGTGACCCCCTCGTCGCCATCAATGCCGCCGCTCCCGTCGATGTCGTACGAGAAGACGTTGCTGTAGGCCCAGTGGCCGACGTCCCCGCTCTCGTATTCCTTTGTGACGACCGAGAGCCCGCCGCCCGAGACCTCGGCGAGGAACGCCGCCGGGTTGCCGGAGCCTGCGGCACCCTCGTCCGGATCGCTGTACGGGTCCCCCGACGTGAGGCCGTTTCGGACGAGGAAGATGAACTGGTACTCGTGACCCCACTCGAGATCGGAGATCGTGAGGCTGTCGGCGCTCCGCCAGTCCTTCGCATTCGTGAGCCCGCTCGTGGCGTGGAAGACCGGAGCGCCGCCGTCCTGGTAAGCCGCGCCGACCACGTTGTCGCCCGTGAAGTCGAAGGTGAGGGCGATCCCATCCGCGCGGGCCGAGCCGGCGCAGGCGATCCACAGCGCGGCACCGATCAAGACACTTACAAGCCTCATTCCGACCTCCTCGGGCGCGACCCTGCCGCCTCTTGAACTTAATGGGCGACATCGGCGATCGCTTTGGGGACCGTTGCGAGCGACGCGTCCCGGCCCCCTCGGACTCTGCCACCACGCCCCCGCTTCTCGCGCCGGGGCCCGGTTGGCACCCAACTCGGCGGCCAAGCGTCTACCTCGGGCCACCTTTGTCGCTCTCGGTGGATGAGCGCTGTCGATCGCACCTCGCCTGGGCCTCCGCGCCGCTCTCCTCCGCCGTCTCAGTGCGCCACGGCGAGTCGCTGCCCACCCCCAGGGCCGCCAGGGACTGCCCGTGCCCGTTGCCGGGGCCCCCGGGTCGCCCGCGTGGGGTCGCATGCGCCCGCGCGCGAATTCCCCTCCCCTCGCCAGGTCCAGGCCGAAGAACGACTCCCGACCCGTTTTTTCGGCCTACGTGCCGTGGCCGTCCTGGCGAGGACCGAAGGGCCGCCATGCTCGAGAATACGGGTCGGGAGTCGATGGCTGCGTTCCGGGACAGCGCTCATGCTGCGCCCTCGAAACTCGGGGGCACGAAACGAGCCCGGGCGGGGCGCGACCCTTCGGCCGGCGCCCCGCCCGGCTCGGGATGGTCGGCTACTCGGCCGTCAGGCGGGCGACGAACCAGACCCAGTCGGTCGTCGTGTCGTCCCGCGCGGCGGTGTGGGACAGGCCGCCTACGTACGTCTCTCCCGCGGCGTCCACGAGGCAGCCGAAGGCCTGGTTGTAGGGGAGGACCTGGAGGGGGCCGGCGACGCCGTCCTGGCCGAACGTGTCGTCGAGCTCGCCCGTGTCGGTGAGCCTCACGGCGTAGGCGTCCGCGATCGTGCCGCCCGCGGCGTAGTTCCACGCGTAGCCCGCGACCACGATCTCGCCCGTGGGCGCGAGCGCGAGCGAAGCGTAGGCGTCGAAGCGATCGTAGCCGTCGATCGCGACCGCCACCTCGCCGTCGGTCCCGAAGGTGTCGTCCGCGGCCAACGTGCCCGAATCGACCGTGAACCGTCGGACGAGCATGTTGCCGCCGTTCGTCTGGGTGAGGTCCGAGACCAGGATCCGGTCGTCGTCGTCCACCGCCACCGCGCCGGGCACCAGGCCGGCCCGCGTCAGCTCGTCGAGGGGGGATCCGTCCGCCGAGAGGAGGATCAGGCGCGAGAGCTGCGTCGTCTGCGTTCCGCCGGTGTGGGCGGCCACGACGATGCTCCCGTCCGCGAGCACGGCCAGCGCGTTTCGGTTGGCGCGGTCGTCGTTGGCCGCTCCGCCGGTCTTCTGGTTGTTGGGGTCGTAGACCCAGTAGCCGTTGGTGGCGAAGGACGTGTCCAGGGCGCCGTCGCTATCGAGGCGGGCCACGAAGATCTCGGGGTAGCTCGCGTAGTTCTTCCCCGGCGGAGGCGCGCCCGCCTGCCCGGCGGCGAGGATCTTCCCGTCGGAGAGCACGAGGAGGGAGTTGACCCGCGCGTTGAGGGATCCCGGCACGTCGAGGTGCGCGACGCCGTCCGTCCCGAAGGACGTGTCGAGGCTGCCCGCGGCCGTGAGCCGGGCCACCGCGCCGACCGACTTCGTCGTGACCGTCGGGTGCCTCTTCTTCCCCGTGACGGTCGTGACGTTCGCGCACCCGCCCGCGAGGATCCCGTCGCCCGACGTGACCGCCAGCGCCTGGAGATTCGCCTGGTCGGCCGAGGTGAAGACGTTCGCGACGCCGCCGCTTCCGAAGCCGAGGTCCGCCGCGCCGTTCGCGTCGAAGCGCCGAAGCTCCCAGGGGCCGTTGATCGGGGACCCGCCGCCGACCACGCCGCCGTCCGACTGCCCGACCATCTGGACCATCGGGGACAGCCACGCGAGGTCCCCCGTCATCGCGAAGCCCCCGATCCCGTAGTCCTGGTCGAGGTCACCCGCCGCCGCCCAGGCCGTCCCCGCCGCCAGCGCGAGAAAGAGGATCGCCCGGCTCCATCCCCCTCGTCCCCGCATCCGACCCGCGCGCCTCTGGCGCCCTCCCGATCCCAGCCGTACGTCGTCCATGTCCGTGTCTCCAGAAGGGGCGGGCCGACCCCGCCCCCTCGAGATTGGCGTTTCCCGCGAAAACCCGCCGCGGCGGGTTTCGGGCCGTGTTCGCCAAGGGAAGGGAGCGGGCCCGAGGTCCCCTTGTGGAGCGTGGGGGGACAGCCCTAGCATCCGGGGCGGTTCCCGGGGAAGCGGGGGGCATGGCGGCGGACGGACGTTCGGACGAGGATCTCGCAGGGCGCGCCGCCTCGGGCGACGCCACGGCCCTCACCGCGCTCTTCGAGCGCTACCGCCCGCGCCTCTGGGCGCACGCGCGGCGGCGCCTCCCCGCGGTCCTCCGCGCGCGGCTCGCCGAGTCGGACCTCGTCCAGGAGGCGTGGCTCACCACGAGCCGCCGGCTCTCGGAGTTCGACGACCGCGGCCCCGGCTCGTTCGGCCGCTGGCTCCGCGGAATCCTCGACAACAAGCTCCGCGACCAGATCCGCCACCATCTCCAGGCCCGCCGCCGCGACGCGAGGCGCGAGCGTGCGCCGGCCGAAACGCCGCCGCCGCTTGCGGGACACGATCCGTCGCCGAGCGCGCAGGTCGCCGGACGCGAGGACCGCGAGGCGCTGCAGGACGCCCTCCGGCAGGTGCCCGATCGCCATCGCGAGATCCTCCACCTGGTCCACCACGTCGGGCTCACGCTCGTCGAGTCCGCCGGGCGACTCGGCATCACGCCGAACGCGGCCGGCAAGCTCTACGCTCGCGCGGTCTCGAGCCTCGGCGCCGTGCTCCGAGCGCCAAGTGGACCGTCCCCGTGACCCCCGACGAACGCGTGGACGAGATCTTCGCCGCCTGGCGCGCGGCGTGGGACCGCGGGGAACGGATCGAGCCGCGGCGGGTCGTGGCCGAGCACCCGGACGTGGCCGAGGCGCTCGCGCTCCGCTTCGAGGTGCTCTCCCTCCTCGATCGCGTCGTCGGGGAAGCCCTCGCGGGGTCCCCGCTCGAGGGGGCCTCGCCCGGGGGCGCGCCCCCGGCCGAGGGTCGGGTCCTCGGCGACTACCGCCTCCTCCGCGAGGTCGGCCGCGGCGGCATGGGCGTCGTGTACGAGGCGGAGCAGGTGTCCATGCGACGCCGCGTCGCCTTGAAGGTGCTCTACCCCACGGTCACGCAGAGCCCGAGGGCCATCGAGCGCTTCCGCCGGGAGGCGCAGGCGACGGGCCGCCTTCACCACACGAACATCGTCTCCGTGCACGGGATCGGCAGCGAGGCCGGCACGTGGTTCTACGCCATGGACCTCGTGGAGGGACGGCCCCTCCACCGCGTGATCGAGGACATGCGCCGCCTGGAGGGCCTCCCCGCGGACGCGCCCGAGCGCCAGGAGTCGTCGTCCGCCGGCGGGGCCTTCTCGACCTCGGCGGGGCGGCCCGAGGAGTACGCCCACGTCGCGCGCGCGTTCTGGGGCGTCGCCGACGCCCTCGCGACCGCGCACGCCGCGGGCGTCGTCCATCGCGATCTGAAGCCCGCGAACCTCCTCCTCGACGGCACCGGCACGCTCAAGATCGTGGACTTCGGGCTGGCGCGCATCCGCGGCGAGGAGGGCGCGCTCACCGTGACCGGCGACGTCGTCGGGACGCCGGCCTACATGAGCCCGGAGCAGGCGCGGGGTCGCGAGGTGGACGCGCGTTCCGACGTCTACGCGCTCGGCGCGACGCTCTACGAGGTCCTGGCCCGCCGGCCGCCCTTCGCGGGGGACGACGTGGCGGTCGTCCTTCGGCAGGTCCTCACCCGCGATCCGCCCCCGCTTCGCCGGGTCCAGCGCCGGATCCCCCGCGACCTCGAGACGATCGTGATGCGCGCGATCGAGAAGGAGCCCGAGCGCCGCTACCCGTCGGCGAAGGACCTGGCGCACGACCTGCTCCTCTTCGCCGAGGGCGGAGCGATCAAGGCCCGCCCCATCGGGCCGCTCGCCCGGGTCTGGCGCCGGCTCCGGCGGCACAAGGGGAGGACGCTCCTCGGTGCCGCCGGTCTGGCCGCGCTCGTCGTGGCGCTCCTCTTCGCACGCCGCGCGTACGAGGAGTCCCGATCGCGGGAGCGTCTCGAGTACGACCTCCTCGTGCGCCAGGGCGTGGCCGCGGCCTGGGGCGCCGAGCTCGACGACCAGGCCGCCACGGAGGCGCGCGACCTCTTCCGCCGGGCGCTCCCGCTCGCTCCGGAGCGGTACGACGCCGACGTGGCCCTCGCGTTCCTCGAACGGGGCGCCTCGGCGCGCCTCGCGCGCGCGAAGGCCGCCCGGGGGAAGGGCCTCTCCCCGGCCGCCGCCGGCCTCCTCGAGGCCTACGTCCATCGCCGCGAGGGAGAGGAGGCCCTGGCGAAGCCCCTCGAGACGCGCTGGCGCGGCGTCGCGGGCGGCGAGGCCTTCGGACTGCTCCTCGACGCCGAGGAACGCGCCGCGCGCGGCGACTACGACGGCGCGCTCGAGGGCTACGCGGCGCTGCTGGAGCGTGCGCCGGACCCGGCCCTCCTGGCGCTCGAGGCGCATCGGCGCCGGGCCGGGCTCGCGCTCGAGGTCGGGCGATTCGAGATGGCGCTCGAGGACCTCCATGCGCTCCGGCCCGTGGGCCACCCGAGCCCGCTCCTCCTCCTCGCCGAGGCGTGGTGCTGGCGCGGGCTCGGCCGTACGGACACCGCCGAGGAGACCTTCGCGCAGGCGCTCGACCTCGCGAAGGACGACGTGAACGGCCTCTCGGCACTCGGCCAGCGCTCGATCGTGCTCGGGGCGCACGCGTGGCTCGACCGGATCGCGAAGGCGGGAGAGGAACGGTATCCCGACCACCTCGCCCTCCTCCAGGTCCGCGCGGAGTCCTCGTCCGACGCCGGCGACTTCGCGGGCGCCGCCGCGCTCTACGAGCGCCTGGTGGGCGCCCATCCCGACGACACCGCGCTGCGGAGTCACTGGGCGAGACTCCTCTGCCGCGTGGGTCGAGGGGACGAGGCGGCGAAGGTGGTGCACGACGTCGAGGCCCGCGAACCGACCGACGCGGCGACCTTCGTGAACCTCGCGGAGGTCTACCGCCTCCTTCACGAACCCGACCGCGCCGTGGCCGCGGCGAAGCGGGCCGTCGCTGGCGAGGTCCCCCCGCGGGGGGCCGCCGAGCAGCTCGTCCGGGCGCTGCTCAGCGCGGGACAGAAGGACGAGGCCGAGAAGGCGGCCCTCGAGGGGATGGCCCGCGCGCCGCGGGACCCCGAGGTCTTCGTGGCCGCCGCCCAGGCCGCGGCAGAGACGGGGAACCCCGAGAACGCCGTCTCGCGGTACCGGCGCGCGCTCGCGCTCGACCCGGGGCGTCCGGACGCGGCCTACCTGCTCGGAAAGCTCCTCGCCCGCGAGAAGAAGCTCGCCGAGGCCGAGACGTACCTTCGCCAGGCGGTCGAAGCGCGGCCCGACATCGCGAGCGCGCACCAGAGCCTCGCCTTCGTGCTCCGCGACGAGAACCGGCTGAAGGAGTCGATCGACGAGTTCCGCCGTGCGGTGGCGATCGACCCCAAGAACGGCCTCGCGCTCTGCGAGATCAGCAACGAACAGAGGCAGCTCGGCGATCTCGACGGCGCCGTGCGGTCGCTTCGCGAGGCGATCGCGGTCACCCCGGACGACGTGGTCCTCCACATCAACCTCGCCGGCCTCCTGAACGACGCCGAGCACTGCGACGAGGCGGCGGCCGAGCTCGAGTCCGTGGCGAGCCGCGCCCAGGGTTTCCCCGTGTTCTTCTGGAATCGCGCCGCGGTCCGCGACGCGCGGGGCGACGTCGAAGGGGCGCTCGACGACTGCGCGTCCTACGCGAAGCTCCAGCCCGACGACCCCGACCCCTGGCGGTGGACCGCGGAGCTCGAGGCGAAGCGAGAGAACCCGGCCGCCGCGGCGAAGGCGCTCGAGAAGGCGCTCGAGGTCAACCGGACGGGCGAGGGCCTGGCGATCGACCTCGCGAACCTGGGCGAGCTCCTCGGCCACGGGCTCCATCGGCCGAAGGAGGCCCGGACGTACCTGCTCCGCGCCGCGAAGCTCGACCCGCAGAACCCGATCACGCTGACGAGCCTCGCCAACGTCGAGGCCGACCTCGGGAACTACGAGGAGAGCGCCCGTCGTTTCGCGGCCGCGCGGGACCTCTCGCCCGACGACGTGAACCTCCACCGAAACACCGCCTGGGCGCTCATGAAGGCGGGCGAGCACGCCAAGGCCGTGGACGCGTTGGAGCTCGGCCTCGCCCACCTCCCCGAGAAGGAGACCTCCGTCCTCCACCATCTCCTCGCGTGGGAACTGTGCGCCGCTCCCGACGCCGCGCTCCGCGATCCGGCCCGCGCCGTGGAGCACGCCCGCAAGTCGGTGGATCTCGACGACCAGAAGGATCCGGAGCAGACGGCGATGCTCCACTCGGTCCTGGGGCAGGCGCTCGTCCGGGCGAAGCGGTACCGGGAGGCCCAGGACGAGCTCGAGAAGGCGCGCGCGGGCTCGCCGAAGGTCGAGCCCGCGGCGTCGTATGCGCTCGCGCTCTCCGAGCTCGGGCTCGGCCACCGCGAGGCGGCCCGCGAAGCGTTCGACCGCGCCGAGACGCTCCGCGCCGCCGCGAAGGAGCCCGATCCCGACGACGACCGCCTCGCCGGCGAGGTGAAGGCCGCACTCGGTTTCTGACGGGGGCGACGTCTACGCGGACCGCGCCCGCCCGCCGCGGGGGCGCGCGCCCCGGACCCGCTCGGGTCCCCTCAGTCGTCCGTGCTCGGTCTCGTGCCCCGCGCGGGGTCGGGGGCGATGGAGAAGCGACTCCCGACCCGAATTTTCGGTTTACGTGCCGTGGCCGTTCCGGACCAGACCGAAGCACCGCCATGGTCGAAAATTCGGGTCGGGAGTCGATATTCATTCTCGATAACGGTCGACCATCGGCCGGCGTCCTTCTCCCCGGCGCCGGGCTCCGCACGGTCGCGGACCCGAGGCGCACGGAGGTGCGGACATGGGACAGTGGACGACGCGACGGCTCTCGGTATTCCTGGCGGCGGCGGCCCTCGCGGCGGCGCCGGCCCGCGTGCTCGCCGGCGACGGAGCGAACGCGCCGCCGGCGAAGGCGGAGCAGGAGCCGGCCGGCGCCACGTCGGACCGGTTCGTCGTCCACGAGTGGGGCACGTTCACGTCGATGCAGGGCGACGACGGCCTCGTCCTCGAGGGGCTCTCCCGCGAGGAGGCGTCGCTCCCCGACTTCGTCTACTCCCGCGCGAAGGTGCGCGCGTGTCCGCTGCGGGCCGAGGGCTACAAGGGCCTGGAGGTGCCGGCCGAGCACGTGACGCAGAAGCTCGAGACCCCGGTCGTCTACTTCCACTCCTCCCGCCGCCGCGACGTCCGCGTGCGGGTCGACTTCGTGGGCGGACTCCTGTCGCAGTGGTATCCGGTGAGCGACCTCCTCGGGCCCCCCGAGGGCGCGCGCGACGCCGGCCCGCTGGACGTGTCGAAGGTCACCCGCAGCTTCCTGCAGTGGGACCTGACCGTGCTGCCGCAGGGAGCGGACGCGGACGCCGCGCAGCGTCCGGCCGACCTCCCCGACGTCGCCGGCGACGACCCCTGGGGCTACGCCCGCGAGGTGAACGCGTCGTGGGTTCGCACGAAGCCGCGCACCGACTCCGGCCGCGCCGGACCGGAGGAGGCCGAGCGCTACCTGTTCTACCGCGGCCTCGGACGCTTCGGACTGCCGCTCGACGCGCGGTCGTACGGAAACGGGATGGTCGTGCTGCTGAACCGCGGGGACGCGCCGCTCGGCCCCGCCATCGTGATGGAGATCCGCGGCGAGCGCGGGCGGATGACGATCTCGGACCCCGTTCCCGCGGGCGGCGGCGTCAAGGCGGTGCTCCGCGACGGGAAGTGGTGGGGCCCGCGGAGCGACATCGAGCGGAAGCTCGCCGCTCTGCTCGCCAAGCGCCTGCGCGAGGAGGGGCTGGACGCCGACGAGGCCCGCGCGATGGTGCGGACGTGGGCGAGGAGCTGGTTCGGGACGCAGGGGTTGCGCGTGCTCTGGATCGTGCCACGCGCGGTCGTGGACCGCGTGCTGCCGCTGTCGATCGACCCGGCGCCGGACGCCCTCGTGCGCGTGCTCGTCGGTCGCACCGAGCTGATCACGCCGGACGAGGCCGCGGCGGACACGAAGGCCGTGCGCGACTGGTCGTCCGCGGACGGCGACGTGCGCGCCGCGGCGCGCGCGCACCTGGCGGCCCTCGAGCGGTTCCTCGAGCCGCACGTCCGCAACGTGCTGGCGGCGACGGACGATACGGCGGTGCGCGCGAACGCCGTGGCGATCCTCGCGCGTATCGGGGCGGCGGAGGAGGCGCGGTGACGAGGTCGCGGAGCGCGGCGCCGAGGTAGCCGTGGTAGCGTCGGTCGCCGTGACCGCGCGCCCGGCCCCGTCGATGCCGCCTCCGCGCCGCGCCGCGCCGTCCGCACTCGCCGCCGTCGTGCGCGCCGCGCGGGAGGGCCGGCCGGGCGCGTTCGCGGAGCTGCACCGGCGGTTCGCTCCCGTGGTGCACGGCATCGCCCTGGCCCACGTCGGGCCCGCCGACGCCGAGGACGTGACGCAGGACGTGTTCCTCCGCGTCCACGGGAAGCTCGGGACGCTGCGCGACGAGCAGGCGTTCCCGGCGTGGATCTGCCGGCTCGCGCGCAACGCCGCACGCGACCACGCACGGACGGTGGGGCGGCGCGTCGCGCGGGCGCCGCTGCCGGACGAGCCCGCCGCGCCGCCCGCGCCGACACCCGACGACGAGCTGCGCGAGCGCGTGCTCCGCCGGCTGGCGGAGCTCCCGGCCGCCTACCGCGAGACGCTGTTCCTGCGGCTGGCCGAGGGGCTCACGGGTCCCGAGATCGCCGAGCGCACGGGGCTGACTCCCGCGTCCGTGCGTGTCAACCTGTGCCGCGGCATGGCGCTGCTGCGACCGCTCCTCGAAGAGGACGGATGGCAATGAGCACTCCCGACGACGACTACCTCTTCGACGGGTCCGGACGTCCCTCGACGGACGTGGAGCGGCTCGAGCGGCTCCTGCGCCCGTTGGGTCACCGCCGGGAGGCGTCGACGCGCGACCACGTGCGGTCGCCGCGCGTGACACCCCCGGCGCGGCGCCGGAGGGCGACGGTGCGGCGCGTCGTCGTGGCCGTCGCCGCGCTCGCTGCCACGGCCGCGTGCCTCCTCGTGTCGCTGCACGGGGCGGACGCGCCCGCGACCCCGGGGCCGGGGCGCGTCGCACCGCAGACCGCCGCCACGTCCGCCCCCGCCGACGGGACGTGGATCGAGACACACGACTCCGCGCGGGAGATCCGCCTGGGCGGCGTCTCGCTCGTACGCGTGGCACCGCGCACGCGCCTGCAGGTCCGGAGGATCACGCACGACGCGCAACGGCTGTACCTCCAGCGCGGCGGCATCGAGGCGACCGTCTCGTGGTCCGCACGGCCGCGCTTCTTCCAGGTCGAGACGGATGCGGCGCGATGCGTCGACCTGGGATGCCGCTACACGCTGGACGTGGACGACGCGGGCGTCGCCACCGTGCGCGTGCTCACCGGACGGGTCTCCTTCGAGACGCCCGCACGCGAGGTGCTGGTCCCCGCCGGAGCGGCGGCGGTCGCCCGACCCGAACAGGGGCCGGGGACGCCGTGTTTCGACGACGCGCCGGCGGCCCTGCGCGACGCGTTCGCCGCGTTCGACGCGTTGCGGGCGGGGCCCGCCGCGGAGCGCCGCGCGCGCGCCCTCGCCGCGCTCGCGGACGTCCGCGGCCCGCGCGACACCCTGCCGGCGTGGCACCTCCTGCAGGAGGACGACGCGGCGATCGTCGCCGCCGCCGACGCGTGCCTGCGGCGCGTCGCCGGTCCGTGCGGCGTTCCCGCGACCGCCCCCCCGGCGGTCCGGCGGGACGCGTGGAAGCAGCGCCTCCTCTCCCGCTGCTGGTGACCCCCCGCGAAGACGCAACGCCGCTGCCTGTATCAGGCGCCCCGCTCGTGGACCGAATGGGTGACGCATGGGAGATCGCGCACCCGAGCCCGGACGGGCGGAGAGGATCGGATGAGAGGCAGAACCCATCGTGGATGGACCACCGCCCTGGCGCTCACGGCGGCGCTGGCGTTCTCGGCGGGAGTGGGGCTCGCCGTCGGCAACGCGACGACCGGGATCGGCAGCGGCGGCCGCGTGCTCGGCGACATCTCGCAGGAGCCGGGCGAGACCGACACGATCGGGCTCCACCTGATCGCCGGACAGGAGCTGACGCTCAAGCTCTCCGCCGCCTTCGACCCGACGGTCACCCTCCGCGGTCCCGACGGCACGCCGCTGCCGCTCGGCGTGACGCCGTCACGGAAGCTCGCCGTGAAGGGCCTGTCCGTGGCGCAGACCGGCGCGTACTCGTTGACCAGCGCCGCGACCTCCGGCACGCAGGGCCGCTACAAGCTGACGGCCCTCGCCGCCTGGCCGAAGAAGGTGGACCTGAGCGGCGACGGCCAGACCACGTTCGACGTCTGGATGCCCGCCGACGCCGCCTTCAAGGGCAAGTTCGTCTGCAGCGCCGGCGACGCATCGGTGGTCTCGGTCACCGACCCCTCCGGCGCGCAGATCGCGGGTCCGATCACGGGCCGCCGCGGGAAGGTCGCGTGGAAGTCGCTGCACACGCCCGTGGCCGGCCTCTACCGGGTGACCATGGACGGGCCCGGCGCGTACCGCGGCACGGTCGTCCGGAAGGTCCGCAAGGCGCGCGGTGGCAACGTCGACGTGCGCAACGGGCTGTCGACGGTCAGCTTCGCCCGGGACGGCATCGCGCAGCTCTTCGCCTCGCGCTGCGCCGCGTGCCACACATGGGCCACCAGCTACTCCGGTGTGACGTCGTACGCCAAGCTGGCGTACGCCCGCATGCACAACGGCACCATGCCCCAGCAGGGACCTCCCGTGGTCGGCAGCGACCGGCGGGTGTCAAGGTAGTTGTCGCCTCGCGACATGTTCCTACGCAGCCTCTTCCGAGGCGGCCTCGATGCCCGTCTCGGGGTCGAGAGCAACCTCCTGCGGGCGACTCCAGTCTCGGGTCTCCTTGGTCCAGCGGTTCGGATTCCGGGCCTTCGCGGCCTCGTGGAGCTCTCTGCGACGTGCCAGGATCTCGACGTCGTCGCCGTCGTGGCGTTGCCGCGGCGTCACGAACTTGATGGCGCTGTGTCGATGCTCGGTGTCGTACCAATCCACGAACCAGGCCGCCCAGCTGCGCGCCTGCTCGAGCGAGGCGAAGGGCTTGCGCGGGGACTCCGGGCGGTACTTCGTGGTCCGGAAGAGGGACTCCGAGTACGGGTTGTCGTTGCTCACGCTCGGCCTGCTGAAGGGCGGCACGACGCCGATGCTCTGCAGGAAGGCCAGCAGCGTGGCCGCCTTCATGGGCGCACCGTTGTCGGAGTGGATCACGAGTTGGTCGCGGCGCACGTCCTCACGCCGGCAGGCTGCTGCAATCATGGCCTGTGCGTGCTCGGCGGACTCCTCAGCCTGCAGCGTCCATCCCACGATCTTCCGGCTCCAGACGTCCATCACGATGTAGTAGTAGAAGAACATCCCGCGCACGGGGCCGCGCAAGTAGGTGATGTCCCAGCTCCACACCTGGTTCGGGCCCGTGGCGACGTGTTCATCGGGCTTGTGGCGCTCGGTCGGCGGGCGCGAGGGCTCGCGGTGCTTCTGCATCTTCGCTTCGTGCAGGATCCGGTAGAACGTCGACTCACTGCCGAGGTAGACACCGTCGTCGGCGAGCTGCGGCACGATCTGCTTGGGGCTGAGATCACGGTACTCAGGCGCCGTAGCGAGGGCCTTGGTGCGCCACGCTTCCAGCTCGGCCTCATGCACGCCCTCCCGGCGCAGGAAGGCCCCCAACTCCTCTTCGGAGAGGGCCGAGGCCTCCAGCACGAGGCGGAGCTTGTCCTGGGCGGTGCGGCGGGCGGAGCCCTTGGACCGGGACTGGCGCTTCTTCTTCGTCATGGGCGAGACGGTAGGCTGCGCCTCGGACGCTCGGCGCAGCCACCGCGACAACGTGTTCTGCGATACCCCGACCTCCGTGGCAAGGGCCGTCGCGCTGATGGACTCCGGTCCCGCCATGCGCTGGACCATGCGAGCCTTGAAGCCTGCGGTGTACGTGGACATTCACGTCTCCACCGCCCCCTGAGAATCGTTCTGAAAAAAATCGCCCCCCATGGGGGGCCTGCCCTACGGGCAGGAAGAGGGGAGGCCGTGCCCTACCGAGGCTTCGCCTTGGCAGGGGCCCCACGGCCCCCCCCAGAGGCGGGCGACAACTACGCTGACACAGGGGGGAGCCGATGGCGCTGCGGTTGGGGATTGACGTATACGGTTCACGCCGCACCATTGCGGCAAGACGAACGCAGGCTTGGGTGGAGGAGTCGCATGCCGAAGACGACGAGCATCACCGAGGCGGTCATCAGCCTGATCCAGACGATGGAGGACGTGGTCCGACGGTTCGGCGACCGGATCGAGCGCGGCCCCGAGGTTCGATCAGTGCCCCACGAGGCCGCGAAGCCTCGTCGCGTCCGGGATCGGTCGCCACGAACCCCGGCTGCCGAGAGGGCCGCCTCGGCGCCGCGCGCTCCGGCCTCCGGCGCCCCGAAGGTCCGCGGGACGTCCGAGAAGCTCCGCTCGGCCCTCAAGAACCACTGGGCGAACATGACGCCGGAGGAGCGCGCCGCGCGCATCGCGAAGATGCGGGCCGGCCACCGGAAGGGACGGGCGCGGGGCACGACGAGCTGAGAGGCCAGTCCCGGGCGTACGCGATCCGTCGCGTAGGGCGGACGAGGACCTCGGGAACGGCGGACGGGGCGTTTCCGGCGGCGGCGCGGCAGCCCCCGAAGGCGCCGCACCACGACGTGCGCCATCGCACTCGCGTGATCCGTCTCGAGCCGCGTCGGGCAGGCGACGGGGGCGCCCGGAGGGTGGGCCCGGCGGCTCGTCCTCGCTCGACGTTCGCGCTGGCCCGCGCCTCCGCCGGACTCGCGCGAGGACCGCTCGCCCCGGGTCGGCGACGCGCGGTCCACCCCGCGTCGTCCCCGCGGACCGGGTCACCTCGACGTGCGTTCGGGCCCCCGGTCTGTGGGAGGACGGGCCGCGGCTCCGGGGTGACCGACGGGGGGGACCCCGACTTCGTCGCGTGCGCCGTCCCATGGCCCTGCGAACCGGCGCGAGGGCGTTTCGAGCCCGCGCGCGCCGGGGAACCCGCGGTCGGACGTGGGGCTGGCCCGGGTCGATCTCCGTGCCGGCCCGGGCGTGTCGGACCCCTCGGGTAGGTTCACGTCCCAGACCGCGCTTCTTCGAAAGGTTTCGACATGTCCTTCGAGCCTTCGCCGACCGGGGCGTCCCGGGCGGTTGCGGGCGCGGTCTGTTCGGCCGGCTCCCCGAGCCTGGCCGCGGCGTCCCCTTCGGCGCCCGACGCCGCTTCGCCGACCCCGCTCCCTTGCCACACCTCCCCCTACTTCGAAGCCGGGCTCCTCGGGGGGCTCGCCGCGGCCGAGATCCGCGAGCGGCTGGCCGGGAACCGCCGCACGACCGACCTCGGCCACCGCCGGGACGCCTGGTACCTCGCCGAGGTGCACACCCGCCGCCTCTACGAGGACACCGGCCACCGAAGCACCGTCGAGTTCGCGGGCGACGTGCTGCGGCTCGACCGCCGCCGCACGCGCGAGCTCGTTCGGGTGGGCAAGCGGCTGCTCGAGCTTCCCCTCGTGGACCTCGCGTTCCTCCGCCGGGAGATCTCCTGGTCGCACGTGCTGGCGCTCGTGCGCGTCGTCGTGCCCGAGACGCAGTCGGACTGGCTCCTCTACGCGATGACGGAGCCGGTGCGCGACCTGGACCTCCAGACGCGACTCGCGCGCCCGGGCGACCGTCCGCGGCGCCCCGGCCAGTCCAAGGGAACGCCGGAGGTGCGCTTCCCGTTTCGGGTCAGCGTATCGAGCCTGCTCCAGCGGAAGATCGAGGACGTGCAGCAGGTGCTCTCGAAGGAGCGGGGCGTTTCGCTCGGGCTCGCTCAGGTGCTCGAGATGCTCTGCGACGTGGCCCTCGCCACCCCGTCCGACCCCGCGGACCCCAAGGTCGAGACGCGCGTGGACCGCAGCCGCTACACGCTCGTCGTCCACGATCGCGGCGGCGACGGCGGTCTGACGGTCAAGACCCGCCATGGCGAGGTGCCGATCGACGGAGCGGGCCGGGAGGACCCGCTCGTCGCGCGCGTCCGGAGCGAGATGATCCGCTGCGACGCTCGCTGCCTCAAGTGCGACGGC
Source organism: uncultured Planctomycetota bacterium (assembly GCA_963752285.1). Lineage (GTDB taxonomy): Bacteria > Planctomycetota > PLA2 > PLA2 > JAEUHO01 > CAVVXN01. The sequence continues at coordinate 103,744 of CAVVXN010000002.1, forward strand.
CATGGCGGCGTCGAGGAGCACGTGAAGACGCCGCCGCACCTGCGCGCGAGGGTGCTCCGGCGGGACGGACATCGCTGCGTCTGCTGCGGCCGCGCCCAGGGGCTGATGGTGCACCACATCCGGTGGCGGAGTCGCGGGGGCCTGACGAACGCCCGAGGCCTCGTGACGTTGTGTGAATGGTGCCACGCGCTCGTGCACGCGGCGCTCCTCGTGTGCGTGGGCGAGCACGCCAGCAGGATCGAGTTCCAGGACCGCTTCGGGAGGCGGCTCGGCGGAGGCAAACGACGAAAGCGGGTGGCGGCCTCGGTGATCGCCGAGCTCCTGGCGCAGGTGCCCGTGCTGGCCGGGAGCACGGGCGGAAGCGTCGAGGAGCCTTCCTTCTCGTTCGACGACTTCCCGGACGCCGTCGATGCCGGGACGTGGCGCCGCCACGCGCATCTCGTCGAATTCGAGGGCGGCGCGATGCGGCTTCGCCCCGGGCGGCCGCTCGACGTGGAGACTCCGTCGGCGCGTGCGCGGCCCGAGCCGCAGCCGGCGAAGGCCGCGTTCGAGAAGGTCCTCGGCCGCGAGGCGCTGGTGTACCGCTTCGACGTGACCGCGAGGGCTCGGCGCCTTCGGGGGGAGCCCTTCCCGCACGTGCTCCTCAGCGGCGCGCCCGGGATGGGCAAGACGTCGATCGCGCGCGGGCTCGCGGCGATGCTCGGCGGGCGGCTCCACGACATCGTCGGTCCGCTCCTCTTCGACAAGGTGACCCTGCTCCGCCAGCTCCTCGAGATGGAGGACGGGGACGTGCTCTTCCTCGACGAGGTGCACGGGGTTCCCCGACCGGTGCTCGAGGTGCTCTACCGGGCGATGGAGAGCGGGGAGATCAGCCTTCCGCTCCGGGCCGGGGCGCGCCAGAAGATGGTGCGGTTCGTGCTGCCTCGCGTGACGCTCCTGGCCGCCACGACCGAGCCGGGGACCCTACCGGGCGCGTTCACGAGCCGCTTCGGCTTCGTGGAGCACCTGGTCCCCTACGGGCGCGAGGATCTGGCGCGGATCGCGGCGGCGCGGGCGAAGAAGGCCGGGCGCCCGGTGGCGCCCGAGGCCGCGATGACGGTCGCGGAGGCGTCCACGGGGACGCCGCGCGACGCGCTCCGACGCATGGACCAGGTGCTCGACGAGGCGGCGCTTCACGACGTGCCCCGCGTCACGCGCGCGTTCACCCAGGCGACCTTCGAGCGGCTGGGCTGGTCGCCCGACGGGCTCTGGCCCCTCGAGCGCTCCTACCTCGACCTCGTGCCCGCGGGCGGGCAGGCGGTCTCGCTCGGACGGATCGCGGGGGCGCTGGGGCTCGACGTGAAGGCGGTCGCGTGGGACGTGGAGCCGCGGCTCGTCCGGCGGGACTTCGTCCGTGTGACGCCGAGGGGGCGGGTGCGGGGCGCCGCGGGGCGGGCCCGACGACGCTCTTTGGCGACGGCCGCCGGCGCGAGCCCCGCCGGACGGCTGACGACGCGCCGGACGTCCGGCGCCGGTGCGCCCGGCGTCCGGCGGGGCCTTCGGGCTCCACGGCGCCCTCCCCGAGCGGATTCTCGAGGCCTCGCGTGAGCGCCCGCGGGGGCGGTCCACGACCCGGGTTCCCGGGCATCGGCCTCGCGGGTCAACCCCGGAGCGTGGACGGGCTTCGCGCCTCCGGTACGACGTGGTGCGGCACCGTCGCGACCGACTTCGGGTTCCCCGAGGTCGTCGCGTGCTCGGTCAGGACGCGGGTCAGCTCGTCGAGCGTGAAGGGCTTCTCGAGGACGTGGTTCCCGGTCTTCTTGACGGAGGTCATCACGTCCTCGTTCGCGTAGTCGCCCGTCATGAAGACCATCCGGCTCGCCTTCTCGGGGTCCTTCTCGGCGACGATCCGGTGCAGGTCGATGCCCGACGTGCCGGGCATCCGGATGTCCACGAGCAGCGCGTCGTAGTCGCCCTCCGAGAGCATCCGCATGGCCTCGGAGGCGTTCGACGTCGAGTCCACCCGGCAGCCGAGGCGGCCGAGCTGACCGACCAGCGCCTCGCGGACGTCCTTCTCGTCGTCCACGACGAGCACCCGGAGCGCCACGGACCCGCCCGTGGAGGGGAGGGGCGCCGCCGCGGCCGGCTCCTCGCCCGCCGGCAGGCGCGAGCGGGGGAGCTTCAGGACGAAGCGGGCGCCGCCGCGGACCGTGTCGTCGAGCAGGAGGTCGCCGCCGTGGTCCCTCGCGACCGAACGGGCGAGCGCGAGGCCGAGGCCGGTGCCCTGGTTCGCGCCCTTCGTGGTGAAGAACGGCTGGAAGATCTTCGCGCGGAGCCCCTCGGGGATGCCCGGGCCCGAGTCCTGGATCGTGGCGACCAGCGAGTCGGGGAGGGGGCGCATCTGGATCGTGATCTTGCGCTCGCCCTCGTGGTCCTTCAGCGCGTGGATCCCGTTCTGGACCAGGTTCACGAAGATCTGCTGGAGCGAGTGCTTGTCTCCGAGCACGGGCGGGAGGCCCTCGGGCGCGTCCATCTCGAGCTTCACGTTCGTGAGCCTCGCCTCGTAGGCGAAGAGCTCGAGGACGGTCTGGGCGACTTCCGGCAGCGCGAGGTGCGTGCGCTCGGGGTTTCTCTGCCGCGCGACCGAGAGGAGGTTCTTCACGATCCGGGTGGCGCGGACGGCCTGCTCGCGGATCTTCCCGAGCGTCTGGCCGACCTTCGTCTCGTCCACGTGGTCCTTCAAGAGGTCCGCGTAGCCGATCAGGGCCGTCAACGGGTTGTTGAGCTCGTGGGCCACGCCCGCGAGCGTCTGGCCGACGAGCGTCATCTTCTCGGACTGGACGAGCCGGGCGCGGGCCATCTCCTCGTCGGTCACGTCGGAGAGGGTGACGAGCGTTCCGAGGCGCTGGGCGCCGTCGAGGATCCCGATCGCCGTGCAGGCGAGGTGGATCGGGCCCTCGTCCTCCGGGCCCGCGAGGAGCGCGCGGAACCGCCGCGACACGCCCGCGGGCGTCTCGGCGAGGTCGGCCAGGCGGTGCTCGCCGATCGCCTCGGGGAGCGGGACGTGCGTGCCCGGGCAACCGAGCGCGCGGCGCGCGGCGGGGTTCGCGAGGAGCACGCGACCGTCGGGGCCGAGGAGCAGCACGCCCTCGCGCATCTGGCGGAGCAGGAGCGAGGTCCGACGGTGCTCCTCGCTGCCCTGACGTTCGATCCGCTGCATCGCCTCGCCGACCCGGCGGGCGACGTCGGCCAGCACGCCGATCCGGCGCTCCTCGATGGCGCTCCGGCGGGGGTCCGCGATCACGAGCACGCCGCCCACGCGGCCGCCCGCGCGGATCGGCACCTCGACGAGCGTGCGGTACTCGAGCGCGTCGGGCAGGAGCCGGCTCCCGACGGAGCGCGCCTCGATCTTCGGGATCACCATGTGGTTCCCGTGCCGCGACATCGACTCCTGCAGGAACGAGCGGCGCCGCTCGGCGTGGTCGTCGGTGAGTCGGCCGTTCTCCTCCCAGAGCGCCACGCTCTCGGACTTCGTCTCGAGCGCGACCGCGCGCGCGCGGACCGCGAGGTGACAGCGGAGGTGTCGCACGATCGCCTCGGCGAGCTCGTGGAGCCCGCCGGAGGACGCGAGCGCCTGCGCGAAGGTGACGAGCTCGGCCGCCTCCGACTCCCGTTCGCGCATCTCCTTCTCGAGGCGGTCGTGGAAGAGCTTCCGGCTCTGCTCCTCGCGTACGAACCCCAGCACGCGGGCCGACTCGTAGCTCGCGGCGAGAAGGAGGATCACCTGGTAGACCAACAGCTCGAGGTCGGGGGCCTGATGCTGGAGCGTCGCGAACAGGGTCGTCGCGAGCCCCATCGACATCGCGCCCGCCATGGTGCCGAGCAGCGACGCGGTGACCGTCCCGCCGACCACGGCCACGAGCACCGCGACCGTGTATCCGGCGAGGAAGGCGGCTTGGGGCTGGAAGCCCTGATGGAGCCAGCATCCGGCCGCCCCGACCAGGAGCAGATCGCCGGCCAAGAGGAGGAGCGCCACGGGCGGGCTCGTGTGCCGTCGCCACGCGAGGAGCGTCCCGAGGAAGAAGAAGACGAGCTGCCCCGCGAGGATCGAGGAGAGGATCGTCTGATGCGTCATGCCGAGGCCCGCGCAACGCCAGGCGATCGCGAACGTCACGGCGAGGACGACGGCGCGGAGGAGGATCGCGCTGAGGAGTCGGGAGGGACGCATGGGCTCTCGAAGGGGCGGCCCCCGGGGCGTGCCCCCGGAGTTCCGACCGCTCGACCTATCGACGCCCGACCGCGGGCGACTTGAGACGAGGCGAGGGGCTCCGAGGCCCGGAAAATGGGCCTGAGAGCGCGGTTTCCACCCGGGCGGGCGGCGCGGGTGTTCGCCGGCCCCTGGTAGAACCTCGCCGTGGCCCAGCGAACCGCCCTCCCGGAGCCCTCGGGCCACAAGGACGCCGTGTTCGGGCTGGCCGAGGAGGAGGGCCGGGTGCTCCTCCTTCGAAACCCGAGGTTCGTGGGCGGCACGCGTCGCTCGACCTGGGACCTCCCCGGCGGCACCGTGGAGCCCGGCGAGCGTCTCCAGGACGCCCTCGTCCGCGAGTGGCGCGAGGAGACGGGCCTCTCCTGTCGCCCGGGGCCGCTCCGGCTCGTGGTGGACGGCGTGAAGCGCCGGGCCGAGGGAGCCCCCCCGATCCGGACCTGGCGGGCCTTCCTCTTCTCGGTCGAGACCGCGGGCGACCCCGCGCCGGGGGCGGGGATCGACGAGGTCCGGTGGGTCCTTAGAGACGACGCCCTCGTGTGCCTCGAGGCGCCCTACCACGCGGCGCTTCGGGCCCACCTCCGAGGCGACGAGCGTCTCTACGCCCACGTCGAGTGGATCGACCCGATCCCCGAGGGCGTCCTCGAGGCGTCCCTCCCCGGCGTGCTCCTCCTCGGCCGGGTCGCCGCGACGGCGGCCGTCGGCGAGGCCGCGGCCCTCCTGGCGGCCGTGGACCGCGCGCTCGACGCCGGCGAAGCCCCCGTGCGCGTCGCCGAAGCCCTCCTCCAGGTCGTCCCGTACGCGGGGTTCCCGCGCGCGATCGCGGCGTTTCGGGTGGCGGCGTCGAAGCTCGCGGATGTACCGCGCGGGGTCCCCGCCGGGCCGCGGCCGAGCGGCCGCGAGGTCTTCGAGCAGGTCTACGGCGAGACCGCGGCGCGCGTCCGCGAGGGCCTGGAGCGGCTCGACCCGGCGCTCGCACGCTGGACCGAGGCCTTCGCGTACGGCGAGGTCCTCGCGAGACCGGGCCTCACGCTCCTCGAGCGCGAGATCCTCGCCGTCCAGATCCTGACGGCGATGGGCCACCTCGACGACCCGCTCCTCGGCCACCTGCGCGCCGCGCTGCGCCTCGGCGCGACGCCGCCCCTCCTCGCCGACGCGATCCGGCTCGCCACCGGGGCGAACGTGCCGGCAGGTCGCACGTCGCGGGCCCTGGCCCTCCTCGCCCGCGCTTGAGCTCGAGGCCGCGGCGGCCGGGGAGCCTCGGTCCGGCCGTGCGAGGCCGTTCGCAGCCGCGCCGACGCGGGGCGAAGATCTCGCGGCCCCTCCAACGAGATGGGAATCCGTGCCTCGGCTGGGCGGGGCTGGCGAGGTACACCCGCCTGCGGGAGACGAGGACGAGGTCACTCGCCCTAGTGGGTCCTTCAGCGTTCTGCCCCAGCCGGTCCCCACGCCTGTTCGTTGCACCCACGCGATCGGTACATGGGGTGGGAGGTCCCGGGCGCGTCGTGTTCACCAGATTGGACGTCGGGTGGCACGCGGGCCGCTTCTGCTGGGCCCTCCGTCCCGTCCCCGAGCCGAGTGTGGAATTTTGTCCCAAGCCCGTGGTCCTGGCGGCCACTAGAGCAGCGAGGGCCGCTGGTGCCATCGCACCGGCACGGGCCCAATCCTCCGGGAGGAATCGGCCGAGATGAAGACGTTCCCGCTGCGCTTGTCGATCGGACTGCTGGCCACGCTCGGTGCGATGACCGCCTGGGCGGGTCACGCCCGCGCGGACTCCATCGACTGGCGGTCCGGGGTTCTTCCTTCGGCCGCGAGCGGGGACACAGTCGACGACGACGGGTACAGCTTCGGCAACGTGAACTTCGCGAACTCGATCAACGACGACCTCAAGGGAACGTCCCTCACCTTCACGTTCACCGGGGGCACGCTGACCGTCACGGCGTTCACGGGCGACGGGAGCTCGCCGAGCCAGGCCTACTACGACCGGAACACCATCACCCGGGGCATGGGTGTGCAGGCGTCGGGTTTCGGTGGGGACAACGAGCAGATCGACGTCAACGGCGACGACCTGCTCCGGCTCAGCTTCAGCACCCAGGTCGAGGTGACCGAGGTCTACTTCGTGAACCGCGATCACGGGACCGGGTTCACGGGGGGCTACTCGGGAGACTACGACATCAACGGGACGACCGGGGATCTCGCCGCGTCCGTGTCGTTCGCCCCTGGCACGCTGGTCGGGTCCGTGTTCGACTTCACGGCGCCGAACCAGGACTACTACGTGGGCAAGATCGTGTTCAGCGTCGTCCCGGTGCCGGAGCCCGGCACGCTCGCGCTGCTCGGCCTCGGCATCGTCGGTCTCGGCGTCCGTCGCCGCAGGGCGCGCCGGGCCTAGCGCGCCTCGGCCCCGGAGCACGGAGGGGCGCCGGACCGAGCGGTCCGTTCTCGCCTCCGCTGTCTTTCCGAGCCGGGATGCTCACCTCCAGGCGCGCGGGATGCCCGGGGGGTCGGGCGGCGCCAGGATCTCCGGGTCGCCGCGCTCCCACAGCCTCTCGATGTCCTCCACAGGGAAGGTGAGGAGCGCGAGACCCTCCCCGCGGTCCGGTGGTGCTTGCGGCGATGCGCCGTCGGGGTCACCACGCGCCCCGTGCCGTCGATGGTGATGATCTCCGCCACATCGAAGATGGTGCATACCAGGCGAAGCGTGGCGATCACCGGCGGTCCAGGATCGGGACGCACACTCTGCGGACTGGGCGGACGAGATCCGACCTAGGAGTACGGCCGGTCCTCCGGTGACGCCGTCGCGGGCCGGGGTCGTCGGCAGGGCGGCCCGTCGGACGAACGAGCCGCGTGCCTCTCGGTCGGCCGGAGCCCGTGGGAGCGCAGGATGAGGTGGAGCGGAGGGATTCTCGGGCGGCCGCCGCGGGTGGCGGTGATGGGGGCCCCGCGCTCGGGCACCAACTTCGTCCGGTACCTCCTCGAGCGGAACTACAGGTGTCGCGTCCTCTACCACAGCTACGGATGGAAGCACGCCCCCGTACCGATCTTCGACGCCCATGCTCCGGTTCGCTATCCGCGCCTGCCCATCGTCTACGTCTCCAAGAACCCGCTCTCCTTTGCGGCCTCCCTGCACGCCTACTTCGTCGCCTCCGGGTTGAACATCCGCGCGGCCCCGGAGTGGACACACTTCCTGCGAGAACCCATCACTCTCTTCGACGCCTCGCTCGATCGGTCGCCGCAGATGCGCTTCGCGAATCCCGTCCAGTATTGGAACTTCGTCTACTGGAACCTGTCCACCCTGCCCGCCGCGCGGTTCTCGTGCCACGGCCTGCGGTACGAGGACGCACTGATCGACCCCGAAAGCGCCACGGCGCGCGTGGCGTCGCTCCTCGGCCTCGCCCGACTGTCTCGCCCGTTCGACGTTCCGGCCTTCACCATGAGCCGCATGGGGGAAGGCAGGGCCCGAGGCGGAAACCCCTACGAGACGGAACGACCCTTCGACCGGGAGGCCCACACGAAGGCGCGCGCTCTCGACCGCTTCACGCCGGAGGACGTCGAGTTCGTCTCGTCCCAGGCCGACGCGGCCGTCGTGGAGCGGCTCGGCTATCCCCCCGATCTGGTCGGCGGGGCCGCGAGATAGGGGCGGACCGCCAGCCACAGCGCGCGGGCGGGGCCGTCCACGATCAGGACGCACTCCTTGTAGAGGCTCCAGCCGAGGAGGCATTGGCCTTCGTTCGTTCCGACGCGGAGGTCCTGGAAGCGCGTGGTGCCGAGCGCGATCTCCTTCACGTGATGGAGCGAGCTCGTCGTACGCGCGGCCACGTCGAGCGTGGTCGCCTCGCCGACCGGTTCGCCGCCCACCTCCGCGATCGCCTCGGGCGTGAGACGGGTCAGGTCGGCGCCCGTGTCGAGGAGCGCCGGGACCACGCGGCCGCTCGGAAGCTCGAGCTCGATCCGCGCGAGGGGGGGCTTCCCCACGAACGCGAGCTTCTCGAAGCGCGTGCCCTTCTCGTAGCGCCGGCCGAGCGCATCGAGGACGTCCTTCGACGCGAGGACCACGATCTCCCCCCGCGGACGGTCGAGGAGCAGGGCCTGCCGTGCGAAGACGTCCGCCGCGAGGACGAGGTCGATCCCTTCGGCGACCTCCGGCGCCACGACGACCGACGAGAGGTCGGTCAGGTCGTGGGGGAGCGCCTGGACGCCCTCGACCGTCAGCCGGCCGGTCCCGGGCGCGGGGGCGCCGGTCGCTTCCCCCTTCGCCGCGTCGCCGAGGACGATCGGACCCAGCTCGACGACCTCGTCCGACCTCGTCACGGTCTTCCCGGCGCGCGTGAGCAGGACGGGCGCTCCAAGGCGGACCCGGGAAAGCCTCGCGCGGCGCACGAACGCGAGGTCCACGAGGGTCTGCTCCGCGCCGGTGTCGATCATCGCGAGCGCGGGAACGCCCCCGACCGTGACCCGCACGAGCGGCAAGGTCCCCGGGACGAGCGGCGCGCGGGCCTCGCCCTCGAGCGTCGCGGCGGTAGGCTCCGGGCGGAACCGGACCCCGTCCTTCCGCCCGCACGCGGCGAGGAGCGTCCCGAGGAGCGCGAGCGCCCACCCGGCCCGCGCGCGCGCGCTTTCGGGATCCCGCGATCGGTCGCGTGGGGTGTGCCATCCGGGGGCGCTCAGCGGTCGGTCGTGGTCGTGGTCGTGGCCTCGAAGCTGAAGACGTTCCCGAGGCCCATGCTTCCGAAGAGGGCTTCGGGGTGGGCCTGGTCCCAGGTCTTCTGCTGGTCGGGCGTCAAAAGGTCTCGCGCGTCGTGGGTGCCGCGACTCCGGATCCGCTGCTCCGCCTGGGCGTACGTCTCGTTCGAGCCCGGAACCTTCGTCTCCTTGAACTTCTGGATGTCGGCGAAGCTCGACATGAAGACCGTGATCGCCTGCCCGACGTCGTCGTTCGACTTGCCGCTGGTCAACGGCTTCGGCTTCGAGACCTCGCGAAACGTCTGACCGTCGTCGTTCGGGGTGTCGTAGAGCGCGTCGAGGTCGCGCTTCGTGTCGTCCACGACGCGCTCGAGGTCGGTCTTCTGCCGGGGCGTCAGGCCGAGGGCGGAGCTCGCCTGGTCCACGTTTCGAAGGAACAGGAGCCGCTTCGGCGTGCGCGCGGCCACCTCGTCCGTCTTCTTCTCGAGGTCCTCGACCCTCGTCTCGTGCGCCGAGACGCGCTTCTCCAAGTCCTGGACCGCGCGGGCGAGGACCTCGGGCGAGGCGCCGAGCGGGACGAGCGTCGGGCCGTCCTCCTCGGGCGTGGGCCCCTCCGCGGCCGCGACGGCCGGTCCGGGAAGGAGCGGTCGGGCCTCGGCCTTCGAGCGGATCTCCGAGAGGTCCTGGCGCACCTGGATCAGGTCGCCGCGGACCGACGCGGTCTCGTTCTTCGCCTGGAGCAGGTCCTCGCGGAGCCCGTCGGCCTCGACGGTCTGCCAGACGGCCACCCCGAGCGCGAGAACGGAGAGGAGAACGGCGATCTTGCCCATGGCGCGGCCTCGATGGAATTCGCTCCCAACGTAGCGGGTGCGCTCCCGGCACGCGACCCCTACGCGGCCGTCCGTGCCGCCGCGGCCCAGCCCCGGCGCCGTTCCAGCCGAGGACCTTCGTCCGCAGAGCACAAATGCCCGGCCCCCTTCGAGCCGATCTCGGCCATTGGGGCGGCTCTGTGCCGGGGAAGGCGCCTCGCTCGGCCCGACGCGGGCGCGAGGACTCCGGGGGAGAAAGCGGTGCGCAGAAGGATCGAGGGAGCGCAGGACGTCGGCCGGACCTCGGCAGCGCCGGGTCTCTTCCGAGCGGGCGCCCGGGAGGAAGACCCGGCCGCCGCCCTGCCCGTCCCGTTACCCGGAGCTCCCGAGCCCATGGCGGGCGCGCCCCGAGCCCCGGGACTCCCCCTCGGAGTCCGCCATCTCCTCGCGTTGCTGCCGATGGCGCTGCTCGTGCTGCGGCTCGACGATGCGGGACGTGGGACCACGGCCGGGTTGGTCGCGAGTGCGTTCCTCTTCGTCTGGCTCTTGACCCCGCTCTTCGCACGCGCGCTCCGGAGGCGGGGCGCGGTCGTCCGTCCCGGGGGCCGGAGTCAGCACGAGGGAGACGTACCGGGGCTCGGCGGTGTGGTGGTGTTCGCCGCGATCGCGGCGGTCCTGCTGACCCGGCTGTCGGAGCAGCCGCACCTGTGGGGGCTCCTCGCCGGCGCCTCGCTCCTCCTCGTCGTGGGGGTCGTCGATGACGTCGCCCGCGTGCGTCCGCGCACCAAGATCCTCGCCCAGCTCGCCGCGGGTGGCTGCCTGCTCGCCGCCGGGTTCAGCCTCGACTCGCTCAGCGTTCCCGGCCTCGCATCCCTTCACCTCGGCTGGTTCTCCGCTCCGATCGTCCTCGCCTGGATCGTCCTCGCGACGAACGCCTTCAACCTCGCGGACGGGATGGACGGTCAGGCCTCGGTCCTCGCGCTCGTGACGCTCTCCGGACTCGCCGTCCTGGACGTCCACCCCGTGCTCGCGCTCGGGACCGCCGCGGCCGTGCTCGGCTTCCTGCCGCACAACCTCCCCCGGGCGCGGATCTTCCTCGGTGACGCCGGAAGCCTCGTCCTGGGCTTCGTCCTGGCGGCCCTCCTGCTCGAGGTCCCCGCGCGCGGAAACCTCGTGCTGGCGGTCGGCCTCTTCGCCTACCCGCTCGGGGACGTGGCCTTCTCGGTCCTGCGCCGGTACGTACGCGCGAAGCCCCTCTTCGCCGCGGACCGGAGCCACGTCCACCACAAGCTGACGACGCACCTCGGGAACACGACGCGCGCGCTCGCTCTGGTCGCGGCCGCGGCGGCGGCCGCCGCCGGGCTCGTGCTCTGGCGACCCGACCGGCACGCCCTGGAGGCCCTCTTCCTCCTGTGGGTGCTCGGCACGCTGATCCTCGTCCAGGTCGGGCGGGTTCGGCTCGCGCGGATGCTCGGCAGCCGCCGCCCGTTCCAGCACCTGCACCTCCTCCGCCAGTACGCCACGGGGCTGCTCCGCCTGGCGCGCACGCCGGCGGAGGTCGAGCGCTGCCTGGGCCTCCTGGCGCGCGACCTGCCCCTGGCCGAGGTGGAGGTGGGAGGCGTCCACCTCCAGACCGACGCGTGCCTCGACCCGGCGTGCCGCATCGAGACGCTGGGACTTCCGACCGGCCCGGCTCGGTACGCGTACGTGGTGGACGAGACCGAGGAGCCGGCGCTGTCGGTGGAGCGTCGGACGATCGTCGCCGATCTCCTCCGAGAGGCGGACCACCAGCTCGCGGTCCTCCGGCCTCGTGAGCGGGGTCCGGGCATCGTGCCGGTCCGGGTTGGGCGCCCCTCCCAGGGGGCCGCCCGAGCGGTACGGGGCGGCTGAGTCGGAGGTCGGCGTGACGAAGACGGCGCTGGTTTGCGGGGCGGGCGGGTTCATCGGCGGACACCTCGTCGAGCGCCTGGTCCGCGAGGGATACCGGGTACGGGGCGTGGACCTGAAACGCCCCGAGTTCCGCGCGTCGGCCGCCCACGAGTTCCTGCAGGCCGACCTTCGCGACCCCGGGGTGTGCCGGCGCGCGGTAGCGGACACCGCCGAGGTCTACCAGCTCGCCGCCGACATGGGGGGGGCCGGGTACATCTTCACCGGCGACCACGACGCCGACGTGATGAGGAACTCCGCGACCGTGAACCTGAACATGGTCGAGGCGTGCCGCGCGGAGGGCGTCGAGAAGGTCTTCTTCTCGTCTTCCGCCTGCATCTACCCGGCCCACAACCAGGAAGACCCCGAGCGTCCGGACTGCTCGGAGGCCTCGGCCTACCCCGCCCGGCCCGACAGCGAGTACGGCTGGGAGAAGCTCTTCAGCGAGCGCCTCTACCTGGCCTACGCCCGGAACCACGGCCTCGCGGTCCGGATCGCCCGCTTCCACAACATCTTCGGACCGTACGGCGCGTGGAACGACGGCCGCGAGAAGGCGCCGGCCGCCGTCTGCCGGAAGGTCGCGGCCGCCCCCGAAGGCGGCGAGATCGAGATCTGGGGCGACGGGAAGCAGACGCGCTCGTTCCTCTACGTGGACGAGTGCGTCGAGGGCGTACGCCGACTCATGGAGAGCGACTTCGAGGGCCCGGTGAACATCGGATCCGACGAGATGGTCTCGATCGACCGCCTCGTCGAGATCGTGTCGGGGGTGGCCGAGAAACACGTCCGCGTGCGCCACGTGCCGGGACCCCTCGGCGTTCGCGGTCGGACCTCCGACAATCGGCTCTGTCGGGAGAGGCTCTCCTGGGCGCCGTCGGCCGAGCTCCAAGCGGGCCTCGAACGGACCTACCCCTGGATCCGGGAGCAGGTCGAGATGGCGGGGGTCGGGACGGCATCCACCACCGCGTCGGTCCCGGCTTCGACCCACGGTCCCCGCCCCGCGAAGGCACGAGGGTGACCGCTCCCTGTCGCCATCCCACCTGCCTCGTCGGCCTCCTGAGCCTCGGCCTCGTCCTGGCCGGGTGCGCCGCCGACCAGGTCGAGCATCCCGTGGACGTGCATCGGCTCCTCGCTCCGGCTTCACCGTGCGACGACGGGTTCCGCGCCGTGCCCGAGTCCGAGCTCGTCCGCGTCGTCTTGCCTCCGCCCGCGCCCTACCGGCTCGGCGTCGGCGACGTCGTCTACGTCGCGGTGCCCGGCCAGGAGAAGTTCGCCGGGTTCGGAGAGACCGCGACGGGGGAGGTGGTGGGAACGCGGGTGAAGGAGGACGGCAACCTCTACCTGCCCCTGATCCGTACGGTCCCCGCCGCGGGGCGGACTGCGATCGAGCTCCAGGAAGACATCCGAAAGCGCCTCTCGGAGTTCGTCCAGGAGCCGTACGTCAGCGTGGACGTCCTGGAACACCACTCCCAGCGCTTCTACGTGTTCGGGGAGGTCAAGGACCCCGGCGCCTTCCCGGTGGACGGCCACACGACGCTGCTCGACGGTCTCTCGGCGGCCGGAGGTCCGGAGAGCGGGACGGCGGATCTCGACGAGGCCTACGTCGTCAGGGACGGGAACGTGCTCCCGTTGAGCCTCGCGGACGTCCTCGAGCACGGAGACAAGAGCGGCAACCTGGTGATGCGCGACCGCGATCTCGTGTTCGTCCCGCACGTACGGGACCGGAGCGAGTTCGTCTACGTGCTCGGAGAGGTGAAGCGCGCCGGCGCCGTGCCCATGCACGTCGATCCCGCTCGCCCCGGTGCGCCGGCGCGGATGACGCTCGCCGAGGCGCTGGCCCAGGCGGGCGGGCTCGACCTCGACACGGCCGCCCAGGACCAGATCCGCGTGTTCCGGGGCGACTGGCGCTGTCCGCGCGCCTACACCCTGAGCGCGCACGAGGTGTACGCGTACGGCGAGGGCATGCGCCTCGAGCCCGGAGACCGCGTCCTCGTCGCGCCCACGGGACTGGCCACCTGGGGCCGGGCGCTCAAGCAGGCCACCCCGTTCCTCAGCGGGGCGACGACCGCGGTGGCCGCCAGCGCGACGGTCGGGGCGCTCAAGTGAGGACGCGCGCCGCCCTGGTCCGCCCCCAGCCCGGGAGACCCCCATGAACCGCGTTCGCGAGAGCTCCCGCGCCGCCAGCGGGACCGAGGCACGACCGGCGACGGCGCGCACGGAGTCACGCCGCGCCCGGCCGCGCGCGGTCCACTTCTCCGACTACCTGGCGATCGTACGAGACCACCTCCTCGCGGCGGGGACCGTCGGGCTCGGGATCCTGGCGTGGGTGGTCCTCGCGGCGCTCTTCTCGACGCCCGTGTACGAGGCGAGGTCGAGGCTCCAGATCGACGTCGGAGGACAACAGCGGGACGACCTCGTGTCCGACCTCATGCTCTTCGGCACCTCGACCGTCCAGAGCACCGAGGTCGAGGTGATCCGCTCGTACGCCGTCGCGAAGCGGGTGGCGGACGATCCCGTGGCGCGGGCCACCGCCCTGCTGGAGGAGAAGAGCGTCTACCGTCCGCTCGAGACGCTCGTCCGACCCTACCTGCACGCGAGCTGGCGACCCTGCCATCTCGAGTTCGACCCGGCGCATCTCCCGTCGGTCCGGCGGACGGCGAGCTGGAAGCTCTCGTTCGACGCGCAGGGGCGCCTCACGATCTCGGGCGCGGGCGCCGAGGCGGTCACCGTGGAACGGGTCGGCCTCGGCGAGCCGTTCGAGGATCGGAACGAGAACGGCGTGTGGGACGCGGCGGAGCCCTACGAGGACCAAAACGGGAACGCTGTCTACGACGCGCCGGTGCCCTTCGACGTCGGCGGACAGCACGTGGCTCTCGTGCTCGAGGAAGGGGACGTCCGCGGGCGCACCTTCCTCGCACGGCTCCGATCTCCCGAGGAGGCGGCCACCTGGGTGCACGAGGCGACCTCGGTCGAGCCGGTCGGCGACTGGAGCGGCATCGTGGACGTGACGGTGCGCGCCGAGAGCCCCGTGGTCGCGACGAGGATCGCAGACGCCGTGGGACGTGCGTACCTCGGCCTGCGTCAGGAGCGGCGACGAGAGCGAACGGACCGGACCCTCGACTGGCTGAAGGCGGAGACGAAGCGGGTGGAGGACGATCTCCTCCATGCGGTGGACGCGCGGGACGCGTACGTGAAGCAGACCGGCGCCACGATGCTCACGGAGCAGGCGACGGGGATCTACGAGCGACAGGGCGAGCTCGTTCGGCAGCGGTTCGAGCTCGAACAGAGGAAGCTCGGCCTCGACGCCGAGCTCGCGCTCCTCGCGGGCACCCACAGCACCGACGAGCTCCTGACCGCCATCGGGGCGACGAGCCTCGACGCCCGCACGACGACGCTCGTCCAGCAGGAGGCCGATCTCGAGATGCAGCGGGCCCTGCTGCTCCGCAGCCTCACCGATCGGGATCCCAAGGTGGAGGAGGTGGACGCGAAGATCGCCTTCGTGCGCGACCAGCTCACCGCCTCGATTGGAGGCCTCGTGACCGAGCGGAGGAACGCGCTCGACGTGGAGCGCTCGCAGGTGGCGGCGAGCCTGGCGCAGATCGACCGGGAGGAGGCGCGGCAGCAGAGGCTCCTGTCCCAGCTCCCCGACGCCGAGCGGAAGCTGGTGGAGCTCGGACGGCCCATCGAGTCGAACGAGACCTTCCTGGTCTCGCTCAAGAAGTCGCAGAAGGAGGTGGAGATGGCACGGGCCGGGGCCGTGGCCACGGCGAGCGTCATCGACCCGGCCGTCGCGAATCCGGGGCGGAAGAGCCCCGTTCTCCTCAAGACGCTCATCGTCGGCGTGCTCCTCGGGCTGCTCGGGGGGGTCGGCACCGCGTTCGGACTCGAGTACATGAACCGCACGGTTCGGAGCTCGCAGGAGATCGAGGACGGCCTCGGCGTGCCGGTCCTCGGCACCATCCCCCTCTTCCGATCCGTCGATCGACGACTGGGGCGCCGGGGCCAGGGAGCCCTCGTCGCAGAGGACGCGCCGAGGTCCGCGGCGGCCGAGCCCTACCGGACGCTCTTCGCGAGCATCCGGTACCCCTCCACGGAGGCGGCGGTACGTACGGTCGTCGTCACTTCGTCCCTCGCCCAGGAGGGGAAGACGGTCACCACGTTGAACCTCGCGATCACGATGGCGCGCGCGGGGCGCAAGGTGCTCGTCGTCGATGCGGACACGCGTCGTCCCACCACGCACGTCCATCTCGGAGGTACGCGCGACCACGGTCTCGTGGACGTCCTCGAGGGCCAGGCGAGGTGGCAGGACGTCGTCCGCGCGACCCAGACGCCGGGCATGTCCCTGGTGGCCGCGGGGCACCCGGCCGAGAATCCCACGGCGCTTCTCGACTCGGACGCCTTCCGCTCCTTCCTCGCGGAGGTGCGGGACGCGTTCGACTACGTGCTCTTCGACGCCCCGCCCGTGCTCGCGGTGGCGGACGCCGCCGCGTTCGTGAGAGAGCTCGACGCCGTCGTCTTGCTCGTCCGACAGGGGCGCTATCCCCTCGACACGGCCCGCGCGGCCCTCGAACAGATCGAGAGGCTGGGGGGGAAGGTCCAGGGCGCGGTCTTGAACGCGTTCGACCTTCGACGCGCCGCGCGGACACGCGTACGGGTACTACGGCTACTACGGCAAGTACCAGGACTACGGGAACGGCGGGGCGACGACGTGACCGTCCCGGTCGTCCAGGGACGGCTGGCCCCGCGCCCCGCGCGCGTCCCGGGAGCCCCGCGCGTCGCGGTCTGCCACCCGCGACTGGGGCATGGGGGGTCCGAAGCGAGGGCCCTCTGGTTGCTGCAGGCGCTCCGCGCGCAGTACGACGTGACGTTGGTGACCCTGGGGCCGGTCGACCTGCCGCGGCTCAACGCCTACTACGGCACCCGGCTCGAGCCGTCCGACCTTTGCGTCTCGCGACCCCGTGTCGGGCGATGGCTCGCGCGACGGGCGTCGGGGGACGCCCTGCGCACCGCCGTGCTCGAGCGGCACGTCCGGAGCCGGGCCGCCGAGTACGACCTGTTGATCAGCGCGCACAACCTCCTCGACTTCGGGCGGCCGGGCATCCAGTTCATCGCGGACTGGAGCTTCCTGCCGCACGTCCGTCGATCTCTCCACGGCTCCACGTCCGTGCTGGACGGCCGGGGCCCGGGGCGTACCTGTGCGCGCTGCGCCTACCGGTCGATCGTCCGGGCCGTTCGAGCCGGCCGAGCGTCGCCGGGACCCCGGAGTGACGACTACGTGATCGCGAACTCCGCGTTCACGGCGCGCATGATGGTCCAGCACCTGGGGCGCGCGCCGGACGCGGTCCTGTACCCGCCGGTCGGCGGGCCTCCCGACGGGGACACGCACGAGGAGCGCCGCCCGGACTTCGTCTCGTTGGGACGCATCCGTCCCGAGAAGCGCATTCCCGATCAGATCGAGATCCTCCGCAACGTCCGCGCCCGGGGGCACGACGTGTCGTTGCGCCTCTGCGGGGGTCCGGTCACGGGCGACTACGCCGCGCACATTCGACGGCTCGTTCACGCCGAGGCCGGCTGGGTGTCGTGGGACGGTCCCGTCGAGGGCGCCGCGAAATGGGCCGTGCTCTCTGCGCATCGATTCGGCATCCACGCGACACGCGGCGAGGGCTTCGGGATCGCCACCGCCGAGATGATTCGCGCCGGCTGCATCGTCTTCGCGCCGGACCACGGCGGGCCCGCCGAGCTCTTGGACGAGCCCGGCCTGACGTACGGATCACTCGGAGAGGCCACGGAGAAGATCGCCCTTCTCCTCGGGGACCCGGCCCGGCAGGCGCGGCTCGCCGCCCGGCTGCGGGACCGAGGGGCCCGCTTCACGGAAGAAGCGTTCACGAGCCGTTCCCTGGACGTGGTCCGGGAGGTCCTCGAGCGCGGCGTGCGGAGGAGAGCGTGACGCGACCCGTCCCTTCCCCGACGGAATCGATGGCGGGCGCCGGCTCCGACCCGGGGGAGGCGACCGACCGCGCGCGGACGTGCGGCGCGACCTACGCGCTCGTGACCGCGGCTCGTAACGAGGCGACGGACATCGAGCGCACGCTCGCGTCGGTCCTCGCACAGTCCCACCGCCCCGTGCGCTGGGCGATCGTCAGCGACGGTTCCACCGACGGCACGGACGAGATCGTTCGGCGCTATGCGTCGAGGCACGAGTGGATCACGTTCCTCCGTCGCGAGAAGCCCCCGGCCGACTTCGATCGAGTGGAGGAGGTGTCACCCGGGAAGGCGCCCGCGACCGCCATGGGGTGGGACGCCGTCTCCGGGTTCTCGTTCGACTGCTTCGTGAACCTGGATGCCGACGTCTCGTTCCCGCCGGACCTCTTCGAGCGGCTCATGCGCGAGTGCGAGGCCGATCCCGCGATCGGCTTGAGCGGCGTGATGCTCCGGAACCGTTTGCCGGACGGATCGCCGGCGCCGGGAGGGTTCCTGAGGGCCGACGTGGTGGGCGGGCCGATCCAGGTCTTCCGCCGGGAGTGCTGGGAGGCGATCGGCGGCTACCGCCCGTATGGCCACGAGGACGGCATCGCGAACGACATGGTGAAGCGGCTCGGCTGGAAGGTCCGGTCGCACCCGCACCTGACGGCGTACCACCACGTGCCGTACGCGGGGTACGCGCCCACGATCCGCTCCAAGGTCCCCACGTGCTTCAAGATGGGCGTACTCCACTACGTGGGACGCGAGCCGCTCTGGAAGGAGGCGCTGCGGGCTCTGCGACGTGCGTGGGCCCGGCCCTGGTTCCTGGCCGGCGCCGCGATGTTCCTCGGCTACGTCTGGGGACTCCTCTCCCGCAAGAGCCGAATCCCCCGCGAGGCGTGTCGGTGATGGGACGACCGGGAGCCGCAGCCGATCCTCCGGCCGGATCCGCCCTCCGGGGCGCCCCCGCGCGCCGCGAGCGCCCGGAGACCGCGGTTTCGCGCGCGACGAGCCGGCCCCCGTTCCGCCTCGGGATCGTGGTGGCCACGAAGGACCGTCCGGACGACCTGAGGGTCATGCTGGCGAGCCTGGCCGCGCAGTCGGTCCCGCCCGACCAGGTCGTGGTCGTGGACGCCAGCGCGACACCCGTCGAGTCCATCACGCGTCGGTTCCCCACGCTCGACGTCCTCTACCTGCGGCACCTCCCTCCCTCCGCCGCCGCGCAGCGAAACGCGGGCCTGGCCGCCGTACGCCCGGACATCGACCTGATCGGGTTCATGGACGACGACGCGGTCCTGGAGCCTGGCGCGATGGAGCACATGTTCGCCTTCTGGGCCTGCTCCTCGTCTCGGGTCGGGGGCGCGAGCTTCAACCTCCTGAACCCGCCGGGTCGGGTGTTGACGGGTCTCAAGGGCACGCGCCTCGTGTCGTGGCTGGGCATCTACGACCGGCAGCGTGGGGGCGTCGCCCGGAGCGGTTGGCAGTCCGTGGTCGGTACGGCGGCACGCGACGTCCGGGTGGAGTGGCTGCCGACGACCGCGTCGGTCTGGCGCCGGGGTGTGTTCTGCGGGGGCGGGTTCGACGCCCACTACGACGGCTACAGCTACCTGGAAGACCTGGACTTCAGCTACGGCGTCTCCCGCGAGCACGAGCTCTGGGTCGTCGCCGCGGCGGGGTTCCGACACCATCCCTCCTCCGGCGGACGCATCGACCGGTACCAGTTCGGCAAGATCGAGGTGGTGAACCGTCTCCACGTGGTCCGAAAGCACCGGCTCTGCGTGTGGCGCTGCTACCTCGGCCTCCTCGTGCGGATGGGCCTGACGCTCGCGAGCGCGGTCGTGAGCAGCAGCCGCGCAGAGCTCGATCGGTTGCGGGGCAACCTGGCGGGGCTCGGCCTCCGGGGGGCGTCGGTGGGATCGCGCACCGCGCGCCGCGCGGCTCGCGCGGCGATGGGGTCGAAAGGGGAGCCCGCATGATCCGGGCGCTCGAGATCGAGGCGCCCCCGTTCGCGCTCCGGATGCCGGGCCGTGCGCCGCTCCTCGTCGCGATGGCCTGCGCCCTCTGGGCGGGCGTCGATACGGGGCCTTGGGCGCTCGAAGGGTCGCCCGCGACGGGGATCGAGTGGGTCCACTACGCGCGCACCCTGCTCCCGCTGGTCGTCCTGGCGGCATCGGCCCTCTACCTGCTCGGGCGGAGCGCGCTCGGAGGTGCGGTCGAGTCGGGCTCTTCCTCCCTCCCCGCGTCGGTGAGCTGCTTGATCGTGTACGGGGTCCTCGCGGCCGTCGGGGGCGCCATGTCCGCGCGGCCCGCCTGGGCGGCCTACTGGGCGGCGGCGTACTTCGGGGTCTTCCTCGCGCTGATCGCGGCGCTCCGGGCTCTCCGCGACGAGCCGCACGAGCGCGCCGCCCGGATCTGCAACCAGGTCACGTGGCTCATCGCCGCGGCGGTGCTCGCCGTCCTGGTCCTCGTCTCGGGGCGCGGACTGTTGGTCCACACGCGGGAGGGCCTCAGCGGGTACGGCGTCGTCAATCGGGTGGGGGCGGTGGGCGGGGTTCTCGTGTCGCGTGCCTCGGGATTCTCCCGGTTCGCCGCGATCCCCTGCGTCGTCGGGTTCGCCTGGTTCCTGAGGACGCGCGGGGCGCTCCGCTGGACCCTGGGGGTGGTCGTGGTCGCGTCGGCCGCCCTCGTCTACTGGATGCAGTCGCGCGGCGCGACGGTGGGTACGGCGGGCGCGCTCCTCTTCGTCGCGCTCCTCGCCGGTCGCCGGATCCGCCTGGGTCTCGCCGTGATGGCGCTCGCCCTGGTCATCGCCGTGCTCGGAGAGTGGGTCTCGGCCCAGGCCGTGCAGCGTGTCGAGGAGCAGCTCAGCCGCGGTCAGCACGCGCGGGAGCTCGGCTCCCTCACGGGCCGGACCCAGACGTGGGAAGCGGCCTGGGGGAGCCTCCAGGAAGACCCCTTGATCGGGCGCGGCTTCCAGGCGGACCGATCGATCCTCCACGCGCACGTGCACAACGCGCTCCTGTACGCGTGGCTGGCGGCGGGGCTCCCCGGCCTGTTGGCCTTCGCGGCGGGCTTCGTCGTGGCCTGGCGCGACCTCCTGCGTGTGGTCCGCGCCCGTGCGCCGAACGCGAGCGTGCTGGACGCCACGACGTTGGCGTGCGGCGGGCTGCTCGTCTTCTTCAGCGCCCGGCTGATCCCGGAAGCCTCGGGCGCGGTCTTCGGCGTGGACCTGCTCGTGCTGGTGCCGGCGATGACCTATCTGGGCGTCCGCGCGCGCTCCGCACGGGCGGACCCCCATGCCTGAAGGACGCCTACGACCCCGGGTCCTCCTCGTCGCGTACGCCTGCGATCCCCACCGCGGCTCGGAGGAGGGCGTCGGCTGGGGGTGGGTACGAGCGATCGCACAGCATGCGGACGTCGAGGTGCTGACCGCCCACCATCACCGCGCATCCGTTCTGCGCTGCCTTCCGGGGTCCGGTCTTTGCCGCGTCGGGTTCCGATTCGTTCCCCCCCGTCCCTGGCACTACCGACCCTCGCCCGGATGGCGACGGATCGAGGGCTCGATCCTGAAACCGCTGATGAACTGGGCCTACGCACGATGGCTGGACGACGCGCTTCGCGTGGCCCGGAGGCTCCACCGTGCGCGCCCCTTCGACCTCGTCCACCTCGTGACGTACGTGGGCTACCGGTTTCCGGGGCGATTCTGGCAACTGGGGATTCCCTTCGTCTGGGGACCCATCGGAGGTCTCGAGAACACGCCCTGGCGCTTCCTGCCGGCGCTCGGATGGAGCGGGGCCCTCTACTACACCGGGCGCAACCTGGTGAACGACCTGCAACGTCGCGTCCTCCCGGGGCCGCGCAGAGCCTTCCGCCGGGCGAGCGCCGTGATCGCCGCCACGGGGGCCATCGAGCGTGAGATCCGGCGTTGGTATGGCGTGCCCGCTCGGGTGATCTCCGAGGTCGGGCTCCCCGACGCCCGCCCGGGGGAGGTGCGACATCGAGGGACCGACGAGCCGCTACGTCTCGTCTGGAGCGGCGAACACCTGCCGGGAAAGGCGCTGCCGCTCCTGTTCCGTGCGCTCGTGTCGAGCGAGGCGCCGGCGTCGTGGCGGCTCACCGTCCTCGGGGAGGGCCCTTGCACCGCGGCCTGGCGGAAGCTGTCGGACCGCCTCGGCCTCGCCGATCGCTGCGAGTGGACGGGATGGATCCCGCGTGAAGCGGCGCTCGCGACGATGCGAGCGTCTCACCTGCTGGTCGTGACGAGCATGAAGGACCTCACCTCGACCGTGGTCCTGGAGGGCATGTCGCTGGGCCTCGCGGTGGTGTGCCCGGACCACTGTGGGTTCCCCGACGCGGTCACGTCCGGATGCGGACTGCGCGTCCCGGTGACCCGGCCGGCCGCGTTCGTGTCGGGGCTGGCCCGCGCGCTGCGCAGCCTTCACGACGACGAGGCCCTGCGTCGGCGGCTGGCTGCCGGCGCGCTTCGACGCGCCGAAGCGTACTCCTGGAACGTCAAGGCCTTGAAGATCCGCGATGAGTACAGCCGTGTTCTCGGACTCGCTCGCGCATCCGCCTAGCGTGCCCGCGGGGGACGACGCGCGTCCTCCGGGCCTGCGGGCGCGGGCGCTCCGGCGTCTCGTTCGGTGCTTGCCCCTGGCCGGCGGGCAGTACCGACTCGTCAACCACGCCGCCCTCCGCTCGTGGGGACGGGAGGGCGGCATCCAGGTCGCCGACCTCCGGCACGGCGGTCGCGTCCTCTGCGATCTCCGGGACAACGACGGGCGCGCGTTGTGGTTCGCGGGGACCAACGATCCGCGGCTCTCCCTCCTCCTCTCGCGGTTGATCCGCGAGGGGGACACGGTCGTGGACGTCGGGGCGAACCATGGCGAGTACTCCCTGCTCGCCGCGAGCCTCGTCGGCCCGCACGGGCGCGTCGTCGCGGTCGAGCCGAACCCGCTCCTCGCCGATCGACTCTCCGAGGCCGTTCGCCAAACCGGGGCCACGAACGTCACGGTGGTGCCGCTCGCCCTCTCCGACCGGGACGGTCGCTCGACGCTCTGCTGGTATCGCGGTTGGACCGGGGGCGGGCACCTGGCGCGAGGCTCCGCGCGACGCGGGCCGTCCGCGGAGGTGGTGGTGGCGCGCGGAGACGAGATCCTGCCCCGTCTCGCGCCGACGTGCGCGAGGCTCCTCAAGATCGACACCGAGGGGCACGAGGCCTCCGTACTGGCCGGGGCCACGCGCTGGATCGAGACCGTTCGCCCGGACCTGATCGTGGTCGAGTCGGATCCGCGCCCGCGCGCCGACGGCTCGTGTCCCGCCCTCGCCCGTCTCGAGGCGCTCGGCTCGTACGCGCTCTTCGAGATCCCGCGATCGCTGGGTCGGCCGAGGCCCCGCGTCCTCCGACGCGGCGCTGCGACCCGCCGGACGGGACGGGACGTCCTCGCCGTGCGGGCGGACCTCCTTCCCGAGGTCCGGTCGGCGCTCGGACCGTGCGCCTGGTCGGGGAGCCGCCGCCCCCGGGACGGGCTCCGGGCTGCCCGCCGCCCGCAAGGGCGTGCGGGCGGTCGCGCCGTCACGGTGCTCGGGTCCCTGGTGGACCTCATCGACGTGCACGCCGCGGTGGAGGTGATCCAGGGCTGGATCCGAGCGCGGGGCGCCCGGACGCGGCGGCTCACCGTCACGGGCTTCCACGGGATCTGGGAGGCCGCCCGTTCCGATTCCCTCCGTCGGGTCCTCAACTCGAGCGACCTCTGGGTCCCGGACGGCATCGCGCCCGTCTGGCTGGCGCGGCTGGCGGGATCACGGCGAGCACAGCGGGTCCCCGGAGCGGAGCTGATGACCGCGTTCTTCGACGCGGCAAACGCCCACGGCTGGCGGAGCTACTTCTACGGCGATTCCCAAGAGACCCTCGACGCCTTGGTCTCCGCGGTCGAGCGGCGGTGGCCGGGGCACGTCGTGGCGGGCGCGGCGTCGCCGCCGTTCCGGGCCCTGACCCCGCAGGAGGACCAGGAGCACGTTCAGCGCATCAACGCGGCCCGGTCCGGACGTGCTCTGGGTCGGTTTGGGCCTCCCCAAGCAGGAGCGCTGGATCCACGACCACCGGGAGCACCTGCGCGTGCCGGTGGCCGTCGGCGTCGGCGCCGCGTTCGGCTTCGTGAGCGGTCGTCAGAGACGTGCGCCGGCTTGGATGGGCCGGGCCGGGCTCGAGTGGCTCCACCGCCTCTCGTCCACGCCGAGGCGCACCTGGCGGCGCGTGTTCGTCCAGGCCCCGGCGTTCGGCGCGGCCGTCCTCCTGGAGCGCATCGGCGCGCTCCGGTACGAGCCCTGTCGGCGTCGCACGGGGTACGGGAGGGGAGAGGGTCAGAACCGAACGATGAAGTGCCAGGCGAGCTGAGGGATCGCCACGAGCTCGAACGTGTTCTGCCGCGTGGCCACCAGCGCGCTGACCTCGGGTCCCGTGGTGAAGGCGTCCGTGATGTCCCACTCCCAGCCCAGGCCGACGTACCCGCCGTAGAAGTCCCCGGCGTGCCCGAAGAGATGGGTCGGTCCGCCGACGCGCGTCCAGGAGGCGCCGGCGCGGACCACGGGGTGCGCGCGCGAGAGCGGCCGAAACGACGCCTTGAGGCCG
Source organism: uncultured Planctomycetota bacterium (assembly GCA_963752285.1). Taxonomy (GTDB): domain Bacteria; phylum Planctomycetota; class PLA2; order PLA2; family JAEUHO01; genus CAVVXN01. Next base: position 127,991 of record CAVVXN010000002.1, read on the forward strand.
CCCTGGACCTCGCTGAACGTCTCCTGGGAGGACGATCCTCGGAGCTCGTTGCCCAGGCCCTGGACCGCGAACCGCCCCTCGAACGACCAGGTCGCGAGCCGGCTCCGCCGGAACACCTGGCCGAACTCGAGCCCGCCGCCCACGGCGGGGTTCAGGGAAGCGAGCGCGCCCGCGTAGACCTCGCCCCGCGGGTACGAACGGGTCAACCCGGCGGTCGGGGCCGCCCCGGGGACCGTGCGCGCCTCCGGGTTCGAACGGACGGAGGGCGGCGGCTCCCCGGTGGCGTACCCCGGTACGGCCGCGCCGGGGGCGCTCGCGCACGCGGCGCACGCCAGGGCGACCGTCGCCGCGAACCACCTCGCGTGTCTCATGCGCCCTAGAAGTTCCATATGAAGTGCCACGTGAGCTGGGGGACGACGTACAGGCGGTGGCCGCCCCAGACGAGCATGCCGCTGAGCTCCGGGCCCATCGTGAAGTGCTCGGAGAGGTCCGACTCGAAGCCTCCGCCGAGATAGACGCCCCCGTAGGACCGAGCTCCTGGACGAAGTTGGCCTGCCCCGCCACGTGGAACCACACGAGCCCCGCCCGCCCGGTCCAGTGGCGCCTCGCCTCCGGGGTGGACGCGACCTTCACGCCCGCCTCTACCTGGAACCATCGGGCCGTGAACGGGTCGCCCTTCGTGAGGAAGTCGCGGTAGTCGAGGAACTGCCACGTGCCCCGCACCTCGCCCGACCAGAGGGCCGCGGGGGTGCGGCGGAACACCGCGCCGGCCTCGAGCGCGACGCCGCCGTGGGGCATGAGGCTGCCGTCCACGCCCCAGTAGGCGTTTCGATAGGGGCGGAGGGGGTCCGGACGCGCAAGGGGATCGGTGAGCTCGGGAGTCCCCCGCGTCAGCGGCTGGGGTGCGTACACCCGTCCGGCGTCCTGGAGCCCCCCTGCCTCTGCCCGAGACGGGGGTCCGGCGACCGATGACGCCAGGGGCGCGCCCCGGCACGCGCAGAGCACGAGCGGGGTCCAGGCCAGCGTGAAGAGCCCGGTGGCGAGCCTCATCCGCGTTGCCGCTCCATCCGATCCTCGAGCGCGTCAGGCTAGATGTGCCCTCCGACACGGTGGGAGCGCCACGGGCGGACCTCGCGCGGGCGAACCGACGGCCCCCGTCCGAGCATGCTGTCAGGATGTGCAGGACGACGGTCTCGGGGAGGCGCCCAACATGTCCTTCGACTCCGGCCCGCGACACGAGCGGGCCGACGACGCGGAGGAGCCCTGCGCCGGGCCCGCGGCGTCGCCGCAGGATCGGGAGGCCGACCGGACGACGTCCGCCTCGAGAGACGGCCTCGCGCTCGACGCGCGTACACCGCCGACCGACCTGCGCGGCCGGAGCGTTCGAGGCGGCGTCGCGATCGCCGTCGCGGAGGGTGCGGCCACCGTCGTGAACCTCGCGGCGACGGCCGTCCTCGCCCGGCTCCTGCTTCCCGCCGACTTCGGCGTGGTGGCGCGCGTCGCTCCCATCGTGGCCTTCATCTCGCTGTTCGGAGACCTGGGCCTCAGCGCGGCCACGATTCAACGCGAGCGATTGACCGCCGCCCAGCTGAGCACGCTGTTCTGGATCAACGCCGCGGTCGGGGCCCTGCTCTTCGTGGCCTCCGCCGGGGTGGCGCCTCTCATCGCCGGGTTCTACCGGGACCCGCGCGCAGGCTGGATCACCATCGCGCTGGCGACCGGCTTCCTTCCCGGTGGTCTGTCCGCACAACACGGCGCGCTCTTGAGCCGTCAGCTCCGCTTCTCCGCGCTGGCCCGCATCAGCCTCGTCTCCACGCTCGTCGGGGCTCTGTGCGGCTGCGCGGCCGCCTACGCGGGGCTGGGGTACTGGGCGCTGGCCGTCATGTCGGTGGCTTCCGGCTTCGCCCGCGCCGGTCAGCGCTGGTTCGCGGTGCGCTGGATCCCGGGTCGTCCCCGGCGCGGGACGGGCGTCCGCGGCATGCTGGCGTTCGGAGGGAACCTGACCGGATTCGAGCTCCTGAACTTCTTCTCGCGCAACGCCGACAACGTCCTGATCGGTAAGTTCGTCGGAGAGGGCCCCCTCGGTCTGTACTCGATGGCGTATCGCCTGCTGACGTTTCCCCTCTCGCGCGCGGTCTGGCCGCTCGGCCAGGTCGTCGTCCCCGCCCTCAGTCGCCTGCGCGGGGACCGCGAACGGTACGTTCGCTACTACCTCGAGGCGATCGACCTCGTGCTGGTCGTGGTCGCGCCCGTCGTGGTGGGCGTCTTCGTCCTCGCCGACCCCCTCGTGCGACTCGTCCTCGGCGACCGCTGGCTTCCCAGCGTGCCCGTCTTCCGTCTCCTCGCGGCGAGCGGGGTCGTCGCCCCGATGTTCACCTCGGTGGGATGGCTCTACCTGAGCTCGGGCGCGACGCGCACCATGATGCGGTGGGGGATGGTCGCCACGCCCCTGGTCGTCGGCTCCTTCGCGGTCGGGCTCCCGTTCGGGATCGCGGGGGTGGCGGGCGCGCGCTCGGCCATGATCCTGATCCTGTTCCTCCCCGGGATGGCCGTCGCGTGTCGTGCGGCCGACGTCCCGTTGACGGCGGTCCTGGCGAAGCTGGTCCCGCCCGTCGCCTCCGCTGGTCTCGCCGGAGCCGTCGCTTGGGGTCTACTGGAGCTCTGCCGGCTTGACGCGTCCGTCGGTCGGCTGGCCCTGGGCGCCGGCGCGGGCGCTTTCGTCTACGGAGTCGTCCTGACCTACGCCTTCCGCCATCCCGCGTTTCGCCGATTCGCGACCTGGGCCGGGGGCCGTCTCCGGAGGGCCCATCGGCCTTGAGGGGGGCCCTCCGCTGCGTCCAGGCGCGCTCGCCCCGAGGATCCGGTAGATCCCGTAGCGCGTGAACACGGCATGGATCTGCGCGTCGTTCGCGCCGTCCGGCCCGTAGTTGACCGAAGCGAGGGCGCGGACCTGGGACCCGAGGATGACGGGGTAGTCGGTGGAGCGTGGCGCGACCTTCTGGACCTGCCACCCGTTGAGCGCGGTCATCGCCTTCAGCCACACGTCGTCGGCCGTTGGGCAGAGGGACCGGAACACGTCTGCGCACAGGGTCTCGGGGGGGAGCGAGCCTGGAGGGTAGAGCGTGCCGGCGCCGCCCGTCGCGAAGAGCGACAGGGAAGGCCCGGCGAAACCCGGAGACATGTACTCCCAGCGGGCGTACGGCTCGAGCTCGTGACCGGGACCGTAGGTCATCCGGTGTGCGCGATGCGAGTGGACGTGGCGCGGCGCCCGCCGATAGGACTCGTAGAGCTCGCGAAGCCATGCCCGGGGGTAGATCATGTCGTCGTCACACGTGACGATGATCGCTTCCGGGTGTTCGGCCAGCGTGGGCACGATCTTCTTGTAGGGCCCGATGTCCGTGCAGCGTCCGATGGACACGCCCCGCGCCGCTTGACGCCGGAGGGCGCGCGGGAGCTCGTCGTCCAGGACGTCGTCCGCGAGCCAGAGCAGGATCCGGTCGGGCCGGAGCGACTGACGCAGCAAGGACTCCACGCAGAGCGGGAGCGTCCGCAGCCGGGGGCCGTAGCTCGTGAGAGACACGATCAGCGGCGGCGACCGCCCGCCAGCAGAAGGCCCGGGCCCGCCGTCCCTTTCGGAGAGCCTCCGATATCGGCCCTCGACGGCGCGCTGCGCCGCGAGGGCGGCCCACGACCGCAGGGCACAGAGGGCCGGGCCCACGAAGGGAAGCCGCAGGGCTCGGCTCGCCAGGGCTCTCACCGGGCGCGGCCGAGCGTGCCGATCACGCGCTTCGACCCGTTCAGTTGGGCAGCGCGAGGACCATCCCCTCCGACACGTCCGGGGTGGGGAGCTTCTCGCGGTTCGCGATCCAGATGTCCGGCCAGCGGGTGACGTCCTTGTAGACCTGCTTCGCGATCTTCATCAGGTCGTCGCCGTGCCTCACCGTGTAGGTGGCGCCGGGCTTCGGCGCGTCCGCGGACGGGGTCTTCGCGACCTCGGTCGGCGCGACCTTGGTCTGGTCGTTCTCGATCCCCAGGTCGTGAAGGCTCGGGATCTTGATCTTCTGCCCCGTGTGGATCGACTCGCTCTCGAGCCCGTTGAACGTCATGAGCTGACGCCAGAACTTGGACGACGGGTAGTACTTCTGCGAGATCTCGCTGAGCGTCTCGCCGGCCGCGACCACGTGGACCTTCGCCGCCGCGGGGGCGGGGGCCGGCGTCTCGGTCTTCTCGATCGGGGCGGGCTTCGGGGGATCCACCGGCGGAAGGGGGTCCACCTTCGGGAGCGGGTCGGGCGCCTGCGGCTCGTCGCGGGGAGGCAGCGGGTCCTGGCCCACGTCGGCCCCGGGCGCGTTCGGCAGCTCCGCCACCGTGCCCGGAGCGCAGCCCGGCTGCGGCTCCTCGGTCCACGTGACGACTGCGACCACGAGGATCATCACGAGGATGACCCCGATCACCACCACCGACAGCCGTTCGAAGGTGCCCATCGATCGTCCTCCCGGGGCCCTCGTCCGGCACGCCCGGGGCCCGGGAAGCCGGGCTCGTCGAGGCCCTCCAGACCTCCCAAAGTAGGGCAGGACGCGAAGAGTGCAACCTCGAAGTCCCCAAGGGCTTGAAGGAGATCCCCGGTTCGGCCCCCACATGCTGGGGGCGCCCCCCTCGGGCTACGTCGCGGGGGCGTCGGGCTCGAGGCGCACCAACGCCGCCCCCTTCTCGACGGCCTGCCCGGGCCCGACGTGGAGGCGCCGGACGGTCCCGGCCCTCGGCGCCCGGATCTCGTTCTCCATCTTCATCGCCTCGAGGATCAGGAGCGGCTCGCCGGCCTCGACCCGCGCCCCCTCGGCCACCCGGACCTCCTTCACGACGCCGGGCATGACGCTTCGGACCTCGGCGGGGCCCTGGCCGCCGCGCTTCGTGCCGGTCGCGAGGCGCGCGAGGCGGGTCCGCTCGTCCTCGATCCGGAGCGCCACGTCGTGGTCGTGGAACGAGAGGACCGCCTCGCCGTCCTCGAACCGGAGCGCGTACGCGTGGCTGTTCCCGTCCACGATCAAGCTGTAGAGGCCCGTCCCCTCGACCGAGGCCACGTCGGCCGGGTGGGGGACCCCGTCCACGAGCACCTCGAGGCCGGCCTTCGTCTGCCGGACCTCGACCGCCCGCTCCCGCCCGGCGACCGTCACGTAGTACCTCAACGGCCCGGCCCCCCGGTCCACCCGCGGTCGGCCAGGACCCACGGGGAGAGGCCCGTCGTGGGCCGCGGCGCGGGGATCGCGGTCTTCGGCACGCGCTGGTGGAGGGCCAGCGCCGCGGCCACGGCGGGCACCACGTCGTCGCCGTCGAGGGGCGGCTTGGGGAGCGACTCGCCGATCGAGGTGTCGTAGGTGCCCGACGTGAAGCGCGGGTCGTCGAGCACGCGCAGCACGAAGGGGATGTTCGTCGTGAGGCCGGAGAGGCGCGTCTCGTGAAGGGCGCGGCGGAGCCGCTGGATCGCGGCTGCGCGGTCGTCGGCGTGCGCGACGATCTTGGCGAGCAGGTTGTCGTAGTGGAGCGTCACGCGCTGGCCCGCGTACACGTGCGCGTCCACGCGCACGCCCGGGACCGCCGGGAAGCTGGACCGCGCCCAGCGTGCCGGTGCTCGGGAGGAAGCCCGCGTCGGCGTCCTCCGCGCAGATCCGTGCCTCGATGGCGTGGCCGCGGGAGCGCAGGTCCTCCTTTCGGAACGTGATCGCGTGTCCCTCGGCGATGCGGATCTGCTCCTTCACGAGGTCCACGCCGTAGCGAAGCTCCGTGATCGGGTGCTCGACCTGGATCCGGGTGTTCATCTCGAGGAAGTGGAACTGGCGGTCCGCGCCGACGAGGAACTCGACCGTGCCGGCGCTCACGTACCCGCAGGCCTTCGCGGCGTCCACGGCCGCGGTCTCCATCGCGTGGCGCATCTCCTCGGTCACGACCGGCGAGGGCGACTCCTCGACGACCTTCTGGTGGCGGCGCTGGACCGAGCACTCGCGCTCGCCGACGGCCAACGTCGTGCCGTGCCGGTCGGCGAGGACCTGGATCTCGACGTGCCGCGGCTCCTCGACGAAGCGTTCGAGGTAGACCAGGCCGTCCCCGAAGGCGGTCTCGGCCTCCGACGACGCGCGCCGCACGGCTTCGACCACCTCCGAGACCTCCCGCACGAGCCGCATGCCCTTCCCGCCGCCGCCGAAGGCCGCCTTGACGAGGAGGGGGAAGCCGACCGAGCGCGCCGCGGCCTCGATCCGCTCCGGCTCGCTCGCGTCCTCGAGGGTCGTCCCGGGGACCACCGGGACGCCGTGGCTCGTGACGGTCTTCCGCGCCGAGACCTTGTCGCCCATCTGTTCCATGGCCGAGGCGGGGGGACCGACGAAGACGAGCCCCGCCTCCTCGACCGCGCGCGCGAACCGGGCGTTCTCCGAGAGGAACCCGTAGCCCGGGTGGACCGCGTCCGCGCCGCTCTTCCTCGCGGCCGCGAGGATCGCCTCCACGTTCAGGTACGAGGCCCGGGGCTCGGGCGGGCCCAGTCGGTACGCCTCGTACGCCCCGCGCACGTGGAGGCTCGTCCGGTCGGCGTCCGAGTAGACGGCCACGGTCCGGATGCCGAGGTCGTGGGCCGCGCGGATGACCCGGATCGCGATCTCGCCGCGGTTCGCGACCAGGAGCTTTCGAATCGGGCGGGGCGCGGCGTTCACGGGCGTCGGGGCACGACTCTACCCGGTCCCCCCGGCGCGCCGCGGTCCTCCCGGGACGGGTCGGCCGGGGGCTAGCGCCAGGGCGTCGGGCGCGGCTTCGCGTCGGAGACGTGCTCGTGGGGCGGGTCCGGCTCGGTGCGGGACCCGTGCTCGTGCTCGTTCTCGTGCCCGGACGCGGCCTGCTTCTCGAGGAGGTCCTTCGCGGGACGCTCGGGCGTGCGGAGCGAGCGAAGGAACGAGAGCAGGTCCACTCGCTCCGTGTCGGAGAGATCCTGGAACGCGTCGCGCGCCCCCTCGGCCTCGCCGCCGTGGAGGAGGATCGCGTCCGTGAGCGTCATGGCGCGCCCGTCGTGGAGGTAGGGCGCGGTGTCGGCGACGCCCCACAGGCGGGCGGTGGTGAACTCGCGGTTCTGCTTCGCGTTGGCCCGCGCGAAGCCCTCGGCGAGTCCCGGCCCCATGTCGTGGCGCTTCAGGTCGGCGAAAAGGGGGACGTCCACGCCGCCGTCGTGGTTCTTCTGGAAGCCGGGCGGCGAGCGGGTCAGGTCGATGGAGAGGTACGCGTGGTCGAAGGGACGGACGCGGTCCTCGGGGAACCGGAGGGGCAGACGCTCGTGACGCGTCGCGAGCGTGGGGCGGTGGCAGTCCGCGCACCCGACGTCCAGGAAGAGCCGTTCTCCGCGCCGCGCCGACGCGCCCAGCCGCTCCATGAACGGCCGCTCCAAGGTCGAGACGAACGAGCCCAGCGCGGAGAGCTCGCCCACCGACACCTCGTTCACGACGCCGTCCTGGTCGGCGTCCACGTCGGGGCCGACGTTCTCCACCGCCTGCATGCCCAGATGGAACTGGAGGGCGCCGACGTCGAACTCGCGCGACGTCGCGAACTCGCCCTTCCGCCCGAAGGGCTTGACCACGAGGTCGTCGTCCACGCCCTCGACGCCCGACGTGTCGAGGCTCCCGTCCTCGTGCGCGACGAGCGTCCCGAAGGAGACGCCCTTCGTCACGAGGGCCACGGGCGTCCCCGGCGCGTCGAGGGCCGCCTGCCGGAGGGCCTGCAGGTCGGCCGTCATCTCGAGCCCCAGGAGCTCGACCCCGCCCAGCCCGAACACGAAGGGCGGGTTCGCGAAGCGTCCGTCGAAGCCCGCGTGACCGACGTCGTTGTGGTCCGCGACATCGATCGCGGTCGGCTGGACGATCGCGTTGTTGTTGGCGGTCCCGACGCCGCCGATCCCGAGTCGAGCGGGCACGCTCGCGGCGCTGACGATGCTGTGGCAGTCGAGGCACGACTGCGCGTCGAGCCCGTTCACGCGGAGGAACGTGCCGTTGCCCTGGAGCGTGGGCCGACCGCCGGGCGAGGTCGTGTCGGTGCGGTTCTCGGGACCGTCGCCGTAGCCGTCGAGCCGGTTGAACGGCGTCGAGAACACGCGCATGCCGGCCATGCGGAGCGCCGCGAGGTCGAGCTCACCGCTCGTGATCTGGTCCTGCGAGATCCGGGGATGGAGCGCCGGCGCCTCCCCGGGCGCGGCGAGGGCGAGCGCGGCGAGCGCGAGGGGCACGGCGAGACCCAAGAGCATCGGACCGAGCGACGTGCGGACGACGGGGGACGCCATGCGGTTGCTCCGACGCGCGGCGGAGGCGGACGCGCGGCCTCTGCGGGACCGGGCGGTCCCGTCCACGATCTCCTCCTCGGGGCGCCCGAGAGTGTACCGTTCCCTCCCTCTCGGAAGGGAGCCCCCGGCGAGGCCGCCATCGCGCCGCACGCCCGGTCCAGGCGGGCGCCCTCGGCTCGCGAGGCCGAGTCGCCGAGCCCCGGACGACGGTCGTTGACCGGCGTGGACGCGGGCCGCCTCGGTACGTGGACATGTCCGCGCGGCGGGCCCGGCGCGGTCAGAGCGGGATGTTCCCGTGCTTCTTCGGGGGGTTTCGGTCGCGCTTCGTCTCGAGGATCGAGAGGGCCGAGATCAGGCGCGGGCGCGTGCGGCGCGGCTCGATCACGTCGTCGAGGTAGCCGCGCTCGGCCGCGGAGTAGGGGTTCGCGAAGCGCTCGCGGTAGGCCACCCTTCCTGGCGCCCGTCGTACGCGGTGAGGGGCCAACGGCGGCGGAGGGCGAGAGCTCCAAGGCCTAAGCCGAGCAGGGCCAAGGTGCCAGGCTCAGGCACGGGCTGGGCGCTGGTGACGGTGATGCTGGCCGCGTTCTCCGCCGTGAGAAATCCGACGCCAGAGATCGAAGCCCGGATCCCGTAGGTCCCCGGCGAGGCGAGCGAGGTGAAGAACGACGGGGCGATCGAGACTTCCTGCGTCAGCCCGTGAAATGCGTACAGGGCATAGTAGCCGTCGTCGAACCCTCCCCCGTAGAGGTCAAAGCGGATGAGGCCGTAGCCGGCCGGGATACTCGAGACGCTGACCTCGAGCACGAGTGTCCCACCAGTCGTGATCGAGTAGGAGTCTCCGATGCTGAACGAGATCGAGGAGGGATTGTCGCCAGCGAACGGATTGGGGTCGGAGGCGTCACCCCAACCATCGCCGTCCGAGTCAATCTGGTCGGGATCCGAAACCGTGGGGGCATCGTCGTTGACGTCGGTGACGCCGTCGCCATCGACATCCTGCCTGCTGACGGTGGACCACGTGGTGATCGAATCCGCCCGCGCGACGGTCGGGAGCAAGGCGGATGAGAAGAGGAGGACCAACAGAAGGCCCACGGCCCGGCGCGCGCGCGACCACCCGAGACCCCACCGATCCGAGGGCACACGGACCCGGCAAGCCTTGGCCCGGGACCGGGGAAGTGACACAGGGTGGAACGACATCTGCGGCGCCCTCCGGCTTGGGGGGCATGACCCCCACCTCGCGACCTCGCCTACCCACCCGATTGCGTGTTTGTGGTCGCGGACCGGCGGCCGCGGCGACGACGAAGCCCCACGAATCCCACGGTTCCCAGTCCCAGCAAGGTCAGCGTCGCCGGCTCGGGGACCGGCGTCGGGGCGAAGGCATCGAGCTCGGCGACGCGCGCACCCTGGTTGGTGGGATTCTGAAACCAGGCCTGGAAGGTCTGCGCGGTGAAGTCGGGGACGTCCACGTTCCACTGGATGAAATTGGCCAGGGTGGACTCCTGGGTCCCCGTGCCGCCGTATTGCGAGACCGGCTGGGAATACCCGAGTGGACGCTGGAATTGGGCGGAGTAGACGAGGACCATCCCTGAGCCGAGGTCCGCGTAGAGCGAGAAGTACTGAACGCCGCGATGCCAGTCGTAGTCGCTGTCCGAGGCGGCCGTCAACGTGAAGCGATCGACGGTGACGGGCGCGGCGGTCTGGAACGTGACCGACGTCCAGTAGGGGGTCGAGGCGGAGTCATAGAAGATCGTGTTCCCCGGTTCGACGGAACCGTAGGTCCCTCCGAGCATGTTCCGCAGGTCCGAGCCGGTAACCGTGGAGCTCCCGGTGACCACGGTCGTGCCCTGGGACACGTCCCAGAGGTCGTCCGAGGTGATGGCGTCGGCCCGGGCGACGGCGGGAAGCAGGGCCATGGCGAGGAAGGGGGCCAGGAGGAAGGTTGCGGGACGGCCGGCTCGGCCGATCGGAAGAACCACCCGATGGGCGGTCGATCCGACACGGCGGATGGGCTTCCGGCGAGGCGAGGGACCAGAGGTGATCGACGGCATGGGGGGCTCCACAGCTCGGGGGGGTGAGCCTCCCGCACTCCCAATGGCGGGCTCGCCTCGGAACCGGACATGGGAAGCCAGGCGCCGACGATTTGACGCCTCGCACGGCAGCCCGACGCATCGACGTACGCGAAGGACTCGGGCCAGCCGGCGAACGCAGGGTGGAGGCCGTCCAGCACCTGGCGCACGCGCTTGGCGCTCCCGCCGTAGACCTGGCTCGAAGACCTCGCGTCCGGTCGGCGCGGAGCGCCCGGGATCGGCGGGCGGCGTGTGGGCCGAGGAGAGGGACGAGGGACGGGCTCTCCCTGGCGACGCCCGGGGGCGGGGCGCCTCGAGACGGCCGAGGGCCTCCACCCGGGGCACCCAGGCCACCTCGTCGGTCGCGGCCTCGGGATCTCAACCGGCCGCCGCTCCCGCCTCGACGATCGCTTGGTGGAGGAAGACCTTGGTAAGCATGGATGCACGACACTCCGGCGGCGCGCGTTCGACGAGCAGGTCGAGCCGCCGGCGGGCGTCCGCGAGGTGTGCGGGGTCGCCGGTCGCCTGCCAGAGCGCGAAGCGCGCTTCCATGGCCCACGTGGCCGGGAGCCGGCGCCCGTATCGCTCCAGCCTTTCGATCGCCAGGGCCGCGGTGCCCCCCGGCAGCGAGGCCGCGTGGGCGGTGGCGAGGACCGAGAGCTCCGCGTGCGCACCGCCCTGCGGCGCCCGTAGCACGGCGGCGAAATCGGCTCGCGCCTCCTCGACGCGGCCGAGCCGTTCGAGGAGGACGCCGCGGGACAGTCGCGTCTCCGCCGCGGCGACGGCGTCTCCGAGGCCCTCGCGAATGGCGAGCGCTCTCTCGAACGCCGAGAACGCGCGCTGGGGATCGCCCGACTCCCGCTCCAGCTCGCCGAGGTGGTGCCACGCGAGGCTCTCCGACAGACGAGCTCCGAGACGATCGAGGGCCTCGATGCCCCGCTCGAGACACTCGTGGGCCTCGGCGGCGAGGCCCAGCGCGGTCAGGACGCCACCCAGCCACACCTGGTTCGTGGCGAGCGCGCGGTGCGCCTGGATCTCGCGCGCCAGCGCGAGCCCCCGCTCGTAGCCGGTCCGGGCGGCTCCGAGGTGCCCCACGCGGTGGGACTCGATCGCGAGGCTCAGGATGGCGTACATCTCACCGCGTCGGCTGCCGAGCTGGCGGCAGAGCGCGGCGCTGCGCTCCTGCCACTCCGTGGTCGGGCCCGGTGTGATTCCTCCTCCGCCCGAACCGTCCGCGTCCTCGACCCGGGCGCCGCAGAGGCGCGCGAACTCGAGCGCCTTCTCCGCCGTCTCGAGTCGCGCACGCTCCCGGGACGTCGCGCCGAGCACCTCCGCGAGCGAGCCGGCGGCCCGGAACCGCGTCTCGATGTCCCCGGACTCGCCCGTGAGATGGACCGCCTCCGCCGCCGTCGCGCAGGCGTCTTGGGTGCGGCCGAGCCTCCACAGGGCCGCCGCACGGCTGCACAGGGCGTCCGCGCGGGCGCCGGGGGCGAGGGGCCGTGCAAGCCCGAGCGCGAGGTCGCAGAGCCGCACGCCCGCCTCCAGCCGGTCCTGCGCCTCCAGATGAGCGAAGGCCGCGGCGAGATACCGCTCCGCGCGCGCGCCCAGACCTCCGAGGAGGAAGTGCTCGGCGAGCGCGACGCAGAGGTTTCCCTCGAGGTCCTGCGCAACCATGGACGCGGCGCCGGCGCGCGCCTCGAGCGCGTCTCCGATCGCGGCGTGGTATGCGGCCCGCAAGGGCTCGGAGAGACGCGCGACGATCGTCTCCTGCACGACGTGGTGGTCGAAGGTGCAGAGCGCGCCGACGGACCGGACGAGGCGGTGTGAACGTTCGATTCTCGCGAGCCGCTGCAGGAGAACGAGGGGCGGGACACCGGCGGCGTGACTCACGAGGAGCGGGTCGAACTCGAACCCGCAACACGCCGCGACGTCCAGGGCCTCGCGCTCCTCGGGATCGAGCCCCGAGAGGCGGGCCTCCACGACCCCGACGAGCGACGGGGGCACCCGCGCCTCGCGGAGCCCGTCCGTCGTGATCCACGTTCCGTCGGGCCGTCGCGTGAGGAACCGACCCTCCTTGAGACCTCGCAGGATCTCGAACACGAAGAACGGGTTCCCGTCCGACTTCGCGGCGATCTGGAAGGTCAGGTCCTCGGCGAGATGCTCCGAGCCGAGGGCGTCCACGAGCAGTCGTGTGAGGTCCTTGGGGCCGAGCCGGGCCGGCACGAGGCGCGTGAGGGCGAGCTCGCCCTCGAGGCTCGACCGCCACGCGGGCGGGAGTCCCGGCCTGGAGGTGCCGATCAGGAGGAGGCGGTGGCCGCGTCCCCCGAACGCCAGCGCGGCGAAGAGGCCACGGGCTTCCTCCGTTGCGAAGTGCAGGTCTTCGATCCAGACGATCGTCGGACGTTCCGCCGCGAGGGAGCGAGCGACGTGCACGAACGCCGCCTGGAGCGCGTCCCGGCCGAGCGGCTCCTCGTGGGCCGGTCTCGGCTCGCCGCGAAGGTGGGCGGCGAACGCCTGGACGAGACCCGGCGCCTGGGCCAGACGAGGCCGCAGGGCGTCCTCGAGGCCGAGCTCGCCGAAGTGCTCCAGGAAGGCGGAGGCGAGGGCGCCCGTTGCGGTCGCCGCCCCCCCGGGGGGGTGGGTGCCGATGAGGAGGGTCATGGGCTCCCCCTCGCGCTCGAGACGCCCCACGAACTCGTCCACGACGCGGCTCTTCCCGATCCCCGCCTCCCCTTCGACGAGGACCACCTGCCCCTCGCCGGCTTTGGCGCGCGCGTAGAGGCCGCCGAGCCTCCGGAGCTCCTCGTCCCTGCCATAGAGCGCCGTGTCCCGCGGCGCTCGCATGCGCCGCGGCGCGCGCTGGCCGGCGCGTCGGACCGCTTGGGATCGCTGGCGCCACCACGCCGACCCCTCGCCGTCCTCGAGGACGGTCAGGACATCGTCGGCGGAGACCGGACGGCCGTGGGGGTCCTTGGCGAGCAGCTCGTGGACCAGCGCTTCGAAGAAGGGGCTCAGCTGCGGCTCGATTTCCGAGCACGGGCGGGGCGTTTCTTCTGCGATCTTCCGGAGGACGACGCGCACGTCGTCGTGCCGGAATGGATGAACTCCCGTCGCCATCTCGTAGAGCAGGAGGCCCAGGGCGAAGAGGTCCACGCGGACCGTGACGGCGCCGCCCGCGCACAGCTGCTCGGGCGCCGCGTAGAGGAGCGAGCCGACGAACGCTCCCGTCTGCGAGATGGCCGCCGCGTCGTCCGTCAGGCGTGCGACGCCGAGGTCCATGAGCTTGACGAGATGGTCCTTCGTGATGAGCACGTTCTCGGGCTTCAGATCCCGGTGCACGGCACCGACGGCGTGGACCGCGGAAAGGGCACGCGCCACCTCGCGTCCGACGTGACGGCAAAGTTCCTCGGGAACGCGACCGAGCTCTTCGATGAAGCTTCGGAGCGTCTGCCCCTCGACGTGCTCCAGGACGAGAAAGTGCTCCGAGACGCCGCCCGCGACCGCGGTGCCGCACGTATGGGTGCGAACGACGTTTCGGTGGACCGCGCGCTGCCCGATCTCGACCTCCCGTCGGAAGCGCTCGAGGAACCCGTGGCGCCGCAGCAGGTGGCGGTGGACCACCTTCACCGCGACGAGGGTGCCCCGCGCGAGGCCGGCGACCTCGCCGACGACCTCCGCCCGGTAGACCGTCCCCATGCCGCCGGAGCCGATCTCGGCGACGAGGCGGTAGGGCCCCAGACGTCCCTCCCGGGCGGGTCGCGCCCTGGCGGGCAGCTCGTCCTCGAGAACCTCGTCGAGGAGCGCGAGCGCGTGAATACGGGCGCGCAGCTCGTCGGCGACGTCGGGGTTCGCCAGGAGGATGCGGTCGGCCTCGGCCATCGCGCCCTGCTCGCGGTGCGCGAACCACGCCTCGAAGAGGGCTTCGACGCGCTCGCCCGCCCTGGTCACGCGCCGCCTCCCTCGCGGGTCATCTGCCGGGTGAACGCCGACACCGCGCGCGCGTAGGCCTTGCGCACGGCGTCGTCCGAGCGTCCCAGACGGCGGGCCGCCTCGCTCAGGCGGAGCCCTTCGCCGTGAACGAGCCGGAGGATCTGCCGGTGGGCGGGCGAGAGCACGTCGATCGTCCTGTGGACGCTCCGCCGCGTCTCCTCCGCCATCGCGATCGAGCTGGGGGTCGGAGTCGCTCTCGACGGGAGCCCTTGGACCCCGCTCTCGGAGGGCTGCCTCACCTCGCGCCGCGCCGAGCGCTTGCCCGTGCCGAGGTGTCGGCGGACCTGCTCGCGCACCTTGTTCTCGAGGATCTTCGCGATCCACCGTCCGAACGACCCTTCGCCGCGGTCCGTGAAGTCCGCCAGGCGCAGGAACGCGGTCAGGTAGGCCTCCTGGAGGACGTCGGAGGCCGAGACCTTGCCGCGCAGGAGCGAGGGCAGCCGTGCGCGGACGCGCGCGCGGAGCCGCGCGACGTGGCGGTCGAAGAGCACCGCCGCCGCCCTCTCGTCGCCGCTCCGGGCCCGCCGGACGAGCTCCTCGTCCGTGGCCCCCGCCTCCGGTTCCGGAACGACCTCCGATCCCACGGGGGCGGGATCCTAGGGCCTCGGACCGGGAACCGCAAGTCGCCCCGACGCACGCGACGGCCCGGCCCCCTGCGCGGGCCGGCACCTACGCCCGGGCGCGGGTGGCCGCCCGGCTCTGGCGCCAGGCGGGCCGCGGGTCGTCCGTGGTGAAGCAGGGGACGAGCCCGGCGGGGTCCAGGTACTCCCGAAATCGCGCGATCCGGCCGCCCTCGAGGTCGAAGACCTGGACCCACTCGTAGTGGAACGGCTTCTGGGTCTTGATCGCTCGCCCCCGCGTCTCCCCGATGACCACCACGCGGCCCGGGCGGGCGAACCGGTCGTGGAGGCGGTAGCCGTCGTACGCCACGAAGGGGTCTCGGAGGGCCATGAACTGCCGGACGCCGTCGTAGCCCGAGTACACCGGCTCGAACGGGATGTACGGCACCTCCGGGACCTCGAAGGTAACGTCGGGGGTCATCGTGGCGAGGAGCCCGTCCAGGTCGCCGCGTCCGAACGCGGCGTAGAACTCGGCGACGACGTCCAGCTCGGTCGGGTCGGCCACACGCGGATCGTACCGACCCGCGTCTCCGCCTGCAAAGCCCCCCGGGCGGGGGCCGGGGACCGCAGGCGCGCGCCGCGGGACGCCGACGGGAGCGGCGGCGGAGCCCGCCGAGAGCGAGGAGGCCGAGGCCCGCGATGGCGAGGGTACCCGGCTCGGGGACGGGGTCCGCGCCGAGCGCGAGGCTGACGCCTCCGGACACCTCGAAGCTGCCGGGGAAGGTCGTGTACGAGCCGGGCAGCAGAGCCGAGTACAGCCTGTACGTGCCGGGGGCGAGGGTTCCGGCCAGGCTGCCGGTGCTCGAGATGTGGGCCGACGTCCCGGTGTACGTGACGGAGGTGAGCGTGGTCACTCCGTTGTCCACGTAGTAGTGGTACGCGTACACGTTCGACAGCTGTGAGCTGTTCGTCACGTCGTACAGCGAGATGTACCAGTTGAAGGACGCCGCCGCGGTGTGCGTCGGGTCCGCGTCGCCGTACGCGAGCTGACCCTCGAGGGTATACGGCGTGCTCTCCGCCACGATGAAGGCCACGTAGGCGTAGGCGTCTCCTCCGGCGCTGGTCGGGCCCGGCCACGACGCACCAAGGCCGATGTCGATCGACGTGTCGCCGACGGCCCAGTCCACGTGAAGCGAGACCGACCCGTCCACCGCGTCCTCGGACCCCGTGGCCGTCATCGCGGGCGTCGTGGTCCCGCTCAGGTAGTGGCTCACGCTCGACCCGCTGGAATCGCTCGCATAGGCGGACCCGTAGGACCCCGCGGGCTGGAAGGTGATCGAGTCGGCTCGCGCTGCGCGGCCGACCAGCCCGATCGAGGCCAACACCAGGACCGCTTGCATCGCCCTCGGCATGGGACCGCTTCCCCGCGGCTCCGCGAGCCGCCGCACCGGGAGGCGACGGTGTCCGCCCCCCGACCTCCCGTGGCGGTTCGCCGCCGAAACCGGACGCCCCCTCCGGGTCCTTGGTCCCGGGGCGCCCGGCGCGGTCAGAGCGGGATGTTCCCGTGCTTCTTCGGGGGGTTTCGGTCGCGCTTCGTCTCGAGGATCGCGAGGGCCGAGATCAGGCGCGGGCGCGTGCGGCGTGGCTCGATCACGTCGTCGAGGTAGCCGCGCTCGGCCGCGGAGTAGGGGTTCGCGAAGCGCTCGCGGTAGGCCTCGGTCTTCTCGGCCTCCGTCGCCTCGGGGTCGTTCGCCGCCTCGATCTCCTTCTTGAAGATGATCTCGACGGCGCCCTTCGAGCCCATCACCGCGACCTCCGCGGTCGGCCAGGCGAGGTTCAGGTCCCCGCGGATGTGCTTCGAGCTCATGACGTCGTACGCGCCCCCGTAGGCCTTGCGCGTGATCACCGTGAGCTTCGGGACGGTCGCCTCGCAGTACGCGAAGAGCAGCTTCGCGCCGTGCTTGATGATCCCGTTCCACTCCTGGTCGGTTCCGGGGAGGAATCCGGGCACGTCCTCGAACGTGACGAGCGGGATGTTGAAGCAGTCGCAGAACCGGATGAAGCGCGCGCCCTTCATCGAGGCGTGGATGTCGAGGCAGCCGGCGAGCACCTGCGGCTGGTTCGCGATCACGCCCACGACGCGCCCGCCCAGGTGCGCGAACCCCACGACGATGTTCTCGCCGTAGTGCTCGTGGACCTCGAGGAAGTCCTGGTCGTCCACGACCAGGTGGATCACCTCGCGCATGTCGTAGGGCTTGTTCGGGTCGGAGGGGACGACCGTGTCCAGGCGCTCGTCCATCCGGTTGGGGTCGTCGGTCGTGGGGCCCGGCGGGGGCATCTCCTGGTTGTTCTGCGGGAGGAACGACAGGAGCCGGCGCAGCAGCGCGAGGCACGACGCGTCGTCGGCCGCGCGGAAGTGGGCGACCCCCGACTTCTCGGTGTGCGCCGAGGCGCCGCCGAGCTCCTCGTGCGTCACGACCTCGTGCGTGACCGTCTTCGTGACGCTCGGTCCCGTCACGTACATGTACGAGGTGCCCTCGACCATCAGGATGAAGTCCGTGATCGCGGGCGAGTAGACCGCGCCGCCCGCGCACGGCCCCATGACCGCCGAGATCTGCGGGACCACGCCCGAGGCCAAGGTGTTCCGGAGGAAGATGTCGGCGTAGCCCCCGAGCGAGACCACGCCCTCCTGGATGCGGGCCCCGCCCGAGTCGTTGAGCCCCACGACCGGGCACCCGATCTTCATCGCGAGGTCCATCAGCTTGCAGATCTTCTCGGCGTTCGCGCCCGAGAGGCTCCCGCCGAAGACCGTGAAGTCCTGCGCGAACACCACGAGCGGCCGGCCGTTCACGCGGCCCCAGCCCCCGACCACGCCGTCGCCGGGGACCGTCTTCTTCTCCATGCCGAAGTCGCGGCACTGGTGCAGCTTGAAGGGGTCGAACTCCTCGAAGGTCCCCGGGTCGAGGAGCAGGTCGATCCGTTCGCGCGCCGTGAGCTTTCCGCGTCCGTGCTGGCGCTCGATCGCGCCGGCCCCGCCGCCGAGCATCGCCTGCTCGCGCCGCTGGCGGAGCTCCTCCAGTCGTCCGTCCTCGTTCATCGAGAGCTTTCCTCGTCGGGCGGCGAACCGGGCGGGGTCCCCGCGGGGGCGGGCTGGCTCAGCTCCGTCAGGATCCCGCCCGCGTCCTTCGGGTGGAGGAACGCGACGAGCGCGCCGCCGGCGCCCTTCCGCGGCGCCTCGCCGATCGGCTCGATTCCGCGCGCCCGGAGCGCCCGGACCGCCCCGTGGATGTCCCCGACCCGGTAGCAGACGTGGTGGAGGCCCGGGCCCTTGCGGGCCACGAACCGCCCGACCGGCCCGTCGGGATCCGTCGAGGCCAAGAGCTCGATCCGGATGCCCCCACCGTCGAACGCCGCGACCTTGACCTTCTCGGAGGGGACCTCCTCCTCGAAGAGGAGCCGGAGGCCGTAGACCTCCTGGAAGAGGGCCTTTCCCTCCTCGATCGACCTCACGGCCACGCCCAGATGATCCACGGAGCCGACCCCGGCCCCGCCCGAGAGTTCCTGTTCCGGCGTCATGGGCCGAAGGGTACGCGCTCGGCCGCCGACCCGCCATCCGAGCGGAGGGGGCGCGACAGGTCGCCGCACGGGACGACCCGTTCGGGGCGTCCTAAGTTCTCCTCGTGGAAAGAACGCTCCTCCTCCTCCTGGCCGCCCTGGTCGCGGGCGGGCTCGCCTACCTGCTCCTCTCGGGCCAGGGCGGTCGCGTGGCGCCGGCCGGGTCCGGGGCCCGGGCGCCCGCGGAGGTCCCCGAGGACGGCCCGCGTACCGGCACGCTCACCGTCTACGCGACGACCCCGGACGGGAAGGTCGCGAAGGGCACCGAGGTCGGCTACGTCGAGGGGGACCACGTGCGCCTGCTCTACGCCGGCGAGGACGGCCGCCGCACCTTCGCGGACGCGCCGCTCGGCGACGTCACGGTCGTCGCCAAGGCCCCCGGCTGTCCCGAGGTCAGGACGCGCCGCTTCCTGACGCCGGGGGTTCCCGAGGAGGTCCGGATGATCCTCCATCCCCAGAAGGACTGAGGGCCTGCGGGTAACTCGCGCGCTCCCCGCGCCACTCCCTGTTCGACGGCCTCGGGTCCGCGGGCGGTGGAGAGCGACATGCGGTGTCGAAAGACGTGCGTCGGTATGGCGGTCTTCCTCCTCGCGGGGGCGCTCGGCGGGTGCGGGGGAGGCGGCGGAGGCGGTGGCCGCGCCCGGAACATCGACGTCCACGCGACAGGCCGCGTCGTCCTCGCCTCGATCGGCGGGGGCACGCTCGACGTGTACCGGGTCGGCGACTACGCGTCGCCGCTCCTGACCGTTCCGACCTCGACCGGCGCCACGCTCCCCGAGATCGGGCGCTTCGCCTTCGACCTCGCGGCGGTGCCCGAGGACGCCCTCTTCCTCCTGGTGGCCCGCGGCGGCCAGGCCTTCGACACGAACGAGAACGGGATCCTCGACTCGGCCTCGACGCCGAACCGGGGCGCGGTCCACGCGCTCGCGAGCGCCGCGGAGCTCCAGACGGGCGAGGTCCACCTCTCCGCGGTGACCGAGGCCGTGTACCAGCGCGCGCGCTTCTTCCTCTCCGCGCGCTACGCCGACGCCTACGTGCTGAAGACGGCCTCGTCGTGGGCGTCGTTCGTCGTGCAGGTGAACCTCGCGGGATCCCCGCTCGTGGACAACGACGACGCGCTCGCGTTCGACCCCCGCGTCCACCGAGACGACCTCTTCCGACGGTACGACGAGTACGGGCCCATGGTGCTCGCGCTCCTCGCGGGGGCGCCCGTCACGGAGACCGCCTTCGACCTGAGCCAGGAGGCGCTCGCGACGATTCCCCGGCCCCTGCAGTTGAGCGCCGTCGAGGTGGTCGGCGACCTGGCGTACCTCTGTACGGGCCAGGAGCTCGACGTCTTCGACGTGAGTGAGCCGACGGCGCCCATCCTCCGGGGCCGCTTCACCACCGCGGGTGTTCCCCGTCGCGCCCGGGTGCTGGGGGCGCTCGCCTACGTCGCCGAACAGACCCAGGGGCTGGAGATCGTCGACGTCTCGACCCCGGCGTCGCCTACGCTCGTGGGCGCCCTCGCCGTCTCGAACGACGCGGAGGACCTGCAGGTCGTCGGAAGGCTCGCCTACGTAGCGGGCGGGGGGGACCGCAAGCTTCACGTGGTGGACGTCTCGAACCCGGCGGCACCCGCCGTCGTGTCGGACTTCGCTGCAGCCAGCGTGGTGAATTGCGTGGCCGTGGAGGGAACCCACGCCTACCTGGGCGAGAACCTCCAGGTCGAGACCGTGGACGTCACGGATCCGGCGTCGCCGAACTCGAACGGCGTGGTCTCCACCGCGTTTGGGCCGCGGGTCGCCGTTCGGTCGAGCCGCCTCTTCGTGGCGGCATCGCGGGAGCTCGACGTGTTCGACCTCTCCGCGCCTGCGGCGCCCCGAGCCGTGGCGACGATCCCGATGCCCGCGCAGAACGTCGCGGACCTCGTCGTCGCTGGATCGCGGGCGCTCGTGGCGGGCGGGTTCACCGGAGTGTGCGTGGTCGACCTCGCCGACCCGGCAGCCCCTTCGCTCGTCGGCACGATCCCGACCCAGGCGGGCGCGGCCTCCATCGCGCTCCACGGGAAGGTCCTCGTGGTCCCGCAGACCAACCTGGGGCTGACGCTCCTCGCCGCGGGGACCCCCCCGCCCTCGGGCGTGATCGCGTCCCTTCCGGTCGCGGAGGAGTGCCTCACGGTGGACGCGCGAGGACCGCGCGTCTACGTCACCACGAGCCAGCCGGACCGCTTCCTGGTGATCGACAGCACAGACCCGCTCGCGCCGACCGTCCTCGGGAGCATCCCGCTCGGCGGGTCGTTGGCGCGCGACATGGTCGTCCAGGGCGACCTCGCCTTCGTCGCCGAGGACAGCCTCCACGTCTACGACGTGTCGGACGCCACGGCCCCCGTGTTCCTGGGCCACGACAGCGCGACGCGCCTCCTCGAGTGCATCGCGCCGGACGGGAACCTCGTCTTCGGGGGCGCATTCGACGGGCTCTCCGTCCTCGACGTCACGACGCCCGCCCTTCCCGCCGTCGTCACGAGCGTCCCGGTGCCCGGGTTCCCGTCCGACGTCGCCTTCGACGGGAGCGCGATCGTCCTCTGCCGCGGCACGCCGGGCATCGAGACCTTCGACGCGACGACGCCCACGAACTTGGTCCCGCGGGGCTCGCTCGACATGAACGACGCGGGCGGCGTGGCGCTCCGGCCACCGTTCGCGTTCGTCGCGGACAGCAGCTCGTCCGGCACCGACGATGCGCTTCGCGTCGTCGACTACAGCGACCTCGCCGCGCCGGTGGTGGTGCGGAGCGTTCCGGTTCTGAGCGGCGCCGCCCGCCTGAAGCTGGACTCCGACCTCGTGTATGCCGGGACCGGGTCGGACAGCGTGGATCTCTTCGACGTCACCGTCCCCACGGCGGCCTTGTACGTCGGCACCATCCCGGTCGCGACCGCCGTCCGGGACCTGGACGTCGAGGGCGGTTTCCTCTTCGTCGCGGGCGGCCTACCGACCGGCGGACTGCTCGTCCTCCGCGCGGCCCAGGTCGCGGTTCCGTAGGCGCAGCCGGCCCCGCGAACGCGCGGCGCGCGGTCCACGGGCGCGGCGGGGCCTTTGACCCAGCCCAAGCGCGATCGCGTGCCCGCTGCGTAATTCGCGGTGGTCGGACGCCACGCCCTACCGGGCTCGAACTCGTTGCGAGGAGATTCGTCATGTGGAAGATCGGTCGGCTGCGAGCGCCCGCGCTCGCCCTCCTGTTGGGCGGAGTCCTCGGCGGGTGCGGCGGCGGGGGCGGCGGCGGCGGCGCGCAGAAGATCGACGTCCACGCGTCGGGCCGCGTCGTCCTCGCCTCGATCGGCGGGGGCACGCTCGACGTGTACCGGGTCGGCGACTACGCGTCGCCGCTCCTGACCGTTCCGACCTCGACCGGCGCCACGCTCCCCGAGATCGGGCGCTTCGCCTTCGACCTCGCGGCGGTGCCCGAGGACGCCCTCTTCCTCCTGGTGGCCCGCGGCGGCCAGGCCTTCGACACGAACGAGAACGGGATCCTCGACTCGGCCTCGACGCCGAACCGGGGCGCGGTCCACGCGCTCGCGAGCGCCGCGGAGCTGCAGACGGGCGAGGTCCACCTCTCCGCGGCGTCGGAGCTCGTCTACCAGCGGCTCCGGTACTCGCTCTCCGCCCTCTACGACGACGGGTTCGTGCTCCGTACCGCCTCCTCGTGGGCGGGCTCGCTCCTCCGGGCGAGCATCTCGGGCGTCCCCGACGTGGACAACGACGACGTCCTGGCCTTCGACCCCCTCCTCCACCAAAGCGCCCTCTTTCGGCCGTACGCGCAGATCACCCCGTTCGTGACGACGCTCCTCGCGAACGGGCCGCTCACCGAGACGGCGCTCGATCTCCTCGACGTGGACCTCGGCTCGCTCGAGTTCGCGTCGGCGGTCGGGGGCCTCGACGTCGTGGGGGACCTCGCGTACGTGACCACGAACGACGCGGGCCTCGCGATCGTGGACATCAGCGACCCGACCGCCCCGACGCCCCTCGGGAGCATCGACACGCCGGACAGCGCCACCGGCGTCCAGGTCGTCGGATCGCTGGCGTACGTGAACGACGGCTCGAGCCTCCAGATCGTGAACGTCGCGAACCCGGCGGCCCCGACGCCGCGGGGGTCGCTGGCGCTCGGCGGCGAGATCAACGAAGTCGAGGTCGCGGGCCACGTCGCGTACGTGGCCGCGACCACGCTCGGGGCCCCGCTGCTGCACATCGTGGACGTCTCGAACCCGGGGAGCCCCTCCGTCCTGAAGGAGCAGGTCACGGCCGGGACCTCGCTCGCCGTTCGCGTCCTCGGCACCCACGCGTACGTGCTCGAGCCGTCCCAGATCGAGACGTTCGACGTGAGCAATCCCGCCGCACCGGTCTCGCTCGGGACGCGCGCGACCCAGGAAGCGCAGAGGATCGAGATCGCCGACGGCCACCTCTTCGTCGCGGGGCGCTTCCTCGAGGTCTTCGACCTCGGCACGCCGTCCTCCCCGGTTCGCGTCGGGTCGATCGGCCTCCCCACCCCGGCCGCCTTCGGCCTCGTGGTCGAGGGAGGGCAGGCGCTCGTGGGGGCGTCCGGGGAGGGCATCGTGGTCGTGGACGTCTCGACGCCCGCCGCGCCCGCGCTCGTCGCGCTCGTCCCGGTCGAGGGCTTCGCGCACGGCCTGGCGCGCGCGGGCGGGCTCGTGGCGACGACGAGTCCGACCGCGACCGGCGTCCTCTCGCTCCTCGCGTTCCGCGCGCCGGAGCCGTCGGGTGCGGTCGCCCGGGTACCGCTATCGACGCCGATCGCCGTCGAGGCCGCAGGGGGTCGCGTGTACGTGACGCACGGCTTCCCCACGGAGCGCCTCTCCGTGTTCGACGCCTCGGACCCGCTCTCCTTGAGCGCGGTCGGAAACGTCGATCTCGCGATGCCCGGCGCGAACGACCTGGTGGTAGCGGGCACCCGCGCGTTCGTCTCCGCGGTGAGCCTCCAGGTCTACGACGTCGGAAACCCCTTCTCGCCGTCGCTCCTCGGCCAGACGCCGCCCGACACGTCCGGGAGGATCGCCGTCGGCTCGAACGTGGTCTACGAGTCGCACGACCCGGGGATCTTCGTCGTGGACGTCAGCGACCCGACCTCGCCCACGCCGCTCGGGTCGATCGTCCGTCCGGGCTTCGCGTCCGGCATCGCCTTCGACGGCAGCGTGCTCGCCCACGCCGAGTCCCAGGGGGGGGTCTCCTTCTTCACGACGGCGACGCCGACGGCGCCGAGCCTCGCCGGCGTGTTCCCGCCGGTTGCGGGCCGCCTCAACATCAACGTCGCGCTTCGCGCGCCGACCGCGTTCGTGACGGAGCAGCCCGCGCTCGGAGGCCCCGGCGGCGGGCTGCGCCTGCTCGACTACGCGAATCCCTCGGCCCCGGCCTCGGTCCGCTTCGTGCCCCTGCCCGGCACCGCGGGATCCGTCGTGCTCTCCGGGACCACCGCCTACGTGAGGACCGACGCCGGGCTCCACGCCGTGAACGTCGCCCTCCCGAGCCTGGCGACGCGCATCGGGACGATTCCGGTCGCGGCCTTCGTCGAGGACGTCGCCGTGGACGGAGCCTTCCTCTACCTGACGGCGGGCGGCGTGAACGGGGGCTTGCTGGTCGTCCGGGGCGTACAGGTGAAGGTGCCGTAGCCGCGACCGTGGATCCGGCCCTCGACGGATCTTTGGCCGGGCAGGTAACCCGCCGCCGTGGGAAGCCACCCCCTACCAGGCTCGGAATCCCGGGGAGGAGAACGCCATGCGGACGTCCGATCGGCTGGAGAAGTCCGCGCTCGCCCTGCTGGCGAGCGCCGTCCTCTGCGCGTGCGGGGGCGGGGGGGGCGGGGCGGCCAAGACCGCCGTCTCGGCGAACGGTCGCGTGGCCCTCGCGGCGCTGGGCGGCGCGACCCTCGACGTGTTCCGGGTGGGGGACTACGGGTCCCCGCTCGCTTCGACCACGACGTCCGCGGGCGCCTCGCTCTTGGAGACGGGGCGATTCTCGTTCACCCTGCCCCCCGTGCCGTCCGACGCCGTGTTCCTCCTGGTCGCGCGCGGCGGCCAGGCCTTCGACGCGAACGAGGACGGCGTCCTCGACGCGGCCCCGACGCCGAACCAGGGCGCGGTCCACGCGATCGTGAGCGCGGCCGAGCTCGAGGCGGGCGAGGTCCACCTCTCCTCGGCCACGGAGCTCGTGTACCAGCGCGTCCGGTACTTCCTCTCCGCGCGCTACGACGAGGGCTACGTCCTCCGCGCCGCTTCAGCGTGGGCGAGCTCGCTCCTCGCGTCGAGCCTCGACGGCGACGCCGTCGTGGACAACGACGACGCGGTGGTCTTCGATCCGCTCGTCCACGCGGGCGCGCTCTTCCGCCCCTACGCGCAGATCGGCCCGTTCGTGACGGCGCTCCTCGCGGGCGCGCGGCCGACCGAGACGGCGCTCCAGCTCCTCCAGGAGCGCCTCGGCGACGTCGCGTTCCCGTCGCCCGCGCGGAGCGTGGACATCGTCGGCAACCTCGCGTTCGTGACGATCTTCCAGGACGGCCTCGCCATCGTGGACGTCGCCGACCCGACGACGCCGGTCGTGGTGGGGGGCTTCGACACGCCCGACGCCGCGACCGACGTCCAGGTCGTCGGTCCGCTCGCCTTCGTCTCGGACACGTCGAGTCTCCAGATCGTGGACGTCTCCGCGCCCGCGTCGCCCGCACGGCGCGGTTCGCTGCCGCTCCCGGGCGTCCTCGCCGACGTCGAGGTGGCGGGGACCGTCGCCTTCGTGTGCACGAGCGGTGCGGCGCTGGTCCACGTCGTGGACGTCTCCGACCCCGCCGCGCCCGTGGCGCTCCCCGATCTCGTTCCCGCGGGCCCGCCGCTCGAGGTGAAGGTCGCGGGGACGCACGCGTACGTGCTCGAGCCGTCGCAGATCGAGACGTTCGACGTGACCGATCCCGCGGCGCCGGTCTCCCTGGGCACGCGCCCGACGCGGGAGGCCCTACGGATCGACCTCGTCGGCGGACGGCTCTACGCGGCGGGTCGGGCGCTCGAGGTGTTCGACCTGAGCGTGCCCGCGTCGCCCGAGCTGGCGGGGACCGCGTTCTTCTCCAGCGGCAGCCAGACGATCGACCTCGTGGTCCGGGGCACCGAGGCCTTCGCATCGACCTCGCCCGACGGGGTGTACGTGATCGACGTCGCCTCGCCGACGGCCCCGACGCTCGCGGCCGTCCTCCCCGTGGGGAGGAACGCGGCCGGGCTCGCCCGGCGGGGCGGTCTCCTTGCCGTGACCGACCCCGGCCTGCCCGGTGGCCTCGGGCTCTTCGGCGTGGGATCGCCCGCGCCCTCGGGCGCCGTCGGCTCCGTGCCGGTGCCCGGCGTCCCGTTCGCGGTCGCCGCCGCCGCGGGGCGTGTCTACGTATCGACCGGCTTCGCGCCCTCGAGGCTCGAGGTGTTCGACGCCAGCGATCCGCTGGCCCCGAGCCACGTCGGGAGCGCGGACCTCGTCGCGTCGGCCTCGCGGGACCTCGTGGTGGACGGGACGCACGCGTTCCTGGCGGGGTCCGGCGGGCTCGAGATCTGCGACGTGTCGATCCCCACGGCGCCCGTTTCCGTGTCGCGAATCGCTTCGCAACCGGTGCGGGGGCTGGCGGTCGGAGGGGACGTCGCGTACGAGGCGTTCGACAGCGCGCTCGGCGTCGTGAGCGTGCTCGACCCCTCGACTCCCGTGCCCTTCCCGACCGTTCCGGTGGGCGGCCTCTCCGACGGCGTCGCGTTCGACGGCAGCGAGGTCGTGCGATGCTCGACCGGGGTGCTCACGATCTTCAACGCGGCCATACCGACCCTGCCCGCCTTCGAGGGCGACCTCGTCCTTCCCTCCGGTGGCGTGACCACGCGCGTCGTGCTCCGCCCGCCCTTCGCCTACCTCATCGGGCAGGAGAGCGGCTCGGCCGTCGTGTACGTGATGGACTACGCCGACCCGACCGCGCCGTCCCTCGCTCGGACCGTGCCTCTGGCCGGGCTGCCCGCACACGTGGCGCTCGCGGGCGACTTCGTGTACGCGACCGGCGGGTTCTCCGGCGTAGAGACGGTGGACGTCGCCGATCCGGCCACCGCGACGTTCGCCGGGACGATCCCGGTGCCGGGCGATACGGAGGACCTCGCGGTGGACGGCGGGTTCGTGTACGTGCTGTCCGCGCTCCCGGCGCCCGAGGTCCTGGTCCTCCGCGCCGGCGTCGTCTCCGTCCCGTAGGGTCACCCCCCGTGGTGGCCGTGGCCGTGGCCGTGGCCGCTCGACCCGCCGCTCGACCCGCCGCTCGACCCGCCGCTGGACCCGCCGCTGGACCCGCCGCTCGACCCGCCGCTCGACCCGCCGCTCGAACCGCCGCCGGGCGAGGGCGGCGGGGTTTCCTCCACGGCGCTGCCGTCGGGGAGGTACCTCGGCGTCGGGTAGACGGCCTTGCTGTATCGGTACTGGCCGATGCGGGCGAGGATGTCCTTCACGAGGTCGGGATCGTGCTCGACCGTCGTCGTGTCGCTGCCCACGCCGCCGACCCGGACGTATCCGGTCGCGAGGATCGTGCCCCGGACGATCGAGGGCGCCTCGAGCTCAACGTCTCCGTCCACGTACAGCACGCCTCGGAAGTAGGAGTTGGAGCCGGAGGTGATCGTCACGTTGCCGCGGACGATCAGGAGGCCGAGGCCGAGGAGCGGCCGGCTCGAGTCGAACGTGAGGTCCCCGTCCACGGTCACGACGGAGTAGGGGGGGATCGTCCCGTCGAAGCCTTCCTCGGACGTGAGGCTCAAGTCCGACATCGACTTCAAGTCGTCCCACGTGGACCCGAACACGTCGTACAGCTCGTCCTTGTAGTGCGGCACGTTCACGCTCTTGACGGGCGCCTGGACGTCCGCGTACGGGCTCACGGCGATGCGCACCGCGGCCGTTCCGACCGCCACGCCGGTGGTCGGCGACGTGACCCGGCTGCCGCTCTTCAGTTGCACGAGGCCGCCCGTCCGCGCGTTGATGGCGGCGTCGGCCGGCAGGGAGACGGCCAGCCGGCGGATCTCGGTCGAGAGCTCGCGGCGGGCGATGCGGGGGTTGGCCGCCGACCCGAGGGGCTGGCTCTCGTCGCTGACGCGATAGACCGTGCCGACCGCCTGGAGGTGCCAGGCCCAGCCCTGGCCCGTGAGGCCGCGCTCGTCCGAGACGTCGCACGTGCCCGAGGTGGGCGACCACTTGCCGTTGCCGTCGATGTCGGTGAACGGGTCGCCGGCGCCGTAGCGGCCGTCCCCGTCCGAGTCCACGTAGGGCTCGGCGGGCGTCGCGATGCGCACCTCGTACCGACCCCAGAAGCCGGGCGACACCTCGTAGGCCCGCACGATGCCGATCGAAGGGTCGTCGGTCTCGTTCACGGGCGTTCGCGCGTCGAGCTCGAGCGCCGGGGCGAACTCCGTCACGGGCTGGCTCGGCTGGCGGCGGAACCACGCTAGGGCGTCCACGAGCCCCGCGCGCGCCACCGCGTCGGCCTGGATGTTCTTCGCGTACTCGACCCGCGTGAGCTGGTCGAGGGCGCGGTCCGAGTAGAGGGCGGTCGTGATGACCCCCGCCACCAGGACCGTCGTGAAGCTGGCCCAGATGAGGATGATCCCGCGTTCGCTCCGGCGGCCTTCCGCCCGCCGGCCGTGGTCCCGGTCCATGGCTCGACCCTTCTCCCTGCCCGGGACCTTCGCCACGGCCCCCCATCGGACGTGACCGTGGTCACCATGAACAGATTCGGAATCTTGTATTGGGGCGAAAGACCCAAAAACAACACGGCGACGAGCCGAGGCGCCGGGACCCAGACGACCGACGTCAGCGCGGGGAGCGGAAGGTCCCCCACCGCTCCTCGAGCACGGCCATCACCTCGCCGACGGTCGCCATCGCCTCGACCGCGCGGACCACGTGGGGGACGAGGTTCTCCTCGGTGGCCGTGGCGGCGCGGAGCGCCTGGATCGCCTCGGCGTGCGCCCAGGCGTTCCGGCCCTTGCGGATCGCCTCCACGCGCGCGACCGCGTCCTCCTCCACCGCGGGGTCGAGCTGGAACGCCGGCGGGCCCGCCGCCTCGTCGGACTGAAAGCGGTTCACGCCCACCACGACGTCCTCGCCCGTCTCCACGCGCTTCTGCGCGGCGTAGGCGCTCCGCTCGATCATCTGCTGGGGCCCGTTCGCCTCGATGGCCTCGATCATCCCGCCGGTCCGGTCGATGCGCTCGACGATCGCCTGCGCGCGGGCCTCGATCTCGCTCGTGAGCGCCTCGACGTACGGCGAGCCGCCGAGGGGGTCCACGACGTCCGCCACCCCGCTCTCGTACGCGATCGTCTGCTGGGTGCGCAGCGCGAGGACCGCGGCCTCCTCGCTCGGGAGCGACAGGGCCTCGTCCCGCGCGTTCGTGTGCAGCGACTGGGTGCCTCCGAGCACCGCGGCGAGGGCCTGGATCGTCACCCGGACGACGTTCACGTCGGTCTGCTGCGCCTGCAGCGCCGACCCGGCGGTCTGCGTGTGGAAGCGCAGCATCCGCGCACGGGCGGTCTCGGCGCCGAAGCGCTCGCGCATGATGCGCTCCCACATGCGCCGCGCCGCGCGGAACTTGGCGACCTCCTCGAAGAGGTGGTTGTGGGCGTTGAAGAAGAACGAGAGGCGTCCCCCGAACTCGTCCACGTCGAGACCGCGCGCCTTCACGGCCTTCACGTAGGCGATCGCGTTCGAGATCGTGAGCGCGAGTTCCTCGACCGCCGTCGCGCCCGCTTCGCGGATGTGGTATCCGCTGATCGAGATGGGGTTCCACTGCGGCATGTGGCGCGTGGCGTGCTCGATCACGTCCACCACGAGTCGCATCGAGGGGCGCACGGGAAGGCGTTGCGTGCCCCGCGCCACGTACTCCTTCAGCATGTCGTTCTGGAGCGTGCCGCGGAGCGCCGAGGGGTCCACGCGCCGTCGCTTCGCCGCCGCGAGGAGCAGGCCGAGGAGGACGATCGCCGTCGAGTTGATCGTCATCGAGATCGAGACCTTGTCGAGGGGGATCCCGTCGAGGAGCGTCTCCATGTCCTTCAGGTGCGCGATCGAGACGCCGACGCGGCCCACCTCCCCGGCGGCGAGCTCGTGGTCCGGGTCGTAGCCGATCTGCGTGGGCAGGTCGAACGCGATCGAGAGGCCCGTCTGTCCCTGCTGGAGCAGCGCGCGGTACCGCGCGTTCGACGCCTCCGCCGTCGCGAAGCCCGCGTACTGGCGCATCGTCCAGAGCCGGCCGCGGTACATCGTCGCCTGGACGCCCCTCGTGAAGGGCGGCTCGCCGGCGCCGCCCACGATCTCCGAGAAGTTCTCCGCCTCGGGCGCGGGACCGTACGCGGGCTCGAGCGGGATCCCGGACGGCGTGCGGAAGTGCCGCTTGCGCTCCCCCCTCGCGAGCGTCGCCTCCGTCCATGTCGTCTCCTTCCAGCGGCGGGTCGTGGGACCGAGGGGGTCGGGGATGGACGGGGTCAACATGGTGGGCGCTCTCCGGTTGCGTAGTGAACCGGCCCGGAGCCGCCGAGGCTAGAATCCCCCGCGCGGAGGTCGGCGATGGGGCGTCTCGCGCTCGTTCTGGCAGTGCTCGCGGCCCTGCTCGGCGCTCCGCCGGCGCGGGGAGGCGAAGGTCCCGCGTCCGACCGCGCGAAGCGGCGGGAGAAGCTCCGCGAGGCGTACGGCGAGAAGGCGGAGCCCCTCTGGTGGCTCGTCCGCGCCGAGCGGAAGGCCGCCGAGGTCACGGCCCCCGACGACCAGGCCGCCGCCTTCGTCGTGGTCGCGCGGGCGTGGGCCGAGGCGCAGGAGCCCGACCGCGCGAAGACCGCGCTCGGGCGCGCGGAGCAGGCCGCCGTCTCGCTCGAGGCGTCCACCGGCAAGGTCCGGCGTCTCCTCGACGCGGCCCGCGCGGCGCGTGACGCGGGCGACGCGGAGCGCGCGTCGAAGGACCTCGACCTCGCCGCCGACGCGGCCCGTGCCCTCGCGGGCCTCGCGCGGTCGGGCGCGCTGGCCGACGTCGGCGCGGCGCACGGCGCGGCGGGCGAGGCCGAGGCCGCCGCCCCGCTCTTCACCGAGGCGGGCGAGGTCGCGGCGTCGCTCGACTCGTACGAGAAGATGGACGCGTACTCCGCGCTCGCGACGGCGCAGGCAAAGGGCAGGGACCTACCCGGCGCGGGGCGCTCCGTGCTGGCGATCCTCGCGGCCGCGCCCGCCGACGACCCCGACGCGAAGGGCGAGGCGAGGGACATCGCCGACGAGGTGAGGATCGCGGTGGTGGGCCGCGTGGCCGAGCAGGGCGACGCGAAGGGGGCGCTCGACCTGGCGCGCGCGCTCGACCGGCCGCTCTACAAGTCGCGCGCGCTCCTCGCCGTCGGCGCGCGGCTCGGCGACGGCGCCGAGACGAAGAAGGCCCTCCAGGAGGCGGGCCAGGTGGCGGTCCGCATCCAGGACCCCTCCGCGAGCGCGCTCGTGCTCGCGAGCGTGGCGCGCGAGGCCGCGCGACGCGGGGCGGCCGACGTGGCGAAGCAGGCGATCCCCGCCGCGGGGCGTGCGCTCGGCGACATCCTGGAGCCCGAGAGCCAGGTCGAGGCGATGCTCTCGCTCGCGGCGGCGTTCGCCGCGGCCGGCGACCTCCCGAAGGCCGCGCAGAACCTCGAGTCGGCGCGGAAGACCGTCGATCAGCACGTGCCCGCCCGCCAGAGGGACCTCGCCCTCGAGACCGTCGCGCGCGGCGCGGCCGAAGCCGGGGTCCTCGGGGTGGCCCGCGCGGTGGCGGACGAGATCGCCGATCCCGAGGTCCGGGCGCGCGTCACGATCGTCGTGGGCGACGCCGCGGAGCGCGCGGGCGACGACCTCGCCGCCCTCGAGACCGCGCGCCAGCTCGGTCGCACGCTCGAGACGTGGCCCGACGACCTCGCGCGCGCCCGCGACCAGGCGCTCGGGGGGATGGCGCTGCTGCAGACGAGCGCGGGCCGTCCCGACCTCGCCGCCGCGAGCGCGGACCGGATCCAGAGCCCGTCGTTCGGGGCCGAGACGTACGCGAAGATCGCCCGCCTCCTCCTCTGACCGCTCGGCCCCGCCGTCATCGCCGCGGGCGGCGGGGCGGCGCGAGGGCGGCCAGCGCGCGGATCGCCTGCGCAATATCGGGGGGAACCGGCGCCTCCGCGCCCACGCGCTCGCCCGTCACGGGGTGCTCGAAGGAGATCCGCCACGCGTGGAGCAGGAGCCGCGGGGCGAGGTCCTCGCCCGGCAGGCCGGGGTTCCCGTAGATCGGGTCGCCGACGATGGGGTGTCGGATCGAGAGCAGGTGCACGCGGATCTGGTGCGTGCGGCCCGTCACCGGCATCGCACGGACGACCGCGTGGCGGGGGAGCCGCTGCTCGACCCTCCAGCGCGTCACGGCGCGACGCCCGCCGTCGTGTCGGGTGGCCATCTTCGTCCGCCGCGTCCTCGACCGGCCGATCGGGAGGTCGATCTCACCGACGTCCTCGGGGGGCGAGCCGTGGACGACCGCGAGGTACGTCTTCTTCACGTGCCGCGCCGCGAACGCCGCCGACAAGCGGCGCTGCACGTACTCGGTCTTCGCGACGACGATGGCGCCCGACGTGTCCTTGTCGAGGCGGTGGACGATGCCGGGGCGGTCCGCCCCGATCGTCTCGGGCAGCCCGCGCAGCCGGTGGACGAGCGCGTTCGCGAGCGTCCCCGCGGGACGACCGCTCCCGGGGTGCACCGTGAGGCCGCTCGGCTTGTCCACGACGAGCAGGTGCTCGTCCTCGAAGAGGACCGAGAGGGGCACGTCCTCGGGCTCGACCGTGGCGGGACGCGGCGCCGGGATCGTCACGCCCACGCGTTCCCCGCCCCGGACCCGGTCGCTCCGCCGCCCGGCGCGCCCGTCCACGAGGACCCGCCCCCCGTCGATCCACGCCTGGATCTCCGTGCGGCTGTGCTCGGGCATCCGTGCGGCGAGCGCGCGGTCCAGGCGCTCCCCCGCGGCGTCCGGGGGGAGGCGCAGCTCGAGGCGACGCTCGCCGGCTCTGTCCTTCATGTCTCCTCGGACTCGCCCCGGGGGCTCCGGGACGGCGGGGCCGCCGTCGGTCCCTCGGGCCGTCCTCCCGCCGGGCCTTCGAAGGCACCCGCCGGCGTCTCGGCCGGTCACCGGGCGGCCCGTGGCCCCCGGCGCGGTATTTGTACCCCTCCGGATCCGTGGCGAGGAGACCGCATGGAAGCGCGACACCCGGCCCAAGACGCCCTCCCCTGGCGGCGCTACGGGATCGTCTCCGCCGTGGTGCTGGTCGTCCTCGGGCTCGCGTTCTGGCTCTTCTATCCGCGCTGGCGCATGGACCGCTGGATCGCCGACCTCCACTCCGACAACACGAAGATCGCCTCGCAGGCGCGGAAGAACCTCCGCGCCGCCGACGGGGCCGACGACGCGCTCCACGCCGCGCTCTTCGACCACGACCTGCCGTTCGAGGTCCGGCGGATGGTCGGCGACATCCTGATCGACCGGAACCGGCTTCCGCTCGTGGAGGACGTGCTCCGCTCGAACGACGTCCTCGCGCGCGAGGCGGCGCTCACCGTGATCTACGGGATCAGCCAGCGCCCGGGCGCGCTCGGCGAGACGTGGTTCCGTCGCGAGTACGTGGACCGGGCCGAGTACCGCGTGAAGGAGACGCTCGTCGCGTGGCTCGGCCAGGCGCGCGACCCGTCGCGCGGCCAGGCCGCGACCCTCGCCGCCGCCCTCGGGCTCAAGGAGGCGATCCCACCCCTCCTCGCGATCGTGAAGGACGTCTCGGGGACCGGCAGCACGCGCGAGCAGCGCGCGGTCCTGCCGCGGGCCGCCCAGGCGCTCGTGCGCCTACACGCGTGCGACGTGCTCTCCGACGTCGCCGAGAGCGCGGATCACGAGACCGACGACCTCGTGCGCCTCCGCCTCGTGCAGGCCGTCCACCAGGCCGTGCGCGGTCCGCAGCCGAGCTGTCCCGACGCGCTGCCGGAGGCCCGCGTGAAGGAGCTCCTGCTCCGCGCGCTCGCGGACGGCGGACCGCTCACGAGGAAGGGCGTGGCCCTCGCGCTCCAGAGCGAGCCGAAGTGGGCGAAGGAGGCCGTGCAGACCCTCCTCCACATCCTCGACGACCGCGAGGCGAGCGACACCGTCCTTCGCCAGGAGACGCTGCGGGCCCTGGCCGCGTCCGGTTCCGAGGAGTTCGCACGGCTCCTGCCCCGCTACTTCCACGACGACAACCCGTACGTGCGCCGCGCGGCCTCGGAAGGCGCCCTGACGCTCGCCCACCGGCAAGACATCCCGTTCCACTACGTGGACTGCTGGATCGGCCTCCTCCAGCGCGAGACCGAGAACGACGCGGCCTTCGCGAGCGCCATCGACGGGCTCCGCGACGCGGCGGGACAGCTCCTCGGCGTGCCCAAGGAGGCGGTGGACGCCGCCTCGAGCGAGGGCCCGGCGTGGACCCGGTTCCGAGACGAGATGTTCGAGAGGGGAGAGAGCGGCGGCCTCTCTCGCGCCGCGTGGGCCGAGATGTGGTGGCGGTGGTGGGCTCGAAGCAGGGGCTCGACGAGAAGCAGGTGGACGCGGGGTGGGCCGCGCGTACGTCCTTCTGGGAGCACGCCCGCGCGAACGACGCGGCGGGCGCGAAGGCGGTCCTCGACGCCGCGCCGCGGGCGGAGGAGGCCCTTTACGACTACGAGCTGAGCTGGCTCGACCTGCACGCCACCTCGTAGCCGGATCCGCGCGCCCGCCCTCTTCGCGCGTCGTCTTACCCCGGACCCGCGTGCCGCGCCGGGCCTGCTCGCCCTGGATGTGACCGGGCGGCGGCGTCGCGCGATCGAGAGTCTCCGGCACACCTCTGCTTCCTCCTCCTCAGGTCTCGGATTGGAGTGGACATGTTCGTACGAACACGGCTCGCGGCGGGGCTCGCCTTCGTCCTCGGAGTCGGCGTGGCCCGAGTCGCGCGCGCCGACAGCGTGACCTCCGGACCTCCCTCTCGCCCGTCCCGATCTCGGATCCGGCCGAGCCCGTCGTTCTCGGCATGACCGGTGTCGGCGTCGTCGGCGGGCGTCGCGCCGGGGTCGCCCGGGAGCCGGGCGGGCCACGCGTCGGTCTCCTCCGACGTGCGTCCAGCGGACGGGACACCACCGGGGCCCGTCCGGGCGACGTGGGACGTTCGTCGCCGCGGGTCTCCGGCCGGCCTCCGAGGCCCCTTGGCGGGCCGTCGGCGGCCGCGTGGGGCCGCCGGAACCCGAGGGTGCAGTGCGTATGGAACCAAGTTTGCTTTCGGAGGGGACGGACCGGTCGTACCCACGCCAACTCATGGTCGTATATCGTTCTGCTGCAACGTATTGGGACGATCTAGGCTCAAGTCCCACTGCGGTCTCGACGACCGGACTTTCCTCGCCCCACCCCTCCGGTGCCGCGAGAATCCCCCTGAAGTCTTAAGAAAAAGTTTGGAGGCGACGTGCGGCACCGAATCGGCCTGGCCCTGCTGGCTGGGGCGGGCTTCCTGCTCCTCGGGGCGGGGGCGGCCCGGGCGGACAGCGTCACCATCTCCGACGGCTACGTCGGCGCGGCCCCGACGAGCGGCCTCTACACGGGGGTGGACCGGATCGGGGACGTCACGGAGTACGACGTCTCGAGCCTCACCGCGAGCTACGACAACGGGTCGTTCGACCTGCGGATCGACTCCTCCTACATGGACAACGTCGGCTCCGACGGCACGCGGCTCGGAGACGTGTTCCTGAGCTCGAACGGCTGGAGTCCGCACGGCTCGGCGCCCTACATCTACGACGCGAGCACGAACGGCGAGATCTGGGAGTACGCGCTCGTCCTCGACGACCCGACGAGCACGACCGGAGGCACCGTCTACCTCTACGAGATCGCGGGCGGCAGCCGCGCGCCCTCGAACGGCGTCGTCGGCCTCTCCGGCGCGCCCTCCGGCTACATCTACCGGGCGGGGCAGGAGGTGGACTTCACCCCCTCCGCCAACGTCAGCGCGCTCGCGTCCGGCACGTGGTCGCTCACGAACGGCCCCGGCAACGCGGACCACATGGACCTCCACATCGACTACGCCGGGCTCCTCGCCGCCGGTTCCACCTCCCTCGGGATCCACTGGACGATGAGCTGCGGGAACGACGTCATCGAGGGCGCCATCCCCGTCTCGCCCGTCCCCGAGCCGGGTTCCGCCGTCCTCGTCCTGATGGGCCTCGTGGGCGTGCTCTGGGTCACCGAGCGTCGTCGCGCCGCGCGCCTGCGGGCGTGACGTGCCCGCCACGGGCGCCACGATGCGCGTCCTCCTCGGCCTCGTGGGGCTCGCGGGCCTCCTCGCGATCGCCGGCCGGGGCGCGCGGGCGGACGCGATCACCTTCTTCGGGGAGGACCTGGGCGCGGGCGAGACCACGAGGCTCTCCTCGACGCCGGGGTCGAGCGCCGCCGCGTCGGACTTCCTCTCGTACCTCGACGGCGTCGGGACCGAGGACTTCGAGTCGTACGCGCCCGCGTCGTCGCCCTGGTCCTCCTACTCGACCTTCCAGGCGGGATTCCCGGTGGGCAGCGACACCGTCACCGCGACGAGCACCTCGAGCTCGCTCCGGCGCATCGAGAACGTCTCGAGCGGTACCGACGGAGAGGGCCGCTACCCGACCAGCGGCTCGCAGCTATCGAGGTGGGCGCGCGCGCGTCCAGCTACTGGGTCGAGCTCGACTTCTCGAGCCCGGTGGCGGCGATCGGCTTCTACGGGATCGACGTCGG
The DNA here is from genome assembly GCA_963752285.1 of uncultured Planctomycetota bacterium. Classification (GTDB taxonomy): domain Bacteria; phylum Planctomycetota; class PLA2; order PLA2; family JAEUHO01; genus CAVVXN01. The sequence continues at coordinate 164,308 of CAVVXN010000002.1, forward strand.
CGACTTCGGAGGCCGGCTGCAGGTGCGGACGAAGGCGAGCGACGGAACCTGGACCACGTACCTCGTCTCGCACTCCCTCTACGGCTCCGGAGGGGACGTCCTCTACTTCGGGCTCGTGGACCCCGACGAGTTCGTGAGCGTGAAGATCGGGATGTGGTCGGTCCCGCCCTCGTCCGCGGACTGGTTCGGGATCGACGACCTCACGGTGGGAACGCTCGACCAGGTGAGCCCGCCGGTCCCCGAGCCGGCGAGCCTCGCGCTCTTCGGCCTGGGCGCCGCGGGTCTCGTCGTGCTCTCCCGCCGGCGCCGGCGGGCCGCCCTCGCCTGAGCAAGCCCGGTCCGGCTACCGCGCGCCCTCGGGGAGGGGCCAGCGGATCTGGACCTTCGCCTTGTCCTCCATCTCCCGCTCGAGCCAGTCGTGCGCGTGGCTCTGGGACATGCCCTCGAGGATGATCTCCTGGACCTCCTCGAACGGCGGTGCGGGGATGAACTTCTCCCGGCGCAGCACGTGGACCTCGGAGAGCGTCTCGAACGGCCGGGAGACGTCGCCGTCCTGGAGCTCCTTCGCCTGCTTGAAGAGCAGGCTGCCCGTCGAGACGTCGCGGACCCGGAGCCGCTGCGCCTTGAAGGTCGGGTCGCGCTTGGTGTTGACGTCCCGCTCGACCTGCTCGAAGGGGACGCCGCTGTGGAACACGCGGAGCAGGTCCTGCGCGGCGTCGAGGGCGTCCTTCCGGGTCCGGCCCCCGCGGGGCTGCCCGAGGAGCGGGTTCTGGGGCGCGAAGTCGATCTCGACGTCCGTGACCAGGTACGCGTCGCCGTAGAGCGTGTCCTTGTTCTTCTCCCACTCCGTCCTCACCTCCGCGGGCGTGATCTTCGCCCGCTCCTGCGCGATCAGGCCGAAGAGGCCGCGGAAGTAGCGGTCCTGGCGCATCTGGTCGAGGTCGAGTCGGTACTGCATCTTGACCCAGTCCTCGTAGGAGACGCTCTTGTAGGCCTCCTGGGTCGTCATCTCGCGCCACTGGTCCCAGTGCGCGCGCTCCGCGTCGATCACCGCGTTCATCTGCGCCGGCGAGAGCGCCATCGTCGCGGTGAGGACCGCCTTGCACTCCTCGACGATCACCGAGCGCACGTCCGCGGCCGGGAGCCGCGCCAGGAGCTCGCGGCCGTACTCCTCGACGGAGATCGGGTCGCCGGGGACGTGGACGCCGTCCTCCCCGGGCTTCTCGTTCGGGTAGACGTGGACGGTGGCGATCACGCCCGCCGCGAGCTTCGCCGGCTTCTCCTGGAAGGCGGTCGGCCACCCGTAGACCACCTCCACCCGCGGCATCACCTTCTGCGACATCACGAGCTCGGTCTGCTGGATGCGGGCGTTGGGGTCCTTCGGCAGTGTCTTCCCGAGGTTCGAGGGGTGGCTGGCGATCGCCTCCTTCGCGAGCTGGTGGCGGAGGTTTCGGACGAACTCGCCGTAGGTCGTCTTCTGGTTCTTGATCTCGTCCCGGAGCGTCTTGTTGCCGCCCGAGAGCGTGCGAACCTGGTGGTCGAGATCGTTGAACGCGGCGTTGACCTGCTCGTCCGTCACCACGATGCCGAGGCGCTTCGACTCCTGATCGATCACCCGCTCCTCGATGAGCTGGCGGAGGATCGTGGTGGGCCCGCTCGCCTTGTCGAGGAGCCGGAGCCGCATGCGCCACGGCACGATCCCCGCGAGGCGCGAGAGGTAGAGCGTCTTGTCGGCGACCTTCGCGACCCACGGGTCGCCGGGCCCGCCCTCGGCGCGCGCGCCGGGGAGGAGGCCGCCTCCGAGGAGGCCGAGCGCGAGGAGCGAGAGCAGGGATGTTCGGGTTCGGGTCATCGTGGGGTCACGGCTCCAACCGGCCGGCGAGGCTATGGACGCCCCCACGGGGGGTCAACCTGCCGGAGGACACCTCCGAGGGGTTGACCCGGGCCCGGTGGGGGGGCAAGTTCGGACGGCGAAGGTCTTCGAGGAGACATCCCATGCGGCGGTCACCCTCGGGTCAGGGGCGCTCCCGGCTCCCGCTCCTCCTCTTCGGGCTCGCGGCGCTGCCCCTCCTCGCCGCCTGCGCGTCCCAGGGGCCCGGCGCGTCGGCGCCGAGACCCGCCTCGAGCGCGGCGCTCGTGCCCCTCTCCAACCCCGACCTCGCCGTTCCGCCCGGCATGATCATGCCCCCCGGCGGCGAGCGCGAGCTCCAGCGCATGCACTTCGAGGAGCAGGAGCGCCAGCGCGCCGCCGAGGTCTCGGCCCGTTCCGAGCCGGCCGCCGCGCCCGCTACGCCGACCGGGCCGCAGGTCCGCGTCACGTGGGAGGCGCTCGCCGTCGAGAAGGAGCGCTTCGAGAACCCGCGCGACCCCCGCTCCGACCCGCGCTACCGCGTGGGCCTCGCGATGCAGCAGAAGGTCGTCATGGTCAACGCGTCGAACGTCGAGGCGCGGGCCAACCAGCTCGGCGTGACGGCCAAGCGCGACCGCGGCGTGTCGGTCGCGACGATCCCCGACGCCGACATGCAGACCTTCCTCCAGCAGCTCGACCAGCGGGGCTTCTTCCGCGTGGCCTCGCCGACCGACGAGGTCGAGAGCCTCTTCTCGAGCCCCAACGCGCGGGGTCGCGTCACCGTCGAGAGGGACGGTCGCTCGTGGACGCTCCTGTCGATGCGCGGCCAGGGCCTCAACGCCTCGACGAAGGAGATCCCCGCGGTCTACTCCGACTCGAAGCGTGCCGTGATCCTGATGCGGAACAGCACGTCCGCGATGAGCGTCGTGGGCCTCCAGGGCGCGGTGCTCTCGAGGTGACGCCCATCGCAACCGTGGGTCGTGGACCGCGCGCCGCGCAATCGGTCCTCGGGTCGTACGTCGCTTGTCCTCCTACGCGATCCTGATCCCCGCGCGCTACGGGAGCACCCGGCTCCCCGGAAAGGTCCTCCTCGACGAGTCGGGGAAGTACCTCGTGCAGCACGTCCACGAGCGGGCGCTCCTCGCGCCGGGCCAGCCGCGCGTCCTCGTGCTGACCGACGACGAGCGCGTGGAGGCCGCCGTCCGCTCGTACGGCGGCGAGGTCCGCCGGACCCGGGCCGACCACGTCTCCGGGACCGACCGCTGCGCCGAGGCGGCGCGCGACCTCGACGTGGACGTCGTCGTGAACCTCCAGGCCGACGAGCCGCTCGTCGAGCCCCTCGACCTCGCGCGCCTGGCGGACGAGGCGGGCCGCCCCGGCGTGGACGTGACGACGCTCGGCCACCCCTTCGTGGACCCGCGGGACGAGGCGAACGAGAACGCCGTGAAGGCGCTCGTCCGGCCCGACGGGACGGCGGTGGACTTCCTCCGCGAGGCCCCCTCCGCCCGGGAGCGCCAGGGCCTCCGGGTGCTCCACCACGTGGGGATCTACGCGTACCCCCGCGAGCGTCTCCTCGCGCTCTCGGCCCTCCCCCCGACGGAGCGGGAGCAGGAACGGCGCCTGGAGCAGCTCCGGGCGCTCGACCACGGCTGGCGCATCGTGGTCCTCCCGGCGCACCGGAAGGGCCGCGGGATCGACACGCGCGAGGACTACGACGCCTTCCTCCGGCTCGTCCGGAAGGCCTGACCGCCCCTCGCCGGCCCCGGGCGTCCGCGCGCGCGGCCCCGATTTCCGGGCCCCGGCCGCCGTCCCCGCCCTCGGGTAGATGAGGACTCCCGAGCGAGTAGACTCCGACCTTTCCAGGGGACAGACGTGACGAAGTTCATCTTCGTGACCGGCGGCGTGGTCTCGAGCCTGGGCAAGGGCCTCACGTCGGCCGCGATCGGCCTCCTCCTGGAGGGCCACGGCTTCAAGGTCCAGCACCAGAAGCTCGACCCCTACCTGAACGTGGACCCGGGGACCATGTCGCCGTACCAGCACGGCGAGGTGTACGTCACCGAGGACGGCGCCGAGACGGACCTCGACCTCGGCCACTACGAGCGCTTCACCGAGGGCGCGGTCCTCACGAAGGACAGCAACTACACGACGGGCAAGATCTACTCGTCGGTGATCGAGAAGGAGCGGCGGGGCGACTACCTCGGGCGGACCGTGCAGGTCATCCCGCACGTGACCGACGAGATCAAGGCCGCCGTGCGCCGCGGCGCGGGCGACGCGGACGTGCTGATCTGCGAGCTCGGCGGGACGGTCGGCGACATCGAGGGCCTGCCGTTCCTCGAGGCCATCCGTCAGTTCGTCCTCGACGTCGGGCCGGGCAACGCGATCGTCTGCCACCTGACCTTCATCCCGTACCTGCGCACGAGCGGCGAGCTCAAGACGAAGCCCAGCCAGCACTCGGTGCAGCGGCTCCGCGAGATCGGGATCATGCCCGACATCCTGATCTGCCGGACCGAGCGGCCGATCCCGCCCGACGCGAAGGCCAAGATCTCGCTCTTCTGCAACGTCCCGAGCGAGGCCGTGATCGAGGAGCAGGACGTCCCCACGAGCATCTACGAGCTCCCGCAGATGCTCGCGGAGCAGCGCCTCGACCGCATCCTCGTGGACCGCCTCCACCTGCCCGACACGAACCTGGAGCTCGGGCGCTACCACCAGCTCCTCGAGCGGATCCACAACCCGCGCCGTCAGGTCGAGGTCGCCCTCGTCGGGAAGTACGTCGAGCTGACCGACGCGTACAAGTCGGTGTACGAGGCCATCGCGCACGGCGGCTTCGCCGCCGAGACGAAGGTACGCGTGCGGCGCGTCCAGTCCGAGGAGGTGACCCCCGCACGGGTGGGGGAGCTTTTGGGTGGGGTCCACGGCGTCGTGGTGCCCGGCGGGTTCGGCGATCGCGGCATCCAGGGCATGATCGAGACCACCCGCTGGGCGCGCGAGAACGGGACGCCCTTCCTGGGGCTCTGCCTCGGCATGCAGTGCGCGACGATCGAGTTCGCGCGGAACGTGCTGGGCCTCGCGGGCGCCCACTCGACGGAGTTCGACCCCGACACGCCCTACCCCGTGATCGACCTGATGCCCGAGCAGCAGGGCCTCCAGAAGGGCGGCACGATGCGCCTCGGCGCGTACCGCTGCGCGCTCCGCGCGGGCTCGATGGCGCGTGCGATCTACGGCGACGAGACCGTGCTCGAGCGCCACCGGCACCGGTACGAGTTCAACAACGTGTACCGCGAGCGCTTCGAGAAGGCGGGGCTGTTCGTCGGCGGCGTGAACCCCGAACGGGACCTGGTCGAGATCGTGGAGATCCACGACCACCCGTTCTTCCTCGCCGTGCAGTACCACCCCGAGTTCAAGAGCAAGCCGACGCGCCCGCACCCGCTCTTCCGCGCGTGGGTCGCCGCGGCGCTCGAGCACATGGACTCGGTGGTGCCGCAGCCCGAGGAGCGGGTCTGATGCCCGACGAGAAGGTGCCGCCCTCCGAGCCCGCCGCCCCGGCGTCCGGTCCCCCGGGACCCGACCCGGCCGAGCCCACCGCCTTCATGATGCTCTGCGGCGGTCTGGCCGCGCAGGTGCAGATGGCCCTCGGCCTGATCGAGGACCCCGTCGAGAAGAAGCCCAAGGTCGAGCTCGACGCCGCGCAGCAGGGCATCGACCTCCTGGTCACGCTCCAGCAGAAGACGCGTGGGAACCTCGAGCCGCGGGAGGAGAAGCTCCTCGGCGGCCTCCTCACGCAGCTCCGTCTGATCTACGTGGAGGTCGCCAAGGCCCGCGCCGCGCTCGCGGAGGGGTCCTGACCCGGACGGCTCCTCAAGCCTTGAAGTAGTGGGGCTTCCCCTGCAGGCGGGAGGCCAGGGCGTTTCGCGTGTCCACGACGAGACGCGCGTGCTTCGCGATCTGGTCCCAGTCGAACGCCTTGTGGTCGGTCGCGACGACCACCACGTCCTGCGCGGCGATCGTCTCGGGGTCGAGGTCGAGCGAGACCCAGTCGGCGATGTCGTGCTCGCGCATCTTGTGGCCGCGCGGGACGTGGGGGTCGGAGTAGCGGACCTCGGCGCCGAGCGCCTTCAAGAGCTCGATCAGGACGATCGCCGGCGACTCGCGGACGTCGTCCACGTCGGGCTTGTACGCGAGGCCCAGCACGAGCACCTTCGCCCCCTTGAGCGCCCGGCCCGTCTGGTTGAGTGCGAGCATGGTCTTCTGGACCACGTAGCGGGGCATCTCGGTGTTGATCTCGCCCGCGAGCTCGATGAAACGCGTCGGCCGCCCGAACTTCCGCGCGACCCACGTGAGGTAGAACGGGTCGATCGGGATGCAGTGGCCGCCGAGCCCGGGACCCGGCGTGAACTTCATGAACCCGAAGGGCTTGGTGGCCGCCGCCTCGATCACCTCCCACACGTCGATCCCCATCGAGTCGAGGATCACCTTCAGCTCGTTCACGAGTGCGATGTTGATGGCCCGGAACGTGTTCTCGAGGACCTTCGCGGCTTCCGCGACCTCCGCCGTGGACACGAGGTGGACCGACTGGATCGCCGCCCGGTAGAGCTCGTACGCGACCTGGCCGGACGCTTCGTCGATGCCGCCCACGAGCTTCGGGATCGTGGAGGTCGTGACGCCCAGGCGACCCGGGTCCTCGCGCTCGGGGCTGTGGGCGAGGAGGAAGTCCTTCCCCATCCGGAGTCCCGTCGCCTCGAGGATCGGCCCCATGAGGTCGCGCGTCGTGCTGGGGTACGTGGTGGACTCGAGGACGACGAGCTGTCCCTTGCGGAGCGTCTGCGCCACCTGTCGCGTCGAGACCTCGACGTACGAGAGATCGGGCTCCTGGTGCTCGCCGAGGGGCGTGGGGACGCAGAGGAGGACGGCGTCGGGCTCGCCGAGGCGCGAGAAGTCCCCGGTCGCCTCGAAGCGTCCGCTGGCCTTCATGCGCTGCGGCATCTCCGGCCCGAGGTGGTGGAGGTACGCCTCGCCCCGGGCGAGCGCCTCGATCTTCCGCTCGTCGGTGTCGAAGCCGAGCACCCGGAACCCGGCGTCCACGAACGCCGAGGCGAGCGGGAGCCCCACGTACCCAAGTCCCAGGATCCCTACGACGGCGGTCCTGTCGGCGATCTTCTCGCGGAACATCTCGGTGCTCCCTCCTTCGGAACCCGGGAACATATCCGGAGGCCGGGCACCCGGACCCGTACCGTGGGAGAGCGCGGTCGGGCCGCCACCGCCTCCGGAGCCATCGTGAGCACGAACGAGATCCTGCACCTGACCGTCCGGCCGTCGCGCGCCGACGACGCGGACGTCCTCGCCTCCTTCAACCTGGCCATGGCCGACGAGACCGAGGGCCTCGCCCTGGTCCCCGAGGTCGTGGCGGAAGGCGTGCGCGGCGTGTTCGCCCGTCCCGACCGCGGCTTCTACCTCGTCGCCGAGAACGAGGGCGAGGTCGTGGGGGCCCTGATGGTGACCCGCGAGTGGAGCGACTGGCGGAACAGCGACTTCTGGTGGATCCAGAGCGTGTACGTCCGACCCGATCACCGCCGACGCGGCGTGTTCCGGAGCCTGTACGCGGCCGTTCGCGCGGCGGCGCTGGCCCGCGCGGGCGTCTGCGGCCTGCGCCTCTACGTCGAGCACGAGAACCGGGAGGCGATGCGCGTCTACGCCGCGCTCGGCATGCGCGAGGCCGCGTACCGGATGTGGCAGGACACGTTCGCCTGACGCGCGCGCAGGTCGCGCGGCGCGAGGCCCGCCCGGCCTAGGCCATGTGCCGCCGGCGCCGCCGCAGCACGAGCCCGACGACCCCGAGCCCCAGCAGCGCGAACGTCCCCGGCTCGGGCACGGGACTCACGCCCGCGTTGCGGTAGCTGTCGCTCTGGCACTGTGTGCCGATCGCCTGCACGTGGAGCCCGATCGTGTCGTCGAGCGATCCGTTCGCGAAGCCCGCGGCGAGCTGCGTCCACGTGTGACCGGAGGCGAGATCGAACGTGAAGGTGATCCACTCCGACGCCGTGTCCACGCCGTTCGGCTCGACCGGAGCGTCGGAGTCCGCGGAATACCCCGTGGAGCCGCCCCAGCCCAGGCCCGGCGGGTGGCCCGGTGTGGCGCCGCTGGAGTACGCGACGCCGGCCGAGGCCAGGATGGAAGGCGCGCCGTCGAGCCAGGCGTCGTACGTGTCGCGGAAGTAGATGTCGCAGATCGAGGAGCTGATCCCGATCGCGTTCGAGAACGTGAAGCTCACGGTGCTCAGGTCGCCGTCCACGAGGCACGTGAGCTGGCCGGCGAGGTCCTCGGCGGCGTTCGTCGTGCCGCGCTCGAACTGGAGGGTGATCGGCTCGGCCTGGGCCGCCCGGGCCCAGCCGAGGGCCCCGGTCCCGAGGAGCAGCGCGACGGCGCAGATTCGCATCCGACCCTCCGAGCCCGTCCCTCCCCGGGACGGCGACATGTTCAGGAGATATTAACGGGCGCCCAGCCCCCGACAATGGGCGGCCGGCGGGCCGTGGATTCGTATCGTGCTAGGCACGACGCGGCGGGGGCGCTCGGGGGCGGTCCGATCCGGCCGCCCGGGACGGCCCCTCCACGCCGGTCGCGGCGCGGGTCAGCGGCCGGCCGCGCGGGTGCGGGCGCGCAGGGTCTCGACGTACCGGGCGACCTCGTGGTTCAGGGGGTTCAGTCGGGCCACGTGCTCGTAGGCCCGGAGCGCGCCCTCGGCGTCGTCTCGGAGGTCCGCGGCGGCGCCCACCCGGAACCAGCGGAGGTCGTCGTCGGGGACCCGCTCCGCGTCCTCGAGGAGGACGGGGACGATCGCGTCCAGGAGCGCCCGGTTCGCCTTCACCCGCTCGTATCCGTCGAGCGCCGTCTGGGCCGCCGCGCGGCGGACCGCCCAGGAGGGGTCGTCGAGGGCCGAGCGGAGCCGGGCGTCCACCTCGTCCCCGCGCGCGCCCGCCAGCGCGCGCACCGCGCTCCGTCGGATCAGCGAGTCGGGGTCCTCGCTCGCCCGGAGGATCGTCCCGAGCACCTCCGCCCGCGCCTTCCCCACGTAGCGGCCGAGGAGGAGCGCCGCCGTCGCGCGGGCCTCGCGCGGGGCGGTCTCGTCGTCCACGCCGAGGAGCAGGCCCTTCCAGGCGTCGTCGTCGCCGCGGCGTGCGGCCGCGATCCGTCCCATCCACGGTCTCGGCCACGTGCGCGCGGGCCACCACGACTCGTACGCCTTCTCGATCTGGCCGTCGTCGAGACGCGGCACGTCGTCGGGCGCGTCGTAGCCCCCCTGGTGACACCAGGTGCACGCGTCCGTCGTCATGCGGTCGGATCGGAGGCCGAGGCGCGGGATGCCGATCGTGTGGTCCGCCACCGCGCCGTGCCCTCGTTCGATCGTGAGGAAGGGCATGTGGCACGGGACACACTGCCCGCCCTCGCGCCCCGGGTCGTGGTGGCTGTGGAGCCCGGCCTCCTCCACGTGCTCAGGATGGCACTTCACGCAGAACGAGCCGTCCTCGGGCGCGTGGCGTAGCAGCGAGCGCACCCCGCTCCCGTGCGGCGCGTGACAGGTCGAGCAGGTGAGCCCGCCCTTTCGCGCGCACTGGCTCGTCGCGAGCGGCAGGCCGTCGTAGACGAGCTCGAGCGCGCGACCCGTGGCGTCCACGCGCTCCGGGTCCACGATCAGGGACGGGTCCTTGTAGTCGTAGAGGTCCTTCTCCGCCGTCCACGGCGGGTCGAGGACCTCGCCCTCCTGGTGACAACGGGTGCACGTCGCCGTGCGCCGCGCGAGCGGCAGTTCCTCGAGGCGGGGCATCGCGCGGTCCATCTCGAGCCGCTCCCAGGCCTCGGCGTGCTTCCTTCCCGGCCCGTGACACGCCTCGCAGTCCACCGCGTACGCGCGCCACACGGAGCGGGGACCCCGGTCCGTCGGCCCCGGGTCGCGCCACGTACGACCGCTCATGTGGCACACGGCGCACCGCGCGTCCCACGAACGTTCGGGTCCGGTCCAGAACGAGCCGTCTCCGGGGTTCACGACCGGCGGCGTCATCCAGTCCTTCGTCGGCGCCCCGAAGATCAGCGCGGTGTAGTCGAACCACGAGTCCGTCGGGAGCTCGTACATCGGCGGCAGCACCTGCAGCCGGCCGTCGTCGAGTCGCGTCACGAAGAACCGCACGCGCAGGTGCCCCGCCACCATCGAGATCGGGTAGCGGTGGACCTCCCCGTCCTCGGCGACGACGTCGGCGAACCACCGGTCGCCCTCGGCCTCGAACCGCGTCCGACCCGGCGGATGCGACGCGACACCGCCCTCGAGCACCTCGGCGGGCATGTCCGCGGCCGTCGGGAAGTACGACGTCCTCGCGTGGCTCGACTCGTGCCACGCCTCGTACGCCTGCTTGTGGCACCGCGCGCACCACACGGTGCCCGCGAACTCGCCGCGGTGGGGGGGCGCCTCGCGCGCGGGGGGCCGGGGCGGCGGCGCCGGGGCCGGGCCGGCCGGCGACCGGTCGAGGAGGACCACGCGCGGCGCGAGGTCCTGGTCGAGGAGCGCGAGCCGTTTGCCGTCGGCCGAGAGGCGGGCCGCGATCGTGTGCCCGCTCTCGTCGGGGATCCGGCAAAGCAGGCGCCCGTCGGGCGTGTAGAGCGCCGGCCCGCCGTGCTCGAACGGGAGCGCGAGCAGGAACGAGCCGTCGGGCGCGAAGCGAACGTCCGCGACGGGGTCCGTGGCGCCGCCCATCGTGGCGAGGAGACGACCGCCGAGGTCGTAGCGGCGCGCCGCGCGGTCGAGGCCGAGCGTCACGACGCTCTTCGCGTCGGGCGCGAACACGACGCGATGGAGCGGCATCTCGGGGCCGGCCAGCACGGCCATGGCCCGGCCCGCCTTCGCGTCGAAGAGCCTCGCGGTCTGGTCGAGCGACGCGGTGGCGACGAGCGCGCCGTCGGGCGAGAAGGCGATGTCCACGACCGGCGCGACGTGGCCGTCGAGACGCGCGACGAGACCGCCGTCCGCGTCGTAGAGCGCGACCGTGTTCCCCGGACCGCGGAGCGCGAGCCGCGAGCCGTCGGGCGAGAACCACGCGCGGTCCGCACCTCGCGCCGCCTCGTCGTCGAGCGTCGCGACGTCGTCGCCCGCGGCGGTCACGAGGCGCGCCGTGCCGTCGGGAACCAGCAGCACGATCCGGTCGCCCGCCGGCGACGTCTCGAGGCCCTCGATGTCGTGCCGGTCGCGGAGGTGCTTCGTGCGCTCGCCCTCGGCCGACCAGAGGATCACCGTGCCGTCGAGCGAGAGGGTCGCGACCACCGGCTGCTCGGCCGTGCCGGCGAAGCGCGCCTCCACGACCTCGCGCTTGTGGCCGAGGAGCCGCGCGATCTCCCGATTCGCGCCGAGGTCGAAGAGACGTGCGTCCTCGTCGGCCGAGACCGTCACCAGGAGCGGGGGGAAGCCCCGCGGCGCGACGGCGAGTCGCGACACGGAGTCCAGGTGCCGCCCGAGGAGCCGCTCGGTCTTCCCGTCCGGCGCGAAGAGGCGCACGACGCCGTCGAGGCCCGAGGTCACGAGACGCCCGTCCGGACCGGCGAACGCGAGGCAGAGCGTGACGCCGCGCGCGGCGTCCCACGGGAGGGGCTGCGGGCCCGCCTCGTCGCGGTCGCACGCCGCGAGGAGGAGCGCCAGGAGGAGGGCGGCCCGGCGGAACGACACCAGGAAGGATTGTCGGGCCGTCGCGCGCGGCGGCAACGTTCGCCCGCCCGCTGGGGACCTCCCACCGGTTCGCGTCGCCCGTGGCTCTCGCTAGAGGAGGTCGAGCAGGGCCGCCACGACCTCGTTCGACGCGAGGTACTGGACGGTCCAGCGCGTCTCGGCGAAGGTCGGATGGACCTCCTCGTCTCCGAGCAGGCCGAGGGCCGCGCAGGCCATCGTCCGGTTGAGGTTCGGCTCGTCCTCGCTCTCGAGGACCTCGATCAGGGGCTTTGCGGCGCGTCCGTCGCCGATCCGTCCCAGGGTGATCGCGATCTGGCCCTTCGTCGCCTGGAGCGGCGTGTGCCGGAGCTCGCCGATCAGGAGCGCGAGGGTCTCCTCCCGACGGTCGGCCTCGCCGCCGCCGAGCAGACCGAGCGCCGTCGCGGCGCGCATCTGGAGCACGGCGGAGCGCGGGTCGCGGACCGCCTGGGTGATCGCGTCGATCACCTCGCGGCGTCCGTCGTCCATGAGGCCGAGACCCAACGCGGCGTACGCGCGGAGCTCGGGCGGACGGTCGGCGTCGGTCAGCCGTGCGAGGAGACGCGACGCGCTGTTCCCGTCGCGCGCGAGCCCGAGCGCCGTCGCGTACGCGGAGAGCGCGACAGGGTCGCCGGCCTCGCGGTCCCACGCGTCCCGGATGGCGTCGAGCGCCTGGCGCCGAAACGCGTGCCACGCGGCCGTGCGGACCTCGCCGCCCACGGCGCGCGCGGCGAGGGCCAGCGCGAGCGCCGCGAAGGGCCGCTCCTCCACGCCGCCCTTTTGCAGCGCTGCGAAGAGCGGTCGGTCGGCGTGGCGGTCCACGAGCAGGTACTCGCCGTCGTGATCGGCCTCCGAGGCGAGCAGCCGGCCCAGCGCGAGCAGGAGGAGGCGACGGCCCGCGGGCTCCTGCTCCTTCGCCAACGCGTTCACCACCGCGCGGCACAGGAGCCCGCGCGCCGCCGGCTGGCGCTCGCCGAGGCGCGCGGCCGCCATCGCGGCCGCCTGCCCGAAGAGCGCGGGCTCGTTCCGGGCCAGGAGCGCGGTCGTGACGGCCGGCACGTTCGTCGTGTCGCCCAACTCGGCCAGCGCGAGGAGCGCGTGCGCCCGGACGACGGGCGAGCGCGCGTTCGGCCAGTCGCGGCCGCGGAGCGCGCACCCTTCGAGCACGAGGCGCACGATGCGCGACGAGAACGCCGGGTCCGTCCGAGCGAGGCCGAGGAGGATTCCCACCTGCACGTCGTCCGGCAGGTCGTTCGCCGTCCAGGTCTCGAAGAGGCGCGCCACGGTGTGGGGCCCGACCTGGGGATCGGTCGCCGGCTGGTCGGCGAGGAGGGCGAGGGCCAGCGCCGCGTACGCGCGCGTCGTCGGTCGTTCGCTCTCGCGCCCGAGGACGTCGAGTAGCGTGTCGCGCACGCGGTCGAGGACGTGCGGCGGCAGGCGGTGGGCGGGGTCGGTGCGTCTCAGGTTCGCGAGGCCGAGCGCCGCCGACTCGCGGAGGTAGGCAGAGACGCCGGACCGCGGCGCGAGCGCCGCGAGGTGCGGGGCGACGTCGGAAGCCCCGACCGCCATCTTGCCGAGCGCGACGTACGCCGCGGCCTTCGTGTAGAGCCAGTGCTCGTCGGTGTCCCGGAGCACGCCCTCGAGCGCGCGGAGCACCTCGCGGCGCACGCCGGGCGCGAGCTGCTGCTCGGGCTGTCCGACGTGCGGGCCCAGGGCGTTTCCCACGCCGAAGACGGGGCTCGTGTCGGTGAGGAGACTCCGCATGCGGATGTCCTCGTAGAGCTCGCGATTCGCCTCGTACCAGTGGACCCACGACGCCGCGCCCGTCGTGCCCGTGACCCCGCCCCTGGGGATCGCGCGCCGTCCCGTGGAGCCCGGCGGCAACGTCGAGGGGGTGGGCGGCGGCGTAGGGGTCGGGGGCGCCTGCGGCTCGGCCTCGGGCGGCGTGGGCCTCGCGGGCGCCGCGGGCTCGGGCTCCGTCGGCGTCGCGGGCGCCGGCGTGGCCCCGCGGGCGCTGCCCCCGGACCCACCGGTCGCGGAACGACCTCCCCGCGCTTCGGCGTCCGTCGCCGAGAGGAGCGGCAGGAGCGCCAGGAGCGAGGCCGCCAGGAGAAGGACGAAGAGACGAGGACGCCGCGGCATCGCGGTCCTCCTTTCCGGGCGAAGACCGCGCCCGCTTCGTGAGAGATCAAAGCGCGTGCCAGGGCGACCCACCGCCCGCGCGCGGGAAGAAGTCGCCGTCCGTCGCGGTCCTCGTCCCATGCGCCGCCCCGCGGGTGGTCACCGCGTGACCGTGCGCGTCACGGAAACGCAACGCCCCGTGGACGCGACGACCTATTTCGATGGGACGCGCGGGCGCGGCCGGGGTCGCGTTCGGGAATCGGTACCAACGGGCCGTGGCCCGCGCGCGCCTCCCTCAGGCGCCGTCGCGGTCCCGCGACAGGAGCCGCTCCGCGACCCCCGTGGCCTTCGCGATGCAGTCGGGGACCGAGATCCCGCCGAGCACGTTGCCGTCCAGCACGAGCCCCGGGCATCGCGCCTCGATCCGCGACGCGAGGTCCAGGACGCGTCCGTGCCCGAGCTCGTACTGCGGGATCGCGCTCGGCCAGCGGCGGATCGCGACCGCGACGGGGCGGCGCCGGAGCCCGAGCGCGCGGTCGAGGTCCGCGAGGGCGCGGTCGAGGAGCGCGGCCTCCTGGAGGACGACCGCGTCCGGGTCGGTGCGTCCACCGAGGAACGTCGCGAGGGCCACGTGTCCCTCGGGGGCGCGCCGCGGAAAGATCGACGAGCAGAAGAGGCAGCCGAGGACCCGGAGCCCTTCGCCCCGCGGCGCGAGGAAGCCGAAGCCGTCGAGCGCGTGTCGCACGTCCTCGCGCCGGAAGCCCAGGGCCAGCAGCGCGACGGGCGCGTAGGGGAGGTCTTGGAGCGGCGTGAGGTCGAGCGCGGGCCCGGCGTCGGTCTCCGAGGCGAGGGGCGCGAGCATGCGGGCGGCGGCGTCGGCGGGCACCGCGAGCACCACGCGGCGCGCCGCGACGTCGCCGCTGGCGGTCGTCACCGCGAACCCGTCCGCGGCGCGCCGGACGGCCTGCGCGGCGGTCCCGAGCCGGACGTCGGAGAGACGCTCGGCGAGCCGATCGGGGAGCGAGGCGAGGCCCGCCTCGAACGTGAACATCTTCCCGCCGGGCTGCGGGCCCTTCCGTCTCGCGACCGCGCCGCGGATCAGACTCCCGTGCTCCTGCTCGAGCCGATAGAGCTTCGCGACCGCGTGACGCATCGAGAGACGCTCGGGGTCGCCGGCGTACACGCCCGACACGAAGGGGCCCACCGCGACGTCGAGCACCTCCCGGCCGAGCCGGCGGCGCACGAACGCGCCGACGGTCTCCTCCTCGTCCGGCGACGCGCGGCGCACGAACGGCTCGCGGGCGATGCGCCACTTTGCGGCGCTCGTGAAGAGGGACGTCCGGAGGAACGAGACGGGACCGCTCGGGAGCGCGACCAGCCGGCCGCGGCGGTAGACGAATCGGCGTTTCGCCAGGGGCGACGCCTCGAGGCGCACCGGCTCGAGCCCGACGTCCCGGATCAGGTCGCCGACGGCGGCGCGGCTCTCGAGAACGGTGTTCGGTCCCAGCTCGAACCGAAACCCGTCCTCGTGCCGCGACGTGATGGCGCCGCCGACGCGATCGGACGCCTCCAGGAGGGCGACCCGTGCGCCGCCCCGCTCCAGGCGAAACGCGGCCGTCAAGCCGGAGATGCCGCCTCCGACGACGAGGGCGTCGAGCGAATCGGTACGAGCGCGGTCCATGATCGAATCCGAGGCCTTCGGGCGCCGAGGGTATCCTGAGAAGGTTGGAGGAACCGACCATGCGGCGTCTCGCGATCGTTCTCTCGGCGGCGGCGTTGCTGTCGTGCGGCGGAGGGAGCCACGCGACCACGGTCACGCCCCCCGGCCTCGCGCCCCTCCTCGCGGCCGGCCCCGTCCGCCTCGACCCCTCGGCGTCCGTGGCGAGCGTGAAGCCCGACGTGGACCTCGGCGCCCTCGGCATCACCACGGTCGCGGCCGCGTACGACCTGACGACGCCGGCCGGCGAGCCCTTCGCGCTCGACGTGATCTGTCGCAGCCCGGGCAACGCGGGCTACGCGCGCGTCTCGTGGGTCCACGCCGCGTCCGGGGGCGCCTCGCCCGAGTCGGAGTCCGACCCGCGCGAGCGCGCGCCCGTCACGATCGAGGCCCGCGGCCGCACCACGCGCGGTCCCTGGACCGACGCGGTGGGGGACGGTTTCGCGCGTCTCAGCGTGCGGGGCCAGGTGAACGTCGATCACGTCTTCGCCGCGCAGGCGGACGTCGGGAACGGGCCCGCGACGGTCCTGATCCGCGTGCGCATCGGACCGCCTTCGCCCATCAACGCCGCCGCCGCCCCGGGCACCGACCACCCCGGCGTGCTCGAGGAGGCGACGCTCTACTCGAGCGACTCGTGGGGCTTCGGGCTCCCGGCCATCGCGACGTCGGGCGACAAGACGAGCGTCGTCTGCTACGAGGGCGACCGCACGGACCCCGCGATCTGGACCCGCTACGAGATGCGTCTCCAGTACGACCGGGTGTCGGGCGAGGTCACGGGCGGGGGGAGCGACGAGACCAGTCCCGACTCGGGGAACTGGCGCGACCACGAGGTGGCGGCCCTCTACAACGTGCTCGCGCGCGCGCACGGAGGCTCCGACGCGGTCGCCCTCGCGATCTCGTACGACCGCGGCGCGACGTTCGCGCAGACGGAGACCTTCCCGAGCCCCGGGACCGCCTGGCGGCCCCGGCTCGTGCAGGTCGCGATCGCGCTCGACTACTCGCTCGCCCTCCTCTACTGGCGGTCCAACGTGGACGGCACGACCGACCTCGTCCTGGTCGAGGGCGCGCCGTCGGCCTACGACCCGCAGAACCCCGGTTCGCCCAGCGCGTACCGCTTCGACCCCGCGGTGGTGCTGCATCACGTGGGCGGCGACGTGACGCCCGCGCTCATGGGCGCGACGTGGTCCGTGGGCGGCGACCTCGTGATCGGGTTCGCGTACACGTCGTTCACGAGCCGGCCCGACTTCACCTGGCAGAACCGGACCGACACGCACGTGCTCGTGCGGCCGTGGGGCGGCGCCGTGCGCGACACCCTGGTCGAGGAGGACGTGGTGGTCGGGAAGGACCCGAGCGTCGCGGTGGTCGGAGAGGGCGACACCCTCCGGGTGTTCCTCGCGTACGAGGCGCGGGACGGCGTTCGCGTCGCCGTGAGCGACGACGCCGGCCGCACGTTCTCCACGCCGGTGTCGCTCGGCGACCCCTCGGCGAACGCGCCGACGATCTTCGCCCGCGAGAAGGACGCCGCGACCGTCGTGGACGTGCTGTATCTGGCGCAGGCGCCCGAAGGCCTGGAGCTCCACGTGGCGCACTGGGACGACGGGGTCACGGGCGCGATCGAGACCTGGCGGCTGACGCGCGCGAAGAGGGACGACGCGGGCCTGCTCCCGCCCGACCGTCCGCTCCCCGGCGCGCCAACCGGCGCGCTGCCTCCGGCGTACGGCTACCGACAGACCCAGATCGCGTGGCTCGGCTACGACGCGACCGAGGACGACGACGGCCACCTGGTCGTGGTCTACGACGAGGAGACCTGGGAGGACCTGGTGATGGTCTACGACGTCGGCATGCCCCCGATGCCGCCCATGATGGGGGCGGGGGGGATGCCGAGCGCCGCGGACCCCCGCTTCGTCCCCGTGGACCCGCCGCCGCTCGCGCCGGGCATGACCATGCAAATGCCCCCGCCCGACGGCGCCCAGATGCACCAGCTTCGCTGGATCCGGCTGGAGTGAGGGGCGTGGCCTCGGAGCGGGCCCCTACGGGATCAGGTAGCTCGTCACCACCAGCGCGGCGAAGGCCGTCGTGACCGCGAGCTGGTGGACTCCGATCCGGCGGGGCATCGCCGGCGGGGTCGGGTGGCGCGCCACGAGCGTGGCGTCGGCCAGCGGGAGAAGTGTCGCCCACGCCGCGCCCCACGGCACCAGGTCGAGGGCGGCGAGCGCGGCGGTGCCGAAGAGCGCCGCGGCGTCCACGAGGAGGGCCGGCCGGGCGAGCGCGAGGGCGCCGGGCGGGGCCCTCTCCCCGCGTGCGCGGCGCGGGTCGAGACGCCGCTGCGCGAGGCGCAGGTACACCGTCTGGATCGCCCCCGCCGAGTGGCTCGCGCCGATCCACCAGAGCGCCCAGGGCTCGGGATACCGGGTCCCGCCGGCGACCCAGTACGCCGCCGGCGCCCAGAGCGCGAGCACGGCGGCGCCGAGCATCTCGACGAGACGCTGTCGCCGCTCGCCCGCGCGGGCCACGAGCGCCAGGTGCCAGGCGAACACCAAGCCGCCCGGGAGGGCGAGCCCGAGGAACCGCCGGTGCCCCTCGAGGACCAGCGCGACCACGGCCACGAGCGCGAGGACCCCGTACGTCGAGGCCGCGACGAGGGCGGGACCGAGCTCGGCGCGCGCGCGGCGGCCCGCGAGGACCCGGACCAGGGTGGTCGCGGGCTGGTGGAGGAGGAAGGTCGCGAGCGCCGCCCCGACGAGGAACGCGACGTCCGGAGGTGCGCGCCCCGCCGCGGCGAGCCCGACGGCGACCGGGAGGATCCACCAGGCCCAGGCGCCGTGCGCCTGCGGCACCCACACGTGACGGCGCGCCCAGCGGCGGGGTCGCGGCGGCGTGCGCGCGCCCAGACGCGGCACGCGGGGTTCGTCGGCCCGCGCCGTCACCTTCAGGGCGTCGCGGGAACCGGGTTGTAGCGCTGGATGTAGGTCTCGACGTCGCGCACGTTCTCGACCGAGCCCGCGAAGAAGGGAACGCGCTGGTGGAGGTCGGTCGGGACGAGGTCCAGGATGTCGCCGCGCCCCGTGCTCGCTGCGCCGCCCGCCTGCTCCATCACGTACGCGATCGGCGCGCACTCGTAGATCAGGCGCAGCTTCCCGCGTGGCTTCTGCGGGTCCTTGCGGTCCTTCGGGTACATGAAGATGCCGCCGTAGAGGAGCGTGCGGTGGACGTCGGCGACCATCGACCCCACGTACCGCGCGGAGTACGGACGGTCGGTCGCCGGGTCCTTCTCCTTGATGTGGTTCACGTACCGGCGGATGCCCTCGGACCAGTACGGGTAGTTGCCCTCGTTGACCGAGTAGATGCGCCCGCGGGGGGGATCTTGATGTCGGGATGCGAGAGCAGGAACTCGCCGACCGACGGGTCGAGCGTGAAGCCGCTGACCCCCTTGCCCGTGCTCATCACGAGCATCGTCGCGCTGCCGTAGAGCACGTAGCCCGCGGCGACGATGCGGCGTCCCGGCTGGAGCAGGTCCTCGATGGCGCCCACCTGGCCGGGGCTGATCTTTCGGTGGACCGCGAAGATCGTCCCGATGCTGACGTTCGCGTCGATGTTCGACGATCCGTCGAGCGGGTCGAACGCGACCGCGTAGGGCCCGTGGCCGTACGGCTCGGGGATGGGCACGACGTCCTCGATCTCCTCGGACGCCATGAGGCAGAAGTGCCCGGAGTGGCGAAACGTGTGCACGAACACGTCGTTCGCGTACTCGTCGAGCTTCTTGACCTTCTCGCCCTGGACGTTCGTCTCGCCCGTGAAGCCGAGCAGCTCGACGAGCCCCGCCTTCGAGACCTCGCGCGAGACGATCTTCGCCGCGAACGCGATGTCGCGGAGGATGCCCGAGAGCTCGCCGCGCGCTTCCGGGTGCTCGCGTTCCTGCTCGAAGATGTGGCGCGTGAGGGTCACGCCGTACCGGGCGTCCATGACGATCTCCCGTCCTGGAGGAGGGGGCGAACCCGTCTCCCGGCCAGAGCCGGGAGTATAGCCGTCAGCGGTCGTGAGGGACGCGGCCACCCTAGAGCAGCGCTCGCAGGCGGTCCGCCACTTCGTCCGGCGAGGGCACGATCCCTCCGGCCGTGCCGTGGAACACGATCTCGCGCCGGCCCTCCGCGGCGAGACGGACGTCTTCCAGCATCTGTCCCATGTTCATCTCGACGCAGAGAACCTTCGCCTTCTCGGGAAGGGCGTCGATCGCGCTTCGGAGCGCGGCGTACGGATACGGGTTCACGGTGATCGGACGGAACAACGCGACGCGTCCGCCGTCCGCGCGGATCTCGTCGATCGCCGTCTTCGCGATGCGCGCCATCGTCCCGAACGCGACGACGAGCGCGTCGTAGCCGTCCTCGGCTCCGTACAGCTCGTGACGGACCTCGTTTCGCGCGACCTCGTCGTACTTCGCCTTGAGCCGGTGGTTGTGTCGGTTCAGCTCCTCCGGGTCGAGGAAGAGCGACGTCACGATGCGCCGCGGGCGCCCCTCGGCGCCCGTGAGGGCCCACCCGTCGTCCTTCATGGCCGGACCGCGTCCCTCGACCGGGAACGTGACGGGCTCCATCATCTGCCCGATCATTCCGTCCGCGACGATCATCACGGGGTTCCGGTAGCGCTCGGCGAGCTCGAACGCGAGGAACATGAGGTCCACCGCCTCCTGGACCGACGACGGCGCCAGCACGATCAGGCGGTAGTCCCCGTGCCCGTGGCCCTTCGTCGCCTGCCAGTAGTCGCCCTGCGCCGGCAGGATCCCGCCGAGTCCGGGGCCTGCGCGCATGATGTTGATGAGTACGCACGGCAGCTCGCACGCCGCGATGTACGAGAGCCCCTCGGCCATGAGCGCGATGCCGGGCGAAGAGGACGAGGTCATGCACTTCACGCCCGTCCCCGCGGCGCCGTAGATCATGTTGATCGCCGCGATCTCGCTCTCGGCCTGCACGAAGGTGCCGCCCACCTCGGGCAGGCGCTTCACGAGGTACTCGGGCACCTCGGTCTGCGGCGTGATCGGATAGCCGAAGAAGTGCACGCATCCCGCGCGGATCGCCGCCTCGCCGAGCGCCTCGTTGCCCTTCATCAGCACCGGCGCGGCCACCTCGGTCACGGTCGTCATCTCGAGTCTCCGCGGGACGCGCCCTCGGGCGTCTCCCGTACCTTCTCGCGACCCGCCTCGAGGCCCTTGCGGAAGGCCTCCACGTTGGCGGGCACGAACTTCTCCTTGCCGCCCTCGAACTCCTCGGCGATGGATCGCTCGATCGCCTCGGGCGGGACCACCTCGGTGGCGCCGACGTACGCCCCGAGCATCACGAAGTTCGCGGCCCGGTCGGTCCCGGCGTCGGCCGCGAGGCGGCGCGCGTCGATGCCGATCACCACGCAGTCGGGGCGCTCGGCGTCCTTCCCGACGAGAGACGTGTTCACGACGATCACGCCGCCCGGCTTGACCTTCGGCGCGAACTTCTCGAGCGACGGCAGGTTCATCACGAGCAGGGCGTGCGGGTTCGTGACCAGGGGGCTGCCGATCGGCTTGTCCGAGAGGCAGACCGTCACGTTCGCGGTGCCGCCGCGCATCTCGGGGCCGTACGAGGGCAGCCACGACACGTACAGGTCCGCGGCCATCGCCGCGTGGGCGAGAACCTTGCCGGCGAGCAGCATGCCCTGCCCGCCGAACCCGGCCATCAGGACGTCGGTACCCATCATCGTCCCCTCCTCGGCGCTACGCGGTCACCGCCTCGGGCTTCGCCGTCGCCGGCTCCTTCACGACCCCCAGGGGGTAGTACGGGATCATCGCGTCCTGGAGCCACGTGACGCTCTCGGCCGGCGAGAGTCCCCAGTTCGTGGGGCAGACCGAGAGCACCTCGACGAACGAGAAGCACACGCCGTCGCGCTGGGCCTCGAACGCCTTCTGGATGTAGCGCTTCGTCTTGATCGTGTTCTTCGCGTCGTGGACCGAGCCCCGCGCGATGAAGGCGGGCGTCTCGAGGTTCGAGAGGAGCTCCGCGACGCGGAGGGGATACCCGGAGTCCTCGACGTCGCGGCCGAAGGGGGAGGTCGTCGTCTTCTGCCCGGGGAGCGTGGTCGGGGCCATCTGGCCGCCCGTCATGCCGTAGATGGCGTTGTTGATGAAGATGACCGTGAACTTCTCGCCCCGGTTCGCGGCGTGGAGGATCTCGTTCCCGCCGATCGAGGCGAGGTCGCCGTCGCCCTGGTACGTGAAGACGATCCGGTCGGGGCGCGCGCGCTTGGCGCCCGTCGCGACGGCGGGCGCGCGGCCGTGCGCGGCCTCGAACATGTCGAACGAGAAGTAGTCGTACGCGAGCACGGAACAGCCTACGGGCGCGATCCCGATCGTGCGCCCGTGGAGCCCCAGCTCCTCGACGACCTCCGCCACGAGGCGGTGCACCACCCCGTGGGTGCAGCCCGGGCAGTAGTGCGACATCTTCTCGGTCAGCCCGGCGGTGTTCGTGAAGGTCTGCTTGCCCTTGTGGTTCCAGGCCTCGATGCCCTGGTCGGGGCACGAGATCGCGCAGAGCGAGCACCCGGTGCAGTCCTCCTCGCTTCCCGTGAAGACGACGTAGCGGTAGCCCCGCTCGTTCAGGTCGTCGGACATCTCGATGAGGCCCTTCGGACAGGCCACGATGCAGCGACCGCAGCCCTTGCAGCGTCCGCGCTCGATCTTGATCTCACCCATGAGCCTCTCCATCGGGGGCCGGGGAACCGGGTTCGCGCCGGGGCGTCTTCCGCCCGACCGTCACGCGGCCGGGCACGCCGAGGGGCACCGGGCGGGCCGCCGGCAGAGGCCCCTCGGCGCCGTCGTCGGCGGCGCGGCGTACGAGCCACGGCGGGAGCATGTGGCGCCGCATGACGAGCCGCGGCACGCCGCAGGCGACGAGGCGCGGGTCGTCGGCGAGGTGCTCCATGACCGCGACCGCGCGCACGGGCGCCCCGGTCTTCTCGGCGACGGCGCACGCGAGACCGATCCCGTGGAGGACGGTCTCGACGGTCGTGTCGGTCACGAGGTGCGCGTTCGCGACGTACCCCGTGACGGCGAGCCGGGAGGACGCCTCGATCGCCCGTTGCACGCCGAGGCAGCCCTCGACGTCCCGCGTGAAGGGCCGCATGGCGTTCACGACCTGCCACAGCTGGTACGGCGCGTCGCCGATCGCCGTGCGAAACGACGCGAGCGCGCGCGCCCCGACGTCGTCGCCCCCGACGTCGAAGACCGTCGTGGTCCCCGGCCCCGGACGAAGCATCCCGGCGATCTCGGGCAGCACGATCGGCAGGTCGGCGAACGCTTGCGCGCCCGGCGGAACCACGACGCGGATCCCGTGGTCCCGGAGGAGCGCGGCCGCCTCGCGCGAACGGAAGTAGGGGTTCACGAGGTCGAGGTCGGCGATCTGGACGCCGCGCCCCGAGTCGGCGAGCGCCAGGGCCAGGTTCACGGCGACCTCGGTCTTTCCCGAGCCGTAGTTCCCGACGACCATCACGAGCCGCTCGCTGGGCTCCAGGACGTGAGAAACCGGCGTCGGGGCGGCCATTGCCCGAATTGTAGCCCTGACGTCCCTTCGCGACCCGATCTGCGCGGTCCGTCCTCAGGTGGTCGCCGGGCGGTCCGTGAAGAAGAGACGAAGCATCCACGCGATCAGGCCGAGCGCGAGGAGGAAGCAGACGAGGAAGATCGCGAAGACGCCCCACTGGGGCCGGACGGGGATCGTCGCGGGGTCGTACGCGCCCTCGAGCACCACGAGCCGGAGCACGTGTCGCGCGACGACCATGCCGAGCACGGCGACCAGGTTCAGCACGCCCGCGAGCACGAAACGCCGCTGGAAGAAGAGCGCGAGCGCGCCGAGGCCTGCGAGCAGCCCCGCCATCACGCCCCAGATCCCGGCGGACCGCATGAACGCGGGCAGGACGTCGCCCAGCGTCGCGAGGTAGGCCACGCCCACGATGGCGGCGCCGACGAACCCGTGGAGGTAGATCTTCTTCGCGCCCGCGAACGCCGCCTCGTCGTTCCTCGCGAGCCAGCCGAAGAAGAACGCGCCGACGGCCAGCGCGCCCGTGATCATGTGCAGCCACCTGACGATCCACGATCCCACGTCCGGGTTCAGGACCAGTCCGCTCTGCGACGACGCGTAGAGCTCCTTCTGGAACGCGGGATGCTCGGCCAGCGAGAACACCGAGGAGTAGACGACCGAGACGTACAGGAGGCCGAGGACCGCGACCCAGAGCCATACCTTGACCTTCGGGCTCCCCTCGCGCGCCAGGGCGGCGCCGTAGAGGAAGTAGTACGCGACGATCACGACGATCGGGATCAGGACCCAGAACCAGCCGCTCACGATGGCCGCGCTGTAGAGCGGCTCCGGGAAGACGAGCTGGGCGAAGAGGAGGGGGGCCACGCCGAGCGTCACCGTGGCGGCCATCGCGATCGGGAAGAGCCGGAGGTAGAGCCGGACCGTCGGGTTCCGCCAGCGGTCGGGGATCCGGGCCACGAGGGTGGTCAGGAGCCCCCCGAGGAGGAAGTTCATCGCGAGGAAGTGGAGCGCGAGCGTGAGGAGGTGGAGGGCCGTCACGAGCCAGAGCGGCGCGGGGAGGGCGTCCACCGTCGGCGGCGGCGTGGACGAGGCGGCGGCGAGGAAGATCACGGCTTCTCCTTCGAGAGCCACGGGCTCATGTACTCCACCAGGGCGTCGAGCGACGCCTTCGGCCCCGAGAAGACCGGCATGCCCTCGATCCCCTCGGGGTCGGTGAGGAGGTCCCTCAGGTCCCCGGGGGTGTAGTCGGCGAGCTTCTCGCGCTTGTCGTTGAAGCCTCCGACCTCGTGGCACCGGCTGCACCGCTGCTCGTACACGCGCGCGCCGAGCGCCGCGCCCTCGAGACCCGACGCCTCGGCGAGCGGGCTCGGGTCCACCCGCTCCCAGATCCAGTCGGCGAGGCGGTCGGCCTCCTCGGCGTTGCCCAGGAAGGGCGGCATCTTGGCCTTCATGTGCCCGAGGTCCGCGATGGTCGCGCGGACGAACGCGCGGTCCGTGTGCGCGAAGGCCGGGGCGAGCGAGAGGTAACCGCCCATCGTGTGGCACGACGCGCACGCGTAGCGGAAGACGTCGGCGCCGGGGTGTCCGGTCGTGAACGTCGTGTGGGCGAGCAGGCCGTCCTTTTGGAACGCGGGCTCCATCGCGACCGGCTGACCGTTTCCGTACATGTACCCGTAGATCACGTAGGGCTTCCGCGCCGACTCGCGCGCCCACTCGAACGCCCCGAAGCCGACCAAGCCGAGGGCCAGGAGGGCCACGCCGACGGGGCGGCGGAGCGCGCGCGGCACGGCGTAGCCCAGGACGGCCACCGCGAGGGCCAGGGCCACGCCTGCCCACCCGAGCACGCGGAGGGCGTTCTGGGTCACCGCGAGGCGTCCGGTCGCGACGTCGCGGACGTCCACCGGGACGGCGTGCGCGTACCAGAGCGCCCCGAGGCCCGCGAGCAGGAGGCCCGCGACCGCCCACGTCGCGTCGGTCCGCGCGAAGCGCCGCCTCACGTCCGCGGCGAACCCCGATCCGACGAAGAGGGCCCAGAGGCCGGCCAAGGCGAGGCACACGCCCGTCCTCAGGACCAGCGACGGGAAGTACGTCGGGTTGAACAAGCCGTCCCAGAAGCCGCCCGTCTCGAGCCACGCGCCCGGCGTCAGCATGAACGTGACGATGCCGTTGATCACCACGAGGGAGAGCCACGCGAAGACGAAGTAGATCCAGCCGAGCGCCTGGTGCCCCCGCGCCGACATCCGGTCCCAGCCGTAGAAGTAGAGGATCGCGGAGGTGATCTCGACGAGGAAGAACGTCCACTCGATCGCCCAGCCCCAGACGAACGTGTGGATCAGGGCGGCGGTCGCGTTGGGGCCGATGAGCCCGATGATGAACCAGATGCCGACGCCCGTGAGCGCGCCGAAGACCAGCGTCACGAGGATGAACGTCTTGGAGAGACGGCGCACGAAGCGCAGGCGTTCCGCGTCACCGCTTCGACGCGCGCTCCGTTCCACCACCACGAGGTAGAGGCCGCCGCCGATCGCGAAGTGCGAGACGAAGACGTGGAGGATGGCGAAGGTCGCCATGAGGACCCCGTAGCCGAGGCCCACGTCCCAGAACGGATACGGCATCGAAGGCTCCGGAAGACCGACGCGCCCGGCACCGTACGGCCGACGGCGCCCACCCCCAAGCGGCGGCGGGACGGTCGGGTCGCGCCGGCTCGGTCAGGCGCCGTCGCCAGCCGCGTCCGGAGCCTCCTCGCCCTCCGCCTCCCCGACCTCCTCGCCCGCGCCCTCGTCCAGCGACCCGCCGGCGGTCTGGACCGCGCGCCGCCAGTACTGGCGCGCCTGCGAGACCGCGCGGCCGAGGAACGTGAGGGGGTCGTAGCGCACGTCGGGGCCGCGCTGGCCGGGTTGGATGCCGGTGAAGAGGCCGAGCGCCTCGTGGATCGTGTCCACCGCGAAGACGTGGAAGTCGCCCTGCCGGCACGCCTGCACGACGTCCTCGCGCAGCATGAGGTCGCCGACGTTTCGGCGCGGGATGATCACGCCCTGCGTGCACGTGAGCCCGCCCGCCAGGTCGCGGCACGTGTCGAAGTAGCCCTCGATCTTCTCGTTGACCGCCCCGACCGGGAGGATGTTCCCGACCTGGTCGATCGCGCCCGTCATCGCGAGGTCCTGCCGGAGCGGGACGTCGGTGAGCGCCGAGAGGAGGCAGCACATCTCGGCACCGGACGCCGAGTCCCCGTCGATGCCGCCGTAGCTCTGCTCGAACGCGACCGAGGCGTCGAACGCGAGGGGATGGTCCGTGCGGAGCAGGTACCGCATCAGGCCGCCCAGGATGTAGAAGCCCTTGTTGTGGATCGCGCCGGAGAGCTCGGACTCCCGCTCGATGTTGATGGCGCCGGCCGTCCCCGGGCCGATCGTCGCGGTGATGCGCTGCGGGAAGCCGTACGTGAGCGGGCCGGCCGAGATCACGGCGAGACCGTTGATCTGCCCCACGGCCGTCCCCTGCGTGCGGATGCGGATCGTGCCGTCGGCGATGCGCTCGCGGTAGCGGCGCGCGGGGAGGTCGGCGCGACCCTTCGTGCGCCGGACGGCCTCGCGCACGTCGTCGGCCGTGACGATGCCCTGCCCGCGGCGCGTGGCGAGGAACGAAGCCTCGCGCGCGATGTCCGCGAGGCGGCCGAATCGCACGGTGAGCTTGTCCTGCTGCGCGGCGATGCGCGCGCCGTGCTCGCAGAGGAGGGCCGTGGCCGTGCGGTCGAAGGGGGCGAGGCTCTCCTCGCGCGCGAGCCGGGAGAGGACGCCCGCGTAGCAGGCGAGCGTGTCGTCGGTGCGCGGGATCACGGAGTCGAAGTCGGCCAGCACCTTGAAGAGGTGCGGGAAGTCCGCGTCCATCGCGTCGAGCAGGTAGTAGAGCTGCGCGTCGCCCAGCAGGACGACCTTCACGTGCACCGGGATCGGCTCGGGCTTCACGACCGGGATGCGCCACGGCACGGGCAGGTCCGGCGGCACCATCTCGAGACAGCCCGTGCGGAGGGTCCGGATCAGCACCCGCCACGCCCCCGGCATCGTGAGCACGTCGCGCGCGTCCAGGATGAGATAGCCGCCGTCGGCGCGGAGCAGCGACCCGCCGCGCACCATCTGGTGCGGGATCGCCGAGCCCTCGTCTCGGCCGACCGCGAGGTCCACGGTGCCGACGAGCGTCTGCACCGACGGCGCGTTCTCCACCACGACCGGCACCTGTTCGCCGTCCTCGTGCGACTGGATGAGGTTCACGTGGTAGAAGCGCGTGAATTCGAGGTTCTCCTCCAGAGAGAGGAGCTGGCGCGTCGTGACGTCCTGGATCACCTCGTCGAGGAAGGACTGCACGCGCGGCTCGGGAAACGCCCGGCGGAGCGGCCGCGCGGCCTCCTCGAGGAGGGCGCGCGCCTCGCCCTGGAGCAGGTCGCGATACGCCTCGCGTCCCTTCGCCTGGATCTCCTGGATCTTCTCACCGATCGCCTGCAGGCGCTGGTGGAACTCCCCGATCTTCGCCTTCAGCTTCTCGATCTCCTCGTCGGAGATCTTCCCCTCGCGCCGGAGCGTCTCGATCTTGTCGGGCGAAGCCGGCTCGCCGTCCACGAGGGGCACGATCAGGGGCCGGGTGATCTGCCCCACCTGGATCTGGACGAGCGCGAGGCCCGCGGCGCGGAGCTCGTCGTCGAAGGGCTTGCCGACCGCCTCCAGGGTGGACGACGTCTCGCGCTCGATGCTCGCCGACTTGCTCCGCACGACCTCCGAGCCGAGCCCGCCCTTCAGGTCCTCCCGGACGAACCGCACGAACTCGTCGATGCCGCGGCGGAACGCCGCGCCGCGTCCTCGCGGGAGGGTGATCAGGCGCGGGCAGTCGGGCTCCTCGAAGTTGTGCGTGTAGAGCCGGTCCGGCGCGCGCGGCGAGCGCGGTCGGATCGACTCGAGCAGTCGCTTCAGAAGCGTCGAGCGCCCCGTGCCGGTGAGCCCGCGGACGAAGATGTTCTGTCCCGGCGCATCGACCTCGAGCCCGAACCGGAGCGCCTCCACGGCCGCGTCCTGGCCGACGACGCCCTCGAGCGGCGGCACGTCGTGCGTCGTCTGGAAGGAGAACACGTCCGGGTCGCAGTGCCATCGGAGCTGGTCCGCGACGAGCGGCAGGTGCTGGTAGGGAGGCGGGACCGGCGGGGTCGTCATGGCGCCGAGGGTAGGCCGGACGCCGCGTGCCGAGAACCCCCCTCCGAGAGGTCGGGCCCGCCCTCGGGACGACGGGTTCAGACCGAGTGCTCCGGCGCCTCCCCCTTGTACGTGTCCAGCCACGCCCAGTACGCGTCCACGAGCTCCCGCGTCGTTTCTCCGAGGCGCGCGTCGTCGTGTTCGTCCACGGCGTGGACGAAGCGGCGGAGCGCCTCGCCGAACGCGGCGCGCGCGTCCTCGAAGCGCGCGACGTCGGCGTCGCGGAGGTCGTGGGGGAGCGTCGCGCCGAGGAGCCCCAGGCCGTGCGCCACGACCTCGCCGCGACGGGCCCGGATCGCCGGCAGGTCGCCCGTCTGGGCCGCGCTCGCGAGGGCCACCACGACGGTCCGCATGCCGCCGAACGCCGGCGTCACGTCGCCCGGGGGCGGCGCCTGGCGTACGCCGACCGGCGCCGCGGCGCCCGCGCCCGCGCAGCCGGCCCACGCCAGGGCCGCGGCGAGGAGCGCGCCGAGGGACCGCGCGCCGCGCGTCCGGCCGGCGCCCGGCCTCAAGCTTCGTCGTCCTTCCGCGTCCAGGCGCGGATCCGGTCGCGCAGGAAGGCCTCCAGGCCCGCCTCGGGGACGCGCGGCTGCTCCATCGTGTCGCGGTCGCGCACCGTGACCGTGCCGTCGGCGAGCGTCTGGCTGTCCACGGTGACGGAGAACGGCGTCCCGATCTCGTCCACGCGGCTGTACCGGCGGCCGACCGTCCCGCCCTCGTCGTAGAGCGCGCGGAAGGACCCCCGAAGCGTCTCGTAGAGCGTCCGCGCCCGCTCCGGCATGCCGTCCTTGCGGACGAGCGGGAACACGCCCACCTGCACGGGCGCGAGGCGGGGGTGGAGGTGGAGCAGCACGCGGGTCTCCCCGTTCGGCTTGACCTCCTCGTCGTACGCGTCGCAGAGCAGGGTCAGGAAGCAGCGGTCCACGCCGGCCGAGGGCTCGATGACGTACGGCACCACCCACGTCTTCTTCTCCTCGTCGCGGTAGGCGAGCCCGCGCCCGCTCCCCTCCTGATGGCGCTGCAGGTCGAAGTCGGTGCGGTTCGCGACGCCCTCGACCTCGTCCCAGCCCCACGGATAGCGGTACTCGACGTCGGCGCACGCTTTCGCGTAGTGCGCGCGCTCGTCCAGCTCCTGCTCGCGGAGGCGCAGGTGCGAGGGCCGGATGCCGAGCGAGCGCCACCAGGCGAGACGCCGATCGCGCCAGTAGAGGAACCACTCGTCGTCGGTTCCCGGCTCGCAGAAGAACTCGAGCTCCATCTGCTCGAACTCGCGCATGCGGAAGAGCTGTCCGCCCGTCACGATCTCGTTTCGAAACGCCTTGCCGATCTGCGCGATGCCGAACGGGATCTTGACGCGCGTCGTCTCGAGGACGCTCTTGAAGTTGACGAAGATGCCCTGCGCGGTCTCGGGGCGGAGGTACACGACCGACGCGTCGTCCTCGACGGCGCCGACGCGGGTCTTGAACATCAGGTTGAACTGCCGCGGCTCGGTCAGCTCGCCGCCGCACTCGCCCGGGTGCTTCGAGGGCTTCTTCGGGCACGCCGCCTCGCCGAGGCGGTCGGCCCGGAACCGCGATTTGCACGTCTTGCAGTCCACGAGGGGGTCGCTGAAGCCCGCCACGTGCCCGGAGACCTCCCAGACGCGGGCGGCCATGAGGATCGAGGCGTCGAGGCCCACCACGTCGTCGCGCTCGAGCACCGTCGTGCGCCACCAGTCGTCCTTGATCTGGCGCTTCAGCTCGACCCCGACCGGGCCGTAGTCGTACGTGGCCTGGAGACCGCCGTAGATCTCGGAGGAGGGGAATACGAACCCCCGCCGCTTGGTCAGGGCGACGACGCGGTCCAGGGTCGTGGTCATGGCGCTCCTCTTCGCGCGGTCCCGCGCGCGGCCGAGGGCGCGATTCCTACCATCCCGTTCTCGGCGCGCGAGGCGTGAAACGACCTTCCGGCGGGGATGACCGCCGCATGACGCCCCGGGTATTGGGTTCCTATCAACTTGCGAACCCAATATGTTGGGGCATTCCCCGGCGACCCCGCGGCTTTCACGCCAGCCGTGGGGTGAGGGAGGACCGCGGGCCTCTCTTGCTAACCCCCTGCCCCACAATGATTTTCGGCTTTGCACTCCGCGCAGCGTCCTTCAGAATCCGCGCGGTGGCGGATTCCCGGAGGCCCTTGACGTTCTCGGGCCGCCCGGGGATCGGATCGCACGGGGCGCCGGCCGGGGCGGGCGGCGCCGACGGGAGGGTGGCGGCGGGGGCCGCCGAGCGTCGGAGGGGTCGGGCCGAGATGACGAGCAGCGTCGGGTCGAGGAAGGGGCCGTGGCGGCTCGGCGAGGTCGCCCGGGTCGTGGGGCTCTCCCGACAGACGCTCCACCACTACGCGGCGCTTGGGCTGATCCGGCCCGTGGCCACCACGCCGGGCGGGCACCGCCTCTTCGGCGGGAGCGTGTTCCGCCGCGTGGAGGAGATCCAGGCCGGCAAGCGGACGCGACCGCTGGCCGAGCTCGCACGCCCGTCCTCGCCCGCGCCGCGTGGGAGGAAGCACAGATGACACAGCCCGTGGCGAGTCGTCGTCGGGAGCCGGAACCCTCGGGCCGGGTCGCGCGCCGCGCGCGCGGTCCCGACATGACGGAGGTCTGGCGCGCGTTCAAGACCACGGGAGACGAGGGGCTCCGAAACCGGCTCGTCGAGCACTACCTCTACCTCGTCAAGGTCATCGGCAACCGGGTGGCCGCGCGCCTGCCCCGTTCGATCGACGTCCAGGACCTGAGGAGCGCGGGCGTGTTCGGGCTGATGCGCGCGGTCGAGAACTTCGACCTCGACCGGGGCACGCCCTTCGAGTCGTACTGCGCCACGCGGGTCCGCGGCGCGATCCTCGACGAGCTGCGCGCGCAGGACTGGGTGCCGCGGCTGGTCCGCCACCGCGCGTCGCGCTACCAGGAGGTCCTGGGCGGACTCCGGCGCGACCTCGGCCGGGAGCCCTCGACCCACGAGGTCGCCGGCCGCCTCGGCACGACCACGGAGCAGGCCGAGAGCATGCGCCGCGAGTCGAACCTGACGAGCGTCTACAACCTCTCTCCGGTGGAGGAGCGCGACGACGACCCGCGGATGCTCCGGCACCTCGACGTCCTGATGGACCACGACAGCGACGTCCCCTTCGACCGGTACGTCGCGCACGACCTGGCCCACGCCCTCCAGGGCGTGCTCGCCGGCCCCGAGCGCACCGTGATCGCCCTCTACTACTACGAGGGCCTCACGATGAAGGAGATCGGCCGCGTCATGGGGATCTCCGAGAGCCGCGTCTGCCAGATCCACACGAAGACGCTGAAGAAGCTGAAGCGTCACCTGGACGAGCTGGGCGAGACCGCGCGGCGGCTGGCCGTCGCGTCGTAGGGACGCGCGAAGCGCCCTCCTCGCCCGAGGACGAGGACCCGGGCGAGCCCGACCGGCGAGGGGGGGGCGTGGGCCTCCGGCGCGGGGAGAATCTCTCCCGATGGACCACTTCGCCCACCGGGAGGGCCGGCTCTTCTGCGACGGCGTGCCGCTCGACCGGCTCGCCGACGCCGTCGGAACGCCCGCCTACGTCTACTCCGCGGCGACGGTCCGCCACCACGTCCGGCGGCTGAGGGAGGCGTTCCGGGGTCTCGACCCGCTCGTCTGCTACGCGGTCAAGGCGAACGCCAACCTGGCGCTTCTCCGTCTCTTCGTCGAGGAGCGCACGGGATTCGACATCGTCTCGCAGGGCGAGCTCGAGCGCGTGCTCTCGGTCGGCGCCGACCCCGCGACCGTGGTCTTCTCGGGCGTGGGCAAGACGGAGGCCGAGATGCGCCGCGCCCTCGAGGTCGGCGTGCTCCGCTTCAACGTCGAGAGCGAGGAGGAGCTGGAGGCCCTCGCGAAGGTCGCGGCGTCCCTGGACCGCGTGGCGCCCGTCGCGATCCGGGTGAACCCGGACGTGGACCCGCACACGCACCGCTACATCGCGACGGGCCAGCGCGAGACGAAGTTCGGCGTGGACCTCGCGCGGGCCGTGGCCCTCGCCGCGCGCGCCCGCGCGCTCGGGAGCGTGCGCCTGCTCGGCATCCAATGCCACATCGGGAGCCAGATCACCGAGGTCGAACCCTACGTCGCGGCGGTCGAGCGCACGCTCGAGCTCGCCCGGCGGTGGAGGGCCGAGGGCGACGCGATCGAGACGCTCGACATGGGCGGCGGGTTCGGCATCGTGTACGACGACCCCGACGTGCCGGGCTTCGACGCGTACGCCGAGGCGGTCCGGCCGATCGTCGAGGGCTCGGGCCTCCGGCTGGTGCTCGAGCCGGGTCGCGTCATCGTCGGCAACGCCGGCGTCCTGCTGACGCGCGTGCTCTACCGGAAGGTCTCGGGCGCGCGGCGCTTCGTGATCGTGGACGCCGGCATGAACGACCTGATCCGTCCCGCGCTCTACGACGGACACCACCGGATCTGGCCCGTCGTGGGACCGCCGCCGCCCCCGCCCGGGACGACCCCCGACCTCCCGACCTCGGACGTCGTCGGCCCCGTGTGCGAGACGGGGGACTTCCTCGGCAAGGACCGTCCGCTGCCGGAGGTCCGCCCCGGCCAGGTCCTCGCCGTGATGAGCGTCGGCGCGTACGGGTTCGCGATGTCGAGCAACTACAACGAGCGGCCCCGGCCCGTGGAGGTCCTCGTGGACGGCGACCGGTTCGGCGTCGTCCGTCGGCGCGAGTCGTACGCGGACCTCGCCCGCCTCGACGTCGCCGAGCCGGCGATGCGGAGCTTCGCCGCGGAGATCTCCTCGTGAGCGACGTCCGCCCCTGCCGCGTCGGCTCGCTCTCCGTCGGGACGGGCGAGCGACCCTTCCTGATCGCCGGCCCGTGCGTCATCGAAGGCCGCGACATGGCGCTCACGCACGCCGAGCGGATCCGCGACGTCGCCCACGCGCACGGCTTCGACTACTGCTTCAAGTCGTCCTACGACAAGGCGAACCGCACGAGCCTCTCGTCGTTCCGCGGCCCGGGCCTCGAGGACGGCCTCGCGGTGCTCGCCGAGGTGCGGCGCGAGGCGGGCGTGCCCGTGCTCACCGACTTCCACTCCGCAGCGGAGGCCGCGCCGGTCGGGGAGGTCGTGGACGTCCTGCAGGTGCCGGCCTTCCTGTGCCGTCAGACCGACCTGCTCGTGGCCGCCGCGGCGACCGGCAAGGCCGTGAACGTGAAGAAGGGGCAGTTCCTCGCCCCCGAGTCGATGGGGAGCGTCGTCGAGAAGCTCGAGGGCTCGGGGTGCCAGGACGTGCTCCTGACGGAGCGCGGGGTCTCGTTCGGCTACGCCAACCTGGTCGTGGACTTCCGCTCGCTCCCGCTCATGCGCACGTTCGGACACCCGGTGATCTTCGACGCGACGCACAGCGTGCAGCGGCCGGGCGGTCTCGGCGACCGGACGGGCGGAGACCGCCGCGAGGTGCCCGCGCTCGCGCGCGCCGCCGTCGCGGTCGGGGTGGACGGCCTCTTCATGGAGGTCCACGAGGATCCCGACCGCGCGCTCTCGGACGGTCCGAACCAGCTCGCGCTGGCGACGTTGCCGGAGCTCCTCGGTCGGCTCCGACGGCTCTGGGAGGCGGGGAGGTAGGCCCGCGTCGGGCGCGCGCCCCTCATCTCCTCATCGGAAGCCTGAGGAGGGTCAGCGCGGCCGGGCGCACGCGGACCTCGACGTCGGTCCGGCCGGCCGCGTCGCCGTCGATCTGCACCTCGAGCGGGCGCGGCGTGCGGATCCGGACGCGCTGCGCCGTGGCGAACCGGACCTGCCGGTCGAGGTGGAAGCGGCCGGTGCTCGCCCGCAGCCCCAGGCGGAGGAGGTCGCGGCGCGTCCGCGAGCGCACCGTGACGAGGTCGAGGCGGCCCGAGTCGAGGCGCGCCGTGGGCGAGAGGGAGAAGAGACCGCCGTAGTGGCGGCTGTTCTGGACGATCACGAGCGGGGTCGTGAAGGCGGGCCGGTCGTCGGGCCGGACCTGGATCGCGGGGAACCCGTAGCCGCCGAAGGTCTTGAGCACGGGGGCCACCCAGCGGGC
Organism: uncultured Planctomycetota bacterium; assembly: GCA_963752285.1. Lineage (GTDB taxonomy): Bacteria > Planctomycetota > PLA2 > PLA2 > JAEUHO01 > CAVVXN01. Next base: position 198,551 of record CAVVXN010000002.1, read on the forward strand.
GTACCCGCCCGACGACATGCCGTGCTCGCGGACGACGGCGACCGCGTGCACCATCGCCCCGTCGAGCCCGATGCCCACCGAGGTGATGGCGCGCTCGGACGAGCCGTCCGCGCGCGTCACCTCGAGCACGTCCACCGGCCAGCGTTCCGCGCGGGGGAGCGCCGTCGCGAGGTCGTCGGCGGATCCGCTCTTCCAGAACCGCGTCTCTCGCGCGACGAGGTTCGCGGTCCCGGTCGGGACGACGCCGATGGGCCAGGGCGGAAGGTCCTGGGCGGCGTTCAGGAGCGCCCGAACCGTGCCGTCGCCGCCGGCGACGAGCAGCGCGTCGAGGTCCGCCGTGCGGATCTCGAGGAGGTGCCGTGCGAGGTCCCCGGGGGCGTCGCCGACGTACGTCGTCACGCGGTGCCCGGCGCGCGAGAGCGCGTGCACCAGCGCCTCCACGAACGCGTGACCGCCGCGGCGCCCGGCGGAGGGATTCTCCAGGAGGTAGATGCGCACGCCGCGGCCCCCTACGTGGGGGGCACAGGGTACCGGGACGCATCGGAGCGGGCGAGCGGGCTCGCCTTGACCACGCGTCCGGGCGCCCGTACGCTTCGCCGCGGGCGCCGAAGGACCGCGTCCCGTCCCGGAGAGGACGGGTCGGCGCGCCGAGGGTCGGCTCGTCGGATCCCGCGCGGGGCGCCGGCGAGCGTCGCCCCGGACGACGCCGAACGGCGGGAGGCGCGATGCGACACCATCGCTTCGAGGACGGTCGTTACGTGGTCCGCCTGGATGCGGGCGAGGACGTCATCGCCTCGCTCACCGCGTTCGCGACGGAGGCGCACATCGAGGCGGGCTTCCTGTCGGGCATCGGCTCGGTGGACCGACTCGTGCTCGGCTTCCTCGACCCCGAGGCGAAGGAATACCAGAAGCGCACCTTCGAGGAGCCGATGGAGGTCGCGAGCTTCACCGCGTCGATCTCGATGCAGGAAGATCGACCGATGATCCACGCGCACGCGGTGGTGGCGCCGCGCGAGCTCCTCGCGTACGCGGGTCACGTGCACAGCGCTCGGGTCGGGGCGGTGCTCGAGGTCGTCGTGCTGCCGTTGCCCGGCCGCCTCGAGCGCCACCCCCTCCCGGACCAGCCCTTCCTGGGGCTCATCCTGCCGGGGGAGACGCCGCCACAGGCCGCCGCCGGAACCCGATGAGGACCCTGGTGGTCGTCATGGCGGGCGCGGCGGACCGTCCGCTGGAGGACCTCGGCGGTCGAACGCCCCTCGAAGCCGCGGGTACCCCGAACCTCGACGGACTCGCGGCCGAGGGCCGCCTCGGCCGGATCGGGACGGCGCCCCCGGGCCACCGGGCCGAGGAGGGCGCGTTCGCGCTGTCGCTCTTCGGCCTGGACCCCCTCTCGTACGGCGAGGTCGGCGGCGTACTCGACGCCGCGGCGTTCGACGTACCCGTCGGCTCGCTCGACCAGGCGTTTCGCCTCGCGCTCGTCACGGCCGACGCCACCACCATCTTCGACCCCACGGCGGGACACGTCTCGAAGGACGAGGCGACGCTGCTCCTCGACGCCCTCTCCGACGTCTTCTCGGACCCCGACCTCTCCTTCCGGCCCGGCGACGGCTGGCGGAACGTCCTCCTCTGGAAGGGCGCGCGGGACGTCCGCGTGAAGACGGTCCCGCCGTACGAGGTGGTCGGCAAGTCGCTCCGCGCCGCGATGCCGCGCGGGACCGGCATCGGGCGTCTGCTCGCCGCCATCGAACGGAGCGCGGAGATCCTCGGGCCACACGAGGTGAACGCGTGCCGGCGCGACCTCGGCGAGAACCCCGCGACGCTCGTGTGGCCGTGGGGACCCGGCGTGCTGCTCCCGCTCCCCGACTTCCTCGCGCGGACGGGCATCCGCGCCGCCGTCGTGGGCCGCAACCCGAGCGTGATCGGTGCGGCGAAGCTGCAACGCATCGAGCACCTCCCCGTGGACGGCGCCACGGGTCGCGCCGACACGAACCTCAAGGCGAAGGCCGAGACCGCGCTCCAGGCGCTCGAGACGCGCGATTTCGTGCTGCTCCACGTGGACGCGCTCGCGGCGACGAGCCACGCCCGCGACTTCGTGCTCAAGGTCGAGACGCTCGAACGCGTGGACGGGTACCTGCTCCCGCCGCTCCGGGACGCCGCCGCGCGCGGGGACGTGCGGCTCGTGGTCATCGCGGGCGAGGCGATCTCCGTCGAGACGGGTCGCCACCTCCCCGACCCCGTTCCGTTCGCGATCTACGGGCCGGGCGTCCGGAGCCACCGGGGCAAGGGGGGCGTCACGGAGGTCGCGGCCCAGGGCGCGGGCTTCTTCGTGGAGGAGGGGCACGAGCTCCTCGACTTCCTCCTCCACCTGCCCGACTGAGAGCCTGTGCTTCACAGACTCCGAGGTGCCCGCCGGCGGTCCGCGCGGGGCGCCGCGCGGGGCGGGAAACGCGCACCGGTCAAGATCCGGGGCCGCGATGACCGAGATACATGGGGCTCCCGGTGGGCGGCGAGCCCGGCCCGCGGGACGAAAGAGCGCGACGGGCGGGACGCGAGGTCCGAGCGGGGAGGTCCTTCCGTGTCACGCGCCGTCTCCCGCCCGTACGATCGACGCGCCGTAGACGGGCGCTTGCGCCCGCAGCGAAGAGGACCGGTCCGTACGGTGAGCGCCTCCCGTGCCCGCATCGTGATCGAGCTCGCCGGTCAGGCGTTCGAGAGCGACCTCCCCGACCGACCGGTCGTGGTGGGCCGGGGCGAGGGGACCGACCTGAGGCTCCTCGACGACGACATCGGGCTCACCCAGTGCCGGATCGAGGCGCTCGGCGACGGCCGACACGTCGTGAGGGACCTCGCGAGCGGCCGTCCCACCCGCGTGAACGGGCTCGAGGTCCAGCAGGTCTCGCTCGCGGACGGCGACGTCGTGGAGGTGGGGACCGCGCGGATCACGTACCGCGCGGCCGTCGAGACGCCGGCGGCGGGATCCGACCGCGCCGAGCCCGCGCCGGCCGCCGCCCCCCGCGGCGCCCTGCGCGAGGCCCCCCCGCGCGATCCCCTCGCGGACGGCGCGGGGCGGCCGCCGACCCCGTCCCGCCACGTGTCGCACCACGACCTCAAGAAGGCGATGCTCGGCCTCGGGGCCGCCGCGGTGGTCGCCATCGTCGTCGCCGCCGTCCTCTCGAGCGGCGGCGCCTCCGACGACGCGGCCGCCGCGGAGCGTCGCCTCCAGTCGGCGCTCGACCTCTACCGCGGCCAGGACTACGTCGCGGCCGCGAGCCTCCTCGAGGACCTGGACCGCGCCGGGACGCCGTTGACCGTGCGCGAGAAGGCGGGCCGGTACCTCGAGCTCGCCCGCGCGGCGCTCGCCGACGCGGCCGACGACGCGGACCGGCTCTCGGCGCACCCGCTGGACGTGGACACCGAGCACCTGGACACGCGCCGCGAGCTCTTCGTACGGCGGCACGGCGCCCTCCTCGTCTCGCGCTTCGACGACGCGATGAACAAGGTCGAGGCGGCGCAGTCCGCGTGGCGCCAGGACCAGCTCGAGGACGCGCGGAAGGCGGCCGAGCGGCGGCTCGCGAGCCAGCAGTGGAGCGAGGCCCGGCGCGTGTGGACGGGTCTTCGCGCGAAGGGAACGCCCGGCGTCCGCTTCGACGACGAGGTCGAGTCCGCGCTCCAGGCGATCGAGAGCCGCGCCGGCGAGGACGCGTCGAAGCTCCTCGAGGCCGCGAACGCCGCGGCCGCGACATCGGGGCCCGAAGCGGGAATCGCGCGCGTCGAGGCGCGCCTTCCGGACTTCGAAGGGACGGCCGCCCACGGCCGCCTCGTCGGCGCGGTCCAGGACTGGCAGCGCGAGATCCGCGACCGGCTCGCCGCGGGCCACGTGCCCGACGTGTCGGGTCCGACCACCGCGCCGGGGCCGACGGCGCCCACGCCGGCGCCGGCCCCCGCCACGGACGCGCGGGTCGCCGAGGTCGAGAAGGCCCGGGCCGACGCCGAGAAGAGGGCCCGGGACCGGGCGTACGCCGCGGCCGCCGAGGCGCTCGCCGCGGCGCTCCGTCCCGACGACGCGGGGCCCGCCGTGGACCGCGCGCGGGCGCGGCAGGCGGACCTCGTCCTCGCCGGCCGCGGTCTGGGCCTCCTGATCGCCGACATCTCCGCGCGGCCCGAGGCCTACCGCCACGTCGAGATGGGCGCGCAGGTCGTGGTCTCGCTCGAGGCCGCGGACGCGGAGGGCGTCACGGGCTCGGTCACCGGCGGGCGCGCGCGGTACCGCTGGTCGGCGCTCCCCACGACGCGCCTGGTGGGGCTCGTCCTCGAGGTGAAGGGCCATGGGGAGGACCTCGTGGCCCTCGCGGGCCTGCTCCACGAGCTCGGCGCCGAGGCGCCGGCCGACCAGCGTCTCGTCGAGGCCGGCTCCGAGGGCGTCCCGACCGCCACGATCTTCCCGCTCGTCGCGCGGTGGCGCCAAGAGCCGGTGCCCGAGGGCGGCTACGTCGCGTGGAAGGGCCGCTACGTCTCCCCGGCCGAGCGCGACCGCCTCGCCCGGCTCGAGCAGCTCGACGGGCTCGCGTCGAAGGCGCACCAGGCCGACGCGAAGGTGTGGAAACCGGCGGCGGAGGAGCTCCTCTCGCTCGGAGACGACGGCCGCGCCCGACTCGCGGACGTGCTCACGACCCGTCGCGGCGCGCTCGTCGAGTCGATCGCGGCCTCCAAGGCGTTCGACAGCGGGAAGACCCGCGCGAAGCTCTACGACGAGCTCCAGAAGCGCCGCGCGTACGCGCTCCTCCTGATCGAGGACGCCAACGCCTGGCCCTACCCGAACCCCAGCGGGCAGAACACCGACGAGGTCGTGCGCCGGGTGGACGCGGTGCGCGAGGTGTGGGAGCACCCCTTCTCGCTCGTGGCCTCGTGGAACGCCTCGCTCAAGTCCCGCCTCGCCGAGGTCGCGGACCTCGACGCGTTCCTCGTCCGCGCGGACCCGTCGTACAAGCCGGACCTCGCCGATCTCGACCAGCGCGTGGGCAAGCGGATCGACATGCCGTCGTACACGCCCGACGCCGGCTCCGCCGGGCTGCGCCAGTACTCGCTGAAGGTGCTCGCGTTCAACGAGCGGGTCGCGACGACGTCCACGCGCGAGGAGAAGGACTGCGTCCGGGCGGTGAACGAGTACCGGATGATGATGGGACGGCGGGCGGTCCGCATCAACGAGCGGCTGGTCCGCGCCGCGCGGGGCCACAGCATCGACATGCGAGTCAACGGCTACTTCGCGCACGACACGCCCGCGCCGTACGCGACCCCGGACAGCCGGACGCCCGGCGATCGCGTGCGGAAGCAGGGGTACGGGGGCGGCGTCGGCGAGAACATCGCGATGGGCACGTGGTCCGGGCGCGACGCGTTCGCAGCCTGGTTCCACTCGAGCGGGCACCACCGCAACATGGTCGCGGCGGGCTGGACCGAGATGGGCGCGGGGCGGAGCGGCGGGAGCTGGTGGACGCAGAACTTCGGCGCCGCCGGTGGCACGTCCCTGAAGGAGCCCGACGAGCTGCCGCCGCCCGAGAAGGCGTTCGCGCCCGAGCCCGAGGACGACTCGGGCCGACCCCTCGACCGGGGCGGCGAGAGGCTCCCGAACGAACCGCCGCCCGGCTCGCCCCCGCCCGCCGCCCCGCCCGACGAACCGGGCGCCCCCTCCGACTGAGCGGCGGGCGCCGGCCCGGCGCCGCGGGGGGACCCCGTCGGTATCGTCCGGGCCGTGCTGGCCCACCCGCTCCTCGTTCCCGCCATCCGCCTCGACCGCGCCGAGGCGCGGGACGAGGAGACGCGCCGGGCGCTCGAGCGCGCGCGGGCGCCCTGGTGCGCGGGCTTCCTCCTCTTCGGCGGCGAGGCCGAGGAGGTCCGGGGGCTCACCGAGCGTCTCCGCGACGCCGCGGGGCGGGACCTCCTGGTCGCGTCCGACATGGAGCGCGGCGCGGGCCAGCAGGTGTCGGGGCTCCCGCGGCTGCCCGAGGCCGGGGTCTTCGGGCGCGCCGCCTCGCCCGGCGAGGTCGCGCGCGCCGGCTGGATCACGGCGCGCGACGCGCGGTCCGTGGGCGTGGACGTCCTCTTCGCGCCCGTGCTCGACGTGCCGAGCGTGGTCGAGAACCCGATCGTCGGGGAGCGCGCGTTCGCGTGGGACCCGCTCCGCGTGGCGACGCTCGGTCGCGCGTTCCTCGCCGGCGCGCTCGCGGGCGGGGCCCTCCCGGTGGCGAAGCACTACCCGGGCCACGGCGCGACGCGCACCGACTCCCACGTGGACGTCCCGGTCGTCACCGACGACGAGGACACCCTCTCCCGGCGCGACCTGCTCCCGTTTCGCGCGGCCCTGGCCGCGGGCGTGTGCCCCGCGGTGATGACGGCGCACGTCTCGTACCCGGCGCTCGACGACTCGGGGACCATCGCCACGTTCAGCCGGCCCGTGCTCGACCGCCTGCGCGGCCACGCGCGGCCCCGCGAGGTCGTCGTGTTCACGGACGCCCTCCTGATGGACGCCGCGTGCCGCGAGCACGGGACGGCGGGCGCCGCGCGCCGCGCGCTCGACGCGGGGGCGGACCTCCTGCTCTACGCGGGCGACGAGGAGGCGGTGGCGCGGGCGCTCTCGGACGTGCCCGCGGATGTGCTCGACGAGCGCGCCGACCGCGTGGCGCGGTTCCTCTCGGGGCGGGCCGAGACGACGCCGGCCTCGGGGTCCGACGCGGAGGCGCTCGCCCGGGAGGTCGCGACGCGCGCGGTGCTCCTCTCCTGGTGGGGCGACGTCGAACGCCGGTCGGTCCTGGTCCTCGACGACGACGGCACGCCCGGCCGCGGCGAGGCGCTCGCCGCGGGCGCGCGGCGCGCGGGGGTCCCGCTCGAGGTGCTCGCCCTGGGCGACGAGGGGGTCGATCGGGGCCGGCTCGCGAAGGCCTCTACGCTGGTCCTCTTCGCCTCCGTGCGCGCGGCGAAGGGCCCGGGCGGGCTGGGCCCCGGGGCGCGGCGCACGCTCGAGCGCCTCGCCTCCCTTTGCCCTCGGCCGCGCCTCCTCGCCCTCGGGGCCTTCGTGCCGGAGGCCGACGTGCACCTCCCCGGGACGCACCCCGCGCTCGAGGCCGCGCTGGCCCTCCGGCTCTTCGACGTCGAGGGGACGTGAAGCGCCCGGCCACGAGCACGGTGGGCGCACGGACCTTGGACGAGCCTAAGCGGCTGGAGCGGCAGGGGATACGAGGGGTCCCGATCGCGTGGCGCATCCTTGACACTCGGGACCTCCGACGCATAAGATCCCGCATCCATCGACCCCCGTCAGCGGGGTGTGGGTGGCGTTTCGGAGGTGGCAGGATGACGGCGTGCCGGCGCGATTCGTCCCGGCCCGTACGACCGTCGAAGGGAGGGCTCGTATGAAGGCAGCACGCCTTCGTGCTGGACATTTCGTGCTCGTGGCAGCGCTGCTCGCATTCGGCATCGTCGCCGTGCGTCCCGTGCCTGCGTTCGCGGCGGCGGAGGACCTCCAGTCGGCGCTCGACGACTACGCTGCGGGTCGCTACGAGGTGGCGCTGAAGAAGCTCCGCGAGTACGTGGCGAGCAATCCCGGCGACGAGGAGGTCTACCAGGTCCTCCGGTCGGCGGACGAGCACCTGCTCCTCAAGGTCCTCGCCCTCCAAGGCGACAACGAGGCCCTGATGAAGGTCCTCTTGAACCAGATGAAGCCGGTGTCGCGCGCCCGCCACCTCGACACCGCCAAGATCCAGGAGCTCGTGAACACGGCCGTCACGGACCCCCGGCTCGACAACCGCCGCGAGGCGCAGCTCGAGCTCCGGTCGGCCGGGGACCTCGCGGTGCCGTATCTCTACGGCTACCTCGCGCGGTCCGACGCCGAGGTCGTGGTCAACGCGATGTTCGCCCTGCACCGGCTCGGCTCGAGCGCCGTGATGCCGCTCGTACAGGTCCTGAAGTCGGACAACGCGCGCATGGCCGCGACGGCCGCGGCGGTCCTCGGCGACATCGGCGACCCCGTCGCGCTCCCGGGTCTCCTGGCCCTCGCCGGGACCACCCAGGACCCGGGCGCCAAGGAGAAGGCGATGGTCGCCGTCCAGAAGATCGTGGGCGACCGAGCCGCGACCCTCAAGGCTCCCGACTCCTACGTCCGCTGGGGCATGAAGTTCTACGCGAACGACCCCTCCGTGATCATGGGCTTCGACGACGTGCGGAACCTGTGGCGCTGGGAGGACGGCGACCTCGTCCGCTACACCATCCCGTCCTGGCTGTTCCCGGGGCAGATGGCCGAGCAGATGGCCCTCGACGCCCTGAGCATCGAGCCCCAGAACCGGGACGCCCAGGCCCTCCTCGTCCGCTCGCTCCTCCTCCAGAAGGTCGAGGCCGAAGCGACCACGTCGAATGGGGGCACGGTCCCCGACGCCCTCCAGGGCGTCCAGGACGTCGCGGCCAGCCAGGGCTTCGACGCGGCCACCGAGGCGCTGCGCGGCGCGCTGCGCGACCGGGACTGGGACGTCGCGGTCCAGGCGATCCAGGTGATGGTCCAGACCTACGCCGGAGAGCCCCTCGCGAACAGCCCGCTCGGCGCCGCGCTCGTCGCGCCCGAGACGCGGGTCAACTACGCCGCGGCGATCGCGGCGCTCCAGATGAGCCCGCAGAGCGGTCTCCCCAACGCCGACAAGGTCGCGAACCTCGCGGCCCGCGCGGCATCCGAGCGCGCGGTGCGCCAGGTGCTGGTCATCGACCCGCACGACGACGCGCGCAGCAAGCTCGACGTGGACCTCGCGCACGCCGGCTACGTGGTCGCAGGCGTGCGGAGCGGCGCCGAGGGCGTCGCGCGCGCGAAGCTCGCCCCGACGCTGGACGTGATCATCGTCCGCGCGGACCTCTCCGATCCCCAGCACACGCCGACCTCGCAGCAGCTCGACTCGGCGATCGGCGTCATCGACGAGCTCAAGTCCGACGTGCGTACGAAGGAAATGAGGGTGATCGTGCTCCTCGGCGGCATGGAGGGGCAGGGCGTAGACACGCTGAAGGACTTCTTCCAGAAGCGCTACGGCGACAAGGTCGCCGGCTTCCTCAACGTGCCGCTCGACACCTCGGTGGTGGCCGAGACCGTGAACGCGGCCGCCGAGGCCGGGAACCTGAACCCGGACCGCGAGCGGGCGAACCAGCTCGCGGCGCGCGCGGCCGAGGCCTTCGCGACGACCGACTTCACGTGCCGCGCGTTCGACCTCAGCGTCGCCGTGGACCCGCTCTCGACCGCCGCGACCGAGGGGCCCACGCCCGACGTGAAGCTCTGGGCGACGCGCGCGCTCGGGAACGTCTGCCTGGGCGGCGCCGACGCGCTCGTGAAGAACCTGAGCGAGGGCGCGGACGACGCGCTCAAGGCGGCGGCGGCCACGGCGCTCGGTCGCGTGCTCGCGAAGCAGCCGGGTACGCCCGAGCAGATCCAGGCGTTGATCGACGCCGCGGCCGGCGAGGGCGACGTCGCGAAGGCGGCGCTCGAGGCGCTCGGCACGGCGCGCGGCCTCACCCCGGAGCAGCGTCGCGACCTGTTCAAGGCGCACCGCCCCGGCGTCGCCGAGAAGGCGCCGCTCTAGAGTCCCCCGGGACGCGCCCCGCGCGTCGCGGAAGCGACGCGCGGGGCCCCCCAGTCGCCGGCGGGCCGGCCCGCGTCGTCCGCCGGGCCGACGGCCCGCCCGGCTGCCGTCATCACGGGCGTGTCTCCGTCATAGCGCCTTGTGAGGACGTACAGCCGCCTACGAGCGCGCCCCCCGGCTCGTTCCCGAACGCGGGAGGCTCCACCTTCGCGGCCGTACGGCCGATGACGGTAGGAGAGGCTCGGGCCCCCTTGCCGGGCCGGCCCTCCATCCGTAGGATGCTTGATCCGGCGCGCGAGACCATGGCGAAGAAGAAAGACTGCTTCGGTTCCGAGACCTACGTCTGCCGGACGCAGAGCTGCCCGTACGTGTCCGAGTGCGTGCAAGCCGTCTGGGAGAAGAAGCTCCGACGGATCATGACCCGCAAGGGCGCCCGTCTCGACGCGCGCGCGGACTCGTCGATCCGCGTGCGGTCGAAGGAGTTCCTCGCGCGCTGACGCGGGACGCGTCGCTGGGCGGGCCTCGCCCTTCGCGTCGGCGCGGGCGGCAAGCGGAACGCCTCAGCCCGTCCAGCTCCCGCGCATCCACAGCCGGAAGCCGACGTCCTCGAAGCGTGCGCCCTTGTCGCGGTAGCCCAACGAGTCGGGCTCGGTGGTGACCGTGCAGTCGAGGATGCCGTCGAGGTACGAACCGCCCACGGTGGGCGCCGTGGACGCGTCTTCCTCGGGCGGGTTGTCGGGCGCGGCGATCCCGAAGATCACCCCGCCGTCCGACGTCCTCTGTTCGACGAGGCGGTCGTTCCGGACCCACTCGCGCGCGTTGCCGCTCATCGCCCAGATGTCCTCGGGCGTCACGCCGCCGCCGTCGTCGCTGTAGCGGTAGTCCACCGGGAGCAGCTCGGCCGTCTGGTCCTCGTGCCAGAAGCTTTGACTGTTGCACGCATACACGAGCGGCTCGTCGCCCCACGGGTAACGGCGCTTGCCGTCGCCCGCGCGTCCCGCGCGGAGCCACTCCCTCAGCGTCGGCAGACGAAGACGGTCGTTGGCTTCCAGTCCCAGCACGTCGGACGCCCAGGCCGCGAACGCTTCCGCGTCGAGCCACGAGACGTCGGTGACGGGCAGGTTCTCGGGGATGGGGCCCTTCGCCGCCGGCAGCTCCCAGCGCAGCTCCTCGTACGGCGTCAGGAAGATCCACGACGGCGGGACCACGATCAGCGTGTCGTACCTCTCGGGAAGCGGTGCCGCGAAGTCGCGAGGGCGGGGGGGATCGCGACCGGAACGTTCGCGCACGACGTCGCGGACGCGGGCCCACCAGTGGTCCACGAACGCCCGTGCGAACCGGAGCCTCTCGGCGTCCCGCTCCTCCTGGCCCGTCTTCTTCGGACGCCAGGCGTCGCGCAGGAACGCCGGGATCCTCGTGGGGTCTTCCTGGCACGCCTCCACGTACTCCGCGTACATGCCGCGCGTCACCTCGAACTTGAGCATGCGCTCGGCCCCGACGTGGACCCACTTCAACCCCTCCTTCGACTCCACGTAGTCGGCGAACCCGGCGTCGAGGGAGACCATGAGCCGTCGCAGGTCGTCCCGCACCGTGAGGCGCGACCGGATCGGGACGACCGCGGGCGTCCCCTTGGCGTGCTCGGGCCCGCGGAAGGTCCGGATCCCCAGCTGCACGACGCCGACGACCAGGAGCGCGAAGACCAGGAGGACGAGGGCCTGCAGCCAGCGGCCACCCGAACGACGGTCGTCGCGAGGGGGGACGGGCGTCGGCGCGAGCCGGTAGGCGCAGGCCGGGCAGAACTTCATCGCCCCGGTGACGGGTGTCCCGCAGCGCGGGCATCTCCCGACGTGGGGCACGGTCTCCGTCATGACGGGCTCGGGCACGGTGTTGGGGGGCGGCGGGGTTGACTCCCGGGCCGCAGCGTCTAGGGTACCCTCCCGCATCCGCGGCGGGCCCTGGTAGCTCAGCGGTAGAGCACCGCTTTCGTAAAGCGGGGGTCGTGAGTTCGATTCTCACCCGGGGCTCCATCCCCGCGTTCGCCGTACGAGGGCGCGTGGGGGAGGGCGCGATGCGCCCCTCGCCGGCTCGGGCCGACCGCGGAGGGTACGGCCGACCGGGACCCCGCCCGCCCACGGGCGGCGCGCTCTCGAACGACCGCGGGCCGCCGGGTTCCGGCGGCCCGCGGTACATGGGGCTTTCGTTCCGCTCGTCTGCTCGGGGGGCTAGAAGCCGAGGTGGAACCGGAAGCCCGCGCGCGGCCACCACCCGTAGGTCCGCGGGGCGTAGTAGTACGTCCGCGGCGCGTAGGAGTACCGGGGCGTGGCGTAGTAGTAGGTCGGGGTCGAGTACCCGTACCTGGGCGCCGTGTCGTAGTAGCTCTGCGGCGTGTAGAACCGGAACGTCGGCACCGGCAGTGAGATCCCGCCGCCCACGTACAGGTCGGCGCGCGCCGGCGGTGCCGTCACCAGGGTCGAGGCGGTCAGCACGGCCAGCGCAGCAACGGTCACGAGTAGAGTACGCATGATCAAACCTCCAATCGTCTGGCCGCATCCCAACCTAGCCATCTCGCGCGGGGTCGATAACCGACTGGGGGACAACGAGTTGAGAGGGTCGTGCCCCGCACGTGGCGGAGGGCTCAGAGCCCTTCGCCCCAAGGTCGGCGCGGGTGTGCGCGACGCGTAGCGCGCGAGGGGGCTTGGTCCGCGGCGTGCGAGCCGTCGCCGGATGCGACCCGACGCGGACCGTTCCCCGACCGACAGCCCGACCTCGTCTCGCGGCGTGCTCGCCGGCCGCGCGGCGATCCCGTCCACGCCCCGGTCCACGATCTTCCTGACGGCGCTCCTCGCCGTCGCCGCGCTCTACCTCGGTCGCGTCTTCTTCGTCCCGCTGGCTCTCGCCGGCCTGTTCGCGTTCCTGCTCGCGCCCATCGCGGAGTTCCTCGAGAGGAGGATCCGCGTGCCGCGCGTTCCCGCGTCGATCCTCTCGATCGCCGGCGCGACCTGTCTCTCTGCGGGACTCGCGTGGATGGTGGCGATCCAGGCCTTCTCGATCCTCGAGCAACTGCCGACGTACCGCGACAACATCCAGGCCAAGTTCCGCACGTTCCAGGGCATCCGCGAGAACATCGAGTCGGTATCGGAGAACCTGGACCAGGTCCGCAAGCACCTCGACGGCACCGCGCCTCCGGACAACGTCGGCCCGGAGCCGCTGCCCGAGCCGAAGCCCGAGGAGACGCCGCAGAGGGTGGCGATCGCCACGCCGCCCCCGACCCTTCTCCAGACGGCGACGAGGTACCTCGGTCCCTTGCTCGGCCCGCTCTCCACCGTGGGCCTGGTCCTCGTGCTGACGCTCTTCATGTTGCTCGGCCGCGAGGGCCTGCGCGACCGCATCGTCCGCATCCTCTCGCGCGACCACGCCACCCTCACGAACCGCGCGCTCGACGAGGCGACGCGACGCGTGAGCCAGTACCTCCTCACGACCCTCGCCGTCAACGGCGTGTACGGGATCGCGATCGGGACGGGCCTGGTCCTGCTGGGCATCCCGAAGGCGTTCCTGTGGGGGCTGCTCGCGACCCTCCTGCGGTTCATCCCGTACGTCGGACCGTTCGTGGCCGCCTCCCTTCCGATCGTGCTGTCGCTCGCCGTGTTCGAGACGTGGAGCCACGCGCTCTCCGTCCTCGCGCTCTTCCTGGTCGTGGACGCCACGACGGCCAACTTCGTGGAGCCGCACGTGTACGGCAGGCGAACCGGGCTCTCCTCGCTCGCGATCCTCCTCGCCGCCTTCTTCTGGGTCTGTCTCTGGGGCGTGCCCGGGCTCTTCCTGTCCGTGCCCCTCACCCTGTGTCTCGCGGTCGCGGGGCGGTACGTGCCCGAGTTCGGCTTCCTACACCTGCTCTTGTCCGACGACCCGAGCGCGGTACCCCCCACGCGCTTCTACCAGCAGCTCGCCACGGGTCGCCAGCACCGCATGTTCGACCTCGCGATCCGCCACCGCGAGGTCCACGGACTGCTCTCCCTCTACGACGACCTCGTCCTTCCCGTCGAACGCATCGTCGAGGACGCGGAGGAGCGGGGCCACATCTCGTCGAGGACCCGTGCGCAGATGCAGAGCGACCTCGAGTCGCTCCTCGCGAGACTGTGCGAGTCGTCGCCGGCGAGCGCCCCTCTCGTGGCGCGTGGACGCGCTGTGTGCGTGCCCGTGCACGCCGACGCCGACGACCTGGTCACGCGGGCGCTCTCCCACGTGCTCGCGGACGCGGGTTACCGGGTCGAGCGGCTCGCGTCCCTGGAGGGCCCGACGCCGCCCGTGGACCGCGACCCGCCCGATGCCGACGTGCTCCTCCTGGTCGCGTCGCCGCGCGACGTGAAGCGCCTGGGCCCGCTGCTCGCCTGGCTGAAGCCCCCGGGGGCGCGCGCCCGGGTCGTGGCCGTGGTGTGGAGCCGCGCGCGACTCTCGGAGGAGATGGCGACGCGCCTCGAGGCGCTCGGCGCCGACCATGCGAGCGCCACGCTCCGCGGGGCGCTCGGCTTTGCCCTGACCCTGTGACGGGGCCTTCCTCCGTGGCGATGGACCGCGCCGGGCCGTGCCGATTCGGCGTCGTCCCGCGTGCCGATTCGGCGTCTTCTTGCGCGCCGAACGGCAGATCCTGCCCGAGGGGCAGGGCGCCCTCGGGGCGCCGCGCCGGGCCCCGCGCGCGGGACGGCACGGATTCGCGGGGACGCGGCATGGGCTTTGCGACCGCTTCTTGTTTGTCGGCGCCCCCTGTCCGTCGGGTGCGAAGGAGCGGTGATGATCATGTCGAGCAAGACCGAAGACGCCAAGTCGGACCTGAAGCAGCTTCGCGAGGACCTCGCGCAGGTGCGCTCGGACCTCGGCGAGCTCGCCCAGACGCTGTTGTCGATCGGCCGCGGGAAGGTCTCCTCGGCCCGCGAGGGCGTGAGCGACGCCGCGGATGCCGGGCTCGGCAAGCTGAAGGACGTGCTCGAGGGGATCCGGGAGCGCAACCGCGCCGCCCGGGAGAAGCTGCGCCACCAGGTGGAGATGCACCCGGCGGCGAGCGTCTTCGCCGCGCTCGGGCTGGGATTGGTGCTCGGGAAGATCCTGAGCCACCGTCGGAACTGAGGTTGGCCACCGTCGTGGGTCGTCTCGCCGAGCTCCTGCTCGTGGGCGCGGACCTCCTCGCCAACGAGTGGAGGAGGCTCGCGCGCGCGCAGGTCCGCGTCCTCCGCGCGGCCGCGTTCGCGTGCGTGTTCGCCGCGCTGCTGCTCGTGGGGCTCGGGTTCCTCGTCGCGGCGGTGTACCTCGCGCTCGAGCCTGCGGTCGGCCCTCCGCTCGCCGCGTTGTTCACGGGGACGGGGACCGCGGTCGCCGGGCTCCTCGGGCTGCTCCTCCTGCGCGGGACCCGCGGATGACGGAGTCGGAGGCCCGCGAGAAGCTCGAGTCGATCGCGGCGAGGGGCGCCTCGGCCCGCGCGTGCCCATGGACCGCGGTCGCCTGGGGGTTCGGCGTCGGGTTCGCGCTGGGGCGCTTCCCGTGGCTCGCGCGACGGGCACGCGGGGTCCTCGAACGGGCGCTCCGGGTCGTGCTCGGGTAATCGCGCGTCCCTCGCGCGCCGGGCTCCGCCGGCCGCCGGCCGCCGGGCGCCGGCGCTCCGAGACCTCACCGCGCGCGGACGAGCTCCCACTCGTCGATGCCCTCGGCGGCGAGGAGCGGGCGCACGTCGTCCAGGAAGCGCCCGCCGTCGCCGCGATAGCCCGCGGTCGGCGCGAGGTCCGGGAGCCGCTCCGAGAACCACGCGTTCAGCCGGTCCATGTAGAGCTCCCGCACGAGCTTCGCGGCCATCGAGGCCCAGCCGACGAGCAGGGCGCGGGCGTCGCCCGAGGTCAGGACGCGCACGTCGAACCTCCGCCCCGGGAGGACGAGGACGTACCGCGCGTCGCCCTTTGGCGCGGGTCGCGGGTCCACGGACGCGAACGGGAAGAGGCCCGAGAGCCACTCCGCGTAGTCGAGCCGCCCGCCCTGACGGTCGAGGACGATCTCGGCCTCGGCGTCGTCGGTCGTGTCGAGGAGGCGGAGCAGCACCTCGCCCGTCGCGAGCGCGAGCGCGCGAGCCTTGTTGCCGAGCCGGTCGATCGTCCGGTTGAGCTCGCCGGCGCCCATGGGGCGAAGCGCGAGCCCCGCAGCCGAGACTCCGTGCTTCGAGACGTGCTGCCGGAGACGCGCCGGCGGCGCCTCGGGGAACGGGACGCCCTCCAGGCCCGCCGCCCAACGCGGCGGTGCGAGGTCGGACGCGCCGAAGACGCCGTAGCATGCCAGCGCGTCGGCGAGGGACCGCGGCGGCGCGTGCCCGAGCGCCTCGACGAGCGCGTGCACGCCGCGGACGAGCCCGGCGCGTCCCAACCGGCCGTGTACGACCTTCGAGTCGTCCACCACCACGGGGCGCCCCGCGTCGAGAGCGCCGGCCACCCGGCGGGGGCGCCGGATGACCCGTCGTGCGAGCGCCCGCGCGAGGTCCCCGGCGCCGTTCGGCGTCCGCCAGGACACGCCGGCGACGACGAGCGGACCGAGCAGCGGGCCGTAGCCCGCTTCGTCGATGCCGATGTGGAGCACGAGGCCTCCCCGAGCGTGGCGGGCCGAGGGTACCGCTCTCCGGGGACGCCGAGCGCGGATCGGCCGAAGCCGGGGGGGGTCAGAGCCTCTCCACCCCGAGCGAGGCGATTACCGCTTCCAGGGCGTGCGCGAGCTCCTTCCGGTCGCGACCCGCCGGCTCGATGAGGGGCGCGATGCGGATCTCGACGCGACCGCCGCGCCGCGGTCCCCAGGAGCCCTTGGGCATGACCGCGCCGGTTCCGAAGATCGCGACGGGCTGGATCGGGAGGTCTCCGAGGACGGCGATCTGGAAGGAGCCCGGCTTGAAGGACCGCATCCGGCCGTCGGTGCTCCGCGTGCCCTCCGGGAACACCGCCGCGGCCAGGCCCCGGTCGCGCGCGCGGCGCGCGGCCTGCTCCACGACGTCCTTCCCGGCGCGTGCGCGGCCCCGGTCGAGGAAGAAGTGACCCGAGGTCCATGCGTACCAGCCCACGAGCGGCAGCCGCCGAAGCTCCTCCTTCAGCACGAATCGCACGCGAAGCGGGAGGAGGTAGCTGAGGAGGAGCGGCGGATCGAGGAACGAGTTGTGGTTCGCGACGACGAGACGGGCGCCCCGGCGCCCGAGGTTCTCCCGGCCCGTCACGACGACGCGGCAGCCCGCCGCGAACAGGAGGCACCGGCCCCACGCGGCGACGACGAGCTCCTCGACGCCCAGCCGCGGAAAGAGGACGTGCGTGAGCATCGAGAGGACGAAGCCCACCGCCGTGAGGGGGACCACGACCAGGAAGAAGACGAGGTGACGGAGGACCATTCGGACTCACTGCCGGCGACCGGGCCCGGGCCGAGGGCGCGCGGGGCCCGCGCCCCGACCCCCCGTCCCGTTCCCGTCCGGCGATCGCGAGGCCCGCTACGGCCTCAGGCTCGTGCTCTCGGTCTCGTTCGAGAGGTCCATCTGGTCCGAGGCGCGCGCCACCACGGCGGTCGTCTTCACGAGCGACGAGGGCGGCGCCGACAACACCCGGACGGTGATGTCGAACGTGATCAGCTCCTTCAGGCCGAGCGAGAAGGCCGCGCTCGTCGCCGTCTGGCCCTGTCCGCTGACCTGGGCGTCCTTGTCGCTGCGGCCCGAGACGAACTCGAGCTCCGGGGGCAAGGTCCAGGAGACGACGAGGTCCGGAGTCACCTCGGTCCCGATGTCGTTCAGGACCGTCAGGCGATAGAGGAACGTCTCCCCGACGCGGAACACGCCCTGCTCGGAGCCGTCGAGGGCCTTGTCCACCATCTCGACCTGGAGGGCGGGGAGGCCGGTGACGCGGAGCGAGACGTCGCGTCGGATCTGGCAGCGCGCGCCGCAGTCGGACGAAGCCTGCACCTCGCACGACCCGACCGCGGTGCCGTTCACCGAGAAGTCTTGCGTCCACGACTTCCCCGGCCCGAGCGGGCCGACCTCGAAGTCGCGGACGATGTTCCCGAGGCAGGCGCCGGTCGTCACGCGCACCACGCAGCCCTCGGCGTCGCCGTCGCCCGCGTTCCGGACGACCAGCGTGAAGTTCGCGGGCTCGTTGAAGTAGACCTGGTCGGGTCCGGTGAGGTCCATCTCGAGCCGGCAGGTCACGACCTCCACGGTGCAGGAGGCCTCCTTCTCCTCGACGCCGTCCGCCACGGCGCGCGCGTGGTTCACGTGCTCGCCGGGCGTCTCCGCGACGCCGGAGAACTGGACCTCCTTGCTCTCGCCGGCGGCCAGCGTCCCGAGACTCACGTGGTCCTGACTCGTCGGCTCGATGCCGTCGGGGTAGATGTCGCGGACCTCGACGTTGTCGAGGGGGCCGCGGCCCGTGTTCGACACCAGCACCACGAACGTCACCGTCTGGCCCGCGTTCACGCGCGACGGCTGGCACGTCTTCGTGATCTCGAGCTGACCGGCGACCACCTCGACCCCGCACGTGTTCTCGACCTTCGCGCCGCCGGCGGAGCTCGTCGCGCGAACGGTGTCCACGTACGAGCCTGCCTCGTGCGCCATGACGCGGACGGTCTGGGTGTGGGTCGCGCCGGGCGCGAGGGTCCCGACCTGGACCGGGAACGGGCTCGTGTCGGCGAAGACCAGGCCCGGCGCCGGTTCGTCGTCGAGCACGACGTCCGTCGCGGGCGCGTCGCCCGTGTTCGTGACCGTGATCGTCTTGTCGAAGGGCTTGCCCACCGACGGCAGCCCGCCGGCGGGGAACGAGCAGGCGACCTCGAGCGCGACCTTCCGCCACGTCTTCGTGACGATCCGGGTGCGCGGGCACGTCTCGCCGTAGAAGCTGCCCTGCGCGGTGAGGCGCACGCGGTTCACGCCGGGTTGGCCCGTCGTGTTCTTGAGCACGACCTCCGCGACGCCGTTCGCGTTCGTGAGGACCTGGGCCACGCGGTCGCCGGAGGAGGCGAACACGGCCGCGGGACCGTCGAGCACCTCCGCCTCGACGGGCTGCCCGGGGATCCCGGACCCGTCCGTGCGGAAGACGCGGACCGGGAACGTGTGCTCGTCCTCCGGGAGGACGTTCGTGGCGTCGGCGGGGAACTCGACGTCGTAGTCGGCCCAGATCTTCCGCGCGAAGATCTTGTGCTTCGTGCCGTCCCGGATGGCGGGGACGTACACGATCAGGTCGGTCACGCCCTCGCGCGACGAGGTGATCGTGACCCAGGACTGGCCGGGGCCCACCGTGATGTCCGGCAGGCGCGCGCCGTTCGGGCCCTGGTACGGATGGTTGTTCGCGGCGTCGATGAGCTCGGAGCCGTAGTTGGTCACCGAGACCGCGTACTGGTTGTCGATCTTGTTGCCTGCGTTCGACGGGATCGCGTTCGCGAGCGGTGCGATCACGCCCGCGCCGTACTGGTCGTCCACGGCGACGATGTCGCCGACGGCCTCGGGATACCGGGCGAGGATCCACTCGACGCGCTGCCCGGGCATCGGGTTCCCGCAGCTGTCGAACACGGTCACGACCAGCGTGTGCTGGGTCCGGACGGGGTTGCAGTCCACGGCGGGCGACACGCGCTCGTCCACCTCGACCCGCGCGGGGACGCGCCCCACCGGCTGGACGACGCGTGCCGGCGCCGTCGCCACGACGGGACCCGTCGCGGGCGCCGTGGCGCAGGGGGCGCAGCCCGGCCAGATGTTGTCGAGCGGCGTGGTCCGGCAGGCCCCGAGGAGGACGAGGGCCATCGAGGCCCAGGCCACGGGACCGAGCCGGGGCACGAGACGAAGGTGCCGTCGCATCAGATCGAGCCCTCCCGGCGGCCGGCGCCGCCCTCCCTCCGACCCCTCGCGACCGGGGGGCCCTGAAGACCCCCTGGCCACCCGGGCGCACTGCCCCCCGGGTACCGCGGTCCATCGGCCGGGGGGAGGGAAAAGAAGACCCCGACGCTGTCTCTGCCCTGTCATCGCGCGGGGGCCCGGCCGGCCGGACTCCGGGTGAAGTGGGCAGGGGCGAGCCGGAAAAGAACGCGGCCCCTCGCGCTTCGAGTCGCGAGGGGCCGGTCACCCGTTCGTCCCGCGGTCGAGGATCCGTAGCCCAAAGGGGGAAGCCAAAGGGAGAGGCCCCGGGTAGGACCGTCCTCGAACCGCCCGGAGCATACCTCGACTCGCACAGTATGGCCACTCGCAAGGTGTGCACGCGAAGTGGGCCTAAAGGCCCTGATGGCCCGGCCCTCCTACCCGGCCCGGGCCGGGCGGTGGGGACAGGCGCACGGCGTGTGGTCGCAGCGGGGGCACCCGTCCCGATAGCGGGCGGCGGCGCCCGCGAGGTCCACGCCGGCGAGCGAGGCGAGCGTCGCGAGCCACGCGAGGACGTCGGAGACCTCTTCCTCGAGGTTCGCCCGCTCGCCGCGCTTGAGCGCGCGAGCGAGCTCGCCGACCTCTTCGACGAACCACACGAACGTCGCGTCCGCGCCGCGCGCGCGGTCGCGCGGTCCGTAGAGGCGCTCGATCGCGGCCTGGAAGGCCGCGATCGTGAGCGGCGTGTCGTTCGCCGCCATCAGCGGAGACGCTTCACCGTCGAGATCGTGATGTCGTCGTTCTGTGGCGCGTCGAGGTGGAACTGGTCGATCGCGCTGCCGACGAAGTTCACGAAGGCCTGCGAGTTCTTGGGCGCCTCGCGGGCCACCGCCTGATAGAAGCGCGGCTCGCCGAACTCCTGGCCGTCGCTGCTCTGCACCTTGAGCGCGCCGTCCGTGTAGAGCACGATCCGGTCGCCCACGTTCACGGGCAGGTCGCCCTCCTCCAGGGCGCGGTCGAACACGGGACCCACGTCGAGCCCGAGGGCGATGCCCTCGGGGTTCACCTTCGCGACCTTCCCGCTCGCGTGGCGGTAGACGAGCAGCGGGAGGTGGCCCGCGCTCGCGATGGTCGCCTTGCCCGCGTTCGTGTCGATCACGACGTAGACCGCCGTGACGTGGCGGCCGGGCGGCAGCTCGCCCGCCAGGTTCTTGTTGACCTGACGGAGCACCTCGGCCGGGGAGGCGACCCCGGGGGCCGCGGCCCGCACGTACGACCGCGCGCTCGCCATCACGAGCGCCGCGGTCAGGCCCCGCACGTTCGTGTCGAGGAGGATCACGCCGACGTGGTGGTCGTCGATGCGGAAGTACTCGAAGTGGTCCCCACCGATCTCGAAGCCGGGCTTGAAGAGCGTCTCGACCTCGTAGTCGGAGAGCCGCGGCGGGTTCTTGCTCATCAGCGCGCCGTGGATCTCTTCCGCGACCTTCTGTTCGCGGTCCACGATCTCCGGCAGGTCCTGGTCGCCGTGCTGACTGCGGAACTCGAGGTTCGAGACCATTCGCTCGACCGCGCGGGCCACCGCGCCCGCCTCCGCGCCGCGCGCGCGGAGCGTCCGCGACGGGTCGCCGCGCGTGCCCAGGCGGTCGACCTCGCGCGCCAGCTCGCGCACGCTCGCCGTGTGCGCGTTCGCGACGGCGAACGCGAGGCCGCCTACGAAGAGCGGGCCGATGAGCAGCATCGCGAGCCCGATCCCGTTTCCGGCGTCGTCCCCGCCGGAGCCGGCCCACAGGGCGACGTACGCGCGCATGGGGTGGTCGCGGGGCGCGCCGCGGACGTCGGCGCCGTAGATCTCGGCGTCCCACATCCGCATGTCCGAACCCCGGACCTTCCCGGTCGTGTGCGTCTGTGTCGCGGCCAGGCTGTGGTCGTACCGGAGCCCGTCCCCCGACGGGAACGAGGCGATCTCCTGCGCGTCCGCGCCCTGGCCCTCCGTGATCCACGCGCCGAGCACCCGCACGTCGCCGTCGAGCGCGGCCGCGAGCGAACGGAGGGCGGCGATGCGCTGGTTCGCGTCCGCCCGCGACGTGCCCGTGCCCGACGACACGGCCTTCTTCCACTTCTCGACCGCCTGGTTCCAGCGCGCCTTCGCCTCCTTGAGCTCCCGCCGCTCCTCCTCGTCCATGCCGGCGGGGAAGTCCTGCTTCACCGCGTCGGCGTGGCGATTCCAGAAGGTCTTGCCGGCGTCGCCGAAGAGATCCTCGACGATCTTCTGGGTCTGCTCGACGGGGTCCTCTCCCTTCGCGGCGGTCTCTCCCGTCCAGAACGACGCGGGCACGAGCCCGAGGCTCTGCGCGGCGCTCGCGCCCGCGCGGTCGATGTCCACGGAGCCGGCCTTCTTGCCCGTCAGGAGCACGGCGGCCGCGACCACGGCGAACGTCAGTACGGCGGAGACGAGCCCGACCTTGAGGGCGATCGTCATCCCGCCCCCCGAGGCGGCGCGCGTCGAACGCCCGGTCGCGCGTCCGCTCCGGCCGGTGCGTCCGACCTCGACCTCGGCCATGTCGTCGCCGCGGCGGGCGCCCCGTCCGGCGCCGCCGCGGGGCGCGGCGGGCGGGACGGGCGCACGCGCCGGCGACGCCACGACCGGCGCGACCGGGGGCGTGACCGGCGCCACGGCGGGCACGACCGGAGGCGGCATGGCGGGCCTGACCGGCGTCGCCGCCGGGGGCACGACGGGCGGACGCACGGGCGGACGCAGGGGTGCCTTCGCCGGCGGGACCACGGGCGGCACGACCGGGCGCACCGGCGCGGGCTCCTCGCCTCGTCCGCGCCCGGCTCCCTCCCGCCGTCGCTCGGGACCGCGTTCGCGGCGCGGCCGTCTCTGATCCGCCATGACCCGCTCCTTCCCGGCGCCCCGGACGCACGAACGAGGGTGCGAGCGGGGAGTATAGGCCGGCCGAGGTTCGGGGCCCCTTCAGCGGGCGAAGAGGCCGGCCCACGAGAGACCGAGGACCACCGCGCCCGCGACGCACCCCGCGGCGAGGTCGTCGGCGAGCACGCCGACGCCGCCGGGGAGCCGTTCGAGCCGGGCGATGGGCCCGGGCTTCATGATGTCGAGGACGCGGAAGAGAACGAGGGCCGCGGCGGCCGCGACGAGGCCGCCGTGCACGGCCACCGCGACGCCCGACGCGATCGCCTGCCCCGCGACCTCGTCGGAAACGACCCACCCCGGGTCGCCGCGGCCGTCGGGCCGCAGCGCGCGCCCGCCCCAGACGAGCGTCACGGCGGAGCCGAGGACGACCAGCGCGATCGCGCCCGGGAGGCCGAGGCCCGCGCGGTCCAGGAGGACCACGGCCGCCGCGGTCACGATCGAGCCCGCCGTGCCGGGCATCCCCGGCGCATAGCCCGCGCCGAGCGCGGCGAGGAGGAGACGCGCGGTTGCCGAGAGCGGGCGCGCCTCAGGCATCGGCGAGGAGCCGCGCGGCCCGGAACGCGTAGTCGACGCCGGAGACCACGGTCAGGATCGTCGCCCCCCACACGAGCGCGTGCGCGAGGCTCCACGTCGTGGGTCCGCCGGGCAGTCGATCGAGCACGGGCACGGCCCATCGTGCGAGCGAGAAGCCGGCCTCGTACAGCAGCACGCCGCCGACCGCGAACACCTGGAGGAGCATCTTGGCCTTGCCGAGGGGCAGGGCCTGGAACGAGGTGCCGAGGCCCTCGACCGCGCCTCGGAGCGCGGTCACGAGCAGCTCGCGCGCGAGGATCAGCGCGACCGCCCACGCCGGCAAGACCGCCGGAACCCCGTCCACGCCCAGGAGCACGATCATCGTCCCGAGCACGAGCAGCTTGTCCACGAGCGGGTCGGCGATCCGCCCGAACACGCTCACCTCGCCGAAGTGGCGGGCGACGATCCCGTCTACCGCGTCCGTCGCGGCGGTCAGGGCGAAGAGGCCGAAGGCCCAGTACCACGTGGCGCGTGTCGGGTCCGGCGCGGCGAGGGCCAGGATCGTCCACAGCGCGAAGGTCAGCACCGCCCGGAGCAGGGTGATCCGGTTCGCCCAGCCCATGGCGCCGATGCTACCGCGCGAGCCCCGCCACGGGGCCACCCGTCGCGAGCGTCCCCACCAGGTCGTACCCCGCGCTCTTCGTCACCCGCACCGGCAGGATCTCGCCGACGCGCCGCGCCCCCCCGTCCGCGATCTCGACCGTGCCGTCCACGTCGGGCGCGTCCCAGCGGCTCCGCCCGATCGCGACCCCGCGGACTGGATCGACCTCCTCGACCAGGACCTCGATCGTCCGTCCGACCCGGCTGGCGTTCGAGGCGAAGTGCACGGCCTGCTGCGCCTCCATCAGCTCCGCGCGGCGTGCCTCGGCCACGGCCTCGGGCACGGGGTCGTCCATCGTGAAGGAGGGCGTCCCCCGCTCGCGGCTGAAGCAGAACACCCCGAGGCGGTCGAAGAGGCCCTCGGACACGGCGCGGAGGTTCTCGTCGTGGTCGGCGTCGGTCTCGCCGGGGAAGCCGGTGATCAGGGTCGTCCGGACCGCCACGTCCGGCACGCGGTCGCGGATTCGCTCGAGGAGCGCCCGTTGGCGCTCGGCGGTGATGCCGCGGCGCATGCGCCTCAGCACCGGCGTGCTCATGTGCTGCAGGGGCAGGTCCACGTACTCGACGACGCGCTCGTTCGAGGCGATCTCGTCGATCACGTCGTCGCGGAGGATCGACGGGTAGAGGTAGAGGAGCCGCCACCACCTCGGCCCGTCGATCTTCGTGAGGGCCCGCACGAGATCGACGAGGCGCGGACGGCCGTAGCGGTCGCGGCCGTACGCCGTCGTGTCTTGGGAAACGACGCAGACCTCCGAGACGCCGAGCTCGGCGAGGCGCGTGGCGTCCTCGACGTTCTCCTCGATCGTCCGGCTCGCGAGTCGCCCGCGGAACGAGGGGATCGCGCAGAATGCGCATCGTTGGTCGCATCCCTCGCTGATCTTCAGGTACGCGTACGCGGTGGACGGCGTCAGCAACACGCGCCGCGGCGGCGCGAGCGCGATCGGCTCGAGGCCCATCAGCGAGGTCGCCGCGTCCACGATCTCGGGGTAGTCGCGGAAGGGGAGCCAGCGATCGACCTCGGGCAGGCTCTTCTCGAGCGCCGCGCCGTCGCGCTGGACGAGGCACCCCGACACGATGAGCCCGCGGAGGCGACCGTACTCCTTGTGCCGCGCGACCCGAGCGATCGTCTCGACGCTCTCGCGCCGCGCGGGGTCGATGAAGCCGCACGTGTTCACGAGCGCGAGGTCGGCCTCGTCCATCGTCTCGGCGAGCGCGAACCCCGCCGACTCGAGGCGCGAGACGAGCCCCTCGCTGTCCGCGAGGTTTTTCGCGCAGCCGAGCGATATCAACGCGACGCGCCCGCGCGGGGGCGCGGAGCGGGCGGGGGGGGCGGGGCCGTCCGGGGTGTTCATCGGCCCACCAAGGGTCCGGTGCGGCCCGGGTCGGTCAACCGCGCGCGTCCCACTCCTCGCGCGAAACGAGGAGCGGACGGGCGCCGCTGGGGGTCATCTCGCCGAGGACCCCAGCCTTCACGAGGCTCTCCATCAGGGCCCTCGCGCGCGCGTACCCGATGCCGAGCTTCCGGGAGAGGAGCACCGAGGAGGCGGCGCCCCGCTCGAACGCCACCTCCACCGCCTTCGCCGACAGGTCGTCCTGCGGGAGGGCCGCGCCCTTCCGGCGGGGCGCGGCGTCGTGCTCGCGCCCCGCGTCGTCCCGACCCGGGGACCTCGGCGGCGCGTGCCGCTTCGCCGGGGCCTGGGCCGGGGCCTTCGCCTCGGGGCGCGCGGGGGCGTCCGCGTCCGCGCCGGCCGTTCGCCGCGACTTCTTCGCCTTCGCGGGACGGGCCTTCCCGTCGGTGGCCGCCGCGCGGGTCCCGCCGCGGGCCTTCGCGCCCGCCTTCGTCGGGGCCGTCTCCGCGGGGGCGGCCCGGGCGGTACGCCGCGTCTTCTTGGCCTTCCCGCCCGGGCCGGACCGCTTCGTGTCGCCGGAGGCCGGCGCGGCCTCGGCGGGCCTCGTCTTCCGTCGCTTTCCCTTCCGGGCGGGTCTCGCCTCCTTCCCCAGCGGGGGCGCGACGGCGTCGGGCGCCACCGGGACCGAGGCCGCCGGCTCGTCGAAGAAGCCGGAGCCTTCGAGCTTCTGGCGGTAGAGCGCCATCGACTCCTCGTCCGAGATCGCGGCGGTCTCGAACGGCGCGGTCTCCTCGAGGAGCGCGAGCGCTTCGGCGTCGGCCTCGGCGAGCGCGCGCGCCTCGTCGTCCTCCTCGGGCTCCGCGTCGGCGGGGAGCGCGTCGGCGAGCGCCACGAGCGCGGCCTCGGGGTCCACGGGGTCCCCGGGGGGCGCCGGACCCTTAGGCGCGGACGGGGCCTCGGAAGGCGCGGGCCCGGGCGGCCCGGGCTCCGTGGCGGTCGCTCGGGCGTCCTCCTCCGGGTCCTCGATCGCGTCCTCGTCGCGATAGCGAACGCCTGCGGGAAGCGGCATCTCCGGGCGGCCGCGCGACGCCGGTTCGTCCGATTCGGCCTCGGCGGGGGGCGGCGGCTCGTCCGCGTACCGCACGCCCGGGCGAAGACGTTGCGGGCGCGCAGGCGCCGCGGGCGACGGCTCGGCCGGCGGCCCGTCCTCGGCCGGGGGCTCCTCGCCCTCCTCCGGCTCGGCGAATCGGACCCCGGGATGGAGCTCGCTCGCCGGGGGGACCGGGGTGGGCTCGGGCGGCGGCGGCTCCGCGACGCCGACGGGCGCGTCGCTCTCGCGATACCGGATCGGACCGACGTCGCGCCCCTCGATCTCCATCGGGAGCTCGTTCCCGGCCTCGTCGTAGCGGCGGACGGGGTAGAGCGGCTTCGGACCGCGGGAGCGCGTGCCGTCGAAGAGTCCCGGCGGGGGCTCGAGGCGCAGGACCGACCCGGACTCGGTGGGCGGCCGCGCGGCGGGGATCCGGGAGAAGAACGGCGCGATCGCGAGCATGCCGGCCGCCGCTGCCATGGCGAGGAGCAGCAGCGCGGCGAGCACGCTCCCGAGCGTCTGGAGGAGCTCGGCGAGACGCGCGCCCCAGAGTCCGCCCACCGTGGCCCCGCCGACCAGGGCGAGGAGACCCGCCGTCGCGACGCCGAGCACGACGCAGAAGACGAGGCGGACGCCGATCCCCCCGGGTCCCGAGAGCCCGAACGGGTCACGCCCCCAGTACCCGAGGAGCAGCCAGCCGAAGAGCACGAGGAGCACGAGCACCCCGCCCCAGCCGAGCAGGGTGCCCGGCGCCTCGAGGAGGCCGAGCGTCCCGAGGTGCGGGCGGTCGAACCCCCGGATCCCGAGCGCGATCTGCAGGCCGAGGAGGACCACCAGCAACGCGGGGACCAGGAGCGCGGTCCAGCGGCGCGGGGTCAGGGACATCGGCGGGGATCCTACAACGAGCGTCCCAGGTTCGGGCGGAGCGGTGTCCACGACGTCACCTCCCGGCGCGCGGCCCGCGCGCGGTCCCCCGGGGCGCCGAGGGGGCCGTTTTGGGCTCGGGGCGACGAGGTCCGCGGCCGCGAAGCGCCCGGCGCGGCCTCACTCCCACGACTCGTCCACCACCTCGACGTCCTCGCCCTCGCCGAACGTGTGCGAGGGGCGCGGCCCCTCGCCGCGCTCGGCGGCGCGCTGTGCCTCCCAGGCGTCGAGCTCGACGAGCACCTCGCGCGCCTTGCTGCCCACGTGCGGGCCCACCACGCCGCGGTCGCACATCATGTCGATCAGGCGGGACGCGCGCGTGTAGCCGATGCCCATGCGCCGCTGGAGCATGCTCGCGCTGCCGAGCCGCGTGGACAGGACCGCGCGCACGGCGTCGTCGTAGAGGTCGTCCTCCTCGAGCGGGTCGCCGAGGCCCTCGCGCTTGGCCTGGAGGAGGTCCTGGTACTCGGGCGGCGGGACGTGCTCCTTCAGCCAGTCCACGACGTGCCGGACCTCCGCGTCCGTGACGAGCGTTCCCTGGGCGCGGCGGAGGTGCAGGCTCCGCGGGTGCATGAAGAGCATGTCGCCCATGCCGAGGAGCTTGTCCGCGCCGTTCGCGTCGAGGATCACGCGGCTGTCGATCTTGCTCGAGACGCAGAACGCGATGCGCGTGGGCATGTTGGCCTTGATGAGGCCCGTGATGACGTTCGTCGAGGGGCGTTGCGTGGCGAGGATGATGTGGATCCCGACGGCGCGGCTCTTCTGCGCGAGCCGCGTGATGGCGAGCTCCACGTCCTTGCCGCTCGTCATCATCAGATCGGCGAGCTCGTCCACGACGATCACCACCTGCGCGAGCTGTTCCGGCGCCTCCTCCTCGGACAGTCCCGCGCGTTCGCGGGCCTGCGCGATCTTCTCGGCGGGCAGGGCGTTGTAGCCGGCGATGTTGCGCACGCCGGCGGCGAGGAGCAGGCCGTAGCGCTCCTCCATGCGGTCCACCGCCCACTCGAGGATCTTCGCCGCGCGCTTCATGTCGGTCACGACGGGCGTGATGAGGTGGGGGATGCCCTCGAAGAACGAGAGCTCGACCTGCTTCGGGTCGATCAGGATCAGGCTCAGCTCGTCGGGCGTCCGCGTGTACAGGAACGAGAGCAGGATCGAGTTGATGCAGACGCTCTTGCCCGACCCGGTCGCTCCCGCGATCAGGATGTGGGGCATCGTCGAGAGGTCCTCGACCAGGGGTCGGCCCGCGGTGTCGCGACCGAGGAAGATCGGGAGCGACCGGCGCTCCGCCAGCGGGGCGGCCTCCTCGACGAGGTCGCGGAAGCACACGGTCTCGCGCGTGAGGTTCGGAACCTCCACGCCGACCGTGTTGCGGCCGGGGATCGGCGCGACGATGCGCACGCTCGGCGCCTTCAACGCGATCGCGAGGTCGTCGGCGAGCGCCGTCACGCGATTCAGGCGCACGCCCGAGCCGATCGCGAGCTCGTAGAAGGTGATCACCGGCCCGCGCTGGCTCGAGACGACGCGGGCCTCGACGCCGAACGAGGCGAGGGCCTGGCCGAGGACCTTGCCGTTGACCTCGACCTCCTCCTTCACCTGCTCCGCGTCGTGGACCTCGCCCACGTCGAGGAGGTTCGTGGGGGGGAACTCGTACTCGCCCGAGGTGCGGCGGGGCGAGGCCTTCGACCGGCGCGGCCGCGCGCGGGGCGCCGGCGCGCGCGGGACCGCGGGGCGCGCCGGGGTCGCGGCGTCGGCCGGCTCGGCCGTCGGGAGGGGGGCGACCGGCGCCGGGGCGGCCGCAGCGGGCTCGTCCTCGCCCTTTGCCTGCGCCACCTCGTCCTCCGCCTCCGCAAGCGCGGTCGCGCGCTCCTCGCGGGCCAGGGCCGCCGACTCGAGGAGCGCGCGGACCCGTCCGTACGTGCGCCCCACCGAGACGTCGGAGACGAGACGGAGCGTGCCGAGCGCGGCGACGAGCGCGACGAGACCCGCGGCGTGCCCGAGCGACCGGTAGAGGGCCGAGGCGAGGGCCACGCCGACGTAGCCCGCCGGGCCCGAGCGCGCGAGGCCGGGGAACGAGGCGTGCACCAGGAGGAGTCCGGCGGCGCCGCCGACGAGGGCCGCCAGGGGGAGGGTCAGGGCGAGGCGGAGTCCGAAGCGACGGGGCCGCCGGCCCCGGACGAGCGGCACCCCGAAGCCGAGGGCCGACAGCGGGAAGACCCACGCCCCGATCCCGACCGCGCGCGCGAGCGCGGACGCGACCCCGTGGCCGAGGGTCCCGGCCAGGTTCCCCACTCCGCCCTCGGAGGGGAGGGGACCCAGGCTCGCGAGGGCCGCGGAGAGGACCACGCCGAGGAGCGCGAGGGCCACCCCGAGGACCTCGAGCCCGACGGGCTCGTCTGCCACGGCCTCCGCCGGGACGGTCCGGGAGCGGGAGGCAGCGGACGAGCGGCCCATGCGCCTAGTTGGATCGGGCAGAAGCGCGCCGTTCGGTAGGCGAACGAACCGCGAACCCCCCGGGGGCCCGCGCGCGCGACCCGCCGAAGACCCGACCGCCTCTCCGGACCCGCCCCCGGCGCTGATTCGGACGAATTGCTCTGGCTCCGTATGACGAATGGGTCAGAGGAGGGGGTTCATCGCCTCCAGGATCGCCCCCGGTTCGCTCATCCGGCCGGGGCCGACCTCGCCTTCGCTCAGCCACCCCGACGCGGGGCCGACGAGGTGGACCCCGTCCTCCTCCAGCACGCGGACGTTTCGTCTCGTCCGCGGGTTCTCCCACATGCGGACGTTCATCGCGGGCGCCAGGAGCACCGGGCACTTCGCCCCGAGGACCGTCGCCGTGAGCACGCTCCCGGACAGGCCGTGCGCGATGCGGGCGAGCACGTTCGCCGTGCACGGCGCGACCACGAGGAGGTCGGCGTCCTCCGTCACGCGCAGGTGGTCCTGGGGCGTGGACCCCGTGCCCCACGTCCGGTCCGTGAACACCCGCCGGTGCGTGAGCGCCGAGAACGACAGCGGGCGCACGAAGCGGAGCGCGGCCCGCGTCATCACGACGTCCACCTCGTGCCCCGCCTGGACGCACTTCGACGCCAGGTCCACGGCCTTGTACGCGGCGATGCTGCCCGTCACGCCGAGGACGAGGTGGCTCATGGCGAACCCGGGCCTACTCGGCGTCCTCGGGGACGAGCTCGATCTTGCCGGCGCGGACCTCCTCGATCGCGATGTCGATCGGGTTGTCCGAGCGGATGTCCACGAGCCGCGGCGCGCCCGCCACCAGCTCGCGGATGCGCTTCTGGAGCAGCGTGGTCAGCTGGAATCGTCCGCCGACCTTCGCCTCCAGCTCGTCGATGATGCGGATCTTCTCCTCCATGGCGTCGAATCACTCCTCGCCGCGGCCGGGCGACCAGGCGAGGCCCGCCCCCGCGACCAACCGCCGCACGGCGGCGTCCAGGTCGTCGTTCACCACCACCAGATCGAACCAGGAGGCCGCCTCGGCCTCCCGCTCGGCCTCGGCCACCCGACGGCGGACCGCGGCCTCGTCGTCCTCGCCGCGCGCCGTGAGGCGGCGCAGCATCTCCTCGGGGTCGGGCGCCGTCACGAAGACGTACGTCGCGTCCACCCCGAGGTCCTTGAGCGTCCGGGCGCCCTGCACGTCCACCACGAGGAGGCCGTTCCTCCCGGACGCGAGGATCGGCTCCAGGTTCTGCCGCGGCGTCCCGTACCGGTGGCCGTAGACGCGCGCGTGCTCGAGGAAACGCCCCGCGCGGACGCCCGCCTCGAACTCGTCCTCCGTCAGGAAGTCGTACGCCTCCCCCGGCCTCTCGTCGCCGCGCGGGGGACGCGTCGTGGCGGTCCGTGCGCGGGCGAAGCCCGGGTCCTCGAGCAGCGCGCGGGCCACGGTCGTCTTGCCCGAGCCGCTCGGGCCCGACAGGACGACGAGGCGCCCGCGCGCCGTGCGGGGGGAGGAGGGGGCCGACGTCACTCGAGGTTCTGCACCTGCTCGCGCAGGCGCTCCACGTCGGACTTCATCTCGACCACGACGCGCGAGAGCGCGATCTCGTTCGTCTTGCTCCCGATCGTGTTCGTCTCGCGGTGGATCTCCTGGACGAGGAAGTCGAGCGTGCGCCCGACGGCGCCGCCCTTCCCTAGGACCTCGCGGGCGTGCGCGAGATGGGCCTCGAGGCGCGTGATCTCCTCGCGGACGTCCGCGCGGTCCGCGAGGATCGCCGCCTCGCGGGCCATCACGGCCTCGTCGGGAGACGCCCCCGTGCCCTGGAGGAGCTCGGCCATCCGGGCCTCGAGACGCTCCCGGGTGCGCCGCGGCGCCTCGGTCGCCTCGGCCTTCACGGACGAGAGGGCCGTCTCGACCGCGGCGAGCAGTCGCTCGATCTCCAGGCCGAGCTCTCGTCCCTCGCGCCGCCGCGCCTCCACGAGCGCGGTGAGGGCGGCGCCGGCGGCCTCGGCCGCCTCCGCCGCGTGCGTCTCGCCTCCGGCCGGGTCGGAGGCGTCGGCGAGCACCCCCGGCACGCGGAGCACGTCGCCGACGGAAGGCGGCGCGAGCCCGGTCGTCCGCGCGAGGTCCGCGAGGCGGGCCGCCGTCGCGATGAACGCGACCTCGCTCACGCTCTCGCCGGCCCCCGCGGCGACGGGGGTGAAGCGCACGAAGAGCGTCACGTGTCCGCGCGAGACGTGCCGGCGGACGGCCTCCTCGAGGGGCGCGTCGAGGCTCCCGAGCGGGCCCGCCGTGCGCAGCGAGGTCTTTAGGAAACGGTGGTTCACCGACCGTGCCTCCGCCTCGTAGCGACCGCTCGCGCGGTCGAGGACGGCGCGGCCCGATCCGGTCATGGACGAGAGGGGACCCACCCGGGCGTCAGCTCCCCCTGCCGTCTCCCGGAGCGGGCGGTACGGGTGCGGGCGCCTCGGGCGCGGGGCCGGAGGGGGGCGCGTCCCCCGCGGGCGGCGTGCCTGCACCGGGCGGCGTGGCGCCGCCGGACGGCGTGGCGCCGCCGGACGGCGTGGCTCCGCCGGACGGCTGTGCGCCCGAGGGGGGCGTCGCGCCCGGCGTCGTGGGCGTCGTTCCGCCGTCGCCCGGCGCCTCGCCGCCCGGGGGCAACGCTTCGCCGGGGTTCGGCCCGGTGCCCGGGAAGGGCGCGGACGACGGCGTCACGCCCGACGGCGTCACGTTCTCGACGGCCTTCATCGACGACGTCTCGCCCGCGGAGACGAGCCCGGCGTAGAGCAGCGCGGAGCCGAGGAATGCGCCCGCGAGGTACGCGGTGAAGCGGTTCACGGTCCCGGCCTTCACGCCGAACGTGTCCGCGCCCGCGCCGCCGAACGCGCCGCCGAGCCCGCCGCCCTTGCCCTCCTGGAGGAGGATGACGACCGTCAGCAGCACGGACGAGATGACGAAGCAGGTGAAGACGAGCGTCTGGAAGAGGCCCATGAGCGAGGCGACGATCGGGGCGGGGTCGAGATGCACGTCGGGTTCCTCGATCTCGGGGTGGGGGGGCCACCCGCTGGGAGCCGGAGACTACGCCTCCGAGGCCGTGGCGCGGACGAGCCGCTGGAACGCGTCGGGGTCCAGGGATGCCCCTCCCACGAGGGCCCCGTCCACGTCCTCGGCGGCGAGCAAGCGGCCTATGTTGCCGGGTTTCACGCTCCCACCGTAGAGGATTCTGAGGCTTCGGGCGCGGGACGCGTCCCTCGACCGGACCTCGGCGCGGATCCAGGCGTGGACCTCCTGGGCCTCCTCGGGGCTGGCCGTGAGGCCCGTCCCGATGGCCCAGACCGGCTCGTAGGCGAGGACCAGGGGGGCGTCGGGCCCCGGGAGTGCGTCGAGTCCCGCGTCCACCTGCCGGAGGACCACCTCCCGGGCGCGGCCCGCGCGGCGCTCCGGGAGGGTCTCGCCGACGCAGAGCACGGGGACGAGCCCGGCTTCGAGCGCCTGGAGGAGACCCGCCGCCACCACCGCGTCGGTCTCGCCGAGGCCGTGGCGCCGCTCGCTGTGCCCACAGAGGACGTAGCGACAGCCGACCCCGGTCAGCATCGCCGCCGCGACCTGCCCGGTGTAGGCGCCGAACGGTTCGGGAGCGCACGCCTGACCGCCCACCGCCACCGGGCCGTCCGGTGCGCCGACCACCCGCGCGACCTCGTCGAGCCACGGATAGGGCGGGAACAGGGCGACCTCGCTCGTCGAGGTTCGGGCCGCCTCCAGCGCGGCCTCGGCCCACCGCCGCGCGTCGGCGCGGAGGCCGTTCATCTTCCAGTTGCCGGCGATCAGGACCCCGCGGGCCTCGTCCATGCGGAGAGGGTAGCGGGACGGACCCGGGTCGGCGAAGCCGGGCGCCGCGATCCGCCGCGCGGGCGCGGGCTTCGGCGGGGTCCACCGCGGCGGACCGGTACGCCGGTCGAGGCCCGTGATTTGCCGCGCACCCTGGTCCATTCCCGCCCGCCGAGGGTCGAACGGCATAGAATCCGCGCGCGATGCTCGTCGTCTTCTCCCCGTCCGCCACCGACGCCGAGCGGCGTCGCCTGATCGCCACGCTCGAGGCGAACGGGTGTCGCGCGGAGGCGTCTCGCGACCACGGTTGCTGGATCCTCACCGTCCACGGCGACCTGGACCGCCTGCGCGAGGTGCCGCTCCACGTCTACCCGGGCGTGCGCCAGATCGTGCCCCTTGCGGCGCCCTACACGCTGGCCGGCCTGGAGCACCAGAGAGAGCCCACGGTCGTGACGGTGGGGGACGTCCGGATCGGGGGCGGCGGCTTCGTGGTCATCGCCGGGCCCTGCGCGGTGGAGGACCTCGAGACGTTCCGCGCGATCGCCTTCGCGGTGAAGGACGCCGGCGCGAACCTGCTCCGGGGCGGCGCCTGGAAGCCGAGGACGAGTCCCTACTCGTTCCGAGGTCTCGGGCTCGACGGCCTCAAGATCCTGCGCGAGGTGAGCCTGGAGACCGGCCTCCCGACCGTGACGGAGGTGCTCGACCCGCGGCACGTCGAGGCCGTCGTCTCGAACGCCGACATGGTCCAGATCGGCACGCGCAACATGAGCAACTTCGACCTGCTCGTCGAGGTCGGGCAGGCGGGCCACCCCGTGCTCCTCAAGCGCGGTCGCTCGGCGACCGTCTCGGACTGGCTGCTCGCGGCCGAGTACGTCCTGGCGCAGGGCAACCCGAACGTGGTCCTCTGCGAGCGCGGCGTGCGCGGATTCGACACGGCGACGCGGAACCTCCTCGACCTCGCGGCCGTCCCCGCGGTCCGGGCGCGGTCGCACCTCCCGATCGTCGTGGACCCGAGCCACGCGACGGGCAAGGCGCGGTACGTCGCCCCGATGGCGCGGGCCGCGTGCGCGGCGGGGGCGGACGGCGTGATGGTCGAGGTACACACCGAGCCCACCTGCGCGCTCTCGGACGCCGAGCAGGCGCTCCTGCCGGACGCGTTCCGCGACCTCTGCGAGGACTTGCGGCTCGTCTCGCACGTGATCCACCGCGGCGCGGCCAGCGAGACGGAGAGCTAGGAGGCCTCGCCCCGCGTCGCGCGCTACCGGGCGCCGATGCGGCGGATCGCGCCCTCGATCGTCCGGCGGTCGGCACCGTCCACGGCCTCGGCGGCGGCCCGGAGCGCCTCGAGCGCGGGCTTCGAGGCCCCGCCGACGTTCGCGAGGGCCATCGCCGCCCAGACCTTCGTCTCGCGGTCGTCGCTTTCGAGCAGCGCCGTCAGGCCGGGCACCGCGTCCGCCGCCTCCGGCGGGAGGCCGGTGGACCACACCCGGACGAGCCGTTTCCGCGTCGCGGCGTCGCCCCGCCGGAAAGCGTCGAGCATCGCGGGCACGTCGTCCGGCTCGAGCGCCCGGAGCGCGTTCGCGGCGGCGCGCTCGACCTCGGGCACGGCGAGGAGTCCGACGAGGCGCGGGACGGCGGGGCCGGCGTCCGCGTGGAGCAGCTCGACGAGGGTCACGGCGTTTCGGACGACGCGCGGGTCGTCGTCCTGGAGCAGGGTCTCGACCTCGGCGAGAGCGTCCTGGCCGCGTTCGCGGAGCCGCTCGAGCGTCGGGACGTCGCCCTCCGCGACGCGCTCGCGAAGCGGTCTCGGTTCCCCGCGCCCGCAGCCGGCGAGCGCGAGGGCCACGAGCGTGACGACGAGCCGTCCGCATCGCCCGGCGGACGAGGGGCGCGCGTCCGGCGTCAGCGGTGCTCGCTGTACATGCCCGGCTTGTCGGAGTCCTCGATCCGCTTGATCACGCCCGCGAACATGCGCTTGTCCTTCTCGGGCGCCGCCTCGGCCGCGGCGTGGAGGGCGGGCAGCGCGGACTTCGCGGCGCTCCCGATGTTGGCCAGGGCCATGGCGGCCCACACGCGCGCGTCGCTGTCGCTCGTAGACAGGTACTTCGTCAGCCCCGGCACGGCGTCCTTCGCCTCGCCGCCGACGCCGTGGGACCAGGACTCGACGATCAGCTTCTTCAAGGCGTCGTCGCCGGAGTCGAAGGCGGTGACCATGTCGGGCGTCGCCACGCGTCGAAGCGAGGCCAGCGCATCCATCGCCCGTCCCTTGACGCCGGGGACCTTCATGGCCTGGATCAGCGTCGGGACGGCGGGCTTCCCCGCGTCCCCGAGCATGCCGACGAGCATCACGGCGTTGACGACGACGTCGGGATTGGGGTCCTTCATCAGCTCGATCAGCTGCGGGATCGCCGCGGCGCCCTTCGCCCGGAGCGCCCCCAGCGCGGAAGAGTCGCCCTCGGCGATGCGTTGACTCAGCGACTTGTTGCTGGCGCTGCCCGACTTCGAGCAGGCCGAGAGCGGCAGCAGGACGGCGAGCCCGACGAGGATCGCCAGCGAGGCCAGGCGGGGCAGCGGGTTGCGCATCGGACACGACCTCCTTCTTCCCGGTGGGGGCCCGCGTCTCGGGTGCGGCCGGGCCGCCACCACGGCGATTCTGCGTCCGTCGCCGATCGAGGGCAACCCGCGCCCCGGCGCGGTCGGTCCGGCGCGGGTACGCTGGCGCCCGACGGGCTGCGGACGGGCCCGGGGAGGGCACGGTGCGCGCGGACCTCGCCACGGACGCGCCGCGCGGCGGGCCCGCGCCGCCCGACCCCGAGGTCCGGCGGGTCGCGGCGGCGCCCGCGCGGCTCGTCGTCCGGCTCCCGACGTGGCTCGGCGACGTCGTGATGGCGGCGCCCGCGCTCGAGGCGCTGTCGCGCGCGCTCCCCGAGACGACGCTCGTCGCCGCGGCGCGACCCGGCCAGGCCGGGCTCGCCGCGATGCTCCCGAGCGTCGCCGCCGTGCTCGAGATCGGCGACGAGCGTGGGCCGGGCGGCGTCCGGGCCGCTGCCCGCCGCTACCGCGAGGACGGCGCGGACGCCGTGCTCGCGCTCCCGCGCGGCGCCCGGGCGCTCCTCGCGCCCTACCTCGCGCGCGTCCCCGTCCGCGTGGGGTTCGGCGCGCCCCTCCAGCGGTGGCTGCTGACCCACCCCGTCGAGGGCTGGCGCGCCTGGCGCGGCGCCCACCGGAGCGCGTGGCTCGGGCTCCCGGGCCGCGCGTTCGGCGCGGGGCCCCTCGGCGCCCCCGTCCTCTGCCCCCCGACGGTCGCGCGCGAGCGGGCGCGCCAGCTGCTCGGGGCCCTCGGCCACCGGCCGGGGCGCCCGCTCGTGCTGCTCGAGCCCGGCGCGGCGTACGGCCCCGCCAAGTGCTGGCCCGCCGACCGCTTCGGGCGGCTCGCGCGTCTCCTCCTCGACGACGGCGCCGACGTGGCGACGATCGGGCACCGGCGCGCGTCCGCGGAGGACGAGATCGTGCGTCTCGCGCCGGGGGTGCTTCGCGCCGCCGGCCGGACGCCGGAGCTCCCCGTGCTGGCGGCGCTCCTCGAGGCCGCCTCGCTCGTCGTGACGAACGACACCGGGCCCATGCACCTCGCGGCCGCCGTGGGCGCTCCCGTCCTCGCCCTCTTCGGCGCGACCGACCCCGTGGTGAGCGGGCCGGCGGGGGCCGCGCCCCGCCGGATCCTCGTCTCGCCGACGCCCTGCAGCCCCTGCTTCCTCCGACGCTGCGCGGTCCCCGGGCATCCCTGTCTCGCGTCGATCGGCGTGGGGCGCGTCCACCGGGAGGCCCGGGAGATGCTCTGTCGCGTCCGGATCTGAGCGCCGGTCCGGGGCGCCTCGCGCCCGGGGTCCGTGCCCTGTACATTCGGCGCGGCGCCTCGAGGGAAGGCCGGACGGCGCCGGTGGGAGCCGGGATGGCGCGACGATTCACGCTGGCCGAGCTCGCGGACATCGCGGGCGTCCCCGAGGACACGGTCTCGACCTGGGAGCGCCGGGGCTACCTCGGCGAGATCACCAAGGACGAGAAGGGCGACGCCCGGTACGGCTTCACCGACGCCGAGCGCTGCGTGGAGCTCGGCGGTCGGGCGATCCCCCGGCGCATCTCGGTCGTCAACCAGAAGGGCGGCGTCGGCAAGACGACCACGGTCTTCACGCTGGCCGCGGCGCTCTCGGACCTCGGGCGGCGGGTGCTCGCGATCGACCTCGACGCGCAGGCCAACCTGACCTCCTCCTTCGGTTTCGACCCCGACACCCTCGACCTGACGAGCGCCGACCTCCTGCTCCGCGAGGAGGTGGAAGCGGCCGACGTGATCGTCGAGACGGGCCTCGAAGGCGTCCACGCGATCCCCGCCGACATCAAGCTGTGCAACGTGGAGACGCGCATCCACGAGATGATGATGCGCGAGTACATCCTGCACACGAAGCTCGAGGGGCTCTTCGACCGCTACCACGTGATCCTGTTCGACTGCCCGCCGAACCTGAGCCGGATCACCGTCAACGCGCTCGTGGCGAGCCAGGAGGTCGTGGTCCCGATCGAGACGCAGTCCTACTCGATCAAGGCGATCAGCGACCTCACGAACACGTTCACCGTGCTCCGGGAGAAGATGCAGCACGAGCTCAAGGTCTGGCTCCTGCCGACCAAGGTGGACCGCCGCATGCGACTCGCCGGCGAGATCCTGGACGCGCTCGAGGACGCGTTCCGCGGTCGCATCCTCGATCCGATCCAGGTGGACTCGAACCTGGTCCGCGCGCCCCTGCTCTGCGAGCCCGTGACGCGCGCGTTCCCCACTTCGCGTTCCGCGGTCGAGTACCGGCGACTCGCACGGTTCCTGACGCTGCCCGACGCCGAGCGCGAGCGGTGGATGCGACTCACGCTGAGGGAGCGCAGCGCCCTCTTCGACGAGGGCGCGACGACGCCGGGGCTCGACCTCGACGAGGCGGCCCCGAACGTCGAGGACCTCGGCGCGACCGCGTGAGACGAGGCCGCGTCCGGCGGACGTGCCGCGAGCGCCGGGTGTCCCGTCGTTCACCGTAAGATGGTCCCTTCCCCCGAGACTTCCCCTTGCCGCGCCTCATCGTCGACGAGAACCTCCGCCGAACGGTCCTGGACCTCGACAAGGACGTCCTGAGGCTCGGGCGGGCCCAGGAGAGCGACGTCCCGATCCTCGACCTCAGGGCGTCTCGCCACCACTGCCAGATCGAGCGACACGAGGGCGACCAGTACCTCCTGGTGGACCTCGGGAGCCAGAACGGCACGCGCCTGAACGGTCATCTGGTGGACCGCGCCGCGCTCAAGCCGGGCGACCGAATCGGCGTCGGCCGCGCCGTCGTCTGGTTCGAGAAGGCGCCGCCGCCCGACGCCCCGTCGCAGAAGCCGCGCGAGGAGGGCCTCGGCACGCAGTACTCCGAGCTCGGGGACGACGCGCTCGTGGACGCCGACCGACTCGAGCGCCTCCACCGCATCGCGAAGGCGCTGAACAGCACGCTGCACCTGGACCGCCTGCTCGAGATCATCATGGACCACGTGGTCGAGGTGAGCGGCGCAGAGCGCGGCTTCCTGGTCCTCGCCTCGGAGGGCGACCGGCCCGAGGCGCGCGTGGCGCGGAACTTCGAGCAGGAGGACGTCCGATCGCCGGAGGGAGCGTTCTCGGCCTCGATCGTCCGTGCGGTCATGCGTACGGGCGAGCCCGTGCTCACGGCGAACGCGGTCGAGGACGACCGGTTCTCCGACGCGCTCTCCGTCAGCACGATCCGCGCGCGAAGCGTCCTGGCCCTTCCCTTCCACGTCCGCGGTCGGATCGTGGGCGCGGTGTACGTGGACAACCGCCTCCAGCGCGGCGCCTTCGGGATGGCGGAGCTCGAGACCCTCACGTCCCTCATGGACCTCGCGGGCGCGGCCATCGAGCGCGCCCGCCTCTACGGCGAGAACGAGCGACATCTCGAGGAGCTCGAGGTGCTGAACCGCCGGCTGAAGCTCCGGGTGGAGAGCACGGAGCGCCAGCTCAACGAGACGCGCGACCGGCTCCGCACGGTGGGGGAGCCCGAGCGCTCGTACCCGCAGATCGTCGGAGAGTCGAAGACCATGCGGGACGTCCTCCGCCTGCTCGACAAGATCGTGCAGACCGAGGAGCCCGTGCTGATCGTGGGCGAGTCGGGTACGGGCAAGGAGCTCATCGCCCGCGCGATCCACCGCAACGGCCCGCGCGCGCGCCGTCCGTTCCTGTCCGAGAACTGCGCGGCCCTCCCCGACACGCTCCTCGAGAGCGAGCTGTTCGGGCACGTGCGCGGCGCGTTCACGGGGGCCGACCGCGACAAGAAGGGCCTCTTCGAGCTGGCCGACAAGGGCACCCTCTTCCTCGACGAGGTCGGGGACATGAGCCCGGAGATGCAGAAGCGCCTCCTGCGCGCCCTCCAGGAGGGCGAGATCCGGCCCGTCGGAGGGAAGAGCGTCCGGAAGGTGGACGTCCGGATCATCAGCGCGAGCAACAAGGACCTCGAGCGGCTCGTGCGCGCCGGTGAGTTCCGGGAGGACCTCTACTACCGGCTGAAGGTGCTGACGATCCGCCTGCCTCCCCTGCGCGACCGCAAGGACGACATCCCGCGGCTGCTCTCGCACTTCCTCCAGCTCCACGCCGCGAAGGACCCGCGGCCCCGGCGCCTCGATCCCTCGGTGCTCGAGGCCCTCCAGACGTACGACTGGCCGGGCAACATCCGCGAGCTCGAGAACGAGGTGAAGCGGATGCTCTCGCTCTCCGACGACGTGATCCTCACGG
This sequence comes from uncultured Planctomycetota bacterium, assembly GCA_963752285.1. Lineage (GTDB taxonomy): Bacteria > Planctomycetota > PLA2 > PLA2 > JAEUHO01 > CAVVXN01. The sequence goes on from CAVVXN010000002.1 coordinate 238,541, forward strand.
ACGTCCTGAGCGACCAGGTGCGCCGCGGCGTCGGCCTCCGCAGCGAGGTCCCGGGCGACGACGACGGCGTGCAAAACCTCCTGGAGCTGGTGGAGGCCGTCGAGCGTCGCGAGATCACGAAGGCCCTCGAGCGCGCCCAGGGCAACAAGACGCGCGCCGCCGAGATGCTCGGGATCAGCCGCTTCACCCTGCAGCGGAAGCTCGACAAGTACGGCATGGACCTCTGACGCGTCGCGCCGATCACCGCTCGGAGGAGGGCCGCAGGGTCTCGGTGCGGCCGCTCTCGCGGTGGACGACCACGCCGGGCGCGCCCACGTCGAGGACGTACGAGACGCTGTCCGGGGGCGCGCCCCCGGGCACACGCTGCGCCCCGCCGCCGCCCCCGAGCGTACGGCCGCCGGCGGCTCAGGCGGGCGGCGTGCCGTCCACGACGAAGCGCGCGCGTGCGCCCGGCGCCCCGTCGAGCTCGAGGTCGAGCACGTCGCCGGGCCGGATCGGGCCGACGCCCTCCGGCGTGCCCGTGAAGACGAGATCGCCGGGCCGGAGCCCGAACCAGCGGTCGATGGCCGCGAGCAGGGCGGGGACGGGGTGGAGGAGGAGCGAGGTGTCGCCGCGCTGGCGGACCTCGCCGTTCACCCGGAGCGTGAAGCGGAGGCGGTCGAGCGCGACGGGCGCCGCGACGAACGGACCGAGCGGCGCCGAGCCCCGGAACCCCTTCGCGGCCGCCCACGGCTCGCCCCGCGCCTTCGCCGCCGCCTGACGCGTGCGATCGGTCAGGTCGAGGCCCAGCGCGACCGCGCTCGCGCCGCCGTCCTCGCCGACGCGCACGACGAGCTCCGCCTCGTGGTGGACCTCGCCCGCGCCGGGGGGGAGCCGCACGGGACCGGGCGGGAGGACGATCGCGCCCTCGGGCTTCAGGAACACCACCGGCTCCGCGTCCGCGGCGGGCGCCGCGCCCATCTCCTTGGCGTGCGCCGCGTAGTTCCGGCCGATGCAGAAGATCGTCGGCATCCGGTGCTCCTCGCGCCGTGGGCCCGGCCGACGATACGCCGGTTTGCCGAGGGGAGGGTCGGTCGGTACAAGAGGCCGAGGAGCCCGCCGCATGAACGTCGGCCTCGTGATGGTCGTGATGGTCGCGTGCCTGGCGCTCGGGTACCGCCTCTACGGACGATTCGTGGCCCGGCAGGTGGGGGTGGACCCCGACCGGCCCACGCCGGCGGTGACCCACGAAGACGGCGTGGACTACGTCCCCACGCGGGGCCCCGTCCTCTTCGGGCAGCACTACGCCTCGATCGCCGCGGCGGGTCCGATCGTCGGACCCACCCTCGCGCTGATGTGGGGGTACATGCCCGCGTGGCTGTGGATCGTCCTCGGCGTGATCTTCGTGGGCGCGGTCCACGACTTCACGGCGCTCTTCGTGACGATGCGGGAGGGCGGCCGCTCGGTGGCCGAGGTCGCGCGCAAGACGCTCGGCACGACCGGATTCGTGCTCTTCGTGGGCTTCTCGCTCTTCCTCTGCGTGCTCGTCTCGGCCGCGTTCCTCGACCTGACGGCGGTCGCGCTCACCTCGACCTGGTCCCTCGCCGACCTGGGCCTCCCGGCGGGACAGACGCTCGTCCGCGTCATCGGCACGGGAGACACGCTGCCGAACGGAGCCGTCGCCGCCGCGCCGCAGGCGGTCATCGGCGGGATCGCGTCCACGTCCGTGATCGCGCTCACGCTCCTCGCGCCGCTCGTCGGCTGGCTGATCGTGAGGCGCCGGGTCCCGATCAAGTGGATGAGCCCCGCGGCGCTCGCGATCTGCCTCGCCACGGTCTGGGTCGGCTTCCACGCGCCGCTCACGGTCGTCCCCAGCACGTGGATCCTGATCGTCGCGGGCTACACGCTCGTCGCGGGGTTCGTTCCGGTCTGGGTGCTGCTCCAGCCCCGCGACTTCGTGAACGTGCACCTCCTCTACCTGGGCCTCCTCGCGATGGTCGTGGGCGTCGTGGCCTGCGGCCTCGCCGGCGTCACGGTGTCGGGGCCCGCGTTCGCCGCGTCGGGCACGGTCGGGAACATCGGGCTCCTCTGGCCGTTCCTCTTCGTCACGATCGCGTGCGGCGCGGTGTCGGGCGCGCACGCGCTGATCGCGGGAGGGACGACCTGCAAGATGATCGCGTCGGAACGGCACTGCCCCCCGATCGGGTACGGCTGCATGCTCCTCGAGGGCCTGCTCGCGATCTGCGTCACGCTCGTGCTGCTGGGCGGCCTCGGCTACGACAAGTACGCGTCGATCGTCTGGCCGCGCGGACCGGGAGGCGAGTTCTTGAAGGGCAACGCGCCCCTCGCGTTCGCCGCCGGCGTGGGCGGGACCCTCCAGAAGGGACTCGGTCTCCCCATGATCTACGGGACGCTCTTCGGGATCCTGCTCCTCGAGGGCTTCCTCGTCACCACGGTGGACACGATCGTGCGTCTCTCGCGCTATCTGGTCGAGGAGATCTGGAGCGTGGCGTGGCCCTCGCGCCCGGCGTTCTTCCGGAACCGCGCGGTGAACACGCTGGTGCCCCTCGTCCCGATCGTGGCCCTCGCGCTCGCGAAGGGATACAAGCGCATCTGGCCCATCTTCGGCTCGGCGAATCAGCTCCTGGCCGCGCTCACGCTGATCGCGGGCGCGCTCTGGCTCCACCAGAAGGCGAAGAAGACGTGGTTCGCCGCGATCCCCGCCGTCTTCATGGTGGTGACCACGATGACCTCGATCGGGTGGCTCGTGACACGCGACGCGGGGCGCGGCGACGTCGTCCTCCTGGTCGTGGACCTCGCGCTCCTCGCCATGGCGCTCGGGGTCGTGGCCATCACGCTCGGCCGGATCGCGAGGTTCCGCGCCGCGCGGTCCGTGGACGTGGCGGCCGTCCGGGAGTGATCCGGACGGGCCCCCGCCGGGGCCCGGGTCCGCCCCCGGCGGCTATACTCCCGGCGTGAACGCCCCCCGCCTTCCGCCCCCCCCGCGGCGGGGCCACGTCGCGGGGTCCCCGACGCTCTCGTCGTGCCTTCGTGGGCTCCACCTCGGCGGCCTCGTCCTCCCGGGCCTGCTCGGGCTCCTCGGCGTCGTCGTCGTCCCGGCTCCAGCCCGGGCGCACGAGGTCGAGACGAAGGACGGCACCGTCTACGAGGGGAAGATCATCGTGGACGACGACGAGCACGTGGTCGTGCTGACCACGTTCGACGGGCGGAAGTCGGTGCCCCGCGCGGACGTCGTCCGCGAGGACAAGTTCGTCCCGCCCCTCCGGGACCAGCTCGCGTACCGCGCGGACCTCGCGAAGGACTCGGTCCCCGACCTCTTCGCTCTCTACAAGTGGGCGAAGGAGAAGGGCTTCGAGCCCGAGCTCGTCCAGATCCTGGAGCGCATCGTAGAGATCGATCCGAAGAGCGCGCGCGCCCACAAGCTCCTCGGCCACGTGAAGGTGAAGGACGCCTGGATGACCCCGGACGAGAAGGCCGCCCAGGACGCGGCCGCGCACGACGCGGAGATGCGCGCGAAGGGGCTCGTCCCGTACCAGGGCCGCTGGGTGACGCCCGAGGAGAAGGACGCCCTCGAGAAGGGCCTCGTGAAGGACGGCGACCAGTGGGTCACCGAGGAAGAGCTCCACCGGCGTCGCGGCGAGAAGAAGGTGGACGGGAAGTGGGTCCGGGTCGGCGAGGCCGAGGGCAAGGCCTGGCTCGAGGAGCTCCGCCAGGGCCACGTCGCGGTGTCGTACCGCTGGAGCCCGCACGTGGACCTCTACGGCGACACCGACGAGGAGACCACCAAGACGGTCCTCGACGGCGCGGAGGCCGCGTGGCGCGCGCTCTACCAGGTCCTCGCCCCGGGACCCGACGAGATGCCGGAGGGGGTGGACGGGCGGATCCGCATCCACGTCTTCACGAAGCAGCCCGGCTACGCGCGGTTCGTCCAGGTGTTCGACGGCAAGGCGAAGTGTTCCGAGGTGTCGCCGGGCTGGATGCGGTCGGCCCAGCGCCAGCACGCTTTCTGGTGGGTCCAGCCGATCGGCGTCGTCGGCGCGTACAAGTTCCCGAACACGACGCGGACGCTACGGAGCAACGCCGTCCACAACATGGGCTTCCTGCTCCTGACCCAGTACCACTTCGACTACCGGTTCCCCCCGGCCTGGCTCGAGGAGGGCTTCGCGTACCTGCTCGAGATGGAGGCGTACGGCTCGTCGGACACCTTCAACCTGCACCAGCAGGGCACGGCCGCCGCGTCGGGCGCGGGCCAGACGCCGTGGGCCGACACCGAGCAGTGGCGCGGGCTCTTGAAGGACCTCGTCTCGCAGGGGCAGGACGTGTCGGCCAAGCGACTCTCCGTCATGCCGGCCGACCAGCTCGGCTACCCGGAGCTCGCGAAGTCCTGGAGCCTGCTCGAGCTCCTCTACCGGACGGATGCCAAGAAGCTCCGGGCGTTCCTCGCCGCCACGAAGGACCGCTCGAAGTCGGTCGAGGACGCGCTGAAGGAGGCGTACGGCTGGACCTGGCACGACCTCGACGAGAAGTGGCACGCCTACGTCGCGGCCGACTTCCGCGTGACGTGAGGAGCGCGAGAGCGACCTGATGCGATCTGGCCGAGGTGTCCTCGCCCGCACCCTCCGATCCTCCCCGTCCGAACGGAGCCGGTTCCGGGCGGGCGTCGCCCGGTGCGCGCTCCTCGCGCTCTTCGCGGCCACGCTCGGACCCGGGCTCCCCTCGGCCCGCGCGGACGAGCGCGACCGCGAGCCCGCGCCGCCCGCGGTCTTCTTCCCCGACCCCGACCCGGTCACCGCGAAGGAGATCGAGGAGCTCGAGGAGAACTCCTACGAGGACCTCAACAAGGCGCCCGTCGCACGCGACCTCCAGGTGCGTCGCTACGGGGTGTGGAGCGTCTCGAAGCTCGCCTTCGACCTCCGCCAGCAGTCGGTCGAGGCGCGTACCTGGAACGCGGCGCTGACGGCGTTCGCCCTCCGCGACCGTCTCGGGGACGCGCCGGAGCTGTGGCCGCTCCTCGAGCCCCTGGTGCGGATCGTGGAGGTCAGCCCGGAGCCGTACCGCCCGGCGTTCTCGATGCTCGCCCTCGGCGCCTTCCGCGGTCCCGAGCACCTGCCGCCCGACCCGCCTCACCCCGACCCCCTGGTCCTGCGCGCCCCGGAGCACGCGGCGAAGAGCGCGATCGAGGCCGGCCTCGACGCGATCACGCACCGGCTCGACGACGGGCACCCGAGCGTGGAGGTCGCGGCGGCGCTCGCGCTGGGCAAGTCCGGGGCCTCGAGCGCGCGCGAGCGGCTCCAGGCGGAGGTCCGCCTGGCCGACCAGGCGAAGGTCGAGCCCCGCATGGCCGTCCTCGTGAGCGTCGGCCTCCTGCCGCGTCCGGGCGACGACGCGATCCTGATCCGCGCGCTCTCCGACCCCGAACGACGGATCCGGCGCGCCGCGGCGCTCGCGGTGACGCTCCAGGCCCTCCACGAGCCCCGTCCCGCGTGGGTGGCGGCGCCGGCGCGCGTCCTGCACGCCCTCACGGCCGACGAGATCGCCCCCCAGCTCGAGGACGGCTGGGAGGCGGTGTTCGCCCGCGGCGTTCTCGCGTCCCTCTCGGGCGACCGGCCGGAGTGGCAGACGCTCTTCGAGCTCGCCACGACGCCGTCGGCGAAGGAGGGCGCGCAGCGCGCGGCGGCCCAGGCGCTGGTCTTCTGCGAGGAGCCGTGGTTCGACCAGGAGTCCGCGGAGCGCATCGTCCGGGGCGCCGCGCTCGAGCCCGTCGTCATCGCGGCGTTCCTCCTCCACCTCGGCACGCTCGCCTCCGAGGAGGCGATCAACGCGTGCGAGCAGCTGCTGAAGAGCGCGGCCCGTCGGCCGGTCGGCAAGCCCGAGTGGGACGTGCGCTACTACGCGGTCCTCGGCCTGGTCCAGGCGCTCGTGGACGGGCGCGTGACGGACGCCGCCCGCCGGCAGCGCGTCGTCGAGGTCCTCGAGACCGGCGTCGCGCGGGGCCTGCAGAAGGGACCGTTCCGCGACGCGCTGGCACGCGTGCTCGAGTACGAGAAGAAGCCGGTCCTCCAGTCCGAGACGTACACCGTGCCCGAGCGACGCGTGCTCGAGCTCGAGCGGACCTTCGACGACGCGCCGGGGCTCCTCGCGCACGACCTGAAGGACCTGGCGGTGCGCCGGCTGAACGACATCGTCCCCGAGGTCTTCAACGTCAACAGCATGCGCCCGGGGACGCCCGGCAACCGGGACAAGTCCGAGATGCCCCGCCGGTTCCTGAAGGGCCTGATCGACCACTACCCGTACTTCTCCCGTCTGGACCTCCTCGCCGACCGCGGCTACCGCCCGCGCCCCGCCATGCCCCACGGCGACGACCCCCGTCTCGAGGTGGACCGCCGATGAGCCCCCGCAACGAGGACTTCCTCTTCGCGCAGGAGGCCCAGCGCCAGGGCTACGTCAGCGAGGCCCAGGTCGAGGAGGGCTTCCAGCTCCAGCGGCGCATGGTGGACGAGCTCGAGCTGGACGAGCGGCTGTCGGTGATCCTCGTGAAGCGAGGCTGGCTCGCCGACCCGCAGGCGCGGCGCGTGTACGCGCAGATCGACCCCAAGGGACGCCCCGACGAGATCTCGGGCTACGAGATCGTGGAGAAGATCGGACGCGGCGCGATGGGGACCGTCTACAAGGCGATCCACACGAGCCTGCAGCGCCCCGTCGCCATCAAGATCCTCCGGAGCGACCTGGCCCGCGAGACGATCCACGTCGCGCGCCTGAAGGAGGAGGCGAAGCTCCTCGCGAGCCTCGACCACCCGAACATCGTCCGCGCCCTCGACGCGGGCGAGGCGGCCGGCTTCCCCTTCGTCGTGATGGAGTACGTCGAGGGCGACTCGCTGAAGGACCGGATCGCGCGCCGCGGCCCCCTGAAGGAGGTGGACGCGCTCAAGATCGTCCAGCAGATGGCGGACGCCCTCGAACGCGCCCGGCGCATGGGCGTCGTGCACCGGGACGTGAAGCCCGGGAACATCATCCTCTCGCGCTCGGGCGCGCCGAAGCTGATGGACCTCGGCCTCGCGAAGGGCCCCGTGGACGTGGGCCTGACCCAGCACGGCGCGACGGTCGGCACCCCGCAGTACATCTCGCCGGAGCAGGCCCAGGACGCCCGGCGCGCGGACACGCGGAGCGACATCTACAGCCTGGGCGCGACCCTCTACGCGATGCTCACGGGCCGGCCGCCGTTCACCGGGACGAGCCTCGCCGAAGTCCTGTCGAAGGTCCTCTACGAGTCGCCGACGCCGGTGCGCGTCCTGAACCGCGCGGTGAGCCCCGACGCCGCGTACCTCGTCGAGCGCATGATGCTGAAGGACCCGAGCCTCCGGCACCGCACGCCCGCCGAGGTCGCCGAGGACGCCGCCGCGATCCTCGCGGGGCGTTCGATCATCCCCGCCGGGTTCCGCGGCAACTGGGAGGCCTACCTCCTCCGGCGGCGGATCCGGCGGTGGACGCGGTGGGGGGCGGCGGCCGTCCTCGCGACTGCGCTCCTCGGGGGGGGCACCCTCCTGGTGGTGAGCCACCAGCGGTCGCTCCGGACCGCCGCGGAGGCCCGCACCGCGGTACGGGAGGTGCTCGGCTCCACCGAGATCGGGCCCTCGGACTCCACGGGCGAGATCCAGCAGAAGCTGATGGCCGCGCGCCACGCCCTCGAGCTGTACCGCGGTCTCGACGGCGTGGACACGAAGCCCCTCCAGCAGCAGATCGAGGTGCTCGCGGGAGAGGCGGCGGGCCTCGCCCACGTGGAGAAGGACCTCGCGCCCCAGGTGGAGAAGCTGCTCGGGGAGCACGCCTTCGCCGCCGCGCTCGACAAGGTCCGGGAGGGCCAGGAGGCGATCTCGGGCGACGGGCCCGCCCGGCAGGCCGCGGACGCGCTCCAGCAGCGGATCCGCGTGGCCTCCCACGAGGCGTTCTACCGTCTCGCCGCGGACGCGTCCGTGACCGTCTTCCAGGATCTCGACGACGCCCGCCGACGTTGGGAGCGCCGGCGGAGCGTGCTCGCGACGCCGTTCGTCGCCGACGCCGAGGTCGTCCGCGCGCGGGAGCTGGCGGACCACGGCGCCGACGCGCTCGGGAAGGTCGCCGGGCGCGTTCGCGACGTCGAGGAGCGGTTCTCGGCGACCTCCCTCGCACCCCGGCTCGCGTCGTTCGACATCGCCGCGGTGCAGACCGACCTCTTCGCGAGGCGCAAGGAGGCCGTCGCCTTCGCGGAGAACGAGTGGGGTCCCCTCGAGGACGCCGGGCTCGGTCGCGCGCGCGACGTGCGGCGGATGGTCGAGGCGCGCCTCGCGCGGCTCGACCCGGTCGTGGACGAGGCCGTGGAGGCGCTCGTCCGCGAGGTGGACGAGAAGGTCCGCCAGAGCGCGGAGGCGGGGAAGGTGGACGACGCGCTCGCGCTCCTCGACCGACTGGAGTCCGCGCTGCGTGCCGGGGGCTACCCCCTCCTCGCGGAGAAGACGGCGGAGGAGCGCCGGGCCCTGGCCGAGAGACAGCGCCTGGAGCTCGAGCGCGCGCGGGAGGACCTCTCGTCGATCCTGAAGGACGTCCGCGAGCGCGCGCGCGCCGGCAAGGCCGACGCCATCCGGGCCCTCGTTGCGGAGACCCTCCAGACGAAGGAGACCTCCTGGCCGTTTCGCGAGGCGGTCGAGGGTCTCGGACGCGTGGCCGACGCGCTCGACGAGGTCGTGGGCGCCGCGCTCTCGGGACTCGAGCGGCGCGGTCGCGTGGAGGACGTGCGGCTCCGGAACGGGAAGACCGAGAAACGGTGGGTCGTGGAGTCGGTGGACCCCCCGACGCGGACCGTCTCGATCGCCACGTCGAAGGGCGCGGTCGAGAAGCGGTCCCTCCTCGACGTGGACCCCGCCCTGCTCCTGGCGTGGGCCGCGCCGGCCGACGGCGACCCGCCCCCGCGGTTCGAGGTCGTGACACGGCTCATGGCGCTGGGCGAGGAGGAGCCGAGGGACCTGAGGCCGCACCGCGACGCGCTCGATGCGCTCGCCGCGGCATTCGACCGTGCGGGCTGGGAGGGGCCCCTCCACGACTGGGCCAAGGCGGAGAGCGACCGCTCGAACACGCAGCAGAACGCGCGCGAGCGCGACGCCGTGGAGCAGATCTCGACCGTCGACTTCTACATGATCCGGCGCGAGCCCGAGTACGCGCGCCCCGCGCTCCTTCGGCTGCTCCTGCCGGACGACCCGCTGCGGTACACCGACGTGTTCGACCAGCAGCGCGAGCGTCTCGAACGCGACCTGGAGACCGTGAACGCGCAGCTGGCGAACCTGAAGCTCGCGGACCACGTCCCGGGTGCGCGGATCCAGGACGCGGGCGGCGGCCGGACCTCGGTCCGCTTCCGCTTCGAGTCGGGCGAGGAGCTCGAGTCGTTCCGCCGGGACCCCGGACGGGGCGTCGGCGCGATCGAGCGGTACACGACCGAGCGTTCGGTCACGCCGGGGACGACGACGCAACGCCTGCACCTCCTCCGGGGGGAGGAGGGGATCGACCGTCACGCGCCGCTCGTCTTCCCCTCCCTCTTCGACCCCGCCGCGCCGATCGACGTCCAGTTCACGCTCTTCACGCTGAAGAGCCCGTTCTTCCTCGCCGTGGACGTGGACGGCCTGCAGGTGGCCATCCTCTCCGCCGATCCCACGTCCACCGCGTGGAACGCGCGCTGGCGGTTCCCGGACGACGTTCCGAAGCTCCCCGACGAACGCCGGACGCCGAACGTCGCGTGGTACGGCCGCGGTCGTGGCGTCGCGTTCCACGCCGGTCGGGGCTTCGGCGAGCCGACCGACAAGAAGACGTGGGACTGGCCCGACGCGTCGGGCGCCCGGAACCGGGAAGAGTGGCCGCACAGCAAGGATCTCGGCGGCCGCCTCTTCGCGTTCGGCGCCGACGAGGTGCACCGCGTGAAGGTCTCTCGAGAGCGCGGTCGCCTCTCGCTCTTCGTGGACGACCACCTCGTGGCGCGTGAGGAGAAGGAGCCGTGGGCCCGGATCGGCAAGCAGAGCGACAAGGACCACCGCGTACGCGGCGGCACCGGCCTGATCCAGATCTGGACCTGGACCCCCCAGGCGATCGACGACCTCGAGATCACCGGCGCCGTTCGGGACGAGTACCGGTGAGACGGTCCTACGTTCCTCGCGCGCCGGAATCCCCGGGGACGGGCCCGCGTCGAAGTGGGGGCTCGGTTCAGGCGGGGGACCCCCGTGGCCGAGAGGGTCCGCGGTTTGCTCGGTTCACCCGGCGGAGAGTCCCATGAGTCCGTCCCCCGCCAGTCCGAAGCCGGCGTCCACCGGGACGCGGCCCCTGCTCGCGCTCCGCGGGACCGGCGAGGTCGCCGAGGGCGAGAACCTCGAGATCGCGCTCGGCGACGCCGTGGTGCTCGGGCGGAGCCGGCACTGCGACTGGTCCCTCAAGCGCACGCCGACCTGGCTCAAGAGCCAGGACGCCGAGCGTCAGAGGCTCCGCGCCACCCTCTCGTGGCGCTCGACCAGCCGTCGCCACTGCCGTCTGACGTACCTGGCCCCGGACCTGCTCGACGTGGAGAACCTCTCGCAGAACGGGACGTTCGTGGACGGGAGCCCGGTGGCCCGCGTCCTCCTCAGCGACTGCCGGACGACCGCGCACCGCATCCAGCTCGGGCCGCACGGCGTCGTGCTCGAGGTCCGGCCCTCGCACCCGGCCGACGGCGACCGCTGAGCCCCCCGGCGCCGCGCGGTCAGACGGGCGCGAGGAGCGACCGGGCCACGGCCGCCACCGCCGCGGGCTCGAGGCCCGTCATGCAGACCGGTGCGGCGCACGCGCGGAGCCGGCAGGGGCGACAGGCGACGTCGCTCCGCGACAGGGTCTCGAGCACGCCCGCCGTGCCGTCGGCGCGTCGCCCGTACGGCGCGTAGACGGCGGCGTCCTTGGGGCCGAAGAGCGCGAGCGTCGGGACCCCGGCGAGCGCGGCGAGGTGGAGCGGCCCCGTGTCCGCGCCCACGACGAGCGCCCCCCGCCGGAGGAGCTCGCCGAGCGTCGCGAGGTCGGGCGCCGGGAGGACCGGGACGGCGCCCTCGGCGCCGCGGGCGACGTGACGGGCGAGGGGGCCCTCGCCGGGCGGGGCGAGGACGCCGACCGCACGGCCGCCCGCGACGAGCCGCCGCGCGAGGTCCGAGAAACGATCCGGCGGCCAGCGCTTGAAGCGGCCGAACGCGCTCGTGCCCGGGAGGAGGAGCACGACCCGCTTCCCGGCGAGCCCGGCCGCGGCGAACGCGGCCTCGGCGCGGCGCGCCGCGCCGGGACGCACGGGGAGCCCGGGGTCCGCCCACGGGAGCGGTCGGTCGAGGGCGGCGGCGACGAGGCCGAGGGCCCGCTCGACCCGGTGGGGCGCCCCTGCGGGCGGGTCGAAGCGTTCGTCCGTGAGGAGGGCGTTCCCCTCCCGCGCGGTCGGCCGCGTGAAGCCGACCCGCCGCCGGGCCCGGGCCGCCCGGACGACGACCCCGCTCTTCAGGTTCCCCTGGAGGTCGATCGCCACGTCGTACGTCCGCTCCCGGAGGCGGGCGAGGAACGCACGGAGGAGGGCGAGGCGGGCGCCCGGGTGGCCCCGGGCGCGCGAGAGCGCACGCCGCGGGAGCACCACCGCGCGGTCCACCTCGGCGCGAGGGGCCACCAGGTCCCGAAACCGGTCCTCCACCGCCCAGTCGATCCGGGCGTGGGGCTCGGCCCGCCGGAGCGCCACCAGCGCCGGGAGCGCGTGCACCACGTCCCCGAGCGCGGAGAGCCGCACCAGGAGGAAACGTGGTTGCCACCCGGCGGGCGGGGCGCGGTCGCCGGCGGGCTCTCGTCGCATGGACGGCGTCTCCGGGCGGGAGGAGCGCAACCAGGGGCCGCCCACGCGGGTGTAGGTTACGAAGGCGTATCATGCCCCGAGCGGTGGCGCGGGGCCGGCGGCGGCCCTGCGGCGAGGTGGTGTTCGTGGGCGAGGCGGAGATCGTGCGGCGTACCCTCGGTCCGTTCCTGGGGATCCTCCTCCTCTCGCTCCCCGCGAGCCCGTCCCGCGCCGGGGACGAGCCGGGGCGCGCGCTCGACACGTTCTTCAAGGGCCGGATCACCCGGTTCGACGCGAAGACCCTGACGCTCCACTACGACTTCTCGAAGAAGGAGCAGATGGAGGACTGGCCGGCGGGCATCCCGTTCCCGATCGAGAAGCTGCCCGACCAGGACGTCCGGTGGTTCGACGAGCGCCTCGAGGTCCGTGGCAACACCGGCGCGGGTCACCTCGCCGTGTGGCGCGGCGACATCGAGGTCCGGTGCCACATCACACCCGATGCCGAGAAAGACCTCGGCGGCTACCTCGTGCCGAGTCCCGAGAGCGACGACCTCGCGACGTTCACGCTCGCGGAGACGTACTTCCACGGGTGGGACAAGCACAGCGGCGGCCAGCTCAGCATCCTCAAGTTCGGGAAGCAGTGGCGCGAGCGCGGGAGCAGTGCGGATTTCATCGGGTTCCGCTACGTCGCCGACCGTCCCCTCGACCCGCCCATGCAGGTGGGGCACGCGGTGGACATGATGTACGGCATCAAGGGCGGGAAGCTCGTGCTCCAGGTCGGCGACGTGGACCTCGCGGGGCGCGACATCGGCACGAAGTTCAAGAACGAGCGGCCGGGCTTCTACACCGTGAAGGGCCGGATGCTCGTGGACGACGTGGACATCACCGGCCGCCTCGATCCCGCGTGGATGAAGGCGCACGACCTCGCGTGGCGGCTGGAGACGCCGCTCACCGCCGTCGCGGCCGACCCGGAGGCGGAGAAGGCGATCGAGGCGTACGGCAAGGGCCAGGCGGCCGCCGCCGACATCGTGAAGATCGTCGGCGACCTCAGCCGGCCGGAGCCGGTGCGACAGGCCGCCGCGGAGGCGCTCGGGAAGGGCCCGAAGAAGGCGGTCCCCGCGACGCTCGACCTGCTCTACCACGCCGACCCCGACGTCCGCTCGCTCGGCATCGGGATCGTGAAGGCCCTGCTCGGCAAGGACTACGGCTACAAGGCGACGGGCTCGGAGAGCTCGAGGAGCGTCGCGATCCGTCGGCTGAACGAGGACTTGAAGGACCACCCGGAGCTTCTCTCGGACTGACGCCGGGACCCCGGCGAGGCCGGGTCGCGAGCGGGGAAGGAGGTCGCGATGCGGCGCGTACGTTGGCTGGTGGTGGTGGTCACCGCTCTGGCGGTGGTTGGCTTCTTCGCCTTCGACGCCGCCGCGCGCGGCGGTCGGGGCGGCGGCGGTGGACGTGGCGGCGGCCGCGGCGGGTTCGGCGGCGGCGGTCGGGGCCCGAGCGTCGGCGGCGGCACCGGCGGCGGTCGCGCGGGCCGAGGCGGCAAGGGTGCCAACTCGACGTCCGCCAAGGACTACGAGGTCCTCCAGAAGCAGGAGGACCGGCGCAAGCGCATCGAGGAGCGCCGGCACCAGCTGATGGAGTCCGCGCGGCAGGAACAGCAGGAGGCGCGCGAGGCCGCGCTCCGGCTCCAGGCCGCGGAGGGGCTCTGATGCCCGGTCGGGCCGCGAGAGCGCCCGCCCTTGGCGTCCTCCTCGGGCTCTGGGTCGCCCTCCTCCTCTTCGGTGGGCCCCGGGCGCACGCGGCGGACGAGCCCGACCCGAGGGCCTCCGCGCTGCACGTCGCCGACGGCGACTCGGCGTACGAAGCGGGCCGGTGGAAGGAGGCCGCCGACTGCTACTGGAAGGCGATCGAGATGGATCGCACGAACTACGACGCGCACGTGAAGTACCAGCGCGCGAGCCTGCGGCAGGGTGTGGCCGTCGCGGACCTGAGCGCGGACTACGACTCGTTCGTCCGCGACTTCCCGGCCGATCCGGCGTTCAAGCTGCACCGCGCGCGCCTCGACCCGCCCGACGCGCGCCTGAAGGAGATCGACGCCCTCGGCGGCAAGGCGACGCCGGCCGACCTCGCGTACGAGACCGCGCTGGCGCTCCTCGAGCAGGACGACACGACGAAGGCGCTGAAGGAGCTCGAGAGCGCGGTCAAGAAGGGCGCGACGCCCCGCGTCGAGGTCCTGCTCGTCCGGACGCTGGCGCGCGCGGGACAGTCCTCGGAGGCCGAGAAGCGCCTGAAGGACCGGCTCGACGACCCGGTCTTCGCGCTGGAGGGCGCGCGTCTGTCCCTGGCGACCGGCGCGTACGACGAGGCGGTGAAGCGGGCGGACGTGGTCCTCGCCGTCCGGCCGGCGAGCGCGGCCGCGCTCCTCGTCCGGGCCGAGGCCCGGCTGCGCACCGGGCACGAGCCGGAGGCGATCGAGATCCTGACCGGCGCCCGGCGCGCGACCCAGGATGCGACGCCCGTGCTCCTCGCCCTCGCGGGCCTCCTCGGGCACGGCCCGGACCCGGACAAGGCCCTGCCCGCCGCCGCCGAGCTCTACGACACGGTGCTGAAGCGCGATGCGAAGGACACCCGCGCGATCTACGGCATGGCCTGGGTCCTCGAACGGCAGCTCAAGTACAAGGAGGCGGAGGATCTGTACCGGAAGGCGGCGAGCCTCCTGCCCACGGACGCGTCGTGCGTGGAGTCGATCGGCTTCGTCCTCTTCCGGCAGGGCCGCGTCTCCGACGCCGCGGTCCAGTTCAAGAAGGCGATCGACCTGGACCCGGACTACGCGAGCGCCTACGCGAACCTCGGGGCGATGCACGACGAGAAGGCGGAGTACAACGAGGCGATCGACTGGTACGAGAAGCTCCTGAAGCTCCGGGGGCAGAAGGACAACATCCGGGCGCTCGTGAACTGCGCGTTCGACCACGAGCAGCTCGGGAACTTCTCGAAGGCGGAGAGCTACCTGCGCCACGCCGTCGCCATCCGTCCGAAGGACGCCGACCTGGTGACCTGGCTCGCCGACAACCTCTACTTCCAGGAGAAGTGGCGGGACGCGACGAAGCTCTACCTGCAGGCCACCGACCTCGACCCGAAGGCGTTCTACGCCTGGCGCGGTCTCGGGCTGGCGTTCGGCCAGCAGAACAAGTGGTCGGACGCGGCGGACGCCCTCGAGAAGGCCAAGCAGCTGAAGCCGAAGGACCTCGACCTCCTGCTCCGGCTCGGCGGGCTCTACCTTCAGGAGCTCGAGAACCTGGACAAGGCGCTCGAGAACTTCCAGGCGTACGAGGACAACGGCGGAGACGACCCCGCCGTGCCCGACACGATCGCCGAGATCCAGAAGCAGATCGGCGACAAGAAGAAGCACTGAGCGCGGCGACGGGCCCGGCCCCGCCCGCCCGCAGGGGCGTGGTGTGGTCAGACGCCGACGCCGATCCTCGGCGCGTCGAGGTGCGCGTCCTCGGGAGCCGGGCGGTCCGCTCTCGGTGCGCTCTCGAACGACCATCCGGTCTTGAGCCCGAGCACGAACCACACGAAGCCCGCGACCCCGGCGAGGAACGTGGTGTCGCCGATCATGCGGAGCCAGCGCAGGCTCACGATCAGCGGCTGCTGGAGGAAGTCGGCGGACCGCGCGTACCAGAGGCCCGTTTCGATGCTCGCGTGCGCCTGGAGGATCCCGATCGGCAGGAGCGAGAGCCCGATCATCAGCGCGAGGCCGACGTTCAGGGCCCAGAACGAGAAGCGGAGCGCGCCCGTGCGCCACGTCCCCTCCGGCCGGAGCCGGCGCAGCACGATCAGGGTCAACCCGAGCGCGAGGAGCCCGTACACGCCGAAGAGCGCCGCGTGGCCGTGGACCGGGGTCGTGTTGAGGCCCTGCATGTAGTAGAGGGCGATCGGCGGGTTGATGAGGAACCCGAAGAGACCGGCGCCCACGAGGTTCCAGAACGCGACCGCGACGAAGCAGCGTAGCGGCCAGCGGTAGCGCTGCATCCAGGGGGCCTGACGCCCCCGCCGGATCGTCTCCCACGCCTCGCGGCCGATCAGCACCAGGGGCACCACCTCCAGCGCGCTGAACGTGGCGCCGATGGCCATC
This sequence comes from uncultured Planctomycetota bacterium, assembly GCA_963752285.1. Taxonomy (GTDB): domain Bacteria; phylum Planctomycetota; class PLA2; order PLA2; family JAEUHO01; genus CAVVXN01. The sequence continues at coordinate 254,521 of CAVVXN010000002.1, forward strand.
ACGCCGACCGGGGTGCCGGCGAAGTAGAGGTGATGGAAGGTCCCGGGAATGCCGCCGAGGAGGAAGATCGCGGTCGAGTACAGGACGCCGCGCGTCGCGGTCGAGGCGCGGATCAGGCCGAAGCGCTGGAAGAGGAACGCGATGGCGGCCGTGGCGAAGACCTCCATGAAGCCCTCGACCCACAGGTGCACGACCCACCAGCGCCAGTACTCCATCACCGTCAGGTGCGTGCGCGCGCCGTAGAGGAGGCCCGCGCCGTAGAAGAGGCCGATGGCGCCGGCGGACCCGGCGAACAGCAGGACGAGAGGACGCCGGCTCGAGCGCTCGCGGAGCGCGGGCCACAGCCCACGGAGGGTGAGGACGAGCCAGAGGAGGAGCCCGACGTAGAGCAGCACCTGCCAGAAGCGGCCGAGATCCACGTACTCGTAGCCCTGGTGCCCGAACCAGAACGTGGCGCCCGTGCCCAGCTTCTGCTGCACCGCGAACCACTCGCCCGCGAGCGAGCCGCCGACGACCAGGAGGAGCGCGCCGAAGAGGACGTTCACGCCGAGGCGCTGGAACCGCGGCTCTCGGCCGCCCACCGCGGGCGCGAGGAAGAGACCCACTGCGAGGAACGCGGTCGCGATCCAGAACACGCCCGTCTGGATGTGCCACGTGCGCGTGACCGCGTACGGGAGGATCTTGAAGAGGGGGAGGCCGAAGAAGCCGTCTCCCTCGACCGTGTAGTGCGCGGTGAGCGCGCCGAGCATCACCTGCACCACGAAGAGACCGACCACGGCGACGCAGAACTTCCCGACGGCCCGCATCGAGGGGGTCAGGCGGATCTGGTCGAGCGGGTCCTTGGGCGCGGGAAGCGGGTCGTTCTCGGCCTTCCGGCGTCCCGCCTCGTACCAGACGAGCGTGCCGACGCCGCCGAGGAGCACGACGATGCTGACGATCGACCACAGCACGTTGGCCCCGCTCGGCTGGTTTTCGACGAGGGGCTCGTGCGGCCAGTTGTTGGTGTACGTGACCGCGCTGTCCGGACGCGCGGTGGTGCAGGCCCACGCGGTCCAGAAGAAGAACCGCGTCATGGCCTCGCGCCGCGGCAGGTCGGGGATCGCGTCCGTCTGGAGCGCGTACGCGCTCCGCAGGGAGGCGAGGGACGGGTCGTCGCCGAAGAGCGCGAGGTAGTGCGCGCCGACCTGCTCGACGGCGGCGGCGCGGTCCTTCGAGATCACGAGATCGCCCGTCTTCGGGTCGTACCGGTTGGTCCGCATCTCCCGGACGAGGCGCGCGCGAAGCGCGGCCTGCGTCTCGGCGTCGAGCGCGTCGTACGAGACGCCGTGCTCCCGCCGGCTCCAGAGGTCGAGGAGCGCGACGGACTCGCGATGCAGCCAGTCTGCGGACCAGTCCGGCGCCTGGTAGGCGCCGTGCCCCCAGATCGAGCCGACCTGCTGGCCGCCCATGCTCTGCCAGGCCTGCTGGCCGTCGAGGATCACGCTCCTCGTCGCGAGCGGGGTCTCGCTGCCCTCCACGAGGACGCGCGCGGGGATCGGGGGCGCCTGGCGGTAGACCTCGTGTCCGAAGAACCCGAGGATCCCGAAGCTGACGAGGAGGACGAGGGCGAGTACGAGCCAGAGCCTCCGGTGGGACACGAGAGACCTCCTTTCGCGGGGGGACCGGCTCAGGCGCCGAGCGCGCGGGGGAAGAGGACGTTGTTCTCGATCCCGGCGTGCTCGAGGAGCTCGCGCTCCACGCGCTCGAGGTCGAAGTAGAGCGCGCGCCAGCTCGTGCACGCGTCGTCCGGAGCCGCGAGGCCGCCGGTGAGCTCGCGGGTGGCGGCGAGGTCCGCCGCCATCTCCTCGTGCTCGAGCTCCATCACCTGGATGGGCCCGGGGAGCATGGCGGTCCGCTCCGACCGGATCAGCGGGAAGAGGATCTGCTCCTCCTTCAGCATGTGCATCTGGAGGAGCTCCCACATGCGGGTCAGGTGCGCCGCGAGGCCCGTCGGGCAGCCCGGCTTGCCGGCGTGCCGCGACTCGACCTTCTCGGCGAGCCGGATGAGCTCGGGGAAGTCGCGCCGGTGCGCCACGTGGTAGCGCTCGTAGATCTCGTCCAGCACGAGCGGCAGCGCCAGGTCGTTCCACGGGACGACGGCGTCGGCGGTGCGGCTCGACTCGATCTCGCAGAGGACCGCCGCCGGGTCGAGGCCGCGCTCCTTCGAGGCCGCGGCGAGCGTCCGTCTCCCGCCGCAGCAGAAGTCGAGGCCGTGGCGCTGGAGGACGCGCGCGGCGCCGGGGATCTCGGTGGCGAGCTGGTGGAGCGGGGTGTCGATCTGGGCCATGGGAGCCTCCTCGAGAGATGAGGAGCCCAGAGCACGGCGCGATCCAACGACGTAAGTCGTTTCTACAAAACGAATTGCGACACGGAGTAGATGAATATACAACGAGTGTCGCGTTGTTAGAATCACACGTCGATATGAAAACGACAACCCCTGACGCCCTCGACCGGCTCCTCGAGATCGCGGTGGACCTGAACCTCTCCATCGCGGCCCGGGACCGCTACCGGCGCCTCGTGGACGCGGTCCGACGGGTCATCCCCTGCGACGCCGCGGTGCTCTTCCGCCGCGAGGGCGGCGTCCTCGTGCCGCTGGCCGCGCACGGCGTGCGGGCCGAGACCCTGGGGCTCCGCTTCCGGCGCTCGGAACACCCGCGGCTCGAGATCATCTGCCAGGGCGACGGCCCGACCCGCTTCCCTCCCGACTCGCCGCTCCCCGACCCCTTCGACGGCCTCCTGGAGAGCGACGCGCACGGGCTCGACCGGATCCACGCCTGCCTGGGCTGCCCGCTCCGGGTGGAGGGCGAGCTCGTGGGCGCGCTCACCGTGGACGCGCTCTCGCCTACGGCGTTCGACGGCGTCGACGACCGTGTCCTCTCGCTCCTCGCCGCCCTCGCGGGCGCCGCCATGCGCACCGCGAGACTGATCGAGGCCCTCGAGCACGAAGCCACGCGGCAGGAGCGCGTGCTCCAGGACCTGAAGCGCGACGTCGAGCAGAGCCGCGGCGGAGAGCTCGTCGGCGAGAGCGAGGTCCTTCGTCGTCTCCGCGACGAGATCCGGCTCGTCGGGCGCTCCGACCTCACGGTGCTCGTGACGGGCGAGACCGGCGTCGGCAAGGAGCTCGTGGCCCGCGGCCTCCACACGGCGTCGTCCCGCGCGGAGCGGCCGCTGCTCTACCTCAACTGCGCCGCGCTCCCCGCCGCGGTCGCGGAGAGCGAGCTCTTCGGGCACGTGCGCGGGGCCTTCACCGGGGCCGAGCGCGACCGGCCCGGCAAGTTCGAGGTCGCGGACGGCGGTACGCTCTTCCTCGACGAGGTCGGCGAGCTGCCTCTCGAGCTCCAGCCGAAGCTCTTGCGCGTGCTCCAGCACGGCGAGATCCAGCGCGTCGGCGCCGACCGCGTCCTCCACGTGGACGTGCGCGTCGTCGCCGCCACGAATCGCGACCTCGAGGCCGAGGTCCGCGCGGGGCGGTTCCGTTCCGACCTCTTCCATCGTCTCGACGGGTACCGCATCCGCGTGCCCGCGCTCCGCGAACACGCCGAGGACGTGCCGGTGCTCTCCGGGTTCTTCGGGGACCGCGCGCGGCGGCGTCTGGGACTCGGCCCCGTGCTGACCTCGCCCGACGTCCGCTTCGCGCTCGCGTCGTACCCCTGGCCGGGCAACGTCCGCGAGCTCGAGAACGTGATCTCGCGCGCGATCCTCCGGGCCTCCGCACGTGTACCGCGCGGCGGGGCGATCCGGATCGAGCGAGGGGACCTCGGACGCGACTTCGCGACGGACGCGGCCGGGGCGCCCCCGCCGGCCCCCGCGGCGAGCGGCCCACGACAGCCGGCCGGCCGGACCCTGCGCCAGGCCGTCGAGGACCTGCAGCGGGACCTCGTGCTCGCCGCGGTCCGTGAGCACGACGGGAGCTGGGCCGCCGCGGCCCGCGCGCTCGGGATGCACCGGAGCAACCTCCACCACCTCGCCACGCGCCTGGGCCTCAGGGCCTCGCGCCGCCGCGCCACCTCGTAGGGAGCGCGCGGCCCCGGTCCTTGGAGCGGCGTTGGCGCTCGGGCACCATGGCGCGGTGAGCTCCACCACGTCGAAGGACCTTCGTCGGGACTACGAGGTGCCGACCGCCATCGGCCTCTGCGCGGACGCGCGCGAGGTCCTCGCGTTCCTTCCCGGCTACGAGGTGGCCGTGCGCGAGGTCGCGGCGCATCCCGGCGCCCTCCCGAAGAGCGAGCTCGGGGGGCGTCGCCGCCTCGCCCGGCTCGAGATGCCCGGGGGAAGCCTCCTCGTTCGCGAGTACGGGAAGGGGGGGCTGCTTCGTCGCGTGCGAGGGCCGGCGATGCACGGCCGGCTTCGACCCCTCGACGAGCTGGTGCTGCACCGCCGGCTCGCGGCGCTGGGGGTGGCCGTCGCCGACGCCGTGGCCTCCGTCGTCCTTCGCGGCGCGTTCGGATGGCGCGGCTACCTCCTCCTCGAGGAGGTGCAGGGCGCGTCGGACCTCGAGGCGTGGCTCTACGGCGCCTCGGCGCCGGCGCGCCTCCCGCGGACCCAGGTCCTCCTGACCGCCGGGCAGAGCGTGCGCCGTCTCCACGACGCGGGCGTCGCGCACCCCGACCTCCATCCAAAGAACCTGCTCCTCACGCCGGCCGGCGAGGTCCTCGTGCTCGACCTCGACAAGGCGAGACCCGCGGCGGGCCGTCTCTCCGACGCGGCGCGACTGCAAAACCTCGTCCGCCTCGGTCGGGCGATCGAGAAGCACCGCCTGAAGGGCCTGCGCGCCTCCCCGCGCGACGCGCTCCGCTTCCTCGAGGGCTACGCCGGCAGCCGGGCGGCCGCGCGGGCCTGGTACACGGGCATCCGGTCGCGACTGCGGCGCGGTCTGAGGCTGCGGGTGCTCTGGTGGCGGCTCCTCGGCGAGGCGCGCCCGTGGCAGGGCGCCGCCGCGGGGTCGGCGTGAAGCTCACGGCGGCGATCATCGCGAAGGACGAGGCGGACCGGATCGGCCCGTGTCTCGAGAGCCTCGCGTTCGCCGACGAGATCGTCGTCCTCGACTCGGGGAGCGCGGACGACACCGTGGCGGTGTGCCGCGCCCACGGCGCGCGCGTGATCGAGACCGACTGGCCGGGCTGGGTGAAGCAGAAGCGCCGCGCGGTCGAGGCGGCGTCGAACGACTGGGTCCTGTCCCTCGACGCGGACGAGCGCGTGGACGACGAGCTCTGCGCCGTGATCCTCGACCTCGCGCGCGCCCGTCCGGGCGAGGCGGCGGACGGCCCCGCGGCCTACGAGATGACGCGTCAGACGCGCTACCTGGGCCGGTGGATCCGACACGGCGGGTGGTTTCCCGAGTGGCGCGTGCGGCTGTTCGACCGCCGTCGCGCCCGGTGGGGCGGCGTAGACCCCCACGACCGCGTGGAGGTCAGCGGTCCCGTCGAGCGGATCCGGCACGGGAAGATCCTGCACCACTCGTTTCGCTCGCTCGCCGACCACGTTCGCCAGGTGAACCGCTTCACGAGCGTCTCCGCCGACGAGATGCTCGCGCGCGGGCGGCGGCCCGGCGTGCTCTCGATGCTCGTGCGCCCGCCGTACCACGCGTTCCGGATGTACGTGTTGCGCCTCGGCTTCCTCGACGGTTGGCCCGGGTTCGTCGCCGCAGGCATGAACGGGTGGTACGTCTTCCTCAAGTACGCGAAGGCGTGGGAGCGCGGACGAGCGGGAGCGCGGGCCTCGTGAGCGAGACCTCGGCTCCGCAGCCCTTCGCCGTCGGCCCGTGGCGGGGGCTCGCCGTCCCCGAGGTCGAGTCCGTCGTCCGGGACCTCGTGGCGCGGGGGCCCGAGGCGGTCGCGCGCGCGGGCACGGTCCTGCGCGAGAGCCGCTACCGCGTCACCGCGCGCGTCGAGACGGCCGTCGGCCCGTTGCTCCTGAAGGCCCACCGCGTCCGCCGCCGCGGCGAGTCGTGGGGAAGCCTCGTCCGCCGGTCGCGGGCGCGCGCGGAGTGGGACGCCGCGTGGACGCTCGCCGCCCGCGGCGTTCGCGCGCCGGCCGCGCTCGCGTTCGGGGAGCGCCGGCGCGGGGGACGGCTCCGGGAGGCGTTCCTCCTCACGTCGTATCTCGCCGAGCACGCGCCGTTCCGGCGCGCGTTCGCCGAGGCGCGGATCGCGCGCCGCGGCGACCTGGCGCGCGCCGTCGGGCGGTTCGTCCGCCGGATGCACGACGCGGGCTTCGACCACCGGGACCTCCACGCGGAGAACCTGCTCGTCGGACCGTTCGGCGCGGGCGACCTGGTCGTCGTGGACCTGCACCGCCACCGCGTCGGCGGGCCGGTCCCGCCGCGGGCGCGCGTCCGCGCCTTGGGCCGCCTCCTCCACGACCTCGGGCCGCTGCTCGGGCCCGGCGGGCGCTTCCGCATGCTGGTCTCGTACGCGGGCGCGGACGGCCGCGCCGCCGCGCGCCGCCTCGCGCGGGGCGCCGCGCGCGAGGGGGCGCGGATCGAGCGGGTCCGCGTGAAGAGCCGCGCGAAACGGTGCTTCCTCGAGAGCACCGTGTACACGCGGGACGTCGGACGTCGTACGGGCGCGCGGCGACGCGACCTCCCCCTCGACCGCCTCGAACGGGCGCTGCGGGAGCACGAGGAGGCGATCGCGCGCCGGGACGACCGCGTGGTGAAGGTCGGACGCAAGTCGCGCCTCACGCGGCACGGCGACGTCGTCGTGAAGGAGACGTTCCCCGCCGGGCTCGTCGGGCGCGCGAAGGACCTCCTCGCGCCGCGGCGCCGCCGAGCCGGCTACCAAAACGCCCATCTCCTCACGGTTCTCGGCGTGGACACCGCGCGGCCGCTCGCGTGGGTCCACGAACGAGGCCGCGACTACGTGCTCTACGACGACCTCACCTCGCGTCCCCGCCTCGACGTCCTCGCGCGCGAGCGCTACCTCGGCCGCGACCGCGCGGTCCAGGTCCGACTCCGCGACGCCTCGGCCGCGTGGATCGCGTCCCTCCACGCGCGCGGCGTGTACCACGGCGACCTGAAGGGCGTGAACGTGCGCGTCGCTGAGGACGGCGCGTCTCTCCGCTTCTTCCTGGTGGACACCGACCGCGTGCGCCGCTTCGCGCATCCCGTGGACCGCCGCCGCCGCGTGAAGAACCTCGCGCAGCTCGCGGCGTCGATCGCCGTGGTTGTGACCCGCACGGAGCGACTGCGCTGGTATCGCCGCTACGCCGCGCGCGTGCCTCCGGCGGAAGAGCGCGAGACGGCCCGCGAGGTCGCCCGCGCGCTCGCGCCGAAGATCCTGGTCGTAGACGAGCCCCTGGAGTGACGCGTGCGCTTCCTGTGGACGATCAGCAACTGGAAGCACACGGGGCCCGTCGAGCCGAGCCTGGACCTCGCTCGGGCGGTGGCCGACGCCGGGAACGACGTCCGCGTCGAGGTGGGACGCCCGCCGTCGTGGGAGGGCCCCGAGGCGGGTGTGCTCCGCGACGCGCGATCGCTCCCGGCGGCCGGGGTGGGCGCGCGCCTGGCCAAGCACGCGTTCTTCTGGCGGGACCGACCCGACCGGCGGCGGCTCGCGCGGTGGCTGCGGGCGTTTTCCCCGGACCATCTCGTCGCGACGCTCGCGAACGACCATCGCCTCCTCCTCGCCGCGCGCCGCGGCGCGGGCCGCGCCCCGGTGACGCGGCTCTGGTTCGCGGACGGCGAGTCCGACCCTCCGCCGCGCGAGCGCGTGTCCCTCCTCGCGTCGGAGCGCGTCGTCGTGTTCGGGGACGCGCCGGCGGCGCGCCTGCGGATGCTGGGGGTGGACGCCGCGCGGGTCGTCCGCCTCGACCCGCCGCTCGACGTGGACCGGGTCCGCGCGCGGGTCGCCGACGTCCCGGCGGCGCGGCGCGCGCTCGGCGTGCCCGACGACGCGTTCCTCGTCGGGATCGTCGCGCGGATCCAGCCCCACCGCCGCTGGGAGGTGCTCTGGGCGGCGGTGTCGGCGCTCGACCGCGAGGGCCTGCCCTTCGTGGTCGTCGTGCTCGGCCGCGGCACGCGCGCGGAAGAGGTCGGGCGCGCGCCCGTGCGCGAGGCGGGCCTCGACCATCGCGTCCGATTCGCCGGGTACCTGCAGGGCGAAGCGTACGCGTCGGCCCTCGCCGCGTTCGACGCGCAGGTCCTGCTCGTGCCGGGGAGCGATCCCACCTGCCGCGCCCTCCGCGAGGGGATGGCGCTGGGCGTGCCGTCGATCGCGACGCGCCGCGGCCTCCTGCCGTCGATCGTGGAGCACGAGACGACCGGGCTCCTCGTACAGGACGCGCCCGCGGACCTCGCGCAGGCGATCCGACGCCTCGCGGGCGATCGCGACCTCGCCCGTCGCCTCGGCGAGAGCGCGCACGCCTCCGCGAAGGAACGCTTCGACGCCCGCCGCGTCGCCGCCCGTCTCCTCGCCGCCCTGCCGCCCCCCGTCGGGCCGCGTCCGCTCGGGCCGCTGCCGGGAGACCGGTGACCCCCCGGTCCGCGTGCTCGGCACGATTCTCGGGATCGAACCGACCGGCCGCACGGACCCCGTGTGGCGGCTCAGGGTGCGGTCCCGTCGCGGAGGACGGTGGCGGCGTCGAGGCCCTTCGCCACCGCGGGCAGGATCCCCTGTTCGACGTAGATCGGGCGGACGATCCGCTGCAGTCGGGGGAGGTAGCGCGAGAACACGAACGCGCCCGCCAGCGTGATGCAGCCGCCGGCGAGGACGGTGGTCGGAGCGCCGATCCACGACGCGACCGCGCCGGCCAGGAGGCTCCCGAAGGGGAGCATGCCCATGATCGACATGGCGTAGAACGCCATCACGCGGCCGCGCATGTCCTCGCGGACGAGCGTCTGGAGGATCGTGTTGCTGGCGGCCAGGTGCAGGAGGAATCCGAAGCCGATCGCGACCATCACGACGACCGAGAGCGCGAGCGATCGCGACAGGCCCAGCGCCACGAGCCCGAGGCCGAACGTCGCCGCGGCGCGCGGTACCCACCGGCCCAGTCCCACGACCGTCGTGCGCGAGGCGAGGAGGATCGCGCCCGAGAGCGCGCCGACGCCCGTCGCGCCCATGAGGAACCCGAGCGTGTGCGCGTCGCCGCCGAGCGTCTTCGCCGCGAGGACGGGGAGGAGCGCGGTGTAGGGCATCCCGGTGAGGCTCGTGACCGCGAGGAGGATGAGCACGGCCCGGATGGGGGGGAAGCCGAACGCGTAGTGAAAACCGTCGAAGAGGTCGCGGAGCACCTTCTGCTTCGTCGCGGGGCGCGGTCGGTGCGCGACGCGCATCGCGAGGAGCGAGCCCACGATCGCGAAGTAGGTCGCGCCGTCGAGGAGGAAGCACCACCCCTCACCGACCCACGCGATCAGGACGCCGGCGATGGACGGACCTACGAGCCGGGCGGCGTTGACCATCGTCGAGTTGAGGGCGATGGCGTTCGAGAGGTCCGCGCGGTCCTCGATCATCTCCACGAGGAAGGACTGGCGCGCCGGGATGTCGAACGCGTTGATCGCCCCCTGGAGCAGCTGGAGCGCCACGATGTGCCACACCTGGATCCAGCCGGGGATGGCGAGCGCCGCCAGCGCGAACGACTGCACGCAGGCCAGGACCTGCGTGACCAGGAGGACGCGGTAGCGGTCGAGCCGGTCCACCCAGACGCCCGCGAACGAGCCGAGCAGGAACGTGCCGATCTGGCCGGAGAACGCGACGAGGCCCAGCAGGGCCGGCGAACGCGTGAGGCGCCACGTGAGCCAGCCGACGGCCACGCGCGTGATCCACGTCCCCACGAGCGAGAGGCTCTGACCGCCGAAATAGAGGCGGTAGTTGCGGTGGCCGAGCGCGCGGAGGACCTGGAGGCGCTTCACGTCGGGGATTCTCGCGCCGCCGGGCTCGTCACGACCCGGCGAGGCGCAGGCCTTTCGGCACGAGCAGCCTCCGCAGGCCGCGGAAGGCGAGGTGGGCGAGGAAGGCCATGGCCATTCCGGGGAGGACGCCCTCCCAGATCCGCGCCATGTCGTAGCGCCGCATCCCCGCCAGGATCGGCTGACCGTAGCCGCCGGCGCCGATGAACGCGCCGAGCATCGCGAACCCGACGCAGAGGACGGTGGCGGTCTGGATCCCCGCGAGGATCGAGGGCGACGCGAGCGGCAGGTCCACGCGAAGGAGCCGGGTTCGGGCCGAGAGGCCGAGGGCCTCCGCCGACTCGCGGAGCGGCCCCGGGATGGCGGCCAGGCCCGCGTGCGTGCTCACCACGATCGGCAGGAGGGAGTAGAGGAAGAGCGCCGCGACCGCGGCCCCGTTCCCGAGGCCGAGCAGGGGGAGGACGAGGAACAGGAGCGCCAGCGCCGGGATCACCTGGATCACGCCGACCCCGCCCAGGATCGCGTGGCCCGCACGGGGCCGGGCGGCCGCGAGGACGCCGAGCGGGACCCCGACGACGACGGCCGCGAGCACGGAGATCAGCACGAGGAAGAGGTGCTCCCGCGTGCGGAGCCACACCCTCGTCGCGAGGCCCGATCGCGCCGAACCGGTGTCCACCCCGAGCTCGCGCGCGAGGAAGCCGGACGCCACCTCGGACTCGTCGGCGCCGCTTCGCCCCTCGCCGGGCTTCGCCTCGACGTTCATGCCGATCATCGTCGCGGCGTCGATGCGGCCGGCCAGGCTCTCGATCGCGCGGACGAGCGCGGGGGCGCGCCGCGGCAGGTCCGCGCGGTACAGGAACACCGCCTCGTAGCGCGGGAACACGCCGAGGTCGTCCTCCAGCACGACGAGGTCGTGCCACCGGATCTCGGCGTCCGTGGCGTAGAGGTCCGTCGCGTCGATCGTGCCGGCGTCGAGCGCACGGTACGCGAGCGCGTGCTCGAAGCCCGTGGCCGACGTCGGGAGCCCGTACCGCGCGCGGAGCGCGGGCCAGCCGTCGTTCCGGTCGAGGAACTCGTTCGAGAACCCGAGCCGGAGATCGGGGTGGCCGCGAAGGTCGGAGATCCGCGTGGCGTGGAGCGCCTCGGCGCGGGCGCGCTTCATCCCGATCGCGTAGCCGTCCTCGAAGCCGAGGGGCGCGGACATTCGGAGGCCGCGGCGCGCGAGCGCGGCGCGAAGGGCGGGCCGCCCGTCCAGGTGCTCGGCCGCCAGGAGCTCGCCGGTGAGCGTGCCCGTGTACTCGGGATACGCGTCGATGGCTCCCGTCTCGAGCGCCCGGAAGCAGAGCGCGCTCCCCCCGAGGCCTTCCCGGTGCTCTACCCGCGCGCCGTCGGACCGCGCGAGCTGGGCGGCGATCTCGCCGAGGATCACCGACTCGGTGAAGGCCTTCGACCCCACGACCGCGTCGGACGCGCGACCCGCGCAGGCGGGAACGAGGAGCAGCGACCCCGCGAGCAGCATCCCCGCGAGCCGCGGGTTCGAGCGCGGTGCGAACCCGAGCCCCGCCGCGAGCGCGCGCGCGGCGCGCCTCACGGGACCCGCCCTGCGACGGGCCCGTGCTGCGCGTTCACGAAGTCCGTGACGAACGGCTCGGCCGGCCGGTGCAACAGGTCGTCCAACGGGCCCCGCTGCACGACGCGGCCGTCGCGCATCAGGACGATCTCGTCGGCCAGGAGGCCCGCCTCCGCGAGGTCGTGGGTCACGAGGACCACCGTCTTCCCGAGCCGGCGGAACAGCGCTTGGAGCTCCGACTGGAGCTCGGCGCGGATCATCACGTCGAGCGCGCCGAGCGGCTCGTCGAGGAGGAGGACGTCCGGGTCGAGCACGAGCGCGCGCATGAGGCTCACGCGCTGGCGCTCGCCGCCCGACAGCTGGTCCGGGTACCGCGCGAGACGGTCGGCGGGGAGGCGCGCCGTCTCGGCGAGCGCCGCCACGCGCGCCGCGATCTCGTGCTCGCCGAGGCCCGCCTCGCGCGCGCCGAGGGACACGTTGCCGCGGGCGGTCAGGTGGGGGAACAGCCCGCCCGACTGGATCACGTAGCCGGTCCGACGCCGGACCGCGCGAACGTCGAGCGTAGAGAGCGGCGCCCCGCCGAACCGGACGGTGCCCTCGTCCGGCGCCGTGAGCCCGAGGAACAGGCGGAGCGTCGTGGACTTGCCGCAACCGCTCGGCCCGAGGAGCACGGTCACGCGGCCGGCGGCGGCCAGGAGGCTCGCGTCCGCGAGGGCCGTTCGATCGCCGAAGCGCTTCGTCACGTGGTCGAGGGCGAGCATCGCTCCTCAGCGTGCGAGGTGCGTGGAGAGGAACGTCGTCACCGCCGCCACGGCCTGCTCGAGGTGCGGCGTGGGGCCCTCGAACGGGTGGACCGCGCCGAACGTGTGGCCCGCGCCCTCGACGCGGAGGGTGGTCGCGTGCGAGGCCCAGGAGGCGAGTCTCTCCTGGTGCGAGATCGGGACGCTCCCGTCCGCCGTGCCGTGCACGAGGAGGAGCGGACGGTCCACCGACCGCGCGGCGGCCTCGATCGAGTAGCGCCGCGCGTCGTCGAACGCGCTCCGGGCGATCGGCATCGTCTGGCCCGTACGTGCGTTCTTCACCGGGTACACGCCCTCGCGGCGGAGCACGGCCTCGAGATCGACCGGCTCGAGGTCCGTCGTGGACGCGACCGACGCGAGCGTCGCGACGCATCGTACGCGCGGGGTCCGCGCGGCCAGGAGGAGCGCGTCTCCGCCGCCCCGGCTGTGGCCCACCAGGCCGATCGGGCCGTCGAGTCGGGAGAGGACGGCGTCGAGGTCGTCCTGGTGGCGCGTCCAGGTGTCGAGGCAGAAGAGGTCGAGCCGGTCGAACCCTCCGCGCGCGCCGCCCGCCTCGCCGACCCCGTTGTGGGAGAAGTCGAGTCGAACGGCCCGCAGTCCCGAGGCGGCGATGCGCTCCGAGATCCACGGGAACATGCCCCAGTCCCGGAAGCCCTTGAACCCGTGCAGGACGAGCACGGCGGGCGCGTGCGCGGGGCCCACGACGTCCGCGCGCACCGGGCTTCCGTCGGAGCCGGGAACCTCTAACCGCATCGGAGGAGCATACGATAGATTGTCCGACCCCGGGACGCCGGAAGGCTGGCGGCGGGGAGTCACGGGAGGAGACGAGTCCCATGATCGAGCGCATCCGCGAGTGGCTCGGCGAAGACGCCCACTTGCTGGAGCACGAGTGCAAGACCATCTCCGCCGACCGGCTGCACCTGCCGGGGCCCGACTTCGTGGACCGGGCGTTTGCGCCGACCGACCGGCCGACGCGCGTGCTGCGGAGCCTCGAGTCCCTCTTCGGGGCCGGGCGCCTCGCGAACACGGGATACCTGTCGATCCTCCCGGTGGACCAGGGCATCGAGCACGCGGCGGGCGCCTCGTTCGCGCCCAACCCCGAGTACTTCGACCCGGAGGCGATCGTGCGCCTCGCGATCGAGGGCGGGTGCAACGGCGTCGCCTCGACGCTCGGGGTGCTCGGCGCGGTCGCGCGGCGTTACGCGCACAAGATCCCCTTCGTCCTGAAGATCAACCACAACGAGCTGCTGACGTACCCGAACATCTACGACCAGACGCTCTTCGCGAGCGTCGAGCAGGGGTTCGACATGGGGTGCGTCGCCGTCGGCGCGACGATCTACTGGGGGTCGGAGGGCTCGCGCCGCCAGCTCCAGGAGATCTCCGAGGCGTTCCGCCAGGCGCACCAGCTCGGGATGGCCACGATCCTGTGGTGCTACCTACGGAACCCCGCCTTCCAGCACGAGGGCACCGACTACCACGCGGCCGCGGACCTGACCGGCCAGGCCAACCACCTCGGTGTGACCATCGAGGCCGACATCGTGAAGCAGAAGCTGCCCGTGAACAACGGCGGCTTCCGTGCGATCGGGTTCGGGAAGACCCACGACAAGGTCTACTCCGAGCTCTCGAGCGACCACCCGATCGACCTGTGCCGCTACCAGGTCGCGAACTGCTACATGGGGCGCGTCGGGCTCATCAACTCGGGCGGTGCGTCGGGCAAGAACGACCTGCAGCAGGCCGTGAAGACCGCCGTCGTGAACAAGCGCGCCGGCGGCACCGGTCTCATCTCGGGTCGGAAGGCGTTCCAGAAGCCCATGGCCGAGGGCGTGAAGCTCCTGAACGCCATCCAGGACGTCTACCTGTGTCGCGAGGTGACGGTCGCCTGAAGGGAGCCGGCTTGCGGCTCGGTCTCGCCTGGACGTTCGCCCTCGCCGCGGCGCTCGGGTTGCTCGGCGCGAATCTGGCCGCGGCGCTCCACGCGGCGGTCGCCGTGCCGGGCGGCCTTCGGCCGGCCGCGCGCGCGGCCCGCTCCGACGACACGGCCCGCGCGGCGCTCGCCCGTGAGCTCGCGTTACGGCTGCTCGGCGGGGAGGCCGGGGCGGACGACGCACCGGGGCCGGAAGTGGCCGCAGAGCTCACCGTCCTCCTCTCGACGCCGCCCTTCCAGGACTTCCTCGACGCCGCCGCGGAGACCGCGCGGCGGGACCTCGCGGGCTCCCGGCCCGAGGCGGTCCGGATCGACGCGACGGCGGCCCGGGACGCGCTCCTCGCCGGGGCCCGCGCGGCCGGGCGGGACGCGATCGCGTCGCGGCTCGCCGCGACGCCCACGCCGGTGACGGTCGTCCTGGCGCACGCGGGGCAGGTACCGGTGCTCGGCTCGTGGACGGGCGCGCTGGGCCTCCTCGCGGCGTTCGGGCTGGGCGCGGGCGTGCTCCTGGCCCTCGCGGGCGTTCGCCTGGCGCCGGGGGGCGCGGTCCGGCTCGCGCTCGCAGTCGGGGCGCTCGGCCTCCTCCTCGGCGTGGCGCTCGTGGCGCTCCCGCGCGGGCGGCTCTCGCTCGGCACCGTGCCGGTCGAGGTCACCGACGTCGCGCTCCGCGCGCTCGCGCGACCCGTGGCGGTCCGCAGCGCGGCCATCGGGGCGGCGGCGCTCCTGCTCCTCCTCTTCCGGCGTCGCGTGGTGACGAAGGAGACGGCCGCTCCGCGGCCGGGTACGACCTGAGCATGCCCCACGCCCGCGTGCACGTCGCGACGTACGAGCAGCTCCCGCACCTGAGGCGGGCGCTCCGTGGATTCCTCCGCCAGACGACCAACGACTTCACGCTGGTGTGCGCCGACGACGGGTCGGGCGAGGAGACCCGTCGGTTCCTCGATGCGTTCGCAGAGCAAGCGCGCGCGCGGGGCGTCGCCTTCGAGCACTGCTGGCACGAGGACCGGGGCTTCCGCCGCGCAGGGATCCTGAACGCGGCCGTACGGGGCGCGACGGACGAGACGCTCTACCTCTTCAGCGACGGGGACTGCATCCCTCCGGCCACCTTCGTCGAGCGGCACATCGAGGCGCACGCGCCGCTCTCCTTCCACGTGGGCGGCGCGATCCGCCTGTCGGAGGAGGTCACGGCCGCGCTCACCGTGGCGGACGTGGACTCGGGACGCTACGAGGCGCTGGCGACGCCGGCCGACCGGAAGGACCTCGCGCGCCGCGCTCGGAAGAGCCGTTGGGGGACGTGGCTCCGGCGCCGGCACCGGCCGAAGGTCCTCGGCCTGAACGTCGGGTTAGACCGCGCGCTCTTCGAGGACCTGAACGGGTTCGACGAGCGCTTCGAGGGCTACGGCTACGAGGACTCCGACCTGAGGGACCGCGCGATGCGCCACCGGCCGCGGCCGGTGGTTCGCGTCCTGTACGGGCGAAACGACGTGGTGCACCTGTGGCATCCGCGCGCGCCCGGAGGCCGGGCGCCGAACCGCGCGCTCTACGACTCGGATCGTCCCGTGCGGTGCGTGCGCGGGCTCGTCCAGGACGTCGCCCCGGACGCGACCGCGCCCCGGGTCAGCGATCCTCGTCCGCCGCGACCGGCATGACCCCGAGGTCCTGCATGCGCACGAGGTCGGCGTACGTGCCGCCCCGCGCGATCAGCTCCTCGTGCGTGCCGTGCTCGACGATGCGCCCGAGGTCGATCACCACGATCCGGTCGGCGTGTCGGATCGTCGAGAGCCGGTGGGCGACGACGAGCGTCGTCCGCCCCGCCTGCAGCCGTTCGAGCGCCTCCTGCACGAGCTTCTCGCTCGACGTGTCGAGGTTCGACGTCGCTTCGTCGAGCACCAGGATGTCGGGGTTCCGCACGAGCGCGCGCGCGATCGTGATCCGCTGCCGCTGACCGCCCGAGAGGCGTACGCCCGACTCGCCGACCTCCTCTTCGTAGCCGGCCGGCAGCGCCGAGATGAACTCGTGGATCTGCGCCGCGCGGGCCGCGTCGGCCATCTCCTCGGCGGTCGCGTCCGGCTTGCCCTGGCGGAGGTTCTCGCGGATGGTCGTGTGGAAGAGGAAGGGTGTCTGCGTCACGACCGCCGTCCGGGCGAGGAGCGACTGGCGCTTGAACTCCCGGGCGTCGTGGCCGTCGATCGTGATGCGTCCCTGGTCGGGGTCGTAGAAGCGGAGGAGGAGGTCGCAGAGCGTGGACTTCCCGCCGCCGGAGGGGCCGACCAGGGCGACGGTCGAGCCCTTCTCGATCTCGAACGACACGTCGCGGATCACCGGCTGCCCCGGCACGTACGAGAACGAGACGTTCTCGAAGCGGATCGTCCCCGTGAGCCCGGGGAACGCGATCGCGCCGGGCCGGTCCGGGCTGCCCGGTGGGAGTGCCAGGTACTCCGTCGTGCGCTCGACGCTCGCCATGCGGTCCTGCAGGCTCGTGAACTGCTTCACGACCCGCTTCAACGGCTGGTAGAGGTTCCCGACGAGCACGAGGAAGATCATCAGCTCGCCGCGACCCACGGGGAGGAGTCCGCTCAGGAGCAGGAAACCGCCTCCCACCGCGAGGACCATCGCGAGGAAGTTGTTGATGAAGGCCGTCAGCGCGTCGGCAGCCGAGCGCGAGCGCTGGACCTTCAGCGCGCGGCGGGTCACCTCCTCGTCCGCCGCGCGGAACTCGCGGACGCGCCGGCCCTCGGTGCCGAATGCCTTGACCGTGCGGATGCCCGAGAAGATCTGCAGCAGCACCTCGACGCGCCGCGCGCTCTCCTGCTGGCGCCGGTGCGCCCGCTTGAGCGTCCGCCGCATCAGACGAAACATCGGGAGGAAGAACGGGAGGCCGAGGAGACACCCCAGCGTGAGCTGCCAAGAGAGCATGAAGAGGAACATCAGCGTCGCCGCGACGTTCAGCACGCCCTGGATCACGCCGTCGAGAAGGAGGTTCAACGCGGTGGCGTAGCCCTCGACGTCGCCGAGAACGCGCTGGACCAGCTCGCCCCGTCGTTGGCTGTCGTAGAATCCCACGGGTTGGTCGAGGAGCTTCGCGCAGAGCGCCTCGCGCACGTCCATCAGGATGTGCAGGCGCACCTTCTCCGCGACGTAGCTCTCGCCGTAGGAGGCGGCGCACATCACCACGATGAAGAACACGAAGAGGAGGAGGACGGTCAGGAGCGTCGCGTACTGGTCGAGTCGCTGCGCCCGGATCACCCGCGCCTCCTCCGCGGTCGCGCTCTTCGGGACGGACGCCTCCAACCACGCGGCCGGGATCAGCGCGCCCGTGAGGGAGTTCGCGAAGTCGGTGAACCGCTCGAGGCCGCCGGCCAGCGAGCCCGCGCGTCGCCGGAACTCGTTGACGTACCGCCCGGCCTCGTCCGTCCCGCCCGGGGCGGGGGGCTCCTCGGCCGGGGCGGTGGGCTCTTCGGGCGCCCCGACGGAGCCCGGGAGGAACACCCGGGTGACGATCGGGTAGAGGAGAAGGAAGCGGCCCGTGTTCGCGCCGGCCTGGAACGCCATGAGGGCGACGGAGAGGGCGATGCCGGTCCAGTGGGGGCGCGCGAAGGCGAGGGCCGGGAGGAGGCCCTTCACGGTCCTCACCCCCGGCGCCATCTTGCCTTCCCGAGGGTCTCTGCCTCCCACGAAGCCTCCGTCCGGCCCGGGCCTGCCCGCCGGCGCATGAGTGTAGGCAAGACGCCCGGGATCCCCCCCTTTGGACCCTCGCGTCGAGTTGATTCCGGGCCGATTCGGGGGTATCCCTCGGCCTCTTTGCCCCCCGCATGCGGAGGAGTCCATGTCGCATCGTTCCGAGGATGTTCGCACCGCCGCGTTCGTCGGCGCGGGGGGCTCCGGGAAGACGACTCTGGTCGAGGCGCTGCTCTCCGAGACGAACGCGACGAGCCGACGCGGCACGATCGCCGAGCGGAACACGGTCTCCGACTGGGACGAGGACGAGAAGGAGCGCCAGCAGAGCATCCTCGCGTCCGCCGTGCACCTCGCCTGGGAGGGGAAGCGGATCCACCTGATCGACACGCCGGGGGCCCTGGACTTCGTGGGCGAGCCCGTCACGGCGCTGGCCGCGGTCGAGACCGCGATCTTCTGCGTGCACGCGCACGACGGGGTCGGCGTGACGACCCGCCGCATCTACAAGACCGCCCGGCGCGCCGGCATCCCCTGCTGTGTCCTCGTGACCCGGATCGAGTCCGAGAACGTGGACGGGGCCGCGATCCTCGACGAGATCCAGGCGGCCTTCGGGGAGGCGGCCGTGCCGCTGAACCTGCCCGACACGTTCGGCAGCGACGTCTCGCAGGTCGTGGACGTCTTCTCGCCGGACGTGCCGGCGCACCTCGAGGCGACGGCCGCTCGGTACCGCCAGCAGGCGACCGACCGGGTCGTCGAGGTCGACGAGGCGCTGCTCGAGAAGTACCTGGAGGAGGGGCGGATCGAGCCCGCGGAGCTCGAGGCGGCGTTCCCGCGCGCGCTCCGGGCGGGCAACATCGTGCCGGTGCTCCACGTCTCCGCCGAGAAGGGCGTGGGCATGCGCAAGCTCTTGACCTTCCTCGTCCACGACGCGCCGCGGCCCGTGCCCACCGTGCTCAGGCCCGCGAAGAACGCAGAGGGCGAGCCGGTCGCTCTCGACGCCGCCGGTCCGTTCTCGGCGCAGGTGTGGAAGATCCAGGTGGACCCGCACGTCGGCAAGGTCGCCTTTCTTCGCGTCTGGACCGGCTCCGTCGCGAGCAAGACGGGGTTCACGGTCGCGCGGACGGGTCGTCACGAGCGCATCGGCGACCTCCTCGAGATCCAGGGGAAGGAGATGAAGCCCGTCGCGGAGGCCGTGGCCGGCGACCTCGTGGCCGTCGCGAAGATCGACGACATCCGCATCGGCGACACGGTGCGCGACGAGGCGGCCGACTGGACGTTCGACCCGATCGCCACCCCGTACCCGAAGGTCACGGTGGCCGTCGAACCGAAGAACCGCGCCGACGAGGCGAAGGTGGGGCCCGAGCTCCACAAGCTCGCCGACGCGGACCCCACGTTCGTCTTCGAGCGCGAGGAGGGCACGGGCGAGCTCGTGGTTCGCGGGATGAGCAGCCTTCACGTGGACGTGGTCCTGCGTCGCCTCGCCCGCCGCAAGGTCGAGGTGACGACGCACGCCCCGCGCGTCCCGTACCGCGAGACCATCGGGTCGCGCGGCGAGGCGCAGTACCGCCACAAGAAGCAGACCGGCGGTCGCGGACAGTTCGCCGAGGTCCACCTCCGCGTCGCCCCCCTGCCGCGCGGTGGCGACTTCGAGTTCGTGGACGAGGTCGTCGGCGGATCGATCCCGCGGCAGTACATCCCGGCCGTCGAGAAGGGTGTGCGCGAGACCCTTCCGCGGGGCGTGGTCGCGGGCTACCCGTTCACCGACGTGCAGGTAACCGTCTTCTTCGGCAAGGCGCACGACGTGGACAGCGACGAGTTCTCGTTCAAGCTCGCCGCGAGCCAGGCGTTCAAGCAGGCGGTCCTGGACGCGAACCCCGTCCTCCTCGAGCCGATCCTCGACGTGGAGATCGAGGTGCCCTCGCGGTTCATGGGTGACATCTCGGGCGACCTGAACAGCCGGCGCGGACGCATCCTGGGGATGAACCAGGAGGGGGACATGGCCATCATCCACGCGCACGTCCCCCTGGCGGAGATGCTCCAGTACAGCACCGAGCTCCGGAGCATCACCGCCGGCGAGGGCGACTACACGTTCCACTTCGCGGACTACGAGCAGGTGCCGCCGCACATCGCCGAGCAGGTGGTGCAGCGCTCGAAGCGCGAGCTCGCCGAGGAGCGCGCTTGACGGACGAGATCTCCGCCGGCCGCGCCGCGCGCGCCGGCAGGGCTCTCGTCCTCGCGATCGGCCTGGTGGCGCTCCTCGCCGCGCGCTCCGGCGCGGGCGACGACGCGTCCGCGGACGTGCCGGGCGACGCGGCGCTCCGCGCGCGCGTCGTTCAGTGGCTCGACGACCTGCGGTCCGCGTCGTTCGAGACGAGGGAGACGGCGCGCGCGGGGCTCGAGCGGTACGCCCAGGCGGCCCCGGACCTCCTGGAGGCGCGGAAGGACGACCCCGACGCGGAGGTCCGCCGGACCGTTCGGACGATCCTGGAGCGGCTGCACGGCGCGGCGCCTCCCCCGCCGGCTCCGCAAGACGGCGACGTCGAGGGCGTAGGGCGCGTGACCATCTCGGCGAACGGTCCCCTCTCCGCCGTCCTCGAGCGCCTCGGCGCGCCGTACGGAGCGCGCGCGGTGGTGCCGGGCGACGCGGGCGGAACCGTCGTGGCCCTCGACCTCCACGACGTCCCCTTCTTCGAGGCGCTCGCGCAGGTCGCCGCCGTCGCGGACCTGGTCGCGCCGGGGCCCTTCGAGCCGGACGGGACGATCGCGCTCCGCGGGGCGGACGCGACACCCGCGGTCCCGAGCGCGGCGTCGGGGCCGCTCCGCGTCCGCGTCGAGGAGGTCACCTCGACGCGGACCCTCACGCGACCCGGCCGCCGGCACCACCTGGTCCTCGACCTCGACTGGATGCCCGCGGTCTCGGTGAGCGTCTGGCGCACGCCGACCGACCTCCAGGCCGTGGACCCCGACGGACGCCCCGTCCCGCCGGGCGCGGCGATGCGGAGCCGGACGTCCTGGGGCGCCGGCGTCGGGGCGACGTCGGGACGGTTCGCGATCGACCTCGACCCCGCCGCGGACGACCGGGTGGAGCGCCTCGCGCGCCTGGAGTTCGCCCTGCCCGTCCGTCTCGCCGTCGGGCGCCACGACGTCCACTTCGACCGGCCGACCGACGACCTGCCCCGCACGCTCCCCCCGGGATCGGGCCCGGACACGGAGGGCGCCGTCACCCTGCGTTCGCTCGCGCGGGCCCCCGGGAACGGGCCCTGGGTGGCGGAGGTGGGCATCCGCCTCGCCGGCGAGACCGCGGAGCGCACGCTCTCGCTCTGGCTCGACCGGGACGACGGCACCTCCGTGCCGCTCACCGCCGGCACCCGGTTCCCCTCGGCGGACGGCTGGCTCTCGATCGTGGCCCGCGCATGGGGCCGATCGGAGGCCCTGCCGGTCCGACTGCGCGCGACCTGGCTCACGAGCGAGGTCGAGGGGAACGCCCGGTTCCGGCTGGAGGACGTGCCGCTGCGGTGACGGCCGCGCCCGCGGCCCTCCGAGCCGGCACAGGCCCTTCCCTCCTCCGGCCCGCGACGTATCCTCCCCGCGTGGAACGTCCCGCGCCGCCCTCTCTCGCGCCCGGACGCTCGGCGCTCCCGCGGTTCCTGCTGGTGGAGCGTCGCCTGGACGAGGAAGTCCGGGCGGCCGAGGAGGCCGCGGCCCGCGCGATCGAGGCCGCCGAGGTCGAGGCGAGGCGCGTCCGAAGCGAGGGCGAGGCGCGCCTCAAGGCCGTCGTGCTCGACGCGGAGACCCAGGCGCGGCGCGAGGTCGAGGCCCGTGCGCGCGACCGCGTCAGCGACGCGCGCGTCCGCGTCGGCCGCTGGGTCGAGTCCGCCGAGGCGGCGAGCGCGGACGCCGTGGAGCGGGCGCTCGAGCTCCTCACCTCGGACCCGATCGAGGAGGGGGGCGGGGGGTGATGCGCCCGGCCTTCCTCCAGGTCGAGATCCTGGGGCCGCGCGCGACCCTCGACCGGTGGCTCGAGGGCGTCCAGGAGCACGGGCGCTGCCACGTGGTGGACGCCCTGCTCGGTCTGGAGGGCGAGCCGGGGATCAGCCGCCCCACGCCGACGCGCGACGAGAACGACGCCGCGACGATGCGGAGCGAGGCGCTCCGTCGGCTCCGTGCCGTGGAGCGCGTCCTCCCTCGCACCGCGCCGGACGGGAACGGGTCGGCGCCGCGCCCCTCGTTCTCGGTCGGCGCCTCGGGCCAGGGCCTCGCCGACGTCGAGCGCGACGCGGCCGCGGCGGGGTCCGTGGGCGGGAAGATCCTCGCCGCGCTCGAGGCCGGCCGCGACGCGGACCGCAGCGTGGAAGCGGCGGAGGCGCGCCAGCTGCTCCTGTCAGCGCTCCCGCCGGCGCGGTCCGATCCGCTCGGCGTCGCGTATGCATTTTCCGCGGAGCGTCCCGTGCCGCGCCGCCGGCTCGAGCGGTTCACGCGCGACGGCGCCTCGGTGTGGCGCGCGGTCGGTGAGCGGCAGGCGGTCGTCGTGCTCGACGTGCCGTCCGGCCAGGAGGACCGCTTCGGACAGGAGCTCGCGCGCCTCGGAGGCCGGAAGGTCGAGTGGGAGCCGGACCTGCTCCAGGGCGGTCGGGCCGCCGCGCTCGCGCGCGCGACCGAGGCGCTCGCGCACGCGAAGGCGCGCGACCGCGAGGCGCTCGGCGCGCTCCGCCGCGTCGTGGACGCCGAGGGCCCTCGCGCGCGCCGGTTCCTCGACGCGCTCGAGGACGCCGAGGCACGCGCGCGCCTCCGCGACCGCCTCGCGACGACGGAGCAGGTGACGGCGCTCCGCGCGTGGGTCCCGTCCGAGGACGTGGACGCGCTCGAGACGCGGCTCCGGGTACGGGTCGGCCCGGAGGTGGTCGTGCGCGCGCTCGGCGACGGTACGGACGCGCCTGCGGCGCCGCGGCGCGTGGCGCCGGTCCCCCTGGCCGCACTCCAGGGGGTCGGAGCGCGGCGCTTCGGCGAGGTCACGGCGCCCGCGCTGCTGGCGCTCGCCGTGCCCATCGCCTTCGGGCTCGCCTGGGCCGACCTCGCGGGCGGGCTGCTCCTCCTCCTCGGTGGCGCGTTCCTCCAGATCGGCGCGGTGCCCGGCTCGCCGCGGCGCGACACGTCGCTCCTGGCGGAGGTCGCGGGTCTCGGCGCGCTCCTCGGGGGCCTGCTCGCGGGGCACGGCTTCGGCGCCCTCGGCGCGTCGTGGTTCGGGGTCGGCTGGGGCTTCCTCCCCGGGGAGGGCGGCTGGGCGGAGTGGCCCTCGGCCCTCCGGTTCACGTGGATCGTCGGCGCGGCGGCGGCCGCGGGCGCGGCGTGGGGGCTCGGCGTCGCGAGCGGTCGGGCGCGGGGCGGCGGACCCGCCGGCGCGCGCGCGGGTCTCGGCGTCGCGCTGCCGCTGGTCGTGGTCGCCGGCGCGGCCGCGGCGACGCTCCCCGCCGGGACGGTCCTGCACGCGCTGTGGTGGACCGCGCCGGTCGCGGCGATCGCGCTGCTCGTCGTGGCGGGGCTCCGCGAGGGCGGAGGTCGGCTGGTCCTCGACCTGGCCGCCACGGTCCGTCTCGTCGCGGTCCCGCTCTTCGCGCTCGAGGTCGCGTCCCGGGTCTTCGCGCGCCTCGCGGCCGACCCGTCGGCGGCGGGCTGGATCGTCGGCGTGCCTCTCCTCGCCGTCGCGACGCTGGCCGCGGTCGTGGACCCGGCGCACGTGGCGATGGGCGTGCCCTACGATCTCTCCCTCGGAGGTCGTGCGCTCGCCGAGCCGTACGCGCCGTTCGCGAGGCGTGGCCGGGACGGAGGTGAGCGATGAGCACCGCTCCCGACCTCCAACCGCTCCTCGACGCGGTGATCGAGCACGCGCACGCACGATGCCGCCATGCCGAGGACCGCGCCGCGGCGAGGCGGCGCGAGCTCCTCCTCGCCGCGGAGGACCACGTGCATGCGCTCGAGGAGGCGGCGCGCGAGATCGGCCGTACGCGCGGCGCGTCCGCGGACCTCGCCGCCTCGCGCGAGGCGCGGGCCGAGGTCGAGAAGGTCGCGAGCGAGGCCTTCGACCGTCTTCTCGAACGCTTCGAGCGTCGCGTGAAGCTGGCCCTCGAGGCCCTGCCTTCGAGCCCGAGGTACGGCGACGCGATCGGGGGGTGGGCGCGCGCGGCTGCCAGGCAGATCGATGGGCCCGTGGAGGTGCACACGGCGCCGCGTGACCGCGAGGCGGTGTACGAGGCGCTGCTCCAGGCCGGCGTGGAGGACTTCCGCGTGCGCGCCGAGCGGCGGATCGGGTGCGGGTTCGTCGTCCGCGACATGGACGGGCGCACGGTCGCCGACCTGCGGCCCGAGGCCCTGGTCGCGTCCCGGAGGCCGGACCTCCGCCGCCTTCTCGAGGCCGTCGTGCCCCGCCCGACAGGACTGGTCCCCGTCGATCCCGAGCCCGCCACGCCGGCCTCCGGCGGTCGCGCGTGACGGCGGGACGCGTCCGCCGTCTCCGCCGCCTCCTCGGCGCCGGCCTCCTCGGGGCGCTCCTCCTGGGGCTCGTCCTCCTGCTCGCCCGACCCGGCGTCCACGGGCCCCTCGCGCGGGCGTTCCAGACGATCGCCCGGGACGCCTTCGGCGACGACGCAGGCGACCTGGGGCTTTTGCTCGACGACACCTCGGGACTCGGGCTCGGCGACCCCGTCTTCCGCGCAGACCGGCCCTCCGGGCTCGAGCCGGCGGGCTGGGTGGCCTCCATCGGGGCGGGGCGGGTCACGATCCGGCTCGCGCCGGGGGAGCGCCTCGACGGGGCGTGGCGGCTCGTCCGCCTCGGCGCGCCGCGCGGCCTCGCGGACGCCTGGCGCCTCGCGGTCCCGCCGGAGGCGGGCCGCGCGCTCGCCGCGCGGGCGAAGGAGGAGCTTTCGGGACTGCTCCAGGAGAGCGTCCTCCCCGAGCTCCGCCGGCGACTGCCCGAGTTCCTCTCGCGGGTGGACCCTCGCCACGATCCGCGCGCCCGCGCGGTGCTCGACGGGGTCGGCGCCGCGGTGGCGGAGCGCCTTCGGCCTCTGGCCGACGAGCTCGTGCGCTACGTGGGACGCGACCTCGAGAAGCGGTTCGGGTTCCTCGACCGCGTCTCGCTCCTCTTGAAGTACCTCCGCGGCGACACCGACGCACTCCGAGGCGAGCTGGTCCCGGCGGCGACCGAGAGCGCAACGCGGTGGTGGGCGGCGCGCCGGGACGCGGTCCTGACGGCCGTAGGCGAGGCGCTGCTCGCCGAGGCGAAGCCCGTGGGGACGTGGCTCGTGGAGGCGGTGCTGCCCGCCGCGCGGGACACCCTCCTCCGGCCCGTCCTCGACGCCCAGGCGCCGGCCATCGAGCGTTCGGCCCAGCGGGTGCTCGACGACGCCACGCGGCTCGTGGTGGAGGCGCCGGAGGGCGGTTTCCGCGTCCGCTTCGCGGCGGCGGTCCGAAGCCGGCTCCTCGAGAAGCGAGGTCCGCTGCTCCTCCTGGAGCGCGCGCCGTGAGCGGAGCGCCGCAGCCGCTCCTCGAGGTCGAAGGGCTCGACGTCGTGGAGCGCGGCCGCCGGCTCGTCCTGCGGTCCTCGTTCGTCGTTCGCGAGGGCCAACGCGCGCTGCTGGTGGGACCGTCCGGCGCGGGCAAGTCGCTCTTCGTGGACCTTCTCCTCGGCTTCGCGGGACCCGAGACGCCGGAGCTCGTCGTGTCCGGGTCGATCCGCCTCGACGGACACGAACGGCTCGGCGCGCCCCCCGACCCGTCGCTCGGCGCCGTGTTCCAGATCCACCGTCCGGGGCTCTTCGACGACCTGAGCGTCACGCAGAACCTCGCGTTCGGCGCGTCGGACGCCGAGCGGCAGCGGGAGGCGGCGGCGGCGTTCCATCTCGGCGCGCTCGAACGACCCGTCGCGACGCTCTCCGGCGGCGAGCAGGTCCGGACCTCCCTGGTCCGGACGTTGCTCCACGGCGCCGAGATCCTCGTCCTCGACGAGCCCACGACCGGGCTCGACGAGAGCGCGAGGCGCCAGGTGGTGGACGCGATCGCGAAGGCCCACCGCCGCTTGACGCTCGTGGTCACGCACGACCTCGACGCGTTCGAGGGCTTCGCCGACGTCGTGCTCCTCCTCGACGCGGAGAGCCGGACGATCCGTCCCCTCGACCGCGGCGGGGAGGGCTGGGCCGCGGTCCGAGCCGCGCTCTCCCGTCGGGCGCCGCCTCCCCCGGCCGCACCCGACGGGACGCCGCGCCGGGCCACGCGCCTCCTCCGCGCCGGCGCGCGGGTCGCCGAGGGCGCGACCGAAGTCGCCGCCGACGCGCTCGTGGCGCTCCTCGCGCCGTTCGCGTGGCTGGCCGCGTTCCACCCGCTCCACGGGCCGCGCGTGCGCGGCGCGCTCCGCCGGGATCTCGCCCCGGGCGTCGCCGTCTTCGTCGGGCTGGCCTCCATCCTGATCGGCGTCACCGCGACCCACTTCCTCTTCGAACGGCTCCCGCAGCGCCCGTACGCGGAGGCGCTCTTCCTCGACGACCTCCTCGCCGGGCTCGGCGTGGTGCAGGTCCGGGTCGTGGTGCCCCTGCTCGTGTCGATCCTCCTCGCCGCGAAGCTCGGCGCCTCGACCGCCGCGTGGCTCGGTCACATGAGCCGGACGCGACAGATCGACGCCCTGCGCCTGCTCCACGTCCCGGTCCGCCGTCACCTGCTGCTGCCCGCCGCGGGGGGGCAACTCGCCGCGTCCCTCGTCCACACCACGATCGCCCTCGCGGGCGTGTTCCTGACCTCGCTCGTCGTGTTCCTGTGGGACCACCCCGGCTGGTCCGCCCGGTACGCGTGGCGCGCGTGGTTCGAGGAGGTGCACGGCCTGGACCTCGCGTGGGTGGCCGCGAAGGTCGGGCTCTCCGCCGTCGCCGTGGCCGCGATCGCCTTCCGGGCGGGCGTCACGCCGAAGCGGCGCCCGGAGGAGATCGTGTCCGCGATCCACGCCACCCTCTTGGGCGCGTTGCTCGCGGTTCTCGCGGTGCACGCGGCGTTCGCGTTCCTGGAGTTCGCACGCTGAGGAGGCGCGTCCTGGGGGCGGGAGCGCGCCGGCGGGTCAGCGTTCGTCGTCCTGATCGATGAAGAGGACCTTCAGGTCGTGCTTGTGGTCTCGGACCATCAGGTTCCAGTCGTCCCACCGGGTCAGGTGCTGGCCCGTCAGCTCGTTCAAGGCGGTGGGGATGACGCCCGAGAGCTGCCCCCAGCGGTCGGTCCCCGAGCTCCCGCTCGCCGGCGGGATGTACTGGCCCGTGTTCGGGTCGTCCTTGCCGGGGCGCGCCCGACCGGGCTTGTCCTTCACGAGCGTGCCCACGAGGTCCTCGACGATCTTCTTGCGCAGACGCCACGACGCGTGGCGAAACTTCCCGAGCGCCTGCGCGGCGAGCGCGGCGATCCGGAAGTTCTCCGAGTCCTCGACGACCTTGAGGAGAGGCAGCACGAGCGAGTCGTCGCCGATCGCCCCCGCGGCGTCGATCGCGGTCGAGAGCCACGGATCGACCTCGTCGTCTTGCTTCTTCACCGGCTCGATGAACGACTTCACGTACCGCGCCCCGTCGGGATGACCCATGTCGCCGAGGGCCTTGAGACCCGCCTTCCTCACGTCCGCGTCGCGCTCGCGCTTCAGAAGCAGGCCGACGGCCTTCACGAGGTGCTCGCGGGCCGCCTTCACGTCGGGGTGGCCCGCTGCCTCCTTGTAGAGCGCGACGGCGAGTTCCATGTCCTTCTGGAGCGCGGGCACCTGGTCGGCCTTCGCGTGGTCGTCGATCTGGTCCTCGTGCGCGGAGACCTTCTCCATGATGGGGGGCGATGCGGCGGGCGGATCGTCCTTCGCGATCGACGCCCGGGCCGCGATCGTGAAGATGAACAGCACGACGATCGACGCTGCGATCCGCGCACGAACGCGGACGGGCACGACACGAGCCGTCGATGAACGCATCGGACTCCCCTTTCGACGAGACGAACCACCACGGGGAGGACGCCGTCACGTACGCGCGTTCCCCGCGCGGCGCGGCTCGTGCCCCCGTCCCCGGCCCTCGGGCGCCCTTCGGCCCGCGGTCCCCGGGGCGGCATCCTCCGCCTGGCTCGAGCACCTATTCAGACGTCATCGGCCGGCGGATGGTTTGCCACGTTCTCGAAAGGGGACGTAAGGACCACGGGACGAGACTTTAGACTAGAGCCTAAAGTCTCGGCCCGTGGGCGCGTCGTCGCCACGCGGGGGCGCCGTCGGGCGCCGGCCGGGTCAGGGAACCGTGGGGTACGGGAGGTCCGTCGCGTCGAGCGGACCGGCCATCGTGCTGAGGAGGACGCCGGTTGGGAGCTGGCGCGTCACGTCGCGGAAGAACGCCTCGCGGCCCGCGCCGAGCCCGGTGAGGGACGCGCGCGGCACGGGCACGTTCGGCAGCACGACCTCGGGGAAGTGCGCCGTGATCTGGCCCGTCGTGTCCGGGACCACCGTGCCCGTCACCGTGAAGTCGGAGTCCGGGTTCCGCCCGGGCCACGTTCCCGGCGGGAACATCGTCGAGTCGGTCGCGAGGGTCGCGGCGACCGTGAACGGCATCACCGACAAGAGCTCGGCGGTGGAGGTGGCCACGCGACGTCGCGTCGCGAACTGCCACGCGACGCGGATCGGAGCCGGCGCCGTATCGCCCTCGAAGTAGGCGGGCACGCGCACGATCTGGGTGCCGGGGATCGCCTGCCCCGTCCCGTCCCGCGCGGTGCCGAGATACGTCGCGTTCGTGCCGCCCTCCGGGATCAACGCGGAGCCCGGGTCGGGGCTCAGGACCACGTCCGGGTTGCCGTTCGCGAGGTCGAACGTGACCAGGTAGTACACGCCGCCCGGGTCGCCGCTCGACGAGCCGGAGCTGCGGTAGGGCAGCCAGGCACCGATGCGGCCCGCGAGATCGTGGACGAGGTCGTCCGTCACGGGCGCGGACGGCGGGTCCACCGTCGTCAGGTTGTAGACGAGCGGAAGTCCCGGGACCCAGCGCGTGTCCGGGTCGGAGGTCGCCGTGTCGATCGCGCCCGTCAGCAGCGCGACGCCGCTCATCCACGTGAAGGGCGCCTTGTTGAGCGGGGGCTCGGAGGGCGCGGGCACGGCCGGCTCCTCGCCGGGAAGCGTCGGCGGCGGGACGTTCGGCTTGTTCGGACCGCTGCCGACCGCCTCGCGGTGCCCGATCGCCAGCACCTCGATGTCCATCGAGTTGAGCGCCTCGATGGTCGCCTGGAGCGTCGCGGCGCCCGTCGGCGCGACGGGGATCGCGCCGGTCTCGTCGCCGAAGCGGGCGTAGGCCTGCTGACTCGTCGCGTCGCTCGCGAAGCCGGGGGGGAAGCCGCCCGGAGCCACCGGGGAGGCGGCCGCGAAGGCCTGCACGCTGGTGATCGTCTCGCTCGGGCGCGGTCCCGTGCCGGGCGCGCTCGGCGTGTTGGAGACGGACGCGTCGAGCGCGGTCCCCTCGACGAGCGGCGTGATCGTCGCGATGTCGCTGTACACCACGATGAACCGGATGGAGTTCGGGCGCCAGCCGGCCCCGCCGAGGCTGCCGCTCGAGCGCGTGTCGCCCACGATCCACTCGGGCTCGCCGTCGTCGTCCGTGCCCTGACTCCCGAGTGCGAAGGGCGGGACGTCGCCCGAGCTGCCCGGGGCGAGCTGCGTCGTCTCGAGGCCCACGCTTCCGCTGTCGAGGTTCGAGCTGTTGCCGTCGCCGTCGAAGCCGGTTCCCGTCGCGAGCTGGTAGAGCGCCTCGAGCGCGGATTGCGCGTCCACGGGGTCGCGGCCGCCGTCACCCGGGGTGGTGCGCGAGAGCGCGAGCGAGAAGAGCGAGGCGAAGAGCTGGTTGCCCTGCCGCAGGATGGGCTGGTTCAGGATGAACGGACGCGCGAGCCCGTCGATCGGCAGCGCGACCTGCGTGGGGTCGCCGGCCTGGGGGCCCGACCGCACGAAGTTGGCGTAGTCCTCGAAGCGCGAGACGCCGAAGGCCAGGTCGAAGTCGGAGGTCTGGCCGAGCCCCTCCGAGACGAGCTGGTTCAGCAGACGGTCCTTCGCGTCGCGAAAGACCTCCTGGGCGACGACGGACTTGATGCGGCCGTCGCCCGGCGTCTGGATCTCGCCGAGGACGATGTCCGAGTTCGGCTCGGGCGTGTCCTTCGTGTTGAAGAACGAGTCGTCGAGCAGGAACATCACGTCCACCTTGAGCGGCCCGTTCTGAGGCCGCACCGCGACGGGGGGCAGCTCGATGCCGACCTGCCCAACCGAGGTGGTCTGCGCCTGGAGCTGCAGGGTCCCGGAGTCCTCGGCGCAGCAGCCTGCGACGAAGCCCAGGAGACTGGCGATCGAGAGGATCCTCACCGCCTTGATCGTGGGTCGCGTCATGATCGTCAGCCCTCCCGCCCGGCCGCTGGCCACCGGTTCTTCACCGGGCGACGCCAGCACGCGGGCACATCCCGGGCCCGCCCGGAGCGAGCCCCGCGGACCGGCGCCCGGCCGGCCCTCCTAAGTCCCTGTCCCGAAACGGGTTGCAGACCCTCGCGAGGTCCGCCCGCACGCCCCGGACGCCCCCCGCCCGTCGACTCCGGACATCGGACGTCGAAACCCGAGGACATTCCTCCTCCGCGTCCGCCCATCCGGACTAGAAGTCCACCTCGACTCCCAGGTTCGGCGCGAACGTGAAGATCCAGCGCTTCTGGCCGTCGTTCGCGGGATCGAACCGCGTGACGTCGGTGTGGTCCGCGTGGACGTCGAGGCCCAACGTGAGCCGGACGTTCTGGGTGACCAGGTATCCGAAGCCGATCTCCCCGTACGCGCCGAGCCCGCTGTCCTTCGTGAGGTAGTCGCCGGTCCAGAAGTACTCCGGCCCGACACCGAGCCAGTAGTAGAAGCGGCTGTTGTTGTGGAAGCTCCGCTGCCACGTGAACTTCGCGCCCACGTGGTAGAAGTAGCCGCCGTCCTCCCGCAAGCCGAACAGGGGATCCTGGCGGTCGAACCGGCCGCTGTTCATGCGGAAGAAGCCGTCGAGGCCCCAGCAGCCGCAGAACGTGCGGCCGAGGTCCACGCCCCAGTATCCGCAGTGGCTCGGCGCATCGGTGCCCGAGTACAGGGCGTAGCCGAACACGGCCCGCGCGTGCCACATGGAGATGCCGTCCTCGCACGGCAGGCGGCAGCCGGACCAGCAGCGCGCGGCGAGCGGCACGGCGGGCGCGACCGCGCACGGCGCGGCGTACGAGGGCGGGGTCGTCATGGGGGCGGACATCGCCGGGACCGGCGCGGCGGTGGACCACGCGGGCGCGGCGGTGTTGGGCGCGGACGGAGGCGGAGGGGGCGGCGGCGCGTCGCCCGCGGTCCGGACGAACCTCGTGGCGCCCTCGTTCGGCAGGGTGGCCTTCTCGACGGCGGCGGCCGGCGGCAAAGCCGAGGGGCCGCGAACGCGCTTCACGATCGGCGGGGGCAGCGAGCCCTCCGCACCGCCCGCCCGGGCCGGCGAGGCGACGGCGCCGGCGACGAGCCAGGTGGCGAGCATCGCCCCCGCGAGGCGGATCGGTCGCATGTTGGTCCTCCCTCGACGCGGACCACTCCGCGTGAATCAGACCGGCAGGGTCCCAGAACCACCTGCATTCGGCAACGGTTCGCTCGCGTCGGCGTCACCGTCCTCGCCGTGTTCTCCTACGATCCTGCGAACAACGAGCGGCTCGCGTGTCATGGGGCATTCACGGTCCGAATCGAGTCCGGCGTACGAGTCCGGCGGCGACGCGTCCGCGCCCTCGTCGCCGTTCTCGGGTCCGTGGCCCGAGGCGGCGGACGTCGTGGCGGTCGGCGGGTCGCTGGAACCCGATCTCGTGCTCGACGCGTACGTGCACGGGGTGTTCCCCTTCTACGGCGCGGACCAACCGACGCTCTGGTGGTGTCCGGACCCGAGGACGGTGATCCCCCTCGGCGCGTTCCACGTCCCGAGACGCCTGGCGCGAACGATCGGGACGCGCGACTACGAGGTGCGCGTGGACACGTCGTTCGAGGCGGTCGTACGCGCGTGTGACGAGGGCCGGCCCGACGGGTCGTGGATCCACGAGGACATGGTCCGCTGCTACGTGGAGCTCCACCGTCGCGGGCACGCGCACGCGCTGGAGGTATGGCGCGGTCCTCGCCTCGTCGGCGGACTCTACGGCGTCACGGTGGGCGGCTGCTTCGCGGCCGAGTCGATGTTCCACCGCGAGCGCGACATGTCGAAGGTGGCCCTCGCGCACCTCGTCGGGCGACTTCGCGTGCGGGGATTCACGCTGCTCGACGTGCAGTTCCTGACGCCGCACCTCGCGCGCTTCGGCGCGGTCGAGATCCCGCGGACGCGCTACCTGGGACGCCTCGCGGCCGTACGCGCCGACCCCGTGACCTTCGCGTGAGCCGGCTCAGCGCTCGTTCGCGATGCGAATCCGGGCGCGGGCGCTCGCGAGGGCGCGGTCGCGCGCCTCGAAGGCCTCCGGCGTCGTCGGCACGCGCGCGAGCGCCGCGGCGAGGTCTTGCTGCGCCACCGCGGCGTCCACGCGCGCCGCCGGCTGGGCCCGCTCCGCGAGGACCGTCACGGTGCCGTCGAACGTCTGCACGACGCCGCCCTCGAGGAACCAGCGCTGCCACGCGGGCCCGTCGGGCCGGATCCGGAGCTCGCCCGCGCCCAGGCGGGCCACGAAGGGGGCGTGGCCCGGCAGGAACTCCACCTGCCCGTCGTGCGCGGGCACGATGACCGCCTCGGCGAGCCCGTCGTAGACCGGTCCTTCGGGGGTGAACACGCCGACGAGAAGGTGCCCGGGCGGCGCGCTGACGGGGGGGGGAGAGGCCGGGGGCTCCACGGTCAGGCCTCGGCTTCCATCTGGCGGGCCTGCTCGGCCGCCTCCTCGATCGTTCCGACGTACATGAACGCGCCCTCGGGCAGGTGGTCCCACTTGCCCTCGCAGAGCTCCTTGAACGAGCGGATCGTCTCCTCGCGGGGCACGTTCGAGCCCGAACGGCCCGTGAAGACCTCCGCGACGAAGAACGGCTGCGAGAGGAACCGCTCGATGCGGCGGGCGCGCTCCACGAGCACCTTGTCGTCCTCGGAGAGCTCCTCGACGCCGAGGATCGCGATGATGTCCTGGAGCTCCTTGTACCGCTGGAGGATCCGCACCACCTCGCGCGCCACCTGGTAGTGCTCCTCGCCGACGTACTGCGGGTCCAGGATGCGCGACGACGAGCCGAGCGGGTCCATCGCGGGATAGATGCCCTTCTCGGCGATCGCACGGTCGAGCACGGTGATCGCGTCGAGGTGGGAGAAGGCCGTGGCGGGCGCGGGGTCGGTCAGGTCGTCGGCGGGGACGTAGATGGCCTGGATCGACGTGATGGCGCCGTGCTTCGTGGACGTGATGCGCTCCTGGAGCTGACCCATCTCGGTGGCGAGCGTGGGCTGATAACCCACGGCGGACGGCATCCGGCCGAGGAGCGCCGACACCTCGGAGCCCGCCTGCGTGAAGCGGAAGATGTTGTCGATGAAGAGGAGGACGTCCGTGCCCTTCACGTCGCGGAAGTTCTCGGCCATCGTCAGCGCCGAGAGGCCGACGCGGAGGCGCGCGCCGGGGGGCTCGTTCATCTGCCCGAACACCATGACCGTCTGGTCGAGCACGGACCGACCCGTGTCGCCGATCTTGGCCTCCTGCATCTCGAGCCAGAGGTCGTTGCCCTCGCGCGTGCGCTCGCCCACGCCTGCGAACACCGAGTAGCCGGAGTGGAAGCGCGCGATGCGGGCGATCAGCTCCTGGATGATGACCGTCTTGCCGACGCCCGCGCCTCCGAAGAGGCCCGTCTTGCCGCCGCGCACGTACGGGGCGAGCAGGTCGATCACCTTGATGCCGGTCTCGAAGATCTCGGTCTTCGGCGTGAGGTCCTGGAAGGCCGGCGGCTCCTGGTGGATCGGGCGCCGCTCCTTCGCGGCCACGGGCCCGCGCTTGTCGATCGGCTCCCCGATCAGGTTGAAGACGCGGCCGAGCACCTCGTCGCCGACGGGCACCGTGACCGGGCTGCCGGTGTCCCGGGCCTCCTGCCCGCGCACGAGGCCGTCGGTCGAGCCGAGGGCCACGCAGCGCACACGGTCGCCGCCGAGGTGCTGCTGGACCTCGCCGACGAGGCGCTCCGAGCCGTCCTTCTTCTCGATCGTGCACTCGACCGCGTTGTAGATGGTCGGCAGGTGGTCCTCGGCGAACTCGACGTCGAACGTGGAGCCGATGACCTGCGTGATCTTGCCGATGTTCGTCGTCGGGGAGGGCGCGGTGGGGGACATGGTCGTCTCCGGGGGGCGGCAGCCGCCGCCTACTCGAGGGCCGCCGCCCCGCCCATGATCTCCGTGAGCTCGGTCGTGATCAGGGCCTGGCGGCTGCGGTTGTACTTCTGGGTCAGGGCGCGGATCAGGTCCTCCGCGTTGTCCGTCGCGTTCTTCATGGCCACCATGCGGGCCGTCTGTTCCGCGACGGCGGCGTCCAGGAAGGCCTGGAAGACCTGGAGGCGGACCGAGAGCGGCAGCAGGTCGGCGAGGATCGACTGCGGGTCCGGCGAGAACAGCCAACTCCGGTGGCGCCGCACGACTTCCTCCCCGGCGGGCCGCGCGAGGGGCAGGATCCGCTCCGCCACGGGCTGCTGGCGCGCCGACGAGAGGAACCGCGTGTAGGCGACGTAGAGCGCGTCCACCCGGCCCGACGTGAACGCGTCCATCCACGGCGTCAGGAGGGCGTCCACGTCCTCGAAGCGCGGCCGGTCGTCGATGTGCGTGACGACGCGCGCGATCGGGACCTGCCGGAAGCGCAGCATTCCCGCGACGCGCTTGCCCGAGACGGTGGTCGAGACCTCGGCCGCCTCGCCCGCGATCGCCGCGCGGAGGTCCATGGTGGCCCGCGCGACGCCGGTGTTGTAGCCGCCGCACAGACCGCGGTTGCTGGCGATCGCGAGGACCACGACGCGTCGTCCCGGGCGGACCTCGAGGAGCGGGTGCTCGATGTCGCCCGCCTCCCCGGAGACGTCCTCGATCAGGCGGGTCAGCCGGTCCGTGTACGGCCGCGCCGCCACGGCGCGGTCGTGGGCCTTCTTGAACCGCGCCGTGGCGATCATCTGCATGGTGCTCGTGATCTTGGCGATGTTCTTGACCGCCTGGGCGCGTTTCAGGATGGCGCGGGGCTTGGCCACGGTCTCGTCGTCCTCTTCGTCGGGGCCGTCAGGCCGCCGCGGTGCCCAGGAAGCTCTTCGTGAAGCCGTCGAGGACGCGACGCAGGTCGCTCTCGACCTCCTCCGTCAGCGCCTTCGATGCGTCGAGGCGGTCCCAGAGATCCTGGTGGCTGGTGTGCACGTGATCGAGCAGGGCGGCCTCGTATTCGCGGACGCGGCCGAGCGGCACGGCGTCGAGGAAGCCGCCCGCCGCCGCGTAGATCACCACGACCTGGTCGATGACGTGCATCGGCTTGAACTGCCCCTGCTTCAGGATCTCGACCATCCGGCGGCCCCGGTCGATTTGTGCCTGCGTGGCCTTGTCGAGCTCGGTTCCGAGCTGCGCGAAGGCCTCGAGCTCGCGAAACGCGGCGAGCGAGAGGCGCAGGCCGCCGGCCACCTTGCGGTGCTTCATGGCCTTCACCTGCGCGGCGCCGCCCACGCGGCTGACCGAGATGCCGACGTCCACGGCGGGCCGCACGCCCGCGCGGAAGAGGTCGGGCAGGAGGTAGATCTGACCGTCCGTGATCGAGATCACGTTCGTCGGGATGTACGCCGAGACCTCGCCTTCCTGCGTCTCGATGATCGGGAGCGCGGTGAGCGAACCGCCCCCGAGGTCGTCGGAGAGCTTCACGGCTCGCTCGAGGAGGCGGCTGTGCAGGTAGAAGACGTCGCCCGGATACGCCTCGCGTCCCGGCGGCCGCCGGAGCAGGAGGGAGATCTGTCGGTACGCGACGGCTTGCTTCGTGAGGTCGTCGTAGACGCAGAGCGTGTGCCGCTTGTGCTGGTACATGAGGTGCTCGGCCATCGTGCACCCCGCGTACGGCGCGATGTACTGGAGCGAGGCCGGGTACGCGGCCGATGCGTTGACCACGACCGTGTAGTCCATCGCGCCCGCGCGGCGCAGATCCTCGACGACCTGCACGACGGTGGACTCCTTCTGGCCGATCGCGACGTAGAAGCAGATCACGTCGTGGCCGCGCTGGTTGATGATCGTGTCGATCGCGATCGCCGTCTTCCCGGTCTTCCGGTCGCCGATGATCAGCTCGCGCTGGCCCCGACCGATGGGGGTCATCGAGTCGATCGCCTTGATGCCGGTCTGGAGCGGCTCCTTCACGGGCTGGCGGTCCGCGATGCCGGGCGCGATGAGCTCCACGGGCCTCGTCGTCTCGCCGCGGATCTCGCCCTTGCCGTCGAGGGGGCGGCCCAGCGGGTCGACGACGCGACCGACGAGCTCGAGACCCACGGGAACCTCGAGGAGGTTGCCGGTGCGGTGCACCGACATGCCTTCCTGCAGGGTCTTGTAGTCTCCGAGCACGACCGCTCCGATCGAGCCCTCCTCCAGGTTGAACACCTGGGCGCGCACGCCGTTCTCGAACTCGATCATCTCGCCCGCGGCCGCGCGGTCGAGCCCGTAGATGCGTGCGATGCCGTCGCCGACCTCGAGGAGGGTGCCGACCTCGGCCACGTCGGCCTGGGTCCGGAACTCCTCCAGCTCCTTCTTGAGGACGGAGGTGATCTCCTCAGGATTGAACCGCATGCTGCCTTCTCCCTCGCACGCGCCGGCCGATCTCGGCCAGCATCCGGCGTCCGCTCAGGTCGAGCACGAGGTCGCCGACGCGGAGCGTCGCGCCCGCCACGAGCTCGGGCTTCACGTGATGTTCGAGAACGGGCTCCTGGCGCAGCGCCGCGCGGAGCCGATCGGTCCACAGTCGGAGGTGCTCCTCCGACGCGGGGGTCGCCGTGTTGAGCGTCACGGGCACGCGATCGAGGCGGACGTCCGTCCAGACCTCGTACGCCACCGCCACGCGGTCGAGCAGGCGCGCGCGGCCGTGGTCCAGGAGGAGTCGGACGAAGTCCCCGAGGAGAGGGGGGAGCCCCGCGAGGAGCCGATCGAGCGACTGCGCCTTCTCCTCCTGCTTCACCATCGCGGAGAGGAAGTACGCGCGGAGCGTCCTCTGGTCGGCCCAGGCCCCGCCGAGCGCGGCGAGGGCCTCGCCGACCTCGCGCACGAGCGCCTCGCCGCCGCGCTCGTCGGCGACCTGCCCGAGCGCGGCGGCGTACACCGCCGCGAGCGGTTCGACCCGTCGTCGGCTCACGTGGCGCTCCGATGGCGGTCGCGTTCGAACGCGCCGACGACCTCGTCCACGAGGTCCGCGTTGTCCTCCGGCGTCAGCTGTCGCCGGACGATCTTGGACGCCGCCTCGGTGGCGAGCGCCGTCACGTCGGAGAGGATCCGGTCGTAGGCGTCGTCCGCCGCTTGCCGGACGTCCCGCACGGCCCGGGCGGTCGTCTCCTCCGCCTGCCGGCGGGCTTCGGCCTCGATGCGCTGCGCGACGACCTCGGCGGCCCGCTTCCCCTCCTCGGCGATCTGCCGGGCCTTCTCGGTCGCCTCGTCCAGACGGCTCCGGTACTCGGCCGCGAGGGCCCGGGCTTCGGCGTTGGCGCGCTCGGCGTCGTCCACGGCCTTCTTGATCACGTCCTCGCGCCGCTGGAGGCCCGTCAGGATGGGCTTCCACGCGAGCTTCGTGAGCACGACCAGCAGCACGAGGAACGTGACGATCGCCGCGACCATCGACGGCAGGTCGAGGTTCGCGGAGATCAGGTCGGGCTCCGACGAGGCCGCCGGTGCGCCGGCGTCGCCGGCCGCGGGGGGCTCGGCGAAGGCGGGCGCGACGACGAAGACGGCCAGCAGGAGCCACAGCACGAGCGGCCGGGTCCACATGGGGAAGGTCTCCTCGATCGGACGGGGGGCACGACGACCCGGCCCCGCCCCCGGACGGGGAGCGGGCCGAGCGCCGATCCGGCCTACTTCAGGATGATCATCAGGACCAGCGCGAAGAAGGTGAACCCCTCGATCAGCGCCGCCGTGATGATCATCGACGTGAAGATGCCGGGCCGCGCCTCGGGCTGGCGCGCGATCGCCTCGACCGCGTTGGCGCCGATCATGCCGATGCCCTTCGCGGCGCCGATCACGACCAGGCCCGCGCCGATGGCCAGGCCGAGCGTGCCGAGCTCATTACCACCAACCACCTCGCCGGCGGCGAGGATGCCACTCATGATCGGGATCCAACCCATGTCCGGGACTCCTACGGGGTGCGCTCGGGAGCGCGGTCGAAACGGGAACGGGGCCGACCGGGCGGCGGACCTTCCTAGTGGTCCACGTGGATCGCCAGGCCGACGAAGACGATGGTCAGGAACGTGAAGATGTAGGCCTGGAGGAACGCGACGAGCACCTCCAGGAGGTCGATGAACACGGCGCCGAGGATCGAGGCCGCCGTGATGCCCAGGTGCGCGCCGCCCGCGGTCAGGCCCACGGCGGCGAACCCGAGGAGCACGGTGATCACGACGTGGCCCGCGATCATGTTCGCGAACAGGCGGATGGCCAGCGCGAACGCCTTGATGAACGAGCCCAGGATCTCGATCGGGATCAGGAAGATGGACAGGAGGAAGGGGGCGTGGCCGAAGAAGAAGTTGTGCCAGTAGCGCCCTACGCCCTGCTCCCGCATGCCCGAGAGGTGGATCAGCACGAACGAGCAGGCCGCGAGGCCGCCCGTGATCGAGAAGTTGCCCGTCGCCGTACCCCCGAGGTGGGCGAGGTGCGCGTCGATCCCCTGGGCCGCGGCGCCGATCGGGATCATCCCGAGCAGGTTCGCGGTGAGGATCAGGAGGAAGACCGTCCAGATGTACGCGATGTAGCCGTCGGTCGCGTGGCCGAGCACCGGCCGAGCCATGTCCTCGCGCACGTACTGCAACACGGCCTCGACGAGGTTTCGGAAGCCCCGCGGGACGATCCCCTCCGCGCGCGCCGCGATGGGCATCAGGATCGCCAGGAGCACGGCGCTCGCGACGAGCATCACGACGTGGTTCGTGAACGTGTAGCCGCCGATCCGTCCGAGCTCGTGCGGCATGATGTGCTCGAGCGGGTTCCCGGCCGCGCCCAGGAGGAGCGGCGGGAAGGTGGGCGGGACGGGGAAGCTCATCTCGTCGGGGCTCCGTCGGGGTGCTCTCGGCGGGACGGGGGAGGGTCGGTGGCACGGCGGCCGAGGGCCGCGAGCTCCCTGACCTCCAGAGCGAGCACGGAAAGGTAGATGAGAACCAGCCCGATGGCCACGGGCTCCCGAGGGATCGGTACGGCGAAGAGGAGGACCGAGGCCAGGACGAGGGTGGAGAGGAGGCGGATCCCCATCCCCGCGATGGCCCCGTTCACGAGCGCGCCGGGCTCGGGGCCGACCCAGCAAAACGGGAGGCGCCCGAGGACCGAGCCCACCGTGGCCGCCGTGCCCCCCAGCGCGAGGCCGAGGGCGGCCCGCGGCCCCCCGATCTCCCACGCGACCGCGGAGCCGAGGAGGACCTCGCCCGCCGCCAGGGGGACGTGGGGCCCGAGGATGCGGGGGGCGTTCGCCATGGCCGCGCGCGGCCCCGGCCGCGCCTCCCTACTCTCGTCTTCCCAGGTCTCGGAGGAGGGCGCGGACCATCAGGTACACCCCCACGAGGACACCCAGCATCGCGCCGGCGACGGACAGCCAGGGGTCCGTTCCCAGGTTCGCATCGAGCCAACGCCCACCAAGGAAGAACAACACCACGGACACTGCGAACTCGAAACCGATCGCGGACCACGCACCGATCCGCGCGAACGCGGAGGCGGACCGTTCGAAGGGCAGATCGGGGCGCTGGTACGGCGGGGGCGGGGGCGGGGGGGGATCTTGGCCTTCCACGGGGTACGAGTCTAGCCGGCGTGACCCGTGACGCGTGCGACGTGTTCGACGCAAGGCCCGACGGATACGCGAGTTGCGCCCGATCTCCTCCCCGAGGGCTCCTGGGACCCGTGGGCCTCCCCCGCGGAGATCCGCCGCCACCGGGCCGCGATCGCCATCGGTAGGATGGTCCGACCGTGCGCCGGCTATTCGACTTCGTCGTCTTCCAGGGCGTACTCCTCGTGGAGTTCCTCGCCCGCAGCCTCTCGCCGCAAGCCGCGGCCGGGATGGCGGAGGCGTGCGGACGCGTCTGGTACTGGGTGGACGGCCGGCGCCGCGCGCGCGCCCGCGAGAGCCTGCGCATCGCGCGGGCGGGCGGTCTGGCGGTCTCGGACCCCGAGGCGCTCGTCAAGGCGAGCCTCGGCTCTCTCATGTGGGTCCCGCTCGAGGTGATGACGTTCCCGCGGTACCTGCGGACCGCGCGGGACGCGATCGACCGCTGCCGCTTCTACGGGGACTGGGCCGGCTTTGCCCGCGACCTCGCGGCGGGGCGCGGCGGGGTCGTCCTCGCGGGACACCTCGGGAGCTGGGAGCTCGCCGGGTGGGTGCTGCGGTTCCTCCACGTGAACGTGCGCGTCGTGGCGAGGCCCATCGAGAACCCCTGGATCGACCGCCGCGCGGTCGGAGCGCGGGGCGGTCGGTCCCGCGTCATCACGAAGCGCGGCGCCGTGCGGGAGATGGTCCGCACGCTCCGGGAGGGCGGCTGGCTCGGGATCGTCGCCGACCAGAACGCCGGGACCGGCGGGCGCTTCGTGGAGTTCTTCGGGCTCGAGGCCAGCACGTACGCCGCCCCCGCGGTGGTGGCCCTGCGCGCCGGGGTGCCGGTCTGGGCGGCGGCCTGCCTGCGGCGGAAGCACCCCCCCTTCACGTACGAGCTCCGGTTGCGCCGGCTCCCCGACCGGCGCCCGGACGCCACCGAGCCCGAGGCCACCCAGGCCGTCCTGCGCGCGTACCACGAGGCCCTCGAGGGCTGGATCCGGCTCGCGCCGGAGCAGTACAACTGGGTGCACCGGCGCTGGAAGACCCGTCCGGAGGGGGAGCGGGCGGGGCCCCGGGTCCCGCGCTACGACCGCCGGAGTCTCACCGCCCGGGCCGGCTCCCCGGTCTGAGCCGCCGCCGGGCGCTTCAGTACGGCACCTCCCGGCGCCGATGGGGGGACGCCCGCTCCCCGGTCGGATCCGCGCCGGCCCGGAACCTGCGGAGGTCTCGTGCGACGCCTCCTCCTCGGCGCAACCCTCGGGGTCGCCCTCCTGTGGCTCGCCCCCGCCGCCCTCGCGGGCGAGTGGGTGGACGGCGACGGCTATCGGTTCCGCCTCCCCACGGGTTTCGCCCCCGTGGACCAGGCCCAGGTGGACCGCGGCATGCTCAAGGCCTCCATGTCGTTCGACGGCATGCGGGGCGTGAAGGGCCTCGAGCTCGAGGCGCGGGCATTCGGCCGCGACATCGGCTCGAAGACCGAGGCCGCGATCTTCCTCCTCCGCATGACCGTGGACGGCGACGTGCCGGATCCGGTCCGCGCGGCGCTCGAGCCGCACGCCCTCGAGCAGGCGTTCACGCGCTCGTTCGAGCAGCAGGCGGAGCAAGCGGGGCTCGGCGGCGTCGCCGTCGAGCACGTGCGGACGATCGCGCTCGGCGCCGGTCGTGAGGCCGTGGAGATGGTGCTCTCCTCGACCGACCCGCTCCAGGGCGACCAGGTCGTGCGCATGGCGATCGCCGACCACGGCGCCGACGTCTACTTCCTCGTACTGGCCGGCCACGCCTCCTCGCGGGAGGACGACGACGGCGCGTGGACGACCTTCACGACGAGCGTGCGTCTCTCCGACCGCGGCGGCTTCCTCGCGGTCGTCGTCCGGTACTGGCCGTTCCTCGCCGGGGGGCTCCTGCTCGGGCTCGGGCTGCTCCTCCTCCGCCGCGCCGGGTCCGAGGACCGGCTGGCGCCGCGGTACGCGTCGCGAGAGGTGGGCGGCGGGTTCTCCCGCGCCGCCGACGGCCTGCCCACGTACGACGAGGCCGCCCCGCCGCCCCCGGGCGTGCAGGAGTTCGGGGGCCGCCGCGTCGTCACGAGTCGCACCGTGATCGCGCCGGAGTCGCTCGACGACGTCCCGACGCCGCCGCGCGCGCCGGCGCCGGCGCCGGGCTCGCCCTGGGCGCCCGTCGTGCAGCCGATCCTCGCGGAGAGGCCGGAGGACCCGGCCGCGCCCGAGCCGGTCGCGGTCCCGGAGCCCCCTGCCTCCGACGAGCCCCTGCACCCGTGGGGCGGGATGGTGGACCACGAGCACCTGACCACGCGGACCGTCCACACCGTGAAGCCGCATCCGGCCGGCGAGTTCCCCGAGGAGGAACTCGGGGACGCGCTGGACCGCACGCTGCCGACCGATGTCGCGCGCCGCGCGCCGCGGGAGGCCGAGGCGGAGACCCAGGAGTCCGGCCGCCCGGGCCTGAAGATCCAGCGGAACGCGGACTACGCGTCGTCCTGACCCGAGCCGGGCGTGGACGGCGTGGGATCGGCGTCGCGGCGCGCGTGAAGTAGCATCGCGCTCCTCGTGCCGCCCCCGCCCCCCGATCGACCTCCGCCCGATCCCGCGCCGCCGTTCGACCGGAGTCGGTTCGTGCCGCGCCCCCTCGCGGGGCGGCCGCACCGCGCGCGGGTGGAGGGGTTCGCCCGCCCCGTGGGGACCGGGGCGACGGCCGCGGAGCTGCTGGCCTCGCTGCCCGACCAGCTCGGCGCGCGGTCCCTCCGCCTGCTCGCGGCGCGGATCGCGGGCGCGCGGCGGGCCGGTCGGCCGGTGGTCTGGGGCCTCGGCGGACACGTGGTGAAGGTCGGCGTCGGGCCGCTCCTCCTCGACCTCCTCGACCGGGGTTTCGTGCAGGGGCTCGCGATGAACGGCGCCGCCGCGATCCACGACGCGGAGGTCGCGATCCACGGCAGCACGAGCGAGGACGTCGGGGCGGGCCTGCTCGAGGGCCGGTACGGGAACGCCGACGAGACGGGCGTGCTCTTCGGCGCGGCGGCACGGCGCGCGGTCGAGACGGGCGAGGGCCTCGGCACCGCGCTCGCGCGTACGCTCGACGAGCAAAGGCCGCCCCACGGCGACCTCTCGCTCCTCGTCGGCGCCGCCCGGGCCGGCGTGCCCGTCACCGTCCACGTGGCCATCGGCACCGACACCGTGCACATGCACCCCGCGTGCGACGGTGCGGACCTCGGCGCGGCGACGCACCGCGACTTCCTCCGCCTCGCGACGCTCGTGGAGGGGCTGGACGAGGGCGTGTACGTGAACGTGGGGAGCGCGGTGGTGCTCCCGGAGGTGTTCCTGAAGGCGGTCGCGCTCGTCCACAACGCGCGCGCGGCGACGGGCGCGCCCCCCCTCCGGATCGTGACGGGCAACCTCGACATGCTCCGGCACTACCGGCCTCGTGTGAACGTGCTCGAACGGCCGGCGGCCGAGGGCTACGACGTCGCGGGTCACCACGAGATCGTGGTGCCCCTGCTGCGCGTCGCGATCCTGTCCGCCGCGGAGGCGTCGGCATGAAGGGGCTCGTCCAGGTGCTCCAGAGCCTCGGCGCTCCGCGGCTCGTCGTGTTCGGGGACCTCCTCCTCGACCGCTACCTCACGGGCGTGGTGGACCGCATCAGCCCGGAGGCCCCGGTGCAGGTGCTCCGCGTCGAGAGCGAGGAGGAACGCCTCGGCGGGGCCGGTTCGGTCGCCGTGAACGTCGCGGTGCTCGGCGCGGCGACCACGCTCGTCGGCGTGCTCGGCCAAGACGAGGGCGCGAACGCGGTCGCGCGGCTGGCCACGGCCTCGGGCGTCGTGCTCGCCTCCGCAACGGACCCCACGCGCCGCACGAGCGTCAAGACGCGACACGTCGCGCGTTCCCACACGAGCGCGCAGCAGGTGCTGCGCGTGGACCAGGAGACGCCCGAGCCGCTCGCCCGGGACGTCGAGGACGCGCTCCTCGCGCGTCTCGAGGCGGCGCTCGGCGACGCGGACGCGGTGCTCGTGAGCGACTACGGCAAGGGCGTGTGCACGCCCCGCCTGCTCCGGCGCGTGATCGACACCGCGCGGGGGCGCGGGCTCCCGGTCGTCGTGGACCCGAAGGGCGACGACTTCACCCGCTATCGCGGCGCGACCTGTCTCACGCCGAACCGGCCCGAGACCGCGCGCGCGTGCGGCATCGCGATCGGCGACGGCGACGACGAGTCCGCGGAACGCGCCGCGACGTGGCTCGTCGAGCGGCTCGGCCTCGACTTCGCGCTCGTGACCCTCGATCGAGAGGGCGTGTACCTCAAGGTCGGCGCGGCGCCGGGTCTCCGGCTCCGCACGACCCCGCGCGAGGTCTTCGACGTCACCGGCGCGGGCGACATGGTGCTCTCGACGCTCGCCGTCGCCCTGGCGTCGGGCGCCCGGCCCGAGGAGGCCGCGGCGCTCGCGAACGTCGCCGCGGGCCTCGAGGTCGAGCACATCGGCGTGGTCCCCGTGACGCGCGACGAGATCGCGGCGCGCCTCGCGATCGGCGTCGAGGCGGTCGCCTCGAAGCTCGTGACGAAGGAGGAGATCCGCCCGATGGTCGCGCGGTGGCGCGCGTCGGGACGTCGCATCGTCTTCACGAACGGCTGCTTCGACGTGCTCCACGCGGGCCACGTGCGTTTCCTCCAGGCCGCGCGCGCCGAGGGGGACGTGCTCGTCCTGGGCCTCAACTCCGACGCGAGCATCACGCGCATCAAGGGCGCCGGCCGGCCGGTGAACCCCGTGGACGACCGCGTGGCGGTCCTGGCCGCGCTCTCGGCGGTGGACCGCGTGGTGGTCTTCGAGGAGGACGAGCCGCTCGACCTGATCCACGCCGTCGAACCCGACGTCCTCGTGAAGGGCGAGGACTGGAAGGACAAGGGCGTGGTCGGACGCGAGCTCGTCGAGGCGCGCGGTGGGCGCGTGGTGCTGCTCCCTCTCCTCCCGGGCCGCAGCACGACGGCGGTGCTCGATCGCGCGCGCCGCGCGGCGCGCTGAGCGGCGCCCGGCGTCCGGTCCCCCACGGGCGCTTCAGAGGCGCCGGCTGCGGAAGGTGCCGCGCGTCTCGAGGCGGCGGACCCAGCGGGTG
Organism: uncultured Planctomycetota bacterium; assembly: GCA_963752285.1. Lineage (GTDB taxonomy): Bacteria > Planctomycetota > PLA2 > PLA2 > JAEUHO01 > CAVVXN01. Next base: position 299,468 of record CAVVXN010000002.1, read on the forward strand.
ATGCGGCGGATCCAGGGGCGCGCGCCTTCCAGGCGTCCGCCGAGGTACGCGCGGAGGAGCGCGAGGCGGAAACGGTCGGAGGCGACCGGGCGGAGCGAGATCGCCAGCGCCGCGAGCCCCCGCGCCGCGCGGCGCATCGGGAACCGGCGCCGTCCCCGTTCGAGCCGGCCGAGGTCCAGGAACGTGATCGAGCGCCGGCCTCCCGCCGCGGAGCCCTCGACGAGGAGGTGCCAGGCCTGGAGGTCGGGCGGGAAGAGGCGCGCCGTGTGGAGCGCGCGGATCGCGAGGCCGACGCCGCGCGCCGCGCGGGCGAGGTCGCGCGGGCCCGCGGTGTCGCGCGCGAGCGCGAGCGCCTGGTCGAGGGGGAGGCCCGGGGCCTCGCGTGTCACGAGCACGCCCGCCGGGACCCCGCCCACCTGGCCCTCGAGCGCGAGCCACGGCTCGGCCGTCCGGAAGCCCGCCGCGCGGAGCGTGACCATGTTCGCGTGCTCGACCAGCGGGCTCCGACCGCGCTCGAGCGGTCGGATCGCCTTCACGTAGAGCGGGTACCCGCCGATCTCGACGCGCCGGACGGTCCGCGCGCGGCGCTCGTGCACGAGCGCGCCCTCGGTCGTCGTGACGAGGCGCTCGAGGTCGAGCCAGCCCTCTCGGTCGAGCGTGCGGCGCGCGGCGCGGAGCGCCACGCCCCGCGCGCCCCGGACCTCGACGCGGATCAGGTCGTCGATCGCGTCGCGCGTGGCCGCGGCGCGCGCGAGGAGCCCGGTGGACGAGTGGACCTTCGCGTCGCCCACGATCGCGACCTCGACCCCGAGCGCTTCGCTCGTCGCCCGCTCGGGGATCGTGTCGGGAGTGTAGTCGCGCCCCTTCGCGTGCACGTCCGGCTCGAGGCGGCACAGGAGCGTGTCCACGGTGGGCTCGCCGAAGATCGTGACGTAGTCCACGCAGTGGAGCGCCGCGACCAGCTCGGCGCGCTCCCCGGCGGGGACGACGGGGCGACCCGGGCCCTTCGACGCGCGCACGGTGGCGTCGTCGTTCACCGCCACCACGAGCACGCCCCCGAGGGTCGCCGCCTCCTCGAGCGCCCGGACGTGTCCGACGTGGAGCAGGTCGAAACCGCCGTTCGAGAGGACGATGCGCCGGCCCGCGCGCTTGTGCGACGCCACGATGGACGCGAGCTCGTCGATCGGCAGGATCTTCTCGCGGGCGCCCATCGTCCCCACGATAGCGGAAGGCCGGTCCCGCTCCCGGCCCCGTCGTCTCAGGACGACGAGAGGCCCTCCCGTCGGAGGATCCAGAGTGCCGCCTCGCCCATGTCGCGCGCGACGAAGTCGGGGTCGTACGGACCGCCGACGGGCAGCGGCCACTTGTCGCGTCCCCCGGCCAGGAGGACCGCGGTCGTCCCGGCGCGCTTCCCCGCCACCACGTCGCGCTCGCCGTCGCCGATCGAGTAGGACCGGGCGAGGTCGATTCCGAGGTCTCGGGCCGCGCGGAGCCACATGCCGGGGTTCGGCTTCCGGTCCTCGTGGTCCCGCGCGTACGCGGGCACGACGCCGTCCGGGTGGTACGGCGCGTAGTACTGCGCGTCGAGCTCGAGACCGGCGGCGGCGAGGTTCTCCCGGAGCCGCGCGGCCACCTCCTCGTAGCGTTCGACGGTGTAGCGTCCCCGCGCGATCCCCGACTGGTTCGTCACGACGACCAGGAGGAACCCCGCGCGCCGGAGCCGCCCCAGCGCCTCGGCGACGCCCGCCAGGAGCCGCACGCCGTCGGGGTCGGCGAGGTAGCCCGGGTCGTGGATCAGGGTCCCGTCACGGTCCAGGAAGACCGCGCGGCTCGTGGGCTCCGCCATGGGCGGAGCAGGATACCGGGGGACGTCGAGGACGACCCGCCCGGTCGTCCCGGTGTACACCTCGCCCCGAATCCCGCCGGAGCTCCCACCCGTGGACGGCGCCCTCGATATCCCGCCGCGCTACCGAGGCGCCCTCCGCGCGGCCGGCCTCGAGACGATCTCCGACGTCCTCGGGCGCGCGACGCTCGTGCGCGACCTCCCGGATCGCCAGAACCTCCGTCTCGAGGCGGGGGGGATCGTCGTCCACGTGAAACGGAGGAAGGCGCCCGCGCGCGGCGGCTCGGAGGCCGAGGGCCTCGCCCTCGCACGGGCCGCCGGCGTGCCGACGCCCGAGCTCGCCTTCTCGGGCCGGGACCGGGTCCTCGGTCAGGTGTCGGGGACCGTGGACCTCGCGCCGGCCGTCCCGCTCGACGCCGCGCTGCGCCGCGGCATGGACCGCGCGGCGCGCGGGTCGGCGGTCCGCGCGCTCGCGCGGCATGTCGCCCGGCTCCACGACGCGTGCCTCCACCACAAGGACCTCTACCTGAACCACGTGTACGTCGATCCGTCCCACGGCGACGACCCGGTGCGGGGGATCGTCGACTGGGAACGCCTCGGGCGCCACCGGCGCGCGCTCTCGCGCTGGGTGGTGAAGGACCTCGCGGCGCTCTACGCCTCGATCCCGGCGGGCGCGGTGGACGCCGGTCTCCCGCGCCGCTTCCTCCTCGGCTACCTCCGTGCGCGGGGACTCGACGCGCGTCGGCTCGGCGCGCGGCTCCACCGCCGGGTGGCGGCGCGGGCGGCGCGGATGCGCCGGCACGTGCCGCGGACGCCGGTGGGCGACGCCGCGCGCCCCGGCGAGACGGCGCCGTGAGGCTCGGGGTCCTCCTCGACCGCTACGACCCCTCGCGCGGCGGCGCCGAGGCGCACACCGCGCTTCTCCTCGAGCGCGCGCTCGAAGGAGGCGACGAGGTGGTCCTTGCCACGCTCCAGGGCCAGGGACCCCGGGGCGCCGAGACGATCCACGTTCGCGCGCCGCGTCGCCGGCCGGCGCGGGACCGCGCGTTCGCCGACCGCGGCGCCGACGAGCTTCGCGCCGCGGGGGCGGACGTCGTGCTCGCGTTCCGTCACGCGCCGCGTGCCGAGGTGTTCCTCCCGCACGGCGGGCTCGTCCTCGACGCGATCCGCGCCCGTGACCGCGCGCGGGGGCGGAGCGAGGGGTTCGGCCGGGCGCTCGCGCGGCTCCTCTCCCCGAAGGTCCGGTTCTTCCTCGAGGCCGAGCGCGCCGTCCTCGGAGGCGAGGAGGGCCCCGACGTGGTGGCCGTGTCCCAGGCCCTGGCGGCCCGGATCCGCGCGGTCTACCCGGCCTCGCGCGACCGCGTCGTGGTCGTCGGGAACGGCGTCGATCGCGACCGCTTCGACCCGGCGCCCTTCCGGGCCGCCGGGGAGGCGCTCCGGAGGGAGGCCGGCCTCTCGGACGCGTACGTGGGGCTCCTCCTCGCCAGGAACCCGCTGCTCAAGGGGCTCGAGACGGCGCTCCTCGCGATGGGCCGGCGCGAGGCGCTCGGCCTCGACCCGCCCTTCCACCTGGTCGTCGCCGGCGGGCCCCTCCCGCGACGGAGCCTCCGCCTCGCGCGGCGCCTCGGGGTCGAGACGCGTCTCCACCCGCGTCCCTGGGCGACCGACGTCCGGCCCCTCCTCGCCGCGGCGGACGTGCTCGTCCACCCGACCTTCCACGACCCGTGCTCCCTCGTGTGCCTGGAAGCCCTCGCGATGGGCGTCCCGGTCGTCACGACGTCCGAGAACGGCGTTGGCGAGGCGATGGGCATGCGCGGCGGGATCGTGGTGGAGGAGGCCGGGAACCCCGAGGCCCTCGCCATCGCCCTCGCCGTCCTCGGCGACCCGGCGCTCCGCGCGGTCACGGGCGACGACGCGCGGGAGCTCACGCGGCGACACCGGCAGCGGGACCGGCTCGACCAGGTGCTCGCGATCTGCCGCGCTCGGGCGGCCCGGCGCGGGAGTCGGGGCGGCCGGTAGGCTTTCCCCGTGACGCGTCCGCGCCTCCTCGTGGTCTTGAGCTCGGACCCGCGCGGACCGGTGGTCCGTCACCGCTGGCGGGCGTACGCCGACGCGCTCCAGGCGGCGGGTGTCGTGCTCGAGGTGACGTCGTGGCCGAAGGACCGCCTCGGGCGCCGAGCTGCGCTCCACCGCGCGGAGATCGCGGACGGGGTCGTCGTGTCGAGCCGCCTCCTCACCCGACCCGACGTCCGGCGGCTCCGGCGCCGCGCCCACCGTCTCGCCTTCGACTTCGACGACGCCCTTCCGTTCCGGGACAGCGCGCGCGGCGCCGAGGCCTCCCCGACGCGCCGGCGCCGGTTCCGCGCGATCGTCGAGGCGTCGGACGCCGTGTTCGCGGGCAACGCGTACCTCGCGGCGCTCGCTCGGGAGGCCGGCGCCGACCCCGTCGTGCTCCCGACCACCGTGGACGTGCCCGACGCGCCGGCCGGACCGCCGCCCGAGCCGCCGGCGCGGCCCGCGGTGGTCGGGTGGATCGGCAGCCGGAGCACGCTGCCGTACCTCGAGGCGGAGTGGGTCACGCTCTCGGCGGTCGTCGCGTCGGGCAAGGCGCTCCGTCTGCGCGTGATCGCGGACCGGGCGCCGTCGCTCCCGCCCGGCATCGCCGTCGAGCACGTCCCGTGGACCGAAGAAGGCTGGCGCGCGGCGCTCGAGCGAACGCACCTCGGTTTCGCGCCGCTGCCCGACGACGCGTGGACGCGCGGGAAGTGCGGCCTGAAGGTGTTGCTCTCGATGAGCGTCGGCCGCCCCGTCGTGGCGAGCGCCGTCGGCGTGCAGGCCGAGCAGGTACGACACGGCGAGACGGGCTGGCTCGCAGGGTCGCGGGAGGAGCTGCTGTCGGGCCTGCTCCTGCTGCTCGACGACCCCGAGGCGCGCCGGCGCATGGGCGCGGCGGCCCTCGAGGACGTGCGCGCGCGGTGGTCGGTTTGCGCGTGGGCGCCGCGCGTGGTGGACGCGGTCTCGGCGTGGATCGGGGAGGGCATCCGCTGACGCTCGTCCTTCCGCCGGCCGGCCGTCTCCTCGTCCGCCTGCCGAACCCGCTCGGCGACGCCGTGCTCGCCACGCCCGCGCTCCGTGCGCTCCGCGCGGCGCTGCCGGGCCGTCACATCACGTGGGCGGGCGGACGCGCGGTCCTCGAGGCGCTCGAGGGTCTCCCCGACCGGGACGCGGTGATGCCCGTCGTCGGGCCGTTCGCGAAGGGCCTGCTCGCGCCCTTCTGCGCGGGCCGCATGTGGAGGGGGACGCGGCCCGACGCGGTGCTCCTGCTGCCCCATGCGCCCTCCGCCGCGATCGCGGCGTGGCGGAGCGGCGCGTCGGTCCGGGTCGGGAGCGGGCGGGGGCTCGCGCGCCCCTTCGTGACCGAGCGGGTCGCGCTTCCGCTCGAGGGGAGGCGACCTCGGCCCAGGTCCATGACCGCGACGTACCTCGACCTCGCGCGCCCGTTCGGCGCCGTCCCCGACGGGCGTCCGCCGGCGCTCGTCCCGACGGAGCACGACCGGTGGCGCGCCGCGCGGCGGCTCGCCGACGTGCCCCGGGGCGCGCGCATCCTGGCCGTGAGCCCCGGCGCGTCGTTCGCGCCGACGAAGCGCATGGCGCCCGAGCGCCTCGGCGGGGTCGTCGCCCGCGTCCGCGAGCGGACGGGGCTCCTGCCGCTCGTCCTCGCGGGTCCCGGCGAGGGACCGCTCGCGGACGCCATCGCCCGCGCGGCGGGCCCCCCGGTCGTCTCGACGGCGGGCGCGCCGCCCGACGTGGGGGAGCTGAAGGGGCTCCTCCTCCGTTCGGCCGTGTGCCTCGCGTCGGACGCGGGGCCGCGGCACGTCGCCGAGGCGCTCGGCGTCCCGACCGTCGTCTACCTGGGTCCGACCGATCCCCGCTGGACCGAGGGGTCGCGCGCGACGGTGGTCCGGAACGAGTCGCTGTCGTGCCTCGGCTGTCACCTCCGTCGTTGCCCGATCGGCCACCCCTGCCTCGACGACCTCGACCCGGAGACGCTGGTGGAGGCGGTCGTCCGGGCTCTCGCGCCGCCGGGCCCGGGCGAGGGATAGACTCGCCCCTCCATGGCCGCGGCCCCCTCGTCCCCGACCTCGCCCCCGATCTCGCCCGCCGAGACGGCGCGACTCGTGCGCGGGCTCGCCGACCGGCTCCGGGCGGGCGTCGCCCGGCGGATCGTCGGTCTGGACGCCGTCGTCGAGCAGGTGCTCGTCGCGGTCCTGACGCGCGGGCACGTGCTGCTCGAGGGCGTTCCGGGCCTCGCGAAGACGCTCCTCCTCTCCACCATCGCCGACCTGCTCGACCTCTCGTTCTCCCGGATCCAGTTCACGCCCGACCTGATGCCGTCGGACGTGACCGGTTCCGAGTACCTGATCCAGGACGGCGCCGGCGGAGACCGCGCGTTCCAGTTCGCCCCCGGCCCGATCTTCGCGCACGTGGTCCTCGCCGACGAGATCAACCGCGCGCCGCCCAAGACCCAGGCCGCGCTGATGGAGGCGATGGAGGAGGGCCAGGTCACGAGCCTCGGCGTCTCGCGGGCCCTCGAGCCGCCGTTCTTCGTGCTCGCGACCGAGAACCCGATCGAGCAGGAGGGGACGTACCCGCTCCCCGCCGCGCAACTCGACCGATTCCTCTTCAAGGTCGAGCTCGACTATCCGAGCGCGGCCGAGGAGGAGCGCATCGCACGTCTCACGGTGCGGGGGCGGGACGAGCCGCTCGAGCCGGTCGCGTCGCAGGAGGAGCTCCTCCGCGTGCAGGCCGCGATCCTCGCGACGCCCGTCCCGGACGGGATCGTCCGGTACGCGGCCTCGATCGCGCAGGCGAGCCGGCCGGGCCGGGCCACGACGCCGGAGCGCATCGACGAGTACGTGGAGTGGGGCGCCGGACCGCGCGCCGCGCAGTCGCTCGTGACGGCCGCCCGCGCGCGCGCGCTCCTCCGTGGGCGCGTCGCGCCGAGCGCCGAGGACGTCGCCGCGATGCTGCCGCCCGTCCTCCGCCACCGGCTGATCCTCTCGTACGCGGCCGAGGCCGACGGCGTGACCGCGGCCGACGTGGGCCGCGTGCTGCTCGAGCACGTGCCGCCCCCGGGTGGCCGCGCGGAGGTCGAGAGCCGCCCGATCTGGCGCCGGCTCGTGGACTCCCTCCGCGGGCTCTCGCGCTCCGCCTGAGCCCGAGGAAACCTCGGCGGGCGCGACGGGTCCAATGGGCGCGCGCTCCGCGTGCCCTCCCGTTGCAGAGGTTTTGCAGAGCGGGACGACGCACGCATCTACGCTCGCGCTCTTGGGCGGGGCCCGCTCCGAGGGGCCTCGTCACGTGGAGGCCCGTCATGCGCTGCTCGCGTCTCTTCTCGTCGGCCGGCGCCGGGTGGCTCGTCGCTCTCTTCGTCCTCTCGCTCCTGCTCGCGGGGCGCGCCTCGGCGGGCGACGAGCCGAAGGCCGAGCCGCCCGCCGTGGGCGACGCGGCCCCGCCCGCGTCCGACGACGCGTCGAAGCCGGAGCCGCCGGTGCTCCACAAGATCTACGTTCCCTTCCGCGACCTGGGGAAGATCTTCGAGAAGGAGGGCGAGGGCGTCTTCCTCCCGTACGAGGAGTTCCTGTCGCTCTGGCGCCGCGCGAACCGGCCGACGAGCGTCGAGGGTCCGCCCGTGTCGGCGGCGATCCGCGCCGCCTCGTACGAGGGCGAGGCGAAAGGCGACCTCGTCACCCTCGACGCGACGTTCGAGGTCGAGGTGCTCGCGCCGGGCTGGCAGCGCATCGCGCTCCCCTTCGCCGGCGCCGGCATCGAGGAGGCGACCGTCGAGGGCGAGCCCGCGCTGGTGCTGCCCCGTCCGAAGGGCGTCTACGAGCTCCTCCTCAGGGACCCGGGGCGGCGCACGCTCGTCTTGAGACTCCGCGTGCCCGCGAAGCGCGAGGGCGACGACCTGAAGGCCTCGTTCTCCCTCCCGCCCGTCCCCCTCTCGCGGCTGCGCCTCGACTTCCCCGGCCGGGCGACGGACGTGGACGTCCGGCCGCGCATCGCGTCGAGCACCGAGCCGCAGCCCGGCGGCACGACCAGGCTCGTCGCGTTCCTCGGCGCGGTGGACCACATCGAGCTCACGTGGCGGCAGAAGGAGGAGCAGGCGCCGGCGGAGCAGCCCCTCGTCTTCGCCGAGGTGCAGCACGACGTGCGCGCGGACCCCGGCGTGGTTCGCACCGAGACGGTCGCGAGCCTCTCGATCCTCCGGTCTCCGCTCACGCACCTCGCGTTCTCCGTCCCGGCCGACGTCGTGGTGCTGTACGTGCAGGGAGACGGGCTCCGCACCTGGGAGCGCTCCGACGACGGGACCCGACTCGACCTCGACCTGCGCGACCCCGTGCGCGAGCGGTGGCAGGTGAAGCTCGGGCTCGAGCGGCCGCTCCCGCCCCTGCCGGCCGAGCTCTCGATCCCGCTCCCGCGCCTGGAGGGCGTCGAGCGCGAGACGGGCTTCCTGCGGCTCCTGTCGGGGGAGGGGATCAAGGTCGAGTCCGTCGCGACGGACGGTCTGCTGCAGGTGGACCTCGCGGAGATGCCCGACGCGCTGCGCAAGGCGCCGGGGGGACGCGCCGAAGCGTGGCGCTTCCCGACGCGTCCGGGCGACGTCCGCGTGCGCGCCGAGTCGCTCCTGCCGCGCGTCTCGGCGGGCGTGGGGCAGCGCGTGACGATCCGGCCCGAGGGGACCGGGCTCGCCGCGTCGGTGGCGCTCCGCGTGGAGCGCGCGGGGATCTTCTCCGTGGACCTCGACCTGCCGGGGGACCTGGAGGTCACCGAGGTCCACGTGAAGGGGCCCGTGGGGTACGACGACCACCAGGTGCGCGAGGTGGACGGACGACGCGTGCTCACGGTGTCGTTCACCGACCGGCTCCTCGGGGAGGCGCTCGTGGAGGTGAAGGGCCGGCGCGCGACGCCGCTCCCGGCCGAGGGCGCCACGGTCGGCGAGTCGTCGTTCGAGATCCCGCTGCTGCGATTCCCCACGGCCGACTTCGTGCAGGGGTACCTGGCCCTCCACGTGGACCCCTCGATCGAGCATCGCGAGGCGAAGCGGACGGGGCTCGTGCCGCTCGACCCGAACGCGCCCGCGGCAGAGGAGCCGCCCGCCGAGCCCGCGCTGCCGCCGCTGGCGCGCCGCTTCGAGTACCTGCAGGGCGACCTCGCGCTCACGCTCGCGCTGAAGCGCCGGGCCCCGTCCGTCGAGGCGGAGGTCCAGACGTCGCTCCGCTTCGAGCCCGACCGCGTGCGCGTCCAGACGACGCTCGACTACCGGGTGAGCTACCGGGGCGTGGACACCTTCCGCTTCACGGCGCCGCTCTCGCTGAAGGACCGTCTCCACCTCGATCTCGAGGGCGTGCAGCTCCTCGGTCCCGAGGCCGTGGAGGTGGAGGGGAAGGAGCCGACGCGCGGGCTCTGGACCGTGAAGCTCCCCGCGGACCGGCTGGGCGCGGTCCCGATCGCGCTCCAGGTGGACGACGTGCCGGAGGCGGCGCTCGCGTCGGGCACCTCGCGACGCTTCGAGGTGCCGACCTTCGTGCCGATGGCGGCCGAGGGCGGGCCGCTGCCGAACGTGACGCACTACGTGTCGGTCCGTCGCGATCCCCTGCTCGAGATCACGACCGAGAAGCTCGACCGCGCCGAGGAGATCGACGCGCGGGAGCTGCCTGCGCCGCTGCGCGGCGAGGACGACTTCCTCGCGCTCCGGGCGTACGAGCCCGAGTGGGCCGCGACGCTCGTGGTGACGAGGCACGACTACGAGCCCGTCGCCGAGGTCGTGATCTCGCACCTGCACCTCGACACCGTGGTCCACCAGGACCGCGCCACGACCGAGGCGTACTTCGTCGTCCGGAACAACGACCGCCAGTCGTTGCGGCTGCGCCTGCCGCACGGCGCGAGCATCCGGGCGCTCACGGTGGACGGCCAGAGCCGCGCGCCGCGGCAGGGCGAGCCGGGCGAAGAGGACATCGTCCTCGTGCCGCTCCAGACGGGGCGCGCGAAGGACGACGCGTTCACGGTGGCCCTCGTGTACGACCACGACGTGAAGCTCTCGTCGGGTCTCGTCTTCGACGACTGGACCCTCTCGTCCCCGGTCCCCCTGGACGTGAAGGCCGACCTCCTCACGTGGCGGGTGTACCCGCCCGCGAACCTGGAGTACGTCGGTGTCGGCGGGACGGTCGAGCCGGCGGAGCCGTACCGCTCGTGGTTCGGGTCGCTCGTCCAGGGCCTGTTCCGCTCGATCGGGCCGACGCTCCCCCAGGCCGAGACCGACGTGGCGGGCGAGGTCCGCGGGTTCCAGAGCCCGCTCCAGACCCCGCGCGACGGCCGCTGGCTCCTGTTCCACAACCGCCTCGGCACGGGGACGGTCGAGATCCGCGGCGTGAAGCCGGGGCTGTTCGCCTTCGTCTCGCTCCTGTTCTTCGCGCTGGCGCTGACCCTCGGCCTCGTCGCCGGCCGGCGGCTCGCGCGGAGCCGTCTCGGCGAGGGCGCGTTCTTCGTCGGCGCGGTGGTCGTGGTCCTCGCGCTGCTCGTTCCCGCCGGCAAGGGCTCCGCCCAGGTCCTCGACGCGGTGCTCTACGGTCTGCTCCTGGCGGCCGTCGTCCGCTTCCTCGCCCGCGCGCTCGCCGCGGCGCGCGCGCGCCGCGCAGCCGCGGCGGCCGCGGCGCCGCCGTCCGAGCCGCCCGCGTCCCTGCCGGAAGGGGGTGTCGCGTGACCCGGCGCCGTCGTCTCGGCGCGGCGCTCGTCCGCGCGCTCGTTCCCGCGCTCGGGCTCCTGTTCGCGCTCTCCCTCGCCTCGTCCGCCCGCGCGGGCGACGACGCGGCAGAGGACCCCGAGGTCGTCGTCCACGTCCCGGTGGACCAGATGGACGTCCTGCTCGAGGCGGACCGCCGCGGGGTCTTGCTCCACTACGCCGAGTACGTGAAGCTGCTCCAGGAGGCGCGCGCGCACCTCGCCGAGATGCGGGGGCTTCCCCCCGCGACGGCGGCGATCGTCCGCGCGGACGGAACGCTCGACCTCGCCTCGGCCGAGGGCGCGCGTCTCGAGATGCGCTTCGACGTGGAGGTCCTCCTGCCCGGGGTCTCGTACCTCGCCTTCCCGCTCGACGGGCTCGGCGTCGAGGACGTTCGGGTCGAGGGCGGCGGGACGTACGAGGAGACCGGGGGGTGGCAGCACCTCCGCTTCGAGGGCGAGGGCGTGCGCCACGTGACGCTCACGGGATGGGCGCGCGTGGACCAGGACGGGCCGTCGAGGGTCGTCGCGATGCGACTTCCGCCGGCGGCCGCGATGGCGCTCAGGACCACGCTCCCACCCGCCGCGAGCGGGAGCGCGATCGGGGAGGGGGGCGCGATCCCGTTCCAGACCCCCGTGGACCGCCGCGAGCAGCTCTCGATCCGGCCGACGTCGGACGGCAGCGTTCGCGTGGCGTGGGCGCCCGCCGCGCGCGCCGAGGAGGGCCCGCCCGTCCTCGACGCCGAGACCGACACGCTGCACGTGCTCGAAGACGGCCTCGTCCACTCGAGGGTCGTCGTCCACGTGAACGTCCTCAGGACGCCGGTGGACCGCATCGTGCTCCGGATCCCGCCCGAGAGCGCGCTCCGCTCGGTGGGGGGCGACGGCGTGACGGGCGAGGTACGCGACGAGGACCGTGCGCGCGTGGTCTTGAGCCTCGACAAGCCGCGGCGCGGTCCGTGGACGGCGACGCTCGACCTCGAGACGCCCCTCGAGGCATCGAAGGCCTTCGCGCTCCCGCGCGTGCTCGTCGAGGGCGCGATCCGACAGCCGGGCGAGACCGCCGTGCGGGTGGGTCGCGGCGTGGACCTCGAGTCCGTGGACGTGACGGGAGGCCGTCGGCTCTCGGCCGGGAAGGACCCGTCGATCCTCCGTTGGGCGCTGGCCGATGCGAGCTCCCGGGTCACGTGTTCCCTCACGCCCGAGACCGTGCGTCTCGAGGCGACGTCCACCTCGTACCTGAACCTGACGGAGCCGGGGAAGACGCTGATCGACGCGATCACGTACCGCGTCGTGAAGGGCCGGTGCTTCCTGCTGACCCCCAGCCATCCCGCCGAGGGCTGGCGGCTCGCGTCGCTCCAGGTGAACGGGCGGTCGGACGGGTTCCGGCGCGACGAACGCGCCGACGGGACCGTCGAGATCCGCCTCGACGGCGGCGTGCCCGCCGGCGGTCGGGTGGCCGTGATCGCGCGATGGGAGCAGACCGGGCTCGACTGGGTGCCCGAGCAGGGCGGCGTGAACGTGCGCTTCCTCGTGCCGCGCGCGGGCGCGGACCACGAGGAGGGCTACGTCGGCGTCGGCGCCGACGCCTCGTTCCAGGTGCTCGACACGGCCGTGGCGGACCTCGCGCCGCTCGGCGCCGCAGAGCTGACGCTTCGCGGCGTGTCGCCGGTGGGCCTGCTCTTCGGGTACCGGCTCGACGGGCCCCGCCCCGAGGTGACGCTCGCCGTCACGCGCCGCGCGCCGCGCATCGAGGCCGAGGTGGTGGCCGTCGCGCGGCCGCGGCCCCGCCGGCTCGAGGTCGAGGCGGCCGTGCTGCACACGATCGAGCGCGCCGGCGTGCGGCGCCTCCTGGTGGACGTGCCTCTGTGGGCGGGGGACGACGTCCGGATCGAGGCGCCCGACGTCCTCGACGCGCACCGTCTGGCGGGCGCGTCGTCGGTCCCGGCGGGTTTCGTGCGCTGGGAGGTCTCTCTCGCGCGTCGCACCATGGGACGCCACGCGCTGGCCGTGCGGTACCACGAGGAGGAGACGTCGGACGACTGGAGCGTGCCCGCAGGCCGACCGCTCGCCCCGCGCCTCCCGCTCGACCGCGTGGACCGCTCCGTGGTCGTCGAGCGTGCGCCCGGGCTCGAGGTGAACGTGCTCGGCGACGCGCCGTCGCGCGACCTGGCGGAGCTGCCGCCCGAGGCGGCCGTGGACCCGCTCGGCGTGCGCGAGGTGGTGCGTCTCCCCGGCGAGATGGACGGACCGGGGATCCAGGTGACGAAGCACGCGGGCGCGCCGGTGCTCGACGCGATCGCGACGGCCGTCACCATCCGCACCGCGGTGGCGAGCGAGGGCATCCTCCGTTCGCGCGCGAGCGTGCGCCTGGTCAACGTCGGGCGTCAGGTGCTCGAGGTCGTGCTGCCGCCGAGGAGCACGCTGATCGGGGCCGTCGTGGACCGGGACCCGGTGAAGCCGCTCGCGGGCGCCGACGGCCGACTCCTGATCCCGATCCCGCCCACGAGGCAGCGGGGCAGGACGACCGAGGCCCACCTCACGTGGGAGACGCGGCTCGGCGGACCGATCGGCGGGCACGTGACGATCCCCTCGCCCACGTTTCCCGGTCTGGAGGTGCTCCAGACCCACCACGAGGTCTCGTTCGACCCCGCGCTCCGCGTCGAGCGCGTGGCGGGCGACTACGGCGCGCTCGGCGGCGCGCGTGCGCGCTTCGCGCCCTGGGTCGCGACGCTCCTCGGCGGTCTCGGGCCCCGGACGGTGACGGGGGCCCGGAGCGCGCCCGCGCGCTCGCGCGGCCCCGTCGGGCGCGACGTCGCCGAACCCCGTCGCGCCGCGGAGGAGGTCTCGCTCCTCCCCTCGAACTTCACCCCGCCGGAGCCGTCCGATCCGGCGTCCGTGGGCCCCGACGCGGTCGTCTTCCGCGACCACGCCGAGGACGACGACGGGGACGGCACGTGGCAAGGCCGGGGGGAGCAACGATACGACGCCGGGCCGCCGGCGGTCACGACCCCGCCGACGCCGACGGCCCCGGGGAGCACGCCGTCGCCCACCGGGCCGCCCCCGCCGGCCGCGCTCCCGCCGCCCGTCGCCGCGCAGCCGGCCGGGGGGGCGCCGGCCGCGGGCCGCGGCGCGCCCGCGCCCGGCGGAGAAGGGCCCGGCGCGCCGCCGAGCCCCCCGCGACCGACCGCCGGCGCGCCGAGCAAGAAGGGCCTCCTCTCGCTCGACGTCCCGGTCCTCCTCTCTCCGAACCGGCTCGAGGCCGAGCGTCTCGGCACGGGCGGGACGATCGAGGTCTACGTGGCGCGGGAGACGACCCTCGCCTCGCGGCGCTGGATCTTCCTCCTCGCGTTCGTCGCGGCCGGGCTCTTCTTCGCGCGACGGAGCCGCGCGCGGCGCGTGGGCACGCCCCTGGTCCTGGCGGGGCTGGCCTTCGCCGTCTACGCGGCGTTCGGCTCGGAGGGCGCGCTCGAGGCCTCGGCGCTCCTCGACGCGGCGACGGTCCTCGTCGTCGTGCTCGTCGCGTCGTGGCTCGCCCGGGCGACGGTCCTTCGCGCGCCGAGGGCGACGGCGGCGTCGCTCGTGCTCCTCCTCCTCGTCCTGGCTCCCCGCACGGCGCGCGCGGACGGGAAGTCCGCCGCGAAGCCCGCCGCGAAGCCCGCCGCGCCGCCGACCGTGTACGTCCCGTTCGACCCGAACGACCCGAGCGTGCCGCGCGCGGACGACCGCGTGTTCCTCCCGCTCGAGGCGTGGCAGCGACTCGTGCGCCTCGCGCGCCCGAACGAGGACCCGGAGGTGGCGCTCCAGGGGCGGACCGGCGCGGCGACCGCGGTCGCGCACGCCCTCGTGGTGAAGGACGGCGCGGCGGAGGGCGTAACGACGATCGACCTCGAGAAGCGGGGCCCGGGCGCGCTCTGGCTGGCGCTCCCGCTCACCGGGGTGGCCGTGACCGCGTCTTCGCTCGACGGCGAGCCCGTGGAGCTCGCGCTCGAGGGCGGCATGCCCAACGTCGCGATCGAGGCACAGGGCGCGCACCATCTCGAGATCCGCTACCGCGTGCCGCTGGTTCCTACGCGCGACGGCGTCACCCTGGCCTGGCGGGTGCCGCCGTTCGCCCGCGCGGTCCTCGACGTGGAGGCGCCGGGCTTCGACGGCGTGGCGAGGGTCGAAAAGGCCGCGCGCGTCCAGGCGTCGGGCGCCGGGCGCTGGCACGTGGACCTGGGCCCGATCGGCGAGGTGCGCCTCGCGCTCGTCCACCCGGAGGCGTCCGAGCCCGTGGTGCAGCAGAGGACCCGCGCGGAGAGCCGCGTCGTGCACCTGCTCGCCGACGGCGGGACCGAGTCCCGCGCGTCCGTGCGCCTGCACGTGCTCCAAGGCGAGGCCCGGTCCGTGACGTTCGCCGTGCCGTCCGACGTCTCGATCCTCGACGCCACCGGTCCCGCCGTCTCGCGGTGGGACGAGGTGGACGGCGGCGTCCGCCTGACGTTCTCCGAGCCCGTCACGGGCTCGACGGACGTCGCGCTCGCGACGTTTCGCGCCGCGCCCGCACCCGGCCGCCAGGAGACCCTGCCCGAGCTGTCGGTCCAGGGGACGACCGGCGAGAGCGGCGTGGTCGTCGTGCTCTCGTCGGTCGCGCTCCGCGTGGACGTGGACGAAGGGGGGACGACCGGCTTCTTCCGCACGCAGGTGCCCGCGAAGGACACGTGGTATCGCATCGATCCGTCGGCGCGGGTCGTCGGCGCGTGGCGGTTCGCGGCCCGCCCGACGCGCTTCGTCGCCCGCGCGGAGCCCGTCGAGGCGTCGCTCGCGACGGTGGCGCGCGCCTCCGTGCTCTTCGGGGAGGGCCGGGTCCGGAGCCGGTTCGACGTCGAGGTCGAGATCGACCCGCGCCGTCCGCTCGGCGAGCTCGTGCTCGACGCCCCCGGCACCGACGAGGTGCGAACCCTCGTGGCGCCGGGGCTCGACACGTGGTGGGCGGAGGGCGAGGGCGAGGGGCGCACGCTCCACCTTCGCTTCGGGGACCTCGTCTCCGGTCGTGTGCTCGTCCGGGTCGCGTTCGAGAAGCGTCTCGCCGCCGACGCCGACACCGCCTTCGCGCCGCGCCTCGCGCTCGAGGGCGTGAACCGGGACGTGGGCACGCTGGTCCTCTACGCGCTGCCCGACGTCGAGATCGCGCCGGGCGCGCTCCCGGGCCTGCGGACGATCCCCGTGGCGTCGGCCGCCGGCCCGGTGCCCGACGAGGACGCCGAGGCGCGCCAGGCGTTCGCGTGGGACGCGCCGCTCGGCGCGTCGCTGCCCGTGGCGCTCGGGACCCCGGCCCTGGAGGTCGAGGCCGTGGTCGTCTCGGCCGCGCGCCCCGGGGAGGAGGCGACTTCTGTCGATCACCTCGTGGTGTTCGACGTCCGTCGCGGGCTCCAAGATCGATTCTCGCTCTTCGTGCCCGACGGCGGCTTCGCCGACGCCGACGTCGTGCGCACCCGCGACCTCCGGGAGATCCGACAGGAGCCCGCGCGCCGGCGCGGGGCCGACGGGGTGGAGGTGGAGGGGACGCTCTACACGCTCCGGCTCCAGACCGCACGAGGGGGGCCCGTCGAGGTGACGGTCAGCCAGGCGCTGCGGCCCGACCACCCGCTTCGCGTGGTGCGACCCGAGGACGTGAAGTCCGTCCACTGGTTCACCCTCCTGGGCGGGTACGCGGACGGCGAGGTGGACTCGAAGGTCCTGGGCGGGGCGCCCGATCCCGCGGCGTGGGACGAGCTGCCGTTCCTCCCCACGGCGCTCACGGCCGCGGACGTGGTCCGTGCGTGGACCGCGCGCGAGCCGTTCGTGCTGGACGTGGCGGTGCGCCCGCACACCGTCCAGCTCGACGCGGACGCCGTCGTACGGTCGGCCCGCGCCATCGTCGTCGTGGGGCGCGACGGCGAGGCGCGCATCGAGCTCACGTACCGTCTCTTCAACCGCCGTCGTCTCTTCCTCCGCGTGCGCATGCCCGGTCGCTCCCTCCTCTACGGCGTGACCGCCGGCGGCGTTCCCGTGAAGCCGCTCGACGGCGGGGACGGCGACCTCCTCGTCCCGATCCCCAAGGTGCCGCTCGGCGGCGGCGGGTACCCGGTGACCTTGCTCTACCGCGCGCCGGTCGGCGACGCGCTCCCGTCGGGAAGCCTCGAGCTCGTCCTGCCTGAGGTCGTGGGCATCGCGCTCGACCGCACGGTCGTCGCCCTCTACGCCCCGGAGGGGTTCCGGTACGACTTCGACACGGACATGACGCCCTCGGAGGCGAAGGACCTGAAGGCCGACCTCGCCGAGGCGGCCGTGAAGGAGGCGAAGGACCTCCTGGAGGTCGTGAAGAACGGGACCCTCGCGCAGCGCTCCCTCGCGGCGCAGAGCTGCGAGGTCGTCGTGAAACAGGCGGAGAGCTGGAACGACGGCGCGGGGCGTTCGCGGAGCGGGCTCAACTTCGAGCTCGACCAGGTGCGGCGCGAGCTCGAGGCGCGCGTCGCGACCGTGAACAAGGACGTGGAGCGGGAGCAGGCGGTCCGGAGCCAGACGCGCGCGTCGGACCTCTACGCGTCGAATGCGGCCCCGATCCTGCAGACCGAGGACGGGGCGTTGGAGGCGGGGCAGAACGTGGGCTGGCGCCTCAACCGGCGGGACGCCGAGAAGGGCGGCGCGAAGAACGAGGAGGCCGAGGCGCTGAAGGAGCGGTACGGGAAGGCGTTCGAGCGGCGGAAGCAGAAGGAGGCGCAGGAGGCGCCGGCGGACGATCTTGGGCAGACGGAGGCGGGGCCGACGTCGGGCGGCGAGGCCACCGGGAACGACCTGCACGCGCAGAACCTCGAGGGCCTGAACGCGGCCCTCGCCGAGGACCAGTCGAAGAACGACCAGCTCGGGACCGCCGAACTCGAAGTCGAGATCACGCAGGCGGCCAACCGGGTGTCGCGACCGCGCGGGCGTCAGAGCGCCTTCTTCCTCTTCGGAGGCGACGCGGACCTCGGTCGTCACGCGAACCCGCAGATGGGGTTCCCCACGTCCGTTGCCGGTGCCGGTGCCGGTCCCGGTGGCGGCGCCGGGTGGGCGGCCTCCACGAGCTTCGACTCCGGTCTCGTGCCCTCCGAGGACGGGTACGCAGGCTTCGGCATGCGGTCCTACGGCCTCGGCGGCGGCGGGGGCGGCGCGGTCCAGGCGCCCCGCGGGCGCGGCGGTCTCATGGGCGTGGACGTCGCCCTCCCCGCGAAGGGAAGGGTCTTCTACTTTCGGAGCCTCAAGGCGGGCTCTCCGATCCGGATCGACGCGTCGCGCGAGGGGCCGGCGCCCGCGCTCCGCTGGGTGCTCTTCCTCGCGATCGTGGGCCTCGGCGTGGTCCTGACCCTGCTCGTCGGCCGCGCCGCGGCGGGGCGTGCGGCAGGACGGGTGCCCGCGGCCCGCTGACCGGGGGCTCACCTTCCCGGTGGCGGCGGGGCCGGCAGGAGGAACGGCGTGACCGTCGCCCGCGGGGCGGGGGGCTCGCTCGAGGACCGATCGACGCGGACGCCGTTCCCTGCGAGCGTGACGCGCAGCCAGGTCTCGCCGGCGACCTCGATCTCGCGCCGGGCGCTCGCGCGGCCGCGGCCGACGACGACGGACACCGTGTGCGGGCCCGCGCGCAGGTAGACCGCCGGGATGATCACGTTCGGCACCCCGGGCGGGAACCGGACGGGCCCCTCGATCGCCTTCTTGTCGCCCACGTAGACGAGGAACTCCACCGTGTCGCCGCGCGCGGCCGCCTCGGGCGCGGTCAGCCACACGTGGACGGGCGTGTCGCGGTTCTCCAGGCTGTACGGGTGGCGGCAGCCGGCGGCCAGGAGGGGCGCGAGACCGACCCAGGCCCAGAGGGCCCTCGACCGGGCACGGTGGAGCATCGAGGCGGCCTCCTATCGGGCGTCCGGGAACCGCCTGGGGGCGGTGGCGGGCCCGCGGTAGACTCCGCACCCGCCTGCGGCGCCCGGGCACCGGCCGCGAGCGACCGGTTCACCCTACGCGTGCGGATCGGGACGCGCAAGCCGCCGTGGCGGGCCTCGGGCGAGGAGGTGCGGCGTGCTGGAGGCGAAGACCGCGGGACGCCTGCGCGGCCGGAGCGTCGTCTCCACGGAGGACTTCCGAAAGGAAGACCTGCTCCACGTGCTCGACGTGGCCGAGCAGTTCGAGCCGGGACCGGACCGCCGCCGCCACGCCTCGCGTCGCGACCTCGAGGGGAAGATCCTCGCCCTCCTCTTCTTCGAGCCGTCCACGCGCACGCGTCTCTCGTTCGAGAGCGCGATGCTCCGTCTCGGGGGGAGCGTGCTCGGCTTCGCGGACGCGAAGATGTCGTCCTCGAGCAAGGGCGAGACGCTCGGAGACACGGCGCGCGTGGTCTCGAACTACTGCGACGCGATCGTGCTCCGCCATCCGATGGACGGCGCGGCGCGCCTCGCCGCCGAGGTGAGCGGGGTGCCCGTGATCAACGGCGGAGACGGGAGCAACCAGCACCCGACGCAGACCCTGCTCGACCTCTACACGATCCGGAAGGCGACCGGCCGGCTCGACGGGCTGCGCGTCGGCTTCATGGGCGACCTCCGCTACGGCCGAACGGTGCACAGCCTCACGAACGCGCTTCTCCACTTCGACGTGAAGCTCACGTTCGTCGGGCCGCCGAGCCTGAGGCTGCCCGAGGACCTGCGCGACCACCTCCAGCGCCTCGGGCGCATGGGCCCCGAGGTCATGCACCTGGAGGAGGTCGAGGCGCTCGACGTCTTGTACGTGACGCGGATCCAGAAGGAGCGGTTCCCGGACCCGCTCGACTACGAGCGCGTGCGGCACGCGTACCGGGTGAATCGCGCGTCGCTCGAGCGGTTCGGCCCCGACATCAAGGTCTTGCATCCGCTGCCGCGCGTGAACGAGGTGGACCCGGACGTGGACAGCCACCCGGGCGCGCTCTACTTCGAGCAGACGTTGAACGGCGTCACCGTCCGGATGGCGCTGCTCCACCTCCTGCTCGCCGACGGGGAGCCGTCGGGAGGCGCGGCGTGAGGGGCCCGAAGGACTTCCGCCTGCAGGACGGGACGGTGATCGACCACCTCCCCGTCGGCTTCGCGGTGCGGGCGCTTCGACTCCTGAAGCTCCCGCGCGAGGGGCCCGTGACGGTGGGCATGAACGTCCCCTCCACGCGCTACGGTCGGAAGGACATCGTGCGCGTCGAGCGGCTCGCCCTGGAGAAGAGCGACCTCGACCGGCTCGCGCTCCTGGGCGAGCGCATCACCGTCAGCATCGTGAAGGACGGCGACGTGACGGCGAAGGTCGTCCTCGAGGTCCCGCGGACGGTCGAGGGCATCCTCACGTGCCCCACCCCGACGTGCATCACGAACCACGAGGCCGTGACCACCGTGTTCCACCGGATCGGGTCGTACCCGTACCGGTTCCGCTGCCACCACTGCGAGCGGACCGCCGCCACGCCCGACCTCTAGCCCGGGCGCCCCATGAAGCACGCGACGGGCTCGACGAAGGTGCGGATGCAAACCCGAGCTGCGATCGCGAGGAGGTCACGCCTCCGCCTGCCGGGTGTCCTCCGTGCGCCTGGGGCGCGAGGCCGAGGCGAGAGGAGGCGGCGACCCCGAGTCCGTGCCTCGGATCTCAGGTCGTGGACGACGAGCAACGCCGTCATCGGGGTCCTGGCGTGCCGAGGCCCGCGTGACGTGCGAAGGTCCATGCGTTGTCCGGCCTAGCCCGCATGCGGCCCTACGAGGAGCACGTCGAGCGTGCGCCGGAAGAGATGCGGGCCCGTGCGCGCGCGTTTCGGGAGGAGATCGCGCGGCGGCGGAGCGTGCGCCACTTCTCCGACCGACCGATCCCGGAGGGCGTGCTCGAGGACTGCCTTCGCGCCGCGGGGTCCGCGCCGAGCGGGGCGAACCTCCAGCCATGGCACTTCGTCGTGGTGCGAGACGGAGCGCTGAAGCGCCGCATCCGCGAGGCGGCCGAGACCGAGGAGCGCGCCTTCTACGAGCGCCGCGCGCCCGACGAGTGGCTGGCGGCGCTCCGCCCGCTCGGGACGAACGCCGAGAAACCCTTCCTCGACACGGCGCCCGCCCTCGTCGCGATCTTCGGAGCGAGGTGGGGGACCCGTCCCGACGGCGGGCGGCGCAAGCACTACTACGTGGACGAGTCGGTCGGGATCGCGACCGGGTTCCTGATCGCGGCGCTCCACCACGCCGGGCTCGCGACGCTGACGCACACGCCGAGTCCGATGCGCTTCCTCGGCGAGATCCTCGAGCGGCCCGAGAACGAGCGGGCGTTCCTGCTGCTGGTCGTCGGCTACCCGGCCGAGGACGCGCGGGTCCCGGACCTCTCGCGAAAGGATCTCGACGACATCGCCACCTTCCTCTGAGCCCGCCGGCGGCCCCGCGCGCTACCGGGCGTCCAGCAGGGCGGACCAGGCGCGGTCGAGAGCCGGCGCGAGGAGCGAGACGTCCGTCGCGCCCGCGCCCGGCCCGTGCGCGAAGAAGTGGTTGAGGCCGGGGAGCGTCTCCATGCGCGCGCCGGGCGGGAGCGCGGGCTCGAGGTCCTCCCGCGGCGCCACGACGTCGCGCTCGCCGACGATCACCCGGACGGGCACCGGGACCTGCGCGAGCGCGTCGAGCGACCGTTCGTCCCTCGCCGCGGTCTCGAGGGGTCGCCCCAGGAGGAGGCGCCCGAAGTCGCGGGCGCTCCTCGGGACGCGGGTGGCGGGCGCGAGGAGGACGAGGCCGGCCACGTCGAGCGGCGCCTCCCCGCTCGGCCCGCCCGCGGCGAGACGCGCGAGGGCGCGCGCGCCATACGAGAACCCGGCGCCGTAGAGCGGACCGCGCGGCTGGAGCGCGCGAACGTGGGCGGCGGCGCGGCGCACCTCGTCGAGGTGGGCGCGGGCGTCGTCCGCGTCGCCCTCGCTCTCGCGCACGCCGCCGAAGTCGAACCGGAGCGCGACGAGCCCGGCCGCCGCCGCGCGTTCGGCCGTGAGGACCACCACGGGATGGTCCATGTGGCCGCCGTGCGCGGGGTGCGGGTGACACACGACCGCCGCGCCCCGGGGGTTCGGGCCCGCGAGGTGGACGAACGCGGTGAGCCGGCGGCCGCGGGCGAGGACCACGTCGGGGCGCGGCCCGCCGGGGCCGCTCAACGCGCCACGCCGTCGCCCTTCGCCGACGCCTCTCGCGACGTCTCCCCCGACGTCGCCCCCGGCGTCCCGGGCGACGGCGGACGCTCGGCGGTCGCGACGGGCGGGGCGAGGCCGGCCGGGGAGGTCGTCTCGACCTCCTCCGCGAGCGCGCGGTAGTCGGCGGCGCCCGCCGATCCGGGGGCGTACTCGAAGATGTGCTGCCCGTGGCCGGGCGCCTCGGCGAGCCGTACGTTCTGGCGGACCCGCGTGTGGAACACGCGGGAGGGGAAGTGGCGCTTCACCTCCTCGATCACCTCGCGGGCCAGGTTCGTCACGGGGTTGACCATCGTCGTGACGATGCCCGTGATCCTCACCTCGGGATGGATCCCCTGCTGGACCATCGACACGATGCGGGAGAGCTGTCCGAGGCCGCGCAGGGCGAAGTACTCGGTCTGGAGCGTGATGAAGACCTCGCGGCACGCGGCCATCGCGTTCAGGGTGAGCAGGCCGAGGCTCGGCGGGCAGTCCACCAGGATCCAGTCCCAGCGGTCCTTCGGCGCCGCCGCGACCGCACGGCGAAGGAGCGTCTCCCGGCCGGGCCGGTCCGCGATCTCGACCTCGACGGCCGCGAGGTCCTCGTCGCCGGGGATGACCTCGAGCCGCTCCGTCGCCGTGGGGATCGCCGCCTCGACGAGGGGCGTGCCCGCCGTCAGCACGTCGTAGATCGTGGCCTCGTCCTCGAGCGAGCCGACGCCGAGGTGGTCGGTCAGGTTCCCCTGGGGGTCGAGGTCCACCAGCAGCACGCGCCGTCCGCGGAGCGCGAGCGCGGCCCCGAGGTTCACGGCGGTGGTGGTCTTCCCGACGCCGCCCTTCTGGTTCAGGATCGCGACGACCCGCATCCCGTAAGGCTACCCGCGGCCGCGGACGGCCGACGGAGACGGGACGGCCCCGGCCTCCGGCGCCGCGCGGGCGTCCCCGCCTCGGCCGCGAGCCGGTGGGATCTCGCGCCCGCCGCTCACACCGGCCGGCCGACGAGGTAGGAGAGGAGGACCGTCGCGAAGCAGCCGGGCGGGAGCACGAACCGGACGAGGACCGAGCCGCCCGGCTCCTCCTCGAGGCTCGCCTCCTCGATCGGCACCGCGAGCGGGCGCCGGTCGCCCCGCGCGCGCGCCGCCTGCGAGGAGAAGGCCTCGGGCAGCACGCCTTCCTTCGCGAGCACCTCCCGCTCGATCGTTCCGGGGCGACCCTTTGCGAGGTCCAGGTCGTACCCCACGAGCGGGCCCGTGGGGACCGCGCGCGTGGGCCCGCCGCCGAGCGCGAGGGCCTCCGCCTCGTCGCGCACGGGGACGCGTGCCCCGCTCGGGTACAGCGCGGCGACGTCCCCGACCTCCAGGCGGTCGTAGGTGCCGTCGGCCACCCGGCGTTCGAGGATGCGGTTGAAGAGCCAGGCCTGCCACGCGGCGATCCAGATGCGTCGGGGCCGGCGGCCGAGCGCGAGGAACGCCTCGCGCGGGCTCTTCGTCTTGAGCAGGGTGCTCGCGACCTTCTTCTCCGTCCGTCGTTTCAGCGGGATCAGGTCCCGGCAGGTGGCCAGGTCGCCGCGGTCGTAGGCCTCCCGCGCCGCGACCATCCGAGGGTCGCGCTCGTGCTCGGACGGGCGCCCGAGGAGCTGCGACGCGAAGCCGTTCCAGTCCTCGTTCACGATCGACCGTCCGAGCAGGTGACCGTCGCGACGCACGCCGAACCGCTGCGACCCGTAGGCGTTCGGCATCCCGCGCGCGGCGAAGAGCTCGATCGCGCGCCGCGCGGACCCGACGCGCGTCGCGTCCACGCCGCGGATGCGGATCGTGAACCGGTTCCCGCGATGGTGACCGATGCGGACGGGCGACACGTGCCGGGCCGCCGTGAGGACGCGAAAGCGCGGATGGCGGATCCGCAGCACGCGCTCGGGCGGCACGCGCGGGACCGAGAGGTACTGCCGCGTGACCGCCTGCGTGTCCTTGAGCCCGGCGTATCCGACGTCGTTCTCGCTCACCTTCGCGCTCTTGCTCACGCGGAGCAGGACGTCGAACGTGGAGATCTGGCGCTTCTCGACCTGGAACACGACGTACTCGCCGCGTCCCGTCGGACGGACGAGGGGGATCTCCTCGACGCGGAAGTCCTCGGGGACGTCCCGGATGCGGCCGCCCAGGAGGACGGGCTCCCCGCCGAGGGCGGGGGGCATCGTGTCCTCTGCGGGCTCCGGGAGGACGTCGGCCTCCGGGTCCCTCACCGGTCGGTCATCTCGACGGAGTCCAGGAGCTCCTGGATCGTCTTGCCCCACTTGTCCATGCCGCGGCGCGATATGTCGATGATGATCGCGCAGGACAGCTTGCTCGTGCCCCAGGCGAGCCGGGTCACCACGTCCTCGCCCACGCCCCGCGGCGCGATGCCGCCGAGCACGCCGCGGAAGGCCTCGATGGTCTTCTCGGAGCCGAGACGCTCGTTCTTCGCCTTCTCGACGGCGCGGAGCTTGCTCAGGTCCTCGTAGTCGAGCTTGTCGGGTCGTTTGTCCTTCTCGGAGAAGGCCTCCTTCTGCTTCTCCCAGTCGGGCAGGGCGAGGAACGTCTTCGTCTTCTTCGGCCAGTCGTACGTCCAGACCCGCCCGGACGGATGCTGATGGTTGAAGCCGTTGTCTCCGCCCCACCAGAGGTCGAACGCCCAGTTGCGGATGTTCACGGTCTGGCCCATGCCGCGCTGGAACACGTAGAACAGGATCTGGTACGAGCCCCCGCGTTCGTTGTCCTCGAACCACGCGACCACGCCGGGGTACTTCTGGCGGTCGAACTCCTTCGACTTGAGGCCCTTGGGCTTCACGAGCTTCCAGCCGACGGCCACGTTCTCGACCGTGCGCTCCTCGGCCTCGTCGCCGGTCGGCTGCTTCTCCTCGTCGGGCGGCGGGCCGGCGTCCGGGTTCTGCTCGGGCTTGGGCTTCTGCTTGACGGTCTTGTCCAGGAGGTCGAACCCGTTCTCGATGCTGTAGAAGTCGGCGACGATCCCCTCCTCGTCGCGCTCGGTGGGCCACGCGTAGACGCGGACCTCGTAGAGCTTTCCCTCGAAGACCACGAGCATCAGCGCCGCCTTCGTGTCGGCCGACTTCCCGTCGAGGTTGTTCGACCTGCCCTTGACGTCCAGCGTGCGGAGCGGGATGCCTCCGTCGAGCTCGTCCTTCTCGATCTCCACCTCGGGCCACTGGGAGGGGTCGCTCCCGAACCGCTCGAGGAGGAGCCGCTGGACGTCCTTGTCGGCGGCGATCTGGTCGATGTCCTTGTCCGCCGGAGCCTCCGAGATGGCGACGTGCATCTCGCCCCCCTGCCCCGTCGCCGGCTCGCCGTTCGAGAGCTTCGCGAGCTTCCGGACCGCGCCGAACTTGATGTGGAGGGCGTCCCACGCGGGGAGCGGCGTCTCCGTCTTCCACTCCGCGGGGAGCTCGAACGTGACGTTCAGCTCCGGCTTGTCCACGATCTCGCCGCGCGCGGGGGGCGCGCCCGGAAGGGCCAGCAGCGCCGCGGCGATCGACCCGAGCAACGCCCGCGTCCCGAGCCGCCGGGCCGCAGACCGATCTCGTCTCGGCGCGCGCATGGTCACCTCCTCAGAACTTGACCGCTCGCTTCAGGTCGCGAAGGACCGACGAGAACGTGTGTTCGGCGTTCTTGCCGCCGAGCTGGATGCGGATGACGTAGATGTACTGCTTGTAGCGGACCACGTAGCCTCGTTCGGAGAAGGGAGCGTCGCGGAGCGTGCCCGTGAACTCGTAGCCCAGGCCCTTCCCGCGGCCCCACTTGTCCTTGAAGGAGTTGGCCTTGCCCTTCGTGTTCACCTCCGGCGAGGCCACCGCGTCCTTCCACGTGTTCGCGCGCTGGTCGATGTAGCTCTGCTCCGGGTCCTTCATGTTGGGCTGGTACGCGATCGACGCGACGTCGAAATAGAGGTACGACTGCTTGTCCTCGCTCCGGACCTCCCAGGCGACCTTGAGATCGCCACGACCCCCCGGGTCGAGGAGCGACGACATGTCCTCGGGTTTCTTCGCCGTGAACCCGAGGGACGTGACGTCCTCCTCCTTCCCCTCGCCCGTGCCCCGGGACTGGTTGAAGGGGGGCACCTCGGGGATGCCCGCGGGACCCGTGATCCACTCGGTCGTGTCGAGGAACTGGAGCGACGCGACGATGTCCTTGGCCGCGCCCGCGAAGATCACGCGCGCGTCCTTCCATCCGTACATGTCGAGCTGGAGCTCGTACTGGAAGCGCTGGAGCACCACGAAGTTCCACACCCGGTAGTGCATCTCGCGGTCCTTCCAGCCCGCCATGATGAGCTGTGCGCCCTTGACGTTGCCGATGGTGGCGTCCGTGACCGCCTTCGTGTACCGACCGACCACCTTGTCGAACACGTGCTCGGAGATGTTGCTCTGGACGTTGTCCGACTCGGCGATGTGGTTCGCGTCCACCCCGGGGCGCGCGGGCGCGGCGAGCAGCCGGACCTCGAAGTACACCTCCGTGGGCTCCCCCTCCTTCTCGGCCTTGCGCTCCGCCTTCGCGGCGAGGGCGCCGAGGAGGACGCCCCCGCTCTCGGGCACCTTCGCCTCGTCCGAGATCACCGCCCTCCACTTGAGGGGGCTGTCGGCGGGGACCGCCCACTTGAGGTTGTAGTGGGGGAAGAGCGCGGCGTTCCCCTCGCGTTTCGGACCGTGCTCGGGCCAGCTGTCCGCGGAGCCGGCGGACTTGGGGTCGGGCTCCGCCGACCCCGACTCGTCCGCGGGCTCCTCCGGTCCGGCGCCCTCGAGGAGCCGATACGCGCGCCTGAGCGCGTCCACCTCGCCGGCGAGGGTCTTGTCGCCCTCGCCGCGGAACTGGCAGATGAGCTGGTGGAACAGGCCCTTCGACACGGTGGACCAGACCCGGACCAGGACCGGCACGCCGCTCCCGTCGGTGCCCTTCACGATCACCTGGCTCGCCCGGATGCCCGAGAGCAGGCCGTCGTGGACGGCCGATCCCTCCACCTTCGACACGCCGAGGCTCGACGCGTTGTCCACCACCTCTTGCGTGAGCTCGTCCAGGGAGAGACCGTTCGTGGGGACCACCCGGACCGACACCGTGGCCGTCGCGCCGTCCTTGTTGCGCATCAGCTTCGCGACGTACCCGTACCCCTTCGCGTCCGGGCTGACGTCCATCCACTCCCAGCTGTCGTTCGGCGTCGTCAGCTTGAAGTTCTTGTCCTTGAACTCCTTCGTCTCACCGGCCGCGCGGACCGGGGACGGCGCCAGGAGGAGCAGCGAGGTGACGAGGAGCAGCCAGCGGGCGCGGGGCATGGGGCGACCTCCGTCGGGGCGGATAGCGGGGGTCGGCGATTCTAACGCAACGAGCGTGCCGTCGCGGAGTCACCCCGGGGCGCCCGTCGCGCGCCCGCGCCGCGCCCCGACGGCACCGTTCGGTGTCGGACGTGGCGCGGGGCCCACGCGCGGTGCCCCTCGGCGTCGCGCGACCTACGCGCCCTCCGGGGGAACGCCGGGCGTGTCCTCCGCGGGCGTGCTCTCCGGCGCGGCGTCCGGCCCGTCCTCGGCGGCCCCGGTGGCGGCTCCGGCGTCGTCGTCGGACGCCCCGGTGGTGTCGCCGTCCGCGTCCTCGGGGCGGACCCAGGCCATCGAGACGAGCCGGTCGCCCTCGGGGACCGCGATCGCCTTCACGCCGGCCGTCGCGCGCCCGGTGGTGCGGAACTGGTCTTCCGTCACGGACATGCGGAGCGTCTGGCCGCCCTCGGTGATGACGATGATCTCGTCCCCGTCCCGGACGGACCGGGCGGCGACGACCTCGCCGTTCCGCTCGAGGCCCGCCTGCGAGATGTTCATCACCCCCTGGCCCCCGCGGTTGTGGACGGGGTACTCGTGGAAGTGGGAGCGCTTCGCGTAGCCGCGCTCGCACACCGTGAGCAGCGTGGCGTCCTCGCCGGGGATCGCCATGCCCACGACCCGGTCGCCCTCGCGGAGCGAGATGCCCTTCACGCCGCTCGCGGTGCGCCCCATCGCGCGGACCTGGGCCACGGGAAAGTGGATCGCCTTGCCCCGCGCGGTCACGAGCACCAGGTCCTGGGCGTCCTCCACCAGCGCGGTGCCGATCAGGGCGTCCCCCTCGCGGAGCGCGACGGCGAGGATGCCGCCGCTCCGGATGTTCTGGTACTCCGACAGGCGCGTCCGCTTCACGCGTCCCTCGCGCGTCACGAAGAGGAGCGAGCGGGCGTCGTCCATGTCGCGGAGCTTCAGGATCGCGTGGACGTTCTCGCCCGGCTCGAGCCTCAGGTAGTTCACGAGCGCCCGGCCCTGGGCGTACCGGCCCGCCACCGGAAGGTGGTACACGAGCTCCTTCAGCACGCGACCGCGGTCGGTGAAGAACAGCAGCCAGTCGTGGGTGTTGGCCACGAGGAGGCGTTCGACGAAGTCGCCCTCCTTCGCCTCGGTGCCCTTGATGCCCTTGCCGCCGCGGAGCTGCATGCGGTACTCCTCGAGGGGCGTCCGCTTGATGTAGCCCTCGTGCGAGACCGTGACGACGACGTTCTCGGGCACGACGAGGTCGAGCGTGCCGTACTCGCCCTGTGCGTCCTCGATCACGGTGCGACGGGGATCCGGGTAGCGCTTGCCGAGCTGGACCATCTCGTCGCGGATGAGCGCGAGGACGTGCTTCTCGTCGGAGAGGATCCGGCGGTACTCGGCGATCTCGGCCTGGAGCGCGCCGTGCTCCGCCTCGAGCTCCTCGCGCTGCAGGCCCGTGAGACGCTGCAGCCGCATCTGGAGGATCGCGTCCGCCTGGACCGCCGAGAAGCCGAAGCGGGAGACGATGCCGTCCTTCGCGGCCTGGGGGTCCCGGCTCGCCCGGATCAGCGCCACGATCTCGTCGATCCGGTCGAGGGCCTTCAGGAGGCCCTCCACGATGTGGTCGCGCTCCTCGGCCTTGCGGAGCAGGTACCGCGTCCGCCGCGTGAGGACCTCCTGGCGGTGCCGGACGTACTCCTCGATGAGCCGCTTCAGGGGGCAGAGGACCGGCCGCCCGTCCACGAGCGCGATCATGATCACGCTGAACGACTCGCGAAGCGGCGTGAACCGGTACAGCTGGTTCAGGACGATCTCGGGGTCCTCGCCCTTCTTCAGCTTGATCACGATGCGCGTCTTCGTGTCCGACTCGTTGCGGATGTCGGAGATCCCGGTGACGCGGTCGGCCTTCGCCGCCTCGACGATCTTCTTGACGAGCGTCTCGCGGCCGAGCTGGAACGGGATCTCGCGCACGACGATCTCGGGGGCCGTGCGCTCGTTCTCGACGATCTCCGTGAGCGCGCGCACCTCGAGGATCGCGCGGCCCGTGGTGTACGCGTCGAGGATGGCCTGCCGCCCGCAGATGCGACCGCCCGTGGGGAAGTCGGGACCCTGCACGTGCTGCATGAGGCCCGCGACCGTGATCTCGGGGTCGTCGAGGTACGCCACGATCGCCGCCGCGACCTCCGCGGCGTTGTGGGGCGGGATCGAGGAGGCCATGGCGACGGCGATGCCGGCGCCCCCGTTGACGAGGAGGTTCGGAAAGAGGCCCGGCAGGACGGTCGGCTCGAGGCGCGACTCGTCGTAGTTCGGGCGGAAGTCCACCGTCTCCTTGTCGAGGTCCTGGAGCAGCTCCATGGCCGAAGGCGTCAAGCGGCACTCCGTGTACCGCATCGCGGCCGGGGGATCGCCCTCGATCGACCCGAAGTTGCCCTGCGGGTGCACGAGCGGCATCCGCATGTTGAAGTCCTGCCCCATGCGGACGAGCGTCGGGTAGACGACCTGGTCGCCGTGGGGGTGGTAGTTGCCGACCGTCTCGCCCGCGACCTTCGCGCACTTCTGGGTCTTGCGGTTCGGGGAGAGCCCCAGGTCGTTCATCGCGACGAGGATGCGGCGCTGGCTCGGCTTCAGGCCGTCGCGCACGTCCGGCAGCGCGCGGTCCACGATCACGCTCATCGCGTACCGGAGGTACGACTGCTTGAGCTCCGTCGCGATGTCGAGGTCCTGGATGCGCTCGGGGGCTTCGGGAGCCATGCGGAGATCCCCACGGGGTCGGGTGCGGACGTGGACGGCGGGAGGCGGGAAGGAGGCCCGGGCCCTCCGGTCGGCCGGGGCCGGCCGCCCCGCGCGAGACGGCCGGGGCCGCGCGCACCAAAGGCCCGATTTTACGCGCCTCGGCGGGCTTTCTCCCCCCTTTCCAGGGGTGTCCGACCGGCGTCAGCGCCCCCCGGGCGGGATGCGCTCCAGGAGCCGCCGGGCGTCCTCGCGGAGCTCCTCCCACTCGGTGGCGTCGCCCGACCGGGACGCGAGCACCTTCGTCTCGACCCGGTGTCGCGCCTCCTCGAGACGGCCGGCGGCGGCGTCGATGGAGGCCTCGAGGAGCGCCAGCCGCGCGTCCCGGTAGGCGTCGCCCCCGGCCCCCGCGTCGTAGCGGACCGCGCGCGCCTTCTCGAGGAGGGCGCGCGCACGCTCGACGTCGCCCGCTTCCGCGAGCGCCCGGCCGAGGTCCACGCGGAGCGGGAACACGAGCAGGGCCATCTCGTCGGGCTCGAGGTCGCTCCGCTCGACCGCGTCGAGCGCCTCGTCGAGGTCGTGCCGCGCGCCCGCGAGGTCCCCGAGCCCGTGCATGCGCGCGTCGGCCCGGTTCGCGAGCGAGAGGAGACGATACCTCTCGGCGCGTCGTCCCCCCGGCCCGCGAGCGAGCGCGCGGCCTCGTCGAAGTCGTCGAGCGCTTCGCGCCAGCGCGCGGCGTCCTCGGGGCGTCGCACGGGCAGCCGCGCCTCGAGCGCGGTCGCCGCCTCGATGCCCCGGTCGAACGCGACCACGCCCCGCGCGACCGCGAGCTCGGTCGGCACGCGCACCGCCGTGACCAGCACCGCGAGCAGCACCCCCGCGGCGAACAGGCGGTGGAGTCCGCGCCGCCGTCGCTGGAAGCGCTCCCGCACCTCGGGGTCCGTCGCCCACGCGGCGACGTACGCCACGCGTTGGCTGATCGTCCCGTGGGTGTGGCTCCGCCCCTCGCCGGCCACGAGCCGCACGCGCTCGAGCGCGCGGATCATGCGCGTGGCGCCCGCGGGGATCGGGGCCGCGAGGCCCGGCACCCACAGGCTCTCGGGGCTCGGCTCCAGGTCCGCGGCGTGGTCCGCGCCGTACACGTCCGCTTCGCGTTCGAAGAACCGCGCGACGACGCCGAGGAGCACGAACCAGATGAACAGCAGGTACACGCCGAGCCCGAGCTCCTCGGGCAGGCCCCACGCCTCGAAGACCGCGTCCAGCACGCCGAAGGCGAGCGCCGTGGACGCGAAGAGGAGGAGGAAGAGCGGGAGGTGGCGCTTCATCGCGTGGCCGGCCTCGTGGCTGAACACGGCGAGCACCTCCTCCTCGGGGAGGTGGTTCAGGAGCCCGTCCGTGACGAAGATCGTCCGGGTGCCCGGCGTGAACCCGACGACCATCGCGTTCAGCATGCGCCCGTGGGTCCTCCAGACGACGATGTCCCGGTAGCGGAGGCCGATCGCCGTCGCCTGCCGCTCGAGCAGGGCGCGCGTCGGCCCGGCCGGCATCGAGGTGGTCGAGAGGAGGCGGCGGAGCGCCCCGGGGAGCGCGAAGGAGACGAGGGCGAGGACGACGATCGCGGTGGCGAGGCCGAGGATCGGCATCGCCTCGAACCACTGCGAGGCCTCCCGCATCCCCGGCACGCCCCAGTGCCCGAGCAGCCAGATCCCCTGGAGGACCCCCACGACGATCGGGAGCGGCGCGAGGAACAGCCCGTTTCGCGCCAGCCCCCGGCGGACCGACGCCCAGGGGCCGGGCGCGCCCCGTGCGGCGCCGCCGGGCGAGAGCGCCGAGGCGATCCGGCCCTGCGCGGCCCACTCGGCCGACCAGAGCACCGCCACGGGCAGGAAGAGGACGACGTAGGGGAGCAGCCACGTCGTGCGCGGGAACGTGTCCACGACCCACGTCACCCAGTCGAACCCCTCGACGGCCGCGATCCAGGCCACGAGCGGCCAGACGCCGCTCAACCGCACCACCCGCCGTCGCCGCCCGTCCTCGGGGTTCTTGACGAGGCGGATCACCCGCTCCGCGGACAGCCACGAGAGGGCGACCCCGGCCAACGTGGCGGCGACGGTCCCCGCGACCGCCCGCACGCCGTCGACGGGACCCGTCGAGGCCGAGGACAGCCCGAGGAAGAGCGCGACGAGGAGCGAGAGGTCGGGAAGCAAGGGGCGGATTGTAGGGCGTGGGGGCGCGGATCCTCCGGGCCGCCCCGGACACGACGCGATGTCGCGGCACGCGGGGTCGGGCGGTACCGTGGCGCGGCCCGAACGGGGTCCGTAGCCTCGGGCCCCCTCGCGCCGCGCGCCCGTGCGGTCCCGCGAGCGGCCCACGGGAGGAGTTCGATGAGCGCAAACCTGGGCGCCACGCGCCGGAAGGTCCACCTCGTGCTCGACGTGAACGGCGATCGGCACGAGGCGGCCTTCGCGCCCCAGAAGACGCTGCTCGAGGTCCTCCGCGAGGACCTCGGTCTGACCGGGACCAAGCACGGCTGCGAGCTCGGCGAGTGCGGCACCTGCACGGTCCTCGTGGACGGGGAGCCGGTGCTGTCGTGCCTCGTCCTCGCGCTCGACTGCGCGAACCGGCGGATCGAGACGGTCGAGGGCCTCGCCGGGCCCGACGGCCTCCACCCCCTGCAGCGCGCGTTCGCCGAGCTCGGCGCCGCCCAGTGCGGCTACTGCACGCCCGGGTTCCTTCTCACCGCGAAGGCGCTGCTCGAGCGCGAGCCGGCGCCCTCGCGCGAGACGATCCGCGAGGAGCTGTCCGGCAACCTCTGCCGCTGCACCGGCTACCTCACGATCTTCGAGGCCGTCGAGCGCGCCGCGGCCGAGATGCGCGGCGAGGCCCCGTCCGCCACCGAGGAGGCCCGATGAGCGACGCGCGGCCCTTCCGGCTCGTGGGCCGGTCGCCGACGCGGGTGGACGGCCCCGCGAAGGTGACGGGCGAGACGCGCTTCGCCGACGACCTCTCCCTGCCGCGGATGCTGTACGCCAAGATCCTGCGTTCCTCCGTCGCACACGCGCGGATCCTCTCGATCGACACGAGCGAGGCGGAGGCGATGGAGGGCGTCCAGGCCGTCCTTACCGGCCGCGACCTGCCCGTGTCCTTCGGCATCCTGCCCGTGTCGCAGGACGAGCACGCCCTGTCGATCGACCGCGTGCGGTTCGTGGGCGACCCCGTCGTGGCCGTCGCGGCGGTGGACGAGGACACGGCCTTCCGCGCGATCCAGCGGATCCAGGTCGAGACCGAGGAGATCCCCGCGGTCTACGACCCCGCCCGGGCGATTCGAAACGAGACCCCGCCGATCCACGACTACGGCGACGACGGCAACGTGCACAAGCGCGTGTCGATGTGCTTCGGGGACGTCGAGGGCGCGCTCGGCGCCGCGGACCTCGTGCTCGAGGACGTCTGCTTCTACGAGGGCAACACGCACCTGCCGATGGAGCAGCACGCCGCGCTCGCCGTGCGCGAGGCGGACGGACGGCTGACGATCTGGTCGTCCACCCAGACGCCGCACTACCTGCACCGCGCGCTCGCGCAGGTCCTCGGGATGCCGCCGTCGCGAATCCGGGTGGTCGCGTGCCCGAACGGCGGGGGCTTCGGCGGCAAGAGCGACCCCTTCAACCACGAGATCGTCGTGGCGAAGCTGGCCCTCCTCACGAACCGCCCCGTCAAGATCACGCTCACGCGCGAGGAGGTCTTCTACTGCCACCGCGGACGCCATCCCGTGCACATGCGGATCCGGACGGGCTTCCGGAAGGACGGCTCGATCACGGGCATGCACTTCGAGAGCCTGCTCGACGGCGGCGCGTACGGCTCCTACGGCGTGGCGAGCACGTACTACACGGGCGCGCTCCAGACCGTCACGTACCGGGTGCCCGCGTACCGCTTCGACGGCGTCCGCGTGTTCACGAACAAGGCGCCCTGCGGGCCGAAGCGCGGACACGGAACGCCCCAGCCCCGGTTCGCGCTCGAGGTGCAGCTCGACAAGGCCGCCGAGCAGCTCGGCCTCGACCCCGCCGAGATGCGGCTCTCCATGCTCCAGCCGCCCGACTCCGTCACGGCGAACTGGCTCCGGATCGGCTCGATGGGCCTCGGCGCGTGCATCGGGAAGGTGGTCGAGGGGAGCGGTTGGCGCGAGAAGCACCGGCGCCTCCCGCGCGGGCGCGGCGTGGGCCTGGCGTGCTCGTCGTACATCTGCGGGGCCGGTCTGCCCATCTACTGGAACGCGATGCCGCACAGCGGCGTGACCGTCGGGCTCGACCGTGGGGGCGGCGTCGCCGTGCTCTGCGGCGAGACCGAGATCGGGCAGGGCAGCGACACCGTGCTCGCGACGTGCGTGGCCGAGGTGCTCGGGGTGGACCTCGCGGACGTCCGCCTCCTCGTGGCCGACACCGCGCTCACGCCCGTGGACCTCGGCTCCTACAGCAGCCGCGTCACGCTGATGGTGGGGAACGCCGCGATCCAGGCCGCGACGCGCGCGCGGGACGTCCTCGCCCGGGCCGCCGCGGCGCGTCTCGAGGTGCCCGAGGCCCGGCTCGTCTTCGCCGACGGCCGGGTGTTCGACGCGGAGGACCCGGAGCGCGGCCTCGCCTTCGACGAGGCGGTCCGACTGGCCGAGGCGCAGCACGGCACGCTCGCCTTCGCGGGCTCGTACACGCCCCCGCGCTCGCCCGGCCGCTACCGCGGGGCCGGCGTCGGGCCCTCCCCCGCCTACTCGTACACGGCCGCGGTGGTCGAGATCGAGGCCGACGAGGACACCGGCGAGATCCGCGTGGACCACGTGTGGATCGCGCACGACGTCGGTCGGGCGATCAACCGCGCGCTCGTCCGCGGCCAGGTGGAGGGCGGCGTCTACATGGGCCTCGGCGAGGCCCTGATGGAGGAGATGACGTATCGGCCGGGGCGCTTCGGCGTCCACAAGATCCCGTCGCTCCTCGAGTACAAGAGCCCGACGACCCTGGAGATGCCCGACGTCACGACGTACCTCGTCGAGGACCCCGACCCGAACGGTCCCTTCGGCGCGAAGGAGGTCGGCCAGGGTCCGCTCCTTCCGATCATGCCCGCCGTCGCGAACGCGCTCTACGACGCGCTCGGCGTGCGCGTGGACGAGGTGCCCATCACCCCGGACAAGGTGCTCCGGGCCCTCGATGCGCCGAATCGCCGCGCCGGGCCGCGGAGCTACCCGGACCTCCGGATCACCGAGACGATGCGCGTGAAGACCCGGGAGGAGGGCGGCGACGGGACCGCGCCGAGGCCCGAGAAGCCGACGGGCCAGAGCGGGAAGCCCGCGCCGGAGGCGGCCTCGCGATGATGCGCCTCCCGCTCTTCACGTACCGCGCGCCGACGACGCTCGACGAGACGATCCGCATCCTCGCGGGCGAAGGCCCCGGCGCCATGATCGTGGCCGGCGGGACCGACCTCTGGCCGAACATGAAGCGGCGTCACCAGACGCCCGCGACCGTGGTCTCGGTCCGTCGCATCCAGCGTCTCAAGGGCCGTGCGCGGTCCGACGACGGCGCGTGGCGCCTCGGCGCGGGCGAGTCGCTCCGTGCGCTCGAGCGGGATCCCGCGCTCCGAACCGACGCCCCGGCGCTCGTGGACGCCGTGCGCTCGATCAGCACGCCGATCCTCCGCAACATGGCGACGATCGGCGGGAACGTCTGCCTGGACACGCGCTGCAACTACTACGACCAGACGTGGGAGTGGCGGCGCGGCGTCCGCTTCTGCATGAAGTGCGAGGGGGACGTCTGCTGGACCGCGCCCGGCAGCGACCGCTGCTGGGCCGTCAACTCGTCCGACTCCGTGCCGGTCCTCGTCGCCCTCGGGGCGCGCGCCCTCCTCGTCGGTCCGGACGGCGAGCGCGAGGTCCCCTTCGAGGACCTGTTCCGGGACGACGGGATCGACTACCTCACGAAGAAGAAGGACGAGGTGCTCGTGGACCTCGCGCTGCCCGCCCCCGGCGCCGGCCGGGCGGCGTACCGGAAGGTCCGCCGGCGCGGTGCGTTCGACTTCCCGGTGGCCGCGGTCGCCGTGTGGCTCTCGATGGACGGCGAGCGCGTCGCCGAGGCGCGGATCGTCCTGAACGCGGTGGGCTCGGCGCCGGTCCGGAGCGCCGACGCCGAGGCCGTTCTCGTCGGGCAGGCGCTCGGGGACGAGGTGATCGAGGAGGCCGCGCGCCTGGCCGGGCGGCCCGCGAAGCCGCTCGACAACACGGACCACCTCCACACGTGGCGAAAGAAGATGATCCGCGTGGAGACCCGGCGGGCGCTCGCGTCCCTCCGCTGAGCCCTCCGCGGGGACCTCGCCTCAGCGGCCCGTGCCCGCCGCCTCGCGACGGAGGTCCGGCAGCGCGGCGCGCGCGCGCTCCGCGGCCTCGCTGTCCGGCGCCTCCTCGACGATCTTCTCGTACTGGCGGATCGCCTCCGCCGCGTCGTCGCGCCCGTACGCGAGCTCGGCGAGCAGCGCGCGCGCGTCGATCGCCGGCGCGGTCTTCGGCGCGAGCCTGACGGCGGCCTCCGCCTCGGTCCGCGCGGCGGCGAGGTCGTTCGCGCGCACCGCGGCGCGTGCGAGGAGAAGGTGCGCGCGGGCCGCGCTCCCGCCCTCGGCGAGGTGCGCCACCACCCATCGCAGCTCCTCGTCCGCGCCCGCCTCGTCGTGGTGGTCACGCAGGAGGTCGGCGACCACGAGACGGACCTGAGCCTCGCCCTCGCGTCGCCCCGCGTCGGCTTCGGCCTTCCGAAGCGCCTCGAGGCGCTCGAGCCGGCCCCGGTAGAGGGTCTCGCCGTCGGACGCCCCCTCGAGGTCCATGGTCGCGCGCCGGACGAGCCAGGCGACGCGGTCGGGATGGTCGGGCCATCGCTGGAGCAAGAGGTCGAGCGCGCGGCGCTCGAGCGCGGGGTCCCGCGCCTTTGCCGCGAGGGCCACGACCTGCTCCCACAGCCCGGGCGAGGGCGAGCGTTCGGCGACGCGGAGCATCGTCTCGGCGGCCGACCGGGGATCGCTCCGCTCGAGGTAGAGCAACGCGAGGCGCTGGAGCGACTCCGCGCTGTCCTCGTGGCGGAGCGACGCCTCCCGTTCCCGGAACGCCCGGTTCTCGACCTCCGCGCGCTCGAGGTCGCGGACGAGCGCCGCCGTGTCGGGGAACCCGTCGGCGAGGAGGTCCCGGACCACGACCTGCCCGTCGGCGGTCAACACCAAGAGCGCCGGGAAGCCCTCGACGTCGTACCGATCGAGGAACGACTTCGCCGCGGGCGTCTCGTCCTCGCCCCCGAGGACGCGGACCGCCACCCAGCGGTCGGAGAGCACGCGGCTGTCCGGCTTCGAGAACACGTCGCGCTCGAGCCGTGCGCAGCCCGGACAGAACGGTCGGTGGCGCCCCACGTAGACGAAGAGGAGGCGGTCGGGCCCGCCCGCGCGGGCGGCGCCCGCGGCGAAGCCGTCCACGAAGCGGACGCCGGGCGTCTCCGCGCCGGCCGGCTCGTCCGCGCGCGCATCGAGCGCCCCCGCGAGGAGGGCGAGCGCGCCGAGGATCGCCGCCAACGCCCGGCGCTCCGCGTGGCGCGCGCCACGGGCGGGCTCGGCGGTCGGTCGAGGCGTGCGCGTCGGCACGGAGGCTCCGGGGGCGACCTCCCGATCCTACGGGCGGCCGCCGGCGAGGTCCTCCGGCGGCTCGCTCTCGAGGACGAGCGTCCGGCCGGTCCTGGGGTGGGGGAGGCGGAGCGACGTGACGTGCGCGGCGAGGGGGCGGCGGCCCTCGGGTCCGCGGCCGGGGCGGACCGCCGGCCCCGCGCCCGAAGCCTGGAGGCGGGCGACCGCCCCCGCGGACCCCACCGCGCCGACCCGCTCCGAGCGCACGTCCCCGGGGGCGGCGCCGCAGGCGAGGTAGCGGAGGCGGAGCTGCGCCTGGCCCTCGAGAAAGGCCGCCTCCACGCGTCGCCCCGCGTCGGAGGACAGCGTGGCGAGAACGATCCCGCCGACCCGCTCGTCCGGCGGGGGGAAGAGGGCGGGCTCGAGCCGGGCGCCCGTGAGGCCCGCCCGGTCGAGCGACGACCGGACCCGGGCCACGAGCTCGCCGTCCGCGACCGGGAGGGGCGCGTGCTCCACGACGAGGACGTGGCGGTCGAGGTGGAGGACCGGGAGCGGAAGCGACCGGGGCTCGTGACCTGCGGCTCCCCGCCCGTCCGGCGGCCACAGGCCGAGGTCCACGCGGGACCCGGCCGGCGGGACCGAGCGGGCGTCCCGCTCGACCCGCCCCTCCACGCGCACGGCGCCGGCCTCGATCCAGCCGGCGAGTCGTCGGCGCGACGGGGGGATCCCCTCGCGACCCAGCGCCGCGCGGAGCAGGTCGAGCAGGGGCTCCGTCCCCGTCGCCTCGAGCTGGACCTCGGCCGGGTTCATCCCGGGAAGCGTAGCGACCCCCTCCCCCCACGCCCGAGGGGAAGGACCGGAGTCCTATTCACGTGTTGCCAGAATCTTCAGGTGGGGTAGGGTCCCGGCGGACGAGTGGATGGACCGTGGTGGGGGGCCTGCGGAGAGCAGGTCATGCCCCTACAGAAGCCGAACCGCCGCGACCGGGGCGCCGCCCTGATCATGGCGCTCATGACCTGCATGCTCGTGGGCGGCATCATCGTCGCCTCGACGGGCGAGATGTCCGCGATGACGCGGGCCACGGAGGTGGAGTTCCAGGCCGAGGCGCAGTCCCGGAGCCTCGCGGAAGCGGGGCTCGTGGACGGCTACGCGTGGCTCCGGCGCCAGACGGTCCAGCCCGTGGCGACCTTCGCCCCGCGGCGCGACCTCTCGGCGAACCCCCCCGTCAACGAGACCGACGACCCCTCGCTCGGCCTCGTCCGCGAGTTCGAGATCTCGCGCGGCCTCTGGGGCCGCTACGTGGTGACGCCCGGCGCCCCGCCGGAGCCCTTCACCGACGACAACGGCGACGGCTCCTGGCAGGAGGGCGAGGCGTACACCGACGTGGACGGCAACGACCGCTGGTCGCCCGGACACGGCACGCGCGACGTCACGAAGGAGCGCGGCCTCCCCGGCGTCGGCGCGGTCTGGCTCGTCGAGTCCACCGGGATGGTGTTCCGCCGTCCCCGCGCGGACCTTCCCCTCGACCAGGGCCCGAACGTCCGTCTCTCGAGCTCGAGGGTGGCCAGCGAGATCCGGCGGCTGACGATCGCGCCGCCGGCCCAGTCGGCGATCTGCGCGACGCGCGGCAGCAACGTGACGATCGGCAACCGCGGTCGTCTCCGCGGCTCGGTCACGGGCATCACCTACGCCACGTCGACGGGCACGCCGTACCTTCAGTCGGGATCCGAGGTCCTCACGCCTACGAAGTACGCCAGCATCCCGTCCTTCGGCGCGGGCGTCGAGGACGTGTTCGGCGTGGACCTCGCCCAGCTCAAGTCGATGGCGGACCTCAGCACCGCGGCCGGCGTGGACGGCCTGCCCTCGCAGCTCCCGGACTTCAGCCTGGTCGTCGTGGACGGCGACGTGACCTTCGGGGCGACCCACCCCCTGCGCGGCACCGGCGTGCTGGTGGTCAACGGCGACCTCACCATCGGGGACGGCTCGAACTCCTTCTTCAACGGGGTGATCCACGTCTCCGGCAACCTCACCGTGCGTGCTCCCGCGTACCTCCGGGGCACGATCGTCGTGGAGGGGAAGGTCACCGTCTCGGGCACGGGCGGCGACTACGCCGAGATCGAGCACGACCCCGACATCATCAGCCGCCTCCTCACCGTGATGGGGCAGTACCGCCTCTCGAAGGCGACGTACCAGCCCGGGCGTGTGACGCCCGACGGACGTCCCTACCTCTCGATCGGGCCGGAGGCCACCGACCGCAAGTCGGGGCTCCTGTCGATCCTCCGTGGCCTCCTCGGCCGCCTGCTGTGACGAGCGAAGGTTGAAGGAAGGGTTGGCTTCTCCCTCGCGCCGCGCTCATCTCGCCGGAGCCCGCCCGCCGATAGGGGGTCGCGTGCTCCGGCGCCGGACGGCTCCGGGCCGGGGACGGGGTGTGCCCGGAGGACGAAGGAGCCCGGCCGTGTCGAACCGACCCAACCGAAGCCCCGGGCCGCAGCGCGGGAGCATCCTGATCTGGGCGGTCCTCGCCGTCCTCCTGATCGCGGGGGTCCTCACCCTGGGCAACGAGGGGGACCGCGCGATGGACCGCCTGGCGAAGACCCAGGTCGAGTCGCCCGAGCAAGCGCGCGCGGTCGCGGAAGCCGGCCTCGTGGACGCCTACGCCTGGTTTCGCCGCCAGACCGTTCAGCCGGTCTCGACCTTCGCGCCCCGCCGCGACCTGAGCGCGAGCCCGCCGATCAACGAGACGGACGACCCGTCGGTCGGCCTGGTGCGCGAGTACGAGATCGCGCCGTACCTCTGGGCGCGGTACGAGGTCCGAAAGGCCCGGCCGGCCGAGCCCTACTCGGACGACAACCAGAACGGGCTCTACGACCTGGGCGAGACCTTCACGGACACCGACGGGAACGGCGCGTGGTCGGGGCCTCGGGAGACGCGCGACGTGTCCGAGGAGCGCGGGCAGGTCGGCTCCGGCTCCATCTGGATGGTCGTGAGCCACGGCATGGTCTTCGCGCGGCCGCGGCGCGACCTCGCGCTCGGCGAGGGGCCCAACCAGCGCCTCGCGATCGCTCGCGTCGCCACCGAGATCCGGCGCCTCGCCCTGACGCCGCCGGCCGCCGCCGCGCTCTGCTCGAAGACGGCCAACCGGACGACGGTCGGCGCGCGCACGCGCATCCTCGGCGGGACGGGGGCGGGCATCGTCTACACCTCCGGCACGGGGTCGGTCGCCCTGCTCTCCGGGTCGGAGGTGAAGGGGTCGCCGGCCACCTCGTCCGTTCCGGGCTACGACGGCAGCGTCTCCGGCGTGTTCGGCGTGAGCCTCGCCGAGCTCAAGTCGATGGCCGACCTCTCGACCAGCGACCCCGCGACGGTACCGGGCCGCATCGGCGACTACACGCTCGTCGTGCTCGACGGCGACATCACGTTCGACCTCGCGCGCCCGCTGCGCGGGACCGGCATCGTCGTGGTGACCGGCTCCTGCACGTTGGCGGCGGGCTCGAACTCGTTCTTCAACGGCCTGTTGTGGGTGGGCGGGAACCTCACGGTTCGCGCGCCGGCGTACGTGCGCGGCACCGTCATCGCGGAGGGCAAGGTCGACGTGCAGGGCGCCGGCGGCGACTTCGTCGAGATCGACCACGACGACGGGATCATCAACGAGCTGCTCGCCGTCATGGGGCAGTACCGGCACACGAAGGCGATCTACGACCACGACCAGGACCATCTCCAGGACAGCCTCGAGACGGCGGAATGACGGCGGAGGCGACATGATCCGAAGTGACGACCACATCCGGGGCTTCAGCCTGATCGAGGTGCTCCTCGCCGCGGCGCTCGTGTTGATCGCGGCGTTGGCGGGTGTCGCCTACGTGACGCGCAGCGCGCAGCACGCGGACTGGGCGCGCGACAAGGTGTTCGCGCGGCAGAAGGCGGTGTCGATCCTGGCGGAGCTCCGCGCGTACGTGGAGGGTGGCGAGGGCGAGGTCGCGGCCGACCTCGACGGCTTCGACGACGGCCTCTCCGTCGATCCCTCCCTCACGATCACGCCCGACCCGGGCGACCCGGGCGCGTTCCTTCCCCCGGACCACCCCCTCTCCGGCAACATCAGCGACAGCAACGTGTGGCGCTGGTTCCGACGGATCACGGTCCGCCGCTTCCCGGGCGTGGACACCCGCGACCTGAGGATCTGCACGGTCCGCGTGTTCCGCATGCGGCTCGGCGACGTGATGCCGGGCGAGCAGATGGCCGAGGTCTCGTCCGTCATCCGGACGGTCGGGGACGCCTACCCGACCACGCAGGTCTACGACGTCTACCTGCTGGCCCTCGAGAACGTCCCCGGCTGGTGGGTCTACATGGACGCCATCCAGCCGTTCATCGAGGCGACCCTCACCGACCTCGAGTCCCGGAACCCCGGGCTCCAGTTCCGGACCCACTGGATCACGAAGCTCGGCTACGGACGCGACCAGGAGTACGCGCCCTACACGAACGAGGCCGTGGACAGCCAGCAGGACACGCCCTGGACGTACGTCTACCCGGGGCGCATGCCCACCGGCGAGTCGGCGCAACGCTACTACGTCGCCGACCGCATGGGGGCCCGCGTCAACGTGGATGGCGCTCCCAACCCGAGCTTCGTGCACGACCACTCGGCCAGCGAGCCCTACACCGATACGAACGGGAACGGGCGCCGCGACGCCGGCGAGCCGTACACCGACGTCAACGGCAACGGCAGCTGGGACGTGGGCGATCCCGTCCCCTATGCCCTGGCCGACATGAACAACCACTGCGAGCGCTGGCCCGACGCGAACGCGAAGTTCGAGGCCCGCGTCGCCGCGGGCCAGGACACGGAGGACACGCCGACCTGGCGCCTCCTGCTCGACCGGATGAACGCGGAGCCGGATCGCTACCACAACGCGATCCTGATCAACCTCCACGGCGAGCTCGTCCCGGTGCCGCCCGCGCGCAACTACAGCGATGCGGCGAAGGCGCCGTCGCTCCGGCCCGGCTGG
The DNA here is from genome assembly GCA_963752285.1 of uncultured Planctomycetota bacterium. Lineage (GTDB taxonomy): Bacteria > Planctomycetota > PLA2 > PLA2 > JAEUHO01 > CAVVXN01. The sequence continues at coordinate 341,926 of CAVVXN010000002.1, forward strand.
CGCGTCGTGACCCACCCCGAGCTGCTGCGTCCGGCCCGCGTGGCGGGCAACGACTCGGCGTCCGACGCGCCGCGCTACCGCGTCTATGCGTACAAGACCGAGTTCCAGAACACCGAGGTCCTGATGACCCAGGAGGAGCCGTTCCGCGACATGAACGGGAACGGGACCTGGGACAGCGGCGAGCCCTACCTGGACTGGAACGGGAACGGCACGCGGGACGTCTCCGTGCCCGCGACGATCTTCTTCCCCGGGGCGAACCTCACGTGGGCGCCGAACGCCGCCAGCAACCCGTCGCTCGTCGTGAAGCGTCTGTCCGGCGGCATCGACGGGAACGGCGACGGACAGCCCGACACGTACGTCGACTGGAGCGCGGCGCCGCACTATCCCGAGGTCTTCACCGACGCGAACGGCGACAAGCTCCGCCAGGTGGCCGAGCCGTGGCTCGACCTGAACGGGAACGGCGTCCGCGACCCGACCGAGCCCTACCAGGAGCTGGACGGGGACGGGGCCTTCACCTCCGCCTCCGAGGCGCTCGTCGACCAGAACGGCAACAACGACTGGGACCCCGCGCGTCCGGCGGAGCCGTTCACCGACATGAACGGGAACGGCAAGTGGGACGGCCCCGAGCCCTACTGGGACGTGGACGGGAACGGCGGGTGGACCCCGCCCACCGCGCCGGTCTTCCCCTGGGTCCCGTGGAACCCGGCCAACTTCGGCAACGCCGCGGCGACGGCCGCGTACGTGAAGTCGTACGGCGAGCCCTTCCTCGACCTCGACGGCAACAAGATCCGCGGAACCGGTGAGCCCTTCTTCGACGCGAACGGAAACGGCGTGCGCGACGGCGGGTTCCAGCGCGGCGAGATGTGGTTCGACGTGTCCTACGACGCGACCCGCGGCGGCACCGTGGTCCACCTCTACGGGACGCCTCTCGAGACCCCGTACGTGGACAACGCGTCGAACGCCCAGAAGGGCCTGCCGACGTCCGCCCGTCTGTACGACCTCGACTACGTCCCCTGCCCCACGCCGGACACCGCGGCGGGCACGGACCGGTTCGCGCGGGATCTCTACAGCTCGAGCAGCTCCAACCCGAAGAACACGGCTCGGTGGACGATCGAGGTCCCCGTGCCCGCGCTGCGCAAGGGCTACGAGACCGGCGCCGGAGCCAACAACGGGGACGCGGCGGACCGCATCCTGACGGTCGAGACGCGCATCGGGACCGATCTCTCGACCGGCACGATGTGGCCGACGAAGAACCAGCCGACGAACGTCTCGCGGGCGTTCTCCTACTACTACGCGAGCCCGGACGACGTCCCGTTCAGCGAGCGCTACCAGTTCCTCGGCGACCCCCGGCACTCGCCGTACGCCGACACCGACGCGCAGGGCAACACGGCGCGCAACGGCTACAACTGGTACTGGGACGACTTCGTCAACGGCACGTACGACTACCGCTCCAAGTGGCTCGCGTTCGACACCGGGCGGATGCGCGAGAAGTGGATGGGGCGGAACGCGAACGACGTCCCGCGCCTCTTCCAGTGGCTCCGCCAGGCGCTCGTGAAGACCGAGGCCGTCTACACGACGCTCACGGGCTTCTCGTACTACTACATGTCGGTCGGCGGCGACGTCGGCTACGACGACGCGAACGGCTTCCCGAACAGCATCCCGATGGACGGCAAGCCGTTCGGGATCTCGGGCGACGTGTACGAGAACACGATCATCGACGGCAACGGCACCTCGTCGATCCGCGGGTCGTACAAGCTCGTGCGCAGCAACGACGGGGCCGCCGCGAGCATCCGCTCGGGCGGCTACTGGTGGTCGAAGCCCTGGCTCGGCGAGCTCTTCCAGGACTCCGCCTACGCGACCGAGTGGACGCGGTGGGGGAACCTGCGGGCCAATACGGGCTCGTCCGCCGGCGAGTACCACCTGGTGAAGCGCGGTTCGATCACGGGCAACCAGCAGCCGCGGGGAACGACGCTCGTGGACTCCTACGCGCGCGTCACCGAGGAGGGGTCCACCTCGATGTTCAACATCGGGAGCTCCTCGAGCACGTTCCACCACCAGTATCAGGACGGTCAGTCGGGCACGCTCGTCGAGGACGGGCCCCAGCTGGCGCAGAACTACAACTTCCCCATGCCCACGACGGCGGCGATCAGCCGTCCGTTCAGCCTGACGGCGAACGGGTCGGGCGGCGTCGGCCCGGAGTTCTCGTACACCGACTCGTATCCGCGCTTCGCGGCGCAGATCGTGCGGCGGTACTACAACCACCAGTCCGGCACGACCGGCAGCGCACTCGTGCGGCTCCAGGAGCCGGGCGCCGCCCGCGCCGCGTACATCGTGGTGAACGGCATCGACAAGACGATCGAGTCGGGGTCGGCGTTCATCGCGCGGTACGCGACGCTCTCGCTGATCCACTCCTACTTCGCCGCGGGCGCTCCGGGGCTGCCCAACCGCGTACACCAGCTGCCGAGGTTGCAGATCCGGAACCCCACGCTCATCACCGAGCTCGAGGACCCGGTCGCCATCCCGGTCCAGTGGAGCACGGAGTGGAAGCGCTGGGACGGCCTGCCGTACACGAGCACCTTCCCCGCGAACTTCGCCGAGAACGAGTCGGACCTCGTCTACGTCCTGTCGTACTCGAAGGACGGCGGTAGGACCTGGCTCAACATGATGGACGACCAGCCGTCCGAGCTCGGGGTCATGCCGTGGATCAACGGCGTGGGGCCCGATCCCTCGCGCACGCTGAACGACTCCAACTCGGGTGGCGACGAGGTCTGGATGTGGAACACACCCGTTTCGAAGTTCCCCCAGGGCTCGTACCTGATCCGCATCGAGGGCTACCGGGCCTCCGAGTCGCTGCACTACAGCCAGCACGTGGAGAAGATCTATGTCAACCGCTGACCGTCCCCGCGGTGCCGTCCCGGGGCGCGCAGCGCGCCGGGGCGTCCGAGGCTTCACGTTCGTCGAGATCACGGTGGCGCTGGGCATGCTCAGCCTGATGGCGCTGGTCATCGAGCGCACGCTGTCCACGACGAACGACGCCGAGCAGTACCTCGCGACGGTCCGCCGCGTCACCGAGCGTGGGCAGAAGATCTCGTACGAGGTCTTCGACAGCGTGAGCGCGAGCCGCAAGCTCTTCCAGAACGACGGCGTCGGGCAGGGGTATCTCGCCGCGCTGGACCTCTCCCGCGACCCGCTGCTCGCCGGCGCCCGGCTACCGCTGTTCGACGAGATGGGCACGCTCGGCCCGGACCTCGCCGGAGACCCCCACACGGGGAACGTCCTCCTCTTCGTTCGCGAGGGCGACCCGGCGCCGTGCGTGGCGGACGCCACGACCGAGAAGATCCGCTACATCGACACGTACCGCTTCGTCTGCGTCTACCCGCACCTCGAGACGCGCCGTCTCGTCGCGAAGGACCCGCGGAAAGCCGTGGACCTCGTCGTGTGGAGGAGCATCCCGTACCCGAGCTACTCGCAGATCATGGCGATCCAGAGCACCGCGGAGCGGAAGTCGGTGGTGGCGGACCTGTACGCGCGCTACGGCACCCAGGTCGCCTGGGACCCGAACGGCGCCGTGGACCAGGCGTTCTACGCGGTGGACTACCTGGGGACCGTCTCCGGTACCCCCATCTCGAGCCCGCTCGTGGCGGAAGACGTGGACGTCTCCGGACGCGGACGACTCGTGTACGCCAACGTCCAGCTCGCGCGCACCGACGCGACCTCCTACTACCGGCGTCCGGTCTTCACCATGGACGATCCGGCCAGCTGGGTCCCTGAGGGCTTCGAGGTGAAGGTGGCGGGCGCGTCCGGGTCGCGGAAGGTCTGGCTCCACGTGGTGGTCGAGGCGCAGGCGACGCCGGGTCGGGTCGCGGTCCACGCCAACACGATGATCGCGAGCACGCGGGACCTCTAGAGGGAGTCCCCCGTCCCCCGGCTCGGGAAGCGAGCGCGCGCTCGTCGTCGGGGCCGAGGCGCCGGGGGCCGGACGCCCCCCCGCGCCGTGGCGGCGCGCTCCCCCGGCCGTAGGATGCCCTCGTGAGCGACGTCCCCCCGATCCCGCCCGTCCCGCCGCGCGATCCGAGAGGGCTCGTCGGTTGGGGGCTCCTCCTCGCCGGCGCCGTGATCCTCCTCCTCGTGCGGCTCCTCGGCGGGGGCTGCGGCACCTGAGGCTAGGCGCGGGCCCCCGGGTGGGGCCCAGCGGCACGACCCGCCTTCCTTGCGCGGCCTCGCCGCCGCGACCAGGATGGGCCGCGAGGAGGGAGTCGATGTCCGAGCCCCAGCCTTCGAGCGCTCCCGAGTCCCGTCGCGAGCTCCACGACGGCGTGTCGGACGGCCTCGTGCCGCTCGAGACGCTGGACCTCGCGGGTGTGGACTCGGTGGACGCCCTGCTCCGAGGACTCTCCGCGACCGCTTTCGGGGGACGGGCGCTCGGCGAGGCCGCGGACGTGGTCGAGGCGATGCTTTGCGACCCGGACTGCCTCGTCGTGCTGACGCTCTCGGGCGCGATGACGATCGCCAAGATGGGCCTCGTCGTCTGCGACATGGTGGACCAGGGCTGGGTACAGGCGATCGTCTCGACGGGCGCGCTGATGGCGCACGGCTTCGTCGAGGCGACGGGACGCACCCACTTCAAGCACGACCCCGGTCTCTCCGACGACGAGCTGTTCGCGCGAGGCTACGACCGCGTCTACGACACGCTGGAGCTGGAGCAGAGCCTGGACGACGTCGAGCCCATCGTCGCGGCCGCCCTGGGCCGCCTGGCTCCGGGCCAGCCCTTCGGGTCGTACGAGCTGCACGACCTCCTCGGCGCCTGGCTCGCCGCCCACACGGAGGGACGCGGGATCCTGCGCTCCGCCTACGAGCAGCGCGTGCCCGTCTTCGTCCCGGCCTTCACCGACTCCGAGCTCGGCCTCGACGTGGCCCTCCACGGCCGCCGGTGCCGGAGCCGCGGCGAGGAGCCGCCGCGGTACGACGGCTTCCGCGACCTCGAGACGTACACGGCGGAGGTCGTGGGCGCTCCGAAGATCGGGATCTTCACGGTGGGGGGCGGCGTCCCGAGGAACTGGGCCCAGCAGGTCGCGCCGTACCTCGACATCATCGCGAAGCGGCTCCACGAGGAGGTCCCGGCCCGGCGCTTCGCCTACGGGGTGAGGATCTGCCCCGAGCCCGTGCACTGGGGGGGGCTCTCGGGCTGCACGTACTCGGAGGGCGTCTCGTGGGGGAAGTTCGTCGCACCCCGGGACGGAGGTCGCTACGCCGAGGTCCTGTCCGACGCCACGATCGCCTGGCCGCTCCTCTTCCTGGCCGTGCGCGAGCGCCTGGGCGGTGGGAAGGCCCCGGCCCGGTCGTTCGCGTGGAGACTGCCAGCCGCGCGCTGACCAGCCATATTAACGCGTTGTCAATAGAATAACCGCGCGTTATGTAGGCCTGTGTGGGTCCAGATTTTTGCCTTGCCTGGCGCGACGGATCGGTGACACTTCGGGGGTCGCCCACCGTGTCATTTCGCGGGGGGTAGGCCCTCCAGTGTTGCGGGCGACCCTGAGAATGACCTGCAGGAATCTGCTCCAACCGGATCCCGTCCAAGAACGTAGGACCTGACCAGAGCCCTCCGGGCGGATCCGGCCCGACTGTCCAAGTTCACCGCTGTACAGAGGCCCACATGCTGCGACGCTTCCCCCACCTCTCCCGCCCCGACGTCCTCGAGCGCCGGCGCCCGTTCCCGATCCTCGACCGCGCCTTCGACGCCGTCGAGCGGGTCCTGGCCCGCCTCGGCGTCGAGGATCCCGCCTCGCTCCGCTCGCCCCGACCCGTCGAGGACGCGCTGAGCTCGACGGCGCTGCCCGCCGGCACCCTCCTCATCCTCTCCCCCGCGGAGCTCCGCGCCGCGGAGGTGGACGTCGAGGAGACCGTCAAGGACGAGCGCTCCGGCGGATCGGTCTTCGTGTCGTTGCCCGACGACGGCAATCTCGACGCGAAGAAGCGGAGCCTCCGCGAGCTCGCCGTGTCCACGCCGACCTACTGTCTCTCCTCGACCGGCGTGCTCCCTCCGGGCTACTCGCGGCTCCGCCCCGTGCGCACGCCCGAGGCGCTGCGCGGCTATCACATCCTCCTGGCCGACACGCCCGGCTTCCGCGTCGCCGTCGTTCGTCGCCCGCTCCCCGGCGGCGGCTTCATCGCGCTGTGGACCGGCAACGAGCAGGCGATCAACGAGGTCGGCGACATCCTGCGTCTCCTCGCGGTGGCCTCCGGCCATCAGGTGCCCGCCGCGGCGCCCAGCGTCCCGCCCCTCGACGGCGTGGACTCCGAGCACGACGTGTGGAAGCAGGCCGCCGACCTCCGCGCCTACCGCGTCGTCCGCGAGGCGGAGCTCCGCGAGATCGCACGCCAGGCCGCCTTGAAGGGCGTGGCCATGCGTAGGGAGCGTGAGGCCAACAAGCGCGCCGCGGGCTAACTCCCCCCCTTCGGCGCGCTGAGGGCCCCGTTCGCGGCCCTTCCTCCTCCTTGCGTGCATTCGCACGCGGCGTCGTCGTCAGGACCACTCCTTGGGGCCCTCAGCGCGCCGATGGCGTGCGGACGGGTGTGGGCGGGCTCGCGGGCCCGCCTTCGGCGGGGCCCGCATCGCGAGGGGCGGCGGGGGGGCGGGCTCGCGGGCCCGCCTTTGGCGGGGCCGCATCGCGGGCGGGGGCTTGCGGGCCCGCCTTTGGCGGGGCCGCTTCGCGGGGGGCGAGGCGGGGCGGGCTTGCGGGCCCGCCTTTGGCGGGGCCGCTTCGCGGGGGGCGAGGCGGGGCGGGCTTGCGGGCCCGCCTTCGGCGGGGCCGCGTCGCGGGGCCGCGTCGCGGGGGGGCGTGGCGGGGCCGCTTCGCGGGGGCGCGGGGCGGGGGGTAGAAGGGGGGGATGGCGGTGTTCGAGGCGAGGGTCGGCGAGCTTTCGCGGTGGGCGCGGGAGCGGGGGTTTCCGGGGGAGGTGGGCGGGCTCGGGCTCCTCGTGCAGTGGGTGGAGGGGGTCGTCGGGTGCGGGGTGAACCTGACCGGGGTGGCGGACGTCGGGCGGGGGATCGGCGTGCTCGCGGCCTCGGCGTTCGCGGTCGTGAGGGCCGTGGCGCGGGCGCCACGGCTCGTCGTGGACCTGGGGAGCGGGAACGGGTTGGTCGGCGTCGTCGCGGCCGTCGCCTGGCCCGGCGCGCGCGTGTGGTTGGTCGAGCGTCGCGCGCGGAAGGCCGAGGCGCTCGCCGCGCTGGTGGGGGCGCTCGGTCCCGCGAACGTCGAGGTCGTCCCGGTGGACGGGCGCGCGCTCCTCGCGGTGCGCCCGGACGCCCGGGGCGCCGTGGACCTCGTCACGGTGCGGGCCGTCGGAACGCTCGCCGAGACCACCTCGATCGCGGCGCCCTGGCTCGCGCCCGGCGGACGCGTGGCGCACTGGAAGGGACGCGGGCTCGACGAGGCCGAGGCCGCCGAGGGCCTCGTGGAGGTGCGTCGCGCCGGCCTCGTGGCCCGCGAGACGCTGTCGTTCGACGACGAGGTCGGGCCGGCGCGGCTCGTCGTGTACGAGCGCGCGCGCGCGTCGGTGGGCCGGCGACCGAAGGGAGGTTGAGCGTGGAGCTCGGTCGGATGCAGTCCGAGGTGGCGGCGCTGATGCGGGGCATCGAGCACCCGCGCCTGGCGGCGGCGCTGGCCCTCGCGGAAGAGTGTGGCGAGGTCGTGCGTGTCGTTCTCGACCGCGAGGTCTACGGGACGCCCGACGAGGGCCGTCTCGGCGCGGAGGTGGGCGACGTGCTGCTCTCCCTCCTCGAGCTCTGCGACCGGTACGGCCTCTCGGCGGCCGAGTGCGCGGCGGCGGCCGTCGAGAAGCTCCGGCAGAAGGCGCCCGAGTGGCGGGAGATCCTCGGCGACCGCCTGGAGCGCCTGCGCCGTCGCCTCGACGGTCCGCCCGACGGCGACGCCTCCGAACCGGCGTGATCGCCGCGCCCGCGGGGCCTTCGAAGCGGCGTGGACGGTCGTGTCCCGGTGCCTGCGGGGGCCGCGCGTGTTCGCGCGACCTCAGCGCGCGTGTTCGCGCGACGCGAGGTCCAGGGTCACGACCGGCGGGGGGGGCGCGGTGAGGGTGAGGCTCGCGAGGCGTCGGGGGGGCTTCGTGGACCGGTCCCGGACCACGACCGTCACCTCCTGGTGCGCGGGCAGCGGCGGGAGGACCCACTCGCCGGCACGTCCAGAGGGCCGCGCCTCCTCCGAGACGAGGTCGGGCCCCTCCCGCCAGCGGACCACGACGTCGAGCGAGGCGTCGTCGGCGTGTCCCGCCAGCCGAAGGCGGGGCGCGGACGTGACCGGTACGGGCGAGAGCAGCAGCGCGACGAAGCCGACCGCCCCGGCCAGGAGGGCCACCACCCCGACCCCCACGGCGACGGAGAGCATCGACGGACGGCCCATGCGCGCGCGCTCCTCGTTCGACCGGGGGAGGACCACGCGGGGAGTCTACGGCCTGTTCCCGGGCGTGGCCGGGGGCCCCGGTCCCGGCCGCGGCGGCACCGGTCGGCGTTCAGCGGAGCGCGACCCGGACGGCCGCCGCGAGGAGGCCCGCGGCGAGCAGGAGGAGGACGCGCGCGGTCCATCTCCGGTCCGCGACTCCGCGGAGCCAGCGCCACGTCTTCGACGGGGGACCGCCCTCCCCGCGCCGCGCGTCCTGGCGCCGCACGATCCACACGCGCGCCGCGAGCCAGACGCAGAGCAGCGCGGCCGCGACGAGCCAGGCCGTCTCGGGAGGCATCCGCGGCAGCCCGTCGAGGCGTGCCGTCAAGGCGCGCCCACGACGATCTCGGTCGTCTCGCCCGCGCGGACGTCCACCCGGCGGTCGGGGACGATCGGCGCGTCCCGTCCGGGAGCGAGGACCTCCACCACGTAGCGGCCGGGCGGGACCCGTCGGGCGCTCTCCCAGCGCGGCGCGCCCGGCACGCGCCGGAGCCGCACGGAACCGGTGCCCACGCCGTCGGGCGCCACCCGCGCGCCGCCCGGTTCGTCTCGCCCCCGCTCCCAGCGAACGACACGGTCTCCGGTCTCCTCCGCCGCGTTCTCGTCCACCAGCGCGAAGCGCCCGCCTCGGACTTCGTGCGCGGCGAGGTGGAGCGTCTGACCGGCCGCGAGCGTGCCCGCGAGGAAGAGCGTCGCCCGCGTCTCGTCTCGCGGCTCGACCACGGCCTCCACGTCGCCCGCGGGCACGTGCGGGAACGTCGCGCTCGTGCCGAGCCCCGGGAGACAGGTCGTCTGGCGCTCGGGCGCGGGTTCGACGAGCCGGACGGAAGCGCCGCGCCGCGTCGCGCCCTCCTCGTCGAGGTCCACGACCACCGTTCCCCACGGGGTCTCGTCGAAGGGAACGGCCACGGTGTAGCCCCGCGGCGCGTCGGCCGTGACCTCCGCCGAGCCGTGCTCGGGCGCGTGGTCCGCGTCGCCCGCGACGCGCACCGCGATCCGGTAGGGCCCCGGGCGCGGGAGGGCGAACCAGACCGTCGCGTCCTTCACGCGCGTCCAGGTGCCGCGCCACGGCGCCGCGTCGGTCGGGCCCGTGGCGAGGACGTCGTACACGACGGGTCGCGCCCCCGCGTCGGCGTCCGCCACGTCCGCCTCGATCCACGGGCGCGCGACCGCCGGTCCGAGCACCGCCTCCTGGCCGCCCGCGACGGTCTTCGGCTCGACGTCCGCGAAGTCGAGGTGCGGCACGAGCCGGTAGAGCCCCTGGCCCGAGAACGGCACGCGGAACGACCCGTCCTCGGCCACGGTGACGTCGTAGGGCGCGCGAACCACGGACTGGTCGTCGAGGATCTCGAAGACCTCGAGGCGCCCGCCGAGGTCCGGCGGCGCGAGGTCCCCGTAGAGGACGTGTCCGGGGATCGGCTTCGACGCCTCGGCCGCGATCTCGACCTCGCGGAGGTAGCCGGGACCGGGCGGCTCGAGCGGCGTTACGCGCGCGGCGACGCCCTCCGCCCCCTCGACGCGCACGCGGAGCGGGCCTGCCCCCGGGAACACGCGCCACGTGGCGATCTGGGCGGGCCGCGCCACCGCCACGCCTTCTTCCGCGACGACGCGACCGGGCGGGCCGTCGTGCTCGAGCCACGCGTGCACCTCGGGGAGCTCTGTTCCGTGCAGGATCAGCCGCACGCGCGCGAAGCGCTCGAGGACGACCCTCGCGTGCCACGCGCCCGCCGCGTCGCGCGTCACCGCGGGCGGGTGCCCGGGCCGCGGCGCGGCCCACTCGTCTTCGACCACGAGCGCGGCGGCGATCGACGCGGGCGAGGGCTCGTCCCCCGTTCGGAGGCGCACGCCTCGGAGCACGGCCCGACCCGACGCGTCGGTTCGCGCCGCCACGGACGCGTACCGCGCCGCCGCACGCGCGCCCGCGACGGGGCGCCCCATGGGGTCCACGGTCACCACGTCGAGGGACAGGCCGGAGGGCGCCGAGGCTCCGCCTCGGGCGTGGAGGAGCGCCCACGTCGCGACCCCCGCCGCGACCGTCCCGAGGAGCACGAGGAGCGCGCGCCGTCCGCTCACGAGACGAGGAGGCCCAGCCAGGCGTCCGCGACGTTCCCGGCGAATTCGAAGAGGAACCCCGCGCCGTAGAAGACGCCGATGAAGGCCACGAGCCACAGGCCGCGGTTGTTCGGGTCGTGGACGAGGCGCCGGTACGGCCGCACGAACGAGGCGAGCACGCTCGATCCGTCGAGCGGCGGGATCGGCACCAGGTTGAACACGAGCAGGACGACGTTCATGGTGCCGAAGACGAAGAGCACGGACCGCGCGTTTCCAACGACCGCCGACGGCGCCGCGCCGCCCACCCGCAACCAGACGCCCAGGGCCGTCAGGGCGAGGAGCGCGAGGAGGAGGTTGACGAGCGGGCCGGCGAGGCTCACCCACGCGTCGCCGTGGCGGCTTCGGAACCGCCGCGGGTCCACGGGCGTGGACCCCCAGGCGATGCCGACGAGGAGGAGCATCACGAGCGAGACCGGACCCATGTGCTTCAGGGGATCGAGCGTCCAGTGCCCCGCGAGCCTCGGCGTCGGGTCGCCCTGGCGCATCGCAGCCCATCCGTGCCCCAGCTCGTGGAGCACCACGCTCACCACGACGGTTCCGACCACGCTCGCGAAGTAGAGGGGGTCGCGGGTGGCCTCCTCGATGAAGAACGAGAACGCGAGGGGGACGGGCATCATGGCGCGGCCCTCCGCGGCGGGCCCGGAGGCTTCGACGTCATGGGATTCCCCGGCGCATCGCGGCGATTCTGACAGGGGTTGCGGGCGGCGGCCAAGCCCGCGCGCGGGCGGGTCGGCGCCGTCGCGCGGGCCCCGGCCCCGCGTACCCTGGCGCGACCCTCCGCCTCCGGGGGGAGGACGGGGCATGCGGCAGCACCAGAGGACCCTCGAGATCGACACGCCGGGCCGCGCGCTCGTCGAGGTGACCGACGACGTGCGCCGCATCGTGGACGCGGCGGGCGTCGAGACGGGGCTCTGCGTCGTCTACTGCCGCCACACGTCCTGCAGCCTGCTGATCCAGGAGAACGCGGACCCGTCCGCCGCCGACGACCTGCTCCGGTGGCTCGGACGGCTCGCGCCCGACGGCGACCCTCGCTACGCCCACGTCGCGGAGGGCCCCGACGACATGCCGAGCCACCTCCGCGCGGCCGTGACCCGCACCGCGGAGACGATCCCGGTCGTGGGCGGGCGGCTCGCGCTCGGACGCTGGCAGGGGATCTTCCTCGCCGAACACCGGACGAAGGGGCACCGGCGGGAGCTCGTCGTCCACGTGACCGGCGCATGAGCCCCCGGGCCGCACGCTCCCGGCGCTCGGGGGTCGCGCCGCTCCTCCCGCTCGGGGTGGCGGGCGTCCTGCTCCTCGCCGTGCTGGGCATCCCGCAGGCGCTCGTGCTCGGGGTCGTGGAGGGGATCACCGAGTACCTCCCCGTCAGCAGCACCGGCCACCTCATCCTGGCCGAACGCGCGATGGGGATCGGCGCGTCGGCGGCGGCGAACGCGTTCGCGATCGCGATCCAGGCGGGCGCGATCGTGGCGGTGCTCGGCCTCTATCGCGCGCGGGTGGCTTCGGTCTTCCGCGGGCTCGCCGGTCGCGACCCCGCGGGTCGGCGCCTCGCGGGGGCCCTCCTCGTCGCGTTCCTCCCCGCGGCCGTCTTCGGGCTGCTCCTCGGCCACTGGGTCGAGGACCACCTCTTCGGGCTCTGGCCGGTGGTCCTCGCGTGGTTCGTCGGCGGCGTCGCCATCTTCGCGCTCCGGGGGCGCGGTCGCGACGCCTCGACGCGCCGGGGCATCGAGAGCCTCGCGCCCTCCTCGGCGCTCGTGATCGGCCTCGCGCAGGTCCTCGCGCTCTGGCCGGGTACGAGCCGCAGCCTCGTCACGATCGCCGGGGGGCTCCTCGTCGGCCTGACGCTCCCCGCGGCCGTCGAGTTCTCGTTCCTGCTCGGCGTGGTGACGCTCGGGGCGGCCACCGCGTACGAGACGTACCACGCGGCGGCCGAGATGCTCCGGGCGTTCGGCCCGGCGACGCTCGCCGTCGGGTTCGTCGCCGCCGCGATCTCGGCGGCGGTGGCGATCGCGTGGTTGGTCCGGTGGATCGAGCGCCACGGTCTCGTGCTCTTCGGGTGGTGGCGAGTCTCGCTCGCGGTCGTCGTCGCCGCGCTGATCCTGCTCGGCGTCCTCGACGCCTCGACGGTCAACGCGTCGCCTGCACCGTGACCGCCACCAGGTAGGCAGCGTAGACGGCCAGCAGGAACAGGCCCTGCCGGCGGCGCACGCGCGCCCCGAAGAGCGCGAACAGGAAGGGCAGGACGGCGAGCGCGATCATCACCGGCAGGTCGAAGGCGACCAGGCGGCCGCCCTCGTCCGGCTGGGGCGCGAGCACGCCGGCCACGCCGAGGACCATGAGCAGGTTGAAGATGTTGCTTCCGACCACGTTTCCCACCGCGAGCTCCATCCGCCCCCGCTTCGCCGCGGCGACGGTGGTCGCGAGCTCGGGCAGGCTCGTGCCCACCGCGACGAGCGTCAGGCCGATCACGACCTCCGTCACGCCGAGCCACCGCGCGATCTCGATGGCCCCCTCGAGGAAGACGTGCGCCCCCCCGACGAGCAGAACGAGCCCCACAACGGCCATCGTGAGCTCGAGCGCGGGGCGGTGGGGCTTCTCGTGGGGCTCCGGCGCGGGACGGCGCGACGCGGTGAGGCACGCGAACGCCACGTAGACGGCGAAGGCCGCCAGGCAGACGAGCCCGTCGGTGCGCGAGAACGACCCGTCGCGGAACAGCGCGTAGACGAGGACGCTCGCGCCGATCGCGAGGGGCATCTCCACGCCGCGGAGGAACCGGTCCACGTGGACCACGCCGAGGGCCGCGGCGAGGCCGAGGATCAAGGCGACGTTCGCGATGTTGCTCCCCACGACGTTGCCGGAGGCGATGCCGGGATAGCCCCGGACCGCCGCGATCACCGACGTCGCGAGCTCCGGCGCGGACGTCGCGAACCCGAGGATGAACACGCCGGCGAGGCTCGACGGCATGCCTCGGCCGCGGGCGAACCGGTCGGCGCCTTCGACGAGCCACTCGCCCCCGAACCAGAGGAGCGTGACGCCGAGCGCGACCTCGAGGGCGGGCAGCATGGGGAAGGTGTAGCCGCGTGGGCCCCCGTGTCGAGGGACTTCTCTCGCGGCGAACGTGCGGACGCGGCGTCGGAACGCCGGGGTACCGTGCCCCGCGTGGGTCCCCTCGATCGCCTCCACGGTCTCGCGGCCCGCCCGAATCGTCTCGCGCTCGGTCTGATGTCGGGCATGAGCGCCGACGGTCTCGACCTCGCGCTCGTGCGGCTCTCGGGGCTCGGCCCGCGACCCGGCGTGGACCTCGTGGCGACGAGGACGGTCGCCTACGACGCGGCGCTCCGCGCGCGGATCCGCGGCGCGATCACGGGGGGCGCGCGCGAGGTCTCGACCCTCTCGTTCGTCCTGGCCCGGGCCTGGGCCGGCGAGGTGCGTCGCTTCCTCTCGGAGATCGGCGTCGGCGCTCCCGAGGTGGACGTCCTCGGCTCGCACGGCCAGACGATCGACCACGTGCCGCGAGGTGCCGGTCCGGTCGCCGCGACGCTCCAGATCGGCGACGGAAACGTCCTCGCGTTCGAGACCGGGATCGTCGTCGTGTCGGACTTCCGACCGGCCGACGTCGCGGCCGGGGGCGAAGGCGCGCCCCTCGTGCCCTTCGCTGACTGGGTGCGCCACGCGGCGCCGGGACGGACCCGCGTCTGCGTGAACCTGGGCAGCATCGCGAACGCGACCGTCGTGTCGGAGCGACTGGAGGACGTGTTCGCGTTCGACACGGGGCCCGCGAACGCCCTGCTCGACGGTCTCTGCCGCGCCCGCACGGGCGACGAGGAGGCGATCGACCGGGACGGGACCGTCTCCGCCGGGGGCCGGGTACGGGACGACGCGCTCCGGTGGCTCGAGGACCGCGCTCGCGCGTTCCTCGACCGTCCGCCGCCCCGGAGCGCGGGCTACGACGAGTTCGGGCCGTCCCGGGCCGTGGACCTCGCGCGCGCCTTCCCCGGCGTGTCGCTAGAGGACCTCGCGCGCACGGCGGTGGAGCACACCGCGAGGACGCTGGCGGGCGCGTTCGAGCGGTGGATCCTCCCGCGCCGCCCCGGCGCCCGCGAGGCGTGGACGACGGGCGGCGGGGCGAGGAACCCGACGCTCCTCGGCCGGGTCCGCGAGACGCTCGGCGCCCTCGGGGTGCAGACGGTCGTCGAGGACGACGCGTGGGTGGACGGGAAGGAGGCCGTGGCCTTCGCGCTCCTCGCCGACGCGACCGCGCGCGGCCTGGCCTCGAACGTCCCGGGCGCGACGGGCGCCGCCCGCGCGGTGCTCCTCGGCAAGATCGCGCTCCCGTCCGCCTCGGGTGGGGGGGGTGGGCAGTAGGGTCCGCGCCGTGGCGGACGACGCGATCGACCTGCCGGTGGAGGTCCTCCCGCACGGTCGCGGGCTGGAGCTGCCGAGCTACGCCACGGCGGGCGCGGCGGGGATGGACCTCCGCGCGGCGGTCGAGGCGCCGCTCGAGCTCGTGCCCGGCGCGCGCGCGCTCGTCCCCACGGGCCTCCGGATCGCGGTCCCGCCGGGCTTCGAGGCGCAGGTGCGCGCGCGGAGCGGCTGGGCGCTCCAGAGCGGCGTGGTGCTCCCGAACGCGCCGGGGACGATCGACGCCGACTACCGCGGCGAGGTCCAGGTGATCCTCATGAACCTCGGATCGGAGCCCGTCCGCGTGGAGCGGGGCCAGCGCATCGCGCAGCTCGTCCTGGCCCCCGTGGCCCGCGCGCGCCTCCGGCCCCGGGAGGGGCTCGGAGACACCGCGCGGGGCGCGGGCGGGTTCGGGCACACGGGGGACCGCTGAGCGTGGTCCCGCGGGTCAGCGGGCGTCGCTGGAGGACGACGACGTCGTCGTCGCGTGGTTCCGGGACGCGGGCCGCGCCGTCGTGTGGGTCTCGGTGCGGCGGCTGGCGATCGTGTGGTGCGCCGCCTGCGCCTGGGCGAAGCCCGCGCGCCGCACGGCTTCGACGAGCCGGGTCACCGTCGCCCTCCGCGCGTCGAAGTCGACGCGCGCGAGGGACGTGCTCTCGACGGCGATCCTGCGGACGCCCGGCACAAGGCCGAGCGCCGCGCGCACGCGCGTGCTCGCGTTCTCGGGTCGCATGTCCACCTCGATGGCCAGGCTGCGTACCGGGATCACGGACGCCCCGTAGCCCAACGCGTGCACGGCGTACTCGAGCTGGGCGTCGGACGCCGTCCCGCGCGAGCGGACCACGACGGCCTCGTTCTTGAGTCGATCCACGTTGGCGTAGAGAACGCCGCGCACACGGCGCAGCGCCGCGGTCACCTCGACCGCGCACGGGCCTCACCCCATCCCGCTGAGCTCGAGCACCACCCTCTCGTTCGTGATCGGGTGCGTGCTGGTTCCCGCGCGCGCCGTGCCCGCGAGCGAGACGGCGACGAGGGCGGTGAACGTCGAGATCCAGGCCATGCGATTCACGGGGATCCTCCCGGAAGCGAGTTGCAAAGGTCGGGACGGTACGACCCGTCGCCTCCTCGACGACGGGAAAAACCGGCCCCGCGGGAAGAATTCCCCACGTTTCCGTCCCTGCGTCCCGTGCCTGAATCGTTCCTTCGTACACGGAATCTGAAGAACCAGTCGGCACGCCGGTGCTCGAATCGCTACGGAGGCGTGATTCGTGCGCCTCGCGTGCCGCGCCGCATCCGGAGGCGCGGCGCCGGCGGGCCGGTCGTCCCGCCCGACGGCGGCGCGCGAACCGGGGCCATCGCCCCCGGGCTATACGGCGTCGGCGGACGGGGGTGCGGCGGACGACGTCGCGGAGGACGTCGGGCGGCGGAGGACGCGGCGCGGGGGCGCGGCGGGCGCGGCGGCGGGCGGTACGTCCGGGAGCTCCCGCGGGGGGGCGGGCGGGACGGCCGACGCCGTGCGCAGGAGGACCCGTCCCGGCGGGTCCCACGTGAGCGCGAGCACGAGCGGGAACACGGAGAGCGAGACGAGGAGCATGAAGCCCGCGACGCTCTCGAGCGGGACGCCCAGCACGTCGTGCGCGACGCGCGCGTAGTCGTTCGTCAGCCCGAACGACCCGCTCTGCATGTACCACGCGCGCGCCGACGAGGTGAACGCGAGCCCGCCGGCCAGCGCCACGTTTCGTGCGACGAGGAACCACCCCAGGCACGCGTAGAGCGGACGTTCGGACTCGTGCTCCACCGCGTCGCCGGTACGGGCGCGCGCGAGGAACACGCCGGCGAACACGAGCTCGCCCAGGTGGCCCGAGAGCAGGAAGCCGAGCTGGCGCGCCGTCGGGAGGAACGCGAAGAGCGGCCACGCGGCGAGGAGCCCGATCGCGAGCCCGAAGAACCTCTTCGTGCGCCAGGCGAGGACCACGCCCGTCACCAGGATCGCCGCCACGAGCACGAGGATCGTGACGCTCTGCGGACGGTGGAACGCCGCGGCGTGTCCCCGGAGGCTGATGACGGGCCAGGCGGCGGCGCCCGCGTACCACGAGAACGCGACGTGTCCGGTCTCGTGGAAGAGCGAGCCGAGCAGCCAGCCCATGAGGCGGAGCCACGGCGCCATCGTGAAGAGGCTCGCCAGGGCCGCGCCCAGGGCCAGCCACGGCCAGCCGACGTCCACCCGCCTCGGGGCGCGGACCGACCCGGGACGCCCGGCACGAGGCGCGCGCGGCGGGGGCCGGACGCGGGGGGCGCCACCCGGAGCTCCCCGCAGAGGCCGCACGTGGGACGGTCGTCGGGGTTGGGGTAACCGCAGCGGACGCAGGAGTAGCCCATTCCGGTCTCCATTTCGCCCATCGAGGCGCCTGGACTTGAGTCCCCGTCCCCCCCCCGGGGCGCGGCGCTCAGGGGGCCCGCGTGGCGCGGGCCTCGGCCAGGATCTCGGCGGCCCGGGAGGTACCGAGGCGGTCCGCGCCCGCGTCCAGGAGGGCGCGCGCCTGGGCGAGGGTACGGATGCCACCGGACGCCTTGACGCCGAGGCGGTGGCCCACGAGGCCCCGGAGCCGGCGTACGGCCTCCACCGAGGCGCCCGGCGGGCCGAACCCCGTCGAGGTCTTCACGAACGAGGCGCCCCCTCGCTCGGCGCACTCGGCGGCCCGGGCGAGGAGCTCGGGGGAGAGGAGCCCCGTCTCGAGGATCGCCTTCACGGGGCGGCCGTCCGCCGCCTCCACGACCGCCCGCACGTCGTCGATGACCTGTTCCCGGCGCCCGCTCGCCAGCCAGCCGATCTGCACGACGGCGTCGATCTCGTCCGCGCCCAGGCGGACCGCCTCGCGCGTCTCGAACGCCTTCACGCGCGGCAGGGTGCTCCCGAGGGGAAAGCCCACGACCGCGACGACGCGTACGGCCGTCCCCGCCAGAACCTCCGTCGCCACGGGGAGCCAGCACGGCGCGACGCACGCGCCGGCGACGCCCAGGGCCCGCGCCTCGCCGAGCATCTTCCGGATCCGCTCCTCCGTCGCGTCGGGCTGGAGCAGCGTGTGGTCGATGCGCGCCGCCAGCGCGTCCGGGTCGAGCGTCGGGTCCCAGGTCATGCCAGCCCCTCCGCTCCCGTTGCCCCGCGTCGGGCGGCACGGTAGGACGGCCCCGTGGCGCGTCCCGCCTACCGCCTCCTCGACCACACCGCGGACCTGGCCTTCGAGGTCCAGGCGGAGAGCTGGCCCCGGCTCCTCGAAGCGGCGACCGCCGCGCTCGGCGACGTCATCCTCGCCGAGACGGGGGACGCGCGCCGCGAGGCGCGCCCGCTCGACGTGCAGGGCGACGACCGCGAGGACGTCCTCGTGGCCTGGCTGGGCGAGATCGTCGCCCTCCTCGACGAGTGCGGCTGGCTCACGCGCGCGGCGAGGGTCGAGCGCGCGGAGGCGGGCCGCGCGACCGGCGTCCTCCTCGGCCGGTCGCTCGGGGACGCCGAGCCCGTGGATCGCGTGGTGAAGGCGGTCACGTATCACGACCTCTGCGTCCACGAGGGCGAGGGCCGCCGACCGTGGCGCGTGGCCGTGGTGCTGGACCTGTGAGGAGGGGGTGCCCATGTCGCCCGAGTCCCCGCCGGCCGTGGAACGCGTGGACCGGTTCCGGTGGCGGATCCCGCGTAGCGGGGCGATGCGGACGGAGGGTCTCGTCTTCGCCACCGAGAGCCTGCTCCGGACGATGCAGGGCGAGCGGGCCCTCGAGCAGGTCCGAAACGTCGCGTGCCTGCCGGGGATCGTCGGGCCGAGCCTCGGCATGCCCGACCTCCACTGGGGCTACGGCTTCGCGATCGGCGGCGTCGCGGCGTTCGACCCGGACGAGGGCGTGATCAGCCCGGGCGGCGTCGGCTACGACATCAACTGCGGGGTACGGCTGCTCCGGACCGACCTGGACGCGGCGTCGGTCGGCGGCCGGCTCGACGCGCTCGCCGACGCGCTCGTCGACGAGGTCCCCTGCGGCGTGGGCGCGGCGCAAGAGGACCTCCACCTCACGGGGCGCGAGATGGACGCCTGTCTCGCCGACGGGGCGGCGTGGGCCGTCCGGCGCGGGCTCGGCGTGCCCGAAGACCTCGAGCACGCCGAGGAGAACGGGCGCCTCGAGGGCGCGCGACCCGACGAGGTATCCGACCGTGCGAAGCGCCGCGGCGCGCGACAGCTCGGGACGCTCGGTTCCGGCAACCACTTCCTCGAGGTGGACCGCGTGGCGGAGGTCGAAGACGCCGAGGCGGCCCGTGCGCTCGGGTTGGTCGAGGGGCAGGTCGCCGTGCTCGTCCACTCGGGCAGCCGCGGCCTCGGCCACCAGGTGTGTACGGACCACCTGCCGACGATGAAACGGTCCGCAGAGAGGCACGGCATCGTGCTCCCCGACCCGCAGCTCGCGTGCGCGCCCTTCCGCTCGCCGGAGGCCGAGCACTACCTCGGCGCGATGCGCGCGGCCGTGAACTTTGCGTTCGCGAACCGGCAGGCGATCGCGGCGGGCGTGCGGCGCGCGTTCGACCGCGTGTTCGGGGCGGCCGGCGTCCTCGCGCAGGTCTACGACGTGTGCCACAACATCGCGAAGGTCGAACGGCACGTCGTCGGCGGCCGCGAACGAGACCTCGTCGTGCACCGCAAGGGCGCGACGCGCGCGTTCCCTCCGGGGCACCCGCTCACGCCGGTCGCGTACCGGGCGGTGGGGCAGCCGGTGATGGTCCCGGGCGACATGGGCCGGTACTCGTTCGTGCTCGTCGGCACCGAGGGGGCGTGGAGGGAGACGTTTGGCTCCTCGTGCCACGGCGCGGGCCGCCTCCAGAGCCGCACGCGCGCGCGGAGGGAGACGCGGGACCAGGACGTGCGCGGCGACCTCGAACGACGCGGGATCCGCGTCCGCGCCGCGAGCCGCCGCACGATCGACGAGGAGCACCCCGGCGCCTACAAGGACGTCGCGGAGGTGGTGGCGGTGGTGGAGGGCGCCGGGCTCGCGCGTCGGGTCGCGCGCCTCGAGCCGATGGCGGTCGTGAAGGGCTGACGCCCCGCGGGACCTTCCCTCCGGGCGCTCTGCCGGGCGGCGCTCGCGGTCGCCGCGGCCCGCGTCGGGGGCCCCCGGCCTCGGCGTGGTTTCGTCCACGGGAGGCCCCTCGGACCGCCGCGACCCGGGGGGGGCGGCGCGGGAGCGGGGGCGGGGGCGGAACGGATCTCGCGCGGGGATTGGAGCTCGGGGTAGGGTGCCGCGGATCCGGTCGCCGGTACGGCCGCCGGACGAGGACCCCATGGACGACCCCGGCGGCAGTCGAACGTCTCGAACCCCTTGACGGCGCCGGGCGCGGAGGCGGGCCCCGCACGGCGGCGGGAGCCTCCCGATGTCCCAGGTGCTCCACGAGATCCAGGAGGCGTGGCCGGTCCTCCTCGCGGACGAGCGCCTGGATCGCTTCCGCGCGCTCTCGCCCGCGGACGCCGAGGAGTTCTTCCCGACGCTCTCGTCCCGCGCGCAGGCCGACATCGTGCTCGGGCTCCCGCCCGGCGAGCGGAGGCTCTGGCTCCGCCTTCTACCGCCCGACGACCTCGCCGACCTCGTCCAGGAGGCGCCCGAGGAGGAGCGCGCGAACCTCGTGGCGGAGCTGACCGAGCCCGTGCGCCGCGAGGTGCGCGCGCTCCTCGCGTACGCGGAGGACGACGCCGGCGGCCTGATGAGCCCGCGCTTCGCGCGTCTTCGACCCGACATGCCCACGGAGGACGCGCTGCGCTACCTGCGGCGCCAGGTGGCGGGCCAGCTCGAGACGATCTACTACGCGTACGTGCTCGACGGCGAGCAGCGTCTCCTCGGCGTCGTGTCCATGCGCGACCTGCTCGCCGCGTCCGGCGAGAAGACGGTGCGCGAGATCATGAGCGGGGGCGTGGTGAGCGTCCCGCAGGACATGGACCAGGAGGGCGTCGCCCGCCTGATCGCGAAGCACGACCTCCTCGCCGTGCCGGTGGTGGACGAGCAGGGCCGCATGAAGGGCATCGTGACGGTCGATGACATCGTGGACGTCGTGCAGCACGAGGCCACCGAGGACATCCACAAGCTCGGCGGTCTCGACGCGCTGGACCGCCCCTACCTGCAGATGGCCTTCTTCCCGCTCGTGCGCCGCCGAGCCGGCTGGCTGGCCGTGCTGTTCCTCGGCGAGCTGCTGACCGCCAGCGCGATGGCGTACTACGAGACCGAGCTCGCCCGCGCGGTGGTCCTGACGCTGTTCCTCCCGCTGATCATCTCGAGCGGCGGCAACGCGGGCTCGCAGGCCACGACGCTCATCATCCGCGCGATGGCGCTCGGCGAGGTGCGGCTCAAGGACTGGTTCCGCATCGTCCGACGCGAGCTCCGGATGGGCCTGGCGCTCGGGTTGATCCTCGCCTGCATCGGTCTGGCGCGGGTCCTCGTCTGGCAGGGCCTCTTCCACTCGTACGGGGAGTACTACGTGCGCATCGCGTTCGCGGTGGCCGTGAGCCTCGTGGGCGTCGTCACGTGGGGCACGCTCTCGGGGTCGATGCTCCCGTTCGTTCTCCGGCGTTTCCATCTCGACCCGGCGAGCGCCTCCGCGCCGTTCGTGGCGACGCTCGTGGACGTCTCCGGGCTCGTCATCTACTTCTCGGTGGCGGAGGTCCTGCTCCGGGGCGCGCTCCTCTGAGCGGCAGGGGCGCGTCGCGCGGCGCGCGGCCAGCCCGGCTCGCGCCGACGACCAGCAGGACGGACGCCAGCAGGAGCGGACCGGCGGCGCCGACGGGCTCGAGGGGGCGCGCGACGTGCGCGAGGTAGAAGAGCGCCTCGCCGGCGACGAAGACGCCCACGAGGCGCCCGGGCCTCGCCACGAGACCGTCCGCCGCCACGAGCAGCGCGACGAGCGGGAGCACGACCGTGTAGTGCGTCGGCCACGCGTAGCGCACGGCGAGCACGGGCAGGAACCCCACGAGCGCGAACGCGAGCGCGAACCCGCGGTCGTCGGGGGCGCGCAGGCGTCGCCAGCCGAGGAGCGCCGCGAGGAGGACGGCCAGGGCGGTGACGACGCGCGCGGCGTCGTCGACCGCGCGCCACGCGGCGTCCGAGAGCGACGGCCGTTCGTCCTCGAAGGACGCGCCCGCCGCCCACCCGGTCCACGTCGCGAACACGCGGCGAGGCGCCTGGTTCTTGAACCGGTACTCGTTGATGTTCGCCATCTCCTCGAGGTCGGCGAGCCGCCCGGGCGGCGCGGCGAACACGGCCTCGGAGGTCTCGAGCCATCGCTGGGTGACCGTGCGGGCGCGCGCCGGCCCGAGGACCGCGACCGGGATCAGCACGAAGAACGCGAGGAGCCCGCCGGCGACGCCGACCGACAGCCGGAGGAACGGCCTCCCGCCTCTCCTGCGCCACGCGGCGAGCAGGCCGAGGCCCACGGCCGCGGCGGGCAGGAGGGGCGTCAGCCGGAGCGCACCGCCGAACGCCAGGAGCGCGCCCGCGACGACCTCGCGGCGCCGGACGAGGAGCACGAGGGCGCCGACCTGGATCGCGACGAGGGCGACCGTCACCTGCCCCCGCTCGAACGACTGGTGGAGGAAGGGCAGCGCCACGGCCGTGCCCACGAGCGTCGGGCGCCATCCGACCCGTCCCGGGCCCCAGGGCATCCGCGCGAGCGCGAGGAGCGCGGCCCCGAGCGCCGCGAGGGAGAGGGCGTAGAAGACGAGCGCCGCGTCCGGCGGGCGCGCGGGCCCGAGCGGCATCAGGAGGATCGCGAGGAGGGGAGGGTAGACGTACGGGTAGCCCCGCGGGTTCCTCGCCTCGTACGGGTCCGTGCCCTCGTCCAGGGCGCGCGCCGCGGCCTGGTAGACCGTGAAGTCGGTCCGGTGCGCGCGGAGCCCGCGGTCCACGCGCGCGCGCTGCCGCACGTCGAGCCCGCCGTACAGGCCGGCCAGGAGGACGAGGACCAGGAGGAGGAGGAGAGGGGTCCGCCGCACGCCCCCCTTTTCGCCGCCCGACGGGCGCGCCGCCAGAACGCGCTGGCGTCCGTGCCGGCCGCGAGGAAGATGGCGGCCCCCCGTGCCCCTCCCCTCCCTCTCCCTCGTGATCCCCGCGTTCGACGCGGCCTCGCTCCTCGACGCGTCGCTCGAGCGCGCCTGGCGCTGGCTCGAGGGCCTCGACCGGGCCGTCGAGCTGGTCGTCGTGGACGACGGGAGTCGCGACGCGACGCCCGCGATCCTCGCGCGCTTCGCGTCGCGGGCGCGGGCGATGGGACGCGGGCGGTTCCGGGCGCTCCGAAATCCCATGAACCGGGGGAAGGGGTATGCGGTCCGTCGGGGCGTGCTCGCGGCGCGCGGGCACGTGCGCCTCTTCGTGGACGCCGGCCTCACGTACCCCGTCGAGGCGCTCGCGCGCGTCACGGAGACGCTGGACCGCGGCGCGGACGTGGCCATCGCGAGCCGCCTGCATCCCGAGAGCCTCTACCTCGTCCCGCCGGGCCGCCTCTACCCGCTCGTCCGGCGCCACCTCGTCGGCCGTCTCCACAACCGGGTCGCGCGCGCCATCGCCGTGCCGGGGATCCTCGACACCCAGGCGGGCCTCAAGGGATTTCGCGCCGCCGCCGCCGAGCGCGTGTTCGGGGTCGCCCGGCTCGACCGGTTCACGTTCGACGTCGAGACGCTGTTCCTCGCGCGCCGGTTCGGGTTCCAGATCGCCGAGGTGCCCGTGCGCTACGTGGACCTCGCGGAGCGGACCACGCTCCGTCCGTTCCGCGACGGCCTCTGCGGTCTGGGCGACCTCATCCGCATCCGTGCGCTCGCGCGGGCGGGCGCGTACGAGCGTCGAGCGCCTCGAGGAACGTCGCCGCAGAGAGCCCTCGCGCCCGAAGACGGGAGGCGGTCTCTCTCGAGGTGAGGGCTTCGCGCTCGCGCGGCCGCGCCGGGTGCACGACGCACTCCAGGGGTCCGCACGCGCCGAGCCCTCCGAGGGCCGCGAGCCACGCCGCGACGTCGCGCTCGCGCTCCAGGCCGAGGCCGACGAAGGGGAGGTGCGCCGGACCGCGGCCCCGCGCCTCGGCCAGCGCGCGCGCGAGCCCCGCGGAGACGCGCGCGAGGAACGCGCGCTTCGCCGGGGCGAGCCGCGGGCCCGCGCGACGGTCGGCCGGGACGCGCAGGTAGGGGAGCTGGCGCGCCCGTGCCACCTCGAGGACGACCTCGCGGATCCCGGGGAAGGCGTGCGCGTGGTGGTGTCCCGTCACGTGGACGACGCGCCCCGCGAGTCGCTCGACCGCGTCCCACTGCGCCTCGACCTCGCGCCGGACGTCGTCGCGGCGAGGGCGCCGCGCGAGGCAGCTCGCGAGCACCGTCGGGAGGGGGAGGAACCGCCCGCCGCGGTCGGTCAGGCCGGCCAGCGGGCCCGTGAGCGCGACCCCGTCGGTGAACGCGAGGTGCAGGCCCACGGGGAAGGGCAGGTCCGCCGCGACGCGCGCGCCCTCGGCCGCCTCGGGACCGGTAGGCAGGTACGCGACCTCGCGCACCCAGCCCGCGCGCGCCGCCCTGCGGATCCCGTCGTTCGCGGCCGCCGAGAGACCGAGGTCGTCGGCGCAGAAGACGACCTGCCGCACGAGGCGCCCCTACCCGCTGCCGGTGCGCGAGGTGACGAGGACGAGGAGCAGGCGGCGCTCGAGGGGCCGGGTGCCGAGGAGCGCGGGGAGGGAGATCTGCGCGTACGTTCCCTCGTCCACCACCCTCGTCACGAGACCCGGGTCGTCCGCGAGGAGGTGGAGGTCGTCGTCCTCCAGCACCACCCACGCGCGCGGCGCGCGCCGGCAGGTCGCGCGGAGCTCGTCGGGGTCGCGGAGCGAGAAGAACGGACGGTGCCCGTAGAAGGTGAGGCTCTGGAGGCCCACGGCGTAGCGGCCCGACACGTCGCCGGGGGCGGCCTCCCGGGCGATCCGTTCGGCGAACGCGCGCGCGGGGCGGACCTCGCCGATCCGTCCGAGCACGATCGCGGTGCCGAAGGCGAGGACGGCCAGGGTCGCGAAGGTCGCCTCGGCCGCGCGGAGGAGCCGGCGCCCGCGCCACGCCCAGAGCAGGAGCGCGGTCCACGACAGGAGCAGCGCAGACGTCGCGATGCCGACGTCGCGGAGCGGCGGGAGACGCACCGTGAGCACGATCGCGACGGCCGTCGCGCCCGTGGCGACGCCGACCAGGGGCAGCACGATCCAGCGGGCCCGGCGCCAGTCCTGCGCACGGACGAGGCGGTCGATCGTCACCCCCAGCACGACCGCCACCGCGGGATAGGCCGGCAGGAGGTAGACCGATCGCTTGCCGGTGGAAGCCGAGAAGAAGCCGAACACCACGAGCACCCAGAGCAGGGGGAGGAGCCGCGCGTCCGCGCGCCAGCGACCCCCGCGCCCCTCGGCGAAGAACACGACGACCGCGCCCAGGAACGGGAGCGACCACGGGAGCGCGTCGCCCAGGAACGCCATGGGAAGGAAGAGCGGGCCCCGCGCGCCGTAGAGGTCGGTCAGGAAGCGGAGCGCGTTGTTCCTGAGGAAGTACTCGTGGACGAACCCGTCGTAGCTCGCGGCCATGTACACGAACCACGGCGCGGCGACGGCGAGCGCGAGCGCCAGGGGACCCACGGGCCGGAGGCGCGGCGCGGGGCGCACGCGCCGGGCGAGGAGCCGATCGAGCACGAAGAGGCCCGCCGCGAGGACGAGCGCCACGGGACCCTTCATGAGGACCCCGACGCCGAGCGTGAAGCCCGCGACCCAGAGGCCGCCGCGCCGGGCCCCGTCGGAGAGGAGCCAACGCACGTAGCCCCAGCCGGCGACGGCGAAGCACGTCGTGAGGAACACGTCGCCCGCGAGCTGACGCGAGAACATGAAGTGCTTCGCCGTGGTGGCGAGGACGGCCCCCGCGAGGAGCCCGGCGCGCCAGCTCGCGAGGCGCCGCGCCACGTCGAACGTGAGCAGGACGGTGAGCGCCGCCGCGAGCGCCATGGGCAGGCGTCCCGCCAGCTCCGACGCGCCGAGGAGCGCGTAGAAGGGGATGGTCGCCCACGTGACCCCGGGCGGCTTCACGAACCACGGCTCGTAGTTCATCGTCGGCACGAGCCAGGCGCCGGTCTCGATCGCCTCGCGCGGGGGCTCGGCGTAGAGGGTCTCGTTCGCGTCCCACAGGTCCGGACGTCCCAGGCCCACGAAGTAGGGGAGGACGAGGACCCCGAGCAGGACGAACGTCAGGACGCGGCGCGACATCACGACACGCGCGCGAGGCCCGCCCGCGCCGCGCCGGGGCGGGCGACACCCGGGGCGAGGGCGAGGTAGGGCCCGAGCGCGAGGGCGTCGAGCCCGCCCTCGCAGAAGGTCTTCACGGCGTCGTCCGGGGTGCAGACGATCGGCTCCTCGTGCCGGTTGAAGGACGTGTTGATGAGCGTGGAGCGGCCCGTGGCGCGACGATAGCGGTCGAGCACCGCCCAGAGCCGCGGGTGCTCCGACCTCGTCGCGACCTGGCAGCGCGCGGTCCGGTCCACGTGCACCGCGCCGGGCGCCTCCTCGACGAGCTTCGGTCGCGCGGCGAACGCGACGGTCATGTGGCGCCCGGCCTGCGGCGCGCGTTCGAGCCCGGCCACCCGCTCCGCCGCGCCCTCGTCGAGCAGGACGGGGGCGAACGGCATGAACTCGGTGCGGTTCAGACGGCGATTCAGGTCCTCGCGCACGTCGGACCGCTTCGCCTCGGCGAGGACGGAGCGATGGCCGAGCGCGCGGGGGCCGTACTCCATGCGCCCGTCGAAGTGCGCGACGACGCGACCCGACGCCAGGAGCCGCGCGACCTCCTCCGCGAGGTCCGCGGGCCGGTGGTGGGGGACGGGCCCGAGCGCGCGCCGGAGCGCGGCGTCGTCGAAGCCCGGGCCCAGCGCGAGGCTCGGGAGCGTCCACCCCGCGGGACGAAGCGCCGCGAGCACGGCGCCGACGGCGAGACCCCCGTCGCCCATGTGCGGGAACACGTGGAGCCGTCTCGTCCCCTCGGCCCCGGCCAGGCGCGCGTTCAGCCGCACGTTCGCGAAGACGCCGCCGGCGACGCAGAGGTCGCCGACGCCGGTGCGCCGCTGGTGCTCGCCGACGATCGCGAGGAGGCCGGTCTCGAGGCCCTGCTGGAGCCAGGCGGCGACGTCCTCGCGCGCGTACGCGGACAGGCGCGCGAGCCAGGGCCACGCGCGGAGGCCCCACGCGCCGTCGTAGCGGAGCGCGCCGTCCTCGTAGCGGAGGGGGAACGGCACGCCGACGCGCCGCGCGTCGCCCGCGGCGGCCAGCGCGAGGACCTTGCCCTCGTGGCGGTACGGACGGAAGCCGAGGTGGCGCGTGACGAGCGCGTAGAACGTGCCGAACGAGACGAACGGGTCGGCGGAGAAGACGCGCCGGACCCGCGTGCCCTCGGCGTAGGAAACGGTGAGCGAGCACCCGTCGCCGAGCGAGTCGGCCGTGACGACGAGCGCGCGGTCGAAGCCGGAGCCGAAGTACGCGCTGGCCGCGTGGGCCGTGTGGTGGTCCACGAGGAGGAGGCGCGCGCGCCGGGCGCCGGCCGGCAGGCGGCGCCGGAGCAGCGGGCCGGCCAGCGCGGCCTCGATCCGGCCGCCGGGGCCGCCGGGGCGGTTCGTCGTGAGCCGGAGCCGGTAGCGGGCGAGGTCGGCCAGCCGCTCGAGAGGGGAGTCGGCGTGCTCGAACACGATCCCCGCCGTTCCCCCGAGGCGCGCCTGGAGCCGGCGCGAGAGCCGCGTTACGACCGACGGGGTCGCGATGCCGCCCACGGCCACCAGGTCCACGTCGGACGGTCGGATCCCGCCCAGCGTGAGCACGGTGTCGATCGAGCGCTCGGGGAACCCGCCCTGGAGCTTGGTGCGGGTGAGTCGCTCCTCGTTCACGGCCGCGACGAGCCGGTCTCCGACGAAGAGGGCCGCGCCGGCATCCGAGATGCCGTCCACCAGGCCGAGCACCGCGCGTTCCGTCACGTGGTGCGCTCCCTCGACCGGGCGGCGGCGCGCTCCTCGGGGGTCGCCGCGTACTTCCCGCGCCAGTCGCGCCACGCGATGCAGAGGAGCTCCAGGAGGCTCTTCGGGACCGCGAGCAGCACGCGGACGCGCGAGTCGGGGTCGTGCCGCCACGCGACCGGCAGCTCGCGTCGTACGAGCCCCAGCCGGCGGGCGATCAAGGCGATCTCGGCGTCGAAGGCCCAGCCGTCCACCCGCGAGCGCCCGAACACGGCCGCCGCCGCGGGGCGGCGGAACCCCTTGAAGCCGCACGTGATGTCCGTCGCCGAACGGTCGCAGAGGAGGCGCGACAGCGCGAGGAACCCCCGACCGAGCCAGCGCCTCGCCCGGTTCTGCGCCACGACGATCGCGGCGCCGTCCCGGTTGCGCGATCCCGCCACCACGTCCGCCCCGTCGAGGAGGTGGGGCACCGCGCGGTCGATCGCGTCGAGCGGCGTCGAGAGGTCGGCGTCGAGGAAGAAGACCAGGTCGCCCCGCGCGGCCTTGACCCCCTCGCGGACCGCGCCGCCCTTCCCCCGGTTCTCGGGGAGCTCCACGAGCCGGATCCGGCTCGTCCGCCGCGCGGCCTCGCGGACCACCTCGGCCGTGCCGTCCCGGCTCCCGTCCTCGACGCAGATCACCTCGTAGTCCACGCCGAGCCGGTCGAGGTGGGGCACGATCTCGTCGAGCGCGGGGCCGATGCGGCGGGCCTCGTTGTAGGTGGGGATGATGACGCTGAGGTCCATGGTCGGCCGGGATCTTACCGCTCGCGCCCCTCGGGATCGCGCCTCGCGTCGCGCCCGCCGGGGGACCACGCCCCTCGGCCCGTGGTTCCCTGGGGACCGGCGACGGCGCCCACGCGCGATCGGCGGGAGGATCTCGATGGCGAACGTGCTCCGAGGCCGGGACGGGGTCCTCGCCGGGCACGCCGGGCTCGCCGGCCTGGCGCTCCTCCTCGTCCTGGCCACCACCGGATGCGGCGACCACGACGAGACGGCGGCGACCCCGCGTCGGGGCGCCCCGGAGGCGTCCCCGGAGCCGGCCCTGCCGCCTCCGGCCGCGATCGCCCCCTGCGAGCTCCTGACGCTCGCCGACGCCCGGGCCGTGCTCCCGGGCGCGAAGGAGGGGATCGTCTCCCACGACGGGAAGTCGCTCCAGAAGGGGATCCGCCTCTACCAGTGCACGTACGCGAACGACCGCGGCGCGGTCCTGGTGGTCGGGGTGCGCGTGGCCGAGGACCGGGAGAGCATCGCGTGGACCGGCGCGAGCGAGATCTCCCACGGGGGCGAGAAGCGCGTGGACGTCGGGGAGAAGGGGTGGCTTCGCGTCGACGAGAACCGGGCGGTCGTGACGGCCGTCCACGGCTGGTGCGTGGCCGAGGTCGCGCTCACCGGGGCGGGCGCCGGGGCGCGTGGCGACGCGCTCGTGGACCTGGCGAAGCGGGTGGTGGACCACCTGCCCTGAGGCCCCACCCGGCGCGCTCACGCCCCGTTTGGCCCGGTCCTGCGAATGCGCGCGATCGCCTCGACGACGACCCGACGGGCCTCGTCCACCTCCGCCTCGGTCGTGAAGCGCCCGAGGCCGAACCGAACGCTCTGGTCGGCCGTCCGCTTCGGGAGGCCCATCGCCGCGAGCACGTAGGAGGGCTCGAGCCCCGCGGACGCGCACGCCGAGCCCGTCGCCATGGCGACCGAGGGCACCGCGAGGACGAGCGCCTCGCCCTCGACGCCCTCGACCGAGAGCGCCGACACGTTCGGCAGGCGGTGGCGGACGTCGCCGAGCACCGCGACGCCGGGCGCCGCGTTCGCGATGCCGTCTTCGAGCCGGTCGCGGAGCGTCGACACGCGCCGCGCGTCGTCGGCTCGTCGCTCGCGGCAGATCTCGGCGGCGCGCCCCATGCCGACCGCGCCGGGGAGGTTGGGGGCGCCGGCCCGCAGGCCGCCCTCCTGGCCCCCGCCGTACAGCAACGGCGCGAGGCGGACCCGCGGTCTCCGGCGGACGTAGAGGGCGCCGACGCCCATCGGACCGTGCATGCGGTGGGCGCTCAGCGAGAGGAGGTGGACGCCCATGCGACGCACGTCGAGCTCCACCCACGCCGCGGCCTGCGTCGCGTCGGCGTGGAACGTCACGCCCCGCGCGGCGGCGAGGTGGCCCACCGCCTCGACGTCCTGGAGCGTCCCGACCTCGGCGTTCGCGACCTGGACCGACACCAGCGCCACCTCGCCGTCGAGCGCCCGTTCGAGCGCCGCGAGGTCCACGCGCCCGACCGAGTCCACGCCGACGAAGGTCACCGGTACGCCCTGCTTCTCGAGCGCGCGGGCGGCGTCGTGGACCGCGCGGTTCTCGACCGCGCTCACGACGACCCGTTCCCCGGCGCCGCGCGCGCGGACGCGGCCGAGGACGGCGAGGTTGTCGGCCTCCGTGCCGCCCGACGTGAATACGATCTCGCGCGGCTCGGCGTGCACGAGGTCGGCGACCTCGGCGCGCGCGAGCTCGAGCGCCTTCTCGGCGTCCCAGCCGAACACGTGGTGCGGGCTCGCGGGGTTCCCGAACCGGCCGCCCAGCCACGGGTCCATGGCCCGGGCGACGTCGGGATCGAGGGGCGTCGTGGCCGTGTGGTCGAGGTAGATCCGGGTCGTCACGCCCTGAGACTATCGCCGGCGGGCCGCGGTCCCCTCGGCGTCGCCGGGCGCGCGCGGTCCCTTCCGGCGGCCGGTATCATCCCCGGTGTACGCGCCCGGGCGCCCGATCCCAGGCGGAGCGCGCCCCAGAGGAGTCCGACCTTGTCCGTGATCGTCCTCACCACGAAGGCGGCCCAGAAGGTCCGCGAGCTGATGAAGCAGCCCGAGCAGCGGGATGCGAAGGGCCTCCGCGTCCGCGTCGTGGGCGGGGGGTGCTCCGGGCTCTCCTACCAGCTGGCCCTCGAGCGCGACGCCGAGCCGACCGACCGCGTCTTCGAGTCCGAGGGGATCTCGATCTTCGTGGACCCGAAGAGCGACCTCTTCGTGCACGGCACCGAGATCGACTATCAGGAGTCCCTGATGGGCTCGGGGTTCCAGTTCAAGAACCCCAATGCCACGGGGTCTTGCGGCTGCGGCTCCTCGTTCTCGGCGTGAGGGACGCGCCATGGGCGCGCTCCAGCACTTCCTCGAGCGGGCCGCCGCCGACCACATCGAAGCGTTCGATGCGTGGTTCCCGGCCGGCTTCGACTGGGCGCGGCTCTGCGGCGACGTGCCCCGCCTCGCGCGCGAGGGCGGCGTTGCGACGGAGGGGCTCCCCGACGAGGACCTCGTGAAGATGGCCCGGGCCGTCTTCCGGGGCGCGCACCTGTTCACGCTCGCCGTGCTCGCGGCGGGAAGCGAGGGCCGGGGCGATCCCCAGGACCTCCTCTCCCGTCTCACCTCGCCGCCCGACGAGGAGGTCGAGGAGCACTTCCTCGCCCTCGCGGAGGAGCTTCTCCCGAGCGTCGAAGCGCGGATCCCGATCGAGACGTCCGGCGCGGAGCAAAGCGCTCCGCCCAAGGACGACGACGAGGGCGTCGACGAGGCCGAGGCGGCGATCCGCCGCGCGGTGGCCCTCGTCCGCGCGACGGCGCCCGCCGTCGAGCACGTCCTCGCGAACGACGAGAGCCGCGTGTTCGCGCGCGCGGGAGAGACCGCGGGCGTGCTCTGGGCCCTCGCGCGGGTCGCGGCGGCGCTCGCGGCGCTGCGGTGGATGGCGTCGGAGCGCCTCGAGGAAGACTGGCCGCGTCTCGACCTCGCGGGCTGACGGAGGTGGGGTAGCATCCCCGCCGCGGAGGGCATCCATGACGAGCGACCGGGTCGAGAAAGTCACGATCATCGGAAGCGGTCCGGCGGGCTGGACCGCGGCGATCTACGCGGCGCGCGCCGCCCTGGACCCCCTCGTGTACGAGGGCGCGCCCTCGCAGCAGATGATCCCCGGCGGGCAGCTGATGTTCACGACGGAGGTCGAGAACTACCCCGGCTTCCCCCACGGCGTGGACGGCAAGGAGATGATGGGGCTGTTCCGCGAGCAGGCCGCGCGTTTCGGTACCCGCATCGTGACGGACGACATCGCGCACTGCGACCTCTCGGAGCGGCCGTTCCGTCTGCGGAGCCTCGAGGGCCAGGAGATCCTCACCCACACCGTGATCATCGCGACGGGCGCGAAGGCGAAGTGGCTGAACCTCGAGAACGAGCAGCGACTCGCCCAGACGGGCGGAGGCGTCTCCGCGTGCGCGGTGTGCGACGGCGCGCTGCCGGTGTTCCGCGACCAGCACCTGGTGGTGGTCGGCGGTGGCGACACCGCCATGGAGGAGGCGCACTATCTCACGAAGTTCGCGGGCAAGGTCACGGTCGTCCACCGTCGGGACGCGTTCCGCGCGAGCCAGATCATGCAGGACCGCCTCCTCGCGAGCCCGAAGGTCGAGGTGGCCTGGAACAGCGAGGTGACCGAGGTGTTCGGCGAGGACCGGATCTCCGGGGTCGAGCTCACCGACACGAAGACGAGCGCGAAGCGACAGGTGGACTGCCGCGGCCTGTTCATCGCGATCGGCCACGAGCCGAACACGCGGTTCCTCGAGGGCCAGATCACGACCGACGAGCAGGGCTACATCGTTCTGCCCGACCCCGCGCGCACCACCACGAACGTGAACGGCGTCTTCGCCGTGGGCGACGTGACGGACAAGGTGTACAAGCAGGCGATCACCGCCGCTGGCATGGGCTGCCGCGGCGCGCTCGACGCCGAACGCTGGCTCGCGGCGGCCGGGGTGCACTGACCCGGGGGCCGCCCCGCGCGCGGGCGGGTCGGGGGGCTCAGGAGGCGGGCGCGACCAGGAACACCTTTCCCTGGTCGAGCGAGACGACGTAGAGCTCGCCCTGGTTGTCCTCGCCCATCGAGCAGGCGCCGGCGACCTTCGCGAGCGTCCGCCAGTCCTTCGCCTGTCCGCTCGCCACGTCGATCACGTACACGGAGCCGCGTGCGTAGTCGCCGAACAGGTACTTGCCCTGGAGCGCCGGGACGCGGCTGCCCCGGTACACGTAGCCGCCCCAGCCCGCCGTGACGTCCGGGTCCGGGCCCCGGACCCAGTCGAAGAACGACTTCGCGAACGAGGCGGCCGACACGTTCTGCGGCATGGGCTCGAGCGGACGGCTCCCCTCCATGTAGGGCCAGCCGTGGTTCTTGCCCCGCTCCACCTTCACGACCCACTCGTGGCAGCCCTCGCCCTTCGAACCCGGCTCCGTGGTCCAGAGGGTGCCCTGCGCGTCGAACGAGAAGCGCCACGGGTTGCGGAACCCGTAGGCCCAGATCTCGCGTCGTACGCCGTTCGCGGTGGCCCAGGGGTTGTCCGAGGGGATCCCGTAGGCGAGCCCCGGCTGGGGGTGGTCCACGTCGATCCGCAAGAACTTGCCCAAGAGGGAGGTCGGGTTCTGGGAGGTCAGCGTCGCCGCCTCCTTCTGGTTCCCGTTGTCGCCCGTGCTGATGTAGAGCATGCCGTGGGGGCCGAAGGCGAGGCAGCCGGCGTTGTGCACGGCGGTCGTCTTGGGGATGACGAGCAGGTCCTTCTCGGAGGCCGGGTCGGCGGCGCCGCCCGTCGCGTGGAACTCGGCCACGACGATCTCGAAGCCGCCCGAGGCGGCTTGGCGGACGTAGTCGACGAAGAACCGTCCGTTCTGGGCGGCGGCCGGATGGAAGGCCATCCCCAGGAGGCCGCCCTGCATGCGGGGGAAGACCTTGGCGGTGATGTCGAGGAAGACGGCCGGCTGCGGGGCCGGCGTCTGGCCCCTCGGCTTCGCGATCCGCTTCACGCGCCCGACCTGCTCCAAGACGTAGAGGTCGTCCGATCCCTGGGGACCGGGCACGAGGCCGAGGGGCGTCTCGAAGGTGAGGCCCGGGTACGCCTCGATGACGCGCGCCCCGGCCACGGCGGGGGGGTCGCCCTCGGCCGAGGCGGGACGCGGCGTGGCGGCGATGAGACCCGCGATCGCGAGGAGGGATCCGAGCCACAGCGACGGTCTGGCGTGCTTCATGGTGTCCTCCGAGCGCGGCATCCTACTCCTCGCGGGGGGAGACGCGACCGAGGTCCCGGCAAACCGTCCGGAGGGAGCGCAGGCGCGGTATCGTCCGAGGTCCGGGCCCGATGAACTTCGACTTTGCCAGCGTTCTGGTCTTCTCGGTCGCCGCGGGCCTCTTCGTGGTCGTGAACCTGCTCGTGGGGCGGCTCCTCCTCCGGCCCCGGAGCACCGACATCGGGTCCAAGCGCAGCATCTACGAGTGCGGCGAGCCGACCGTGGGGCGGGCGTGGATCCGCTTCGACATCCGCTTCTACACGATCGCGCTCATGTTCGTGGTGTTCGACGTCGAGGTCGCGCTCCTGTTCCCGTGGGGCGCCGTGTACCGCGACCTCGTCCAGTCGGGGGCCGGCCTCCTCGCGTTCGTGGAGGCGCTGACCTTCATCGTGATCTTGTCCGCGGGCCTCGCGTACGTGTGGGCGCGCGGCGACATCGAGTGGACCCCCCAGCCGACCGCCCGGCCCGGCGCGGCGCCCGGGCGGGAAGGAGACGTCGATGCCTGAGCCGGTCGACCCCGCGCTCGACGCGGAGCTCCGGTCGCAGGTCGTGCTGACGCGCCTCGACCAGCTGAAGGACTGGGGGCGGCGGAACGCGCTCTGGCCCATGTCCTTCGGGCTCGCGTGCTGCGCCATGGAGATGATGGCCACCGCCGCCACGAAGTACGACCTCGACCGCTTCGGCGCCGGCGTGTTCCGCGCGTCGCCGCGGCAGAGCGACCTGATGATCGTGGCCGGCACCGTCACCCACAAGATGGCGGCGCGCGTGAAGCGGCTCTACGACCAGATGCCCGACCCCAAGTACGTGATCGCCATGGGCGCGTGCACGGTGGGGGGCGGGCCCTACGTGAAGTACGGCTACCACGTCGTGCAGGGCGTAGACCTGATCGTGCCCGTGGACGTGTACCTGCCTGGCTGCCCGCCCCGTCCGGAGGCGCTGATCGACGCGATCCGCAAGCTGCAACGCCGCATTCAGGAACGCGGCGGGTCCTCGCTCCCCGTGGAGCGTGTCGAGGAGGCCCGGACGCGCGCGCGCGACCTCGCCGCCACCGGGCGCCGGCCGGGTGAGGCGCCGATCGACGTTTCCGGCGCGGCGCCCGACGAGGGGGCGGCGTGATCGCGGACGACGACCGCCGCGCCGCCGCGGGCGACGACCCCGTGGCGGTGGACGCCCGCGACCGGATCGCGGCGGCGTTCCCCGACGCCCTGGAGGAGACGGTCCTCGGCGGCCGCCACCCGTTCCTTCGCGTGAAGGCCGACCGGCTCTTTGACGTGTGCCGGTTCCTTCGCGACGAGGCGGGCTACGAAGGCTGTCACCTCGTCACGGGCGTGGACCAGGGCCCCGAGGAGGGGACGATCGACGTCGTCTACCACCTCGTTTCCTGGTCGCGGCGTCCCGACGACGCGTACCGCCGTCGTCCCGAGAAGAACGACCCCTGGCTCGCGCTCGTGGTCCGTGTGCCGCGGGACCGCCCCGAGGTGCCCTCGGTTGCGTCCGTCTGGACGGGCGCGGACTGGCACGAGCGCGAGACGTACGACCTGGTCGGGGTGGTGTTCACGGGGCGCGACGACCTGCGGCGCATCCTCCTCCCCGAGGACTGGCCGGGCCACCCGCTCCGCAAGGACTGGACGTTCCCGCCCTCCTACCACGGCGCGCCGATCATCCCGCCCGAGGCCCAGCCATGACCCCGGACGAGCGCCTCGACACCCGTCCCGACGTGCGCACGGAAGACCTCGTCTTCAACATGGGGCCCCAGCACCCCGCGACGCACGGCGTGCTCCGGGTGGTCGTGAAGTCGGACGGCGAGGTGGTGCGCGGGCTCGAGCCGCACGTAGGGAACCTCCACCGCTGCTCCGAGAAGATCGGCGAGTCGGTCGCGTACGACCAGTGGCTGCCCTACGTGGACCGCTGGGACTACCTCGCCGCGATCAACAACGAGCACGTGACCTCGATGGCGATCGAGCGGCTCGCGGGCATCGAGGTGCCGGAGCGCGCGGAGTACGTGCGGGTCATCGTCGCCGAGGTGCAGCGCATCCTGAGCCACCTGATGGCGATCGGGACGTACGGGCTCGACCTCGGTGCCTTCACCCCCTTCCTCCACCAGTTCCGCGAACGCGAGCGCGGGCTCGACCTGCTCGACCACATCTCGGGCGGGCGGCTCCTCTACCACTTCGTCCGCATCGGAGGCGTGAAACGCGACCTGTCGCCCGAGTGGCTGGACGAGCTCGACGTGTGGCTGAACGCCGTGGAGCGACGGCTGCCCGAGTACAACACCTTGCTCCTCGAGAACCACATCTTCCAGGAACGCACGTGCGGGATCGGGATCGTGGACCGCGCGACCGCGATCCGGTGGGGCGTGACGGGACCGGCGCTCCGCGCCGCCGGCGTCGACTGGGACACGCGTCGCGACGCGCCGTACTCGATCTACGACCGGTTCGAGCTCGACGTCCCCGTCGGCCCGAGCCCGATCGCGGGCGTCGCGGGCGACTGCTTCGCCCGGCACTGGCTGCGCGTCCGCGAGGTCGAGACGTCCCTCTCCATCGTCCGCCAGGCGCTGCGGCAGATGCCCGAGGGCCCCGTGATGGGCCGTGTCCCGCGCGCGCTGAAGCCTCCCGAGGGCCAGGTGTACGTGCGCGGCGAGAACCCGCGGGGGGAGCTCGCCGTCTACCTCGTCTCCCGAGGCAAGGACCGCGCGTGGCGCGCCCGGTGCCGCGGTCCGTCGTTCAGCAACATCGCCGTGATCACGGAGGTCGCGGAGGGTGAGCTCCTGGCCGACCTCGTGGCCCTCATCGGCAGCATGGACATCGTGCTCGGGGAGGTCGATCGCTGATGCGCGCCTGGCTCGACCAGCTGATCGAGAGATCCCACCTGCTCCAGACGGTGCCGCCGGGCGTGGTCTACGCGGTCGCGATGTTCGCCGTGGCGGGGGTCGTGCTCACCGTGACGGCCGTGCTGGCGGGCGAGATGGTGTGGATGGAGCGCCGCGTCTCGGGCCGCATGCAGGCGCGGATCGGCCCCAACC
Source organism: uncultured Planctomycetota bacterium (assembly GCA_963752285.1). Taxonomy (GTDB): domain Bacteria; phylum Planctomycetota; class PLA2; order PLA2; family JAEUHO01; genus CAVVXN01. Next base: position 379,032 of record CAVVXN010000002.1, read on the forward strand.
GCGTCGGACCCCAGGGCCTCCTCCAGTTCCTCGCCGACGCGCTGAAGCTCCTCGCGAAGGAGGACATCGTCCCCCGGGAGGCGGACCGCAAGGTCTTCCTCCTCGCGCCCGTGGTGGTGTTCGTCGGGGCGTTCACGGCGTTCGCGGTGATCCCCTTCGGGTACGGGCTGGTCGCGGCCGACATGAACGTGGGCCTGTTCCTCGTGCTCGCCGTCACGAGCATCGAGGTCGTCGGCGTGATCATGGCGGGCTGGGCGAGCAACTCGAAGTGGGCGGTGCTCGGCTCCATGCGCGAGGTCGCCCAGGTCGTGAGCTACGAGATGCCGCTCTCGATCTCGGCCCTCGCGATCGTGGTCCTGGGCGGCACGCTCGACTTGTCGCAGCTGGTCGTGCAGCAGAGTGGCGGCATCTGGCGCTGGTACCTCTTCCGCGGGCCGTTCGCGTTCGTCGCGTTCTTCACGTTCGGCGCGGCCACGCTGGCTGCGCTGAAGCGCGCCCCGTTCGACCTGCCGGAGGCGGAGTCCGAGCTCGTCGCCGGCTTCCACACGGAGTACACGGGCTTCCGCTTCGCGGTCTTCTTCCTCGGCGAGTACGCCGGGATGGTGCTCTTCTCGATCGTCATCGCGCTGCTCTTCCTCGGCGGTTGGGACCCTGGCGTGCCCATCGACCTCACCGGCCCCGTCGGTCGCTGGATCGGCGCGTTCGTGCTCCTCGCGAAGGCGATGGTCCTCGTGTTCGTGATGATGTGGCTGCGGTGGACGCTGCCGCGCTACCGAATCGACAAGGTGATGTACCTCTGCTACAAGGTCCTCCTGCCGTGGAGCATCGTTTGCGCCGTGGGTGCCGCCGCGCAGGTGCTCGTCGGCTCCGCCTTGCCCGACGGCGCCTTCTCCGCCTGGCTGATGGGGAGGTAGATGAGCTACTTCCGTCGCATCTGGGCCGGGATCGCCACCACCGCGAAGGGTCTCGGGCTCACGTGGCGCCACCTCCTCACGAAGCCCACGACGATCCAGTATCCCGAGGAGGAGACGTACATCTCGCCCTACGAGCGCGGCCTCCACGAGTTCGAGCCCGACGTCTGCATCATCTGCGAGCTGTGCGCCAAGGCCTGCCCCGTGGACTGCATCTACATCGAACAGGAAGGACGCGGGAAGACGGCGCGGCTGACGCGCTTCGCGATCGACTACAACAAGTGCCTCTTCTGCTCGCTCTGCATCGACCCCTGCCCCGTGGACTGCATCCACATGGGCCAACGCTACGATCTCGCGGCGTTCGAGCGGCAGAAGGCGACGATCATCGAGTTCACGAAGGGCGAGGGCCCCTGGCGGACCGCCGAGACGAGCGCCGAGCCGGGCGCCGGCCTCCCGCCGCGGAGTCGTCCGTGACGGCCCTGGCGATCCCCCTCGCCTCCGCGCCTACCCTCGAGGTCGTCCTCTTCGGCGCGTTCGCCCTCCTCGCCGTGGGGTCGTCGCTCATCGCGGCGCTCGCGCCGCGCATCGTGCACGCCGCCCTCGGGCTCCTCGGCACGTTCCTCGCCGTCGCCGGCCTGTACGCGCTCCTCGGAGCCGACTTCGTCGCGCTCGCGCAGGTGCTCGTCTACGTGGGCGGGATCCTCGTCCTTCTCGTCTTCGGCGTGCTCCTGACCGGGCGGGCGCTCTCGCTGCTCGGTCTCGAGCGTCGCCCGTCGATCGTGTTCCCCTCCATCGCGGGAGGACTCCTCGTCCTGGGCCTGCTCCTCGCGACGTTCGGCACCCGGTGGCCGGTCGTGGGCGCGAGGCCCGCGCCCGAGCCGACCACCTCCCGAATCGGGCACGCGCTCCTCGACCCGAAGGGCGACCTCGTCGCGTTCGAGCTCGCGTCGATCCTGCTCCTGGCCGCCCTGGTCGGGGCGGCGTACCTCGTGCGGCGGAGGCGCGAAGGATGAACCTCGGGCTCGAGGCCTGGCTCGTGGTGGGGGCCCTGCTCTTCGGAGCGGGGATCGTGGCCGTGCTCTCGCGACGCAACGCGATCGCGGTCCTGATCGGCATCGAGCTCATGCTGAACGCGGCGAACGTGAACCTCGTCGCGTTCGACCGCTACGAGGGAGGGATCCGGGGCCAGGTGTTCGCGCTCTTCGTCCTCGCGATCGCGGCGGCGGAGGCCGCCGTCGCGCTGGCGATCGTTTTGAACGTGTTCGACGCGCGCGACCGGATCGACGTGGACCGCGTGGACGACCTGAAGGGATAGGGAGAGGGCCGCGGCCCGCCGGGGCCGGGCGAGGGAGGACCGACCGGGATGCTGGCGCTCGCGCTCGTCTGCCTGTTCGGGCCGATGCTGGGCTTCGTGCTCGTCTTCGGGCTCGGCCGCCGGCTGCCGCGCGGGGGCGACTTCATCGCACTGCTCGGGATCGGCGCGTCGCTCGTGGCGGCGGCCCTTCTGGCCGGGCGCGTACTCGGGGGCGAGCGCCTCGCGTGGAGCGCGCCGTGGTTCGCCCCGTTCGGCCACGGCGCGCGGCCGATCACGGTGGGCGTCCTCGTGGACGGCCTCACCGCCACGATGCTCCTGGTGGTCACGATCGTGTCGTTCCTCGTGCACCTCTTCAGCACGGGCTACATGCGCGGCGATCCCCGCTACTCGCGGTTCTTCGCGTGGCTGCAGATGTTCTCGTTCTCCATGCTCCTCCTCGTGCTCGCCGACAACCTCTTCGTCCTCTTCGTCGGCTGGGAGCTCGTGGGCCTCTGCTCGTACCAGCTGATCGGCTTCTGGTCTGAGCGTCCGGCGCCGGGCAACGCCGCCCGCAAGGCCTTCATCACGACGCGCATCGGCGACCTCGGCCTCTTGCTGACCCTGATGGTCGTCGGAACGCGGGTGGGCGCGTTCGACTTCCGGTCGCTCGGTCAGGCCGTCGCGTCCGGCGCCCTCGGCGGGCCCTGGCTCGTCCTGGCGGCGTTCGGCCTCTTCGCCGCCGCGGCCGGCAAGAGCGCGCAGCTCGGCTTCCACGTCTGGCTCCCCGACGCGATGGAGGGCCCGACGCCGGTGAGCGCCCTGATCCACGCGGCGACCATGGTGGCGGCGGGCGTCTACCTCCTGGGCCGCACGATCTTCATGCTGCCGCCCGAGGTGCTCCACGTCGTCGCGGTCGTGGGCGCGATCACGGCGCTCTTCGCCGGTCTGATCGCCGTCGCGCAGGACGACATCAAGCGCGTCCTCGCGTACTCGACGATCAGCCAGCTCGGCTACATGTTCCTCGGCATCGGCGTCGGGGCGTGGCACGCCGCGCTCTTCCACCTGACGACGCACGCTTTCTTCAAGGCCCTCCTCTTCCTCGGCTCGGGAAGCGTGATCCACGCCTGTCACCACGAGCAGGACATGCGCCGCATGGGCGGGCTCCTCCGTCGCATGCCCGTGACGGGCACCACCTTCGGCGTCGGCGTCCTCGCGATCTCGGGGCTGCCGTTCCTCTCGGGCTTCTACTCGAAGGACGCGATCCTGTCGGGCGCCTACCACGTCGAGCCCGCGCTGTTCTGGATCGGCCTCGGGGCCGCCGTGCTGACGGCGTTCTACATGTGCCGCCTGTTCGTCATGACGTTCCTCGGCCGTCCGCGCGACGAGGAGCTCTACCACCACGTCCACGAGTCGGGCCCCTCGATGCTCGTCCCGCTGGTGGTCCTCGCGGCCCTCGCCGTCGGCGCGGGCTGGCCCTTCCTCGGCTGGCATGCAAACGAGGAGGAGACGGGCCTCCTCGAGCCTCCCGTCCACGTCGTCGTCGCCGGTGAAGAGACGGTCGGTGACGTGCACCACCTCGAGCACGACGGGACGGTCCAGGTGCTTGCGATCACGGCGGGCCTCGGCGGGCTCGCGCTGGGCTGGCTCGTCTTCTCGACCTTCGCCGCGGTGCTCGGGCGCCTGAAACGCCCCCTCCTGCCGCTCGAGAGGGCCTGCGTGGCGAAGTTCTTCTTCGACGAGCTCTGGCGAGAGGTGCTGTTGCGTCCCGCGTACGGGATGTCGCGCGCAGCGGCGCGGTTCGACCGCGGCGTCGTGGACGGTCTCGTGAACGAGATCGGCCGGGAGGGCCGCCGCGTGGCGCGTCTCTCGGGCTGGAACGACGCGCGGGTCGTGGACGGCGCGGTGCTCGGCGTCGGAGCCACCGCGCTTGCCGGCGGGGCCCGTGTGTCGAGGCTCCAGAACGGTCGCGTCCGGTTCTACCTCTCCGTGGCCGTGGGCCTCGTCGCCGTGGTCCTGGTGCTTCGCGGGCTCCTGTAGGAGACGACATGCTTTCCGCCACCGTCTTCCTGCCCCTCCTCGGCTTCGTGCTCGTGCTCGTCCTCCCCGCCCGCCACGCGAGGGCGGTCAGCGTGCTCGCGAGCCTCGCCGTGCTCGGTCTGTCGGTGACCGTCGCCGCGACGGCGGGGGACCTGTCGCAGTACCAGATGCGCGAGACCGTGAATTGGATCCCCGCGCTCGGCATCCACTACGACGTCGGCGTGGACGGCATCGGCGCGAGCCTCCTCGTGCTCACGGCTTTCGTGTCGTTCGGCGCCGCGCTGGCCTCGTGGCGCATCGAACAGAGCCCGCGCGGCTACCACGCGATGTTCCTCCTGCTCATGACGGGCATGCTCGGCGTGTTCGTCGCCCTCGACCTGTTCCTCTTCTACATGTTCTGGGAGATCGTGCTGCTCCCGATGTACTTCCTGATCGGGGTGTGGGGCGGTCCCCGCCGGCAGTACGCCGCCATCAAGTTCTTCCTCTACACCCTGTTCGGCTCGGTCCTCCTCCTGGCGGGGCTCCTCGTGGTGGTGCTCTCGAACCGGGATCCGGCGACGGGGCTCCCGGTGTGGCAGATCGACCGGCTGGCGCACCTCGCCGCGGAGCACGGCAGCCTGCTCACCGACCCCGCCCTCGCGCGCGTCGTGTTCGTGGGGATGTTCGTCGGGTTCGCGATCAAGATCCCGTCCTTCCCGTTCCACACGTGGCTGCCGGACGCGCACGTCGAGGCGCCGACGCCCATCTCCATGATCCTGGCCGGCGTGCTCCTCAAGATGGGCGGGTATGGCCTGCTCCGGATCGCGTACCCGTTCTTCCCCGAGGCCTCGGCGTCGCTGTGGCTGCCGATCGCGACGATCTCGGTGATCGCGATCGTCTACGGCGCGCTCGTCGCGATGGCCCAGACCGACTTCAAGAAGCTGATCGCGTACTCGTCGATCGGGCACATGGGCTTCGTGACGCTGGGCATCGCGTCGGCCACCGCCGGGGGCCTCAACGGGGCGATGTACATGATGCTCGCGCACGGGACGATCAGCGCGATGCTCTTCATGGTCGTGGGCGTGATCTACGACCGCGCGCACCACCGCGACCTCGACCGCTTCGGCGGCCTCGCGTGGGTGATGCCCCGGTACGCGGTCCTCGCCTCGTTCGCCATGTTCGCGAGCCTGGGCCTGCCGATGCTCTCGGGGTTCGTGGCGGAGGCGACGACGTTCATCGGCGCCTTCGGGAGCCCCATCCCGGGCTTCCAGGTGTTCGCGCTCCTCTCGCTCGCTGGCGTCGTCGTGACGGCGGGGTACTACCTGATCACCCTGCAGAAGGTCTACCTCGGGCCGACGCCCGAGGCGTACCGCGACACGCGGCGTTTCCCGGACCTCTCGGCGCGGGAGATGGCCGTCCTGCTCCCGCTGGCCGCCGTGACGCTCTTCATGGGCATCTACCCCGCCACCGCGATGAACCTCTACACGGGTGTGATGGACAAGATGCTGCCCACGCTCGAGCTCGGCGTGCGGATGGCGGCCGGTGGGGGCGGCGCGTGAACGAGCTGCTCGTCCTCCTCCCCGCGGGCCTCGTCGCGCTCGGAATCCTCGCCGTGCTCGCGACGGACCTCCTTCTGCACGGGCGTCGCTTTGGACTGCCGACGGCGCTCGCGCTCCTCGCGCTCGTCGCGGCCGCGGCGGCGGCGCTCGTCGGACCGCGCGACGACCACGGCACGTGGCTCGGCGCGATGCGGCCCGACGGCTTCGCGATCGCGTTCACCGTGTTCTGCGCGGCCACGGGCGTCGTGACCGTCCTCGCGACGCTCCGCGGGGAGACGCTTCGGAGGCCGAGCGGCGAGTACCTCGTGCTCGTGCTCTCGGCCGTGCTCGGCATGATCGTGCTCTCGAGCGCCGTGGACCTGATCCTCCTGTACCTCGCGTTCGAGACCGTCTCGATCCCGGCCTACGTGCTCGTCGGGATGCGTCGGGCCGACCGCGCGGCGAACGAGGCGAGCCTCAAGTACGTGCTCTTCGGCGCCGTGTCGTCCGCACTGCTTCTCTACGGCCTCACGTGGCTCGTGGGCCTCTCCGGCGGAACGTCGCTCGCCGCGCTCTCCGCCGCCGTGGACCGCGGTGTCGCGTCCGAGCCGGCGTTCCTCGTGGCCTCGGTGCTCGTGATGTCGGGCTTCGCGTTCAAGATCTCCGCGGTACCCTTCCACTTCTGGGCGCCCGACGTGTACGCGGGCGCGCCGGCCGCCGTCGGCGGGTTCCTGGCCGTGGCGAGCAAGGCGGCGGGCTTCGCGGCCCTCGTTCGCGTGATCGGGGCGACCGCGCCGGTCGTCCCGAACGCCCTCCACCCGCTCACGACTTTCGCGTGGGCCGGCAACCCGTTCGTCCTCGCGGTCACCGTCCTCTCGGTGCTCTCGATGACCGTCGGGAACCTCGGGGCGCTCCGCCAGACCGAGGTGAAGCGCCTCCTCGCGTGGTCGAGCATCGCGCACGCGGGGTACCTGCTCCTGGCCGTCGCGGTCTGGTCGGACCTCGGCGCCGCCGCCCTGCTCGTGTACCTGATCGCCTACCTCTTCATGAACCTGGCCGCGTTCCTGATCGCCGGCATCGTGATCCGGGAGCGAGGAACGGGGGACCTCTCCGCTTTCCGGGGCCTCGGCCGTCGCGCGCCCTGGCTCGGCGCGGCGTTCGCGATCGTGCTCTTCAGCCTGACCGGCCTGCCGCCCCTGTTCGGCTTCGTCGGCAAGATCGCGGTCTTCTACGCCGTGTTCGCGAAGGGATACCTCTGGCTCGGGGTGGTCGGGCTGCTCAACGGCGTCCTGTCGCTCTACTACTACGCACGCGTCCTGGTTCGGATGTACCTGGACGACGCCGACGAGGCCGCGCTCGCCGCGCCGCTCGACCTTCGCGCCGCGGACTTCTTCCTCTGCCTCGCGCTCGTGGTGCCCACGATCGTCTTCGGCGTGTTCTGGGGCCAGGTGTGGGACCTCGCGCGCGCGGTGGTCCCGGTCCTGTTCAAGGGGGCGTAGGCCGTGCCCGTCCACGACGACCCCGTTCGCGAGCGACTGAAGGAGCTCTTCACGCGGGCCTGGAACGGGGTCGCCGCGTACATGCTCGACGCGGAGCCGTACACGACGGCGGAGGACGCCGACCTCGTCCGCAGGGTCGAGGGCATCCGCGACGACGACCAGCGTCACGCCCGCCGGCTCGCCGAGTGGATCGACCGCCGGGGCGACGTACCCGAGGCCACCGCGTTCCCCTACTGGCGCCGGGACCTCAACTACCTCACGGCCCCGCGCCTCGCCTCGTTCCTCGCGGGCGTCCTGGAGCGGGACGTCGCGCTGCTCGCGGAGCTCGTGGCGGACCCGTCCCTCTCCGACGAGGAACGCGCGCTCGCGCGATCCCTCCACGCCGACCGCGTGCGCCAGGTCTCCGAGCTCCGACCGGCGGTCGCCGCGGCGCTCGAGCGCGAGGCGAGACGGCTCCGCGAGGAAGCCGACGCGCTCGAGCGGACACGCCGCGTCGCCCAGGCGGCGCGCGCCGAGCGAATCGCCGCCGCGGCGGCGAAGACGCCGCCCACCCCTCCACGCGCCCGGCCGGCCGCCAAGGCCCCGCCCGCCGCGGCGCGCCCGGCCGTCGCGCCGCCGAGCGCGGCGCCTCCTGTGCCTTTGCCCGCCGCGGTGCTCGACCCGGACGAGCCCGGGATCACGGCGAAGGAGAAGGCGCGCCGCCAGATCCTCAGGATGCGCGCCGCGAAGTCGGGCGCGACCGGGTCCGCCCCGCCGCCCCCGCCGCCCGCACCGGCTGCCCCGGTCGCACCGGCCGTCCCGGCCGCTCCAGCGCCGCCCGCCGCGGCGCCTTCGCCGACCCCGACGAGCCCGGGATCACGGCGAAGGAGAAGGCGCGCCGCCAGATCCTCAGGATGCGCGCCGCGAAGTCGGGCGCGCCGGGTCCGCCCGCCGCCCCCGGCCGCACCGGCGCCCCGCCGCGCTCCACGCCCCCCCGGCCCTTCGCCGGGCCGGGGCTCCTCGACCCGGACGAGCCCGGGATCACGGCGAAGGAGAAGGCGCGCCGCCAGGTCCTCAGGATGCGCGCCGCGAAGTCGGGCGCGACCGGGTCCGCCCCGCCGCCCCCCCCGGCCGCTTCGGCTGCTCCGGCGCCGCCCGCGCCCGTGGCGGCGGACGCTCCCGCGCCCGCGCCCGAGCTTCCCGACCCCGACGAGCCCGGGATCTCCGCCAAGGAGAGGGCGCGACGGCAGGTTCTCCGGATGCGTGCGAAGCGGGACGGGGCCTGATCGCGCGCGGCCCCTATCCTCTCCCCGCGTGACGGACGACCGATCAGCCACCGTGCCCCGGCCGCTCGTGATCGCGCACCACGGCGAGCTCGGGTTGAAGGGCGGGAACCGCGCGTCGTTCGCCCGGCGCCTGCGCGACCGTCTCCTCGAGGGGATCCGGAGCGCCGGGATGGACGCGACCGTCAGCTCCCGGGGCGCCCGCTACTTCGTCGTGCTGGAGGGCGAGACGCGTCCGGAGCACGCGCGACGTGCGATCGACGTGGTGACGCGCGTCCCCGGCGTCGCCAACGCCGCCGCTGCGTTCCAGACGGGCGCCGACCTCGACGAGATCGTGCACGCCGCCACGCTCGCCCTCGCCCAGGCGTCGGACGGCACCTTCAAGGTCGAGACGCGACGCGCGGACAAGTCGTTTCCGCTGACGTCCATCGAAACCTCGCAGCGGCTCGCCCCGCTCCTCGCGGAGCGGACCGGGCGGACCGCGCAGGTCCGCGGTCCCGACGTCCTGGTGCGGGTGGAGATCCTCCCGGGAAGCACCGTCGTGAGCGCCGGTCTCGAGCCCGGACCCGGAGGCCTCCCCGTCGGCAGCTCGCGCCGCCTCCTCTCGTTCCTCTCGGGTGGCATCGACTCCGCCGCGGCGACCTGGCAGATGCTCCGGCGGGGCGCACGCGTGACCGCGGTGCACTTCCACAACCGGACGCAGCAGGGCCAGGCGGTCCTCGACAAGATCGACGACATCTGCGGCGTGCTCGCCTGGTCGGCGGGGCGTCTTCCTCTCGTCGTCGTGCCGTTCGAGGCGTGCCAGCGCGCGATCGTCGCCGTCGTGCCGGCGCGATACCGCATGCTCGTGTACCGACGGGCGATGCTCCGCATCGGCGCCGCCCTCGCGCGACGCGAGCGTGCGCTGGGCTTCGTCGTCGGCGACAGCCTGGGCCAGGTCGCGAGCCAGACCGCGGAGAACCTCCGCGCGATCCAGGCCGTCGCGACGCTCCCGGTCTACGCGCCGCTCATCGGGAGCGACAAGTCCGAGATCGTCGCGCTGGCGCGTCGCATCGGCACGTTCGAGATCTCGATCCGGCCCCATGCCGACTGTTGCTCCTTCCTCCTCGCGCGGCACCCCGCCACGCGTTCCACGCCCGCCGAGCTCGACGAGATGGAGGCGGGCCTCGACTGGGACGCGCTCGTTCGGGAGGCGGTCGCGCGCGCAACACGCCGACTCGTCTCGCCCGACCCGGCGGCGCTCCGCGACGCCGCGCCTCCGCCGACGCCCGCGACGGCCGCGACGCCCCGGGCGTGAGGCGAGGCTTCGCGCGGGCCGAGGGCGCCGTGCGCGGCCGGGCGTCCGTGCCAGAGGCGGTACGCGGACGAGGCGAGGCTGGCGACGCGTTCATCCCGTCTGGGGACCCCTCTTCCCGCGCCGTCGCCTCCGCCGACGGGTCGCGCCGAACCCCAGGGCCGCCGTCCCGACGAGGAGCAGGCTCGCGGGTTCGGGCACGGGCGCCACGGACGGCCCCGTACCGGGCGTGGGCGTTCCCGACGCCGTCCAGTCGCTCGCGTTGTCGTCGGTGTCGGTCGCGTAGGCGTCGCGCGTGAGGCTGTAGCCGGCCGGGACGTCCTCTGCGTACGCGCCCTCGCCCGCGCCGTACGCGCCGGCGTCGCCGTACTGGAGCGCGTCCGCGATCGCTCCGTCCGGGTCCACGAGGCGGATCGCGTCGGGCCCGTTCTGCCAGTCCACCTCGGCCACCCCGTCGCGCGCCGCGAGCACGTCGCCCGCCGCAAAGGACGTCGCCAGGACGAGGAGCCCGTCGTCGGGGATCGACACGTCGTCGAGGGAGACGGTGCGGTAAACCGAGCCGTCGAGCCCGTTCACGCCCTCGATCGACCACCCGTCGAGCGAGAACCCCGCGCTCCCGTAGATCTCCGTGAACACGTCGTCGGCGTCCGCGCCGTCGCCGTCGTAGCAGACCTCGTAGAGGATCGGGTCGGCCCGCGCCGGACGCGCGGCGAGCGCGAGGCCGGCGAGCGACGACGCGAGGAGGAGGGGGAGGGCGAACAGGGTTCGTCCGATCGGCGGGACGGTGGCGGGGCGTCGCATGGGTTCCTCGGCGTGGGGGGACACCCCTCCATCGCGCGGGCCTCGCGCACGGTCACACACGTCGCCCGCGGCGGGGACCTCTGTCCCGACGGCGGCGAGCGCGCGGGGTCGCCGCGCGTCCCGCCGCGCGCCCCGCCACGGGGGTTGGGATCTCTCGTTGGAGGAAGGGCGCCCGCCCGGCTGCGAGGTAGGGTTTCCTACTTCGCCTCTTCCCAGGCGCTTCCCGAGGAGGGTTCATGATCGACCGCATCGGCGAGCGCTTCCGCGCCGTCTGCCCGTCGGCCGACTTCGTGTCGCTCAGGTACGTCGACGACCAGACCGAGGGCTTCGGCGTGCGCCAGGGCGTCGTCGAGCCCGTGGAGACGCAGCGTGACGTCGGTGCCATGCTCACGGTCGTGGACCGCGGCGGCCTCGGCTACGCCGCGACGAGCGACGTCAGCCAGGCGGGCCTCGCCGAGGCCGCGCGGCGCGCGCTCGCGTGGGCGAGGAAGAGCGCGGGGCGTACCGTCACCGACTACTCCCGCCTCCCGCTCGGCGGCGGGAAGGGCGCCTACGAGTCACCGGTCCGCGTGCCGTGGAATCGGACCTCGCTCGCGGACAAGGTGGACCAGCTTCGCCAGGAGAACGAGCGCCTCAAGACGGATGAGCGCATCGTCGACTGGTGGGCGCGCCTCGCACGCGTCGAGGAGGACTCCCTCTACGTGGACTCGGAGGGCGCAGAGATCCGCCAGCGCTTCGAGATCGTGATGCCGAGCATGGGCGTGGTCGCGTTCGACGGGAAGGAGCCCGTGCGGCGCACGCTCTACGGCCACGGCGCGGTCCGTCAGGGCGGCCTGGAGGTCTTGGACGACGTCGGGTTCTACACCGCGGCGCCGCGGCTCGTCGAGGAGGCGCTCGTGCTCCTCGCCGCCCCCGATTGCCCGTCCGGCGCGCTCGACGTGGTGCTCGCACCCGACCAGATGATCCTCCAGATCCACGAGTCGATCGGGCATCCCCTCGAGCTCGACCGCATCCTCGGCGACGAGCGCAACTACGCCGGCACGTCGTTCGTCACGCTCGACATGTTCGGCACGTACCGGTACGGCTCCGACCTCCTGAACATCGTGTGGGACCCGACGCGCCCCGAGCAGCTCGCGTCGTTCGCGTTCGACGACGAGGGCACGCCCGCGAGCAAGGAGCACGTGATCCGCGAGGGGATCCTGCTCCGGCCCCTCGGGGGCCGGACCTCGCAGGCGCGCGCCGGGATCGCGGGCGTCGCCACCACGCGTGCGAGCGGGTGGAACCGCCCGCCGATCGACCGCATGGCGAACCTGAACCTCGAGCCGGGCACGAGCACGTTCGACGAGCTCGTGCGCGGCGTCGAGCGCGGCGTGTACATGGAGACGAACACGTCGTGGTCGATCGACGACTCCCGAAACAAGTTCCAGTTCGGGTGCGAGCGCGGCCGCCTGATCGAGGACGGCGAGCTCAAGGGCGTGGTGAAGAAGCCCAACTACCGCGGGATCTCGGCCACGTTCTGGCGAAGCCTCACGGGCGTCGGCGACGAGAGCACCTTCCAGGTCCTCGGCACGCCGAACTGCGGCAAGGGAGAGCCCAACCAGCTGGTCCGGGTCGGGCACGCTTCCCCGGCGTGTCGCTTCTCGGGTGTGGAGGTGTTCGGTGGTGTCTGACGCAGCCCTCCTCTCTCCCGACGCCACGCGTGCCGCCTCTGCGCGCGAGACGTTCGGTCGCCTCGCGGCGCGGATGATCGGCCAGCTCCAGTCGGGCGAGGTCCTCTTCTGCACGATCCGCGGCGAGGACTCCGATTTCGTCCGTCTGAACCACGGCGAGGTCCGGCAGGCCGGCTCGGTGATGCAGCGTCACTTCTCCCTGCACCTGATCCGGGGCGCGCGGCACGTGACGGGCCGCGTCACGCTGGCCGGCGAGGAGGCCGACGACGTCCAGCGCCTCGAGACCGCCCTGCGCGGCCTCCGCGAGCGCATTGCGCTCCTCCCCGAGGACCCGTACCTGCTCTACGCCACGGACGCGGGGGAGCGCGAGACCCACGCGTCGAGCGACCTCCCCGACCCCGGGGCGGCCCTCGACAAGATCCGCGCGGCGTCGGGCGACCGGGACCTGGTCGGGATCTACGCGTCCGGCGCGATCTACGTGGGGCTCGTGAGCTCGCTCGGGCAGTCGTACTGGTACGACACGCGGAACTTCAACTTCGACTGGAGCTTCTACCACGCGGGCGACAAGGCCGTGAAGACGGCCTACGCGGGCTTCTCGTGGGACGACGAGGCCTTCGAACGCAAGGTGGACCTCGCGTCGCGCCAGCTGGAAGCCCTGAAGCGCCCCGCGCGCACGGTGCCGCCCGGCCCGTACCGGGCGTACCTCGCCCCGGCCGCGCTCTCGGACGTGTTCAGCCTCCTCTCGTGGGGCGGCTTCGGCCTGAAGATGCTGAAGACCCGGCAGAGCCCCCTGATGCGCCTCGCGAGCGGCGAGGCCGCGATGCACGAGAGCGTGCGACTCGTCGAGAACACGGCGGAGGGCATCGCCCCGGACTTCCAGGAGGACGGCTTCCTCAAGCCCGCCACGGTGCCGCTGATCCAGTCGGGTCGCCTGGCCGAGACGCTCGTGTCGCCGCGGTCGGCGAAGGAGTACGGCGTACCCACGAACGGGGCCTCGGCCGCGGAGACGCCGGAGGCGATGGACCTCGGCGCCGGCGACCTGCCGCACGACGACGTGCTGGCGAAGCTCGGCACCGGCGTGTGGATCGGGAACGTCTGGTACTTGAACTACTCGGACCGCGCCGCCTGCCGCACGACGGGCATGACGCGGTTCGCCACGTTCTGGGTCGAGGACGGCGAGATCGTCGCCCCCCTGAACGTCATGCGCTTCGACGACACCGTGTACGACATGCTCGGCAAGAACCTGGACGGCCTGACGCAGGACCGCGAGCTGATCCTCGAGCCCGGCACGTACTTCCAGCGCGAGGCGGCGAGCGGACACTTCCCCGGCGCCCTCGTGAACGACTTCCGCTTCACGCTGTAGTCCCCCTCGTCCGCTCGGGGTCCGCGTGGGGTCCTGGCCCGCCGCGGGGGCCGCCTCCCCGGCCGTCCGTCAGGCCGGGTCGTCGGGTTCCTCCAGCCAGCTGGCGTCGAACAGGTCCTTCTTCCGCCCCGTGGCCTTCTTGTTGCGGAGGAGGGCTTCCCTCCCGAGCACGGGAACCGCCTGCCCCTCCACGGGGGCCGTGACCCGGGAGGTCGACGCCTCGTCGAAGGTCACGCCGTCGATCTCGGTGAGGAGGTCGATTCGATTCGGCACCACGCCGATCTGGAAGATCAGCCCCGGCGTGGCGAGGTCCTGCTCGGAGGGATCGGCGAGCGGGGCCCCGAAGCTCCTGAGGGCGAGCAGGACCCGCTTCGCGTTCTCGGGCGTGGGGCGACCCAGATTTCGATGTCACCGGTCGCCCTCGGGTACCCATGTGCGATGAGCGCGTATCCACCTACGACGAGGTAGTCAGCGCCGGCCTCGGACAACGCGGACAACATCTCTCTGAAGTCCCTGTTCACCGATCGGCTCTCCCCGGAATGCCCACACGTCCTTCGTGATCTGCCAGGCGATCTCCCAGAGCTCCGCGATGGTCTTGCCCTTCACCCGGCTGCCCGGACGGGGCTGTCCGGGGCGGACGACGCGGACGGGGCCACGGGATCGATCCACGAGCGACATTCTATCCCGACCGGTCTCCGAGGGGATCGCCCTCGTGGGCGGCGGGTCAGCCCGCGGCGGGCGGCTCCTCCGTGGGGAGCGGCCGGTGCACGAGCCCGCCGTGGGGGCGGACGCCCACGACGCGGAGGAGGAGCGCGCGGCGGCCGACGGTCGGGCGGCGGCCGAGCGCGGGCACGAGGCGCGGGAGCGCGGCCGCCACGCCGAGGCGCGCCAGCGCGCTCGCGAGGAAGAGGACGTACACGTCGTGATCGAGGGCGACGAGGAGGGCCGCGCCGAGGAGGCCGCCCGTGACCTGGCCCGTCGCGTTCACGACGTTCTGCGCCGCGAAGACCCAGACCCGCACGCGCTTCGTGGTGGACTCGAGGACGAGCGAGAAGTAGCCGACCTCGTGCCCGCCCCACGCGAAGCCCGAGAGCCCCTGCGCGACGACCACCCACGCGAGGCCGCGCGCCCAGAGCCACGGCAGGGGCACGATCCCGACGAGGAGCGCCGCGAGGGAGAGCACCGGCCGTGCGCCGTAGAGGTCCACCGCGTGCCCCCAGGCCGGGAGCACGAGGACCTTCAGCGCCACGACCGCCGCGCTCGCGAGCGTGTACTCGAGGTAGGAGAAGCGGAGCCCCTCCAGCATGTGCGGGCCGAAGTAGGGCGCCGCGAGGTACACGGCGACCTGCATGGCCCCGCCGAACGCGAGGAGTCGCCACGCCGCGCGGCCGCGCGCCGTCGCGAGGAAGCGCCGGGCGGTCGCGGGCCCGGGCGGGGGCGGCGCGGGCGGCTCGGGCGAGAGGAGGAGGAGCGCGCCCGAGACGACCCGCGCGAGGGCGGCGGCGGCGAAGAGCGCGGCGTAGCCGAGGCCGCCCGCGCCCGCCGGGACCGAGCCCGGGGCGCCCGGCTCGACGTGCTGGAGGACGACGCCCGAGACCGCGAGCGACGCGAACGTGAAGAGGTGCACGAACCGGCTCCGTCGCGCGAAGTAGCGGCCCCGGACGCCCGCCGGCACGAGGTCGCCGAGCCACGACGCCCATGCGGGGCCGGAGCACTGTCCGCCCACCTGCTGCACCACCGCGAGGAGCACGAGCGCCGCGATCGACGCGGCGTGCGTCGCGTGGAGCAGCGCGAGCGTCGCCAGCACCGCCACCTGGATGGCGACACCGAGGAGGACCACGCGCTTGCGCCGACCCCCGCGCCGGAGCAGGACCACGGAGAGCAACGCGCCGAGTGCGCCCCCGGCGAAGGGGAGGGTCACCACCAGCGCCACGGCCAGCGGCGTCGCGCCGAGCCGCACGGCGTCGGCCACGAACCACGCCTCGCTCGCGCCCACCATCACGGCGAAGAGCGAGCCCTCCGGCATCGAGAGGCGCATCGTCCGCTCGACCTCGCCGGGGGCGAGGGAGCGCCGCGGCGCGGGCCCCGAGCGCTCGCCGCCCCGCGCCATCAGGGGAGGAAGGGCTGGTCGGCCGCGAGCGCGTCGGCAAGACGCCCGTACACCCCGGCGAGACGCGCGCGCGTCGGGCCCGGTCCCGCGGCCTCGAGGAGCCGCCGGGCGAGGGGGCCGCGGTCGAGGATCAGGTCGAGGCGCTCCCGGAAGGGCCTGTGCCTCGGCGCCGCGCGTTCGAGGAGCGCGCGCCACGCCTCGCCGAGCGAGAGCGCGCCGTGGTCGGGGAGGCCGAGGGCACGCTGGTGCGCGCGGTCGTCGATCACGCCCCACTCGCCGTGCTCTGCCGCCGACCAGAGGGTCTTCGCGAGCGCCTCGCTCGAAAGCGCGCGCAGCTCGTCGTCGTCCCGCCGCACGAGATCCTTCAGGATCTCGCTCGTGGCCGCGGCGACGGCGAGGTCGGCCGTCGGGCCCTCCTGGGTGTCGAGCACGCGGATCTCGATCGCGTAGCGGTCGAACCGCGCGATCGCGCCGCGCGCGTTCACCCACTCGTAGCGGAGCACGCCCTCGGGGTCGAAGGGCGCCAGGTCCTGGTAGATGCCCGCGAGCAGCACCCCCTCGTACGCCGCCCGCGTGTAGTGGGGCTCGGGCACCACCACGCCGCTCACCGACGGCACGCGGCGCGCGTTCGACCGGTAGGCCCGTAGGCGGCTGTCGAGCCAGCCGGTCGCCTCGCCCTCGACGAAGGGCGAGCTCGCCGCGAGCGCGGGCAGGAGCGGAAGCACCGCGCGGATCGCCGCGTGGAGGCGCCCGAACTCGTCGTCGTCGGCGAACGGCAGGTTCACGTGCATGCTCTGCAGGTTCGACCAGCCGTGGCCGCGGCAGTCGAAGATGCGGTGGAACGTCTCGTAGACCGCACCGTACTCGTGGGGCCAGAGGCGGGTCTCCGTGTCGGGCTGCATCCAGGGGTGCATGCCGCCGGGCAGCAGGCGCGCCCCGAGGGGCGCGAGGATCCCGTCGATCCGGCGGACGTCCGCGGCGAAGTGCGCGGGCAGGGGCGCGAGGGCCGGCGCCGGACCGTTCGTCTTCAGCTCGACGACGTGGAGGACCAGCTCGTTCGACCACGAGAGCGGGCCCTGATCGGTCTCCGACACGATCTCGCCCGCGGCCGCCTCCAGCACGCGGTCGGTCAGGGGGGCCACGTCGAGCGTACGGCGATCGACGATCATGTACTCGATCTCGATCCCGTAGCCCTGGAAGAGGCCGAGGCGCGGTGATTCGTCCATGGGGGCCGTGGCGCCGCTCAGGCGCGCCGCGCCTCCATGCGGGCGAGGAACACGTCCGCGAGGCGCAGCCAGAGGTCGTCCTTCAACACCTTGTCCTCGAACCCGCCGTCGAGGTTCGGGTTGTCGTTGACCTCCATCACGAAGCACGAGCGGCCGCGCTGCTTCACGTCCACGCCGTAGAGGCCGTCGCCGACGGCGTTCGCGGCCCGGAGCGCGGCGTGCACCACCGCGCGGGGTGCGTCGCCCACGTGGAGCGTGTCCACCTTGCCGTACTCCGTCTCCCGGCCGGCTTGGTGCTTCATGATCTGCCAGTGGTTCTTGGCCATGTGGTACCGGCAGACGTAGAGGGGGCGGCGGTCGAGCACGCCGACCCGCCAGTCGAACTCGGTGGGCAGGAACTCCTGCGCCACCACGATCTCGGAGTCGGCGAGGAGCCGCGCGACCTCGCGCTCCCGGTCCTCGACGGTGCGGGCGAGGACCACGCCCCGCGAGAACGACGAGTCGGGCTGCTTCAGGACGCAGGGGAGCCCGATGTCGGCGAGCGTCTCCTCCTGGTTGTCCTGGTGCACCAGGCGGGTCTTCGGCTGGCGCACGCCCTGGCGCTCCAGGAGCTCGGAGAGGTAGACCTTGTTGCCGCAGCGGATGATCGAGCGCGGGTCGTCGATGACGACGATCCCCTCGGCCGCCGCGCGCCGCGCGAACCGGTACGTGTAGTGGTTGACCGCGGTGGTCGTGCGGAGGAAGAGCCCGTCGAACTCGGGGACCCGGCCGTAGTCCTCGCGTTCGATGTGCTCCACCCCGATGCCCACCGACTGCGCCGCGCGCTCGAATCGATCGAGGGCGCGTTCGTTGCTGGGCGGGCTCGTTTCTTTCGAGTCCACGAGGATCGCGAGGTGGAAGCGGGGGGGCTTGCGACGGCGCACGGGGGTCCGCCGCCCGGCGAAGTAGCGCTCCGCCGCCTCGCGCACGAACGGCCGATGGTTCTCGGGGATCTCGGCCGTGGCGATCGGACCGACGCCCACGAGCTGCCACTCGCCGTCGTCCTTCTCGAAGCGCGCGCGGAGGAGCGGGGCGGGAAACTGGTTGAAGAGCGCGCGGGCCAGCGCCCCGTGCGACTGCGCCAGCGGGCGTCCGAAGTAGACCGACAGGACGAACTCCGACGACTGGATGCGCGAGAAGCTCCGCTCGATGAGCGTGCTCAGGTCGCTCGAGACGAGCCGCGTGACGGCCTTGTCCCGGAGGTCCTGCAGCGTTGCGACGCTCGGGATCGGTCGATGGCCCCGCGCCTCCGCGAGGAGCGAGACGTAGTACCCCGTCCGTTGGTACGCGTACGAGCGGCAGATGTTGAAGACGAGCGCGCCGCGGAGCGTGCTGTACTCCGGCTGCGTCAGGTACGCGCGGGCTGCGACCACCTCGACGCCCGGGATCTCGAGCGGCCAGCGCGCGGGGTTGTCGACGACGATCAGCGGTCTCAAGCGGTCCCCCCGGGCCTCGGCTTCAGCACGAGCAGGTTGGCGTCGTACGTGACGATGCCGAGCATGATCGAACAGATCAAGCGGTCGATGTTCACGGCATACCGAGGCGGCGTGCCCGCGGGGTTCGGCTGGAGGGGGTCCGCCACCAGCACGCCGCGCGCGTCCGGATCGTAGCCGCAGAGGACCACGAAGTGGCCCTGGGGGTCGCCCCAGACGTCGTCCTCCCGCAGCCGGTTCCCCTCCGGCACCTCGCGCATGGTGCGGTAGAGGTAGGTCGCGCTCAGGCCGCAGAGGATCGGGACGCCCTGCCGTAGGTACCGGCGGAGCAGGCCGGTGGTCAGGTCCTCGAGGAGGATCGTCCCGCCGAGGCGCAGGAACTCCCGGTACGCGTCGATCGCCCGCCCGTGCCGCGCTTCGCCATCGGCTTTCGCCGCCCGGCGGAGCGCCAGGCGCTCGGAGAGGCGCCCGTCCGGGGGACCATGCCCGAACCAGGACGGGTCGAACACCATCAGGTTGTACGTGAAGACCGTCGCGTCGAACCCCCGGCGGAGCGCGTCGGTCCCGAGCATGACGGCGAGCGTCCCGCCGTCCTGGAAGCGCGCAGTCGCGTCGATCACCTGGTCGAGGGTCAGGTCGAGGCCGTGATAGCGGTAGACGGCGTGGAGGCAGGTGGGCCCGCACGTGGTGTCGTCGGGCTGGGGGAGGATCTCGAGGTCGAGGGCGCCGAGCATCCCCGGATTGTCCGCCCGGACGGCGCGAGGGACGCGATTCTCGGAGCCGTCGGTGGACCGCGCGGGGCCCCGCCGGGCCCGCGTGGGGCCCGCCGGGCCGGGACGCGGGCGCCGCGGCCGCCGCCGGCTACCCGACCGGCACGGTGGGCAGCGCGCGGACGACGGCCTCCGTCAGCGCCTCCGTCGTGCCCGTTCCGCCGAGGTCGGGGGTCAGGACCGCCTTCTCCTCCTTCGTGACCTTCGCGACCGACCGGCGGATCCGGGTGAACGCCTCCGGGTAGCCGAGATGGTGACACATCATGGCCGCCGAGAGGATCATCGCGATCGGGTTCGCGATCCCTCGGCCCGCGATGTCGGGCGCGCTCCCGTGGATCGCCTCGAACACGGCGACGTCGTCGCCGTAGTTCGCGCCCGGCGCGAGGCCGAGGCCGCCGATCAGGCCCGCCGCGAGGTCGCTCACGATGTCGCCGTAGAGGTTCTCGAGCAGGAGGACGTCGTATCGGCCGGGGTTCGTCACGAGGTGCATGCAGAGGGCGTCCACGAGCACGTCGTCGAACGCGATGCCGTCGCCCGACGCCTTCCCCTCCTCCTCGGCGCAGCGCAGGAAGAGCCCGTCCGCCTTCTTCATGATGTTCGCCTTGTGGACGGCGGTGACGCGCTTCCGCCCCCAGGTCCGGGCGTACGCGAACGCGAACCGGGCGATCCGGCGGCTCGCGCGGTCCGTGATCACCTTGATCGAGGTCACGACGCCGGGGGCGACCTCGTTCTCGAGGCCCGCGTAGAGGCTCTCCGTGTTCTCCCGGACGACGACCAGGTCCACCGCGCCGTGCGAGGTCTCGAGACCGGGCACCGTCTTCACGGGCCGCACGTTCGCGTAGAGGTCCAGCTCGCGCCGCAGGCGGACGTTCGCGGACGCGTGCCCGCGGCCGATGGGGGTGGTGGTCGGGCCCTTCAGCGCCACGCCGGCCCGCCGGATCGTCTGGACGACCTCGGCCGGGAGGGCGTCGCCCGCCCGGTCGAGCGCGGCGAGGCCCATGTCGCGGTCGATCCAGCGCACGGGGACTCCGGCCGCGTCCACGACCCGCCGGGCCGCGCCGGCCACCTCGGGGCCGATTCCGTCGCCGGGGAGGTAGACGACGTCGTGCATGGGCGGGTCTCCGGGGGAAAACGAGCGAGGGTACGCGATACTTCCGGCGTGATCGGCCTTCTCTCCGGCCCCGGCTCCCCCGCCCGCCGTCTCGCGGGCGAGATCGTGCCCGCCGGGATCGGCGTGGCGGCCGGCGCGACGGCCGCCACGTTCCTCGGGTTGGTCGGCGGCCTTCTCGTGGGCCTTTCGGCCTGGCTCGCCGCGTCGTTCGTGCTCGCGCGCGTCCGCCGCTATCCGACGGCGCGGCGCGTGTATCGCGCGCTCGTGCTCCTCCACGTCCTCTTCTGGACCGCGCGCGGCGTGGTCCTCGCGCGCCCCGAGGCCACCGCGTCGCCCCGCACGGCCGGGCGCCTCGCCTGGCCCGCACCGGAGAGCTTCCGCGCCGGCGTGGCCACGCGCCCCTTCGCGCTGCCGCCGGGCACCACGCTGGCCGGCTGGGGCGCCGGTCCGCGGCGCCGCACGGTCCCGGCCTTCTTCGGGCTGGGGGTCCTCGGTCGTCTCTCGCATCGGCTCGCCGGGGCGCCCGCGCCCGGCGCGCCGCCCCGCGCGCACTACCTCGCCGGGCCCACCGCGCCCGGCGACGTGCTGTCGGCCCGCGCGCTCGTGCTCCGGCCCGACGGCGGCGGGGCACCGGTCGCGTTCGTGCGCCTCGACCTCGTCGTCGTGGACCCGGGCCTCGTGGACGCGGTCCTTCGCCGGGCGCCACTCGAGGGGCTCGGGCGCGACGGACTCCTCCTCTTCGCCACGCACACGCACAGCGGGCCCGGCGGCGCGGTCCACGCGCCGCTCGCCGAGGTCCTCGGGGCCGGGCGGTTCGACGCCCGGGTGTTCGACGCGGTGGCCGACGCCGCGGCCGGCGCGATCGAGGAGGCCGCGCAGACGGCGCGGGAGGCCCGGCTCTCCGTCGTCGAGGCGAGCGACCTCGACCCGGAAGGGCTTCCCGGCCTCGTCCGGGGCCGCGGCGAAGCGGCGGACGAGGAGCCCGCGGCGGACCGCGCCCGCATCGACCCGCGCGTCCTCGCGCTCCGCTTCGACGACGCGGGCGGCGGCGGCCCGATCGCCGTGCTCGTGAGCTACGGCGTGATGCCGGTGATGCTGCGCCCGCGCCACCTCGCGTTCGACCGTGACCTCGCGGGCGCGATCGAGGACGCGCTCTCGGACGCGCTCCCCGGGCGGCCGCCGGTCCTCTTCGCCAACGGCGCGCCCGGCGACACGACGCCGCGCCGCGGCACGGAGTCGGGTCACGAGGCCGCGCGCCGGCTCGCCGACGCGTTCGCGCGCCGTGTCGCCGGGGACCTCGCGGGGCCCGGCCGGACGGCGGCGAAGGTCGCCGTCCGCGCGGCGCGCGTGCGCCTCGACCCGGGGACGCCGTTCGGCCTCGTCGGCGTCGGCTCGCGCCCCGCCCTCGAGGCGCGCTTCCGCGGGGGGGCGTTCGGGCCGGACCTCCCCGCGGTCGTGGCCGACGTCGTGGCGCTCCCCGCGAACGTGCTCGTCTGGAGCCTCGGGATCCCGGAGGCGCGCGTCCTCGTGTCGTTCGACGGGGCGGTCGGCGCCGCGGTCCGCCTCGACGGCGTCGTGCCGCCCGCGGCGCCCGAGGTCGGCGCGATCCGCCTCGAGGACGCGGACGGGCACCCGCTCGCCGTCGTGCTCTGGGAGGGCGGCGTCGCCACGCAGGCCGTCCTGAGGACCTGGCGCGCCCGCGCGGAGTCCGAGGGCCTCTTCGCCCCGCTCGTCGTGGGCCTCGCGAACGGCGCCGCCGGGTACCTGGTCTCGCCCGCCGAGTGGGACGAGGGAGGATACGAGGCCCTCTCCTCGATCTTCGGCCGCGACGGCGCGGCCGAGGTCGAGGCGGGACTCTTCCTGGCGCTCCGGGACGCGCCGTGAGGCGGCGCGGCGCGCGGACCGCCCCGCGTCGGGCGCCCGGAGAGGGGTAGGCTTGTCCGCCATGGCCCACACGACGCGAGTTCCGGGCGCCTGGGCGCCGTGGATCACCCGCGTGATCGGGGTGTGGGTCCTCGCGGGTGCGGTCCTGAAGCTCTTCTGGGGCGGGCCGAAGGACCTGCCCGTCGTGCTGCTCCGCACGATCCCCGTGGACCCCGCGGTGCTCTACCGCGTGGCCGTCGCGGCCGAGATCTCGACCGGCCTCCTCGCGCTCCTGCGCCCCCGGTGGTCCTGGCTCCTCGTGATCTTCCTCCTGCTCTTCTTCGACGCGGTGCTGGCCTACCAGGTCGTGAGCGGGGAGGCGAGCTGCGGTTGCTTCGGGTCGCGGATCTCGATCTCGCCGCTGGTGATGCTCCCCGTGGACAGCGTCCTCCTCCTGGCGCTCCTGCTCGCCCGGCCGTGGGCGACGCCGGGCAGCGACGCGGCGGGCGGGGTGCTCGTCGTCCTCGCGGTGGCGGGCGCCGGGGCGCTGCCGTGGGTGCTCGAGAAGGCCGAGGTGGTCACGCGCCCGCTCACGCTGGACGTGCGGACCTGGGTGGGGCGCCGGCTCGCCGACACGGAGCTCGCCTCCGCGGTGCCGCTCGACCGGCTCCCGAAGGACGGCACCTGGGTGATCTACTCCGTGAACTGCGAGGTCTGCGCGAAGCTCCTGGAGGACCTGGCGACGCGCGAGCGAGGCCAGGAGCCGGTCGTGCTCCTCAAGCTCCCGCCGGAGCCCGGAGAGGAGGTGCAGGTCCACCACGAGCCCGAGGGCGGCTGGGTCACCGACCTGGACCTCGACCCGCGCCTCCCCTGGGCGGTCACGCCACCGCAGGCCTGGCGGCTCCGCGGGGGCGTGGTGGTGTGGGCCGACGGCCCCACCGACACCGAGCGCCTCCAGGAGGAGCTCGACCGCCGGCCCCCCGGGGGCTGACGCCGGGCCGCGGCGACCCTCGTACCTCGGCGCCGAGCGCCCGCGGGACCCTTCAGTTGAGGTGCGGGTCGGCGACGTCCACCGCGCGCGGCGCGTCCTCCGCGGCCTTCGACTCGAGGTGGTGGATCAGGATCTCGAAGCGCCGGAGCACGTCCACCTCCTCCAGGAGCTCGTAGAGGACGTCGCGGGGGAGGTCGCTCGCGTGGGCGACGGCGTCGGCGTACCGGCCGGGCGCGGCGTCGATGCCGCGCACCTGCTCCGACATGCGCCGGAGCCCCCAGACCATCGGCTTGCGGCCCGGGATCATCTCGAGCGCCCGGCGCATGCGGTGGGCCACCACCTCGTCGTTCCCGGGCGGCACGACGTCGGAGAGCAGGTCCACACGCGCGACGCGGTACGGCGCGGACGCGACCTCCTCCCGGATCCTCCCGCGCGCGATGCCGTACAGCAGGATCTCGACGTGGCCGTTCGGCTTCTTCCGGTGCCGGAGGATCTTGCCGAGGCACACGACGGGGTGGATCTCCGGCCGGCCCTCGTAGTCGGCCTCGTAGCCGGGCTTGAGGAGCGCGGTGGCGATCAATCCGTCGTCGGGCACCGCGTCCTCGACCATCTTCACGTACCGGTCCTCGAACACGTTCAAGGGGGCGAAGCCGTCGGGGAGGAGCACGACCGAGGGGAGCGGGAAGAGCCGCGCGTTCCCCGAGAAGGTGTCGAGGATCGCTCGGACGTCGAGCTGCGGAGCGGCCATCGAGATGGAGCATACCCCCGCCGCGAACCCCCGCGCCGCGTCCCGTGCCGGCGGCGGAGTCGATCTCGTGGTTCCATGGACGCATGGACCGGGACCACCTCGACGATCTGCTGCAGAAGGTCCGGGACGGGACCGTGGACGTCGCCGAGGCCGCGCGTGCCATCGCGGGGATCCTGCCGCAGGCGGGCGCTCCGGGCTCCGCCGCCCGGCCCTGGACGATCGACCACCACCGGGGCGTTCGCTGCGGCTTTCCCGAGGTCGTGTACGGCGAGGCGAAGACCCCCGACGACCTCGTGTCGATCGCGGCCGAGGTGCTGCGGCGATCGGAGACGCTGCTCGTGACGCGCGTAGACGCCGAGCGGGCGGCGCGGCTCCTCGCGGCGTTTCCCGACGCGCGCCATCACGAGCGCGCGCGCGCCGTCGTGGTCGCGCGCGGCGCACGGCCGCCCGGACGCCCGGGCGTGCTCGTCCTCGCCGCGGGCACCGCCGACGTCCCCGTCGCCGAAGAGGCGCGCGTCACCGCGGAGGCGATGGGGGAGGCGCCGACCCCGCTCTACGACGTCGGGGTGGCCGGGCTCCACCGGCTCCTCTCGCGGCACGAGGCCCTCCGTGCCGCGCGTGTCGTGGTCGTCGTGGCCGGGATGGAGGGCGCGCTCCCGACCGTGGTCGGGGGCCTCGTCGCGGTGCCGGTGATCGCCGTGCCGACGTCGGTCGGCTACGGCGTCGGCGTGGGAGGGGTCCCGGCCCTGCTCACGATGCTCAGCTCGTGCGCGCCGAACGTCACGGTCGTGAACGTGGACAACGGGTTCGGCGCGGGCTACGTGGCGTCGTTGATCAACCGCGGCGTCCCGGAGGGCCCGGGGGGGTAGCGCCGCGCGCGGGGGGGGCCACGCGACGCGGGCGGCCTCGCGACGGGCACGCCGTGGGCCCGCCGACTGCTATCCTCTCCGCCCGTGTCCGAGTCGCGCCCCGCCCTGCTCGTCCTCGCCGACGGCACCGTGTTCGAGGGCCGCGCCTTCGGCGCGTCCGGGGAGCGCCGGGGCGAGGTCGTCTTCAACACGGCGATGACCGGCTACCAGGAGATCGCGACCGATCCTTCGTACGCCGGCCAGATCGTGTGCATGACGTACCCGCACATCGGGAACTACGGCGTGAACCCCGACGACGTCGAGGCCTCGCACCCGTGGATCGAGGGCATGGCCGTCCGCGAGCTGAGCCCCGTCAGGAGCAACTTCCGCTCGACCGAGAAGCTCGAGACCTGGTTCGCCCGGATGGGCGTGGTCGGGATCGAGGGCATCGACACGCGGCGCCTCACCCGCCGGCTCCGGCGGGACGGGGCCGTGAACGGCGTGCTCTCGACGGAGGACCTCGACGCGGGGCGCCTCGCCGAGAAGGCCCGGTCGGGGCCCTCGATGCAGGGGCTCGACCTCGTCCGGACCGTCTCCTGCTCGAAGTCCTACACGTGGGACGAGGGCTGGCCGGAGCCGTGGTTCCAGGGACCGCGCGAGCGTCCGGAGGGGGGCTGGAGCCCCGTCTACCGCATCACGGCGATGGACTTCGGGATCAAGCGGAACATCCTCAGGTCCCTCAAGGCGTACGGCTTCGAGGCCACCGTGGTACCGGCCCGGACGACGGCCGCCGAGATCCTCGCGACCCGGCCCGACGGCGTCTTCCTCTCGAACGGCCCCGGCGACCCCGCGGCCGTGCCCTACGCGATCGAGACGATCCGCGGCCTGCTCGGAAAGGTCCCGCTCTTCGGCATCTGCCTCGGACACCAGCTCCTGGCGCTCGCCGCGGGCGCGCGGACGTACAAGCTCAAGTTCGGCCACCGCGGCGCGAACCATCCCGTGCGCGACCACGCGACGCGCGCCATCGAGATCACGAGCCAGAACCACGGGTTCGTGGTGGACGAGGCGAGCCTCGAGGGCACGGGCTTTCACGCGACGCACACGAACCTGAACGACGGGACCAATGCGGGCGTCGCGAGCGACGAGCGCCGCGCCTTCGGCGTCCAGTACCACCCCGAGGCCGCCCCGGGTCCCCACGACGCGCACCACCTCTTCCTCCGGTTCCGCCGCCTGATCGCGGGCGGCGCCGCCTGAGGCCGACGCCCGAGGGCGCCGTCGATGGGCCCAGGGGCCCGGATCGGGCGTCCGCGCCGCCTCCGGGCTACCATGACCGTTTCCGGCCGGGAGGCCCGATGGCGGTCACTTGCGTCTTCGGCATGCAGTGGGGCGACGAGGGGAAGGGGCGCATCGTAGACCTCCTCGCCGCCCGTTCGGACGTGGTCGTCCGCTACCAGGGGGGCGCCAACGCGGGCCACACCGTGGTCGTGGGGGACGAACGCTACGTCCTCCACATGCTCCCCTCGGGCGTGATCCAGCCCCACACGACGAACGTCATCGCGAACGGCGTGGTCGTGGACCCGTGGACGCTGCTCGAGGAGATCGACGACCTCGCGGCGCGCGGCATCGACCTGGCGGGCCGGCTGCTCGTCTCGGACCGGGCCCACGTCGTGCTGCCGTACCACCGGCGGATGGACCAGGCGATGGAGGCCCTCCGCGGCGCGGCGGCGATCGGGACCACGAGTCGCGGCATCGGCCCGGCGTACGGCGACAAGTCGATGCGCGAGGGGTTCCGGGTGGCGGACCTCCTGCGCATGGACCGCGCGGAGACGCGTCTCCGCGCCCACCTCGCGGCGCGGAACGAGATCCTGTCCCGCGCGGGCCTCGAGCCCCTCGACGCCGACGAGGTGGTCGGCGCGATCCGGGAGGTGATGGGCCGGATCCGGGGCTACGTGACCGACACCACGGCCTGGCTCCTCGACGCGTGGCGCGGGGGCCGCTCGATCATCCTGGAGGGCGCCCAGGGCTTCGCGCTCGACGTGGACCAGGGGTCCTACCCGTACGTGACGTCCAGCCACACCGGGCCGTCCGGGGTCGCCTCCGGCACGGGCCTCCCGCCGAAGGCGATCGACGACGTCCTCGGCATCCTGAAGGCGTACGCCACGCGCGTCGGCGCGGGCCCCTTCCCGACGGAGGACCGGGGTCCCGCGGGACGCCACCTCGCCAAGCGCGGCCACGAGTTCGGCGCCACGACGGGCCGGCCGCGCTCGTGCGGGTGGTTCGACGCGGTCGCGGCCCGCCGGGCCGCCGCGTGCGAGGGCGTGGACCGCGTGGCGCTGATGAAGCTCGACGTGCTCTCGGGTCTCGACGAGATCCGGCTCGCCGAGGCGTACGAGATCGACGGGCGTCGCCTCGACGTTCCGCCGGCGAGCGCCGAGGACTGGGCCCTCTGCCGGCCCGTGTACCGGGTCTTCCCCGGCTGGGGCGAGGACCTCGCGGGCGTGCGCCGGTTCGCCGACCTCCCCGCCGCGGCGCAGGCGTACGTGCGTGCGGTGCAGGACGTCCTGGGGGTCCCCGTCGGGATGATCAGCGTCGGCGCCGAGCGCGAGCGCTCGATCGAGATGGCCGCCGGCGTTCCCGTGGCGTCGGCCTGACGGAGCGCCGATGGAGGGCACGTTGACGGCGGCGACGCGTCCGGCGGACCCGAGGGCGCGGCGGCGCGCGATCTGGATCCGGCTGGTGGTCGCGCCGATCTCGCTCGCCGTCGTGGTGGGCGTGCTCTTCCTGCACGACCGCACCGGGAACCCGCTCCCGACCGACGTCCTCCTCGCGGTCCTCGGCGCGGGGGCCGCGTTCGAGCTCGCGCGCGTGCTCCGGACCGGCGGCGTGGAGGCGGACCTCGCGGTCGCGACGGTGGCGAGCGGCCTCACGGCGGGCGTCGGACTCTTCGCGCCCTTCGATCCCGCGGCGCGGATGGCGGCGCGGGCGATCCTGCCCGTCGCGGCGCTCACCGCGCTCCTGTTCCTCCGGCTCCTCGACCTCCGGCGGGCGTCACTCGCCGGACTCTCGGCGACGATCCTGCCGATCGTCTACGTCGGCCTCCCGCTCGGCTTCGCCCGCGAGATCGACGGCACGCAGGACCTCGCCCGGTGGCTCGTGTACGTCGTGGTCGTGGCGAAGGCGAGCGACATCGGCGGCTGGGTCGTCGGGAAGCCGCTCGGCCGCCACAAGCTGATCCCGGCCGTCTCGCCCGGGAAGTCGTGGGAGGGCCTCGCGGGCGGCCTCGCGCTCTCCCTCCTCGCCGCGGTCCTGCTCCCCGAGCCGCTCGCGATCGGCGCGACCGGATGGTCGGTCGCGAAGCGCGCGGCATTCGGTCTGCTGCTCGGCGTGGCCTCCGTCGCGGCGGGTCTCACGCACAGCGCGTTCAAGCGGCGGGCCGGCGTCAAGGACTCCGCGCCGCTGATCCCCGAGATGGGCGGGCTGCTCGACATGGTGGACTCGATGCTCCTCGCCGCGCCGGTCGCGTGGCTCTGGTTCGCGGTGGGCCTGGGCTGACCAGACGGGACCCACCGCCGGGAGACGCAGTTGACGAAGGTCCGAATCGCCGGCACGGGGACCGAGGAGCAGCGCACGCTCTTCGGGCCGATGGACCGCCACCTCCGCGCGCTCCGCGAGGACGCGGGCGTTCGCATCACGGCGCGGAAGGACGCGCTGTTCCTGGAGGGCGACGACGAGACGCGCGTGCGCGAGGTCGAGCGGCGCGTGCGCCAGGCGCTCCGCGAGATGCGGTCGTCGCGGGAGCCCCTCGGGGAGGATGTGGTCGAGGACCTGCTCCTCGGCCGCCGCGACGGCGAGCGCGGGCTCCCCATGCCCGGCACCGCGTCCGGCGCGCCCGCGGGGCTCCCGCGCACGCGCGGGCCGGTCCGCCGGTCGGCCGCGAGCCCGCCGGGCATGCCCGAGCCCCTGACCGCCAACCAACAGCGGTACGTGCGCGCGATCAAGAAGTGCGACGTCGTGTTCAGCATCGGTCCCGCGGGCACGGGCAAGACGTACCTCGCCGTCGCCGAGGCCGTCGCGGCGCTCCGCGACGGCGACGTGCGCCGGCTCGTCCTGACGCGCCCCGCGGTGGAGGCCGGCGAGAAGCTCGGGTTCCTGCCGGGCGACTTCCAGGCCAAGGTCAACCCGTACCTGAGGCCGCTCTACGACGCGCTCGGCGAGCTCCTTCCGTACGGCGAGGTGAAGCGCGCGCTCGACCGCGACGTCATCGAGATCGCGCCCCTCGCGTACATGCGCGGGCGGACGCTGAAGGAGGCGTTCATCATCCTCGACGAGGCGCAGAACACGACGCCCTCGCAGATGAAGATGTTCCTCACGCGCATGGGCAAGGGCTCGAAGATGGTCGTGAACGGCGACGTCACGCAGGTGGACCTCCCGGACGACACCACGTCCGGGCTCGTAGACGCGATCCGCATCCTCGATGGCGTGAAGGGCATCGCCGTCGTGCGCCTCGGCCCGAAGGACATCGTCCGCCATCCGCTGGTGCAGCGGATCGTGGACGCGTACGAGCAGCGAGAGGACCCCCGGCGCGCGGCGGCCACCGACCCGAGCGGCGCGTGAGCGAGCGGACCGCGGCGACGGTGGGCCTCCACGTCGAGGGCGTCCGCGTCCCGGGGGGCCGGGCCCGGCTCCGCGCGGCCCTCCTCCGGCTCGGCGCCTACGCCGCCGGGCGGGCCGAGCGGCCGGTGGAGCTCTCGTTCGCCCTCGTCACGGACGACCGGATGGCGGCGCTGAACCAGGGCTTCCTGGGCCACGAGGGCCCGACCGACGTCCTCTCGTTTCCCCTCCAGGAGGAGCCGCGCCTCGTGGGCGACGTCGTGATCTCGGTGGACACGGCGCGGCGGGAGGCGGAAAGGCGGCGGCACCCGGCGTACGATGAGGTCGTGCTGTACGCGGTCCACGGGGTCCTCCACCTCCTGGGCCACGACGATCACGACCCGGCCTCGCGCCGGCGGATGCGACGCGCGGAACGCCGCGTGCTCCGCGCGCTCGGGGTCGAGCCCGTCTTCCGTCGCCGTCCGGGGAGGACACGAAGATGACCGCCGCCCAAGACCCCCTCGTCTCCCTGCTCGTCGAGCGCGCGCTCGTGACGCAGGACCAGATCGCCGAGGCGCGCCGGATCCAGCAGCAGATGGAGTCCATGGGTCTCCGCGCGCGGTCCGTCCCGGACGTCCTCGTCGAGAAGGGCTGGCTCGACGGGACCGACCTCGAGAGCCTGCAGAAGGACCTGCACACCGTCGAGGGACGGGACCAGGTCGCGGGCTACAAGCTGCTCGAGCTCGTCGGTCGCGGCTCGATGGGGGCGGTCTACAAGGCCAAGCAGCTCTCGCTCGACCGCGTCGTCGCGCTGAAGGTGCTCGACCCCGAGCTCGCACGGGACGAGGCGTACGTCGCGCGCTTCCTCAAGGAGGCGCGCGCGGTCGCGCGGCTCTCGCACACGAACCTCGTGTCCGGTATCGACGTCGGCGAGGAGGGCGGTGTTCGGTACCTCGCGATGGAGTTCGCCGACGGCGTCACGCTCGCGCGCGTGCTGCGCCGCGGCGGGGCGCTCGACGAGGAGCGCGCGCTCTGGCTCGGGACCCAGATCGGTCGCGCGCTCGAGTACGCGCACAAGAACGGGCTCGTGCACGGCGACCTGAGGCCCGAGAACGTGATCATCACCGGCGACGGCGTGGCAAAGGTCTCCGACCTGGGCGTGGCGCGCCGCGAGGCGGACGCGACCGAGGAGGGCCGCGAGCTCAAGGGCTCGCCCGACTACCTGAGCCCCGAGCAGGCGCGCGGGCTCGAGAACGTCGGGCCGCCCGCCGACCTTTACGCGCTCGGCTGCATCCTCTTCCACATGCTCACGGGACGCGTGCCCTTCCCCGCGGAGCAGCGCGAGGCCACCGTCGCGAAGCACCTGACCGAGCCGGCCCCCGCCGTGGAGAGCCTCGCGCCCGAGACGTCCGCCGAGACCTCGGCGATCGTCGCGCGTCTGCTCCAGAAGAACCCGACCGAGCGCATGCCGAGCGCGACGGCGCTCCTCGAGGCGCTCGACGACGCGACGACGCGCCTCAAGGCGGCGCGCCTCCGCGCGGCGCCGCCTTCCTCCTCCGCGCGCCCGGGTGCCCCGTCCTCCGCCGGCGGCGCGCCCGTGGTCCGCCGTCGCCGTCGCCGCTGACCGTCCCGCCGGCGCGAACGACGTCGTCGTGCGCGTGCACCGGCCCCGGGACCCCGCGCGGGACGACCGTCTCGGCGGCGGCCACATCAGAGGATCGGAGCGAGGAGGCCTGCGGCGTTTCGGAGCAGTCGGCCGCCGAGCCCGAAGCGGACCTCCTCGGAGCGGAGCCGTCGGGCGTGGGCGATCTCGCGATCGATGAGCGTACGCAGTGCGACGGCCGTCGGGGGGTGGGGAAAGGCGGCGTTGAGCTCGAAGTTCAGTCGAAGGCTCCGTGCGTCCATGTTCGCGCTGCCGAGCGTGCCCCACTCGTCGTCGACGACCAGGATCTTGCCGTGGAGCATGCGAGGATAGACCCACACCTCGAGGCCGGCGTCCATGAGGCGCGGAAGGATGCTCTCCATCGCGAGGCGCACCGGAACGTGGTCCGTCCGGGCAGGGACCAGGAGCCGCACGGGCAGGCCGCGCAGCACCACGGCGCGAATGGCCGCCATCAGCGGTTCCGGCGGAAGGAAGTAGGGCGTCATGATGTCCACGCGCACGCGTGCCGCGGCGATGGCGGCGAAGAAGAGATCCTCGATCTGGCTCGTCTCTCGGTCGGGGCCGCCCGCGACCACCTGCACGGGGACGTGACCGTGAGGAACGGCCCTTCGGAAGTACCGCTCGTCGGCGAGAGGCTCCCGGGTGGCGAACTGCCAGTCCTCGAGGAACGCGCGCTGGAGTCCGAGCGCCGCCGGCCCCACGATCCGCACGTGCGCGTCGCGCCACCGGTTCGTCTCCGCGTACTCGTCGGCGATGTTCATGCCGCCGGTGAACCCGGTGTGGCCGTCCACCACGATGATCTTGCGGTGGTTCCGGAGATTGACGCGCAGGCCCGGGTGGAGGGGGCCCACGGGAAGGAACGCGGCCACGACCCCGCCGGCTTGCACGAGGGGCTGGAAGAGGGTCACCGGGGTGCGGTAGGAACCCCAGGCGTCGTAGAGCACACGGACGGCCACGCCGCGGGCTGCGGCGCGCGCGAGCGCGGCCACCACCGTGTGGCCGGTCCGATCCGCTCGGATGATGTAGGTCTCGACGTGGACATGGTCGTGCGCGCCGTCGATGGCCTCGAGCACCGCGGCGAATGCGACCGGTCCCTCCGCGAGCAGCAGCACCTCGTTGCCCGGATACGGCGGGAAGGCTCCCATGACCTCGGCGGTTCGCACGAGCTCGGGCGAGAATGCGTGGCCGAGCTGCTGGGCTACCGACTCTCGGAAGGGACGCTCGATGGACTCCACGTACGAGGCGTGGCCATGGCGGAGGAGGAGCACCTTTCGTCGCAGGCGACTCCGGCCGAGAACCCAGTAGAAGAAGAGGCCGAGCCCGGGCAGACCCAAGACGACCAAGACCCATCCGATCCGGCCCTGGGGTGTCTTCGGGGCCAGGAGGATCACGGGAATCGTCGCCAGGCTCGGCAGGATGCTCAGCATCCAGAGGTGGACGAACACCGATTCCCAGGCGAGACCCAGGGTGAACATCGAGATCGTCATGAAGGGGGCTCGGCCTACCGGTTCCCCGACGGAGCTCCTGCCGTCACCGCAAAGCGCAGCGCCTGCTCCACGCTCATGGACACGGGCGTGAGCGAGGATCGACGCGCCAGCACCGAGTATCCGCCGAGACCGTAGCTCATCGGGACGTAGACGACGGCGACCGGGTCGCCTTCCTCTCCGGGGTCGATCTCGGGCACCTCGTGTCGGGTGACGAGTCCGAGCATCCGGACCGGGGAGGCGGCGATCTTCACGAGCACCACCTGATCGACCCGCTCGGGGCCCTGCCTGGTGAACAGGGAGAGCAGGTCGCTCACCGAACCGTAGATCGTCTTGACGAGCGGAACTCGGTCCATCAGGGTTCGGAAGTACGCCCCGATCTTCCGCGCGACGACGGCGCGCATGATCAGCCCCACGGCCACGAGGAGCGCAAACGCCAGGACGAGACCCGCGCCAGGTATGTAGAGGCGGTCGGGCACGGCGCGGCGCAAGATCCCCCCCAGGATCGTCTCGGCGCCGGAACCCAGCCACCAGCCGATGTAGAGCGTGATGGCGACCGGAAGCACCGTGACGAGTCCGCTCAACGCGAGCTTCCCGATGGTCTTCATGCCATCTCCTCCGGGCGTCCTGTCGGCGCACACGACGTGTACGGCATCCCGCCGCGGAGATCCACAAACGGTGCGGGCTCCACCCCGCCCGGGCGCTCGGGTCCGTTCGGTACCGGTGTGCATCCGGCCGCGGCGGGACGAAGGCCCGGCACGGGGCGGCCACCGACGTCGAAGGGCGCCGGGGGGACGCCCGCCGGTCGAGCCGATCGGCGGGCGTCCCTTCGAGCCGGCGTTCCTACCGCGCCTGCGGACCGGGGACGCGCGACTCCGTAGGGGCGTTCGAGGGCGCGGCCGGTTGAGAGCGCCCGGGGTTGACCGGGTCGGACACCGGGCACGTGTCCTTCGGCGACTCGGGGTCGGAGCCCTTCTCGACGAACGGCGCGTCCTCGGGCGACGTCGCCGCCGCGGTACGCAGCGTGGCCTCGTCGATCTGGTGCCACGACGGGTCCGGATCGAAGGACTCGATCTTCGCCGCGACCCGGAGCGAATCGGGCCCCAGGTCCTTCTCGTAGACTCGGCCCTGGTTGCTCACGACGAACGACATGATGCCGGTGTTGCGGTGCGTCGCCGGCACGCCGAGCAGCGCGAAACCGGCGATCATGCGGCCATTGATCACGTACGAGTAGGCGCCGCCGAGCGCGTGCGGGCCCTGGGCCG
The DNA here is from genome assembly GCA_963752285.1 of uncultured Planctomycetota bacterium. Lineage (GTDB taxonomy): Bacteria > Planctomycetota > PLA2 > PLA2 > JAEUHO01 > CAVVXN01. Next base: position 412,821 of record CAVVXN010000002.1, read on the forward strand.
TGAGGATCCGCCAGTAGTAGCCGCCGAAGGGGGCCTTCGCGTCCAGCGCAGCCTTCTGCGCCGCCTCGAGCGGCGTCAGCTCCGGCCCCGCCGGGCTCAGCTCCTCGTCCGCCGTCGACTCCCAGCAGAGTCCGTCCTTCTCCCCCGGCGTGGAGACGAGCCGCTGCGCGTACTCCTTGACGCCGTCGCCGTTGCGATCCATCGAGGCGTACTGGACCTGGGCGTCGGCGTAGGCGAGGCAGATGCCGATCGCCTCCAGCTCGTACTCGCCGATCCGCCGGACGAGCAGCTCCTCGCGGCCGGCCGCGGTGTCGGCCATCCACCCGCCGTCCTTGTGGACCAACGGGATCGCGAGCGGGTAGCTCAGCGGTCCGACCACGCATACGACGCGCCCGTCGGACTGCTTCGCCAAGGTGAGATGGGACTTGGCTGCGGTCGCCAGCTCGGCACGCTCCGTACGCACGGTAGGGTCGCTGCCGTCTTGCACGAGGTCTTCGTTGCCCGGGCCCATGATGGCCTTGAGCGCCGCGTCGTCGTTCTTGTCGAACGCCTCGAACAGCGCCTTGGCCGCGGCCTCGGGCGTCTCGAAGGTCTTCCCCAGGGAGGGGCTCGGCGGGACGACGGGGGTACCGACGTCGGTGGGGGCCTCCGGCGGGGCGGCGGGCGTGTCGGGCGCGACGGGGGCGGCCGGTGTCGGCGGCTCCTCGCCGGCGGGAGCCGTCAGGGACACGACGCCGATCGTCGCGAGGAACGCGAAGGCGAAGTACGTGGCAGCGCGACCGAGACGAGGAGCGACGCGCTCGACGGGGGGGACTCGGCAGGACATGGAAAACCTCCGATGGCTCTGGGGGGAACTCTGGCGACGGCGGGGCGATCAGGACCCGGACCCGGACGGGTTTCGGCGCCCGCGCGCCGCTTCGATGCGGGCGCGCACGCCGTCGAGCACCGGATGCGACGAGCGGACCTGCGGTCCGAGCACGCGCCGCGGCGTGGCCTTGGGCGCCGGTGCGGCACGGGGCGTGGCGGGGGCCCGCGCCGCGGGCGCGGCACGGGGCGTGGCGGGGACCCTCGGCGCCGGCGCGGCATGGGGCGTGGCGGGGACCCTCGGTGCCGGCGCGGCGCGCGGCGCCGGAGCGGTGGTGACCGGAGGCGGCGTGGTGCGGTCCGGGCCCTGGATGCTCCCGCGGCCGCGGCGGCGCCACGCGTCCACGCTCTGGCCGTCTACGACGTTGGGGGTCGGCGCGAGGATGCGCCGCGGGGGGGCCACGATGGGGCGACGAGCGGGAGCCGGCGTCGGCGCGGTCCTCCCCGGAGGCGTTACGACGCGCGGGGTCGGGGTGGGCCTCGCCCGCGGCGACCACCGGGTGATCGGAGCCGCCGGCGCCAGAGGCTGCGTCCGCGCGCGCGCGGTGGGCGCGGCGTTCGATCGCCAGATCGTGTTCGTGTACCTCCTCGGAGGGGGCGGCGTCACGTTCACCATCCGCATCCCCGTTCCGCGGGTGCCGACGCGCGGTGCGGCGGGCCTCGCGATCCCGACCGACTCGCGCCACCCGGAGTGGAGCCAGGGCTGGTCGGCGTGCCGCGGCGCGCTCCAGAGCAGGGGCCGGCGCGTGCCCCAGTCGGCGGCGCTGTTGCGCCAGCGGCCCCACCACCACGTGTCGCCGTAGTCGTAGATCCCGTAGCCCCACAGGATGCGGTAGCGACCCCAAAGGCCGCGGCTACCGAACGAGAACGAGAGCCACGACCGGTAGAAGACGAGCCCCGGCGCCCAGGAGTCGAGCGTCCAGGGGTCGTAGACGGGGATGTAGACGTAGTTGGGATTCCGCGCCACGATGACGATCGTGGTCCCCCGCTCGACGGCGACGACCTGGTTCTCGGTCGACACGAGGGCGCCTCTGGCCAGGGCCCTCGCACGGTAGCGCTGGACCGCGTCGAGGACGTCCGCCTGCGCCGTGGCGACGGCGAACCCCATCTGCTCGACCCAGGACGGGTTGTCGCCCATCCACTCGAGCACGTCCGGGAACTGGAGGAGGGCCACGAGGCTCGCGTCCCACGTGGAACCCGCCGGCGCGCCCTGGACCACGCCACGATTCGATGCGACGAATCGGGCCGCCGCCACGACGTCGAGCGGAGCCTCGGTGGCGGGGAGCAGGGAATCGAGGACGACGTCGGGGTAGAGCGCGACGGGGGCGACCAGCTCGTCGAGCTCCGCCGCGGAGAGCAGAGCCGGTGCATACGGGTCGTCGGGCTGTCCCATGGCGCGGGCTCCCCCGACCGTGATCGCCGCGAGCGCCACGAGGGTGCCGGCGAGGGAAAGCATGGAACGGCGCCGGGTGGGGAGGACGGTCGGGCGCATGACGGGCTCCACGGACAGGAGGTGCGGACGTCCCTTGGATGCCGTGCCCGACGCCTCGGGCCCGACAATCCACGCGCATGGCCCCCGCGGCACCGCGCGACACGAGAACGGGCCGCGAGGCGTCGTGTGCCTCGCGGCCCGCGGTGGAGCATCGAGTCGGTTCCGGCGCGCGTGCGCGCCCCGGACCGGACCGCGCGGATCCGCGTCCGGGCTATCGACTGAGGCTCGTGTACACGCTCTCGGTGACTACGCGCGAGGTGCCCATCTGGGTCCCCGCGTGAGTCGCGTGCCCGTCCGGGACGACCGTCACCCACTCGCCGGGGATCACGCGGCTCTGGGTGAACGTCACGGTCCGCTCGGGCTGGACGATGTACGTCTCGGTCCGGTAGCCCGCGAGGCGACGCTCGGTCCGCGTGCCGTTCTGGACGACCTCCACGCGGGTGCCGGCGAAGACCTGCCGGGTGTCCGTGCGCGCCAGGTATCGCTCCGGCCGCGTGCCGGACTGGTACCGCTCGGTGCGGTAGCCGGCGAGGCGCTGCTCGGTTCGCGTGCCGTCCTGGTAGGACTCGCAGCGGGTGCCGCGGGTGTACTGCTGGGTGGTGTAGCCGGCGAGGCGCCGCTCGGTCCTCGAGCCGCACTGGACCCGCTCCGTGCGATAGCCCGACAGGCGCTGCTCGGTACGGGTTCCGCTCTGGTAGCGTTCGGTCCTCGAGCCGCAGACCTGCACCGTGGTCTGGCCCGTGCACGGGTCACAGACCGTTTGCGTGACGGGGACTTCCCGCGTGGCGTACTCGGGGATCTCTACGCCCGCGTACTCGGGGACGCACTGGTTCCGGTACACGGGAACGTCCACGTTCTCGTACTGCGGCACCCGGCACGTAGCCACGACGGGCACCTGCCTCGTCCTGTACACGGGAACCTCCACGTTCGCGTACTCCGGCACGCATCGGTTCGCGTACACGGGGATCTCCCGCGTCTCGTAGACGGGGACGTCGCACGCGCGGTACTGCGGCGTGCAGCGGCGCACGTAGACGGGCACCTCGACCTCGCGGTACTGCGGCACACGGCGGCATGCCGTCTCCGCCGGGATCCTTCGCTCGCACGGGGCGCACTCGACGCGGCACGGAATCCACGCGCGACGCGTGCAGGGGACCTGACACGGGACGGTGCACGGCGGGCCGACGAGGGCCGCGTCGGCGGACACAGCCGCGTCGGCGGACGGAGCCGGGACGCCGTCCGCGGGGGTGTCGAGGGCGAACGGACCCGCGGTCGGGGGCGCGTCCTCGTCGGCGGCGGCGGACAGGGACGCGACGCTGAGCGTCGCGACGAAGGCGAGAGCGACATACGTGGCGATGCGGGCGAGGCGAGGAACAGCTCGCTCGGCGGGAACTCGGCAGGACATGGGAAATCTCCAGTGGATCCGAAGGGATGTGGGTGGGGGGAATGGGAGAGGACGAGGCGCGTGGGTCGGAGACGGCCGGGCGGCGGCGGCCCGGCTGGCGACGGGCGGGGACATGTGCCGTCGGGCACCGGCGGTCGTGGGCGGGTCTCGGCCCGCCGCCCCTCGGGGACGGTCCTCGCCGCCGGTTGCCCGCCCCCGCGCAGGCGGAGCCGACGGCACGAGCCTCGAGAGCCCCGGGGGGCCTGGTCACGACGAGAGGGAGCCGCGGTGCGAAGCGGCCTCGGTCAGAGGGACCTCGCCCGGCGTCCGAAGAAGAACGACGCGACGAGCAGCACGAGGAAGACGAAGAACAGGATCTTCGCGAAGCCGAGGGCGGTGGCGCCCAGCAACCCGAATCCGAAGACTCCGGAGACGAGGGCCAGGACGAGGAGCAGGAAGATCAAGCCGATCATGTTGCAGTTCTCCTGAGGCGGCGGATCTCGAGATCGCCCGTCTTCAAGACCGGGCCCGGCGGCGAAGCGCGCGTCTCCATCGCCACACCTTCGAGACGTTCGGCTCCGAAGGAGCCTTGGTTTCGACGTGGCCCGGAACCGATCGTGCGCCCGTCACCCACGCCCGAGTCCCTCTTGGGGCTGTTGAGCCGCATGCACCAGACCAGAGGCTCGGGCGACGACCCGGATCCCCTCGCAACCGAGCGTGGCAGTCCGTGTCGCCACCTGATCAGATGCCGGGGGCCGACGATGGGCACGGGGAATCCGGCGCGGCGGGAGTCCCGGCCGGGGCGAGGAGCGTTCGGGCGGCGACGCGGGGGCCGAGACCCACCGGTCGGCAGCGGCCGAGTCGGGATCCGAGTTCGTCGTTTCCAAGCCTCGGTGCCGTACCCGGCGCGTATGCTGACGCTTCGAGCCATCACGGGCCGTCGGGTCGTGATCCATCATGATCGTGACGCGTCGAGATGGTGACCCGTCGAGATGGTGACCCGTCGCGCGTCGAGGGGACACGTCCCCTGCCGTCGCCTGCAAGGAGGGTTTCATCGTGGCAACCGGTCGAGGTCGCGGGGTCGAGAAGTTCCATTCGTCCCGAGGCGCCGCCAAAGCCCAAGGCAGCGACAAGGACCGCCACCGCGCAACCGACCACGGCCGCGCGCAGCAGGCGATGGGCAGCGGTGGACGGTCCGGCGGCACGAAGTCGGCGGGTGGCCGTGTGCGCGGCGGATCGCATGGTGGCACCCGAGGTCGAGGGCGAACCACCGGCGGATCCCACAAGTAGCCCTGCGGGGCGGCGGGAAGCGGGCCGAGAGCGGCCCCGGGTCGAGAGCCCGGGCCCACGGAATCGGGCCCACGGAACCGGGCCGGCGGGCCTGTCGGATCCGGGCGCGATGGCTCGCAGCGCACGGGCTCGCGGTCCCGGAAGCCGAGACGCCCGGCCGGGGCGCGGGAAGCACGTGCGGACGCTCCTCTCGGAGAGGGTCAGCTCCGGCGACTGGCCATCGGGGCGCGCTCGCCGAGCACGAGTCCGATTCGATGGACCCCACCGTCGTCCACGAGGGGGATCTCACACGGATCCACCGGGCTCCCGTCCAGGACGGCCTCGGCGGCGCCCCGGCCCCGGCGCTCCGGGTTCTCGACCTCGATCTCGTATCGCGTCGCGCCGAATCGAAACGCGATGGAATACCCGGGCCATCCCGCGGGAATGCAGGGGGCCAGCCTGAGCGTCGCGCCGCGTCGCTGGAGCCCGAGGATGCTCTCGAGGCCGGCCCGGTACATCCAGCCGGCCGAGCCGGTGTACCAGGTCCAGCCGGCCCTTCCGGCGTGAGCGGGATCAGCGAGCACGTCCCCGGCGAGGACGTAGGGCTCGGCCTGGTACCGCTCGACGTCACCCGCGGTCCTCGTGTGATTGACGGGATTCAGCATGTGGAAGAGCTCGACCGCCTCGTCGCCGGAACACAGCTCGGCCAGGGCCATGATCGTCCACACCGCGGCGTGTGTGTACTGGCCGCCGTTCTCTCGGACCCCGGGCGGGTAACCCTTGATGTAGCCGGGCTGCTGGGGCGAGCGGTCGAAGGGCGGCGCGAGCAGCGGCAAGATCCCGGGCCCGCGCTGGACGAGGTGCGTGCGGACGGCGTCCATGGCACGCTCGGCGAAGCGGATCGGCACCGCGGCCGAGAGCACGGCCCACGACTGGGCAACCGAGTCGATCCGACACTCGTCGTTCTGGGCGGCGCCCAGGGGGGCGCCGTCGTCGTAGTAGCCGCGCCGGTACCACTCCCCGTCCCACGACTGTTCCAGCATCTCCCCCAGGTGCCGGGCCTCGCGCCGATAGTGCTCGGCCCGTGCCCGGTCGCCTCGCGTCTCGCAGAGATCGGCAAAGTCGCACAGGATCGGGTGGAGGAAGAAGCCCAGCCACGTGCTCTCGCCCCGTCCTTGCCAGCCCACCCGGTTGAACCCGTCGTTCCAGTCTCCGCTGCCGATCCGTGGCAAGCCGTGCGCGCCGGCGGTCAAGCCCCTCTCGATGGCGCGCAGACAGTGCTCGAAGAGGGCCGCCTGCTCCTTGGACACGCGGGGTAGGATGTAGGCCTCCTGCGACTCCGGGGCGAGCGGCGGCGCCTCGAGGAAGGGGACGACCTCGTCCAGCACCCCCGCGTCGCCCGTCGTCCGCACGTAGTGAGCCACGGCGTGGGGAAGCCACAGCAGGTCGTCCGAGCACCGGGTGCGCGTACCGCGTCCGCTCGGCTCGTGCCACCAGTGCTGGACGTCGCCTTCCACGAATTGCCGACGTGCGGCACGCAGGAGATGCTCCCGCGCGAGGTCCGGCCGGGCCCATCCGAGGGCCATGACGTCCTGAAGCTGATCCCGGAATCCGAACGCCCCTCCGGGCTGGTAGTAGCCCGTCCTCGCCCAGAGTCGGCAGCTCAGGTCCTGGTAGAGGAGCCAGCCGTTCATCAGCAGATCGAAGGAGTCGTCCGGCGTGCGCACCTGTACCGCGCCGAGCGTGGCGTCCCAGAGCCGACGTACCGCGGCGAGAGCCGCCTCCGCCGCCGCCGCCGGGCCGTGGCGTTCCACGAGCTGACGGACCCCCGCGGCGCTGCTCGCCTGGCCGAGCAGGAACACGAGGCTCCGCTCCTCTCCCGCGCCGAGGTCGATCGACACGTGCAGCGCCGCGCACGGGTCCAGGCCGGCCCCGAACCGGCCCGAGAGCGCCTCGCGCGCGAGGGCCGCGGGACGCGCCAACGAGCCGTTGCGGCCGAGAAACGACGCTCGGTCGCCCGTGGCCGAGCGGAGGGCCTCGCTGGCGTGTGCGAACGCCACCTGCCCTCTCTGCTCGGTGTTGTAGGGGTTCTGGGCCAGGATGGTGCCCGTCGCCTCGTCGAGCTCGGTTACCACGTGCATCGAGTAGCCCGGGCGCGGCGGACCCAGGATCCACTCGTTGTACGCGAAGACGCTGAGGTGGCGCCGCGAGCCCCCCTCGTTCCTCAGGGTGAGGCGCGAGAACTTGACCGGGTCCTCCGGGTCTACGAAGACGTCGAGCTGCTGCCGGAGTCCGTGTGACGATCGCGAGAAGCTCGTGCATCCCGCAGCGTGCCGGACGACGACGCGGCCGCTGGCCGACGTGCGCGGCGTCGGGCCCGGAGTCGCCGCCCACGCCTCGCCCGTGTCGTCGTCACGGACGAACAGGGCCTCGGCCGTGGGGTCGGTCACGGGGTCGTTCGAGAACGGCGTCAGGCGGTTCTCGGAGCTGTTCGTCGCCCAGGTGAACGCGGCTCCCGACGCGGTGATCACCGTTCCGAAGCGGGGATTGGCGATCACGTTCGCCCACGGAAGCGGCGTCTCCGCCTCGCCGTCCAACACGATCACGTATTCGCGGCCGTCGCCCGTGAACCCACCCAGGCCGTTGTAGAGGGAGAGCGGAGGGACGTCGATGGTCGCAGGCGACGACGTCGCGGGAGCTGGCGCGCGCGAGGGCTCGAGATCGGGCGGTTCCGGCGGCGTCCAGTCCGCGCCAACGCGATCGAGCTGTGCCGACAGGCTCCCTTGGTCGCCGACCAGCACGGCCCGCGCCAACGCGGCGAGCAGCAGCCGCTCGGCCTCGCCCAAGCGGTCCGCACGCAGCAGGTAGGCACCGCCGGGTTGTTGGTTCCACGCCCGCCACGGGCCATTGTCGAGCAGCGCCGTGATCTGGTCGTGCATCTCGTCCAGATAGCCGATGGGGTGCTCGTTCAAGATGACGACGTCCGCCCGGAGCCCCTTGAGCCGCCAGTACTCCTGGGCCTGCAACACCTCGCGCACCAGCGACAGATCGTCCTCCTCGACGACCCTCACGAGGAGGATCGGGAGGTCTCCCGATATCGCATGCGGCCACAGCCCCTCCTGTCCGAGCTCGCTCCGGGCCAGGATCTTCGGGCTCGCACGCAACGACTGATCGCGGTACAGGACGCGGGACGCCAGGCGCTCGTAGCGGATCTCGTCCTCGGGGGTGATGCCCAAGTGCAGGGACGCGCTGCGCACCTGCGCGGCAGCGAGGGCGAAGCTCCGCGCGACGGCGCTGGGGTCGCGGTACTTCTCGGCCAGCGCCAGGGCTGTCTCGCGGGAGAAGGCCAGGCCGGTCGTGAACGACATCCGCACGAGTTCCCCGGGTGCAAGCCGGATGCGCTGACGCAGGCTCACGATGGGGTCGAGCCCGAGCCCGGTCGTGCCGGAGAGGGAGCGGCCGTCGAGCGCCTGGGGGTTCTCCAGCGACCTCCCGCGGCCCAGGAAGCGCATGCGGTCGCTCTCCCACTCGACGGGACCCAGCGACCGGCCCTCCACGCTCAGGACGTGTACGGCCCACAGCGCCTCCTCATCGACCGCGCGCGGCCGGCGCCGGCAGAGGAGCGCCGTCCTCTCCGGCAGGTACTCCGTCTCCACGAAGAGCTTTCCGAAGGCGGGATGGGCGATGTCGTCCGCCGCCGGGGCGAGGACGATCTCCGCGTAGCTCGTGACCTCGATCTCCCGGGGGCGGTCTCCCCGGTTCGTGACCGCGATCCGTCGTACCTCCACGTCGTCCTCCGTCGAGACCGCAATCTCGAGGAGCGTGGCGATGTCGTCGTCTCGGCGACGGAACGACACCTTCCCCGGGAGGAACGTCACGAGGTAGTCCTCGGGCTCTCGGCACACGGGCTGATACGCGGCCGACCACGCGGTCCCGCTTCGCACGTCCCGCAGATAGACGAACTGGCTCCCCGGGTCCCGGGTGGCGTCCTCCCGGTACCGGGTCACGACGCGGCCCCGACAGAAGCTCGCCCCCCCTCCCGCGTTCGTCACCACGGTGGTGTAGCTGCCGTTGGACAGGAACTGGGCATGAGGCCACCGCGTGTGCGGCGAGCGGAAACGACGAGGGGCGGGAGCGGTGACCGACCCCCCCGACCGCGTTTCCTCGACGGGTCGAGGTTGGACGACGGGAGCGTATCGCGGCACGCGCTCCTGTAGCAGCAGCTCCGTGGCCTCGACGCGCGGGTCCGCGTGGAACCGCTTCACCATGGGGTCGCCCAGGAGCACGTTGGCGAGCGAGACGAGGGTCATCCCCTGGTGGTGCGCCATGTACGTCTTCACGATCGTTCCGCGCGAAGGGCCATCCCCCTCGGCGGCGCCCGGGTCCTCGTCGGGCGTCACGTGGCTGTAGTCGATGGCCTCGTAGTACCCGTAGGCACCCGTCAGTCCACGCGCGGCCAGGCGCCGCAGGTTGCGAGCCGCGAGTCGGGGCTCGACCATCGCGGCGAGGGCGGTCGCGTAGGGGGCCACCACCAGCTCGTCTCCGAGGCCCCGCTTCAGGCCCAGGCCGGGAACGCCAAACGCCTTGTATTGGTAGACTCGATGGCGGTCCACGAGTCCGTAGGCACACTCCGAGATCCCCCAGGGGGACCCTCGCCCCGCCGCGTACTCGATCTGCCGGCGAACGGCCATCCGACAGGACTGGTCGAGGAGGGTCTCCGGGTAGCTCCTCATCACCAGGAGCGGCATGAGGTACTCGAAGAGCGTGCCGCTCCAGGAGAGCAGCGTGGGCGTCCCGTCGATGCTCGTGAGCAACCGCCCCAGGTGAAACCAGTGCGCTTCGGCCACGTCGCCCCGCGCGATGGCGATGAAACTCGCCAGACGCGCTTCCGATGCGAGGAGGTCGTAGTAGGACGCGTCGAGTCGGCCCGGCCTCTCCGCATCCGCGAGGTGATAGCCAATCGAGAGGATCCGGCGCTGCGGGTCGTGGAGGAAGCCAAAACCCATACCGTCCGCGAACGCGGCCGCGCGGCGGGCGAGCCGCTCGAGACCGACCTCGCGCAGGCCCTCGGCCAGCGCCAGGAGCGAGCCGGCCAGGTTCCCGCTGTCGACGGTCGATACGTACCGGGGGTAGAGGGGCGCCAGGCTCGTCGTGTCGTACCAGTTGAGCAGATGACCCTCGAAGCGCTCCAGCCCCTCCATGGTCGTGAGGGTCGCTTCGATCCGCTCGGCCAGGGCGTCCGTCGCAATGAAGCCGAGGTCGTGCGCGGCCAACGTAGCGAGCAACCCCATGCCGATGTTCGTGGGAGAAGTCCGGTGGGCCACCCGGGGCTCGGGCGTCTCCTGGAAGTTGTCGGCGGGCAGGCTGTGGCTGTCGGGGCCCATGAACGCCTCGAAGAACCGCCAGGTCTCGCGTGCGACCTGCTCGAAGAGCGTGCGGTCCTCCGGGCTCAGGTCCCGCCGGTGGTCGCGGACGGGTCGACTCAACGCGTAGGCGATCAGCGGGGCGACGGCCCACAGGGCGAGCACGGGCGCGGCCGCCGGCAGTGCGGCCGGGCGGACCACCCACACGACGACGAGGCCGAAGAGGGCCATCAGCGGACTGGCGATCATCCCTCGTGCGAATGTCCGCACGCGGGGCGGGCCGCCGCCCCGCTCCGCGCTGGCCGCCGCCGTTTCCCACTCCAGCATCCGGCGATGCGTGACGGAGATCCGGACGAGGGTCAACGCGATCGCGTGCGCCCCCTGCCAGGCCTCGTTGGCCAGGAAGGCGAGGCGCAGCCCGGTCTGGGCGAGCGCCTCGCTCACGTCGTTCGCCAGGAGGCGAACGAACACGTGCCATGGCTGACGCGGCCTCGGTCCGGCGGCGCCCTGCAGGATCAGCGGGTAGAGCGGAAACGCCAGGGAGACCAGGAGCGCGGCGGTCCACACCGCCGGACTTCCCGGCAGGGTCGTCCAGGCGAGGAAGAGCAAGACGACGGTGGCCGGGGCCAGGAGACTGCGCCTCAGGTTGTCGAGGATCTTCCAGCGCGAAACGAGGGGGAGACGGTTGCGCTGAAGGCCGGACCGTGTCGGGACGAACGGGAACAGCCACCACAGGATCTGCCAGTCACCGCGCACCCAACGGTGTTGGCGGCGCGTGTGGGCGAGGAAGGTCGAGGGATAGTCGTCTACGACCTCGACGTCCGAGACGAGCGCCGTGCGGGCGTACAACCCCTCGAAGAGGTCATGGGAGAGAACGGCGTTCTCCGGCACCCGCCCATCGAGTGCGGCGATGAACGCGTCCACGTCGTACAGTCCCTTGCCGGTGAAGATCCCCTCCGAGAAGAGATCCTGGTAGGTGTCCGAAACCGCGGTCGTGTAGGGATCCACGCCCGTGTGCCCCGCATAGAGCCGAGAGAACAGCGAGCTCGCGGCGCTCTTCATGGTGACGCTGACCCGTGGCTGCAAAATTCCGTATCCTCGGGTAACGCGACCGACGCGGGCGTCGAAGTGGGGCTGGTTCAGGGGATGGGCGGCGATCCCGATGAGAGCCTTCGCCGCGTCGCGTGGGAGTCGCGTGTCGGTGTCGAGCGTGATGCAGTACCGTACCCGTGGGAAGATCCCGGCGTCTCCGGCCTCCACCGAGAAGCTCGTGTCCTTCGCTCCGCGTAGGAGGCGGTTCCACTCCTCGATCTTGCCGCGTTTGCGCTCCCAACCCATCCACACGCCTTCGCCCGCGTTCCACTGGCGCACCCGATGGACGAGGTAGAAACGGTCGGTACGCCCCTCACCATAGCGCGTGTTGAGTGCTTCGACGCCCGCCCGTGCCGCGGCGAGTATCGCTGGGTCCTCCGGCATCTCCCGGGCCCGGGCGTCTGCGAAATCGCTCAGGATGGCGAAGTGCACGTGCGGATCGAGGTTGCCCAGGGCGAGCACCTCGAGGTGCTCGAGCAGAGGGGCAATGCGCTCGACGCTCGTGAGCAGCGTCGGTACGACCACGATGGTCCGCGCGCTCTCCGGGACGCCCCCCTGGAAATCGAGGCGGGGAAGACGCTGCGGCCGGACGAGACGGGCGCACGCGCGTTGGACCGCGGCGATGGCGAGGTCGCTGGCCGGGAACAGGAGCACGAGCGCCACCCAGGCCTGCGCCCAGGGGGAGACGGTGTGGCGCGCAACGTACGCGCAGCCGAGCCCGAGCAGGAGCGCGGTGAGGGCCGCGATGGACCCGAAGTACGCCAGCCCCGCGTGGGCGAAGATGAAGCGTCGTATGCGACGGCCGAATCTGGGCCGGTGTGCGACATCGGCCTCGAGGTTCGCGCGACCTCTCCCGATCAGGTAGTGGCCCACGTGGGTCGCGGTACCCGAGGCTCCCTTCTCGGCAGCCTGCCGTGCGCTCTCCACCGCCCGGAGGGCTACGCGGAGCTGGGCGTCCCCGCTGGCGTCGGCCAGGATCTCCACGGCCCGGCGGTATCGGTCGCGGCTCAGGAAGTCCATTCTTCCGTAGTCACCCGACGGGTCGCGCTGCAGCACCCCTTCGACGAGGCTCACGGACTCGAAGTACCGACTCCAGTCGAGGGTGGCGGAGAGGCGCAGGCTCGTGACGGCGTTCGCCACGGAGACCTGGGCGGCGGCCTCGCGCTGGTGCTCGCTTCGCACCGCGTCGTCCGAGGCGGTCTGTTCCGCGACGAGATGCGAATCCACGGCCGTGCGGACCGCGGAGAGACGGGGGCCGTACTCGCGCGCGAGCTGCAGGAGCTGCACCACGAACGCCGGGTGGATCCGGGTCGGCAGCGGCGGCGACTGGCCGTGGCCGACGGCGTCGATCTGCGCGACGTAGGCCTTGGCGGCCTGGCGCGCCTGGCGCGCCTCGATGGCCTCCTCCGCGAGGCGACGCAGGTTCTCGATGAGGGCGAGCTCGAGCGTGCTCGGCCACGCCCACAGCTCGCCGATCGTGAGCCGTGCGACGGTCTGGTAACTGTCCATGAAGCGCACCAGCTGCAGGCGGTCCAGGCGGCTGTCGCTGTGGCGGACGAGCGCGACGGCCATCGCGTAGACCCGGGCCTGGCCTCTGCACTCCTCCGCGGCGAGCTTGGGCAGCTCGCGGTAGTAGCCTCGGGGGAGATTCTGGCGTATTTCGCGGATCTCGGAGGCGATCAGGTGGTAGTTGTCGAGAAGCCACTCCGCGGCGCCCGTGACGACCTCGCCGCTGTGGACGTCCTGCGCCATGACGAGATACGCCTTGCGCAGCACGCGGGCGTTCTCGTCGAACCGCGAGAACAGGTCGGGCGCCGACCGCGGCGGTGAGGGGTCGAGGGTCAGGCGAGCGGCGAGGGACTTGGCCCTCTCCTCGAGCCGTTCGATGTCGAGCAGCTCGTCCCGAAGCGGCTTCTCCGGCGTGCCGGCGCGGCGGAGACCGAGGAGCCGCAGCGTCGCACAGAGCATTCGGGCCACGGCCACGCCCGCACCTTTCCCACCCGAGCCCGTGGATGGATCTACCAAGCTCCGCGCGGCTCGGACTCGCCAATGGTAGCATGCGCAGACGTCGTTCGCTGGGTGGCGACTCGCGGGTAACCTCGTCCGTTGGCGAAGCCGCGACCCGAAGCCGGAGCACCGACCGATGGAGGACTTCTTCGAGGCTGCACCTCTGGGGATTCACGTCGCGCGCGCCGACGGGCTCATCCTCCGCGCCAACGCGGCGGAGCTCGCGTTGGTCGGCCATCCCCACGAGGCGTACGTGGGAAAGTTCCTCGCGGACTTCCACGTGGACCGTGGCACCATCGACGATCTGTTCGCACGTCTCGCGCGTGGGGAGACCGTCTTCGACCTCGTATCCCGCGTGCGGCGCGCGGACGGCACGATCCGGTGGCTTCGGATGAGTGCGAACGCCGTCGTCGAGGGAGGAGCCTTCGTCCGATCGCACTGCTTCAGCCGGGACGTCACCGAATCCAGGGAGGCGGAGGCGGCCGTGCGGTCGAGCGAGAGGCAGTACCATCGCCTCGTAGAGGGCGCGCGCGACTATGCGGTCCACGGCATGGACCCCGACGGCCGCGTCGCGACGTGGAACCCCGGCGCCGAACAGCTCTTCGGTTGGACCGAGGGCGAGGTCCTCGGCCGCGACTTCTCCATGTTCTTCGCTCCGGAGGACCTGGCCGCGGGTATGAGCGACCGCATGCTGCGGCTGGCCTGCAACGAGGGTCGCTTCCACCACGTCGGCTGGCGGACCCGCAAGGACGGGTCGCGGTTCTGGGCCGAGACGACGCTCACCGCCCTACGGGATCCCGAAGGACGCGTACAGGAGATCGCCCACGTGACGCGCGACGCGTCCGAACGGCGGCGCCTGGACGCCCTGCGGCGCCGGGCGGCGGACCTCTCGGCGGCGAACGCCGCCATCATGCGGGCGCAGCGAGAGACCGTGCATCGGCTCGGCTCCGTCGCCTCACACTTCGACGTGCCGATGGCCGCCCTCGAGCGCGCCGCGGCGCGGCTCGACGCCCCGCGGGCCTCGGAGAAGGTGAGGCGCGCCGCTGCGGACGCCGTGCGGGACGGCGTGGCGGCGCTGCGGACGTCGCTCGCGCGCTGGCAGGAGGGCGCGAGGACGGCGGCGGGCGGGCTGGACCTCCAGGTCAGCGCGGTGGACCTCCTCCGCCTGGCCGTCGAGGCGCGGGACGTGCTGCGGGAGCCCGCGCTCGCGCGTGAGATCCGGGTGGAGGTCGACGTGGACCCCGAGCTGAGCTCCGTGCGGGTGGAGAACGGCCACCTCGAGCTCGTCCTCTACAACCTCCTGGCGAACGCGATCCAGCGGAGTCGGGAGGGCAGCCTCGTCGCGATCCGGGTTCTGCCCGAGGGCCCCGGCTCGTTTCGGATCGAAGCCGAGGACGCGGGGATCGGGCTCTCGCCCGACGAGATCGCCCGGATCCTTCGGGGCGACGACGACGCCGGGTCCGGGCGCCAGGCCACCGAGCAGTGGATCGCTCCCACCTTGCAGATCGTCGAGCAGCGAGGAGGGCGCTTCAGCGTCAAGAGCGTCCCCGGGCGGGGGAGCCTGTTCTCGGCCGTCCTGCCTCGGAAGCCGCTCCGGGGTGTCGCGCTGGGAACGGACGGCGAGGGCCGAGCCGCCGGGCCGGGAGCCAAGGTCGGCGTCGTGCTCGTCGTGGCCGACAGCGCGGCCGCACGAGCGAGCCTGGGGTGGGCGTTCGGGGCGATCGGGTGGGAGGTGGTCCAGATGGTCTCGGTCGAGGAGGCCTTCGGCGTCCTTCGATCGCACACCTTCGATGTGGTCGCCGTGGACATGACGCTCACCAAGGTCGGGGCCGTGGACTTCGTGACGCGCCTCCGCCGGGAGGGCCTCAGCCGCTCGATCCCGCACGTGCTGGCCGCCGTGCACGCGGGGGCCGCCGGCGTGGCCGGTCTGCTCGTGGCGGACGTCGTGCCCCAGCCCGCCCCGGCCGACAACCTCTTCGCGGCGCTCGAGCGCGCGTGCGTCCCCCGCGGACGCGACGGGACCGTCCTGATCCTGGGGGGCGACGCCGAGACGCTGCGCACCACCCGCGAGACGCTCGACATGCTCGGCTATCACCCCGTTCAGGAGACCGATTCCGACCGTGCGCTTCGCTGGTGCGCCGAGCGGGCTCCGTCGGCGGTCGTCCTGTCTCCGCTTCCCCTGGGTCCCGACGCGTTCGAGTTCGTGCACCATCTCCGGAGGAGTCCGGAGCTCCGGCACACGCCGTTGCTCCTCCAGGCGCCGAGGTCGTTGGCCCCCGTGCAGATCGAGGCGCTGCGCAAGGCGGCGGCTGAGGCGATCCAGCGGGGGGAGGGAGACGTCCGACAGGTTCTCGAGGACGCGGGGTGGGCCTTGAGCGTCACCGCGTGAGCGGACATCGCAAGCCTGGGCGCAGCCAGGACTTGTGCGCGGCGCCCGGATCCCCATCGGTCAGATCGTCCTCCGCCAGGCCGTGCGGATATCCTGGGGGTCCATGACGACGGTCTACGATCCCCTCGTTGCCCAGCGCCCGATCCCAGAGGCGGGCCGAGTCGTCTCGGACCTCGTCGATCGTCTGGTGGCGCGTGACGCAGACGCATTCGAGGAGCTCGTACGGACGCGTAGTCCCCGCATGCTGGCCGTCGCGATCCGCTACCTTCCGCGCCGACAGGACGCGGAGGACGCGCTGCAGGAAGCGTTTCTCAACGTCGTACGCTCCATCTCCGGGTTCAAGGGCGCGTGCAGCCTCGACACGTGGCTGCACCGCATCGTGGTCAACTGCGCGCTGATGCTCCTGCGCGGGCGTCGGCGCAAGCCCGAAATCACGCACGCGGAATCGGTCTTCGAGACCGAGCGCACGGGGCCGTGGCGCCGCTGGCCTCCTCCGTCGGCGCACGATGTCGTCGCCAACCGGGAGCTGAAGAGCATCGTGCAGCAGGCCGTGGCCCGGCTGCCCGAGATCTACCGCGTGGTGCTGTTGCTCCGCGACGTCGAGGCGCTCGATCTCAAGCAGATCTCGGAGCTGCTCGGCGTGGGGGTACCAACCGTCAAAAGCAGGCTTCGCCGGGCTCGGAACGCGCTCCAGTGCGCCCTGGGCCCGCAGCTCTCGGAGTCGAGCACATGACCACCTCATGCCACCGCATCCGCTCCATGCTGGACGACGACGAGATTCGGGGGACCGATTCGCGCGAGGAGCGCGCCCGGGCCGAGCACCTGCGCGCGTGCGCGGACTGCAGGGAGGAACTGAAGGGGGTCATCGCCCAGCGCGCCACCCTGCAGGGCGTGTTCCTCGCCGAGGACGCCCCGCCCCCGCTGTCGGAGGCCCTCGTCACCAGGTACGTGACGGCGATGGTCCGGGCCGCGCGCGGTGACATGGACGCCGGGCTCTCCGCCGGGCGGGCCTGACCGTCTCGCCCGCGCGCCGCGGGCCGGGCGCGCGCCCCTTCCCGCGAGGGCGGGAGGTGACGACGAGGAGCGCCGCCGGCCGCGCGCGTCGCGAACCGAACCCGGCGGCGCCCCCGAATGGAAGTCGCGACCGGGCTAGCCGTGCATCCCCTGGAGCGACTGGATGTGCGAGCGCGTGCGCTCCAGCAGGTCGCCCCGGATCATGGTCTTCGTGTCGGCATCGGTGTCGGAGTCGTTGAGGGCGTGTTCGTAGGCGTCTACGCCCTGCTTCTCACCCTTCTCGAGCGCGGCTCGTCCCGTCTCGTCTCCGATGAGGGCGGCGCCCTTGGCGACGAGATCCGTCCACCCGCCCCACGCCCCGGACCCCATCTCGGGATCCCCGCCCAGCGCGACGACATGCGCGCGGAGCTTCGCCGCGGAGGCCTTGTGATCGTCCAGGATGGTCGTCAGACCCGCGGCCCACTCCGTCTTGTCGTTCCTCTTGATCACGTCCTCGTAGGTCGTCACGGCGGCCAGCTCGCCGCGCAAGAGGCTCTTCGCGTTCTCGAGGGCGTTCCTCGACACGCCGGGCGCCGGCGTGTCCTTGTGGGCGTCGCATCCCGAGAGGGGTAGGACCGACAGCAGGATCAGGGACAGGAACAGAGGTCTCTGCACGGGATTCTCCGACGAGGGCGGCCGGCCGGGATTGGTCGGAGGCGCGTTCCTTGGATGCCGTGGTCGCTCCGGCGGTGCGTGCTTTCCTCCACGTCGGGGTCCCGTCGCTCCTCGCACGCGCTGGCTCCCCCGCGACGGCGCGGACGAGGAGGGCGACTCGGGACCTTCGCCGCGCCGGCTCGCACCGTATGAACTCCATCGGCATCCAAGGGGCAGTCGATCCGCGGCGCGGCGTCGGGCTTTCCTTCTCTCGCGTGCACGTGATCCAACATGAGGTGAACCTTGAAGAGTCGATTCTTTGGAGTGGCGGGAATGGGTTCCGTCGTGGCCGTGCTCGGGTTCGTGCTGAGCACCAGTGGAGCGTGGGCCGGCGAGCCTCCGGCGGCCGGCGCCGTGCCAGCCGCCCCGCAGCGCGCCGCCGACGCGGCCACGGCGAGTCGATCGTCCGAGGGCGCGAAGGGCGCCTGGATCACGTACGAGACGACGGGCGTGAGCTACGAGCAGCCGCGCTTCGTCGGTGACGCGCAGCTCTTGGTGCGCGATTCATCCCCTGAGACCGCAGGCCCCGACACGAAGGCGAAGGACTCGGCGACGTGGCGCGTGTACCGAGGACTCGACCTCGCCGCCATCGTCAAGGCCAACGACAAACTGGCATCGGCGCCCTACATGGCGGCGCTGCGGTCGTCCGTCGAGGCCGACGCGCAAGAGGCAGCCGACCCGGCGCAGGTCACGAGTGCGGTGCGCACGAGCGTGGAGGCCCCGGGCCTCACCTACGAGCAGGGCACGACCGGCGGGGCGCGCCTCTTCGTTCTCGAACCGACCGGTCGCGAGACGCTCTACACGGGCGACGATCTCGAGAAGGTGGTGTCGTCGAACCCGTCGTTGGCCGACCTCCCGGGCTTCAAGAGCTTCCGCTCGCGCGTGGAGCAGATGCACGGCATCGACCCGCTCGTCCTTCGTCAGGACACCTCGACGATCCTGATCGTTTGCCACACGCCCGACGGGGTGGTCGTGACGTCGAACACCTGGCTCGACGGCGCGTGGACCTCTCAGAAGTACGAGGGCTCCGACATGGCGGCGGTCCAGGCGGCGGCGCCGGCGCTGCGCGCCCTTCTCGAGACGAGCTACCACGCCACGCAGGCGGTCGGCACGGACGAACAGCGCCTGCGCTAGAGCGTCTTGGACGGTCCCGAGCAGCGATGCTCCCCCCCGGGGGCGTCGGCCTTGCGGCCGGCGCCCCCGCATCGTTTCCCGGGAGTCGCCCTCGGGGCGGGGACGTCGGCGTCCAGCGGCTGCGGGGCGGGAACCTCGGTTGCCCCGACCGGCATCCAAGAGGTCGGAGGCGCCAATGAAGCCGATCCAGATCGTAGGTGTCGTCCTCTTGATCCTGGGCATCGTCGCCGTCGCCGTGTCGGGCTCGTGGACGACCGGGGCGGAGACGAGTACGCGCGTCGGTCCGATGCACATCGAGACCGGAAACACCGAGCGGGTGGTAGTCCCCACGTGGGCCGGGTTCGCGGTGATCGCCATCGGGGGCGTTCTGGTCGCCTATCCCCTGCTCCGCAAGAAGCACCGATCACCGCAGGCCGGGTGAGCGGGCACCCTCGGCGACACGGCGACCGTCCCCTCTCACCGCCACACAACCGTCGAGAGCGTGATCGGGTGGTCGAGGCCGGCCCTCGCGGTGCCGCTCGAACCGAAGATGCCCCGCGCCGAGGCCCGCCGGCAGCCGGGCCCGGTCCTCGACCGCCTCCGGTACCACCAGCGGCGGAACCGGCGTCCCGAGCATCGCGCGCCAAGACCGGTCTGCGGCGGCTCGAGGACGCCGGCGTGCATCCAACGGCGCGCGAGCGTGTTCGGGCGTGTCACAAGACGTGGCGCGGTCGGACTAGCGTTGCGCCGCCCTCCATCGCAGACCCCGCCGGGCGCAGTTGGAGATCACGAAGAACTCCCCATCCGACGAGACGACGAGGCCCACGGAGCCCGGTAGCGCGGCAACGATGGCTGCGAGCGACCGGTGCCTGGTCCCACGGCGCTCCAGGATCGCCCCCAGTTCCTCGGGAAGTCTGGAGATGTCCTCCCTGCAAACGGTGAGCTTCGCGCCCACGGCCAGGGGCGCCAGAAGGGGCGTCACGATCACGGCGCCATCGATGCGCGCCAGGTCGGCAAGCCGGTGTGCCTGCAGAGCCAGCGCCTTCTCGATGCGTTCCGGTCGGGGTCTTGGGACTCGCTCCCCGGAGTGCGCGATCTCCCAGGCGATGCTCTTCCTGAGGGGCGCCGACCAGGGGAACGCACCCTGACCACACTCTTCGAGTCGCGCCACGCCGGAGGCGAGATCCAGCGCGTCCAGCGCCGAGGACTGCCCGGAGAGCAGCAAGAGTCCGATGCCGACGCCGTCGCGCACGCAGTTCGCAGACGCCTTGAACAGCATCTCGCTCACCTGCCGGGCGCCAACCTCCGGCATCGATCGCACGGCTTCTCGGGCCGTCGCCTCTCGGTCGCCGGGACCTTCCCCAGGGAAGGTCCGCAGCACCTCCCCTACGAGTTCCCCCTCGACCCCATCGAGAAGGTCGCCCGGGAGCAGATCGAGGATCCCGGCTTGGATGGTCCGCTGTGCACAACGGCCGCGTATGAAGTGCACCTCCGTCACACCGCGGCGGTACGTGAGAACCGCGGCGTCATGCACCTCCACGGTGCACACCTGCTCCTGGGATACGACCGGGGCGAACGAGTTCTCCTCGAGAGCGAACACACTGTGCGCCCAAAGGCTGTCTTCGTTCCAGGTCACGACGACCGCTGTACGGTCGCGGGCGAATCCAACGCCCAGCTTTCGCATCCACTGCGTTCCCAGGAGCGGAGCGGGAGAAAAGCGCAGCAGCATGTTCACGGCGAGCTCTTCTGGAACGAGCACGTAGGTTCCTCGGACCGCTCGGCCCTCTTCGCGGAGCAGGCTGGCCTCGTAGGCCAACACGAGCAGCTCGTGGGTCCCGGGGATGGGCGCCAGCGTCTGGCCGCCGGACGCCCTGTAGGCATCGAGGACGGAGGCAGGATCGAACGTGACGGTGGGGCTCAAGGAGCCAGCTCCCGTGCGGTGGAACGAACGCCCGGTGCTCGTCCTCGTGGACGTTCGCGGGGGATGTGCACTCCGCGTGCCCAGCCTACCCGGTGCCGGCACGCCCGGGGAATGCGATCGCAAGCCCGGTACGCAGGCGATCGCCACGCGGACCGCTGGCTTCGATCTCCCGACGCCGGCGATCGGCGCGGGCCGGAGCGGCGTGGTCCGGGCGTACGCGCTCGCCTCGTTCCTGCGGCGCGACCGGGTCGAGCTCGTCGCGGAACGGACGCTCGCCCCGCGCCGACGGGCTTCGGCCCGAGGGGCGCGGCGGGAGAGCCGAGGGCGGACCCGCGGCCGGCTAGACGCCCTCGGTCGGGCGCGGCAGGGGCTTCTCGACCACGCCCCGGCGGAGGAGCTTCGCGGCGACCTTCACGCGGACCACCCGCCCGTCGATCAGGGCGCGGACCTTCTGGACGTTCGGCTTGAAGGTGCGGTTCGTCTTGCCGGTGATCTTCTTGCCGACGCCGCCCTTGGACTTGGCGAGACCGCGCGTGGTGTACTGGCGCCCGGCCCGGGTCCTCTTCTGGCTGTACTGGCAGACGCGAGCCATGGCGGTTCTCTCCGAGGAAGCGGGGCATGGTACGGGCGATCGCGGGTCGGGCCAACGACCGCGCGGACCGCCCGGGGCGCGGGCGGGGTCCCGGAGGCCGTACAATCGGGCGGCCCATGTCGTTTCCCGCCTCCGGCCCGGATCGCGGGCACCTCCTCGAGGACCTGAACCCCTCGCAGCGCGAGGCGGTGACCCATCACGGCGGCCCCCTCCTGGTCGTCGCGGGGGCGGGGACCGGCAAGACGCGGGTCCTCACCCGGCGCGTGGCCTGGCTCGTCGAGGGCGGGCTCCCGGGCCGCGCGCTCCTGGCCATCACGTTCACGAACAAGGCGGCCGGGGTCCTTCGCGAGCGCCTGCAGGCCCTCCGGGCGGGCGCCGACGCGTGGGCGGGGACCTTCCACGCGTTCGCCGCCCACGTCCTCCGGGTGTCCGGGACCGCGATCGGGATCGACCCCGAGTTCACGATCCTCGACCGGGACGACCAGCGTCGTCTCCTCCGCGACCTGATCCACGACCTCGCCCCGGGAGAGCCCGCGCTCAAGCCCGCGGTGGTGGCCGAGATGATCTCGCTCGGCAAGAACCGTGGGGCGGGCCCCCGGCCGCTCGACCTCACGTCGCCCTCGCTCGAGGAGGCCTTCGACCGGGTGGTGCGGGCCTACGCCGCGCGCACCCGCGCGGCGAACGTGCTCGACTTCGACGACCTCTTGCTCGAGGCGCGTCGCCTGCTCGAGGAGGACGAGGAGGCCGGCGACCGCTATCGCCGTCGCTTCGCGCACGTGCTCGTGGACGAGTACCAGGACACGAACCCGGTTCAGGCGGAGCTGCTCGGCGCGCTACTCTCGCCCGCGAGGAACCTCACCGTCGTGGGCGACCCGGACCAGAGCATCTACCGGTGGCGCGGCGCCGCGGTGCGCAACATCCTCGAGTTCGACCAGGACTTTCCCGGCGCCCGGATCGTGGTGCTCGAGCGCAACTACCGCTCGACCGCGCGCATCCTCGAGGCCGCCGAGCACGTGATCGCGGAGAACGTCCAGCGTCACGCGAAGCGGCTCTACACAGAACGCGAGCCGGGCGCGCCCCTGCTGGAGATCGGGTCGCCGACGGCGGAGCACGAGGCCGACCGCATCGCCGACCTCGTCGAGAGGTGGCGCGGTGAGGGCTTCGGCTACCAGGACATGGCCGTCTTCTACCGTGTGAACGCCCTCTCTCGGGCCATCGAGATGGCGTTTCGGATCCGCGACATCCCGTACGTGGTGGTCGCCGGCGTCGAGTTCTTCCAGCGGCGCGAGGTGAAGGACCTGCTCGCGTACGCGCGGCTCGTCGAGAACCCCGACGACGACGCCGCGTTCGTCCGGGTGGTGAACGCGCCCCGCCGCGGCATCGGGGCGACGAGCCTCGCGCGGATGCGCCTCGCGGCGGCCGAGCGCGGGCAGTCCTACACCGCCACCCTCCGGGCCGGGGGCGTGAACCTGCCCAAGCGCGCTCGGGAGGGCGTGGCCGCCCTCCTCGGCCTGATCGACGCGGTGCGGAAGATGCCCCGCGCCCCGGTCCACCCGATCCTCGCGGCCCTGGCCGAGCGCTCGGGGTACCGCGCGGCGCTGGAGGCCGACGCGCGACAGGACGACATCTCGACGAGCCGCCTCGCGAACGTCGAGGCCCTCGTCGCGCACGCGCACGCGTACGAGAAGGAGGCGCCCGAGGGCGACCTCCGCTCGTTCCTCGAGCGCGCGGCGCTCGTCGCCGACCAGGACGCGTACGAGGAAGGAGGGGGGCGCGTATCGCTCATGAGCGTCCACGCCGCGAAGGGGCTGGAGTTCCCCTGCGTGGTCGTCGCCGGGGCCGAGGACGGGTACTTTCCCCACGCGCGTTCCGAGACGCCCGTCGAGCGCGAGGAGGAGCGCCGACTGTTCTACGTGGCGATGACCCGCGCCGAGGAGCGCCTCGCCGTGACCCACGCCGCCACGCGCGGCACGTTCCGTGGGTCGGAGCGCCGGTGGCCCTCGCCCTTCCTCCAGGCCGTGCCGCGGCGCCTCCGGGAGCAGCGGGGGATGGAGTCGTACGCGCTCTTCGGCGACCCCGAGTGGGGCCAACGCGCGACGGATCTCCCGCCCGATCCCGGCTACCCTCCCGAGGGAGACGTCGTGCGCGAGGGATCGTTCCCGTTCGCGACGGGCGAGCGCGTGGTCCATCCCTACTTCGGCGAGGGCGTCCTCACGGACGTGCTCGGGAGCGGCCCGGACGTCCGCGTGACCGTAGAGTTCGACGAGCACGGAAGGAAACAGATGCTCTTCAAGCACGCCCGCCTGGAGCGCCCCGCTTGACGCCGCCGAGGCCCACCGCGTTCCTCCTGATCGACGGCGACAAGCCGCAGCGGATCGGGCTGGGCGCCGCGCCGATGGTCCTGGGGCGCGCGGCTACGGCGGACATCCGCCTGAACGACCGGAGCCTCTCGGCGCTGCACTGCCGCTTCGAGCCCTCGGCCGGCGGCTGGAAGATCGTCGACCTCGACAGCCGGAACGGCACGTTCGTGAACGAGATGCTGGTGAAGCAGCGCCTGCTCGAGGACGGCGACCGCCTCCAGGTGGGCCGGCTGCGCCTCCGGTTCGAGGACGTCTCCGAGGACCAGGGGGTGCTGAAACGCGTCGGGCGCGTCGTGGACGAGGTGCACAAGCGCTTCGGCCCGGCGGGCCTGCGCCGCGCCGCGCGGCGCTTCGCCTCGTGCGCGTCCACGTACGGCGTCGCGACCGGGCTCGCCACACCCGAGGAGATCGAGGCGACGCGCCGGCTCCAGGGCGTGCTCGCCGCGATGATCGAGGAGCGGGACCCGCAGGCCATCTTCGACCGCATCATCGACACGGTCATCGAGCTGACGGGCGCGGAACGCGGCTTCTTCATCCTGTCCGGCGAGGCGCCCGAGGCCCGCGAGGTCGTCGCCGCGCGGAACTTCGACCACGAGGCCGTGCAGGACGCGCTGGCGAAGGTGAGCCTCACGGTGCAGCGCCGCACCCTCGAGACCGGAGACCCCCAGGTCATCGTGGACGCGGTGGAGGACGAGCGCTTCTCGGGCAACGAGAGCATCATGGGCCTGAAGCTCCGCTCGGTCCTGACCGTGCCCGTGCGCGGCCCGAAGGGCCCGATCGGCCTGATCTACCTCGACAACCGCTTCGAGCGGGGCGCCTTCGACGACACGCAGCTCCCGCTCCTCAGGATGTTCGCCGACCAGGCGGCGATCGCGCTCCGCAACGCGGAGCTCCACGCCGAGAACGACGCCCGCGTCGAGGACCTCGCGCAGGCGAAGGCCGAGGTGGAAGAGCTGAACCGCATCCTGGCCGACCGCGTCGCGCGCACGAGCGCCGAGCTCCAGGAGGTCAAGGGCTTCGTGCTCCGAGAGCAGGAGGACGCGCCGCTCAAGTACTCCTATTCGAACATCGTGGGCACGAGCCGGCGCATGCGCGAGCTCTTCCACCTCCTCGACAAGGTGACGGAGAGCGACGTCCCGGTCCTGATCCAGGGGGAGAGCGGCACCGGGAAGGAGCTCGTCGCGCGGGCGATCCACTTCAACGGACCGCGCAAGAACCGCGCGTTCGTGAGCGAGAACTGCGCCGCGATCCCCGAGACCCTCCTCGAGAGCGAGCTCTTCGGCTACATGAAGGGCGCGTTCACCGGCGCCACGGCCAACAAGAAGGGCCTCTTCGAGACGGCGAACGGCGGCACCCTGTTCCTCGACGAGATCGGGGACATGGACATGAGCATGCAGAAGAAGCTGCTCCGCGCGCTGCAGGAGGGGGAGATCCGGCCCGTCGGCGGCGAACGTACGGTGCGCGTGGACGTCAGGATCCTCGCCGCGAGCAACCAGGACCTGCGGAAGCTCTGCGCCGAGGGTCGGTTCCGCGAGGACCTGTTCTACCGGCTGAACGTCATCACCGTCGAGCTGCCGCCGCTCCGCGATCGGCGCGAGGACATCCCCCTCCTCGTCGAGAGGTTCCTGGACGAGATCGGCCAGGCGAACGCCGGGAACCGCCTCCCCGTCAGCGAGGACGCGATGGACCTCCTCGTCCGTCACGACTGGCCGGGGAACGTCCGGGAGCTGAGAAACGAGATCCACCGCGCGGCGGCCCTCTCGGACAAGGTGATCGTCCCCCTCGTGCTCTCGACCGCCGTCCGGCGCGCCCGCGACGCCCCCGAGACCGTCGAGGACCTCGGCCGAAAGCCGCTGAAGGAGATCCTGAAGGAGGCCCAGGCACAGCTCGAGGAGCGACTCGTCCGCGAGGCGCTGCGCCGCACGTCGGGTCGGAAGGCGAGCGCCGCGCGGCTCCTGGGGATCAGCCGTCCCACGCTGGAGTCGCGGATCGAGTCGTACCACGTGGACCTGAAGCGGCCCTGAGGCACGGCCCCGCGGTCCCCTCGGTCCCCGCCGGCCGCCCGCGGTCGGACGTTTCGTTGACACCCGCGGCTGCACCTCGCCCCGGCCGCGCCCGTGGCCGATTTGGCGGATTGGCCCGAACCAGCGGTCCGACAACGGGTTGCGTCGATCCTCCCGGCGGCGCCAGACCGGCACGGGCTTTGTTTGCGCCCGGTGCCCCCTTGGAGGCCCCCGCATGGCCGTGCTCGTGATCCAGGCGCCCGACGGCTCCTCCCGGAGCGTGTTCCTGGAGGATCGCCCGGTCGTAATCGGGAGCGGGCCCGACGCGGACGTCGCGCTCCCGGGCCCCGACGTCTCGGCGCGGCACGCGCGCCTCCGCCCGCTGGAGGACGGGGGCTTCGTCCTGCGCGACCTCGGGTCGGACGCCGGGACGCGCGTGGGGGGACGGATCGTCCTCCGCGCGTACCTGGGTCTCGACGACACCTTCGAGGTCGGGGGAACGCGCCTGTCGGTCCGCGAGACCGCGCCGCCGCCGCGTCGGGCCGGGCCGGTCGTCGGGGGGACGCTCGATCTGAGGCCGGTGGCCGCGCCGTCCGCCGCCCCGCCTGCGACCGACGCGCCCGCGGACGTCGAGCCCGCGGCGGCGGAGCCCGCCCCGCGCGGGGCGGCGCCGCGCTCGCTCCTCGACGTGCGCGCCCTCGAGCGGGCTTCGGTCGTGCTCGCGCTGGGCCTCGCCGCCGTCGCCGCGGTGTTCGCGTTCCTCGTCCCCGCGGCGGCGCACGCCCGGGCGCGGGCCGACGCGCGCCGTGACCTGCGCCAGGTCCTCGAGAACCTCGACCTCGCGCCCGACACGTTCGAGGTCAGCGCGCGCGCGTACCTGGCGGAGCACGCCGACGGTCCCGAGGCCGCCGAGCTCCAGGCGTACCTCGCGGCCGTGCGCGCCCGCGAGGCGGAGCGGGCCCGCCGGCAGGCCCGCCTCGTGGGCCTGACGCAGGACCTCTACGGGCTGCCCGAGAGCGAGGTCCGGGGCGCGTTGATCGACCTCGCGTCGGGGTTGCCGAAGGACGACGACCTCGCGCGGCAGGTGGCCCTCGCGCTCGAGGGCCTCGACCGCCGGCACGAGGCCGCCCAGGCCGCGGCGCTCGACGCCGTGCTCGGAACCGTTCGCTCCCGCATCGCCGCCGGGGACCCGGCCGGCGCGCTGCGCCGCCTCGCCGCGTTCGAGAAGGCCTGGCCCGCGGTCTCCTCCGCGGACCGGCCCCGCTACGAGGCGGCGACGGACGAGGCGGTGGCGGCGGTCGAGGCGCTCTCGACGAACGCGATCGCGGAGGCCGAGAAGACGACCGACCCGGTGGAACGCCGCCGCATCCTCGCCAAGGCCTGGCGGGGGCTCGAGGGCACGCCGCAGGGCGACCGCATCGCCGACGCGCTGCGGTACACCCGGATGACCGGGCGGCGGACGCCGACGGGGCCGACGCCCTCCACGGCGCCGCCCGGGCCGACCCCCGCGCCTGCCGAGACGCCGGAGGTCCCGCCCGAGGTCCTCGCGCGGGCGTCGGCCGCCGACGAGCTCGCCCGCCAGCGGCACTGGGCCGCCGCAGGGGACGCGTTCCGGGCGCTCGTCGAGGAAGCGCCGCCGCGCGGACGGCTCGCCGCCGAGTGGACGAGCCGGGCCGGCGACCTCGCGCGCCTGACCGCGCTCGTGGACGGTCTCGTCGCGCGCGCGGGGGGGCCCCGCCCGATCCACGCGCGCCTCGGGAGCGCGCACGCCACGGTCACGGCCGCGGACGCCGACGGCGTGACGTTCGCGGTCGGGGCGGAGGCGCGTCGTCTCGCCTGGCCCGAGATCCCCGACGACGCCCTGCTGCAGGTGCTCGCGCCTCCGCAGCCGACGCCGGCCGACCGCCTCGGCGTCGGCGTGCTCGCGGCTTCGCTCGGCAAGAAGGACGAGCTCGTGAAGGTCCTGGTCCCGCTCTTCGAGAAGGGAGAGGAGGTCGCCGCGGCGGGCGACCTCGTCGCGCGGTTCCTCTACGGCCGCGCCCGTCCGCCCGCGGACGGGTACCGCGTCTACAAGGGAGAGATCCTCGACCCGGAGACGTACACCCGTCGGGTCCGGGACGAGCGCGTCGCCGCGCTCCGGGACACCGCGACGCGGCTCTTCGCGCGGGTCGAGAAGGACCCGGGATTGAAGAAGCTCGAGAAGCTTCGCGCGCTCCGCGCGCAGCTGGACGAGCGCCGCCGCTACGCCCTCCTCGCGATCTTCGACGAGGTGCACTACCCCTACCCGGCCGACAAGGCCAGTCGCCCGTACCAGGAAGTGCAGAAGGAGATCGACCGCCGCGTCGCCGCGGCCCGGGAGATCTGGGACGACCCCTTCAAGGTCATGCTGCACCGCAAGGACGCGTTCGGCCGGCTGCTCGACGACTGGGACCGGACCCTCGGTGAGCTCCGCGCGGAGGGCGACGACGTCTCCGATCTCGAGGCCCGGATGAAGCCGATCTCGGACTACGTGACCGACACGCCGATCACGATCCACGAGTTCTGGAAGGACGACGCCGAACGCGCGCTGCTCGCCTACAACCGCTGGGTGATGGACGTCTACAACCCGGCCCGCGTGGCAGAGGCCACCGCCGCCGAGCGTGAGCAGACGCGCATCACGAACGAGTACCGGGCCCTGATGGGCTTCACGGCGACCGTCAGGCCGGGTCCGGGTCTCTACGACGCGATCGACGAGAAGAACGTCCAGAAGATCCTCGACGAGGGGCGCATCGAGGCCACGCTGCCGCTCTACGCGGTGCGCATCGACGATCGCCTCGTGCGCTCCGCGCGGGGTCACAGCATCGACATGGACCGGCGCGGCTACTTCGCGCACTACGCGCCGCCCGACCCCGCGACGGGTGCGCCGTCCACCTCGCCCTTCGACCGGATCCAGGCGGCGGGCTACGAGGGCGGCGGCGCCTCCGAGAACATCGCGACGGGGCCGTCGAACGGCCAGCAGGCCCACGACATGTGGGTCCACTCGAGCGGTCACCACCGGAACATCCTGAGCGGCTGGACCGACCAGGGCGTCGGCGTCTCCGGTCGGCTGTGGACGCAGAACTTCGGCGTGGGGGGCGGTGCGCCCCCCGAGATCCCCGCCGACGCGGAGCGCCCGCCGCCCGGCGACGCGGGCCGTTCCGCGGGCGGCGCTGGCGGGCCGCGGCGTCCTGGCCGATGATGGGCGGTTTCCGCCCGACCCGGGCCGACCCACGAACGAGGAAGTGAACGGTGCCGAAGCTGTACATCGCCGAAGACGGCGCGACGTCGATCTACGAGATCCTGGAGGACGAGGTCCAGGTGGGGCGCGGGGCGGCGAACCAGGTGCAGGTGCGCGACCCTCGGGCGAGCAAGGTGCACGGCGTGATCAAGAAGGTCCACGGCCGCTGGAAGTACGTGGACCTGGAGAGCAAGAACGGCACGCGCGTGAACGGGCGGTACCGGAACCAGCGATGGCTCCTCGCGGGCGACGCGCTCTCGGTCGGCCAGGCGACCGTCCGGTTCGACGCGCCCGCGGCGCCCGTCGCGCCGGTCCAGCCCGTCCCGGCGGCGCCCGCCGTCGCGCCGCCCGTGCCGCCCGTCGCGTCTCCGGCTCCGGTCGCGTTGCCGCCGCCCGTCCCCGCCGCGCGAACCGCGCCCCCGCCCGCCCCGCGGCCGGCGTCCGCGCCGCGCCCGTCCGCCGCGCGCCCGGCCGCGCCGTCGCGCCGCCCCGCGCCGCCCGCCGCGCCGCCCCCGGCTGCGCCGCCCGCGCCGCGTCCCGCTCCGGTGTCGCGCGCCTCCGGGCCGGTACGCTCGGGCGCGCCCCGTGCGCGCGCGGCCGCGCGCGGCGGACGCGGCGAGCCCCCGTACGACGAGTACGACGAGCGCCCCGGGCGCGCGCCGGGGCGGTCCTCGCGCTCGGCGTCGATCTGGATCCTCGGCGGGCTCGGCGCCGCCGCGTTCCTGGTCGTCATGTTCGTGGCGATGAACCCGAGCAAGAGCGTGAACCTCGAGGTCTGGCAGAAGGCGACCACGATGGTCGAGGACCAACACGACGTCCAGCGCGCGATCGACTATGCGAAGCGGAACGGCGTGAAGGGCGAGGATGGCTACTGGCGCATCGAGACGAGCATCCCCAAGTGGGAGAAGATGCTCGAGCTCGAGCAGCGGAACGCCGAGAGCGACAAGGCCGAGGCCTGGCTCCGTCAGAACGTCACGGACCACACCATCACGACGGCCTTCACCCCGCCCCGCGAGAAGCAGCTCCCGGACGAGCAGATCGCGAAGAGCCTCGCGTGGTTCTTGAACGAGTACCGGGACACCCGGCCCGTCACCGACCTCCTGGGCAAGCCGGGCGAGCCCTGGATGACGTTCAAGCGGCTGCTCCGCGACTTCTCGAGCTCGGACGCCACGGCGGCGGACAAGGCCTTCGAGGCGGCGAACGACAAGGCGAGGCACCTCGCCGCGGGCCAGCGGTTCGGCGAGGCCTACGCGGGCCTCGAGCGCGAGGCGCGGATCCAGGCCCTGCTGCTGAAGCCCGACCTCGCGAAGGCCTTCTCCGAGAAGGTGGACCGCGCGCTGCTCGGTCTCCAGACGGAGGCCGAGTCGGCGTTCGCACAGGACATGGCGGAGGTGAAGCGACTCGAGGCGGGCGGCCGCATGAACGAGGCGCGAGGCCGTCTGGACGCGATGATCGACCTGTACGGGATCGAGAGCCTCACGCGACAGGCGCAGGCGGAGCTCGACCGGATCCACTGAGTCGGGGACCGTACGTCGCGCGGCGAGGCGTGGGCCGCCCATCCTACAGGATCGTCTTCCCCATCGCGCTCGCGACGAGCTCGACGGCGAGGGCGCCGGTCCGGTTCGACACGTCCACGACCGGGTTCAGCTCGACCATGTCGAGCCCGAGTAGGCGTCCGGTGCGTGCAACCTCCTCGCAGCAGAGATGGGCCTCGCGGTACGTGAGCCCGCCGGGGATCGGCGTCCCGACGCCGGGTGCCACGCTCGGGTCCACGCCGTCGAGGTCGAAGGAGAGCCAGACGCCCGCCGTGTCGGTGGTGGCGACGCGGATCGCCTCCTCCACCGCGGCGGCCATCCCCGACCGGTCGATCTCGGCCATCGTGATCACGCGCACGCCGCTCCGGCGGACGAGGTCGCGCTCGGCGCGGTCCACGTCGCGCACGCCGACGACGGCCACGTGGCGGCCCTCCACGGCCGGCGTCTCGCCGGCGAGCGAGGCGAGCTCGGGGATGCCGTAGCCGAGCAGGTGTGCGAGCGGCATCCCGTGGACGTTGCCGCTGGGCGAGGTCTCGGGCACGTTCATGTCGGTGTGCGCGTCCACCCACACGAGGCCGATCGGCTCGCCCCGCGCGTGGTGGTGGGCGGCCGCGGCGGCCACGCTCCCCATCGCCACCGAGTGGTCGCCCCCGAGGCAGACCGGCACCGCGCCCTCCGCCATCGACGCGCCGACCGTCGCCATGAGTCCACGACAGACCGCGGCGATCTGGGGGAGGTAGCGCGCGTCCGGCCGGCCGACGTCCGTGGACTCCGCGTCGGGCGCCTCGATCGACCCGCGGTCGAGCACGCGCCAGCCGATGTCCGACAGGGCGGCCCCGAGCCCGGCGATGCGGATCGCGGAGGGGCCCATGTCCACGCCGCGTCGTCCCGCCCCGAGGTCGAGACGCGCCGACACCACCGCGCAGGTCCGGGACGTGTTCATGCGCCGATTCTCGCTCCCGCTCAGCGGGGTCGCCCGGAAGGTCCGCGCTTGTGCTCCACGAAGCGCCGGATCCGGGCGACGAAACGCCGTCGGTCCACGTCGAGCCGGGGGTGGAGGCCGAGGTACGCCCGGAGCACGCGCGCCCGGTCGGTCGAGCCGGCGGCGAGGCTCGCGTCGAGCCGCGCGAGGTCGCGGGCGCGCCGCCGCCAGCCGACGCCCCGCCGGACGACGCGGGCCCCGTCGAGGTCGGTGACCCAGAACGCGGGCGTCGCCCCCGACCCGGCGCGCACGAGGAGGTTCGGGGCCTTGAGGTCGCGGTGGCGGACGTCCGCGTCGTGGAGACGGCGGAGGAACCTCCCCAGCGCCCGGGCGAGCGCGCGGCGTTCGCCGGGCGAGAGCCCGTCGAGGCCGGGCCCGTCCGTCGCGTTCGCGAAGCGGTGGAGGTCGGGCGCGTCCACGTGCTCGGAGACGAGCACGCCCGCGCGGTCCGGGCCCGAGACCGCGAGGAGCGCACGCGGCACCGCGACCCCGCGGTGATCCAGTGCGACGGCCAGGCGGAACGTGCGGATCGACCGTGGCGTTCGCCCCCGCAGGACGGGCCGCCATCGCTTGAGCACGACCGGGTCGGTGCCCGGGAGGCGCGCGAGGACCACGCGGCCGTCGCCCTTCAGTGCGCGCGCGTCCGCGGGGTCCGCGGCGGCGATCGTCCCCGCGAGCGCGCGCCACGCCTCGGGCGTCTCGCGGCGCCGTACCGCGCGGCCGCCGCCGGGCGGCGTGAACACCTCGTAGTGCAGGCCGCTCCGGGTCGCCCGCCGGTCGCGCCGTCGCCGGTACGCGCGCGCGACCTGGCGGGCGCGTCGTTCGACCTCGACGGCGAGCGGCGCCCAGCGGCTCCGCGGCGCGCCGCCTTCCGCGGCGACGAGGCACGCGAGGAGCGCGCGGAGCCGCTGTGTACGCGACGCCTCGCCGAACACCGCGTGCCGCGCGCGGGCGAGCGTCCGGAGGAGACGTGCGCGGAGGCGGACGGCCGAGACGCGCGTCGCGCGGTCCACGCGCGCACCTCCCACGTCCACGAGCCAGGGGTCCTCGCCGACGAGGCCGAGGTTCTTCCCCGTGAGGTCGCGGTGTTCGAGCCCGACGGCGACCGCGCGACCCAGGAGGTCGCCCACGCGCGCCGCGAGGCGCGGCGGCGCGTCGCGCCAGGGGGGGAGCGGACGAAGACCCTCCACGGCCTCCGTCGCGAGGAGGTCCGCGCCCTCGTCCGTCCACCCGAGCGCGCGCGGAACGGGGAGGCCGGCGGCGGCGAGCCGCACGAGGAGCCTCCCCTCGCGCGGGCCCTTCCCGCCGGAGAGCCGCCGGCGGAGGCGGTCGCCCCGCGTGACCGGCCGGCTCCACTTGACGACGACCGCCGACGGCGCGCCCTCGGGGCGGCCGCCGACCACGGCGCGCATCGGCCGCGCGCGCGCGAGGGGCGTGAACGGCGGCGGCGCCTCGGGCCACGTCGCGGCCGTGAAGCCCGACTCGAGCCGGCGTCCCACCGCCTCCCAACCAGGTGCCCACCAATCCATGCGGGGCCGCGTATCCTACCCCCCGCGGGGGAAGGGAGCCGTAGCCCAAGGCGATGCTCAGGTTCCAGCGCGCGCTCCTGGGGGAGATCGCCTTCATCTTCCTCGGCGTGCTCGGCGTCGTGACGACCGTCATCTTCGCCGGGATCACGCTTCGGCTCTTCGCCAAGGGCCAGGGCGCGGGGCTCGACCTCATGCTCGAGCTCCTGCCGAGCATGCTTCCCCTCTCGCTCTCGTTCAGCATTCCGTTCGCGTGGCTCGCGTCCGTGACGCTCGTG
The DNA here is from genome assembly GCA_963752285.1 of uncultured Planctomycetota bacterium. Taxonomy (GTDB): domain Bacteria; phylum Planctomycetota; class PLA2; order PLA2; family JAEUHO01; genus CAVVXN01. The sequence continues at coordinate 445,951 of CAVVXN010000002.1, forward strand.
CTCGGGCGCATGGTCGCCGACCACGAGATCATGGCCCTCCGGGCCGCCGGCCTCCACCTCGGGGTGGTCGCCATGCCCGTGATCGCGGTGGGCGCGATCCTGTCCGTCGTGACGGTGGCCTTGAACGTGTACGAGGTCCCGGAGGCGCAGCGCGACCTCCGCGCGGGGGTCCGCCGCTACCTCCCCGTGTTCCTGACCTCGCTTCGGAACGTGGACCGGACCGTCGCCTTGAACAACGGCCGCTTCTCGTTTTCCAGGTACCGCGACGGGGCGTTCTGGGACGTGGAGCTCGACCGCCGGCGCGGCGACGGGCAGCTCGAGATCAAGGTGCTCGCCCACAAGGTCACGATCAGCAGCCTCGCCGAGGGCGAGGGCCAGGACGCCCTCGAGTTCCTCTTCGAGGACGCCACGGTGCTCCGTGCCACGTCGAGCGGGGAGACCCAGGTGGACGTGCAGAACGTGTGCACGCTCCAGATGGGGCAGGTCGAACGCGTCGGCGCGAGCGTGCTCTTCAACGAGTTCTTCGGGACGCGACGATTCCTCGAGCGGCCGCGCGACATGGACCTCCCCGAGCTCGCGTACGCCGAGGCGCAGGGCGGCGTGTGGCGGGGCTCGTTGCACCGCATTCGCAAGGCCTACCACGGACGGCTCGCGGTCGGCCTCGCGCCGTTCGTCCTCGGCCTCTTCGCCATCGCGATGGCCCTGCTCCTGCCTCCAACCGGCCGGCGCGTGCGCGACTTCCTGCTCTGCTTCCTGCCGCCCGTGCTCCTGTACTTCCCGGTCTACCTCGCGGCGTACTCGACCGGCGGCATCGGCCCGATGTCGGAGTGGGTGGCGATGTGGTCGGCCGACCTGCTGCTCGGCGCCCTGGGGCTCGGTCTCCTCGTCGCGGCGTTCCGGCGATGATCGGCGTCCGCCGCCACGACCGGTACGTGCTGCGCGCGTTCTGGAGCGCGTTCGGCGCGGTGCTCGTGTTCTTCACGGTCATCGTGATCGTGATCCACATGTCCGACCGCCTCGCGCGGCTCGTCCGGCACTGGCAGCCCCTTCGCGACCTCGGCTACCGGCCGCTCGCGATCCTCGCCGAGTACTACGCGACGCTCGTCCCGTTCCTCTGGATGCAGATCGTCCCGCTCGCGGCCGTGCTCGCCGCCGCGTTCGCGTTGACGCGCCTTACCCGTCACAACGAGCTCGCGCCCGTCGTCACCGCCGGCGTCTCCACGCGCCGGCTGACCCTCCCGATCCTCGTGGCCGGCGCGGCGATCGGGGGCGCGCTCTTCCTCATGCAGGAGACGATCGCCCCGCGGCTGAACCGCCGGAACCTCGCGCTCGAGCGGCTGATCAACGAGTCCGATCCGGGCCGCGACACCGAGGTCCCGCACTTCGACGACCCGGGCGGCGCGCGGCTCTCCGTGGCGGCCTTCGACACGAACGACCTCCGGCTCGAGGGCGCGATCCTCGTCTTCCGAAGCCCCGAGGGCCGGATCGACGAGGTCCGCGCGTACCCCGCGCTCAAGTGGGATCCCGCGGGCCGGTGGATCGCGGAGGGGGAGGGCACGCGGTACGTACTGCCGCCCGGCGGCGGGGACCCGCAACGCGTCCGCATCCCGGTCACGGAGCCGGTGCCCCTCGAGACCGATCTCGACCTCTTCGAGGTGAACACGCTCAAGGACGCCGCCCTCGGCCTCTCGACCCACGAGACGGGGGAGCTCGTCCGGGCCGACCCCGACAACCCGCGCATCGTGATGCTCCACAACCAGCTCTTCGCGCGCGCCTTCGTGCCGTTGGTGCTCCTCCTGTTCGGCCTGCCGTTCTGCCTGGGCCTCGGGCGGCGGAGCGCGATCCCGGGCACGATCGCCGTCCTCGCGACGGGCGCCGTCTACTACGCGACCAGCTTCCTCGCCGAGAGCCTGGCGGCGAGCGGGTCGCTCAATGCGGTGTTCCTCGCCTGGTTCCCGGTGGTCGCGTTCGGGAGCGTCGGGCTCGGGCTCTGGGCCACCATGGACTCGTGACGAGCGGGCCGCGCCGGGGCGCGGCCCGACGGCGAATGTCCGTTCGGCGCCGGTCTTGCGGGCACAATGTGGGCGATGCCGTGGCTGGAACGGACGTACGCCGACCTCTCGCGCCCCCTCCAGGCGTTCACGTTCGTCGTGGACGCCGTCGAGGCGGGACGTCGGCTCGACGCCCTCCTCTCCGCCCACTACCCCTGGCGCAGCCGGACGCACTACCAGGGCATGATCGCGCGGGGCGAGGTCCGCGTGGACGACCGCCCGGCGAAGCCCGCGACCCGGCCGCGGCGCGGCCAGACCGTCGTGGTGCGTCTGCCCGTGGACCCCGCCGCGCCGTCCCGCGAGTCGGCCGACGGCCTTCGCTTCCTCTACGAGGACGAGCACCTCGCCGCCGTGGACAAGCCGAGCGGCATGACCGTGCACCCGGCGGGCCGCACGCGCCACGGGACGCTCATCAACAAGCTGCACGCGCGGTACCGTTCCGACGACCCGGCCCGGGACGTCGTGCCGCGTCTGGGCCACCGCATCGACCGTGACACGAGCGGGGTCGTGCTGGTCGTGAAGAACCGCCCCGTGGACGCGCTCGTGACGGATGCCTTCACGGAACGGCGCGTCGAGAAGACGTACCTCGCGATCGTCTCCGGCGTGCCGCGGGAGAGGCAGGGGTCGATCGACGCGCCCCTCGGTCCCGATCCCGAGGGCGGGACGCAGCTCGCGATGAAGGTCCGACCCGACGGCCAGGCCGCGCGCACGCGCTGGCACGTCGAGCGCGCGTTCTCGCGGCACGCCCTGCTGCGCCTCGAACCGCGGACGGGCCGGACCCACCAGATTCGCGTGCACCTCGCGCACCTCGGCCATCCGATCGTCTGCGACCATCTCTACGGAGACCTGCGTCCGCTGCTCCTCTCGGACGCCGACCCGCGCGTGGACGTGAGGGACGACCGCGTGATCCTGGAGCGACTCGCGCTCCACGCGCACCGGATCGAGCTCGACCACCCGGTCACGGGCGCGCGGCTCGTGATCGAGAGCCCCTTGCCCGCCGACCTCGCCGCCGCGGTGGACGCCCTCGCGGGGATGGCCGGAGCGCGCTCGTGACGTGGACGCGCGCGCTCCGCACGCGCCTTCGGCGCATCGCGCGGGGGCAGGCCGACGAGCCGCTCCGCGTCCTCGAGGGACCCCGCGCGGTCCACGACGCCCTCGCGGCCGGCGTCGTGCGAGAGGTGTGGGTCGCGAGCGATCTCGAAGACGTCGCGCTGGGCACGATTCGCGCCGCCGCGGGACGCGTGGGCCTCGAGGTCGGCGTCGCGCCGCGCCGCGACATCGAGCAGGTGGCGGGGACGGTCACGCCCCAGGGCGTGCTCGCGCTCGTGTCCGACGTGGCCCGGCCGCTCGCGGAGGTCGTCGCACGCGCGGGCCACCTGGTCTGGCTCGACGGCGTGCAGGACCCGGGGAACGTCGGCGCAATCGTCCGCGTGGCGGCCGCGTTCGGCGCGGAAGGGCTCGTCGTGGGCGGCGGGACGGCCGATCCGCTCGGCGCGAAGGCGCTCCGCGCGTCCGCGGGTCTCGCGCTCCGCGTGCCCTTCGCGCGGGCCGAGGGGGCCGACGCCGCCCGCGCGTTCGCCGACGCGGGCGTGCCCGTGTGGGTCCTGGAACGCGGGGGCGACGACCTCCTCCGGGTGGACCGGGCCCCCGCCCGGCTGGTGGTCGCGATCGGCGCCGAGGGCCAGGGGCTCTCCGACGCCGAGCGGCGCGCGGCCTCGCGGCGCCTGGGGATCCCGATCGCCGAAGGCGTGGACTCGCTCAACGCCGCGGTGGCCGCGGGCATCGCGCTGGCGCACCTCGCGCGGAGGCGCGCGTGACCCCGGCGGCCGGCACGGAGGCCGCGGGTGTTCTCACCGCGAGGGTCGTCCGCCTCGACGCGCGCGGGTGTCTCGTCCATCTCGACGTGCCGCTCCCGGGCCTCTCCGACGACGGCCGCGCACTCTGGTGCGGGGTGCGCGGGACGATCCATCTCCGGGACCGGCGCGGTCAAATCTCGCCCCTCGCGGTCGGCGACGTCGTGGACGTGATCCGCTCGTCGGACGACCGGGGCGCGGTCGTCGGGATCCACGCGCGCACGAGCACCCTGTCGCGCCCCGCCGTGGGGCGAGCGCACCTGGAGCACGTGGTCGCGGCGAACGTGGACCAGGTGTTGATCGTCGGCTCCGCCTCGGATCCGGACTTCAACCCCGGTCTCGTGGACCGGATCCTCGCCGTCGTCGAGTTCAGCGATCTCCAGGGGATCGTCGTCGTCAACAAGATGGACCTCGTCGCGCGCGAGCCGGAGGTGATCGGGACGTACCGCGCGCTCGGCTACGGGGTCCTCGGGACGAGCGCGAGGACCGGCGTCGGCCTCGAGGCGCTGGACGCCACGCTTCGCGGTCGGAGGACCGTGGTCTGCGGCCACAGCGGCGTCGGCAAGTCGTCGCTCTTGAACGCGCTCCGGCCCGGGCTGGGCCTCCGGGTGGGCGATGTGAACGAGACGACGCGGCGGGGGCGCCACACGACGACGGCGGCGGTGTGGGTCCCGTACGACGGCGGCGCGGTCGTGGACACGGCGGGCGTGCGCGAGTTCGGCCTCTTCGGGATCCCGCGACGCGACGTGCCCTGGCTGTTCCGCGACCTCGCCGCGGTGGCGACCGGCTGCCGGTACCCCGACTGCCTGCACCTGGAGGAGCCGGGCTGCGCGGTGGGCGAGGCGGTCTCGTCGGGTCGCGTCGCCGCGTCGCGCTACGCCTCGTACGTCCGAATCGTGACGGCCCTCGACCCCGTCTGACGACGCGTCCCCTCCCGCGTCACGTCTCGATCGCGCGGACGCGCCCGGCGAGGCGCACGCTGCCGCTCGCGAGGACGAGACCGTCGGGACCTGCGAGGTCGCGCGCGCGGGCGAGCGCCGACCCGACGTCGGGCGCCGTCTCGACGGGGACGTCGGTCCGGCGCCGGCACACGGCCGCGACCTCCTCGGCCGACCGCGCGCGCGGCGTCTCGAGCGTGGTCGCGACCACGGCGAACGCGCCCTCCAGGAGCGGGCCGAGCACGCCCTCCGCGTCCTTGCCCTGGAGGAGCGCGGTCACGAGTACGCGCCGCCTCCCGGGCCACGCCGCGCGGACTGCTTCCGCCGTCGCGCGCGACGAAGCCGGCGTGTGCGCGCCGTCGGCCACCACGAGAGGCGCGCCGGCCCGGCCGGGGAGCGGCTCCAGCACGCCGGGGAGCGTGATCGCCGACATCGCCTCCACGAAGGTCGTGGTCGGTACGCCCACGGCCCGCGCCAGGAGGAAGGCGAGCGCCGCGTTCTCGCCCTGGTGCGCGCCCGCGATCGGCAGCGCGAGGTCCACCGTGGCGTCCGCGGCCTCGAGACGCACGCGCGTCACGGGACCGGGGGACGTCACCGACGAGCCGACGCGGACGTCCCGACCCACCACCTCGAGCGGCGCGCCGACCTCGACCGCGCGCGCCTCGATCACCTCGAGCGCGACGCCGCGCGCCGACGTCGCGGCCCGGACGCCCGCCTTCAGGATGCCCGCCTTCTCCGCCGCGATCTGCTCGATCCGGTCGCCGAGGATCTCGGTGTGCTCGCGCTCGATCGACGTGATGCCCGTCACGCGGGGCGCGCACGCGTTCGTCGCGTCGAGACGACCGCCGAGGCCGGTCTCCAGCACGACGCTCCGGCAGCCGCGTTCGCGGAAGATCCACCACGCGATCCCGGTCACGAGCTCGAAGAAGGTCGGCGCGGTCTGGCTGTCGAGCGTCCGCGCGACGTGCGGTAGGAGCGCGGTCGCCGCCTCGGCCCACTCGGCTTCCGTCGTCGGGACGCCGTCCACCGCTACGCGCTCGGTCAGGTCCGCGAGGTGGGGCGAGGTGTAGAGCCCGACGGGACCGCGTCCCGCGCGCTGGAGCGCGACGGCGACCATGCGTACCACCGAACCCTTGCCCTTGCTGCCCGCGACGTGCACCGTCTCGACCCCGAGGTGGGGGTCGCCGATCGAGGTGAGCATCTCGTGGACACGGTCGAGACGCCACGGCGGCCGATCGGGAGGTACGACGCGCCGTTCCTCCCAGTTCGTGGCGCGCGCGAGGAGGGCCTCGAGGTCGTCCCGGTCCTCGATCGACTCGGGCAGGCGCGCGCTCACGGGCGCCGGTCGGTGGCGGGCCGCGTGCTATCCTGGCCGGCGGCCCGCCGCACCCGCCCCTCGAGACTTCGAACCATGCTCGAACCCCAACCGACGGAGCGGCAGTCTACCGCGACCTCACAGGCCCGGATGTGGTCGTACCTGGCGGGAATGCTCGTCCTGGCCGCCGTGATCCTGGGCGCGACGCAGCTCAGCAGGACCAAGTGGGGGAGCGACAAGCTCCCCATCGCGGCCCTGTCTCCCGACCAGGCTCCGCAACCGCCGGAGCGCATCGACGTCACGAAGATCCCCGCCGCCGACGACGACGTGGCACACGCGCGCTGGTCGCCGGCGCTCGACGACGTCGTCGAGATGGGCCGCCGCGACTACTCGGCGTTCGGCGAGCGCATCGAGACCGGCGAGCTCGCCAAGCTGCCCTTCGCGGAGGCCCGCGGGCGGGTCTTCGAGGTCGAGGGCACGATCGACGCCATGACGGCGGAGGTCCGGGGCGAGGGATCCCTGCTCTGGGTCGTCGTCCTCGACGGCGCGGACGGACAGCGGGTTCTCGCCCTCACGACCGCGTTCGCCTCCGACCCGAACCAGGGGCGTCCCGAGGACGCCATCGCGAACACGACGGAGTACCTCGAGGTCGGCGACCGGGTCATCGCGCGCGGCATCTACCTGCAGCGACGCACGGGCACGTTCGCCGGTCAGATCCTGAGGAAGGCGGCGCCGGTCCTCGTCGCCACGCCTTCGGGCGCGGCGTTCAAGAAGGTCTTCCTGCCCGAGGCGCCCATCTCCGACCCCGGCGCTGCCGACTGGAGCGAGGTGAAGGACCGTTTCCTCGGCGACACGCAGCGCATCTCCGAGTCGGCCCTCTTCCAGATGATCGCCTGGGCGCGCCGCCAGGGGCACGACGCGATCGCGAAGGACATCCGCGACGGCAAGCTCCACGCCGAGATGTGGGACCAGGACGTCTTCGACCGCTGGTCGAAGGAGGTCTCCGAGACGTCCTCGGACGTACCGCGACCCTTCACGAAGGAGGCGCGCGGCAAGCTCTGGCGGACGCGCGGGCTCGTGGCGGACGTGATCCACCAGGGCTGGACCACGACCCCTCGCCTCGGCAGCTCCTGGGGCGTCAACGAGCTCGACATCCTGGACCTCTACAGCGACAACTACGGGAACAAGGTCATCCGGACCATCTCCGCGTTCCCGTTCTCGGCCTATCACGGGCTCACCGGAAACCCCGAGCAGCACGTCGAGATCTACGGGTACTTCCTCAAGAACTACACGTACGAGACGCCCCACGTGAACGAGCAGGGCGACACGGTGATCCTGACGATGCCGCTCTTCATCGTGGTGGACGCGCGCCTTTTCAATCCGCCGCCCTCCGTGTACCGCTCGCTGATCTGGTTCATCAGCGCGGGGATCCTCGTGCTCGCGGTCCTCTTCTACTTCGTCCTGATCCGCGGCGAGCGGCGGGAGGCCGCACGGATGGACGCCTACCGGACGGGTCTGAGGCGGCGCATCCGCGCGCACGCGAAGGAGGCGGCGGCCGGCGAGGCGATCGCGCCGGGCTCCGTCCAGGCGCCGCCGGCCGACGAGCCGCCGTCCGGGGAGGGCGCGGGCCCGTGACCGAGGCCGCGACCGTCCGCCGCGACCGCGTCCGCCTCGCGGGCCGGGACACGGACGTGGTCCTCGGCGCGGGCGTCCTGGGCGGCCTCTTCGGCGAGGTCCGGTCGCGCTGGCCGCGTGCGGAGCGCGTGGGCCTCGTGATCGACCGCACGGTGGACGCCCTTTGGCCGATCGAGGCGCCGCCCGGCGGGCCCACGGCGCTGCGCGTGCTCGCGCCGGCGGGCGAGGCCGCCAAGCGGCGCACGGTGCTCGCCGAGTTGCAGGACGCGCTGCTCGACCTCAGACGGGACGAGCCGGTGATCGTGGTGGGGGGCGGCGCGGTGCTCGACGCCGCCGGGTTCGCCGCGGCCACCGTGCGACGCGGCCTCCCGTGGGTCGCCGTGCCGACCACGGTGGTCGGGATGGCGGACGCCGCGGTGGGCGGGAAGGTGGCGGTAAACCACCCGCGCGGCAAGAACCTGCTCGGGACGTTTCATCCGCCGGCCCTCGTCCTCGCGGACGTCGCGTTCCTGGACACGCTCGACGACCGCGATCGCGTGGCGGGGCTGGCCGAGGTCTACAAGGCGGGTCGCGTCGGCGACCCCGATCTCGTGGCGCGCCTCCGCCGCGGCGTCCCCGGCGACGCGGCCGCCTACGCCGAGGTCCTCGCCCGCGCGGTGGCCGTCAAGGCCCGCCTCGTCGAGGCGGACGAGCGCGACCACGGCGCGCGCCGCGCGCTGAATCTCGGGCACACGCTCGGTCACGCGCTCGAACGCCTCGTCTCGAACGAGCGGCTGCGGCACGGCGAGGCGGTCGCGATCGGCATGGCGTACGCGGCCCGTCTCGCGCTCGCGCGGGACCGCGTCGGCGCGGCCTGGGTGGCGCGTCAGGACGAGGACCTCGCGCGCCTCGGGCTGCCGACGGCCCCGCCGGGCGGTCTGGACGCGGCGGACGTCCTCGAGGCGATGGAGGTGGACAAGAAACGCCGGCCCGGCGCGCGGCACGTCCTCGTGCTCCCGCGCGCGGCGGGGGGCGTGGACGTCGTCGAGGACGTGGTCGAGGTCGAGCTCGTGGCGGCGTGGAAGGCGCTGCTGGCCGTGGCCTGACGGGCGCCGGCCCGGCTACGCCCCCTGGACCTCGCGCCGCCACTCCGCCTGGTCGCGGATGAAACGCTCGAGGTCCTGTCGGTCCTGGTCGGAGATCTCCTCCCAGTCCACGCGTACCGCGAGCACGCGGTTCTCGTTCCCCGCGTCCTCGAAGACGCCGACCTCGCGGACGCGCGCGTCCATCTCGAAGTACCGGTCCTTTACGACGAAGGGCTGGCGGAACTTCAGCTTGAGCAACGTGCCCACGCCGACGTTCAGCTCGACGGGGTCCAGGTTGGACGCCGCCTCGTAGTGGAAGAGGATCCCGTCCTCGTACAGGGAGACGATCCGTCCCACCTGGTTCGGCGCCTCGTCCGCGCCCTCCTCGGCCCGGAGTCGGAAGATCACGGGGACCTCGCCCTGGAGCGCCTCGTCGGACTCGGTGCCCTCGAGCGCGAGCTGGGCCACGTCGGCGCCCTTCTTGAAGTGGAGGATCGCGTCCTCGACGGTCTCCGCGAGCGGGAGGATCCCCTCGACGCCGTACGTCTTGATCGTCTTCCGCACGAACTTGCTCGGGCGGGCGAGGACGAGGCCGCCGCCCTTCTCCGCCAGGACCTTGCGGAGCCTCAGGATGTAGCCGAACGCCGAGGAGTTGAGGAACGTGAGCAACCGGACGTCGAAGACGAACCGGACGTCGCCGCTCTGGATCCAGCGCTCCATCCGCTCCGTGAAGCCCGGCAGGTTGAACGCCTCGAGCTCCCCCGTGAACTTCAGGATGACGATCTCGTCGTAGCGCTTCTTCTCGAGCTTCATGCCGCGGCCTCCCCCTCCGGGCCGACCCCGGGGGCCGGCATGGTAGCCCGACCCGCCCGGGGGGACACCCGACCCGACGCCGCGCCGTCCGCGGGGTCCCCGCGGGGCCCCATCAGAGCTTGGCGACCGACGCCAGGGCCTGCTCGATCACCTGGGCGGTCTGGACGCCCTCGGCCTCGCCCTCGAAGTTCAGCACGATGCGATGACGGAGCGCGGCGTGCGCGACGTCGCCCAGGTCGTCGCGGGAGACGGCCGCGCGCCCGTCCGCGAGGGCCATGACCTTGCCCGCGAGCGCGAGCGCCTGGGCCGCGCGCGCGCTGGCCCCGTAGCGCACGAAGCGGCGCGCCAGGGGGACCGCGCCCTCCGCGTCAGGCCTCGTGGCGTGCACGAGCCGCGCGATCCAGTGCCGGGCGCGATCGCCGAGAGGCACCTGCCTCGTGAGCGCACGCATCTCGACGACCCGGGGCCCGTTCATGACCGGGGTGACGACCGGCAACGCCTCGGCGGTGGTGCGGTCGAGGATCCGTTCGATCTCCTCGACGCTGGGGCTCGCCACGACCGCCTTCAGGAGGAACCGGTCGAGCTGCGCCTCGGGGAGGGGGTACGTGCCCTCCATCTCGACGGGGTTCTGCGTCGCGAGGAGCACGAAGGGGTCCGGCAGCGGAAACGTCTGGTTGCCGGCCGTGACCTGCCGCTCCTCCATCGCCTCCAGGAGCGCGCTCTGCGTCTTGGGCGTCGCGCGATTCACCTCGTCCGCGAGGACCACGCTGGCGAAGACGGGCCCCGGCCGGAAGTCGAACTCGCGCCGGCCCTCCGACTCGTGGACGAGCCACGTGCCGAGGACGTCCGCCGGCATGAGGTCCGGCGTGCACTGGATGCGCCCGAACTCCAGGTCGAGCGCGCTCGCGAGCGTGCGGACGAGGAGCGTCTTCCCCGTCCCCGGGACACCCTCGAGCAGGAGATGCCCGCCCGCGAACAGGCAGAGCAGGGTGTCGCGAACCGCCTCCGCGTGGCCCACGATCACGCGTCCGACGGCCTCCTCCAGAGCGTGGAAGTCGCCGGCGTACCGCGCGACCTCGCGTGCCGCGTGCTCGACCTCGCTCGACTGCGCCATGACGCCTCCCCCGGTCCCGCTGGGGCCGTTACCCGACCTCGTCCAGCGCGCGGGCGCGGAACCGGACGCCGAGCACGTCCTCGGCCAGACGTCGGCACGCCTCCACGTCCACGCCTTCGAGGCCCTCGATCGCCGTCGCGACCACGTCGATGCCGGCGGCCTTCGCGGACCGGATCCACGCGAGCATCGGGGTGAAGCCGTCGGGCGAGAACGCCGAGGGGCAGTGCCGCTCGAACGTTTCGCGGTCCTGGGCGTTCAGGCTCACGGACGCGACGTCGATCAGCCCCGCGAGCTCGGGCGCCGTGGGGCGCTTGTGGATCAGGTCGGCGTGCCCGTTCGTGTTGAGGCGCGTGCGGCCCCCGGCCTCCTTCACGCGGCGCGCGACCTCCTTCACGACCTCGAGCCGGAGCGTCGGCTCGCCGAACCCGCAGAACACGACCTCGGGCGGGCGGGACGGGTCGCCCAGCGCGTCGAGGATCTCGGCGACGGTCGGGTCCTTCGGGCGTCGGAGGTCGTAGCCCTTCACCTCGTACGCGTCCCAGGTCCGCGGGCAGAAGGTGCACCGCGCGTCGCACGCGTTCGTCACGTTCACGTACGCGGTGCCGCGGATGAGGTAGACGGGCGGGCCGTCCGTCTCCTCGCCGGGCAGCCGGAAGAGGGACCGCGCGTTCCGGGTCGTGATCCGTCGGACGTCCGCCTCCGAGAGTCCCTTCACCGCGGCCAACGTCTTCGCGACCTCCGCCACGAACGACGGCTCGTTGCGGTGCCCGCGATGGGGCACCGGTGCGAGGAAGGGCGCGTCCGTCTCGACGAGCGCCCGCTCGACGGGGACCGCGGCGGCCGAGGCCCGCACGCCCTCGCCCTTGGGGAACGTGAGGATCCCGGACCAGGAGACGTAGAAGCCGAGCGCCACGAACCTCGCGGCGAACGCCGGGTCGCCCGTGAAGCAGTGCATCACGCCCCGGACGCCCGGCGTGGACTCGATGGTGCGCGCCACGTCCTCGTACGCGTCGAGGCGCCCCGGCTGGTCGCGCACGTGGACGATCACCGGCAGGTCGAGGTCCCGCGCGAGGGCGGCCTGCCGGGCGAAGGCCCGGCCCTGGCGCGCGCGGTCCACACGGTCGCGGTAGTAGTCGAGGCCGGTCTCGCCGACGGCCACGAAGCCGCCCTCGCGGACGAGGGCCTCCAGCTCGTCGAGGGCCGCGGCGTCGTCCGGGGGCACGTCGTTCGGGTGGATCCCCGCCGTCGGGTAGAGACCCGTCCGCTCGCGGCAGAGCGCGAACGCGCGTCGCGCGTCCGAGACCCCCGTGGCCACCACCAGCGCCTGCCGCACGCCCGCGGACGCCATGCGGGACAGCACCGGGTCGAGGTCGTCCTGGAAGTCGTCCCAGGTCAGGTGGCAGTGCGAGTCCACGAGGTCGGGGAGGGCGCCGTTCTCGGCCATCGGGCCACGGTACCCCGACGCCGGCGGGGCGAGGACGTCGGGCGGCGCGTGCCGTAGACTCGGCGTCCGCGCGCCGCCGAGGTGGCCGCTCGCGCGACCGAGGAGCCGGGACGCCATGGGTACGACGAGATGGAAGGGCGGCCAGGCGGTCCCGTGGATCGCGCTCCTGATCGTCACGGCCTTCGCGATCGTCCTCCTCGCGCGCCGCGAGAGCCCCGCCTCGGCGGCGCGGCCCACGGCGGACGGCGCGTCGCCGCCGGCGTCGGGCCCCGCCACGACGGCGGCGCCGGCCCCCGCCGCGGCGCCCGCGCCCCGCGACGCGGCCGCGATCGAAAAGGCCGCCGCCGCGACGGAGATCGAGTACGACCGCGTGCTGCAGGACCTCGCCCAGGAGCGACAGCACGCGGCGGACCTCGCCCAGGAGGCCGCGGCCAGCCGGGCGCGGGCCGAGAGCGCCGAGGCCCGCCGCGCCGCCGCCGAGGCGCGGCTCACCGCGGTCGACGAGGCGATGGGCGCGGCGGAGGCCGAGGTGAAGGACCTGCGCCAGGCCCTCGACGCCATGGGCGGTCGCGTCGAGGGGCTCGAGGCGCGGCGCGAGGCGGCCGAGGACCCCGTGCGGCGCTGGCTCAAGGACGCGGCCGACCCCGACCCCGACCACCGCCAGCGCGCGAAGCGAGGCGCGGAGCGGGCCGGCGAGAAGGACCTCGCCCACCTGGCCGAGCTCGTGTCGAAGGACCCCGCGTATGCGGCCCCGGCCGCGACGTTCCTATCGTGGGTCGAGGCGTCCGACGCATCCGACCAGGCGACCGCGGCCGTGCTCGCCGCTGCGGACGCGACCACCGACCCGAAGGCGATCGTCGCCGCGCTCGGCGCCACGCCGGTGGCCCGGCCCGCGGCGGTCGCGCCGACGCTCTCGAACGGGGGCCCCGCACTCCGTCGCGCGGTGCTCGACGCCGTGCTGCAGAACGCCGCGCGCGTTGCCGACGACCAGAAGGCCGCCTTCGCGGCGCCGGTCGAGGGCCTCCTCGCCTCCGGCGAGCCCGACCTCGTCGCGCGCGCCGCGCGTCTCGTCGGGTACCTCCGTCTGGACGGGCTCGCCCCGAAGCTCGTCCCGCTGCTCGGGTCCGACGACGCCGCGGTCCGCGCCGGCGCCGCGTACGCGCTGTCGCGCGTGCCGGACCGCGCGTCCGTGGACGCCGAGGTGAAGGCGTCGCTCGCGACGCTCCTGGCGGCCGACTCCGTCGAGGTGCGCACGGCCGCCGTCCTGCTCGCGGAGGCCGTGCTCGGCGAGCGGGTCGCCTTCGACCCCGCCGCGCCGGCCGACGCCCGCGCTCGGGCGCTCGACGCGCTCCGGCCGCGCCTCCCGTAGGGAGCCCGCCGCCGCCCTTGCTCGGCACCTACACGTGGAGCCCGTGCCGGCGCTGGTGGAGCCACCAGCCCGCGCCGAGCCCCAGGACCGCGAGCTCCGCCGCGTAGAAGATCACCAGGCCGTTCATCACGCCCTGCGTGAACCCGTACGCGTGCAGGCCGATCCCGAGCAGGTTGATGCCCCACCACGAGAAGGCCACCACCCCGGCCAGCGCGACCGTGGCCATCGCGAACCCGAACGGCTTCAGGATGCCGCCGAGGCGCCCGTGGATCATCGCGAGCTGCCACAGCACGATCATCAGCGCGCCGTTCTCCTTGGGGTCCCAGCCCCAGAAGCGGCCCCACGACTCGTTCGCCCAGATGCCGCCGAGGATCGTCCCCACCGTGGTGAGGATCAGCGCGAACCCGAGCGTGCCGTAGGTCATCCCGTTCACGACGCGGAAGAAGCCCTGGTCCCGCTTCGCCAGCCCGAACACGCGGCCGAGCACGTATACGTGCGCGAACGCCGCGGCGAGGAGGCTCGCCATGTAGCCGAGCGCGATGCACGTGACGTGCGTGGACAGCCAGAAGTTCGTGTCGAGGACCGCCACGACCTTCTTCATGTTGTCTTCGCGCGTGATCGACTCGTAGCCGTGCGCCACGAGGAGGCCCAGGAACCCCAGGAGGGGGACGAGGGCCAGCGCGATCCGGCGCCTCGTCAGTCCCTCGACGACGAGCCCCGTCAGCGCGGCGGTCGCGGTGACGAACAGGACGGTGTCGTAGAGGTTCGTCATCGGCGGGTGCTCGCGGATCAGGCAGCGCTCCACGATGCCCCAGATGACGAAGAGCGTCGTCCCGCCCAGGAGCCCGATCAGCGTGGCGTCGTACCACGGGATGCGCCGGCGGAAGAACCACGACACCGCGACGAACACGAAGAGCGTGAGGTAGATCCACTGCGAGTTCCCGAACGGGTTCAGCCGGAAGAGCTGGACCTCGCGCGGGATGTTCCGGTACTTGCCGATGTCGCGCGCGAGCGCCTCCGCGTCGCGCTCGAGCGTGCGGGCCCGGTCCGTGAACGTCTTCGGGTCGCTCCGCGCCTCGTACAGGCCCTCGAAGTCCTTCAGCATGTCGAAGTGGCCCGCGACCGGGGGGAGGTCGGGACGTTCGGCCGCCTGGTAGAGGACCTCGTACGGCGTGAGCCACGCGTCGGCCTGCATATCGAGATCGCTGCCCGCGTCCTGCGCCGCCTGGATGGCCGCCATCCGCTCCTTCGAGGGCGGGAACACCGCGAGCGCGCTGGAGCTCCCCTTCGTCTGGAGCATCTGCTCGTACCCGTTCACGGCCGCGTCGAGCTCGGGGTGCTTCGGACCGGCGGCCTGCCGAAGCGCCGTCCGCAAGGCCTCGGTGATGCGCGGTGCCGCACGGACCAGCTCCGGGAACGAGACCTCGGCCTTCCCGCCGAGCTGCTGGCGGAGGATCGGGAGGTCGGGGACGGCCACGGGCGCGCGGGCCCAGCCGATCCACGTCGTGAACTCCTCGAACTCCATCACGGCGTGGTAGAGCGTCACGATGCCGCCCTGCACCGGGTCGCGCTGCTTCTCCTCGATCTGGCCGTACTGGCGCGCCAGCGCGACCAGCCGGGTCCGACCGGGGGCCAGGAACTCGTACGCGTAGTAGTCGCGCTTCTTCTTCTCGACGGGCTTGCCGGACTCGTCGGTGAGGTGGCTCGGGTCGAGGCCCAGCGCGGTCAGCACTTCGTCGTTGTCGATCAGGAAGCACTCGTAGCGCCGCGCGGACTCGGGGAAGAACAGGCAGTCGAGGAGGAACTCGACCGGCCCGATCCGTCGGCCGTCCGGCGTCTTCACCGAACGGTGCTGCGCCATCCGCTCGAGGGCGTACGTGGCCATCGTGTTGAGCGGCTTGACGCGCCCGCCCTCCTGCACGGGGATCTCCGCGAAGAGGTCCACGACCTCGGCGGGCCACGCCGCGGGCCACGTGTGCGCCGGGGTCGAGGAGGTCGCGGCCGGGCCCTCGGCGGCGCGGGCCGGCGCGAGGCCCAGCGTCGCCGCCGCGACGCCGGCCGCGAGCAGCCCGCCCAGCAGGGCGAGCCGTCCGAACGGCACCCGGCGGTTCGGGGCGGAGTGGGTGGTGTCCCTCATGTCGCGCTCCCAAGCTCCACGCGCACGCGATGGTGCGACTGGCGCTCCAGGTACTTCACGAGCTTCATTACGAAGTGGATCAGCATGCCGATCGCGATGATCACGCAGGAGTAGAGGGGAACCCGATCGGAGGGGTTCGACACCACGGCGAAGTTCGAGTAGAGCCGCGAGCCGGGCGGGGCGTTCTCGGGCCCCCAGCCCGACTGGTAGAGCGTGTAGCCTTCGCTCCGCAGCGGCTCGTTCATCGTGATGTGGACCTCGCGCGGCGGGGAGCCGGCCTCGGTCTTCGTCACGAACGAGGAGAACCGCCGGGGGATCATCGTGCCCGGGTGGTACTCGTGGACGAAGCGGTCGAGGTGGACCTGGAAGGGGAGGGTCCACCGACGCGGCCTCAGCTCGACCGTCCACTCCGCGTCGCCGAGCCGAACGCCGTAGGGCGCGGCCCTTGCGCTCACGAGCCCGCGGTGGGACGCACCGGTCGTACGCTCGACCAGGGTCACGCGCGCCCCGGGCGCGTTGTACAGGTTCTGGTCCTCCTCCGCCTTCGTGACCGGGGGACGCGTCTCGAGGGTCCAGCCGTCCACGGCGGAGGGGGCGGACGCGCCGACCCGCTTGACCACCGCGTTCGTCGCGTAGCCCGAGACCAGCACGTCGAAGGGGAGGTCGGGGTGCGCGAAACGCGCCGTGCCGCCCTCGTTCGTCCACGAGAAGTCCTCGGCCGGGACGACGTACTCGCGCGCGGTGTGGTCCGGTCGGATCTCGGTGGTCGCGAGCTCCCAGCTCCGGAAGCTCACGTACTCGTCGGAGGCGTCGCCCTCGTAGAGAACCATCTGCCCGCTGGTCGAGAACCGGCTCTCGACCCAGGAGCCGACGAGCAGGATCACGATCCCGAGGTGGACGATGAACACGCCGAGCGTCGAGGTGCCCCGCCGCATGCGGAGCAGGCCGCCGACGATCAGGTTCACGAAGAGGAGCGGGAGGAGGAGCATGGCGCCTGGCAGCGGCAGCGGGATGTCGGCCCCCTGCGCGTACCGCACGAACGGGTAGACCGAGGTCGCCAGGAGCACGCCCGCCACGAGGGCGGTCCACGGGGAGAGCGTCCGGCGGGCCCAGTGGAGCAGGACGGTCCACACGGCCAACCCGGCCAGCACGACGCCCACCACCAGCGGGAGGAAGCCGGCGCCCCGGTGGATCACGAAGACCGAGCCGAAGTAGTGCGCCTGGACGTCGTAGATCGTGTGCGTGCCCTGGGCGATGGTGCCGAAGAGCGTCAGCAGGAGCATCAGGACGAAGAGGGCCGCGGCGAGGCGGAACGAGCCGAGGACCGCCACGAGCCGATCGAGAGGTCGTTGCATGGGATTCGGATCTCCGTGGGGTCCGTTCACCAGGACAGGGAGCGGCAGAAGGTCTCGAAGTTCGGCTTCTGGCCCTTCACGACGTCCGCCGGGCCCGTCAGCTTGACGAAGATCGCGCTGTCGGGGCGGAGCAGCACGAACCCGAGCATCTCGGCGGGGTCGATCTTCTCGCCGCCCTGTCCCATCCCCGGCGTGTAGCTCCCGTCGATCGTGACGAGCACGCCCTCCATCCCGTTCGCGGTGAGGCGCGGCAGCGCCTGGATCTCTGCGCTCGTGAGGGGGGGCTGTCCCATCTGCCCGCGCCAGCGGTTGAGGTTCATGTCGAGCCCGCCGCCGTCTCCGTTGAGCACGGTGACGTAGCACTCCGTGTCCGAGGTGTCCTTCGGGACGTAGGTGACCTCGCGCATCGGCTTCGCGGGCTGCGGGAGCCAGGACGGCGGAGCGTCCCAGTGGAGCCCGCTGTCGCCCTCGCCGGCGGGCGGCATCTCCCCGGTCCCTCCGGGGAGGGCCGGATGACCCGGCGGCAGGTCGCTCGGGGCGCTGGACGCGCTCGCCATCGGTGCCCACGTTATCGAACGGGCGAGGGCGTCGAAGTGCGCTCGCTCCTGCGCGATCACGTCCGCGGGCCCGACCATCTTCAGGAAGAGCGCGGCCATCGGCAGCTCGAGGATCAGGCCCACCATCTTCGCGTGCTCGAGCGGCGCGGAGCCACCCATGCCGGCGTAGGCCCCGTCGAGAACCACCTCCTTCGCCGGCCGGCCGAGGATCTCGCCATCGGGCAGGTTCTGGACGGCCGCGTCCTCCTCCGGGGGGAGCCCCATCTGCTTTCGCCAGCGGTTCACGTTCTCGACGAGCCCGCCGGCGGCGCCGGGAAGGACCACGAGCGAGCACTCGGCGTCGGGCGATCCCGGGACCTTCCAGCTGCCCTTGCGCATCTCCGCCGGCGGCTCCTCCGTCCACCCCTCGGGCGTCGTCCAGGTCCACTCCCGACCGCCCGGGTCGCCGGCGCTCGCGTGCGGGCCCGCGGTGGCCCGGCCGAAGCGCTGGTCGCTCGACAGGCTGCTGGTGGGGGAGGACGAGGCGCTCGACCGCTCCCGGACGTCGTCGATCGTGTACGTCTTCTCCTTCTTGCCGCACGCGCCGAGGAGGGCCGAGAGCCCGAGGAGCACGAGCCCCGACAGCGCCAGCCGGGGCCGCGGGGTCGGGAGGGGGCGGCGTCGGGTCCGCGAAGCGTGCTTCATGGCGGTGGCGACTCCGTTCTCCGACCCGCCGGGCGCCCGCCTCCGCCCGCGGCGCGCGCCGGGTCGGACCGCGCGGCGCGCCAGCCGGGAAGGGGAGGAGCGAGGGGGACGGAAGGCCGAGGATCGATCCGGGTCCGATGGGGCGGACCGCGCGCCGCGAGCGGCGCCAGGGGCCCGGCCGCGCGCCAGGGGCCGGATCCGGTTCGTGATGGTCCTACGCCCGTCGGAGACGAATCGCCGTACGATACCTCCGCTTCGGCCCGGGCTCCCCTCGGGAGACGACCGCCCGCCCCGCCTGGGACTGGGCCTTTGAGCCCTCCTCGCGACGCCGCACCATCCGCTGCGCGCGGCGCCCGCGATCCGTCCCGGAGGGGGCGACCCGGGTGCCGTCGGGACCCCTCTCTCCACGGCCCCTTCCGGGCCCCACGCCCCGCCATTTCGGGGGGGTGTGGCCCTCGGGGTGATCGTCCGATGACGCATTCTGGGTACCTACCGGAGGATCCGGGGCCGCTCCGTGCGGCCCCCGGATTGGGTCGGCCCTTCCCAAACTGCTGGTGAACAAGGGCTTGGGTAATTCGTCCGCGTGGTGCCACCCGGGGTGCGTCGCTTGCTAGGCCCTGGGGCAGGACCGGCAAAGATGAGTTCGGGGTCCGGAGGTCCGGGCCCCGGTCAGGAGCGGTACCCGGAGTGCTCACCCAGGCGGTCTGCCACGCAGCGAGGGCCCTCTCGTACCTCGCGTCCCACGGACGCGAGGCGGTCCTCGTCCGTGACCTGGCCGACCGGACGGGCATCCCCGGGCCGTATCTCGCAAAGATCGTGAATCAGCTCTCCCGCAAGGGCCTGGTGCAGACGCAGCGGGGTGTCGGCGGCGGCGTCGCGCCGCTCCGCGACCCCGCCACGCTGACGCTCTACGACCTCTGCGTCGCGCTCGGCGATCCGATCGTCGAGACGCGTTGTCTGCTCGCGAACGCCACGTGCTCCGACGAGAGGGCCTGCCCCGCGCACGGCTTCTTCGTGGGGCACCGCGAGAAGGAGCTCGAGTTCCTTCGCTCGACGACGCTCGCGCACCTGGCGGCCTTCGAGGCCGACCAGGAGAGGAGGGCGAAACAGACCGCTTGATGGCCGAGAGTCCCCCTGATGGCAACCCGCAGGACGTCCGGGCTTTGGCCCGGGTCTGGAGAAGCAAATCATGAATCGTCGCTGGCTCGCACCCCTCGCGCTCGGGGCCGCCGTCGTCGCGGTCTTCGCGCTGGTCGAGAGCGGCCGCTCCGCGGCCGCGGACGAAGGCGCCACGCCCGAGTTCGTCGGACAGACCGCCTGCAAGCAGTGCCACTTCAAGGAGCACAAGAGCTGGAAGAAGACGGTCCACGCGAAGGCGCTGGACCTCCTGAAGCCCGGCGAGGCGGCCGATGCCAAGAAGAAGGCCAACCTCGACCCGCAGAAGGACTACAGCAAGGATGCGACCTGCCTCCCGTGCCACACGACCGGCTACGGTCAGCCCGGCGGGTACCCGGAGGTCAAGGACGCCTGGAGCGAGGACGAGCAGAAGTGCGCGGACGTCAACGAAGGCGTCGGCTGCGAGGCCTGCCACGGCGCGGGCAGCCAGTACATCCCGTTCAAGAAAGACCACGACGGGGAGTACAAGCGGTCCGAGATCGCGAAGCTCGGCCTCAAGACGCCGGTCACCGCCGCGAACTGCACCGGCTGCCACAAGGCCGAGGGCAACCCGACGGTCGGGCCCGACTACAAGTTCGACTTCGAGACCATGAAGACGAAGCCGGAAGCCATTCACGAGCACCAGAAGCTCAAGAAGGACCACGAGGGATAGCAGAAAGGCCGCGCGCTTCGGGGCGCGCGGCCCGCTCGACGAACCACGACTGACACCCGCCCGTCGGCCCCGGGCCGCGGGCGGGTCGGCCCCGAGGGTAGGGCAGGGGGGGACGCCGCCGTGTTTCGATCCGTCTTGGTGTCGGGCTGCCTCGTGGCGGCCTGGATCCTGGCTGGGTCCCTGGCCTGGGCCGAGCCGCCTTCGGCGGGCGCGGCGCCCGCCGCGCCCGTAGCGCCTCCGAGCGCGAGCGGGCAAAACGACGCTCCGCCCCCCGGCGCGGACGCGGCGACCGCCGCCGCCGCCGCCGGGGTCTCCGACTCTGCCGCGCCGCCTCCGCCTCCGAACCCCGCGGCGAACGCCGAGGCGAGCTACGGGGGGATCACGCCCGGCATGGTGGACCGCGCCGTGCACGCCGACGCCTTCCGAAGCGAGGCGCCGCTCTGGCAGGGCCAGGCGCGCCTGCGGTACCGGGGTCGCTTCACCTCGGAGGACGACGCCTCCGACCACGACCTGTACGCGTACCTCAAGCTGAAGTACCGCGACGAGATGCTCCCGGGCTGGTCGGCCTCCTTCCACGGCCGGGCGACGCTCGACATCGGAAGCTTCGGGAACCGCGACGGGTTCCATCCCTTCGACTCGATCACCGACACGTACGAGCACCGGCTGAACGGGCGGATCTACCACGCGTACGTGAACTACCGAAGCCCCCGGAGCCTGGTCGAGGAAGTGCGGCTCGGGCGGCAGTACTCCGACGTCGGCGAGTTCATCCGCTACGACGGCGTCCGCGCGACGAGCCGCCCCCTCGGGTGCGGTTGGTGGCAGGTGTCGGCGTTCGGCGGGGTCCCCTCGTACCTGTTCGACGACGGGCGCGAGGGCGACTGGACCGTGGGCGGGTCCGTGAAGGGCCGCCCGTGGCGCGCCACGGGCGTCACGCTGAGCTACACGCATGCTCACGACCAGAACGCCGTCTACGGCCACGTGGACGACAACTTCGTGGACCTGACGGTGGACCAGCGGATCGGCATGAACACGCTGGTCCGGGGCACGTACCAGCAACTGAACGCCGATCCCCGGGCGCTCCGCCTGATCTTCGACACCTTCTTCCCCGCGCGGGACGTCACGGTGCGCGGTTCGTTCTACTCGGTGCTCTCCTCCCAGACCGAAGCCGTGTACGACTTCGACTACTACTACGCGGAGGCGCTCTCGCTCGAGCCGTACTGGCTCGGGACGCTGGCCGTCTCGAAGGGCCTCGGCGACCTCTTCACGGTCGAGGCGGGCGTCAACGAGCGCATGCTCTACGACCAGGCGGACGAGGGCACCTTCAACCGCGAGTTCACGGAGGTCTACGGGACCGTGGCCTCCTCCGACTGGCTGCTCCGGGACCTCCGCCTCGCGCTGACCGGCGAATGGTGGAAGGCGAGCGGCGACCGGATATGGACCGCCACGTTCGACCTCGACTGGCGCCCCTGTCCGGCGTGGCGCCTGAGGCTCGGCACCGACTACGCCGCGTACCGGTACGACCTCTTCACGAACTCCGAGCGGGTCCACGACCTCGGAGGCTTCGTGAGGGTCACGTGGCGGCCTCGCTCCTGCTGGGAGGTCGATGTCCGGCTGCGCGTGGACGACGACGACGACGGGACCTGGACGCAGCTCGACGCCGGGCTGACGTTCGATTTCTGAGGGGGGGTGGCTCCATGGCCTTCTTGCGCAATGACGGCCTGTGGCGCTGGGCCATCGTCGCCGTCGCCTTCGGCGTGGTGGGGTGCGCCGTCGCGCTGAACGCCCCGCGCCCCACGATGGTTCCGGCGAACGTGTACCGCGCGCCTGCGCCCCCGCTCCCCGCCGGTCGGGCCGTTTTGGGCCCCCGCCTTCCGCACGAGAAGCACGCGGACCTCGGCCTGGGCTGTACCGACTGCCACGGGGTGGACGAGAAGACCGGCGAGCCCACGTACCCCAAGCCCGAGGTCTGCCTCGACTGCCACCAGGACATTCAGGACGAGGCGAAGACGCCCCCCGAGAAGCGCGTCGAGAACCTGTTCTTCGACCCGCAGGGCCTGCCGCGGTGGAAGCGCTCGATCGTGGGCTACCCGGCGGACGTCCGTTTCTCGCACAAGACCCACGCCACGGCCAACCTCGAGTGCGCCGAGTGCCACGGCAAGATGAAGGGCACGGAGCGGGTCCAGCACAAGGTCCTCCAGAAGAGCCAGTGCCTGGCCTGCCACCAGGAGCGGGACGTCTCGCTCCAGTGCGCCATCTGCCACCGCGCGACCCGCGCCGACGTGCCCCCGCCGAGCCACCAGCCCCAGACCGACTGGGAGGTGCTGCACGGGAAGACGGTTCTCGCGGCCGAGGCCCAGGGGACGAGTTCCTCCTGCCAGTACTGCCACGCCACGTCCTACTGCAACGAGTGCCACCAGGCCCGCAAGCCGTCGTCCCACGGCTTCGACTGGGAGCGACGTCACGGCCAGCTCGTCTGGCAGGCGGGGAGCCCCGACGCCGCGAGCTGCACCTTCTGTCATCGCGACGCCGCGTTCTGTGACGGCTGCCACCAGAACCGGAAGCCCAGCTCCCACGACCACCTCTGGGAGAAGAGACACGGCGTGCTGGCCCGCGCCGGCGACATGAGCGGCATGGCGCGGTGCACGTTCTGCCACGACAAGCCTTCCTTCTGCGAGGACTGCCACAAGGAGAACCCGCCGCGCGACCACACCGACATCTTCCGGACGCGGACGCACGGCATGATGGCCTCCCTCGACCGCACGCGATGCATGGTCTGCCACCAGACCGACTTCTGCGTGCGCTGCCACGAGGACACCGCACCGCGCTCCCACCGCGGGCTCTGGGCCCACCTGCGGGACACGCACTGCATGCAGTGCCACTTCCCGATCCAGCAGGAGCCCGAGTGCGCGGTGTGCCACAAGCAGAACCCCACCCACGACACCGCGCCGGACCAGCCGCCGAGCCACACGCCCGGCCTCAACTGCCGTGCGTGTCACACGCCCGTGGGCGTGGGGGGGGCGCCGCCGTTGCGGCACGTTGACAACGGGACCCCCTGCCAGTTCTGCCACCACTAACGCCGGCGCGCTGAGGGCCCCGTTCGCGGCCCTTCCTCCTCCTTGCGTGCATTCGCACGCGGCGTCGTCGTCATGACCACTCCTTGGGGCCCTCAGCGCGCCGGCTGCGTGCGGGCGCGGCGCGGGGGGCTCGCGGGCCCGCCTTCGGCGGGGCCGCATCGCGGGCTTGGTGCGGGGGGCTCGCGGGCCCGCCTTCGGCGGGGCCGCATCGCGGGCTTGGTGCGGGGGGCTTGCGGGCCCGCCTTTGGCGGGGCCGCATCGCGGGCTGTGGTGCGGGGGGCTCGCGGGCCCGCCTTTGGCGGGGCCGCATCGCGGGTGTGGTGCGGGGGGCTCGCGGGCCCGCCTTCGGCGGGGCCGCATCGCGGGGTGGGGTGGGGGGCTTGCGGGCCCGCCTTGGGCGGGGCCGCATCGCGGGGGTGGTGCGGGGGGATTGCGGGCCCGCCTTTGGCGGGGCCGCATCGCGGGGGTGGGGTGGGGGGGGCTTGCGGGACCGTTTTGGGCGCTCCGGGAAAGGTTTGGGTGGGGCGTCGCGTTCGGGATCATGTCGCGAACGTCGTTCGGGAGTCGGTATCGTGCGGCTCGCGTGGCTCGCGTGGCTCGGTGGGGTCGTCTTGGCGCTCGGGCTCTCGCTCGGGGTGGGGGTTCGGGCGGCTCGGGCGGACGACGAGGTCACCGACCAGACGCTCGAGGACCACGAGTGCCTGTCGTGCCACGGGTTTGCGAAGAACGAGGAGAAGGCGCCCTTCGTGGACGGGCGACTGTTCCTCGTCTCGGTGCACAAGGACGTCGCTTGCACCGACTGCCATGGCGACTACGAGGGCAACCATCCCCAGAAGATGGCCCCGCCCGAGTCGTGCGCCTCGTGTCACTCCGACGAGTACGACCAGGTCAAGAAGAGCGTCCACGGCGTACGGTTCCCCGGGCCCGAGGCGCCCGAGACCTCGCCCGCCTGCGGGGCCTGCCACGGGATCCACGACGTCTTCAAGCCCACGGACCGCCGGTCGCACCTGTTCCCGCTCGAGGTCCCGTTCACCTGCGGGCGCTGCCACGCGAACGAGAAGGACGGCACGCCGACGCCCGCCTCCGAGCGGCCCACGGTCGATCAGCTCCTCTCGACGCTCTACGCCGACGACACGCACGGCGCGGCGCTCCTCAAGGCCGGGCTGGTCACGGCGCCGACGTGTGTCACCTGCCACGGCAAGCACGACATCCGGCACCCGGAGGACCCGGCCGCGTCGGTCAACCGGATGAACGTGTCGAAGACGTGCGGCCAGTGCCACGTCGGGATCTACGAGCACTACGTCGAGAGCATCCACGGCACCACGCCCCGGGGCCATCCCGAGAACAACGCGAACAAGCGGGAGCCCGCCACCTGCACGGACTGCCACACGCCGCACGGGATCGAGCGTGTGGGGCTCCACTTCAAGCTGAAGATCATCCAGACATGCTCGCGCTGCCACGGCGAGCGCGGCCGGACGTACAAGGGCACGTACCACGGTCACATCTCGGAGATCGGGCTGGGCGGCGTCGCGGCGTGCAGCGACTGCCACACCGCGCACGACATCCTGCCGTCCAGCGACCCGCGTTCCTCCGTGAACCCCGCCCACCGGACCGCGACGTGCGCGAAGTGCCACGAGGGCGCGACGCCCCGGTTCGCGAGCTACCTGGTGCACGCGAACCCGGACGACCCGAAGCGCTTCCCCATCCTCTATTACGCGCGCACCATCATGCGCGACCTGATCCTGGGCACCTGGGCCCTGTGGGGTCTCCACACGCTCCTCTGGCTGTTCCGCGCGTGGAAGGACCGGAAGAGGATTCGGGCGCACATCGAACCGGTGAGCGGGCGGTGGTACCGGCGCTGGCCCTGGAGCTACCGCGCGATCCACCTCACGCTGATCTTCTCGTTCCTGCTCCTCGCCATGACCGGCATCCCGCTCCGCTTCAGCGAGGCGCCCTGGGCGCGGACCGTGTTCGACTTCCTGGGAGGGGCTGCGAACTGCCGGCTTCTCCACCGCATTGGCGCGGCCTTGACCTTCGCGTACGCCCTGGCCTTCGTCGTGATGATCGCCGTGCGCCTGGCCCGGGGCGAGCGTGGCATCTTCCGCGGGCCCTCGTCCCTCCTCCCGCGCGTGAAGGACCTCCACGACATCCGGGCGAACCTCAAGTGGTTCGTGAAGGGCGGGCACCCTCCGGCCTTCGACCGCTGGACCTACTACGAGAAGTTCGACTTCCTCGCCGAGGTCTGGGGGGTGATGTTCATCGGGATCACGGGCCTGGTCATGTGGTTCCCGATCTTCTTCACCGACTTCCTTCCCGGCTGGGGCATCAACCTCGCCAACATCTTCCACTCGTACGAGGCGCTGCTCGCGACGACGTTCATCTTCACGGTGCACTTCTTCAACGCGAACCTGCGGCCAGGGAAGTTCCCCGTGGACCCGATGTTCCTGCACGGCCGCATCTCCGAGGAAGAGCTGCGCCACGAGCGGCCGGCCGAGTACGAGCGCATGCGCGCCGAGGGCCGCCTCGAGAGCGAGGCCCTGCCGCCGCCCAACGAGCGCGTGACCGAGCGCGCCCACATCATGGGCATCCTGCTCATGTCGATCGGTCTCGTGCTCGTCCTCCTCATGGCCAGCACGCTTCTCTGACCCGTCGCCCGGACCGGGCGCTCGGGACGGGGGACCCGGGCACCGCGGCCCGGCCGGCCTCCGCCCGAGCGCAGGCGCCCGTCCACCGTGGGGCGTGAACCGCGCGCTCTCGAATCGCCGGGAAGCGCACGTTTGCGGGTCGGCGATCGGCCATTAGGATCCTCCGAATGAAGACCGTGCCCCCGCCCGCCGGCCCGGCCGACGGTGATGGTCCGCGCCGCTGGGCGGTCGTCGTGGGCACGATCGGGGGCCTCTTCCTCGGCGTCGTGTTCTTCGTCGCCGTCTGGGGGGTCCCGCCGATCCGCCTCGGCAAGGTGGGCGACCCGGAGGCGTTCGCGCAGGTCCTCCAGCTCGAGCGCCTCGTGGTGGTGCTGAGCCCCTTCGAGGCGGCGGTGTTCGCGATCGGAGTGGAGGCCGCCGTGGCCTTCTTCCTGCTGCTCGGGATCCGCCGGCTCTGGGTCCTGGTGCCCGTGACGTTGGTGGTGGTCTTCTTCATGTACCTGAACGGCCGAGCGTATCTCGCGTGGATCCAGGGCGAGAAGCTCCCCGAGATGTCGTGCGGCTGTTTCGGGAACCTCGTAGACCGCTCGCCCGCGGAGGCGTTCTGGCAGGACGCGGCCCTCCTGCTCCCCGCGCTGCTCATGGCGTACGTGGGCCGTCCCAGAGGGGAGGGCGCCTCCGCGCCTCCCGTTCGGACGGCGCTGGCGGGCCTCCTCACCATGGGCACCGTGTTCTTCGCGGCGGCCGCGCCCGAGATGAGGCTCGACGACCTTTCGACGCGGCTCCGGCCCGGAACGGACCTTCGCACCGTCTGCGCCGGCACGGGTCCGGAGCACCTGTGCCTGGCGGGCGAAGCCCTCGCGCCCGGGCTTACGGAGGGCGAACACGTCGTCGTGCTCGCCGACCTCACCGACCCGGACTTCCAGGCGGAGGTGGCGCACCGGAGCCAGGAGCTCCTCGACTTCGCCGCGCGCGAGGACGCGCCCGACATCCTCGTTCTGTTCAGCGGGCCCAAGGAGCAGGCGACCGCGTTCCAGTTCCAGGCCCTCGCGCCCCCGTTCCAGTACCAGGACGTGCCGGCGGCGCTGCTGAGACCCCTGCACCGTCGTCTGCCGCGTACGTTCGTGGTTCGAGACGGCGTCGTGCGCGCGACCTACTCTGGACTGCCCCCGATGGCCGATCTGGACCTGTGAACCCGGTCCCCCGAGGCTCCTCCATGCGCCGCATCCACCCCCCGAGCCGCTGGGCGGCGATCCTCGTTCTCGCCACGCTGGCGGGGGTCCCCTCCGCGCGTGCCGGCGACGACACCGGGGACGCGCATCCGACCCTCCGCGACTTCCAGGCGACGGGGCAGTACGTCCTCTGGGCCAAGGACGAGGCGGTGGACCAGGCGACGATCTACTACTCGGAGCCCTCGGCGGCGTATTTGATCGTCACGGAGGCCTTCCCCGACGCGGTGCTGATCCTGCCGCGCACCCGTTGTGTCGAGTCGGTCAAGTCGGACGAGATGATCGAGCGGGACGACGGCGGCATCGACGTGAAGAAGGAGGCGATGCCCTGCGGTCTCGGCCGGTTCCGCCTGGAGGGAGCCGACGTGGTGTTCGACGTCGGCGACATCCCCGCCCGGCTGAAGCCGAAGCCGCCCCTGCTCGGCGGGCATCGGCGCGACGCGCTCCTCGAGCACTCACCGGAGTACGCGCGGGGCGCGAAGGCCTACAAGCCCGACATGGACGTCATCGAGCAGATGAAGAAGGCCAACAAGAAGGCCCGCATCCAGATCTTCTTCGGCTCGTGGTGTTCGTTCTGTGCCCGCTTCGTTCCCCACATCCTGCGCGTGGAGGAGGAGCTCCAGGGCACCGACCTTTCGTTCGAGTACTTCGGCCTGGAGCCGCCGCCGGCGGCGTGGGTCGGCGAGACGGCGACGAAGATGGGAATCAAGAGACTCCCCACGGGCATCATCTTCGTGGACGACAAGGAGATCGGCCGGATCATCGGGACCGAGTGGATCCGCCCCGAGGTCGCGCTGGCGCGCTTCCTCCGCTGACGCGGACCCGCGCCGCGACCCGGGCGTCGCCGCATCCCGGCCCACGCCGGATCCGCCCGCGCGGCGCACCTACGAGAGCGCCCCGCGCGGCGGGGCCGCGCGGGGCGCGAGGGGGAGACTCCGAACGCTAGGGCAGCGCGAAGCTCGCGCCCGACAGCGCGCCGAGCGTGTGGGTGAACACGTCCGAGACGAAGCCCGGGTTGTGGAAGGACTTGCTGCGGTCCGCCTCGAGCATGGAGAAGTTCCAGCCCGCCTTCGCGAGCACCACCTCGGGGTTCCCGGCGAAGAGGCCGTTCAGGTAGAGCGAGCCCATCGGGAGATCGAGCGGGTCGAGGATCGTCGTGCCGCCGTGGAGCTGCACGTGGTAGATCCAGGAGCCGCCGATCTGGATGTTCATGCCCTGCCGCCCGTGCGACTCGGCGAACTCCAACCCCCCGACGACCGACGTGGAGTCGATCGTGGCGGCGAGCGGGGTCGCCTCGTCGAGCGTCGAGCCGGTGAGGGCGATGCGGTATCCCGCACCGACCAGCGACTGGATCTCGTCCGCGAGCTTGGACTCGATGGTGAGCTTCAGGTCCTCGATGCTGGTCTCGAACTGCTTCTCGAGCGTGCCGCCGTCGAAGGCGCCGTGGCAGTTCGAGCAGATCGAGACGTCGGCGGTGAAGCCGTGGTTGGCGCCCGCGCCGCTCAGGCTGTAGTCCGCCGGGGGCGGGCTCATCTGGACGTGGCAGGTGACGCAGGTGTCCTTCAGGAAGCCGTGGGGGCCGCGGCTCGGCGTCGAGACGAAGAACATGTTCTGGCCGAAGAGCACGTCCGTCTGCGGGCCCTGGTGGGGCGCCCGGTCGGGCGAGTCGAGGCCCGTCACGTCGTTCCTCAGACCGCGCCGGCCGTTGTGGCACTCCATGCACATCGCGCCCTTGCCGACGTTCGTCGCGCTGAACCCCGACTCGAGGTTCATCGCGTTGTCCTCGACGCGCATGTGCGCGTCGTTCGCGTCGCCGGAGACCGTTCCGACGTTGTGCGGGTCGTGGCAGACCACGCACGTGATCGGGTGGACCGTATCGGCCGTCGGCGCGGCATCGACCACCCCGTCCGGCAGCCAGTCGAGGAAGCCCTGTGCGGAGTGGCACTTCGCGCAGCTCTTGTTGGTGCCCTCAGCGATGGCGACCTCGTAGTTGCCGTGCGCGCTGTTCTCCCACTGCTGGAAGCGGCCGTGCCGCGGCGGTTCGCCGTGGCAGGAGCCGCACACGTCCGACGCCATGGAAACGCGGTACACGTCGTTGCCCATGTGGCTGCTGCCCTGGCCGTTCGGGCCGTGGCAGTTCTCACACTGGATGTTGCCCTTCTGGGCGACCGTGGGCCACGTCGAGAGCACCTTGGCCCAGTTCCCCATGTCCATCGTCATGTGGCCACCGGGGAACATGCCGGCGTAGAAGTCGGCGTACTGCGGCGTGTCGTCCAGCCCGTCGTTCGTCGCGTCGAGGTCGAAGCCCACGGTGTGGCACGCGAAGCAGCTGCTGCTGTAGTGGTCGCTCGTGTTCAGGTTGTCCTTGAAGATCGAGGCGTGCCCGGTCTTGGCCCAGTCCGTGAATTTCTCGGGGAAGATGCCGGAGTGACAGGACATCGTGCAGGACATCGTCGGGTTGCCGGCGGCGTCCATGCCGTCGATCCCGCCGACCCACTTGCCGGCGTAGACGTCCAGGTTGACCGTCGTGCTCGTCGCGAGGTCCGTCACCGCGAGGGTGTACTTCCCCGTGACGTCGGGCACGAACCAGGGGTACCGGGTCGTGGCGTCGGAGAGCGTCGCCGTGGAGGTCCCCGGCGCCGCCTGGATCGTCCAGTCGTACGACGCCTGGGTCTTCCCGCCGAGCAGGACCGGCACGCCGACCGGCACGTTCTGGAGGCCCGTCGTCCAGGCGACGAAGGGCAGCTTCGCGGCGACCGCGGCCGTCGCCTTGTACGTGCCGCTCGTCGTCGTCACGGTGCACTGGAGGTCCACCGCCGCGCCGAGGTCGGCGACCTCGGGGTTGAGCGGGACCACCCGCCAGCGCTCGAGCTGCTCGATGCTGCCCACGAGGGCGGTCTTGTAGGCCGCGATCGCGGCCAGCGTCACGTCCGTCGTCGCCGCGGTCGGCGCCGTGATCGTCGCCGTGGCGCCCGTGCCCGTCTGCGACCAGGAGTAGCCGCTGACCGTCGATCCGTCGTAGATCGTCGGCGTGGCCGTCAGCGCGAACGACGCCCCGGGAGCGGGGCCCGTCGGCGCGCCCGTGATCTTCACGGTCACGTGCGCCGTCGGCATGAGGTCGAGGTTGCACGTGGTCGTGCCGGCTGCGAGGACGCTCACGCTGTCGGCGCCCGCCGTGAACCCGGTCGGCGCGCAGGCGAGTCCGTAGCTGCCCACCGGCAGCGTCGCGGTGTAGTGACCGGTCGCGTCGGTCACGGGGTTCACACCCGCCACGGCGGGCGTGAGGGTAACGGGCGCCCCTGCGAGGGGAGCGCCGCTCATGGCGTTGGTCACCTGACCGGTCAGCGTGCCGGTGCTCGCGCCGGGGAGGCCGGGCGCGCCGTTGCTGCCGGAACCGCAGGCGGCCAACGACAGGCAGAGGAAGGTGGCGAGCAGCCACCCGCCTCGATGGAAGCGAGTCGCAGGCGTCATGCTGATCTCCTGGTACCGATGTGCAGGTCGGGGCGCGGCGGGAACGGGAATTCCGCCCCCGACCCGCGTGATCCGCCGACGGAGCCTGGCGGCGACGACGTGGCGGCAGAGCGCGTCGAGACTGCGGGCGCGGTCGTCCTGGTGTCTCGGGTGCGGAGCAAGCGCCTTGTCGTTCATCCGACGGGCCTCGTCTCAGCGAATCGTCCCTCTTGGGGCGGAGTGTATTCGTGCCGTGGCGTCTTCCCAATCTTTGCGACGGTGTTCCGTGCGGAATGCGTTGTTGATTGCATAGTATGCAAACGAATCGTGCAGATTGAATGCAACGTTGTTGCAGCGAGGACCCCGGCGCCATGCCGCGCGCGCGCCCCGGAAATGCGAGCGGCCCGCGCGAGCGGAGGCTCGCGCGGGCCGCGAATGGGGGAAGGGCGCCCGGGGGCGCCCTCCGCTGGTCGTCGCTACGGACGGGCGACGCTCGGCGTGCCGCCGAGGTCCACGATCGCGTCGTAGAGCAGCTGACGCATGTACTTCCCGTTGTGGATGAAGCCGCAGGGCTCCTTGATCGAGAAGTGGTAGTTGTAGGCGGCCTCGAGGAGCTGCGCGTCGAAGTTCGAGAACTTGTTCGCGTTCGTGTCCTCGCCGGCGTCGAGCACGCCGTTCCCGTTCGTGTCGATGAACCAGTAGGGGTAGGCCGTCTCGCTGTAGACGATGCCCGAGCCGAGGTTGGCCGAGGCGTACGTCTGCATCTGCGCGAGCAGCTCACCCTGCAGGATCACGATCTGGTCGTGGTTGTTCTTCGGTCCGAACTCGAGGGTCTCGAACGTCGAACCCGAGTGGCACAGCGTGCAGTCCGAGACCTGCGGGAGGAAGTTGTGGTCGGCGTTCGAGCCGCGGAGGTGGCAGCCGATGCAGGTGTTGAGCCCGGCGCTCACGTGGAGGCCGTTCCAGCTCGTGGGACCCGCATAGGTCTTGCCGGAGTACTGGTACCCGCCGTTCACGTTCGTCCCGAAGAAGGACGCCGCGGCGGCGAAGTAGTGGATGTTCAGGAAGGAGTAGGGGGGCAAGGTCGTGTCGATCTTGCTCTGGACCGAGACGCCCGATTCGCGACCCTGGTGGCACGTCATGCAGATGTTCGACGCGTTGCCCAGAGAGGCCGTGAGGCCCGACGGGAACGTCACCGGCTGGAGGGCCGGGTTCGCGGCGAGGTCGTCGTACCGGGTGTCGTGGTTCGCGAACAGGTTGTTCGAGTCGTGACACGTGATGCAGTCCGTGGCGCCGAGGATCTTCGACGCCGCATCGACCGATCCGTCCGCGGCGAAGTCCACGAACCCGGGCGCGCTGTGGCACTTCGCGCAGCTCGTGGGGATCTCCGGCGGGACGCCCGTGTCCCAGTGGCGGTACGGCGCGTCCGCGTTGTTGCCGTGGCCCGAGAGGTGCCACTGCTGCGACTTCCCCGCCTCGCTGAGCGGGGCCGTGTACCCCGGACGGCCCGGAGCGGGCGTCATCGGGGTCTCCCCGAGGTCGGCGATCGAGTCGGTCAGGTACTGGCGCGCGTACACGCCGTTGTGGATGAAGCCGCAGGGCTCCTTGATCGCGACGTGGTAGTTGTAGGCGGCCTTGAGGAGCGTGGCGTCGAACTGGGTGAACTTGTTCGCGTTCGTGCCCTCGGCCCCGTCCACGACGCCGTTCCCGTTCGTGTCGATGAACCAGTACGGGTAGGCGTCGGCGCTGTAGGCGATGTGCAACCCCGTGTTCGTGAACGCGTAGGCCTGCATGGCCTGCAGGAGCTGGGTCTTGTTGGCCTCGATCGCCGTGCGGTTCACGGACGGCGAGCCGCCCAGCGTCTCGAAGGTCGAGCCGCTGTGGCAAGTGGTGCACGCGCTCAGGTCGGGCTCGAGCGTGTGGTTCCGCTCGTCGCCGCGCATGTGGCAGCCGACACAGGTCTTCTTGTCCGCCGTGTGCGACGGGAACGTGTTCCGGGCGACGTACGTCTTGCCCGGGTACTGGTAGGCGCCGCGCACCTCGCCGCCGAAGTACGTCGCGGCCGCCGCGAAGTAGTGGATGTTGATGAACGAGTAGGGCCCGGGGCCTCCGGCGATCGCGTCGTCCACCTGGACGGTCGAGGCGCGGCCCTGGTGGCACTGGGCGCAGAGGTTGCTGTTGTCGAAGAGGGAGACCGTGTCGCCCGACGGGAAGGTGATCCAGTCGAGGTTCGGGTACATCGCGTGGTCGTCGTACGCGGTGGCCGGGGGACCGCCGAGGGCGCCGGGGTGGCAGCCCGTGCACGCCAGCCCGAAGGGCAGCGGCTGCGGCAGGTCCGTCAGCCCGGTCTGGTTGTAGTGGTCGAAGCCGGACCCGGAGTGGCACCGCGAGCAGGTGCTGTCCACCTGGCCGCTCGTGTCCCAGTGCCGCCACGGCTCGTCGCCGACCATGCCGTGTCCGCTCTCGCCCCACTGCTGGGAGATCAAGCCCCCGCCCACCGTGTAGCCGGCGGTCTGGACGGCCGAGGCGTTGCCGCTGGCGTCCACGGCGAAGTACTTGATGACCGTGTTGTTCGGCGCCGAGATCGCCGCCGAGTAGACGGCGCTCGTGTCGTCGGGCACCGAGAGGTCGGTCGTGTAGTAGATCGTGGGGTTCGCGTCACGCGCGTCGGAGGCGTGCAGCGTCACGTTCTGTGTCGAGCTGTACCAGCCCGGAGCGGGACTGGCCGAGACGGTCGGCGCCGTGGTGTCCGGCCCCGGGGGCGTGGGCGGATTGCTGCTTCCGCCGCCACCGCCGCAGCCGGCGACACCCAATGCGAGGCCGAGCACGAGGGCGGTCAGCACCTGCCCCCCATGCGACCTGGTTGCCTTGGTCATGCTTCTCTCCATGGTCGCGGCGCGCCGGACTCTTCCGGCGCGGTCGCGCATCGGGTCTGCCTGGCCGCGCTTGGCCACCGCGAACGGAGGGCTCCCACCGTGGGCCTCCTGGGATTCGTGGGGAGCGGACGCGCGGGTCATTGCACCTACCCTTGCGTCACGATGGTACGCGGTTGCATCCCGAACGGCCCCGGAAAACACCGGGACTTCCGGACGGAATCACCGCTTCTTCATCATGTCCGGCCTCGACTCTCGCATTCGAACACTGAGAGTCAGTCTCAATCTGCGCGGAAGATAGAGGACCGTTTCAGTACGGTTCCGCCGTGGGCCCCCGGACGCCTCAGGGCGCGTGGTACGCGTGGCTCTCGCGGTAGAGCGCGAGGCGCTGTTGCAGCCCCTGGACGAGCGGGCTCGTGCTGCCGTCGATGAGACGAAGCCCTTGTTCGGCCGCGTGCGCGGCGTCTTCGTAGCGGCCGCTCTCGGCCAGCGCGGCGGCGAGGGCGTCGAACGGTTCGGGACGAGCGCCCTTGCTGACCTCCACGGCGTGCTGCGCCAGCGCGACGGCGCGCGCGCCGTCGCGGATGTTCGCGTCGGGCGAGGTGGAGAGCAGCCACGCCAGCATCGAGAGGGCCCGCACGTCGTCTGGAGCGCCCGCGACGAGGCTCTGGAGCTGGGTCTTCACGTCCTCGGCGCGCTGGAGGCGGCTGTAGACGGTCACGAGCCCCCATCGGGAGAGCGGGTCGTCGGGCTTCGCCGCGAGCGCCTTGTGGTAGTAGGCCGCCGACTCCTCGAGGCGCCCGACCTGTTCGAGGGCTTGGCCGGCGTTCTGCATGGCCCCCACGAGGCTCGGGTCGAGGCGCAGGGCCGCGAAGAGGTGGGGGATCGCGTCCTTCGGCCGCTGGAGCGCCATGTAGGCCGTCCCGAGGTTGTTCTCGGCGAACACGTTCTTCGGATCGAGCTCGAGCGTGCGGCGGTAGTTCTGGATCGCTTCGTCCCAGCGACCGACGTGGCTCAGCGCCTCGCCGAGGTTCAGGTACGCCTTCGTGAAGTCGGGCTCGATCGCGATCGCCTTCTCGAGGAGCGGGATCTCGTCGGCGTACTTCCCCTCGCGCTTCAGGTCCGTCGCCTCCCAGAAGTACCGCTGGTGCTCGACCGCGGGCACCTCGATGTGCTGCAACGCGTCGTACGGGGCGTTCATGAACTCGGGGATGTTCACGGCGCGGTTGGCCGCCGTCGAGCCCGGGACGAGGATCGCCGGGGTGTCGTTCCCGTCCGCGTCCACGTGCGTCAGGAACATCTGCGTGTACGGCGTGTTGACCTTCGACGAGAACACGAGCCAGCGCGAGTTGGGCGACCACGAGTGCCACGAGTTCATGCTGTTCGTGTTGCACCGCATCTCGCGGACCTCGCCGCCCTCGAAGGGCACGATGCACAGCCGGCCGTCCGGACGCATCAGCTGCCCGTTCTGGCACCTCGTGAAGACGATCCACCTCCCGTCCGGCGAGACCTTCGGGAACGTGTTGCTCCAGCCGTTCGCGCTGGCGCCGCGGATCGGTTCGGCGTCGCCGGCCGGCTGTCCGCCCCGGAACGGGACCCGGTACAGGTCGTACTGGATCTTGGGCTCGTTGGGGTCGTTCGGGTGGGTGGCCAGCGGGAGGCCCGAGGCGTAGGGGTCGAACGCCCGGGCGCGGGCGAACACGATCCACTTGCCGTCGGGGCTCCAGACGCCGTCCGTGTGGACGTACTCGGGGTCGTCGGCCCCGGGCACCGCCTTCATCTCGCCGTTCGAGCGGTCGTAGTACGCGAGGATCCCCCGCGTGGGATAGAAGACCTGCAGGTAGCGGTAGTCGAGGAAGTTCGAGACGTAGAGCGCCTCGTTCAACGTCGTGATCACGTACCGGCCGTCCGGGGACACGCGGGACAGGAACCCGATCGTCTTGTGGCCCTTCGGCTTGTTCGCGTACGAGTTCCACGTGATGACGTCGTCGATGTCGATCCGCATCTGGGGCGACACGGCCTTGATGGCGTAGGTGCCCTTGTCGCCCTGGGGACCGTCCACGTCCATGCCGAACGTCTTTCCGTCGCGTGAGAACGAGTGGCAGTTTCCGCACGACGGCATGTGCGTCAGGACGAGCCGCGTCTCGGGCCGCGTGATGTCGCGCAGTCGCCACGCGATCCTCGGGATCGCGTTCTGGCCGAGGGGCTGGATCTGCCCGCGCTCGCCCTTGCCCGGCATGAGCGGGACGTCGCGGTAGAAGATGGGTGCGCCGACCGGGTCGGTCGAGGTCTGGATCCCGACCGCGCCGCGCGACAGGGGCTGGTCGGGCGCGTCGGACCGGTAGCCCACCCAGCGCACCTGGGCCGGCGCCGACGTGCTGCGCCGCTGGATCTCGTCCCACACGGCGCGCGCCGGCGTCCACGAACGGGCGGACGCCTGGTACGGAGTCGGCTGGTAGACCTCGTTCGTGTCGCCGAGCGCTTCCGGGTCCACCTCGCCTTGCGGGGGCGGGGCCCCGGGGACCACCGCGTGGATCGGCCGCGCTCCCGGATCCTCGAAGCGGATCTCGACGAGCCAGGTGTCCGCCTGGGTCTCGTCGTGCCAGAGGAAGGTAGGCGGCACCATCCCCGGAGGGAACACCGAGCCGTCCCGGGGATCGTCTACCACCACGCTCGCCTCGCCCCCGGCCGGGGTCCCGAGCGCCTCGGCCTCGGCCCGCACCATCGCCGTCGCCGCGCCGTCGTCCGCGAGCACGCCGCCCGCGTCCCACAGCGGGTCGTGAGAGGCGGCCTCGACCCCGCCCATCGCCCTGCCCTCGGCGCCCGCGGGGGCGGTCGCCTCCCCCCGCCCGCAGGCGACCAGCAGCCAGGAGGCCGCCGCGGCCAGGAACAGACGGCGGAGGCGAGGCGGGGAATCGGTCATCGGGTGGCTCCGGATCCGCTCCGACTGTACGAGGAAGCGGGGCGCCGGGGGTCGGCGGCGGGGACCGGTCCTGAACGGCCGGGTCGTCAGTCGAAGACTGCGGCGATGTCCTCGGTGGACGCGCCCTCGGTGGTCCGCCGGAGGTCGTGGTACGCCACCGCGGCGGTCGTGCCCTGCCAGATCGCGAACACGGCGGAGAGTGCGATCTGTAGGAGCTGGAGGCGACGGAGCTGGGCGAACGTCTGGTGCGACATCGAGGTCTGCAGCAGGTAGGCCCCCAGCCACGACGACCCGCCGACCACGAGCAGGATCGCGAAGACGCGGAGCCGGTTCCCCTGCGTCAGCAGGTCGCTCCGGGCGATGGCCCGGAGCGGGCCCCTCCCCTCGACCACCGCGGCCGGCACCGCGACGTAGAAGCGGCAGGCGAGGTACGCGATGGCCGCGACACACAGGTAGTAGAGGCCGCGCGACCCGCTGAGCACCGCGGGGAGCGCGAGGAACAGGTAGATCAGCATGAGGAACAGCGCGACACCGAGCACGGGGAGGAGGCGACGGATCCCCATGCCCACGGTTCGGAAGGCGGACGCCGGGTCGCCTCGAAGCTGACGGAACACGCCGAACGCCACGCACGCCTGGACGAGGAGGGGAAGGAGGTACTCGAGCATCCCCCCGAGACCGAGCAGGAACAGCAGGCTCCCACGTCCCCGCGACCCATCCCAGTGCTCGATGCGATCGAGGAGCCAGACCCGGTACAGGGCGAGCGGCGCGTAGACCACCGCGGCCAGCACGAGGAACGCCGGCGCGTTTCGGACGGTCGCCAGGACCCCCTGCCCCAACGCGCGGCCCGGGGAGACGCGACCCACGCCGCGGCGGCCTTGGTGCCGCCGAGAGACCGGTGCGCGGACGGGTCCCGGTCGCTTCGGCGTGGCGGATCCCGTCGGCCGTTCGGTGTCGTCCACGGCGCTCCCCTGCCCAGGCCCCTCGGAGGGACGAGCGAAGATACGCCCGCGCCGCTTCGAGGGCACGCGTGGCCTCTTTGGACCGCGCGGCACGCGCCCACGGACCCACCTCGGGGACCCCGCGCCCCCCGGGCGCCCGCGCCTCGGGGTTGACGGGGTCCCGGCCCTCGCCTTCACTTGGCGCCATGGCGTCCGGGGCGCGGGTGGTCCGAGTATTCGTCTCCTCCACCTCGGAGGACCTGAAGGACCACCGGGCGGTGGCCCGGAACGTCATCATGGACCTCGGCTGGCAGCCGAAGATGATGGAGCACTTCGGCTCGAGCCCCCACGCGACGGTGGTCGCGTGCCGGGAGGAGCTCGGACGCTGCGACCTGATGCTCCTGGTGGTCGCCTGGCGCCGGGGGTGGGTGCCGACCCCGCAGCAGGGCGGCGACGGGACCGAGTCGATCACCGCGATGGAGCTCCGGCACGCCCGGGAGCGCGGCATCCCCGTTCTGCCGCTCTTCGCCAGCGAGACCTGGCCCGGGAACCTCTGGGAGGACGACGCGGACGCGCGCGTCTGGATGAAGTCGTTCCGTCAGAACCTGAACCAGCCGGCCGTGTTCTTCGACTACGAGCCGCTGACCGCCCAGGAGACGGAACGGCTGCCGGCCTTCCGGGCGAAGGTGAAGGAGGCGCTCCTCGCCGAGAAGGAGCGGCTGCTCGCCCGGGTGGGCGGCGGGCAGGGTGCGCCCGAGCTCGACTACTTCGAGAGCGCGCGGGACGGCCTCTGCGACGGCACGGACGTCCCCTTCGTGGGGCCCGGGGTCTATGGGGACGGGCCGCTCGGGCGCGAGGCCCTGATGGACGCGCTCGCCGGAGAGGACGTCGGGGAGGAGGTCCAGTCGATCGCCACGGCGGCCGAGTACCGCGAGCGGTACCTGGGGTCGCGAGAGCACCTCCTCCGCCACCTGGCGCGCCTCCTCTCGGAGCAGACCGCTCGCACCGAGCCGCTGCCGATCCACGACCTGCTCGTCGGCCTGGAGCGTCTGCCGCTCGTCGTCTCGACGTGCTCGGACGAGGTGCTCGAGAACCGTCTCCGCGAGGCCGGGCGGCCGTTCGTGCTCGTGAGCCACGTGGTGCGCTCGTACAGCGGCGAGCACGACGGCAAGGTCGTGGTCGTCCCGCCGGAGGGCGAGCCACGGTTCTTGCCGGCCGACGAGCTCACGCTCGACGAGGCGTGCACGGTGGTCTACAAGCCCGTCGGCTCGCCGTATCTGAACGACCGCCTCGACGAGGACGGCGAGATCGACACGGTGATGATCACGGAGACCGACCACGTCGCGTTCCTGCAGCGGCTCGACAACGAACGCACGGGGGTCCCGAAGCGATTCGCCATCAAGTTCGCGCGGCGGCCCCTCCTCTTCCTGGGCTACGCGCTCGACGTCTGGCAATACCGCCTCATGATGCACGTCTTCCAGTCCGCACACCGGCAGGCGCGCCGGTCCACGACGATCGCCGTCCGGCGTCCCGGCTCCGTGATCGAGCAGCTCGCGTGGAAGCGCCTGAACGCGGACCTGGTGCCGATGGACCCGAACGAGTTCGCCCGCGCCGTCCTCGGCGGCGCGGCGGCCCGATGACCGACGACGCGATGCGAGCGTCCGACGGCCCCGTGGACCGCGCGTCCGCGAGCCGCGGTGTCGAGGAGGGTGACGACGGCCGGGCCCCCAGGATCGCGCCGCGCGAGGCGCAACCGTACGTGGGCCTCCGTCCGTTCGAGCGGGAGGAGAGCCACCTCTTCTTCGGCCGCGAGCGGGACGCCCAGATCCTCGAGGACAAGATCCTCTCCGCGCGTCTCACCGTGCTCTACGCGCAGTCCGGCCTCGGGAAGTCGTCCCTGCTCCGCGCGCTCGTGGTGCCGCGGCTCGAGGAGAACGAAGCCCTCGTCGTCGAGTTCGACGCGTGGGCGCAGTCGGATCCGCTCGCGGCGTTGAAGGAGACGCTCGCCGGCGAGGCGGAGGGCCTCGGCGTCCCCGACGCCGGCCTCGGCGCGCCGACGCTGCTCGAGCTCGCGCGATTGATCCAGACCGCCACCGACCGGAGCCTCGTCCTCGTCCTCGACCAGTTCGAGGAGCTCCTCGTCCACCACGGTCGCTCGATCGAGCCGCTGCGCCGCGAGCTGGCCGCGCTCGTGAGCTCGCGGGCGGTGGACGTCCACGTCCTGCTCTCGCTGCGGGAGGAGTTCCTCGGCGCGCTCCAGCCGTTCCGCCAGGCGATGCTCGGCCTCTTCCAGTCCACGTACCGGCTGGAGGGCCTCGCCCCGGACGGGCTCCGCGACGCGATCGTCGAGCCGGCCCGGCTCTCGGGCGGCGCGTGCGACCCCGGGCTCGTCGAGGCGCTCGCGAAGGACCTCCGTTCCGAGGCGCAGGACGAGACCGGCGGCGAGCCGACGGGCGCGTCCGTCGAGCTCCCGATGCTGCAGCTCGTGTGCGCCGAGCTCTGGCAGGCCGCGACCTCGGTCGGGAGCCGCCACCTGACCGAGGACCTGTACCGCGCGCGCGGCGGCGCCGAGCGGATCCTCGCCGACTACGTGCGGAGCGTGATGCCGCGTCGCGCTTCGCAGCGCCGCGTCGTGGCCCGGCTCCTGCGGCTCCTCGCGCCGCCGAGCGGCCTCAAGATGGCGTACACCGAGGAAGACCTCGCCTCGACCACGGGCATCGGCCTCTCGCGCGTCCGCGAGGTGCTCGACCGTCTGGCGGCCGCGCGCATCCTGCGGACGCGGGAGGACCGCGCGGGCGTCCGATACGAGCTCCAACACGACGCGTTCATCGGCGTGGTCGGGCCCTGGCGCGACGACGTCCTCCGGCGCGCGCACCGGCGAAGGGTCGCGACGTGGATCCTCGCCACGGCCGCGATCGTCGCTGCGGGGACTTGGGGCTTCTGGACCTTTCGTCTGGGGCAGGAGCAGAAGGAGAACCGGCTCCTCCTCGACCGCCAGCGCGCGACGGCGGAGCGGGAGCAGGCGCGCGCGGAGCAGGCCGCCGTGGACCGCTGGCTCGCGGGCGACGCCCTCGACGAGCTCGCGCGCGGCGACGACGCGGCGAGCGAGGGAAAGCGCGGGAGCCGGCTCGACATGCTCGCCGGCTACCTCCTCTGGCCGCGCGAGGGCTCGGCGCGGATCGACGACCTCGCCGCGGTGCTCCAGCGGCACGAGGACCTGATTCCCGAGCGCTACGGCGTCGCGACGGCGGGCATCGACGAGCTCGACCTCCCGCCCCGCGAGTGGCCCCTCTCGCTCGCGGTCGCGCCCGACCGGAAGGTGGACGCTCCGCTCTTCGGGCTCGAGTGGCGTCGGCTCGCGCGGCTCGTCAACCAGCAGCGGGGCGTCCCCACGCCGCTCCGGATCCGCGTCGTTCACGACGCGGACCTGTCCGGCGAGGACGTCCGCCTGGAGGCGGCGGGCGCCGACCCCGTGACCTTCGCGGTCGCTCGCCAGGAGGGACGCGCGCTCCTCGACGTGCCCGAGGGCGGGCTCGGCGAGCCCGCGCGGGGGTTCTACGAGCGATTCGGCGCCGGGTGGCCGACGCTCTCGACGAGCTCCACCTCGCGCATCGTCCCGCGGTGGACCCTCCCCGTGTGGCACGTCACCGGCTACGCCGTCGAGAGCGGGAGCGCGATCACCGCCTACCGCGTGCTCAAGGAGGCCCTCGACCGCGCGGATCCGCTGCTCTCGCCGGCGGCGGTCGAGCACCTCCTCCGGCGCGCGGCCGCCGTCGCGCCGCGCACGGTGGCCGAGGTCCGCGCGGCGCGCGGCGATCGTCTCCCGCGCGACCTGGCGACGTGGGTGCGCCGCGGCCACGCGCTCGATCGCCCGGCCGAGCTCTTCGACGTGCTCGCCGACCGCGTGGCCGGCTCGTCCGAGGAGATCGCCGACGCGTGGGCGGAGGACGGCGTCCTCGACACGGCGAGCGGCGCGCCCGATCTCCACGGGCCGTGGCGCGGACCGCCGCCCGCCGACCTCGGCGAGGAACCGCCGGCGTACCGCGACACGAGCGCTTGGCTGCCCGTCGTCGGTCAACCGGTGCGCGTCGAGGCGGGCCCGGACCTCGAACCGTCGTGGTTCGACGACGATCGGCTGCGACCGGATCTCGTGGAGGCCATCGAGGCCGCGCGAGACGAGTCGCACCGTCGCTACGGCATCGAGCTGCCGGGGATCCGGTTCCGCTCCGAGGACGCGCCGGGCCACGTGGGCGCGGGGTCGTTCCGCGTCGAGGTGTTCGACGAGGACGCGACGAGCCCCGAGGCCCCGGCCGTGACGCCGGAGGCCGGCGCCGCGCTCGCCCGGCTCGGGCGCGCGCTCGACGTGCGAGCCGCGTGCTGGCGCGTGCACTGGCTGACGGCGGAGGTCGTCCACGACCTCGAGGCCGAGACGCACCCGGCCGTGGCGAAGTGGCTCGACGCGCGCTACGCGCTGACCGACCTGAAGGTGCTGCTCCGCGGCGTGCTCTCCCCCGACCCCCGGGAGGTCGCCGCGCTCCGCGCGGCCGAGGCGGGCGACGGACGGCTCCCCGACCCGGTGGACCCCGGGTCCACGGTCCGCTACGCGCCGTGGCTCCTCGACGCGCTCGTCTTCTACACGGTGGCCGAGAAGCCGCTCGACGGCGAGGCGCTGGTGCGGGACCTGCGGCACCTCGCGCGCCTGCGCGTCGCCGGCGAGCGTTCCGCCGCCGAGGCGGTCTCGGTCCCGCCCTCCGTGCCGCCCGAGGTCCGCGCGGGGGTGGACGCGCTGCTCCGGGGCCGGCCCGAGGACGCGGCCGCGAGGTTCCTGTCGGCGCTCCAGGCCGATCGGGCGGTCGCCATGCGCGCGTTCGCGACGGCCTGGGTGGACCGTCTCGGCTCCGTGTGGCTCGACGACGAGACGCGCAGCCTGACCAGCCTGGACCTCGCGCGGCTCGATCGGCGGGCGCGCCTCGACCTGGAGGACCTGCTCCGCCGGCCCGACGTCCAGGCGTCGCGGCTCCTCCGTACGCGGCTCGGCATCCTGCTGCTCGCCGCGAGCGCGGACGACGCCGAGCCGGAGAAGGCGACGCTCCCGTCGCTGCTCGCCGCGTCGGACCTCGCGGACGAGCTCCCGGCCTCCGAGGCGGCGTGGCTCGGCCAGCGGGGCCTCCACGCGTACGATCCCGCGGAGCCGGACGCCGCCGCGCTCGAGCAGGCGGCGCGTCTGCTCGTCTCGGCGGCCCGGCGTCTCGACGACGACGGCGCGTACCGCATCGTGACCGACCTCCTGGATGTGTGGCGAGGGCCGAAGGGCGGCCGGTGGTGCCGACGGCTGCTCGAGCGTCTCGCGCAGGCGAAGCCCGACAGCGTGAAGCCGAGCCTCCCGCTGGAGCTCGCCTTCCACCTCGCGTACCTG
Source organism: uncultured Planctomycetota bacterium (assembly GCA_963752285.1). GTDB lineage: Bacteria > Planctomycetota > PLA2 > PLA2 > JAEUHO01 > CAVVXN01. Next base: position 488,656 of record CAVVXN010000002.1, read on the forward strand.
CAGTCCCCGGACGACCTGCACGAGGCGCGCGCGCTGCTCGAGACCGAGAGGAAGAAGCTCGACGCGCCCGTCTTCACCGACGACGACCGCGCGTACCGGCGCGCCGTGCTGGCGTTCGTGGACGCGAAGAGCCTCACGAACCTCGCCGCCGCCGGCGAGGACCGGCGCTGGCCCGAGGCCGAGGCGGCGTGGCGGTCGCTCCTCGACGTGAACCAGGGGAGCTTCGCGGAGGAGGCGCACGGCGAGCTCGCCGAGGCGCTCATCTCGCTCGACCGGGTCGACGACGCCCGGAAGGTGCTCGACGAGGGGCAGGCCCGGTGGCCGAAGAACACGCGCTTCGAGATCCTGCGGCTCCTGGCCGCTCTCCGCGTGGGAGACACGAACGCCGTCGCGGCCGTCTCGCTCCAGGCGGTCGCGCGGCTGGGCCCGGAGGTGGACGACGCCTGGTACGTCGCGGCCCTGGGCCAGGTGCTCACCGGTCGGGGACCGGGCGACGGCGCGGTCCGCACGTACTACGAGAAGAAGCACTGGGCGGAAACGTTCGTCTCTCTCCTCGCCCGGGCGATGCGGAGGGAGCCCCTCGCCGCGGAGGCCGACGCCCGGCTCCGCGCGCGATGGAACGATCTGGAGGCCGAACGCGCGGGATGGCCCGAGCGTCTCGCGCAGGGCGACCCGAACGTCTGGTCGGATCTCCTGCTCGGCTTCGCGCTGGGGGAGGTGCCGCGCGAGGACGTCTTCCCAGCGCTGGCCGACGACGAGTCCTTCCGGGCGTCCCCGTACGTCCACCTCGGGGCCGTCCGGCGGGCGTTTTTGTGCGAGGCGCACTTCGCCGACGCGCTCGCGCTCCTGGCGAAGGGCGACGCCGCCGCGGCGAAGCAGGCCCTGGAACGGGTGGTCCAGAGCGGGCAGCGGACGTACCTCGACTACACGATCGCGAAGTACCTGCTCTCCCGGTGAGGCGGCGGCGCGGGGCGGGTCACGCGTCCGCAACGGCCGCGAAGACGAAGACCTCGACCGGCGTGCCCTCCTTCGCGCCGACCACGATCAGGTCCACGTCCATCGCGGACTCGACCGAGAACGAGAACGCGGGGAAGTGGTCTCCGCTGCTGTCCTCGCCGACGACGCTCCCGTCGCCGGCGTTCACGGCCTTCATGTCGATTGGCTCGAACCCAGGCGCCACCGCGACCGCGAGATAGGGCCCGTCGTGGGGGAGGGACGCCCGCTCGCGGGCGACGCCCTTCTCGTCGAGCTGGAAGCTCCCCGAAGCGACGGCCTTCGCCGACCACGACCCGCCCTTCGCGCGGGCGATGTTCTGGAGCCAGTGGTCGAGGAGCCGCCCTCGGATCCGGGCGGGCGTCATCGCGCTCAGCGCGGCGCGGTAGAGCTGCCCTCGGATGCGCGTCGCGCCGCCTTCGACCTCGAGCTTGACCTGGAGGTCGCCGGCCGTGTCGGTCTCGAGGCTCGCCACGCCGAGCCACGGCGCGAGCCGCGTCGGCGCCACGGGCACGGGGTTCCCCGAGGCGGGCGCGAATTGGATGTCCATCCCGATCTCGCGCCGGCGGTCCGCGTCCACGATGGCGAGGTACCGGCCCGGGCTGTCGAGCCGGAGCACGAGTGGGGCGTCCGGCGCCTGCTTGCCCGGAGGCACGGGCGCCTCGAGCTCGCTCTGCTTCGCCCACGCGACCGTCTGCGTCATGTTCGAGCCGCTCTCGATCTCGTGGACCGCCTTCGCGAGGACCTGTTCCACGTCGAGGTCGCGTTGGAGGAGGTGGCCCGAGGCGTAGAGCGTCTGGATGCGCGACTCCCACGCGGTCTCGCGCCCCGCCTGCTTCGCGTCGGCCGTGTCCTTCAGCAGCTCGTTCACGAGATCCGCACGCTGGCCGTAGTTCACGCCGACCCCGGTCGAGATGCGGGGGCCGCCGCCGATCTGCAACACGTTGCCTGCGCTGAGGACCGCGATCACCCGGCCCTGCGCGTCGATCATCGGGCTCCCGCTCGCGCCGCCGGCGGCCGGGCAGCTGTGCTGGATCAGGAGGTTGTCCGCGCGCGCCTCCGCCGACTCGCCGTGCGCGCCGAAGTAGTCGGTCATGGCCGTGACCGAGCCGATCTGCGTCTGCGCGGTCGGCTGGTGGAGCGGCGTCCCCCCGAACGCCACGCCCTCCATCGGGTATCCGATGTAGCCCACGGCGTCGCCCGCGTCGAGCCGGCAAAGCGCCACGTCGGACTCGATCGGGAGGGGCGGCGCGAGGCCCTCGAAGGGGGCCTTCAGGTGGAGCAGCCCGACGTCGCACGCGCCGCCGGGGAACCGGATCGTGTTCGCGTTCTTGGCGTCCGTTCCCTCCACGGGCACGTAGCCCTCCCACACGTGCTCGAACGCCGCGTAGCCGGGGTGGACGATCACGGAGTCCACCACGTACGTCCGCGGCGTCTCCGCGTTCGAGCGCACGAGCATGCGCACGCCGGGTGCGAGCTGGCCGAAGACCTCGGCGACGTGGGCGTTCGTCGCCAGGGTCCCGTCCGAGACCACCCAGGCGGTCCCCAGGCCGTTCTCGAATCCCTCGGCGTTCTCCAGCAGGACGAGGTAGACGGACGGCCGCGCCTTTCGCAGCGCCTCCTCGATGCGGTCCTTGTTCGCGGCGAGCTCCTCCTCGACCGCGTGGAACTTCTGCGTCATCGACCCGACCGTCTCGGTCAGGTTCCCGAGGTCGCCGCCGACCGCGCTCAGGTCGTTTTGGACGTGCGTGATCTCGTCGTGCATGGAGCCGAGCGAGCTCCGGACGTCGGCGATCGCGTGGCCTTCCTCGGCGAGACGACGCGTGACCGCGTCCTCGGCCGTGTCGATCCGCTCCGACTGCCGGAGGAGCGCGCGGAGGCCCACGGCCGCCGCCCCGAGGACGACCACGAGCACCCCGAAGAGGAGCCAGCGGGTGCGGCCGGTCGCGGCGACGGCCTGGTGGAGGACCGTGGCCTGTCCCGCGCGGTGGCCCTGCCGGATCGTGGGCGACAGGTCCTCGCGCTCCACGCGTCGGACCACCACGCGCGGCCCGTCCGGCCCGAGCCGGAGCTCGCACTGCTCCGGTAGCTCCTGGTCGTCGTACGCCGGCTTCCCGTCCACGAGGACCAGGTTGTCGCCGTTGAGCACGACGCGGTAGCGGCCGAGCACGCGCCGCAACGCCACGTGCTCGCGACCCACCACCGTCTGGTCGCCGGGAAACACGACCTGACAGCGATCCGGGTCGCGGCCGAAGACGATCTCCTCCTGGTCGTCGCCGAACGACCGGCTCGCCTCCGCGCTGTCGTCCCGAACGCGCACCACGAGCCCCATGTCGCACCCTCCCGGCCTCGGCCGGCCACGCTACCAGGGTCGGACCGGGCCGGGCGCCGGCCGGCGCCTGCGCGCGTCCGCCCGGGTCACCCCGCGTCCAGCCACGCGTCGATGCGCTCGGTCCGCCCCGCGGCGGCGAGGATCCGGTCGGCCTGCGCCCGGGTGCCCGAGATGTCGTCCTTCCGCGCGGCGTACGTCCGAAACGCGCGCTGGTAGTGCCGGGCCGCCGCCGCCGGCTCGCCCGCGAGGAGCAGCGCCTCGGCGCGCATCACCTGCGTGTAGTAGGGGAGGCGCGACGTGTCCACGCCGCCGCGCTCCAGGGTCGCCTCCCGCGCATCGAGCAGCGCGCGGACCTCGCCGGCCAGCGCCTCCGCGGCGTCCGTCCGGCCGAGCAGGAGCGCCGTCGTCGCGGCGTTGATCCCGAGGTACGCGTTCTCCCGGCCCGAGCCGCGCCAGGCGTCCCGGTAGATCCGGTGCGCGCGCTCGAGCGCCGGCGTCCCATCCTCGGCCAGGCCCACGCGCTTCAACGCCCCGGCGAGGATCCCCGCCGTCTCGTCGTCCGTCGGCTGGCGCCGGCGGAGGGGCTCGAGCCGTCGGATCGCCTCGGCGGGGTCTCCGCGACGGCTCGCGAGGAACGCGGCGAGCTGGACGAGGCGCACGTCGGAGGGCGCGTCGGCGAGGCCGCGCGCGAGGAGGGCGTCCGCGTCCTCGAGAGCGCCGCGGCGGATCTCGAGCTCCGCGCCGAGCGCGAGGAGCGCGGCGCCGCCGGGGTGCGCCGCGCGGCCGGGCGCCGAGAGCGCCGCCCGTGCCGGGGCCGGGAGCGGACGGCCCTCGCGCGCGAGGTCGCGCAGGGCGTCGAGGAGCGACCCCGTGCCGCCGGGCGTCCGCGGGGGCCACGGTCCGCCGTCCATGGTGAGCGAGGCGAGCGCGGGCCCCCCGGCGCGCCGCCGGAAGAACCAGTCGAGCCACGCGCCGAGGAGGTGCCCGACGATTTCCGCGTCCTCGGGCTCCGGCGCGTACCCCACGTGCCGGACGGCGTTCCCGAGGCGCCGCACGGTGTGGCCCACGGTCACGTCGAGCTCGTCGAGGAGGCCCATGTCCTCGAGGTTCACCAACGTGCCGTAGCAGCTGGTCCCCGGCTCGATCCCGAGGGCGGCGACGGCGGCGCTCGCGAGCGCCTCGACGACGCGGGCCGCGTAGAGCACCGCCGCCTCGGGTGCGTCCACGCCGCGCACGGCCTCCAGCCGCTCGAGGTCCCGCGCGAGCCGAAACGGTCCCGACGCGAACGCGAGGACCTCGGGGCGGAGCCGTCCGACCTCGCTCACGACGCGTCCGCCCCCAGGTCGGCGAGGATCGCGTCGAGGCGCCTCGCGACCTCGTGCGCCGACGGCCGGCGGCGCGGCGACTTCGCGAGCATCTCGTCGAGCAGACGGACGAGGCCGTCGGGCAGCCCGCGCCGGAGCTCCCGAACGGGCATGGGCGTCGTCTCCCGGATCGCGCGGGCCGCGGCCTCGACGTCGTGCGACGGCAGGTGGAGGGGGAGGAGGCCGGTCAGCCACTCGTAGAGGACCACGCCGAGCGCGTACACGTCCGCGCGCGCGCCGACGCCCTTGCCCGCCGCCTGCTCCGGCGCCATCGTGGCCAGCGTTCCGACGACCGCCTGGCGGTCGAACGCGTTCGGGTCACGGGGCAGGTACGCGACGCCCATGTCGATCAAGACGGGACGGCCCGCCGGCGTGACGATCACGTTGGCCGGCTTCACGTCGCGATGCACGACCCCGGCGTCGTGGAGGGCCTGGAGCGCGTCCGCGACGTCGCGCACCGTCTCGATCACGAGCCCGAGGGGCGCGCTCGCGTCGGTGGGCATCGCCGACCGGAGCGAGCGTCCCGGAACGTAGTCCTCGACGATGTACGTCCGGCCGCCCCGGTCCGTGCCGATGGCGCGCACGCGCGCGACGCCCGGATGCCGCACCCGCGAGGCCGCCTCGAGCTCCACGCGGATCGAGCGGAGTCGCGCGCGCCGCTCCTCCGGGTCGTAGAGGTCCTCGAGGCGGAGGACCTTCAGGGCCACCTCCTCGCCGCGCCGGACGTCGAGGGCGAGGTGCACCTCGCCGAAGCTCCCCTCGCCGAGCTTCGAGAGCAGCGTGTACGCCTGGTCCGGCCCGGGAACGGGGCGAGCCAGGTCGAGGCGCCCCTCCTCGACCTCGGCGCCCGGAGGGAGGTCGAGACCCTCCATCGCCTCGCGAATCGGGGCCAGGTGCCGGTGGAGCCCCGCCTCGCGCGCCAACGCGAGCGCGCGGGCGAGGCTCGCGTGCGCGTCCCCTCTCCGCCCGCGCCGCACGAGCTCGGTGGCGAGGTCCAGGAGGACGGGCACCTCGGCGTCGGGGGTCGAGAGCCGCTCGAGCGCGCGCGCGGACCGGATCAGGGCGTCGGCGGCCGAGGCGTCGCCCTTCGCGGCGAGAACGAGCCCCTCCGCGTGCGTCAGGAGCGCGCGTGCGAAAGGGTCGTCGCGGCCTTCGAGGAGGCGTCGCCCCTCGGCCACGGCCGCCTCGGCCCGGGCGCGACGGTCGGGATCGTCGCGCGCGCCCTCCCCGGAGAGGAGCGCGAGCGCCGTGTCCTTCGCGGCGAACGCGAGGACGTCGTCGAACCCGCCCGCCGTGGCCACCACCCGGCACGCCTCGAGCGACTCGATCGCCTGGTCGGCGGCGCCGAGGGCCATGTGCGCGCGCGCGATGTCGTTTTGCATCCGGGCCTCGCCACGCCGGTCGCCGAGCGCGCGCGACATCTCGAGGTCGAGCCGGAAGCAGTGGAGCGCTTCGCGGGCCCGACCCGCGCTGAGGAGCAGCCGGCCCAGGTTCCCGAGCGTGATGGCCACGCCGGCGCGGTCGTCCGAGATCGACTTCTGCGCGATCGCCAGCGCGTAGTAGCCCGACGCCGGCTCGAGCTGGCCGTCGAATGCGTACGCCATGCCGAGCGAGTCGTAGACCTCCGCCTCGCGCCGCGACTCGCCGTGGGCCTCGTACACCTCGAGCGCGCGGAGGAGGCTCTGTACGGCCGGGCCGGTCCGCGCCGCGCGCGCGAGGACGACGCCCCTCACGTGCTCGGCGCGCGCCTCGATCTCGCTTCCGCGCGGCACGCGGCCGAGGACCGCCTCGAGCGCGTCGAGGACGGCCCCGTGCGGCCGGCCGGCGCGCGCGTCGAGGAGGAGGAGCTCGATCTCGACCGCGTCGGGACGCGCGCCCCGGACCGCCTCGAAGGCCTCCCGCGCCGCGCGGTCCTCGCCCCGTTCGGCGAGCGCCACCGCGCGCGCGAAGCCCGCGTGCGCGGACGGGGCTGCGGGCGCGGTGTCCTCCACGGCGGTCCTCCCTCGGGGACCGCGGATTGTATCGGCCGTGCTCCCGCGCCGGCCTGCGGGAGCCTCGTCCGTGCCCGCTCGGCGGTCGCGCCCTGTCGCGCCCTCAGCGCGAGCGCGTCGAGACCGGCGAGAAGCCTCCGCCCTGGTGTCCGGGGCCGAGGTCGATGCCGAAGATCACGTACATCTCGAGGTCGGGGGCGTCGCCCGTCAGCCCGAAGAGCGGGACGACGTCGAGGTGCGTGTTCCGCCAGGGCCGCCACTGGAGGCTCGGCCCGAGCAGCACCTCCTGTGCCGGGTCGCTGCGCGCGCCCTCGACGGTCGCGCGCTCGTACTGGAGCTCGACACCGAGCGAGAGCTTCTGGTCGAGGATCGCGCGGCCCGCGGCCACGCTCACGCCCATCTCCTCCGCGAGCTCCCCGCTCGTCTCGCGCTCGAAGAAGAGGTTCGCGCCGAGGTGCCAGTAGCAGCCCACGTCTTGTGCGAGGAGGAGCTTCGCCTCCCAGGCGTCGGGTGCGTCGTGCGTGTTGAACTTCCACTCGCCGTAGAGGGTGGGGTTGAGGGGGAGGCGCCCCCACGCGGCCAGCGCCCACCGGACCTCGACCTGCGTTCCCTCGTAGATCGTCGGCCCACCGGGACCGTGCGCGACGTTGCCGTAGAGGTCGAGCTGCAACCGATAGGGGAGACCGATGCCGACCTCCTCCTGGAACAGGTGGTCGGGCTTCTCGCCCTTGCTCATCTTCCCCTTCCACCACGTCTCGAGCTCGACCTGCCCCGGCGCGAGGACGTAGGACCGCGTCGTCGCGAAGCGCCGCTGGGTCGTCCACTCGGGCTGCAGGTTCGGGCCGACGCGATCGGCCTCGGAGAACGCCGTCCTCCGGGAGCGGTACACGCCGCCCGGACCCGGCACGCCGGCGTAGCCCGTGCCGTTCGGGGGACGCACCACCACCTCGGGCAGGCGGCGCACGTCCGCGCCACCGGCGGGCCCGGCCGGCGGCGTCCCGCCCGCGGGGTCGTCCACGAGGACGAACCGGGTCGCGGCGGCGACGGCCGAGCGGGCGAGACGGGGCGGGCCGCCGGCGTCGGGGGCCGGGGCCGCGGCCCCCCACGGCGGTGCCCCGGGCTGCGACGCCGCGGGCTGCGGCGCGGGGGCCGCGGCACGCTCCCCGGCGTGCAGGACCGGCGAGGAGAGCGCGAGCGTCAGGACGACGGCGGCGACGGGGACGGTGAGGCGGATCGTACGGGTTCGCATGACGAGGCGTCCTCCCGGGAGGGCCCGATCGGGGGTGGGAAGTCCGCCCACCCGGCACGCCGACCTGCCTCCCCGGCGGGGGAACGGACGGACCCCCGCTCGGGTTCGGGCCGACGCCGAGACCGGAAGGGTTCCCGAGGCCGCGACCTTCCCCGGACCCCGCCGGCTCGTCCGGAGGGAGAATGCACGGCCCACGGCGGGAGGGGCCTCACCCCCCAGGGACCCGTGGCGAGGAGTTGTTCACCATGCACCGGTTCCGTATGCACCCTGTTCCGTATGCGCCTTGTCCGTCTGGCCTCGATCGCCTCCGTGTTGCCGTTCCTGGTCGTGTGCCTCGGCGCCGCGCGCGCCGAGGACGAGATGATCGACAACCCCGAGTACACGCAGTGGTCCCAGTTCAAGGTCGGCGCCTTCGCGACCATGAAGACGGAGACGTCGATGGGCGAGCAGTCCACGACCATGACCACCAAGACGAAGCTGGTGGAGTTGGCGGACGACCACGCCGTCCTCGAAACGACCACGACCATGACGATGATGGGTCAGGAGATCAAGCAGCCGGCCCAGAAGCGCCAGGTCCCGGCCAAGATCGCGAAGATGGACCCGCCCGAGGTCGAGGGCCAGGACGACATGCCCAAGCCGACCATGAAGGAGGGGACCGAGACGGTCACCGTGAAGGGCAAGTCGATCGCCTGCAAGACCGTCGAGTCCACGTTCGAGTACTCGGGCATGAAGACCTGGTCGAAGTCCTGGAGCAGCGACAAGGTGCCCGGCAGCATCGTGAAGATGGAGTCCAAGAGCGAGAGCTCGATGGGCGCCACCACCGTGAAGTCCACGCTCGAGGACTTCGCCACGGAGTAGCGGCGCAGGGCCGCGCCCGCCGCTACGGTCGTCGAGGCGGAACGAGGTCCACCGCGGTCGAAGCGGCCGCGGTGCCGACCGCCCGGTACGCGGCGCCCAGCCGTGCCGCGAGCGAGGGCGCCGAGACGCGGAACGTCCGCTCGGGGTCCATCAACCACGTCACGCCGTTCTCGTCCACGAACGACAGGCACTCCTGGGCGAGCGAGGCGAGCCTCTGGAGCGTGAGGGGCGAGGTCTCCACGCTCACCTCCCCCCCTCGTCGGGGTGCTCCGCCAGGCGCCAGTGCGTCGCGCGGTCGCAGCGCGGGCACGTGGGCAGGCGGTCCCCGGGAAGGAAGGCCTCCAGCTCCTTCGGGTGGCACCCGGCGCGGTAGATGCCGGCGCGGGCGCATCGGGAGCCGGTGGCTGTGGACGGCGGGGTGTCCGTCGCGGGCAGCGCGCGGTCCTGGGACATGGAGCCCCCTCCTCGCCCTTCGGGGCCCTCCACGCCGTGCACATATCGGCAACCCGTCCGGGCCATCTGAAGGGCCCGTTGGGACGCCCCGACCGACGGGGCCCGCGCTCAGCGCCGGAAGTCCTCCTTGCGGAGGCCGTGGTGGCGCATCTTGTCGTAGAGGGAGCGGGCCGAGATCCCAGCCTTGGCCGCGGTCGCGCCCACCCGGCCGTGCGTGGAGCGGAGCTGGGCCGTCAGGTAGGCGCGCTCGAACCGCTCGATCAGCTCGCGCCGCGCGTCGGCGAGAGGCCGGTCCTGCATCGCCGTGTCGAGAAAGGTCCGCGTGATCACGTCGGGACCCTCGGGCCCTTCCGGCGATCCCCCCCCGAGAGATGGCGGCAGGTCCGCGACGGTGATCTCGTCGCCGCGGGCGACGAGCATCGCGCGCTCGATCGTGTTGATGACCTCGCGCACGTTGCCCGGCCACGCGTGACCGAGCATGGCGTCGAGCGCGGCCGGGTGGATGCCGCCGACGTCCTGCCGCCCCATGCGCTCCCGGTAGAGACGCAGGAGGCTCCCCAGCAGCACGGGGAGGTCCTCGCGCCGGTCCCGGAGCGGCGGGATGGTCAGCGGCACGACGTTCAGGCGGTAGAAGAGGTCGCGGCGGAAGCGACCGCTCTCGACGTCCGCCGAGAGGTCCCGGTTCGTCGCGGCGACGACGCGCACGTCCACCGGACGCGGCGTCTCGGCGCCGAGCGGGCGGATCTCGTGCCGTTGCAGGACGGTCAGCAGCTTCACCTGCAACGAGCTGGGCATCTCGCCGACCTCGTCGAGGAAGATCGTCCCGCCGCTTGCGACCTCGAACAGCCCGCGCCGCGCCGCCGCGGCGCCCGTGAACGCCCCGCGCTCGTGGCCGAAGAGCTCGCTCTCGAGCAGGGTCTCGGGCAGCGCGCCGCAGTTGACCGTCACGAAACGGTGCTCGCGTCGCGCCCCCTCGGCGTGGATCGCGCGCGCGAGGTGCTCCTTCCCGACGCCCGTCTCGCCCTGGATGAGCAGCGTGGTGTCCACGTCGAGCAGACGACGGACGAACTCTACGAACGTTCGCATCCGGCGGTTGTGCGAGGCAAAGTCGGCGAGGCTCGGCGTCGGGCCCTCGGGCCCCACGTCCGGTGCGGGCGGGCGCTGCGCGCCCTCCTCGAGCGCGAGCAGCGTGTCGCGAAGCTCCGCGTCGCCCGTGCCGGTCGAGAGGACGTCGGTCGCCCCCGCGGCGATCCACCGCGTCTGGTCGGCGCTGGACGGGTCGTCGGCGAGCACGAGCACACGCGGGGCCCGCTCGACCAGCGCGTGGTCCAGGCGCCCGAACCCGTCGCCCACGCCCGCCTGCACGACCAGGAGGTCCACGTCGCCGAGCGAGCCGGACGGCGCGAGACCGCGCGCCGGGTCGAGAACCTCCACGCGTCGGAACGTCCGACCGAGGATCTGCAGGAGGCGATGGCGGAGCGGACCGTCCGGAACGGCCACGGCCACCGCGCCCTTGGCGGTTACGTGGAGTGCCATGCGCTTCCTTTCCCGACGTGTCGGGCGAGGCCGTCAGCACGACGAGCGAGGCTAGCACCGTCCGGGGGGCGACTCGCGAGGGCTTACGTCGTGGTCCACGTCCTTCACCGCGCTCTCCACGAGCTCGGCCGTGTTCGTGAGAGCGAGCCAGGCGCGGTCCACGGCGTCGCGCGCCTCCGCGACGCGCTCGACGGGCGCGCGACGCAGACCTTCGGCCTTCACGCGAAGCGTTGCGAGCTGATGCGAGAGCGCCTCCACGTGCTCCGAGAGCCCCTGCGTCCGTGCGGCGAGGTCACGGCGTGCGCGCGTGAGCAGACCATCGACTCGCGCCTCCGCCGCGCGGAGGCGCTGGTCCGCGTCACGAAGCGCTTCGAAACGGTCGGGCGTCGCCTTCACCGGGACCTCCGGGCCGAACGCCGGTTCGTACGCAAGCCCCGGGCCGGGGACGCCCCACGCCGCCCCGGCCTCGATCGGCGGCTTCGCCGGCCGGTGCCCACGCTCGCCTTCGGCGACGACGCCTCCGATGGGCGAGGCGCGGAGCTGCCGATCCCGGGTGGGCAGGGACCTCCGTTCAGTCCCGGGACCGCTGTCCGTCGAGGTGCTGCGTGTCGTTCCAGTGGACGAGCTGCGGCCGGCCTCGCCGGAAGTCGATCATCGAGAGCCCGCAATTCGCCCGCATCGACAGCCGGTCCAGGTGTTCCGGCGCCAGCCGGATCAGGTGCGCGATCAGGGTCTTCGCCGCCCCCCCGTGCGTCACGACCAGCACCTGCTCTCCCGCGTGATCCGCCCGCAGCCGGTCGAACCCCGCCCGGAGTCGCGCCTCGAACTCGGGATACGGCTCGGCCCCATCGACGAGCGGACCCGACGCCCGCGCCGCCGCCGAAACGAGCTCGCCGTACTGGCGCTCGCAGGTGGCCTGGTCCGTGCCCTCGATCACACCCAATCCGATCTCGCGCCACGCGGGCGACACGACGGGCGACAACCCGATCACGGACGCGACCGCCTCGGCCGTGGATGTGGCACGCACGAGGTCGCTCGCATGAATCGTGTCGATCGGGACCGTCGAGAGCCGCCGCGCGAGGCGCGCCGCCTGGGCGCGCCCCCGCTCGTTCAGAGGGACGTCCGCCTGCCCCTGGACCCGCCCGAGCGCGTTCCACTCCGTCTCGCCGTGACGGGCGATCCAGAGACACGCGAGCTCGGTCGTCGAAGCCATCGGACCATCCTGCCCGACCGCGCGGGGTCGGAGCCGAGGCCCCGGGCAGGGTCACGGCGGCGCGCGCGGCCGCCGCGTCATGGCGGCGCGCGCGGCCGCCCGGCCTGCCCGTGGCGCTCCCGCCCTGCGGCGGGCGTACCACGCTCCCGCCCTGCAGCGGGCTCGCCACGCGCCCGCCCTGCGGCGGGCTCTCGGCGCTCCCGCCCTGCGGCGGGTTCGCGCCGCCGCCGCCGCGGCGTCTTCCCGACCGCGCGGAGCAGCCACGCCGGCCGCTCGGGCGGCTCGCGATCCTCGGGGAGGGGCTTGGGCGCGAGGAACGCGCCCGTCGCCGCGATCACGAACAGAGGTCGCCCGTCCGTGGACCAGCACCGAAGCGCGATCATCCCCAGGTCGTAGTTCTTGTGGTGGACCACGCAGCCGTCGAAGAGGTCCTTCGCCTCCCGACCGCTCCCGTCCGCGTGCGGCCTCACGTGGCACAGCTCCGCCGCTACGCGCGTGCAGAGCCCGACCTCGCACAGGCCTCCCGAACGCCGACGGATCGCCCGGACCACCTCCGCCGGGACCTCCCGGTCCCCGGGGCGCTCTTCGGTCGGCGGAAGACGCCGCGGCCTGGGCTCCTTCCGCGTCGGGTCCCACCGTGCCCGGTACGCGTACGCGAGCACCGCCAGGAGCTGGCCGTTGTCGATCGCGCACTCGGCCTTCTTCTTCGCGATCCTGCGGCACGCCCGCAGGTCGTCCGCGGCGTCGGGTCCCACGTGCGCGACGAAGGTCGTGACGTCGGACTCCGGCGCGACGTGACGTCGCGCGGCCAGGCGGCGTCCCACGCGACGGCGGAGCGCGCCGACGCGCAAGGACCTGGCGAGGTCGAGCCAGTCGTCGCCCGCCTCGAGGTAGCGCTCCGGGTCTACGAAGACGTCGCCGAGCAGGATGGCCGCCGCGAAGGAGATCCCGCCCGCGCGGACCTCCTCCTCCAGGCCGGGCAGGCGCTCCAGGGCGTAGCCGAGCATCAGGAGCTGACGCCCCCGCGCGCCGTCGAACCCGTAGCGCTCGGAGAGCTCCCAGGTCGAGGCGGCGCTCTCCCACACGCAGGAGCCCTGCTCGTGGAGGCGGACCATCAGCTTCGCGTAGGCGATCTCGGCGTCGCCGAGCGCGCGGCTCCGGGCCCGCAGGAGCGCGATCCCCTCGGGGTCCTTCTCTCCGCGGAGGGTGCGCCGGTCGATGCGCCGCTCGGAGATCCCGCCCTCGGAGACTCCGCGCTCGGAGGGGCGGCCCTCGGAGGGGCGGCGCTCGGGGTCGCTTCGTTCGTGGAGTTCGCGTTCCGACAGCACGAACGAAACGGTAACGCATGGGGGGGACAGTCCCGGAGAGCCCGGAAATCAGGCGTCCGACGCCCCGGAGGCCGCCTCCGCGGAGGGCCGCCCGCGGTTTCGGGCGGGCTCTCGGGCGACGGTCCGGCCGGGTCGCGCGGCCCGGGCGAGGGCCACCTGGACGGCGAGGAGCGCCAGGAGGGACGCGGCGGCCGCGATCCACCTGCCGTACGCGGTGCCGATGCCGAGGGTCTCTGTGACGGTGCCGGCGGCGGGACGCCCGATGGCGTCCGCCAGGAGCGGCGCGACCGTCAGCGCGCTCGCCGTCGCGAGGAAGAGGCGGGCCGCGCGGAGCGCCCCCGCCGCGGCCGCGCCCGAGATCGGAGCCATCCAGCGCGGCACGGTGGACCACGCGCACACGAGGCCGAGCGCGAGGGCCACCACGACGGCGCGCCCGTCGCCGAGATAGCCCTGGACCGTGCCGTCTTCCGGTCGCAGTCGGAGGAGGGCCTGCAGGCTCGACCCCGAACCCGAGGACCCGGGAGCCGAGCCGACACCGAGCTTCCACCACGGGAGATACGTGGCCGCGAGTGCGAGCGTGGAGAGCACGACTCCGACGCGGGCCCACGCCCGGTGTCCGAGTGGCACGGTCCTAAAAGCGTCGTCGGGGCGGTCGCCCGGCTCCTCGCTCGCTACGTCCGTCGCGTCGGTTGCGAGCCTCGTCCCGAGGGTCGCACGAAGCACGAGCACCGCCGCGAACGAGGCTCCGAGCGACGCGCCCACGAAGGCCCAGAGCCCGTACGCGGGCCCGTAGCCCCGGCGCTCGAACCCCATCTGGAGCGCCTGCGTCCCGGCGAGGAGCGCCCCGGTGAAGAACGACATGGAGGCGAGCGCAGGGGGGCTGGCGCTCCACGCTCCGAGGCCAGAGCTCCTCTTGCGAGACGCGAGGAGGCCGAGTCCGAGCACGGCGAACCCGAGCGGCAGGAGCCCACCGGCATAGACGCCGGACGTGCCCGACCCGCAGCCCGCCAGCAGCGCGGAAACGACGTGCGCGCGGGCGGACGCGTCCCCGATCTGGGGCCGAAGCCACGGGAGCAAGCAGGCCACGAGCGCGGCCAGCGCGAGCACGACCCCGAGGAGACGCCAGCCGCCATCCGAGGAGCCAGGTCGAGGCGAAGACCGAGCGCGACCCACGGGCCCCCCCTCCACGAACGCCGTGAGGATACCGGGATCGACTCGCGCGAGTGCAGTCCCTAGATGGGATGACACCTGAACCTCCGTAAATCACGCGGCCCTGCCCACGCCCGGACCCCGATGACTGCGTTGCTCGTCGTCGGCGACCCCCAAGTCGCAACCGTGGACGGGAGGTCGCCTCCTCCTCTCGACTCGTCCTTGGGGCCCAGGCGCACGCAGTCGATCCCGTGGGCGGAGGCGTGACCTTCTCGCGATCCCAGCTCGGGCTCGCTTCGACACGCTCGTCGAACACGCCGCGCGCTCCACGGGTCGTCCCATCCCGCGGCACGAACCGTCCGCCCAAACGTCGCGCGTGCGCCCCGATTCGCCCGTGGCCCTCCGCGAGGCCTACCCTCCGACACGAGGCCGTGAGGAAGGAACCGCCGTGGGGACGGTCGAGACCCTCGTTCGCATCGTGGTGTCGGGCGTCCTCTCCGGGGCCGCCTACCTGGCTTTCCTCGGGTACCGCACCGACTACGTCGGCCACTTCCTCGCCGGGATGGGGGGGACGCTGTTCCTCCTGTCCTTCGCGCTCGGGCGCGAGGGTCGGACGCTCCGCTGGGAGCCGGTGGTCCTCGCACTCCTCGCGATCCTCCTCGGCGCCGGGACCGAGGCCACGGTGTTTTGCATCGCGATCTTCGATCCCGTGGACTTCCTGAACCAGAGCCTCGGCGCCGGCATCGCCGCGGCGTGCGTCCTCGGCAGCCGCGCCTCCACCCGCACCGCGACGGCTACGTTCCTCCTCTCGTTCGTGTTCCTCGTCGTGGGAGCGCTCTATGCGTTCGCCTAGGCCCTGGCTCTTCCTGCTCGTCGTCGTGCTCGCCGCCGGCGACGCCTGGGTCGCGTTTCGTCGTTCGGGCATCCCGGTCGCCCTCGACGGCCGCGTGGAGCGGATCGACCTGCGCCGCGAGAAGCACCCCGGTCTCGACGACGTGTACCTCGTCACGATCGGCCCGCGCGAGGTCCACCTCGACGACGCCGTCGCGAGGCAGCTCGCGGTGGGGGAGCACGCGCACAAGGACGCGTGGTCCACCCGACTCGAGACCTCGCACGGTCCGATCGCGCTCGCACCCTCGAAGGACACGGGCGGCATGGCCCGCGCGATGCCGCTCCTCGTGATCCTCGCGCTCGGGCTCCTCCTCCCACGCCGAGGCACGTCCCCGGCCAAGACCCCTCGGCCCCTGACGTGAAGGTGTCGCCTCGGCGCGCGCGTCTTTTGGCGCGATCTTCACCTCGTCTCGGCACGACGTTCCCCGGGGTCGGCGATTCCTGGGGGCATGGGCGATCGCGTGGCGAAGAGCTTCCTCGTGGGTCTCGTCGCGACCGCAGCGGACGTCGGCGGCCTGGCGCTCCTCATCACGGGTTGCGGCGTCTCGCCGGCCCTCGCGAACGGTCCGGCGCTGCTCCTCGGGGTCGCGATCCAGTTCCTGGGAAACAAGTACTTCGCGTTCGGTGACCGCTCGCGCGGCGTGATGCGACAGGGGGCGCTCTTCTCGCTCGTCGAGTGCGGGACGTTCGCGCTGAACGCCGGGGTCTTCCACGTGCTCGCCGTCGTCGGTCCGCTGCCGTACTACCTCGCCCGGCCGGTCGGCACGCTGCTCGTGTACCTCGCGTTCAGCTATCCCCTCTGGACGCGGATCTTCGGACCGACGGACCGGCGTCGCCGCGCGCGGTCCACACCCCCGGCCCCCACGCCGGCCTTCGGGCCGAGCGAGCCGCCGCTCCTCGATCCCGGTCGCCGCTGAGGCCCCCGCCGCGCCCGCGTGTTCGCCCCCACGCTTGAACCGGAATCGGGCGCGGCGGACATTGCCTCGTGGAGGCGCGTTGCGACCGCACCCGGCCGTCGATCCCGAGATCCTGCTGGCCCACGCCGCGGCGCTGAGGCGTCTCGCCCGCGCGCTCGTCCACGACGGGATCGAGGCGGAGGACGTCGCGCAGGAGACGCTCGTCCGGGCGCTCGAGCGGGGACCGCGCGCGGGCTGGGACCTCTGGGCGTGGCTCTCGGGCGTCGCGCGAAACGTCGCGCGGACCGGAGCACGGGCGCGCGCGCGCCGGCTCCGGCGCGAGGCGGGGGCCGCGCGTCTCGAGGAGACCCCTTCGACGCTCGACGTGGTCGCGAGTCTCGCCGAGCGCCGCGCGCTCGTCACGGCCGTACGCGCCCTCCCCGAGCCGTACCGGACCGTGGTGACGCTCCGCTGGCTCGAGGGCATGTCGCCGCGCGCGGTCGCGCACCGGCTCGGCGTTCCCGTCGAGACGGTCCGGACGCGGGCGAGGCGCGCGCTCCCCATGCTGCGGGCGCTCTTGACGCGGCGCCACGACGGCAACGAGCGGCGGGCGATCCTCGCGCTCCTGCCCCTCGCGGGCGGCGGGCCGACCCCGCTCACGGCGCTGGGAGGCGCGGCCATGGCGACGAAGACCTACGTGACCGCCGCGGCGGCGGTCTGTCTCCTCCTCGTGGGGCTCGCCGCGTGGCTCGCCCTCGGCCGCGGTGGCGTCGGCGACGCGGCGCCTCGGCCCGGAAGGCCGGCGCTCGGTCCGAGCGCGCCGCCGCGCCTCGTCGGTACGGAGACGGAGCCCGACACGCGACCGTCGCCGGCCGTGACGTGGCACGTGGACGCCGGCGTGAAGGGACGCGTGGTGGGGCCGGGGGACGCCCCCGTCCCCGGCGCGAGCGTCGTGTTCGTGGCGCCGGACCTCTACGTCTCGGCCGACCCGGAGCCCGCCGCACGAACCGCTGCCGACGGGACGTTTCGCTTCGAGGTGCCCGCGGCGCTCCGGTCGGGCGTGCGGCTGTTCGTGCACGCGCCGGGGTACCGCACGGCGAGCCGCCTCGCGAGGGCCGACCCAAGCGAGGAGACCGTGCTCCGCCTCGTGCCCGTACCGAGCGTGCGGCTCCGCGTCCTCGACTCGGACACGGACGCGCCGATCCGAGGCGCGGTCGTCGAGACGTGGACGCTCGAGCTCGGAGGCGAGAGCGCGGAACGCGCGACGACGGATGCGGAGGGCGTCGCCATCCTCTCCGATCCGGGGCCGGCCTCGGGCGACGTCCTGTTCGGGCCGTTCGTGCACGTGGCCCATCCCGGGTACGAGCCCGCGCGCGTCGAGCTCTGGCAGGGCGACCGTCCCCGCGCAGCGGGCGGGAAGCCCACGGAGGTGTATCTGCGTCCCGGGAGCCCGAGCCGGATCCTCGTGCTGGAGGCGGACGGCTCGACGCCGGCGGCCGGCGTGCGCGTCCGCGGCTGGTCCGGCGGCGGCCTCCCGGTCGGGGCGGGCGCGGACGTGGTGATCCCCCAGGCCAGCGTCACGTCGATCGGCGAGGGGGTCACCTCGGCCGACGGCAGCGTGCGGTTGGGCGCACCCGCGCGAGACGAGCAGCTCTTCCTCCTCGCGGACCGGCCGGGTCATCTCGCCGTGCGCTGCCTCGAGAACGGCGGCGAGGATGCCGCGAGCCCGTGGCGGCTCGTGCTCTCTCCCGCCGGGTCCGTCTCCGGCCGCGTCGTGGACGCCTCCGATCGCCCCATCCCCGGCGCGCACGTCGAGACGGACTGGCGCGCCTGGTTCCCTACCCGAGCCGATCGCGCCGCGGGCGACGGTTTCCCGAGGGCGTACCCCCCTCCCGCGCTCTACGAACGCGTGGCCGTCACGTCCGGGCCCGATGGCCGCTTCACCGTGCCGTGGGTGGTGTGTCCTGGCGGTCGGACCCGGGTCTGGGCGTACGCCGCGGGCCGGGAGACCGCGAGCGAGGACGTCCTCGCTCCGGCCGAGGGCGCGCCCCGCGACGAGGTCGTGCTTCGCCTTCCCCTGCGGGAGGACGCGTGGACGGTGCGCGTCCACGACGCGTCGGGCCACCCGATCGAACGGGCGCTCGTGGGACAACCTCGAACGTATCCGATGACGCGGACCGACCGGCTGGGCGTGGCCCGCCTCGTACCCGTCGCCGCGCCGGGAGAGCCGGCGTTCGTCTTCGCCTCGGCGCCCGGCTTCGCGTCGGTCCGGGTCGAGGTCGATCCGGCGTCACCGGACCGCGCCCTCGACCTCGCGCTGGGACCCGCGCGGTCCCTCGAGGTCCGGACGATCGACGAGACGAACGGTCCCGTGCCCGCGTCGGTCGAGGTGTACGCCGGCGACCTCCCTCCCTCGGTCGAGCTCCCACTCTCGACGGCGCTCGACGTGCGGCGCCTCGCCGAGGGCATCACCGACACGGGCGGGGTGGTGCGGTTCGACGACCTGCCCCCGGGGGACCTCGTCGTGTGGGCGGGGCGACCGGGCGCGGGCCGCGGGGGCGTGCGGACCTCGGTCGGGCACGAGCCGGGCGTCGAGCTCCGCCTTCCCGGTCGCCACGACGATCCCGCGGCCGGCTCCGTCGTCGAGGGCCACGTGGTGGACGTCGAGGGGCGCGCCGTCCTCCGGTACCGGGCCACGATCGAGTCGGACTCGGTGGCGCAGGGCGCCGCGCTCGAGGGCCGCCGGTTCCGGTTCGAGGGTCTCCCGCCGGGAGCCTACGACCTCCTGGTCACCCCGCGGGGGGACTGGAAGCGGGTCATCGTGCCCGTCGTCGTGCGCCGGGGCGAGGACGTCCACGACCTCACGGTGCGCGTGGGGGAGGGCGCGAGCGTTCTCGGGGTCGTCGCGGCGCCCGCGAACACGAGCGTCGCGCGCCTGCGCGTCCTGGCGATGGCCGTCGGTACGCGTCGCGCATGGGGAACCAGCGCCGACGTGGGCAAGGACGGTCGTTTCGTGCTCGAGGGCCTGAACGCGGGACGCTACGCCCTCCGTCTCAGCGCCGAGGGCGGCGCTCACGACTCTCCGCTCCAGCTGGTGGACGCGGTCGTGGACCTCGCGCCGGGCGAACGCCTCGAGCGGACGTTTCGTGCCGTCGGGGCGGTGCGCCTGTGGCTGCGCGGCGACGATCCCTCGCTCGCGGACCGCCCCCCGCCCGTCCTCACGGTCGCCACGCAGTCGGTGGACAACGTCTCTTCCTGGGTCGTGATCGAGCTCCAGGACGAGGCCGGCGCCCGCCAGAGCGCGGGAGGCCTCTACCGGGAACGGACGCGCACTCCGTTCCTGCTCGTGCCGGGTCGATACCATCTGCGGGTCAGCCATCACCGCCTGGGTCGGTACGAAGCCGACCTCGACGTACGGGGCGACGACGACGTGGACGTGCTCGTTCACCTCGAGTAGCCCACCCTGCGGCGGACGAGCGGCACCCCGGATCCGCCGAAACGAAGAGCGTCCGCTCCCGGAGACCGTCGCATCGCGTCCGAGAGCGACGTCCGCACGCCCGGAGGGATGGAGGCGCCGTCCGGAATCGAACCGGAGTGCGCGGATTTGCAATCCGCTGCCTAACCACTCGGCCACGGCGCCCGGGTCCGGGCTGGGGAGTTGAAACCGGGTTCGCCGGATTGGCAAGCCCGGTCCGAGGTCGGAGGTCCGCCCGCGGCTACGGGCTGCGGGCCGGCGGTGGTGCGTCCCGGGCGCCGGCCGCCGGGGGCGGGAGTCCGGGCGGAGCCCGTCGCGGCGTTGCGTCGCGGCGCTGCGGAGCCGAGGGTCCCCCGGAGCCGACGGCGTCCCGGAGTCGCGGGCGGCGCGGCGCCGGGGCCGGGACAACCGGCGGGCGCGGTCCCCGCGGGCGTGGGGCCGGCCTGGGTCACGGCGGCCCGGCGTACCGAGCGTCGGTCCCTGCGCGTCGGGCCCCCGCCTTGGCGAGGGCGCGCCGGCGCGCCTGTTTATTCGTTCGTGTGCGAATCGATTCACTTCGTGTGCGATACCCATCGCAGGATCGCACGCGCGGTACACACCTCGGCAACCCGGTAACCATCCCCCGCTTGGCGGCGGTTGCGTCGAAGTTCCAAGACGCCCGGCGCGCGATCGCATTTCGTGCGGTCCCCGACGGGGCGAGAAGAGAATTACGCGGTAGCTACCTCGAGCGCGCCGCGCGGTGCGACGTTTGCCTACAAGAGTCGGGCGGGTACCCGAAACGCAACCGCGGGCTCGCTCCAAGGAGAGGCGTCATGTCACGCTCCCGTGTCGTGGGGATCTCCCTCACCCTTCTTGCCTCGGTCGTCCTCGCGTCTTGCGGTGGCAGCGGCCAGGGCCTCCGGATGCCGAGCGACTCGGTCCGGTTCCTGAGCACGTCGCTTCCGGCGATGACGTCGGGCGTGCCCTACGACTACCAGATCCCGCTCACCGGCGGTTGCGGCGGCCCCTACGTGATGAAGACGATCTCGGGCGGGCTGCCCGCTGGGCTCGTGTTCGACCCCCAGAACCACGCGATCCGGGGTACGCCGCTCGTAGACGGGGTGTTCTCCTTCGAGATCCAGATCCAGGACACCGGTTGCAACCCATTCTCGGCCGCGGCGGCCAAGTTCAGCGCGAACGTCACGGTCGGAGCCGTCACCGTCGTGGACGTCCTGCAGGACGGGAACCCGAGCCTCTCTGCGCCCGGAACGGCACCCGAGTTCCCCGACCTGCCCGCGCTCCCGAACACGGTCTACAACGAGTTCACCTCGCTGCACTTCCTCTGCGCCGGCGGGCAGGGGCCCTACACGATGAAGATCGCCGACGACCCTGCGAACCCCGACGATGGCGCACTTCCCCTGGGCGTGAGCGTCGCGCCGAAGTCCACCGATCTCGTGGGGTCTCCGGCGGAGGTGGGCCCGAACGAAGGACCGTTCTGCCTGACGTTCGACGTCCAGGACTCCCTGGGCAACACCTCTCGCTTCACCTGCTGCTGGCGGGTGGACACGCCGCCGATCCTGGTGGCCGTCACGAGCCTCGCGAACGGCGCCTGCGGCCAGGTCTACAGCGAGCAGCTCTCGGTCAGCGGCGGCGTCCCGCCCTTCTCCCACGAGCTCGTGGAGAAGGGGCTTCCCCTCGACTACACGATCGACCGCGGACCGAACCCGTCCAATCCCTCGGCCGACGTGATCTTCGAGCCCGGGGCGGAGCCTACGGTCAACCCGCCGGAGGCGCTGAACCGCATCGACTCGTGGGTCTACCCCGCGCCCGCCGCGCTGGGCCCCAACTATGCGGCCTCGAATCCGGGCGCTCCGCCCGAGGGCGTCTACATCGTCGAGGACACGGGCTCCCTCCGCGGCATCCCGCGTCGCCGCGGCGCCTTCCTGATCCACTACCACGTCAAGAGCGCGCTGGTCCCCCTGAGCTTCGGACAGCACGCCTGGCGCTCGTTCAACGTCACCTTCTCCCCGGCCCCGGCTCCCGCGCAGAACCCCGCCTACACGGTGGAGGGCTCGTTCTCCTCCATCCCGCCCTACGCCCGCGTCCCCGAGATGCAGCAGGGGCAGGTCTACAACCCCGACGCCGGACCGCTCGGGCTCCAGCTCCTCGCCACGGGTGGCGTGCCCCAGGACGGCTACTCGGACCATCCGCACAAGAGCCAGATCGACAGCGACCCGGTCGTCGGCGAGACCGCCGGCGCCTACCTCTGGTCGATCGACTGGGACCCCGACGGCCTCGGAAGCAGCCAACCGCTGCACGTGGAGTTCCTCCCGTCGGGCGTCCTCCGGCCGGTCACCGGCGAGGAGGCGAACCTGGTCCCGCAGGCTCCCGCGGCCATCGCCGTCACCGCGCAGGACTTCGCCCTTCCACAGTCTCTCGCCGGCACGCAGACGCAGAAGGTGCGCCTCGGCATCGGGCCGGACCGGATCATCGTGACCCAGTCCACGACCTCCTACACGAGCGACTACTACACCATGGCGTTGAACGACCCCGTCATGACGGTGCGCATGATGCTGCCGTACACGTCGGGCGCTCAGCTCCGGAACCTGAACGACTCCGATCTCGTAGGCAACGGCACCGACCGCATCCCGCTGCCGACGGAGATCGGTTCGAGCACCTCGATCTCCACGCTGCTCACGAACATCGACATCGTGCGTGTGTCGGTCAACCCGACGGGTTGGTGGGACGACACCAACGCCCTGAACCCGCGAGGCGCGCGCCCGTGGCAGCACGGTGACCGCAACGAGTACTACCCGTACTACGGCATCGGCTACAACGGCAACACGTACGACATCTACGGCTACAACTCGGACCAGGTCCAGCCGTCCGCCACGGCGGTTCGGCTGCCGGCCTGCACGTCTTCGGCGGTCACGGCCGACCTCCAGACCGGCGTGTACACGGACGGCGGCAAGCTCTACGTCTTCGACGCCGCCTCCTACTTCGGGATCTTCATCATCCGCAAGGACGGTCGCATCTACGTCCCGGCCGCGTTCTCGAAGTCCGGGACGTGGAGCTCCTTCGGCGACAACTGGATGGAGTCCTACTCGACCAGCACCTCGCAGCTGAGCCTCGTGAAGATCCCGCAGATGACCGTGAGCCCGGACGGCCGCTTCGCGGCGTTCAAGCTGCGGCGTTCGCTCAACCAGTGGGAGAACGCGAGCTCGTCGGGCATCCTGCTCATCTCCCTGACGGGGGAGCGGGTCGGTGGCTGGGGTGACGACGTCCACCACGTCATCTCGACGGGCTCGGACGGGAGCTGGTCCCAGGGCGAGATCGTCTTCGCCTCGAGCCTCACCCTGACCGGCCAGTACCTGTACTACCTGGTCGGCAGCGGAAGCACCGACTACATGCACTTCCGCGACCACTACATCTATCGCGCCGACATCACGTCGGGCGCCTCGGCGGGCGCGCTGCTCCACCCGGGCTTCTCCTCGGCCTGGCCGAACAGCCCGGGCAGTCCGATGCAGACGCCCTTCCAGTGCTTCTCGCGATCGTTCGGGTCGTCGAGCGGCCCGGACATGGTGATGATCTCGACGTACGGCTACAACGGGTTCGAGGCGTCGCTCGCCCCGCACCCGTTCCGGGTGAGCTCCGACGGCCGCGCGTGCGCGATCCTCGCGAGCCCGACGCCCGCCGGGGTCGGCGGCTCGGACGTCCTCCTCCACAACGTGTGGGTGGACTACGACGGCAACCTCTCCCAGGTGAGCACGAAGGCGCGTCACTCGCACGGCGGCGGCCGCGGCACGGCGCTCACGACCGGTCCCGTGTACTACCCGGTGACCGGGCTGTGGGGCCGCTACAACGGACCGACCACCGCCTTCGAGATCTCGGACGACGGCCTGAAGGTCGCCGTGGTGGTGAGCCGCGCGGACTACGTCTACGCGGCCTACTCGTACTACGACTACAACTACGACTGGCAGTACCGCGAGGACGTCGTCGCGTTCACGAGCTCGGGGGCGACCCCGTGGCAGGGCTCGACCGAGCTCCAAGTCACGGGCAACGAGTCCGGCGGCACGCCGGTGTTCTCGAACTCCCTCCTCTGGCGCTTCGGAGCGCTGACGTTCACGCGCGCCGGGGACGGCCTCGTGTTCTGGGGCGGCTATTCGTGCTACAGCCCCAGCTGGTTCGACGCGGACTACTCCTACATGGCCTCGGGCTCCAAGAGCTTCATCGGGAGCCTGTACTCGTACTCGTTCAGCGACAACGGCGTCCGCAGCATCCTTTCGAGCTCCGACGGCGGGTGCAACCTGACCGTGGGCAGCACGCAGACCTCGATCTCGTTCTCGACGAGCCAGGGCCAGACCGACGGCGGCGTCATCCGTCCGTGGGGCGGCTTCCTCTCGAAGAACGGGAACTTCTTCTACATCGTGAACCACGAGGCCCTGAGCACGTCCGACTACACGAACGCCCGCCTGGTCGGAGTGAACGTCCGGAGTCTCGACTCGTCGAGCTCCATCAACAGCCACCTCGACGGACGCGCCTTCGCCGTCGGCGGCATGGGCAGCTCGGTCGGCTACCACGGCTTCTACCCGTTCCTCGACTACACCAGCTTCTTCGGCATGGGCAGCGAGTACTACTACTACCACTATCACCAGTACTACAACCACTACATGGGCGCGAAGCAGGTGGCTTCCACGGACAACGGCTGGGTGTTCTTCTTCAGCGACTACCAGCCCTACTCCAGCAACGCCAGCGGCTGGCTCTACGACTCGGGCGGTTCGATCCGGAACACGGGGTACTCGTACGGGTACGAGGGCCACGTGTTCGTCTTCGACCCGAACGTGGGCGGGAGCGTGCAGAGGGTCACGGGCAGCGAGTTCGGCGCCGACACGGGCTACAACTATCGCTTCCCCGGTTTCCTCGAGGTGTCGGACGACGGCAGCGGCTGCGCGGTCGTCTACGGCACGAATTACCCCGCGCTGCAGTACGAGCAGCTGATCGCGTACAGCCGGATCCGGCTGAACCCGACGACCGGCGCGCTCCTGGCAGGCAAGCAGTACCGCTCGCTCGAGCCCTCCATCACGCGCGTGAGCTCGTGCATCTCGTTCGACTCCGTCACCGAGAAGCTGCTGTACGCGGCCGGCAGCGGCAACGAGAACAGCAAGACGATCAAGGCGGGCACGCTGGCCACCGGTTCGACCACGACCGCCTACTCCGGCTTCGGCACCAAGAGCTTCAACATCCTGCACGCCGGCCGCTGACGGCGGCCGAGACGTTTCGATCGCACGCCCCGGCCCCCGCGGCACCGCCCGCGGGGGCCGGGCTTCGTCTCGGGGGGACCGGAGGCGCGCGGGTCGTCAGCCGGAGTCCTCGCCGCCGCCCGATCGACCGGAGCCGGAGCGCGCGGAGCGTCACGGCGTTCGTCGTCGCGCTCGGGGCTACGGGACGTTCACGCGGGCGTTCTCGACGTTCGCGCCGAGGCGGCCGCCGGGGACGAGGAGCGGGACGACACGGCCCTCGCGTACCACCTCCACGGCGACCTGGTCGGTGGGGGCGGTGCGGTCCCGGGCCGCCAGGAGCTCGGAGAGGTCGTGGACCCGGACCGCGTCGTAGCGGACGATCACGTCGCCCACGCGAAGCCCCGCCTCCCTCGCCCGGCTGGTGTCGGCGAGGCCCGTGACGCGGATCCCGTCGGCGCGCGCGAGGTCCACGGTGCGCTCCACGTGGCGGACTTCGGTCGTGATCTCGACGTCGATGGTCGCCGCCACGTGGTGGGGGGCGCTGAGGGGTTCGATCGCCGCGACGGTGTCCCGCTGGTCCGCGCAAAACCCCACCGCGAATCGCACGTCGGGAATGGGCTCCTCCGTCCGCGCGTCGAGCACCCGGACCTCGAAGCTCGCGGTTCCCGGCACGCGCACGGATCCCACGTCGGTCGTCCGGCCGGGCTCGACCCGGTATCCCAGGTCGCTCTCGTACGGGTTCGCGCCCCCGCCTTCGAAGAGCGCGGGCCGCCCCTCGATCCACCCGCCGTGCTCGTTCGGCCGAGCGTTCAAAGCCTCGGCGTCGGACGCGGCGCTCGGAGCCCGCGCGTTCGGCTCGACCCCGCGGAGCGCCGCCGCGCCCGGCGCCGCTTCGGCGCTCGCGGGCGAGGGCCGCGCGAGGTCCCTCGCGTCGCGCGGCTCGTTCCCCGATCTCCGCACGAGGAACCAGCCGAGCGCGACGAGCACGTCGAGCAGGATCGCGACGACGATCGGCCTCATGTCCCCTTGGTAACGAGGTTTCCCCGCCGCGGGAACGAGGGAGGCGGCCTCCCGAGAGGGGACGCCGTCCCCCCGTCGGACGCGCGCGCTCCCTCTCGATGCACCGGGCTTCGAAACGTGCCCGGTCCGACGACACGCGCGGGACGCGGAGGTTGCGCCGCGTGGTAAGGCGCGGACCAGGGGCGCGGGCGCGCCCCGACTCGGACGCGCGACGCGCGGTCCACCATCCCGATGGCGCGAGGCGCCTCGGCGCGAGCGCGCTCGTCTCTCGGGGCGGTCGGCGACGCGAACGCAGGGCCGACGCGGGCGTGGGGGAGTCGAAGGACCACGATTTGCACGCTCGAGCGACGAGTGCCGGGACGACGGAAGAAATCTCGAGACGGTCCTTACGCGCCGCGTTCGGTCGTGCGCGTGTTCGTCCTGCTCGCGGCGGCGACCCTGGGATCGTGCGGGGAGCGAATCGTGACGACGAGCGCCCCCCTGCGCTACGACCAGGAGGGGCGCGCGCTCGGCCTGGCGCCGCGGCTCGCCTCGCCGCCCAACCTCGTGCTGATCGTCGTGGACGCGCTGCGGGCGGACGCGCTCCCCGACGGCGCGGAGCCGGCGACGCGGATGCCGTCCTTCGCGGCGCTCGCGGAGCGGGGGGTCCAGCTCGACAACGCCACCGCGCCGGCGACGTGGACGCTCCCCTCCATCACGAGCATCCTCACCGGGCTGAGACCCTTGCAGCACGGGCTCGACTCGGAACGCTCGGTCGTGCAGCTCCCCGACGCCATCACGACGTTCGCGGAGGTGCTCTCGGCCACGTACGGCTACGCGACGGCCGCGTTCGTGGCGGGGCCGTGGTTCGAGGGCCGGGGGGAGAGCGTCCTCCAGGGCTTCGAGCGAATCGAGCACGACTACTCCCTCCAGGGGACGGCGGAGCTCGTGGGGCGCTGGACGCTCCTTCGTCGCGGCCGGCCGTTCTTCCTCCTGCTCCACACGTACGACGTCCACTCGCCGTACGGGGCGGCGAACCACCCGTGGCCGCCGCGCCCGCTCGGGTCGGGCCGGACGCTGTCCCTCGGCGCGCGGCCCCTCCCGAGCCCCGAGGACCTCGTGCGCATCCACTTCCTCGACGGTCCCGCGTGCGCGAGGCTCGTCCAGGAAGGCGACGACCGCGCCGACCGGGCCTTCTTCGACTACCTCTACAACGGGTACCCCGCGCATCCCGATCCCGTCCTCTGCCAGGAGATCGGTGCGGGCTACTGGTCGGGCGTGCGCTGGGCCGACGACCAGCTCGGCACGACGCTCGACTACCTCCGGTCGTCCGGGCTCCTCCAGAACACCCTCTTGGTGGTGACGTCCGACCACGGGGAGTCGCTCGGAGAGCACGGGATCCTCGGTCACGGACGCACCCTCCAGGAGTCGCTCGTCCACGTGCCGCTCGTCGCGACGGGGCCCGGCCCCTTCGCGAAGCCGCGCCACGTCGCGAACGCGGTGTCCCTCCTCGACGTGCTCCCGACCTTCCTCGACCTGGCCGGCATGGCGCCCCTCGCGGGGGGGGCGGGTCGCTCCTTCTTGCCGGCGATGGACGCGGAACCGGTGTGCCGCGCGGTCGTGTCGCAGGAGCGCCTGACGTTCGAGAACACCTTCCGGGACGTGGACGAGGTGCTCGTCTCCGCGCGCACGCCCCGTTGGAAGTACGTGCTGCGGTTCGACGCCCGCCGGGGCGCGGCCCGCGAGTCGCTCTACGACCTGCTCTTCGACCCCGACGAGGAGATCGACCTCTTCGCGAAGGACCAGGGCGACCTCGGCGAGGCGGGGATCGACGCCTGCGCCTGCGCGGCCGTCGAGGCGCTGAGGGACGCCCTCTGGCGCTTCGCCCCGCACGCCGCGGCCGACGACGACGTGGCCGTGCCCTACGCCTCGCACCCGACCGGCCCCACGACGCAGCGTCCCCCGCCCTGCGACGCGCCGTAGCCCACGACGCGAGCGTGCCCCTCGCCGTCGGTCCTTACCGCGCTCTGACAACTCGCCGGGCCGTCCCAGGAGGATCCGGCGGTGCGATCGCTCCGGGCGCTGACGATCCTGCTCGTCCTCCTGGTGCTCCTTCCGGCCGTGGCCCTCGCGTGGCTCGGCTGGCGGGGGGCGGACGCCTGGGAGGAGGCGACGCGGGCCCGGATCCGGCTCGAGCTCGCCGACGCCGAGCGGGAGATCCGCGGCGACGTGGCCCGCGCGTCCGCCGGGATCGAGGACGGGCTCCGCGCCCGCGTCGAGACCCTGGCGAAGCTCGCGGCCGTGGAGGTACCCGCCCGCGGGATCGGACCGGGCATGGCCCGGGTCGTCTCGGGCGTCGCCGACGGGCCTGCCCCACGGATCGCCTGGATCCGCCTCGTGGCGAGCGACGGACGAACCCTCTGGCCGGTCCCGTGGAGCACGGAGCGGCCGGCGTCCTCGGCACCGCTCGACGCGCTCCTCTGGGACCTCCGCCGGCGCGCGGACCGCGTGCGGGTCGCCGACGGCGACGCAGCCGTCGTCGGCTACTGGGGCGACGTCGCGGCCCGGGCGCACGCGCCAACGCTCGTCGCCCTCGCGAAGGCGGAGGCGCTCTGCGACTCGCATCCGACCCTCGCGGCCCTCCAGGCGATGGAGGCCTCGTTCGACGACGCGGAGCGCGAAGCGGCCGGGCGCCCGTTGACGCTCGCCCTCGTCGATCTCGCGCTCCGCCGGAAGGACCGAGCGGCGTCGTGTGAGCTCCGCCGGCGATGGGACGTGGGCCAGATCGCCGCCGTGCCGCTCACCGACGCCGAGCGCGAGTCCGCCCGCCTCGCGCTCAGCCGATGCGCGACCGGCGTGGCGGCGCCGCTCCCGGCGGGGCTCGACGGGCCGTGGACCTGGTCCCCGTGGTCGCAGGTCCCGGCGGAACGACCCGCCGTGGAGGCGCCGGTCCGGGGCGGGGCGCGCCTCGAGGCCTTCGTGCTCCCCGACGAGCTCTGGGGCGCGCTCGCCACGCGGATCCCGGCGCGGGTGGGCGACGCCGTGCACGCCGAGGCGTGGCGATGGGCCGCCTCGAGCGTGAGGGCCGCGCCCCTGTGGAAGGAGATCGAGGCGCGTACGACACCGCGTCTCGTCCTCCCCGGTCCGCTCGGCGTGGACGGCCTGGTCGTGTTCTGGCACCGCGACCAGGAGGCCCTCCGCGCGGGGCGCACGACGCGCCGGACGCTCACCCTCGCGGGCATCGCGGCCCTCTTCCTGCTGATGGCGATCGGTCTGCTCGTCGTCCGCCGCGCGGTGGGGCGCGAGCGCGCGGCGCGGCGCCTCCAGGACGAGTTCGTGTCGAACGTGAGCCACGAGCTCCGAACCCCCCTCGCGAGCGTCCTCCTCCACGCGGAGATGCTCGCCGAGGACGACCCCGGCCCGTCACCGGGGCGCCGGGCCGCCCGGGCGCGCGTCGTCAGGGCCGAGGGCGCGCGCCTGGCGGGCCTGGTCGAGGACCTCCTCGACTTCTCCGCGCTCGAGCGGGGCGCGCGGCGCCTCGAGCCCGAGCTCGTGGACCTCGCCCAGGCCGTCCGGGCCGCGGCGGCGCCCTACGCCACCCTCGCCGAGGCCGAGGGCGTCGAGCTCGTGGTGGAGAGCCCCGACGGAGAGGTCGCGACGTTCGCCGACCCGCACGCGCTCTCCCGGATCCTCGCGAACCTCCTCTCGAACGCGTGGCGGCACGGGCGACCGTCGCGGGACGGCGCGCCGGGACGGATCCGGGTGCGCGTCCTGGACGGCCCGCCCGACGTCACGGTCGAGGTGGAGGACGACGGGCCGGGCATCCCCCCGGAGGAGCGCGCCCTCGTCTTCGAGCGGTTCCGGCGGGGGCGGGACGCGGGCGCGAGACCCGGCGCCGGTCTCGGCCTCGCGCTCGCGCGCGACCTCGCGCGGTCCATGGAGGGAGACCTCGCCCTCCGCGAGGACCGACCGGGTACCGTGTTTCGCCTGCGGCTCCCCTGGCTGCCGGAGGGAACGGCGTGAGCGAGCGGAAGATCCTGGTCGTGGAGGACGAGGCGCCGCTCCGCGAGGGACTCGCCGAACGCCTGGAGGCCGAGGGCTACCGCGTGGACACCGCGGCGACGAGGGCCGAGGGTCTCCGAGCGCTCGACCGGGCGCCGGATCTCGTCGTCCTCGACCGCCGACTGCCGGACGGCGAGGGCCTGGACGTCCTCCGGGCGCTCCGGGCGTCCGGCCGCGAGGCCGCGGTGATCGTCCTCTCCGCGCGCGGGCTCGCCGAGGACCGCGTGGAGGGCCTCCAAGGCGGCGCCGACGACTACGTCACGAAGCCCTTCCACTTGAAGGAGCTCCTCGCGCGGATCGAGGCCGTGCTCGCCCGTGGGCCCCGACGCGACGCGTCGGCGCGCGAGGTGACGTTCGGGAGCTTCACCCTGGACCTCGCGGCGCGCGTCCTCAAGAAGGGACGGCACGAGATCCCCTTGACGCGCCTCGAATTCGACCTCCTCCGCTACCTCGCCGCGAACGCGCACCGCGCGGTCCCTCGACACGAGCTGCTCGACCGCGTCTGGGGCTACGACCGCTACCCCACGACGCGCACGGTGGACTTCCACGTCCTGAGCCTGAGGAAGAAGATCGAGGAGAAGGGGCGCGAGGGCGGTCACATCGTGACCGTGCAGGGCGTCGGCTACCGCTTCGAGCCGTGACGTCACGAGGTCGCGGGAAGTCTTACGGGCTTCTCACAACGCGGCGGGTCCGCGCGCGATGCTTTGGGAGTCCTCGGAGACCTCTCATGCGCCGCCTCCCGCTCGGCCTCGCGACGACCTTCCTCGCGATCCTCCTCGCGATCCTCTTCGTGTTCCGCGCGCCGCCCGCTTCTGCGGACGACGACGCGGCGGGCGACAGCGCGGCCGCGCAGGCGTTCCGCGAAGGGTTCTGGGCGGAGACCGGAGAGCATGCGCTCGACCGCGCGCTCGAGCGCTACCGCGCGGCGGCAAAGGCCGAGGGACCGGACGCGGTCCGGGCGAAGGCCCTCTACCGGGAGGGCGTCGTCCTGGAGCGGTTGGGGAAGACGGAGGATGCGATCCACGCTCTCGAGCGGCTGACGAAGGAGTACCCGGGCGAGATGGAGCTCCTCCAGGAGGCGCGCGCGAAGCTCGATGCGTGGACGGCGACGGACATCCGCTCGTCGTTCGACGAGTGGTACCACCGCTATCAGTACGGTCCGGAGTTCCAGGCGAAGGTCGTGGACCTCGTGCTGAAGCTCGGGCTCCAGAGCCCGAACGTGAACAACGTGCCCGAGGAGAAGGAGCTCCTCACGATCGGGGAGGCGGCGATCCCGGCGCTCCGGCGCCAGCTCGACTCCTCGAACGACGACCTTCGCGCGTGGGCCACGGCGGTGCTCCTCGAGCTCGGCGAGGTCCCACCGGCGAAGCCGATCGCGACGACCTCGATCTGGCCGTACCGCCGGCAGGCGTGGACGACGCTGCTGGAGCTCCCCGACGAGCGGCGCGCGAAGCTCGTGGAGGACCTGCGAGCCGAGGGGGACAAGGGCGCGATGCTCGCGAAGCTCTGGGCGGAGACCGGCTCGGTCGGCGACCGCGGTCTCGTCCTCCTCCGGGACCCCGAGGCCCGTGGGTGGGCAGAGGCCCTCGCGAGGGTGCTGCTCACGCGACCCGGGGGGCTCCCGACCGAGGCGGCGCTCGTCGGCGCGGTCGGCGACCCCGAGCTGAACGGCGCGGCGCGCATGACGCTCCTCCGCGCGCTCCTCGACCGCGACCGCGTCCCCGCGAAGACCTGGCTCGGATGGCTCGGAGACGGCCCCGCGGACGTCCGCGGGGAGCTGCTCCGGCGGCTCGCGAACGGAGCGCTCCGGTCGGGGGAGGCGTGGCGCGTTCTCCTGACGATCCCCCCGAACGCGAACTGGAGGTTCGGCGGCGGCGGGACCTCCAGCATGACGGAGATCCTCACCGCGCTGTTCCGCTCGATCGCGGCCGCGCCCTCCGACGCGGACCTGACCCCCGCCGCCGTGAGGCTGGCGTCGTGGTTCGACGAGAACGGCGGGGTGCTCCAGTCCCTCGTCTCGCTGAGCGTCCGGGACCTGCCCAACGAGGCGGGCGCCGGTTGCCGCAGGATCCTCCCCCTCGTGATCGAGGCCGCCCCCCCGGGCAGCGGCGGCTTCTACGCCGCCCTGGGCGCGTATCGCTTCGCCATGACGACGGGCGGAGACACGAGCGAGGCCGTCGGTCGCCTGCTCGGGTGGACGAAGACGTTCCCCGACGACGCGCGTCGGGAGGCCGTCGGGGAGAGGGCGGCGTCCCTCGCCACGACGGGGGACGAGCTCGATCGGCTGTTGGAGGCGATGTCGAGCGTTCCGGTGCCCGTCGGCGTGAAGATGGTCGGCGGGCTCGACGCGAGCGTGAAGCGCCTGCCGTGGACACGCGAGCGCGTCGCGAAGCTCCTCGGCCTCGGCACGAGGCTCGAGGGCCACGGGGCCTTCTCGAAGCTTTTGTCCGTGTTCCTCCAGGATCGTGACCGGCTCGAGCTGGCGCTCGACGCCTCCCTCGCCGAGCCCTCGGTCGTCTGGGAGAGGACGTTCGAGGACGTGACGCTCACCGACGAGCCGATGGGCGCCGCGCTTCGCCAGGGGGTGGAGAGGGCCTGGCCGACGTGGAGCGAGGCGCAGCGCCTCGCGGCCCTTCGTCTCTTCGGCGGTCTCCTCGCGTCGCCGGCCGACGCGCCCTTCGCGACGTTCCTTCGCGAAGCGCTCGCAGAGGCGCGGGGCGAGGTCGCGGTCGCGCTGGTCCGCTTGATCTTGGGCCGCACCCTCGACGACGTCCGCAAGGCCGTCGACCTCGCGGACCCGGCTGAGGCGGCAGAGGTCGCAGCGTGGCGCTGGCTTCCGCCGACGCTGGCGTCGTACGAGGCGCTCTCGGCCTTCCGCAGGCTCGCCGACGACCGGGCGCGAAGCGGCGTGTGGAACGGGTGGATCGACAACAGCCGGACGCCGGACCCCGCCGTGCGCCACCGGGCCGCACGGGACATGCTCGAGGATCCCGCCGCCAGCGTCCGCGCCCAGGGCATCGGCGTGCTCCGTGCGTTCCGCGACCCGGGCGACGTCCCGGCGATCACGAACGCCCTCGCGGACGAAGCCCCGGTCGTGCGAAGCGCCGCGGCCTACGCGCTCGGGGACGACTACGACCCGGCCGCGATCCGCGCGCTCGCCGGCCGCCTGGACGACCCGGACCCGAACGTCCGCGACGCCGTGCTGAAGACCCTCGAGGCGATCAAGGAGGTCGAGGAGCAGAAGGCCTACTGGCGGGCGTTCGCCGAGGGGAAGCGCTGACCGCGCGTCCCGGCGGGCGCCCGCGCGGCCCACGCCGCGCCACGGGCTTCCTCGGCGGCGACCGGGAGTCCCCACGGCGCGTGGGGGGGGCGTCCGCTCGCCCGCCCGCCGACCCGGGCGCAGGGCGACCGGGACTCATGACCCGGTCGGTCGGAGGGCCGTCCCGACCCGGTCCGTACGCATTCTGTTACCCTCTCCCGCCCTCGGTCCGACGGCGCGTCGCGGTGACGAGCCGCTCCCCGGACCGGGTGTCGTGGCGGTAGGCGGGAGCGGAGCGGTCGTTCGCGCGCGGGGCTGGCTCCGGCGGGCGCGACCCTCCTCCCGAGGAGGTTCGAGATGCGTGGTTCGAAGCTGCTGGTCGTGGTCGCCGTCGCCGTGGCGGCCGGGTTCTTCGGCGGTCGCGCCTGGACGGGCGAAGGCGACGGCGACGGGCCGGCGTGCGGCATGGACCCGGCGCTCATGCAGCCCGGGCCGGAGCACCAGCGGATGGCGGAGCTGGCCGGGAGCTGGGACGTGGCGGGCGAGTTCACCCAGGGCGGTCAGAGCATGAAGACCGAGAGCAAGGCGACGTTCGAGATGATCCTCGGCGGCCGCTACCTCGTCCAGAAGGTCGAGGGCGACGCGATGGTCCCGGGTGGCGAGCCCTTCGAGGGCCTCGCGATCGAGGGCTACGACAAGGTCGCCAAGCAGTACTTCTCGACCTGGTTCGACAACATGGGCACCGGGCACATGGACACGACGGGTCAGGCGTCGGCCGACGGGAAGACCCTCACGATGTCCGGCGAAGCGGACTTCGGCCAGGGCCCGATGAAGTTTCGTGAGGTGATGACCCGCACGAGCGCCGACGCGTTCACGATGGAGATGTTCGCCTCCGACGGTCAGCACGAGGGCGAGCAGCGCGTCATGAAGCTGAGCTACACGCGTAGCAAGTAGCGCCGGCGGGCGATCGTCGCGCGGGCGGCCCTCGCGCCGCCCGCGCGCCCCCGCTCTCCCGGCGCCGGGGGATCCGAGGCGGGCGGGGAAGGAAGCCCCGGGGCGGCCCGCGGGAAGGGGCACCCCGAGCGGCCGGAGGGCCGCGCGCCGCGGACCCGGCGCGGCAACGAAGTTGCCTCTCCGTGGATAGTCGGGAGCCGGCCCGAACGGGAGCGCCGGGCGCGCCGATCGGGGGAATCGGCGGCCACCCGGGGCGTCCCGAGGCGCCCCGTCGGGCCCGCGGCGGTCGGAAGCGACAGTGTGGCATCGGGTTGCGATCGAGTACCGGTTCGGTCCTCGAACACATCCTTTTTCGGCGGTGTTTCTGGGTACGGGCGTTGCATTTCGCTGCCGAGAGGGAGTCATTCCTTCCTCCGCCCCGGCGGACGTCCGGGAGATCGCAGGAACGAAGATGCGCTACACCGTCGTTTTCTCCTTCGTGGCCCTCGGTCTGCTCGCGGCGTGCGGCGGCGGCAGCGGCGCGGCGCCCTACGTCGCCCCGCCGCAGGACCTCGCCGCCCCGGCCGGGGTCGGCCTCGACGCCGCAGAGCAGCAGCTCACGGTGTCGTGGGACACCGTTCCCGCGGCGTCGGGCTACCACGTCTACCTCGCCGCCGCGGCGGGCATCACGGCGGAGGGGATCGACGCGATGCCCGGCGGGCGCGTCGTAACCGTCACCGACGCGACGACCTTCACGTTCGCGGGCCTCGAGGCGGGCACGACCTGGTGCTGCCGCGTCGATGCGTACGACGCCGCCCGGCGGTCCGACCTCTCCGAGGAGGTCGCCGCGCTCCTCCCGCCGTCCGCCCCCACGGGGCTCGCGGTGGTCGCCGCCGACCAGGCGGTGCGGCTCCAGTGGAATCCCGCCCCGGGCGCGACGGCCTACGACGTCTACGTGGCCGCGAGCCCGGACCTGACCAGCGCCACGTGGGCGATCCTGCCCGCAGGCGTGGCGTTCCCCGACGCCGTGAGCCCGCTCGTCGTGACGGGCCTCGAGAACGACGTCCCGGTCTACCTCGTCGTGGTGGCCCGAAACGCGTCCGGTCCGAGCGCGGACTCGCAGGTCGTCTCGGCGACGCCCGTCGCCCCGCTGATGGTCGAGGACCTCTCGGGAAGCGAAGGTCCCGGTGAGGTGACGATCACCTGGTCGGACCTCGGCGAGGGCGCGACCTACGTGCTCTACGTCGCCACCGAGCCCGGCGTCACCAGCGAGAACTGGGAGAGCCTCGAAGGCGGTCAGCGCTTCGTGGACGCCACGAGCCCCTTCACGCTCTCGGACCTCGACGCGGGGACGACGGTCTACTTCGTCGTGACGGTGCTCGACGCCGGCGTCGAGGGGCCCGCCTCGGAGGAGGCCTCTGCGACGCCGAACGGCCGCGGCACGTTCAGCGCCGGCGTCGCCCCCTCGGTGGGGGCGGGGCCCGTGGACCTCGCGCTGGCCGACCTCGACGGGGACGGCGCGCTCGACGTGGTGACCGCGGACCGGGATGACGAGACCCTCACCGTGCTCCCCGGTCAGGGCGACGGGCACTTCGGCACGGCCGTGACCGTGGACCTCGGCTCCGCCCCGGGGGCGGTGTCCGTCGGCGACGTGGACGGGGACGGCGTCCCGGACCTCGCGGTCTCGCTGCCCGACGAGGGCGCGGTCGTGGTCCTGGCGGGCGACGGGTCGCTCGGCTTCACCGAGGCCGTCCGGCTCGACACGGACGACGCGGCGGGGCGGGTGCAACTCGTGGACCTCGACGGCGACGGCGCCCTCGACCTCCTCGCCTCGATCCGCGACGCGGGGGAGGTCCAGGTGTGGCTGGGCGACGGCGAGGGCGGCTTCGACGCGACCGACGCCGTCGGCACGAGCGTCTACCCCGGCGGGTTCTCGCTCGGCGACCTGGACGGGGACGGGGTCCTCGACCTGGCCGTGGCGAACACGGGCGACAACAGCGTTTCGCTCTTCGTGGGCCTCGGCGACGGCACGTTCACGAGCTGGACGTCGCTCGGCGCCGCGCCCGAGCTCGGCGACGTCTCGCTCGCGGACGTAGACGGCGACGGCACGCCCGAGGTCCTCCCGATCGCGGGGAGCATCGCGATGGTCGAGTGCTTCGCGATCGACGCGGCCGGAGACGTCGAGCGGGTCGCCGGAGTTCCCGCGGGCCTCCAGCCCTCGGGCGTGGCGGTGGCCGACCTCGACGGCGACGGCACGATCGACGTCCTCGTCCTGAATCGGGGCGAGAACGGCGTGTCGGTGCTCCGTGGCGGGTCGGGCCTCGAGTTCACCCCGAGGCAGAGGATCGACCAGATCGCGAACCCGACCGGTCGCGTGTTCCTCGTGGACCTCGACGGGGACGGACTCCTCGACGCGGTCTACGCCAGCGAGCCGGAGGGCCGGGTGCAGGTCCTCCTCGGCAACTCCTGACGGTCGCCAGGGCGACGAGGCCCGGGCGGGGCCGGCGCGCGGCCCCGCCCATGGCCGTCCTCATCGATCGGTGACGGTCAGGCGGGTCTCGTCGGAGTTCGCCCGGAGCTCGGGGGCGTACATCGCGAAGCAGCGCGCGGGGAGCGCGTGGAAGGTGCCGGGAATCTCCGCCCGCAGCCGGTAGCGGAGGAGGTGCGATCCCTGGTCGATGGAGCCCACGAAGAAGGCGACCTTCTCGTCCCGGAGCTCCATGTACGACCAGAAGCCCTCCTGGCCCTCGCCGCCGCTTCGGACCTCCACGGGTTCCATCCCCGCGGGCTTCGGGTCCTCGAACGCGAGGTACGTGTACGTGTTGTCGCTCGTGACCTCGAGCTCGACCTGGATCACGTCCCCGCTCGCGACGGAGTCGCCGTCGTGGATCGGGACGCGCTCGTAGCGGAGCCGCCTCTCCTTCACCGGGTTCCTGTCGGCGCCCTCCACGGTCACCTCGAAGGGGACCTGCTTCAGGAGGAAGTACCGCCGCTCGATCTTCAGCTCGTGGCCGGCCGCGGTGATCGGCTCCTCCTTCGTGAAGTAGGAGAGGTACGTGTTCAGGTACACCGCGCCCGGGCCGGTCTTCGTGACCCGGAGCACGTGCTTCCCGCCGGAGAGCGCCACGCCCTCCACCACGAACCGGCTGTCGTACGTGAAGAGGTTGTCACGGGAGATCTTGACCTCCTTCACGATCTTCCCGTCGTCGAGGTCGAGGCGGAGCACGTAGTCCGGGCTCCCCTCGCCGCTCGCGCGCACGAATGCGCTCATCGCCGAGACGCACAGCGTCGTGTCCCGCGTCGAGCGCCAGTAGTAGCCGTTCTTCCGGTTGGCGAGCAGCCACTTCACGAGTCGCGGCGCGACCTCGCTCTTCGGGTCGATCTCGACGAGCGCACGGAGGGCCCAGGCGTTGGTCTCGATGTCGTTGTTCCACCAGAACCACCAGCCGCGGTCGGGCGTGCGGACCCAGGCGACCTGGGTCTCGTCGTTGCGCTCGAGCTGCTGCATGACGTTTTGGAGGCAGATCCCGGCGCGCTCGTCGTCCTTCAGGTTCGCGAACGCGAGGGCCAGGAGCGACTTCCCGTAGCCACTCAGGCGGTCCCGGCCCGCGAAGAGGCGGTCGAGCAGGTCGCCGGGACGCTGGTCGTCCTTCGCGGGCTCGATCTTCGCGCGGGCGCCGGTCATCGAGAGGACGTACGCGGCGAACGCGTACGTCTCGCTCGGCCCCCAGGATTTCGACGCCATCTGGCCTTCGACCCAGCCCGTCAGGAACCGGGCCCCCCGCTCGACGAGCTCGTTCGGCACCGCGACGTCGGCGTCCCGCGCCGAGAGCAGCGCGAAGAGGACGTACGAGGTGAGGTACGGGTTGGAATCGTCGCGGGTCCACCAGCCCCATCCGCCGTCGCTCTGCTCCATCGAGGCGATCTTCCGAAGGCCCGAGTCGATGATCTTCTCGAGCTCCTGCGGGTCGAAGACGGGGCTCTCGGCGTAGTAGGCGCCGATGCGGTGGCCCTCGCCCGCCTCGGCCCGCCGGATCTCGTCCATGCGGCCGCGGATGCCCTTCAGGTCGGCCAGGGACAGACCCAGGTCTTGGAGCGTCTTGCGCGTGAGCACTGCGGGCAGGAAGCGACTGACCGTCTGCTCGGTGCAGCCGTAGGGGTAGTCCAGGCAGTAGGGGAGCGCGTCGAGCATCGCGCCGACGAGCGTCGGCGCGTAGCGGACCTCCAGGCGCGTCAGGTCGGGCCGGCGCTCGTCGGGCACCTGGAGGGCGACCTCGAGCGCGCGGTCCTTCGGGTCGGGCCGGAGGGACTCCGTGCTCGCGACCTGCTTCGTCATGCCATGGACGAGGACCGGGAACTCCAGGCGCATCGCGTCGGACTCCTCGTCCGTCTTCGCCGTCGCCGTGATCGCCGCCCGGCCCTCGCCGAGCACGCGGACGCGCCAGTCCACGCGCGCCTCGCCGCCCGCGTCCACGTCCACGCTCACCGTCGCCGGCGTGTCCTTCGAGAGCTCCAGCAGCTCCGACGGCAGGTCGATCGACACCTCGGCCCGCTTCGCGGTCTCGAGGTAGTTGTGCACGTTCGCGCTCAAGACCACCTCGTCGCGCTCCTGGAAGAAACGCGGCGCCTGGAGGCGGACGATCAGGTTCTTCGTCGTGACGTACGTGGTCGAGGCCTGTCCGACGCGCGTCTCCTTCGTCATGCTCCAGGCGTTGACCTTCCAGGTCGTGAGGTTCTCCGGCATCTCGACGGTCGTCTCGACGCTCCCGTCCTCGCCCGTCTCGAGCGTCGTCTGCCAGAGCGCCGTGTCCGCGAACCTCGTGCGGACCTCGGGCTCGACGAGCGGAGCCTCGCCCGCGGCGTCGAGCTTCCCGCCGGCCGGCCCGCTGGGCGGCGGGGCCGCGGCGCCGGCCTCCAGGGACTTTCGCGATCTCTCGGCCGCCGCCGCCGGCGTGCTCGGCGCCTTCGTCGCGCCCGCGAACCCGCTGGTGGCTTGGATTCCCCTGTCCCCGTCGCCCCCTTCGAAGTCGAGCCCCATGTCCTTCAGCTCGTCCTGGGCCCAGCTCTCGCGCGCGAGCTCTCCCGACACGCCCCAGGCGCCGAACCACCCCTCGGGCCACGGCCAGGTCTGCTCGTAGGGGCGGAGCACGCCGCCCCAGGAGGAGAGCTGTTCCAGCAGGTTCGTCTCGGTCACGGCAGTGTGCGCCCTCAGACGCCCGTGGAAGAAGGTCGCGAGCTCGGGCGTCACCTCGGGCTGGATGTAGAGCACGGAACGGTCGAACGCCGCGAGCGTCACCTGCGCCTTCGCGGGCGTCCCGTCCGGCCGGGTCGCCCGGACCCTCACGGTCGCCTTCTCGCCGGGTCGGTACGTCGCCTTGTCGGCAACGACCTCGACGTTCAGCATCCCGTCCTCGGGGGGCACGCAGAGCTGCACGACCTGATCGTGCACGTGCGCGTTCGCCACCGTGGTCGCCTCGACGAAGAAGTTCGGGACGCTGCCGTCCAGGATCGGCACGTCCACGACCGCGCTGCGGACGGGCAGGTGGACCATCCGCCAGGAGAGGATCGTCCCGTCGTCCACGCGGTCCGCGAAGATCACCCACGAGTCGGCCTTCTTCGCGTTGACCATCACGTGCGCGGTCTCGCCGGGGCGGTACGTGCGCTTGTCGGTGATGAGCTCCAGATCGTCGAACCGCTGGAGCTTCCCTTCGAAGTCCTCGCCGCAGACCCAGACGAGACCGTGGCCCCGGACCGTCCCGCCCCACGCGTCGGGGGCCTCGAAGCCGAGCTGGAGCTGGCCGCTCTTCTCGGGGCGGAAGCGCACCTCGGCGCGGCCGTTCGCGTCCGTCTCCACGGTCATCTGGTCGAGGCGGGTCGTCGCGATCGTCTCGTCGTCGGGCATGCTCCCCGCGCGTCCGCCGAAGCGAACGTCGTCGATCGTGAGGAGTCCCTTCGTCTGGACGGGCTTCCCGTCCGGCGTGACGCACCGGACCTCCACGACCATCTCCTCGCCGGGTCGGACCCAGCCCCTCTGGGCGCCGACGAACGCGTACCACGCCTGTCGCGTCACGACGACCGCGCCCTCGCCCGAGATCACCCGGCGGCTCGCGTCGCGGACGTCGGCCTCGATGACGTAGCGCTCGTCGCGGTCGGGGTGGTCACGCTTCGCGTCCGCCGTCTCGATCTCGACCGAGAGCGTGCCGTCCGCGGAGATCCGGCCCGCGCCCTGCTGCACGAGCTCGCGGACCGGGTTCGCCCGCTGGCCACCCCACCACCCGTACGGCGGCACCCAGCAGCACAGCCGCTCCCGCCACCAGGGGAACCACCCGTAGGAGTACCAGGGGAGACCGTAGCCGGGACCGTAGAGCCAGTCCCAGCGGCCCCCCGGGTAGAGCGCCTGGCGGTACTCCTCGCGGAAGACCTTGTACTGGACGTCGGCGTCGCTCACCGGCGCGCCGAAGTAGTACTTCGCCGTGATCTTCGCGGTCACGGAGTCGCCGAGCTTCACGTGGTGCTTCGACGGCTCGACCGTCACCTCGAACTCGGGCTTCTTGTACTCCTCTACGCGAAAGGTCTGTCCGCCCACGACGTTCGCGCCATGGACGTCGATCCGGTACACGCCGAG
This sequence comes from uncultured Planctomycetota bacterium, assembly GCA_963752285.1. Lineage (GTDB taxonomy): Bacteria > Planctomycetota > PLA2 > PLA2 > JAEUHO01 > CAVVXN01. The sequence goes on from CAVVXN010000002.1 coordinate 529,481, forward strand.
CGTCGGCTCCTCGCCGACGACGAAGGAGCCGTCGAAGCCGCCGTAGAGGTCCGTCTGCCCGGTGGCTTCGTGGACCTTGTTCCCCCGCGGGTCGTACACCGTGACGGACCACGCCTCGTTCGGGAGGTCGCTGTACAGGCCCTGGCTGCGCTGGCGAAGCCAGACCTTGTACCGCACGGTGTGCCCCGGGCGGTAGACGGGCCGGTCGGTCGCCACCCACGCGAACCGGCCCTGCTCCATCGCGGAGGGGCTGTAGGGCGAGTCGTAGTCCATGCCGGACCACGCGAAACGGCGGTCGTCGCCGGAACCCGCGGTCACGAGGACGTGGACCTGTCCGTACCGCTCCGTGCCCGGCGGCTTCGCGACCACGACGCCGTTCTCGTCCGTTTGGTACGTGGCGGTCGCGCGGTAGTAGTGCGACTTGCGGCCCTTCTGGTCCCAGCGGTTCCAGAACTCGACGGCCTCGAGCTTCGCGCCGGCGACCGGTGCGCCGGAGATCGCGTCGGCCACGTAGTAGAGCCGTCCCTCCTTGGCCGGCTTCTCGACGAGCGCGAGGTCCGTCATCACGACGACCGCGCGGCTCACGCCCTCGCGGAGCGGGTCCTGTCCCGGCCCGGCGGCCGGCGGCTCGTCGAGGAAGGCTCCGATCAGGTAGGCGCCCGCGTGGTCGAGCGGCGTCACGATCGTCTTCTGGGCGAAGCGGTGGGTGCCATCGTCTTCGAGGTCGTCCGACCAGCGGGCCACCTCCGCGCCGACGTGCTTCTTCGCCACCAGGTACGCCCACTGATTGTCGTCGTACTGCTGCGTGAACCAGGCGTGCCAGTTGCCGAGCGACCAGACGTCGATGGGTCCCTGGAGCTCGTCGAAGGGCTGGTCGCGGACCTCGCGGAAGAACCCGTCGAGGTCGATCCGCCAGGCGACGAAGTGCACCTTCGTGGCGTTCCGCCACGACACCTGGATCCGCGCGGGGGCGCCCGTCATCTGCACGCTCGTCTGGTTCACGTGGACCTGGCTCGCGCGGATGCGCTCGATCTGCTGCTGCGCGTGGGCGGCCCAGTCGGACTTGGGCCACCGCTCGCGCAGCCCCTCGAACTCCGCGAGCGCCGGCACGTACTGCTGCCGCGTCTGCAGGTGCAACCCGATCGCGTACGAGGCCATCGGCGCGAGCCCCGAGGCCTCGCCGACGCTCTTCGCACGGCCGAGCAGCGCGAGCGCGTCCCACGCCCGGGGGAGGGTCACCCGGTGTATCCGGCCGCCCGCGAGGACCAGCGCCTCGTCGTCGCCGAGGTCCCACGGGCGGATCTCCTTCAGCTCGTCCTGGAGCGGATACCCGTCCCCCGACCACCATCCCCCCGCGATCCCCTGGAGCCTGTCCATACCGAAACGCGCGCGGGCGAGCATCCCCTGGCGATAGAGGCTCATCGCCGTGGCGGCGTGGTCGTCGCTCTGGTCGAGACCTCGGATCTCGTCGAGGAGGTAGAGGATCTTCTGATCGTCGTCCGTGGACGCTTCGTAGGTCTTCGGTTTCACGGGGAAGAGCGGCGCGCCGTCGGGCCCGACGCGAAGGCCCGTCGGACGGTGGCGCCGGAGCTCCCAGTCGGAGTACATCTCCTGGAAGTCCTCCTCGCCGGCGGTATCTGCCGCGAGGTCGTCGCGCTCGGCCCAGTAGCCCCACCAGAACCCGCTGTCCTGCTCGTAGATCCCGAAGCGCGCGCACGCGCCGGCGAGGTCGAAGAGCGCCTGGACCCGCTCGGCGTGCCACCCCGCCGCGTCCTTCTCGCTCCCGAGCGCCTGGGCGAGCGGCTTCGCCTTCTCCTTCGTGTCGTACGCGGCGTAGAGGTCGCGCGCCTTCTCCAGATGGGCGACCGAGATCTTCTTGTCGTGGCGCGCCGAGCGGAGCTGGATGCCCTGGCGCCACTCGCCCCGGTAGAAGGTCCCGCCCGATCGCGTCCCCCAGTGCGGCACCGAGACCCAGAGGTCGCCGGCGAACCGACGAGCGCGGGCCTCCCACGGAGAGCCCTCGGCGCGCCGGACCCAGCCCTCGGCGTCGTCGAGGGCCGCGTCGAACCGCTGGAGCCGGACGTGACACGCGACGAGGCGCTGGGCCAGGCGGCTCACCTCCTTCGGGTCGGTGACCTTCGGGAGGGCGGTGGCGTAGATGTCGGCCGCCTCCTGGTAGTTCTTGTCCTGGAACAGCTTCTCCGCCCGGGCGAGGTCCTCGTCCGACCGGGCGGGGGCGACGAGCGCGAGGCCGACGAGCAGGAGCGAGAGGAGCGCCAGCAGTCGGGCCGGGGCGATGCGCATGCCAACCTCCGGGGGAGCGGGACCAGGAGCCCCGCGGGAGACGAGACTCCAGCAGAGCCGGCCGGCGGATCCCACACAAGACTCCCCCGAGCCCGCCCGGGTTCCCGGACATGTCCCCGACGGGCCGCCGCGAACCGGGCTGGACGCGCCCCCCGGCGGCTCGATCATCCGGCGCGCGGCCCCTCCCTTCGGGCCGGCGCGGAGGCCGACATCCCGGACGTCGAGATCCGAAGCCGCGGCATGGCGGGCGCCCACCCCGTAGATCGGGAACGGCGATGGGCCCTCGCCCTCGCGGTCGCGGTCGCGGCCGTGTGGGGGCTCTCGTTCGTGGCGACCCGGGCGGCGGTGGCCGAGATCGCGCCCTTCACGCTGGCGTTCCTCCGCTTCGCCATCGCGATGGTCCTGCTCGGGCCGCTCGGCAGGCGGGCCCTCGCGGGCCGGACGCTCGCGCGGCGGGACCACGTGGACCTGCTCCTCCTCGGCCTCGTGGGCGTCACCGCGGCGGTTGGCCTCGAGAACCTGGGACTCGAGCACACGACCGCGGCGCACGGAGCGCTGATCGTCTCGCTGGCGCCGATCGCCTCGGCGCTGACGGACGCGATCCGCGACCGACGTCGTCCCCCCGCGCGGAGCGTGGCGGGGCTCGTCGTGGCCCTCGCCGGCGTCGGCCTGATCGTCGGCCGCGACACCGGCGGGGGCGTCGCCACGGTGCTGGGCGACGTGCTGATCCTCGTCACGGTCCCGCTCTGGGTGGCCTACGGGATCCTCGTGAGCCGCCTGGCCCCGCGCGTCCCCCTCACGGCCGTGACCTCCGTCTCGCTCGGCTGGGGGTGCGTGATGCTCGCCCCGCTGGCGCTCGCGGAGGCCTTTCGGGGCCCGATCCGGATGCCCTCCGTGGCGGCGCTCGCCGCGCTCGTGGGGCTCGGCGTGTTCTGCTCGGCCCTCGCCTACCTCTGGTGGAACCGCGCGCTCTCGGTCCTCGGCGTGGCGACCACGAACGCGTTCATCTACGCGATCCCCCTCTTCGCCGTGGTGGGGGGGATCGTCCTCCTCGGCGAGCCGCTGACGTTCGAGGTCGCGGCCGGCGGGACCCTCGTGATCGCCGGCCTCCTGCTGGTCGCCCGCCGCGGTCCCTGACGCGGCGCGCGCGGGCTCAGCGCGGGCAGCTCTTCTCGATCTGCTTCACCATGTCGGGGTCGAGGGGGGCGTCGAGCTCCCTCGCACGGTCGAGGTCGGCGCGGGCGCCGTCGCACGAGCCCACGTACGACCGCGCGAGCGCGCGGAGAAGGAAGGCGTAGCCGTTCTCGGGCTTCCACGCGATCGCGCGGTCGAGCTCCGGGAGCGCCTCCGCGTAGCGTTCGACGTACACGAGCGACGCGCCGGCGACGAAGTGCCAGGGGCCGTAGTCGGGCTCCTTCCGCGCGGCCTCGAGCCCGTCCCGGGCGGCGTCCTCGTAGCGCCCCATGAGGAACGCCGTGTAGGCGCGCTGCCCGCGCGCTTCGTTCAGCGAGTCGTCGAGCGCGAGCGCCTTCGTGAACGAGCGGACCGCCTCCTCCGTGCCCGCCCACGCGTTGCCCCGCTCGTACCAGGCCCGGGCGTCGTCCGGCGCGAGCTCGACCGCGCGGTCCACGTCCCTCCTCGCCTCGTCCGTCCGCTGCGCCGCGGCGAGGGCCCCGGAGCGCCCGAGGAGCGCGTCCACGTCGTCGGGCTCGTCCCGGAGCACCCGGTCGTAGTCGGACAGCGACGCCTCGGTGCGTCCGAGCTGGAACTGCCAGAACGCGCGGAAATGACGCTGCGAGCTCCAGTCGGGGTGCTGCTTCAGCACCTCCGTCATGTCGGCCACGGCTCCGGCGAAGTCGCCGAGACCGCCGCGCGCGTACCCGCGGACCGAGAGCGCGGACATGCCCCCGAGGTGGGCGTCCACGAGCTTCGCGGCCTCGGCCCCAGCGCGCTCGAAGTCGCCGTCGAGGAGGAGCGCGTTCGCGAGGAGGAGGCGCTCGCGCCAGAGGTAGGGCTGCTCGGCGAGCGGCTTCTCGAGAAGCGCGATCGCCGTCTTCGCGTCGCCGCGGAGGTACGCGAGCATCCCCTCCACGCGCGCACGGAGCGGGTGGTCGGCCGGCAGCGCCGCCGCGTCGGCCTCGGCGCCCGCGAGGAGCGCCCGCTTCGCGTCCGGCGGGGGCGTCGGGGTGAACTTCATGCTCTTCGCCGTCGCCACGGCGCTCGGGATCACGTCCGGAACCTGGAACACGCGCGCGATCGCGCGGCGGCCGTGCGCGTCGTCGTCGGTGGGGTCGAGCAGGAGGACGCGCGTCCAGTCCGTCTCGGCCTCGGCGTGACGGCCCGCGAAGCCCTCGGACCGCGCGCGCATGCGGAGCGCCGGCGGGTAGTCCGGCGCCGCGCGGACGGCGTCCTCGGCGAGGCGCCCGAGATCGGCCACCGCGCGGTCCATCCCGGGCGTGCCTTCCTGGTCGGCGGCCTCGAGGCGTTGCACCTCCTCGAGGACGGCGCGCGCCTTCCCGAGGTACCCGTCGGCGCGCGCCACCTCCGTCCGCCGAGCCGCCAGGGCGCGGAGCGCGCCCGCGCCGAGGACCGCGCCGGCCACGGCGAGGGCGAACAGGACCACCAGCGCCGCGGCGATCGCGGGCCGGCGTCGCGCGAAGCGGCGCGCCCGCTCGAGGACGCCGACCCGGTGCGCGGCGACGGTGCGTCCGTCGAGGTACCGGTCGAGGTCGTCGAGCAGCGCCTCGGCGGAGGAGTAGCGGTCGTCGGGCTGGCGCTCGGTGGCGCGCGCGACGATCCACACGAGGTCGTCCGTCCCCGTGAGCCGCGGGAACCGCCCGGCCGCGACCAGACGGAGGACCTCGACGGGGCCGGGCCCCGTGTAGGGGATCCGTCCCTCCACGAGCGCGAAGAGCGTCGCGCCGAGCCCGTACACGTCGGTCCGCGCGTCCGCGCTGGCGCCGCGCGCCTGCTCGGGCGCCATGAAGGAGGGGGTCCCGAGCACCTCGCCCGTCACGGTCAGGTTCGAGCCGTCGTCGATCCGCCGCGCGAGCCCGAAGTCGGTGACCACCACCTGCCCGTCGGGCATCTCGATCAGGTTCGCGGGCTTGACGTCCCGGTGGACGATGCCGCGCGCGTGCGCGTGGGCCACGCCGCGCGCCGCGTCGCGCACCACCTCGACCGCGCGCCGCCGGTCGAGCGTGCGTCCCTGGAGGGACTCGCCCTCGACGTAGTGCATCGCGAGGAACACGCGTTCGTCGTGGGCGCCCACGTCGTAGACCTGCGCGACGTTCGGGTGCGACAGCTCCGCGGCGAGCGCCGCCTCCCGGAGGAACCGGGGAACGAGGTCCGGGTCGGGCACGAGCAGGAACTTGAGCGCCACCCAGCGCGCGAGCGACCGGTCGTAGGCCTTCCAGACCTCGCCCATGCCCCCTTGGCCGAGCTTCGAGACGAGCACGTAGCGGCCGAAGCACGCCCGGGGGTCGCCGGCCCGCGCGCGGACGTCGGACGGGAGCGTCGAGTCGTCGGGGGGGCCGACCTGCTCCAGCACGTCCAGGTCGCGCTCGAGCCGGGCGAGCAGCCGGCCGGGGATCACCCCCTCCGAGACGAGGCGTGGGGCGAGGCCGCCCGGCGAGGTGCTCTCGAGCCACCGCGCGATCTCGTCGCTCCCGACGAGGCCGCGCTCGACGAGAAGGTCCGCGAGACGGCGGTCCCGCTGGGAGGCCTCCAGGTCCTCGGGGGCGGCTCGGTCGGAGGTCACCACGAGAGCCTACCGGCCCTCGGGCGTGGGGGGTACGGCGTACGATTCCCACGTCGCCCAGGGAGGGCGCGGGAGGATCCGATGGACGGAGTGATGCTCGGGATCGCGGTGCTCGCCTTCGTTTTGGTCCTGTCCCCCCGGCTGGGGTGGGACGCGGGCCCCGCGCGACTGAAGATGCTGGTGGCGGCCGTGCTCTACGGCCTCTCGATCGCGCTGCCGACCTTCGCGCTCTTGGGTACCACCCGGGAGACGGGCTGGGCCGTCGCGGGCGGCATCGCGGGCGCGGCCGGCGCCGTGGTCACGATCCTCGCGGTGCTGGACCTGCGGCGGGCCTGAGCCCGCGTCGGTTCAGGCGACGGCCGCCGCGAGCGCCCCGAGCGTCTCGGCGACGTCGGCCCGGACGCGGACCGCGGCGTCGTCGTCGGCCCGCGTGCGGCCCAGGTTCACGATGGCGACCGGCACGCCCCGATCGTGCGCGCTGCGCACGAACCGGTACCCCGAGAACACCATCAGGGACGACCCGGCCACGAGCAGGAGGTCCGCCTCGCCGACCCGGGCGTACGCCTCCTCCACGCGCGGCTTCGGCACGTTCTCCCCGAAGAAGACGACGTCCGGCTTCAGGACCCCGCCGCACGCCTCGCAACCCGGAACGACGATGCCCGCGAGGTCCACGCCCTCGAGGTCGGCGTCGCCGTCGGGGGCGGTGGGCGCCGACCGCCCCGCGACCGGGCGGAACGATCCGGCGAGCCGCGCCTGGTAGGCCTCGCGCGAGGACCGCGCACGGCACCTGAGGCACACGACCTCGTCGATGCGGCCGTGCAGGTCGAGCACGCGCCGGCTCCCGGCGCGCTGGTGAAGGCCGTCCACGTTCTGCGTCAGCACGTGGTGCACGCGACCCGCCGCCTCGAGCCGTTCGAGGGCGCGGTGCGCCGCGTTCGGTCGCGCGTCGCGCATGCGCGGCCATCCGACGAGGCTGCGGGCCCAGTATCGGCGTCGCGCAGCGTCGCTGTCGGCGAAGGCCCGGAACGCCATCGGCGGCCGCCGTTTCCACGCGCCGTTCTCGTCGCGGTAGTCGGGAATGCCCGACGCGGTGCTGATTCCGGCCCCCGTCAGCACGACCCACCTCCGGCGCGCCGACGCGAGGTCGAGGAGCGGTCGAACGGACGCCGGGGACGGGCCCGGGTGGGCGGACGTGGGGGGAGAGGTCAAGGGGGTCTCTGGCGACGAGGTCCTGGGAAGCGCGCGGACGGGCATCGTATCCGTCCGCGCCCGGTCCCGCCGCGCGCGGTCCGCGCGTGCACCCTCTCTCCGCGAGGTTGAGCGGTAGGATGCGCGGTCCTCGCGACGCCGCCGCACGCGAGCTCCGATGCCCAACGAACCCAGCCCTCCCGCCCCGGACCCCTTCACGCCCGACCTCTCGGGGCACACGCTGCTCGGCACGTATCGCGTCGAGCGCTACCTCGCCGACGGCGGCATGGGGCGGGTGTACCTCGCGCGCGACGTCTCGCTCGACCGGGCCGTGATCGTGAAGGTGCCGCACCCGCGCTTCCTCGCGGAGCCGGGCTTCCGCGAGCGCTTCGCGGCCGAGATCGCGGGGCTCGTCCGGCTCGAGCACCCGCACGTCGTGCGCATCCTGGGCCGCGGCGAGGAGGACGGCGTGCCGTTCCTCGTCCTGCAGTACCTCGGCGGGGGCTCGCTCGAGTCGCGGCTCGAGTCGGCGCGGCGTCGTCGGCTGCCGGTGGGCGAGATCGTCTCGTGGCTGCCGGCCGTCGCGACCACGCTCGACGTGGTCCACGAGCGCGGGTACCTCCACCGCGACGTGAAGCCGGCCAACATCCTCTTCGACGAGGAGGGCCATCCGTTCCTCTCGGACTTCGGCGTGGCGAAGGCGGTCGAGTCGGACGATGCGGGCCGTACGAACCCCGGCACCGGCGTCGGCTCGCCGCGGTACATGGCCCCCGAGCAGGCGATCGGCGACTCGATCGGTCCTGCGGCCGACCAGTACGCCCTGGCCTCCTGCGTGTACGAGTGCCTCGCGGGGTCCCCGCCGTTCGCGCGGGGCGGCGCCGTCGAGACGATGGTCGCGAAGACGAAGGAGGAGGCGCCGCCGATCGCCGCCCGGGCGTCGAATCTCCCGCCGGTCGCGGCGGACGCCGTGATGCGCGCGCTCTCGCGGGTGCCGGAGGCCCGGTTCGGGAGCTGCCGCGGCTTCGCGGAGGCGTTCCTCCAGGGCCTCGGCCTCGCCGTGCCGGGGACGCCCGCGCCCACGACGGGGACCCGGATCCCCACGGTGCCGCGGCGCGCCGGGCGTCGTCGCTACGTCGTCGGGATTGCCGCCGGGCTCGCGCTGGCCGCGACCGCCGCGGTCCTGTTGGGAATCCGTCCGCCGCCTTCGGGCGCGCCGGCCGAGCCGCACCGGACCGAGGTGCACCTCTCGAACGCGGGTGCGGAGCCGCGACAGCTCCTGCGCTACCAGGTGGCCGCGGGCGCGCGGGAGCGCGTGCACATCGACCTCGAGATGCGGACGCAGGTGAAGCCCCAGGTCGCGCCGGGCGCGTCCACCTCGGACCCGGCCCCGGCCGCGGTCGTGGCCGACCGCCTGGCGGTGGACGCCGAGGTGAACGTGGAGAAGGTGAACCCGAGCACGGGGGAGTTCGAGTACACCCTGGAGGTCCTCGACGTCACCCTGCCGTCCTCCGGGCCGGACCCCGAGGCGGAGCGGCCGCGGCACTGGTTCACGCCCGACGAGGTCCGTCCGCTCGTGGGCGTGCGCCTGCGCGCGACCGCCGACGCGCTGGGACGCGTGCGCGCATTCGAGCGCACGGGGAGCACGGACGCGCTCCCGTCGAACAGCCAGAGCGCGCTCGAGCTCGTTCACGTCGGCCTGCGCGAGGCCTTCGTTCCGCTGCCCGCGGAGCCCGTGGGCGTCGGCGCGGAGTGGACGGTCGCGGAGACCGGGATCGAGGCGGGCATCTGGAGCGCGAAGGCCACCAGCTACAAGCTCCGGGAGAAAGCGGGGTACGAGCTGACCATCGAGACGGACAGCGGAGGGGTCCGGCGACCGCGGGACCTCTCGCTGCCGGGCGTGACCGGGTTCGCGGTCCGTCTCGGGACCATGACCACGTCCACGCGGGGGACCGTGGTCCAGAACCTGACGCAGCTCGCGCCGGTCTCGGGCGCGATGCGTGGCACGGCCGACGTCTCGATCGAGCGGACCGGGGCCAAGCCGTCCGGCGACCTCGAGATCGTGACCCTCGCCGAGATGCGCCGCGTCGAGAAGGACGTGCGCTGAGGCCCGCGGTGCGCGTCGCGGACCTGGACTACGACCTCCCCGCGTCGCAGGTCGCGCAGGTGCCGCCCGCGCGGCGCGAGGATGCGCGGCTGCTCGTGGTGCGGGACGAGGCGATCGCCGACCGCTCGATCGGCGACCTGCCCGAGCTCCTGCAACCGGGCGACCTCCTGGTCGTGAACGACACGCGCGTGCTCGCGGCGCGCCTCGCCGCGCGGCGCGCGACCGGCGGCGCGGTGAGCGTGCTGGCCCTCGGACCCGCGTCCGGGGCCGGCGAGGCGTGGGAGGCGCTGCTCGGGTCGGGGGGGACGCTTCGTGCCGGGGAGGTGCTGGAGGTCGGAGGCGACGGGACGGGGCTCCGGCTCCTCGGCCCGCTCGAGGAAGGACGGTGGCGCGTCGAGGGCGTGGGCGCGGACGTACGCACGATCCTCGAACGACACGGACGGATGCCGCTCCCGCCGTACGTGCGCCGGGACCGCGAGGATCCCCGCGACGACCTCGACCGGGAGCGTTACCAGACGGTCTTCGCGCGCGAGGCGGGCGCCGTCGCGGCGCCGACGGCGGGTCTCCACCTGACGGCACCGCTCCTCGATCGGTGTCGCGCCCGTGGGGTCGAGATCGCGCCGGTCACCCTGCACGTCGGTCTCGGAACGTTCGCGCCCGTCCGGGTGGAGTCCTTCGAGGACCACGACATGCACGAGGAGGCGTACGTGGTCCCGGAGGGCACGGCCGCGGCGTGGGTGCGGGCCCGCGAGGCGGGAGGACGGGTCGTCGCCGTGGGGACGACGGTGGTCCGCGCGCTCGAGTCGGCCGCGCTCCGGTCGCCGGACGGCCGCCCGGTCCGAGGGGCGGATCGAACGCGGTTGCTCGTCCTCCCGGGTTTCGCGTTTCGCGCCGTGGACCTCCTCCTCACGAACTTCCACCTCCCGCGTTCGACGCTTCTCGCGCTGGTCTGCGCGTTCGCCGGCACCGAGCGCGTGCTGGCCGCGTACCGCGAGGCCGTCCGCCGTGGCTACCGGTTCTTCTCGTACGGCGACGCGACCCTCCTCACGCGCGAGGCGGCCGGGACGTGCCGTTCCCCGCCGTGACCTCGTGTCCGCCGCCGACCGCCGCGCGAACGGGACCGCCCGGGGACCCGATCCCCGAGCTCACGTCGATCGGCCGCTCGCACGGCTTCGAGGTCGTCGGCGTGACGTCGGGCGATCTCCTCGACGCCGCGCGCGACGCGCTGAGGGCGTGGCTCGCCGCGGGCCACCACGCCGGCATGGGGTGGATGGCGCGCGACCCCGACGGGCGCGCCGACCCACGGCGTCTCTCGGACGAGGTCCGAAGCGTCGTGACGGTCGCCGTGGCCCACGCCTCGAAGGCCCCGCCCTTCGAGGCCGAGGGCCGCTACGGGCGCGTCGCGCGGTACGCGTGGGGGCGCGACTACCACGGCGAGATGCTCCCCCGTCTCCGGGCGATGGGGGAAGACGTCAAGATGCGCCTCGGCGCGCGCCGGTTCTTCGCGCTCACCGACCACGCGCCGTTCCTCGAGCGCGCGGCGGCCGTGCGCGCGGGCGTGGGCTTCGCCGGGAAGAACACGTGCCTGATCCGGCCGCGCGAGGGCTCCTGGTTCCTGCTCGGCGAGCTCCTCGTGGACGTGGACCTTCCGCCGACCGCGCCGTCGGGCGCGGAGCACTGCGGGACGTGCACGCGCTGCCTTCCCGCCTGTCCGACCGACGCGTTCGTGGCGCCGTACGTGCTCGACGCGCGCCGGTGCGTCTCGTACCTCACGATCGAGCACCGCGGCGCGATCGACCGCGCGCTCCGCCCCCGGATGGGCGCGTGGGTCTTCGGCTGCGACGTCTGCCAGGAGGTCTGCCCGTTCAACGAGGGGAGGGCCCCCGTGCCCTGGCCCTCCCTCGAGCCCGACCAGGGCGTCGGTCCGCGCCTCGACCTCGTGGAGACGCTCTCCCTCTGCGACGACGACGCGTTCCGGCGCCGCTTCGCGGGGACGCCGCTCCTCCGCCCGCGCCGCGCGGGGCTGCTCCGAAACGCCGCGATCGCCGCGCGAAACGTCGGCGCGACCGCGGCGGTCCCCGCCCTCGTGTCGCGTGTGACGGACGACTCCGAGCCCGGGGTGCGCGGCCCCGCGCTCTTCGCCCTCTTCGGTCTCGCTCCGGACCGCGCCCGCCCGCTCGCCGACCGAGCCCGCCGCGCCGACCCCGACCCGACCGTCCGCGCGGAGGCGGAGGCGGGCCTCGCCGAATCCTGACCGCGCCCGCCCCCTCGCCGCCGGGCGACGTTGCCGAGCGACGGCGCGGCGGCGTCCGGCCGAGGGCCCGTCGATCGCGCCCGCGGTCCAGGGTGCGCGCCGAGACGAGCCGTGCGGTCAAGGGTTCGCGCGGGGGTCCTGCAAGATCCGACGCGTGCGGAGGGTCGGGCCGTCGCGCCCTGCGATCGCCACGAGTCGGCCATCGGCCTCCACGCGAACGTCGCCGGGCACGCCGCGCTCGTGCTCCTCGAGCACGACGGGATGCCCGCGCGCGAGGAGCCCGAGGCGTTCGGCCGACAGCGCGAGGACGGGCAGGTCGGCGACCGCCGCCGCGAGCGGCGCCACGACCCCTTGGAACCGGCCCGACGCGCCCGCCGCGCGGACCGCGTCGAGCGTCGCGAGGTCCGCCTCGCGGAAGGGACCCTCCTCCGTGCGCCGGAGCGACTCGACGTGCGCGCCACACCCGAGCCGGCGGCCGAGGTCGCGCGCGATCGCGCGCACGTAGGTCCCGGGCCCGCAGCAGAGGTCGAGCACGGCCGTGTCGATGCGCTCGGTCGCGTGGGCCCCGTCCACGAGGTCGAGGCCGTGCACGAGGACCCGGCGCGGCGCGTGCTCGACCGGCGCGCCGCGCCGGGCGCGGTGGTACGCGCGCTCGCCCTCCACGCGGAGGGCGGCGAAGGTGGGGGGGACCTGCTCGACGTCGCCCACGAAATCGGCGAGCGACGCGCGGACCTCGGCCGCCGTGGGCCGCGCGTCGCTTCGCCGCGTGATCTCGCCCTGGGCGTCGTCCGTCGTCCGCTCCTCGCCGAACCGGACCGAGAAGCGATACCGCCGCGGCGCGCGGGCGAGCCAGGGGATCAGCTTCGTCGCGTCGCCGAGCGCGATCGCGAGCGCCCCCGACGCCAGGGGGTCGAGGGTCCCCGCGTAGCCGGCCTTCTTCGGGCCGATCGCGTCCTTCACCAGCTCGAGCGCCGCGGTCGATCCGACGCCGACCGGCTTGTCGAGGGCGATCCACCCGTGGACCGCGCGTCGCGGGCTCGGCCGGGTCACGCCGTCACCCCGGGGCTCGTCGCGCGCGGCGGCGCACGGCGATCCAGGCGACCCAGGCGAGGAAGAGGAAGAGGACGACGAGCGCTCCACGCGCGCTCCAGTACACCCACCGGTCCTCCGAGGGCACGTCCACCATGGTGATCGAGGGCCACCAGTCCTCGTAGAAGTAGTAGCCGAGGATCGCGAGGAGGAGGGAGGGGCTCACCCACCGGCAGATGAACCGGAAGAACCGCGGCACGCGCATCCGCGCGCCCTCGTGGAGCTCGGTCCACGCGCGGTCGATGCCGAGCACCCACCCGAAGAAGATCATCTCGATCAGCCCGAACACGACGAGCATCATCGTGCCGGCCCAGAAGTCGAACTCGCCGAGCCAGCCGCGGTCCCAGAGCAGCGCGAGGGGCACGAGGATGGCGACGTAGGCGACCCCGAGGGCGGCCGTCGCGCGACGGCGCGTCCATCCGAGCTCGTCCTCCAGGAACGCGACGCACGGCTGCGCGAGGCTCACCGACGAGGTCAGCGCCGCGACGAACAGCAGGAGGAACCACGCGGTGCACATGATCACGTCGAGCGGCGCGGTCATGCTGTGGAAGACGAGCGGCATCGAGACGAACGCGAGGTCGAAGATGCTGCCGTTCGCGATCGCCTGCGTCTGCGTCGCGCCGTAGAACATGAACGCGATGGGGATGACGATGGAGCCGGCGAGGACCACCTCCGCGAACTCGTTCGTGGCCGCCGCCATGAGGCCCGACTGGGCGATGTCGTCCTTCTTCGAGACGTACGAGGCGTACGTGAGGATCACGCCGATGCCGAGGGAGAGCGTGTAGAATACCTGTCCGGCCGCGCGGAGCCAGACCGTCGGGTTCTTCAGGAGCTCCAGATTCGGATGCCAGAGGAACGCCAGCCCGTCGAGGTACGTGCGGGACGGGTCCCACGGCGTGATCGTCGCCGTGCGGACGAGCATGAAGATCGCGAGGAGGAACAGAAGCGGCAGGGCGATCTTGCAGAGCTTCTCGATGCCGCCGCGGATGCCGTACGAGATCACGAAGAGGTTCGCGGCGACGGTGAGCCCGAGGAACAGGTACACGGTCCAGGGCGCGACGAGGTCGGGCTTCGGGTCGAGGCCGCGGTACGCGTTGAAGAAGGTCGTGAGGCCCTTCGCGTCGGCCTGCGAGGTGACGTGGCCGGTCAGGGAGTGCCACGTGAATCCGAGCGTCCACGACTCGATCAGGGAGTAGTAGACGAGGATCGCGAACGGGCCGAAGACGCCCAGGACGCCGAGGTACCGGAAGCCGCGGCGGCCCGAGATGGCCTCGAGGATCCCGGGGCCCGTCCCGTGGCCGAGCGAACCGCCGTGACGCCCGAGGGTCCACTCCATCCACATGAGCGGGAGGCCCACGAAAGCCAGGGCGATCAGGTACGGGATCATGAACGCGCCGCCGCCCTGCGACGCGGCGAGGCCGGGGAAGCGGAGGAAGTTCCCGAGCCCCACCGCGCTCCCGGCGACCGCGAGGATCACCCCGAGTCTCGATCCCCAGCGTTCCCGGGCCATCGTTCGCCTCCCTCCCCTGCGCCCCGCGAGGGCCCTCTCTCTACCCGTTCTCGCGCGGGGTTCCAACCTCCGGCCGCGCGGCCCGGCCCGCGACGCGAACGCCCGCGGGGGCGCTCGCCGCAGGGCGCATTACCCTGGCCCGGACCATGCCCGCCGCCCCCGTCCCGACCCCGAGCGCGGGGCCGCCCGAGGAGACCGGGCGGCCGGACCTGTCGCGTCTCCGGATCCCGCGCACCGGCGCCGCGCGGCCCTATCGCTCGTTCCCCTGGTTCCTGGTCCTCTGCCTCGCGGCCCTCGCGGGCGCGGCCTGGCTGCTTCGAGGCCGAATCGCCGCGGTCGTCCCCGGCTCCGGGCCGCCAACGGTGCGCGTGGCGCGGGCCGTGCAGAACGGTCCGGGCGCGTCCGGCGCGTCCGGGGTCTCGGGCAACGGGTACGTGGTCGCGAACCGGCAGGCGTCGGTCGCGACCGTGCTCTCGGGACGACTCGTGGAGATCCACGCCGACGAGGGGGACGTCGTCCCCGAGGGAATGGTCCTCGGGCGGATCCAGTACGAGGACTACGCGGCGTCGTGGGACGCGGCGAAGAAGCGCGTCGAGGTCGCACAGGCGCAGGCCGTCGAGGCCGCGCGCGCCGTGACGGAGGCGGAAGCCGACGTGCCACGCCTCGACGCGGAGCTCGCCGCGCGCCGTCGCGAGGTCGATGGGGCCACCGAGACGCTCGCCCGCCTCGAGCGCGAGGTCGAGCGGAACCGGAGCCTCTACGAGCGGCACGTGATCGACGAAGGGGCGTGGGACCGGATCCGGACCGACGCCGCGACGGGAAAGGACACCCTCGCCGCGGCAGAGGCGCGCGCGACCGCAGCGCAAGCGTCCCTGAAGCAGGTCGCGGCGCGCGCGGACCGCCTCCGGGCGGCCGAGACCGTCGCGCAGGCGGGGGTCGCTGCCGCGCGGCACGACGCGGAGGTCGCGGCCGTCACGCTCGAGAAGACGAAGATCCGCGCGCCGTTCGAGGGGCTCGTGGTCCGAAAGGACGCGGAGCTCGGCGAGGTGATCGCGCCGACCGGCGCGGGCAACTCGCGCGGGTCCGTCTTCACGATCGTGGACCCGGCGTCCCTCGAGGTCCAGGTCGAGCTGTCCGAACGACGCATCCAGAGCGTCCACGAGGGCGACGCGGCGACGATCGTCCTGGAGGCCGAGTCCGATGCGGTCCGACCGGCGCGGGTCCGGAAGATCTGGCCGCGGGCCGACCGCACCAAGGGAACGATCGAGGTCCGCGTGACGTTCGACCAGCTGCCGCCGATCGCGCGACCCGAGATGGCCGCGCGCGTCACGTTCCTCGGGTCCGAGCCGTCCCCCGTGGCGGCGTCGAAGCCGGCCGTCACCGTGCCCACGGACGCCGTGGCGAAGCGCGAGGGCGAGGACGTGGTGTTCGTCGTCGAGGCGGGGGTCGCGCGCCGGCGCGCCGTCCGCCTGGGCGGGAGCGCGAACGGGCAGCGCGCGGTCGAGGAGGGCCTCGAGGGCGGCGAGCTCGTCGTCCGGGACCCGTCGCCAGGCCTCCGCGACGGCGACCACGTCCAGGCCGGGGAGCGGTAGCGTGGCCCTCGCGAGCCTCGTGAACGTCACGAAGACGTACCGCCGAGGCGGCGAGACGCTCGTCGTGCTGAAGGGCATCGACCTGGACGTGCCCGCGGGCGAGTTCCTGGCCGTGATGGGACCGTCCGGGTCGGGGAAGTCCACGATCCTGAACCTCCTCGGCGGCCTCGACGTGCCCGACGAGGGCGCGGTCCGCGTGGGGGACACGGTCGTCACCGATCTCTCGCGAGACGCCCTCGCGGCGTGGCGCGGCCGGCACATCGGCTTCGTGTTCCAGGCCTTCAACCTGATCCCGGTCTTGACCGCGCTCGAGAACGTGGAGCTGCCGCTGCTCCTGACGCCCCTCTCGCGCCGGCGGCGTCGCGAGCAGGCGGAGTACGCGCTCGAGATCGTGGGCCTCGCGGACCGGATGGGCCACCGGCCGAAGCACCTCTCGGGCGGGCAGGAGCAGCGCGTCGCGATCGCGAGGGCCATGGCGATGGACCCGACGCTGCTCCTCTGCGACGAGCCCACCGGCGACCTCGACCGGCACAGCGCGGACACCGTGCTCGACCTCCTCGGCCGGCTCTCCGCCGAGCAGGGAACGACCGTGGTCATGGTGACGCACGACCCGCTGGCGAGCGACCGCGCGGGGCGCGTTCTCCACCTCGACAAGGGCGTCCTCGAAGAGATGCGAAGCGGATCGAGATGAGCCTCCGGCGCCTCGCGCTGAAGCAGGCGTGGAGCCACCCGATCCGGGCGGTGCTCACGATCCTCGCGGTCACCGTCGCGATGTACCTCTTCTGCTTCCTGCGCTCCGTGCTGAGGAGCCTCGACGTGGCCGTCGAGGCGGCGGCCACGCGGCGCATCATCACGACCAGCGCCGTGAGCCTGTTCCAGGTGCTTCCGCGGACCTATCGCGACTCGATCGCCTCGATCGACGGCGTGGAGTCGGTCTCGCCGTTCACGTGGTTCGGCGGTCTCTACCGCGACGAGTCGGGCCGCTTCGCGCAGTTCGCCTCCGACCTGAGCCTCCTGCTGAAGCAGTACCCCGAGGTCGTGTTCCCGGAGGCGCAGCGCGAGGCGCTCCTCCTGGACCCGCGCGGCGCGCTCGTCGGCAGCGACCTCGCCGCGCGGTACGACTGGCACGTCGGCGACCAGATCCCCATCATCGGGACGATCTACGCGCGGGTGGACGGCTCGGCCTGGAGCTTCACGATCCAAGGCATCTACCACTCGACGCGCGCGAACGTGGACGAGCAGACGATGTACTTCCACGCTTCCTATCTCCGGGAGACGTTGGACCAGGGCCTCTGCTACGGGCCGAAGGGCACGGGCGTGTTCCTCGTGAAGGTCGCGCCCGACGCGACCGGGGAGGAGGTCGCGGACCGCATCGACGCGTATTTCGAGGGGGGGCCGCAGCGTACCCGGACCCAGACGGAGGCCGCGTTCCAGGCCGACTTCGTGAACATGCTCGGGAACCTGCCGACCTTCCTGGGCCTGATCGTGGGCGCGGTCCTCTTCGCGATCCTCTTCGGCGTCGTGAACACGATGACGATCGCCGCCCGGGAACGGACGCGTACCGTGGGCATCCTGAAGTCGCTGGGCTTCCCCGACGCGGTGCCGGCCCGCCTGTTCGCGTTCGAGTCCACGTTCCTGCTGGGGGTCGGTACGGTCCTCGGGATCGCGCTCGCCGTCGTGACGGAGGGGTACTGCCGACGGTGGTTCGGGTCGCAGATCCCCGGCTACCACGTGGCGCTCGAGGTGGACGTGCAGGCGGCGGTGATCGGGATCACGATCGCGATCCTCGCCGCGCTCGTCCCCGCGCTCGCGGCCCGGCGCCTTCGCCCCGTCGAGGCGCTGCGACTCGAGGCGTGAGGGAGGGACCGAGCGAGAGCATGCGCGTCCTGCCCCGCTTCCCCTGGTCGTACCCGTGGCGCAGCCTCCTCGTGCGCTGGCCCGCGTCGCTCTTCAGCGCCCTCGGCATCGCGATGACGGTGGCGGTCCTCTGCGGCGTGTTCGCGCTCCAGCGCGGGTTCACCGCCCTCTTCGCGACGACGGGACGCACGGACGTCGCGATCTACCTCCGCCAGGGCGCGCAGAGCGAGGGCGAGAGCGGGGTGTCGCTCGAGCAGGTGCGGAAGATCGTGAACGAACGGCCCGAGGTGGCGCGCGACGCCGAGGGTCGTCCGCTGGCCGCTGGGGAGTCGTACCTCGCGCTCTTCCTGCCGCGGGTCGGTGGGGAGGGGAAGGAGGTGAACGTCCCGTTCCGGGGCGTAGAGGAGGCGTCCCTCCGGATCCACGGCGACGAGATCCGGATCGTCGAGGGTCGGAAGCTCACGTTCGGAACCGACGAGGTGATCGTCGGCCGTCCCATCTCGGAGCGCTTCGAGGGATGCCGGGTGGGCGACGTCGTGCGAGTCAACGTGACGCCGTTCAAGGTCGTGGGGATCTTCGAGGGCTCGGGCGCGTACGCCTCCGAGATCTGGAGCGATGTGGATCGCATGAGTGCGGCGCTCGACCGTCCGCTTCGCCAGCGTGTGATCGCGAAGCTGGCGCCGGGGTGGACCGCCGAGAAGGTGCAGGAGGACCTCGAAGGCGACAAGGAGATCCCCATGAAGGTCATGTCCGAGCGCGCGTACTACGCCCAGCAGACGTCCGTGCTCGGCGGCGTGCTCACCGGTCTCGGCTTCTTCCTGAGCAGCGTGCTCGGGATCGCCGCGGTCCTCGGCGCCGCGAACACGATGCTGGCCGCCGTGGGCGCGCGCACGCGCGAGGTGGGGATGCTCCGGGCGATGGGGTTCCCGCGCGCGTCGATCCTCGTTTCGTTCCTGTTGGAGGCGGGCGCGATCGGCCTCGTGGGCGGCGTCCTCGGCGGCTTGATCGTGCTGCCGCTGAACGGCGTCGAGACGGGCACGATGAACTGGAACACGTTCACCGAGGTCTCGTTCGCGTTCCGCGTGGATCCCTCGCTGCTGCGCCTCGCGGTCGGGATCGCCGTGCTGCTGGGCGTGCTGGGCGGCGTCGTGCCCGCGTGGCGGGCGAGCCGACTTCGTCCGATCCAGGCGCTGAGGCGCGGGTAGGGTGGGCCGCATCGGACTCCTGGCGGCGCTAGCATCCGGCGACTCGGCGGCCCGCCGTCTCGTGGCCGCCTCGCTCCTGCCCGTGGAGCCCGGGAACGTCGTCGTCCGTCCGTGGGGCGGCCACCGGCTCGGCGCGGGTCCTTCGGGCGAGCCGGTCGGCGAGGTCTTCGAGGTCTGCGGCGACCGTCGTGACGACGAGGCAGCGCTGCATCCGAGCCACGTCCGGCTGCCCGGAGGCGAGACGATCTCGCTCCCCGACCTCCTCGACCTGGCCGGCCCCGACGTGATGGGCGAGGCGCTCCACCACGAACACGGCCCGAACCTCCCTCTCCTCCCGAAGACGCTCGACGTCCGGAACATGCTCTCGGTCCAGACGCACCCGCCGGGGCACCCCGAGGTGTACATCGTGCTCGAGGCCGAGCCCGGTGCGACGATCGGTCTCGGCTTCGCGAAGGACGTGGACCGGGAGGAGCTCTCGCGGCGCTTCGTCGAGGCGCGCGCGGCGCAGGAGGCGATCCTCCGTCTCCTCCGGCCCGAGGCCGACGCGCACGTGCTCGGGCTCGCCTTCGGACCCGCGCTGGCGCGCCGCGCGACGGCCGACGAGACCGTCGCGCGCCTGGCCCCGCTCGTGCGCCCCGGGGGACCGGTCGTGGACCTCGCGTCGCGCATCCGGACGATCTTCGAGGCGGAGGCGCTCGCGCTGGGCGTGCTCGGTCGCGTGCCGGTCGCCGCGGGCGACGTCCTGTGGAACGCGACGCTCCCGGAGTCGGGACGCGCGCCGTCGGCCGAGGTACACGCGCTCGGGGACCCCGAGGGGAACGAGGTCGTGCTGCTCGAGATCCGGCGTCCCGGCCCGACGTACCGCGCGTGGGACCACGCGCGCTTCCCGCTCCGCGCGCTCGACGTCGAGCGCGCGCTCGGCGCGGCGAGCCCGCGCGCGCGCGCCGCCGACTCGTTTCGCGTCGTGCCCCGGCCCGTCGAAGGACGCCCCGGGGCGTACGCGTCGATCGCGTCCGAGGCGTTCGTCGTGGAGCACCTCCGGCCGCGGCCGGGGGCCCCCGTGGACGTGCCGGCGACGCCGACCGTCGAGACCGTCCACGCGACGCGCGGCGGGGTGCGCATCGAGACGGCGGACGGCCGGGATCTCGGCCGCCTCGAGGCGGGCCGCTCGGCCCTCGTCCCCGCGGGCGTCGGCGCGTGGCGCGCGTTTCACGACGCCTCCGAAGCGGGCCCGTGCGAGGTCGTGCGCGCCTGGGTCCCCACCACGCCCTCGGCGTCGCTCCTCGGTCGGCTCGCGAACCTCGACGACCTGAGGGCGACGGTCGCGCGATCCGAGGGGCCCCGCGAGGTCGTCGCGATCGTGAACGGCGGGGACGGCGAGATCGTGCGCGCGGACCTCGAAGGGAGGCGCCGCTCCCTCTTCCGCGACGACGGCGAGACGCGCGTCTTCGCGCACGAGGAGGTCGCGCGCCGTGGTCAGTGGCTCGGCCTCCTCGACGCGCTCCGCCACCGCGAGGAAGCGCTCGGCCCGCTCGACGAGGACGCCGTCCAGGTCGGGATCATGCTGCCCGGCCAGGGCACGCGCCTCGCACCGCTGACCCAGCGCCTCTACGGCATCAAGCCCGACCTGCCGCTGCTCGTGCGCGCGGGGCGCGCGGGCGAGCGGTTCCTCTCGGCGGCCGCAGCGTCGATCTTCACGTGGACGCTCGTGTCGCGTCACCTCGAGCGACTCGGGTTCCGCGGGGTCCTCTGGAAGTGGGGCGACGAGCCGCAGGTCCCCGCGCGCGTGCTCGCGGACCTCGCGCAGGACCTCGCGGACGCGGACGCGGTCCGCTTCGGCGCCGCGGCCGAGGTCACCGAAGACCTCGCGCGGAACAAGGACTGGCTGGTCGTGGAACGGGACACGGGTCGGCTCGTGCGCCCGCTCCGCCGCCGATCGCGCGCGGACCTCCTCGCCGCGCTCTCGTCCGCGAACGAAGGACGCGCGGTCCAGGCCCTCGTGCACGTCGGGAGCCCGGGTTTCTCGCACGCGTTGCTCGCCGCGGCTCGCGAGGCCTTCGAGGACGTCGAGGGCTGGATCGACGTGGACGGCTGGCTCTTCGAGGCCCTGACCCTGGACGACGCCGCGTGGGCGGCGGAGCGCGAGCGGGACGCGGGCCTTCGCGCCCTCCTCGCGGAGCACCCCGACTTCCGCGCGCGCGTGTCGCGTCTCGCCGAGGGCGTGACGCGCCGGCGCGGGCGTCCGCCGGTGGTCCGCGTCGTGGACCTCGACGCGGGACTCTGGTGGGGGGACGTCGGCCAGCTCTCGCGCGCCCGGGAGACGCTCCTCGAGGTGGCGTGCGACGGCGAGGTCGGACGGTTCGCGCGTCGCCTCGCCTCGATCGACCACGTCGTACCCGACCGCTTCGGCAACCGGCTCGTCGGCGACGCGCACGTGCCCGGCGACGGGTCGGTCCGCGCGAGCGTGGTGATCGACGCGCGCGTGGACGGGCCCGCCGAGATCCGGGGCGCGGTGCTCGTCGGCTCCGACCTCGGCCGCGCGCGGATCGGCCGCGGGTCGGTCGTCGTCGGGACGACGGTGCTCGACCTCGAGACGGGCGACGACGCCCTCGTCTTCCGCGCGGTCGCGGAGCGGGCGGTCGTGCCCGCGGGCGGCGTGCTCACGCACGTTCCCACCGACCCGGCCGACCTCGCGCGAGGCCTCGACGCGTGGCGCGCCGACCAGCGGACCGACCTCGGCGCGGCCGAGGTGCAGCGTCGGCCCGCGTTCGGGAACCCCGCGTCGTTCGGCGAGAAGCTCCTGGAGATGCGACGGCGCGACGTGGACCCGCTCGAAGTAGAGCGGGCGATCGACGAGCGCTTTGCGGCCCCGCTCCGCGCACGGCTCGGTCGCGCGGTGGGACGAGACTGACGGCGTGGACGCCCGGCTCGTCCTCGTCTGCGCCCGAGACCCTCGCCGGGGTCGGGCGCGGGCCGACGCGTACGTGCGCGCGCACGCGCGCGCCGCGGCAGCGCTGGACCTCGAGCCGCGGCTCGTCTGCGGGGGAGAGGACGAGGGACGCGCCGCGAGCCCGTCCGGGGTGGTGCGTCGGGTCCGGACCGGAGGCGCCGGCGGGGCGCTCGGCGTGCCGTTCGTCGTCGAGGCGCTGGCGGCCGCCGCGCTCGAGGAGGCGGAGGGCGCCGGCGCGGTGCTCTTCCACGGGTTCGGCCTCGGCGCGCACGCGGCGGTCGCCGCCGCCTCCCGCCTCGCGCGGCGTGGCGTCGAGGCGTACGGCGTCGCGAGCCTCGTCCCCACGGTCGAGGCCGGCACGGGGCCGGGCGCCTCGGCGTGGCTCGGCCGCCTCGGGGGCGCGTGGACGGCCGCGGCGGGGCTCGCCGCCGAGCGGAGCACGTGCCGGCGGGCCGACGCCGTGCTCGTCCACCACGAGGCGCACGGCGCGGCGCTCCTCCGGCGACACGGACGCGCGGTCCGGGTCCGGGTGGTCCCGTTCGCACCCGAGCACGCGTTCGACCGCGCGGCGCGCGAAGGCCTTCCGCGGTCGCGCGTGCTTTGCGGCGCGCCGATCGTGGTCGCGGCGGCGCGGCACGTCCGGCCGCGCGGGATGGACCTCCTGCTCCGCGCGCTCGCGCGCCTCGAGAGGGACGGTGTGCGGTTCCGCGCGTACGTCCTCGGCGGCGGACCGTGCTACGAGGCGAACCGGCGGCTCGCGCGCGGGCTCGGGCTCGAGGGACGCGTCGCGCTCCTGGGCGACGGGCCGGAGGTCGAGCCGTACCTCGCGCGTGCCGACGTGTTCGTATGGCCGGCGCGCGAGGACCCCGGGGGCCCGGGCGCCGTGTTCGACGCGATCGCGGCCGGCGTGCCCGTGCTCGCGACGCGGGTGGGGGGGCTCGCCGAGGACCTCGT
The DNA here is from genome assembly GCA_963752285.1 of uncultured Planctomycetota bacterium. GTDB lineage: Bacteria > Planctomycetota > PLA2 > PLA2 > JAEUHO01 > CAVVXN01. The sequence goes on from CAVVXN010000002.1 coordinate 552,248, forward strand.
CCACGGGATCAGCGCCTGGCTCGTGCCGCCGGGGAGCGCCGACGCGCTGGCCGACGGCCTCGTCCACCTCCTCGGGGACCCGGCGCTTCGTGCGCGCCTCGCCGCCGGCGCGCGGGCGCGCGAGGCGACGCGCTTCTCGGCCGACCGGTTCGTGGCGGGGCTCGCCGCCGCGTACGCCGAGGCGGGGTTCGTGTGGACCGGCGTCGTCGCCGCCCCGGAGGGACGCGTACCCTGACCGCGTGTTGCGGAAGAGGACCCTCGGCCTCGCGTTCGTCGTCGTCATGTCCGTCGCGTGCTCCCGCCGCGACGAGCCGGCGCGGTCCGCGCTGGGTGGCGCGCTGGGTGGCGCGCCGGATGCGAGCGACCTCGCGACGTCCGGTCGGCAGCTCGCTCCTCCGGAGCCGCCCGACGCGAAGCCCGAGGCGGGTCCCCGATCTCCTTCCCCCCCGGAGACACCCATGGCGACCGCCACGTTCGGCTGCGGATGCTTCTGGTGCGCCGAGGCGATCTTCGATCGCGTGGAGGGCGTGACCTCGGTCCGGTCGGGGTTCTCGGGCGGTCGCGGGAAGGACCCGAGCTACGAGCTCGTCTGCACCGGGACGACCGGCCACGCCGAGGTGGTCCAGGTCGAGTACGACCCCGCCAAGGTGAGCTACGCGGAGCTCCTCCGCGTGTTCTTCGGGACCCACGACCCGACGACGAAGAACCGGCAGGGGCACGACGTCGGCTCGCAGTACCGCTCGATCATCCTGACGCACGACGACGAGCAGCGGCGCGTAGCCGAGGACGTGAAGGCGAAGCTGGACGCGTCGGGCGTGTACCCGAACCCGATCGTGACCGAGATCGTCCCCTTCGAGGCGTTCTACCCCGCGGACGCGCACCATCAGGACTACTTCGCGCAGAACCCCGGGCAGGGCTACTGCCAGGCCGTGATCCGTCCGAAGGTCGAGAAGTTCGAGCAGGCGTTCCAGTCGATCCTGAAGGGCCAGGCGAAGCCCGCGCGCTGACCGTCGGGCCGCTAGGCCCGGCTCGGACGAAACGCGGCGAGGCAGCGGTCGATCCGGTGGAGCGCGCGCTCCCGGCCGAGGATCGAGAGGGTGTCGCCGATGCCGGGGCTCACGGCGGCGCCCGTCACGGCCACGCGAAGCGGCTGCGCGACGGGTCCCATGCCGACGCCGAGCTCGGCCGCGACCCCCTCGACGACCGCCTCGACGGCCTCCGCGCGGAAGTCGTCGCTGGTGGCGAGGGCGTCCCGGGCGCGCGCGAGAGCCGCGAGCCCCGCGCCGTCGTCCTTGAGGAGCCACTTCTTCGCGGCTTTGTCGTCGTAGCGGATGGCTTCGTCGGGGTCCACGAAGAACCGTGCGAGACGGCAGGGTTCGTCGAGCGTGCGGCTGCGCGGCTGGTAGGTCGCCGCGAGCCGTCCGAAGTCGTCCTCGCCGAGCGCTTGGAGATACCGCGGCGCGTAGGCCGCGCAGTGGGATCGCCACCGATCGAGAAACACCGACGGCTCCAGCGCCGTGAGGTCGTCGGCGCTGAAGCGAAACAGCTTGTCGCGGTCGAACCGGGAGTTCGCCCGTCCGCAGCGCGCGAAGTCGAACCGCTCCACGAGGAAGGCCCGGTCGAAGCGCTCGACGCCGTCGCCCGGGCTCCAGCCGAGGAGCGAGAGGTAGTTCACGAGCGTCTCGGGGAGATAGCCGCTGCGCCGGAAGTCGGCGACCTCGATCTCGGGCAGCGCGACGTCGAGGAGCCGTGCGAGGGCCAGGGCGACGCGCGCGTCGTCGCTCTCCTTGGCCAGGAAGGCCCGGACGGACGCCTCGTCGAGCGCGCCCGCAGCGCCCGCGAGGTCCGCGGGCGAGCGGCCGTCCCGGAGCGCCGCGGCGCGCGCGGTCTTCGCCTTGTCGCGCTTCGACATCTTCGAGCCGTCGGGGTTCAGGATCGTCGGCAGGTGCGCGTAGCGCGGGCGCGCGTAGCCGAGCGCCTCCTGGAGCGCGACGTGCTTGGGCGTGTTGTAGAGGTGCTCCTGTCCGCGCAGGACGTGCGTGACGTCCATCGCCGCGTCGTCCACGACCACGCCCATGTGATACGTGGGGTAGCCGTCGGACTTGAGGACCACGAAGTCCTCGAGCTCGCTGCCCTTGACCTCGATGTGCCCGTACACCTCGTCGTCGAACGAGACGTCCTTGCCCATGCGGAAGCGGACCGCGCCCTGGTCCTCGTACGCGTGGCCCGCCGAGAGGAGCCGATCGACCTCCGCGCGGTACGTGGGAAGGCGCTGGCTCTGGAAGTAGGGCCCGTGCGCGCCCATCTGCCCCGAGGTCTCGTACGGGTCGGCCGCCTCGGGGTCGGGGCCCTCCTCCCAGTCGAGCCCGACCCACCTCAAGTCCTGGAGGATGTCCCGCGCGCTCTCTTCGGACGAGCGGCTCCGATCGGTGTCCTCCATGCGCACGATGAAGCGTCCGCCGTGGCCGCGCGCGTACGCCCACGAGAGGAGGGCCGTTCGGACGCCGCCCACGTGGAGGGCGCCCGTCGGGCTGGGGGCGAAGCGCGTGACGACGTCCGGGCTCATGGGGCGGGATTCTACGGTTGCGGCCGGGCGCCTTGTCCGACGGTCGGACCCCGTCCGTCCGGCGGCACGCCGCCTCCGACCGTATCCTCGGCGCGCGGCACGGGAGGTCCGGATCGGTGGACGCCAAGACGTCGGCGAGAGCAACGGGACGGCTCGTGGGCCTCTTCGCGGTCCTGCTGCTCCTCGCAGGCTGCGGGGGCGAGCCGGCGGGGGCCGACACCCGCATCGCGGGCCGGAGCGGGACGGACTGGATCCGGATCCTTTGCTCGAACGACGCCGCGGCCGAGCGGGACGCGGAGCGGGAGCTCGCGAACGCCGGCCCGTCCGGCGTGGCCGTCCTCGTGGACGCGCTCCACGATCCCGGGGCGCGCTGGGCGGCCGGGAAGGGCCTCGCCCTGCTGGGCGCCCGCGCGGTGCCCGTGCTCCAGCCGATCCTGGAACGGGACCCGGACGTAGACGCCCGGGTGGCGGCGGTCGCCGTCCTCGTGGACCTCGGCGCGCCGGGTTCGAGCCTCCTGGCCTCGGCGCTCGCGGACGAGGCCCCGCGCGTGCGCGCCGCGGCGGCGGAGGGGCTCGCGAAACGAGGGGACGAGGCGGGGTTCGCGGCGGCCGCGCTCGTTCGAGCGCTGGTGGACGACGGCCTCGGGGTCGCCGACGCCGCGCGCCGCGCACTTCGCGCCCTGCCCGCCCCCGAGGTGGTGACGGCGCTCGGCGAGGCGACGCGATCGAAGGACCCGGCCCTCCAAGGCGCCGCCGCCGTGGCGCTCGGGCGCCTCGACGCGCGCACGATCAGCGCCGACCTTCGCGACCGCGCCGTCGCGGACCTCCGCGCGCTGGTCGCGGGCGCGGACGCCGACGTCGGGCTTCGCGCGGCGCTCGCGTTGCGGGCCCTCGCGCCGGACACCGACGTCACGGACGCGCTCCGGCGTGCGCTCCGTTCGGGAACGGTCGAGAGTCGCCGCGCCGCGATCGCCGCGGTGCGCGATCTCGATCTCGGCGAAGGAGGACTGCCGCTCGCGTCCGAGGGCCTGGCCGAAGCGGACGCGCTCGTCCGGCGCGGGTCCGTCCGCGTCCTCGGCGCGGGCGGACCCGCGGCGGCGCCCTACGTCGCGGCCCTGGCCGAGCGGCTCGGCGACGCCGACGACGGGGTCCGGACCGCGGCGGCGACCTCGCTCGGCGCGATCGGCGCGAAGGCGGATCTCGTCGTACCCGCGCTCGAGAACGCGCTGGCCGACGCCTCGCCCGACGTGCGGGTGTCGGCCGCGTCGGCGCTCGGGGCGTACGGACCCGAGGCGTCGTCGGCCGTGGCCCGACTCGTGGCCGCGGTCACGGCGGTGCCGCACCGGCCCGAGCACGAGGACGTGATGGCGCTCCGCCGGCGCGTCACGGCCCTCGTGGTGTACGTGACCGCGCTCGGCCGGATCGCCAAGGACGACGCCGGCGTGGTGCGCGTCCTCACGGAGCTCGTCGGGGACGACGCCCGCCACCCCGACGCCCGCACCGCCGCGGCGAACGCCCTCGCGAAGATGGGCGAGGCGGCCCACTCGAGCTTCGACGCGCTCCTCCAGGCGAGCTGGTCGGAGAACGACGCGTTGCGCTCCGCCGCCTCGGCGGCGTGTCTCGTCGTGGACCCGGATCGCGCGAAGGAGTCGGCCCGCATGATCGGGCGCCGTCTGCCCGCGGCTCGGCTGCCCCGATAGCGCGCGGCGGGCCTGCGTTCGCGCCCGCCCTCAGCGACCGGCGCCCACGATCTCCGTGCCCCGGTCGGGCGTCCAGTAGAGCGTCTTCGGCTGGCGGACGTCGCCGAGGAAGCGGATCCGCAGCGCCTCCTTGATCGAGAGGAGCAGGACGAGGACGGAGAGCACCCGGGTCTTGAGCCTCCGCCGGCCCAGGAGGCGGCGGAAACCGTTCCGCACCTCGCGGAGCATCCCGCGCGACACGGCGTCCTTGCAGTGGACCCTCAGGCTCGTGACGAAGCACCGCATCAGGCGGAGCATGTCCCGGAACTCGTCCGCACGGCAGCGGACGGCCGGGTTCGCGTGGGTCCTGCAGTACTCGTATCCCCGTAGCTCCGTCCGCATGGCCCGGAGGATCGAGGGGCCGTTGCGGTGGTAGTCGTGCAGGAAGGCCCGACGGAGGAAGGTGCGTGTCTCCGCCGGCGCGAAGTGCTCGTGGCGGAACCAGATCCTGCCCTGACCGTGCTGCGACCGGAAGGGGACGTCCGACATCAGCTTCCCCTGGGCGCGGTAGCTGGCGTAGAGGGCGGTGCCCGGGATGGGCCCCAGCTGCATGAACTGGAGGTAGTCTGCGCCGAGCGACGTGGCGAACTCGATGTCGTCCCAGATCGTCAGCTTGTCGTGGTCCTCCAGGAAGAGGATCGCGGAGGCCATCACCGCGATTCCGCGCCGCTGGAGCTCGTCGATCAGGCGACCGAAGTCCACCCCGCGGTTCTTGGCGAAGACCTCGCGCTTGGACTCCACGCCGACCCAGACGAACGTGACGCCGAGCCGCACGAGGAGATCGAGGTCGCCGAGTCCCGTCAGTGTCTCGGCCGAGCTGAAGATGGCGAACGAGAACCGGCGCCCAGTCCGCTCCATGATGTCCAGGAGCTCCCGGGCGCGCTGGGGCTGCTTCAGGAAGTTCTCGTCGAGGACCCCGAAGTCGGTGACCCCGAGCTCGTCCTCGTACTTGCAGCAGACGTCGTAGATCTCCTGACCCGTCTCGAGGTACGGCTTGTAGCCGCCGAAGAAGTGGGACGTCGCGCAGAAGCGACACCGGTTGGGACAACCCACGCCCGTGACCAGGATCCCGGCGTTCGCGGCCCACGGCACGCCCATCACCTGGCGGTTGAACGAGCTGTACGTGAGGGGGTGGCGGATCGGTCTGTCCACGTCCTCGTGGAACAGCTCACGGAGGAACCGGATTCCCTCGCCGCGGCAGATGTGGTCGTGCTCGATCCGCGTCTCGATCCCGTCCACGGCGACGCCGTGCCCGCCCAGGATGATCTTCGTGCCCGGGGACAGCCTCCGGACGAGACGCGCCATCAGCCGCGCCTTCTCGAAGTTGGGCACGATGAAGCTGATGCCGACGTAGTCGTAGCCCTTCCGAAGCTCGCGCGCGAACCGGCGAAGCCGAGGGAAGTCCAGCACGGTCGTGGGGACGTCCACGTTCGCCGCGAGGAAGTAGAGGCCGTGGCTGGCGTGGTGGAAGCGGTAGGAGAAGATGCCCTGTTCCCGCGTCACCTGGTTGTGGAACAGCTCCATCTTGTTGTCGCTCTCGCCGTACGGGTCGTCCACGCCGTACGGCCCGAAGACGGACGTCAAGAGCAGCTTCATGAGTTCCCGGTTCCAACAGGGGCGGGCCGACGCGGGTGCCCGTCATGGGCAGGGTTTGGACCGGGCGGCGCAGGAGCACAACATAGCGATGCCGTGTCGCTTCGCGTCGCGAAGACGGGGCGCGGTCCTCCCCGGCTCCCTGCCGCGTCGATTCCGCTCCGGGCCCGCGCGTCCCGCACGGACGAGCGGCCCGGGGCCCCGCGACCCGCAAGAGGACGGCGTGGTCCCCGCCGTCGCCGTGCCCCCGCAGGAGAGCGCGAGCCGACCGTCGCCCGGTTCCGGCAGGGGCGCGGCGGGCGTCCCCCGAGGGCCCGCGCGGGGCGTCCGTGCCGCTGCGCGCGAGAACACGCCTACAATCCCCCGCTTGCGGCCGGCCGACCGGACGCCCGGGATACCGCCATGTCCGAGACCTCCCCGACCGGCAAGCTCGACTTCCTGCGCCAGGCCGTCCAGGACGACCTCGCGAGCGGACGGTTCGCGCGACCGATCGTCACGCGGTTCCCGCCCGAGCCGAACGGCTACCTGCACCTGGGGCACGCGAAGGCGATCTGCATCGACTTCGGCGTCGCCGCGGACTTCGGCGGGCGGACGAACCTCCGCTTCGACGACACGAACCCGACGAAGGAGGAGCAGGAGTACGTCGATGCGATCCGCGACGACGTCCGCTGGCTCGGCTTCGAGTGGGGCGAGCACGAGTGCTTCGCCTCCGACTACTTCGAGCAGCTCCACGCGTGGGCGATCGAGCTCGTCGAGAAGGGCCTCGCGTACGTGGACGACCAGACGGCCGACGAGATCCGGGACACGCGCGGCACGCCGACCGAGCCGGGGCGTCCCTCTCCGTGGCGCGACCGGCCGGTCGAGGAGAACCTCGACCTCTTCCGGCGCATGACGGCAGGGGAGTTCCCCGACGGGACGCGCGTGCTCCGGGCCAAGATCGACATGGCCGCGGCGAACCTGAACCTCCGGGACCCCGTCATGTACCGGATCCTCCACGCCCGACACCACCGGAGCGGCGATCGGTGGTGCGTGTACCCGCTCTACGACTGGGCGCACGGCCAGAGCGACTCCCTCGAGCGCGTGACGCACTCGCTCTGCGACCTCGACTTCGAGAACCACCGTCCCCTCTACGAGTGGTTCATCGAGAAGCTCGGGATCTTCCCGTCGCGTCAGATCGAGTTCGCGCGGGGCAACGTGACGTACACGATCACCTCGAAGCGGAAGCTGCGGACGCTCGTGGACGGCGGTCACGTCGGGGGCTGGGACGACCCCCGGCTCCCCACGCTCCGGGGTCTACGGCGTCGCGGGTACACGCCGGCGGCGATCCGCACGTTCTGGAACACCGTCGGCATCGCGAAGCGGGACGCGAACATCGACGTGGCTCTCCTCGAGCACTGCGTGCGAGACGACCTGAACCGCCACGCGCCGCGCGCGCTGGGCGTGCTCCGTCCGCTCCGCGTCGTCGTGACGAACTGGCCTGCGGGCCAGGTCGAGGAGCTCCCGGCGGTGAACAACCCCGAGGACGCCGCCGCCGGAGAGCGCAAGGTCCCGTTCTCCGGCGAGCTCTTCGTCGAGCAGGACGACTTCATGGAGGACCCGCCGCGGTCCTTCTACCGTCTCGCGCCGGGACGAGAGGTCCGCCTCCGCTACGCGTACTTCCTCCGCTGCGAGGAGGCCGTGAAGGACGCGACCGGCCGCGTCACGGAGCTGCGCTGCACGATCGACCCCGAGACGAAGGGCGGCTACGCGCCGGACGGCCGGAAGGTGAAGGCCACGATCCACTGGGTGTCGGCCCCGCACGCGATCGACGCCGAGGTCCGCCTCTACGACCGGCTGTTCTCGAAGGAGGACCCGGACGACGCGCCGGAGGGGCAGGACTTCCTCGCGAACCTGAACCCCGCCTCGCTCGAGGTCGTCTCGGCCGCGAAGCTCGAGCCCTCTCTCGCGAACGCCGCTCCCTTCACGACGGTGCAGCTCGAGCGGCTCGGCTACTTCTGCGTCGATCCCGACAGCGCGGGCGCCGGCCGACTCGTGCTGAATCGCACCGTCACGCTCCGCGACACGTGGGCACGCGTGAAGGGACGGAACGCGGGCTGAGGGCCGGGGTCAGCGCCTCTTCTTGCGCGCCTTCTCGTCGGCCTTGATCGTGTCGGCGATCCAGCCGAACGCCTTCTCGACCGGGGCGCGGGCCATCGAGTGTCCCTCGGCGTGCTCGAACACGAGGACTTCGTAGCCCTTGTCCTTCAACGCCTTCTCGCCGTCGATCCGGGGCTGCTTGAAGTTCGGGTCGTTCGGGTCGCCGATCAGGAGGATCGTCGGGGCACGCGCGGGCTTGTCCGCCGGCTCGAACGACTGCTTGGCCGAGCCCACGAGGACGACGCCTCGGAACTTCCCGATCTCGTCTTTCTGGCAGACCACGTCGTCCCAGAGGCGAAAGCCGCCGCCCGAGAAGCCGAGCGCGAACACCTCCTCCGGGTCGATCGCGAACTTCTCCTGGAGCGCCACGAGGTACTTGGGCGCGTAGCCGACGGCGTCCTGCTTGTTGTCGCAGCGTTCCAGCGCGACGAGGAGCGGCGGCTTCTTCCCCGCCAGGGTCTTCGCCTCGCGGAGGAAGTCGAGGGCCTTTCCCCCGTTCCCGTGACACAAGAGCACGACGGGCACGGGGTGCTTCGGCGAGTAGCCCTTGGGTACGAGCGCCGCGAATCCCTCCTCCTTGCCGTCGATCGTGACGGTGCCCTCCTGCTCGCCCGCCTTCCAGCGTGGGAGCGGGACGGCCTTCTCGGGCGCAACGGTCGGGTCTCCGGCGAACGACGGCGTGCGCGTTCCGCCCAGGAACGGCACCACGAGGCCCAGGGCGAACGCGAGCGCGACACGGGGCACGCGACGCATGACGACCTCCACGCCCTCAGTGGTGGAACAGGCGCAGGTGCGTGTGCGCCATCGCGATGCCGTGTTCCTCGCACGCGCGCGCGACGTCGTCGTCCCGCGTGGACCCGCCCGGCTGGGCCACGTAGCGGACCCCGTGCCGCGCGGCGTGGTCGATGTTGTCTCGGAACGGGATGAACCCGTCCGAGACGAGGGATACCCCCTTCAGCGCGCGAACCCACGCCTCGCGCTCGCCGTCTTCCCACATGGAGACGTCGCCGTCGGTCGCGGCGCGAAAGCGGGCCTCCTCCTCGGGCGTCAGGTCGCCCTCGATGAAGCGGATCCGCCAGTTGATGCGCTCCTGACGCTTGACCTCCGGACGGAACGAGAGGCCCAGAACCTTCGGGTGACGGCCGAGGTGCCACACGTCGGCCTTCTGGCCGGCGAGCTTCGTGCAGTCCACGCGCGACTGTTGGCCCGCGCCGATGCCGATCATCTGTCCGTCGAGCGCGTAGCCGACGGAGTTCGACTGCGTGTACTTGATCGCGACGAGGCCGAGGAGGAGGTCCCGCCTCGCCTCGGGCGGGAGCGAGCCCACCACGACGTCGGCGAGGTGCCGGTCGGACACCGCTTGCGCGTTTCGCTCCTGCGTGAGCCGCATGCCGTAGACCTCCCGGGCCTCGGTCTCGGGCGGCACGAAGTCGGGGTCGGCGCGCATCACGATGAACGAGCCGCCCTTCTTCCCCTCGAGAATCGTGCGCGCCGCGGGCTCGTAGCCCGGCGCGACGATGCCGTCGCTCACCACGCCCTTGAGGAAGAGCGCGGTCGCCTCGTCCACGACGTCGCTCAGGGCCACGAAGTCGCCGAAGGAGCTCTTCGGGTCGGCGCCGCGCGCGCGCACGTACGCCGTCGCGGCGGGCGTGAGCGACGTGCCGTGTACCTCGTACGCCCGTGCGAGGTCCTCGGGCAGGTCCACGGCCACGGCGGCCCCCGCGGGCGACACGTGTTTGAACGACGCCGCGGCGACGACCCCGAGCGCCGCCCGGGCCTCTCGCACGAGCTGCCACGCGTTCAGCGCGTCGAGGAAGTTGATGAAGGAGGGTTTGCCCGAGAGCACCTCGAGGGGAGGCGCGTCGGGGCGGATGGGCACCGCCGAGGCGCGTCCCTGGTGCGGGTTCGTTCCGTACTTGAGCTCCATGCGGCGCATGATGCCCGCGCGGGCCCCGCTCGTCACGCCTGGGCCCGTGGGGCCGGGGCGCCCCGGCGCCCGTCAGCGGGAGGGCGTTATCGTCGGGGGCACGGCCTTCTTCAGGAAGAGGAGCCCGAACGCGGTGTCGTCGTAGCCCCCGCGCCACGATCCGTCGTCTTCCTGGGTCTCGAGCAGCCAGACGGCGCCCTCGAAGTACCAGTCGCGGCCCTGCAGCCGCGCGATCCGCCGGATCTCGAGTGCGCGCTCGACCCCGAAGAGGTAGTAGCCCCGCGAGCAGAGGCTGTGGGGGCCGCCGGGGTTCGCGCGGACCGTGAAGTGCGTGGCGAGCCAGGCGAGGCCGCCCCGGCGCGCGCGGTCCACGTCCACGCCGAACGTCCCGGGGAAGCCGCGCCGGCGGCCGGTCCCGGACTCCGCGATCTCGAGGCTCGCGACGGCGGCGGCGGTCATGCTTCCGCTGAGGTCGGCCCGCTCCACGTAGCCCCAGGCGAGCGGGGCCACGCGCGGTCCCCGGTCGCGCGTGCTGCCGTCGGTCCCGTAGCCGCCGTGGCGGAGCAGGGCGGCCTCCTTTTCGCGCGCCTCGAGCTCGGCGTGGGTCGGGGTCGAGAGCACGATCGGGTCCTCGCCCGGGTCCTGTACGTCCGCGAGCCAGTGCCGCGCGGACGAGCTCCAGGCGGTGGGGGGGATCGCCGCGCCCAGGAGGTGCGCGGCGTAGAGGCCGAGGAGCGCGTACTGGGTGTTCGAGTTGTCGTAGTCGGCGCTCCGTGCGTACCGCCAGCGGAGGAGGTAGCCGGGGTCGATCCGCGTGTCGTGCGCCTCGAGGAGCGCGCGCGTCCAGCGATCGACCACCGCGCGGTCCGCGGGGGTCGGGTTGCGCTCGGCGGGCCCCGCCTTGTCGTCGGCCATCAGGCGGTCGCGCTCGCGCGGCGGCGTGTAGTAGGCGTCGATGGCCATCAGCGCGCACGCCAGGGAGTAGGTGGTCAGGATCTCGCGGCCCCGGAGCTCGTCGAGCGCGCGGGCCACCACGAGGTCGTCTCGGTAGAGCTCCGACTTGAGGACAGCGAGGAGGACGAGCGCCAGCTCCCCGCTCCCCTGCCACTGATCGAGTCGGCGTCCGTCGGGTGGCGCGCCGAAGCGTCCTCGCGCGAGTCGCTGGTCCTGGAGGAGGTCACGCAGCCACCGGGCGCTCGTCTCGATTGCGCGGTCCACGCTCTGGCGGAAGGACGGGTCCGAGGCGCGGAGCACCTCGCGAAACGTCCACGACTCGGTGTAGCGGATGCGTCCCGTCCGGATCTCCTCCGCTTCCCCCTCGCTCGTGTCGAGCAGGAGCTCGGACGTGAGCGACGTGAGGTGTCCCTCCGCCTCGTCGAACCGCCGCGTCGCGCGGAGCCGACCGTGGAGCGTCCGGCCCTGCGACCGTCGGGGCCGGTGGTGGGGCGCGTCGCCCTCCGGCTCGGGAAGGAAGAGCGCCACGAAGTCCTGCGACCCGTCCGGGCGCGGGAGGGCGTACTGGACGAGGACGCGCGTCCGATCGAACTCGCGAAGCCCGTCGAGGACCAGCTCCAACCTCCCCCCCTGCTCGAGGACGTGCACGTCGGAGGCGAGGAAGACTGCCAGGTCGCGGAGGTCGTAGACCGGGCCGCGAAGCGAGAGTCCGTCCTTCTCGACTTCGCCACCCCAGACCACCGCGGGGTTCAGGGGCTCGCTGAAGCCCCGCCGCGACTTCCCCTCGACCCACGCCGACTCCTCGACGCGGCGATAGAGGGCCGCGCCGTCGATCGGCACGCGCCAGCGGGGCGCCTCCTTCTCTTCCGCGCGCGCTCGACCGAGGACCAGGAGCGGGAGCAGCAACAGGGCCGGGGCGAGGCGGAGGGCGCGCGCGGGAAGACGGAGGGCGAGGCGCACGGGGTGCCTTCCGGGAGGGGCGAGGGCGTAGATCATCGGTCCCCGGCGCCTCCGGGGACACCCGGAACCCGGGGGGAGCGGCCGCCGGTGGGCGGGTCCCGGCGGCTCGAGTCGAAGGTCCCATGGCCCGGCCCGGAGGCCGACTTCTTGCCGGGTGCGGGGAGGGCGGCCCGCCGTCGAGAACGCCCGATTTGGCCCGAAACCATCCGCGGCCCCTGGTAGGCTCTCGCCGAACTGGTCTCCCATCGACGCGTGCTCGGCTCGACGATTCAAACGCTTCGTCCCTCCGCGCCGCCGTTCGATTGGCGGCCGTAACCCATTCGAATCGTCTGGCCCCCGACCGGGGGTTCGTTGGAGGGCACCCGAGGGATGTCCGAGAGCAGGCTCTACGTCGGCAATCTGCCGTTCCAGTCGACGGAGGAAGAGCTCGAGTCCGCATTCGCCGCGTTCGGCTCGGTCCGAAACGTCCACTTGGTCATCGACCGTGAGACGGGCCGTTCGCGCGGCTTCGCGTTCGTCGAGATGGACACCGATCAGGAGGCGCAGGCCGCCATCGAAGGCATGAACGAGCGCGACTTTTCCGGTCGCAGGCTCAAGGTGAACGTCGCGCGCCCGCGCGAGGAGCGCGGCGGCGGTGGCGGCGGCGGGTACCGCGGCGGCGGTGGCGGCGGCTACGGCGGCGGCGGTGGGTACGGGGGCGGTGGCGGTGGCCCGCGCGGCTTCGGCGGCGGCTCCCCGCCCTTCCCCGGCGGGGGCCCCGGCGGTCCTCCCGGTGGCCCTCCCGGCGGCGGTCGCGAGGGCGGCCGCGGCGAGCGCTACCGCCAGAACCGCGAGCGCAAGTCCCGGCGCGACGCCGAGGACGATCGCTGGTAGGCGGGCTTCGTGCGCGGGGGCCCGCGTCTCGCGGGTCCCCGACTCGTCGGGCCGCGCGACCCGACGCGGGCCAACGGTTCGTCCGACCGCGACCCCGGTCTCCTCGGGAGAATCCCGGGATGAGCCACGATCTGGTCGCGCGCCGGTGGATCGCGCTGCTGGGTCTCGCTCCTCATCCCGAGGGCGGCTGGTACTCGGAGACGTGGCGGGCGGACGAGGTCGTCCCCGCCACCGCGCTCCCGGCCCGCTACGACGGAGACCGCGCGCTCGGTACCGCGGTCCTCTATCTCCTGGCCGAAGGGGCGTTCTCCGCGCTCCACCGGGTCCAGAGCGACGAGGTCTGGCACCACTACGCCGGCGACACGGTCGAGCTCCTTCAGCTACGGCCGGACGGCTCGGTGCTCCGCGTCCTCCTCGGGCCCGACGTCCTCCACGGCGAGCGGCCCCAGGCGGTGGTGCCGCGCGGCTCCTGGCAGGGCGCGCGGATCGTCCCGCTCGGGCGCCGCGCGCTGCTCGGCTGCACGGTATCGCCCGGCTTCGACTTCGCGGACTTCGAGGTGACCGCGCCCGAGCCGTTGCTCCAGCGCTGGCCGGACCTCGAAGACGAGATCCGGTCCCTCGCCCCGGACCGCGCGCCCGACCGCGCGGCCGACCGCGCGGCCCATCTCCCGCCCGGCGGCGCGCCGGCGCCGCGGCACGCGGACGGGCTTCCCTCGCCGCCGAGGAGCGCGCTCACCTGATCGAGGGGCGCGCGGGGCAGAGGGGGGCAGGACGACCTGACCTCGTACGATGTCGTTCCCATGAAGCGGATCGCGGTGCTGGGAGCGGGTCGGATCGGGGCGGAGGTGGCGCGCGACCTCTCCCACGCGTTCGACGTGACGTCGTTCGACCTGGACGCCGACCTCCTGGCCCGGCGGCTCTCCGGGAGCGCGGTTCGGACCGTCGCCGCCGACGTCGGGACGGCCGAGGCGGTCCGGCGCGCGGTCCGCTCGTTCGACCTCGTGATCGGCGCGCTGCCGGGTCACCTCGGCCACCGCGCGCTCGAAGCCGCGATCGAAGCCGGCAAGGACGTCGTGGACATCGCGTTCTCGCCGGAGGACGCGTTCGCGCTCGACGGGCGCGCGCGCGAGCGCGGCGTGACCGCCGTCGTGGACATGGGCGTCGCGCCCGGCATGAGCAACCTCTTCCTCGGCCGTGCGGTCGAGGAGATGCTCGCCGTGGAGCGCTTCGAGTGCCTGGTCGGCGGGCTCCCCGTCGTGCGGAGTCGTCCGTTCGAGTACAAGGCGCCGTTCTCGCCGGTGGACGTGATCGAGGAGTACGTCCGTCCCGCACGCGTCGTCCGGGACGGGAAGCTCGAAGTGCGGCCGGCGCTCTCGGAGGTCGAGCCGGTGGAGTTCGAGGGCATCGGGACGCTCGAAGCCTTCCTGACGGACGGCCTGAGATCGCTGCTCCGACTGCCCGTCCGTTGGATGCAGGAGAAGACGCTTCGCTATCCCGGCCACGCGGGACTCATGATCGCGCTCCGCGAGGCGGGTCTCTTCGGCGTCGAGCCGGTCGAGGTGGACGGGAAACGGGTCCGGCCGCGGGACGTCGTGAGCGCGCTCCTCTTCCCCCGCTGGACGTACCAGCCCGGCGAATCCGACCTGACCGCCTTCCGCGTCACGATCGAGGGCATCTCGCGCGCGAGCGAGCCCGTCACGGTGGGCTGGGACCTCCTGGACCGCGCGGACGCCGAACGAGGCGTCCAGAGCATGGCCCGTACGACGGGCTACGCCTGCGCGGCCGTGGCGACCCTCCTGGCCGAGGGACGGATCCGCGGTCCCGGCGTGTTCGGGCCGGAGCACGTGGGAGCCGACGCGTCGTGCTTCGAGGCGGTGCTCCGCTACCAGGCCGAACGCGGCGTCGTGTACCGCCGAAGGCCGGCCTGACGTCTCAGCCCGCGGGCGTCAGCTTCGAGAGATCGTGGATGTCGAGCGCGCGCTCGAGCTCCGCGACCCGTCCGACGGCCCGCTCGAACCCGTCTACGCCGAACCGTTGCTTCTCCAGGTCCTCGAACTCGTCGCCCAGTTCGCGGAGCTCCTCGGGCTCGAGGATCCGGTGGAGCGCGGGGAAGAGGACGGTGTCCTCGCGTGCCGCGTGAGGACGGTACATGCGCACGAAGCAGTCGATCGTCTTCACGAGGTCCTCGGCGTGATCGCCGCCGGCGGCGCTCGTGAGACGGAGGATCTCGTCCGTCAACCGCCGTCCCGCGGCGTGCTGCTTCTCGAGGACGCCCACGAGCTCGACCTCGCGGCCCGCCTTCCCGAAGCGCGGAAACACGTGCTCCTCCTCGAGCCTCTCGTGGTAGTTCTCGATGAAGTCGTGGATCAGGCTCGCCGCGCCGTGCAGCACCCGCGGGTCGAGGTCGGTTCCGCTCCGGAGGCGTCCGCGCGCGGCCTCGTAGACGAGCAGCGCGCGGTCCAGGACGCCGTGCTCGCGCATGAGGTCCTCGCCGGCCGTGACGACGCCCTCGCCCTCGTCCCCCTTTCCCGGCGGGTCGGCCCGGGCGACCGGCACCGCGTTCCATCCAGACGCCGCGCCCGTGAGCGCGAGTGCCGACGCGAGCGCGGCCCCCTCGAGCACCGAACGGCGTGACGGTTGCCGCTTCGGATCGGACATCAGGATCTCCCATACGTGGGGCGCCCCGCGACGGAGCGCCGCGAGCCGGGCCATGCGGCTCTCGACCGGGCGCCGCGAGGTCCATGATGCAGAGCCTTCCCGGCTCGTCGGCCGGGTGGGGAGAGCGGTCGCGGGGCCTCGGCCCCGGGGTGGGTCCCGCTCGGCGCGCGGAGCCGCCGAAGGAGGGGGGCACGTCTTGTTCGCGCCCGCAGGGGCCCCGCGCCGCCCAGTATGACGGGGCGACGATCCTCGGATTGACCGTGGGGTCTGCGTGCGTAGACTCTTCCCTGCTTGGGGGATCCGGGATCCATCGACTGCGCGACGTGTACCGAGTTCACGATCGACGACGCCGTCGGCCGATGCACGCTCCGGGCGTGCGAGATCGCGGATCCCCACCGGACGTGGTGCGCCAACCACCCCGCATGCGGCGGTCCGCCGTGCACGCACCCCGTGGGGCCCGTGGTGGCCCGCGCGCCGGGCGGGCCCGAGGTGGTCCGCGCGTCGCCGGACACGTGGAAGGTCCGGGGTGCGCTCCTGAGCATCGTGGAGCAGTCTGCCGCGGTGCACATCGAGGAGATGACGCCGAGGGAGGAGACCGCGCTCTGGCAGCTCGCGGCGTGGCGGGAGGGCCGGGCTCAGGTGGTGCGGGACCGGATCGCCGGGGTCCCTCTCCTCCTCGGGACCCCGAGGTCGGGACGCGAGGCGGCTCGGACCTCGGGAAGCCCCGACGGCGGGACCTTCCGGTCGGCGGCACGTCTTGGCCGCGTGGTCGTGGTGCTGCTCACATGGGGAGCGCTCGTCTCCCTGGCCCTGCTCGTCTCGAACGTCCGCGTGCTCGGCTTGGTGTCCAGGGCCGAGTCGGGGACGGTCCGCCGGGACGAGCTCGACACGACGTCCGCGTGGCAGCACGGCCTGACGCTGCTCCAGCTCGGCGTGTTCGTCGCCACGGGCGTCGCGTTCCTCGTCTGGCTCCACCGTGCGTACGCGAATCTCCGGCCCATCGGGGCGCCGCACGTGAGGCACGCCCCGGGATTCGCCGTGAGCTGCTGGTTCCTGCCGGTGGCGAATCTCGTCCTCCCGATGCGCGTGGTGCAGGAGCTCGCCGACAAGAGTGGGGGTCGATCAGACCACCAGCCTCGTCACGAGCGTGGTCTGGCCGGCCGGCAATCGCACTGACTATCAATTTGACGCAGCGCTCAACCTGCTGGAGCTTCGCCGGAAGGAGACGAACACCCCGAACCAGTCCGGCACGGACATCGTGTACTCCTACCAGTACGGCGCGCCGTTCAACCAGAGGTCCCAGTACACGGACCCGCGGGGGAACGTGACCGTCTACCAAGTCGACGCCCAGGGGAACACCACGCAGATCCAGCGGCCCACGATCAGGTGCTCGACGCGATGGGGGATCACGACGACCTTACGCTCGACCCGAACGGGAACGTCACGACTCGGTCCCACACCGACCTTCCGGCTGGGGGCGGGAGCGAGACGTTCGTGACGGAGTTCGACTACGACGCGATCAACCGGGTGACCCAGAGGCGCGAGATCGACCGGTCGAACGGAGCCAACATCCTGACGACGAGCTTCGGCTACGACAGCCGAAGCGACCTCACGTGGAGGCTCGACGCCGAGTCGCACCCCGTTCGCTGGACCTACGACCTCGCAAGTCGGCTCGTGACCTACGAGCGGGCGTTCCAGACGGGGCAGACGATCGAGGACTTCACGCAGGAGATCGTGGAGAGCTTCGCGTACGATGGAAACTCGCGATTGACGGGTCTCACGGACGACAACTTCAATTCCACCTCCTATCAATTCGACGCGCGAGATCGCCAGACCCGCGTCACGTACGCGGACTCCCGGTACGTGGACACGCAGTACGACCTCGACTCGAACGTCTCGCAGTGGACGGATCAGAACGGGACGGTCGTCCAGAACACTTTCGACGCGCTCGACCGGAAGACCTACGCGAGCGTGACACGGGGGACGGGGGTGCTGGGGAGCACGTTCGAGCAGTTCAGCTACGACGCCCTCGGGAGGGCGCTCACCGCCGTCGACGACGACTTCCAGGTCGAGCTCACGTGGGACAGCGTCGGGAATCTCCTGAAGGAGCGCCAGGGCTACAACGTGCAGGGGCAGGAGAAGTGGAAGTCGGTCGCGACGACGTGGTCGGACGCCGGAAGCGTCCAGAGCATCCTCTACCCGAGCGCCTTTGCGGCGGCGCACACGCGGGACGCGATCTACCGCATGACCTCACTCCAGGACGTGGGGGCGGGGACGAACATCGCGACCTTCACGTACCAGGGGGCGGGGCGTCTCGCCACGACCTCGAACCAGAACGGGACTTCGACCGAGTACAGCTGGGACGGCTTCGCCCGGATCCGGGATATCGACCACAAGCTCGGCGGCGGGCAGACGCTCCACAAGTTCACGTACGCCTACGACAAGGTCCACAACCGGCGGATGGAGCAGAACACGTTCGACGCCACCTGGGTCGGGACGCTGCCGCAGGCCGTCCAGACCTTCCTCGCGGCCCGCAACACCAAGGGGGACGTCTACGCCTACGACTGGGCGTACCGGCTGACGGATGTTCGCTACGACACGACGAACCCGCTCCAGGAGGTCCAGAACCCGGGGAGCCAGGCGTTCGTGAAGAACACCCAGTACGTCATGGACGGCCTCGGGAACCGGAGCCAGGTCCTGACCTCCCCGCCGACCCCGCCCTCGACGGTGACGTATGCTTCCGACGTGGTGAACCAGTACACCCAGGTCGGCGGCGTTACGCGGACCCACGACAACAATGGGAACCTGACCGACGACGGGACCTACCTCTTCGCGTACGACTTTGAGAACCGGCTGGTCGAGGTGAAGCTGAAGTCCACGCAGGCGCTCGTCGCGACCTACCGCTACGACGCGCTCGGGCGGCGGGTCGAGAAGGCCGTCTCGGGCGGCGCGACGACCCGCTACGTACTCGACGGCCAGCAGGTGATCGAGGAGTACGACGGGCAGGACGTCTGGCAGGCTCGCTACGTCTACGAGGACGGGATCGACCACCCGCGCGTCATGGACCGGGCCGACCAGGCGGACGTGAACGGGAACCAGAACACGAGCGAGGTGCTCCGGTTCACGTACCACCAGCAGGCGCTGGGGTCGGTGACCGAGATCTCGGAGCCGGGCGGGAGCGTCGTTGAGTGGGTGGCCTATGGCGCGCATGGATCACCGACAGTCTATGATGGCAGTGGCCAAGCCGTCGGTCAAAGTCCCATTGGGAACCCCTATCTGTACCGAGGGAAGGAATATGACCAGGAGACTGGGTTGTACGCAACGGACCGCGGGGCATATGACCCTGCCACTGGCCGGCTACTGCAGCTCTGCGGTGATGAAGAAGGTGGCAATGACAAGAAGGAGAAAAAGACGATCAAAAAGTGGAAGTACCAGACTGTGATCGTGACGATTCAGGCCTCAAACGATCTTGCCCAGGATTCAGATGATGAGCGCGCCTATCGTCCCGACCGGGCCGCTCGCGACCCAGAGACGTATGCACCTCGCCCAGAGCCTGCAAGAGGGGACACGCCTGGCGAGACAGGCCCCTCTAAGACGGACGTGCCAGTCACGGACGAACAGAAGAAGGATGGCATCAAGAAGATTACGCGGTATGAATTCGTGCGGAGAGAAGAGAAAGGTGACGTAGTCATTGAGCATCATAGGGTAGTGCTGGTCATTATCATTGAGCAGGATCCGGGGATTCTGTCTAGGGATTCACGCAATAGAGCCAAGGACGCTCAGAAGGCAGCAACGGACGCGGCGAAAGAGTTCTGGGACAAGGAAGACTCCAAGGGGCATGAGGCGGACGAGGGGACGTTCAGAGTCTTTATGTACGTCGGGCATCAGACTGGAGCAGATGTGGCGGATTTGCAGAGTTGGGCTAACGACGGCTACGCGGTCGTGGTCTACTCGTGCAACCCCGCGGACGATAACCCGGACGGATACCCCCCGCTCACGGATTACGTCGAGGACAATGCTTGGCACGTGCCGGGTAACTCGGTGGCGCCGATTAACTCGGCAGCCGGGGATATACTAAACGGCATACTCTGGGGTGGCGCCAACGAGAACGGGGAGCCGGCTGCGCTGGCGGGTAAGGCGAATAGCGATGCCGCCGTGACATTGGGGAATCAACCAGCGCCGCCCGAGAGCGTTCACGAACCCGCGGCCCCGTACTTCCTCCCGCCGGGCGATCACAGTAACATGCCGAGTTACAGGTAGGCATTCTGGTGAGGAAGTTCCTGGGTCCGCTCACGGGGAGGTGCCTGAGGCTGGGGCTCCTTCGCCTGCGTGACACGATGCGCTATCCGGCCACGCCGTTCTGGGGGACTGTGCAATGCCGTTGCTCAACACCCCGCCGGTAAGCCGTGTGCGGGAGAACCGCACGCAAGGTTTGAAGGGGGGGGGCGAAACCCACTCAACGGGTGGGCGAACAGAGGAGCTACCAGTGGACCAGACTTCCACTCGTCGCCTGGTTGCGGTCGGTGCACTGCTGATACTGGGCTCGGCGGGGGCCCTAGTTCTGCTCGCCTCGATTGGAGAGCGAAGGGGCGAGGGTGTACAGGACGAAGGGCGCCTGCCTGATGTGGGCACTCCGCGCTTGCGCGGCTCTCCAGGTAACCATCCTCGGGGTGATGGTGCCACAGGAGCACAGGTACCCGTTCTAGAGAAGGCCGACGAGCGAACCGTCTCGCTCTGCGGTAGAGTCGTGGATCAGGAGTCCGGCTCTGCAGTCGAGGGGGCTGTGATCTATGTGGACCCCGCCGTCACGTCTGACGAGCCCCGTGCCCTTGGTCTATTGGACATCTCAAGCCCTCCAGTGGCCGTTGAGCCGAATGTCGTTAGCATCGGGTCCCTCGTGCGTAGCGGCTCGATAACCGACGCTCGCGGAGCTTTTTGCTTCGATGTTGGGGTGTCTCCGGGCTTCGTAGTCGCATTTGACGCTGATCATGTGGCGAAGATTGCACGCGTGTTCCCCGGTCCTGGGGAGATGATAATCGCCTTGGAGCGCGGGGGATCCCTGCGCGGACACGTGAGCTCATCGCAGGGCTATTCCTTGCCCGGCGCGCGAGTGTATATTCGTCCGCTGCGGAGAGATTACGATGCTACGTTTGGGCGGTTCGTCGTAGCGGATGCCGAAGGCGCCTTCATAGCAAGGGGGCTAGATCCGGGAGAATATCGGGTCCGAGTTACGATAGGGTGCTGTGAGCGTATTGTCAATGTCATAGTGAGGCGCGGGGAGGTAAGCCAAGCCGGCCTTAGCTTGAGCCGCGTGGTGGTAGTTCGGGTGAGCGTCTACGGCGGGTTCGAGCAGCCACCTCGTAACGCCGAGGTTGCTTGGTCGGTGGGGGCGAACAGGCCGGAGTCGAGTCGGAGACTGGAATTGCGTCCTGCACTTGACGGTCGTGGCGCGCCTCGCGGCGGGGCCATCCGCCGTCTAGATTCCCAGAATTGGTGCATAGGGCTCGGAGATGCGATAGGTCCCGTGCACTTGAGGCTGTACGTCCCAGGATATCGGCCGGTCGAGCGAGTTCTTGCTGAGGGCGAGTCGGCGTCCGGACGGATCGACTGGAGTGTGCCCCTTGTGCCCGAGGGGGAGTAGGAGTGATCGGAGTTGCGTGTCAATCCCTTCTGGAGACTTCTGCCGAGTACTCGAACATCCGGGCCGCGGATCTCCCGCCGCGATGACGGCCGTGGCGTGTGTAAGCGTGGCGGCGGCGCCCCCCAGTCGCGCCGACCGGGCATGGGACCCCCGGTGTCGGGTTCCTCCTCCTCGATGTCGTCAGGCGCTGCACACGCCGCAGCGCGCAGCTCGGTTGGCGGCGAGGCGGGCGGCACGAGCTTCGCGGCGGTGAGTGGCGCGGAGGTCGAGAATGTGTCCCCGGCTCCGAATGCGCGTCCTGGCCCAGCCACCGGTCACGTAGAGCCGCATGAAACGGCCTCGCGGAGGCGGAGAGAGTGTTTCGCATGTGGGTTGCGAATGGGGAGCCACCTCTTCGCAGAAGGCGCCTTGGCGGCCGAGAGCACGCCGAGAGCGCCGGCGCCGGGCGTCCCCCGCAGGGGCCAGAACTTCGCGGGTTCGCGACCCTCGGCCGCCGACCCACGCACGCGACGCGACCCGCCGCTCAACGCACGGACTCTACGCTCTCCTCTCAGACTCTCGGTCGCGGGTGGAGAGGACCCGGACGTTTGACTCAGGTGTATGGAATGGGGTCCATTCCACATTCGAAATGGAGTGCTGCCGTCCTCGCCCGTGTGGCGCGCCACTCGCGAAGCGTCCCGAAGAGGGCACGCTCCTCAGGCGCGAGGTCGGCCGTCACGTCCGAGGGCGGGGGCCGGCCCGCGATTCGAGGCGCGCTCGCTTCGCCGGAGGCCGTGGCCACCGGGAGCGGCGGCTCCTGGTAGGTGATCAGGCAGGCGAGGTGGGGCAGGTCGTGGACGGTGAAGAAGTGCTCGCGCACGGCGAGGATCTCCTTGTCGCGCACGAAGTCGGCCAGCGGGCGCTCGTCGAAGCCGCCGAGCGCGGCGGCACACTGCAGCGTCAGGACCTTCACTCGCATGGCGGGCTTGCGGGAGAATAGGGCGTGTCCATCCTTCCGGCCCCCCCTACGCATCCTTCCCGCCGACCAGCCAGAGAACCTCCTCGGAGCGTCCCACGGGCGGCGGGAAAGAGGTGAAGTGATGAAGCCCTACGGGGTGACGGGCCTGGCGGGGCGGACGCCGAGGTTGTTGTCGCGGTCCCCCGGGTCGTCCCCGTCCCGGGCCGCGGAGCGCGCGTTCCCGGCGACGTTGATCCACGACCCGCCACGGAGCACGCGGAAGCCGGAGCCCTGCTGCACGAGCGGGTCGGTCGTCGGGCCCCGAGCGTACGCATGGGGCGAGTAGACGTCGCGGCACCACTCCCAGACGTTCCCGTGCACGTCGAACAGTCCGAAGGCGTTCGGCGCGAAGGACCCGGCCGGAGCGTGCACGCTGTGCCCGTCGTCCACCTCGGGCGTCACGGCGAACGTCGCCCCCCCGTGCCCCTTCAGCCAGGCGTCGGCGACGTTGGCGACCTCGCCCAGCTTCGAGACATCCCGGCCCGTGAACCAGGGCGTGTCCGTCCCCGCCCGGCAGGCGTACTCCCGCTGGGCCTCCGTGGGGAGCACGAGGCGGTTTCGCGACAGCCAGAGATCGCAGTCCTCCCATGAAACCTGCTCGACCGGGTTCCGGCCCGTGAGCGGCTTGTCGCCGAGCGTCTGCCCCGCCTTGTAGCGGCTCGGGTCCAGCCCTCCCGTCATCTCCTTCCACTCGGCCTGCGTGCACTCGTACTTCGACAGGAAGAAGGGCGAGAGCGTCACCTCGTGGACGGGCGACTCGTCGTCCTCGGCCTCGGGGGCGTAGTTCGGCCCGTCCTTGTCCTTCTTCTGCGCGCCCATCTGGAACGTCCCCCCCGGGATCAGGACCAGCACGACCGCGGCGTCCTCCTCCGGGACGAGGTGCCCCTTCTCGTCCCGCGTGGGGAATCGAGCCCGAGCCCAGCTGCGCAAACTCGAAGAGGTGGGAGTCCGGGATCCTCGCCCAACGGGACGAGCCCGAGCTGCCGCGTGATCACACAGGCCCCCGTACTTCGGGGAGGCCTTGATCGCCTCGATCGTCCGCTTCCACTCCTGCTCGTGGTCCTCGATCGAACGCTCGGCGGAGCGCGGTCACGAAGTCGCGGCGCTTCTCGATGTCGGCGAGGAAGCCGCCCTTTCCCCGCGCTCCCGCCCCCGTCGAGCCGGTCGAGACCCGCCAGCAGGTCCACGAGCACCTGGTGCTGCCAGTCCACCTGCGGGTCCTCGAAGGTCCAGGATTGTCGCTCCTCGAGCCCGGTCTCGAGCCTCGCCACCTCCTTCCTCACCGCCTCGGCCTGCTCGTCGAGCGCCTTCTTCTTCGCCTCGGCGTCGTCGCCCTCGATCTTTGCCTTTGCGGCCTCGATCTCCTCCAGGCGTTTCTTCCCCGTCTCGATCGGCCTTCGGTCCGCCTCGTGGTCCTTGGCCTTCGCTTCGTCCGTGTAGGGGAGGGCCTGCTCCCGGATCGCGGCGAGGCGCGTCTGATGGTCCCCGCGGCGTGCGAGGACGTCCTTGGTGCGCCTCGATCCAGGCCTCCATGTCGTGGGCCTTCTCGGGCACGAGCGGCCAGAGCCGGTCTGCCTCGGCCACGAGGTCGGCGACCTTCTTGGAGTCTGCGAGGCGGGCGATCTCGTCGTAGGCGCGGGTCTTCTCATCCAGGGCTCTGGTTTTCGCGTCGCGTTCAGTTGCAACCTGTTCGAGGGCCTTCGGCCTTCGCGTCGCGCTCCTGGTTCGCCCGGTCGCGTTCCTTGCCGACCTCCACGAGCGCCTCGGCCTTCTCCGACAGCGCCGCCTCGGTCGCGTGCTTCGCTTCGACCGCCTCCGTCCGCGCCTTCTCCGCCTCCTTCCTCTTGGCGTTGATTACCGTCGTCACCACGAACGCCGCCACCGCCACGACCGCCAGCGCGACGACCCCGACCCGTCGTAGCGTCCGCCGCGTGCTCGCCCGCTCCCGCTCCCGGATCGCTGTCTCCCGAAGCGCCTGCGCCCGCTCGGTGAGCGCCCTGGCCCGCCTGTCCGCCCGGCCGCTTCGCTCTCCGCCTGGGCCAGCGCCGCCGCCGCCCGGTCCACCTGTTGGAGCCTCGCTTCGCCCGTGAGGCGCTCGGCGGACTCCAGCGCCGTGCGGGCGTCCCGGAGCAGCCCCTCCCGCTCCCGCTCCGCGGCGTCCTCGACCTGCCAGGCCCGGACCGCCTTCGCCATCTCCTCGGCCGAGGCGGGCCGCGCCTCCTTCTCCCGCGCGAGCGCCTTGGCTGAGAGCGAGGAGAGGGCCTCCGGCACCGAGGGATCCACCTCGCGGGCCTCAGGCGGGTCCTTCCGGAGCAGCAGCGCCGCGTACTCCGCGTAGGAGCGGAACGCGAACGGCAGCCGCCCCGTCAGGATCTCGTAGAGCATCGCCCCCAGGCTGTAGACGTCGCTTCGCTGGTCCACCTCCGCGAGCCTTCCCAGCGTCGCCTCGGGCGACATGTAGCCCGCCGTCCCGATCGCGCCCCCCTCCATCGTGTGGAAGCCCGCGTCGTGGCGCATCTCCTCGACGCGCTCCTGCCAGGCCGAGGAGGCCACGTCCTCCTTCCCCTCCAGCCGCGCGAGGCCCCAGTCGAGCAGCACCACCTCGCCGTACTGGCCGAGAGCGACGTTCGCGGGCTTCAGGTCCCGGTGGACGACCCCCTTGTCGTGGGCGTAGCGCAGCGTGTCGCAGACCTTGAGGAAGGGCTCCAAGAGCGCGAGCCGCTCCTCGATCGGGACGCCCTTCTTGTCCCGGATCGCGTCGGCGAGCGTTCGTTCTCCGCGCACGTAGCGCATCGTGTAGTAGGGAATGCCGGTCGGCGTCTGGCCGATCTCGTAGACGGGTACGATCCCGGGGTGCTCCAGACCCCCCGTGACCCACGCCTCCTGGACCAGCCGGGCCTTCAACTGTTCGAAGACCTCCGACTCGGGCGTGTCCTTCCCGGGCTTGGAGGCGTCCAGCGGGTGCGACGGCGTCGCCTCGTCCTTGCCGCGCTCGGCATGGGGCCGAACCATCTTGAAGGCCACCCGGCGGTTCATCTCCGTGTCGATGGCCGCGTAGACGACCCCCATCCCGCCGATGCCCGCGGCCTCGAAGCCCACGTAGCGGTCCGCGGGCAGGGAGCGCAGCGGCGCACGGATGGGGACGCCCAACACCGAGAGGGCGCGCGTCAGGTTCGCCCCGCCGTGGCCCAGCGCCAGGTGGATCGAGCGGTCCAGGCCGCCGTGGCGGGTGAGGGCGACCTGTGCGTCCCCCCCCGCTTCGCCCACGAGTCGCTCGACCTCGGCGCGGATTCGGGCGAGCGCGTCGTCGGACAGCCGCGCGATGTGGGCGAGCTCCGACCCGAAGGACGCGCCCGGTTCATCCCGCCGTGGCCAGTAGCGCATCAGGGCCGCCGCGACGTCATGCGCCTCGGCGACGCCCAGCATCAACGCCGCGTCGGCCGCGAGCAACTCACGGAACTCCCTGCCGGCTTCCATCCCATGCCCTCCGAAGCCACAGGAGGATACCGACCGGGACTCCGAGAAGGACACGCCCTGGCACGCCGAGGCCCAGGCCCGCTCCTGCGCAGCCCAGAGCGGCAGGTCGGCCAGGGCACGTAGCACCGCGAGAGGCCGGAGATCAGGCGGAAAGGCCGGCTTCGGCGAGGCGCCCGCAGAGGCCAGAACTTCGCGGGTTCGCGGCCCTCAGCCGCCGACCCACGCACGCGAGGCGACCCGCCGCTCAACACACGGATTCTACGCACTCCTCTCGAACTCTGATGTGGCCCCCGCTGTCAAGGGCGTTCTCGCTTGTCAATCCTGCTCGTCAGGGGGGCGCCCGTTCGCGAGGAAGGGAGACCGGGGAGGAGCGTTCGACAGCGTGACACTCTGATGTGCGCGGATCGGAACCGCATTCAAGCACTTCGTCGGGAGAGTCCTCAATCTCTGGCCGCGAATGCGCCGGCCGAAGCCGAAGCTCGCACAGAGTTCGCGAGGGTTTCTCCAACGTCAACGCCTCCCCGGTCTCGAACTCGTGTTCAGGCTCGTGGCGCGCGAGCAGCCAGGTGCTGCTCCTCGCCACCCATCAGGGCCCACGCGAACCCAGCCAGTTCGCGGGCGACCGCCACCGCGGCTTTCGTGGAGGCGAGCCGCGACTCCAGCTGCTGGAAGCGCCGGTACAACCTTCGCTGCGCCCGCAGCGCGTGCAGCCGCACCGGTTCGGGCTGTCCCTCGAGACGCGACTCGAGGTCCCTGCCGACGCGGGGCGGGTGGCGGCACTGCCAGGCGGCTTCGACGAGAACCCGGCGGCAGGCGGCGTTGCCAGCTTTCGTGATGCCGCCTCGCTTCTCCCTGCCGGCGGAGGAGTGCTCGCTCACGTTGAGGCCGAGCCAGGCCATGAACGAGCGCGCCGTCGGGAACCGCCGTACGTCGCCGATCTCGGCGGCGAGCGTCATCGCCGTGAGGACCTTCACGCCGCGTAGCGTGCAGAGACGCCCCACGACGTCGCTCCACGGCTCCTCCTTGGCGATCTCGCCCAGCCTGTCGTCCAGGCGCTTGCGCAGGAACAGCTTGTGCTCGAGGAGATCGACGTACATAGCCAGCGTCAGGGTGTCCTCGCCCGCCAGCTCGATGCTTCGGAGCCACTTCCAGAACGAGTTGGTCCAGTTCGTGCCCGCACGATACGAGTGGCCCCTACTCTGCAGGAGCTTCAGGATGTAGTGCCGCGACGCGAGGATCTCGCGAGTGAGGGCGTAGCGCGCACGCACCAGGGAGCGCACGCGCTCCTCTTCCTCCGTCGGAACCCGGATCGCGGTGAGCTCGCCCGCACGAAACAGATGGGCGAGCCTGGCGGCATCGCGTCGGTCGGTCTTGAGGCGCTCTCCGGGCCGACGGGGGATCAGGCTCGGCGCGATCACCTCGCACGCGAAGCCCCACTTGGTCATGGAACGCTGCAGCACGTAGCCGCAGGAACTGGCTTCGTAACAGGCGTGTACCGGCCCCACCTTCCCGACCGATCGGAAAAAGCGCCGCAGTCGCGCCGGGTCGTTGGCCATCGTCTCGATTCGACGACACTCCGGCGCCCCCTCCGGGAGGACGGCCAACGTCACCGTGTCCTGGTGGAGATCGACGCCAACGAACTGGGTAGGCTGATGCATGGCTGGGCCTCCTCGGTCGTGACCCGCTGGTCACGTTTGGGACAGGCCCCGGTGTAGGCCGGGGCAACCCCAGGACCCCGGGGAGGCCCCGCCACAGACCTCCCGCGGACCCGAGCGGGGGCCATGCTGTCTCGGTCGCGGGGCGAGAGGACCCTGACGTTCAACTCAGGTGTATGGAGTGGGGTCCACCCTGGGTGCGAAATAGAGACGTGCACGCGAGGCGGCGCGGGGGGATCATGATCTCCATGGCCGTTTGCCTTGGGACGTCGTTGAAGGAGATCACGGCGCACGAGGACCGGCCGGCACCGAGCCTGATTGCCTCGATACTCGCGCTGCTCCTCCTTCATGGGGGCTGCTCGGGGCCCGACTCGGACAGCCCGGTGACGCTGGAGGGAGGCTACGTCGTCTACGTGACGGCAGACGGGTGGATGGCGTCTACCTCTCCATCCGACGCGCGGCCCCCACCGCCGCGCTCCGAGTGGCGCATCGAGATCAGCTTCCTCCCCAACTCGCGGTTCAGGTATCGATGGTCCCCCGTGCCGCCGTATGTCGGTCAGGGAGGGGAGATTCAGGGCCGCACCTTGGTGCGTGGGTGGCAACACCGTGGAGGCCCTCCCGGCTCTGGCCCTCCTGCGTTTTGGTGGGTGTGGCCCGATGGCGACCCTCGCCCCGTCGAAGGGGTGGAGCAGCGAGGGGGAGTAATACGCTACCCGCATGTACTGCACGTCCGTGACAGCGAGTGGTTCGTGCCGATGCTGGACCCTGTGGCGAGGCGTTTGGAGAGCACGGTCTGGAAGATGTCGGGGCCGCCGCGTTGAGCGCCGCCGGCCGCCCGACTCAGCAGTATCGAATGGGGCCCACCCTGGGCGCGAATTGGAGTGAGCTCTGGGGGACGAGCGCGACTCTGGGTCCGTCTTTGCGCCGGAGAGCGCCTGTCCCCTCCGGGCGCCTAGCGCAAAGCGTTGACGTTGTTGCCAAGCTCCCGGTATCGCGCCACGGATCGTTCGTAGTCCGCCTGATCCGCCTTCCTGCCGTGTCGTCGGGGCGGCGGCGGTCAGCGCGCGCGACCACGGCAGGCCTCCTGTCGCGCGGACGCTGCAACCTGGTGGTCCGCGGGGAGCGCAACGGCGAGGTCCTTCTCCTCGATCAGAGCGTGGCATGGCACGGTCGGGTCGCCTCGCAGCAGGAGTACGAACGACGTGGCCGCCCGATCTCGGCCAATGAACTGGCGCACGACCGCCACGCGATCGGCATCCTGGAGACGCGCGGCGAGTCGATCCTCGCAGGTCTTGGTCAGGCGTTCGACGGGCTCGCCGCGGAAACGCAGCACCTTGCCACCGGCCTCCTCGGCGTCGTCAGGTACTGCACACCCCGCATCGCGCGGCGCGGTTCGCGGCGAGGCGGGCGGCACGGGCCTTGCTGCGGTCGATGGCGAGAGTTGGGCGACGTGTGCGACGGTGCCGCGGCGGCGTGACGTCGGCCGTGTGGCTCGCTCACGTAGAGCCGCATGAAATAGCCTCGCGGAGGCGGAGAGAGTGTTTCGAACATGAGTTGCGAATGGGGAATCGCTGCATGCACATGCGCGAGCCTGCCTGAGGGTGCAGGCACGAGGGCGCACGGAGCGAGGGCTGACGGCGACGGGAAGGGGGCGGGGGACGCGGGCGTCCTCCCCTCCCCGGGGGAAGCAGCCCGGGAGCGGCCGCCTGGCCCGGCCGAGGCCCCTGGATCGCGTCGGTCAGGCGCCTGCGCGGCGACGCACCTGGTAGGCCATGCTGGTGGACTGCGGTGAATGATGGTGTATCATGGTGCACATGCCTACCGACGAGAAGACCATCCGGCAGAGCGTCACGGTTCCCGCCCGCGTCGCCAAGCGTGTGCGCGCCCTTGCGCGAAAGCGCCGGATCAGCCAGAGCAAGGTCATCGTGGACCTGATCGAGTCTGGCCTGGAGGCCAAGGACCGCGAAAGGCGCCACTACCTGGAACTCCTGGAGCGCCTTCGCTGTACGGAGGACCCTGCCGAGCAAGATCGGCTGACCGCGGAGCTCGCCAAGCTGACCTTCGGTGAGTGATGCCGGCGATCGAGTGGTCGGACTTGCCTGAGGCCCTGAGGAGGCACCTGTTCCTGCGCGCCGCGGAAAGGAAGATCTCGGGAGAGGATCTGCTGAAGCTCAAGGCGTGGCGTGAGTCGCTGCCGGAAGCGCCGGATGGGCCCTGGTACAAGGACTTTGGCTCCTTCAAGCTGTGCGGCGAGGGGCGGTTCCCCAAGACGTTCCTGCTGCGAGGGCAGGCTGCCCAGGGTGAGCGGCTCTGACGAGCGGAAGCGTGATCTCGCCGACTGGCAACGATCGTGAGGGGCGAGAAGAGAGAGTGCTCGATCGTTGGATTCGAACGGGGACTCTCCCTGGCGTAGCGGTCGCTTCGAGGTGCCCACTTGGCGCAAATGATTCCACACGAACTCGTCGGGGTTCAGCTCCGGCGCGTATCCCGGGAGGAAGTGAAGCTCCAGCCGGCCCTGGTAGGACTGCACGAGCTCCGACACCATCTTGGCCCGGTGCGCCGGATGCCCATCGACGACGAGGAAGACGGGACGCCGCCGATATTTCATGAACCGGGTCAAGAACTCGACGAACGCCGTCGCATTCAGACGCCCTGTGTAGGTCTCCCACCAGAAGGCGCCGAGCTCGTTCACGGCCGAGATCGCATTGACCGACTGGCGGCGCCCGCTCGTGGCGACCTCGGGCGCCTAGCGCAAAGCGTTGACACTGTTGCCAAGCTCCCGGTATCGCGCCACGGAGCTTTCGTAGTCCGCCCGATCCGCCTTGCGCTCGCTGGCCGTGTAGGGCCGGATGCCGCTCGCCTTCTGCGAGAGCCGCTCGCAGGTGGCTCGGAGTCGGCCCGCTGCATCCTGCAAAGCTGCGCAGTATTGACGCAGGGTGTCCGTGTCTTCCGGGGTCAACCCCCCAACCCCGTCTCTCAACTCGCCCATGATCGCGGCAAGGCGGTGGCAGCACCCTGTGAGTGACGTCGTGGAGGTGTCGAAGTCCACCCGCTCGAAGATCCACGGGATCGGGATCGCCTCGGCGTCAGCCTAGTTGTCGCTCAGGAGTAGGGAGTCGTGGGGCCCCTCGCCGACGCTCCGGACCTTGCGCGGTAGACCCCCGAGGCCCAGATCGGCGCGCATGGACTCGGACGACGCCGGTCAGGAGGGCGAGGAGGGAGAAGAGGGGCGCGGGGGCGTGCCCGCAGGCGGACTGGGCCACGCGAGGGGAGGATGGAATGGCCTATGCGTAGCAGGTACCGCGCGAGCGGCGACGACCCGAGCCGCGGGTCGTGCTGCGCCTCGTCCTGGAGGAGGAAGGGGAGGGCGCGATCCTCGTAGTCCCGCGCGTCGGGGTGGCGCTCGACGTGCACGGCGGCGAACCTACGCGTCGCCGCGTTCGCGAGAAATCGGCGACGCGCGGCGCATCCGGGTCTCGCCGGCCGCCGGGCCCGGCCGTCAGGGCGCGTCGAAGACGAGCCGCGAGATGTTCGCGCCGTATCCCGAGCCGCCGGTGCCGTACACGCGGACGTAGGCGATGTCGGCTTGGGCGCGAGGGAGGGCGAGGGTCTGGTAGACGATGTGGCTCTGGAGCGTGACCGTCGCCGTGTCGAGGAGGACGCCGTTCGAGTCGTACGCCTCGAGGACGCCCGTCCCCGCCGTGGGCGTCTTCGATCCCCCGTCTCTCAGGTCCACGGAGACGAAGTCGGTCCGCGTGGCGAAGTCGGCCTCGAAGATCCGCACGAAGCCGGAGCCGTCGGTCCACAGATCATCCAGTCCACCGGTCGAGAACGCCATGCTGAACTTCGTCGGCTCGAGCGGGGCGGTCGAGTTCGTGACGAAGTCGCCCGGAGGGGTGGCGGGGACGTCGGCGATCAAGGTCACGCCCGAGAAGGTGCTCGTGAGGTCCGTGTTGTCCGGGAACGTGCCGGGATCCACGGTTCTCGGCGTGAGCGGGGGCGAGGCGGGACCGGACGAGCTCGATCCTCCTCCGCAGGCGGCGAGCGCGAGGCACCCCAGCGTCACGAGCATCGACATGGACGGTCTCGTCACGAGAACTCCTCGCCGCGAGCGCGATGGCGCGCTCGCTCACCGCTCTGCGGGTACGCCATCCCGCAGTGGGCCGAGGTGGCGTCGAGCGCTGGGGCTCCCCGCCGATCCGCGGCGGACCGTAGCCGGTCCGGCGAGGGCACGCAACCTCTCTCCCGGGTCGGGACGTGTCCACGGGGGCGGGGACGGGCGTCCCGCGACGGGTCGGGATCGGGACGCAGGGAAGCGCGGGGCGGGCGTGCTCCACGCTCGCACATCGCGTCGGAACCCGGCGGTCGTCGCGGCCCGTCACCGCCTCTCAGAAGGGGAGTCCGGTCCCCCAGCCGCTCCCGCCCTTCCTTTGTCGGTCGTGGCGGAGCTTCGCGCTCCGCGCGACCGCGGCGTCGCGCTGCGCCTTCTCCGTCGGCTCCCGCTTCACCTCACCGGGAACGAACTCGAGCCCGCCGGCCGTGAGGAACGCGCAGAACCGCTCGAATCGTCCCGGCGGAAACCAGATGCCGTGCGGTCCGCAGATCCCGATCGGCGGGCCCGAGAGCGGCGCGACCAGGCGCCGGAGCATCGGCGCGGCGCAACGGACGCACGGCGGGTGTCGACTCGTCTCGGGCGCCTCGGCCTCGCACGCGGCGATCGCCTGCCGCACGGCGAGCAGCGTCGGGCGGGGGCCCGGCCGTCCGACGCGGAGGTCGACGGCCTCGAGGAGGGCGCCGTGGTCGAACCAGACGCCCCGGCACCGCGGGCACTGTCCCAGGGCGCGGGCCGAGCCGACCTCCGCCGCGTCGATCTGGAGTCGCGCCAGATCACGACGGTGCTCGAGCTCGAGGCGAAGGGGGACGTGTCGTTGGCCACCTCGGCCTCGGGCCGCGCGCTCGCCGTGGCCGACGTCGTGCACGAGGCATCGACCCGCCAACCGGTCGACCTGCACGTGTACACGCTCCGGGGAACCGACCTGGTCGAGACCGCGTCGCTTCGCGCCGTTCTCGACGACACGCTGAACGACCTCGCGATCCTGGAGACGAAGGGCCTGGTCCTTCTCGCCGGCCAGAAGACGTTCGTCTGGCGCTACCGCTGACACGAGGGGCCCGTCTCGCCGCCGACGCCGGCGCCGATCCCGGGACTTCATGTCGCCTTCAGGTCCCGTCGCTATCGTTGCCTGCCGATGCCACGGACGGCGGCCGCCGTCGAGCGGCCGGGAGGACCCCATGCGCCGAACCCTCGCCTCGCTGATCGTGTTGACGTGCCTGGCCGTCGTCGCGAGTGCGGCAGGCGAGACCTTCGCCGTGCTGCGGACGTTCCGTGTCGGCGGCGCAGGGGGATGGGACCTCCTCGCCGTGGACGGTCTCGCGAAGCGGCTCTACGTCCCGCGCGGCACGCACACCATGGTCCTGGACGAGGAGACGGGGGCCGTCCTCGCGGACATCCCGGGCCAGCAGCGGGCCCACGGGGTCGCCGTGGTCCCGGCGCTGCATCGGGGCTTCATCACCGACGGGGGCGATGGGACGGTCGTCGTGTTCGACCTCGAGACGTTCAAGGTGCTCGGCAAGGTCAAGGCGGACGCCGACGCCGACGACGTGAGGTACGACCCGGCGAGCGAGCG
Source organism: uncultured Planctomycetota bacterium (assembly GCA_963752285.1). Classification (GTDB taxonomy): domain Bacteria; phylum Planctomycetota; class PLA2; order PLA2; family JAEUHO01; genus CAVVXN01. Next base: position 585,108 of record CAVVXN010000002.1, read on the forward strand.
CGTGCTCGTCGCATGCGGAGACCCCAGCGTGATGATCCCCCTCCGGCCCGACGTCGATCCGGCCTCCGGCGCCGCCGATCCGGCCATCGACCTCGGCGGGAAGCCCGAGGCGTTCGCGGTGGACGGGCGGGGGAAGGCCTACGTTGCGATGAACGACAAGGACTGCGTCGCCGTCGTGGACACCAAGGCCAGGAAGGTCGTGGCGCGTTGGCCGACCTCGCCGGCGGGGGCGCCCGTCGGCGTGGCGCTCGACGGCGCGCAGCGGCGGCTCTACGTCAGCTGCCGCAAGCCCGCGACGATGGTCGTCATGAGCGCGGACGACGGGAAGGTCCTGGCGTCGCTCGCGATCGGCGAGGGAACGGACGGTGCGGCCTTCGACGACGGGACCGCCTTCGCGAGCTGCCGCGACGGGTCGCTCTCGCTCGTGCGCGAGGTCTCTCCGGGCACGTTCCAGCTCGTCCAGACGGTCAAGACGGCCGTGGGTTCCCGCACGCTGGGCCTCGACCCGACGACCCACCGGCTCTACGTGCCCGCGGCCGACTTCGCTCCTCCGGCCCCGGGGCAGCGGCGCCCCTCCGCGAAGGAGGGCACCTTCCGCGTGCTCGTCGTCGGAGTCGCCCCGACGCACTGAGCCGGCTCGACGCGCGCGCTTCATGTGGGCTTCAGGGTCACCCGCGTACAAGGTGCGCGTCCGCCCGGTCGTCGGGCGCAAGGAATCCCAGGAGATCCCCATGGTGAGGCAACCCATCGCCCGCGTCGGATTCGCGCTTCTCCTGCTTGCCGGAACGGTCGTCGCGCTCGTGCGCGGACCGATACGCGCACGCGGCGACGAGGAGCCCGGCGCGGCGGGCGCGGCCCTCGCGAAGGCCGCCGCGACGGCCAAGGTCGGCCTCGCGGACGCTGTCCGCGCGGCGGAGCAGGAGCTCCACGGCCGCGCCGTGCGAGCCGCTCTCGAGATCGAGGACGGCGGGGTCCAGATGTCGGTCCTCCTCCGGGTCGGCGAGAAGGAAGGCCGATGGGTCGAGCGGACGGTCGACGCGAACACGGGCGCCGTCCTCGAGACGGATGCGGAGGAGGCGCCGGACGGCGACGAGAAGGGGGAACGGGACGAGAAGGACGAGAAGGACGAGAAGGACGAACCCGGCGAGAAGGCCCAGGCGGCCGGAGAGGAGAGGGAGAAGGCAAACGCCCCGGCGTCGCCGAAGCGGCCAGCCGAGCGCGCCTTCACCGACCGCTTCGACCTCGACCCCGCGGACCTCGGCCCGACGGGACGGAACCCCTACTGCGTACTCGAGCCAGGCTACGCCCTCGTGTTCCAGTCCCCGAAGGACGCGACGCACCAGCAGGTCGTCACGGTGCTCGACGAGACGAGGACGATCGAGGGAGTCACGACACGCGTGGTGGAGGAGCTCGAGACGAGGGGCGGGGAGGAGCTCGAGCGCTCGCGGAACTACCTCGCGATCTCCAAGCGGACGAACGACGTGTACTACTTCGGCGAGGAGACGGGCGGCGGCTGGCTGGCCGGGCAGGGCGGGGCTCGACCTGGCCTCTTCGTCCCCGCGACGCCGCTGCTCGGCGGACGCTACCGGATGGAGGTGGCGCCCAAGCAGGCGATGGACGGAGGCGAGATCGTCGCCGTGGACGAGCGGTTCACGTGCCCGGCCGGCACGTTCGAGCATTGCGTCCGCGTCACCGAGACGACGCCCCTCGAGCCGGGCGCCAAGGAGGACAAGGTCTACGCTCCCGGCGTCGGGCTCGTCTACGATGACGGGCTCGTCCTCGTCCGCTATGGGAAGCGCTGAGTCGGTCGGCTGGGGACGCGAATCCCTGGGCGTGATCTCATGCGTGTGCTCCTGGTCGAAGACGAATCCGGACTCGCCCGGACGGTCCGGCGCACCCTCGAGGAGGAGGGGTACGCCTGCGACTGGTCGGCGACGGGGTCGGACGCGCTCCACCAGGCGACGCACGTCGCGTACGACGCGATCGTGCTCGACCTGATGTTGCCCGAGGTGGACGGGTGGGCGATCCTTCGAACGCTTCGAGAGAGCGGGTTCGCGACGCCCGTGCTGGTCCTGACCGCTCGGGACGCGCTCTCGGACCGCGTGCGCGGGCTGGACCTCGGTGCCGACGACTACCTGACGAAGCCGTTCGCCCTGGCGGAGCTCCTCGCCCGGCTCCGCGCCCTCGTCCGGCGTGCGGCCGCGAAGCCGTACCCCGTGCTCGAGATCGGCGACCTCCGCATCGACACGGTAGCGCGCACCGTCGCGCGCGGTGACGAAGACGTGCCGCTCGCTGCGAAGGAGTACGCGCTCCTCGAGCTCCTCGCGCTCCGCCGCGGCGAGCTCGTCTCGCGTTCCGAGATCTACGAACACCTCTACGACGACGGGGCCGAGTCGTTCTCGAACGTGCTGGACGTGTACGTCGCGAACCTCAGGCGGAAGCTCGGACGGGACCTCATCGAGACGCGCCGCGGCCAGGGGTATCGGATCCCATGAGTCGTGACCCGCGTTGGCGTCTCGGGTCGGGGTCTCTCCGAGGGACGCTGCTCGGGTCCTACGCCGTGATCCTCCTCGTGGTGATCGGCGGGTTCGGGGGCGCTCTGTACCAGCGGCAACGCCGCACGACGCTCCGCGCCGTCGAGGACGAGGTTCGCACGCGAGCGACCGCCGGCGCCGCCGCGGTGGAGTCGGACGCCGAGGACGACTACCGGATCGACGCGTCGGGCGCCTTCGGCCCGGAGTACGACCGCCGAGACGGCCAGGCGCCCTACCTCGCGGTCTTCGACGCGAAGGGCGCGGTCGTTCGGCAGAGCCGAGGCGTCCCGCGGGGCCTTGCGCCCATACCGCTGGGACCGCGCGCTCCCGGCGGGCTCCGGGAGTTCGCCGCCGTGGGCCCCGCGGGCACGCGCGTCGTGGCGGGGCGCTCGACGAGCCACGAGGAGCACGAACTTCGAGAGCTCCTCTGGTCGATCGTCGGTTCCGGTGCGGCGGCGTTCGGCCTCGCCCTCCTCGGCGGGTGGTGGCTCGTCGGTCGCCTGCTCCGCCCGATCGAGCGCATCAGCGAGGCGGCGGCGCGCATCTCCGCTTCGAACCTCTCCGAACGCATCGACCTGGGGCGCACCGAGAGCGAGCTCGGGCGCCTCGCCGTGACCCTGAACGACGCCTTCGACCGCCTGCAGGCGGCCGTCGAGCAGCAGGCCCGCTTCACGGCCGACGCCTCTCACGAGCTCAGAACCCCGCTCGCGGTGATCCAGTCGAGCGCGGAGTGGGCCCTTCGGCACACGCGCGACGGAGCGTCGTATCGCGAGGCGCTCACGACCTGTCACGACGCGGCGCGCCGCATGGGCGCGCTCGTCGAGGACCTCCTGACGCTCGCGCGCGCCGACGCCTCGGCGCTGGCGAGAGAGCGACGACCCGTGGACCTCGCGGTGGTCGCCGCTGGCGTCGTGCAGGACCTCGCCCCGCTCGCCCGCGAGCGGGAGCTCGACGTGCGCCTCGACGCGAGGGCGGCGCCGACGCGGGGCGACGCGGCCGAGCTCGCCTCGCTCGCGGGCGCGCTCCTCGCAAACGCGCTCGTCCACGGTGCGGGGGGAAGGAGGTGGTCGTCACGACGGGTGTGCAGGGCGGCGAGGCGTTCCTCGCCGTCGAGGACCACGGCCCCGGCATCCCGGCCGACGAGCTGCCACGCGTCTTCGAGCGCTTCTACCGCGTGGACCGCGCGCGCTCGAGCCGGACGGGCGGGACGGGGCTCGGGCTCGCGATCGCCGACGAGATCGCGCGCGCGCACGGCGGACGGATCGAGGTGAAGAGCGAGGAGGGCACGGGGACGACCTTCGTGCTCCGCCTGAGGGTGCTCGACACGCCGACGTGAGGATGGCGAGATACGCCTTGCGCCTTCCGTCCCCGCGAGGCCCACGGGCTTGCCGCCGAGATCGACCTCCGGCTCGGCGATCCCGGAGACGGGGACGACGTTCGGCCGGAGCGGAACCATCCCCACGGGATCCTTGCAGGCGACGAGCACGCGTCGCCCGTCCGCGCCTCGCCCACTCGGGCCGAGGCGTTGCCCGAAGAAGGGAGCTCCGAAGCGTAGCGGGTCAACATGAAGTCAACATGAAGCCGGTCGCCCACGAAACGCGTGCACATGATTCGTCCTGGCGCGCTCCAACACGACGTGGTGGAGCGCCGTAGACGAGCGATGCGGTCAGTCGGCTCGGAGCCAAGAACGCGATGGGCGACGGGGCGAGCACGGGCGCGGTGTCGTACGCCGGAGCGGGAGGACACCGACGGAGGTGGCGCCTCCGCGTCCCCGGCGATCGACACCTGGCACGAGCGGCCTGCACCGCGTGGGTCGTCTACATCGTGGTCCTCGGCGTGGTCGTCGCGATCTCGCTCGCACGGGACCCGACGTACCGGATCGCGTCGCACGTCTACCGGCACGCGAGCCTGGCGTGGTGGCAGCGGGCCGACATGTACCTGCCGTTCAACGACCGCGGCTTCCTCTACCTTCCCCAGTCCGCCATCCTCTACACGCCCTTCACCTGGGGGTCGCTCACCCTCGGCGAGCTGCTGCTGCGGGCCGTCACCGGGGTGCTCTTCACGATCGGTCTGGCGTGCGTGGCCGCCCTCGGTGACCGCCGCCGGTTCGGGGCGCGGTTCCTCCTCTTCACGTTGGTCTGCCTGCCGCTCGCCGGCCAGAGCGACCGGGAAGGGCAGCTCAACTCGTTGATGACGGCGTTCATGCTGCTGGGGACGGCGGCGCTGGGCACCCGGCGGTGGACGTCGGCGGCCGTGGCCCTCGTCCTCGCCCTCGCCGTGAAGCCCCTGGCCGTCGTTCTGCTCTTGCTCGCGGTGGCGTCCCATCCGCGCGCGATGCTCGTCCGGGTCGGCGTGGGCCTCGCGGTGCTCTTCCTCGTGCCCTATGCGGTTGCGCCTGCGTCCTACGCCACCACGCAGTACGCCCACTTCGCGCACAAGATCGCCGTCGCGAACGCGCCACCGACCTCCTACTACGACATCCGCGGACTTCTCGAGACGGGCTTCGCTCTCCACCTCGCGCCGTCCGCGCTCACGGCCATGCGCGGGATCGCCGCGATCGTCACCCTCGCGCTGTCCCTCCACGTGGCGCGACGGCCCGACCTCACCAGAGTTGCGCTCGTGACGTACGCCCTCGCCGTCTGCTACCTCACCCTCTTCAACCCGAAGACCGAGGGGCCGACCTACGTGCTGCTCGCGCCTGCCTTCGGCATCTTCCTCGTCCGGGCCCTCCTCGATCGCCGTGACGTCCTCCTCGGAGCGACGTTCGTCGCGATGGCGTACGCCTGTGCGCTGAGCTACGAGATCTGGGGGAGCCGGCAGTACTGGTTTCGTCCCGCGGTGGCCCTGCTCTTCACCGGGATCGTCGCGGCGTCCGCGCTCGCCCGGCGCGCGCCGCCCCGGTCCGCCCCGACGTGATCGATCCCCCCGCCACGGGAGCCGGCGATGGCCCGTCTCCGGACCGGCGGGCCACTTCATGCCGACTTCATGTCGCTTCCCTACGATTCGGCCCTCGACGCGCCGCCGGCCGAATGTCCCGGCGGTGCCGCGAGTCGAGTGGCGAACGCGTGCCGGCGTCCGGCCGGCCAGTCGAGCGATGTTGGGAGCGTGACTCCGGGCGTGCGCGTACACGATCCGTGGAGGAGGCTCGGCGGGTGATGCGGACCCGACCCGGCCCGACCTCGGGCGTGCCCGCGTCCGCCCCCGGCGGAGGGCCCATGACGCAGACGATGCCGGTCCTCGTGCTGTGCCTGGCCGCCGGGACCGGATGCCAACACTACCGACCGCTCCCGCTCGACGACGCCGGCGTGGAGCGCGGGCTGGCGAGCCCCTCGCCGTCCGAGCTCCGCGTGCGGGCGGCGACGCTGGTTCACCCGCTGCTTCCGGCCGTCGCCCTCGACGAGCGGGACGGCCTCTCGCCGGACGAGGCCGGGGTCCTCGCCGTGCTCTTGAACCCCGGGCTCCGAGCCCAGCGCGACCGACGCGCCGTGGCCCGCGCCCAGGTCCTCGATGCCGGGCTGCTGCCCAACCCCACGCTCGACACGAGCTTCGACGTCCCGTCCTTCGGGCTCACCGAGGACACGACCACCGCGTTCGGCACCGGCCTCTCGATGGACCTGAAGGAGCTGGTCACGCGCGGTGCGAGGCGCCAGCAGGCCGGCGCGTCCGCGCGCTCGGTCGATCTCGAGATCGCGTGGGCGGAGTGGCAGGCCGCGGGCGCCGCGAAGGGCGAGGTCTGGAAGGTCATCGGCACGGAAGGCCGGGTCGTGTTGGCGCGGGGGGTCGAGAAGACGCTTCGGGGGAACCTGGAGGTCGTCCAGAAGGCCGTGGACGCCCACCAGCTCACGGGGCTCGACCTCGCCGCCGCCCGGGCGGCCTTCCACGAGGCCACGGCCACGCGCCTCGAGCTTGAGCGGACGGCGCGCGACGAGAGGCTCTCGCTGAACCGCGCGCTCGGTCTCCCCGCGACTGCGCGGCTCACGCTCGGGAGCGTGGACACGCTCCCCGAGCGCCTCGACCTCCCGCCCGAAGCAGCGCTGCTCTCCGGGCTCGAGCGCCGGCGCCTCGACCTCGTCGCCCTGCGCCTCGGCTACGAGAGCCAGGAGGCGGCGGTGCGGGCCGCCGTCCTCGCGCAGTTCCCGGCCGTCAGCTTCGGCTTGAACGGAGCCCGGGACACCGGGCGCGTCGGCACGGTGGGCGTCGGGCTCACCATCGAGCTCCCCCTCTTCGATCGCAACCAGGCGGCGATCGCCTCCGAGCGCGCCACGCGGAAGATGCTCTACGACGAGTACGTCGCGCGGGTCTTCGAGACGCGGAGCGACCTCGCCCAGCTCGAGAACGCCGCGGTCTCGCTCGCCGGGCAGATCGCGGCCGCGAAGGCCGCGGAGCCGGGCCTTCGGGACCTCGTCCAGACCTACCGCGCGGCGCTCGACCGTGGCCAGGCGGACGTGCTGAGCTACTACACGGCCGTCAGCGATCTCGCGCGGAAGCAGATCGACGTGCTGGCGCTGCGGCAGGAGCTCGGGGAGACCCAGGTGGCGCTGGAGCTGGCCACGGGCCTCTACCGTCTCCCCGCGACCGGCCTCCCCGCCGCGCCCGCGGCGCCGAAGGAGGCGCCGAAGTGAGCGGTCGCGCGCTCTGGGTCGTGCTCGTCGTCTTCGCCGCGGCCGCGGTGGGCGCCTGGGCCGGCGCCCGCTACGGCACACGCGGCCGCTCGTCGAGGTCGAGCCCGACGACGTTCCAGGGCGCCGACCCCGGCGGCGCGGACGCCGCCTCGGCGCCGGCCCCGGCCGCCGCGGGCGCCACCGACGCGGCGCGGGTCGTCGCGCGCGTGAAGGTGGTGAAGATCGAGCGCGGCACCCTCCAAGAGGACGTCGAAGCCTACGGCACCGTGGTCGCCGCGCTCGGGGAGACGACCGCCGTCAGCGTGCCGTACGAATGCCGCGTGCGGAAGGTGCTCGTGGCCGGTGGGCAGGTCGTGGCGAAGGGCGCCCCCCTCGTGGAGCTCGAGCCGAGCCCCGACGCCGCGCTCGAGCTCGAGCAGGCGACGGGCGAGCGGGACGCGGCGCAGGCGGCGCGCGGCCTCGTCCAGCAGCGACTCGAGATGAAGCTCGCCACGCGCGAGGACGTGCTGACCGCGCAGCAGGCGCTTCGCACGGCGGAGCGGAAGCTCGAGAGCCTCAAGAAGCGGGGGATCGACGGCGTCGTCACGCTCCCTTCCCCAGAGGACGCGGTCGTGAACGATCTCCGGGCCGAGCCCGGCGGGATCGTCGGCGCCGGCGCGCCGCTGCTCACGGAGGTGGGGGAGGACCGGATCCTCGTCCGGCTGGGGATCGAGGCCGAGGACGTCCGGGGGCTCCACCGGGACCAGGAGGTGCGGCTCGACCCCGTCGACGCGCCCGGGAACCAGACGGTGAAGGGGACGATCCGCCTGATCACGCGACGCGTGGACCCCGCCACGCGCCTCGTGGACGTTTTCGTCGCCCCCGCGGCCGGCGCGCGTCTCCTGCTCAACGCCTACGTCCGCGGGACGCTGACGGTAGAGGTCGCGGAGGGCTTGATCGTTCCCCGCGCGGCGGTCCGTCCGGTGGAGGGCACGCCGGTGCTCTTCACGGTTCGGGACGGGAAGGCGGTGCGGCACGAGGTCGCGACCGGCATCGCCACGTCCGACCGGATCCAGGTCCTCTCCGACGCGCTCCAGGTGGGGGACGAGGTCGTCGTCGAGGGCAACGCCGAGCTCCAGGACGGCATGCCGGTGGAGCCGGAGCCCGCCCGATGAGGTTCACGGACTGGGTGCAGCACCACCACCGGTCGATCCTCTTCCTCCTCTCCATCCTCGGCATCGGCGGTCTCGCGAGCAGCCTGTCCTTGCCCGTGAGCCTCTTCCCGAAGGTCGACTTCCCGCGGGTCGTGGTCGAGCTCGACGCCGGCGATCGCCCGGCCGAGCGGATGGCCATCGAGGTGACGTGGCCGATCGAGGAGGCCGTGCGGGCCGTGCCGGGCGTTCGGAGCGTCCGATCGGCCACGAGTCGCGGAAGCTCGGAGATCTCGATCAACTTCGACTGGGGCGTCGACATGGTCGCCGGGATGCTCCAGGTGGAGTCGGCCGTCGGCCAGGCGATGGCCTCCGTCCCCGCCGGGGTCTCCTTCGACGTCCGCCGGATGGACCCGACGGTCTTCCCCGTCCTCGGCTACAGCCTGGTCTCCGACCAGGAGTCGCTCTCGAGCCTCCGCGACATCGCGCTCTACCAGGTGCGCCCCGTGCTCTCGACGGTGACGGGGGTCGCGCGCGTGGAGGTCCAGGGCGGGGCGGTCGAGGAGTACCGCGTCACCGTCGATCCCGCGCGCCTCGACTCGTACGGTCTCACCTTGGCCGACGTCGCCGACGCGCTCTCCGCCTCGAACGTGATCATGGCGGTCGGGAGGATGGAAGAGAACGCGCGCCTCTACCTCGTGCTCGCCGACACCCAGTTCGCGAGCTTCGAGCAGGTCGGCGACACCGTCCTCCGCACGGGAAAGGACGGCCTGGTCCGGCTCTCCGACATCGCGACGGTGAGCCGGGGAATCGAGCCGCAATGGACGCGCGTGACCGCCGACGGACACGACGCGGTGCTCTTCCAGGTCTACCAGCAGCCGGGCAGCAACACCGTCGCGATCGCCGACGAGGCGCGCGCCAAGCTCGACGTCATCGAGAAGACGCTGCCCAAGGACGTGCGCGTCGCGAACTGGTACGACCAGAGCGAGCTGATCTTGACCTCGGCAGACACCACGCGCGACATGGTGGTCGTCGGCGTGGTCCTCGCGGCGCTGATCCTCCTCCTCTTTCTCCGGAACCTCCGGGTCACCTTCATCGCGGCGATCACGGTGCCGATGGTGCTCGCCGCCACGGTGCTGCTGCTGAGCGTCCTCGGCATGAGCTTCAACATCATGACGCTGGGGGGGATGGCGGCCGCGGTCGGCCTGATCATCGACGACGCGATCGTGATGATCGAGCACGTGATCCGGCGCGTGCGAGGCATGCGCGGCGACCACCGAGGAGGGGTGATGACGGCGGCGGCCGAGTTCACGCGCCCACTGGCGGGGTCGTCGGCCTCCACGATCGTCATCTTCGCGCCCCTCGCCTTCCTCTCCGGTGTGACGGGCGCGTTCTTCAAGGCCCTGTCCCTCACGATGGCGGCGAGCCTCGTCATCTCCTTTCTGACCGCCTGGCTCGCCGTGCCGATCCTCGCGCTCCACCTGCTCCGGCCGAAGGACACCGAACAGGAGGAGGCGGGCGCGATCACGCGCTTCTTCCACCGGGCCTACGGAGGCATCCTGCGGATCGCTCTGCGCTTCCCCGTGCTGATCCTCCTCCTCGTCGTCCCCCTCGCGTACTTCGGGTGGACCTCGTACGGCGCGGTCGGGACGGGCTTCATGCCTCCCATGGACGAGGGCGGGTTCATCATCGACACGCTCTCCGCCCCCGGGACGAGCCTGGACGAGACGGATCGGATGGTCCGCCAGATCGGGGACATCCTCCGTCACACCCCGGAGGTCGCGACCTACTCGCGGCGGACGGGCCTCCAGCTCGGCGGCGCACTGACCGAGGCGAACAACGGCGACTTCTTCGTTCGCCTGAAGCCGACGCCGCGCCGGGGGATCGAGGAGGTGATGGACGACGTCCGGGCGCGCATCGAGCGATCGATCCCCGGCCTCGACATCGAGATGGCCCAGTTGATGGAGGACTTGATCGGCGACCTGACGGCCGTCCCCCAGCCGATCGAGATCAAGCTCTTCTCGGACGACGGGAAGCTGCTCTCCGACCTCGCCCCGAAGGTCGCGGACGCGATCGGGAGCGTGCCGGGCGTCGTCGACGTCTTCGACGGCGTCGTGGTGGCAGGGGACGCGCTCGAGATCCGGGTCGACCGGACGAAGGCGGCACTCGAAGACATGAAGCCCGACGACATCACGTCGGCGCTCGGGAGCTTCCTCGACGGGGTGGTGACGACCTCCATCCGCAAGGGGCCGAAGATGGTCGGCGTGCGGGTGTGGATCCCGCGGGAGGCGCGAGGCCGGCGGGACGAGATCGCACGCCTCCGCATCCGTGCGCCGGACGGACACGTCTTCCCCCTCTCCCGCGTCGCGACGATCCAGGTTCTGACCGGGCAGCCCGAGATCATGCGGGAGGACCTGAAGCGCATGGTGGCCGTCACGGGGCGCATCACGGGGCGGGACCTCGGCTCCACCGTCCGGGACGTGAAGGCCGTCCTCGACCGCCCCGGCCTGCTGCCCCCGGGCGTCTACTACCGGCTCGGCGGTCTCTACGCGCAGCAGCAGATCGCCTTTCGCGGCCTGCTGACGGTGTTCGTCGCCGCGGTCCTCCTGGTCTTCGTCCTCCTCCTCTTCCTCTACGAGAGCTACCGGGTGGCGCTCTCCATGATGGTCACGACCCTGCTGGCCGTGGCGGCCGTCTTCACGGGTCTCCTCCTGACCGGGACCGATCTGGACATCACCGCGATGATGGGCATGACCATGGTCGTCGGCATCGTCACCGAGGTCTCGATCTTCTACTTCTCGGAGCACCAGACCCTGGACCCCGATCTCCCCGCGTTCGATCGGCTGATCCGGGCCGGGACGAACCGGATGCGCCCCATCGCGATGACGACCTTCGCCGCGATCCTCGCGCTGCTTCCGCTCGCGCTCGGTCTCGGCCGCGGTGCGGCGATGCTCCGACCGCTCGCGATCGCCATCATCTCGGGCCTCGTCGTGCAGCTTCCCCTCGTGCTGACCGTGCTGCCGGGCTTGATGGCCGCCCTGCGCGCCGGCCGCAGGGCGCCGCGCCCGCAGGCCTGACGTCAAGACCGCGCCGCGGAGGCGGGGCGGGCAGCGAGCGTGGTTCATCCTGGCTTCAGGCAGCGAGGGTAGGTTCCGGGGCGATCGCGCGGTGGGCTTGGGACGAGCGGCTCGAAGCCCCCGGAAAGGAGCGAGGGATGCACGTACGTCGGGTGACAGCCGGGATGGGATGGCTCGGGGCGTTGGCGTTCGCACTGATCGGTTGTGGCCGGTCCCCGACCCGGAACCCGGCTGCGCCGCCCGGTGCGGTGAGCGAGACCCGCCCGGGGAACGGCGCGAGCGCGACCGCGGCGAAGGGTCCGCGCACGGTCCCGGCGCCGATGCTGGACGTTCGGGAGGCCGCTCGGTTCGAGACGATGGCCCGGGCGACGATCACGGCGATCGACGACGGCAATCGGGCCGAGGTCGTGGCCCACATCACCGCGCTCGAGGGCGCCTGGGACGCCAAGGAGGATCTGCTCCGGCCCAAGGGACCGGCGACCTGGCGGGTGCTGGACGTGATCCTGGACCGGGCCATCGCGGCCCTCCGCGGCAGCCGGACGAACCTCCCGCGGGGCCGCGCCGCGCTCGAGGAGCTGATCGCCGGGCTGGATCGGGCGTCCCTGGGTCTCGAGCCCGACCCGGGAGCGCCCCCCGCGCTTCCTGCGGCCCCCGTGGCCGCAGCCACAAAACCCGCTGCCGCATACACCGCGACCGAGACGGCCCCGTTCGTGGCGTTGGCGCGGGAGACGATCGAGCTGCTCGAGGCCAAGGAGACGCCTCGGGCCGTGGCCAGGCTCACCGACCTGGAGGCCGCCTGGGACGCCCGCGAAGCCGCGCTCCGACCCCGGGATCCGGCCACCTGGACCCTTTTGGACGACACGCTGGACCGGGCCATCGGCGCGCTACGGAGCACGGACGCGAAGGACCTTCCGGCGGGGACGGCCGCCCTGAGGGACCTGCTGCGCGGGCTGGACCAGGCCACGATCCCGGCGAGCTCGCGACCGGGCGCGCCGGGCCGTTGAGAGGGGAGGACCCTCTCCTTCCCGCACGCGCAGCATTGCCTTCGCGGGCTACCGGCGCCTCGTTTCGTTCCGGCGGCTTGCCGGCCTCGTGAGATCGAGCGTCCGGGTCGCGATTCGCCGTCGGTTCGCGGAGGTCGCTCGGGACGAGGGACCGAGGGGCCGAGAGACGGGGTTCGTCCCCGGGACGAGCGTCTCGACGAACGACGCCACCGCGCGGCGGCTCCGGAGGACGACGACCCGGCCCCCACGCGAGGCGAAGCTCGCCAGCGCCGTGAGGACGAGAGGACGGCTGTGGCGGGAAAAACCCCAGATCCAGCGGAGGAACTCGAGATCCAAGCATTCCGGGCACCCCGCGGCGAGATCGCGCCGGACGCGGCCCCGCCCGCGGAGCCAGCGCGTGAGCACGCCGCGGTAGCAGGCGAGGCGACCGAAGTCGAGGAACACGGCGGTGTCGGCGCGCGCGAAGCGGAGGTGCAGCGTGCCTCCGTAGTTCCCGTCGGCGATCCAGGCGTCCCCGGTCAGGAGGTCCGCCTGGATCCGCTCCCACGCCTCGCCCGGGGTGGGGACCCAGCCGGGTCGCCAGTAGTGCACGTCGAGATGCACGACGGGAAGCCCGAGCCGCCGGCCCATCTCCCGCGCGAGCCGGGACTTCCCGGCACCACCGCATCCGAGGACCGCCACGCGTTGCATGCGACCGGCATGAAACACCCGCCGAAGCCCTCGTCGCCGACTTCGCCCGGAGATCCCCTGATGTGGCCGCCGCCATCAGCCATGGACGCGGCCCCGCCATCGGTTGCCCACGAGCCGGCGCAAACGCTTGCGGCGGAACGGGAAGGGCGATGTACTTGGGGCTTCGGGTCGGTCCGGGCGAGTGGCGGAACTGGTATACGCAGGGGACTTAAAATCCCCGGGCCGCGAGGCCATGCGGGTTCGACTCCCGCCTCGCCCATCGCTCCAGGTCACGTGTCCCGTGCGACCTCGAGAGATCGAGAATGCACGCATACGGCGCGGTCGATTGGGCCCCCTGGCGATCTGGCTCCGGTGTCCGCCTGTGACGTACGACGATCGGACGACCCGCGCACGGCGCACGCACGACGGTGACCCGACGACACGCCACCCCGCGCTCGGGGGCCCAGGCGGCACGGTCCTCGCCCGGGAATGGGCCCGGGAGCCCCCCGGGATTTCACCCGGACTCCTCGGAGTGGACCTCGATGCCCGTGCCCAGACTCTGCGCCTTCGGATCCGTCCTCCGCCGTCGTCTCCCCGCGAGAGCCGCCCGTTCCAGTTCGATCCCGTGACCGCCTTCGCGACGGCGCTATCGACGTGTACGGCTGCCCCTCGTACTCGAAGCCGTCCTCGAGTACGCGCACGCGGACCTCGTGGCCCTTGTACTCGCGCGTCAACCCGAGGATCCCGCCCGAGGAGCTCCTGGTCGCGCGCCGCGACAAGGGCGAGCTCATGTTCTCGCAGGAGCACCGGGCCCGGTTCGTCAACGCGGGCGCCGGGTCGCGGTCCGGACCGGCCTCGGGCCGTCTGACGGACGCCACCTGCTCAGCCCTGCGCAGGACGGAGTCGGCGGGGTGCCGAAGACCGCCACCGACTACCGGGGGCCCGCCCCGTGAGTTACCGGCGTGTCCTTCGTGCGGGCACGCCCGGCGGCCGTCGAGAGGCCTTCCGCCGGCGCCGCGGCGGCGCGTGGGGGACCATCCGCAGGAGCGGCCGACCGCTCCCGTCGTCCAGCTGGGTCTCGTGGACCGCGGCGTAGAGGAGATCCTCCTCCACGCTGCAGGCCCGTTCGAACGCCGCCTCGGCATCGACGCGGAGGCCCCAGCCGCGGCATTGGATGCGACCGTTGGGCAGCACGATCACCGCGACGTGCGAGGCGAATGGGCCGTGGAAGCGACCCACGGGTTGACCCTCGTACATGGCGACGACGCGGTGCGGCATGAGCGCGGACCGTCCCCTCGCGGACTCGATGATGCTTGGACATGGTACGCGCCGACGAGCGCGCCCCGCGAAGCCGTGCCGGCACCGCGCGCCCTCCGGCCCGTCGCCTGGCCGGGGGTGTGCGCTCCGCGCCGGACCGGTGGCGGCGGCATTCTGAAAACGGACCTTGCGGCCCCCTGAGAAGGGACCCCCTGGCGGGGTGAGCGGTCCAGGAGGTCCTGCGTGCCCGGCTCTTTCGGAGGGAGGCGTTCGTTCATCGCACGCACCCGCCGCGGCACACGCTCGAGGGGGACTTTGGCGAGTCCTGGGCGGTCGTAGCCGGCGAGCTGCGGAAGGTGAAGTTCCTCGTGACGTCGCTGCCCTGCAGCAGTGCCTACTTCGCGAAGGCCTATGCGGTGGAGCGCCTGGAGTGCATGCTGGACGGCGTGGCGGATTCGTTCGCGTTCTTCGGGGGCGTCACCGAGCGCGCGGTGTTCGACAACACCTCGCTGGTGGTGAAGAAGATCCTGCGCGGCCGGGACCGCGAGATCACGCAGGCCTTCGAGGGCTTCCGTGGGCAGTACCCGTTCGGGGCCGAGTTCCGCGCACCGGGCAAGGGCAATGAGATGGGATCCGTGGAAGGGGGCGCGACCTGTCACCCGAGCTGATCGCCGGGTCGGAGCTTGCGCATCCGCGTCTTCGGGCCGCCGCCGGTTGCGGAAAGACCGCTGTCGTGGCACCTGTCCATCGGCCCGGCATTGCCTGGAGACGAGGGCGCTTGGGTAGACTGGCCTGGGTGCTCCACCTTCGACCGATCGCGCGACGCGGCAGATGGGTCGGCCTTGTTCTCCTCGCACTCGCAGTCGGTTTGGATCCCGCGCACGGCGAGGATCGGGCTGAGGCAGAACCGCCCTCAGGCCTCTGGGGGACTGTGCTCCACGAGGGGAGGCCAGTGCCCGGGGCCTCCGTGCTGCTGTACCGCGGCGTGACGTACGCCGGCTCCATGGCGGACGCTGACCAGGTGCGGCACAGCTTCGCCTTGTTGGATCACCTCGAGTCCACGGCGTCGCCTGTCGCCTTCTCGCGGACGGACGGTCGTGGCGCATTCGTGTTTCCCGCGCTCGCGCCGGGGACCTACGCGGTCGAGGCCCGCGGTGAAGAGGGAACGTCTGGGTGGGCGCCGATCGTCTCGGTCGAGGTCGGTCAGTTTGTCGGTGTCCCCGTCGCCCTGGGTCACGCTGCGTCCGTGGAAGGCTCCGTCGTTGGGCGGGACGGCGCGCCGTTCCAGGGTTCGGTCCTGGTCGGCGCCCCGGACGCGGGGCCGGGGGCGGAGCCGGCAATCCCTGCCATCGCTGTTCGCCAAGCGGCTACCGACGCCGATGGGCGCTTCCGGTTGGACCTCGTGCCGGTTGGCGACTGGCGACTCCTTGCCGGGCAACCGCAAGCGAGTTGGGAGGTCGTGGCGACGATCCGGATAGCGCCGGATCGGGAAGCCGATGCGGTCGCTCACGCCACGGGATCCATCAGGGCACGTCCGGCACGCATGCTGCACCTCGTGGACGAGGCGGGCAGATCCGTAGCAGGGGCCCGCGTCGTGCTTCAAGGCGACGGGTGGATTGCGGGCGGGACCACGTCCGCCGAGGGCCGTATGCGGTTTCGGGCGGACCCGGGGACCGTCTGCCCGGCGCGTGTGGCTGCGCCGGGGTTCCATCCGGTGTGGACCGGGGTCAAGGTCGATGGCGAGGAGTCCGTCCTCGCGCTCAAGACGGTCGCTCGCCGGGGACAGATCCGCGGCCGCCTGCGGGCGCCCGACGGGACACCGGCGGTGGGTGTCGCCGTGCGGGCTCTGAGCGGGGACACCGGGTACCTCGTGCCGCGCTCCGGGGCGACGCGCACGGGAGCGGATGGGGCGTTCGTCCTCGACGACGTCGAGGCAGGCCCGGCATGGCTGCTGGCCTTGGGTGCCGGCTTCGCGGTCCAGCGTCTCTCGGGCGCAGGCGGGCCGCCGAGGGGCGACGACCTGATCCAGGTTCCGCCGGGTGGCGAGGCCCGTGTGGAGGCAACGTTGAGCAGGGCCGGCTCGCTGGTCGGGCGCGTCGTGGACGACGAAGGGGCACCCGTTTCGGGGGCGCTGCTCCGGTGGGAGGTTTCGCCGATCGACTTCGTCGGGCACGGGATGGACGACGCGCCGGCGGAGGAACAGGCGGTCCGCTCGGATCCGGACGGCACGTTCCGGATTCCCACCGTTGCGGCGCGCGTCCCCGTCGAGGTGACCGCGTCCGCCCCCGGCTACATGGGTGTTCCCGTGACGGTGCCTGCAGGGTCCGACGAGGTCGATGGTCGTCTTGTCCTCGTCCGGCTGACCCCGGCCCGATGGCTTGCGGCCGACGTTCAGCGCGGTGGATTGCCGGCCCTGGGGGCGAGGGTCACGGTGACGTGCGATGACGAGCGCGGATGGGGCGAGTACCTGCACGTGGTCGCCCCCGTGGGCCGCTCCGGCCAGTGGGTGGCCGGGCCCTTTCCCAGGCGCGATCTGCGGGTTGAGGTGAGAGATCCCGAGTCGCCCCAGGCGATCCAAGTGCACGTCGCCGCAGAGGACGACCGGCCCCTGGGCGTCTCGCTGGAGCCGGGCCTGGAGATCACGGGCCGACTGATGGACGCCGCGGGTGCTCCCGTGGCGGGGGTGATCGTTTCCGCAGAGCGTCGCCGAAGCAATCAGCAGTACCGGAGCGCGACAACCGGCGAAGACGGCCGGTTTCGGTTCGGCGGGCTGGCGCGGAGCGAGTGGTCGCTCTCGGCCCAGCGCGGAGCGGCACGGGCCGAGGTGATCGCGGAGGCGGGTGCGCGCGACGTTCGTCTGGTACTGAACGGGGACGCCTCGGTTCCCAGCGCCGTTCGGGTCCTCGTCCGAGGTCATGACGGCGGCGTGGTGACGCTGGCCGCCATTCGCTGGAAGGCCCCGTGGCAGTCCGGCGAGGGGCTTTGGGCACCAGGCAAGGAGATCGACCTCCTGGGGGAGGAGGGTGCCGAGGGCCTCGAGATCGAGGTCGTGGACCCCAGGGGCGCCGAGGGGGCAACCCTCCCGTACGGTCCGGCGCGGGTCGGTCCCCTGCGGAGGACCGATCGGGAGGTCGAGGTCGTCCTTCCGGCGGGACGCAGCTTGAAGGGGCGGGTGTCGGTGCCGGCTGGAGCGGATCCCGGGGGATTCCGTGTCGTCGCCCTGGGCACTTCGAGCCTCGACGGTGACAGGATCGCGATCGGCGAATCCACCAGCCGCGCGGACGGGGCCTTCGAGATCCCGAGCGCCGGGGATGCGGACGTGGAGTTGGCCGTGCGTGCCGGCAGCGCCGCTCGCGTGGGTCTCGTCTCGCCGGTGGAGGCTCGTCCCGGCGGGGAACTCGTTGTGCTGCCTCTGGTGCGCCGGGCCAACTTCGTCCTGACGGTGCTCGCGCACGACGGCCAACCGGCAAACGGAGCCTTCGTGACTGCGTCTCGGAGGCTCCTGAACGAGGTCGAGGACCACCGCGCCCGTGTGGACGAGCACGGCCAGGTCGTCGTTGCCGACCTGGTGCCCGGCGCCGTCTACGAGTTGACGGTGCAGGGCACGAGCGAGCAGGGAGCGACCCTCCACCTCGACCCGTGGATCGCCGAGGGCGGGGAACTACGGCTCGGCACGCGCTTGCTGATCCGGGGCGTCGTACGGGACGACGCCGGTGCATCCTACCCGGGAGCCCTCGTGCTCCTCCGGGCCGCAGGTGCGTGGGCTGGGTTTGCGGCGGCCGACGAGTCGGGCCGCTTCGAGATGGAGGTCACCTCCGACGCGGAGGCGGAGGTGGTGGCAGTCCCTCCGTGCGACCTGTGGAGCAACGCGTTCTGCGAGTGGGACCTGGGTTCGACGCCAGTTCCAGCGCGCGCCGAAATTCCTGTGTCCCTCGTAGTTTCGCGCGGAGTGACCATCGAGTTCCGTCTGGACGCGCGCCGTCCGGCGTCGTGGGCGCGCATGCGGCTCGTGCTCACGCGGATGGACGGGCAAGCCCGCCCCGACATGCCGACAAGCGGCGTTGTGGCTCTCCCGGCGACGGGCCAGGGTCGGCTTCCGCCCCTGGTCTCCGGGGCGCGCTACGCCCTCTATCTGCCGGAGGGTGAGTCCGGCCATTGCGCCCTGACCTTCTTCACGGCGGCGGAGGGGCAGGAGGTCAGACTGCTCCCCGCGCAGGCCGGAACCGTCACCGGGCGCGTGAACGGCGGCCCCGTGGGAGCTTCCGTCCGCGTCCGGGCGCGAGTCCAGGGCGAGGCCACCTCCGTGCCGATGGCGGCCGACGGCTCGTTCGCACTGGGCGGGCTCCCCGTCGGGATCCGTGTGGGGCTCGAAGCCGCCACAACGCAGGATGGGCAGCGATGGGAAGGGCACGGCGTCGCCCAACCGGGGGAGGACGTTCTCATCGATCTTGCGCCCGTAGGGACGGCACCGGAGGGCCCGCGGTGAACGCGTGGGCCGTCGTCGGGGGAGTCGCGCGGTCCGGTGAACCGACGGCAAGCCTGGGAATCGAACGTATGCCGGCGCCTCGCCGTCTCCATGAACGATCTGTGGGGCACGGGCTACGTCGCAAAGCCGGACGACGATTCGCCGGACGGGCTCCTGGCCCGTGCGTCGGGTCGTTTCCCGGACCTGCCCATGGAAGTCGTCAGCGCGCCGCTGGGAACCAGAACGGACCAGCTCGTCCGAGGCGAAGGCGGCAACGCGCTCGAAGACCGACGCCGAGACGCTCGTGCTGGCGGTGGACACGGCCATGCGGGTCCACGGCGGTGCCGGGGACTTCCCGACCTGGCATGCCGAGGGGCGGCACCGCGCCGCGCAAGACGCTCTTCATCGAGGGCCACCACGAGGACTTCGCCGGGTTGGAGTGACAGAACGACCCAGAGATCCTCCCGAACCTGGTCTACCTTCCGAACGGCGCCACGCACGACCTCGACGGCGTGACCGTGGGGGGCGTCGGCGGCTGTCACGGGCCGTCGAACTACGGTCGCCGGACCAGGTCCCTTCAGGGCTACGCGAAGCGGCACTACACGCGGGAAGACATCGACCGACTGATCGGCGCGGGTCGCGTGGACGTTCTGCTGACTCACGATGCGCGTACGGGGTTCGTGTTCCCGCGTCACAGGCGGGGTCGGGACTGGCCGAGCGAGGCGGCCGGGCTGGACGATCTGATGCGAGCGGCCAATCCGCGGGTCTGCTTCTTCGGCCACCACCACACGCGGGTGGACGGTGTCATCGACGACATCCCGTGCCTGGGTCGGAACATCGTCGGTGGGAGACCGGGAAACCTCGTGGCGCGGCGGGTAGATGAGGCCGGCTGGGCTCCGCTGGGGCAGTGGCCCGCGGCGGCGCCTGTCGGGTAGCCAGGACGCCGGATTGCCATGCCGCTTGCAGAACCGGTCACATCGTCATTGGTTCTGCGAGCGCATTGGCGGGAAGTTCGTCATTGAGCCCCAGAAGATAGGCTTATGATAGGTAAAAGTCTGTGGATGTAGGCGATCGCTGACATTCGTGGTTGTCAGCGATCGACGACAATCTAGAATGTCAGCGATCGAATACATGGAGGCTGCCATGCGCCTGAGAACCCCCGCCGACTTTGGAGCCGCCATCCGCGAGCAGCGCCGGGTCCTGGACCTCGACCAGGCAGCCCTAGCCAGGCGCGTGGGCGTCAGCCGCCAGTGGATCATCGAGGTCGAGAAGGGGAAGCCACGCGCTGCGATGCAGTTGGTCCTGCGCACCCTGGAGGTGCTGGGGATCGAGTTGTGGACCGAGAGGAGCGCTCCGCCCTCGTCGCCTGGGTCCCAGCCAGGCGCCGCGGTGGACCTCGGGAGCATCGTGGATGCGCACCGCAAGCCCCGTGGAGCACGCTCGTGAGCACCAAGGAACTCATCGCCGTCCTGTGGGGGAACGAGGTCGGTCGCCTGATCTGTGACCGCAACGGGCGGCTGCGGTTCACGTACGCGGATGGCTGGCGCACACGCGAGGACGCCATTCCTCTGTCCCTGTCGATGCCCCTCGCCGCACAGGAGCACGGGCACAAGCCCGTGTCGGCCTTCCTCTGGGGACTCTTGCCCGACAACGAGGTCGTGCTGCGCCGTTGGGGGCAGCGCTTCCAGGTCTCGGCGCGAAACGCCTTCGCGCTGATCGCGAACGTAGGGGAAGACTGTGCCGGGGCCGTGCAGTTCGTGCGGACCGAGCGGCTCGACGCGGTCCTGGGCTGTGGGCCCATGCAGGTGGAGTGGCTCGACGACGAGGGAATCGCCGAGCGGCTGCGTCTCCTCCGGGAGGACCGGGGAGCGTGGCGCGGCCCGTCAGACACCGGGCAGTTCAGCCTCTCTGGGGCGCAGGCGAAGACCGCCTTCCTGCTCGAAGGGGAGCGCTTCGGCATTCCATCCGGGCGCACCCCAACGACGCACATCCTGAAGCCGCCGCTGCGGGAGTTCCCGGGGCACGTCGAGAATGAGCACTTCTGCATGGCCCTGGCGAGAGAGCTCGGGCTGGCGACCGCCGTCTCCGAGGTTCGGCGGTTCGGCAACGAGCTGGCCATCGTGGTCACGCGCTACGACCGGGCCCGCACCGCAGAGATCGCGGCGGCCGCGGCGGCGAGGGCAGCGGCGGCCGCGGCGAGGGCGGCGCGGGAGGGCGACGTGGCGGCGGCGGCGGCGGCAGCGGCAGCCTCGGCGGAGGCGGCGGCCCTGGGCGAGCTCGCGGAGTCGCAGCCGATCCTGAGGCTCCATCAAGAGGACACGTGCCAGGCGCTCGCCATCGAGCCGACATCGAAGTACCAGAACGAGGGGGGACCGTCGCCGGGACAGATCGCCGAGCTACTGCGGGGGAGCTCGAGCAGTCCGATGGAGGACGTCGCGGCCTTCGTGGACGCGCTCGGGTACAACTGGATCATCGCGGGCACGGACGCGCACGCGAAGAACTACTCGCTGCTCCTTGCCGCCCGAGGGCAAGTGCGCCTGGCACCCCTGTACGACCTGGCCAGCGC
This sequence comes from uncultured Planctomycetota bacterium, assembly GCA_963752285.1. Lineage (GTDB taxonomy): Bacteria > Planctomycetota > PLA2 > PLA2 > JAEUHO01 > CAVVXN01. Next base: position 606,432 of record CAVVXN010000002.1, read on the forward strand.
ACTTCCGTATCCCAGTCTGGAGCTTCCGCGGCTCCGCCTCGCCATGAAGATCGGATCCACGTATCGCATCCGGGACATCCAGGGCCGGCACTGGCGCGCGCTGTGCCAGGCACTACGCATCGACGAGAGTGAGACGATCGGCCGCATCGACGCCATCGCCGCGGGGGCGGAGGACCGGGTGGGCGACCTCGGCGCCCGCATGATCGAGGAAGGGCTCGACGCGGAGGTCGTGGGCCGACTGGGCGATCGCATCGGAGGTCGCGCGCGCGCGTGTCGGAGGCTCCTGGCTGACGCCACGTAGCCCGAGTGATCATGCGCGGCGGGAATCGGAATCCGGATGAGTGGGCTGGCCCCGGTTCGGTGGAGGGTCGGGCGCTGGGGTAGGAGATACCCCCGATGCCCAAGACCCGTCCCCCCTACCCCCCTGAGTTCCGCCGCCGGCTCCTGGACCTCGTCCGAGCCGGTCGCACTCCCGAGAGCCTCTCGAAGGAGTTCAAGGTCTCCGCGCAGTCGATCCCGACCCCCGCTCGCGCCGGAACCGTCCCGGCGTCGAACTCACGGACTCCATGCCTCCTTCTGGCAGGCAGTCGCAGAGGGGCCCGGTCCGTCACTTGACGCCGTGGACGGGGCCCTTTTCGACCCTGCGGATCGAGCGGACCCCCGCCGCACTGTCCGGGAGCCGGTTGATAGACAGACCCCCTCCGGCCCCTGATTCCTGGGCTTTGCGGACACAGCAGGGCCCGGTTCGACACTCAGGGTGCGGCGGACCCCCGTTCTGAACCTCCCACTCCTGTTAAGCGGCGGGTCGGAGTTCGATGTTGCCGACGGGGAGCCACTATCCCGCTTAAGGCCGCGAGAGGCCGGAGAGCACGCCGAGAGGACCGCCCCGGAGCGGCGCCCGCAGGGGCCAGAACTTCGGGGCTCACGGGATGTGCGCCTCGGCGGCGCCGCAGACGCCCCGCCCCGGCGTTGAACTCACGGACTCTACGCCATCCTCTCAGACTCTCGGTCCCGGGGAGAGAGGGCCCGGTTGGTTAACAGCCAGTCGCGAATGGGCGCCCACCGCACCCGAGACCCCGGTCCGCGGCGGTCCCCCCCGAGCCGTATGATCCAAGGTGGTCAGCGCCGATCAGGTCCCTCAGGCGACTATCCGACGTCGGCTTGCACTCAGCCAGGGGTCTCGCGCGACGCGCCAACGGGGTTGCCCCAAGGCGCGAGCAAGAGGCCGGTCAACGGCGCATGGCGGTGTGTCCGAGGGGCTCTGCCGGTATCAACTCTGGTTCGGGGTCGCGTGGGGTACGTTGCCAGTGCGATCCAGCCGTGCGCTTAGGGGGATCAACGGATGGTAGACGATGCAGCCTCGGCGTGGCCCCCTGCGTTCACTCTTGACCAAGAGCGCATCCTGAATCTGCTGACAGGCGATCGCTTCTACTCGGATCCGAGCGCCGCCCTGCGCGAGGCTGTCCTGAACGCCATCGACGCGGCGCATCGGAGGCACAAGGGCGTGCCGGAGTTCACGCCAGTCCTTAGGGTGACGTTCGACCGGAACGAGCTGCGCCTCACGGTGTCGGACAACGGCGTCGGGATGAACCAGGAGGATGTCCGCTCACTCTTCGCCAAGATCGGTGCCTCGGCCGCGAATGCAGAGGTGAGCAAGGACTCTGTCGGTGAGTTCGGCATCGGGGTCATCAGCTACTTCATGGCGGGAGACCAGTTCACACTTCACACCTTCGATGGCACCACAACTCCGATCGGCTTGGTCTTCGACAGGTCAATGCTCGCCGGAGGAGGCGCAAGAGAGATCCCTGCGACAAGGGACTCGCAGGGCACAGAACTGACCATTCAGGTGCGCGATCAGCAGACCTTCAACGGGCTGCTCGAGCGTTTTTCGTATTGGTGTAGGGACGTCGACGGGCTGAGCTGCAAGGTCGTCCCGGAGGGGACTGAACTCTCGCAAGGTGGCATGCGTCGTGCGGTCGACGTCGTTCAAGTGGAACATCCCCAGTGGGTTGAGCGTGCGCACTTGGGACCAGTCGCCGATCCGGTCGGGTGGGATGCCATGACTGGCGCGTCGATCGTAGCCGTGCTCTATCGTGGTGTGTTTGTCCAGGAGTTTGAGGTGCGTGGCGCGTGGGGCATCGAGGGATCGATTGACGTTGACCCAAAGCACTTCAAGCCGCGCCTCAATCGGGAGGGCTTCGTCCAGGGACAGTTCCAGACCGAGGTGGAGGCGTTCCTGCGGTCGGCTCATCCCGCGGTGCTGCACGCGATGGCGCAAAGGTTGGAGGCCGCAGTAGCCAGTGGCCAGCTCGACAAGTGGACCGTCAAGCGCTGGGCGAGCTTGTGGCTGTCCGTCCCCCGACAACCCCCATATCAGTCGGTTGTCACCGCGTGGGACTCTGTGTTTCGCGCACTTCCTGCTTTCGAGCTTGCGGTGGGCAACGCATGGGAAGCAGTGTCTCTAGAACGCCTTATGGCGCTTCCGGGCAAGGTGTACATTGCGCCCTTGGCAGAGGACAAGCCCAATGACGTCGTCCAGGCCGCGCTTCGTCTGCTGCGAAACATCGGTCGACCCGTGGTTCGGGGGATTCGCAAGGACAAGGGCTGGCTAAAGTACGCACCAACATCACATGGAACCACTGCGGATCTTATCTCCTCGGTGTTCGCGCGCGAGTTGCCGGAACTGGTGTCGATTGCCTCCGTCGCTGAGGAAGTCCTCTCGGAGATCAGTCGCGTCGCGCCGCTCTACTCGGGTCCGCCGGCGGTCGACATGTGAAGCTCGGTTCCGACAGTCCTCCCGCCCTGCGACTGCAACGGCGACTGGTCCTGAACGCTGACCACCCTGGGGGTTCCGCCATGATTCGGGATGCGCTCGCGGAGAACGCAGGACACCGGACGCTCATCTCATCCGCGTCACGACATGCCTACGAGCAGCTCACTCAGGTAGCCGCAGCGGTCCGCGACGCGGCCCAGCAGGCGGAGATTCTCAGCCCGGTCCGGAAGCGCTACATTAGGAGTCACCTCGGATGAGGATCCTGCTATTCGCAGGTGCAGGAACGTCTGTCGAGCTGGGTGTCCCTGGCATGCTCGGCCTCGCCAAGGAATTCCGTGAGCACAGTAGGCAGTGGGACGTCGAGCCCGAAATCGTAGACCGGCTCATGGGCCAGTCCGAGGACGTCGAGTACTTGATCGAGTCCCTCGACCAGATTTGCTCCGCGAGGGACTCGCTGGCCGCAATTGGACAGGACACAGCTGCGATCGTGCGCGCGGACAAGGTTCGCGCCGAAGTGGAATGGT
>CAVVXN010000003.1:0-508178 GCA_963752285.1 uncultured Planctomycetota bacterium
GACTACAACCAGTATGGGGCGATGGTTTCGGCTACTGACCCCCGCGGCGCGACCACGTCGATCACCGTGGATGCCGAGAACTACGTCACGGAGGTGCAAGCGGCCTCTCCCCTCTCGTACCGACGGAGGCTCACGTACGATGCGAACCGGCGCGTGACGCTTCGCGAAGCGGAGAACCTCGATCGGCACGGCACGCAGGACCCGACGACTCCCTGGATCGGCACGTCCTACGCCTACGACACTTCGGGCCGCACTCTCGCGATGACGGCAGAACTCAACGCGACCACGAGCGCGACGACGACCTGGGTCTACGATGGAAGCGGGGACCTCCTGTCGGTGACGAACCCGGAGGGCGGGGTCACGAGCTTACGAGTGGGACGAGCGCCACCTCCCCTTCAAGGTCCACCTCGGCGCTGGGAGTGCGACCGAAGGGACCATCGAGCTCGCCTACGACCTCAACGGGTCGCTCGTGAGCCGGAAGGACCCGCGCTCCTACGAGACCGCCTACGAGTACGACCCCTTCGGCCGGCTCACGCGCGCAACAGACGCCCTGGGCGGCTACCGGTTTCTCCAGTACGACGCGTCGGGGAACCCGACGCTCGCCGAGGCCCATGACCCGCAAGGAGTGCTCCAGGCGCGAACGAGTCGCTACTTCGACGAGGCGGACCGGCTCTGGAAGGTCGTCGAGGATCGCTTCGGGCCGAACATCTCCGCGACGCAGCCGACGACGATCCTCACGAGAGATCCGACGGGGCGGGTCACCCAGATCATGGACCCCCATCGAACGGCACGAGCTACTCGTACGACACGGCGGGCCGTCTGACGCAGATCCTCGACGCGATCGGCGACCACGACGACTTCTACTACGATGCGAACGGGAACGTCACGAGCCGGTCCCACACCGATCTCCCGGCTGGCGGCGGGAGCGAGACCTTCGTGACGGAGTTCGACTACGACGTGATCAACCGCATAACGGAGAAGCGGGAGATCGACCGGCTGAACGCCCAGAGCGTCCTCACGACCCACTATGGCTACGACAGCCGCAACAATCTGACTTGGCGGCTCGACGCCGAGAACCACCCGGTGCGCTGGGCCTACGACCTCGAGGATCGGCTCGTGAGCTACGAGCGAGCCCTCCAGACGGGCCAGACGATCGAGGACTTCACTCAGTCGATCACCGAGACCTTCCAGTATGACCGCGACGACCGACTCGTGGGGCTCACCGACGACAACTTCGACTCGACCACATACCAGTACGACGAGCGGGGCCGTCGGACGAGAGTCACCTACGCGGACTCGAGGTACGTGGAGACTCAGTACGACGCGAACTCCAACGTGTCCCGGTGGACCGACGAAAATGGTACGGTAGTCCAGAACACGTTCGATGCGCTCAACCGGAACACGTACGCGAGCGTCACGCGCGGGACCGGAGTGCTCGGGAGCACCTACGAGCAGTTCACGTATGACGCACTTGGGAGGATGCTGACGGCTGCGGACGACGACTTCCAGGTCGAGCTTACGTGGGACAGCATGGGGAACGTCCTGAAGGATCGGCAGGGCTACAACGCGCAAGGGCAGGAGAAGTGGAAGGCAGTCACCACGACCTGGTCGGATGCCGGGAGCGTCCAGAGCATCCTCTATCCGAGCACGTTCGCCGCGGCGCACACGAGGGACGCGATCTATCGGATGACGTCGCTCCAGGACGTGGGCGCGGGGACGAACATCGCGACTTTTACCCACCAGGGAGTCGGCAGGCTCGCCACGACCTCGAATCAGAACGGAACCTCGACGGACTACACCTGGGACGGCTTCGCCCGCATCCAGGACATCGACCACAAGCTCGGAGGCGGGCAGACGTTCCACAAGTTCACGTACGCGTACGACAAGGTCCACAAGCGGCGGATGGAGCAGAACACCTTCGACGCCACGTGGGTCGGGACGCTGCCCCAGGCCGTCCAGACCTTCCTAACGGCCCGGAACACCAAGGGGGACGTCTACGCCTACGACTGGGCGTATCGGCTCGCGGACGTCCGCTACGACACGAACAACCCCGTCCAGGAGGTTCAGACCCCGGGGAGCCAGGCGTTCGTGAAGAACACCCAGTACGTCATGGACGGGCTCGGGAACCGGAGCCAGGTCCTGACCTCCCCGCCGACCCCTCCCTCGACCGTGACGTACGCTTCGGACGTGGTCAACCAGTACACCCAGGTCGGCGGCGTCACCCGGACCCACGACAACAACGGGAACCTCACGGACGACGGGACCTACCTCTTCGCGTACGACTTCGAGAACCGGCTCGTCGAGGTGAAGCTCAAGGCGACGCAGGCTCTCGTGGCATCGTACCGCTACGACGCGCTCGGGCGACGGGTCGAGAAGGCGGTATCCGGCGGCGCGACGACCCGCTACGTGCTCGACGGGCAAGAGGTCGTCGAGGAGTACGACGGGCAGGACGTCTGGCAAGCCCGCTATGTCTACGAGGACGGGATCGACCAGCCGCGAGCGATGGATCGAGCCGACGGTGCTGACGTCAACGGCAACGGGAACACGAGCGAGATCCTGCGTTTCACCTACGCCCAGAGCGCGAGGGGCGACGTCACGGAGATCACGCAACCGAGCGGTGCGGTCGTCGAGTGGACGACCTATGACGTCTACGGCCAACCGACGATCCGCGACTCACAGGGGGCGGTCGTTTCGCAAAGCGCGGTGGGGAACCCGTTCCTCTTCACGGGGCGGGAGTACGACGCCGAGACGAAGACCTACTACTTCCGCGCGCGCGCGTACGACCCGGCCACCGGGCGGTTCCTCCAGAGGGATCCCGCCGGGTTCGCCGGGGGACTGTCCCTCCACGAGTACGTGGGGTCGGACCCAGCATCGTCCGCCGATCCCTCGGGGCTTGCGCCGAAGGACAAGGAGAACAAGCCAGTCGAGTGGCTTCGTGATGCGGGCCAGGCGCTCCTGAAAGCTCAAACGGCTGAGGAAGCGGCATACAACGCCTACCTCGCGGCTTTGGACGCAGCGTACGCCGCAGGGGGCGCAGCCCTCGCTCTCGAGAAGCAGATCCACGATCTAGAGGAGCTGATCAAGAAGAAGGCGGAGGATGAGTGCTACGACCCGGCGGAGGATAACAAGAAGCTGGCCGAGTTGAAGGCGGCCCTGAAGGACGCGAGGGCGAAGCAAGCGGATGCGTGGCAAGCGGTCGATGATGCGATCGCCGTTCTCGACCCCCTTGAGGACGCACTGGATGCCGCCGAAGCCGAATTTCACGCGGCAGCACAGAACTGGTGGGAGAAGAGCGGTGGTGAGCCCGGTCGTTTCCCGCGTGGAGATCTTGGGGCTCTTTCGCGAGAGGACTTCATGAGGCTGACCAAACTGGATCTGCTCGCGTTCGGCCCGGACTGGGCGGCGCGTGCGATTCAGGATGCCCCGACCTTGGTCGGCGAGTGTGGACATCCGCCCGGACATCCGGAAACCCCCTATTACGGCAACGGAGGCTACTATGGCATAACGATTGACGGCGATGATATGCTCGACGGGGCGTGGAGGGCCGGGGATGAATGGAGCCTGGCATCGACCTGGCTGCACGAGGCGCGACACTACTCGGAGGCCCACGACCCCGATTTCGCCGGGTGGGGGGATCAGGCTCCCGCGACGAGCGGCTGGCCAGAATACTACGAGGATCATCCTCCGGATTCGAGCCGAGGAGGTCTCCGCCCCGGGCTGGGGGGTGTCCGCCCTGGAATCAGCGGATGGAACGCCGTTGACTCGGACACGGCTGTGCACGTCGAGCATTGGGGCAGGGCATGGCGGGGTCGTTAGGGGGGGGAGGCGTGCCGACCGGCGCGAGCGACGACTCCGCCCCTCTGGGTGAGGGGCAGTACTCCGCCGCAGAGTCTGGACGGATCACGCTACCCGTGAGCCGATGGAAGAGTGTCCTCCTCGTCCTCCTGGTCGCCTCTTCCATCTTGGGCGCGATCTTCTGGACCACAGCACCTTCGAGTGGTCGGCGTCGGGGTGAAGGCTCGGGCTGGATCGATATTGGGCATGGGCCTATGCTCGTACGGATTCGCGTCCACGTGGTCGATGCTGAGGGTCGTCCCGTTGCCGGAGCTCGCGTCGTCCAGTCGCAGGGCCCAATGAGCACCGATCGGGACATTGACCTTCTTCAGCGAACTAGGATTACCCCGGACCTCGCGAAAGGTTTCAGGGCGGGGAGTCGGGACGCTATCGGCACCACGAATTCTCGTGGTGTGGCTGTCCTGGAGTACATCGCTGGGGAGGGATCGGAGCTCGCCTGGGTGGTCTCGGCCTTGCCTGGAGAGTTTCCCTTCGCGTGGTGGATTCGCGTGGACTCGCCAGCCTGCGGGACCATCATTCGGCCCTTGGATGATCCCAGGAACATACACTTCGACCTGCATCCAGGTCCGATCGGACGAGGGCGTTACGGCGAGATTATGCGTGTCGGCGAGGCTGACTTCCAGGTCAGATGCGACAAGTAGAGGAGCTGCGTGGCCCGTTCGGATGGGAGAGCCCTGCCGAGCACTCGAACACGGGAGCCGTGGGTTCTCCTGCCGCGACCTGGGCCGCGGGAGGCGTGAGCGAGGCGGTGGCACCCACGCCCGCGCCGACCGTGCATGGGGCTCGATGTGGCTGAGGTTCTCCCCGCTGTCGTCAGGCGCCGCACACCCCGAAGCGTGCGGCTCGGTTGGCGGCCAGGCGGGTCGCTCAGGTCTGGCGGTGCCGGGTCGCGGAGAGAGATCGGGCACGCGCACCGCGACCGCCCCGGGTCTGGACAGGCCGCTGCAGATCGGCTTCGTGCCGGGCCTCGCGGCGCTCTCGCTCGCCCAGTTCGGGCGTTCACCGTTTGATCGGCCCTCTGACCTACCCTTAGTGCCATCGGGCGCCGCCCGCAGAAGGCCATTTCATGCGGGTCTTATGGACATTGCCAGGGGATTCATAGGCCCCTCGCCGTGGCGTCCGCGAGGGGCTGACCTTGCATGCCGCGAAGCCTCCGGCGTAGAGTCGAGCCCGATGTCGGGAGCCACCAACCGCCGGCGCGTCCTGAGGGCTGGAGTCGCAGCCCTGGCCCTCGTGGTCCTGGGTGTCGTCCTGCTCCCGTCGTTTGCTCGCAGGAACGACGAGCCGCGCGGGGCCAACGTGACACGGGGGGGCGCCGCGTACGCGGGGGAGCCGACGCTGGTAGGCCGTCCTCCGACCCCGTCAGCATCGAAGCGGCAAGAGGTGGCGCCACAGCCGACCCCGACACGGGACGCGTCCGGCTCCGACGGCGAGTTCGCGAAGATGACGGACGTACGCCTCTTGCTCGTGCGTGGCGACGGCAGCGAGGAGGGCGTGGCCATTGACCACATCGGCGTCCTTGATCCGCGACCTCCCTTTCTCCCGGAGCTGGATGCCCCGACTCACGTGAGCGTCACACCAGGAATCGTACTCCACGTTTACACGCACGATGCCCGGGCGTTCGACGACTGCGTATCGGTGACGGTTCCCGATCCGGTCCCGGAGACGATGGTGGTCCGGATTCCGGCACGAGACGATCCCCGCTTGGCTCAGGTACGCCTGGAGATCGTGGACTCCGAGACGGGCGCACCGCTCCCCGAAGCGAAGCTCGACTGGATGGACCCAGACGCGCCTGTGGCCACGCAGAGCGCCGATGATCAGGGGTACATCGTCGTCCGGTCGCCGAGCCCGTCTCCCGGCGAGCCGGTCGTTCCGGCGCTGTCGTTCCTCGTCGCAGCCGGCGCCAGCGTCCACGCATCGGGATACGAGCCGGTCGTTCTCTTCAACGACAGGGGCCATGGTACGGGGTTCGCACGCTCTGCCTGCCGGCGGGGCGCGGCCCTGTCGGACGTCGGGCCTCTCCGCGCCACCGACATGCAGGCTTCCCTCGCCACGGGCACCTTAGCAGGGGTGTCGCGGGACGGGCGGCAGGCACTCATCTTCTGCGAGCGCGCGCCACGCTTTCGCGGTTTGCGCGGGTACTTCCTATTAATGGAGTCGCGGGACGGAGAGTGGCGCGTTGTCGATGAGAAGATGCACTGGGTCTCGTGAGAGGGGCGGCGCGGCGCCTGGGCTGGTTGCGTGTCATCCCGCCTTTGCGGATAATGGGTGCTACGCGTCACGACATTCGGGGCATTCCGTTCGACCTCTCGACAGCCCCGGCAGGGCGCGGGGCGGTCCCGCCGGGGGGCACGGTCTGATGCGCGCGGGGCGCCCTGCGGTTGCGCGGCGGGCCGACTCGGACACGTCGGTTCAGGCGCAGACGACGCATCGTCGTGCTCGGTTCCCGGCGATGCGCCGAGCTCGCGCGTCGGCGCGGTGGGCGGCGAGGCGGTCGGGGACGTGTTCGGTGGTCATCCGATCGATCGCCGCGTGCGGGGTGTCGGGCCTCTGCGGCGAGGCGGGACGGCCCCGGAAGCGGTGGAAGACGCTGGCCGCGCTGAGGTTGCGTCGGGAACGAGCGCGGCGGGAGACGTGAAGCTCGTCCCGTTCTACGGAGCCGAGGGCCGCGTCACCGGTGTGCGCGTGACCGGCGTTCGCGGAGAGAGCCAGATTGCGCAACTCGGCCTCAAGCCGGGAGATGTGATCGAGCGTATCGGGGACCACGCCGTCTCGGACGTTTCGCGTGCTCTCGCCGCATTTGGAAACGAGGTGACCGGCGACGTGCGCGTGCGGCGTGTTGCGGGCGCGCAGCAGGCAACACTGACGCTGTCGCGCTAGGGAACGCCGCGCTGCAAGATTGTGGCAACCCCTACGAATTCCTCATGGATCGGGTCGGTCCCCACTTGCGCTGTGACGTAGGCGGCGCCACTCTCCCCCTCGGACGAGATGGTGCCGTACGAGAAGGGAGGTCGCGCTCATGCGTTCCTCGAGGAGGTGGGGTCCTCTCGCGGTGGTGCTCGTCGTGGGAGGCGGTGCCTGGCTCCTCGCGGACGTGACGGAGCAGCCGTCGTTCGTGAACGAGCTCTCGAACGCCGACGGGAGCGCGCGTGAGGCGACGATCGCGCAGCTCGCCTCGGAGCCGTCGCGACTCTCGGACATGCTCGACGTCCTCGACGGTGACGCGTCGGCGCTCGTGAAGGCCGGCCTCGCCGAGGCGATCGGGAGGATGAGCCTCTCGACGAGCAGCCTCTCGGGGGTCGTGTCGCTCGCATCGTCCACGGATACGGTGACGCGGGCGGCGGCGGTCCGGACCCGCGGGGGAACGTCACCGTCTACCAGGTCGACGCCCAGGGCAACACGACGCAGATCCAGCGCCCCACGGTGACGAGCCCGAGCACGCAGACGATCACCGAGACGTTCTCCTTCGACGGCCGGGGCCGGATCACGAATGCGACCGACGGCGCCGGCCGGACGGTCGACTTCTCGTACTACACGACCGGGTCCCACGCCGGCTACCTCCAGTCGGTGACGAAGGACCAAGCCGGGCTCGCGCTCACGACCACGCTCGACTACAGCCAGTACGGGGACGTCGTGTCGGTGACGGACGCGCGCGGGGCGACGACCGCCATATCCGTCGACGCGGAGGGCTACGTGACGGAGGTCCAGGCGCCGTCGCCCCTCTCGTACCGACGGAAGTTGACCTACGACGCCGACCGTCGCGTGACCCTCGTCGAGGTCGAGAACGTCGACCGGCACGGGACCCAAGACCCGACGACGCCGTGGATCGACACGTCGTTCACCTACGACATCGTGGGGCGGATGCTCACGAGGGCCGTGGACCTGACCGCGAGCACGACGGCGACCACGACCTGGGCCTACGACGGAAGCGGCGAAGTCATCTCCGTGACGAAGCCCGAGGGCGGGGTCACGAGCTACGAGTGGGACGAACGCCACCTCGCCTACAAGATCCACCTCGGAGCCGGGAGCGCGGTCGAGGGGACCATCGAGTACGCCTACAACTTGAACGGCTCGCTCGCGACCTCGAAAAACCCGCGCGCGTACGAGACCACGTACGATCACGACCTGTTCGACCGTCGGACGCGCGTCACGGACGCCCTCGGCGCGTACCGGGCGTTTCAATACGACAAGTCGGGGAACCAGACACTCGTCGAGGCCTCCGACAGCCAGGCGACGCTCCTCGCGCGGACGACGCGTTACTTCGACGAGGTGGACCGGCTCTGGAAGACGGTCGACGACCGCTTCGGCCCGAACCTCACGCCGAGTCAGCCGACCGCGATCGTCACGAGGGACCCATCGGGCCTCGTGACCCAGGTCACGGACCCGCTCTCGAACGCCACGAGCTACTCGTTCGACGCCGCGGCACGCCTCGTCCAGGTCCTCGACGCGATGGGCGACCACGACGACTTCTCCCTCGACGCGAACGGGAACGTCACGACCCGCTCCCACACCGACCTCCCGGCCGGGGGCGGGAGCGAGACGTTCGTGACGGAGTTCGACTACGACGCGATCAACCGCGTGACCCAGAGGCGCGAGATCGACCGGTCGAACGGCCAGAACGTTCTCACGACGAATCTCGGCTACGACAGCCGAAACGACCTGACGTGGCGGCTCGACGCCGAGTCGCACCCCGTCCGCTGGACGTACGACCTCGCGAGCCGGCTCGTCGGCTACGAGCGGGCGCTCCAGACCGGCCAGACGATCGAGGACTTCACGCAGTCGATCACGGAGAGCTTCCAGTACGACGGCAATGATCGATTGACGGGCCTGACCGATGACAACTTCAATTCCACCTCCTATCAATTCGACGCGCGAGACCGCCAGACCCGCGTGACGTATGCGGATTCACGATACGTGGACACCCAGTACGACCCGGCCTCGAACGTGTCGCAGTGGACCGATCAGAACGGGACTGTCGTGCAGAACACGTTCGACGCGCTCGACCGGAAGACGTATGCGAGCGTCACGCGGGGGACCGGCGTGCTCGGGAGCACGTTCGAGCAGTTCACCTACGACGCCCTCGGGAGGGCGCTCACCGCCGTCGACGACGACTTCCAGGTTGAGCTCACCTGGGACAGCGTGGGGAACCTCTTGAAGGAGCGCCAGGGCTACAACGCCCAGGGACAGGAGAAGTGGAAGAGCGTCACGACATCGTGGTCGGACGCCTCGAGTGTGCAGAGCGTCCTCTACCCGAGCGCCTTCGCGGCCGCCCACACGAGGGACGCGACCTACCGCATGACCGCGCTCCAGGACGTGGGCGCGGGGACGAACATCGCGAGCTTCACCTACCAGGGGGCGGGCCGGCTCGCCACCACCTCGAACCAGAACGGGACCTCGACGGACTACACTTGGGACGGCTTCGCCCGGATCCAGGACATCGACCACAAGCTCGGGACCGGCCAGACGCTCCACAAGTTCACCTACGCCTACGACAAGGTCCACAACCGGCGGATGGAGCAGAACACGTTCGACGCCACCTGGGTCGGGACCCTTCCGCAGGCCGTCCAGACCTTCCTCGCGGCCCGGAACACGAAGGGCGATGTCTACGCCTATGACTGGGCCTACCGCCTGACGGACGTCCGCTACGACACCACGAACCCCCTCCAAGAGGTCCAGAACCCCGGAAGCCAGAGCTTCGCCAAGAACACCCAGTACGTGCTCGACGGCCTCGGGAACCGGAGCCAGACGCTCACGACCCCGCCGACCCCGCCCTCGACCGTGACGTACGCTTCGGACGTGGTGAACCAGTACACCCAGGTTGGCGGCGTCACCCGGACCCACGACAACAACGGCAACCTGACCGACGACGGGACGTACCTCTTCGCGTACGACTTCGAGAACCGGCTGGTGGAGGTCAAGCTCAAGGCGACGCAGGCCGTGATCGCGACGTACCGCTACGACGCGCTCGGCCGCCGGGTCGAGAAGGCCGTGACGGGCGGCGCGACGACCCGCTACGTGCTCGACGGGCAGCAGGTGATCGAGGAGTACGACGGAAACGACGTCTGGCAGGCCCGCTACATCTACGAGGACGGGATCGACCGGCCGCGCGTCATGGACCGGGCCGACCAGGCGGACGTGAACGGGAACCAGAACACGACCGAGGTGCTCCGGTTCACCTACCACCAGCAGGCGCTGGGGTCGGTGACGGAGATCTCGGAGCCGGGCGGGAGCGTCGTCGAGTGGGTGAGCTACGACGTCTACGGGAAGCCCACGATCCTCGACCCGCAGGGGAACGTCGTCTCCCAGAGCCCGGTCGGGAACCCGTTCCTGTTCACTGGGCGGGAGTACGACTCGGAGGATGGACTGTACTTACTACCGCGCGAGGATGTATGACTCTGGAACGGGGGCGTTCTTGCAGCGAGACCCGCTCGGTTTCGCGGATGGGTTCGACCAGTACCTAGCATTTGGCGCCTCCCCCGCGAGATACCCGGATCCGATGGGTTTGAGCAAACCTCATCCTGCTGGTGGAGGTGGGGGCGCTCCCATGGGGACACCATGGGGACTTGAGGGGAAGAACTGGGATGATCTGACGCTTGACGACATGAAGAGGTATTACGATACGCTCTTAGACTGGTGGTATTGGCAGGATCAGTACGTGCGGAGGCGTCTGGATAGAAAACTCGGTGCAGCGGCGCCCGGTGTGGGTGAGCCTATTCCTCCCAAGTTTGAAGATGGCTATCTCCTTGAAATAGAGTCCTGGCTACGGAAGTTGGCGGACCGTCTGCACCAGGCGGAGGTGGCAGCGTGGATAGCGGCTGGGCATGAGGGCCCGTCGCCTCGCTATCCGGTCGGGCCGTGGCCTCAGGGGGGCCCGCTGCCTCCGAAAGGGCGGCCGCGTCGGCTCCGGCCCCCACCCGAGGACATAAACGGTGGACAGGATCCTCCTTTCCCGCCTTCTCCCTCATGGCCCTGGCCGCGCCCACGGCCGGCTAGATGTTAGGAGTTCGCTGAATGCGGGGTGAGACACACCATTCGAGCGGTCGCTGCGGTCTTGGCATGGTGATGACGGTGGCAGCAGCCATCGTGCTCCTTCTCGGGGGGGTGTCGGGATATGTCAAAGGAGAGGGAGATCAATCAGGGGCGCCTCTCGGCTTGAAGTCTTTGACAGCAGCCAAGACCGCGAGCAGGACCGCGTGCATTGTGGGGAAAATAGATGCGACGGCACATGCCGTTGTCCACATCAGATCCGGACACCGGGAGCTTCGGTACGACCTCGAGCCGGGCGCTCTCGCGATGATCTTCGCCTCGAGCAGGGAGGTCCCGACGTGGGCAGGAGTAGAGGCGGAGCCAGCTTCCACGCCGGCAGGCACATGGTGGACGACGGTTCGACGACGGGTCAGCGTGCATAACGGGAGTTTCAGCCTCGGGAGCCTGCTCGCCCTCGGGCGGGTGATCCCCGGGGGCTTCGCCGTCGAGCTGTGGGGAGATGGACTGACGTGTCAGGATCTGGACCCTGCCTTGACAGGTCTCGTTTGCCGGCGCGGCAAGGTGAGACTCGGGCGTCTCGTCTCTCGGCCGCTGCGAACCGACTCCTACTTGCCCTGGCGCACTCCTCCCCCTGCGGGCGAGCCTTCCGAGGCAGGGCGCATCGTTCAAGTGGCATGTGGTGGCGTTGCGGCAACCGCGCCTGACGCCACGAGAGGCGTCGAGATCCTACCGTCGGTGCCCGCATCGGCGTCGACCCCCAGGGGCGCGCTCCTCTTCGATGGCGGGTACCGAACTCCGTATCCGAATGCGCTGACCCCCACGCCGCAAGGAGCTGCTCTGTTGGAGGAGTCGGGATTCGGCACGTCCTTCCAAGGGCTTGCGGTGCTGGTCGATGGTGAGTACATCGGCTGGTGCGAAGCAGGCGGGTGGCAGCATGGGGTCCACCACCTGTTCACGTTGAGAGACGACCGGTCGTACGGCGATGGGAGCCTCGACGGACACGTAAGCGAGTGCCTTGTCGCGGGCGGCGCGCTGGACCTGGCTCCGGAGGTGTTGGCTGTCGCGCGCCGTGACCCCGAGGGGAGGATCGAGATCCACGCGTGGCTCGGTGCTGACAATTTGACCGTGGGAGTCGCCGTTGGGGGTGATGCGGCCGCCAGCCCCGAATGGTCTTACGAGTACACCCTGAACGCCCCTCTTACGCCTCGAGACCGCCTCGTCGACGAGGCATCGCAGGTTCTGTTGGGGCGGGCGGGCATGACCGATCTCGCGACCCTTACGTTTCGGGCAGCCGTGGAGGACGAAGACGCCCTCCGGGACGTGCTTGGCAGGGCGGATGCCGCAGGGGTGCGCTCGGCGATGGCGCGTGCCCTGGCGGGGAGCCTGGGTCGGGCGCCGTCCTACGAGGACTTCCTGTTACAGATGAATCGAACGGGCCTGGACCCGGACCTGCAGTCGCTTTGCAACGGCCAGTGCGGCCCGAACTGCGCCGAAGCCTTGGCCACCCATCATCGGTGTGACGAGCGGTGGCGCGAGAACGAGGTGCTCGACGATCTGGTTCAGTCGGTGATCGACCAGCGAAGAGACGTAGCAACTCGGTTTCTGCACCTGCTGCGTGTCCCCGACGAAGACCGCCGGACCCAGGCCGCTTGGGCGCTGCTCACCGACCGCTGGCTCCAGACTCGTTGGTGGATGCGCGACGAGCCCCGGTATGACGATGACGCGATGGAAGCACTGCATACCGTGCTGCGAGGGGGGACGAGCGACACCGCGATCATCCGCGCGGCCATGGTGGCCGGCGAGTGCCAGGATGCGAGTCCTCTCCTGAGGGAAGACCTCGTTGTTTTGCTCGGGCACCCATCGCCCGAGGTCCGGGAGATGGCGGCTGGCGCACTCGTTCGGCAGCGATGGAATGTGCCCGCGGCAGAGAAGATCCTGGGCGATGCCCCGCAAGCCACTTGGGTTCGGGAGTGGATGACGTCCGAGAAGTAGACCAGTTGCGTGTCAGTTCCTTCTGGACGATTCCGCCGAGAGCTCGGCACCGCGGGCAACGCGACCGCCTACCGCGGTGAGGCCGCGGCGGGGAGAGCGGAGCGGGGCAAGGCGGAGCCGGGGCGGTCGTGCAGAGGTGCGTGTCAGTTCCTTCTGGACGATTCCGCCGAGAGATCGGCACCGGTTCGGTGCTCTGCGTTACGACACTCTGCACATCGTGTTCGACCTCTCGACAGCAGGAGGCGAGGCTGGGCTGGGGCCCGGCACGGGGAGGCCCCGACGCAGACCGGGGCCGGGTGGCGGCCAGGCGGGCGGCACGAGCCTCGCGGCGCCGGGTGGCGAGAGAAGCTCCGGGACGTGGTCGCCGGTCCCGAGGTAGACCTCGTCCGGGCTCGTAACTCGGACTGTGGAACGCACTCGCAGCACGGTCCCAACGAGCCCCCCGCGAGCTCCGGATCCTCGGGTTCCGCGCGCACGGCCAGTCGCGGTAGGATGCCAGCCATGGTCGAGCTCGGGGACGGTCCGCGATCGGGATGCGCGGCGGCGCGGCGTGCGAGCGGCACACTCCCGCCCCGCGGCACGACGGATGCGCTCGGGCGCCGGGTCGAGAAGGCCGTCTCCGGCGGCGCGACGACCCGCTACGTGCTCGACGGACCGCAGGTCGTGGAGGAGTACGACGGGCAGGACGTCTGGCAGGCCCGCTACGTCTACGAGGACGGGATCGATCGTCCCCGCGTCATGGACCGGGCCGACCAGGCGGACGTCAACGGGAACCAGAACACGACGGAGGTGCTCCGTTTCACCTACCACCAGCAGGCGCTGGGTTCGGTGACGGAGGTCTCGGAGCCGGGCGGGAGCGTCGTCGAGTGGGTGACGTACGACGTGTACGGGAACCCCGCGATCCGCGACCAGCAGGGAAACGTCGTCTCGCAGAGCCCGGTCGGGAACCCGTACCTTTTCACGGGGCGGGAGTTCGACGCCGAGGACGGGCTCTACTTCTACCGGGCGCGGATGTATGACACTTCGGCAGGGCGGTTCCTGCAGCGCGATCCGCTTGGATGCGTCGAAGCGTTGAATCTCTATACATATGCGGCGACAGATCCCGCATTGCTTACTGATCCCAGCGGCCTCTTTACGATCAAGCCAGATCCAAGTCTTAGCCCCAGGGATGCGCCGGAGCGTGACAAGCTGCAGGGAGCGATGGAGCTTGCGGGCAAGACGGCTGAGGCAATCGTGCGTTGGCTGCTTGAGAATCAGGGCGGCTTGTTCAAGAGGTTCGGGTGCAAGTGGGACAACACGGAAGTGCAGAAGCTGCTGAAGGAGTTCTTTGAGAAGTCGAAGAATGGCGCGCCGCCCGGGCCGGAGGTGCTGTTGGGAGGCGTTCTTGGTGGCGGGGGACCTCTGGGACACCCCGCTGGGGGTTACGATAAGAAGAAGGCGCATCAGGAAGTCGTGTGGGTCGCCGCGAGTGACGCCGGGTAGAGGTCGAGGCCTCCGCAGTGGAAGTAGATGGCATTCCGGAACCGTTCCCGGTTCCGATAGCCACACGCCATCCGCTTGATCGCCTGGATCTTCGCGTTCACCGACTCCGACGCCGCGTTCGTGATACCGGTCACCACGGCGTTGAGGATGCCTTGCAGGTGCTTCTTCACCATGCGCGCCTTCTGGCGCATGGGCTCGAGCCGACTTCGAACGGCCCAGCTCAGCCAGGCGTTCCATCCCTTCCGGGCCCAGGTCTCGCTCCGATAGCGCCACAGCCCCATGGCCGTCTCCTTGAGCGCCCACGCCCGCGCCGTCTTGCGAACCGTGTCGCTCAGCCGCAAGAGGTCCTTCTTCCGCTCGCGCTTCATGTGGGCTGGATTCTGCAGCCACAGGTACTTCGTCCCCTTCAGCGGACTCTCTCCCAGCGCGGCCATCTCGCGGTGCTCCGCGCGGCGCACCCGGTCCACGGCCTCCCCCAGGTGGCTCGCGACGTGGTACTTGTCGAACGCGATCCTCTTCTCCGCATCGGGTACGCGGCGGGCCGACTCGGACACGTCGGTTCAGGCGCAGACGACGCATCGTCGTGCTCGGTTCCCGGCGATGCGCCGAGCTCGCGCGTCGGCGCGGTGGGCGGCGAGGCGGTCGGGGACGTGTTCGGTGGTCACGAGCCGGAGCCTGCAGGTGCGCCCCCGGGGACTTGGCGCAGCAAGGATCAAAGGCCGTCACAAGCGGGCCTTTCGGCTCGTCTCAACCCAGGTCTCAACGGCTTCTGGCGAGCGTCGTAACCTTGGGCGGGTGCGTGACTTGCGATGGGGGGCGCGCAGCTTCCCAAGCTGAATGTCGTCGGTTCGAACCCGATCGGGCGCTCCACCCTCGTTGCGCCTCCTCGCCGCAACTCGCGCGTCGTCGCACGATTAGGGCGACTCTCTCGAAGTGCGCCGAATCCGGCCCGCTTCCTTACATCGTGCAGCGAAGCGCAAGGAAGCGTCAGGAGCACCTACGAGCAGTTCACGTATGACGCACTGGGGAGGATGCTGACGGCTGCGGACGACGACTTCCAGGTCGAGCTTACGTGGGACAGCATGGGGAACGTCCTGAAGGATCGGCAGGGCTACAACGCGCAAGGGCAGGAGAAGTGGAAGGCAGTCACCACGACCTGGTCGGATGCCGGGAGCGTCCAGAGCATCCTCTATCCGAGCACGTTCGCCGCGGCGCACACGAGGGACGCGATCTATCGGATGACGTCGCTCCAGGACGTGGGCGCGGGGACGAACATCGCGACTTTTACCCACCAGGGAGTCGGCAGGCTCGCCACGACCTCGAATCAGAACGGAACCTCGACGGACTACACCTGGGACGGCTTCGCCCGCATCCAAGACATCGACCACAAGCTCGGAGGCGGGCAGACGTTCCACAAGTTCACGTACGCGTACGACAAGGTCCACAAGCGGCGGATGGAGCAGAACACCTTCGACGCCACCTGGGTCGGGACGCTGCCCCAGGCCGTCCAGACCTTCCTCTCGGCCCGGAACACCAAGGGGGACGTCTACGCCTACGACTGGGCCTACCGCCTGACGGACGTCCGCTACGACACGACGAGCCCCCTCCAGGAGGTCCAGACCCCGGGGAGCCAGGCGTTCGTGAAGAACACCCAGTACGTCATGGACGGCCTCGGGAACCGGAGCCAGACGCTGACGACCCCGCCGACCCCGCCCTCGACCGTGACGTACGCTTCGGACGTGGTCAACCAGTACACCCAGGTCGGCGGCGTCACCCGGACCCACGACAACAACGGGAACCTCAAGGACGACGGGACGTACCTCTTCGCGTACGACTTCGAGAACCGGCTGGTCGAGGTGAAGCTCAAGGCGACGCAGGCCGTGATCGCGACCTACCGCTACGACGCGCTCGGCCGCCGGGTCGAGAAGGCCGTGTCGGGCGGTGCGACGACCCGCTACGTCCTGGACGGACCGCAGGTCGTGGAGGAGTACGACGCGCAGGACGTCTGGCAGGGCCGCTACGTCTACGAGGACGGGATCGACCGGCCGCGCGTCATGGACCGGGCCGACCAGGCGGACGTGAACGGGAACCAGAACACGACCGAGGTGCTCCGGTTCACCTACCACCAACAGGCGCTGGGGTCGGTGACGGAGATCTCGGAGCCGGGCGGGAGCGTCGTCGAGTGGGTGAGCTACGACGTGTACGGGAAGCCCACGATCCTCGACCAGCAGGGGAACGTCGTCTCCCAGAGCCCGGTCGGGAACCCGTACCTGTTCACGGGGCGCGAGTACGACGCGGAGGACGGGCTCTACTTCTACCGCGCGCGGGCGTATGACCCGGGGACGGGTAGGTTCCTGCAGCGCGACCCGCTTGGTCTGCTTTTTGGTCCGTGCGCCTACGAGTACTCATATGGCAGCCCGGCTAAATTCAAGGACCCCTCTGGGGAGGTTCCCCCTGACAATGGGATGTCCGACCCATACTACAATCCAGACCATCCGCCAGGCCCGCCCGGGATGCACTACGGCTATCCACCGCCAGAATTCTGGGAGACGGTCGCGAGTGGCCCACTGGAACAGGTCATCAAAGACTGGATCTTCGATCCAACGAATCCAGTCGACTATGCACTTGCCATTGTGCCATTCAACAAGCTGCGCGGGCCGTTGAAGAAACTCCTCCGCTGCTTGCGCGGAGGCGAGCGAGCCGCCGCCAAGGCTGCAGCCAAAGTGGCGGAAGAGGCAGCAGCGAAGGCGGCGAAAGAGGCAATTGAGGTGGCGGCCAAGGAGGCTGCGGCGAAGGCGGCGGAGGCCGTAGCTGCTAAGGAGGCCGCTGAGACGGCGGTCAAGGATGCCGCGGACGGGGCGGCCAAAGGGGCTGCATCTCCGGCTGGAACGAACGGGTCGAAGAAGCCGCCGAAGAGGTCGCCGAACTTCCATCCACCAACGAATCCGCCGCAGCCGCTCCCGGTCGATCTTCCAGCGGGCCACCACGTGCGTGAGATGCCACCCACTCCGGACTACCCGGACGGGTATTGGGTTCAGACAAACGCAGAGGGGCAACCAGTGAATCCTGCCACCGGAAAGCCGCCGGCCAATGTGAGTCAAGCTGGGAGCCGCGCGCAGACACACGTGCCGCTTCCCCCGCGGGGTCGATAAATGTACGGACTCCCGCCGGATGTTGATCTCCGTTTTCTCCCGGGGGTGAGCCTGCTCCAGGTCTGCATCGGACAAAATGAGGTGATCCTACATTTCGATTCCGAAGTCAGGATTACGGTGCTTTCATCATTCGAGCTGCGCCAGCCGGATGGGCAGGCAATTCGGTGCGAGGCCCGTGGTTCTGCGGGGGCTAGACTGCTACCGCTGCTTTGCGCTGTCGTTCGAAGTGCAGTAGTTAGTGACTCTCGGGGACTCATTCTGGAGTTTGACACCGGTGCTTACCTGGAGCTCATGGACGATAGTGCTTCGTATGAGTCCTTCTGGATCAGACACGGCACCGATGAGATCATTGTATAGGAGGCGCAATAGAGTCGTCTGCGAGTGGGTTCCGGAGGATTCTTCGGGTATCCTGGCACTGCAACCCCGAGTCCCTAACGGACGACGGTGGCGACCGCCCCAGGCGCGGGCAGGCTGACCGAGCGCAGTCGACAAGGGTGCATGAACGGGCCGGCCGCAGGCCCTTGTTAGCGACGCATCGACTGCGCGGACACGTCGAACTTCTTCGAGAGCGTCTCGGGAGGACGTGGGGGCGGGGGCGAACATCGCGGCGTTCGCGTACCAGGGGGCGGGCCGGCTCGCCACGACCTCGAACCAGAATGGGACCTCGACGGACTACACTTGGGACGGCTTCGCCCGGATCCAGGGTATGCGTCCTGTGAACGCAGGTCTCCTGGCCGGGCGGCTCAGCCGCCGGCCAGCGCCGCCGTCCGCTCGCGGGCCTCGCGCCATCCCCGGGGCGTGAGCTCGTGCATGCGGTCCGCGGGGTGGGCGTCGACCCGCGCGAGGACGTCCGTCAGCCAGGCCAGCGGATCGATCCCCTGCATGCGGCAGGTCCCGAGCAGGCCGTAGAAGGTGGCCGCCCACGCGCCGCCGCGCTCGCTGCCGCAGAACGTCCAGTTGGATCGGCCCACCGCCACGGTCCGGAGCGCTCTCTCCGCGGCGTTGTTGTCCAGCTCGATCGCGCCGTCCTCGAGGACGCGCTCGAGCGCCGGCCACTGGTTGCGGGCGTATCCGACTGCCTTGCCCATCGGGCTCTTGGGAAGGACCTCCCTCTCCCAGGTGTTCAGGTGCTCGTGGAGCGTCTTGAGAATCTCAAAGCTTCGCTCCTGGCGGAGCACGAAGCGCAGCGCCACGAGCTCGTCCCGGGTCTGGCTCGCGCTCCGGGCGTCGTCCTCCACGTCGTAGAGCTGGCGGACGAGGGCGAGCACCGTGAGGGCGCGCGGGGGATCCAGGCCCCGGGCGTCGTAGAACCCGCGGCGCACGTGGGACAGGCAGGCCACACGCACCATCTGCGGATTCGCTCTCTTCACCGGAGAGTAGCCCGAGTAGCCGTCGGACTGGAGGTAGCGCCCCCGAAACCCCTCGAGTGCCCGCAGCGGCGCCTCGCTGGCGCGTCCCACCGAGAAGTCGAACGCCACCTCGGCGCGGTCGCCGACGTAGGCCCAGAAGTACGCCCGCGTGCACTGCTTCTTCGGCGGGTCGAGCATCTTCACCGGCGTCTCGTCGGCCTGGAGCACGTGCGAGGAGAGGATCGACTCCCAGTGCGCCTTCTCCACCGGGGCCAGGATCTCGCTCGTCTGCCGGATCCAGCCGCAGAGCGTCTGCTTGGTGAGAAGGGCGCCGCTTCGCGCGAGGATCCCCACCTGCCGGTTCAAGGGCTGGTGGTCCGCGTACTTGGAGACCGCCACGTGGGCCAGCAGGGACGCGGTCGCCTTGCCTCGGGCGATCGGCGAGGTCGCCGCCGGCGCCACGCTCACGTGGTCCTTGCACCTCGGGCAGGCGTAGATCGGCCGCACGGTCTCGATGACCCGCAGCACGGCCGGCACGTAGTCGAGCTGCTCGCTTCGCTCCTGACGAATCTCCACCATCTGCTTCCCGCAGCCCGAACACTGTTTGTTCTCGGGCTCGATCCGCCGCACCTCGCGCGGGAGGTCCTTCGCCAGAGGCCGGCGCCCGTGGGCCTTGCGCCGGGGCTTTCGCTCGCGCTCGACCTCGTCGGCCGCATCGGTCTCGCTCTCCTCGACGGGAGCGCCCGGTTGGGCCTCGGCCTCGAGCGCGGCGAACGCGAGCTCGAGCTGGGCCGGGTCGAGCTGTTCGCTTCGGCGGCCGAACATGCGCCGGGCCATCACGTCCAGGCGATGCTTGAGGTCGACGATCTCCCCCTCCATCTCGTGCATGCGCTCGTGCATCTGGCGGATCAGCGCGTGCGCGCCCTCGAGGTCGGCGGGAAGGTCGATCGCCTGCGTCACGCCTTGATTCTCTCAAGGACGACGTCAATCACCAAGGAAACAATTCCGATTGACGGGTCACGCCGGGAGGCGGTTCATGCGCCGTCGGAGCCTCGCGTCGCGCAGGTCGATGCCCTCGAGCACGCACAGGAGCTCGCGCGGCGAGGTCTCGACCTTGGCACCGGACACGCTCGCCGGCCACGCGAAGGTCCCTTCCTCGAGCCGCTTCGCCAGGCACCAAAAGCCGGTCCGATCCCAGTACAAGATCTTGATCCGGTCGCGGCGCCGGTTGCAGAACACGAAGACGTGGCCCGAGAGTGGATCGAGCTCCAACACCTGCTGGGTCAACCCGGCCAGGCCGTCGAAGCTCTTGCGCATGTCGGTGGGCCCCGCCGCGAGGTAGATCCGGACCGCCGGCGGGAAGCTCAGCACGAGGAGAGCGCCCGGACGAGCCGCGCGAGATCCTGCTCGTCGAAGCCGTGGGGCACGCACACGCGCTGCCCCGTGGCGAGAACCACCTCGAAGGGCGCCGGTGGCGTCAAGGGCAACACCGCCTCCACGAACCGCGGTCGCGATCCTGCCGGATCACCCCGTCGCGCGGGGAACTCCCTCAGCCACCGCGCCAGGGTCACGCACGCGATGCCCTCGCGCCGGCAGAAGGCGACCTTCGTACCGCCGCCTTCCCGCCACCGCGACAGCACCTCTCGAACCGCCCGCTCCCGCTCCGAACCTCGCAGGCGTCTGATCATCCGTCCCGTGTCTCGCGCCGCCATGGGCACCTCCCTTCAGGACCGGAAGGTTCGCACGCGCGGGCTCGCGCGAAAACATGGGTCGACAGGACGCATACCCCGCTCTGCCTGGGGGAAGAGGAGCCGCCCCGCCTCGACCGGCCGTCCGGCCGAGTGGACCAGCCGACCGTCGATCGGCGTGGGAGGGCGCGCCACGAACACCTCGAGCTCACGAGGCGCCTCTTCCGCCCGGACGTCGAAGCGTCCCTAGGTGACGAGGCATCCGTCGACGAGCAGGGCGTACTCGTGGGTCCCGGGGCGGAGATGCCAGATCCCGTCCTGTGAGAACCAGGCCGGGTCCCAGATCACGTCGGCAGGGGCGGGCGTCTCCAGGCAGCTCCAGGTCACGCGGTCCTACTCCGGTGTCGCTCCGAGGGGCCACTGCACTCGGGGACGTACCTCCGCGCGCCGGTCCGTCGGCGCGGGCGAGACGCCGGCGTCGGACAGGACCGATTCCGTCACCTCGTCGAGATCGACGAGCTGGGGAGCCCACGGTGGGACCCGGAGCTCGAGCGTACGGTCCGGATCCTCGCGCGCGAGCGTGACCTTGGCTACGGGCGCTTCGGATCCGAGCAGAGGGTCCTGGGCCACGGCGACCGTGAAGGTCCGGTCGAACGGGAGCCCCTCGACGACCGCCTCCCCCCGATCGTCCGTGTTCGCGGAGTAGATCTCGACCTGCCGTGGGCCGAAGAAGGAGCCCACCCCGACGCTCAGGCCGCCGAGCTCCCGATCGAGGTCCTCCTCCTCCCCCGGTTCCGGGGTCGTCTCCGGGCTCTCCGGCGCCGGTGCCGGCTCCGCGTCGCGCTTCGGCACGAAGGCGACCCGGGCGCGAACGACCGCCTCGCCACGCGAGTCCAGGACGCGCGCGACGACGCGTCCCCCGCGCGCGAGGCGAAGCACCACGTCGTGGGCTTCGTCGGGAACGCTGAAGCAGACCTCGCGCTCGCCCCGCGTGTAGCCCGGCGCCTCGACCCAGACGCCGTAGCGCCGGCCGGGAACGAGACCCTCGATGGTCGCGCGGCCGCCCTCGTCGGTCGAGGCAGGACCCCACTCGCCGTAGCAGGGCCCGATGTGCCAATCCACGCGGTGCAGCGCGGTCGTGCCGCCCTCTCTCGCCCGAACCCTCGCGGCGCGGACGGGCGCCCCCTGATCCGTGACCACGCGGACGTCGAGGCGGAGACGACGGTCCAGCTGGACGTCGAGCCGTTGGAGGACGCCGGGGTCCACGTCGAGCTCGTGGGTTCCGAGCGGGTCCAGGTACCCGTCGTGGGTGACGTCGAGGGCGATCGCGCGACGGTGGACGCCCGCGAGCAACGCGACGCCGTCGGGACCCGTCACGCCCTCGCCGTGCCCGCGCTCCGCGTCGTCGTGGTCCTCCCAGTGCACCCGGGCGCCTTCGAGCGGGACGCCGAGCCAGCCCCGCACGGTCACCCGGAGCGATGCGGGCGGGTCGATCGCGTCGCCGGACGTCGCGGTCGTCCGCTCCGCAACGACCGCGTCCCTCGGATCCGACTCCGGTCGCGGGCGGCCGGTGAGCCGGACGTCCGTCGCGGCCTCGCCCTCGTTCGGCGTCGGGTGCGCGACGGCCTGCCGGTCGTCGTCGTCGTCGCGCGGGGAAGTCCCGAGTACGCGCCAGAGCGCGAACCCGGCGAGGAGAGCGGCCCCCAGCACGATCCACCGACGCACGCGCGCGCTCCGCTCGGTCTGCCGATCCGTCATCGACGTCTCGACGGATCGTAGTCGAACGGGCGGCGCGCGGTCCACGACCCCGCGCCGGTCGCGGCCGCCGAGGAGATCAGCCGCCGCTCAGCGCGCCGATCACGTGGATCTCGTCGGCGTCCGAGACGGGCAGCGCGAGGTCCTCGATCGCGTCGAGGTTCACGAACACCTTCACGTGCCGGCGCACGTGGTCCTGCTCGTCGATGACGCGGAATCGGAGGCCCGGGTAGCGGCGGTCGAGGTCGCGGAGGACCTCGGCCACCGTCGAGCCCGAGGCCTCGACCACCGGACGCCCCGCGGTGTAGGAGCGGAAGTGGGAGGACAGGTTGACGCGCACGCGGCTCGGTCCGCCCGACGCACTACGCGTCGGCGACGGTCACGGAGTAGATGTGGGGGAGGTGGCGCGCGATGGGCTTCCAGCGCTCGCCCTCGTTCCTCGAGGCCCAGACCTCGCCGCTCGTCGTGCCCACGTAGAGGCCGACCGGGTCGCGGTCGTCGCCGGCCATCGCCTGGCGCTTCACGGTCCACCAGGCCTGCTCGGTCGGGAGGCCGTCGTCGAGACGCTTCCACGTTCGGCCCGCGTTCTTCGTCACGAACGCCGCGGGCTTGCCCTCGACGCTCGTGCGCGGCCACACGTCGCGGCCGTCCATCGGGAAGACCCAGACCGTGTCGGGGTCGCGCGGGTGCAGCACGATCGGGAAGCCGATGTCCCCGACCTTCTTGGGCATCTTCCTCCCCACGCGCTCCCAGCGTCCCGTCGGCCGGTCCATGCGGTAGATCCCGCAGTGGTTCTGCTGGTAGAGGCGGTCCGGGTCGGCGGGGTGGAGCGCGACGTGGTGGGGGTCGTGTCCGTACTCGGCGTCGGGATCGGGCATGAACGTCGCATCGCAGCCCTTGTTGAGCGGCGACCAGGTGGCGCCGTAGTCCGCGCTCTCGAAGACGCCGCCGCCGGACATGCCGATGTACATGTGGTCCTTGTCGCGCGGGTCCACGATGATCGAGTGCATCTTCCCGCCGTCGGGCGTCATGTCCTTCAGACCGCCGAACCACTTCTCGCGCATCGGGTTCTCGTTGAAACCCGGCACGGTCTGCCACGTCACGCCGGCGTCCGCCGAGCGAAACAGCCCCTGTGGCGACGTGCCCGCCCACCAGACACCGGGCTCGCTCTCGTGTCCGGGCGTGAGCCAGAACGTGTGGTCCACCACCCACCCCTTCTCCCCCTCGGCGGCCTTGGGGAACGCCGGCGGCTCCTTCGCTTCCTGCCACGTCCGTCCGCCGTTCGTCGAACAGAAGATCGTCGGGCCCAGGTGTCCCGTGCGCGACGCCATCAGGACCGACTTGCGGTCGCGCGGGTCCTGTCGCACGTGATGCACGATCGAGCCCAACATGGTGGGCCCCTCGAGGCGCCACGCGCGACGGCTCGCGTCGCTCGAGAGCGTCCACAGACCCTTGCGCGTCCCGACGAAGACGGTGACGCCCCGCTCCTTGCGCTTCCGCTTCTTCGCCTTCTTCTTCGCGCCCTGCTTCGCCGGCTTCGCCATGGTGCACCTCCGCCGCCTCGAGGCCCCGAAGGCTACCCGCTCGCGCGTCGGCGGGAAGGGCGGACGCCTCGCGCCCACCCCCCCGGGCTTCGCGGGCGGTGGCCCGGACCCGCCACCCGGGCCGGGCGGCCCCCCCCGTGCACGGCGCGTTCCCCCTCGGGAAGCCTGATTTCAGGGCTCCGGGGCCGGGAGACCGGCCCCCGGCCTTCTGATCCCGTCCTCATCGAATTCTCACATTCCGGCCCTAGCCTCCGCCCTCCAACCCTTCCCTCCGGAGAGGACCCCATGACCGGCACGATGAGACGCAGCATGTTCGTCGCGGTGATCGGCGCGGTCGCGGCGAGCGCCACCGTCGCGCTCGCGGATACGCGCCTCCAGGGCGCGGGCGCGACGTTCCCGGCGCCGCTCTACCAGCGCATGGTCGCCGAGTACGAGAAGCTCCACCCCGACATCCAGATCGACTATCAGTCCATCGGCTCCGGCGGCGGCATCAAGGCCATCACCGAGCGGACCGTGGGCTTCTGCGGCTCCGACGCGCCGATGAGCACGAAGGAGATGGACAAGGCCGGCGGGACGTCGAACCTCGTCGAGATCCCGAGCTGTGCCGGCGGCGTGGTGCCGAGCTACAACCTCGCGGGCCTGTCGAAGTCCCTCAACTTCACAGGCGAGCTCCTGGCCCAGATCTACATGGGCAAGGTCACCAAGTGGAACGACCCGGCGATCGCGAAGGTGAACCCCGGCGTGTCGCTCCCGAGTCAGGACATCACGCCCGTCTACCGCACGGACGGCTCGGGCACCACGTACATCTGGACCAACTACCTCGCGACCCAGAGCGAGGAGTTCGACAGCACGATCGGCACCGGGAAGCAGGTCCAGTGGCCCAAGGGCCAGGGCGGCAAGGGGAACGAGGGCGTCACGGCGGTCGTCCAGCAGACCAAGGGCGCCCTCGGCTACGTCGAGCAGGGGTACGCGGACAACCACCACATCCCCTACGGCGCGGTACGGAACAAGGACGGGAAGTTCGTGAAGGCCTCGCCCGAGTCGGTCAGCAAGGCCGGCGCCGGCGCGGTCGGCTCCATGAACGGTCACATCCTGGCGGTGAACATCTGGAACCAGCCGGGCGCCGAGGCCTACCCCGTCGCGTCCTTCACCTACATGATCGTCTACCGGGACCTCGGGAACCTGCCCGACAAGGCGTCGGCGCAGGCGCTCGTGGACTTCCTGTGGTGGGCGACGCACGACGGGCAGCAGTACGCCCCGGAGCTCGACTACGCGCCGCTGGCGGCCGAGGTCCAGGCCAAGGTGGAGGCTGCCCTTCGCACGATCACGTACAAGGGGGAGATGTTGAGCATCGGTTCGTAGAACGCCTCGATCCCAATCGATTCGTTTCGTCCTGACCTTCCTTGCCTGCCCGGACAGAGGGCCCCGCGCGGGGCTCTCTGTCCCTTTTTCTTCCGAGGACGCGTCATGTCAGAATCGGCGGCGCCCGTCCTGAGCGTCCGGATGCCCGGCCCGAAACGAGAGCGACCCCTGGATCGGCCTCCCCGTCGCTTCGGCGGGGACGCGATCATGGCCAGCATGGCGCGCGGCGGCGCGCTGGTCATCCTCGGGCTCGTCGCGGCCCTCTTGATCGTGCTCGCGATCGCGGCCTGGCCCAGCGTCCAGGCGTTCGGGCCCAAGTTCCTGGTCACGAGCGAGTGGCGCCCCAACGAGCTGGAGGTCCCCGTCCGCGACGCCGCCGGGCGCATCCAGAAGGACGAGGACGGCCAGAACGTAACGAGGACCGTGCCGCCCTCGTTCGGCGCGCTTCCGGTGATCTACGGGACTGCGGTGAGCTCCCTCCTCGCGCTCTTCTTCGCCGTGCCCCTGGGCTTCGGCGCGGCGCTGTTCCTGGTCCGACTCTGCCCCCGGTTCCTGAAGGGCCCGGTCTCGTTCCTGGTGGAGTTCCTCGCGGCGATCCCGTCGATCGCGTACGGGATGTGGGGCCTCTTCGTCCTGAGCCCGATCCTCCAGGACGACGTCGAGCCCGCGCTCCGGTCGCTGCTCGGGTGGATCCCCGGCATCGACCGGTGGCTCTTCGCCGACGTCAGCCTGACCGGGCGCGACATGTTCTGCGGCTCGCTCGTCCTCGCGATCATGATCCTCCCGATCATCACCGCGATCAGCCGTGACGTCCTCCGCGCGGTCCCGCGCGCGCAGATCGAGGGCACGCTCGCGCTCGGTGCCACCTGGTGGCAGAGCTCGTGGGAGATGCTCCGGTTCAGCCGGTCCGCTCTCTTCGGCGCCGTCATCCTCGGCCTCGCGCGGGCGGCGGGCGAGACCATGGCGATCACCATGGTGATCGGCAACAACAACCAGATCCGCTCGTCCATCTTCGCACCGGCCCAGACGATGAGCTCCCTCCTCGCGAACGAGTTCGCCGAGGCGAGCACCGACATCCACCGCGCCTCCCTGACGGAGGTCGCTCTGATCCTGCTCGTGATGTCCCTCCTCTTCAACATCGTGGCGCGGAAGCTCGTCGTAGGCAAGAGCGCGCGCACGGCGGCGGCGCACTGATGGCGGTCCAGTCGTCCGCGACAATCGCCTACCGGCGCTACACGAAGGCGAAGAGCGTCACGATGGTGGCGCTCTGCTGCATCTTCACCGTCGTGATCCTCGCCGTCCTGGGGTGGATCACGATCTACCTGGCGCACAAGGGCTTCTCCCACATCAGCTGGGACTTCTTCACCCAGCTGCCCATCCCGACCGGCATGGAGGGCGCGCCGGGCGGGATGAAGAACTCCCTGATCGGGACGCTGATCCTGATCCTGATGGCGAGCGCCGCGGGCATCCCGCTCGGCATGCTCGCCGGGATCTACCTGTCGGAGTACAGCGCGAACACGGTGCTCGCGGCGCCCACCCGATTCGTGGCGGACGTGCTGACGGGCGTCCCGAGCATCGTGGTGGGCATCCTCGGGTACGAGCTGGTGGTGGTGCCGATGGGCGGCTTCAACGGCTACGCCGGGGCGGCGGCCCTCGCGTTCATCATGATCCCGATCGTCGCCCGCACGACCGAGGAGATGCTCCGCCTCGTGCCGCAGAGCTACCGGGAGGCGTCCATCGCGCTCGGCGCGACGAAGGCGGAGACGATCCTCCGGGTCGTGATCCCCGCGGCGGCCGGCAGCATCGTGACGGGGGTCATGCTCTCGATCGCGCGGATCGCGGGCGAGACCGCGCCCCTCCTCTTCACGGCTCTGGGCAGCCGGCTCTTGACGGTCGACCCGGGCCAGCCGTTTCCCTCCCTCACGGTCCAGATCTTCAAGTACGCGATGGGACCGGACCGCGACCAGCAGGATCTCGCCTGGGCCGGTATGCTGATCCTCATCTCCCTCGTGTTCGTGCTGAACCTCCTGGTGCGCCTGACCGTGCACCACATGCAGAAGAAGAAGATGGTCCGAGCCTGAATCGCGTCGAGCGCGAAGGGGAGCGATGCCGATGGAGCCCACGACGTCCCGCCTCCAGGAACCGAGAATGCGCGTCGACGAGAGCGAGCCGACCCCCAAGCCCGTCGTGGACCCCTCCGCACCCGCGCCGATGCGCGAGACGACGGTTCTCCAGGCGATCGCGCGGGGCGAGGCGGTCGAGACCGTCACGCACGCCCACTTCGAGCCGGCCGAGGTCGCCATCGCCGTCCGGGGCTTCAGCCTGCACTACGGCGCGAAGCAGGCCCTCTTCGACGTGAGCCTGGAGGTCCCGAAGGGCAAGGTCACGGCCCTGATCGGGCCCTCCGGCTGCGGCAAGAGCACGCTGCTCCGCTCGATCAACCGGCTGAACGACCTGATCGACTCGGTACGGACCACCGGCTCGATGCGCTTCCGAGGACACGACATCTACGGTCGCGGCATCAACGTGATCGAGCTCCGAAAGAGCCTGGGCATGGTGTTCCAGAAGCCGAACCCGTTTCCGATGAGCATCTTCGAGAACGTCGTCTACGCGCTCCGGATCGACGGCGAGCGCAAGAAGAGCCGCCTCGAGGAGGTCTGCGAGCGGAGCCTCAGGGGCGCGGCGCTCTGGGAGGAGGTGAAGGACCGCCTCCAGGAGAGCGCGCTGGGTCTCTCCGGCGGGCAGCAGCAGCGGCTGTGCATCGCGCGGGCCATCGCCGCGGAGCCGGAGGTCCTCCTGATGGACGAGCCCTGCTCGGCGCTCGACCCGATCGCCACGGGGAAGATCGAGGACTTGATGCAGGAGCTCAAGGGCGAGTACACGATCCTCATCGTGACGCACAACATGCAGCAGGCGGCCCGCGCGAGCGACTACACCGCGTTCATGTACCTCGGCCGGCTGATCGAGTACGGGCCGACCGAGGAGATCTTCACGAAGCCGCACACGTCCGAGACCGAAGCGTACGTGACGGGCCGGTTCGGGTAGGCCTGGTCGGGGAGCCCCAACATGAGCCAGCACTTCATCCGGCATCTGGACCGTCTGAAGGCGATGATCCTGTCGTTCGGTGACACGGTGGAAAACGCCGTGCGCGACGCCATCACGGCCATCCAGCATCGCGACGTGCCGCTCGCCCAGAAGGTGATCGCCGGCGACAAGGAGATCGACCAGACCGAGATCGACGTGGAGGAGGAGTGCCTCCACGCGCTCGCGTGCTACCAGCCCGTGGCGATGGACCTCCGGTACATCGTGGCCGTGCTCAAGATCAACAACGACCTGGAGCGGATCGCGGACATGGCCGTGAACCTCGCCGAGCAGGCGCAGTTCCTGGCCGAGGGCCCCGTGCTCGACGAGCTTCCGTTCGACCTCGTCGCCATGGAGGCGAACGTGCAGATGATGCTGCGCGAGAGCCTCCAGGCCCTCGTGCACTCCGACGCGGAGCTCGCCCGGCGGGTGTGCCAGGCCGACGACCGGGTAGACGCCGTACACCGCGGCGCGTACGACACCGTCGCGCGGGAGATCCGCGAGCGTCCGCACCTGGTCGAGACCTACATCCACATGCTGAGCATCTCTCGCCAGCTCGAGCGCATCGCGGACCACGCGACGAACATCGCCGAGGACGTGATCTACCTCGTCGAGGGCGAGATCCCGCGGCACACGCTCGCCTCGCGGCGCCACCAGAGCGAGGTCGAGAAGGCGTGACGGTGGCGTCGGCGTGACCGCGGCGCGGGCCGGACCCCGGCGAGGGCGTGAGGGCGAAGAACGCCCGCCGGACGACGACACGCCGCGGCGGAGGGCGCCCGGCCGCGGGAGGGGCCGCGGGGAGGTCGGGCCGCCACGCGACCGCCCAGCGCCGCGGGCCGCCGGGCGCCCGGTGCGCCCCCTTCGTGTTCGTCTTCTCTCCGAGCCGCCCCCGTAACCCGCCCCTCGCGGGGCACGTACAGGGGGGTGGTGCCGAGAACCGAGGAGACCGCCATGCCCCACGACCCCGAGACCGAGCGGGCGCTGGCCCGGCTCGAGAGCCGCCGCCGCTTCCTCGAGGGCGCCGCCGCGGGGACCGTCCTCGTGGCCTTCGGGGGCCTCTACGTCGTCCTCGATCCCCGCCGAGCCCACGCCGACGAGAAGCGCGCGGACGGGCGCGCGCGGGTGCCGCCCGGGCAGAAGGTGATCGAGAAGCTCCGCCCCATGGGCGGGCAGGCGTGGAAGGGCCGGCCCAGCGAGTGGCGACTGAAGGTCCATGGCGAGGTCGAGGCGCCCTACGAGCTGACCCTGGCCGAGCTGCTCGCGCTGCCGCAGGCCGAGAAGTCGCTCGACGTCCACTGCGTCACCACCTGGACGGTGCTCGGCGCGAAGTGGAAGGGTGTTTCCGTTCGCTCGCTCGCCGAGAAGGCCAAGGTCAAGAAGACCGCGAAGCACGTGATCTTCGAGGCGGCCCACGGCTACACCTCGAACGTGCGCCTCGACGAGGCCCTCGCGGAGGACAACCTCGTGGCCCACCAGCTCGAGGACCGGCCTCTCATGCACGCGCACGGCTCGCCCGTGCGGGCCGTCGTCCCCGACCTCTACTTCTGGAAGAGCGCGAAGTGGCTGACCGGTATCCGCTTCGTGGAGAAGGACGAGCCCGGGTACTGGGAGACGCGCGGCTACAACAACCACGCGGACCCCTGGAAGGAGGAACGGTATGCCTGACGCGGCCGCGCCGCGGGTGTTGCCGCGCCGGAAGCGTTTCCCGTGGCGGCGCTGGCTCCGCGCCCTGCACCGCGACGTCGGCTACCTGGTGGTCGGGCTCACGGTCGTGTACGCGCTGAGCGGGCTCGCCGTGAACCACATCGGGGAGTGGGACCCGAGCTTCACGCAGTACGAGAGGTCCGTGGATCTCGGCCATCCGATCTCGGGCACCGACGAGGAGGTCGCCCAAAAGGCCCTCGACGCGCTGGGCCTCACGGGGTCGCCGGAGGAGGTGTATCGCGCGAGCGACGAGGACCTCGAGGTGACCCTCGGCGAGAAGACGGTCCACGTGGACCCGACGCGCGGCACGGTCCTCGGCGAGGGGCAGGAGCCGCGGTTCTTCCTGCGCGTCGCCAACTGGCTGCACCTGAACCGCGGCAAGAAGGCGTGGACGCGGTTCGCCGACGCGTACGCCATCCTCCTGCTCTACCTCGCGTGCTCCGGCCTCTTCATGCTGGCCGGGCGCAAGGGCCTGATCGGCCGGGGCGGAATCCTCCTCCTCGTCGGAATCCTCGTCCCCGTCCTCTACCTCGTCATCTCGGGCGGGCCCTGACTCTCGTCCGCGCGAGGAGGCCGAGGACGGCCAGCCACCCGAGCACGACCGTCGCGTGGCCGAGCAGCAGGTGGACCGGCTCGGTGCAAGGGCAGTGGAGGAGGAGGGCGAGGTTCCCCGCCCGGCCCGCCCGCCGCCGCGAGGAGGAGCGGCCGCACGGGCGGCGAGACGTGCGGCGGCTCGCCAGGGCGGCGAGGAGCGTGAGCGGAAGGGCGAAGAGCAGCCCGAGACCGAAGCACGAGAGCGCGGGGAGGGCGACGCCTTGGACCGCGCGTCGCGCCCCCGACCCCGCGTAGAGGACCCCCGCCGGTGCGAGAAGGCCGAGGACCACGGGGAGCGCGAGCGCCGCGGCGAGGGCCAGGGCCACGCGAAGAGCGCCCGGCGCGGGCCGGCCGAGCGGGCGGAAGAGCGTCGCGAGGGCGGCCGCCGCCGCGGCGACGAGGAGCGCGGCCTCGAGGGTCCAAGCGCCCGCGGCCCCCGACCCGAGGTCCGACCGCGGGGCGGCCGCGAGGACGAGCCCCGCCACGACGAGGGCGCCGAGGAGCCCCGTGGCGACACGAAGCGGGGTCTGGAGCGCCCGGAGCGCCGCCCGCGGGCCGCGCTCGCGCCCGATCGCGCTCCGGACCCGCAGGAGCAGGGGGTCCGTGTCGGACGGGGGGCGGGGCGGGAGGGTCACGAGGGTCCGCCTTCCCGTACGTCGTGCGGGGGCCGTCGGCTACGCGGCGCTCCTTCGCGGTCCTCCGTCTCGGCGAGGAGGCTCCGGAGCGCGCGGTACGCCCGGTGGGCCCGGACCTTCGCCGCGCCGTGCGAGATGCCGAGCTCCTTGGCGACCTCGACCAGGGAACGCTCCTCGAGCCAGTGCCGGACCACGACGATCCGCTGCGTGACCGGCAGGCGGCCGAGCGCCCGGTCGAGGGCCCGACGCACTTCCCGCCGGCCGCGCTCCGAGTCCTCCGCCGCGGCCGTCTCCTCGACGAGCCGCTTTGGAGGGGGACGACGTCGAAGCCGCCGGAGGAAGTCGCGCTTCACGTTCCGGGCGATCGTGAACAACCAGGGACGCAGCGGCCGCCCGGAGCGGTAGTCCCGCCGCGCCCGATGGAGCTGGAGGAAGACCTGCTGGGCCAGGTCCTCGACCTCCGCGGGGCCGGGGCCGCCGCGGCGAAGCAGAGCGAGGACCGGCGCCCGGTAGCGGCGGAAGGCCTCCTCGAACGCGCGGTCGTCCCCCGTGACGTAGCCGCCCGTCCGCTCCTCGTCCGGGGCGGGCTCGATGGACGATCAGGGTACTGGCGCGGGGCGCGGCCAGATCTACTTGTCCTGGTACGTCCACGTCTTCGTCGCGTCTACGGGAGCGCCATCGGCCTCGGCGTACGGCGCCAGGAAGTAGTTGAGGGGCTCGCCCTTCTGCGGCGGCTCGAGGACGATGTCACGGCCGCGCGAGAGCGTCACGCGGTTCGGCGTGAGAGCGCCGAAGAAGTAGTCGGTGCGCTCCGGGTCCTTGTCGGCCTCCGATATGTCCACCGGCACCCACGTGCGGCCGGGCACCTGGAACCACGCCCAGCAGTGGTATCCGCCGACCGACGCCCCCTCGACCTCCTCGTACGGCAGGAACAGGCCGATCTGGAAGTCGGCCGGGATGCCCTGCGAGCGGCACAGTGAGATGAAGAGCGCGTGGAAGTCGGTGCAGTTCCCCTTGCCGGAGTCGCAGGCGTGCATGGTGTCGCCGCGGCCCCAGCCCGTGCCGGACTTGTCGTAGGTCATGTCGTGCATGACGCGGTCATAGAGGCCGCGCGCCTTCTCGAGCGTGGTCTCCTTGTCGCCGGCGGCCTCGTTCGCGATCTGCTTCACGTGGTCGTTCACGACCACCAACCGCTCGGGCTGCAGACGGGCCTCGTCCTTCTTCGCGTCGTCCTCACCCGCGGCAGCCAGCTTCTCGAGGTCGGTCTTGATCTCCTCGCGCCGGCAGTCGAAGCGCATGACGACCTGGACCTGGTCGCCCGGGTTCGGGATCTCGAAGTACGCGACGCGGTTCCCGTGACCCTTCTCGACGCCGACCTTCTCCTTCACGGGGGCGTCGAACGCGAGGTTCGTGATGGTCTGGGCGGTGGAGTCGGACGGTACGGGAACCCAGAGCGCGAGCTCTTTGGTGCCGGCGGGGATCTTCTCCACGTGCGCGGTGTACTCGATTTGGAACGACCGCGCGCCGCCGTCGGCGAGGTACGCCTTCGCCATCGTGATCGGCGGGATCGCCTTCGGCGTGCCGCCCGCGTCGCCGGAGGCGCCGACGTTCGCCCCCCCTCCGCCACCCGCCGCCTCGTTCGGACCCCCGCACCCGAGGACCCAGCACGCGAGGACCGCCAACACGAGCACCGACGAGAGCTTGTTCATGCTGCCTCCACCTCCGGTCGGACGACCGACGATGGACGGAGCATAGCTACCCTCCGAGCCCAGCCGCGCGGTGCGTGAGGCCTTCCGTGCGCGGCGCCTCGCGGGATCTGTCACGCCGATCGTCTGGGGAATTTCGATCGGCGTCCTCGATCCGAGGCGGGCGTCCCGGATGCGCGGTCTGCCGCCACGACGACCCCTTCGCTCTGGTTTCAATGCCCGCCCGCATATCGGCACCAAGGAGGAACGAGCATGGCCACGAACCCGATTCCCGAGGGCTACCACACGGCGACGCCGTACCTGATCGTGAACGACGGCGCGAAGGCGATCGACTTCTACCAGAAGGCGTTCGATGCGAAGGAGCGGTTCCGCATGGCGATGCCGGACGGCAAGCTCATGCACGCCGAGATCATGGTCGGCGACTCGCCCATCATGCTCTCCGACGAGCATCCCGCGATGGGCGCGAAGAGCCCGACGTCGTACGGCGGCACGCCCGTCAGCCTGATGCTCTACGTGCCCGACGTGGACCAGCGGTTCCAGACCGCGATCGCCGCCGGCGCCCGTCAGGTGCGGCCCGTGCAGGACCAGTTCTACGGCGACCGCTCCGGCACGCTGACCGATCCGTTCGGCCACATGTGGACGATCTCTACGCACGTCGAGGACGTCCCTTCCGACGAGCTCCGCCGGCGCAGCGAGGCGATGATGAAGGAGGCCTGCCGCGAGTAGACGGCGCCGCGGGGGCCGCGGCGCCCGCGGTCAGTCGAGCGACCGCTCCGTCCACCAGTCCGGCTCGGCGAAGCGGACATCGGGGTCGGCGAGCGCGTCCCGCGCGACCTCGATCGGCGAGACCGTCGGGTCGGTCGGTCGGGCGAGGATCCAGCCCGCGCCGAGCGACGACGTCCGCTCCACCTCGAGCCCGCGACGCGCGGTCCACGCGCGCACGGCCTCGGGCGGGAGACGGGGGTCGAGGCGGAGGAGCACCCGGCCGGTGAGGGCCCGCGGTCGCCCGCGTCCTCGGGGTCCGTCCCGGAACACGCCGCCGGCCCGGGCCCCCGCGGCCCGGGCGGCGCGGACGAGCGCGCGCGCGTCGGCGCCCGCGCGGACCCGCCAGAGGCGGAACCCGGTCCCGCGGAGCGCGGCGCCGTCCACCTCGGGCCGCCCGGCCAGGCGCGAGGACGTGTCCGATCGGGTCCACTCGGCAACGAGCGCGTCGTCGCGGCGCGCGCGGTCCCAGCGGCAGCCGTTCCACCACGCGACCTCGTCGGGACCGGTCGTGGGCGCGGGTGGGCGCGCCGGCTCGGCGGCGCGCTTCGCGACGAGCGCCGCGGACGTCGCCGGCGCCTCGCCCTCGAGCGCCAGCGTCCAGCTCGACCACCACGAGCCGTACTCGCCCTCCCCGTCCCGGACGGTCAGGGTCCAGCCGCCGTCCGGTTCCTCGTCGAGGTCGCGCCACGTGACCAGCGGGATCCCGTCGAGCGAGCTGTCGTTCGTGTTCGTGAGACGAAGCGGCACGGCGAACACGCTCGTGGTTCCGGCGGGACTCGTGAGAGTGATCTCGAGGTCCGTCGCGGCCGGGTGGTCGATGAAGAGCGTGACGGTCGCGCGGTACACCTTCGTCAGGGAGGTGTCGCTCGCGACCGTGATCGTGCTGGAGGCGCCGTCCGGGTCCCCCGCCAGGACCGCGGCGTCCACGCTGGCGGTGCTCGACGTGGACGCGAGGCCCGGCCGCGGCGTCCACGTCCGCGCGAGGTCCACGGCCGCCGCGGCGTCCACCACGCCGAACCCGTAGTGGGGGTTCACCCAGTGCCCGCCGGCGTTCAGCGTCCACTCGGAGTCGTTCGGGTCGTTCTTCCGTGCCGTCTCCGCGAGCACGAGCGGCACCTCCCACCAGCGCAGCGTCGGCCGGGCCTCGAGGACGAGCGCCACGACGCCCGTGACGAGCGGTGTGGCCGACGAGGTGCCCCCGAACGCGTTCGTGTAGCTGCTCGAGGAGTATCCCAGCGAGCCCGTGCGGTCGGTGGTCGTGATCCCGGGATGGCCCCCGGAGTCGTTGGACGGCGCGGCGACGAGGATGCACGGCCCTTCCTCTGAGTAGGACGTGTAGTGCCCGTCGGCGTTCACCGCGGCGATCACGTTCACGCCGCGGATGCCGTTCGTGCCGTCGAGGCCCGCGTAGGCCGGCGCCCAGTTGCCCGCCGCCTTCAGGTAGACGCTCCCGCGGCCTCC
Source organism: uncultured Planctomycetota bacterium (assembly GCA_963752285.1). Taxonomy (GTDB): domain Bacteria; phylum Planctomycetota; class PLA2; order PLA2; family JAEUHO01; genus CAVVXN01. Next base: position 35,113 of record CAVVXN010000003.1, read on the forward strand.
GCGGCCCGCGGACAGGCCCGTGGCGACGGCGGCGTGGAACGAGTACGGCGCCTCGGAGTAGCCGTAGAGGACGCCGCCGTAGATGGGGGGGGTGCCCCACGAGTTGTTGTACGCGTGCGTGTTCGCGGCGTTTCGGGCGAGGGCGTCCGCGATGTCGGCGTCCGTGGCGCCCGACGTGAGCACCGCGAAACCCTCGAGGTGGGCCTTCGGCGCGGCGCCGGTGATGCCGATGCCGTTCCCGCCCACGCCGGCGGCGACCCCGGCGACGGAGGTGCCGTGCTCGTTCCCGGTCGGGTCGTCGTCGTCGCCGCCGTAGTCCCAGCTCTCGCCCGAGGCCACGTTGTCCTGGAGGTCCTCGTGGGCGATCTCGAGCCCGTCGTCCACGATCCCGAGAAGCACACCGTCGCCCGTGTAGCCGAGGCCCCACGCTCCGACGACGTCCGCGTCCTCGCCGGCCGTGCTGCCCGAGACCTGCGCGGTGTTCTCGAGGTGCCACTGGCTCGAGAAGAGGGGGTCGTCGGGCGTGAACGTGGTGTACGTCCAGGCCGAGGCCATAGCCGGACGTACCGCCCCACGTGACGACGCCGACGTCCACCGTACCCGGCGGGCCCTCCGCCGACAGACACGTGAGCGTCGCGTCGTCCTGGACCTCGACCGCCGTCGCCGCCGCGCTCCCGAAGTCCACCTCGACGACGCCCGCGTCGAACCCGCTGCCGGTCAGCGTGACGAGCGTGTAGCCGCCCGCCGGCCCGTGGTCGCGGTCGATACTCGCGAGCGTCGGCGCCGACACCGCGGCCCAGGCCGAGGCGAGCGACCCCGTGCCGTTCGCGTTCGTGACGACGAGGTCGTACGCGCCGAGTGCGGGCTGGGCGGGCACCCGGCAGACGAGACGCCGATCGTCCGCGACCGCCACGTCCGTCGTAGGGAGGCCGCCCACCGTGACGGTGGGCGGGCCCGCGTCGTTCGCGAGGAAGCCCGTCCCGAGCAGGGTGACGACCTGACCGCCTCCGAGCGGACCGCGCGCGGGGGTCACGACCGCCACGAGGGGCGCGGGGTGGTACGTGAACGCGCCCGCGAGCGTCGCGCTCCCGTGTCCCGTCGTGACGTCCAGGTCCGCCGGTCCGACCAGTCCCGGAGGCGTGACGCACGTGACCGTCGTTCCGTCCACCAGCACGACGTTCGTCGCCTCGGCGCCGTCGAAGAGGAGGCGGGGGAGCGTGCCGTCGGCGTTCCCGAGCCGGGTCCCCGTCACCGTCACCGAGGTGCCGCCGGCCGCCGCGCCCCCCGGCGGGTCCACCGCCGCGAGCGTCGGAGGCTCCGACGGGGTCGGCGCGGCGCTGCCGCCTCCGCCGCCGCAGCCCGCCGCGACGGTCAGCGCGAGGACGAGCGCGACGGAGCTGGATCGACGCATGGGCGCACCCTCGACGAACGCGATGCCGATCATACGGTTCCCGACCCGCGCCGCGCGACCCGTCGCCGGAAGCGCCGGGGGCGCGGGGGCGCCTCCGCCTATACTGCGCGCGCCGCGGCGGCGGCGGGAGGGCGCATGTCGGACGGGCTCAGGTCGGTTCCGACCCTGCTCGCGGCGGGGTACCCCACCGGCCTCATCACGATGGCGGTGCTCCTCGTCTTCTTCTTCGTGTCCCTGCTCCTCTACATCCGCTGGGCCCGGAAGGGCCGGGATCTCTACGTCCGTCCGATCGGCGGCCTCGCCGCGATGAACGAGGCCATCGGCCGCGCGACCGAGATGGGGCGGCCGATCCTCTACGTCCCCGGCATCGCGGACGTGGACGACATCCAGACGATCGCCTCGATGGTGATCCTGAGCGAGGTCGCGAAGCTCGCGGCCCAGCACGACACCCGGACGATCGTGCCCACGAACAAGGCGCTCGTGTATCCGCTGGCGGAGGAGACGGTCCGGAACGCGTACCTCCACGCCGGACGTCCGGAGGCCTTCCAGCGCGACGACGTGCGGTTCCTCTCCGAGGACCAGTTCGCCTTCACGGCCGGAACGACGGGCATCATGCTCCGTGAGCGGCCCGCCACGAACATCTACATGGGCGCGTTCTGGGCCGAGTCCCTCTTCCTCGCCGAGACGGGCTTCGCCGCCGGGGCGATCCAGATCGCGGGCACCGCGAACGTGTCGCAGCTCCCCTTCTTCGTGGCGGCGTGCGACTACACCCTGATCGGCGAGGAACTGTACGCGGCGAGCGCGTACCTCTCGCGCGAGCCGATGCTCCTGGGCTCGCTCAAGGCGTCCGACCTCTCGAAGCTCGTGTTCGGGGCCATCATCCTCTTCGGGCTCCTCGCCGCGAACTTCCCGGACGAGTTCGGCTGGTTCACGAAGCTCTTCGACTTCACGTGGCCCCAGTGACGGGAGGCGGCACGGCGCTCCATGTTCCGTAGGACCATCCCGCTCCTGCTCACGGCCATCGCCGGCGTGTTCATGATCATCTCGTTCTTCGTCCCCCCCGGCTGGGACGTGGCCGAGCTGGCCACCCGGATGAAGGACTGGGGCATCGTCATCGCCGCCTTCGCCGCGGTGCTCGGGGCCGGGAACATCCTCCGGGTCTCGTACCACAAGGCCCGTCGCGGTGAGGACCGGCCCTACAAGATCGTCCTGATCGTCTGCTTCGTGGTGACGACGGCCCTGGGACTGGTCGGCGGCATCCAGGACAAGACCGTGGACACGTGGTTCGTGAACGCCGGCGCGAAGAACCCCTTCGACTGGGTCTACCAGAACATCCAGCTCCCCCTCGGGGCGACCATGTTCTCGCTCCTCGTGTTCTTCATCACCTCCGCCGCGTACCGCGCGTTCCGAATGCGCTCGCTCGAGGCGGGTCTCCTGCTGGTCGCGGCCGTGATCGTGATGCTCGGACAGCTCCCCTGGTCCAGCCAGATCGGCATGGACTGGCTGATGGGCTGGATCATGGGCGTCCCCAACGCCGCGGCGAAGCGGGCCATCCTCATGGGCGCGGCGATGGGCATCGCGTCGATGTCGCTCCGCGTGATCCTCGGCATCGAGCGGTCCTACCTGGGGAGCGACTGAGCCATGGCCGTCGGCAACATACTCTCGCGGATCGACCGCCGGCTCCTCTTCCTCTCGATGGCGATCGCGGTGATCGTCCCCTTCGTGCTGAAGGCGAAGCCCTCCGTCCAGCCGATGCAGTGGTCGCGCGACCTCTACGACGCGGTCGAGGCCGTGAAGCCCGGTGGGGTCGTCCTCGTCTCCTGCGACTACGACCCCGGCTCCGAGGCCGAGCTGTACCCCATGACCGTCGCGATCTTCGAGCACCTGGCCCGGAAGGACGTGCGCGTCGTGATCACCGAGCTCTGGCCCGCGGCGGGGCCGCTGGTGAAGAGCGCGCTCGAGGAGACCTTCTACAAGCACGGGAAGAAGTACGGCATCGACTTCGTGGACCTCGGCTACAAGACCGGCGGGCAGATCCTCATCTCGAAGACCGTGGACTCGATCGCCCAGGCGTTCCCCGACGACGTGAACCAAACGCCCGTGTCGGAGATCCCCGCCATGCGCGGCGTGCGGAAGGCCGCGGACATCGACTTCTTCGTCAGCATCTCGGCGGGCACACCCGGCACGAAGGAGTGGGTGCAGCAGTGCCAGAGCCGGGTGGGGAAGCCCATGGGCTGCGGCGTCACCGCGGTCCAGGCGCCGGACCTCTTCCCCTACATCCTGAACCACCAGCTGATCGGGATCCTCGGAGGGCTCCGCGGCGCGGCCGACTACGAGGCGCTGGTCGGAAAGCCGGGGCGCGGCATCACGGGCATGGGGCCCCAGACGTACGGCCACCTCCTGATCGTCCTATTCATCGTCCTGGGGAACCTGGGCTTCCTGCTCTCCCGCGACGCGCCGAGGGCCTCGTGATGTCGCGCGGCAACCTCCTCCTCTTCGGCGGCACGCTCCTGGCGCTCCTCGGCACCGGGTTCCTGCTCGGCGACTTCGCCTCCTGGACGCTCTTCGGGACGCTGCTCGCCGCGTTCCTGACCCTGGCCGTGTTCTCGTTCCTCGTGCGAGACAACCCCCTCTACAAGCTGGCGGAGCACATCTTCATCGGGGTGGCGACGGGATACGTGCTGGCGTACTCGTTCTGGAGCGTCTTCGTCCCCAACGTGTGGCGGCAGTTCCAGTCGCTCCGCCTGGGCACGGCGGCCCCCGAGGACCGGAAGTGGATCTGGCTCCTCGTCATCCCCGTGCTCCTGGGCCTGCTCTTCTTCGCCCGGTTCGTACCCAAGTACGCCTGGCTCTCGCGCTGGTCGATCGCGTTCCTGATCGGGGCGTACGCGGGCGTGAACTGCACCGGGTACTTCCAGACCGACCTGATCAACCAGGCCTCCTCCACCTTCCACGACTTCGGTCGCCTCCATCCGGGCCCGAACCACGGCTGGGTGGACATCCTGACCGTCAACGTCCCGATCCTCGTGGGGGTGCTCAGCACACTGACCTACTTCTTCTTCTCGAAGCCCCATCGCGGGGTGGTGGGCGTCTCGGCGCGGCTCGGCGTGTTCTTCCTGATGGTCGCCTTCGGCGCGTCGTTCGGCTACACGGTCATGGGACGCATCTCGCTCTTCATCGGGCGCGTGCAGTTCCTGATCCAGGACTGGTTGGCGCCTCTGCACATCCTCGGCTGACGCGCGCGGCGCGGTCCATGGTCGAGCCGGATCGCGCCGATCGGAAAGAACGAAGATTCGCGTGCTCATCGTTTGCACGCTCAGTCGGAGTTCCCTGCAACTTCGTTGCGACACGATGCACGATGTCGCGAGGGATTGCTGGAGACCTCCGATGACGCGCTTCACGAGGTTCACGCGGCTCCTCACCCTCGCGTCCGTAGCGTTGACCACCACGTCGACGCTCGTGCTGGCCGGTTGCGGCAACGGCTCGACGTCGGACGCGGTGACGCTTCCGCCCTCGACGATGGTGAAGGTGCATCAGTTCGCGTACGACCAGGCGACGAAGACCTATCTCGTGATGGGCGAGACCGTGACGCAGGACGCCGTCGATCGCGACCTCGTCGGCTCTCTCTGCGTTCACTGCCACTCGGACCAGGTCAGCCAGCTGCGCGACAGCGCGCACTTCAAGCTCGCCGCGAAGACGAAGCGGGTGCTGTTCCCCGGCGGCGGCGCCCACGGCATGCTCGATCGCGCGTGCGGCCTCCCCGCCACGACCGGCCTCACGAACTACAACTCGAACGTCGGTCTGAACGAATGCGCGAAGTGCCACGTGGACCGCTACATGCCCGCGATGGAGGGCTTCTTCGCGAGCATGTTCGGCCCGATGGGCGTGGCCGATCCGTCGGGCGAGGCGAGGCGCCTGGTGGACGCCGGACTCGACTGCATGGTCTGCCACGCCGCGAAGTACAAGTCGCACCCGACCTCCGGCGTGCTGGCCGACGTCGCCGGCACCGCGACGGCGGACGCCACCTCCCCGACCCGCATCGGCGCGGCGCGTGACGCGCGCGACGACGGCGACTTCAACCACGACGGGAAGCCCGACCTGGTGATCGACGTGAACGGCGACGGGACGCCCGACGTGCCCCTCATGATGGACCGCGACGGCGACGGGACGCCCGAGACGCCCTGGCCCACCGTGGCGCAGGACCGGAGCGCCGAGGCGATCCTCAGCATGGGGCCGACCTCCGAGGAGGCGTGCCTCAGGTGCCACGAGCACGCGCGCACGGGCTACAAGCGCGGCACCCTCTTCCTCGAGGGTCACGACGTCCACGCGAGCGCCACGAGCGGCCCGTTCCAGGGCGCCGACAACCGCTGCACGGTCTGCCACACCGCCGCCTGGCACAAGTTCGTCCGCGGCCACGAGGTGGGCGGCGACCTGGCCGCCGCGGACTACCCGCCGCCGGCTCCCGGGACGGCGCCGAACCCCGCCGACCCCACCGAGCTCACCTGCCAGAAGTGTCACGATCCCGCGACCCTTCCGGAGTGGATCCACACCGAGCGGCACCTCGCCGTGATGGCCTGCGAGACGTGCCACATCCCGTACTCGAGCGGCATCACGTACTCGCTCTTCGGCCACGGGGGTCACGTCGCGTTCGCGCGCACCGACGCGGGGACGGACACGAAGCTGGTGGTGGCCGACATGTACGCCGCGGACGGCCGCGCCGACGTGGACGCCGACTGGGAGGCGTTCAAGAGCCGGCCGATCCTGACGTGGTTCGACGGCGGGACCTCGTTCCTCGCGCAGTCGCTCTCCGTGCGCGGGATGCCCAACGCGCGCATCACGCCCTTCAAGCCCATGGCCAACGGCATGGTCTTCGACGCGAGGTTCTTCCAGGGCGCGACCCTGAAGAACGACGCGGGCGCGGACTACAACGCGTACTCCATGTACCGGTTCTTCGCGAACGGCATGAACGCCGAGGCTTTCCAGGCGCTCGGCATGCTCGAGATGAGCCCCGCCGCGGTCCGGCAGGTGACGCTCAACAGCTTCTTCGACCCGGACCCCACGGTCCAGGCGATGGCGCTGATGCAGATCTTCCCGAACCTCGTGTACTTCGACAAGGCAGACTACGGCTACGAGCACTACCTCACGAAGACCGGATCGCCCTACGACCAGAACCACGACGGGGTGATCGACGCCGGGCAGCCCTTCCTCTTCGACATGCTGCACGCGTCGAACGCCGGTCTCGCCCAGTTCCAGGCCTTCAACGGCCCGATGGGCTTCCCGAAGGCCTACTCGTGGTACCCGACCTTCTCGGGCGTCCAGGACGTGATCAGCATGAAGCTCCCCGACGGGAGCCTCATCAAGATGTTCCTCGAGATGCAGGCCACAAAGCTCCCGCCGGACCAGCAGGCCGCGTACCTCGCGGCGGTCGCGAGCTACCCCGCCTACTCGAACGTCACGCTCGGGGGGCACGGCGTGCTCCCGAAGGAGGCGGCGCTCGGGAACAACTGCATGGACTGCCACGGCGCGGGCGGCGTGCTGTCGCACCCGGTCCCGGTCACCCGGAAGGTCCGGACCGACATGGGGATGCTCGGCCAGCTCGACCTCCCGCTCTACCGGTGGCGGTACTACCAGGTGCGGGCCCTCACGGACCTCGGCCTCTCGACCAGCTCGGAGGAGGTGTTGGCCGGCGCGAAGAACGTGGATGTCGCCGGGAATACGACCTACCTCCGGGACAGCGCGACCGACTTCGTGCTGAACTGGCTCGTGCCGAACGCGCCGGGCGGCTACCGCGCGGCCGACGACCCGACGGCCCTCCAGGGCACGGGCCTCACGGCCGACGACCTGACCTGGCACGGTGGGGCCTGGATGCCGGTCCTCGAGCCCGTCGTGGACATGCGCCCCAACTACGAGGTCTTGGGGTACGACAGGTCGGAGATCCTCTGGAACTAGGGGGGTATTCCAGCCTCCCCCCTTGGGGACGGCCGGCACGCTGAGAGGCCAGTTCGCACGCCTTCCTCCTCCTTGCGTCCGTTCGGACGCGGCGTCGTCGTCATGCGCACTCCTTTGGCCTCTCAGCGCGCCGCTTGGTGGAGGCCGCGTTGGCGTGCGTTGCTCGCGGGGCCGCCTTTGGCGGCGCCGCGTCGCGGGCGGTGTGGGGCGGGCTCGCGGGGCCGCCTTTGGCGGCGCCGCGTCGCGGGCGGTGTGGGGCGGGCTCGCGGGGCCGCCTTTGGCGGCGCCGCGTCGCGGGGGTGTGGGGCGGGCTCGCGGGGCCGCCTTTGGCGGCGCCGCGTCGCGGGGGTGTGGGGCGGGCTCGCGGGGCCGCCTTCGGCGGCGCCGCGTCGCGGGGGTGTGGGGCGGGCTCGCGGGGCCGCCTTTGGCGGCGCCGCGTCGCGGGCGGTGTGGGGCGGGCTCGCGGGGCCGCCTTTGGCGGCGCCGCGTCGCGGGCGGTGTGGGGCGGGCTCGCGGGGCCGCCTTTGGCGGCGCCGCGTCGCGGGGGTGTGGGGCGGGCTTGTGGGGCCGCCTTTGGCGGCGCCGCGTCGCGGGCGGTGTGGGGCGGGCTTGTGGGGCCGCCTTTGGCGGCGCCGCGTCGCGGGGGTGTGGGGCGGGCTTGTGGGGCCGCCTTTGGCGGCGCCGCGTCGCGGGGGAGGGGCGGACTCGCGGGGAGACCGTCTGGTTACCGGGCGGGGGCGGGGGCGGGGGGTGGGGGGCCGCTCGGCGGGGGGCGCTGCCGGCGGATCCTCGACGGATGCGGGGGGGTTGGCCTATACATGACGGCCGATCCCTGGAGGAGGGACCCCATGCGACGCCCCTCGCGTTCGATCCCCGTGGGCCTCATCGCCATCGCGCTCGGGCTCGGGCTCGGTCTCGGGCTCGTCGGGTGCGGCAGCGGCGGAGACGGGACCGGCACCGCGGGCGCCCCCCAGGCGCAGGACCAGCTCGTGATCTCGGGAACCGGCGGTTCCGAGGACGTGCGGAACCAGCCGGTCCAGACCGTGATCGTCCAGTCCTTCCAGAAGGACGTGTTCGTCTACCAGACCGTCGGCACGATGTACGTGGTGGACCCGCCCGCCGGCACCGGCGGAGAGAACAACGTCAGCTTCGTGAACGACGCCCAGGTCGGACTCGTCGAGGTGGACAACGACGGGAACTCCGTCTACGTCGGGGGCACCACCCACGTCGGCACGGTCCGCGTGAAGGGCAACGGGAACACCGTCTACGTCGTGGCGGGCAGTACGACGGTGGACAACCAGGGCATCGGCAACGCCATCGTGAACCTGCCCTGATGTCCGAGGTGGTCCTCGCCCTGTATCGGCCCCACGAGGGCCAGGCGGACGCGCTCGCCCGCCTGGTCGAGCGTCACCTGCCGCTCCTTCGCGAGAAGGGGCTCGTGACGGACCGCCCGTCCCTGTTGCTCCGCGCCTCGGACGGGACGCTCCTCGAGATCTTCGAGTGGAGGGCGGGGGCACCCCAAAAGGCGCACGTGGACCCCGGCGTGGACGCCCTGTGGGACGAGATGGGGAAGATCGCCGACTTCCCCTCGCTGCGCGACCTCCCCGAGGCGGGGACGCGGTTCCCGCACTTCGTCCCCGTGGCGTGACGGGCCGCCGCGTGCGCGCACCGTCTCGCGTACGGCGCGGCGTCGCCTTGCTCCTTGCCCTCGCCCTCGCGTTCGCGGGCGGCCTTGCGTCGTGCGGGGGCTCGGGAGGAGGCTCGACCCCGACCCCGGAGCCGCCCACCGTGCTCCTCGCCATCGGCGACGCGACCGCCGACTCCGTCGTCCTCCTGGCGGCCCCGACCGCGCTCGGCCCGGTGCACTTCGAGGTGGACGACGACGCGGACCTCGCGAGCCCGCTCGTCTCCACCTCGGTGGACGCGGTCGGGACCGACCTGCCCGTGAAGCTCGACGTGTCGGGTCTGCTCGCCGGCACGCCGTACTTCGTGCGCGCGACGGACGCCGCGGGCCGCGCCCGGACGGGCCGGTTCCGCACGCCGGCCGCGCCGGGCGCCCGGCGCGGGCTCCGCTTCGGCGTGAGCGGCGACTGGCGCGGCGAACTCGCGCCATACCCCTCCGTCGCGAACGTGCCGTCCCGGGACCTCGACTTCTTCGTCGAGCTCGGCGACACGATCTACGCCGACTTCCCTTCGCCGGCCGTTCCCGCGGCGCAGGCCTCGACCGTCGCCCAGTATCGCGCGAAGCACCACGAGGCCTACGCGCCGCACCTGGGTCTCGAGGCGTTGGGCGCCATTCGACGGAACACCGTCGTCTACGCGATGCTCGACGACCACGAGGTCACGAACGACTTCGCCGGGGGCGCGCCGGCCGGAAGCGACGCGAGGTTCTCGCTCTCCGGCGGGGAGACCTTCCTCTCCGACACGACGCTCTTCGCCCACGGTCTCGACGCGTTCGTCGCGTGGAACCCGATCCGGGACGAGACATGGTCGGGAACGAACGACCCCGACGCCCCGGGCTCGCCCGACCCGCGGATGGAGGGACGTCGGCGGCTCTACCGCGCGCGTCGCTTCGGCGACGACGCCGTGCTCCTCGTGGTGGACGCGCGGTCGTTTCGGAGCGAGCCGATCGCGGACGTCCTGGACCCCAACGACACGGCGGGTCTCGACGCGTTCTTCCGTGCGACCTACGGCCTCGACACGACCCTCGACACGGGCGGGCGGACGCGGACCTTTCTCGGGGCGAGCCAGGTCCAGGCGCTCGAGGCCGACCTCCTGGCCGCCCAGTCGGACGGCGTCCAGTGGAAGTTCGTGCTCGTGCCCGAGCCGATCCAGAATCTCGCGCCGTTCGCGGCGTCGGACCGCTACGAGGGGTATGCCCGCGAGCGCGACGCGCTGCTCCGCTTCGTCGCGGAGCAGGCCGTCACGAACGTCGTCTTCGTCGCGGCCGACATCCACGGCACGCTCGTGAACGACCTCTCCTACCAGATCCCGCCCGACGTCGGCCCCGGGCAGCCCCGCTACGACGTGCCGGGCGCATTCGAGATCACGACGGGCCCCGTCGCGTTCGACGCGCCGTTCGGCCCTACCGTCGTGGACCAGGCCGTGGCCGCGGGCCTCATCACGCCCGCCGAGCGGACGGCGTACCGCGCCCTCTCGATGGACCAGAAGGACGCCCTCCTCCACCAGACGTACGACGACCTGATCGCGACCCCGCCCGCCCAGGGCGGCCTCGGGCTCGACCCGCTGGGCCTCGCGGCCGCGAAGGCGACGCTGCTGGAGGGCGACTGGGTCCGCGTGAACGCGTACGGGTGGACCGAGCTCTCGATCGACGCGTCCACCGGCCGGCTCGAAGTCACGACGTACGGGATCGATCCCTACACCGCGAACGACCTTCTGCGCGACCCCGGCGCGGTCATCACCCGCGCGCCCCGCGTGATCCAGCGCTTCGTCCTCGATCCGACGCCCTGAGCTCAGCGCGACTTCGCGAGCCCGTGCGGGTGGTACCCCCGAACGTACCCGATCAGGTCCCGAAAGAAGTCGTGGTACCCGAAGGCGTGCATCTCCTCGACGGCGTCCTCGTTCGACCAGCGGTCCACCTCGATGCGGTAGAGGGCGGCCATCGTTCCCGTTCGATCCTGCCCGTGGGCGCAGTGGAAGTACACGGGGCGCCGCGCGGGGTCGAGCACCACGTCGAAGAACTCGCGCACCTGGGCCTCGGTCGGGGGCTCGGAGCCGAAGATGTCGGCCTGGAGCGGGATGTGTACGTACGAGAAGCCCCTCGACTCGACCGCCCGACGCTCGTCGTGATGCTGGCGGAGGCTTACGATCGTCCGGACGCCGAGCCGGCGGAGCTCGTCGTAGCCTTGCGCGTCGGGCTGGCCCCCGCGGTAGAGACCGTCGTCGATCCGCGCGAGGTGGGGAATCGGCGAGGCGATCGGCGTCGCGATCGTCTGACCGCCGCTCGTCCGCGTGCGATCGGTCGCGCCGGGCGCGGGACCGGAGCACCGTCCCACGAGCAGCGGGACCAGGAGGAGCAGGAGGAGCGAACAGCGGGGAGGTCGCACGGTTCGCGGCCAGGATAGGCGAGGGCGTGAGCCCGGAGGGCCCGGGCACGAGAAGGCCGTCACGAGGGAGGGCCTCGTGACGGCCGTTCGTCCGAAACCGGACCTGCTACGGCTTCTTCGGCGGCTGCGACACCGGCGGAGTGGAGGGCCGGCTGGGCGGCGTCGAGGGAGCGGGCCTCGCCTGCGGCTGGGCGGGCGACGCCTTCGACGGCGGGGTGCTGGTCTTGGGTCCGGTTTCCTTCTTCGGGGTGGCCACGATCGACGTCTCCATGCGCCGGGCGGGCGCGCGCGGCAGCGACGCGGCCGGAGGGATCCGGCCGGGGTGCCGGCCGAGGGGGGAGCAACGCGCGTTCCCGGGGCGTCCTCCGATCTCTGACATCGCAAGTCACTTTGGAGCAAGGACTTACGACGACCGTGGCGGGGGGCCCGGCGGCCGGGACTCGACGGGCGCTCGCCGCACCGGAAAATCGGGGGCGTGCCGCCGGGAATCCGGTCCCTCGCGGCGGGAGACCCCGTGGGACTCTCGATCGTCCTGGCCGCTCCCCCGACCCTGCTCGACGACGTCTCGACGGCGAACCCGGCGATGCGACGTCTCGTCGAGACCGCGCGCCGCGTCGCGGCGAGCGACTCGTCGGTCCTCGTGCTCGGCGAGACGGGCGCGGGCAAGGAGTGGCTCGCCCGGGCCGTGCACCGCGCCGGACCGCGCGCGGGAGGGCCGTTCGTGGCGGTGAATTGCGGCGCCCTCCCCGAGACCCTCCTCGAGAGCGAGCTGTTCGGGCACGAGAAGGGCGCCTTCACCGGCGCGATTCGCGTGCACCGCGGGCACTTCGAGGTCGCGACGGGCGGCACGATCTTCTTGGACGAGGTGGCGGAGCTCCCGCCTCATCTCCAGGTGCGGCTCCTGCGCGTGCTCCAGGAGCGGGCCGTGCAACGGGTCGGCGGCGAGCACCCCACCGCGGTGGACGTCCGCGTGATCGCGGCGACGAACCGCGACGTGTCCCAGGACCTCGCGCGGGGGCGCCTCCGGGAGGACCTCTATTACCGCCTCGCCGTCGTCACGCTCACGATGCCCCCGCTGAGAGATCGCGCCGAAGACATCCCCGCGCTCGCGCGCTCGTTCCTGGAGCGCCACGCGCGCGCGGGGTCCCCCGAGGGGCGGGACCTTGCCCCGGAGGCGATGGAAGCGCTCCGCCGCTATCCCTGGCCCGGGAACGTGCGCGAGCTGGCCAACGTGATCGAGCGCGCCGTCCTCCTCTGCTCGGGGTCGCGGATCGAGGCCACCGATCTCCCCGCCGAGATCGCGCTCGGTACCGCCCTCGCGGCCGCGTCGCCATCGCCGGCGCGGGCGGCCGGTCACGAGGTGCCGTTCTCCGACGCGAGGCGCGACGCGCTCGACCGCTTCGAGCGGGCGTACGTGGACGACGTCCTGAGGAAGGCCGGCGGTCGCGTCGGCGAGGCCGCGGCGCGCGCGGGCCTGAGCCCGCGCACGCTCTACGACCTGATGCGCCGTCACGGCCTCAAGAAAGAGGACTACCGCTTCCGGGCGGAGGCCGCGTCGCCGCAGGTCTGAGAAGCGCGGCGGAGTCGGTGCCGCGGCGTCAGACCCCCGCGTCGGACCCGAGGTCGCCCTTCAGGTCGTCGAAGCCGCGGTCCAGCGCCTCGACCTGCCGCTTCAGGTCTTCCTGCGCGATTCGCACGCGCTCGAGGATCCGGTTCCCCCCCGAGCGGACCGTCTCGGCTGCGCGGCGGATCTCGTCGAGTGCGTCGGCCTGCTTCTCGATCCGTCGGATGGCGCGTTCGATGGCCTCGAGGTCGGCACCCCTTTCCTCGCGCGCCGTCGCCGCGCGGATCGAGATCGCGCGCGCCGCCGCGATGGCCGCTTCCACGACCACGTCGGTCGCGCGGTCCTCGGCGTCCCACACGACGACGAAGTCGTTCCCGTACCGTGCGAGCGGCCGGGTCCCGGCGGGCGCGGTCCGGCGCGAGTAGACGAAGATCCCGACGGAGGCCCCGCGGTTCTTCCGCGCGACGTCCATCTCGTTCCGCGCGCGCGAGAGGTCGTACGACGCGTCCTCCTTCGCCTCCACGACGATCCGCGCGCCCGCGGCGCGCGTGTCCGGGCCCATCTCGATCACGGCGTCGCCGACCTTCGAGTTCGCGATGAGTCCCGTGCTCTGGCCCGTCGCGGTGGCGACGTCGCCGTTGGCCTGCGCGAGGTCCATCAGCAGGTCGAACAGCGCCGACTCGAAGTCCGCGCCGTGACGCGTGGATCGGAGAGACTCCTCGCGTCGGGCCTGGAGCGCGGCGAGGGCCGACTTCACCTCCTCCTGGAACTTCGTGGCCGTCTCGCGGTGGTCCTCGAGGACCGCGAGGAGCTGACTTCGCATGCGCGCGAGCGCGGAGTCGTCGTCGTCGAGGGTGAACTCGCGGTGGATCTGCCGTTGCGCGGACTCGACGCGGCCTACGAGGCGGCTGAGCGCGCTGTTCTCGTCGTCGAGCGAGAACTCCCCGACGACCTTCTCGACGCTGCCCTTGAGCGCGTCGGTGAGCTTCCCGTGGCTCTCCGTGAGCTCGGCGAGCAGGCGGGAGAGCGCGCCGTCCTTCTCGTCGAGGGAGAACTGCCGCAGGATGCCCGCCTTCTGCTCGGCGAGCACGCGCTCCACCGAGTCCTCGATCGAGTGCACCACGCCGTTCGCCTCGTCGGGCCCGAGGAGCTTGAGGAGCGGGCTCTGCGCGCCCACGCTCGCGGCGAGGGTCTTCGCGAGGGTCGAGTCCTCGGCGCCGATCTGCCGGCGGAGCACCTGCTCGAGCTCACCGTCGCGCTTGACGAGGCGCTCGACGCGCTCGGTGAACCGGCCGCTCTGGGGGTCGAAGTACTCGCGAAGCGCCGTGGCGACCTGGGTCTGGACGGCCTCCCGGTGCGCCTCGAGGCGCGAGCCGAGCGTCTCGACGAGCCGCTCGCCCTCGCGACGGATCGTGTCCGCGTCCACCCGACCCCGCGCGTGCTCCAGGGCGAGGACGCCGATCCGGAGCGCCGCGAGCGCGGCCTCCTCGCGGGCGCGGCCCTCGGGCTGGGCGAGGAGCGCGCGGATCACCTCCGCGTCGCGCACGGTGAGCGCGAGCGAGAGTCGGGAGGGGATCGCGTCGCCACCGACGTCCATCTGCGAGAGGGCCCGGAGGGAGGGCTCGGCCATGGGGCCTCCAATCGGGTCGATTGTAAGAACCCCCCCCGACTCCCCCAGGAGTCATACGGAGCCAGAGCAATTCGTCCGAGTTGGCCGGCGTCCGCGCCCCGGCTCCGGCCCGGGCCCAGGTCGCGTCGCGCGGCTGATTCGGACGTTTTGCTCGGGCTCCGTATGGGGGGGTCAGCGGGTGGCGGAGCCGGGCGGGTCTGCGGGAACTGGCTGCCCTTCGCTCGCCGGCTCCTCCGCGGGAGTCGCCGTGCCCAGGCGGGCCAGCAACGCGGGGACGTCGAGCCTCTCCTCCTTCACGTTCCGGATGTTGCCGCCGATCCGCGCGAACCGGACGTAGAGCGTCTTCTCGCCCGTCAGCGCCACGACCTCGTGCAGCGTCGCGAGGCCGTTCTTCGTCACGGTCGAGTCCGCGTCGGGAAGGGCCGCTCGCGCGCCCAGGCCGAAGAGGTCGGCCACGTCCAGCGGATGGTCTCCCGACGACTTCGCCCCCTCCATCAGCGTGTCGTACCGCCAGCCGGACCCGTGGGCGCGCTTGCGGTAGTGGTTCGTGCACGCGACGTAGGTGAGCTCCGCGCCGTCCACTCGGTCGGCGCAGCGTAGGTCGGCGCCCTGATCGACGTCTTCCCGCGTGTCGTACTCGAGGACACCCGCCGGCTGACCGTTCCCTGGTTCGGGCGTCGCGACCATGAGGTTGTTGCCGTACACCGTGTTCCACGACCGGCAGAGCTCGACCGCTTTCTCGACCGCGCCCGGGGCGTCCAGCTGCTCCATCAGACGGCGGACCGCCACGAGGCGCGGGACGTTGCCCTGCGCGAGGTCCTTGAAGGTGGGGAGGACGTTGACGTCGTGGATCGCCGTGAACACACCGGCGTCGTTCATCGCGGTCAGGGCCCCGATCGAAGCGGGGTGTGAGATCCCCACCCAGCCGTGCGCCCCGTCTCGCGGCGCCACGACGCGCACGTGCTGGCGGGTCACGATCATGTCGAGCGCGGGGAAGTCGAAGTTGCGCACGACGGCGGCCTTGCCGTCCTTCGTGTGGGGCCCCCACAGCGCGATCGAGGAGCAACCGAGCGCGTAGAGGTCGCCAAAGGTGTTGAGGGCGTAGATGTCGCCGAGCCGCAGCGGGCGTCCGAGCCATCCGATGGTGCGGTCCGCTTCGGCCGGCAACCGCGCCTCGACGCCCGCGAGGATCCCCTCCATCTCCTCCTTTTCCGCGTCGGAGAAGCGAAACGCCGCCTTCGCCGCGGGGAGGAGCTGCATCTCGTACACGTTCTTGTGGTCGCCGAGGAAGCCGTCCAGGCTCTTGTCCGTCCCCTCCACGATGTCGCGCGCCAGGAGCCAGCCCTGGGCGAACCCACGTTCGCGGGGTGCTCCCCAGAGCTCGAGTACCGGGACCTGCCCGAGCGACACGAGGCGCCCGGTGACGGCGGGGGCCTTCGCGCCGTCCTCGCCCCGGGCGGACGGGACGGTGGCGAGGATCGTGAGGCCGACGAGGGCCGCGAGGCCGGTCCGGCGACGGGGCATGGGAGGCTCCTTCCTGGCCGCGGGGTGCGACCGTCGTGGGATTCCCCCGATCCTCCCCTTCGAGGAGGGTCGTGCGGGGGCTCCGTAGAATCCCATCCCTGGAGACCGGCTGGTGCCGCACCCGAACTCCGCCCTGATCCTCACCGGACGCGCCATGTCGGCGCCCGAGACGTGCGTCCTGGCCGGGGGACGGGCAGCCGTCTTCTCGTGCGGCAAGCCGGGGGGCGAGGAGGCGAACGAGGACGCGCTCGCGGTGCTCGAGCTGGGCGGCGCCCGCGGCGTGCTCGCGGTGGCGGACGGTGCCGGCGGTCATCCGAACGGCGCACGCGCCGCGGCCGTGACGCTCGAAGCCCTCGCCGACTCGATCGACGGCGACACGAACGACGACCTGAGGGGATCGCTTCTCGACGGCATCGAGTCGGCGAATCGTCGCGTACAGGATCTCGGCGGCGGCGCCGCCTCCACACTGGCCGTTCTCGAGATCGAGGGACGCACGGTTCGGCCCTACCACGTCGGCGACAGCGAGATCCTCGTCGTAGGGCAGCGCGGTCGCGTGCGACTCTCCATCGTCCCGCATTCGCCCACCGGCTATGCGGTCGAGTCGGGTCTGCTGGAGCCCGCCGAGGCCATCGCCCACGAAGATCGCCACCTCGTCTCGAACCTCGTGGGTACGGCCGACATGCGCATCGAGATCGGCTCCGTGCTCGACCTCCAGCCGCGCGACACGGTGCTGATCGCCAGCGACGGGCTGTTCGACAACCTGCGCGTGGACGAGATCGTGAACGCGATCCGTTCCGGACCTCTCGAACGCGCGGCACACGATCTGCTGCGGGACGCACGGCGGCGGATGCAGAGCGCGACGACGGGCGAGCCTTCGAAGCCCGACGACCTGACGT
Source organism: uncultured Planctomycetota bacterium (assembly GCA_963752285.1). Taxonomy (GTDB): domain Bacteria; phylum Planctomycetota; class PLA2; order PLA2; family JAEUHO01; genus CAVVXN01. The sequence goes on from CAVVXN010000003.1 coordinate 52,154, forward strand.
TCGTGCTCTATCGCATCGCGCCCGCGACGTCCGCGGAGGGAGCCACGCCGTGAGCGCGCGCCGCGCGGTCCATCCGCCCCGAATCGACGCCTTCGACCTCGAGCCGGGGCGGGTGTTGGCGGGCCGCTACGAGGTCCTCGGGAAGCTCGGCGGTGGCTGGGAGGGCGAGGTCTACGAGGTCATCGAGCGGCGGACGGGCATCGTGCGGGCGGCGAAGCTGTTCTTCCCGCACCGCAACGTTCGGGACCGCGCGGTGCTCCAGTACGCCAAGAAGCTCGACGCGCTGAAGCACTGCGCGATCGTGACGCAGTACCACCACTCCGAGACGATTCGGTTCCACGGCCGCGACGTGACGTGTCTGCTCAGCGAGTTCGTGGAGGGTGAGCTTCTCACGAGGTTCATCGAGCGCCGACCCGGACACGCGCTGCCGGTCTTCGAGGCGCTCCACCTGACGCACGCGCTCGCCCAAGGCCTGGAGGAGATCCACCAGGCGCGCTACTACCACGGAGACCTCCACCCGGAGAACGTCCTCGTCCGCCGCGCGGGCATTGGCTTCCACTTGAAGCTCGTGGACTTCTACCACTACGGCCCGACCACGGCCGCGTGCCTGCGGGACGACATCGTGGACATCGTTCGTCTCCTCTACGACGCCGTGGGCGGGGCCGAGCGCTACGCCTCGCAGCCACCCGAGGTGAAGGCGATCTGCAAGGGCCTCCGCCGCGGGCTCGTGCTCCGCGCGTTCCCCACGGTCCGGCACCTCCGCCGTCACCTCGAGTCGTTCCGGTGGTCGGACGATCCCGTCTCCGAACGAGGGCGGGGGCGCGGGGCCCGCCGCGGCCGTCGCTGACGCACTCTGGACCCTCCACACCCGGTGGCGTAGCCTCAGCGAGGTCCCGACCCTCTCTGGAAGTGCCGTGGACGTGGAGGAGGACACGATGCGATTCAGTGCCGGTGCCGTGCTGTCCCGCGGCTTCGCGGTCCTGGGCCGGAACCTGGGCCCGTTCCTGGTCCTGAGCCTGCTCACGAACCTTCCCGTGTTCGCCGTGCAGCTCGCGGTCGGACAGGTGCCGGTGGAGCCGTTCCGACCGGACCAGGCCCAGGTGGCCCAGATGCCGCGGTTCGACCCACTCCAGCTCCTTCCCTCGCTCCTGAGCATCGTGATGAGCGCGATCCTCGCTGGCGCACTCACGTACGGGGTCGTCCAGGACCTCCGCGGGCGCCGGGCGGGGCTCGGCCAGACCCTCTCCGTTGGTCTCTCCCGCGCCCTCCCGGTCGTCGGGATCTCCATCCTGGTCGGTTTCCTCATCGGGCTGGGGTTCATCGCCCTCGTGGTCCCGGGGCTGATCCTCCTGTGCGCCCTCTTCGCCGCGGTCCCGGCCGCCGTGATCGAGCGCCTCGGTGTGGGCGCGCTCGGACGCTCCTTCGACCTGACGAAGGGGCACCGGATGTCGATCTTCGGGATCGTCCTCGCGATCGGCATCGTCGGCGTGGTCTTCGGGCTCGTCCTGCGGATGGCGATCGGTGCCGGCGCCAGCCTCGTCGCGACCTCGATCGTGTTCTACGTCGTCTCGATCTTCCTGAGCCTCTACAACGGGACCTGCCAGGCGGTCGCCTACCACGACCTCCGTGTGGAGAAGGAGGGCGCGAGCACCGCGGACATTGCGAGCGTGTTCGACTGATCGATGGATGAGGTCGGGGCCCCCGCGCCGCGGCGCCGGCGCGTCGCGAGGGAGGGCCGCCCCTCCTTCCCCACGGGCGGCGTGATCGCGAGCGCGTGGGACATCCTGCGCCGTCACGCGTGGCCCTACCTGTCCCTCGCGGCGCTGCTCCAGGTCCCCCTGACCGCGCTGAGCTTCCACGAGGGGCCGTGGTCTCGGATTCCGCAGGCCTTCACCTTCACGTCGGGTGAGGTCGTGGGCGCGCTGGTGCTCCAGTCGGTCGTGGCCCACGGGACGTACCGGGAGCTGTCCGGGCAGCCAGTCGGGGTCGTCGGGGCCCTCGCGGGCTTGCGGCGACTGCCCTCCGTGGTCGGAGTCGCCGTCACGAACCTCCTGGCGACCTGGGGCATCTTGATCGTCGCGGGCGTGCTGGGCCTCAGCACCGGGTCGTGGGGCCTGGTCGCCTACCTCGTCTTGGGTCTGGCCCTCGTCGTGTCGCTCCAGTGCGCGTGGTTCGTCGCGGTGCAGGTGGCGGTCGTCGAGCCCGTTCGGCCCGATCAGGCCTTGGCGCGGAGCGCCTGGCTCACGGCGGGTTCGCGGTGGCGGATCCTGGGGATCGTCCTGGGCGTGACGGTGATTCCGTACGCCTTCTCCTTCCTCGCGTACAGCGCGGGTCGGAGCGAGATCGCGACCTCCCTGTTCGGGCACCTGGTGCTCGGCGTGTACGTGCTCGACGCGATTCGCGCGGGCATCACGGCATTCGGAGCGGTCGTGGCCACGGTCGCGTACTACGCGCTGAGACGCCAGCGGGAGGGAATCGGTCGGGGCCAGATCCTCCGCGTCTTCGACTGATCCCGGATACGGCGCGTGCGGGGCCCAAGCAGGCCGTCGGTGTCAGGCCGGCACGACCGGCCGGACCCGCCGGACCGGCCGGTAGGGACGCGGTGGCCGCGATGGGGTGGGCCGGTGGCGTCTGATTCGGACGAATTGCTCTGGCTCCGTATGGTGTTACGGGGGGGATACTCGTTAGGCGGTTTCGTCGTACTTGTCCTCTTTTCGCCGGCCGAAGAGCATCCTTCGCTCGAGCCGCGCGCGCAGCGCGGCGTAGTACGCCGCGAGGAACGCGTGCGCCTCCTCGCGCGGGACGCGCTCGGGCCAGTCGATCTTCTTCGCGATGCGGTCCGCCACCGCCTGCATCGTCTTGGCGTGGTCCTTGGGGCCCGACGACCGGCTTCGGAGCAGCCCCTCCAGGACCTGGAGCTCGTAGATGCCGTACGCGTCGAGCATCGCCTCGGTGAACTCGAAGCGGGCCGCCTCGCGACGTCGGACCGTCTTCGCCGCGTGCGTCACCACGTCCTCGAGGAGCATCGGCCTCGGCGCCACGACGACCTGCGTGCCCGCCACGAGGTCCCCCGGGCGGAGCCGCCACCGGTTGAACAGCGGGAGGCCCGCGAGGAGTAGCATCCACAGCGTCGCCAGGACCTGGGCCCAGCCGGGAGAGCCGGGCCAGAACGCCTGTGGATTCCCCAGCGCGGCCAGGGGCAGGTAGACCTCGAGGTTCCGCATCAGGTTTCGCACCACGACCGCGTCGGTCGTGAGGGGGCCTCCCTTCGCGTCCATGACCCGGATCCCGAGCTTGCGCTTGCCGGGCGTCTGACCGCTCGTGCGGGTCTCGAACCAGATGAAGTACAGGTTCTGGACCACGAACACGGTGAGGAAGAAGAACGGCAGCACCCACGAGCCCGAACCGCCCGACGAGACGACCGCGACCACGATCCAAACGAGCGCGGCGATGACGATCCCCATCAGGAGGGCGTCCAGCGCGAAGGCGGAGAGTCGGTCTCCCGCCGAGGCCACGCGGAACCGGAGCTCGATCCCCTCCGGCGTGGGAATCGGTCGCGGCGTCCCTCGCGTCTCGATCTCGACGGGCCGGACGACGCGCCGTGCGGGCGCGCGGGCGGTCGAGGGGGCGCTCACGGCAGGACCGCTCCGTCGCCCTCGTCCCCGACGCGGCGGCGGCGCCCGGCGAGCGCGAAGTACGCGACCCAGACGACGAGCGTCGAGGCCGCGACGGCGTAGCGCGTCGCGGTGTCCGTCACGCGCTGGCGGAACACCCCCTCCAGGAGGCCGGCGACGAAGAACATGCATACGGCGCCCACCACGAGGATGCCCGCCTGTCGTCCCTGTCGCGCGAGGCTCTCGAGCCGGCCGAGCGTCCCGGGGAACACGAGGCTCCGCGCGATCGCGAGCCCACCGGCCGCGCACAGCACCACGGCCGTGAGCTCGGTGACGCCGTGGGGCAGCACCCATCCCCACCAGTCGAGCGCCAGGCCCCGGCTCTCGTAGAGGAACGAGAACGCGCCGAGCACGAGTCCGTTCGTGAACAGGAGGAAGAACACGGGTATGCCCGCCGCGAAGCCCAGCGCGAAGCACAGCATGCCCACCTGCGCGTTGTGCGTGAAGAGGAACGCCGCGAAGGTCGACAGGACCGCGCCCGCGTCTTCCTCGTGGTAGAGCATGTCGCGCAGGTCCTTCGTGGACGCTCCGGGGTCGCGGCCCTGCGCCATCTCGGGCGACACGAGCGCGTAGAACTCGTCCGCGTCGGCGCGGGTGAGGAAGTAGCCCACCAGACCGCCCGCGACCAGAATGGCGTACGCGAGGGCCACCCACCCGACGAACGATCGGAAGGTCGCGGGGAGCCGGCGGCCGAAGAACTCGGCGATCGCCGCGCCGGGGTGTCGCTCGGGCCCGTACACGACGAAGTACGCGCGCTGGCCGAGGGCCTCGAGGTACTCGAGGAGCGCGTGGTCGAGCGAGATCGCGCGCGCGACGCTGAGACTCGACAGCGCCGCGCGGTAGAGGCCCGGGAGGCGCATCCGCTGCGCCTCGCTCAGGGAGCCGACGCCGAAGCGCTCCGCGCGATGGACCAGCACTTCCAGCTCGAGCCAGCCCGCCTCGCGCTCGCGGCGGAACTCGACCGACTTCAGCTCGATCGCCTTCACGCGACGAGCTCCCGTCGCTTCGCGTCGAGGTACCGGTTGAGGAGACGCTCCGTGACGGCCTGCGGCGCGGCGTCGATACAGTGGATCCCGAGGCGGCCGAGACGCCGAAGCACGAGCTCGCGGTCCTTCAGGACGTCGTCCGCCACGACCGACTTCAAGACGTCCCGCTCGGTACCGGGCGCCGTGCCCACCACGCGGTCCAGGTGGGGGTCGCGCAGCGCGACGAACGTGACGAGGTGGCGCCGCGCGAGGCGACCCAGGTTCTCCACCATGAGCTCCGCCGTCACCGTGTCCACGAAGTCCGTCAGCAGCACCACGAAGGACCGCCGGTGGAGGCGCGCCGACAGGTCGGCGAGGCCGAGCGTGAAGTTCGTCTCCGTCGTCCGGTACGCGAGGTCGGCGGCGAGGCGCTGCACCCTCGCGAACGTGCGGACGCCGCCCCGTGGCTCCATCCACGCGCGGACCGTCTCGTCGAAGGCAAACGCGCCGACGCGGTCGCCGTACCTGAGGCTCGTGTAGGCGAGCACGAGTCCCGCGCTGACGGCGTGGTCGAGCTTCGGAACGCCGTCCACCGGTTCGCGCATGAGGCGGCCCGTGTCGAAGCCGAGCACGATCTGGTGGTTCCGCTCGGCGCGGAACTCCGCCGAGATCAGCATGCGGTGCCGCGCCGAGGCCTTCCAGTCGAGTCCGCGCGGGTCGAGGCCGGGGGTGTACTCGCGGAGGGCCTCGAACTCCGAGCCCTCGCCCTCGTGTCGCACGACCTTCCAGCCGACCCACGCGTCGCGGTGGTGGAGGAGCCGAAGCGCGTGGGCGCGCGCGGCCGAGACGTTCGGCCCGACGCGCACGCTCGCGTCCGTCCGCACGCGGCGCACCTTCGCGGCGAGGCCGAGCGGCCCGTTCCACCTGAGCCACAGGGTGGCGAGCCCGACCGTGCCGCGCCGCGTCGGCGTGAGGGGGATCCGCACCGTCGCGCGCCCCCCCGGTCCGAGGCGGGCCGTGGTCTCGGGCGGCGCCGCGAGGTCGCCCGTGACGTCGGCGTGGACGCGGAGGGCGGTCCTGCGGAGGCTCCCCGCCGCCGCGAGGGCCACGGTCGCGTCCGCGGTGGACCCGATCTCGATCTCCTCGGGGACGGAGGTCTTCACGTTGAGGGCGCCCCGGCCGAGCGCGAGCGCCGCGTCGACGCCGACGAGGAGGGCCCACGCGCCCACGTACGCGAGCCAGACCGTCCACAGCCATCCGCCCACGACGACCGGCAGGATGGCCGCGACGAACCCCACGAGGAGGAGCAGGAGCGCGCGGAGCGTCGGCCTCATCGCGGCGCCGCAACCTCGTCGATCGCCTGACGGATCACGCCGGCGGCGTCGAGCCCCTCGATCTCGGCCGACGGCGAGAGCACGACGCGGTGCGCGAGGGTGGGGATCGCGAGCGCCTTCACGTCGTCCGGGATCACGAAGTCGCGTCCGTTCAGCACGGCGAGGACCGCCGCCGCCGCCGACAGCATCGACGCGGCGCGCGGCGACGCGCCGCAGAGGAGCGAGGGCCGCTCCCGGGTGGCGCGAACGAGGTCCACGACGTAGGCCACGATCTCCGGGGCGATCCGGACGCCCTCGACCGCGCGCCGGAGGCTCTCGAGCCCGTCGAGATCGCCGACGGGCACGATGCCCGCGGCGTCCACGTCCGGCATGCCCGTTCCCCGACCGTGGCGCGTCACCACGTCCAGCTCCTGCTCCCGGGTCGGGTACTTGATCTCCACGCGGAAGAGGAACCGGTCGAGCTGCGCCTCGGGGAGCGGGTACGTTCCCTCCTGCTCGATCGGGTTTTGCGTCGCGACGACCATGAAGCCCGGGCCGAGGTCGTGCGTCACGCCGTCGATCGTGACCGTGCGCTCCTGCATGGCCTGGAGCAGCGCAGCCTGGGTCTTGGGCGGCGTCCGGTTGATCTCGTCGGCGAGGAGGAGCTCCGTGAAGATCGGTCCGCGCGTCAGGACGAACTCGTTCGTGCGAAAGTCGAAGAGGTTCGTGCCGATCACGTCGCCGGGCATGAGATCGGGCGTGAACTGGATGCGCCGGAAGCCGAGACGCAGCGTGGCCGAGAACGCGCGCGCGAGCAGCGTCTTGGCCGTTCCGGGCACGCCCTCGATCAGCACGTGACCCCGGCAGAGCAGCGCGATCAGGAGGAGGTCGATCGCCCGGCTCTGGCCGACGACGAGGCGGGCGACCTGCTGGTGGAGCCCCTCACGCAGGATTCGGACGTCGGCCAGGTCCATGCAGGATCTCCTCGTGCCACCGGTGGATCCGCGCGGCGGCCGCGAGCGCCCGGTGGGGGTGCGCGCGGCCGTGGGGGATCTCGGCCCGGAGGTCCCCGACGCCCGCCTCGATCATCCGCGAGGACGCGACGTGGTCGAGCCAGCGCTCGAGGTCCGGCCCCACGAGGCCCGGCGGCGCGCCGAGCGCCCGCGCGGTCCGCCGCAGAACCCCGTCCAGGTAGCGCTCCACCGCGGCCCCCGACAGGCGCTCCTGTCCGAGGAGCGCGGCCGCGCGGTCCACCAGGAACGCCGTCCCCGGGGCGAGACCGGGCTCGACCCGCCGGGGCGACCCGAAGCGCCCTGTCGCCGCCCAGAGGAGCACGCCGAGGACCAGCACGAGGTGCAGGAGGACGAGGACCATCGGGAATCGGCCGAGCTCGTGCCAGAGCGAGGGCGACTCCACGTAGCCGTGGAGGGTCTCGTCCACCACCACCGTGTCGAAGCCGTCGCGCGCGCTCTCGAGTGCGGCCAGCACGAACCGCAGGTTGTCGCCCCGGTAGAGACCGGCGTTCGACAGGAGGTCCGGGTCGGACAGGACGAGGAGCCCCGGCCGCTCGTTCGAGCGCGCGAGCACGCTGCCGTCGGCGGTCCAGACGAGGGGTTCGAGATCGTGGCCCTCGACGGTCTGGACGATCGCGCCGGGTGCGAAGGTGGGAACGACGTCCAGGTGTCCCTCGGCGCCGCCCGTTCGACCCGGCGGCGCCCGGCGTACCTGCGCCTGGATGCCCACCGACGCGAGCACGGCCTCGACCTCGCTCGTGGACTTCGTCTCGACGCGGGAGACCCACCCGCGGTGCCGCGGGTCCTCCCGGACGTCCCACTTCGGGAGCACGAGCAAGGCGAACCCCGCGCGGTCCACCTCGTCCTCGAGGCGGACCTCCCGGCTCTCCGCTCCGGTCGTGTCACGGGGCGCCAGCAGGAGGAGGACCCCCGCGCGCGCGGCCTTCCGGGCGGAGGCGTTCCGACTCACGAGGACCGGGACGTCGAGCGCTTCGAGCGCCTTGACGAGCCCGTCGAACCCGACGGCCGAGCGCGAGTAGCTGTCGGCGCCCGCCGAGCGCGGCGTGGCGATCGCGGGCCCGAAGACCGCGAGGACGACGCCCACGGTGAACGAGCCGACGGCGAGCCCGACCACCCACGCGAGCGTGCGACCGTGGAAGGCTCCGTCGTTCACGCGGGCCCTCCCGCCGTCGCGGCGCGAAGACGACGCCACGACTCGACGCACGCGGCGAAGCCCGCGGCGTCGGCGGGTCGTCCTCCGAACAACGAGGCCTCCGTCGCGTCCACGAGTCGTTCGAGGGCCGCGCGCGCCTCGGGATCGAGCTCCACCGTCGCCGCGATCTCGCGGCTCGTCCACGCGGTCGGGATGCGGCGGTCCCGCGGGAGGGCGGCCAGCGTGCGAAGGAGCAGCGCGTGGATCGCCTCGGCGAAACGGCCGTCGGCCGCGAGGGCCTCGGCGTCGTCCTTCGCGACCCGGACGGCGTCCGGGGTCGACACGGGCGTCGGCGCCGGGCCGACGGCCCTCTCCGGCCGGCCCACGCGGTAGCGCTCGGTCGCCCACACCAGCAACACGATCGCGCCGACCGCGATGGCGACCCATACGAGCGCGCGGATGACGTCCTCGACGGCGTCGCCCCGCGCCGGCTCGGGGGGAGGGACCGGCGCCTCGTTCGCCGGGACCTCGTCCGGACCCCCGCCCGGCCATTCGCGCTGGAGGTCGCCCCCGTCGTACGCGTGCGCGAGCGCGCCGCGCGCGGTGTCGGGGCTCGGCAGCGCCAGCGCGAGTCCCACGAGGAGGAGGACGGCCTTCGACACGCGGGGATTCTACGCCGCGCGTCCGGTACGATCCCGGGGCGCGTCGCGGTCGGCTGGAGGTCCCGATGGGTGAGATCCGCGCGGAGAGGACGATCCTCTTCGCCGACGTCGTGGACAGCACCGGGCTGTACGAGGACCTCGGAACCGAGGAAACGCGGCGCGTGCTCCTCGAGTGCCTCGGTCTGATGGAGGAGACGGTCGGGGCCTTCGGCGGTCGCGTGCTCGACCGCATCGGGGACGAGATCTTTTGCTCGTTCGACGACCCGGATGTCGCCGCGGTCGCCGCGAGCCACCTCCAGGAGCGGATGGTCGCGGGCCTCGCGGAGGGTCGGTTCCCCCGTGCGATACGGATCCGGGTCGGCCTGTGCCACGGTCCCGTGCTCGAGACGCCGGAGGGCCATTTCGGCGGCACGATCCACACGGCCGCGCGCCTGGTCGCGCTCGCCAAGGCGGGGCAGACGCTCACGACGAAGGAGACGCTCGACCGCTTGAGCCCCGCGCACCGGAAGATGCAGCGGTTCTTCGACCGCGTGGTGTTGAAGGGACAGAGCGGCGAGCAGGACGTCCACGAGCTCCTGTGGAACTCGTCCGACACCGTCGTCCCCGAGCGGGGGAGGAAGTCGGGCGCGGCGCGTCCGGGTGTGCGCGCGGTCGTGCTCGTGTACGGCGACCGCGAGGTGCGCGTGGACCTCTCCTACCCTCGACTCGACATCGGTCGCGACGCCGCGTGCGGACTCGAGGTGGAGGGTGCGGCCGTGTCGCGACTCCACGCCCGCGTCTCGTGGAACCGGGGACGCGTCCGCGTGGACGACGTGAGCTCGAACGGCACGGCCGTGGAGCCCGAGGGGGAGACGCCCGTGACGCTCCACCGCGAGGGGACCGCGCTCCACGGCCACGGCTGGCTCCGCCTCGGCTGCCAGGGTCCGGCAGAGGACGCGGCCCGCGTGGAGTACCGGGTGGAGGCGTGAGCGTCCGGTCGCTCGGGCGGGGGCGCGTGGCGGTCGCTCGCGCTTCTCGCGCGGTCCCCGGCGCGGCCCTCCCTCGTTCCTCGATCGCGTGCCCGGTCTCGTGCTCTGAGGCGGCGCGCTCGTGGCGGGAATGGTGACGGCCCGGGGTTTTTCCCCCGGGCCGTCGTGGAGCGGCTGATCGGACTCGAACCGACGACAGCCACCTTGGCAAGGTGGTGCTCTACCAACTGAGCTACAGCCGCGTGCGGGGGCCCGATCCTACGGAGGCGCCCGGGCGGGTCAAGGGGAGGAGCCCGGGGCCCGGCCCCGCGCCGGTCCGTCGCGGTCGCCGGACCGTCGCCGGGCTGGCGAGGGTCACGAGCCGAGGCGGGCCTCGAGCCGGCTCTTCATCTCCGCCCGGAGCATCTCACCGTCGGGGTACCCGCCGGCGATTCCGAGGTCCAGGTCCGCGTCCCAGAAGGCGCTCCCGAGCTTCTCGGCGAAGGCGTACTCCATCAGCCGGAACCAGCTCTCGGCGCCCGCGTCGTGGAACGCCCGGGTGGCGAGGTCGGCCACGGACTCGCTGCCCAGGTCGGCCCACGCGTAGTCCTTCGAGAGTGCGCCGTCCTCCACCTTCACCCCCTGCTCGGTCGCCTTCGAGATGGGCACGTACTTGCCTTCGATCTCGACGGTGCGCTCGTTCGCGGGGATCGCGTTCAGCTTGGCCGACAGGTCGATCTGGAACTTCACGAGGTGGTCCGCGATCGTGCGCCAGAACGCCAGCTCGGGGGAGAGCGTCCCGCCGCGCCGTTCCTGGAGGGGAGGCGGGACGAGCTGGGCGGCCTTCAGGAAGAGCTGCTGCTTCAGGGCCTCCTCGAACTTCGGGCGGGCGTCGTCCCAGGCCGCGCGCGCCGCGGCGACCTCCTCTTCGGTCGCGAAGTGTTGGTCGGGGTGGGCCGGCATCTGACCGCTGGAGATCTGCACGACCCGGTGGTTCGCCTCCTCGCCCGCCTTCGTGCCGGAGAACTGGCTGGCGACGGCCCGGTACCGCCCGACCACCGCCGCGTCGTCGTCGGGACCCTTCCAGTGTTCGCGCGCCCAGCTCTCCGCCTTGGCCAGCGCGACCGAGGCGTCGGCCTCGCGCTTCACCGCGGGGTCCTCGGCCGGCGCCGCCGGAGGCGTCGGATGCTCCGTCGGCGCGGTCGGCGGGGTGACCATGGGCGTCGGGTTCGCGGACGTGGAGGGGGAGACGGGCGGCACGACGGGCGTGGGGAGGACGAGCGGCACGCCCTCCCCGGGCCCGGTGCCGCGCGACGCCAGGCCGCCATCCGTCCCGCTCGTCTCGGGTGCGGTCTTCTTCGTCGAGAGGAACACCAGCAGGGCCACCGCCACCAGGACCGCCAGCGCGGCGAGCGGACCCACCGCGGACCGGTTCCGGCCCGCGGCGATGTGCGCCCGCATGCGCGAGCGGCGGCGCCGGAGCGTCGTCTTCTCGCGGAGGCTCTCGCCGCCGAACTTGTCGAGCGCGTCGAGAACCTCGACGGCCGACGGTCGCTCGTCCGGCACGCGGCGCGTCATCTGGCGCAGCAAGTCGCCGATCTCGCGCGGGATGCCCGGTCGGTGGCGCTCGGGTCGCAGCGGCTCTCCGCGGACGTGCGACCGCATGATCGACGGCACGTCCTGTCCCAGGTACGGCGGCTTCCCGACGAGCATGTGGTAGAGCGTCACGCCGAGGCTGTACACGTCGCTCTTCAGGACCGCGGCGCCCGACTCGCACGTCTCGGGCGCCATGAAGTGGGGCGTGCCCACGCGACGGAGGTCGCCGCCGGCCTCGCCGGCGAGACCGAAGTCCACGAGCTTGACGGTGCCGTCCTCGAGGAGGACGAGGTTCTGGGGCTTCACGTCGCGGTGGAGGATCTCGTTCGCATGGGCCGCGGCGAGGCCGTTCGCGGCCTGTCGCGTCACGCGGAGCGCGTCCATGACGTCGAGGCGGCCCTCGCGCTGGATCAGGTCGAGGACGGGGTCGCCGTCGAGGAGCTCCATGACGATGAAGTGGAGGTCGCCCTCGCGTCCGACGTCGTAGATCTTGAGGACGTTCTCGTTGTCGATGCGGGCGATCGCGCGCGCCTCGGTCTCGAAGCTCTTGACGATCTCCTCCTTCTGCGCGGCCCAGGGGAGGAGGATCTTCACCGCCACGGTCGCGTCGAGGGCTTCGTGGTGCGCCCGGTACACGGTGGCCGTGCGCCCTTGTCCGATGCGCTCCTGGAGGCGGCACCGTCCGAGCACACGACCGACCAGCGGGTCGTCCTGGGGCGGGGGCGGCGCCGCCGGGCGATTCGCCGGGGCGGGGCCCGCCTGCGGGGCGACGGGCTTCGCGGGGATCGCGGGCGCTCTCCCCGCGGTCGGCCGCGCGGGCGCCGGGACCGTCTTCGGCGGGGTCGGCGCGGCCGGCGCCGGCCGCGCGGGCTTCGGGGGCGCGGGGGGGACGATCTTCTTGTGGGAGCGGTGGCCGGGGCGTCGGGAGCGCATGCGGGGATTGTAGAGGACCGCGGGCCATCGCCCCGGCGGCCCCCCGCCCCCGCGCAGCCGCCGGTTCACCCCAGCTCGAGCTGCCTCCGTGCGTCCACGACGTCGCGGTCGAGGCGGCGCCGGGCCTCTTCCAGGCGGGGGACGGCCGGATGGGCCGGGTCCAGGGCGTGCGCGGTCTGGCGGAGGACCTGGATGGTCATGCGCAGGATGCGCACGAGGTCGCCCGGCGCCAGCGAAGTCAGCGCGAGGACGCGTTCGAAGTCCGCCCCCTCGGCCCACGCCTGCACGGGGCCGGCGATGTCGAAGTCCGGCGGGCGGACGGGCGGATCGATGCCGCGCAGGACCTCGTCGGCCTGGAAGGCCTCCATGTGCAGGCGGAACGGCGCGGCGACGCCCTTGAGCGACCGGGTCGCCGGCGCCGACGCGTCCTGGGGGCGCGGATCGTAGATGATCGCCGCGAAGAGCATGGCCATCTCGACCGGGCCGCACCGCTCGATCCACCCGCCCTCGGCGGCCTCCGTCACGCTCACCTCGTACCCGTTCACGCGGGCGCAGAGGCGACCCTTCGCCGTGAGCCTCCCCTCGGCCACGTACCCCCGCGCCTCGAGCAGGTCGAGGCGCGCGCGGATCGAGGCCTCCCCGCGGCGTCGCGCGGCGCTCGACCGGCGGCGCTGCCAGTGCGCGAACGAGCGCTCCCACGCCTCGGCGACGCCCTCGCCGATACGCCGATACAGGTTGAGGATCCCGCTGTAGCCGAGGTTGAATCGGCTCGTCACAGGCTCCACGCGGCCGGACTGGTACCGCTCCAGCTCGGGCGGTCCGATCCGGGTCTCGTCGAGGATCGCGTACACGAACCCGCGCTCGTCGAGCCCCTGGCGGCCCGCGCGCCCGGCCATCTGCCAGTATTCCCGCGCCAGGATCGGGCCGAACGAGACGCCGTCGAACTTCGACAGGTCGTGGAACACGACGGTCCGCGCGGGCATGTTCACGCCGAGCGAGAAGGTCTCGGTGGCGAAGAGGAGCTTCACGAGCCCCGTCGTGAAGAGACGCTCGACGATCTCCTTGTCGATCGGGAGCATGCCCGCGTGGTGGTGCAGCACGCCGCGCGACGCGAGGCTGCGGATCGCGATCGTGTCGTACGCGTCGCGCACCTCGTAGCGGTCGGCCAGCTCGTCGAAGAGCGCGAGCATGCGGCGGCGCTCCTCCGGCGAGAGGAGGTCGCGCGCCGCGCTCCTCCGCGCGAGCCGCTCGCACTCGAGGCGGCTGAAGCAGAAGTAGATGGCCGGGAGGAGCGCGCGGCGCTCCAGGTGGTCGATCAGCTTCTCGCTCGCGGCCTCGGCCACCTCCGCCCGGGCGCGTCGGCCGCGGGGGCGCCCCCGGCGCCGGCCGCGGTCCTCCTCGCGCGCGAAGCGGCCCCGTTCGACGAAGTGGCGCCGGACCTCGGCGAGCGAGCGCGGTCCGAGGCCCGGGATCCACGTCTTGTGCGCCAGCGGGACCGGGCGCTCGTCCTCTTCGATGACGTCCACCGGGACGCCGCGCACGTCGGCGACCCACGCGGCGAAGTCGCGCACGTTCGGCACCGTCGCGGAGAGCGCGACGACCCGGATGTGCCGCGGCGCGTAGATCAGCGACTCCTCCCACACCGTGCCGCGTTCGCGGTCGTCGAGGTAGTGGACCTCGTCGAACACGACGAAGTCGAAGCCGGACAGCCTCTCGGGCGCCTCGAAGATCGTGTTCCGGAAGATCTCGGTCGTCATGACGAGGAGCGGCGCCTCCGGCTGGAGCGTCACGTCGCCCGTCATGATCCCCACGCGCTCGTCGCCGTAGGAGGCGCGGAAGTCGCGGAACTTCTGGTTCGACAGCGCCTTGATCGGGCTCGTGTAGACGACGCGTCGGTTCGCGGCGAGGGCGCGCTCGACGGCGTAGTCGGCCACGAGCGTCTTGCCGGCGCCCGTCGGCGCGGCCACGACGACGCTCCGTCCGGAGAAGATGGCGGCGATCGCCTCTCGTTGGAACGGGAAGAGGGTGAGGCCCCGGAACGTGCTCGGCCCGACGTCCGGCCCTTCCGACGAGGGATCCGACATGGGGTGAGCATACGGGACGCCGACCGCGAGGGGGGCCGGGGTAGGATGCGCCCGCGATGACGCGCCCCTCCCTCTCGTTCGCCGTGCTGCCGGCGCTGCTCCTGTCGGCGTGCGCCGCGAACCCGGTCGCGCGCCGTCTGACGTACGCCGAGGTCCAGGCGATCAACCCCGGCGTCCGGGCCCAATGGCTCGAGGACGAGTACCCCTTCGGCCGCGTGCTCGCGCGGTGGCCGGACGGGACCCCGCGCCAGACGTCCTACCTCGTGACCGACCCCGCGGGGCACGGTCAGACGCTGACCCTCGACTTCGACCCGTCCGGGACCCTGGTCGCGCGCCGGTACTCCGGACCCGTGCTCCGGCCTCCGCCGGACCAGAAGTAGGTCTCCCGTGGCGGGGCGCGGCGGGGGGCGTCACGGCGGGGCCGAGGGCGGCGGGCGCGCGGGCCCCTTCGCGAGCGGTCTCGCCCTCCTCCTCCTGAGGCTCTTCGCGGGCGCCCTCTTCTTCTACAGCGCGTGGTGGAAGCTGGTCCAGCCGGGCTTCTCGCTCGGGGAGATCGTGGACACGTTCCGGAGCGAGTACGTGCAGACCGTCCAGGCGGCCATCGCGAACCCCCCGGCGCTGCTCGGACTCCGGCTCGACCTGTTCGCGTCGTTCCTCCGCGACGTCATGCTGCCCGCGGCGCCCGTCGCGGCGCCGGCCCTGCTCTTCTTCGAGGCGTTCCTCGGCGTGAGCCTGCTCCTCGGCTTCGGCGTCCGGCTCTTCGCCGCCCTCGGCGTCGTGATGATGCTCGGCTACTCGCTCGCGAAGCCGTACGCGATGCCGGACGGCGGCGTCACACCCGGCGTTCCGCTCCTCTCCGTCAAGAGCGCGAACTGGCCGCTCACGTTCCTCCTCCTGGCCCTCGCGCTCCTCGCCGCGGGGCGCGTCGTGGGTCTGGACGCTCGCTGGCGGCGCGACGCCCCGCCCTGGCTCCGGTGGATCGGGTAGCCTTCCCGCATGTCCCGCCTCGAGATCGAAGACGTCTCCTTCGCGTACGGGAAGCGCGTGGTGCTCGACCAGGTACGCCTCCGGGTGGACGCCGGCGAGGTCGTCGCCCTCGTGGGGCCGAACGGCGCGGGGAAGACGACGCTCCTGCGCGTGGCGTCGGGCTGGCTCCGCCCCGGACACGGGCGCGTCCTCGTGGACGGCGCGTCGGTCCACGGCCTCGGGCGCGCCGAGGCGGCCCGGAAGGTCGCGGGGCTCGCCGTGGACGACGACGCGGGGTTCCCGTTCACCGTCCGGGACACGGTCGCCCTCGGCCGCCACCCGTGGCGGGGGGCGTTCGGCCGACTCGCGCCGGCCGAGGCGCGTCGCGTCGAGGACGCGCTCGAGGCCACCGGCCTCGTGGCGCTCGCCGACCGGCCGCTGCCCCGACTCTCGAGCGGCGAGCGCCGCCGCGCGGCCCTCGCGCGGTGCCTCGCGCAGGACGGACGCGTCGTCCTCCTCGACGAGCCCACCTCGCACCTCGACCTCGGGTTCCGGCAGCGTCTCCTGGGCGTGCTCCGGGCCCGCGCGCGCGCCGGGGGACAGGCGGTGCTCGCCGCGCTGCACGACCTGAACGTGGCCGCCCTCTTCGCCGATCGGATCGTGCTGCTCGTCGGGGGGCGGGTGCGGGCCGACGGCGCGCCGCGGGACGTCCTCCGCGCGGACGTGCTCGAGGCCGCGTTCGACGCGCGGGTCCGTGTGCTCGAACATCCGACGACCGGCGTTCCCGTGGTCGTCGCGGAACCGGCGGGCCCGGCCCCGCCGCGAGGAGGCGCGTGATGCGACGACCCACTCGGCTCGTGGCGATCGCACTCGCCGCGACGCTCGTCTCGACCGCCGGCTGCGGAGACGACGCGCCCGCTCCGCCGTCCTGCGTCGGTCGGCTCGAGCCGCGGACCACGCCCGAGGACGGCGCGTGGGTCCGCGCGGTCCTGAGGGAGGGGAAGCAGACGAAGGTCGTCGAAGCGGGCCGCAAGGGCAAGACCTGGGTCGTCCCGGCCGACCCGCGGCGCGTGGTGAGCACGCTGCCTGGGATCACCGAGATCGTCGGCTACCTGGAGGCCTTGGACCGCCTCGTCGCGGTCTCGCCCTGGTGCGACACGCCTCCGTCCGTGGACCTGCTCCCTCGCGTCTCCGTGCAGCCCATCGCGTGGGAGCAGCTGACCGAGCTCCAGCCGGACCTCGTGCTGGTGGACCCCACGCTCCTCGCGGCCGACATGGAAGAGCTCCAGCGCCGCGTGCCCGCCGTGCTGCCGGTCGAGAGCACCTCGCTCGAGCACCTCCGGACGAGCATCCGCATGCTCGGCGACGTGTTCGGGACGCCCCGCGCGCGCGAGCAGGCGCTCCGGTTCTCGCGGCGCCTCGACGACGCGTTGAACCAGGCGCAACGGCCCGAGGGCGTCCCGCCGCCGCGCGTGCTCGTGCTCGCGCAGACCGACCCGCCCTTCGCGCTCGGGCCCGGGTCGCTCCTCGACGACATGCTCCGCGCGACGGGGGCCCTCGACCTCGCGTGCGACATGGGGCGCGCCTCCGGGCCGTTTGCCCCGGAGCTGGTGCGGACCCGGCGCCCGGACTGGATCCTCACCACCCACGAGCGTCTCGGCGACGCGTGGACGAACCGCTGGGCCGACGTCCCGGCGGTCCAAAACGAGCACGCCGTGCTCGCGGACGCGAACGACCTCGTGCGCGCGGGCCCGCGCACCCCCGACGCGCTCGTCCGGCTCGCGGACGTGCTGTACGGGCGCGCCTCGCCGGACGTCCTCTCGGAGGGCCCTTGAGGGCGGCGCGTCCGGCCGTCCTCGCCGGGGCGTTCGCGGTCCTCTCGGCCGGGGTCGCGCTGGGGCTGGGCCCCAGCCACGTCGGCTTCGGCGACCTGGGCGCGCTCCTCGCGGGGCACGTCTCGCCGATCGCGCGGGAGGTGCTCCTCCACGACCGGCTCCCGGCCGTCCTCCTCGGCCTGCTCGTCGGCGCGTCCCTCGCCGTCGCGGGCGTGATCCTCCAGGCGCTCCTGAGGAACGACCTCGCGGAGCCGTACCTGGTGGGCGTCGGACCGGGCGCGTACCTCGGCGTCACGGCCGTGGCCCTCCTCGCGGCGGGCACCCGCGCCTTCCCGTCGGCCCTCGCGCGCGGCGCGGGCGCGCTCGTCGGGGCCGTGCTCGTGAGCGCGGTCGTCTTCACGTTCGCGCGGCGCGCCCGCGGCCTGGGCCCGACGCTCCTCCTCGCGGGCGTCGCGCTCGGCGCGTTCGTGTCGGCGGTCGCCACGGCGGCCCTCTACACGGCCGTGCCCGACTGGCAACGTGTCGTGACCTGGCTGCTCGGCCACCTCGACCCGCGCGGGACCGGCGACCTCGCCCTCGTCGGCGTGTGCCTCGCCGTCGCCGGCGGCGCGGCGGTGGTCCGCGCGCGCGACCTCGACGCCGTCGCACTGGGCGAGGAGGGCGCGTGGCTCGTCGGCGTGCACGTCTCGCGCCTCACGGTCGGCATGGGCCTCCTCGCCGCCCTCCTCGCGGCGGCCGCGGTGGCGACTTCGGGGCTCATCGGCTTCGTGGGACTGCTCGTCCCGCACCTGGCCCGACGCCTCTCTGGACCGAAGCACCGCCTGCTGGTCCCGACCGCGGCGGCGCTGGGGGCGGGGCTCCTCGTCCTGGCCGATGCGCTCGCGCGGACCGTCCACCCGCCGCTCGTGCTCCCCGTGGGCGTCGTCACGGCCGCGCTGGGGGCGCCGGGGCTGCTGGTGTTGCTGCTGAAGCGCTGAGCGGCGCGAGGCGGGCGATCGGCCGGCCGGAGCCGCGCTTGGCCGAGATCGACGGGCGGGGGCGAGGGGGGCGCCGGGTCGGGGGGCGCCTGCCGTCGTACCTCGGGACCGCGCTCGGGTCGGGGGAAGGGGGCTCCCGGACCGGCCGCGACGCGCCCCGGGACGCGGGCGAGCATACGCGGGACCCGCCTCGTCCCCCGGAGGGCCTCGATGGCGTCTTCCTCGCCCCGCTCGGTCCGCGTCTGGCTGCTCGTCGGTCTCCTCGGGATCGGGCTGCTCGCGGCGTTCCTCTTCGTCGCGGACCCGTTCGGCCTCGGCCACGCGATCGACCGCCCGACCGCGAACGGCGCGGCCACGTCCCTCGGAGAGGAGGGCGCGGCCCCGGAGAAGGCCCCGGTCGTGGCGACCGCCGGCGCGCTCTCGGGCCGCTTCGGCGAGGCGGACCTCGGTCGCGTGCGGCTCCGACTTCTCGACGTGGTCGGCCGGCGCCCGATCGCGAGCGAGCGCCTGCTCCTCTACGACCGCACGGGCGGCCGCGTCGAGGCGGTCTCCGGCGAGGACGGCGTGACGCTCTTCGAGCGCCTCGTGCCGCGGCGGGGCTACCGGCTGGAGATCCAGGTCCCGGAGCACGCCGCCGTCCACGTCCAGGGCGTCGAGGTGAAGCCCGGCGCGACGACCGACCTCGGCGACATCCTCGTCGGCGCGAACCTCGTGCTCCGAGGGCGCGTCGTCGACGGCAGCGGCCGCGCCGTGGCGGGCGCGTCGGTCGCGGTCTACACCGAGGCGCGGTCCATGCTCGCCGAGGGCATCGTCTTCGCGATGGCCGCGCAGCTCACCACGTTCCCGAGCGCGCTCGACGAGGCGACGTCCGACGACCAGGGCTGGTTCACGCTGAAGGAGCTCGGGGCCGGGACGTATCGCCTCGAGGCCCGCCGCGCCGGCTACGCGACGCGATACGAGCCGGGCGTGGTCGTCGCGGAGGACCGACCCGCTCGCGACATGACGATCGTCCTCGGCGAGGGCGCCGCGATGATCGGCGTCGTGAAGGACGAGTCCGGCAAGCCCGTCGAGGGCGCCCGCGTGGTCGCGGTGAAGGACGACGGACGGCGCTTCCTCGCGAGCTCGACGTTCGAGCGGGACGTGGCCACCACGGACGCCGCGGGTCGCTACGCGATCGAGACGCTCATGCAGGGCATGTCGTACCGCTTCGGCGTGTTGGCCGACGGCTTCGCCACCCTGTA
Organism: uncultured Planctomycetota bacterium; assembly: GCA_963752285.1. Classification (GTDB taxonomy): domain Bacteria; phylum Planctomycetota; class PLA2; order PLA2; family JAEUHO01; genus CAVVXN01. The sequence goes on from CAVVXN010000003.1 coordinate 71,513, forward strand.
CGAGACGAACCCCGTCGAGCTGCTCACCAAGAAGATGGAGAAGGACTTCCAGCTCCTGCGCGGCGGGTCGGTCACCGGCCGTGTCGTGAGGAAGGAGGACGGGAAGCCCGTCTCCGGGGCCGAGGTCGCGATGGCGGTGGGGCGCCTCGGGTTCGGCCGGGGCCGGGGCGGCGACGCGAGCGACCGCGCCGCGCCGCTCGTCACCCGGACCGGGGACGACGGGGCGTTCCGCTTCGACAACGTGCTCCCGGGTCCGGTCCTCACGGCGCAGGTGCGGGCGCCGGGCTACGTCTCGTACGTCGCGTCGCCGTTCGCGGGGAGCCCCTGGGGCGAGATCGCGGCGGGCGAGGAGTTCGAGGCGCCGCTCGTCGAGCTCGAGCGGGGGGGCTCCATCACGGGCCAGGTCACGGACGCCTCCACCGGTGCGCCGATCGCCGACGCGCAGGTGACCGCGCTTCCCCAGCGCATGGGCTTCATGGCGATGGCCACGGGCACGAACGAGGCCCGGACGGACGCCACGGGCGCGTTCGCGCTCGACGGGCTCGCGCCGGCCTCCTATCGCGTCCTCGCGATCGCGGACGGGTTCGCGCCGTCGAACGCCGCGGACCCGACCCACGAGGTGGCGGTGCCCGAGGTCGGCGGGAGCGTCGTCGCCAACGTCGCGCTCTCGAAGGCCGCCGTGGTCGAGGGGGTCGTGACCGACTCGAAGGGCGAGCCGGTCGCCGGCGCGCGCGTGCGTGCCCGCGTGGCCCCGCCTCCGCGGGGCGAGGGGCGGGGACGCGGATTCGGCAACCGCCTGGCCGCGTTCCTCCCGGGCGGGAGCGCCGCCGACCTGACCGACCAGCAGGGACACTACGTCCTCGAGGGCCTGTCGGGCGACCAGCGCTGGCTCCTCACCGCCGAGGCGGACGAGTTCGTCCCGACCGAGAGCGACCCGATCGAGGTCCGCGTCGGTGAGGCGAAGAAGGTGGACCTCGTGCTCCTCGGCGGGGGCGCGATCTCGGGTCGCGTCGTGGACGACCGGGGCGGGTTCGTCGAAGGCGCGCGCGTCCGCGTCGGGCACCTGCCCGACGACCGCGCGGGCCAGGGAAGCCTCAGCGCGTGGGAGGTGGACCGCTACCTCGAGCCCTCCGTCTACGTCACGACGGAGGACGGCAAGTTCCTGGTGCCGAACATCCCGCCCGGCATCGCGGTCGTGAAGGTCGAGCACGACGGGTTCGTGACCTTCTACAAGCGCGACGCCGTCGTTCGGGCCGACGAGACCCTCGAGAACTACACGGTCTCGCTCTCGCGCGGCGACGTGATGGAGGGTCTCGTGAAGTCGAGCGACGGTCGGCCGATCTCGGGCGCGGTCGTCGCCGTCACCAAGGCCGCCAACCCCGGCCAGGACACGCCGGCGGGGGAGACGCCGCCGAACTCCGAGGTGGAGCCCCGCCTGAACGACCGCACCGACGCGAACGGCCACTTCCACGTCGAGAACGTTCCGCCCGGAACGTGGAACGTGATCGTCTACTTCGCGCCGGGGTACGTCGGATACGCGGGGGGACAGGACGAGAGCGCGATCCGGCGCGACGTCCCCTCGTCGTCGAAGACCGTCGAGTTCCGCCTCAAGACCGCCGAGACCGGCGGGTTCCCGGGACCCGGCGGTCCGCGGCCGCCGCGCGCCGCGCCGGCCGGGAACGGCTCGGGCACGACGCCGGCCGGGACGGGTCGGGGAGGCGGCGGCCGCGGCGGTCGCGTCCCGCCCGGCCGCTGACGGGCGGGCCGGGCGGCGAGGTGGCGCGAGCCTCCGCGCCCGGCCACGGGTACCTTCGGGCCGTCGTGCGCGTGCGGCCCGTCCCCGTGCTGCTCCTCCTCTCGGGCGTCCTCGTCGGGTGGCTCCTCGTCACCGAGGCGCTCGACGTGTTCCCGGGCGGCGCGGTCGCCCGACCCGTCGCGGAGCGCGCGGGCCACGCGCCGTACGACGACGCGCTCGCCGCGGACCTGGAGCGGCGTGCGCGTCTGCGGGGGCTCCCCGGCATCGAGCGCGTCGAGCGCGGGACCGGGCGACTCGTCGGCACCGTCGTGCGCATCGTGAACGGAGAGGGGGAACGTCCGGTCGCGGGCGCGGCCGTCGAGGTCCTCGGCAGCGCGGCGGGCGACCCGATCGCCCTCTCGCTCCGCACCGACGACGAGGGGCGCTTCGCCGCCGACCACATCCTGGCGGCCCCGGGCTACGCCGTGGTCGTTCGGCATTCCCCGTGGCGGGAGGTCGTGCTCCGCGGGCTGGGCGTCTCGCGCGACCGCACGACCGACGTGGGCCGGATCCGGCTCGGCGCCGCCGTGCGCCTCCGCGGCGAGGTCGTGGACGCCGCGGGCCGGCCGGTCTCGCGCGCGAAGGTCCAGGTCCTCCCGGACCGGTCCCGTTCGGACCGCATCGACCTGCTCCGCGGGCTTCGCGAGCTCGACCAGATGGCGGAGCCGCTCGGCGAGGCCGCGACGGCGCGCGACGGGAGCTTCGTCGTCGCCGACGTGCTGCCGGGCCGCTACGTCGTGCGCGTCTCCGCGCCGGGCTTCGCCACGGCCTTCCGACCCGGCGTCTGGATCACGCCCGACGAGGTCGCCCCGTGCCTTTGCGTCGTGCTCGATCCCGGCGCCGGATGGACGGGGCGTGTGACGGACGCCGACGACCGGCCCGTCGCGGGCGCGCGGGTCGTCGCCGTGGCCGTCGCGGGCAAGCGCGCGGGCGGCATGGAACGCCTCGAGACCCGGTCGGACGAGGACGGGACGTACCGCCTCGACTCGTTGATCCCCGGGGTCACGTACTTCGTCGAGGCGTGGTCGGCGGGCTTCGCGCCCTCCGGACGGCTGGCGCCCGCGAGCGGCGACCCGCACCTGGACTTCGTGCTCGGCGCGAGCGGGCGCGTCGAGGGCATGGTGACCGACGCGACGACGAACGCGCCCATCTGCGACGCGGAGGTGGCGCTGCTCGCCGGCGCGGGCGACGCGATCTCGCCCCTCACGTCCGTGACGGACACGGCGGGCCGGTACGTCTTCGCGTCCGTCGAGCCGGGGATCGTCCTCTGGTTCGCCGTGAAGGCGCCGGGACGTCCCGCATGGTCGTTTCGGGCGGGAACGGAGCACGCGTACCGCGTCGCCGCGGGCCAGACGACGCTGATCGACGCCCCGCTCGACGGGGGCGTCGTCGCGGAGGGCCGTGTGGTCGATCGTCGGGGCCGACCTGTTCCCTGGGCGACGGTGGCCCTCGCGGACCCGAAGCGCCGGGGCGAGGGCGAGGCGACGTCCCTCTCGGACGGGGACGGCGCGTGGCGCGTGGGAGGCCTGCGCGAGACGACGTACGAGGTCCACGTGGAGGCCGAGGGATTCGCGCCGCTCGTGTCGGACGCGGACTCGGTGCTCGAGGTGAAGGGCCCGGGACCGGTGCGTCGCGATCTCGTGCTCGACGCCGGCGGCGTCCTCGAGGGCACGGTCACCGACCCGGACGGCGCGGTCGTGGCCGGCGCGCGGATCGAGGCCGTAGGCGTCGGGACGGCCGCCCGGCGCGTGCGCGACCTCGTGGGGGTCTCGGGCGTCGCCGGGGCGTGGCGGATTGCGGGCGTTCCACCGAACGTCGAGATCCGTCTGGAGGCTCGTCACGACCTCTGGGCGCCCGCGCGGTCCGCGCCGATCCGGCTCACCCCCGGGGCCTCGCTCCGCGTGGACCTCGCCCTCGGCGAGGGCGCGCGGATCGAGGGGCGCGTGGTGGAGGCGGGGGGACACGCCGTCGCCGGCGCGCGCGTCCGGTGGGGGCGCGTCGATCCGTCCGAGTCGTCGCGGCTCCGCGACGCGTTCCGCGCCGACTCGCTCCTGACGGCGCGAACGGTCGAGACCGACCGCGAGGGGCGATTCACGGTCCCGAGGCTCGAGCCGGGGACGTTCCTCCTGAAGGTCGAGAAGGACGGGTTCGCTCCGGACTACCGCCCCGACCTCGAGGTCGGGGGTGAGGGGGAGACGAAGGTCGAGATCGCGCTCGTGCGGTCGAGCACGGTGTCGGGGCGCGTGCGCGAGCGGGGCACGGGCCTTCCGGTCCGCGGCGCGTGGGTCTACGCCCGGGAGGCCGACGCGCCGGCCGGCGCGGAGGAGCCCGAGGGCGCGCACGTGCGCGCCCTCTCGTCGGTCGCGACGCGGGAGGACGGCACGTACGTGCTCACGGGCCTGCCTCCCGGGCGGTACGAGGTGGTGCTGTGGTTCGCCGCGGGCTACGTGGCCGCGCTCGAGGCGCCGGACGACGAGAGCCTCCGTCGCCGCGACGTGGAGCCGGGGCAGACCGGCATCGACTTCGCGCCGGTGCCCGCGTCGATGCGCTGACGGGCTCCCCTCGCAGGCGGCGTCACTGCGCGAGCGAGCGGCGGGCGTAGGCGGGGTCCGACGTGACGTCGCGGGCCCCCGCGTCCCGCAACACCGCCGGGAGCTCGGGCGCGCCGTGCGCGGGGCGCCCGACATCCGCGAGCCAGAGGTCGCGATCGAGTCGCTCGTCGATCCGCCACGTGGCGCCCTCGAGCTCGACGTGGCGACGGCGGTAGCGGAGCCGCCGTCCCTCGGTGAAGGGCCAGAGCGCCTCGAAGAGCGCCTCCGGCATCTCGTCTTCCGCCTCGGCGGTCCCCTCGGGCGACTCGCGCACCCGCGCCGAGCGCGTGACGCCGTCGGAGCGCACGCGCCGGACGAGCTCCGGCGCCGTGTCGCCCGGCAGGTATCCCTCCTCGACCTCCTCCGCCCGCGCGGGCGGCAGCCGACCGGGCGCGGACGCGAGGACGTAGCGACGACGGCTCGCGACGCGGGCCGCCTCGAGGAGCGCCCGCTCGGCGTCGGCGACGACCGCGCCGAGCCGCTCCGTGCCCGCGTCGCCCGCCGGGTCCCCGAGGCGCGCGAAGAGCGACTCGAGGCGCGCGCGGTTCCGGCGCGCGAGGGCGAGGATGCCGGCTCTCTCGGAGCGGCGCATCTCGCGACGCGCGGCGTCCTCCTCGCCGCGCACGAGCAGGTCGTGCGCACGGCGCGTGCGACCGACGACCGCCTCCTCGAGGGCGGCCCCGAGTCGCTGGGCGAGCACGTGGGCGTCGTTCAGCTCGCCCAAGAGGTCCTGGAGCGCCTTCATGTGCGCTACGAGTCGTCCGACCGCGGGCAGCCGGCCGTCGAGCGGCTCGACGAGGTAGCGCAGCCGCTTCGCGCGGATGCGCGCGGTGTGCGCGGCCGCGCGGTCCTCGACGTCGCGCACCGCGCCGAGGGCCGCCCGGAGCTCCTCCAGGTGGTCGTGCACCGCGCGGGCCATCGCCTCGCCCCAGGGCGTCTCGGCGTCCGACGCCGTCCCCAAGAGGCGGACCGGCCTCGAGACCGAGGCGAGGCGCGGGGCGAGGTCGTCACGGACGCGCGCGTACGCCTCCGCCAGGCCCTCCGAGATCGAGCGCATCGCGCTCTCGCGTTCTTCGTCGAGCCGGGAGGCGACCCAGTCGAGGGCGCGGCGGTGGGCCGGGGCGACCTCGGGTCGCTGGCCCTTCACCCAGGCGGCGGCCACCTCCGCGTCTCGTCCCTGGCCCGTGCGCGTCTGGACGTCGCGGAGCGCTCGGCGGTCCCGCTTCCGGACCGCGCGGCCGAGGGCGTCGCGCCACGCGCGCGCCGTGCTCCTGAGTCGCCGGATCGCGACGCGGAAGTCGTGGAGCGCCTCGGCGTCGTGCGGGTCGGAAAGGCGGAGGAGCGCCGCGTCGGCCGCGTCGAGGTGCGCGAGCGCGACGAGTCGGGCGGCCTCGGACGCGGGTCGCCGCGCGACGTCGTCGGGTAGCAGGCTGCTCGCTCGCGCCATCTCCAGAGAGGGTAGCCCGCTCGCGCCGCCGGGCGGAGGCGGGAACGCCGTCTCTTTACGCAGGCGCCTCCACCACCCCGCGCGCGTCGCCGCGTCAGCGCGAAGGCCGCGGGGCCTCGGCCTGCCCCGCGATCTCGGGCGGACCGAACAGGACCGCGATCACGTGGTCGGGCAGCACGTCCGGCAGGAGGACGACGCCCCGACCGGTCTCCTGGTCGAGGGCGACCGACGCGCGGCAGGCCACCACCTGCCACTCCGGCCGGTCGAGCTCCACGGGCTCCACGTCCGGCGCGGGACGCACCTTCACCGTGGACATCGGGTCCGACACGTCCGTGCGCGTCGCGCCGACCGTGATCGTGGCGCGACCGTCCGGGCCGCGCGCCATGCTCGCCTCGACCGCGAGGCCGCGGGGGAGCGTCCCCTGCTCGACGGCCCAGGCGCCGCCGGCGGTCCGGACGACCTCGCGTCGCCAGGGCACGCGTTCCGGCTCCACGACGGCCGTCGGCGTCGTGGAGAGCGTCACGGCCGTATCGGCGATGGGTCGCGTGTCGGGGAGCCCCTGGAGCGCGCCGGCGAGCCCGACGTCCACCCGCGTCGAGGGCGCGTCGCGACCTGGGGGGCCGGGCGAGAGTCGGAGCGCGATCCTCGTCTCGTCGTCCGCCCCGCTCGCGAGGAACCGGTCGAGCTCCGCGCGCGAGAGGGACAGCACCGTGACGCGGGCGCGCAGGGTGGGGGCCGCCTCCGCGGACGTGCGGGCGTCGGACGCGGCCTCGGACTTCGGCGACGCGCCCGCGACCGTGTCCGGCCGCGGCGCGCCGGGGGCGGCGGGCACGGGTCCCGGGGCGGGCGGTCCCTTCGGCTCGGACGGCGACCCCGACGCGGGGGGCTTCTCCTCTGCCCGACGCGCCGCCCACTCCTCGGGCGCGATCTCCTCCAGCAGCCGCTCGGCGCGCTCGCTCACGGCCGGGTCCGAGCTGGCCCGATCCTGGATGAGCAGCTGGACCAGGCGGCGACGGAGCTCGTCGGCGCGGCCCGACGATTCCCCGGCGGCCGCGCGCGCCTCGGACAGGACGAGCGCCTCCGACTCCGTCACGCGGCGAAGCAGCTCGGCGACGTCGCCGCCGGCGGCGATCCCGTCGAGGAGCAGCGCGCGACCCTCGGCGCGGACGCGTTCGTCCGGGTCCGTGAGCAGGCGCGCGACGCGCTCGGGATCGGAGGGCGCTGCCTCTCCCGCCGCGGCCCGCCGGAGGGGGCACGCGAGCAGGAGCGCGAGCAGGACCCAGCGCAGGGCTGCGCGAGAGCGGCGCGTGCCGAGGTCCGACGTCACTTGATCTCGTGGAGGACGGCCTTCGCCCACGCCGCCTCGAGCTCGTCGAAGTCCACGCCCTCGAACGCGGCCTTGACGGCACGATCGAGCGCGTCGGCGCCGGTCCGCCCGTACACCGGGGGCGGGATCCAGCCTTCGGGCTCGCCGCCGTCGGGGCCGCCCGAGTCGCCGCCGTCGTCGTCGCCGCCGGGCTTCTTCGGGGACCCGCCCTCGTCGCCCGGCTTCTCTCCCGAGGACCCGCCCTCGTCGCCGCCGCCCGGCTTCGCGCCCGGCGCGTCGCCGCCGCCGTCCCAGGGCTCCTCCCCCGGGCCCTTCGGCTTCTCGCCGCCCGGCGGGGTGGGGGCCGCGGGCCCGGCGTCGGACGGCGTCGTCTCACGCCGGGTCGCCGCCACGCTGGCCTTCAGCGTGTCGAAGTACGTGTCGAGGATCTTGCCCCACTTCTCCCGGTACTCGCGGTTCTTCGGCACGATCTCGCGGAGGAAGTAGATGAGGCTCCAGCCCTCGGCGTACGAGACGTCGGGGTAGGCGTAGTACTGGCCCTGCGTGAACCGGACGAAGTCCCTGAGCGGCGTGTAGCCCCCGTCGTTGGCCCACTGCTCGTGCGACTTCCCGTCGTCGCCCTGCACCGTGGCCTTCGCGCGCGGACCGTGCTGGACCGCGGCGCGGATGATGCCCATGCGCCAGCGGAAGGGCTCGAGCTTGAACTTCTTCCCCTTCAGCTGGGCGCCCGCGTAGTAGTCGCCGTGCCCCTCGTTGAACCACGAGTGCGGCGCGACGTCGCCGACGCTGTAGTAGATGTACTGGTGGAACGCCTCGTGGTAGAGGACCGCGACCGTGTCGTCGTCGATCGCCTTCGACGGGCTCGCGTCGTAGAAGACGAGCTCCTCCGCCTGGCTGTTCCAGTACCCGGCGGATCCGCCCGGACCGCCGTACGCGAAGTACTCCTTCCGGTCGCCGCACACGCGGACGATCGAGACCGCGGTGATCGGGTGGGCCGGCGGGAACTGCTTCTCGTAGATCTGCTCCCGGATCAGCTCGATGCGGCGGGCGATCTCCTCGGCGAGCTGGTTGTTCCGCTCGTGCTTCGTGTTGTAGATCACCACGTACTGCTTCTTCGGGCTGACGATGACCTTCCACCCCTGGATCAGGCTTCGCTCGATCTCGCGGCGGCGCTCCGGGGTGATGGCCACGCCGTCCAGCACGTCGAGCGTCTCGACGTCCTTCGCCTTCTCGTCGTGGAACTCGAACGAGCGGCCGAGGACCACGAGCCCGCGCTCGAACGACTTCCTCCGCGTGGCCGGGCACCGGAAGAAGATGCCGTACTCGAGGTCGTCCTTCACGAAGTCGATCAGGGAGACGTAGATCTTGTAGTCGCCGTAGTCGCCGCCGTAATCGACCTCGAGCGACCACATCTTCCCCTTCACGTCGTCCTTCGACTCGATCTCGTCGAACTTCGAGCGGTCGGGTTTGAACCCGTCGGGCAGCCTCATCTGGCCGATCGTCGCGTCCCACGCGCACTTCGGCGCTTCCAACGCCGCGAGGCGCGCCTTGATCTCGGGAGGCAGCCCCTCGGGCAGGCCCGGCGTGACGACCGGCCCGTCCCCGCCCTCCTTGAGGTTCAAGCGCACCACGGTGAGCGTCGGGGCCAGGTCGCCGCGGTCCGTTCCCTCGACGAACTTCGCGACGTCGATCTTCTCCCCGTTCTCGATCGGGACCTGGCTCCACTTGTCGAACATCTTGAACGAGAACTTGTAGACCCGGTCCCGGTAGCGCTGTCGGGGCACGTCCGAGGCCGCGGCGGGGAGCACGGACGCGAGGAGCCAGAGCAGCGGGAGGAGCAGGGACAGGCGGCGACGCATGGGTCTCCCTCGACGGTTGGGAGCAGGCTTCGGGCGCGGGGCCCGCCTCGTCTCCCTTTCGACGCGAACGTACCCGGCGCCGTTCCGATCTTCGTCCCCGCCCGGGGTTTCGCCAGTTCCTACCCGGGCTCGGCGGGCCGCAGCCGTCCCACGCGGCGCAGGAACTCGGCCTCTTCGACGACCTCGACGCCCAGACCGCGGGCCTTGTCGAGCTTGCTCCCCGCGCCGGGGCCGGCGACCACGAGGTCGGTGCGTCCCGAGATCGACGAGCCGGCGCGCCCCCCGAGCGTCTCGACCAGGGCCTTCGCCTCGTCGCGGGAGAGCGTCTCGAGCCTCCCGGTGAAGACGACGGTCTTCCCCGCGAGGATCCCCTCCGCCGGCGCCTCGACCGCCGTCGGGCAAACGCCCGCCCGCCGCATCCGCGCGAGCATCTCGCGGTTCCGCGGCTCCGCGAACCAGCCGAGGACGGCGTCGGCCATCGCCTCGCCCACCTCGTCGAGGTCGAGGAGCTCCTCTTTCGTGGCGGACTGGACGCGCTCGAGCGTGGAGAACGCGCGCGCCAGGATCCTCGCTCCGCGCTCTCCCACCTCCGGGATGCCGAGGGCGTAGAGGAAGCGGTCGAGGCTCCGCGTCTTCGCCTCCTCGACGAAGCCCACGAGGTTTTCGGCGCTCTTCCTCCCCCAGCGCTCGAGGTCCTCGAGGTCCTCCACGCGGAGCAAGAACACGTCCGCCGCGTCCCGGACGAGACCTTCGCGGAGGAGCTGCTGCGTCTGCTTCTCGCCGAGGCCGCGGATGTCCATGCCCAAGCGGCTCGCGAAGTGCTGCAGATGGCGCGAGACCTGCGCGGGGCACGCGAAGTTCGGGCACCGGATCGCGACGCGGCCCTCCACGCGCTCGACGCGCGTCCCGCACTCGGGACACGCGTGCGGGACCTCGACCGAGTGCTCCTCGCCCGTACGGGCCTCCTCGACGACCCGGACGACGCGCGGGATGACGTCGCCCGCGCGCTCGACCACCACCAGGTCGCCCTCGCGCACGCCGAGGCGCTCGAGCTCGTCCACGTTGTGGAGCGTGGCGCTCGAGACCGTGACGCCTGCGAGGCGCACGGGCTCCAGGTCCGCGCGGGGCGTGATCGTCCCCGTGCGTCCCACGCTCCACACGACGTGGCAAAGGCGCGTCGTCGCGCGCTGCGGGGGGAACTTCCACGCCACGGCCCAGCGGGGCGAGCGGTTCCTCAGCCCGAGGCGCTCCTGCAGCGCGCGCTCGTCCACCTTCACGACGAGGCCGTCGAGCTCGAACGGGAGGTCGTCGCGACGCGCGAGCAGGTCCTGGTACGCGCGGGCCACCGCGCCGCGGCCCTCCACGGTCGCGGAGGGCTCGGCCACGGAGAAGCCCCACGCGGCCAGTCGCTGCATGAGCTCGGTCTGGCTCGCCGGCGCCGCGCCCCCCACGGCCCCGATCGCGTACGCGAAGTAGCGGATCGGACGGCCCGCGGGGATCCGCGGGTCGAGCTGTCGGAGCGAGCCGGCGCAGAGATTGCGCGGGTTGGCGAAGGGTTCCTCGCCCTCCCGCTCGAGCCGCGCGTTCAGGCGCGCGAAGTCGGCCTTCCGGATGTACGCCTCGCCGCGGACCGCCACGTACGCGGGCGGGTCGTCCCCCCGGAGCACGTGGGGGATCTGGCGGATCGTGCGCGCGTTGGGCGTGACGTCCTCGCCGAAGGTGCCGTCGCCGCGCGTCGCCGCGGTCTCGAGCCGGCCGTCCCGGTAGACCAGCTCGAGGCTCACCCCGTCGATCTTGGGCTCGACGCTGTAGCGACGCTCCCCGGTCGCGCGCAGGAACCGGTCGAGCCCGTCCACCCACTCCGACAGCTCCGCCTCGGTGGTGACGTTCTCGAGGGACACCATCGGCGTCGGGTGCTCGACCGGCGGGAACCCCTCCGCGACCGCCCCGGGGACCCGCTGGGTCGGGCTGTCGGGGTCCGCCCACGCGGGGTGCGCCGCCTCCAGGCGCACGAGCTCGCGGTAGAGCTCGTCGTAGCGGGCGTCCGTGAGCGTGGGCCGGTCCTCGACGTAGTACTCGTGGTCCGCGCGCCGGATCTCATCCGCGAGGTCCCGCATGCGGCGCCTGGCTTCCGGCTCGCGCATCGGGGCGATCCTACCGTCCCGGCCCGCCGGGCGGACGGCGCGGCTCGCCTTGTACGGCCGTGTCGAGGCGCGTACGATCCGCGGTCCCCCGGAGGAGGAGGACGCCCTTCCCCGGGACCGGATCCCATCCCGTGCCCTTCGCCCAGGTCCTCCTCCTGACCATCTGGTACGCGCTGCTGGCGCTCGTGTGCGTGTTCATGCTGTACCGCGCGCTGCTCATCGTGCGCTACGCGCGCACGCCCAAGCACGACGAAGAGCCGAAGGGCACGTTCTCGGAGCCGCCGGTCGTCACGGTCCAGCTCCCCGTCTTCAACGAGCAGTTCGTCGTCGAGCGGCTCCTCGACTGCGTCGCCGCCTTCGACTGGCCGAAGGACCGTCTCGAGATCCAGCTGCTCGACGACAGCACCGACGAGACGGTCGAGATCGCGGCGGCCAAGGTCGCGGAGCTGCGCGCGCGCGGGTACGACGTCCACCACCTCCACCGCAGCGACCGCACGGGCTACAAGGCCGGCGCGCTGGCGGCTGCCATCCCGAAGGCGCGCGGCGAGTTCCTCGCCGTGTTCGACGCCGACTTCGTCCCCGAGCCCGACTTCCTCCAACGCACGATCCCGCACTTCACCGACCCCTCGGTCGGGTTCGTGCAGGGGCGCTGGTCGTACCTGAACCGGCGGTACGGCTGGCTGACGCAGGGCATGGCCATGCTCATGGACGGCCACTTCGTCCTCGAGCAGACGACGCGCTCGCGGAACGGCTACATCTTCAACTTCAACGGGACCGCGGGCGTCTGGAGGCGGCGGGCGATCGAGAGCGCCGGCGGGTGGGATTCCACCACGATCTGCGAGGACACCGATCTCTCCTACCGCACGTACCTCGCCGGCTGGCGCGGGGTGTACCTGAAGGACCTTCCCGTCCCCTCCGAGCTCCCGGTCCAGATCACCGGGCTCAAGAGCCAGCAGCACCGGTGGGCCAAGGGCCTCACCGAGTGCTTCCTCAAGCTCATGCCGCGCGTCTGGAGCAGCGACATCGGGCTCAAGAGGAAGCTCGAGGCGACGTTCCACCTCGGGGGGAACTTCGCGTACCCCGCGTCCTTCTTCATGGTCGTGGTCGCGCTCCCCGTGATGGTGCTGCGCATGGGAGGGGCCGCGCACGGCGAGGTCGCGGCGATCGTGGACACGGGCGTCTTCGTCCTCTCCGCGATGACGCAGGTGCTCTTCTACGTGGTCGCGACGCGGGACCTCCACGCGGACTGGCGCCGGCGGCTCAAGTGGCTGCCGTTCTTCCCCCTCGTCGGCGTGGGCCTCGCCGTGAACAACGCGCGCGGGGTCCTCGAGGCCCTGACCGGCCTCAAGACCGAGTTCGTCCGCACCCCGAAGCTCGGCGTGCTCGGGGGCGACCGCGGCCTCGTCCGGCGGCGCGAGCGGACGTACACGGGCGGGCGCGACCTCGTGCAGGCCCTCGTCGAGGTGGTGCTCGGGGGGTACTACGTGCACCTCGGCCTCGTCCAGTGGCGGCTGGCGGGCGGCGGGGCGGGCCTGACCCTCTTCCTCTCGCTCGGGCTGTTCCTCATGGGCGGCGCCACCCTGAGGGCGCTGTGGCTGAAGCGTCGGCGCCTCCTCGCCGAAGGGGCCCTCCCCGAGCCGGCCGCGTGGTCGCCGGTCGCGCTCCTGTTGGGTCGTAGGTAGCCTCGGAGAGGCCGTTTCCTCCGCCCGGGGGGGGATCGGAAGCCCGGGTTCCGCGACCTTCGTTCAGGAACCATTCAGACGTGTCCCCCCCCGGTGGTCGCCGCGAGGGGGACACGCAAGAATCCCGCCGGAGGGTCAATGTCGATCGGTGCCGGGCCGATGCAGGAGATCGTCCCGGCGGAGTAGACGAGCCCGACGGAGGGATCCCGAGGGCAGGGCAGGTCGTATGGCTCACATCTTGATCGTCGATGACGAACCGGACATCCGCGGGATCCTCGCGCGGATGCTCGAGCGGCTCGGTCACGAGATCGACGTGGCCGTGAACGGCGAGGACGCGCTCTGGCGGATCGAGCAACGCGAGTACGACCTGATCGTGACGGACATCCGGATGCCCCGGATGGACGGCATGGGGCTGCTCCGGTCGATCCAGCCCCGCGTCGCCTCGCGCACGCCGTGCATGATCGTCACCGCCTTCGAGGACCCCCAGTACGCGATCGAAGCCACGCGGCTCGGCGTCTGCAACTTCCTGGTGAAGCCCTTCGACCTGGAGCAGATCAGCCAGGCCGTCGCCCGCGCGCTCGAGATCCGCGAGGCTTGGACGTACCGGCGCCGGTACGAGGCGCAGCTCGAGTCCGAGCTTCGGGAGATCCTGAACCGGTTCCTCGCGCAGTTCGTGGACCGGCTCGAGAGCGCCACGGAGGCGCGCGACCACTGCCATCGCGTCTCGGAGTGGGCGGTGCTCGTGGCCCGGCAGATGGACTCGTTCGACGAGCGCGGGCTCCCGGACCTCGAGATGGGCGCGCTCCTCCACGACATCGGGAAGATCAAGATCCCCGCGGCGATCCTCCTGAAGCAGGGCCCCCTCTCCCCCGACGAGTGGGTCGTGATGAGGCGGCATCCGGAGTACGGCGCCGAGATGGTGCAGAACATCCCGCGGATCGCGAATGCGGCCGTGGTGATCCAGAACCACCACGAGCGGTTCGACGGCACCGGATACCCGAACCGGCTCCAGGGGGCCGACATCCCGCTCCCCGCGCGCATCTTCTCGGTCGTGGACGCCTTCGACTGCATGCTCGAGAAGCGCTGCTACAAGGAACCGCGCCTCCCCGCGGACGCGCTCGAGGAGCTGCGCCGTTGCTCGGGCCTCCAGTTCGACCCCGACGTCGTCGCGGCCTTCGAGTCGGTGTATCCCGAGATCGAGGAGCGGCTTCGGAGCAACGGCGGCCAGGTCCCCACGAACGGCGACGTGTGGCGGAACCTCAAGGTCTTCGCGGACCAGGTGACCGAGCGCATCTCGGCGGAGGTCGCGCTCGAGACGCGGCGCGCCGTCGCCGGCGACGGGCACCGGTCCCCGGCGTCCGCCTGCCGCCGCGAGCCGGCGACGACGAAGGCCGCCGAGGCGGTCGTCGCGTTGGTCCCGCGCACCTCGCGTCCTGCCGGGCGCCCGCACCTGGCCTTCGAGCTGCGGCGGCCCGTCGAGCCCCGCCCCGCCTCCACGGAGCGCTGACCGGGACGCCCGGCGCGCCGCGCGCGGTCCGGCCGCCACGGCGACGCCCTCCGGCACCGCTACCGCGCCATCTCCTCGATGCGCCGGGCCTGGGGCCCGGGGTCCACGGCGAGACGGAGGTGGAGCCGGAGCGGTCCGTCCCCCTCGGCGGGCCCGATCGCCGCGAGCCGGACGGGGCCCTCCCAGAGGCGGCGCCGACCCTTCATCACGACCGCCTGGAGGGTCTTCCCCGCGAGGTCCTGCGCCAGGCGCCGCGGGGCGTGGGTCGGTCCCGGCTCGCTCAGGACGAGGGACCGGCCCTTCAGCGCGATCACGTGGGCGGCGAGACGAGGGCCGATCAGGTCCTTCGACCCGTCGTACACGAGCGCGAAGAGCCGTCGGGCGGACGGGCGGTCTCCCGACGCCCCGGCGAGGTCGGCCTCGCGGCTCACCCCCACGCCGAGCAGGACGGCCTCCACGTCGGAGAGCGGGACCCGGAAGCGGCACCCCATTCCGAGCAGGCCGTTCTCGTGCGGTACGATCCGGACGATGTCGGCCGCGACGTGCACGTCCTCGGGCGAGAAGTGGAGGACGAGCCCGTCGGGGAACGCCCGCTCGACGAGGGCCAGGCTCGCCTCGCCCTCGCGACCGGAGAGGTAGAAGGCCTCGTCCAGGACCTCGACGTGCGCGCCGCCGGCCGAGAGGTCGTGGAGCTGCGCCACGACGCGGCCCGTCGCGCCGCAAAGCTCCACGGGTCGCGGGCACGGCACACGGTCGTGCCGCCGCTTCCCCGAGAAGTGGGCGGCGAGGGGATCCTGCTCGGGCAGAGGCGCGGCCATCTCGTCTCTTTATCGACCATGAATCCCGGCGGATGGACACCCTACGGTCCGCGCTCCGTGGGGGCGACGGGCGTTCCGGTTCGGGCTTTCGTAGCGACCGCGACCCCGGATCGGGTGGGACGCGGTCGCGCCCGGCCGCCGCGCGGAGCCCGCGAGGCCGATCCGGCCGCGCTTCCCGATCGCGAAACGGATCCGTTCCCGGAAGGACTCGGGTTACGGGCCGAGCCCGAAGCGCGTCGCCCGGGCCGCGCGACCGAGGACGCCGCGAGAACCCGCCGCACGCGATCGGCGAGGAGCGCGAGAGGGTGCTCGACGAACATCGAGGGGAACGCGAGCACGACGGCGGCTTCCGGGGCGGCCGTGCCGCCGGGATCGCCCGCCCAACGTGCGTGCGCACGTCGCGCACGGGGACGCGCGCCACGGCCATCCCTCCGCCGGGGCGGAGCGATCACTCCCCGAGGAGCGGCGAGAAGCGGTAGTACGTCTCGAGCGTCAGCACGGACATCGAGGTGCTGAAGAGGCGTCCACCGTTCAAGACCGCGGTGTCGGGGTCCCACGAGCCGGCGAGGTCGGGCGGCGAGACACGCTGGTGTTCCGGGTACATGCGCTTGATCTTGTCGTTCCACGCGCGCCAGTACCGACCGCCCATCTGGTACATCGCGAGCGTGCCGTAGTACCAGAAGTAGTGGTACCAGGCGAGCGTCTGGCCGCGTTCCAGCCCCTTCATCCACGTGGGCAGGTAGTCCATCAGGTAGTTCGCGGAGCCGATCATGTACGGATGGCTGCGGTGCCATCCCATGAAGAAGCGACACGCCATGCCCGCGGCCGTCATCGAGGTCTGCTGCAGCGCCGACTTCTCCTGGCCGCTCAGCTCGAAGTAGCCCGTGAACGCCTTGAAATACCGGCGGGCACCCACCTCGTAGTCGTAGTCGCTGGACATGTCGTCGGGAGTCTCGTACTCGCCCGTGATGTCGTACGCGCAGCGTTCCAGCCACGAGTCGATCCCGTCGATGGCGCGTTGCGGCACGTAGAGCCCCGCGAGCATGCCCGACTTCATCGTCATCAACACCCACGAGGTACACGAGGTGTCGCACTCCGAGTAGCGCGGCCCGTACCGCCAGCCCCCACCCGGCGTCTGAACGCGCGCGAGGTAGTCGATGCCCCATTGCGCGGGGGCCTTCATCTCCTCGAACCCGCCGATGGAGTAGGTCTCCGTCACGCCCCACACGCCCATGGAGATCACGTAGGCGAAGATCCAGGACTTGTCGCCGCCGCCCGTGACGGGGTACCCGCCGTCGTAGTACTGCGTCGCCGCGAGGAACTCCGCCGCGCGCCGGATCGTCTCGCTGTACTTGCCGGACTGGGCGTGATAGCCGGCGCCGAGGAAGGCCAGGAGCGCGAGACCCGTGTAGGCGGGCTCGCAGCCCACGACGCCGCCGAACCCCTTCTCGTTCCCGTCCCAGTCTCCGATCGGGTGCTGCTGGAGCTCCAGCCAGCGGAGGCCGCTCTCGACCGATCGCTCGGTCTCGTGCGCGAGGCCATAGAGGCCCTTCTCGATCGCCTGTCGCCGGTTCGCCGAGCGGTCCACCCGCTCGAGCATCGTGTGGAGGGGGTCCTTCTCGGCGGCGAACCACTTGCGCCAGAGATCGGGCTTTGGCCCGAACCGGTGTCCCGTCAGGCGCTCGAGGGCGAACTGGACCTCGCGCATGACCACGTCGTTGTCGGAGTGGCTCTCGATCAGGCCCAGCAGCGTCTCGAACGCGGCGGGGACCCGTATGTAGCCGAGCGCCCGCACCGCGTTCATCTCGTAGTCGCGCGGCTTCTTCCCCGCGTTGCTCGCGGCCGCGCCGAGCTCCTTCACCGCCTGCGTGGGGTCCGCCCCCTCGAGGGCGCGGGCGGCGAACATCCGCACGGTGCGCGACTTGTCGAACACCGCCGCCTTCGAGAGGGCCTTGGACGCCTCCGAGACGCCGAACATCCCGGAGAGCTCCATCCCCGTCAGCTCCGCGTCCTCCGCGCTGGACTCCACGATCTTCGGGAGCCGCGTGCGCAGGATCTCCTGGGCGGGCCTGCCGATGCGGATGAGGGCCTGCCGGGCGGCGTCCCTCGCCTCCCAGGAGCTCTCGCCCTCGACCATCGAGACGAGCCGCTCGATCACCTCCGGCGGCACGGAGGAGGCCTTCGCGCCGGCGTCCGGCGTCGTGGAGGCGGCGAAGCCGCCGCGCCAGGCCAGGTGCGAGATGGCCAGGGCCGCCGCGTCCCGGAAGTCCTGCTGGCTGTGCTTCGTCAGGGCGAGCAGGTCGGGGAGGTCGGCGAGGGACGCGAGGTCCGTCACGGCCTTCAGGTTGGCCTGCGCCGTCTCCCGCTTGGGGGAGCCTGCCGTGAGGACGTGGAGGAACGGGCCGATCCCGTCCGCATAGCCGAGGCGTCGGAGCGCCCACACGGCGAAGAGGCCGGGGTACGCACCCTTCTCCTTCCGCACCAGGCCGGCGAGCGACTCGAAGAAGCTCGCGTCGCCGACGTGGGCCGCGGCGGCGCACGCCGCCACCTTCACCTCGTCCACGCGGCCCTTGACGCCCTTCAGCACCGCATCCTTGACGTGCTTGAACGGCGCGTCCTTCGTGGGCCGGATGCGACCGCACATCATGAGCGCCTCGGTCTGGAGCTCGGGTGTGCGCCGACCGGAGGCGAGCGTCGCGAGCTCCTCGTCCACGATCGGGTCGCCCCACGCGCCGAGCACGCGGGCGAGGCGCATGAGGGCGGCGTCGTCCTTCGCCTTCGAGGCCTTGTCGAGCCAGTGCTCGGCCGCCCGCCTCTGCTCCTTGTCGTCGCCGGGCCACGCCATCGTGTGGAGCGCCTCGCCGCAGGCGATGGAGAGGTGCGGATACGTGGTCTCGTATCCGGCGTCGAGGAGCGGGATCGCGGCGGACGGGTCCTTCGCCTCGGCGGCCTGCTGGATCGACTGGAAGACCTCGTCGGGATCCGTCGCGGAGAACCGCTTCTTCCAGCCTTCCTCGGTGGCGCCCGCGCGGGGGAGGGCGGCCAGGAGGAAGAGCAACAGGAGGAGCGGACACGACGTGAGAATCCGGCGCACGAGGTCCTCCGCGAAGGACGCCCATTCTAGGGACGAACGTCGGGCGCCCGGCCGCCGCGGCGGGAAACCGCGGGAATTCGACGAACGCGGGCGCGAACCCGGGGGTTCGCGCCCGCGCGACGAGGGGACCGGGGGTGGCCGGTCTACTTGTCGGAACGCTCCTCCTCGACGAGGCGGGCGAGCCGCTTGTCGATCCGGCGAAGCAGGTCCTCGATCCGGGCGAAGTGGTCGGCGGGGGTCCCCTTCGGACCCCGGGCGGCGCGGCGACCGGGGCCGCGGCCGCGGCCCTCGCCCCGCCGGTCCGAGGGTGCACGGACGCGCATGTGGAGTCCGGGCGCGTCGTCGTCGCCCCGGGCCCGTCCCGGTCCGCGTTCGCCGTCGCCGAAGAGCGCTCGGAGCAGCCGTGTGCGCATCATCGCTCGCCGCGCCCCGGCCATCCGCTCCCTGCGGGGCATGGGGCCGGCCTCGTCGCGGTCTTCGTCGCCGCGCATGCCGCGGCCCATGCCGGGACCCATGCCGGGACCCATGCCGCGCCCCATGCCGGGACCCATGCCGTGGTCCATGTCACGACCCATGCCGCGCCCCATGTCGCGGTCCATGCCACCGGGACCGCGGTCGCCGTCCCGGGGCCCGCGCATGCGCATCGCGCCGCCCATCGGGCCGGGCATCGCGCGGTCCGTCCCGCCGCGCATGTCGCCCGCCATCGGGCCGCGCGGTCCACCGGCGCGCTGCTGGAGCGCCCGGACGAGGTTCTGTACGTGCTTCTCGAGCGCGGCGACGCGCTGCTCGAGACGGTGGTTCGCCTCGGCGAGGCGACGGACGTAGGGCGGCACGTCGGACCGCGCGTCCTTCGGAGCGTCCTTGCCGCGCTCGGCGTGGGCGCGGGGCGGCCGCGCCGGGGCAGGACGATCCGCGCCGTCCCGCGCGGGGGCGAGGTCTACGAGTCGCGCGACCAGGCGACGCCGGAGCTCCTGTGCGCGCGCCGTGACGTTCGCGGGCCGGATCTCGCCGACGCCGGTCGCGTGCGGCGCCGCATCCGCGTCGAGCAGGCGCTCGAGCTCTTTCGTGAGTCGCTGGATCTCGGCGCGTGCGCGGGCGACCGAGGCGTCGGGCGCGTCGTCGTCGGCGCGCGCGAGGGGCGCGAGCACGACGAGGGCGAAGGTGAGGGAAGCGACGATTTTCAACATGATGGTTCCCGTGGGACTGAGGGGTGTCCGGACCGGGCGCCCGCTCGGGACGCCCGGCGCCATCCCTTGAAACCCGCCCCGGGGGGAAGGGTGACGGGGCCTCCGGCGGTAGCCTGTGCCCGTGGGACCCGTGCCGCTCAGAAACCTCGTCCTCCCCGGCGCCGGGTTCTCCCTCCTCCTGCTGGCGGCGGCCGGGGTGCTCTTCTCCTCGGGTCGCGACCCGCGCGCCGCCCTCTACCGGGAGGCGACCCGCACCCTCTCGCTCGCCGAGGGGGGCGACGGCTCGGCGGCGCCCGACCTGGCGCACTGGGCCCTCGATCGCCGGGGCTGGCTCGGGCAGATCGCCGGGCTCGAGGTCTTGCCCGACGGCTCCGAGGGGCGGGTGGAGGTCGTCTGGTCCGATCCGGAGGGGCGCGCGCGCGCGCTCGAGGTCCTCGGGTTCGGCCGGGCGCCCGACGGGGGGTGGCGGTTCACCGGGAGCCGTCCCGAGGCCCTCCGGTAGGCGGCGGCGCGGCGGGACGCCCGGGAGGGCGTGCCCGGCCCCGTCCGGCGGCGTTTGGATAGGGGCCCCCACCTCCCCGGAGCGACCCATGCCCCGTGCCCGCCTCCTCCTTCCCGCCGTCCTCCTCCTCGTCCTCGCCTCGGCGCCGCGCGCGCGGGCCGACGTCCTCGAGCTCCGGGACGGCCGCCTGGTCGAGGGCGTCGTCTCGCGGACCGGCGACACGTACGTCGTGTACAGCCGGTTCGGCGCGACCGAGGTCCCCGTCGCCGACGTGGTCTCCCGGAGCGAGTCGAAGCCCGTGGACCTGCAGGTCGCCGAGCACCTCGCCAAGCTCGACCCCGACGACATGGCGAGCCGGGCCCGGCTCGCGAAGTGGCTGCTCGACATCGGGCGGGAGGAGGAGGCCCGGGAGATGGCGGGTGAGGTGCTCGAGACCGACCCCGAGTGCGCCCTGGCCCACGAGGTCCTCGGTCACGTGCGCCATGGCGGCGTCTGGATGACCCCGGACGAGGCGAAGCGAGCCGACGGCCTGGAGCGCCACGGCGACGCCTGGTACACGCCCGAGGAGTGGGCCCGCACGACGGGCGCCGCGCGCGAGAAGGCGCTCGAGGCCGAACGCGACGCCGCCAAGCGCCAGATCGCGGAGGACGTGAACCGGGCGGTCCGACTGATGCTGAGCCCCGACCCCAAGGTCCGGGCCCGCGGCCGCGAGCACCTGGTCGCGCTCGCGAAGGAGTACGAGAACCCCTCGCTCGCGAAGCTCGCCCACGACGTGGACGCGTACGTCGAGAAGCTCGACGAGATGCGCAAGGCCGAGGCGGCGGCGCTCGCCGGCGGGGGGGGCGGGGACCGCGGCGTCGTCCTGGGAGAGATCCGGGCGACCTTCGCGAAGCTCAAGCGGCCGATCAAGGTGTTCGAGACCTCGCTCGCCAGCAACATCGGCGGCGCGCCCGTCCGGATCCAGCTCCCGGAGCTCGAGGTGATCCGGGTCCGGACCGTGGCGGCGATCCCCGCCGTGATCGACGACTGACAAGCAGGCAGCCCCCGCCTCCCGGCTCCACGTCGCGGCTGACAAGGTGACAGGCGCCCCGCGGGCGAGGCCGACCCGGAGGGGCCCGGGCGTCGGCCGAAGCCCTTGGCGTCCAAGGGGTTCGGGGCCGCGTCCGTCGCGAGGCGCCCACTGGCACCGGGCTTGCCTAGGTGACGTCGACCATGACGCCGGCCCCGTCGGTCCTGATCGGTCTCGCACCGACGCAGACGGACCTTCGAAGTCGGCTCGTGGGGTGGGTGCGCGAGATGGGGTACGAGCCGTCGGTCGCCGCCGACGGACCTCAGGCCGTCGCGTGGGCCCACCAGCGGGTCTTCGCCGCGTCCCTGCTGGCGTGTGGGGTCGAGGCGGCGGCCGGCGTCGAGGTATGGCGGTCGGTCCACCCGGTCCTGGGGAGGCGTCTGGTCCTGATGGTCCGTGACCCCCGCCGGGATCTGTGGTTCGAAGCGCTCGAGGAGGGCGTCGGCGCGGTGTTGCCGATTCCCCCCGAACAGCCCATGGTCCGGGAGGCGCTCCGCGTCGCGACGGCTCCGAGGCCGAGGTTCGTGGATCGCCCGATCCGACGTCCCATCTGAGTTCGCGGGCCTTCGCGAGAGGCCCGGATAAGGGAGTGCTGGCCCGATGGCGAAGCCGAAGTTGAAGCCGCTGTACGACAAGGTCCTCGTGGAGCGCCTGAAGGCGGAGGACAAGACCGCGGGCGGGATCCATCTCCCCGACACCGCGAAGGAGAAGCCGACCGAGGGCCGCGTCATCGCGACCGGCGACGGCCGGCTCACCGACGCGGGCGAGCGCGTGGCCCCCAGCGTTTCGGCCGGGGACGACGTGCTCTTCGGTTCCTACGCGGGGACCGAGGTGAAGTCCGAGGGCAAGCCGTACCTCATCCTCGACGAGAGCGAGATCCTCGCCATCGTCGACGACAAGCCGTGGCACAAGGCGTCCGCCGCGAAGGGCGGGAAGAAGAAGTAAGGCCGTCGGGCCGAGCAACTGGAGAGCCTCGAATGAGCGCCAAGCAGATCGTCTACAACCAGGACGCCCGCGAGCGGATCCGTTCCGGCGTGCGTCAGCTCGCGCGAGCGGTCAAGGTCACCCTCGGCCCGCGCGGCCGCAACGTCGTGATCCAGAAGTCCTTCGGCAGCCCGACCGTCACCAAGGACGGCGTCACGGTGGCGAAGGAGGTCGAGATCAAGGACCCCTACGAGAACATCGGGGCCCAGATGGTGAAGGAGGTCGCGTCCAAGACCTCGGACGTGGCCGGCGACGGCACCACGACCGCCACCGTCCTCGCGGAGGCGATCTTCGAGGAGGGCCTCAAGAACGTGGCCGCGGGCGCCAGCCCCATCGGGATCAAGAACGGCATCCACGCCGCCGTCGAGGCCGTCACGGCTCAGCTGAAGAAGATGAGCACGCCGGTCAAGGGCAGCAAGGAGATCGCGCAGATCGGTGCGATCGCCGCCAACAACGACATGAAGATCGGCGAGCAGATCGCGCAGGCGATGGACCGCGTCGGCAAGGACGGCGTGATCACCGTCGAAGAGGGCAAGGGCCTCGAGGACGAGGTCGAGTGGGTCGAGGGGATGCAGTTCGACAAGGGCTACCTCTCGCCGCACTTCATCACGAAGCCCGAGGACATGACGTGCGAGCTGTCGGACGCGTACGTGCTCGTCCACGAGAAGAAGCTGTCGTCGGTGAAGGACCTCCTGCCCCTGCTCGAGAAGGTCGCGAAGAGCGGGAAGGCCCTGCTCGTGGTGGCCGAGGACGTCGAGGGCGAGGCCCTCGCGACGCTCGTCGTGAACCGGCTGCGCGGCACGTTCCAGTGCTGCGCGGTGAAGGCGCCCGGCTTCGGCGACCGCCGCAAGGCCATGCTCCAGGACATCGCGGCGCTCACGGGCGCCACGCCGGTCATGGAGGACCTGGGCATCGACGTGCAGAACCTCGACCTGAAGGACCTCGGCTCCGCGAAGCGGATCGCGGTGGACAAGGAGACCACGACCCTGATCGAGGGTGGTGGCAAGCGCGAAGACATCCGCGCCCGCATCGAGCAGATCAAGTCCGAGCTCGACAAGACGACGTCGGACTACGATCGTGAGAAGCTCGAGGAGCGCCTCGCGAAGCTCGCCGGCGGCGTGGCCCAGATCAACGTGGGGGCGGCGACCGAGGCCGAGATGAAGGAGCGCAAGGCGCGCGTCGAGGACGCGCTCCACGCGACCCGCGCAGCCGTCGAAGAGGGCGTCCTCCCCGGCGGCGGCGTCGCCCTGCTGCGCTGCCAGGCGGTCCTCGACGGGCTCACCAAGAAGGCCGACGGCGACGAGCAGATCGGCATCCAGATCGTGCGCCGCGCGCTGGAGGCGCCGCTGCGCCAGATCGCCGCGAACGCCGGCGTGGACGGCTCGATCGTCGTGCAGAAGGTGCGCGAGGCCAAGGCCAACGAGTACGGCTACAACGCCGCGACCGACACGTACGAGGACCTGACCGCCGCCGGCGTGATCGACCCGACGAAGGTCGTGCGCACCGCGTTGCAGAACGCGGCATCCATCTCGACCCTCCTCCTCACGACGGAGGCCGTGATCTCGGAGCTCCCGGAGGAGAAGAAGAAGGCCCCGGCCGGCGCCGGCGGCATGGGCGGGATGGGGGGCATGGGCGGTATGGGTGGCATGGGGGGCATGGGCGGCTTCTGAGCCCCACGCCCACGGACCTTGGCCGCGCGGGCCGTACGACTCCGGGTCGTGCGGCCCGCTCCGTTTCCGGGACGATCGGCGGGAGAGATCGGAACCCGCTTTGCTGACCTGCCGCGAGGGATCGCGACCAAGGAACGGAGCGAATCCGATGCGCATCGGCACCACCGCACTGTGGCTGGCCCTCTCGGCCCTCCCGTTCGCCGGGCTCACCGCCTGTGGGGACGAGAGCCCTTCCCTCCGGCGCCTCCAGGAGGACCTCGACAAGGCCTGGCAGGACGCCAAGGCGTGGGGCGTCGAGAAGCGGAAGGAGGCGGAAGCCCTCTACGACGAGAAGGAGAAGGAGCTCGAGGCGGAGTGGGAGGCGGCGAAGGACCGTGTCCAGCGCTCGGGCAAGGAGAGCTCGGCGAAGGTCGAGGCGAAGTGGGACCGCGTCCAGCAGAGGCTGGCGGACATGAAGAACGCGTCGAAGGACGCCTGGGCGGAGGCCCGGGACGCGTTCGTGAAGGCCTACGAGGACTTCCGCGAGACCGTCCGCGAGCACGCCGACTGATCCGGGGCGCTCGCCTTCAGGAGGCGTTTGCGCGGATCGCGTCGCGGATCTCGGTCAGGAGGACCTCCTCGTGCGTCGGCGGCGGCGCGGCCGGCGACTCGGGGGGCGGCGGGGCGAGGAGACGGTTCATCTGCCGGACCAGCACGAAAACGGCGAACGCCACGATCAGGAAGTTCAGGACGGCGTTCAGGAACACGCCGTAGTTGATCGTGACGGCGCCGGCGGCCTTCGCGGCCTCCAGCGTGTCGAAGCTCCCGCCCTTCAGCGTGAGGAAGAGGTTCGTCATGTCCACGCCGCCGAGCAGGAGCCCGAGCGGCGGCATGATCAGGTCCTTCACGATCGAGCTCACGACGGTCGTGAAGGCGGCCCCGATGATGATGCCGACCGCCAGGTCGAGCGCGTTGCCGCGCGCCGCGAACTTCTTGAACTCCGCGAGGAACCCACCCACGGACGATCTCGACATGGCCACACTCCTCATCCGACGCCAGGGGCCGGACCTGTAGCACGCCGGCCGGTCCGCGCCCAGCGGGCCGATCGGCACGCGAGTGCCGAAGCGCCGGACGTCCGGCAAAACCGACCCGCAAGTCGGCGTTGGGAGCGAGGCCCCGGGCCCCGCCCCCCCGCGTCTTTGGGGAGCCCGAGCACGCGGCGCACGGCTCGGTCGCCATGGGTTCTCGACGCCTTCTCGACGGTCGTTCTCCCGTATGAGGAGACCGTCGGTGCCGACGAGGCGCCGACCCGCGCCCGCCGACTCGACGAGGGAGCCTCTGACCTTGCCGTACGCTCTGGCCATGCCGAGGGGTGGGATCCGCCTGGGTCGGGGGGCCGTGGTCCTCGCGTTCGGAGTGATCCTCCTGCGTGCCCGGGAGCCGGCGCGGGCCGGGCCTGCGACACTCGAGGTCGGCTACGAGACCACGCGGCTCCTCGGGCCGCTCACCCCGGACGGCCTCGTCGACTACGCCGCGGCGCTCAACGTGGCGGGCGCGCCGCCGGCGGACGAGAACCTCGCGATCCCCATCCTCAGGATCTTCGGAACCGACGTCCTCAGAGGGGATCGCGAGGCGGTGCTCGCGTCCCTCCACGCGCCGGCCGACCTGCCTGCGGTGGGAGGATCGCCGACTCGAGCTGCCTCCTCGCGCCGGCGCTCGACGAGCACCCGGGAGCCCGGGACGAGGCTCTGGACGTGCTGCGGCGCGAGGTGCGCCGGCCCCGGATGTGGTGGCCGGTCGTCGCCGACCCGACGAGCGGCGTCCTCCAGTCCGCCCTGCCCTCGGAGCACCTCTCGGCCCTCGCGGCCGCCCTGGCGCGGAGGGCGAACGACCGGTGGGCGCAGGGGAGCCTGTCCGAGAGCTGGGGCGACGTGCGGGCGCTGCTTCGCCTGGGGGGCCTCGTCGAGGACCTGCCGGGGGTCTCCGCGCGATTCCTGGCGTCGGGGATCCTCCGCGACGCCATGGACTGGTTCGTCCGTTCCCTCGAGTCGGGTGCAGCCGACGAGGCGCTCGCTGCCGCGATGCTCGAGGCTCTTCTTCATCCGCCGGTCCCCGGCGACCTCGCTCACGACGCCGACGGCATCGATCGCTACCTCCTGTTGAACGCGTTGATCCAGGGTGTCGAGGAGCGTGCGCACCCCGGATCGGGCCCGGGGGCGCGAGGTGGACACGCCGCCCTCGCCGGGGCACTGAGACAGGTCAACCGTGTCTTCGACGAGGTGGTCCCCCTCCTCCGCGTGCCCACGCGTGAGACCGAGGCGACGGTGGATGCGCGCGTGGAAGCCCACATGGCCCGCGCGGACGAGCTGGCGAGGCTTCGCTCGGGCGCCGACTCCGACGCCTCCTTCGTCGAGCTCCTGATCGCCGGGGGAACGCGAGCCGGGCCCCTCGTCGGAGAGGTCGCCGCCGCGATGTCCCTGCACCTGTTCGCGCTCGCCGCGCGAGACAGGTAAGCGCTGGAGCTCGAGCGGCGACGACTGGTCCTCTCGCTCGCCCTTCGCCTCTTCGGGCTCCGCCACGGCGCGTTCCCGGAGACCCTGGAGTCGCTGGTCCCCGCCCCGCTGGCCGCGCTCCCCACGGACCCGCGGGACGGGACGCCCCTCCCCTACGCGCGCACCCCGGACGGGTGCGTCGTTGGCGACGGGGAGACGGCGATCCACCTCACGTCCTCGGTCCGGACTCCGCGTCCGAGCGCGAACCCGGAGCCCGCGACCGCCGGCGCGATCCACGGGCCGCCGCCCCGGTGAGATCCGACGTGGCGGCGCGAGGGACCGGGTGCGCCACCGCGGCGCCTCCCCCGCGCGGTGCGGCCGGTGGCCCCTCAGGCGGGGAAGAGGAGAGTCAGGGCGTGCGCGCGGAGGGCCTGGAGCGACGTCACGTGCTCGGCGGCGTGCGGGTCGGACGAGACGAGGCACGGGCCGTCGTCGGGGTCGGCCGGCGGGACGCCGTGGCTCCCCTGGACGAGCGAGGGGTCGAGCGGCACGACGTCCAGGAGGTAGCGGAAGCCGAGGGCCTTCCTCGCGAGGCGCGAGAGGACGCGGAGCCTCGGGAACCGGATCGTGGGGTCCACGAAGAGCTCGAGCGGGTCGTAGCCGGGCTTTCGGTGGATGTCTACCGTTCGCGCGAAGTCGGGCGCGCGCTTCTCGTCGAGCCAGTACGGGTAGGCGAACCACGCGTCCCGCTCGGCGAGGAGCACGAGGTCGCCCGACCGCGCGTGGTCGAGGCCGGCCGCACGAAGCGTCTCGCCCTCGAGCACCTCGGCGACGCCGGGCTCGGCCCGGAGGAGGTCGCGGACGCGCGCGCGGTCGGAGGGGTTCTCGACGTACACGTGCGCCACCTGGTGGTCGCACACGGCGAACGCGCGGCTCTCGAACGTGTCGAGGAGCTCGCCGAAGGGCCCGTCGCGGACCGCGAGGAGCCCGGCCGTCCGGAGCGCCTGGTTCGGGAGGACCGCGCGGGACACCGCCTGGATCCCGTACTCCGAGAAGGCGACGACCTCGGCGCCGATGTCGCGCGCGGCGTCGAGCACGACGCCCGCCGCCTCGTCCGCCTCCGCGACCCGACGGGGCACGTCCGCGTGGTCCGGTCCGAACCGCTGCAGGTCGTAGTCGAGGTGCGGCAGGTAGACGAGCGTCAGGGTCGGACGGCGCTCCCGGAGCACGCGGGCCGCGGCCTCGGCGATCCACCGCGACGATGCGAGGCCCGCGTGGGGGCCCCAGAACGAGAAGAACGGGAAGCGGCCGAGCGCCCGTTCGAGGTCCGGCGCGAGGTCCGGCGGCCGGCCGTGGACGCCGAACACCTTCGCGCCGTCCGCCCCGTACCAGGGCTTCGGCGTCACGGCGAAGTCCACGGGCGCCCCCTGGTTGAACCACCAGAAGAGCTTCGCCGACGAGAACGCCGCCCCGCGGCGGCGCGCCGCCGCCCGGGCGGCCGCGTACAGGCACTCGCCTCGGATCAGCGCGTTCGACTGGAGCCAGAAACGCACCTCGCCGGTCTCCCGGTACAGCCAGCCGTTCCCGACTACCCCGTGCCCCGACGGGGGCAGGCCCGTCAGCGCGGTCGCCTGCGCGGTACACGTGAGGGCGGGCAGGACGCCCCGGAGGGACCGCGCGCTGCCCGACCGGGCCAACGCCGAGAGTCGGGGCGCGTGCGGCAGGAGGCGCGACGTCAGACCGACGACGTCCAGCCAGACCAGAGGGCGGGGCCCGTCCACCCGGGCATCCTACGGACCCGTGGTCCCGTACGATGGTCGAAGCCGCGGCGCCGGGTCGCGGCCGGGAGGCCCCATGGCCAGGTTGTTCGTGGAGGACGAGGACCGGAGCTACCTCCTGGACCTCGCGCCCGGCGAGTCCGCGGTCCTCGGGCGGAGCGCGGGCGCCGACGTGCCGCTCGCGGCTCCGCGCGCCTCACGGCGGCACGCCGAGATCGTGGCGCGCGGCGAGGCCCACGCGGTCGTGGACCTCGGCTCGACGAACGGGACGCTCTTGAACGGGGCGCCCTTCGCCGGAGCGGGGGACCTCTCCGACGGCGACGTGATCGACGCCGCCGGCTGTCGGATCACGTACCGGCGGTGAGCGCGCCCGTCGCCTGGGTCCGGCTCGACGGCGAGCGTGTCTCGGTCCCCTGCGTGGGCCTCCCGTTCCGCATCGGGCGGGACCCGCGCTGCGACCTCGTGGTGGACCACCCCTGTGTCCGGCCTGGACACGCCCAGGTCCGGCGGCCCCGGGGCGAATACCTCATCACGCCCGCCCGCGACGCCCGCGTGCTGGTGAACGGCGCCGAGGTCGTCGTGCTGGTGTTGCGTCCGGGCGACGAGGTTCGCCTGGGGGGCGAGCCCGACGCCCCCCGCCTCCGGTTCGAGGACCGCATGGCCGACGCCTTCGTGCCGCCCGGCCACTCGTTCGCCGAGGGTTGGATCGCGCATCCGGCGTTCGCGACCGCGCCGGGACCCGACGCGTACGGCCCGGGCGCCCCGCTCGCGGGGCGGGACCCCGCCCGGTGCCGCCGCGTACCCGGACCGGACGGGCACGGCGACCTCGTCGTGAAGGTGCTGGGCGCGGTCCGGTCGCCCGCCGACGGCGACCACCACCTCCGCCTCCTCTCCCGGCTCGCGGGAGGCGTCGATCCCGGGGTCCAGCGGGTCGTGGACGGCGGCCTCGCCCCGGGGCCGCGCGGACCGGTCCGGTGGCTCGCCGCGCGCTTCGTCGAGGGCCGCGTCGCCTCGGAGGTGATCGCCCGACACGACGTCCTCGACGCGCGCGACCTCCTCGGCGCGCTCGTCTCGCTGGCGCGCGGTCTCGCCCACCTGCACGCGCGCGGGGTGCGCCACCGCGACGTGGCGCCGTCGAACGTGGTGCTCCGACCCGACGGTTCGGCCGCGCTGATCGACCCCGGGCACGCGGTCGTGGCGGACGACGCGCCGCCGGAGGGCCTCGCCGTCGTCGGCACGCCCGGCTACGTCGCGCCGGAGGGCGTCCTCGCCGGCGGGCCCCCCGCCACGACGGCCGCGGACGTGTACGGCCTCGCGGCCGTCGGCTACGCGCTGCTCGCCGGGCGGCCGCCGGCCGAGGGCGAGGACGTGCTCGAGACCCTCGCGCTCGCCGCGCGGGCGCCGCCCCCGCCGAGCACGCTCGGCGTCGAGGTGCCCCCCGTGCTCGAGCGCCTCCTGCTCGAGGCGCTCTCGGCCGACCCGGCCGCGCGGCCCGGCGCCGCCGCGCTCGCGGAGCGCCTGGCCGGGCTCGAGGACGCCCTCGCGGTCGGAGGCGGCGGATGAGCGACGTGTGGCTCCGAGGCGGGCCGCCGGTCCATCCCTTCGTCTACTCGAAGCGCATCCTCCGGACGGAGCGCGGGGCGAGGGACGGAGACGTCGTGCGCCTGAGGACCCGGGAGGGCCGGCCGGTCGGCTTCGGGTTCTGGCACGGCGGCTCGCTGATCGCGGTGCGCGTCCTCACGTACGACCCCGACCTCGTGCCCGACGAGGCGTGGCTCTCCGTCCGGATTCGGGAGGCCGAGGCGATCCGGCGCGACACGCTCCGGCTGCCGTCGCTGACGAACGCGTGGCGCGTCGTCCACGCGGAGGGGGACGGTCTCTCGGGGCTCGTCGTGGACCGGTACGGCGACGTGGCGTCCGTGCAGGTGTTCAGCCTCGGCTGGGCGCGGCGGCAGGACGAGGTGGCCCGTGTGCTCGTGCGCGAGACGGGCGTTCACGAGGTGGTGGTCCGCGCCGACGCGAAGGCGGCGCAGCACGAGGGGATGGCCCTCGCACCGCCTGCGCCGCGACCCCGGGTTCGCGTGGAGGAGCGCGGGGTGCGGTACTGGGTGGACCCCACGGGCGGTCACAAGACGGGCTTCTTCCTCGACCAGCGCGACAACCGCGCGTTCGTCGCCGCGCTCGCGAAGGGACGCGACGTGTTCGACGGCATGACGTACACGGGCGGGTTCGCCGTCGCGTGCGCCGCGGGCGGCGCCCGCGCGGTCCGCGGCATGGACCTCGACGAGGAGGCCGTGGCGCGCGCCGTCGAGAACGCGCGCGAGAACCGCGTGGACGTGCGGTTCGACCACGGCGACGTCTTCGACGCGCTCCGCGCGTACGTCCGGGTCCCCCCCTCCGACCGCCCGGAGGTCGTCGTCGTGGACCCCCCGAAGTGGGCCCGCGACCGCGCGGGGCTCGGCGCGGCCCTCCAGCGCTACCGCGACCTGAACCGCCTCGCGCTCGACGCCGTCCGCCCCGGGGGCGTCGTCTGCACCTGCTCGTGCTCCGGCCTCGTCTCGGAGGAGACCTTCCTCGACGTCGTACGCGCCGCGGCCCTCGACCTCGGTCGCGAGACGCGGGTCCTTCACGTCGGCGGCGCCGCGCCCGACCACCCCGTGGCCTTGTCGTTCCCGGAGGGTCGCTACCTGAAGTGCGTCGTGCTGGCCGTCGGTGCGCCCCGCTCGGGTCCCGGCGGGAGTGCGCAGGCGGGGCGCGGTCCCACCGGTCCCTGACCCGAGCCCGTCAGCCGCGCTTCGCCTGGTTCGCGACGGCCTCTGCGGCGCGGCGCGCCGCCTCGGGGTCGCCGAGGTAGCGATGCGAGCGCGGGGTCAGGTCGTCCTCCAGCTCGTAGAGGAGGGGGATGCCCGTCGGGATGTTCAGGTCCGCGATCTCGTCGTCCGGGACCCGGTCGAGGTGCTTCACGAGTGCGCGGAGGCTGTTTCCGTGCGCGGCGATCAGGACGCGTTCGCCGCGCGAGACCGCGGGCGCGATCTCGTCGTTCCACGCCGGGAGGAAGCGCGCCACCGTGTCCTTCAAGCACTCCGTCCGCGGGATCTGGTCGGGCGTGAGGTCGCGGTACCTCGGGTCGTGCCCCGGCCACATCGGGTCCGAGGGGTCGAGCGCCGGCGGGCGCACGTCGTAGCTCCGGCGCCACTGGTGCACCTGCTCCGCCCCGTGTCGCGCCGCGGTCTCGGCCTTGTCGAGGCCCTGGAGCGCGCCGTAGTGGCGCTCGTTCAGGCGCCAGCTCCGATGGACCGGGAGCCACATCAGGTCGAGCTCCTCCAGGACGATCCAGAGCGTCTTGATGGCGCGCTTCAGGACCGACGTGTACACGACGTCGAAGCCGAGCCCCTCCTCGCGCAGGAGCGCGCCGGCCCGGTGGGCTTCCTGGATCCCCTTCTCGGAGAGGCCCACGTCCACCCACCCGGTGAAGCGGTTCGCCTGGTTCCAGACGCTCTCGCCGTGTCGGAGGAGTACGAGCGTCTTCATCCGGAGGGTCTCCCGTGGGGTACGTCCTGAACCTGCCACGCCCCTCGGCGACCGGCAACCGGTGCGCGACGGAGCTCAGAGAACGATGGGGCGGGCGATGGGCATCCGCCAGCCGACCCCGAAGGCGGTGGGGGTGACCTTCAGTCCCGGCGCCATCTGCCGGCGCTTGTACTCGCTGGCCTCCACCATGCGGAGGACGCGCTCCGCGACGGCCGGGTCCTCGCCCCCCCGGACGATCTCGGCGAGGCTCGCCCCGTCCTCGACGCGACGCCTCAGGATGCGGTCGAGGACGGGATACGGCGGCAGGCTGTCCTGGTCGGTCTGGTTCGGACGCAGCTCCGCCGACGGCGCGCGCTCGACCGTGCGACGCGGCACGAGGCCTCGCGCGAGGTAGAGACGCGCGAGGTCGTACACGCGCGTCTTCCACACGTCCGAGATCACGGCGAGGCCGCCGCTCATGTCGCCGTAGAGCGTGGCGTAGCCGACCGCCATCTCGCTCTTGTTGCCCGTGGTCAGGACCATCGCGCCCAGCTTGTTGGACAGGGCCATCAGGATCGTGCCGCGTACGCGGGCCTGCAGGTTCTCCTCCGTGACGTCGAAGGGCCGGCCCCGGAACGACTCCTGGAGCGCGTCGAGGAACGCACCGTACGGCTCGCCGATCGGGATCGTGGTGAGCGCGACGCCCAGGGCAGAGGCCTGGAGCGTCGCGTCTTCCAGGCTGATGGGCGACGAGTACGGCCCCGGCATCGCGACGGCGCCCAGCCGGCTCGCCCCGAGCGCCTCGGCCGCGAGGCACAGGGTCACGGCCGAGTCGACGCCTCCCGAAAGGCCTACGAGGGCGCGTTCGAAGCCCGTCTTCGCGAAGTAGTCGCGGATGCCCATCACGAGCGCCCGACGCAGCTCGTCTACGTCTCCCTCCTCGCGCGCCTCCACCCCGACGGACGCGTCGGGCGGGGCGTTGGTGTCCACCACGCGGAAGTCCTCCTCGAACGACGCGAGTCGCGCGAGAGGCGTCCCGTTCCCGTCGAACACCCGGCTCGTGCCGTCGAACAGTACGTCGTCGTTCCCGCCGACCTGCTGCGCGACGACGAGCGGCACGCCCATGCGACGCGCCTCGGCGGCGAAGAGCGAACGTCGGTGCGCGTCCTTGCCCTGGTGGTAGGGCGACGCGGCGATCGCCACGGCGAGGTCCACGCCGAGTCGCGCCAAGTCGCCGGGCGGGTCGGCGTCGTGGAGGCGGCGGCCGCGGACGGACTCCTTCACCCAGAGGTCCTCGCACACGAGGAGTCCCACACGGCGACCGGCGACCTCGACGACGATCGGCACGCGTCCGGGCTCGAAGTACCGGTACTCGTCGAAGACGTCGTACGTCGGCAGCAGACGCTTCGCGTACACCGCCTCCACCGCGCCGTCGCGGAGCAGCACGGCCGCGTTCCAGAGGGCCCGTCCGGACGGGCGGGGATTTTGCACGATGGTCCCTACGACCGCCGGAGGGCCGCCCGAGAGCCCCCGGGCGAGCGTGGCGAGGCCCTCTCCCGCCGCCCGGACGAGCGAGGAGCGCAGGAGGAGGTCGCGCGGCGGATAGCCGACGACGGCGAGCTCCGGGACCACGAAGAGGTCCGCCCGCGCCTCGCGCGCCCGGGCGCCGGACTCGAGAATCCGGCGGACGTTCCCGGGCACGTCTCCCGGGGTCGTGTCGATCTGCGCCAGCGCCACCCGCACGGTCCGTCTCCGCTTCCCCGGCGCCGAGTCTACGGCCGCCGGATCCGCCTGGGTTTCGCGGCACCGGAGCCCTTGACGCCCCGGGGGGGAGGGGTATAGGTACCCGCCGCGACGGGGATCCCCCCCGTCCGGTACCCGAGGAGGCGTCGCGATGGCGTCGAGCCTGTTCGCTTGGGAGATCGACCATCTGTCCTGGCCCTTCGTGCCGTACCTCGGCCGGGAGGACGAAGAGGAGGAGCTGGACGAGGACGAGGAGGACGAAGACGACGTCGACGACGAGGAGGAAGAAGAGGACGACGAAGAGCTCGAGGAGGAAGAGGAAGAAGAAAAAGAAGAGGAAGAGGAAGAGGAAGAGGAGGAGGACGAGGAAGAAGAGGACGAGGAGCCCGACGACGACGAAGAAGAGGACCTCGAGGACCTCGAAGAGGAAGAAGAGGACGAGGACGACGACTTCGAGGACGACGACGACGACTGGGACGACGACGACGACGACGACGACTGGGACGACTGACCCGCGTCAGCCCGGCGGAGCGAGGAGCGTCAGCCAGGTCTCGCCGTAGCGTTCGGCGCGCTTCGGCCCGACGTCGCGACAGAGGGCGAGGTCCTCGACGCGCGACGGCACTTCGTTCACGAGCCAGCCGAGGGCCCGGTTGGGGAGCACGACGAGGTTCGGGACCTTGCGTCGGCCCGCCTCCTCGCGACGCCACGCGCGGAGGCGCTCTTCGCGTGCGCGGACCTGCTGGCGGCGCGCCTTCTCCTCGGGGCTCGGACGTTCGCGCTCCTCCGGCGCGGGCCCGCGTCCCTCGCGCATGTCCTCGAGGCCGGCGCGGACCGCGTCGAGCACCTCCCGGCCGAACCGCCGCCGGTGACCGGGAGAGAGCGCGCGGAGGTCGTCGACCTTTCTCGGCGGCGGCCCCCCGTGCTGGGCGATCTCGACCATCGCGCGCGGCGGGATCACCTTGAAGGGAGGGCGGTCGAGGCGTGCGGCCTCCGCGTCGCGCCAGCACCAGAGGCGCGCGAGCACCGCGCGACCGCTCGCGTCGAGTCGGTTCGCCCCCTTGAGGCCGCGCCACCCCTCCGGGTCGAAGACGACGGGCGTGCCGCGGCGCTCCGCGAGGCGCTCGAACTCGATCTCCGCCTCCTCGCAGAGGTCCGCCTCCTCGAGGCGCGCACGGAGCCGCTCGTACAGGCCGGGGAGGTAGAGCGTGTCGTGATGAAGGTACTCGATCTGCTCCGGCGAGAGGGGCCGCCGGCCCCAATCGGCCGTCTGGAAGCGCTTGTCGAGCTCCACGCCGTACGCCTCGCGGACGAGGTCCGCGAGCCCGACCTTCGGCTCGCCCAGGATCGTGGCGGCGATCATGGTGTCGAATACGTGCCGGAACTCGACGCCGTGCTCGCGGGAGAGCAGGGCGATGTCGAAGTCGCCCCCGTGGAAGACGCACACGTTGTGGTCGCGGGTGGTCACCCCCGCCACGGGTTCGAGGCTTCGGACCGCGAACAGGTCCACGATCGTGCTCTCCCCGTCCGCGGTGATCTGGAGGACGCACGCGCGTTCGCGGTACACGTAGAGCGAGTTCGCCTCCGTGTCGAGGGCGATCACCCGCGCGCGGGCGAGGCGATCACCGACCCGCGCGAGGTCCTCGTCCGTCTCGACCAGACGCGGCGGTGCTTCGGGAGGCTCCGGCAGGGGCGGCACCCGCGGAGCATACTCCGCGCGCGCGGCTGCCCCGCCCCGTTCGCGCGGTGCGCGGTCCACGCGGCTTCGCGGCTCGGGTTTCCCTACCCCGCTCGGCCCGCGCGCTTCGCCTCGACCTTCGCCTCGACCTTCGCCCATCGGGCGCCGGGGTCGCCCGCGATCGCGAGGTCCGCCGGCGTGTCCACGTCGAAGCACACGTCCGGCTCGTGGACCGCGATGCGCGCGGTCTCCTTCGTGTGTCGGAGCAGGACCTCGCGCGCCCCCTGGACGTCGCCGTGGAGGTAGAAGTCGTCGGCGAGCCGCGCCGCGTAGAGGCCCGGATGTCCGCCGAGGCCCTTGTACGTCGGGTACGCGATCGCGCAGGACCGCGCGAGGAACGCCGCGACGAGGCGGTCCACGATCTCGGGCGGGACGAAGGGGACGTCGCCGGGGTGGAGCAGGAAGTCGCGCCCCTGGGCCCACGTCGACCTGAGTCCCACGCGGATCGAGGTGATCATGCCGCCCTCGGGGCTCTGGTTCTCGACGAGGTGGACGTGCGTGCTCCGGAGCCAGGAGAAGTCCTCGGCGCGCCCCGGCGGGTGCACGATCAGGACGTCGTGCACGCGGTGCGACCTCCGGTGGGTCTCGACCACGCGCTCGACGAGCGCGATCCCGTCCACCGGCTCGAAGAGCTTGGGCCGTCCGAAACGCCGACTCTCGCCCGCGGCCAGGACGATCGCGATCGGTTCACCGTGGAGGGCCATTCGGACCGAGTCTACCGCCCGGGCGGTTCGGACGGTCGTCCACGCCGACGCCTCCCGGTCGGGAGGCGCCCGGGCCCGCCGGTCCGGGCCCGGGGGCGCGGCGGGGGAGGGGGTACGATTCGGCCATGGCCGGCACGGTCTTCGACACGAACGCGATCCGGGGCGGCGCGCCCGACGGGCCCCGGAAGGTCAACCTCTTCGAGACGCCCCGCTGCTTCGCGGACGTCCACGTCCTCGGGCCGGGCCAGGCGGCGCGCGTGCACGCGCACGCGCGGGAGGACAAGTGCTATCACGTCCTCTCCGGAGACGTCGTGATCACCGTCGGGGACGCGGAGCACCGGGTCGGGCCCGGCCGTCTGGTGTTCTGCCCGGCCGGCGTGTCGCACGGTGCGAGGAACGAGGGGACGGAGGACGTGCGCCTCCTCGTGTTCATGGCCCCGCACCCCCGGATGGGCTGAGCGAAGGGAGTCGGACATGGCGACGCGGGTGGGGGTGATCCTGTCGGGTTGCGGGTACCTCGACGGCACCGAGGTCCACGAGAGCGTCCTGACGCTCCTCTTCCTGGACCGCGCGGGCGCCCAGGTGCGCTGCTTCGCACCGGACGCGGCGCAGCAGGCGGTCGTGGACCACCGGGACGGCGAGTCGGTGGCGGAGAGCCGGAACGTCCTGGTCGAGTCCGCGCGCATCGCGCGCGGCGAGGTCGAGCCGCTCTCCCGGGCGCGCGCGGAGGACCTCGACGCCGTGATCATGCCGGGCGGCTACGGGGCCGCGCAGAACCTCTCCGACTTCGCGCTCCGCGGCGCGCAGGCGCGCGCCGAGCCGGACCTCGCGAGGCTCCTCTCCCAAATGCACGCCGCGGGGAAGCCCATCGGCGCGATCTGCATCGCGCCGGCCGTGGTCGCGGCGGCGCTCGGCGCGTCGCATCCTACCCTCACCATCGGAAGCGACGCGGGGACCGCCGCAGCGCTGGAGGCGCTCGGCGCCCGTCACCGCGTGTGCGGCGTGGAGGGTCACGTCGTGGACGCGGAGAACCGGATCGTGTCGACGCCCGCGTACATGCTCGGGCCGGGCATCCGGCACGTCGCCGCCGGCATCGAGCGTCTCGTCGCGGACGTGCTCGCGATGGCGAGGGCCCCCTCGGTCGCCTGAAGCGCGGAGGCGGCGCCGATCGCCTTGGTACGATCCCCGTCCCGGTTGTCTTGCACGAAGACGGAAGACCAGGAGCCCTCATGCCCGTGACCGAGTCCGCCGTCCTGGACGCGCTGCGCGCGGTGATGGATCCCGACCTGAACCGCGACATCGTGAGTCTCGGTTTCGTGAAGAACGTGCGGATCGACGGGGGCCGCGTCGCCTTCGACGTCGAGCTGACCACGCCAGCCTGCCCCGTGAAGGACCGGCTCGAGCGGGAGGCGCGCGAGGCCGTGTCCCGTCTCGCGGGCGTCGAGTCGGTGGACGTGCGGCTCACCTCGAACGTGCCGCGCACGGGCGGAGCGGGCATGCACGGCTCGAACCCGGTTCCCTCCGTGCGGAACGTGGTCGCCGTCGGGGCGGGGAAGGGCGGGGTCGGGAAGTCCACCGTCGCGCTGAACCTCGCGCTCGGCCTGTCGGAGAGCGGCGCGCGCGTGGGCCTCCTCGACGCGGACGTATACGGCCCGTCGATCCCCAAGATGCTCGGCCTGTCGGTGCGGGCGCGCGTGGACGCGTCCGGGCAGCGCATCCTCCCGCACGTCGCCGCGGGGCTCCGCGTCATGTCGATCGGGTTCGTGCTCGACCCCGAGAAGCCGATGGTCGTGCGGGGGCCGATCGTGCACACGGCCATCCGGCAGTTCCTCGGGGACGTGGAGTGGGGCGAGCTCGACTACCTCGTGGTCGACCTTCCGCCGGGCACGGGCGACGTCGCGTTGAGCCTGGTACAGCTCGTACCCGTCACCGGCGCCGTCGTCGTCTCGACCCCGCAGGACGTCTCCCTGATCGACGTGCAGAAGGCCGTCAACATGTTCCGCACCCTGAAGGTGCCGATCCTCGGCCTCGTCGAGAACATGTCGTTCTACGTGTGCCCGGCGTGCGGCAACCGCGACGACATATTCGGCCACGGCGGCGCGGAGGCGTGGGCGGAGGAGCAGGGCATCCCCTTCCTCGGGGGCGTCCCGCTGCACGCCCGCGTGCGCGAGGGCGGCGACGCGGGGCGTCCGGCCGTCCTCGACGACGCGGCGCCGGCCCCGGTGCGCGAGGCCTTCCGGGAGGCGGCCCGACGACTGGCCCAACAGGTGAGCGTCCACGTCCTGTCGAAGCCCGGCGTGCCCCTGGTCCAGATCGAGGGCCTCTCCTGAACGACGCCTGGATCCCGCGACTACGGTGCCCCAGGAGCCGGGCGCCCTACGACCTCGACCTCTCGCGCCGGCAGGATCACGACGTCGTCGAGGGGTTCCTCGTGGCGCGGTCCACGCACGACGTGCGGCCGATCGTCGCCGGCATCGCCGTGCTCGTGCACGACCTCGCACGGCACTTGAAGGCGCACGGAAACGTGTACCGGCGCGTGCCCATGGTCGACTCCCGGGTCGTCCGGCTCGTCCTCGGCCGGTCGGGGCGCGGATCCGACGACTTCGTGCCCTTCGACGAGGTCGTTCGCCACTACGGCGACCTCGCCGCGACCGACGCCGACGCCCCGCGCGGGCCGGCGCCCGAGGACGAGGCCCTCCTCCGCCTGCTCGCCGAGCACGCGCCCCGGGGCGGCATCGGCCTCGACGTCGGCTGCGGGGTCGGTCGGAGCACGTTCTCGCTCCGCGCCTTCCTCGACGAGGCGCTCGGAGTGGACCGGAGCGCCGCCCGGGTGCGCCGCGCGCGGAACCTCGCGACCACGCGCGCCGACTTCTTCGTCCCGGTCGTTCCCTCCCCGACCGAGGCCGCCGGCTCCCCCCGGCGCGCCGCGGGGAAGGACGAGCGGCTGGACCTCGAACGCCTCGTGCGCGACCGCGTGGACTTCGCGGTGGCGGACGCGTTCGCGCTGCCCCTGGCCGACGGCGCGATCGACGTCGTCGTGCTGCGGCGCGGCGACGGCCGCGGACCGTGGCCCGACGCCTCGGCGGCCCTCGCGGAGGCCCGTCGCGTGCTCGCTCCCGGCGGCCTCCTCGCCCTCGAAGCCGAGGCGCGGGAGGGCGGGGACCCGTTCGGCGCGCTCGGCTCGGCCGGCGCGCTCGCGACGGACGCGCCCTGGGTGTTGTACCGTCACGGGTCATGACCACGGACCCTTCGAGTCCTCCGCCGACCTGGGTGCGCCCGGCGGTGCACGCCACGACCGGCTTTCTCGCGCTCCTGCTCGCCGTGCTGCCGAGGCCCTACGCCGTCTTCGCGGCGTGCCTCGGCGTGGTCGCGGGTTGGGTCGTGATCCCCTTCACCGTCGAGACCTGGCTCCGCCGGCCGGGCGAGCGATTTCTCTGCGGGCTGCGGACGTACCCCCTGGCCGTGCTCGGCCTCGTCCTCCTCCTCCCGCCCGCCGAGGCGGCCGCCGGCTGGGGCGTGCTCGCGTTCGGGGACCCGGCCGCCGCCGTCGCGGGGCAGCGGATCCCGAGCCCCCGTCTTTTCGGACACAAGAAGGCGACGATCGCCGGGAGCCTCGCCTACCTCGTGGTCGGCGCGGTCGCCGCCTTCGCCCTCTCCGAGGCGGTCGCCTGGGCCGGCCCGCGCGTCGGCCTCGTGGCCACGGGCGCCGCACCGGGCGCGGTGCGCGCGCTCCTGGCGGCGGTCGCGGCGGTGCTCGCCGACCTGGTCCCGGTGCCCCCCGACGACAACCTGCCGGCGGCGGCCGCCGCCGGCCTCGCGCTTGCTGTCACGCGCGCATGACGGCGATCCCGACCTCTTTGCCCCGTCGTCTCCGTCCGCCGCGGCGGCGCGCGTTCCTCCGCGCGCTGCGCCGAGCGGTGGCGCCCTGCCTCGGCTCGGCACTCGGCGTCCTCCTCGCGCTCGGGCCGCGCGCGGTGGCGGACGACGCCGCGGCCGGGACGGTGCCCGAGGCGTCGGGGCTCGTGCTCGACGGCCGCCTCGACGAGGCCGCGTGGGGCGGGGCGCTCCGTCTCGCGGGCGCGTCGGTGGAGGTCACGCGTCCGGCGGCGTCTTTCGACGCCACCGCGCCCGACCGCGCGGAGATCCGCCCGGACGTGCGCGTCGCCGTCTCGGGCGGTCGGCTGTGGATCGGCGTCGCCCTCGACGACGACGCGGGGCGCTCGATCGGCTTCGACGCGTTGCTGGCGCCGGACGGGGCGGGCGCCGCCGACGCGACGGCGCTGGCGTACGCGCCCGAGGACCCGGCCGCTGTGCGGTACGTCGCACGCGGGCCCCGCGGCTCCGGTCGGGGCGCCATCCGCCTCGAGGCGGCGGTCGACGTGTCCACGCCCGGACACTGGTCGGTCGAGGCTCGGGTCCCCCTCGCGGACCTGCCGCCGTTCCCGCTCCGCCTGGCGCTCGTCGTCCGTACGCGCGAGGGCGGCGTCACCGCGTCCGTCCCCGCCGGGGCGGCCTTCGCGGGACCGGACCACTGGGCGCGGCTCGTCGGCCCGGCCGCGCCCGCGGCGCCGGTCGAGGTGGACGCCCAGACGATCGCCGCCGAGGACGCGGCGGACGTGCGCCGCCTCCGGGCCTGGCAGTCGTACCTCGCCGCCTCGGAGCGAGGCCTCGACGCGATGGCGAAGGGCGCCGGCCTCGCGTCGCCGTGGGACACGGCCGTCTCGAAGGACGACGTGCGCCAAGCCGTCGAGCGCGCGCTCCTCGGCCCGCTCGAGGAGGCGCTCGCGGCGCGTCCCGACCTCGCCGCCGTCCACGTCCTCGAGGCCGAGACGCTGGCGGCCCTCGGCGAGCCCGACCGGGCGCGGGCGGAGCTGGACCGCGCCGAGGCCCTCGTCCCGGGCCTGAGGGAGGCGCGGTTCGTGCGCGCGATGCGGGTCGAAGGACCGGCGCTGGCCGGGGGACCGCCGGGCGGGCCCTCGGCGTGGGACGGCGCTCTGGCGCGCGCGCGGTCCGCGGTGACGGGGGCCCGTGGGCCCTACGAACGGGACGGCGCGGGCCTCGGCCTGGGCCTCCTGCTCCTCGGACACGGCGACTACCCGGAGGCCGCGGGGCGTCTCGGGCCGCTCGCGAAGCGGTTCCCCTTCGAGGGCTCCCTCGTCCTCGCCGCGGAGCGCGCGGCGCGCGCCGGCGACCTCGCGGCGGACGAGCGCCAGGCGCGCGCTCACGAGGCCGACCTCCCGCGCGTGCGCATCGTGACCGCGCGCGGCCCGATCGAGGCGGTTCTCTACGAGGACGAGCAGCCGAACACGGTCGCGAGCTTCGTGTGGCTGGCGCGCCACCGCTTCTACGACGGACTCTCGGTCTCGGAGACCACGCCGTTCCTCTTCGCCCTCCTCGGCGACCCGCGCACACGGGAGGGCGCTCCGGAGGGCCGCGCGCCGGGACCGGGCTACGCCGTGCCCGTCGAGGCGCCCCGGGGCGCCGGGGCGCGCGCCCATCCTCCGCTCCGCGGGAGTCTCGCGATGGTCCACGCCGGCGACCTCGGCGTCGGATCGCGCTTCGCGATCCTCGAGGGCACCGCGCTCCACCTGGACGGTCAGGTGATC
Organism: uncultured Planctomycetota bacterium; assembly: GCA_963752285.1. Taxonomy (GTDB): domain Bacteria; phylum Planctomycetota; class PLA2; order PLA2; family JAEUHO01; genus CAVVXN01. The sequence goes on from CAVVXN010000003.1 coordinate 112,736, forward strand.
GTGTTCGGACGCGTCGCCAAGGGCCAGGACGTGGCCGACGCGCTCGAGAAGGGCGACCGGGTGGACCGCGTGGAGGTCGTGCGCGTTCGGGACGGCGTCGAGTACCGACCGCAGGCGATGGACGGTCGGCCGGCGCCCGACCCGCAGTAGGCGCTCGCGCGGCGCGGCGCGTCCCTTTTCGGCCCCCCGGGGTCGTCCGATCGTAGAGTGCTCCGCCATCCGCCGGTACGAGTCCGGCGGAGCGTCGGGCCGCGTCGGCTCGGGGACGGTACGGGAGGGTTCCGCCGCGTCGGTGGTCGTCGCGGCAGGAGGAGCGGGCATGAGCTTCACCGTTCAGGACGCCGAGCGCCTGTACGGGATCGACGCCTGGGGACACGGCTACTTCCGCGTGAACCCGCAGGGGCACCTCTGCGTCCATCCCGACCGCGAGGAACGGGGCATCGACCTCCTCCACCTCGTGTCGCGCCTGAAGCGGCGCCGGGTCCGGTTCCCCGCGCTGCTGCGCTTCCCGCAGATCCTGCACGCGCGCGTGGAAGAGATCTTCGGGGCGTTCGAGCGAGCGATCGAGGAGTACGGCTACCCCCAGCCGTACCGCGGCGTCTACCCGATCAAGGTCAACCAGCAGCGCGACGTGATCGACGAGCTGACCCGCGCGGGACGCGGACGCGGTCTCGGCCTGGAGGCGGGGAGCAAGGCCGAGCTGGCCATCGCGCTCTCCCAGCGCCTCGACCGGGACGCCCTGATCATCTGCAACGGTTACAAGGACAAGCCGTACATCCGCCTCGCGCTCCGCGGCGTGGCGCTCGGGAAGCGGGTGTTCCTCATCGTGGAGAAGCCGCAGGAGGTCCCGCTCATCGCCGCCGTCGCCCGCGAGACGGGCATCTCTCCCCTGCTCGGGATGCGCATCCGGCTCCGGGCCCGCGGCTCGGGCAAGTGGGAGAAGTCGGGCGGGAGCGAGGCGAAGTTCGGGCTGAGCACGCAGGAGCTGCTCGACGCCGTCGCCCTGCTTCGGCGGCACGAGCTCATCGACGGTTTCCGTCTCCTCCACTTCCACGTCGGCAGTCAGATCCCCGAGATCAAGAAGATCAAGAACGCCGTGAAGGAGGGCGCGCGGATCTACGCGAAGCTCCGGGCCGACGGCTGCCCGATGGAGTTCCTGGACGTCGGTGGGGGTCTGGGCGTCGATTACGACGGGAGCGGCACGTCGTTCGAGGCCAGCATGAACTACACGGTCTCGGAGTACGCGCGCGACGTCGTCTACAACGTCCAGGCCGTCTGCGACGCCGAGGAGGTGCCGCCGCCCGTCCTGGTGAGCGAGTCCGGCCGGGCCCTCGTCGCGTACCACGCGATGGTGCTCATGGAGGTTCGCGGGCAGAACCTCAGCCTCGACGGCGAGGCGATCCTCCTGCCCGAGGACGTCCACGAGGGCGTGCGCGAGCTCCACGAGATCTACAAGGGTGTCACGAGGAAGAACCACCGCGAGTCGCTGCACGACGCCGAGGAGATGCGTGACGTCCTCCTCGGCCACTTCGACCTGGGGTACCTGTCGCTCCGGGACCGCGCGCTGACCGAGCGCCTGGTGCAGGCCATCGCGGTCCGCGCGCTGGCCTACGCGGACGGCGAGAAGTACGTGCCCGAGGAGATCGAGCTCCTCAAGAAGCGGCTGATCGCGAAGTACATCGCGAACTTCAGCGTCTTCCAGTCGATCCCCGACTCCTGGGCGCTCGACCAGCTCTTCCCCATCGTGCCCATCCACCGCCTCGGGGAGCGGCCGACGGTGCGCGCGACGCTCTGCGACGTGACCTGCGACTCGGACGGGGAGGTGGACCGATTCACCGACCTGAGGGACGTGAAGGACGCGCTCGAGCTGCACCGACTCCAGGAGGGGAAGCCGTACTACCTCGCCGTCCTGCTCGTGGGCGCGTACCAGGACGTGCTCGGCGACTACCACAACCTCTTCGGCCGCGCGGACGAGGCCATGGTGACGCTCGGCAAGGGCGGCGCACGCGTGAACCGCGTCATGCCCGGCGACGATTCCGACGACGTGCTGAAGCTCTTTCGGCACGACCCCGAGGGGATGGTGTCCTCGATCCACGAGCAGGCGCGAACGGAGATCCGCGAACGCCGCCTCACCCGCGCCGAGGCGAACGAGATCCTCGCCGAGTACCGCGAGGCCCTCGAAGGCTACACCTACCTCGACTTCTCCGAATAGGCGCTCGGCGCTCTGAGAGGCCAGTTCGCGGCCCTTCCTCCTCCTTGCGTGCATTCGCACGCGGCGTCGTCGTCATGGCCACTCCTTTGGCCTCTCAGAGCGCCGATCGCGTGCGGGCGTGTTGGCGTGCGGGCTCGCGGGCCCGCCTTCGGCGGGGCCGCGTCGCGGCGACCGCGGGGGGGCTCGCGGGGCCGCCTTTGGCGGCGCCGCATCGTGCGGTGTGGCGGTGGGCTCGCGGGCCCGCCTTTGGCGGGGCCGCGTCGCGGCGACCGCGGGGGGGCTCGCGGGGCCGCCTTTGGCGGCGCCGCATCGTGCGGTGTGGCGGTGGGCTCGCGGGCCCGCCTTTGGCGGGGCCGCGTCGCGGCGACCGCGGGGGGGCTCGCGGGGCCGCCTTTGGCGGCGCCGCATCGTGCGGTGTGGCGGTGGGCTCGCGGGGCCGCCTTTGGCGGGGCCGCGTCGCGGCGACCGCGGGGGGGCTCGCGGGGCCGCCTTTGGCGGCGCCGCATCGTGCGGTGTGGCGGTGGGCTCGCGGGCCCGCCTTTGGCGGGGCCGCGTCGCGGGGTACCGGGACGGGCTCGCGGCTTCGCCGCATGCGCCCTTCGTCACCGGTCCGGACTAGGGGGAGTAGGGAGCCGGAGCAATTTGTCCGGATCCGTCCAGAACACCCTTGCCGTCCACTCGCGTCGTTCGCGACTGATTCGGACAAATTGCTCGGGCTCCGTACGTCCCAAGCCGCGTCCGCTGGCCGAGGACCGCCGCGCCGCGTCCGCTGGCCGACTACCGCTGCGCCGCGTTCGGGCCGTTGGAGCCCGGGTCTGCCGCCCTGCGAGCGCCGGTCCGCCCGGCGGATTCGGACGAATTGCTCTGGCTCCGTACGTCCCCGTACGTCCAGTCAGGGGGCCTTGTCGGGGGGGAACGTCAGGAGGTGGCCCAGCTTCTCCGCCTTGGCGCGGAGGTAGCGCTCGTTCTGGCTCGTGGCCGGCATCTCGATCGGGATCCGCTCCACGATGTCGAGGCCGTAGCCCTTGAGCGCCCGGTACTTGACCGGGTTGTTCGTGAGGAGACGGAGCTGCCGCACGCCGAGGTCGTAGAGGATCTGCGCGCCGACGCCGTAGTCGCGGTGGTCGGGCTTGAACCCGAGGTGCTCGTTCGCCTCGACCGTGTCCAGCCCGTCCTGGTCCTGGAGGTGGTACGCGCGGATCTTGTTGACCAGCCCGATCCCCCGGCCCTCCTGCCGCATGTAGAGGATCACCCCGCGCCCGGCGACCGCGATCCGCCGCTGGGCCGCCGCGAGCTGCTGCCCGCAGTCGCACCGGAGCGAGCCGAACACGTCCCCCGTGAGGCACTCGCTGTGCGCGCGCACGAGGAGTGGTTCCTCGATCGGCGGGTTGGGCTGGCCTTCCGTGGGCAGCGGGATCCCGAGGGTCAGCGCCATGTGCGGCTCGGGGTCCGTCCGGGCCGAGTAGACGAGGACGTCGAACTCGCCGTGGCGCGTCGGCAGGTGGGCCGTCGTCTCGAGGTGGATCAGGCGCTCGTGGCGCCGCCGCCACGCGATGACGTCCCGGACGCTGCAGAGCTTCAGGTCGTGCTCCGTGGCGAAGCGCTCGAGGTCGGGGAGCCGGGCCATCGTTCCGTCGGGGAGCATCAGCTCGCTGATCACCCCGATCGGCTTCAGCCCCGCGAGGCGGCACAAGTCGATCGAGCCCTCGGTCTGCCCCGCGCGGCGGAGCACGCCGTCGGGGTGTCCACGGATCGGGTAGATGTGGCCGGGCCGCGCGAGGTCCTCGGGCGAACACTCGTCCCGCGCGATCGTCTCGATCGTGGTCGCGCGATCGGCCGCGCTGACGCCCGTCGTGACGCCCGCGCGCGCCTCCACCGAGACCGTGAACTGCGTGCCGAAGCGGGACGAGTTGACGGAAGACTCGACCTGGAGGGGGAGCTCCAGCGCGTCGGCCTTCTCACGGGGGAGCGTCACGCAGACGATGCCGCTCGTGTGGCGGAGCATGAACGCGATCTTCTGCGGCGTGACCTTCTCCGCCGCGAGCACGAGATCGCCCTCGTTCTCGCGGTCCGGGTCGTCCACGAGGATGACCATCCGACCCGATCGGAGCTCGTCCAGGATCTCGGGGATGGGGGCGAACGGCATTGGTCGTCGGTTCCTCGGTCGGACGGTCGATGGTACGCCGCACCGGACCGGGGGACCCGCCCCGACCGGGGTCCGTCGCGAATCGCGCTCGAGACCGGGGAAGTGGCTCTCCCGGGGGAAGCCTTCGCGGCGTATGATGCGCCGGGAGGCCGGGAAGGGCATGACGGGCGAAGCGAAGGTCAGGTCGGCCCGGCGTCAGGACACGGCCGCGCTCGCGGATCTTCGGGTCCAGTACCTGGCCGAGATGGCTCGTCTCGAGCCCCGCCTCCAGCTCCTGCCGGACGTGCGGGACCGGACCGAGCACGCGATCCCGATCTGGCTCGACCAGGAGGATCGGATCCTCCTCGTCGCCGAGACCGCGGTCTCCGAGCACGGCCCGTCCGATCTCGTCGGCTACGCGACGGGCGTCTCGACGGTCTGGCCCCCGGTGTTCCGCAACCAGCACGTGGGCGAGGTGAGCGAGCTCTACGTGATCCCGTCCTGGCGGGGGCGTGGCGTGGGAAAGGAGCTCCTCCGGACGCTCTCCGAGGGGCTGACCCGGACCGGCGCGAGCGTGCTGCGCGCGCCGGTCGCGAGCCGGAACGCCGACAGCCTGGCCCGCTTCCGCGCCCAGGGATACCGGACGCTCCAGATCGTGCTGCAGAAGGGGATGGAGGACGTCTGATGGAGGGCGTTCCGATCCGCAACGCGCGGCGCGGCGACATCCCCGCCCTGCTGCTCCTCTGGGCCGCGATGGTCGAGGAGAACGCGCGCCTCGAGCCGCGCCTCGCGTCGCACCCCCACGCCCGCGAGCACATGGCCGGTCAGTTCAGCACGTGGCTCCAGGACCCCGATCGCGACGTCGTCGTCGCGGAGGAGAACGGCCGGCTCGTCGTGGGATTCGCCGCGGCGCGCATCGCGTCCGGGACCGGATGGCACAAGCCCGTGCGCGTCGGAGAGGTGACGGACTGCTTCGTCGTGCCGCCGCGGCGCCGCCAGGGCATCGCGCGCCGCATGGTGGGGCGGCTCCTCGACCTGCTCTACGAGAAGGACGCCGAGATCGTCCGCTGTCGCGTCGTCGGGGCGAACGCCGGGGCGCTCGCGTTCTGGCGGTCCATGGGCTGGGACGACCTCGAAGAAGTCCTCGAGAAGGAGGAGGGGGCCGACCCGGTCCCCGCCCCTTGATCGACGGCCCTCGGCACCGCGCGCCGAGGCGGGTCGAGCCTCCGAGACGACGAACGGCGTAACCCATTGGACGCACGTTGGTTGTGTCGCCTCGCGCGCGCCCTTCGAGGTCGCCGCGCCTCGACTCCCGGTGTCGGGAAAACTCGACGCGCCGCCGGGCGAGTTTTGGGGGCTCGCGGCCTATCCCACACGGCCGGGCAGGCCGATAGAGGCGGGCCGGCGAGAGTCGGTGGGTCCCCGGGATCCGGGGGCTCGTCCGAGCCGAGGCAATCGCCCTGCAAGGTAACCTTCCACCACATCCCTTATCTCACAAGTCCCCTCGGTGAGGACGCCCGGCCCCGGTGGGTTTCGCCCATCGGGGCCATCTTCTTTCCGCCCCGACGCCCGTTCCCTTCGTGTCACACGGATTGCGCGCCGGACGGGACCACCTGTCCCGCGCGCGCCCACGCCGCGGGGTCCGCCGGCGGGTCCGCGAGGTCGAGGAGCGGGGGTTCGGCGGCCCGGTCGGGCTCGCCGACGCGGAGCACGGCGCCGGCGCTCTCGAGCGTCCGAGCGAGCGACGCGAGGTCCACGAGCTCCGGCACCACGCCGAACCCCGCGAGGAGCTCGATCGTCCGCTCGACCTCGGGGGGGAGGTCTTCGGCAAAGAGCGCCGGGGCGCCGGGACCCGTCACGAGCACGCGGACCGGGCGATCCGCCGCGACCAGGGCTGCCACCACCCGGAGGAGCTCCAGCGCGCCCTCCGAGAGTCGGGAGGTCGCGAACAGCGCGACCACGGGCGCGGCGGGCGGCGCCGTCACGGGAACAGCCCCCACAGCCGGTCGGTCGGGGCGAGGTCCCGGGCGAAGGACACGAGGCTCGACCAGCGCACCCACGCCGGCAGGTCGTCGGCCGAGAGTCGGCGCGCCCCGGCGCTCCGGGCGCAGAGCGCGACCTGGACGACCCCCTCCTTCGCCAGCGCCTCGAGCCGCGCGCTCTCTGTCCAGTCGAGACCGGGGCCCGTGAGGATCGCGCGGCAGCCCCCCGCCGCCCGAGCGGCCGACGCGAGACGGTCGAGCCAGGGACCCGCCCCGGGAGCGGCGCGCGGCCCGGCGAACACGGCAGCGAGCACGCGCGGCTCCTCCTCCGGGCGGCCCCTTCCCGCGTGTCCCGGCTGGTAGCATTCCACGTCCCGGGGGAGGGGGACACGCGTTGGCGGGACCGGACCCGGACCAGCACCTCGTTCGGGAGCTCTCGTCGAACGACCCCGCGGCGAGACGTCGCGCCCTGGCCCGCCTGTACGAGCGGTACCAGCGCCGGGTCCTCAACGTCGCCTGGCGGGTCATCGGCGACTGGGCGTCCGCCCAGGACGTGACCCAGGAGGTGTTCCTGGACCTCGGGCGGCGCATCGGGAGCTTCCGGGGCGAGTCGGGCCTCTCCTCGTGGATCTACCGTGTCGCGGTGAACCGGGCGATCGACACCCGGCGACACGAGCGGCGCCGGCCGGCCTGGTCGATGGACCACCTGCCCGCCGACGACTCTGCACGCCGTCCGGACGGCCAGTCCACGAGCGTGCCCGGCCTCCCCGTCGACGACGGGCGCTCGGACCGCGTCCACGAGGCCATGCGACGCCTCTCGCCGAAGCACCGCGCCATCCTCGTGTTGCGCTACCTCGAGGGACTCTCGTACGAGGAGCTGGTGGAGGTCCTCGGGTGCTCCATGGGGACGGTCAAGAGCCGCCTGAACCGCGCCCACGCGGCCATCCGGGCCGAGCTCCTCTCGCTCGGGGAGGACGACCGGGTCAATTGAGGACCGCCCCGCGCGTTCTGGGTACGGTCGCCTGACCCCAGACGGAGCCGCGCATGCTCGACGAGCAGAAGAAGTCCCCCCGGGCGCCCGCGATCGAGCGCCGCCTGTTGAAGGCGCGGAGCGTCCTCCTCTTCGGGCCCATCGAGCCCAAGCTGACCCAGCGTGTCATCCAGCAGATCTTCGTGCTCAACGAGATCAGTCGCACGAAGCCGATCCGCCTCTTCGTGAACAGCCCGGGAGGCTGGGCGGACGACGGCTTCGCGATCTACGACGTCGCGCGGTTCGTGGAGGCCCCCGTCTACACGATCTGCACCGGGATCGCGGCCAGCGCAGCGACCATCGTGATGGTGAGCGGCGAGAAGGGCCACCGCTACGTGCTCCCCAACGCGCGGCTCATGCTGCACCAGCCGAGCAGCGGCGCGCGCGGGACCGCCGCGGACATCGCCATCACGGCGAAGGAGATCATCCGGCTCCGCGAGAAGGCGAACGAGCTGTTCGCGCGCGAGACCGGCCATCCGATCGAGAAGATCCACAAGGACATGCAGCGCGACTACTGGCTGAGCGCCGAAGAGGCGGTCAAGTACAAGCTCGTGGACAAGATCGTGCGGTCCGAGAAGGACATCAAGTAGCGCGGCCCGTCACATCCGGGCCAGCCGGCCGATCGCGCCGACGGCCGCGCACTCGAGGCGCGTGACCTCCGCCGCCGGGATCGCCTGCCCCGACGCGAGGCCGGGCTCCAGCCGGGCGACGGTCGCGAGGTCCGCCACGAGCGCCTCCACGTCGGCGTCCTCGAGCGTGCCCCGGGGCAGGGGCGCCTCGCCCCTCGCGCCCGCGATCGACCACGTCCGCGCGAAGAGCGCGAGGAGCACGGCCACCTCGGCGGGCCCGAGACGGGGGAGGCGTTTTCCGGCCGCGAGGTCCCGGGCGAGGTCGCCGGCGCTCCCGAACGGGAGACCGGGGACCTCGTCCGCGAGGCCCTCGACCAGGCGTGCGCGGAGCGGCGCCTTTCGCGTCGCCTCCCGCGGGAGGGCGCGCGCCGCGTGCCGCACCGCGGCCGTCCCGAGGCGGGGCAGGACCCGCGACCCTAGAAGCTCCTCCAGCGCGCGGAGCACGCCGAGCAGCGCGACCGCGCGCTCCGGGGGGAGGCGCCCGTCCTCGTGGACGGCCGGGGCGCGGAGGAGCGCGCGGACGGCCGGCTCCGCCTCCGGGGGCAGCGTGCCCTCCCCGCCCACCAGGGCCGCCACGGCCGCCCGCGGGTCGGAGCCCGACGGGTCCTCGATCTCGATCTCGAGGCCGACGACCTCGTCGCCCCCGAGCGGGCGCGGTCTCGCGCGCGCGGTCGCGCGCGCGGGATGGAGCCAGGCGAGCACCCGGGCCGCGCGGTCCACGGCGGGCGGCGTCTCGCCCTCGCGGGTCCCCTCCTCCACGCCGATCCGCAGGCGCACGAGCCGTCCGCCTCGCTCGACGGCGACGCGCCACGGCCCCGCCTCCGGGAGCGCCGTCCGCGCCGCGAGCAGGAGGTCGAGGAGCCCGTGCGGGTCGGTCGCGACGGGCGGCGGGACCCGGTCGAAGGGGCGCCCCCTCGGCTCGGCCGCCTGGGCGAGGAGGCGGCCGAGGTCCACGGGCCGCGCCTCCGACAGGACGCGCTTCTCGTCGTAGGCGGCCTGGAACGCCTCGAGCCGCTGGAGGGCCGCCTCCATGCCGGCGAGCACGCGGCGGCGCGCGTCGGCCTCGGCGGCGCGGCCCGCGCGCCGGTCGGACTCGAGGGCCGCGGCCGCTTCGAGGTGGAGCGCGGTCGTCTCGGCGGCGACCACGAACGGGATCTCCGCCCAGCCGCGCTCGCGGTCGCGGAGGCGTCCCTCGAGGACCTGCGCGGCGCTCTCTCGCGCGTCGGCGGCGATCGCGAGGATCTCGAGGTCGGCCTCGTCCTTGAGGGTCGCGAGGCCGATGGCCTCGCCGCGCCACGCGAGGCGTCGCTCCTGGAGCACCTTTCCGAGCCGCCAGCCGAGGCGCCGAGCCCGGTCCCGCGCGACGAAGAGCTCGGGGCGTTCCTCCACCCCCGCATCCTACCGGTCCCGCCCGCCCGTTTGCGCCCCGCGGCGGAACCGACCACAATCGCCGCCCATGGCCGAGCCCCTCACCCGCTCCGACCGGCCGCGCCTCTTCCTGATCGACGGCATGGCCCTCGCGTACCGCGCCCACTTCGCGCTGATGCGGACCCCGCTCGTCACGAGCCGCGGACAGCCGACGAGCGCGGTGTTCGGCTTCCTCGCCGCGCTCGACCGGATCCGGGAGCAGGAGCGGCCGGAGGAGCTCGTCGTCGTCTTCGACGCGAAGGAGCCGACCTTCCGGCACCGCGCGTACCCGGCCTACAAGGCCACGCGCGAGAAGATGCCCGACGAGATGCTCCCGCAGCTCGCGTGGATCCAGCGGGCCGTCGAGGGCGAGGGCTTGCCCTTCGTCCGGGTGCCGGGCTGGGAGGCGGACGACCTGATCGGCGCCCTCGCCCGGCAGGGCGAGGCGGCGGGCCGCGAGGTGTGGATCGTGTCGGGCGACAAGGACATGTGCCAGCTCGTGACCGATCACGTCCGCCTCTACAACGTGATGAAGCCCGGGCAGGCCGCCGTCGAGCTCGTGGGGCCGGCGGAGGTGGAGACGCGATTCGGCGTTCCGCCCGGGAAGGTCGTGGACGTCCTCGCCCTGATGGGCGACACGTCGGACAACGTCCCCGGGGTCCCGGGCGTCGGTCCCAAGCGCGCGACCGAGCTGGTCGTCCGCTTCGGGTCGCTCGACGAGGTGCTCCTCCACGCCGGCGAGGTCACGCAGAAGAAGCTCCGCGAGAACCTGCTCGAGAACGTCGAGAAGGCGCGGCTCAGTCGGGACCTCGTCACGATCGACGTGGCGGCTCCGGTCCGGCTCGAGGACCTGCGCCACGGCGAGCGAGCCCCCGAGCGCCTGAAGGACCTCTACCTCGAGCTCGAGCTCCAGGCGCGGCTCGAGTCGCTCGAGACCGTCTCGGCGCCCGTCACGGACGTCCGCTACCACCGCGTGGACACGCCCGAGAAGCTCGATCGCCTGGTCGAAGACCTCGCCGCGACGAAGGGGAAGGGCGGCTTCACCTTCGACACCGAGACCACCTCGGTGGACCCGATGCGGGCGGACCTCGTCGGGCTCTCCTTCTCGTGGAAGGAGGGCGAGGCGTTCTACGTCCCGGTCAACCTCGACCCGCCGATGTTCGGCTCGACGGCCGGGCGTCGCGGGGGGGCGGACGGGCGCCTCTTCGACCGTGGCACCGGCGCCGACACCACGGCCGTCCTCGACCGCCTGCGCGGTGTGCTCGAGGACGCGGCGCTCCCGAAGTCGGGTCAGAACGTGAAGTACGACCTCCACGTGCTCTGGCGCCACGGGGTCCCGGTCCGCGGCGTGGCCTTCGACACGATGGTCGCGGACTGGTGCGTGGACCCCGGCGGGCGCACCCACAACATCGACGAGATGGCGCTGCGCCGCCTGGGCCTCCGGAAGATCCCCACCACGGAGCTCATCGGGAAGGGAAAGTCGCAGATCACGATGGCCGAGGTGCCCGTCGAGGACGTCGCGCACTATGCGTGCGAGGACGCCGACGTCGCCCTCCGTCTCGAGCACCAGATCGCGCCCGAGCTCGTCGCGCGCGGTCTCGACGGGCTCTTCCGTGACGTCGAGGTGCCGCTGATCCCCGTGCTGACGCGGATGGAGCACCGGGGCGTTCGTCTGGACGTGGCGCTGCTCGCGCGCATCTCGGCCGACCTCGGCACGCGCGCCGACGCGGCCGAGGCCCGCATCCACGAGCTCGCGGGGGAGCAGTTCAACGTGCGCTCGAACGCGCATCTCGGTCGCATCCTCTTCGAGCGCCTGAAGCTCCACGAGGCGTTGGGACGGCGCCAGCCGAAGCGCACGGCGAAGGGCACCGGTTTCGCGACGGACGAGCAGACCCTGCTCGAGCTCTCGCGGCACCACGCGCTCCCGGCGGCCGTGGTCGAGTACCGGACGCTCACGAAGCTCAAGAGCACGTACGTGGACGTTCTCCCTCTCGCGGTGAACCCCGAGACCGGGCGCGTCCACACGACCTTCCACCAGACGGGAACGGCCACCGGGCGTCTCTCGTCGAGCGACCCGAACCTCCAGAACGTCCCCGTGCGCAGCGAGGAGGGCCGCGCGATCCGCCGCGCCTTCGTCCCGGAGGACGGCTGGTGGATGCTCTCGGCGGACTACAGCCAGATCGAGCTGCGCCTGCTCGCCCACCTGTCGGGCGACGCCGGCCTGATCGAGGCGTTCCGCTCCGGCCTCGACATCCACCGCGCGACCGCGGCGCGCGTCTTCAAGGTCGCGCCCGAGGAGGTGACGCCCGTCCTGAGGAGCCGCGCGAAGGCCGTGAACTTCGGCGTCATCTACGGCATGGGCCCGCAACGCCTCGCGCGGGACACCGAGGTGACGCTCGACGAGGCGCGCCGGTTCATCGACCAGTACTTCGACACGTACCCCGGTGTCCGCGCCTTCCTCGACCGGACCGTCCGCGAGGCCCGCGAGCAGGGGTACGTGACGACGCTGCTCGGTCGCAAGCGCTGGCTCCCCGAGCTCACGAGCAAGGACCCGCGCGTGCGGGCGCAGGCCGAGAACGTCGCCGTGAACACGCCGATGCAGGGGACCGCGGCCGACCTGATCAAGCTCGCCATGATCCGCATCGACCGCCGCCTGAGCGAGGAGGGGCGGCGCTCCGCGATGCTCGTGCAGATCCACGACGAGCTGCTCTTCGAGGTCCCGGAGGACGAGAAGGAGGAGCTCGGCCGGCTCGTCGAGACGGAGATGACGCGGGCGATGGACCTGGACGTGCCGATCGTCGTGGACGCGGGCTGGGGGCGGAGCTGGGAGGAGGCGCACTGAGGGCGCCGGTCCCGGTGCCACCCCGCGGCGCGCACGGGGACGAGCGCGCGCCCGCGCGCCGGGCGCCCTCCTCGTCACGAGTCGAGAGGGTTCGCGCTCTCGTCCTCGGGGGTTCGGGGGCACGCACGGTCCCGTTCCCTCCCGCCGTTCGTGGCTACGACGGGTGCCTGCCGACGTGCGGACCGCCGCGACGACCCGCGGGGGCCGCCCCGCGACGCCGCTCGACCCGGGACGGGACGTTCACGCGAACATCCGCCCCGGTGACGCCGGCGCCGGGTCGCGCTATCCTCGCGGTATGTCCGAGCGCCCGAAGCGACGTACCGAGGTCACCAGCGGTCTCTTGGGGATCGGTTTCGACGGAGCCGACGGCCACCGACGCGTGACCACGGGCGACAACTTCCTTCTCCTCGGCGGCAGCGAGGAGACGCACGAGCGCATGCAGGACGTCGTCATTCGGATCAACCAGAAGCTGAAGCGGAAGGGGAAGACGCTTCGTGAGCTTTCGGAGTCCGAATTCGAGGACATCGCCAAAGACAGCCTCTAACCCCCAGCGGCGCGCTGAGGGCCCCGTTCGCGGCCCTTCCTCCTCCTTGCGTGCATTCGCACGCGGCGTCGTCGTCATGGCCACTCCTTGGGGCCCTCAGCGCGCCGCTGGCGTGGCGGCGGGTGCTGGCGGGCTCGCGGGGCCGCCTTTGGCGGCGCCGCATCGCGGAGCGGCGGGTGGCGGGCGGGCTCGCGGGGCCGCCTTTGGCGGCGCCGCATCGCGGAGCGGCGGGTGGCGGGCGGGCTCGCGGGGCCGCCTTCGGCGGCGCCGCATCGCGGAGCGGCGGGTGGCGTGGCGGGCTCGCGGGGCCGCCTTTGGCGGCGCCGCATCGCGCGGCGTGGGGGCGGGCTCGCGGGGCCGCCTTCGGCGGCGCCGCATCGCGGGGGCGGGGCTGGCGGGCTCGCGGGGCCGCCTTTGGCGGCGCCGCATCGCGGAGCGGCGGGTGGCGGGCGGGCTCGCGGGGCCGCCTTTGGCGGCGCCGCATCGCGGAGCGGCGGGTGCTGGCGGGCTCGCGGGGCCGCCTTCGGCGGCGCCGCATCGCGCGGCGTGGCGGGCGGGCTCGCGGGGCCGCCTTTGGCGGCGCCGCATCGCGGCGGTGGTGGCGCCGCGTCGCGGGCGGTGGTGGCGGGTGTGAAAATGCGCGACCCGGGAAACGTGCGGCCTAGGATGCCGCCGGGGACTCTACGCGAGGGCTGGATCATGGCGGGAGCGGTGTCGAAGCTGGGCGTGGTCGGTTGCGGGCTCATGGGGTCCGGCATCGCCGAGATCGGTGCGAAGGCCGGGCTCGACGTGCTCGTCCGCGAGGTGGACGACGCGCTCTGCCAGCGGGGCCGGGCGGGCATCGAGAAGTCGCTCGGTCGCGCCGTCGAGAAGGGCAAGCTCGAGGCGGCCGAGCGCGACCGGATCCTCGGTCGGATCCGGTTCACGACCGAGCTGTCGGCCTTCGCCGACCGCGACCTGGTCATCGAGGCGATCCTGGAGAACATGGGCGCGAAGAAGGAGCTCTTCGCGACACTCGACGGGATCGCCGGTCCCGACGCCATCTTCGCGAGCAACACGTCGTCGCTCCCGGTCGGCGACATGGCCGCCGCCACGCGTCGGCCCGAGCGGTTCGTCGGCCTCCACTTCTTCAACCCGGTCCCGGTGATGCGCCTCGTCGAGGTCGTCCGCACGCTCGAGACGACGGACGAGGTGTTCGACACGGCGGTCGCCTTTGCCGAGGCGGTCGGCAAGACCGTCGTGCGCACGAAGGACACGCCGGGGTTCGCCGTGAACCTCCTCCTCGTCCCGTACCTCCTCGACTCGATCCGGGCGCTCGAGAAGGGCGTGGCCTCGGCGCGCGACATCGACACGGGCATGAAGCTCGGCTGCGGCCACCCGATGGGGCCCCTCGAGCTCCTCGACTTCGTCGGCCTCGACACGACGCTCTACATCGCCGACATCATGTTCCACGAGTTCAAGGACATCCGGTACCAGGCGCCTCCGATGCTCCGGCGGCTCGTGGCGGCCGGTCGCACGGGACGGAAGAGCGGCCGCGGCTTCTACGACTACAAGAAGTAGGGGAGCGAAGCGATGTCCTCGTACGTCCGCTACGAGCGCGCCGAGGGCGCGTCCGTCGTCACGATCACCGTCGATCGGCCCGACAAGCTGAACGCCCTCGACGAAGAGGTGATGAGGCAGATCGACGAGGCCTTCGCCCGGGCGCGGTCGGACGAGGGCGGCCGGGTCGTCGTCCTCACGGGGGCGGGCGAGAAGGCCTTCGTGGCCGGCGCCGACATCGGCGAGCTCGCGAAGATGGACGTGCGGGGGGGCAAGGCCAAGTCCGTGCGGGGCCAGGCGATCCTCGGCCGAATCGAGAGCCTCGGCAAGCCGGTCGTCGCGATGATCAACGGCTACGCGTTCGGCGGCGGCCTCGAGCTCGCGCTCGCATGCCACCTGAGGACGATGGCCGCCGAGACGAAGATCGGCCTCCCCGAGGTCGGGCTGGCGATCTTCCCGGGCTACGGCGGCACCCAGCGCCTCCCGCGGATCGTCGGTCGCGGTCGCGCGCTCGAGCTGATCCTGACGGGCGATCCGGTGGACGCCGAGACGGCGCTGCGGTACGGGCTCGTGAACCGCGTGGCGCCCGCGGCGGAGCTGGGCGAGGTCACGCAGGGCCTGGCCGCGAAGCTCGCCTCGCGAGGTCCACTGGCGCAGGGGGCGGCGCTCGAGGCGGTTCTCCGCGGCAGCGAGACCACGCTCGAGGAGGGCCTCAGGATCGAGGCCGACCTGTTCGGGATCATCGCGTCCACCGCCGACATGCGGGAGGGCCTCACCGCCTTCCTCGAGAAGCGGAAGCCCTCCTACCGCGGGACCTGACCGGCCGGGCGCGGCGCGGGCCGACCCGCCCCCGAGGGAGGACCTACCTTCCACGCATGCGTGACGCCCGAGACGAAGTCGAGACCCCGCCGGACCTCCCGGGGGCCCCGCCGCCCCTCGTCGCGCTGACGACCGGGAAGCGCGTCCTGTTCCTCACGAAGGACCCGGAGCTCATCCGCCGCCAGCTCGCCGGCGAGCTCGACCTCCGGATGGAGGACCTCTCGGTCGAGGACCTCCTCGACGACGTCAACACCGACGTGATGACGCCCGCGTGGGTGTGCTTCCGTCACCGCCCGGCGGACATCGCGCGCGACGCGTACGCGGGGCTGGTCGTGGAGGGGAAGCGGGTCTTCCCGACGGACGCCCTCAAGGACGGCGACTTCGAGGTCGTCGCCTCGGGCTACCGGAAGGGCACCGGGTCGTCGCGCGAGACCGCGGTCCAGGCGGAGAAGTGGTCGGGCATCCGGATCGCGATCGCCGCCTCCTTCGCGCCGATCCACGCCCGGAACAACATCAACCAGGGCGTGCTGATGGCGGGCCACGACGTCCTGAGGCGGCTCCAGGCGGGGGAGCAGGTCCCCCTCGACGCGTTCCTCGAGGGCTACGACCCCATCACGCGGCTCATCGTCCGTTGTGGCGGGCTCTTCGCGTTCAACCGCGCGCTCTCCGAGGGGAAGATCGAGATTCCCCGCCCGGAGACGGCGGCGCGGCCCATGACGATGGCCGAACGCATCCTGGCGGCCCACCTGGAGGGCGACGGCGCGCGGTACGTGAAGCCGGGCGACGCGATCGTCGCGACGGTGGACGGCGGGTACAGCCACGAGTTCACCACCGCCCAGGTCCACGAGTTCCTCCGCGAGGAGTACGGCGACGACTACGTCGTCAAGAACCCCCAGAAGCTCGCGGTCTTCGAGGACCACCTGATCTACGCGGACGGCGTGCCGCGCATGGCGCCCTTCGCCGACCAGATCGAGACGCTCAGGGAGATGCAGCGCGTCTTCCAGCGCCACACCGGCGTCCGCGACTTCTCGGCGAAGGACGGCCGGAGCCCCGGCATCTGCCACCAGGTCGCCCGGGAGCGCATCGTCGAGCCCGGCGACCTGATCCAGGCCACCGACAGCCACACGTGCATGGGCGGCGGCAACAACGCCCTCGCGTACGGCGTGGGCGCGACCGAGTACGCGGCGCTGATCCACAGCGGGTTCACCGTCGTCCGCGTGCCGGAGTCGATCCGGTTCGAGCTGACCGGCCACCTCGCGCCCGGCGTGGCCGCGAAGGACCTGATGCTCTACGTCCTCCTCCACTACGCCCGCGAGCAGGCGACGCTCGACCGCGTGATGGAGTTCGGCGGGCCGGGCCTGCGCACGCTGTCCATGGACGAGCGTGCGACGCTGGCGAACATGGCGACGGAATGCGCCGCCCGGTCCGGCATCTGCGAGGCGGACGACGAGACCGTGCGCTGGATCCTCGCGCATCGGCCGGACCTCGACGAGGCGCACCTGAGGGCCCGGCTCGTGCGGCCGGACGCGGGCGCGACGTACCACGGCGGCGTCCACACGATCGACCTCGGCTCGATCCGCCCGATGGTCGCGCACCCCGGCGATCCCGACCACGGGATCCCCTCGGACCCCACGAACGGCGCCCTCGTGAGCGAGATCGGCGAGGTGCCGATCGACATCGCGTACGGCGGATCCTGCACGGCGGGCAAGAGGGACGACCTCGACATGTACGCGGCGGTCATGGCCGAGGCGCGGTCGGCGGGCCTGCGCGTGGCGGACGGCGTCCGCTTCTACATCCAGTTCGGTTCGGACGACGTCGAACGCTACGCGCGGGAACGCGGCTACGTGGACCTCTTCGAGGCGACGGGCGTTCGGGTGATCCCGCCCGGCTGCGGCGCGTGCATCGGATGCGGCCCCGGCGTGTCCGAGCGACCCGACGAGGTGACCGTCTCGGCGATCAACCGAAACTTCAAGGGCCGGTCCGGTCCGGGGCGTCTCTACCTGGCCTCGCCGTACACCGTGGCCGCCTCCGCGGTCACCGGTCGCATCACCGCGTGGCGCGAGGGCACGTTCGCGGGCCGGAACCCGGCGCCGGCCTCGCGCGCCTGAGACCGCGCGGTCGGGGGTCTCGGTCTACGACTTCGGGGCAATACGCAGCCGGTTGTGGACGTCGCGCACTCCGACCACGTCGTCCGCCACCCGCTCGCAGCCCCGCTTCGTGAAGCGGTCGGGGACGGCCCCGGCCAGCGAGACCTCGCCGTCCCGGACCTCGACGGTCACCTCGCGCACGTCGAGCTCGCCGTGCTCGGTCAGGCGGTCGCAGACGTCCTCCAGGATCCGGGCGTCGCTCCGGGCGTACCCGACCGGCCCCACGCCCGCGAAGGGGCCCTGGGACATGTGCCGGCCCCCCGACACGAAGCCGCCGCTGCCGGCCACGCGCGGGGAGATCGCGCCCGGGACCCACCCGTACGGGTCGAACGGCCCCACGGCCTCGCTCTCGCGCGGCGGCTGTCCCGGCACGTGCGGCCACCGCCCCTGGACCGGGTGCCCGGACACGCCGGGCGGCTCCTCGGGCACCTCCGCGTGACGGCGGCGGGCCTTCTGCTTCTTGCGCACGCCCATGGCGAACCTCCTCGGGACCGCGCGGTCCAGGGTCCACGATACGACGCGCCGGCGGCCTCCCTTCCGGGCTGGCCGACCCGGGTGCGCACGCGCCGGGACGTCCGCTCCCCGAGCCCGGCGCCCGCGAGATCGAGCCGCGGTGGGCCGCGCTCGGGAATCACCTTTGCAGCGGGCGGCGTTACCGCTATCTGGCTGGCGTGCTCTTCCGCCGGCGCGGGCCGATGCCGCGTCCTCTCCGGCCGGGACCGGCGCGTTGGAGATCGGCATGCGACGACACGAGATCGCGGTGCTCCCGGGCGACGGCATCGGGGAGGAGGTGGTCGCGCAGGCCCTCCGGGTGATGGACGCCGCGCTGGAGGGCGAGGACGTCCGGGTCGAGAGGACCGTCTACCCGCACGGGGCGGACCACTACCTCGCGACCGGCGAGGCCATGCCGGCGAGCGTCCTCGAAGAGATGGGGACGAAGGAGGCGATCCTCCTCGGCGCCATCGGCGACCCGCGGGTCGAGACCGGGCTCCTCGAGCGCGCGATCATCTGGGGCGTTCGGCAGCGCTTCGACCTCTACGTGAACCTGAGGCCGATCAAGCTCTACGCGGAGCACCTCTGCCCCCTGAAGGGCAAGACGCCGGACGACGTGGACATGGTCGTCATCCGGGAGAACACCGAGGACGCGTACGCGGGCCTCGGGGGGATCCTGCGCGAGGGCACGCCGTACGAGGTCGCCACGGCCGTCATGATCTACACCCGCAACGGCGTGGAGCGCGTCATCCGCTACGCCTTCGAGACGGCGGCGGCGCGCAACAAGAACGGCGCGCCGAAGGTCACGCTGGTGGACAAGGCCAACGCGATCCGCGCCCAGGACATCTGGACCCGCGTGTTCGCCGAGGTCGCGTCGGAGTACCCGAAGGTCGAGACCGACCACGCGTACATCGACGCGGCCTGCATGTGGATGGTCAAGAACCCCGAGTGGTTCGACGTGGTGGTCACTCCGAACCTCTTCGGCGACATCCTCACGGACCTCGGGGCGATGGTCCAGGGCGGCATGGGCATCGCCGCCTCGGGCAACATCCACCCCGGCCGCGTGAGCATGTTCGAGCCGATCCACGGCTCGGCGCCGAAGTACCGGGGCCAGAATTGCGCGAACCCGATCGCCACCATCGAGGCCGCGCGCATGCTGCTCGACCACCTCGGCGAGACGACCGCCGCCGGCCGCATCGGCCGTGCGGTGCGACGCGTTCTCGAGACGGGCAAGATCCGGAGCCTCTCCGCGGGCGTCCACAAGACGGACGAGGTGGGCGACATCGTCCTCGCCGCGATCGACGCGGAGGACGCGAAGGTCTGACGCGCGACCCCGACGCGCGTCGCGCACACGGGAGACGCCGCGCCGCGGGCGATCCGCATCGCCCGAGAGGCGGTACGGCGGGAGAGCCCGATGCGCGGCCCCGCGCGCGCCCGGCCCGGCGCTCCGCCACGGTGCACGGCGATGCGGACCCCGCGCGCCGGGGACCGCCCCGGGCTCGTCGCCGCGCGCCCGTCTGGGTAGCCTGGGTCGATGTTCATCCCCCTCGGTGACGCGCCGAACGACTCGGACCGCGCGCCGTGGGTGAACCACGGCCTGATCGCCGTGAACGTGCTCGTCTACGTCTGGGCGCTCTTCTCGCTCGGCGGGGACGCCGGCTACGCGCGCTGGGTGCGGAACTGGGGCTTCGTGCCCCTCGCGCCGCGGCTCGAGACCTTCTTCACGCACATGTTCATGCACGGCGGGTTCTGGCACCTCGCCGGCAACATGCTGTTCCTGTGGGTCTTCGGCGACAACGTCGAACGCCGCCTCGGGCACGCGGGCTACCTGCTCTTCTACCTCGCGAGCGGCCTCGCCGCCGTCCTGCTGTTCCGGGCGTTCGACCCGTCGAGCACGGTGCCGCTGGTCGGGGCGTCGGGCGCGATCTTCGGCGTCGAGGGGTTCTACTTCCTCGCCTTCCCGCGGAACCAGGTGCGGGTGCTCGTCTGGATCTTCTTCGTCTTCACGTTCTGGGTGCCCGCGCGGATCGTCCTCGGGTTCTCGTTCCTGACGAACCTTCTCCTCACGCTCTCGCCCAGCGCGAGCGGGTCGGCCGGCGGCGGCGTGGCGTACGCCGCGCACGTCGGGGGGTTCGTCGCGGGGCTCGCGATGGCCGCCGCCATCCGCCTCGCGACGCCGCGCGCCGATCGGGTCGCGGTGCCCGTCCCAAGCGGCCGCGGCGCCGCGTCGATCGAGACCGCGCGCCGGCTCCTGACCGAGGGGCGCATGGGCGAGGCGGAGCCCATCCTCCTCGACGTGCTCCGGAACCGGGTCCACGAGCCCGAAGCGCCCGAGGCGGCCCTCCTCCTGGGCCTGCTGCTGTCGCGCATCCGCGGTCGCCCGGAGGCCGCGCGCGGACCGCTCCGGTTCGCCGCCCGGCTTCACCCCGACCCGCGGGCGCGCGCCGAGGCGCGCGCGGAGCTCGATCGCATCGGGGGGTAACGGCGGCGCGCCCGCGCGCGTCAGCGCAGCGCGGGGACCGTCGAGCCGTCGAGCGAGCCGAGGAACGCGGCCACGCGGCGCACGCCGCTCCGGATGTTCTCCTCGGAGCACGCGTAGGAGAAGCGGATCGCGTACGGCGCCTCGAACACGTGGCCCGGAACGACCGCGGCGTGGGCGTGCTCGATCAGCATCTCCGCGAGCGTGGCGACCGAGTCGACGGGGCGCCCCTCGTGACGGCGTCCGAGGTACGCGGAGACGTCGGGCAGCAAGTAGAAGGCTCCGTCCGGGACGCCGCACTCGAGCCCCTCGATCGCCGAGAGCTCCTCGACCATCGCGTCGCGACGCCGCGCGAAGGTCCGGCGCATGTCCTCGATCCGGTCGGTCGGTCCCTCCAGCGCGGCCACCGCGGCGAGCTGGCAGAACTCGGGCGTACCGCTCGTCGCGTGGCTCTGCAGCTGCGTCATCCGCTCGATGAGCTCTTTCGGCCCCGCGCCGTAGCCGATGCGCCATCCGGTCATCGCGAAGGCCTTGGACACGCCGTTCACGAGCAGCGTCAGCTCGCGGGCCTCGGGGGCGAGGGTCGCGAACGACCGGAACCGGGCGGGCTCGTACACCAGGTGCTCGTAGATCTCGTCGCTCAGGACCACCACCCCGTGCCTCGCCGCGATGCGGCCGATCTCGGCCTGCACGTCGTCGGGCTGCACGGCCCCGGTGGGATTGCCCGGAGAGTTGAGCACCAGGGCCTTCGTGCGCGGCGTCATCGCGGCCTCGATGCGCCCCGGGTCGATCGCGTACCCGTCTTCGGGCCGGGTCTCGACGAAGACCGCGCGGCCGCCGGCCGCGTGCACCATGGAGGGGTACGAGAGCCACGCCGGGACGGGGATCACGACCTCGTCGCCCCGGGAGACCAGCACCTGGAGCGCCAGGTAGAGCACGCCCTTGGCGCCGGGCCCGACGAGGGTCCGCTCGGCCGTCACGCCGACGAGCCCCGCGGCGTGGGAGCGCGCGGCGACGACCTCGCGGAGCGGCGCGATCCCCGGGGCGGGCGTGTACTTGGTCCGCCCCTCGCGCAGCGCGCGGATCGCCGCCTCCTTCACGTGCTCCGGCGTGTCGAAGTCGGGCTCTCCCGCCGCGAAGGGGGCCACGTCGATGCCCTGCGCCCGCATCGCCTTGGCCCGCGCGGATATGGCCAGCGTCTCGGAGGCGGGCAAGGACCCCGCGTACTCGGAGAAGGACAGCATGGTCCGAGGCTACCAAGGGAGTCGTTGGGACGCCACGCGCGGCGCACGTCGTCCAACGCTCGAACACCCCTCCCGGGAGGCCCGGCACCTCGCTACCCTGAGCGGCGCGCGGCCCACCTCCGCCCGCGCGCACACGATCCGGAGCCCGCCTTGCCCCGCCGCCTTCGACGAGTCCTCCTCCGCACCGGTCTCGTTGTCCTCGTCCTGGCGCTCGTCGGGCTCGTCGTCTTCTCGTGGATCGCCTACTGGCCTCTCGAGAGCCGCGTGGACCGAGTCGCCGCGCTGGTCCCCGGGGGCGTGGACTTCGTCATGCGGGCCTCGTGGCGGGGGCTCGAGGACACGGGGTGGATCCAGACGAACGTCCTCGACCACCCCCTCGTCTCCGAGCTCCGGGAGGGCGTGGTCGAGCTCAAGCGACAGCTGAAGCAGCTTCCCGAGATGGAGGCGCAGATCAACGCCCAGATCCCCCTGGGGATCACGCACTTCTCCTTCGAGCAGGACGTCGTCCCCGACGAGATCGTCGCCGCCGGCCGCTGGTGCAGCGACGTCCGGCCGCCCCAGCCGCCCACGTGGTACGAGATCCTCGTGCTGACGCGGGTGTCGTGGAAGACCCGCACGGCGGTCGCGGCGCTCCGCCACGGCTTCGTGCGCAACATGATGTCGCGCGACGTCACGATCGACGACCTCGGCGACGGCGTGCTCCGGGTCACGGTCCACACGCTCCGCGTGTCGCCGCCCGCGATGCGCCGGTGCGGTGCCGGCCAGGAACGCGGTCCGGAGAACGTCTGGTACCTGACGCGGGTCCGGGACGTCCTCGCCGTCTCGAACGCGGAGAGCCTGATCCGTGGCGTCGTGGACCTCGCGGAGTTCCCCGGGAGCGGGCGGGCCTACGTGGACCGCCCGAACATCGACCTCGACCTCCGGCCCGGCGCGATCAGCGCGTCTTCCGACCTGAAGCCCCTGCAGGCGTACTTCTCCGACCTCCTGGGCGGCGCGGGGCCGCACGGCGGCGGCATCGACCCGCACGGGAGGTCCGGGCCCGCCGCGCCGACTGGGTCGCCCCTCGCGATCCTCTCGCGTTACGTGGCCCCGGCGTCCCTCGACCGCATGAACGGCGTGCTCTCGCTCCCGAGCACGGACCAGGTCCGCGGGCACGCCGAGATCCGCTACGTGGAGGACCGCCTCGCCCACGGCATGGAGGAGGTGTACCGGCTTCAGCCCGCGCCCACGCGGTCGGGCATCTCGAAGCTCGTCCCCGCCGCCGACACCTTCGGCGCGCTCCTCCTGAGGACGCCTCCCCTCCATCTGCTCCGCGGCATCAGCCAGGACGTGCTGAGCCCCTCGGAGCGGCAGCTCTGGGCGGACAACGCGCGCCGCCTCGGCTACCCCGACCTGGACGTCGTGCTCTCGGAATTCGCCGCGAAGCTTGACGACACGGCGGGCATCGCGATGGCCCGCATCTCCGACGTGTACGACCACATGGACTACGACAAGTTCTTCCCGTCTCCGGGCGAGGGCTTCCACGATCCCAACCTCCCGGCGATCGCGATGATGGTCCGGCTGCGGCAGGACACCTCGCCCGAGGAGTTCGACGCGTACCTGTCGAAGCGCGTCCCGCTCTTCGGTCTGAAGCCGGAGGTCGAGAAGGTCGAGTACAAGGGCCTCACGTACTCGCGTGGGCACCTCGAGGTGGAGGCCGCCGACTTCGCGGACATCTCGCCCGCCTGGATCCTCGCCCAGAACCACTTCATCTTCTCGAACAACGAGTCGTACTTCCGGAAGATCCTCGACACGCTCGTGGACCCGAAGGCCGCGCCGCCGCTCGCCGACGACCCCACGTTCCGCGCGGCCATGGACCAGCTTCCCGACGAGGTCCACGTCGCGCTCTACCTGAACCTCGCCCGCCTGTTCCAGGTCCCGCCCTCGTCCGCGCCGGGCGGGGAGCCCCGCGGCTTCCTCTGGGACCGACGGAACCTCTGGGTCAACGCGAACCGGAACGAGTACGAGCCCGTGAAGCAGTTCGGCATCCAGCTCGGGAAGGAGCTCCAGGAGCGGAGCGGACGCCCGCTCACCGACCAGCAGCTCGACGAGATCGACCGCCAAAAGGAGGCGTTCGCCAAGCAGTACGAGGGGCGCTACCCGGAGTTCATCGAGGAGCGGCGCCAGGAGCT
This sequence comes from uncultured Planctomycetota bacterium, assembly GCA_963752285.1. GTDB lineage: Bacteria > Planctomycetota > PLA2 > PLA2 > JAEUHO01 > CAVVXN01. The sequence continues at coordinate 136,398 of CAVVXN010000003.1, forward strand.
CCTCGGGTACGGGCGGCTCCGGGCCCTCGGCGTGAGCTTCGTCGCGCGCCAGGAGACCCTGTACGCGGACCTCGGCCTCCTGCTCTCCCCCCCGCTCGGCGGCCTGAGATGAGCGGGCGCCGCGGACGGCGGACGCCCGCCCCGGGCGGCGCTCCGGCCGGGGCGCGCGGGCCCGGCGCCGCGCTCCCGGCGGCCGGGTCGTCTTGACACGGACGGCCTCGGGACTACGCTTCCGGCCCGTCGCCGGGATGGCGGAATTGGCAGACGCGCTAGGTTGAGGGCCTAGTGGGCTTAACGGCCCTTCCGGGTTCAAGTCCCGGTCCCGGCACCATCGCCATGGGGCTTTTGCCCGGCCCCCGGGCGCCGCGCTCGCCCCGGGCCGTACACGTGGGGAGCCCCCGGGGGCGGTATCTTGGGCCGGTCGCCCAGGGGGGCGCGCGACCGGGAGGTGGCGGACGCCGAGAGCGGGTTTCGCACCGGTCCGGGCTCCAGAGGGCGGGCGGACGGGCCGATCTTCCAGCACGAAGCGACCCCGGCCCCCGGCCAGGGCACGCGACCTCCATCGATGGCTGTTTCCCGGGAGGAGGATCCATGGGTATCCGGAGATGTACGTTCCTCGCGACGGGCCTCGTCGTCGGGCTTGCGCTCGCCGCCTGCACGTCGTCGGGCGCCTGCAGCACCTGCGCCGCGCCCGTGCCGCAGCCGGCGCCGTTAAGCACCCCCTGCGCCGTGCCGGCTCAGACGCCGTGCGCGGTCCAGCCGACCGACGCGCCCCGGCCGCCGAACGCCCAGCCCGGCGAGGTCTGGTGCTACGTGCGCGTCCCGGCGGTCACGCGGACCGTCGAGGAGCCCGTCTGCATCCAGCCCGCCACCTGCCGGCAGGAGTGGGTTCCGCCGGTCACCGAGAACGTCGACGAGCAGGTGTGCGTCCAGCCCGAGCAGGTGGTGAAGCACCCCGTTGCCGCCCAGTACCAGACCGTCTGCGAGCAGGTCCTGACCTGCCCGGGACGCGCTGAGTGGCGCCGGGTCAACTGCGAGCCGAAGAGCCTCGGCGAGGGCGAGCAGCTCGGCGAGTGCTGGAGCCTCGTGGAGGTGCCGCCGGTCTACGAGCAGCGGTCGCACCAGGTCTGCGTGACGCCGGAGTCGTGCACCGAGGAGGTCATCCCGGCGCGCTACGAGACCCGGACCCACGAGGTCGTGAAGGAGGCGGGGTACTGGAAGGACGTGCAGGTGCCCGCCGTCTACGACACGCGCTGCCGCGAGGAGCAGGTGTGCCCCGCGCGCTGGGAGTGGCGCCGCACGACCGAGTGCGAGGTGCCGGGCGTGACCGGGTCTTCCCAGCCCGCCGCGGCGCCCCTGGCTTCCCCGGACGGCGGCCCGGCGCCGAGCGACATGCAGGGCCCGAGCCCGGATCTCCCGCCGACCGGGACCCTCCCGCCGGCCGAGACCGCTCCGAGCGACGACATGGGGCCGCCGCCGGCCGAGGCGCCTGTGTCCCCCGACGACGCCGCGCCGGGCGCGACCGAGACGCTGCCGCCCGCGGACCCGTTCGCGCCTACGCGCTGACGGTCCGGACGCGACCCGCCGGCCCCGACGCGGACCGGCTCCCATCGGACGGGCCCCGAACGCGGGGCCCGTTCGCGTTGCTACGCTCCGCCTCGCGCGCCGCCCCGGGCCTCGCCGAGCGCGGACCGGGGCGGGGAGGCGCGGGGAGCGGAACGGGGCCGTGCGATCGAACCACCTGGCCGGGGCCCGGAGCCCCTACCTCGCGCAGCACGCCGGGAACCCGGTGGACTGGTTCCCGTGGGGCGCCGACGCCTTTCGGCGGGCGCGTGCGCTCGACCGGCCCGTGCTCCTCTCGGTGGGCTACGCCGCGTGCCACTGGTGCCACGTCATGGCGCACGAGTCCTTCGAGGACGAGGCGACGGCCCGGCTCCTCGACGAGACGTTCGTGTGCGTGAAGGTGGACCGCGAGGAGCGGCCCGACGTGGACGCGCTCTACATGGAGGCCGTCCACGTCCTGTCGGGCCGGGGCGGCTGGCCGATGACCGTCCTCCTGACGCCCGAGGGCGCGCCGTTCTGGGCGGGGACCTACCTCCCGCGGGCGCACCTCCAGCAGCTCGCGGAGCAGGTCGGCGTCCTCTGGCAGACGGACGCGGAACGGCTCCGCGCCAAGGCCGGTCAGGTGGCGGAGCGCGTCCGGGACCTGACGGCGGGCCTCGCCTACGCGGAGCCGTTCACCGGCTCCGACACCGACCTCCTCGGCGTCCTCGACGCGGCGCTCTCCGAGGCGTTCGACGAGCGCCGCGGGGGGTACGGCGGCCGGCCCCGCTTCCCTCCCCACGCCGAGCTCCTCTACCTCCTCGACCGGGCCGAGCGACCCGGGGGCGCGGCGCGGGCCGACGAAGCGCGGACCACGCTCCTCGCGATGGCGGACGGCGGGATCCACGACCACCTCGCCGGCGGCTTCCACCGGTACAGCACGGACGCGGACTGGCTCCTGCCGCACTTCGAGAAGATGCTCTACGACAACGCCCTCCTCACGCAGGCGTACGCGCGCGCGGCCGGGGTCCTCGGCGAGGCCCGGTTCGCCGAGGTCGCCCAGGGGATCCTCGCCTGGGTGCGCCGCGAGATGTCCGTTCCCGGCGGGGGCTTCGCGTCGAGCCTCGACGCGGACACCGAGGGCGAGGAGGGGCGCACGTACACGTGGAGCCTCGCCGAGGTCGAGGCGGCGCTCCCGGCGGCGGACGTGGCGCTCGCCGTCCGCGCGTACGGCGTCCTGCCGGACGGGAACTTCCGGGAAGAGGCGACCGGTCGCCGCACGGGCCAGAACGTCCTCTACCGTCCGGAGCGTCTCCCGGACCTGGCCCGCGCGCTCGGCTGTCCCCCCGCCGAGGTCGCGGACCGGCTCGCCGGCGTCCGGGCACGCCTGCTCGCGGCGCGCGCGAGGAGGCCGCGCCCCGGCCGCGACGACAAGGTGCTGACGGCCTGGAACGGGCTCCTCCTCTCCGCGTTCGCGACCGTCGGGGCGCGGCTCGGCGACGCCGAGGCGCTGGACGACGGCCGCCGGCTCGCCCGTGCCCTCCTCGACGGCTCGCGTCGGGGCGACGGGACGGTGCTCCGCTTCCCGCGCGGCAGCGGCCCGGAGATCCCCGGCTTCGCCGACGACCACGTGCACCTCGCCGAAGGCCTCCTCGACCTCTCGGACGCCACCGGCGACCCGACCTGGGCCGCGACCGCGCGCGACGTCGCCGAGCGACTCCGGCGGGGCTTCGAGGATCCCGACGCCGGCGGGTTCTTCACGACCTCGGCGCTCGACCACGAGACGCTCTTCGCGCGGAGGAAGGAGTCGTTCGACGGCCCCATCCCCTCCGAGAACGGGACCGCCGCCCGTGTGTTCCTCCGTCTCTTCGCCCGGACGGGAGAGACGGCGTACCGGCACGCCGCCGACCGGGCGCTCGCCCTGTGGCGCCCCCTGATGGCGAACCCGCGGGCCGCCCGCGGGATGGCCGCGCTCCACCGCGCCCTCGCGACGCGGGTGGCGCTCGACGAGGCGACCGGCGCCGCGCCCGCGTCCGGCGACGCCACGGCGCGCGCCGAGGGCGTGCAGGTGGACGCGTTCCTCGAGCGGGCCGAGACCCGCCCCGGCGGGACGGTGCGCCTCGCGTTGCGCGTCCTCCTCGACCCGGGATGGCACGCCGCGGACCGTCCCGGCGGAGGCGGTCCCGTCGCGGTCGCGCTGGCCGAGGGCGCGCCCGTCGGCCTCGCCGACGTCCGGGTCGAGGGGGCCGGGGACGGGGCGCCGCGATCCCCGGACCGTGCGGAGGGCGCCCTCTGGGTCCGGGCGCGTCTCGACGTCCCGCTCGACGCGTCGCGCGGGCCCCGGCGGGTGCCGCTGGTCGTGCGCGTCCAGCCGTGCAGCGAGACGGCGTGTCTCGAGGACGCGGCGCTGTCACTCTCCGTGCCGCTCCGGTTCGGCGCGGAAGACGGACCCGCACGGCACCCCCGGGCGTTTCGATCGAGCGCGCCGGAGGGGGACGCTCCCGTCGCGGAGGAGTCGTCGCCCGGTCCGGGCGCGTAGGGTGGGCCGCCGCGAGGGAGAGGCCATGTCGGAAGCCGATCAGGTCGTCCGTGTGCGGCTCGAGGGCGGGTTCTACACGGAGGGCCTCTCGGGCCCCCACGTGGTCGCCATGGACGAGCCGGAGTCGGTCGGCGGGACGTTCCGGGGCCCGACGCCGATGCGGATGCTGCTCCTCGCGCTGGGCGGCTGCTCGGCGATCACGCTCCGCCTGTACGCGTCGCGGAAGGGCTGGGACCTCCGGTCGGTGGACGTCGCCGTGACGCTCACGCCCGCCCGCGGGAAGGAGCCCGCGCGTCTGGAGCAGGAGCTCACCCTCGACGGCGACCTCGACGACGAGCAGCGTGCCCGACTCCTCGAGATCGCGGGTCGGTGCCCCGTGCACAAGCTGCTGGAGGGGCCGGTCGTGACGGACGAGCGTCTGGCGCGAGGTCCCGGATGACCGAGCCCCTCGCGACGTTCGACAACCCGGCCCCGGACCGCGACTACGAGATCGTCCACACGGCGCACGAGTTCACGTCGCTCTGCCCGAAGACGGGCCAGCCCGACTTCGCGCGACTGGTGCTGACGTACGTTCCGGACCGCACGTGCGTCGAGCTGAGGAGCCTGAAGCTCTACCTCCAGTCCTACCGCTCGCGGGGCGTCTTCTACGAGGCGCTGGTGAACGAGATCCTCGGTGACCTCGTGCGCGCGCTCTCGCCGCGGCGGCTGGAGGTGCGCGGGGAGTTCACGGTGCGAGGCGGCATCTCGAGCGTCGTCGTCGCGCGGCACCCCGACGCCGGGGGGAGGACCGGGTGAACGCGGACCGACCGGAGGACGACGGCGCGCTGCGGCGCGAGCTCGCCCGGGCGCGCCGGCTCGTGGAGGCCTCGTACGCGCTCCACACGACGCTCGACCTCGACGAGCTGCTGAGCCTCATCCTCGACGCGGCGCGGGGCGGGGTGGACGCCGAGCGGGGGACGGTCTTCCTCTTGACGCCCGAGGGCGACCAGCTCTGGTCGCGCGTCGCGAGCGGCGACGAGAGCCTCGAGATCCACCTGCCCGTGGGGCAGGGGATCGCCGGGAGCGTCGCGGCGACCGGCAAGACGCTGAACCTCGACGACGCGTACGCCGACCCGCGCTTCGACCGGTCGTGGGACGCCAAGTCGGGATTCCGCACGCGCCAGCTCCTGACCGCGCCGATCCGCAACCGCGAGGGCCAGGTCGTCGGCGTGTTCCAGCTCCTGAACAAGCGGCACGGGCGGTTCGACCGGGAGGACGAGGGGTTCCTCGACGCGCTCTCCATGCACGCCGCGCTGGCGGTCGAGAACGCGCGGCTGCACCGCGCCGCGCTGGAGAAGGAGCGACAGGACCGCGAGATCCGGCTCGTGCAGAAGGTGCAGCGCGCCTACCAGCCCGAGCGGCTCGACCTGTCGCGGGGCGTGCTCCAGTGCTCCGGCTTGAACCAGCTCTGCGAGCACGCGAGCGGAGACTACTACGACGCGTTCGAGCTTCCCGACGGCCGCGGTGTGGTGGTGATCGGCGACGTGTCGGGGCACGGGCTGGGCGCCGCGCTCGTGATGGCGCAGGCCCGCGCGCTCCTCCACGCGCTCGCGCCGACGTGCCCCGACCCCCCGCAGCTCGTCGCGATGCTGAACGACTTCCTCGCCCGGGACATGACGGACGGTCGCTTCATGACCCTGTTCGTCACGGTCGTGGATCTCGCGACCGGCACGCTCGAGTGGAACAGCGCGGGCCATCCGCCCCCGCTCCTGGTCCGCGCCGCGACGGGCGCGGTCGAACGCCTCGGCGCGCAGGGGCTCGTCCTGGGCGTGCTCCGCGGGGCGACGTACCCCGCGACCGAGCCCTGCCGGCTGGAGCCCGGCGACGTCCTCCTCCTCTACACGGACGGCGCCACGGAGGCGCGCGACCCCGGGGGGCAGATGCTCGAGGAGGCCGGACTCGCGCGCGTCCTCGCCTCGCTCGCGGGACGGGACGCGCCCGGGGTCCTCGACGGGATCCGCGACGCGCTCGTCGAGTGGACGGGCCGCACGAGCTTCGACGACGACCTCACGCTCGTCGCCCTGAGGCGGGTGGCGTCCGATCAGGCCCCGGCCGCGTCGTAGAGGCGGACCTCCACCTCCGCGCCCTCCGCGTAGCCCTCGAGGTCCCGCGGCACGAGCAGGTAGCCGTCCGCCTCGGTCGTGGACGAGAGGATGGACGCCCCGCGCGCCATGATCGGTCGGGCCTCCGCGCCGGCGACCGCCACCCGCACGTAGTCCACGCGGCCGAGCGCGCTCGCGACCTTCGCCACGAGCCGCACGCGGCGGCGCGGGTACGGCGGCTCCGGGCCCCGGCCCGCGAGGCGGCGGACGAGACGGCCGGCGAAGAGGTCGTACGCGCACAGGCACGACACCGGGTTCCCGGGGAGCAGGAACACCGCGCGGCCGCCCAGCCGGCCCGCACCCGCCGGCGAAGCGGGCCGGAGCGCCACCCCGTGGAAGCGGAGCTCCCCGTCGCGGGCCAGGATCGTCGGCGCGTGGTCCTCCTGGCCAACGCTCGAGCCGCCCGTGACGAGGAGCGCGTCCCCCGGCGCCTCCGCCATCGCGCGGGCCACCTCGACGGCGTCGTCGCGGACCCGTTGCGCGAGGGCCACCTCGCCGCCGTCGCGCCGGACGAGCGCCGCGAGCATCGGCGAGTTCGCGTCGGCGATCGACGATCCCGACGGGCGTGTCCCGGGCGGGAGGAGCTCGTCGCCCGTCGCCACGATCGCGACCCGGGGCCGCCGACGGACCCCGAGCGTGCCCCGCCCCACGGAGGCGGCGAGCCCCACGTCCTGCGGGCGGAGGCAGCGGCCCGCGGCGAGGAGCAGACGCCCGGCGCGAACGTCTTCCCCGCGGGGGCCCACGTGCCGTCCGGGCGGGACGCCCGCGCGCGCCTCGAGGGCGGCGTCGCGCTCCTCGCCGTGCTCCGCCGGCAGCACGGCGTCCGCGCCCGCCGGCATCGGCGCGCCGGTCATGATGCGCACGGCCTCGCCCGGCCCCACGGCGCACGGGCACGGTCGTCCGGGGAGCGCGACCCCGACGACGGAGAGGGGGAGCGCCTCGGTCTCGCTCGCGCCGAGCGTGTCGGCGCCCCGGACCGCCCACCCGTCCATCTGGGCCCGGTCGAACGAGGGCACGTCCACGTCGCTTCGGAGGTCCTCGGCGAGGACGCGGCCCGCGGCCTCCTCGAGCGCGGCGGGCCCGACGTCGAGCGCCACGTCGAGCCCGTCCACCCAGGCCTGGAGCTCCTCGACGGTCCGCCGGTCCCGGAACCCGCGCATGCGGACGTCTTCGGGGCCCGACGCCACCTACGGGCCGGGCTCGGGAGACGTCTCGGGGAACCGCGCGGCCACGGCCGGGAAGAGCCGGAACAGCGCGGTGGCGGGGCTCAGCGCCACCTGTCCGAGGCCGCAGATGGACGTGAGTCGCAAGGTCTCCTCGAGCTCCTCCAGGAGCGCGCGCTCGCCGCCCACGGCGCGGCCCTCGAGGACGCGGTCGAGGATCTCGACGCCCTTTGCCGAGCCGACGCGGCACGGCACGCACTTGCCGCACGACTCGTTCTCGAAGAACCGGACGACGTTCGTCGCGAGGTCGAGGAGGTCCGTGCCCTCCGCCACGACGAGGACGGCTCCGCTCCCGAGCATGCTGCCGGCCTTCTGGACGGACTCGAAGTCGAGGGGCACGTCGGCGAGCGACGCCGGGAGGAACGGCGCGCTGGCGCCGCCCGGCGAGAACGCGAGCATCGGCGCGCCGCCGCGCATCCCGCCGCCGTGCCGGTCCACGAGCTCCCGGACGGTCGTACCGAGCGGGACGCAGTACACGCCCGGTCGCTCCACGTGTCCGCAGAGCGAGAGGAACTTCCAACCCGACGCGCCGTTCACGCCGTGCGCGCGCCAGCCCTCGGCGCCTTCCGCCAGGATGGTCGGGACGTACGAGTAGGTCTCGACGTTGTTGATGAGCGTGGGGCGTCCGAAGAGGCCGTGGTCTCCGGGGTACGGGGGCTTGTTCCTCGGCTCGCCGCGCTTGCCCTCGAGCGCCTCGAGGAGCGCGGTCTCCTCGCCCAAGATGTACCCGCCGGGCGAGACGAACACCTCGACCGAGACGCCGGCCCGTTCGAGGATCCCCGCGTCCCGGGCGCGCGCGACCTCGCGCTCGACGGCCTTCGTCTCGCGCGTGTACTCGTGCCGCACGTAGATCGTGGCGTGAGAGGCGCCGGTCACCACGCATCCGAGCAGGAGCCCCTCGAGCACGAGGTGCGGCAGCTCTTCGAGGACGACGCGGTCCTTGAACGTCCCGGGCTCGGACTCGTCCGCGTTCACGATCGCGTGCTTCGGCTGGCCCTTCGCGTCGCGCACGAGACGCCACTTCACCCCGGTCGGGAACCCGGCGCCCCCCATGCCACGCAGGCCCGCGCGCTCGAGCGCCGCGGGGATCTCCGTCCGCGCGCGCTCGGGGTCGGCGAGCGCGCGCTCGAGCATGGCGTAGCGCTTCGACGCGTCCGGATAGGGGTCGGAGGGCCAGCGCTTCGGCGCGCTCGTCGGCTCGTCGGGCGGCAAGGGGCGCTCGCCCCGGGCCGTCGCCGCGACGTCGGCGGCCGAGACGGGTCCGAGCGGCACGTCGTCGACCGACGCCGCGGGGGCGTGCTCGCATCGTCCGAGGCACGACACCTCGCGGACCTCCACGCCGGACGCGCCGGCGAGCGCGGCCCGGACCTCGCGCGCGAAGCCGCGCGCGCCCGCCAAGTGGCACGCCGCGTCGCGGCAGAGCGAGACCGTCGTCTGGGGCGGCGGCGCGAGTCGATAGTGCGGATAGAAGCTCGCGACCTCCTGCAGGCGGTAGAGCGGGACGCCCTCCTCCTCCGCGAAGCGCCGGAGCGCGTCTTCGGGGAGCCAGCCGAGTCGATGCTGGATCTCGTTCAGGCGAAGCAGGAGGTTCATCGGGCGGAGGATACCGCCATCCGGGAGAACGGGGGCGGCCGGGGGCAGGCGCCGGGAGGCGTCCGGACCTCGGTCGCCGAGCCGAGCTCAGGCCTCGGGCCCGTGCTTCTGGAGGAACGCGTCGAACGTGGCCCGATCGGCGTAGCCCGCGCGCGCGCCGAGCGACGTCGTGGAGTGCGCGGCGTACACGCACGCCTCCGGCACGGCGTCGGAGAGCGGGCGCCCCTCGGAGAGCAGGGCCGCGAGCGCGCCCACGAAGGCGTCGCCCGCACCCGTCGCGTCCACGGAGCGCACCTCGGGTGACCGCGCGTGCTCGATCCGGCCACGGTCCACGTAGAGCGCGCCCTCGGCCCCGAGCGTGATGATCGGGCTCGAGACGCCGAGGTCCCGGATCGCGCGCAGCGCGGCCATCGCGTCGTCGATGCCGCTGATGCCGACCTCCGCGAGGAGCTCCGCCTCGGTCTCGTTCACGACGAGCAGGTCGAACCCCGCCGCGAGCTCGCGTGCGTCCGAGCGCACGGGCGCGGCGTTGAGGATCGACGTCGCGCCGGTCGCGTTCGCGATCTCGGCCACCGCGCGCACCGCCTCGGCCGGGACCTCGAGCTGCGTGACGAGCACGCGAGCCGACTCGAGCCGCGGCCGAAACGGCTCGAGGTCCGCGGTGCGCAGGCGGTCGTTCGCGCCGGGATACACGGCGATCATGTTCTCGCCCTTGCCCTTCGACTCCACGACGACGGCCGCGTGGCCCGTCGCGGCGTCGGGCGTGACGAGCCACGCGAGCTCCACGCCGTTCGCCTCGAGGTCCCGGCGCGCGGCGCGCCCGGCCTCGTCGTCACCCACGCGCGCCACGAGCAGGGTCGGTGCGCCGAGCCGGCGCGCGGCCGTGGCCTGGTTCGCCCCCTTGCCTCCGGGGGCGAAGATCGGCGTGCGCGAGATCGCGCTCTCCCCGGGGAGAGGCAGGGCCTCCACCCGGAAGACGTGGTCTTCGATGACGCTCCCGACGACGGCGACCAGGTTCCCGGGCATGTGTCCCTCCACCCGCGGAAACCAAGTTACCGGAGCGGGGGCCGCGCGTCTCGGGCGTAGATCCGTTCCGCCCGTGTTCTCCGGGCCGCCCCGGAGCGGACCGCCTCACCGCGGGCGGGCGTGCCGGAGCGCCTCGACCTCGTCGAGCCACGCGCGCACCCGGTCCGGGAACGGCGCGCCGAAGGCGAGGGCCACGATCTCCGACTCGAGTCGGCCCGTGGACGGGAGCGCCACGGCCGCGCCGTGACCCGCCGTCGCGATCTCGTCGAAGTGCTCGACCCGCTCCGGCGTGGTCGAGACCGTGTGGACGACCACGGGGTGGTCGTAGAGCGGGTCGTCCCGCGCCGAGGCGAGGCGTCGCACGAGGCCGGCCACGTCGCCCTCGTGCGGCGGGGCGTCTCCGATCACCACGATCACGCGGTACGCGCGGCGGCTCCAGCCGAGCGCCTCCTGGCGCAGCGCGAGGTAGATGCCCTGGTCCACGCCCTCCTCGTAGTCGCCGCCGCCCCCGGCCCCGACCCGCGAGAACGCCTTCTCGAGGGCGCCTCCGTCGGGCGTGAGCTCGATGCGGAGCCGCGCCTGGTCGTCGTACGTGACGAGACCGGCCCGGAATCGGGGAACGAGCCAGGCGAGGCGCGCCACGAGCGTGGCGGCCCGCCGGGTCGCCTCGCCGATGTACGGCCCCATCGAGCCCGTGCTGTCGATCACGATCACGAGGTCGAGACCGTCCCGGCGGACCTCGCGCGCGTGCTCGACGAGGTCCGGAGGGGGTGGGGCGGCCGCCGTCCCCGAGCCCGGCGCGGTCCGGGGCGCGTTCTCCCGGGCCGCCCGCCGCGCCGCGAGCAGCGTTCGCTGCGCCTCGTCGAGCGACGCGCGGCTCTCGAGCCACCACCGCTCCCAGGCGTGCGCGTCGCGCCCGGGCTCCGTCCCCCCGAGCGACCGGAGCACCGCGGCCGCGCGGTCCCGGACGAGGGGGTGACGGTGGGAGAGGAGGCGCAGGAGCAGACCCGGAAGCATCGCGCCCCCCTCCGCGACGAGGTCGGGTCGCGCCCGGCCCTCGAGGCTCCCCAGGAGACATCCGAGGACCGTGTCCTCGCGCTCCGGCGCGAGCGCGCCGGCGAGGAGGTGGACCGCGCCGTCCTCCGCGTGGTGTCGAAGCTCGAAGGCCGCGAGCGCCCTCAAGACGGGGTCCGGGTCGGCGAGGGCCGACCGGAAGGTCTCGAGCGCCGGGTCCACGTGGACCGCGCCGGGCGCCGCGCCGTCCGCGCCGCGGGCGTTCGGTCCGAGGAGGGCGAGCGCGAGCGCGGACAAAAGAGCGCCTCGAACGAGGAGGGGGGCGTGCATGCGGAGAACGATGTCAACGCGGAGGGGACGAGATCCGCAGCACGATCCGTACGACCTCCACGTGGTCCCCGGGCCCGGCGTCTTCGACGTGTGCGGTGAGCCGCCCGCCGACGCGTCCGACCTGGCGGCGGTCCCTCGGCGCGTCGAAGACGGCGACGGCACCGAGCTCGACGTCGCCCGAGGCGGGAAGCGCCTCCCCCTCGCGCGGGGGGGAGGCCGTGCGAACCTCGCCGCCGCCGAGGCCGGGTCTCGTCCAGACCACCGGGACCCAGGTGTCGTACGACTCGTGCTCGAACGCGCCGTCGACCCGCACCGGGTGGGGCTCGGTTCGACCGGCGGCCTCGGCGTCCTGCGGCGGGACGCGCGTTGCGGAGCGCTCGGGCTCGACGGCGCGGATCGCCCATTCGAGCGGAAGCACCGCGCCGGCGTGCACGGTCCGCTCGGCGAGCACGTGGGGGTCCTCGCCCTCCTCCAGGGCGACGAGCTCGAAGCGCGCGGCGGCGGGGACCTCGACGATGGCCGCGATCGCGTGGGGGAGGCCGGTCGCCTTCGTCAGGCGCCAGGTGGGCGACTGCGGGGGCGGCGCCGGGGCCTCTGTCCGCCCGTCCGGCCCGCCGCATCCGGCCGCCACGAGCGCGACGACGAGGGCGGCGAGGAACGGAGGTCTCGGCATGACCACACTCCAGCATCTCCGCGAGGGGCACCCCACAAGGGGCCGCCCGGTCCCGCGGGTAGCATCCCGGCGACATGACCTCGACGCCCCGCCGGCCCTTCCTCCTCGCCCTGCTCGTCCTGACGCTGGCCCTGCCGATCCTGGGCGCGCCCGCGCGCGCCGAGTCCGGCGAGGAGACGCCGCTCCGGACCGAGCGCTGGTACGAGATCCTCCTCCGGGGCCAGAAGCTCGGCCACCAGAAGGTGGTGTGGGCCCCCTCCACCTGGGAGGGCAAGAAGACGGTCCACGACACGACGGTGGTCACCGAGACGAGCGTCCGCGACATGCTCGGCACCAAGGACGTGTTCGAGGTGGTGACGACCATCGACCTCGAACGGGGCGACGACGGCACGCTCTGGTGGATGAAGACGGCGGTCGAGGAGGCGGACCGCACCGTCGTCACGGAGTGGACCTGGACCGGCAAGGGCTATCTGTGGGTCTCGCGGTTCAAGACGGAGGAACGGATCGAGGTGCCGGCGGACGCCCCGGTGCCCGCGGACGCGGAGGCGTTCCTCGGCGCGCGCGTCCGCGCGGGCGCGGTCCACGTCGGCGACCGCTTCGCGCTCCCCGTCCTCGACGTGACGGCGCGCAAGGTCGCGACGGACCGGCTCGAGGTCGTCGGGCGGGAGGACGTCCTCGACCCGAGCCGGGGGGAGGCGGCGAGGGTCGGCGCGTTCGTCGTGAAGCAGACCGACCCGGAGAGCGGCGAGGTCTCCCGCATCTGGATCGACGACGAGGGCGCGTTCGTCCGCATCGTCAGCGACCGCGGACAGGTGTGGCAGCGCGTCGCGCGGGACGCGGCGGAGCGACGCGCGGTCCAGCCCGCCGAGTCGCCCATCACGACCCCCTCCAAGCCGCAGCTCGAGCGCGTCATGAGCGCCGATCGCCTGTGGCTCGACGTCCACGTTCAGAGCGACCCCGACCGCGCGCGTCCCGAGCTCCCCGACTCCCCGTGGAGCCGGGTGGCGGGTTTGGAGGGGAGCGACGAGGCCGGGTGGGTCTACCACCTCGTGCTCTCGCGCTACGACGACCCCTCCGCCGACACGACCCTTCCGATCGCGCCCGAGGGCTTCGAGCGAGACCTCGAGGCGACGGTCCTGATGCAGACGGAGGACCCGCGCGTCGTGAAGCTCGCTCGCTCGATCGTCGGCACCGAGAAGAGCGCCCGGCGGGCGTCCTACCTCCTCGCGCGCTACGTGTTCGAGCACCTGGAGAAGGAGAGCACGGCGGTCGGTCAGGCGAGCGCGCTCGAGATCCTCGATTGCGGTCAGGGCGACTGCTCGGAGCACGCGTTGCTCTTCGTCACGCTCTGCCGCGCCGTCGGCATCCCGGCGCGCATCTGCAGCGGATACGTCTGCGTCGGCTCGGACTGGGGCGCGCACTCGTGGGCGGAGATCTGGGTGGGGCGCTGGATCTCGTCGGACCCGACGACCGGCGAGATCGGCGGCGCCGCGCGGTACGTGTTCTTCGGGTACCCCGACCGCCCCGACAGCCATCCCGGCCTCGTGTCGGCCCGCGCGACGGGTCGGATGCGGATCGTGGCCACGCGGATCCAGGAGGGGGAGCAGACCTTCGACCTCACGGACCCCGCGGGGTGGCAGGTCCACGACCTGGAGCACCACAGGTTCGTGAACGTGCTCGCGGGCATCGAGGTCCGTGACGCGCCCGACGACTGGGTCGTGCGCATGGTCTCTCCCGACGGCTGCTACCTGCGCGCTCCGGGTCTCCGCGTCGAGGTCCGCGCGAGCGCGGACCAGGGCTACACGCTCGCCAGGCTGGGCGGCGCCAGCGGGACCTTCGCCGGGGCGCCGGCGAGGATCCTCCGATACGGGGACCAGCCGGTCCGCGTCCTCGTGCAGAGCCGGCGCCGCATCCTCACGTTCCTGATCGAGGCGGACGACATCGACGGTTCCATCGCCGCGCTCGAACGCGCGTTCGCCCCGACCTTCGCCGCGCGCCCGACCGCGTTCGTGCCGCCCGAGAAGCGCGAGCCCGAGCCGGTCGCGAAGGACCGCGCGCCGAAGGAGGCGCCCGACGGCGTTCGTCCCGGGAAGGACGACAAGGACGCGAAGGACGCGAAGGACGCGAAGGACGACGCGCCGCCCCCGGCGCGCGGCGAGCGCTAAGGCCCGCCGCGGACCCGGGACCGTCGCTCGTCCGCGCGCCGCCGGGCGCGTCGGGTCCGGGTACCGTACGCGCCATGAAGTACCGGGCGCTCGGTCGATCGGGCCTGAAGGTGAGCCGGGTGGTGCTCGGGTCCTGGCTCACCTTCGGCTCGTCCGTCGATCGCAGGACGACCGTCTCCACGGTCCGCGCGGCGCTCGACCGGGGCATCCAGACGTTCGACACCGCGGACGTCTACGCGCGCGGCGAGGCGGAGCGCGTGTTGGGCGAGGCGCTGCGCGGCGTGGACCGGACCTCGATCGTGCTCGCCAGCAAGTGCTTCTGGCCGATGGGATCGGGGCCGAACGACCGCGGCCTCTCGCGGAAGCACGTGACGGAGTCGGTCGAGGCGAGCCTCCAGCGCCTCGGGACCGACTACCTCGACCTCTACCAGTGCCACCGCTACGACACGGAGACGCCGCTCGAGGAGACCGTTCGGGCGTTCGAGGACCTGGTGCGACACGGGAAGGTCCTCTACTGGGGCGTCTCGGTCTGGTCCGGTGGGCAGATCGAGGAGGCGATTCGTCTCGCGCGCGACGCGAACGGGTACGGGCCGGTCTCGAACCAGCCCCCCTACAACCTGCTCGAGCGTGACATCGAGGAGGAGGTGCTGCCCGTCTGCCGCCGGCTCGGCGTCGGCCAGATCGTCTTCTCCCCGCTCGCGCAGGGCGTGCTCACGGGCAAGTACGAGGGCGGCGTGCGCCCGGAGGGAAGCCGGGCCGCGGACCCGGAGCGCGGCGTGTTCATGAAGCGGTACCTCGCGCCCGAGGCGGCCGCGCGCGTCGCGCGGTTCGTGGCGCTGGCCGAGGAGGCGGGCGTCACGCCGGCGCGGCTCGCGCTCGCATCGCTGCTCGCCCGACCCGGGATCGACGCGGTGATCGTCGGCGCGACGAATCCCGACCACGTCGAGGAGAACGCGGCCGCGGTGGACGTCGTGATCGACGGTGACCTCGCCCGCCGACTGGACGAGATCTTCCCGCCCGGTCGATGAGCCCGGGCGGGGCCGCGCGGGGCGCGACGGTCCACGGACCGACCGCGCCCGGGAGGCGCGTCCCGTTGGCGGCGCCTCGCGCCGCTACAGGCGCGCGGTCTCGTCGGGGACGATCGTCGGGAGCGCGCCGCGGGACTCGTCGATGAGGAAGTCCGCGGCGACGCGCGGACCGTACCGGTTCTCGATCACCTCGGCGTGCGACCGGCCCGGCGCGTCGGCCGGCTCGATCCAGCCCGCGCGGTCGCAGTGACGTGCGACCTCGCCCGGGCGCGCGTCGGCTTCGAGGCAGGCGACGATCGCCAGGTGGAGGCGCGAGGCGAGCAGCGAGAGCGTCCGGACGAGCGATCCGAGCTCTTCGCCGTCCGGCCGGATCACCGCCTGAAGGAGGTCGATCGCGAGGACCTCGGCGCGGAAGGGCATGCGGACCAGGCGGTCCTCCAGCGACGCGGCCGAGAAGCCACGCGCCTCGACGACCCAGAACGGCAGCGTCGAGAGCGCGTGGCCCGCGCGGGCCACCCGCTTCGCGGCGTCGGGGTCCGTCGGGCCGCTCGTGATCTCGCGCGCCGGGACGCCCGCCGCCATCGCGAGCAGGCGGACGGCGACCGTCTCCGCGGGCAGGTGGTAGCTCGCGTAGAGCACGCGCCGACCTCCCGTCGCCGCCCCGTGGAGGAGCGAGAGGAGGAAGGCCGACTTGCCGGCGCCGCGCGGGCCCCCCCAGAGGTGGAGGTGCCCCGCGGGCAGGTCGGCGCCGAGGTCGTGGAGCAGACGTCGATCGGGCGGGGCGTCGGTGACCCCGTCCCCGGCATCCGGGAGACCGAGACCGGCCAGCAGATCGCCGAGTCGTTTCATGACCCGGATCCTCCCGCCCGGGGGGGACATCGGTCCGGGCGCGCCGCGGCGGGCTCGCACGGAGAACGGCCCCTCGATCGCCACGCAGGTCGCGAGCGTGGTGGTAGCCTGACCGCGACAAATGGCCGGGGAGGGCCTCCCGTGGGGCTTCGAGGACCGCGAGGGGTCCCGGCGCCGCGTCCCCACGCACGAGGGAACGTCGTATGACCGAACGCCCGAAGATCGCCGTCATCGAAGACGACGCGCACGTGCGCGATCTGCTCTCGGTGGTCCTCTCCGACGCGGGGATGGAGCCCCGAGGCGCCGGGGACGGGACCGTGGGGCTCGATCTCGTCCGGGGCTGGGAGCCGGACCTGGTCCTGCTCGACTACGGTCTCCCGAAGGGACCGACCGGCCTCGACGTCTGCCGAGAGCTACGCCGCCAGCCGGAGACGGCGAACCTGCCGATCATCGTGCTGACCGCGCAGCTGAACGACCAGCTCGAGGAGTCGTTCTTCGAGGCGGGCGCGGACGACTACATCCGGAAGCCGAACTTCAAGGCGAGCCTCCTGATCTCTCGGATCACCGCGGTGCTGCGCCGCACGCGTCCCGCAGGCGCGGACGTGGTGCAGACCGAGCACCTCGTGATCCACCCGGGGCGGCGCGAGGCGCTCGTGGACGGCGAGCCCGTGAACCTGACGCCCACGGAGTTCGACATCCTCTACAAGCTCGCCACGAACCGCGACCGCGCGCTGTCGCGCCGCGAGCTCCTGGACCGCGGCGGCGCCGACGGCGAGGGCGTGGACCGCACCGTGGACGTCCACGTGCTCTCCATCCGCAGGAAGCTCGGCAAGCACGCCTGGCTCGTGTCCACCGTCTGGGGCGTGGGCTATCGGCTGGGGACCGCGCCGGGCGTCTGAGAGCCCGTGAAGGAATCGAGTCCGGGGCTTCGGCCGGCTGCGGCGCCGCGATGCGGCGTCGCGCGTCGTCAGCGACCCACGGCGGGGTCGCCTCTTCCTCGTGCCTTGCCTCGCGCCCCCTCGCTCGGCCTCGGGCCCTCGGCGCCTTCCTTCACAGGCCCCAAGCCGCGCGTGTGGCCCGTCTCGCGCCGCGCGGCGCCTTCCCGAGGCGATCCCGATGCCTCCCCGGTGCCTCCCCGGGCGCCTTCGCGACGCGCTCGCGACGCGCTCGCGGGCGGCGCGAGCGCCCCTCGGGCGTCCGTGCTCCGCCGGTGAAAGGCCGTTTTTCGCCCCGCAGCGGCCTCCGGGCGGCCTTCGAGCCCCTTCTCCCGCAGCCGCGCCGAGCCACCGGGCCGGGGGGCCGCCGGGGGGGGATCGACACCCGCCGCGGGGTCGCGCTCGCTCGCGAGCCGTTCCGGGGGCCCTCCGATGACAGGCGGATGACCGCCTACTACCTAACTTCTTACGAAAATCCTCTCCGGGGACGCCCTTCATCTCTGGAGGCGGGGGGGGCGCCCTCCGATCCTTCCTCTCGTACCCGCGGTGCCGAGGGCCCCGTGGGGTCCCGGCGGGGTTGGCGCTCCATCCGAGGACAGGCAGGAGACGCCGGGACGCAACACAGGGAGGCAAGGAACACGATGAAGCGCATCGCACTGGTGGCGGTTGCGGTCGGGCTGATGGCCTGGGCCGCGGCCCCTGCGCTGGCCGACAGCCAGCCGACGACCGCCGACATCGACACGGCGGTTTCGAACTATCTCGCGTCGGCCCAGAGCGACGCGAGCCTCGTCGGTGGCACGGGCAGCGCCGGGTACGACTCCGGTTTCTGGATCCGTGGCGGGGACTTCACGCTCAGGATCAACCTGACGCTGCAGGCCCGCTACGAGATCTTCAAGTTCGACAAGGACGAGCAGCTCGGCTTCCGCGGCACGACCGCGAATCAGCGGATCGGGGCGGGCCTGCCCGGCGGCGGCGACCTGTCGGGCTTCTCACTGCCGCGTTCGATCCTGAAGTTCAGCGGCACGGCTCCGTGCAACGTCCGCTACTACGTCGAGATGGACTTCGGCCATCACGGCGGCTCGCTCTACGGGCTGCCGTGGACGTACGCGGGCTACCTCGCGCAGTTCAACGGCGCGATGTGGCTGAACAACTGGTACCAGTACTCGAACACGCGTGAGGCGTGGATCGAGTGGGGGATGAGCGACCTGCTCAACGTCCGGATGGGTCAGATCATGATCCCGAGCACCCGTCAGCTGATGACGGCTCCGGAGCTGCAGCAGTTCGTGGACATCTCGATGGCGTCGTCTCTGACGGGCCAGCTGCAGCCGGGCTACACGGATCGCAACCGCGACATGGGCGTGATGGTCCATGGGACGTTCGGCTGCTCGAACGACTGGCAGTACATGCTGGCGGTCACGAACGGGGACGGCGGGGACTCGATCCGCAACGTGCTCAACCCCCTGACCAACGACAACTTCATGTACAGCGGTCGTCTGAACTGGGCGTTCCTGGAGCCGATCGGCTACACGGAAGGCGCGACCCGGTTCAAGAGCTGCACGTGGTACGGCGAGGCCGGCGTGTGGGGCAGCTACTACGCGCAGCGCGTGGACCACCCGCACACGAAGATCGGCAACCGCCTGATGTTCGGCGGCGACGTGGCGTTGGGCTACGGCGGCTTCTCGTTCACGGGAGCCTTCACGTACTACAAGTTCAACAAGAGCGACGTGGGGATCCTGGACGAGGACTGGTACCTGATCCTGGTGCAGGCGGGGTACCTCTTCCCGGACACGCCGTGGGAGATCGCGGCTCGTTGGAGCTACTACAACCGCAAGATCGCGGCGGCGGGCGGCGACCTCAAGCCGACCACGAGCGAGATCTCGGGTGCGATCAACTACTACCTGAACGGCCACGGCAACAAGCTGACGCTGGACTTCACGTACATCTCCGCGAAGGCCGACGGCGCGGCGGGTGGCGGCTGGTTCGACGTGTACCCGGGCGTGCCGCTCGGTTACGACTCGGATGCCAACCACTACCTCATCCGCTTCCAGTGGCAGCTCGCTCTCTGACCACCCCCCACGGCCGCGAACGTTCGGCGCTCTGAGAGGCCAGTTCGCGGCCCTTCCTCCTCCTTGCGTGCATTCGCACGCGGCGTCGTCGTCATGGCCACTCCTTTGGCCTCTCAGAACGCCGACCGCATGCGCACGCGGGGGGGCGGGCTCGCGGCGTCGGCCTTCGGCCTCGCCGCATTGCCCTTGTGAGGCCCCAGCCCCGGGGAGGGAGCTGGGGCCTCTTCTCGTTTCGGGGGGGCTCGCGGCTTCGGCCTTCGGCCTTGCCGCCTCGCCCTTCGTAGGGGCGGGCTCGCGGCGTCGGCCTTTGGCCTCGCCGCATTGCCCTTGTGAGGCCCCAGCCCCGGGGAGGGAGCTGGGGCCTCTTCTCGTTTCGGGGGGGCTCGCGGCTTCGGCCTTCGGCCTTGCCGCCTCGCCCTTCGGAGGTGCGGGCTCGCGGCGTCGGCCTTTGGCCTCGCCGCATTGCCCTCGAGGCTCCGGCCCCGGGGAGGGAGCTGGGGCCTCTTCTCGTTTCGGGGGGGCTCGCGGCTTCGGCCTTCGGCCTTGCCGCCTCGCCCCTCGGAGGTGCGGGCTCGCGGCTTCGGCCTTCGGCCTTGCCGCATGGCCCTTCGGGGGGGTGGGCTCGCGGCTTGGGGGTTTGGGTTTCGGGTTTCGGGGTGGGCGCGGGGCGTGGGCGTGCGGGGGGTGGGGGATCGGGAGGGGGCGTTGGGGTAGGACTCTTGGTCCCTCGGGGCCTTATGGGGTTGGCGGGTGACGGCGTTGTGACCGGCTTCGGGCCCACTGTGGGGGTGGCACGCTCTCTCGGGGGCCCTGCAGGAGGCCCGCGCGCGTGTCTTGCGCATCGCAGGCGAACGGCGGGACCGGCCAGGCCGGTACGGAGCCGCCGGTGATCGACAAGGGAGGTTGGCAAATCATGAAGCGAATCGCATTGGCGGTCGTCGTCGCCGGTCTGCTCGCGTGGGTCGCGACGCCGGCGCGCGCGAGCGACCAGCCGACGACCGCCGACATCGACACGGCGGTTTCGAACTATCTCGCGTCGGCCCAGAGCGACGCGAGCCTCGTCGGTGGCACGGGCAGCGCCGGGTACGACTCCGGTTTCTGGATCCGTGGCGGGGACTTCACGCTCAGGATCAACCTGACGCTGCAGGCCCGCTACGAGATCTTCAAGTTCGACAAGGACGAGCAGCTCGGCTTCCGCGCCCCCCGGACGGTCGTGACGACGAACCAGCAGGTCGGTCCCGCGGGCCTGCCCGGCGGCGGCGACCTGTCGGGCTTCTCACTGCCGCGTTCGATCCTGAAGTTCAGCGGCACGGCTCCGTGCAACGTCCGCTACTACGTCGAGATGGACTTCGGCCATCACGGCGGCTCGCTCTACGGGCTGCCGTGGACGTACGCGGGCTACCTCGCGCAGTTCAACGGCGCGATGTGGCTGAACAACTGGTACCAGTACTCGAACACGCGTGAGGCGTGGATCGAGTGGGGGATGAGCGACCTGCTCAACGTCCGGATGGGTCAGATCATGATCCCGAGCACCCGTCAGCTGATGACGGCTCCGGAGCTGCAGCAGTTCGTGGACATCTCGATGGCGTCGTCTCTGACGGGCCAGCTGCAGCCGGGCTACACGGATCGCAACCGCGACATGGGCGTGATGGTCCATGGGACGTTCGGCTGCGCGAACGACTGGCAGTACATGCTGGCGGTCACGAACGGGGACGGCGGGGACTCGATCCGCAACGTGCTCAACCCCCTGACCAACGACAACTTCATGTACAGCGGTCGTCTGAACTGGGCGTTCCTGGAGCCGATCGGCTACACGGAAGGCGCGACCCGGTTCAAGAGCTGCACGTGGTACGGCGAGGCCGGCGTGTGGGGCAGCTACTACGCGCAGCGCGTGGACCACCCGCACACGAAGATCGGCAACCGCCTGATGTTCGGCGGCGACGTGGCGTTGGGCTACGGCGGCTTCTCGTTCACGGGAGCCTTCACGTACTACAAGTTCAACAAGAGCGACGTGGGGATCCTGGACGAGGACTGGTACCTGATCCTGGTGCAGGCGGGGTACCTCTTCCCGGACACGCCGTGGGAGATCGCGGCTCGTTGGAGCTACTACAACCGCAAGATCGCGGCGGCGGGCGGCGACCTCAAGCCGACCACGAGCGAGATCTCGGGTGCGATCAACTACTACCTGAACGGCCACGGCAACAAGCTGACGCTGGACTTCACGTACATCTCCGCGAAGGCCGACGGCGCGGCGGGTGGCGGCTGGTTCGACGTGTACCCGGGCGTGCCGCTCGGTTACGACTCCGACGCCAACCACTACCTAATCCGCTTCCAGTGGCAGTTGGCGCTCTGAGAGGCCAGTTCGCGGCCCTTCCTCCTCCTTGCGTGCGTTCGCACGCGGCGTCGTCGTCATGGCCACTCCTTTGGCCTCTCAGACCGCCAACCGCATGCGCACGCGGGGGGGGGGCTCGCGGCTTCGGCCTTCGGCCTCGCCGCATTGCCCTCGAGGCCCCGGCCCCCGGGAGGGAGCTGGGGCCTCTCGTTTCGGCGGGCTCGCGGCTTCGGCCTTCGGCCTCGCCGCATTGCCCTTGAGGCCCCGGCCCCCGGGAGGGAGCTGGGGCCTCTCGTTTCGGCGGGCTCGCGGCTTCGGCCTTCGGCCTCGCCGCATTGCCCTCGAGGCCCCGGCCCCCGGGAGGGAGCTGGGGCCTCTCGTTTCGGCGGGCTCGCGGCTTCGGCCTTCGGCCTCGCCGCATTGCCCTTGAGGCCCCAGCCCCGGGGAGGGAGCTGGGGCCTCGTCTCGTTTCGGGGGGGCGGCTGGGGCGTTTGGGCTGGCGGCGGTGCGTTGGGGGGGGGCGTGAAGGGGGGGGATTGCGCTCGCGGCGGGAATCGTTAGGCTACGGCCGTCCGGCGTGAAGTCGGACGACCCGTCGGGTCCGATCCTGCCCTCATGGGGACCCAGCGGGCATTGCCCTGCCTCCTACCCGCCCCGGCGTCGAGTTCGAACGCCGGGGCATCTTCTTTGGGGGCGGCGGGGGACCCGCGCGGTCCACCTTCGAATACCATGACGCGCCCATGTCGGCCCGCGACGTCATCCGCATTCGCGGGGCCCGCCAGCACAACCTGAAGGCCGTCGATGCCGACATCCCGCTCGGCGCGCTCACGGTGATCACGGGGGTGTCGGGCTCCGGGAAGTCGTCCCTCGCCTTCGACACCCTCTACGCCGAGGGCCAGCGGCGCTACGTCGAGACCTTCTCGGCCTACGCCCGCCAGTTCCTCGAACGCATGGACCGTCCGGACGTGGACCAGGTCGAGGGGATCCCCCCCGCGGTCGCGATCGAACGGACCCGCCCGGTTCGCGGCAGCCGGTCCACGGTCGGGACGATGTCGGAGCTCCTGGACCACCTGAAGCTCCTCTTCGCGAAGGTGGCCCGGCTCACGTGCCCTGGATGCGGCCGCGCCGTGGAGGCCGAGACCCCCGAGCGGGCGGCGGACGCCTTCGAGGCGCTGCCCCCGGGACGGCGCGTGGTCGTCGGCTTCGACCTGCCGCTCGGGCCGGGGCGGAGTCCGGTCGAGGCCGTCCAGGACCTCCAGGAGGCGGGGTTCACGCGCATCCTCGTGCCCGGGCCGGCGGAGGACCCGGGCGGCGCGGGCCGGGTCGTCGCGGACCGGGTCGTCGAGGACCTGGCGCCCGACGGGGCGAACCTCGAGGGCCGGGCCCGCGCGTTCGTGGTCGTGGACCGCCTGGTCACGGGTCGGACCGCGCGCGCGCGCGTCGTGGACTCGCTCGAGACCGCGTTCCGGGCCGGCGGGGGCCGGGCCGCGTTCCACCTCCCCGCGCGGGAGGGCGAGCCCGCGCAAGACCTCCGGTTCTCGGAGGGCCTCTC
The DNA here is from genome assembly GCA_963752285.1 of uncultured Planctomycetota bacterium. Classification (GTDB taxonomy): domain Bacteria; phylum Planctomycetota; class PLA2; order PLA2; family JAEUHO01; genus CAVVXN01. The sequence continues at coordinate 159,406 of CAVVXN010000003.1, forward strand.
GTGTCCCTGGTGCGAGAGGGGCTTCGCGCCGCCGACGCCGAACCTCTTCTCGTTCAACAGCCCGCTCGGCGCGTGCGCCACCTGCCACGGGTTTGGACGGGCGACGGGGATCGACTGGGACCTCGTCGTGCCCGACCCGGCCCGGACGCTCGCGAACGGCGCGGTGAAGCCCTTCGAGACGCCCTCGGCCCGCGGCGCGAAGCGGCGCCTCCTCGCCTGGTGCCGGGAGACGGGCGTCGCCACCGACGTCGCCTGGTCGAAGCTGCTCCGAGGCGCACCGCCGACTCGTCCTCGAGGGGGACCCCGACGCCGGCCCGAAGGGCTGGGGCGGCGTCGCGGGCTTCTTCCGGCGGCTCGCGCGGAAGGCGTACCGCGTCCACGTCCGCGTCCTGCTCTCGCGCTACCGGGGCTACCCGCCGTGCCCCGACTGTGGCGGCGCCCGTCTCGCCGAGGAGGGGCGCGCGTGGCGCGTTGCGGAGCGCACGCTGCCCGAGATCCTCGCGATGGACGTGGGCTCGGCGCGCGCCTTCTTCGACCAGGCCCTCCCGGGCCACGACGACGAGGTCGTCGGCCTCCTTCTCGGCGAGATCCGCACGCGGCTCGGCTGTCTCGAGGACGTGGGCCTCGGTTACCTCACCCTCGACCGGCAGGCGCGCACGCTCTCCGGCGGCGAGGTCCAGCGGGTCAACCTGACCGCCGCGATCGGCACGAACCTCGTGGGCACGCTCTTCGTGCTCGACGAGCCCTCGGTCGGCCTCCACCCCCGCGACAACGACCGGCTCGTCAAGATGCTCCGCCGTCTCGTGCAGCGGGGGAACACGGTGGTGGTCGTCGAGCACGACCCCGTGATCCTCGCGGCCGCCGACTACGTGATCGACCTCGGGCCGGGCGCCGGCGAGCGCGGTGGCGAGATCGTCGCCGCGGGGACGCCCGCCGAGGTGGCCCGCTCCCCGGCGTCGCTGACCGGCGCGTACCTGTCCGGGCGGCGGCGCGTCACGGCGCCGCGACGCGAGGTCCGACCCGCCCGGGCACCCCAGGTGGGCGTGCGGGGCGCGCGCGCCCACAACCTGAGGTCGGTGGACCTCCTCCTGTGCCCGGGCGACCTCACCGTGCTCTCGGGCGTCTCCGGGAGCGGCAAGTCGAGCCTCGCCCACGACGTCCTCTACCTCGCGATGGCCCGCGCGCTCGGCCGTCCGGAGGGAACGCCGGGTGCGCACGACGCCGTGGTCGGCGCCCGTCACCTCGACGACGTCGTCCTCGTGGACCAGGCGGCGATCCAGCGCTCACGTCGCGCGAACGTCGCGACGTGGATGGGCGCGTGGGACGGCGTGCGCCTCCTCTTCGGGCGGTCCGCGGTCGCGAAGGCGCGCGGCTTCACCCCCTCGACGTTCTCGTTCAACGTGGCGGGCGGCCGTTGCGAGCGCTGCCAGGGCGAGGGCGTCGAGCGGATCGAGATGCAGTTCCTCTCGGACGTCGAGGTCTCGTGTCCCGACTGCGGAGGGACCCGCTTCCGCCCCGAGGTCCGCGAGGTGCGCGTGGACGGCCTCGACATCGCCGGCGCCCTGCGCCTCACCGCGTCGGAGGCGGCGGCCCGGTTCGCCGGCGAGCGCAAGATCGCGAACGCGCTGCGCCCGCTCGTGGAGGTGGGCCTCGGCTACCTCCGTCTGGGGCAGTCGCTCGCGACGCTCTCGAGCGGCGAGGCCCAGCGCCTGCGCCTCGCCCTCGCGCTCTCCGCCGAGGCGGGGAAGGCGCGGCGCCTCTGGATCTTCGACGAGCCGACGACCGGCCTGCACCTGGACGACGTGCAGGTGCTCGTGCGCGCGCTCCGCCGCCTCGCCGACCAGGGAGACGCCGTGCTCGTCGTGGAGCACCACGTGGACGTGCTCCGCGCGGCGGACCGCGTGGTGGACCTCGGCCCGGAGGGCGGTCCGGACGGCGGCCGGGTCGTGGCGGACGGGACGCCCGGCGAGGTCGCCCGGGGCGAGGGCCACACGGCCCGCTTCCTCCGCGAGGCGCCGCCGCCCGCCAAGCCCGACGAGGGCGAGGCGCACGTGAGGGCGCCCGACGCGATCGAGATCCGCGGTGCGCGCGAGCACAACCTGAACGACGTGGACGTCCGCCTGCCCCTCGGGCGCTTCGTGGTGGTCACCGGCCCCAGCGGCTCCGGGAAGTCCACGCTCGCGTTCGACCTCGTGTTCGCGGAGGGACAGCGCCGGTACATCGAGACGCTCTCGGCCTACGCGCGCCAGTTCGTGGGCCAGCTCGCGCGCCCGGACGTGGACCACGTAGAGGGCATCCCCCCGACGGTCGCGATCGAGCAGCGGCGCACGCGCGGGGGCCGGCGGTCCACCGTCGCGACGATCACCGAGGTCGCGCACTTCCTCCGGCTGCTCTTCGCGCGCGCCGGGCTCCCGCACTGCCCGGCCTGCGACCGGCCCCTCGAGGCCCTCGCGCCCGAGACGGTGTACGACCGCGTGGTGACGGAGCAGGCGGGGCGCACGGTCCGCGTCCTCGCGCCCGTCGTGCTCGGGCGGAAGGGCTTCCACAGGGACGTGTTCCTCCGCCTCGCCCAGGCCGGCCTCGCCGAGGCGCGCGCGGACGGCCGCCTCGTCCGGACGGACCCCCCGCCGTCCCTCGCCCGGTACCAGGAGCACGACGTCGAGGCGGTCGTGGGGACGGTCGAGATCGGGCGGACGCCGCCCGGCGAGGTGCGCCGCGTCCTCGACCGCGCGCTCGACCTCGGGCACGGCGCGCTCGTCCTCTTGGACGACACCGGCCGCGACCGCCTGCTCTCGATCGAGCGCACGTGTCCGCGCGACGGACGGACGGTGCCCGAGCTGGACCCGCGCTTCTTCAGCCACAACAGTCACCGCGGTTGGTGCCCCGCCTGCCGGGGCCTCGGCGTGCGCGCCGCCGTGGACCCCGCGCTGCTGCCGGTGGAGGAGGAGCTCTCGGTCAAGGCCGGCGCGCTCCCGGCCCTCGGGATCGACGGCGAGCTCCACCGCGCGTTCGTGCGCGACGCGAAGGCCCGCGCGGGCGTGGACGTGAACGCGCCCTGGCGCGACCTCCCCGCGGCCGCCCGGCGGCGGCTGCTGCACGGCGGCCGGGGGTTCGCCGGCGCCGCCGAGCGGCTCGAGGCCTGGCTCGAGGGCGCCGCGCAGGACCTCGTCGCCGTGGACTGGTTCGGACGCTACGCGACGCACCGGCCGTGCGCGACGTGCGGCGGGTCGCGCCTCCGGCCGGAGGCGCGCGCGGTCCGCGTGGGCGGCCGTTCTCTCCCCGAGCTCCTCGCGCTGCCGGTCGAGCGCTTCACGAGCGCGATCGAGGACCTGGAGCTCGAGGGGCGCGACGCGGCCGTCGCGCGCCCGATCGTGGCCGAGATCCGCGAGCGCGTCGCGTTCCTCGACGGCCTCGGGCTCGGGTACCTCGCCCTCGACCGGAGCGCGACGACGCTCTCGGGCGGCGAGATGCAGCGCATCCGCCTCGCGGCGCAGCTCGGGAGCAACCTCCGCGGCGTGTGCTACGTGCTCGACGAGCCCACCATCGGGCTCCACGCGCGCGACAACGATCGTCTGCTCGACGCGCTGGAAGACCTGCGCCGGCGCGGGAACTCGCTCCTGGTCGTGGAGCACGACGTGGACACGATCCGTCGCGCCGACCTCGTCGTGGACCTCGGCCCGGGTGGCGGGCGCCGGGGCGGCCGCGTCGTGGCGACCGGAACCCCGGACGAGCTCGCGAAGAACCCCGCCTCGCCGACCGGGCGCGTGCTCGCGCGCCCGGCCCCGAGCCCGCCGCCGCCGCGCGGCGCGGCCGAGGCGAAGCTCGAGGTGCTCGGGGCGCGGCTCCACAACCTCGACGACCTCGACGTCGCGTTCCCGCTCGGACGCCTCGTGGCCGTCACCGGCGTCTCGGGCTCGGGCAAGTCCACGCTCGTCCGGGAGGTCCTCTACGCGGGCGTCCGCCACCGGCTGGACGGCGACCGCGGCCGGTTCGCGACCTGCCGCGAGATCCGCGGCGTGGCGCACCTCGGCCGCGCGCTCGAGGTGGACGCGACGCCCGTCGGCAAGACGCCGCGCTCCGTGCCGGCCACGTACCTCGGGATCTGGGACGAGATCCGGCGCGCGCTGGCGCGCACGCGCGAGGCGCGCGCGCGGGGCTACGGACCGGGGCGCTTCTCCTTCAACGTGAAACAGGGCCGCTGCCCGGAGTGCGAGGGGAAGGGCCGCATCACCGTCGAGATGTCGTTCCTCCCCGACGTGGAGGTCCCCTGCGAGCGGTGCCGCGGCCGGCGGTTCGACGAGGAGACGCTCGAGGTCACGTGGCGGGGCCACCACGCCGCCGCCCTCCTCGACCTCACGTTCGCCGAGGCGGCCGAGGTCTTTCGGGACTTCCCCCGCGTGGCGCCGTTCGTCGAGCTGATGAACGAGGTCGGCCTCGGGTACCTCACGCTCGGACAGCCCTCGACGACCCTCTCCGGCGGGGAGGCGCAGCGGCTGAAGCTGGTCACCGAGCTCGGACGAACCACGCGCGCGGGCGCCACGCTGTACGTGCTCGACGAGCCGACGATCGGCCTGCACGGCGAGGACGTGGACCGACTGCTCCGCGTGCTCCGGCGTCTGGTGGACCGCGGCGACACGGTCGTGGTGATCGAGCACGACCTCGACCTCGTGGCGCAGGTCGATCACGTGATCGACCTCGGCCCCGAGGGCGGCGAACGCGGAGGCCGCGTCGTGGCCGCGGGCACGCCGCGCCAGATCGCCCGCGCCCGGCGCGCGAGCCACACCGGTCGCGCGCTCGCGAAACGCCTCGCCGTCCGACGACCGCGTCGGGAGGAGCCGGTCCGTGTCTGACGCGCTCGCCGCGGCCTTCCGCGCGCTCCCGAAGCCCGACCTGCACCTCCACCTGATGGGCGCGCTCCGTCCCGGGACGATCGTGGACCTCGCGCGGCGCGCGGACGCGCCCGTGCGGTCGCGCGCCGAGCGCGCCGTGGCGGAGGGCTTCGCGTTCCAGGACCTCTCCGCGTTCGTCTCCTTCGTGATCGGGCTCTTCGAGCTCGTCCTCTCCCCCGACGCGTTCGCCCGCGCGGCGTCGGAGGCGCTCGAGGACGCCGCGCGCGCGGGCGCCCGCCACGTGGAGCTCCGCGTGACCCCGTGGAGCCACCTCGTGCGCGGTGCCGACGAGGCGTCCATGTTCGACGCGCTGCTCTCGGCCCGACACGAGGCGGAGCGGCGGCACGACGTCACCTCCCGGATCGTCCTGGACTTCCCGCGCACGCTCGCGCGGTCCGTCGCGGAGGAGACGCTCGACGTGGCCTTGAGGCGCCGCGGCGCGGGCGTCGTGGCGCTCGACCTCGCGGGCGACGAGCAGGCGATCGCCTTCGAGCCCGCGTTCGAGCCCGTCTTCGCGCGCGCGCGCGCCGAGGGACTGGCGGTCCTCGCGCACGCCGGCGAGGGGGCCGGGCCCGACAGCGTCGCCGGCGCGCTCGACCGCTACGGCGCCCGGCGTATCGGCCACGGGACCCGTGCCGTCGAGGACCCGCGCCTCGTGGAGCGCCTCGCGCGGGAGGGGGTGGTCCTCGAGGTGTGCCCGTCCTCGAACGAGGCCCTCGGGGTCGTCGCCTCCGTCGCCGAGCACCCGGTCCGGCGTCTGATCGCCTCGGGCGTCCCGGTCACCGTCGCCACGGACGACCCGACGCTGTTCTCGACGGACCTGGTACGGGAGCACGTGCGACTGGTTTGCGAGGCGGCCGTCTCCCCCGACCGTCTGTACGAGGCCGCGGGCCGGGGCTTCGACGCCGCGATCGTCGAGCCCGGTCCCACGGGGCACGCCCTTCGCGAGCGGCTCGGGGCGCTGGCCGCCTCGGCGCGGGCCTTTGGCGCGTCGGTCGGCCCGCGAGAATGAGCTCCATGCGCGTCTCGGCCCTGCCGTCCGTCCTCCTGTTGACGCTCCTCCCGCTCGTCGCCACCTGCGGAGGGCGCACGGTCGAGGGCCCTCGGATCGTCGTCGCGAGCCTGGAGCCGGGCGACCCGCCCGCGGGCCTCGTGCTCGTCCCGCGCGCCGATCCTTCGAGACGCCACCCGCTCGTGGCCGTGCCCGCCGAGGGCGTGGACGTGTACGCCGCGCCCGGCGCGCCCGACGGCGTCTTCGAGGTGGAGGGTCCGGACGGGTGGACGATGCTCCACCTCGGGAGCTCGCCGCCGACGATCGCCTCCGACGCCGCCCCGCCCATCGTCCGCATCGGCCGGCGGTACGCGCTGTACGTCGGGACCTCCGTGCACGAGCTGAGGCCGGGACGCGCCTGGGTGGTCCGGCCCGTGGACGGCGGGCCGGCCGTCTCGCTCGTCGCGGTCCTCGGGAACCAGGGGCGACTCGCGATCCTCCACCTCGACCCCTCCGTGTGGCACGACGAGGTCTTCCTCTACGGACGGCTCCGCCGCGGCACGTTCGAGCCCCAGGGCGGCGTCGAGGCATCCGACGACGGCCCCCTCGTCGTTCCCAGCCGCGTCCCCCTGGCCGAGGGCGGCCAGCCCCGCGTGCTCGAGCTCGAGCCGGCCGTCGAGTCGCCGCTCCAGGTGGGGCTGGTGCCCGCGGAGGCGAGCGCCGTCGTGGACGACCGCCCGGTCACCGTCCGGCTGAGCGACCTGCCGCTGCCGCTCGCGTGGACCGCGCGCAGCCGCGCCGGCATCGCGCTCGTGCCGTCGGTCCCCGCGCTCGACCGCGCGGTCGAGGTCGAGGTCGAGGGCGTGCCCGCGGTTCGCGTCTCGTCCACGGACCGGCGCACGTTCGAGGCCGTGTACGTGCTGGTCCCCGGCGGCGCGGGGACGCGCTTCGTCCGACTCGCGCTCCCCGCGGACGCGCCGCCGGTCGTGCGGATCGAGGCGAGAACCGAGGGCGCGCCGGCGTACGGGCTCGTGCACCTCGAGGAGCCACCCGCGGACCGAGGCGACGACGGTCGCCCGGAGGTCACGATCACGCTCCCCCGGCGAAGGGCGTCGGTGCTCGTCGTGTTCGAACGGGCGATCGCGTCGCTCGAGGTCCCGGGCGAGGGCGAAGGACCGTTCGACGTCCCGCCGCCCGACGCGGGCGTGGTGTTCCAGGGCGCGCTCCCGGCGGTTCGTCCGGGCACGTCGGTCGCCGTGCGGCTCTTCCGCCACGAGGACGGCGCGCGGGTCACCGGAAACGGGCTCACGTTCACGGCGGCCGGCGGGAACGAGGTGTCGGGGCGGATCCCGACCGGGACCTACGACGTGGAGGTGGCGACGGACCACGGGACGTGGAGGCGGCCCGGCCCGCTCGACGCGACGACGGCGGGCTCCCAGATCCACATCCGCCTCCAGGTCCCGTGAGGCCCCGGAAGGCGTTCGAACGCGCCCCGTGCCGGTCGCATTGACCGCGCCCCGCGAGCGCCGTACGGTCGCGGCGGCGCCCGCGGGGGAACGGCGCCCGAGGAGCGGTCATGGCCGACCCGGGACGGGATTCGAGGTCCGAGGGGCGCCGCCTCGTGTCGCGACGCGCGCTGATGAAGGGCGCCGGGCTCGTCGCGGCGACGGGCGCGCTCTCCCGGTCGATCGGCGCCTTCGCCGACGAGGCGAACGCGCGCGTGCCGAGCCAGGGGCCCGGTGCGGTCACGGTGAAGCTCCGCCTGAACGGGAAGGAACGCTCCTTCCTCGCGGAGCCCCGGCGCACGCTCCTCGACGCCCTCCGGCTCCCGCCGCTCGGCCTGACGGGCGCGAAGCCCGTGTGCGAGCGTGGCACCTGCGGCGCGTGCACGGTCTGGCTCGACGGAAAGACGGTGTACGCGTGCAGCGTGCTCGCCGTGGAGGCCGAGGGCCGCGAGGTGGTCACGGTCGAGGGCCTGGGGACGCCGGACGCGCCGCACGCGGTCCAGACGGCCTTCGTCGCCGAGGACGCCGCGCAGTGCGGGTTCTGCACGCCCGGCATGGTGATGTCCGCCGCGTGGGCGCTGGGGGCGCACGGCCGCTCCCTCACCCCCGGTCAGGCGCGCGCCGCGACGGCCGGCAACCTCTGTCGCTGCGGCACCCACCCGCACGTCGTACGCGCGGCCCTCCGCGCGGCGAAGGAGGCGTGAGATGGGCCGGCGCGTGACGTTCAAGGCGGGCATCGACGGGGCCGAGAAGGACCTCACGGTCGAGATCGACGAGCTGGACGCGCCGCCGTGGGGGCTCGACGCACGGCTCCGCGTCGTCGGCACCGACGTGCCGCGGCTCGACGGCCTCGTGAAGGCGACCGGGGCCGCGAGGTACACGATGGACGCGTACCCCGAGCGGATGGCCTGGGCCGGGTTCGTCGTCTCGCCGCACGCGCACGCGAAGGTCGTGTCGGTGGACGCCGCGCCCGCGCGCGCGCTCGCCGGCGTGCTCTCGGTCCGGACCTTCGAGGGCCGCGAGGTGACGTACGCGGGCCAGATCGTCGCGGCCGTGGCGGCGGAGTCACGCGAGGTCCTCGATGACGCGCTCCATGCGATCGGGGTGACGTACGACGTGCTCCCGCACGCCGTCACGGTGGACGACGCCCTGAAGGAGGGCGCGCCGAAGGTGAGCCCGGGCGACCTCGCCTGGGACGACCGCATGAGCCGGGACCCCGAGAAGGCCGACGAGGCCCTCGCCGCCGCCGAGGTCGTGGTGGAGGGGGAGTGGCGGACCCAGATCCAGACGCACTCCTGCCTCGAGCCGCACGGCGTCGTCTGCCGCGTGGACGGAGACGGCGGAGCGACGGTGTGGGCCTCGACCCAGGCGACGGGGTCGTACGGCGGGCTCGCCTCCCACCTCGGCGTCCCGGCGGGCCGGCTCCGCGTCCTGACGCCGCACATGGGCGGCGGGTTCGGGTCGAAGTTCGGCTTCCAGGAGTGGGACACGATCACCGCGGCCTTCGCGAAGGAGCTCGGGCGTCCCGTGCACGGCATGCTGCCGCGCCGTGAGGAGCACCTCGTGGGCGGCAACCGCCCCGACTCGATCCAACGCCTGAAGCTCGGCGGCACGAAGGACGGGACGCTCCAAGTGCTCGTCGGCGAGACCACGGGCACCGCGGGCAACGGCACGGGCGGCGCGGGGTGCGCGAACACGCGCGTGTACCGGATCCCGATCATCCGGATGCGCCAGGCGACCGTGCCGACGTTCACGATGCGCGGCGTGGCGTTCCGCGCGCCCGGGCACCCGCAGGGCGTGTTCGCGCTGGAGGGCGCGATCGAGCGCTACGCGACGACGGCCGGGCTCGACCCGCTGGCCGTGCGGATGAAGAACGATCCGCATCCCGTCCGCCGGGCAGAGTGGCGGATCGGCGCCGAGCGGTTCGGGTGGTCGGAGGCGCGGAAGCGCTGGCCCGGGAAGGGCGACGGCCCCGTGCGCCGCGGCGTCGGCTGTGCCGCCGGCCTCTGGTACCAGGCCGGAGGCGGGCGCTGGCGCGTGGACGTCCGCGTCGGCCGCGACGGCACGGTCACGCTGATGAACGGCGCGCAGGACATCGGGACCGGGACCCGCACCCTGCTCGCGATCCTCGCCGCCGAAGAGCTCGGCATCGCGCCCTCGCGCGTGGACGTGCGGATCGGCGACACCACGTACCCGCCCGGACCGGGAAGCGGCGGGAGCACGACGGCTCCCTCGCTCGGCCCGGCCGCGCGCGAGGCGGGGCTCCGCGCCCGCGAGGGACTCGCGAAGAAGCTGGCCGAGACGTGGGGCGTCGGCGCGGGCGACGTGACGCTCGCGGACGGCGGCTTCGCGGGCCCCGGCGGCGAGAAGGCGACGTTCGAGGAGGCGTGCGGTCTCCTCGGCGACGAGGGGCTCCAGGTGTTCGGTGAGCGGCGTCCGAACTACGAGGGGTACGACCACGAGACCGCGGGCTGCCAGCTCGCGCGCGTCGCGGTCGACACCGAGACCGGCGTGATCCGCGTCGAGAAGGTCGTGGCGGTGCACGACTGCGGGCGTGTCGTAGACGCCCTGACCGCGCGGAGCCAGGTGAACGGCGGCGTGATCCAGGGCGTCTCATACGCGCTCTACGAGGAGCGTCGCCTCGATCCCTACACGGGCGACATGGTGAACGCGACGCTCGACACGTACAAGATCGCGGGCATGGAGGACGTGCCCGAGATCGACGCGGTCCTGACGTCCGTCGCGAGCGGCTTCAACAACGCCGGCATGATGGGCCTCGGCGAGCCGGTCACCGTGCCGACCGCGGCGGCGATCGCGAACGCGGTCTACCACGCGCTGGGCGTGCAGGTCACGGAGCTCCCGATGACGCCCGCGCGCGTCCTCGCGGCGCTGGGGAGGGTCGGATGAAGGCGTTCCGATACGACCGTCCGAAGACCCTGTCGGCCGCGGTGGAGGCGCTCGGGGGCTCCGGCGACGCGGTGCTCCACGCGGGGGGGACCGACCTCCTCGGACGCATGAAGGAGCGCCTCGTCGAGCCCGCGCGTCTCGTGGCGCTCCTCGACGTCGAGGGGGACCTTCGGGACGTGCGCGCCGAGGGCGCGGGTCTCTGGATCGGGGCCCTCGCGACGCTCGACGACCTCGCGCGCTCGGACGTCGTGAAGGAGCGGGCCCCGAGCCTCGGGGAGGCGGCGGCCGCCGCCGCGAGCCCCCAGATCCGCCACCGCGCGACGATCGCCGGGAACCTCGCGCAGCACACCCGCTGCGGCTATTACCGGTTCGCGTCGTCGCCGTGCTTCCGGCGCGGTGCGACGTTCTGCTCGACGCGGCGCGACGGCGCGGTACAGGAAGTCGCGGGCGTCTTCGCGAACGAGACGTGCGCCTCGGCGCACCCGTCGAGCGTCGCGCCGGTGCTCTGTGCGCTCGACGCGACCGTGTACGTCGTGACGCCCGCCGCGCCCGACCGTCACGAACCGCATCCGCTCCGGACGCTCTGGCACACGGAGCAGGTGCGCGGGCGCGCCGAGGACCTCGCGCTCCCCGACGGCGGCGTGATCTCGCACCTCGTCGTCCCCGGCGACGACGTCGGTCGGGGTCAGGTGGACGCGTACGAGGAGGTCCGCCAGCGCGCGGCGTTCGACTGGGCGCTCGCCTCCTCTGCCGTGCGCCTCGTGCGCGAGGGCGACACGGTGAAGGACGCGTCCGTCTGGCTCGGTGCCGTCGCGCCGACGCCGTGGCGCGCGACCGGCGCCGAGCAGGCGCTCACGGGACGGGCGTGGTCGAAGGACCTCGCCGGGGACGCGGCGGACGCGGCCGTCGAGGGCGCGACGCCCCTCGCCGGAACGGCCTACAAGGTCCCGATCGTCCGCGCCGTGGTGCGGCGCGCGATCGAGAAGGCCTGGAGGAGGACGTGATGACGTACCGCGATCGGGTCGAGCGCGACCTCGTCCACCGCTGCGTCTTCCTCAAGACGAAGACCTCCTGGCTCGGCCTCCCGGAGGCGCACGCGCGCGAGAACGACGTGCCGACCGCCGTCTGGTGGTGCGAGCGCACCTGCGAGCCGCTGGGCCCCGACCGTGCCGCCGTAGGGCCCTCCACCTGCGGCCACCCCGGCCGCGCCTGTTACGAGCGCCCCCGCCGACCGGCACCCGGCCGCTGAGAGATCGGGGCGCCGCCGCGCCGCCTCGTGGCGCGGGCTCGTCGCCCGGGACGGGTCTACGTGGACGGGGGGGACGCCAGGAGGGCGCGGTACGCGGTCCTGGCCTCGGGCGCGAGGTCGGCGAGGAGCGCTTCGCGGTCGAGCCGATGCGCGAAGCGGTGGTGGGGGGCGTCGGCGACGACGATCCCCGTGCGTCGTTCGACCCGCGCGAGGTCCCGGAGGACCGACGCGTTCGCCCGTCCGAGCGCCCTCGCGAGCTCCCCGGCGCAAAACGTCGTCCCGACGACCGACGCGAGGTCGAGGAGGTCGCGCTCCTCCGTACGGAGCAGGAGGAGACGCGCCTCGGCCAGGCGGCGCACCTCGGCCGGAGGAGCGTCGTCGTCGAAGGGGGCCACGACTTCCAGCCGTCCCTCGTCGTCGCGGGCGAACCGGCCGGCGGCCTCGAGGCCGCGCGCGATCTCGACGAGCGTCCCCGGGAGGCCGTCCGCCCACGAGAGCAAGCGACGCGCGACGGGGCCCTCGACCCACGCGGACGCGCCGAGGTCGGACAGGATCTCCTCCATCACGCGCCTTCCGAGCCGGGGGAGACGGTGCGCTCTCGCCGGGGGCAGGCTCGCGCGGGCCCCCGCGTGCGTGGCGGCGGTCAGGACGAGGAGGAGCGGGACCCCCGAGGCGACGCTCGCGATCCTCTCGGCGAGCGCCCGGCCGTCGCGGTCCGCCGCCTCCACGTGCTCGAGCACGAGCACGGTCGGACGGGCCGTCGCCCGGCGCCGCACCTCGTCCACGAGCGGCGCCGCGTCGCACGCGGGCTCGGCCGCGCCGCCGAGCGCCGAGGCGACCGCGCCCACGCCGGGGCGCGTGCTGAAATCGCCGTAGAGGACGTCCACGCCCGACGGCACGTCGGCGTCCACCCACGCGGCGAGGAGGTGGGTCACGCCGGCGCCCGACTCTCCGTCGAAGAGCCACGCGGCGCCGCGGTGCGACGCGAGGTCGCGCGCGGCCTCCGCGAGGACCCGCCGTTCCGGTGCGCGACCGCACAGGCGCGCGGCGGGCCGCGCGAGCCGCGCCGGCCGGCACGCCGCGTCGCGGCGTTCGGCCTCGACACGCGCGGTCCACCACGACGACGCCGTCCCCTCTTCGAGGAGCCGCGCGAGCACGGCGGCCGACGAGAAGCGATCGTCGGGCGACGGCGCGAGGAGCGTCCCCACCACCGCCGCCAGGAACGGGGAGACGCCCGTCTCCGAGGCGAGCTCCGGGGCGGGACGCTCGGCGGCCCCGGCCGCGAGACGCGTCGTGAGCGGTCGTTCCCCCCAGGGGTGCGCGCCCGACAGGAGCTCGAAGAGGAGCACCCCGAGTGCGAAGAGGTCGGCCGCCGGCCCGACCCGCTCGCCGCGGAGCTGTTCCGGCGCGGCGTACGCGACGGAGCCGGCGAACTGACCCTCGGCCGTCAAGGACGCCGACGCGTCGAGCAGCCGCGCGAGGCCGAGGTCCATGATCCGCGCGCGGCCCTCGGGCGTGATCACGACGTTTTCGGGCTTGAGGTCGCGGTGGACGATCGCCTCGGCGTGGATCGCCACGAGCCCCCGAACGAGCTGCGCGGCGACGTCGAGCACGCGCGTCTCGGGCAGGGGGCCCTCGCGCAGGAGCACCTGGCGGATCGTCTCGCCCTCGACCAGCTCCGTCGCGACGTAGGAGACCCGCGTCCCGTTCGCGGTCGTCGTGGCCGCGCCGAGCGTCGCCACCACGTTCTCGTGCCGGACCCGTCGTCCCGCGGCGGCCTCGCGCACGAGCCGCGCCTCGAGCTCGCGCGCGGCGAGGCCCGTGTCCACGACCTTCACCGCGACGGGGCTCCCGCGCGGGAGCCCCACCCCGTCCTCCTCGACGACCGCGCGGTACACCGTACCCATCCCCCCCCGTGCGAGGACCGCCTCCAGCCGATACGGGCCGAGGCGCGCGCCGGGGGCGAGCCGCGCGCCCGCCGCGCCGGGGACGACCGAGCCCAACGACGCGTACGCGGCCGCGAGGAGCCGGAGCGCCGCGAGGCGCGGCGCGAGGCGGTCGTACAGGTCGGCGTGTCGCTCGAGCACGGCCGCGAGGTCCACGGGCTCCCCCCGCTCGAGGCGCGACTGCACCTCGGCCACCACGTCGTCCGCCCGGTCGTCATCCGTCGGTCGGCTCACGGTCCGTGGACTCTCCCAGGCCGCCCATCTCGCGGGCAAGCGCCGCGATCGCCCGGGCGTAGAGCTTGCGCGCCGCCTCCGCGCTGCGGTCGAGGACGCGGGCGACCTCGGCCATCGGAAGCCCGTTCTCGTGGACCATCCGGATCACCTGCGCGTAGTCGGGCCGCAGCCGGTCGAGCGCCGCCCAGACCGCCGCGCGTTGCTCCGCCGACATCGCGAGGCGGCTCGGCGTCGGGCCCGTCGCGGCCGGGGGGGCCGGGAACGGCTGCTCGCGCCGGGTGTCGCGCTTCTGGGCCGCGAAGCGGCGCACCGCGTCCTTCATCTGGTTCTCGAGGATGCGCCGGAGCCAGCGGCGGAAGTCCTCCTCCGCGTCGCCGGGGAACTCGGGCAGCGACCGGAACGCCTCGAGGACCGCCTCCTGCAGGATGTCCGACGCGGCGATCTTCTGGCGGAGGCGCGGGGAGAGCCCCGCGACCACGCGGCGCCGGAGCGGCTTCGCGTGGCGCTCGTAGAGCCTCCGGGCCGCCTCCTCGTCGCCCGCGCGGGCCCGCCGGACGAGGTCCGGGTCGTCGTCCGGAGCGCCCGGCCCGGGTCGTCCCGCGCCGACGCCGTCCGAACCCTCCGGCTCGCCGTCGCGGCCGGGCCCGGGTCGCAAAGACTCGCGGCCGTCCCCCTGGGTCACCCCTTGCTTCTACCGCGAACCGCGTCTTGGGCAAGAAGTCCCGGGCGCCGGGGTGTCCGGATCGACGCGGGACTGCGCTGAAGAGGGAGAAGGCGTCCCGGTCTCCCGGGCGCCTCAGGGGCCGCGAGGCCCCTCTGGGGGCGGAGGGCGGGTGCCCCTCGCGTGGAGCCCGAGAAGGAGAGCGGGCAGCCGCCTTCGCGGGGCGCGGCCGGCTTCGGCCGGCCGCGCCACCGCACCGTCGCGGCGGTCGCGCGGTCCGGGCGCACAGAGGGCCTCAGGGCCTCAGGGCCGACTCGAGGTCGCGGATCAGGTCGGCCGGGTCCTCGAGGCCGATCGAGAGGCGGATGCCGCCGGGGTCGATCCCGGCGCGGACCTGCGCCTCCACGGGGATCGGCGCGTGGGTCATCGAGGACGGGTGCTCGACGAGCGTCCGGACCTGGCCGAGGCTCACGGCGAGCGTGATCGCGAGCGAGTCCTTCGCGAGCCGGTCGATCAGGCGGGCGCCCCGGGCCCTCGCCTCCGCGGGCTCGCCCCGGAGCACGAAGTAGATCAGGATCCCCGGAGCGAACCGGCCGGACGGGTCCGTCATCTGGCGCGTGGCGATCTCGTGGTGCGGGTGCGAGGGGAGACCCGGGTAGCGGACGCGGAGGACGTCGGGGTGCCCCTCGAGGAAGCGCGCGATCTCGAGCGCGCTCTCCTGCTGGCGCCGCGTCCGTACGGGGAGGGTCGGCAGGCCGTGGACGAGCACCGGCCACGCGGCCTTGGGCGAGAGCGCGGCGCCGAAGTCCTTCCGGTAGAGGAGGAGGTCCGGGTAGAGCAGGCGGCCGCAGACGACGGCGCCGCCCATGTCGGTCCCGAAGCCGTTCAGGTTCTTCGTGAGGCTCTCGACCACGACGTTCGCGCCGAGGGAGAGCGGCCGCTGGCCGAAGGGCGTGGCGAAGGTGTTGTCCACGACGGTGAAGATGCGGCGTCGGGCCACGTCGCGCTTCTCGTTGGCGCGACGCACCACCTCGGCGACGCCGTGCACGTCGATCACCTCGAGCGTCGGGTTCGTGGGCGTCTCGAAGTAGACCACCATCGTGTCGGGCGGCTCGATCGCGCGCGCGAGCGCGTCGAGGTCGGTCATGTCCACGAAGTCGACCGCGATCCCGAGGCGCGGGAACCAGTTCGTCAGGAGCGAGTACGTGCAGCCGTAGAGGGCCCGGTGCGCGACGACGCGGTCGCCGCTGCGCGAGAGAACGCCGAGCGCCGCGCTGATCGCCGCCATCCCGGTCGAGAAGCAGACGCACCGCTTCCCGCCCTCGGCCTCCGCGAGGTTCTCCTCGAGCATGCCGCGGACCGGCTCGTCGAGACGGTCGTAGACGTAGATGGGCGCGTGCTGGTCACGGTTGAACTCGGGGTTCGCGAACTCGACGAACCCCTCGGCGCCGCGCTCCGCCGACTCGAGGCGGTAGGCCGCGCTGCTGCTGATCGGCGGGACGATGTGGTCCTCGTACCGCCAGTGTTCGCTGTGCATGCGCCCGTGGATCAGGCGGGTGAACGGGTGGTACTCGCGCTCGGGGTCGGCCATGCGCTCACCGTACCCCTCGGTCCCGTCCGGGGTGAGGCCCGCGCGACCGGCTCGGGAGGGGGCGTCTCGCGCCGGCGCCCCCATCGGCGGGCGGCCGCCCACCGGCGGTCGCTTCGCCGCCGCGAAGTGCCGGGCCACGCGGTTCGCGTCTTCCTGCGGCGTGCCGCGCGCCCCCCGGGCGCCGGGGCACCGCCCATCGGAAATCCCTCCCCGCCGGGTCGGGCCGCGCGTATCAGTGAGACGCTGCCGGATCGTCGACGAGGCCCGCCCGGCGTTTGGACCCACACGTGGCTCGTGACGTCGCGGCGGTTCGGACGGAGGAGGGTGCGCCCGGAGGGGACCGGGCGTGACCACGGGCACGCTCCTCGGAGCCGCCGCAGTCGCGTTCCTCCTCGCTGCGAGCGTGGGACGGAAGTCGAGCCGTCTCTGGCTCGCCCTCGTGCTCGCGGGGAGTGGGGCGTGGCTCGTGGCCTCCGTCGAGGTCCTCGCCACGGGCCGCGCGTGGACGTGGCGCAGCTCGTTCCCGATCGCCGGCGACCTGGTGCGCCTCCGCCTGGACGGTCTGAGCGCCTTCTTCCTGGTCCTCGTCGCCGTCGTGGGGGGCGCCGCGGCCGCGTACGCCCGTGCCTACTGGTCGGACCGCGCGCATCCGGTCTCGGGGCCGGCAGGCCGCTCGTGGTGGAGCCTGCTCTTCCTCTCGATGGCGGGCGTCCTCCTCGCGGCGAACGGTCTGCACCTCCTCGTCGCCTGGGAAGCGTTCGCCGTATCCGCGTTCTTCCTGATCGTCCTCGAGCCCCAGCGCCCGGACGTGCGCGACGCCGGGTGGCTCTACCTCGCCTGCTCCCACGCGGGCACGCTCCTGCTCTTCGCGTTCTTCGCGCTCCTGGCCGCCCGCACGGGGACCTGGGAGCTCGGACCCGTGAAGGACCGGGCGGACCTCGCGCCGCTCTACTGGCTGGCTCTCCTCGGGTTCGGGGTGAAGGCGGGGTGGTTTCCGCTGCACGTGTGGCTGCCTTCGGCGCACGGCAGCGCGCCGAGCCACGTCTCGGCCGTCATGTCGGGCGTGGCGATCAAGATGGGCGTGTACGGCATCGTCCGGTTCGGCGGGTGGCTGCCCGTCCCGGTCGCGGCGGCGTGGACCGTCGTCGGGATCGGCGCCACGAGCGCGGTGCTGGGCGTCCTGTTCGCGCTCGCGCAGCACGACGTGAAGCGGCTCCTCGCGTACCACAGCGTCGAGAACGTGGGGATCATCCTGCTCGGGGTCGGCTTCGCGCTCGTCGCGGTCTGTGCCGGCCACCCCGCGTGGGGCGCGCTGGCCCTCGGGGGGGGGCTGCTCCACGTGTGGAACCACGGGCTCTTCAAGTCGCTCCTGTTCCTGGGCGCCGGCGCGGTCGTCCGCGCGACCGGGACGCGGGAGATGAGCCGACTCGGCGGGCTCTGGCGGAGGATGCCGTACACGGCGGTGTTCTTCACGCTCGGGGCCGTGGCGATCTCGGGGCTCCCGCCGCTCAACGGCTTCGTGAGCGAGTGGCTGCTCTACCGGGGGCTGCTCGACGCCGCGGTCCATCCGACCGTCGCGACGACGGGGGCGATCGTCGCGATCGTCGCGTTGGCCGCGACGGGCGCCCTCGCGCTCGCCTGCTTCGTGAAGGCGTGCGGCGTCGTGTTCCTCGGTGCGGCACGATCGGAGGCCGCGGCGCGGGCGAACGAGTGCGAGCTCTCGCTCCGGGTCCCGATGGGCGTGCTCGCGGCGTGCTGCGTCGGCATCGGCCTCGCCCCGGTCCTCGTGTGGCCGGCCGTCTCGGCGGCGGTCGGCGCCTGGGACGCGTCCCTCGCGAGGACCTCCGCCCCCGCGTCCCTCGCGACGCTCTCGGCGATCCACGTGGGGCTCGTCGTGCTGGGCGTCACCGCGGCGCTCGTGCTCTTCGGCCGGTCGAGGAGGAACGGCTGGGCGTCGGGCCCCACCTGGGACTGCGGATACGCCGCGCCGACCCCCCGCATGCAGTACACGGCGGGGTCGTTCGCGGGGATCCTCACCGGGTGGTTCGCCGGCCTTCTCCGTCCGGTGCGCCACGTCGAGCCGCCGGTCGGCCCCTTTCCCGCCCGTTCCCGGCACGAGGAACATCCGACGGAGCCGGTGCTCGACCGGGTCGTGGCGCCGCTCGCTCGGCTGGTCCTGCGGCTCTCCGGACGCGTCCGCCGCCTGCAGCACGGCCGCGTGCAGTCCTACCTCTTGTACCTGCTCCTGGGCCTGGTCGCGGTCTCGCTCCTCGCACTCGGAGGCGGACGCTGAACGGACGACGGCTGCGCCTCGTCGAGCGCCGGTGAACCATGTACTTGAGCATCGTCCAGGTTGCGGAGTCGTTCGGCGTCGCGGAGCGCGTCGTCGAGGAGTGGGTCCGGCGAGAGGGCCTCCCGGCGACCCCGGACCGCGGCGGGCTCCTGTTCGACCGGGCGCGGGTCGCGGCGTGGGCGGCGACCCACGGCCGGACGGCGCGCACCGGCTTCCTCGCGCCGACGAAGGGCGCGCTCGCGACCGACCTCGATCTCGCGCGGCTGCTCGAGGCCGGCGGGATCCGACGCGCCATCGACCCGGCGGGCGTCCCGGATGCGATCCGGCGGGTGCTTCGATCCCGTCCGGGGCTCTCGGGACCTCATGAGGAGCTCCTCGCCTCGTGGCTCGACGAGCCCGCAGGCGTGCACTGGGCCCCGGTGGGCCACGGACTCGGCCTCTCGCACTTCGCCTCCCGGGTGACGCTCGGAGCGGACGCCGCGTTCCTCGCCCTCCTCTTCCTCGACGGGCCGTTCGCGCCCGCCGAGCCCACCCCCGACGGCGTGCCGGTGACCCGACTCTTCTTCTTCGTCCCGCCGTCGCACCGCGCGCACCTCGATCTCCTGGGTCGGCTCTCGAGGCGGCTCCTCCAGGGACCTCTCCTCCCGCTCGTCCAGCGGGGCGCGCCCGACGCCGAGATCGTCGCCGCCTTGGAGGAGGGCCGAACGTGAGCCTCCTCCTCGGAGTCCTCGTCCGGCTCTTGGCGTTCCTCCTCGTCGCCCCGCTCCTGCCGGGCATCGTGCAGCGCGTCCGCGCGCGCGTGGCGGGCCGGCGGGGTCCGCCGCTGCTCCAGCCCCTCCACGATCTCGGTCGCCTCGCGAGGAAGGGCGTCGTCGTCAGCACGACCGCCTCGCCCGGACTCGTGGCGGGTCCCGCCGTGGCGTGGGTCGCGGTGCTCGGCGCGGCGCTCCTCGTGCCGATGGGCCCGCTCGGGGCGTGCCTCTCGTTCCCCGGCGACGTGATCGTCTTCGTGTACCTGCTGGCCCTCGCCCGGTTCGCGACGGCCTGGGCGGCGCTCGAGAGCGGCTCCGCGTTCGGCGGGATGGGCGCGGCGCGCGAGGTGAGCTACGCGGTGATCACGGAGGCCACGGTCGTCACGGCGCTCCTGGCCTCCGCCGTGGCGAGCGGCTCCACGTCGCTCACGGGCCTCTACGCGCGCTCGGTCGGTCCCGGCGCCGCGTTGCTCGCGGGCGCGTGGTTCACCGTGCTCCTCGCCGAGACCTGCCGCGTGCCGTTCGACGACCCGACGACGCATCTCGAGCTCACGATGGTGCACGAGGCGATGGTGCTGGACCACAGCGGGCCCCCGCTGGCGGTCGCGCTCCACGCGGCGTCGATGAAGCTCCTGCTCTTCTCGATCCTGCTCGTCCAGGCGATCGCGCCCACCGCCTCGCTCGGCCCCGCGGCACAGGTCGCGGTCCTCGCGGCCGGGGTCCTCCTGGTCACGGGCGCCGTGGGGCTCGTGGAATCCTTCCTCGCGCGGTACGCCTTCCGCCGGGTCCCGCTCCTCCTCGCGACCGCCTTCGTCCTCGCGCTCTTCGCCCTCCTGATCGCGTCCTCCGGAGGCGCGCCGTGAACGAGACCCTGAACCTCCTCGTCGCGGCCGCCATGGGCATGAACCTCGTGGCTCTCGGGACGAGCCGACTCCCGTCCCTGATCCGCGTCGCCGCGCTCCAGGGCGCGGTCCTCGGCGTGATGCCGTGGATCCTCGAGCCGGAGCCTCAACTCCTCGCCCTCCTCGTGGGGGCCGCGACGATCGCCACGAAGGGGCTCGTGATCCCCGCGCTGCTCCGGCGCGCGATGCGCGCCGCGCACATCGACCGGGATCTCGCACCTCTCCTCTCGTACGTCCCGTCCCTCCTGCTCGGCGCGGCGGGGACGATGGGGGCGGTCGTGCTCGCGCGGCGGCTGCCCCTCCTGCCCGAGCACCACGCCTCTCTTCTCGTCGCGGGCGCGCTCGCGTCGGTGCTGGCCGGGCTGCTGCTCCTCATCGGACGTTCGAAGGCCATCTCGCAGGTCTGCGGGTACCTGATCCTCGAGAACGGCATCTACCTGTTCGGGCTCCTCCTGATCCGCGCCACGCCACTGCTCGTCGAGGGCGGGATCCTGCTCGACCTGACCGTGGGCGTGTTCGTGACCGGCATCATCCTGGACCGGATCCAGCGCGCCTTCGACACGCTCGACACCCGGAGGCTCGATGCGCTCCGCGACTGACCGAGGGGCCCCGGCCCCGCGGGACGCGCGGGGAGGCGCACGATGACCGCCCCCCTGCTGATCGGCGTCCCGTTCGCGTTCGCCCTGCTGGCGGCCCTGTGGCCGAGCGAGCGTACGCGTCCGTGGCTGCTCCCGGCCGCGGCCGTGATCCACGCGGGACTCGCGTTCACGGCGCTCCTCCATCCCCCGGTCGTGGAGGAGGGAGCCTGGCTCGCCTTCGACCCGCTGTGTCGCGCGGTCCTGCCCGCCGTCTCGCTGCTCTTCCTCGGATGCGCGTGCTACGCCGTGCCGTACCTGCGACTGCGCCGGGAACGCTCGAACCGCGTCTTCGTGCCGGCGTTGCTCGTCGCGCTCGGCCTCATGAGCGCGGCGCACATGGCGCGACACCTCGGCCTGCTCTGGATCGCGGCGGAGGGACTCACGCTCGCGTCCGTCCCGCTCCTGCACTTCAATCGGACCCCCTCCGCGTACGAGGCGACGTGGAAGTACCTCCTCGTCGGCGGCACGGGGATCGCTCTCTCGCTGCTGGGGTCGTTCGCGCTGGGCTACGCCTCGCTCTACGGGGGGGGCACGGGCGACATGACCTTCGCGGCGTTGGCGGCGCAGGGCGCGCATCTCTCCCGGCCCTGGGTGCTCGCCGCCTGGGTCCTGCTCCTCGTGGGCTACGGCACCAAGATGGGACTCGCGCCCATGCACACGTGGAAGCCCGACGCGTACGGCGAGGCGCCGGGCATCGTCGGCGCGATGCTCGCGGGCGGCGTGACCACCGTCGGCTTCACGGCCGTCCTCCGCGTCCGCGCGGTGGTGGACGCGGCGGGGGAGGGCGCGGTGGCCAGCCGGACGCTGCTCGCCCTCGGCCTCCTGTCCACGCTGCTCGCGGCGCTGTTCCTCCTCTCGACCCGGGACTTCAAGCGGATGCTCGCCTACTCGAGCGTCGAGCACATGGGCATCCTGAGCCTCGGCGCGGCGTTCGGCGCCGCGGGGACGTGGGCCGCCCTGTTCCACGTCTGGAACAACGGCGTGACGAAGGGATCGCTCTTCCTCTCCGCGGGCAACCTCCGCCGCGCCGCCGGCGGGCGCACGCTCGACGACGTACGTGGTCTCTCGCTCGTCACCCCGCGCTCCGCCGCGCTCTTCGTGGCGGGGCTCTTCGCGGCCACGGCGTGTCCCCCGTTCGGCCCGTTCTTCAGCGAGATCGGGGTCCTCGGCGCCGCGTTTCGCGCGGGTTCGCCGGGTGCGGCGGCCCTGTTCCTCGTGGCCTTGCTCCTCGCGTTCCTCGGCCTCGGCCGCGTGGTCCGCGCGGTGCTCTTCTCGCGCCCGCGGCCCGCGCCACCGGGCGGCCCCGCCCGCACGCGCGAGACGGTGGGCGTCCTCTTGCCGCCGCTCGCGCTGCTCGTCGTGGCGGTCTGGCTGGGCGTCGCGACGCCGCCGGTGCTCGCCGAGGCGTGGTCGGCGGCGGTACGCCAGCTCGGAGGCGCTCCGTGACGCCGCCGGCACCCTTCACGAGGCTCGGGAACGGCGACGCGCTCTCGTGGGCGGACCTCGCGGAGGTCCCGGCCGCGGACCTCTCGGACGCGACCGGCGCCCAGCTCGACCGAGGCGCCCGCCTGGCGAGCCTCTTCGGCGTCGAGGACGGACGGGGCACGCGTCTCGTCGTCGTGCTCGCGTACGACGCGGCGGGCGAGCTCGCCATCGGCCGGACCCGACCCTTCACGGGCGCCTTCCCCTCGCTCACGGCGTCGCACGCCGAGGCGCACCTGTTCGAGCGCGAGGTCTTCGAGCAGCACGGGCTCGTTCCCGAGGGCCACCCGTGGCTCCGTCCGGTGCGCCGTGCGTCCGCGGCGGGACCGGCAACCGGCGACTTCTTCCGGGTCGACGGCGGCGAGGTCCACGAGGTCGCCGTCGGTCCCGTGCACGCGGGGGTCATCGAGCCCGGCCACTTCCGCTTCCAGTGCGCGGGCGAGGAGGTGATCCACCTCGAGATCGCGTTGGGCTACCAGCACCGCGGTGTCGAGGAGGCGCTCGTCGGCGGGCCGCACCGCACGACGGCGATCCAGATGGAGACGGTGGCGGGCGACTCGACCGCGGCACACGCGACCGCGTACGCGGAGATCGTGGAGGCGCTCGCGGGGACCGAGGCGCCGCTCCGCGCCGCCTGGCTCCGCGCGATCGCGCTCGAGCTCGAACGACTCGCGAACCACACGGGCGACCTCGGCGCCCTGGCGGGCGACGTGGCGTTCCTCCCGACGGCCGCGGCGTGCGGCAAGACGCGCGGCGACTTCCTGAACCTGACGGCGGAGCTCTGCGGGAACCGGTTCTCGCGCGGGCTGGTCCGCCCCGGCGGCGTGACCCGAGCGCTGGACGCGGACCGCGCGTCGCGCGTGGAGGGGCGCCTCGCCACGGCGCTCGAGGACGCCGAGCGTGCGGCGCGCTGGCTCTGGGACTCCGCGTCCGCCCGTGCGCGCTTCGAAGGGACCGGAACGCTCACGGGCAAGGACGCCGCACAGCTCGGTCTGGTCGGGCCGGCCGCGCGGGCGTGCGGGCTCGTGCAGGACGTCCGGTACGACCACCCGACCGGCTGGTACCGCCTGGTGGAGGTCCCCGTCTCGGTCTGGCCCGACGGCGACGCCTTCGCCCGCGCCCGCGTCCGTTGGCTCGAGATCCAGCGCTCCGGCGAGCTCCTCCGCGAGGTCCTCGGGCGCGGTCCGAGGGGTCCGGAGCGCGTCGAGGTGCCGGTGCTCGCGGCCGGGCGCGTGGCGGTGTCGATGGTCGAGGGCTGGCGGGGCGAGGTCCTGCACGTCGCCCTCACGGACGCGGACGGGCGCTTCTGCCGCTACAAGATCACCGACCCGTCGTTCCACAACTGGACGGGGCTGGCCCTCGCGATGCGGGGCCAGGCGATCTCCGACTTCCCGCTCGTCAACAAGAGCTTCAACCTGAGCTACGCAGGACACGACTTGTAACCATGGCCATCCACGACGTGATCCTCGACCGGTGGCGGCGCGGGTGCGAGACGACCCCCTATCCGCAGGGACCGGCGCCTCGGTTGCCCGATCGCGCGACGGGGGCCCTGCGCCTCGAGCCGGCGCGCTGCACGGAAGGCTGTACGGCCTGCGTCCCGGTGTGTCCGACGAAGGCGATCCGCCGCGACGCCGGCGAGACCGTGACCCTGGACCTCGGCCGGTGCGTGTTCTGCGCGGCGTGCGTCGAGACCTGCCCGACCGGCGCCATCGTGCCGACGCACGACGCCCGCCTCGCGGCGCGCCGCCGCGAGGATCTCGTGCTCGGTCCGGGGGGCCGGGACGAGGTCCGTCTCGCCGAGGCGCTCGACGCGCGGATGCGCCGGCTCTTCGGCCGCTCGCTGCGGCTCCGCCAGGTGAGCGCGGGCGGGTGCAACGCCTGCGAGGCCGAGACGAACGTGCTCGGGACGATCGGTTGGGACCTCTCGCGCTTCGGCGTGCAGCTCGTCGCCTCGCCGCGCCACGCCGACGGGCTCCTCGTGACGGGGCCGGTCACGCGGAACATGGCGCTCGCGCTCGAGAAGACCTGGGCGGCGGTTCCCGCGCCCAAGATCGTGATCGCGGTCGGGGCGTGCGCGATCGCGGGGGGGCCCTTCGCCGGTCTCGCCGAGTCCCACGACGGCGCGGCGTCGCGCATCCCGGTCGATCTCTTCGTGCCCGGCTGTCCCCCGCACCCCCTCACGATCCTCGACGGCCTCCTCCGTCTCCTCGGTCGGCTCACCCACGACCCATCGTGAGTGGCGCGGGTCGCGACGGGACCGGTGATCCGGCGCCGGTCGCTTGGCCCGTAGGATGGGCGGCCCTCGTGCGCGACTACCTCGACATCGTCGTCTCGCTCTACCTGGCGACCGCGCCGTACCTCGTCGTGGGGTTCCTCCTCGCGGGGCTGATCCAGGTCCTCCTCCCGGAGCGTTGGGTGGAGCGACACCTGGGGCCGGACCGGTTCCGCTCGGTCGCGATCGCGGCGGCGGCGGGGATCCCGCTCCCGCTCTGCTCGTGCTCCGTGCTGCCGACGGCGGCGGCGCTCCGCCAAAGCGGCGCGAGCAAGGGGGCCACCACGGCGTTCCTCATCAGCACGCCCGAGACCGGAGTCGACTCGATCGGCGTCACGTGGGCCCTGCTCGATCCGCTGATGACCGTGTTGCGCCCGGTCGGGGCGCTCCTCGGCGCGCTCCTGACCGGGAGTCTGGTGAACGGGCTCGTCCGCGCGGGCTGGGACGGGTCGAGGACCTCGCCCGCGGCGGATCCGACGACGGCCCCGGTCGAGGACGCCTGCGCCTGCGGCCCGGGGTGCGAGGCCGGGGCGACCGCGCCCGCGCGCGGCGTCGTCCCGACCGTCGTGCGCGGCGCGCGCTACGGGTTCGGGCGTCTCCTCGACGACCTGACGCCCTGGCTGGTGCTCGGCTTCCTCCTCTCGGGCGCGTTCGCGATGCTGCTTCCCGAGGGGTTCTTCGAGCACACGTTTCCGACCGGCTGGCCGGCGTACCTCCTGATGCTCGTCGCGGGGATCCCCCTCTACGTGTGCGCGGTGGCGGCGACGCCGCTCGCCGCGGTGCTGATCGCGAAGGGTCTCGACCCGGGCGCGGCGCTCGTCCTCCTGCTCGCCGGGCCCGCCACGAACGTGGCGACGATCCTCGTCGTGACGCGTGTGCTCGGGCGTCGGGTCGCAGTCGTCTACGTGCTCGGGGTCGCGGCGTCGGCGTTGCTCCTGGGCGCGGTCGCGGGAGCGATCTACCGGAGCCCGGCGCTCGACATCGCCTCCGTCGCCGCGGCGTCGCTCCGCCGCGAGTCGTCGCCCGTGCGGCTCGCCGCCGCCCTGCTCCTGCTGGTCCTCCTCCTCGCGAGCGGCGTCCGCCTCGTGCGCGCGAGGTGGCGGGTCCTTCGGCGCGGCGGGACCGCGCTCCTGCTGCTCCCGCTCGTCCTGCTCCCCGCCGTCCTCGGCCTCGCCTCGTGCGGGTCGGCGCCGGACGGCAGACGGCTCCGCGTCGTCGTGAGCGTCGCGCCCGACGCGTGGCTCGTACGCGAGGTCGCGGGAGACGACGTCGAGGTCGTGACGCTCGCAGAGCCCGGCGACGACCCGCACACGTACCAGCCGACCGACGCGCAGGTGTCGGCCGCGCTCGGCGCGCGGATCTTCTTCCGGACCGGCGTCCCGTTCGAGAACGGAGCGTGGACCCGCGCGCTCCGGGAGCGGCCGGGCATCGAGATCGTGGACCTGAGGCAGGGGCTCGTGCTGCGGCGCGTCGGCGGCGCCGAGGCGGCCGGGAGCGACGGCCGGGGCCACGGCGACGAGGAGATGGATCCTCACGTCTGGCTCGCGCCGAAGCTGCTCGAGACGGAGGCGCACACGGTCGCCGCGGCGCTCGACCGCGTGGATCCCGACGGCGCCGCCGCGCGTGCCGCCAACCTCTCGCGGCTCGTCGAGCGGCTCCGCGCGACCGACGCCGAGGTGTCGCGGATCCTCTCGCCGTACCGCGGCCGGCGCGTGTACGTGTTCCACCCCGCGTTCGGCTACCTCCTCGACGCGTACGGTCTCGTGCAGGTCGCGATCGAGGACGAGGGGAAGGAGCCGTCCGAGGCCGACCTGACCGCGCGGATCCGACAGGCGAGGGAGGACGGCGTGCGCGCGGTCTTCGTCCAGTCGCAGGTCCAGGGCCGCGCGGCGAAGGCCCTGGCCGGCGCGCTCGGGGTGAAGGTCCTGTATCTTGACCCGCTCGCCCCGGACGTGACCGGGAACCTGGTCGTGATCGCCCGAGCCCTCGCGACCTCCTTCGATTGACGCGCCCCGTGAGCCCCACCTCCGACACCCCCGTGGTCCGGCTCCGAGGCGTTTCCTTCTCGTACCCCGGCCCGGAGTCCGCCGGCCCCGCGCTCGAGGACGTGGACCTCGACGTGATGCCCGGCGACTTCGTGGGCCTGATCGGGCCGAACGGCGGCGGCAAGACCACGCTCCTCCGGATCATCCTCGGTCTCCTCGAGCCGGACGCCGGGACCGTGGAGGTGCTCGGGCGGCCGCCGCGCGAGGTCTCGCGCTGGATCGGCTACGTGCCGCAGCAGAGCCGCCTCGATCCCGACGCGCCCGCCACGGTTCTCGACGTCGCCCTGATGGGTCGGCTCGGCGCGAGCCCGTGGGGGTTCCGCCACGCGAAGGGCGACGTGCGCCTGGCGCGGGAGGCGCTCGACCGCATGGAGGTGCTCCCGCTCGAGCGGCGGCGCGTCGGCGAGCTCTCCGGGGGCCAACGCCAGCGGGTGCTGATCGCGCGGGCCCTGGCGTCGCAGGCCCGGATCCTCCTGCTCGACGAGCCGCTCGCCGGCGTGGACCTGCACATGGAGGCGGGCATCTTGGAGGTGCTCCAGGGGCTCCTCTCCGAGATGCCCGTGCTCCTCGTGAGTCACGACGTGAGCTTCGTCACCGCGCACGTGAAACGCGTCGCGTGCCTGAACGTGCACATGGTCGTGAGCGAGCCCGGGACGATCACCCGGAGCGTGATCGCGGAGATGTACGGGTCGCGCGGTCCCGTGCGCGCGCTCGAACACCGCGCGGGTTGTCCGACCTCCCTCGACCTGCCGGCGACGGCGCCCCGCGGCGACGCGGAGCACCGGCGATGATCCGCTTCTTCCAGGACATGGCGGTCAACCCGCTGCTCCTGACGGGGCTCCTCGGCGGGCTCCTCGCGGGACTCGCCTGCGGCCTGATCGGTCCCTACGTCGTCGCCCGGCGCATCGTGTTCCTCGCCGGCGCGATCGCGCACTCCGTGGTCGCGGGCGTGGGTGCGGTGATCTTCCTCCGCTACCAGCTCGACTGGCCGGCGCTCGACCCGCTCCACGGTGCGCTCGTGGCGGCGCTGCTCGCGGCCGTGCTCGTGGGGCTCGTGCACCACTACGCGCGCGAGCGGCTCGACACCCTGATCGGCGCGCTGTGGGCCGTGGGCATGGCCGTCGGCCTCATGCTCATCCGGTTCACGCCCGGCTACCAGACCGAGATCTTCTCGTACCTCTTCGGAAACGTCGCCGTCGTGAGCCGCGGCGACGTAACGCTCCTCGTCGCCCTGGACGCGGTGATCGTGGGCGTCCTCGCGCTCTACCACAAGCGGCTGACTGCGATCGTGCTCGACGAGGAGTACACGGGCGTGCAGGGCGTCAGCGTGCTCGGAACGAACCTCGTGCTGCTGATGCTCGTGAGCCTGGCCGTCGTGGCGATGATCCGCGTGGTCGGGCTGATCCTGGTGATCGCGCTCCTGACGCTCCCTGCCGCCGTCGCCGGCCTCGCGACGCGCCGTCTCGCGCCCATGATGATCCTCTCGACGGGCCTCTGCCTCGTCCTCGTGACGATCCCGCGCGTCGCCGTGTACGGGACGCGCGTCTCGCCGGAAGCGGCG
Source organism: uncultured Planctomycetota bacterium (assembly GCA_963752285.1). GTDB lineage: Bacteria > Planctomycetota > PLA2 > PLA2 > JAEUHO01 > CAVVXN01. The sequence goes on from CAVVXN010000003.1 coordinate 187,324, forward strand.
ATCGTCCTCTCGGCGGCCGGCCTGTACCTCGCCGCGCTCGCCGCCCGCCGTCTCCTCGCCTGATCGTCCCGTGGGCGCGCACGGGCCGTGACGACGCCCGACCCGATCGACGCGCCGCCCCGGCCCGACTGTCAGGAGAGCAGCGCCTGGAGCTCCTCGCGGGTCAACGTGCCGAGCGCGCGCGCGTCCTCGCCGATGACGGCGTCGGCGAGGGCGCGCTTCTCGGCCTGGAGCTCGAGGACCTTCTCCTCGACGGTGTCCCGCGCGATCAACCGGTAGCTCATCACGGGCCGCTTCTGGCCGATCCGGTGGGCGCGGTCCACGGCCTGTCGCTCCACGGCCGGGTTCCACCAGGGATCCAGCAGGAACACGTAGTCCGCGGCGGTGAGGTTCAGGCCGAGGCCGCCCGCCTTGAGGCTGATCAGGAAGACCCGGCACGACTCGTCGGACTGGAAGTGGTCCACCTTGGCCTTGCGGTCGCGCGTCCGACCGTCGAGGTACTCGTACGGGATGCCGCGCTCGTCCAGTCGCGCGCGGACGATCGCGAGGAGCTTCGTGAACTGGGAGAAGACGAGCGCCTTGTGCGTTCCCTCCGCGATCTCCTCCAGGTGCGGGAGCAACGCGTCCAGCTTCGCCGACGACTCGTCGCGACGGCCCGGGTCGAGGAGGCCGGGGTGACACGCGGCCTGGCGCAGACGGAGCAAGGCTTCGAGGACGTGGATCCTCATCTGCGACACGGGCGCGGTGCCCGCCTTGGCCGCCAGCGTCGTGCGCACGTGATCGCGGATCCTCTCGTACTCCTTGCGTTCCCGGCCGCGAAGCTCGCAATGGAGCACCTGCTCGGCCTTGGGAGGAAGGTCGGAGAGGACCTGCTCCTTGGTCCGCCGGAGGACGAAGGGCCGGACGGCCCGCGCGAGGCGCGTGCGGTCGTCCGGCGAGAACGACCGGCCGTTGCCGGCCGCGAAGAGCGACCGAAACGAGCGAGCGCGGCCCAGCATCCCCGGGTTCAGGAACTCGAAGAGCGACCAGAGCTCGCCGAGGTGATTCTCGATCGGCGTGCCGCTGAGCGCCAACCGGTGCTGCGCGTCGAGCAGACGGGCGGCCTTCGCCGACTGGCTCTGGGGGTTCTTGATGGCCTGCGCCTCGTCGAGGACGACGTGGTCGAACGGGATCTCCCTCAGATCGACCACGTCCCGGCGCAGCGTCCCGTACGTCGTCACCACGAGGTGGTGTTCACCGATCCTCGACCTGGCCTCGCGCCGATCGAGCCCGGTGTAGTCGAGCACCCGGAGGTGCGGCGCGAACCGCTTCGCCTCCTCGACCCAGTTGTGCACGACGGACCGCGGGGCGACCACGAGCGACGGGCGCCTCTTCCGCGCGCCGCCGCGTCGCTTCCCGTCGAGCAGCGCGAGGACCTGGACGGTCTTGCCGAGCCCCATGTCGTCGGCAAGGCAGCCGCCCAGGCCGGTGCGTTCGAGGAACCGGAGCCAGCCGAGGCCTTCCCGCTGGTAGGGCCGGAGCTCGCCTTCGAAGCTGTCGGGCTCCGTCTCCGGGTGGACGCCGTCGAACGTCCGGAGTCGCCGCCGGAGCCGCTGGAATTGCCGATCGACCGCGACGCCCTGCCGGTCGGCGAGGAGCGCGTCGAGAAGCCACGCCTGGCTCGAGCGAAACCGGAGTCCCGCGCCTTCCTCGGTCGCGAGCGCGAGGGCCAGGCCCCAGCTCTCGAGCCAGCGCTCCGGGAGGAGCCCCAGGGAGCCGTCGCCGAGCCGGACCACGCCGTCCGCCGCGCGCGCCGCCTCGAGGAGGGACGGGAGCGGCACCGGCTCCCCGTCGAAGTCCATGATCCCTTCGAGGTCGAACCAGTCCACGCCGCTTCGAACGGAGAGGTGGAACGCGCCGGGGGCCCGATACCGCCGACCGTCCGCCTCGACCTGCCAGCCCTCCCCGAGCAGCGTCCGCACGATCTCCGGCAACGACTTCGTCGGGACGTGTCCGTCGAAGCGCGTATTGCCCGGGGCCGCCGCGCGACCGCCGGCCTCGAGGAAGCGGCCGAGCGCACGACGTTCGAGCTCGGGGTCGCGTCGAACCGGGTTGCCGTCGGGGTCGAGGAGGAGGGCGCGGGCCTCGGCGGCGCCGACGCTCGCCCCGTCGTACACGAAGTGGATCCGACACGGCAGCTCGCGGAGCCTTCCTCCGGTGCGATCCGGGCCCTCGACGTGCAGTCGCGGCACCGGCGCGACGGCGCGGGGTCTCGGGAGGCGCTCGATCTCGAGGAGGGGCGGGCCGGGCAGCGCGAGGAGGAGCCCGATCACCTCGTCGCGCGCCCGCGCGGGGCCGTCGAGGGGGCCGTGGAGCCGGAGCGCGGTCACCCAGGGCATCGCGCCGCCGTGGTCGAAGCCGGCGAGACGCCCGTCGAGCACGAGGAGTCCGCGTTCCAGGAGGATGTCGGGCTCCGCGAGGGCGCGTCGCTCGCCGTCCCGGACGAGGACGCCCTCCACGACCACCCGCTTCCCGTCCCTTCCTCCCGTGAGCCGCAGGCAGAGTCGCCAGGGCGGCCCTTCGTCCAGCTCCAGCGGCTCCGAGGGCGCGTGGTCCGCCGAGGCCCTCACGGTCAACTGGCCCGCGCGGCACAGCGCCGGCAGGTGGTCCAGGAGCGCGGTCTCGGCGAGCGCGCGCGACACGACCGCGGGCCCGGGACGCGCCCAGGGGTTGCGCCACGCATCCGCCGTGGGCTCGAGGAGTGCGAGCGCAACGCGGTCTTCGGGCGCGGGGTCCCAACGAAGCGCGGTCCGCGCAGCGTCGAGCGGCCGTGCGACGCTCCACCCGCCGCGCGCGAGCCTCGTCTGCCACAGCACGTCGAGCCGGAACCGGCCGTGGCGCCGCGCGCTCTCGACGTCGATCGCGTAGAGCACGCGGTCGTTCGGCTCCTCCAGGCCCGCAAACGCCTGTCGCTCCGGCGCGGCCCGCGCCACGAGTCCGTCCAGGCGTGCTCGGAAGTCGGGGACCCGCGCCGGCCGGACCTCGGTGGCGAGTCGCGCGAGATCGAGGTGCGCGCGGTCCGTCTCGTCGTCGTCCACGGCATCCTCGGCGAGGATCTCGAGGTCGTCGGAGCCGTCGGGAAGCGGCGCGGGAACGAGCCGAAGCTGTCGTCGGTCTCCCTCCCACGCAAGCGCCCACAGGTGCTTGCAGGCCCCGTACCCCTCGAACGCCGGACACGAGCAGCTTCCCCACAGCGCGGTGTCCTCGTCCACGAGCAGGCGGGTGTCGTATCGGCGGGTCCCGCCGACCTCGGCCTCGACGGCGTTCGGCACGGGGAGGCGGACCCGTTTCACGCGGCCTGCCAGGGCGAGGTCCAGCCCTCGCGCCCGGACGGCCCGGGGAACGGCGGGTTCGAGGAGCGCGCAGAGTCCCATGGGCCGGGGAGGATACGGGCCCGGGTGGACGCTCCCGGCCGTGCCGACCGCGCCTACGAAACGGGGTCGGACCCTCGCGAGAGGACCCGACCCCGGGGTGGCGCGGCCTCGACGAACCGCGCGGCGTGTGCGTCGCGCTACATGTAGTTGATGAACCAGTGACGCGACGAGGACTCGTTCTCGGGCTCGCGGCGCCACGGCGGCACGACGCCCTCGAACATCGCGGCGACCCACGGCACCTCGACCGGCGCGAGCTTGCGGCCCGGCGTCAGGTGCATGGGACGATCGCGGATGTCGGCGAGCAGGTGGCCGAGGATGTCGAGGTGGAAGGAGTGATCGCCCGCGAGGACCTCCATGAACTTCTTGAGGAAGCGGTCCGTGACCTGGTCCGTGGCGCGACGGTGGAAGATGATCGCGCGCTCCGCCGATCGGAACGCCTCGTCGAACGCGCCGTAGAGCGCGACGGGGTTGAGGATCGGCGGGCCCTCCGCGGCGCGCGGACGGCGCCGGCGGCCCGACTGCCGGATCAGCGACTTGCCGCCGTCCCGGTCGCGGAGGTGCCGCGAGAGGATGCGCGCGTGGTCGCGAACCTCGGCCGCGTACTCCTCGAAGAGTCGGCGGATCGGCCCGTACGTGAACGCACGTCCCACGCGGAGGTAGCGAGCCTCCACGTTCTGCTCGATCAGAATGCCGGTCTGGATGATGCGGCTGGTACGGTCCTGGGTGGGGATGATCATCGTTCTCTCCTGGCGAGTCGCTCGCGCGCGAGCGACGGATTCCCCCGCTGACGATCCGACCCCGCGCACACCGTCCGCCGGCGCTGGGCCGGTGCGAGACGGCGGGACGGACGCGAAGCGTCCTCGGTGGCATTCCTCCGAATTCGTGGCCCTCGTAGCTGGTTCGGCGGGTCTTGGAAACGTGGGGAAAACGTTCGCTTGGTCCGACGAATTCCCGGGAAAACCGTGAGTAGGCGAACCATCGGGCCCAGCCGGGCCATGCAACGCGCGCATGTTAGTGCAGCCCCGGGGCCCGACGCAATAGCCCTGTGTCGAGGAAGACCGTGGAATTGTTGCCGAAACCCTAGTCTGAGGCCCCGGTTTCGGTGATTCTACACGCTTCATGTGGACTGAACTCGTCCCCATTCTCGCCTGTCCGGCCTGCCGCGCGCGGCTGGAGCGGCGGGGCGACGCGTCGATCGCGTGCGTCGGCTGCGGTCGGGCGTGGCCGGTGGCGCGCGGCATCCCGCGGCTCCTGGTGCGCGAGGGGGCGGACGCGTCGATCGTGGCGCGTCGCACGGTCGCGGCGTTCGAGCGCCAGTGGCGGACGTGGGGACGGCTCCCGCACCTCTTCGGGAAGGACCGCGCGTCGATGGCCCGGAACCTGGTCGGCGCGCGGCTCAGCCGCCGCGTGGACGCGGGCTGGTATCCAGGTCGGCGGGTCCTCGACGCCGGGTGCGGGCACGGCCGCTACGTCGCCGCCTTCGCGTCGCTCGGGGCGACGGTCGTGGGGCTCGACGCCGGCCGGGGCCCCGAGGAGAGCGGGGCCCCGCTCGACGACCCGCGGATCGCCTTCGTAGAGGGGTCGGTCCTCGCGCTCCCGTTCCAAGACGCGGTCTTCGACCTCGCCTTCTCCGACGGCGTCATCCACCACACCCCGGACCCCGCCCGCGCGTACCGGGAGCTCGCCCGGGTGGTCCGGCCCGGGGGAGCGGTCTACGTCTGGGTCTATCCCCGGGAGGGGCGTCTGCGCGAGGCGCTGTTCGGCGCGGCGCGGGCGCTCACGACCCGCCTCCCCGGGCGGCTCGTCCACGCGGCCGCCTTCTTCCTCGCGCCCCTGACCCTGGTCGTCCGCTCCTACAGCGGGACGCGGTTCGGGCGCGCGACCTGGTCCGAGTGCGCGCAGGTCGTCCACGACTGGATCGCCCCCCCGCTCCAGAGCCACCACACCTGGGAGGAGGTCGAGGGCTGGGCCCGCTCCGCGGGGCTCCTCGAGGTGGAGCGCCTGCCGGTCCCCGTGGGCCTGACCGCCTGGAAGCCCGACCCTTTGCGCGTGTGACCGCTCGGGCGGCTCGCGCGATGGTGGGGCATGCTCGAAGAACACGCCCTCTACGCAGAGGTCCTGCTCGCCGCCGCCGCCGACGACGCACGCGCGGCGCTCCGGGGCCTGAAGGCGCTCCGGCGGCGTTACCCGCGCGCCGCCGTCTACGCCGCGATGCTCGCCGACGAACATCTCAAGCGGTCGGCGTTCGCTCCGGCCGCCCGCCTCTACCAGGAGACCCTCCGACTCCTCGACCGCCAGGGCGGCCGCCGTCCGGCGCCGTGCGGACGGCGCCTCCCGTCCGAGGCGGTCGTGAGAACGGCCCTCGCGGACGCCTTGGCCGGCGCCGGCGCCGAGGCCGCGGCACGGGCGGAGCTGCTCCGCGCCGCGGAGCTCGACCCGACGGCCGAGCGGTACGTCTCGGCGGGCCAGGCCTTCGAACGGGTGGGCCGCGTGCGCGAGGCCCGCGCGTGGTACCTCCGCGCGCTCCGGCTCGACCGGCGCGACGTGGAGGCCCAGGTCCACCTCGCGACGCTCGACCTGTGGGCGCGCCCCGCGCGCGCGGCGCGGCGCTACCGCCGTGTGCTCGTGGAGGACCCGCGCCACGGCGAGGCGCTGTGCTGCTTGGGGCTCCTCCTCCTCCAGGCGGGGTCTCTCAGCGACGCGGAGCGCCTCCTCCGGCGCGCGGCGCGGTACCGCGAAGACGCGCTGCCCCACGTGTACCTCGGCCACCTCGCCGAGGAGCGCGGTCGCCCCGACGAGGCGGTCGCCTGCTTCCTCCGTGCCGAGAAGCGGGATCCCGGGAGCGCCCACCCGCTCTACGCCCGCGGCGACCTCGAGCGGCGGCGGGGACGCTACGACGAGGCGCGGGCCGCCTACGAAGAGGCGCTCCGGCTCGAGCCGCGCTCGGGCGACGCGGCGTTCCGGATGGGCCTGCTCTTCGAGGAGGCGTACGACGACCCCCGCGGCGCCCTGTCGTGGATCCGCCGGGGTCTGGCGGCGACGCCGCACCACCCCTGGGCCGGGTGGCTCGAGCGGGAGGTGATCCCCGAGCTCCAGGACGCCGTGCGTGGGGGGGCTCCTCGACGGGTCCGTCCGGCTCGTCGGGTCCGTCCGGCGCGTCGGGTCCGTCCGGCTCGGCGGGTCCGTCCGGACCCTCCGGCTCGTCACCGCCGGCGCCGGCGGAATCGCCAGAGCCGCCGGGCGCGGCCGGTCTTCGGCGTCCCCCCCGGACGCCGCCGGAGGCGCGGAGGGCCGCCGCGCCGCCGACCGGCGGGCCGGTTCAGGAGGAGAAGCCCGGCCCCCCGTAGGACAGCCCGGGGCCGCAGGGCCCGCCGTGGGGGTGCGCGCGGGCCGCCTCGCCGTCGGAGTCCGTCCCCCCGTCGCCGGACGACGCCGCCGGGAGGGCGGGCCCCGCGCGGAGCGCCTTCACCATCACCACGTCCAGGCACGTGGGGGCGTCGGGGTAGGAGAGCTGGCGCACGAGCCGGGTCCGGTAGCCCTTGGACTCGTACCAGGGGACGAGCCCGACCTCGCGCGTCGTCCGGAGGAGCACCGAGGCGAAGCTCTCCTCCGACGCGACGCGCTCGCCCGCGGCCAGGAGCATCCCTCCGACGCCGCCGCGGCGCCAGCGGTCGAGCACGGCGAGACCGGAGAGCTCGACGTACGGAAGACGGTCCGTGTACTCCGAGAGCTCCGTGCGCGCCGCGATCCGGAGCACCCCGACCGGTTCGCGGTCGGCCCGCGCGAGGAGGAATCGCTCCCCGCGCCGCATGGCGAGCGCCACCTCGCCGGCGCCCTCGACCTCGACCGGGAACGGCGACACGTCGGGCAGCGGCGTGTTGTTGCGAAGCGCTTCGAGGCTGATCGCGGCGACGATCGGCGCCTCGTGCTCCTGCGCCTGGCCGACGGACACGTCCGGCCGGAGCCAGCGACGTAGGTCCGCGCCGCGAAGGTCCCGTCCGAAGAGCTCCCCGGGCCTCGGCGGGATCTCCTCCACGTGCGGCAGGCCCGCGAGGTGGATCGTCCAGTCGCGGCCGGCGCGCAGGTCGCGGGCGATGGCCCGGAGCCGGCGCTCCTCGCCGCGCCACCGCTGCTCGAGGGCACGGACCTTGCCAGGGGAGGGGTGGGTGACGGACATCGCCCCACCCGTATCGGCGGGCCTCGCTCCGGCCCTCAAGGCCCGTCGGGCGGGGGGCGTCGAGCCCGGCGGCCGGCTACCCTCGCACCACGTCGGGGCCGGGACAGGAGCGCGTGCGATGACGAGCCGAGGTCGCAAGCCGGGTGACGGGCGGGCTCGACGACCCCAGGCGCGTCCCGCCATCCCGCCCGCCCGCCGGCTCCCGCCCGAGCCCCCGTCGGGCGGGCCCCCGTACGGCCCGGCGCGCCGCGGCCGCGACTGGGGATCCGCGCTGATCGCCCTGGTCATGGTCACGTGGGTGCTCTCGTACACCCCGCACCCGATCGCCCTCTTCGCCGTGCCCGGCATCGTCGGTTGGCTGGCCCTGGTCGAGCGCTGCCGGCTGCGCCGGATCCTCCTCTGGACCACGCTCTTCGGCGCCGTGGCGACGAGCATCGGCTACCGGTGGCTCGCGCCGACGATCCAGCTCTTCGGCGGGGTGTCGCCCGCGCTCTCGTGGGTGGCGGTGGCGCTCTTCGGCGTGTGGAACACGATCCACGGCTGGGTGTTCGCGGCCTTCTACCGCGGGATGCTCCGGCGTGGCCGGCGCCCGCACCCGTTCGTCACCGCGGCCCTCTTCGCGGGCTGCGAGGCGCTGCCCATCCGGATGTTCGGGTGGTCGAGCGGCCACGGGATGGTGGACGTGCCGCCGCTCGTGCAGTCGGCGGAGTGGGGCGGCGTGGTCGGCGTGTCGTTCGTGGTGTGCCTCCTCGTCGTCCCCGTGCACGAGTGGCTGCGGTGGGCCTTCGTCCGCCGCGGGCCGCCCGCGCGCGCGCGCGCGGCGCTCGCCACGTTCCTCCTCGGGCTCGCGTTCTTCGGCTGGGGGCTCTGGCGCTACCGCGAGGTGCACCGGGAGGAAGCGGAGGCGTCGCGGCACCTCCGGGTCGCGATCGTGCAGGCCGACGTCGGGAGCCTCGACAAGCGCCGCGCGACCGAGGAGGGCGGCGCGTGGCGCGACGAGAGTCTCGCCGCGTACCGCGAGGCGACGATGCAGGCCGTCGCGAAGGACCCCGACGTGATCGTGTGGCCCGAGACGGCGATCACCGACGCCGTGCCGTTCGGGGATCCCGTGCAGACGAATCGCTTCCTCGGGGGTCGCGGGTACGGGTTCCTGCTCGACGCGGCCCGTCGCGCCACGCTCCTCGTGGGCGTGTACGAGCGCGTGCTGGGGCGCGAGAGCCTCGCGACGGGCCAGCGCCTGGTCGATCGCTACAACGATGCGGGGCTGCGCGCGCCTGGAGGCGACGACGCGCCGTGGAGCGTGTACCGGAAGGTCCACCTCATCCCGTTCGGGGAGACGATGCCGCTCGGGATCATGGAAGACCGGCTGCCGCAGAACTTCAAGATGCTCGCGGGCTCGCTTCCACAGCCCCTGCTCGAGTCGAACGGCGTCACGTACGCGCCGTTCCTCTGCTACGAGGGGATCCTCGCCGACCACGTGCGCGAGTACGTGGCCGGCCGCCGCCCCGACGTCCTCGTGAGCCTCACGAACGACTCGTGGTTCGGCGACACGTGGGAGCCTCATCAGCACCTCGCGTTCACGCGGTTCCGCGCGGTCGAGCACCGCGCGCCGCTGGTGCGCGCGACGAACACCGGCATCAGCGCCTTCGTGGACGAGACCGGCGACGTCCAGTCCACGCTCGGCGTGGGGGCGAGCGGTTCGCTCGTCGCGGACGTGCCGCTCGTGAAGCGCGAGCCCACGGTCTACGTGCGGCTCGGATGGCGCTTCCCGTACCTGCTCTGGGGGGTCGCGCTCCTCGGATGGATCCTCGCGCAGCTCCGGCCCCCGCCGTTCGAGCGCGGCGACTGAGGTCCGTCGCCCGGGACGGCGCGCGGACGCCCGCGGCTCACCTGAGGCTCACGCTGATCTCGACCTCCTCCGTGTCGCCCTCCGAGAGGCGGACCGTGGTGGGCGACGCGACCAGGTCGTCGCTCGTGACCTCGATCACGTACGTCCCGGCGGCCAGGCCGGAGAGGAGCAGGCCCTCGGGGCCCGCGGCGAGGATCGGCTGGCCCGTCGCCTCGTCCACCGAGGTGCTCGTCGCGCCGACCGGAATCGCGTGGACGACCTGCCCGCCCTGCGTCAGCTGGAACACCACGACCCGCGGCTCCGGCGCGACGAACTGGACGCGGACCTGGGCGGGCGGACGGGTGCGGAGCGTCGTCGCGGTCTCTTCGCCCGCGAACACCGTCAGGTCGGTCTCGACGGGCGCGAACTTCGCGCTCGTGAGGCGCGCGTGGTACGCGCCCGCCGGCAGCGCGGTGACCGAGAGGTCCTCCCCGGGCTGCACGACGAACGCGGACCCGCCCGCCGTCGGTTGTCGGGTCGAGAGCTGGAGCGCCACCGCGGCCGCCGCCGCGTTCACCTTGTTCCCCGACTCGTCCTCGAACGAGATGCGGACGCTGCCCGTGCCGAGGCTGCTCCTCAGCTCGACCTCGAACGTCTTCTCGCCGCCCTCGGGCGGGGGCGAGACCACGCCGCTCTGCCACGGCGCGTACCCGTCCGCCTGCACCGTGAGCGCGAGCGGCGAGACGCCCGAGGGGAGCCGCACCGCCTCCGAGGTGATCACGCCCGCGAGATCGAGCGCGCCGCCCTCGTCCGACGAGGCCGCGCGCGGCACGAGCAGGAGCGCGTGCGTTTCCTCCGGCTTCGCCGTGCGACTCCAGACGAGCGTCGGGTGCTCGGGCCGCTTCCCGTCGTCCGTGGTGAGCCGAAAGGTCGCGCGCAGCGCAGGCACGAGCACGATCTCCATCGGGTCGGCGTTCGCGGGATCGACGGGTCCCGCCGTCGCCGGCATGTAGCGCGGGTGGTCCACGTCCACGAGGAGCGCGCCCGGCCGGAGCCCTCCGACCACGAAGTGGCCGCTCTCGTCCGTGGGCGCCGCCGGGAGCGACGTCGCGTGGCCCGGCACCTGGAGGGTGTCGGGCGCCGGCCGGACCGACACGCGGGCGTCCCGGAGCGGGCGTCGTTCGGCGGTGACGACCCGGCCCGACAGCTCCAGCCCGCGCTCGAGGCGCAGCTCGACCGGGCCGGGGCGTTCCACGCGGCAGCGCACGCCGAGCACGCGTCCCTCGGCGACCGCGAACACGTCCACCACGGCCGGCGCGTCGTGGAGCGCGTCGTGGAGCGTGAACGCGCCGCTCGCGTCCGTGTGCGCGCGTTCGGACGCGGGCGGCGGGCGACGCGCGCCCGCCTCGACCGCGCCGGTCCCCGCGTCGGCGGGGTCCACCCAGGAGAGACGGGGACAGGGGTCGGCGGCCGGCTCGAACCAGACCCACGCGCCCGCGAGGGGCTGGCCGCTCTCCGCGGCGACGACCGTCCCCCGGACCACGACGGGGGCCTCGTCTCCCGGCGTCGCGTCCGGTCCCGTTCGCGGCGTCTCGACGGCGACGTCGTCGCGGCCGGGACGCCGGGGGTCGGACCGGGACCGGGGCGCCCCCTCGAGCGCCGGGGGCGGGACGTACCCCTCCTCCGGCCGGTCGAGCGCGCCGCCGACCCCCGTTCCGCCGCCGCCCCGCGTCACGAGGAGCACGATCGCGAGCGCCGCGAGGAGGACCACCGCGAGGGGCAGGGCGCGCCGCACGCCCCGAGGCTACTCCCGTGCCCCTCCCCGCGCCGGGTTCAGCCTGCGGCGCGCGGCGTCTTCAGCGGTCCGGGGAGGAGGGCCTCGACCGGCGGCGCCTCCTTCGGGACCGGCCACGTCGGCCGCCCGCTCTGCGTGAAGACTCGCTCGTGGGGGTCCAGGCCCGCCAGGGCGATGGCCGTCGCGAGGAGCGCCGGGGGTGGGACGGGGTCCTGGACGACCTTCCGGCCGTCCTCGTCGGTCCGGCCGACGACGGTCCCGCCGGGGATCCCGCCCCCGGCGAGGACGGCCGAGAACGCGTGCGGGTGGTGGTCGCGGCCGCTCGTGGCGTTGAGGTCGGGTGTTCGGCCGAACTCGCCCATCCAGAGGACGAGCGTCCGATCGAGGAGCGAGCGCTCGCGCAGGTCCCGCAGGAGCGACGCGAACGCCGGGTCCACCTGCTTCAGGAGGTTCGCCGTGGCCGGATACGCGTGCTGGTGGAGGTCCCATCCTCCGAGCGAGACGTGCACGACCGTGACGCCCGCCTCGACGAGTCGCCGCGCGAGCAGGCAGGCGGTGCCGAACGGCGTCTTGCCGTAGGCCGCGCGGCTCGCCTCGGTCTCCTTCGACGCGTCGAACGCCAGGACGGCGGGCGAAGCGAGGAGCCGTCGCGCGCGCGCCCTCGCGCTCCGCCAGGCCTCGGCGACCGGCGCGTCGCCGGCGTCCGGGAGGGCGTGCCCGAGGGCGTCGAGGAGCGCCTCGCGGCGGCGCTGCCGCGCCGCGCCGACCGGGGGCGCGAGGTCCGCCAGCGGACGACTCGGGTTCGTGACCTCGAACGGCGCCGTCCTACCGCCGAGGAACCCGCTCCCCGTCGAGGGGCCGAAGGCGACGAAGGCGGGCAGGTCACAGGCCGGGTCCGCGAGCGCGCGCGCGAGCCACGCGCCGACGTGCGGATGTTCGAGGGTCGCGCTCGGCGGGTACGCGGTCTGGAGCAGCCGCGTCGCGCGCTCGTGCGCCCCCTCGCCCGACGTCAGGCCCCGCACGACCGCGAGCGCGCTGGCCTCCTTCGCGAGCAGGGGCAGGGGCTCGGAGAACGAGAGGCCGTCCACCGCCGTGGGGATCGCCCCGAGCGCGCCGGCGGTCTTGCGCCCCGGCTTCGGGTCGAACGTGTCGAGGTGCGACGGCCCGCCGGCCATCCACAGGACGATCAGGTGGTCGAGCGTCGCGCCCTCGCGGCGGGGGACGGGCGCCTCGGCGTCGCCGAACGCCATCCGGACGCGACCCTCGAGGAGCAGCGCGCCGAGCGCGGCGCCCGCGCCGGTGAGGAACGCGCGTCGATGGAAGCCCAGGTCCTGCATTCGTCGCTCCTCGTGGACCTCGCGCCGCCGGTCCGCGACCCCTAGCGTTCGAAGAGGAACTCGTCGCCGTTCATGAGGGCCCACTCCAGGTCCTCGATCGCCTCCGTCCGCGCCTTCTTCCAGGCGGGGACCTGCTTCTCGTCCCCGGGGCGCGTCGGGAGCGCCTGCTCCGCGACCTTCGCCTCCGCCGCGGTCGGCGGTCGCGAGAGGAACGCGAGGTACACGGCCTCGACCGCGCCCTTCGTGGGGAGATCGGCCGCGACGAGGCGCGTCGCGAGCCCTTCGGGCCGGCCGCGGAGCGCCTCGCCCGCCGGCGCGCCGTTCCACATCCAGAGCGCCCGCGCGATGCCGCCGCGCGGCTCCGTCTCCGGGTGGTCGCGACCGTCGTCGAAGTGCATGCCGTACGCGCGGAGCCACGCCTCGCGCTGGGCGCGGGGACCGCCGAGGAGGGCGTCGGGGAGCCCCGGGAGCGCCGCCTCGACGACGGCCCGGAGCGCGACGGTGGGCTCGAGCTCGCGCACCGGCGCGGTCACGACTTGGCCCCCCGGCGGGCCGGCGCCGTCCTCCGCGTCCTGTGCCGCGACCTGTGCCGTGCCCGGGGCGTCGCCCGCCGGGCGCGCGCGCGGGGGCGCGGCCGAGGCGAGCGCGTACGCGCGCGTGAGCGCGAGGACGCGGACGAGCCAGCGCAGGTCGTAGCCGGACGCGCGGAATCCGTCGGCGAGCCGGTCCAGCGCCGGCTCCGCGAACCGCTCGCCCGGACCGGTGAGGGCGTCCACCGGATCGACGAAGGGCCGGCCGAGCAGCCGTTCGGCCATTCGGTTCACGAGGGCGCGGGCGAGCCACGGGTCCTCGTGGCGGAGCATCCACCTCGCGAGCGTGTCGCGGAGCGAGGCCAGGTCGGCGCCCGCCGCGATCTCGTCGCCCTCGAGGGGCTTGGGGAGCCCGTCGCCCTTCTCGGGGTGCTCGGTGTCGGGATGCGGACCGACCTTCCCGCCCCGGTCCACCACCCGGAACACGTCGGGCGGCACCGGCTTCCCCTCGGACACGTACGTGTCGCGGTACACGTCCGGCATCTGGCTCGCCAGGTCGTGCGCGGCCTGGACGACCTCCTTCGCCGCGGCCACCGCCGCGTCCCACGAGGTCGCCAGCCCCTGGAGCTCGTCCACGCGCGTCGAGAGCTGGGCCTCGGACCGCTTCGCCGCGGCCCACCGGTCCGCGAGCGGCTTCGCCTTCGCCTCGGCCTCGCCGAGGCGCTTCGCCCACGCCGCGGACGCGCCCGCGGCGGCCTTCGCCTCGTCGCGCGCGAGCCCGGCCGTCTCGCGCGCGACCTTCGCCTGCTCGCCGAGCAGCCCGAGGAGGGGCTTCGCCGCGTCCTTCGCGCGCGCCTCGGCCTCGCCCGCGAGCTTCTCCGCGCGCGCGGCGAGGTCCTGCATCGCCTTCTCGCGCTGCGCGGCGTCACCGGCGGGGCCACGAACCTTCGCCGCGGCGGCGGCCAGCGGACGGAGCGCCTCGTCCGCCGTGCGCGTCGCGACCGCGGCCTTCCGGCTCGCGTCCCGCGCGGCTTCGAGGTCCTTCTTCGCCTTCGTGGCCTCTGCGACCGCCTGCGCCTCCGCGCGGTTCGCGCGTCCGAGGAGCGCGTTGGCCTGGTCCACGGGCGTCGGCACCTTCTCGCGCCCGACGGCCCGGAAGAACGCGGCGAACCCCTGGAAGTCCGACTGCTTCCACCGGTCGAAGGGATGGTCGTGGCACTCCGCACACGCGATCTCTACGCCGAGGAAGAGACGGGCGGTTCGGCCCGCGAGCGCCGGGGGCTGGTCCGCGAGCTGGTAGCAGTACGCCGCGGCGCCGTTCTCGGGGATCTCGCCCCGCGCCGAGACGAGCTCTCCGACCAGGCGGTCGTACGGCACGCGCTCGCGCCAGGCCTCGGCGAGCCAGTCCTCGAGCGCGCGGCGGTGCTCCACGCGAACGTCGTCGCGTCCGAGCAGGAGGCGCGCGTACCACTCCCCGAAGTACACGGCCGCGGTGGTGTCGTCGAGCAGACGGTCCACCGCGCGCGCCCGCTTGTCGGGCGCGGCGTCCGCGAGGTACGCGCGGACCTCGTCCGCCGTCGGCAGCCGCCCCGCCAGGTCGAGCGTGGTGCGGCGGAGGAGCACCGCGTCGGACGCGGCGGGTCCCGGCGTCCGCCCTTCCCCGGTCCACGCGTCGAGCATCGCGTCGTCCACCGCCTTGACGACGTCGGGGACCGCCGCGGGACGTGCGGCCGCGACGGGCGGCGGCTTCGTCTCGTCCGCCCACGCCGCGCCCACGGCCAGCAAGGCCGCGGGCAGGAGGATCGACCCGAAGCGAGCCGTTCGTCGCATGGCCCCTCGCCGCTTCGTCGCGCCCGGGCGGGACGCGTCGGCGCCCCGACCGGACGGGATCTCGCACCCCCGAACCGCGAGAGCGTAGGCCCGGGCGGGAGGGGCCGGCAACCCGGTCGGGCGGGGGGACCCCCCGGGGCTCGTCCCGGCCGGGCCCCGGGATCGGGCGGCCGGCGGGCCTCCGGGCCGGGTTTCGGCGGTCGGGCCGCCGATCTCGGGGTAGGCTCCGTGCTTCCTCGGCGAAGCGATGTCGCCTCGCCTTTCTCGTACTGCTCCGAGGCCCCCACCTCTTGGCAGGCCTCGTCGAGCGTGAGCATCCATGACCCTACAAGACCGTGGCGCCTACCCGCGCCCCACAGAAGGTGGCGCGTACCCGCGCCCCTCGAAACGTGGCGCGTCGTCGCGCCCCTCGAACGACGGCGCGACCTCGCGCCCCACAGACCGTGCCGCGTCCGCGCGCCCCTCGACCCGTGGCGCGTCCTCGCGCCCCTCGGACGACGGCGCGTCGTCGCGCGCCCTCGATGACCGGGCGTCCGCGCGTCCCTCGGACCCGGGCGTGACCCGCGGCCCCGACGCGCCGGATGCCGGCGCGCCGGCCCCGACGTTCGCCGACCTCCGACTCGACCCGGCGCTCCTCGCGGCGCTCCGGTCGCTTCACCACGACACGCCGACGCCCATCCAGGCCGAGGCGATCCCCTACCTGCTCGACGGACGTGACCTCCTGGGCGTCGCCCAGACGGGCACGGGCAAGACCGCCGCCTTCGCGCTCCCCATCCTCCATCGCTTCCACCGCGCACGCGTCCGCGGCACGCCGCGCCGGCCTCGCGCCCTCGTGCTCACGCCCACGCGCGAGCTCGCGGCGCAGATCGGCCAGAGCTTCGCCGCGTACGGCCGAAACGTCCCGGTCCGGGGCACGGTCGTGTTCGGAGGCGTGGGCCAGGGCCCGCAGGTGTCCGCGCTGCTCCGCGGGGTGGAGGTGCTCGTCGCGACGCCGGGACGTCTCCTCGACCTCGTGGGCCAGCGCCACGTGGACCTCGCCCACGTCGAGGTGTTCGTGCTCGACGAGGCGGACCGCATGCTCGACATGGGGTTCCTCCGCGACGTGCGCCGTGTGATGGCCACGTTGCCCGCCGAGCGACAGTCGCTGCTCTTCAGCGCGACGATGCCGGCGGACATCGTCCGCCTGTCGAGGACCCTCCTCCGCGACCCCGTTCGCGTCGAGGTGGCGCCCCCGAGCTCGACCGTCGAGCGCGTGGACCAGCACGTGCACCACGTCGCGAAGCAGGACAAGCGCGCGCTCCTGTCGCGGATCCTCGACGACCACGCGATCCAACGGGCGCTCGTCTTCACGCGCACGAAGCACGGCGCCGACAAGGTCTGCCGGCACCTCGAGTCGGCGGGCGTGCGCTCCGCCGCGCTCCACGGCAACAAGTCGCAGGGTGCGCGGCAACGCGCGCTCGACGCGTTCCGCGCCGGCCGCCTGCGGGCCCTCGTCGCGACCGACATCGCGGCGCGCGGGCTCGACGTGCCCGGCATCACGCACGTGATCAACTTCGACCTGCCCAACGTCCCCGAGAGCTACGTGCACCGGATCGGCCGCACCGCCCGCGCCGGACGGGACGGCGTGGCGATCTCCTTCTGCGACGCGAGCGAGCGCGGTTTCCTCGCCGACATCCAGCGCGAGATCCGCCAGGAGCTCGTCGTGGTGGGAGACGCGCCCCCTCCGGCGCCGTTCCCCCTGCGTCCCACGCCGGCCTTCGCCGGCCGCGCGGCGGGCGCCTCGCGCACGGCAGGCGCGAGCCGCGGCGCGCGACGATTCGGCCGGTCGCGGCCCCGGGCGCGCTGGTAGCGCGGGTCACGCGAGCAACGCCTCGAGCCGGTCGAGCCCGTCGGTCAATGCCGCGGGCCCCGGCTGGAGGATCACGCTCGCGGGGATCTCGTGGACGCGCCCCGTCCGGACCGCGGGCAGGTCCGCGAAGCCCGGCCGGGCGCGCACCGCCTCGGGGTCGAACGGCTTCCCGCACCACGAGGCGAGGATCACGTCGGGTCGTCGTGCGACGACCTCGCCGGGCGTCACGACGCGCCCGCTCGCCGCGCAGGACGGCGCGCGCTCGCGGAAGACGTCCTCGCCGCCCGCCGCCTCGATCAGCTCGCTCACCCACGCGCTGCCGCAGAGGAGCGGGTCCATCCACTCCTCGAAGTAGACGCGGGGTCGCCGGGGTCGCGCCGCGGCGCGGGACCGCGCGTCGCGGATCCGTGTCTGGTAGCCCTCCACGAGCTCGCGCGCGCGCGCCTCCCGACCGACGAGGCGGCCGAGCAGGCGCACGAGGTCGAGGATCTCCGCGATCGTGCGCTGGTTCGTGATCCACACCGACAGGTGCGCGCGCACGAGGCGCTGGGCGAGGTCCGCCTGCACGTCGGAGAACCCGAGCACCAGGTCGGGGCAGAGCGCGGCGATCCGTTCCACGCTCCCGCCCGTGAAGCCCGACACCACGGGCTTGTCGCGACGCGCCTCGGGCGGCCGCTCCGTCCACGCGCTGATGCCCACCACGCGATCGCCCTCGCCGAGCGCGTAGAGGATCTCGGTCGTCTCCTCCGTGAGGCACACGATGCGCCGCGGAGGGTCGGGTTCCCGGTCGGGGGGAGGGGGCCTGTCCGCCATCGCCCGACACCATGCCACGCGGGGCCGGCGTGCCGCGCGGGGAGCGGCCCGCGCGTAGACTCGCCGCATGTCCCTGCCCCCGTCCCGGCCGCTCGTCGGGATCTCCTCGTGCCTGATCGGCCTCCGTACCCGCCACGACGGGACGGACCGGCGGCACGCCGCCGCGACGGCGCTCGCCGACGAGGTCCTGTGGTTGCCGGTCTGTCCCGAGGTCGAGGCGGGGTTCGGCGTGCCGCGCGCGCCGATCCGGCTCGTCCGGGCGGACGGCGTCGTCGGGCTGGAGGTCGTCCAGACGGGCGAGGACGTCGGAGCGCGGATGGTGTCGTGGACCCGGTCCCGCCTCGACGCCCTCCCCCTCGACCGGATCTCGGGGTGGGTGCTGAAGGCGCGGAGCCCCTCGTGCGCGAAGGACGACGCGGCCGTTCACGACGCGGCGGGGAACGCGGCGGAGGTCCTTCCCGGTCGCTTCGCGGCCGCGCTCCACGACCGCTGCCCCGACCTCCCGCTCGCGAGCGAGGTGGACCTCGACGACCCCGGGCGGCGAAACGCGTTCCTCGCGCGCGTGCGCGCACGCCACGCGGCGCTCGCCGCGCGCGCCGCCGCCACGGCGCCGGCCCGCGGGCACGACGCCGCGGCCGCGCCGGCGGCCCCGTCGTCCGCCGGTCCCGAGGCCGGCCGCGGCCCGCGTCCGCGGTACGACGCGTACGACGCCTTCGCTCCCGCGTACGCGCGGTGGTGGGGGGCCGAGGCCGCGCGCACCCTCGCGGACCTCGACCGGTTCGTGCTCGCGGACCTGCCCGCGCCGGCGCGCGTGCTCGACCTCGCGTGCGGGACCGGCGACCTCGCCGCCGCGCTCGCCCAGCGAGGGTACGAGGTCGTGGGCCTCGACGGGTCCGCCGCGATGCTCGACCTCGCCCGACGAAACGCGCCCGACGCGACGTTCGTGCTCGGCGACGCGCGCGCCTTCGATACGGAGCGCCCGTTCGACCTCGTGGTCTGTACGTTCGACAGCCTGAACCACGTGATGCGCGCGGAGGAGCTCGGCGAGGTATTTCGCGCGGTGTTCTGCGCGCTCCGACCGGGAGGGCGGTTCGCGTTCGACCTGAACCTCGACGCGAAATACCGCTTTGCGTGGCGCGGCTCGTTCGCGCGCCTCGACGACGACCTCGCGGCGATCGTCCGGACCGACGTGGACCTCGACGCGCGCGTCGCGACGTTCGACGCGGCGTGCTTCGCGCGGCACGGCGACGCCTGGCGGCGCGACGACGTGCACCTCGAGCAGACCTGGTACGAAGAGGGCGCGGTGCGAGACCGCCTCCTCGCCGCCGGCTTCGAGGCGATCCGGATGGAGCCGCTCGGCCGAGACGCCGGAGCGTCGGCGGAGGTGCGGCGCGCGCTCTTCCTCGGCGCGCGGCCGTCGGGCGCACGATGAGGACCGTCCTGCAACGGGTCGCGAGCGCGGAGGTCGGCGTGGACGGCCGGCGGCACGCGGCGATCGGGCACGGCCTGCTCCTCCTCGTGGGCGTCGAGAAGGGCGACGGCGAGGCCGACGCCGACGCGACCGCGGCGAAGGTCCTCCGCCTGCGCGTGTTCCCCGGCCGGACCCCGATGGACCGCACGGTGGGCGAGGTCCACGGCGCGTGTCTCGTCGTGAGCCAGTTCACGCTCCTCGCCTCGCTCTCGAAGGGGAACCGCCCGGGTTTCGACCGCGCCGAGGCGCCCGCGCGGGCCGAGGCGCTCTACCTCCGCGTCGCCCGAGGGCTTCGCGACGCGGGGCTCCCCGTCGAGACCGGGGTCTTCGGCGCCGCGATGGAGGTCGGGCTCCGAAACGACGGCCCGGTCACCCTCGTCCTCGAGGCCCGGGGCGGTCGGGTCGCCTGATCGCGCGCTCCGGGCCCCGGCATGCCCGCGCTCCGTCCCGACCGGGCGGCCGCGCCCGGGCGCTCCGGCGCGCCGCCGGCGGGGTTCAATGGAGCGTCCCCGTCCGGAGCCTGTGATGCGACCCCTCGCCCAAGTCGTCTTGACCGCGGTCCTCGTGGCCACGGGACTCGTCGCCTACCACTTCGTCGTCCACGACGGCGCCTCCCCGACCGCGGCGCTCGCGTCCGCGTCGGGCGTCCGCCCGGCCGGCGACGACCTCGAGCGTCGCGTCGAGGCGCTCGAGTCGCGGCCCGGCGTGCTCGTCCCCGCGCTCGCGGGCAGCACGAGCCCCGACGACCTCGCGCTCCGCGTACGCCGGCTGGAGCAGCGGCTCGAGAGCCTCGCGCCGGGGCGGTCCGGCGGGACCGCCCCCTCGGGCCTTCCCGACGCCGCCCAGCCGAGATCGGCCCCGGACGGCGCCCCCGCGGACGGTGCGGACGACGACCCCGCCGCGTTCGTCGAGGGCGGGACCCTCGCCACCCTCCTCACGCCGTCCCAGCGCCGGACGTTCGAGAACCTCGTGGACGACGCGCTCGACTCGCGCGGCGAGCGCCAGCAGTGGCGGCGGGCCGAGGAGCGGATCCAGGCGCTCGGCATCGAGCTGAGCGCCGACCAGGCGCAGAAGGTCCAGGACGCGATGGGCGCCCGACGGAAGGCGATCTCCGACGCGTTCCAGAAGGTCCGGGCCACCGGGGTCCAGGGCGCCGACTTCCGCGACCAGCTCGGCGAGGCCCGCACCCAGGCGGACCAGACGTTCACGCAGACGCTCTCGACCTTCCTGGCGGCCCCCGACGCCGAGGCGGTCTCGAAGGCGCTGACCTCGCCCGGCGGCGGTCGGGGCGCGTTCTTCCGCGGTCCCGGCGGCGGTCGCGGGGGGCGGGACGCGGGCGCCGGCCGCTGACGCGCGCGGCCACGCCCGCCGCCGCGCCGTTCGAAGAGAGGCGCCGGCGCTCGCGCGAGACGGGGCGGCCGGTCTATACCGGCGGCCGCCGGGCGCCGTCCAAACGGGCGTCATGGTGGACCCGGCCGGCCTTGCCCTCGAGACGCCGTTCCAAGTGGGCCGGGCGAGGAGGTGCCAAGCGCACGTGGACCTCGGCGAGCGACGACAGGCGTTCGTCCGTCTCGTCCAGACCCACGCGGGCCGCGCGCACGCCCTCGCCCGGCGCCTCCTCGGCGACGACCGCGCGGACGACGCGGTCCAGGAGGCGTTCCTCCGCGCCTGGCGGGGGCTCGCGCGGTTCCGGGACGAGGCCCGGATCGAGACCTGGCTGTACCGCATCGTCCTGAACGTGTGCCGCGACCGCTGGCGCGCGCGGCCGGCGCCGGCTTCGCTCGGAGCGGAGCCGGAGCGCGCGGGCCCCGCATTCGATCCCGAACGGCGGCTCCTCTCCCGCGACCTCGCGGCGCGCGTGTGGCGCGCCACCGCGTCGCTCACGCCCCGCCAGCGCGAGTGCCTCGTGCTCCGCGCCCAGGTCGGCTTGGGGCACGGCGCGATCGCCGAGCTCCTCGGCGTCGCGCCCGCCGTCGTGAAGCTCCACCTGGTCAACGCGCGCCGCGCGCTGCTCGAGCGATTCGCGAAGGAGGTCGAGGAATGGGGCATCGAGAAGCGATGAGCTGCCCGCCCGACGAACGGCTCCTCCTCGCCGCCGACGGCGGGGGGGAGGCTGGCGAGGTCCGACGGCACGCGGCCGGCTGCGCGCGGTGCCGGGATCGCCTGGAGGCGCTCGCGGCGCTCGAGTCGCTCCTCGCGGAGGCGGACCCGCTCGACCCGGACCTCGCGTCGCGGCTCCTGGCGATCCCCGACCGCGCGGGGAGGCCCCTCGCGCCGATGGCCCTCGTCGCGGCTTCGCTCGCGGCGGCGGCGCTCCTCTCGGGCCTCGCGCTCTGGCTCCACGCGGCGGACCGCCGCCCCGACCGATCCACCGTCGTCGCCCGCCCCCCGACCGCGCCTCGCGCCGCGCCCGCGCCCGAGACGGCGGCGGCGCCCGAGCGGGGTCCCGCCGCCGGGGCGCCGACCTCGCCGCCCGGCGCGGGCCCGGCCCCCGAGCCGGGCGTGGCGGACCTCGGCCGCGAGGACCTCGGTCGTCTCGCCCGGATCGCACGGGGTCCCGACGCCGCCCGCGCCCGCGAGGCGGTCGTCCGGCTGGGCGAGATCGGCCGCGCCGAGTCCGTGCCGGTCCTGGTCGAGGCGCTGGCCGTGGACGGCCTCCGCCGGGACGCCGTCGTCGCGCTCGGCCGGGTCGGCGACGCGCGGTCCCTCGCTCCCCTCGCGACGTGGCTGTCGGACCCGGCGCTGGCGGACGTCCTCTGCGACGCGGTGGTGGCGATCGGGGGCGAGGAGGCCGCCCGCCTCCTCGCCCGGCACGTCGGGGTCGTCCCGTCCGCCGAAGCCGGTCCCTGGGTCCGCGCCCTCGCGCGGGTGGACGGCGACACGGGCCTCTGCCTGCTGCTCGAGCTCGGCGACCGGGCCGCCCTCACGGGCCTCGTGCGGGCCGCGCTCCGCGCCGAGGAGTCGCGCGTGGTGCCCCACCTCCTGGCGATCGCAGCGGGTCGGGACGACGCGCTCGCGTACCGCGCGCTCCTGCGCCTCGAGGACCTCGCCCCGCCCTCGGCCGCGGCCGACCTCGGGGCCCTCCTCGACCGGCGCACGCGCCGCGCGCGCGCCGCGCAGGCCCTCGCGCGGATCGACACGGCCCAGGCGGCGGCGCGTCTCTGGGACGCCGCGACGTGGCCCGAGGTGCGCGCGGCCTTCCGGCGCGGCGGCGTGGGCGTCGAGTCGTACCTGCTCGCCCGGCTCGCGGACGGGCGGTTCCGCGACCAGCTCCTGGCCGTGGACCTCCTCGGCCTCTCGGGCGGCCCCCGCGCGGTCCGCGCCCTCGAGCCGCTCGCCCGGACGCCGTCCCTCGCGCCGGGCGTCGTCACCGCGCTCGGGCGCATCGGGGGACCCGACGCGGTCACCGCGCTCGGGCGGCTCGCCGACACGCCCTCGCTCCGGCGCGACGTGATCGAGGCGCTCGGCTACACGGGGTCGGCCGACGCGGTCGCGGTGCTCGCGCGACTCGGCGCCTCGGAGCGCTCGCTCCGTGACCCCGCGATCGACGCCCTCGCGCGTCTGCCGGCGCCCGAGGCGGTGTCCGCGATCGTCCGGCTCGACGGCGAGGGGCCCCGGCGCTCGACCGTCCGCGCGCTCCGCGCGATGGACCACGCGGACGTGGTCGCCGCGCTGCACCATCTCCTGGACGGCGACCTCGCCGACGACGCCCGTCGCACGCTCGCCGCCCTGGACCTGCCGGTCTCGCGGGGACCCGGCCGGGTCCGGCTCCGCTGACGCCCCCCCGCGCAAAGGACCGACCCATGCGCTCGACCTGGATCGTGCTCTCCCTCCTGCTCCTCTCGTCCTTCGGCGCGGCCTCGCTCGCCGCCGGGGACGACGTGGAGATGCGCCGGTACGACCTCGGCGCCCTCGTCCTCCCCCGTTGGAACGAGGAGGCGCCCCTCCTCGGCGCCAACGCGCCCATGTACGCCGCGGCCTCTGCGGAGCCCCCGGAGCCGGAGGCGTACCTCTCCGCGGACGAGGTCGTCGAGCTGGTCCGGTCCCTCGTGGACCGCGCGTCGTGGGACGAGCTGGACGGGGCGGAGCTCTCGGTGAACGGCGCCACGCTCGTCGCGCGAAACCGCGGGACCACGCTCGACGAGGTCGGCGCCTTCCTGGCCGCGCTCTCGGCCGCGGCGCGGGGCGGCCTGGACCTGCAGGTGCAGGTCCTCTCGGCGCCGACCCCCTCGTGGCCCTCGGCGCCCGACGGCGCCGAGCAGGCCGCCTCGGGCACGCTCGTGCTCCCGTTCGGGGCGCGCCGGGTCCTCACCGACACCGAACGGGTCTCGTTCGTGGCGGACTACGACGTCGAGATCGCGCAAGGCTCCGAGATCGCCGATCCGATCGTCGTCACGGCCGACCAGGGCCTGGCCGTCGAAGCGGTCGCCCACCCGGCCTCGGACGGGCAGCGGGCCCTCCTCGACCTGTTCCTCCAGTGGGCCCGGTACGGGAAGAGCCGGACGATGGACACCGGGGTGGACGAGGAGTACCTGCCTCGCCCGTACCGGTCCGACGAGCGGATGCGCAACGGGCGGATCGAGCTGCCCCAGTACGACCACGTGCAGGCGCACGTGAGCACGTTCGTGGGTGCGGACGGCACGTTCTCGGTTCCCGTCGTGGTGGGGGGCCGCACGCTCGAGCTGCGGGGAAGCGTGTCGAGGTTCGACAACCCCCCCGTGCCCTCAGCCGTGTCGGTCGGCGCGCTCGCGGCCCGCCCGTTCCATCTGCGCTTCGGCATCCCCGGCGAGGTGGATCGCCCCGATCGCTTCGCCCCCCGGGCGTACCGCGAGACCGAGGAGCCGGCCCCGCTCGACGCCGACAGCCTCCTCGAGGGGATCCGGCGCGACGTGGACCCCGAGGTGTGGGAGAGCGAGGGCGTCGTGGCGGACCGGTTCCGCGGCAAGATCTTCCTCTCGGCGCCGGACAGGGCACGCGAGAACGCGCGCACGTACGTGGCGGCGCGTGAGGCGGAGGCGCTCCGCCCCGTCCGCGTGGACCTCCAGGTGTTCTCCACCGCGGGCGCGATCCCCCCGGGCCCCGGCCGGCAGGTCCCGCGCGAGGGCGCGACGCTGCTCGACGCCGGCCGCCTGGAGACCCTGTCGGGGCGCGCGGCGTCGCTCCTGGCGGGCAACACCGCGAACTACCTGGCGGACTACGACGTCGAGGTCGCGCAGGAGTCGCGGATCGCGGACCCGATCATCGGGCAGGCCTTCGACGGGCTCGTGCTGAACCTCGTGCCCCACGTCGGCCTCGGCGCGCGGACGATCACGATCGAGCTCCAGCTCCTCCGGGCGCGCCGGCGCATCGGGGAGGAGCCGTACCGGAGCGGGACGCGGTATCTCGGCCCCGTCGATCACGTCCGGACGGACCGCGCGCTCGTCCACACGACGCTGGAGGTCCCTGCCGGCGGCACGTACGTCCTCGACCTGGGTCCCGACCCGGACGCGCCCGGGCGGCACGTCTCGCTGGAGGTCTCGGCCGCGGTCCGCTGAGGTCCCGGGGGGCCAGGCCGGGCCCTTCGCCGGGTCCCGGCGCGCCCGGGCGCCCGGGGCCGAGCCCGGGCGGGGGCGAAGACCCCGAGCCACCGCGCTCCGGAGAGAGGGCCCGGCGCCGACCGGGTCGCCGGGCACCGCCACCCCGCTTCCGTGCCAGCATGACCGGGCGACCGCCTCGTCGGGACGGCCCGACCCGTCGGCGGCCGCGGGGAGCTCTCCATGTCACGACGTCTCCGGTACGCATTCCTCCTCCTCGTCCTCGGCCTGCTCGTCCCGGCCGCAGCGCGCGCGGGGGACGCGAGTCCCACGACGGACGCGCCCGCCGACCTGGCGGCGCTCGTGCCCCCCGGCTCGTTCGCGTTCGTCTTCGTTCCCTCGATCGACGCGCTCCAGCAGCGCGTGCACGACATCGTGGCCGCGGTGGACCCGAGCGCGGTCGAAGAGGCGGACCTCGACGCGCTCTTCCAGCAGCTCCCGTTCGCGGACCAGATCGACCACGCCGGGGCCATGGGACTCGCCGTGACGCTGCCGCAGGGCGACGAGAGCCCGGCGCCCTACTTGATCCTTCCGGTCACCGACGCGTCGGCCGCCGCGGCGGCCGCGGGGGAAGCCGGGATGCCTCCGCCGCCGATGAAGGGCTCGTACCTCCGGATGGCCATGGGTGCGGGCGACGTCGGAGAGGGAGAGCCGGCGACCGCGTTGACGAAGGGCCTTCCCGCCGGCGACCTGGTCGCGCGCGTGGACCTCGCCGCGCTCGTCGCGCGGTACGGCGACCAGCTCCGCGAGGGCCTGAAGGAGATGGAGCGGGAGATGCCCACCGGGCGCGCCCGGATGCCGGGCATGCCCGGCACGGAAGGCCTCGGCGCCATGCTCGAGGGGATGCGGAAGGCCCTGGACGCCGTCCTCGTGTCCGCGGAGCGGCTCGACCTCGCCGTCACGGCGAAGGACACCGCCCTCGACCTCCACGTCCACTTCGTGGCGAAGGAGGGGAGTCCCCTCGCCAGGCCCCCCGTGGGCGGCGGCGACCTCCTCGCCGTGGGGAAGGGCCTGCCGGGCGACTGGCCGGTCCAGTGTCTCTTCTCCGCGGATCCCGCGCAGCTGCTCGAGTGGATGAAGCCCCTGCTGGGCACGTGGACCGCCAGCCTGCCCGAGGCGCAGCGGCCGGGCCTCGAGGCGATGATGGAGAAGGGGATCGAGATCTGGAAGACGTACGGGGGCCACGAGCAGGCCCTGGCCATGCAGCTCGGCGATCAGGGCATCCAGCTCGTGCAGATCCAGTCCGCGAAGGACGCGAAGGGCCTCCTCGACCACATGAAGCAGCTCGTGACGGGAGGGGGCGGGGACGCCATGAAGGCGTTCGGCGTCACGTACGAGTTCACCGGGCCGGAGACGCTGTCCGGTCACGACGTCTACACCATGCGGATGGACTTCGACTGGGACAAGCTCGCCGCGACGTCCGGCCAGAAGATGCCGCCCGAGGCGAAGCAGATGGTCCACGAGATGATGACCCGCATGTTCGGTCCGGACGGCATGCGCGTGCGCTACGCCGCGCTCCCCGGGAAGGTCGTGAGCGTCCTCGGGGACGACGCGCTGCTCGGGAGCACGCTCGCCCAGGTGGACGCCGGCGCCGCGCCGACCGGCGCGCTGGGCCAGGCGCTCCAGAAGGCGGGGCCGAAGCCGGCGTTCCTGCTCCGTGTCGAGGCGCGGAGCTTCGTCCGAGGGGTCCTCCAGTTCGTGCGCTCGATCATGCCCCCCGAGCGCCGCCCCGACGTCCCGGAGCTCTCGAAGGGCTGGCCCGCCACGCTCGTGCTCTGGGCGTCCGCGGAGGGCCGCGACTACCACGGCGGCCTCTCGACCGACGTGAAGGCGATGGCCGACCTCGTGAAGGAGCTCATGCGCATGGGGAAGTCCCGCTGATCCCGTCCCGGTCGGGCGGGTGATCGGGCCCGCGCGCGGCCCGATTGCAGAACTTTTGCGGCTCGGCGCGATCGAACGGGGTAGACCGTTCGGATCGGAGCCGACCATGCGTTTCCTCCTCCTCCCCCTCGCGTTCCTGGGCGTCCTCGCCCTCCTCGCCCTCCTCGCGCCGTGCGCGCGGGCCGACGGGTTCCTCATCCCGACGAGGCCCGGCATGCCCGTGCGCGGGGCCTGGGCGGTCACGTACCACAAGGTGGACGTGGTGGTGCGGGGACCGCACGCGCGCGTGTCGGTGGACGAGGAGTTCCAGAACCTCGGCGTGACGGCGCTCGAGGCCGAGTACGTCTTCCCGCTCCCGCACGGCGCGATGGTCTCCTCGATCACGCTGTTCGAGAACGGGAAGGGGCTCGAGGGCGTGATCCTCCGCGCCGACGAGGCGCGTCGGGCGTACGAGGAGATCGTGCGCCGGCAGCGCGACCCGGCCCTGCTCGAGTACCTCGGCGACGACTTCTTCCGCGTGCGCGTGTTCCCCATCCCTCCGGGGGGTCGGCGGCGCGTCGTCCTGAAGTACGACCAGCTCCTCTCGACGGACGGCGGCACCACGGAGCTCCTCTACCCCCTGAACACCGAGAAGCTGTCCGCGCGCCCGCTCTCGGAGGTGGTGGTGGACGTGGACCTCGACGCCGGGGCGCCTCTCGGGCCCGTGTACAGCCCGACGCACGACGTCGCCGTCGTCCGGAAGAGCGCCGAGCGTGCGCAGGTCACGTACGAGGCGTCCGACGTCCTGCCGCAGGACGACTTCCTCCTCTACTGGGGGACCACGCACAACCAGGTGGGCGCGACGCTCCTCACGTACTGGCCTTCCCAGGACGACCGGGGGTACTTCCTCTTCCTCGCCTCGCCGGCGGCCGGCGGCCCCGAGGTCGCGGCGCGCCCGAAGCAGATCACGTTCGTCGTGGACACGTCCGGCTCGATGGCCGGACCGAAGATCGACCAGGTGCGCGCGGCGCTCCGCCAGGTGATCGGGAGCCTGAACCCCGGCGACCGGTTCAACGTCATCGCGTACCACACGGCCGTGATGCCGCTCTGGGACGCCGTGCACGAGGCGACGCCGAAGAGCCGGGACGAGGCCCTCGCGTTCGTCGCGGGCCTGCGCGCGGAGGGGGGGACGAACATCGAGGAGGCGCTCACCGCCGCCCTCGCGGGCACGAAGGACGACGACGTGGCCTCGGCGATCGTCTTCTTGACCGACGGCCGTCCCACGATCGGCACGACCGACACCGACGAGATCCTCCGTGCGGTGGACGGGGCGAACCCGAAGGGGCGCGTGCGCGTGTTCGTGCTCGGGGTCGGCGTGGACGTGAACACGGTGCTGCTCGACCGACTCGCGCTCGAGAACCACGGGGCGCCCTCGTTCCTCCGCCCGGGCGAGGACGTCGAGCCGAAGGTGGCGTCGCTCTACGAGAAGATCCGCTACCCCGTCCTGACCGACCTCTCGCTCACCGCCCCGGGCCTCTCGGTCTCGGAGCTGCTCCCCCGCGTCGTGCCGGACCTGTTCCGCGGCGGCCAGGTGGTGCTGGCGGGTCGCTACCAGACGCCCGGTCGGAAGGAGGTCGTGCTCTCGGGTCGGGACGGGAACCTCACGCGCGAGTACCACTACGTCCTCCAGGCCGCCGACCGCGGGCAGGGCCTGCTCTCGGACTTCCCCGCGCGCGTCTGGGCCACCCGCCGCATCGCGGAGCTCATCGACGCGATCCGGCTCCAGAAGCGGGCCGATCCGGAGCTCGTGACCGAGATCGTCCGGCTCTCCACGCGCTTCGGGATCCTGACCGAGTACACGGCCTTCCTCGCCGCCGAGGGCGCGGACCACACCCGCTTCCGCGACAACGTCGTCGCGGCGGGCCGTCAGCTCGACGAGCTGGGCGCGAGCGAGGTGGGCGCCGTCGGCGTGGCCCAGTCGAAGAACCAGGCTTCCCGCCGCGGCGCCGACCGCGCGGCCGGGCCGACGCTCTGGACCGCCGAGGAAGACGGACGGGACGTCCAGAACGAGCAGCTCGGCGACGCGGTGCGCCAGGTCGGGAACCGGACCTTCTATCGCCGCGCGCACGGCTGGGTGGACGCGGAGGTGCACGACCTCTCCCACGTGGACGAGACGGTTTCGCGCTGGTCGCCGCGCTTCTTCGAGATCCTCCGCACGACGACGCCCGACGAGAACGCACGTCTCGCCCAGAGGGGCGCGGTCGTTCTGGAGGTCGGGGGCCGGGTCCTTCGTATCGTGGACGCGTGACCCCGGAGCCCCGATGTCCGACCACGACGCCCCGCGCGTCCTGATCGTCGAGGACGAGCCGGCGCTCGCCGAGGGCCTGGCCGAGGCGCTCGGCTTCCAGGGCTACGTCTGCGACGTCGCGGGGGACGGGCGATCGGCGCTCGACCGGGCGCGGGTCCGTCGCTACGACGTGATGCTCCTCGACGTGATGCTCCCGCACGTGAGCGGGTTCGACGTCATGGCCACCCTCCGCTCCGAGGGCAACAAGGTCCCGACCATCATCCTGACGGCGAAGAACGCCGAGTCGGACCGGGTGAAGGGCCTGGACCTCGGCGCGGACGACTACGTCACGAAGCCCTTCGCGATCGCCGAGCTCCTGGCGCGCGTCGCCGCGCAGGTGCGCCGCGCGCGCATGGACCGGGGCGACGGCGAGGTGTTCGAGGCCGACGGGATCCAGTTCGACCTGGGGCGGCTCGTGGCCGAACGCGGTGCGGAGGCGATCCTGCTCACGCCGCGCGAGGGCGAGATCCTCTCGTACCTCCGAGCGCGGCGCGGGAACGTGGTCACGCGGGACGAGTTCCTGCTCCAGGTGTGGCGCTACCCCACGGCGAACGTGCAGACGCGGACGGTGGACAACACCCTCGCCGCGCTTCGGCGCAAGGTCGAGCGAGATCCCGCGGCGCCGCGCATCGTGCTCACCGTTCGGGGCAAGGGCTACCGGTGGGGCGGGTGACGAGATCGTCGCACCGCCGACCGCGGGGCCTCGCCGACCGGCCCTTCGTGCTGTTCGGACTGCTCCTCCTCGTGCCCGCGGTGGGCTTCGGGCTGCTCGGATGGCGGAGCGTGGAGCGCGAGCGCGACGCGCACGCGCGCGAGATCGCGAGCGAGGCGCGCGACGTGGTGGAGCGACGGCTCCAGGACGTGGCGGCCGGCCTCCGCACGCTCGAGGCGCGCGAGAGCGACCGCCCCTACTACGCGTACCAGTCGCAGTTCGCGCCCGAGGAGACGATCTTCCAGCAGCTCGACTTCCAGCCGAGCCCGCTCACGAAGGCGCCCGAGGACCCGCGCGTCCTGGGCTGGTTCCAGTGGGAGCTCGGCGCGAAGGGCGTCTTCTCGGGTCCGGAGGTGTTCGGCCCGGAGACCGCGGCGTGGGCGCCCGCGCTGGGCGCGGTCTACGGCCCCGCGCTCGAGGCGCGTCTCGCCGCCGCGCCGGGCAGCGTGGACCTGCGCGGCGCGCGGCGGGTGGACCACCCGCTCCGCGTGGTGAAGGCCAACGAGGAGCGCGGTCAGCTGATCGAGGAGATCCAGCTCCTGCAGAACCAGCAGCGCCTGGCGAAGGACGAGTCCGAGAAGAAGAGCTCGTACCTCGACACGTTCTCCCGCCGCGCCACCGACGCGCCGGTCCCCGTGCGCTACGGCGCGTTCCGCTACCTCGCCCGGCCGGCCGGGCTCGACGGCCCGCCGCTCGTCGCCTGGCGGCTCGTGTGGATCCCCGGCGTCTACGCGGAGCAGCGCGAGGTCCGTCGGGACCGCTGGCTCCTCCAGGGCTACGCGCTGGACCCGGGGAACGCGCTTCCGACCGTCTGGGAGCCCGTCGGCAGCGTCCGGATCGTCCGCGCGGACCTCGCCGGGAGCGCGCCCGCGGAGGGCCGTCGCGACGACTCCGTGGCGAGCGTGCTCGGCGCGACGGTCCTCCCGTCCGGGGACGGCGTGCTTCGTCCCGACCCCCGGCTCTCCCTCGTGGCGGTTCCGAACCAGGCCGTGATCGAGGGCGCCTACGCCGACGCGCGCGCGCGGTTCCTCTGGCTGCTCGCGAGCGTCGTCGCGGTCGTGGGCGTGGGGTTCTTCGTGCTGACGCGCGGTCTGCGCCGGGAGGTGGCCCTCGCGCGACAAAAGGAAGACTTCCTCGCGGCGGTGACGCACGAGCTGAAGACGCCCCTCGCGGCGATCCGCATGCACGCCGACATGCTGCGGGAGGGGTGGGTCGCCGATCCGGACGCCGCGGTGCGGTACGCCTCCCGGATCCTCGACGAGACGGACCGTCTCGGCCATCTCGTGGACCAGGTCCTGGACCTCGCGGCGCTCGAGCGCGGCGTGGCGCGGGCGCACGCGGTGCCGGGCGACCTCGCGGCCTGTGTCCGCGACGCGGCGTCGCTCGTCGAGGCGCGCGTCGCGGCGAGGGGCGCGCGCCTCTCGATCGAGACGGCGGCCGACCTCCCGCTCGTCGCCTTCGACCCACGTCTCGTCCGCCCGCTCGTCCTGAACCTCCTCGACAACGCGCTGAAGTACGGTCTCACCGACGACGCGCGCGAGATCCGCGTCGTGCTCTCGCGCGAGAGCGACGCGGTCCTCCTCGCGGTCGCCGACCGCGGGCCGGGCATCGACCCGTCGATCCGGCGGCGGCTCTTCGAGCCGTTCCTCCGCGCGGGCGACGAGATGACGCGCACCGCGCCGGGGGTGGGCATCGGTCTGGCGCTCGTGAAGCGCTATGCGGTCGCGCACGACGCCCGGATCGGGATTTCGAGCGACCCGGGGCTCGGCACCCGCGTCGAGGTCCGCTTCCCCCTCTGAACGGGTCCCGGGGTGATTTGCGGGTTTCGAGGCAGAAGGCCCGGCCGGCGGGCGCGCGCGTGGACCATCGGGGATAGAATCGTGACGTCCCGTCGCACCCCCGGCGCCTGCCGTTCCCGCCGGAGCTCCTCCTGGATGCCATCACGTGCCATCGGCTGCGGATGTTGGGGGCCCTCGAGCCGTCGCTCTGCTCGCTACCGCTCGAGGAACGACTCTCGCGCGTGTACCGCGCCTTCGTGGACCGTCTGCCGTTCGAGAACCTCTCCAATCACCGCGCGTGCAGCGCGGCGCCGGCCGATCCCGACGCGTGGCCGCGCGCGACGGACCGCGTGCTCCGCGACCACCTCTCGTGCGGGCTCGGCGGCACCTCCTTCTCGCTCGCCTACGCCCTGCGCGACCTGCTGCACGGCGTGGGCGGGAACGCGCACCTCGCGCTCGGGAGGAACCTGGTCACCGAGGAGATGCACGCGGCCGTCCTCGTGTTCCTCGACTCCGGGCCCGTCCTCTTCGACGCGTCGATCCTCGCCTCCGGTGCCGTGCCGGTACACCCCGGCGGCGCGCTCGAGGACCCTCTCGGCCGCGTCCGCCTGGAGCCCTGCCGCGGCGCGACGTTGACGCTCGTGATCGCGCGTGCGGGCGCGGACCGGCCCCGGGCCGCGTACGCCCTCGCGCCCGCGCCGTCGCCTCCGCACCGCTTCCGCGCGGCGTGGGTCGCGTCGTTCGAGCGCGGGCGCCGCCGACCCCTGCGCCTCGCGCGGCGCGTGGGAGACGTCATCCGCAGGTACACGCAATCGTCCTCGCGCCTCGAGGTGCTCACGCCCGGCGGCATCGAGA
This sequence comes from uncultured Planctomycetota bacterium, assembly GCA_963752285.1. Classification (GTDB taxonomy): domain Bacteria; phylum Planctomycetota; class PLA2; order PLA2; family JAEUHO01; genus CAVVXN01. The sequence goes on from CAVVXN010000003.1 coordinate 219,492, forward strand.
CGCGTCGGCTCGGCACGGCGCCCGTGGACGAGCTGCACGAGCTCTTCGGGATCCGCGCGGACTGCCTCACGGAGTGGTTCGCCCTGGCCGGCTGAGGACCCCGGGCGGGAGCCCGCGGCTACTGCACGCGCTTCACGCCGACCCGGACGAGGACCACGCGGCCCGTCCCCTCGGGCGCCGGCAGGGTCAGCAGGAGCGACTGGCCGTCTCCGAGCGGCGGCGCGGCCGTCCGGGACTGGACGGGGTAGTGGCGCGGGACGGTCACCTGCGCGGCGCTCGAGCCCAGCGTGGGCAGGGCCACGCGTTCGAGCGACTTCAGGCGCGCGGCGAGGGCCTCCACGCGCACGAGGCGGCGTCCGTTCTCGTCGAGGTCCGGGCGGACCAGCACGACGATGCCCTCCTCGGCGACGCCGTTCACGGGCGTGTAGCGCATCTCGCCGCCCGGATCCCGCCAGAAGCGGATGTCCTCGACGATCCGGACGGTGTGCAGGTTGCTCGCGGCGACCTTCTGCGTGGCGCGGGCCAGCAGTCTCGACTGCAGCGCGTACAGGCCGCCCGTGGCGCTGAGCGCCCGCATGCGCTGGTCGAGCGCCGTCTCCGCCTCCTCGTCCAGCAGGAGGTACGCGCCGGGGAGGTTCGACCACGTCGTCGCCTTCCCGAGGCGGAGGAGCTCGGCGAGCGTCTCCTCCGTCACCTCGGCGCTCGTGACCTCGACGTCGTAGAGCGTGAGGTCGGCGGCGCGGAGACGGTCCACCGCCGCCTTGAGGCGCTCCTGCTGCTCGGGGAGGAGCGTCGCGCGGGCGACGTCGCCGGTCACCGTGACGGGGCTCTCCGCGCCGTCCGTGGCCAGGCCCGACCACGCGCCGCCCAGCTCGCTCGCGAGGTACCGCTCGCGCGCGCGCCGCTCCGTCGCGAGGGGGACGGGCACGGTCATCGGGCGCTGCGGCCAGCTCGCGGCGATCAGGTCGTCCACGACCTCCGTGGCGAGAGGGCCGAGGGCGTACTCGCGCTCCTCCGGTCCGCTCGGCGCGGGCTGCGGGGCGAGCGGCACGTCGGGCACCGGGACGTCGGCGGTCCCGTGCCGCACGGGACGTGCGCCGGCGAGCACGACGAGGCCGGGGAACTCCGTCGCGGAGCCGGGGAACGGGTTCGCGAGGCCCAGCAGGACGAGCGTGCCGCTGTGGGGCACGACGTCCGCGGCCTCCACGGTCTGCTCGGCCATCGGTCGCGCGAGTCGCGCCCAGTCGCCGCCCGCGTTCGCCTTCGGCACGACGACCGATCCGAGCGGAACGCGTCGAGTCGCGGAGAGGCCGAGCGCGGCGACCGGCGCGCCGGGAGCGTGCGGCAGGTCCTCCGAGTAGACCTCGAGCCAGACGCCGTACCGCGCCTCGTCGGGCCCGAGCACGAGCGACGGCGCCGGCTCGTCGGCGAACACGGGGTTCTCGTCGGACCGCTGCGTGATCTCCACCGTGGCCGAGGGACGGCCCCCGAGCGTGAGTCGTGTGGTCCCGAGCAGCCTCACGCCCTCGAGCGGCTGGACCGACGCGAGGCACTCTTCGAAGAGCCGGTTCGAGACGACGAGGTCGAAGCCCGACTCGCGGGGCGTGGCCTTGAGGCCGAGGCGCGTGGCGAGGCGCGTGCCGCCCGCCGAGGTGGAGAGGAGCACGGCGATGTCCACGGCCATCGGCGGCGCATCGGGCGCGAAGCCCTGCAAAAGGTCCTCGACCCGCTTGTGCGCGGCGCGGTTGTTCTGGACGATCAGCGCGTCGCCGAAGCGGCTGAGGATGCGCTGCGGGCCCCCGGGGTTCGGGGACTCCGACCAGCCCGTGCCGACGTTCTGCCGGATCCAGCGCTCCGCCCACCACGCCCGCACCAGCCCGCCTGGCGCCCGCGTCACCGAGAGGCCCTCGGGGAACGCGCCGGCCACGAGCGCGGCCTCCTTCGCGTCGGGGGGGACGGGCGGAGGGCGCGCGTCGTAGATGACGAGCGGGTCCTCCTCCTCGGGTCGCGGCGTGAACACCTCGCTCAGGAGGTCGTAGAAGCGGCGTCGCCAGCCCGCCACCGCGGTCGTGGGGTCGGGGAACGGGGGCTCGTGCCCGAGGTCGAGCCCGCGGTGACGACCGTCCTCGATCGTCCGCCGGAGCCACACGAGGACGTAGGCCCGCTCCTCGCGGAGGTCCGGCAGGAACTCGCTCGCGTCGATCTTCTCGATCGCCGACTGGAACCGGTCGGCCGCGCCGGAGAGGTCCTCGGCCTTGTAGCGGTCGATCCCCTCCCGCGCGAGGCGCTCCACCTCCGTCCGGAGGCGTCGGAAGCCCTGGACGTGCTTCGTCTCGGCGAAGCGCAGCAGCTGCCGGAGCAGGTCGCCCCGGTCGGGCATCGCCTTGTTGATGCGGGCGAGGAGGAGGTCGGCGTCCGGGTTCTCGGGCAGGAGGTTCTTCGCGTCCAGACAGAGCTGCCGCGCGAGCTCGAGCCGTCCCTCGTCGTACGCGCGACGCGCCTGCTCGACGAGACCCCGGGCCTCCTCCCGCTTCTGCTCCTCGATGCGCTGGAGGGCGGCGTCCACGAGCTGCCTCTGGTCCACGGACGGGTGCGCGGCGGCGCTGGCGGCGCGGGCCTTCTCGGCCTCCTCGCGCACTTCGGCGGGCAGCGTCGTGTCGCCGTGGATCGTGTCCCAGATGGCGACGGCCTCGTCGGTCCGGGACAGGAGGACCAGACACCTCGCCTCGCCGAGCAGCGCGGCGCCCCGGTGCTCCGGGTCGAGGGTGGGCTCCGCGAGCAGCTGCACGTACGTCCCGAGCGCCTTCGCCGCGTCGCCCTCGGTGTGCTCCTGGTATCGCGCCTGGCTCAGCAGACGGTCGAGGCGCGCGCCCGAGTCGGCGTCGTCGGCGCGCGCGCCGACGGCGGCCAGGGCGAGGAGGGCCGGCACGAGCCACCCGGCCGAGCGCCGTCGGAGAACGGGGGGCAAGCTCCGGGTCGGGCTGCGCGGCACGGCCGTCATGCGTAGCACGAACCGGGGCGTTCCGCCCCCCGTGGTCCCAGCCCCGCCGCGATCCGGCGGACCGCCGCCGCGGGGTCGGCGGCGAGGAGGACCCCCGCGCCGACCGCGGCCCGCAGGGCGCCCGCGCGGCCCAGGGCGGCCGCGTTCCCGGGCGTCACGCCTCCGATCGGGAACACGGGGAGGTCGCCCGCCGCCGCGAGCGCGGCGGCGACGAGGCCGGGACCTCCCGGCGCCCGTGCGAGGCGCTTCGACCGCGAGGGGAAACAGGGGCCGAGACCCGCGTAGTCGGCGCCGCGCACCGCAGCGGTCCGGACCTCCGAGGCGTCGTGGGTCGAGAGGCCGAGCAGCAGGCGCGCTCCGAGCGCCTCGCGCGCGCGCTCCGGGGCGAGGTCGTCCTCGCCGACGTGCGCGCCGTCGGCGCCGGCGTCCGGGACGAGGTGGACGCGGTCGTTCACGATCACCAGCGCCCCGGCCGCCCGCGCGAGCCGGCCCACGCGCTCGGCGAGACGTAGGAACGTGGGGTCGTCGGCCCGCTTCTCGCGCACCTGGACCATCCCGACGAGGCCCGTCGCGAGCGCGCGCTCGAGCGCCGCCTCCCACCGGGGGCCGTGTGCGGCCGGCGTGACGACGACGTAGACCGTCGTCGCCAGGAGACGCTGCCGCAGCGAGGTGCCGTCCGCGTCGTCGCGCATGGGGCGAGGCTACCAAGAGCGGACCGCGCGCCTCGCGTCAGAGGAGGACGAACGCGACCAGCACGTAGAGCGGGCCGAGGATCGCGAGCGACCAGAGCATGTAGCCGAAGAACGACGGCATCCGCTGGCCCGCGCGCTCCGCGATCGCCTTGACCATGAAGTTCGGTCCGTTGCCGATGTACGTCATGGCGCCCATGAACACGGCGCCGAGCGAGATCGCCACGAGGAACGTCTCGGGAACCGCGCCGCGCGTCATGTGGATGAGCGGGCCGCCGGCGGGAAGCGCGGCCTCGACGCCGGCGGCGACGGTCACGAAGGTCAGGTACGTCGGCGCGTTGTCGAGGAACGAGGAGAGGCTCCCGGTCGCGAAGAAGAAGTGCCACGGCTCGCGGAGGCCGAGCGCGGCGCCGTGCACCTGCAGGTACTGCAACGCCGGCACCATCGCGACGAAGATCCCCACGAAGAGCACGGCGACCTCGAGGATCGGGTCCCAAGAGAAGGCGTTCGACTCCCGGATCTCCTTCGGGGTGCTCCAGTACGCGAGGAGCGCCATCAGGAGCATGCCGAGCACCTGATAGGCCTCGTGCAGGTGGAGGAGACCGGGCAGCACGATCGCGGCCATGATGCCGAGGAGGAACACCACGTTGTGGAGGCCCCGGACCCGGACGGGCTCGATGCGGGTCTCGTCGAGGCGGACGTCCTCGGGCCGCTCCCGCCGGTACTGGACGCTGTCGATGATCCAGAAGATCAGGAGGAGGACCGAGAGCATCATCGCCCACTCCTTCCACAGCCCGAGGGTCCACGAGAAGGGGACGCCTTCGAGGTAGCCGAGGAAGAGCGGAGGGTCGCCGAGCGGGGTGAGGCACCCGCCCACGTTCGACACGACGAAGATGAAGAAGATGACCGTGTGGTACGTGCGACGCCGTTCGCCGTTGATGCGGATCAGCGGTCGGATCAGCAGCATGCTCGCGCCCGTCGTCCCGACGACGTTCGCCAGCACGCCGCCGAGCGCGAGGAGCACCACGTTGTTGCGCGGCGTCGCGCGGAGGTCTCCGGTGACGAGGATCCCCCCGGAGATCACGAAGAGCGCGCCGAGGAGCACGATGAACGCGACGTACTCGCCGAGCGCGTGCTCGAGGACGGAGATGCCTCCCCGTTCGCGCTCCGCGACGAGCAGCACCAGCACGAGGATGGCGCACACCCCGGCGACGAGGGCCTTGTTCCGGTGGCGCTCCCACCAGTGCGGAGCGAAGAGCGGGAACAGCGCGATCCCGAGGAGGAGGCCCGCGAACGGGAGGACCCACAGCACCGAGAGGTCCTTGGCGAACGGTGCGACGCCGCTGTCCGCCGCCTCTTCGGCGTGGGCCGGAAGAGCCAGCGCCAGGGACGCCGTCGCCAGGACCAGGAGGACGAGGACGAGCCGGCGGGGCATGGGTGGGGAGGACTCTACCCGTCCGAGCGGGCGGCGTCTCGCGCGTCCCCCCCGCGCGTCCCTCAGGGCCCGACCCGTTGGCTCCGACCGTGCTTCCGGTGCGCCGCGACGTACGCCTCGAGCAGCGCGAGCTGCCGCGCGAACCCCTGCTCCTCGACGCCCGCGGGACTCTTGAAGTAGGCCGCCGCGTGCGTCATGAGGCCGTGCTCCCCCCGGGCCCCGGCGAAGGCCGCGAGCCGGGCCAGGTCGAGCACGAGGGGCGCGGCGAGCGCCGAGTCGTTGCCCTGCCAGGTGAAGTGCATCGACATCTTGGCGCCGAGGAACCCCTCGAAGTGGATGAAGTCCCAGGCGACCTTCCAGTCGTCGAGGCTCGGCACGTAGTCGATCGTCACCTTCGCGTGCAGGTCGTGGTCGCCGAGGATCTGTCGGACCGCTCGGTCCTTCGAGCGCGTCTTGCTCTCGCGCGCCTCCGGGTCGGCCAGCACGAATCCGTCGCGGTTGCCGAGGAGGTTGTAGCCCTCCCACGAGAGGACGCGCAGCGCGCGGCCCGCGAAGAGCGGCGCGAGCACGGTCTTCACGAGGGTCTCGCCGGTCTTGCCGTCGCTCCCCATGTGCGGGACGCGCCGGGCCTCCGCCAGCTCCATCAGCGCCGGGATCGTGCTCGCGGGCGTCGGGGTGAAGTTCACGAAGGGCAGGCCGAGGTCGATCGCCGCGTAGGCGTGGAGGAGCGCGCTCGTGAGGCCCTTGCTCGCACGGCGCGCCTCGAGCATCCGCCGGAAGCCGTCCAGGTGCGCGAACTCGATCGGAAGCCGCCGCGGCGGCTCCGTGCTGGCCACGTGGACCACGACGACCTGCGACAGCGCGTGCGTCTCGCGGAACGCCTCGAGGTCGGCCTGGATGCCCTCGACGACGCGCCGCGGGCTGCGCGCGCGCGCCACCCGGCCACCCTCGGCGAGCGCCCGGACCGACGGGCTCGGATTCACGAGGTATCCCGGCGCCAGCGCCGAGGAGGCGCGGGCGAGGTCCTCGTCCAGGGACGACAGCAGGTCCAGGTCGAGGACGCCGGCCCGGCGCGCGTACTCCCGCGCGGCGCCCGCGAAGTCGGTGTCGCGGATCTCGTGACCCCCGAAGACGAGCTGCCCCACTCCGGGGAGGGCGAGGCCCTCGAAGAGCGGGGTGGAGGTGAGGAGCCCGACGGGCGGTCGCAGCCCGCGCGCGACCGCGCGCGCGCCGACCACCGCGAGCGTGCCCACGCCGCCGCAGGCGCCGACGAGCCACACGCCGACCCGGGGGGCCTCGCGCGACGGAGACCCGCTCCCCGTCGGCCTCGGCCGGCTCGGGCTGCGTCGGGACGCGCCGTCATGGGTCACTTCGTCCCTCCGTCCGGGGTCGCCCCGGTCCCGAAATAGCGCTCGAGCAGCGGCCGCCGGGCGGGCGGGACCGGAAGCGCGGGCGACGCGACCCGGCGCCGCGCCTCCTCGCGTCGGACCGCCTCGGCCTCGTCGCCCGCGCGCCGGCCCTCGGCGAGGGCCTCGGCGAGGTCGTGCGCGGCGTCGGGGCCCGCGCTGGCGAGGCGTTCGAGGATCTCGTTCCCCCGCGCGGCGGCGGCCGCGGCGCTCCGGATCCGCTCGTCCACGAGGCGGTCGGCGAGGCGCGCGGGGTCCTCCGCGGCGTGCGGCCCGAGGCCGAGCGCGTCGCGCACCGCGGCCGCCGTCGCGGCCTTGTGCGCCGCCTCGGCCGCCCGGCCCGCGAGGTCGCCGCCCGGCGCCCCGGGCGCGGGGCCGCCGCCGGCCCCCGCGGCGGCCCCCGGGACGGCCGGTCCGGCGGCCGCGCCGACGGGCGGCACCAGGAGGGCCACGAGGGCGAGGAGGCCTCCACAGAGCGAGAGCGCGAGTCCCCGGGGCGAGAGGAGCCGGACCCGGGGCGGGGCCCGTCGGCCCGGTCCCCAGTGCGCCTCGGCGCCGACCGGGCCCGGGACCGTGGCGGCGGCCAGACCGCGTCCCCCGGCCTCCGCGACGCGGTCGAGGGCCCAGGCCGCGTCCGAGGGGCGGACGGTCCCGACGCCCCGGGACCGCCGCCAGCCGAGGACGAGCGCGACGAAGGCGCCGGCCGCGAGGGGGAGCCAGGTGGTCACGCCGTCGGCGCCGAACGCCTTCACGCCGAGCGCGAGGACCGCCGCGGGGCCGACCGCGGGACCCAGCGGGCCCACCCACGCGCCGATCCGGTCCCGGCGCTCCACCGCGCGCGCCAGCCGCGCCGCAGCCTCCGGCCAGGTGGTCTCCGCCCGGCTCATCGCGGCGCGGATCCGATCGGCGGCGGCCGCTCGATCGGGCGCGCTCCGTCCCCCTTCGGTTCGAGCGGCGTCCGGGAGAGGACGATGTCCATGTAGAGGGGACCCTCGCCCTCGGGCTTCGGGATGCGCTCGAAGTTGTACGTGTAGTCGTTCCGGAGCGAGGACTCGAGCGCCACCTCGATCAGCGCCGTGGGCGTGGGCCACACCGAGACCAGGAGGCCCATGTTCTCGGCCGCGAGGCTCTCCTCGCCCGTGTCGGGGTCCTCCGCGCGCGCGGAGCCGGTGAAGCGGAAGGCGTCCACCGGCAGCACGCTCTTCGCCTCGGGGTCGATCACCCAGTCCGTCGCGAGGGCGAGGTGCTCCTGGCCGGCGTGGCGGTACGCGACACCGATGTACACGACGTCGCCCGTGGCCAAGACCCACGTCGGGTCCTTGGGGTCGGAGCCGGGATCGGGGTGGGTCGGCTGACCCGGGCGAAACCCCGCCGCGACCATGCCTTTGTAGAGGGCCGTCGCGAGTCCGTGGAGGGCCTCGTACGGGTTCTCGCCGAGATCCTCGAGGTCCTTGTTGCCCACGAGGTGGATCAGCGTCTCGTGCCCGGCCTGCGGGAAGCGCGTGATGAAGTACTCGATCGGCATGCGCACGTTCGGCGACACGTTGAGGAAACCGCGCACGGTGACGCGGCCGTCCTCGACCCGGACGCCGTGCTTCTCGGCTTCCTCCCGGTACGCCTTCGCGGTCGCCTCGTCGATCGGGGCGCCGGCGGGGAGGAGGCCCCAGCCGATCAAGGAGGCGCCGCCGGGACCGCGGCCCAGGCCCTGGACGACCTGCTTGAACATGGCCTTCAGCTGCGAGACCTCGCGCCGGAGGTCGTAGATGTCCTTGCCGAGGTCCATGTAGTGCTGGTACGTGTCGTCGTCGAGGCGGTCCACGTCGTCTACGAGCTGCGAGAGCGTCTTCGCGGCGTCCTTGGGGAGGCCGGCGTCCTTCCCCGCCTCGGCGGGGGGCGTGGCCTGGGCCTCGGCGGGGGGGCTTCGTCGCGCCCTCGCCTCCTCCAGGCGGTCGAGCCGCTGCAGGACCGCGAAGAAGCCGCCGACGACGAGGATCAGCGACGAGACGGCCAGGGAGAGGGCGAGCCTTCCGTTCATCGAGCGCTCCGGCGGACCGGAAGGACGATCCTACGGGGCGGACCGCCCCCTGGGACCAAACGACCGCCGCGCGCGGCGGTTCGACCGCGCCCCGCGTCCCGTCGGGCCGACCCGGTTCCGGCTCAGCTCTTCTCGGGGGCCGCGCCGGCCGGCTCGGGGGTCCCCGGCTCGGGGTGCTCCCCCGCGTCGCCGCGGAAGCCGATCCGACCGTCCTCGACGTAGATCACGATCCGGGTGCCCTCGGGGAACGCGCCGCGGAGCACCTCCTCGGCGAGCGGGTCCTCGAGGATGCGCTGGATCGCGCGCCGGAGCGGTCGCGCCCCGTACTCGGGGTTGAACCCCTGGTCGATGATGAACTCCTTCGCCTCGTCGCTGAGCGTGAGCTCCACGCGTCGCTGCGCGAGACGCTCGGCGAGGCCCTTCATCTCGATGTCGATGATCGCCCTCAGGTCGTCGCGCGTGAGCTGGTGGAACACGATGATCTCGTCCACGCGGTTCAGGAACTCCGGGCGGAAGTGCTTCTCGATCTCGCCCATCACCTCGTCGCGCATCTTGTCGTAGCGCGCATCGTCCGTCGCGCGCTGGAACCCGAGGCCGCCCTGGCTCTTGATGGCCTGCGCCCCGATGTTCGTGGTCATGATCACGATCGTGTTCTTGAAGTCGACCTGCCGGCCGAACGAGTCGGTCAGGCGGCCTTCCTCCATGATCTGCAGGAGCATGTTGAACGCGTCGTGGTGCGCCTTCTCGATCTCGTCGAAGAGCACGACCGAGTAGGGACGACGACGTACGCGCTCGGTGAGCTGGCCGCCCTCCTCGTAGCCGACGTAGCCCGGAGGCGCGCCGACGAGCCGGCTGACGTTGTGCTTCTCCATGTACTCGGACATGTCGATCTGGATGAGCGCGTCCTCGTCGCCGAACATGAACCGGGCGAGGGCCTTGGAGAGGTGCGTCTTCCCGACGCCCGTCGGCCCCGCGAAGATGAACGAGCCCATCGGGCGGCGCGGGTCCTTCAGGCCGCTCCGGCTCCGGCGGAGCGCCTTCGCGATCGCCTTGATGGCGTCGTCCTGGCTCACGACGGTCTTGTGGAGCTCGGCCTCCATGCGCAGGAGCCGTTCGGCCTCCGCCTTCTCGAGCCGTGTCAGCGGGACGCCCGTCATCTTGGAGACGGTCTCCCGGATGATGTCCTCGTCCACGACGCCCTCGGTCTTCTGCGTCTCCTCGCGCCACTCGCGGAGGAGCTGGTCCTTCTTGCGGCGGACCTTCTGGGCCTGGTCGCGGAGCTGGGCCGCGCGCTCGAAGTCCTGGGCGCCGACGGCCTCCTCCTTCTCGCGCTCGAGTCTCGTGATGTCCTCGTCCAGGTGCTTCAGGTCCGGCGGGCGGGTCATCGACCGGAGGCGCAGGCGCGCCCCGGCCTCGTCCATCACGTCGATGGCCTTGTCGGGGAGGAAGCGCCCGTTGATGTACCGGGCGGAGAGGTCCACGGCCCCGCGCAGCGCCTCGTTGGTGTAGCGGATCCGGTGGTGCGCCTCGTACTTGTCGCGGAGGCCGAGGAGGATCTCGTACGTCTCGTCCTTCGTGGGCGGGTCGACCATCACGGTCTGGAAGCGCCGCTCGAGCGCGCCGTCCTTCTCGATGTACTTGCGGTACTCGTCGAGCGTCGTGGCGCCGATGCACTGCACCTCGCCGCGGGACAGGGCGGGCTTGAGCACGTTGCTCGCGTCGATCGCGCCCTCGGCGCCGCCGGCGCCGACCAGCGTGTGCAGCTCGTCGATGAAGAGGATCACGTTCTTGGAGCGCCGCACCTCGGTCATGACGGCCTTGATGCGCTCCTCGAACTGGCCCCGGTACTTCGTCCCGGCGACCATCATCGCCAGGTCGAGCACCACGATCCGCCGGCCCCGCAGCACCTCGGGCACGTCGCCCGTCACGACGGACTGGGCGAGGCCCTCGACGATGGCGGTCTTTCCGACGCCCGCCTCGCCGAGGAGCACCGGGTTGTTCTTCGTGCGCCGCGAGAGGATCTGGATCACGCGCTCGATCTCGTTCTTGCGCCCGATCACGGGGTCGAGCTTCGCCTCGCGCGCGTACTCGGTGAGGTCCCGGCCGAAGGCGTCGAGCGCGGGCGTCTTGGACTTCCCTGCCGGCTGCCCCGTGGGGGACCCGCTGGGGGCGCCGATCTCGGCTGCCCTCCTCCGAGGAGGGCGTGTCGGCGTCGGACGGCTCGGCGCCGAGGAGCTCCAGCACCTCCTCGCGCACGTCCTCGAGCCGGACCTTGAGGTTCCTCAGGACCTGGGCCGCGATCCCCTCGTTCTCCCGGATCAGCCCGAGGAGGAGGTGCTCGGTCCCGATGTAGTTGTGGCCGAGGTTGCTCGCCTCCTCCAGGGAGAGCTCGAGCACCTTCTTCGCCCGCGGGGTGAACGGCAGCTGGCCCATCGTCACCATCGTGGTCCCGTTGCTGACGAGCTTCTCGACCTCGTGCCGGATCTTCTTCAGGTCGATCTCGAGGTTCTTGAGCACGAGGCGGCGACGCCGGACCCCTCCTGCACGAGCCCGAGCAGGATGTGTTCGGTGCCGATGTAGTCGTGGTTGAAGCGCTGCGCCTCCTGGCGGGCCAGGCCCATGACCTTGCGGGCGCGGTCGGTGAATCGGTCGAACATGAAACCTCCGGGGGTCATTCTGGCCCGGATCGGGCCCCCCGTCCCCCTGGACCCGGGGTTCCGTCCCCGGGTTGGGGGCGCGGGCGAGGCCACCGACGGCGTGCCACCCGCCCGGGCCCACCTGCCACATCGGCAGGAACGCCCGGGCGACGAAACCCGTCGCCGGCCCCGGGACTTCGAACGCACGGAGCGTGCCATCGCCCGCCCCCGCCTCGAGGGCTTCGAGGGGGCGCGTATCAGGGCGGGGGCGGGAGCCCGATCCGCTCGCGTACCTCGGCGAGTGTCCGTCGCGCGATCTCCCGCGCGGCCGCCGAGGACGCCTCGAGGACGCGCCGCACGCGCGCTCGGTCCGCGCGTAGCTCCGCCCGCCGGGCGCGCAGCGGTTCCGTCGCGGCGACCACCGCGTCCGCGACGGCGTCCTTGAGGGGCGCGTAGCGCCGGTCGCCCGTCCGGAACCGGTCCGCGAAGTCGGCCGCGGCGTCGGGAGCGCCGGCGGCGCCGAGGAGCGTGAGCAGGCCCTCGACGCCGGGGCTCAGCGAGCCGTCCGCAGGGACGTCGCCGGTGTCGGTCACCGCCGAGCGGATCTTCTTCCGCTGCGCCGCCGGCTCCTCGAACACGCCGATGACGTGCCGCGGCCCGAGCGACTTGCTCATCTTCCTCGTCGGGTCGGCCGGAGAGAGGATCTTCGGCGTCGTCGTGTGGAGGGCCTCGGGCTCGGGAAAGGTCTCGCCGAACAGGCGGTTGAACGTCCGCGCCACGTCGCGTGCGAGCTCCAGGTGCTGGTCCTGGTCCTGGCCCACGGGCACGCGGGCCGCCTTGTAGATCAAGATGTCCGCGGCCTGGAGCACGGGATACGAGAAGAGGCCCGCCGAGTACGACGCGCCCGCCGCCTCGACCTGCCGGGCCTTGTCCTTGAACTGGGTCATCTTCGCGACCCAGGCGTAGGGCGTGATCGAGCCGAGGATCCACTGGAGCTCGGCGTGCTCGGGTACGAGCGACTGGACGATCAGGGCCGAGCGCTCGGGGTCGAGCCCGCAGGCCATCAGGTCGAGGCCCATGTCCCACGTCCGCTGCCGGAGGCGTGCGGGCTCGAAGGGCACGGTCAGGGCGTGGTAGTCCACGACGCCGAACAGGCACCGGTGCTCGTCCTGCAAGCGCACCCAGCCCTGGACCGCCCCGAAGTAGTTCCCGAGGTGGAGCTCGCCGCTCGGCTGGATCAGGGACAGGACCTCGAACGGCGCCATCGGACCTCCGCGGGGGCGGAACGGTTCCATACCCGCCGGGCGGGGGAGGGGGGAGTCCTTTCGCCGGCCCGTCCGCGGCGCGCGCCGGCACGGCGGGCCCGCGTACCATGCCGTCGATGCGGGCCCGTGACCCTCCTTCTGCTCCTCGCCGTGGGGTGCGCCGGCGGCGGCGACGGGACCGCGTCCTCCCTCCCTCCCGGCGCGGACCTCTCGGGGTTCCGCGTGGCGCGGATCCTCGTGGACGCGGTCGAGATGGAGGTCTACGTCGCCGAGACGCCCGACCAGCGGGCCCAGGGGCTCATGAACGCGACGCCGGGCCAGGTCGCGTCGCTGCCGGACGGGACGCCCCGGGGGATGCTCTTCTCGTTCGGCCTGGAACGGCCCACCAGCTTCTGGATGAGGGACACGTTCGTCCCGCTGGACCTCGCGTACGCGCCGCTCGATGGCACGATCGTCGAGGTCCATGGCCTCGCGCCGCTCGACACCACCTCCGTGCCGTCGGGCCAGCCCGTGGCGTTCGCGCTCGAGGTGCCCGCCGGCACGCTCGCCGCGCACGGCCTGGGCGTCGGCAGCGTGATCCGGCCCTGAAGCGACGGGGGAGGCGGACGTCCCGTCCTGTCCCGTTCCCGCGCGGCGGGCCGTTCCCGGAGGCCGGGGTAGGGTTCGCCCCGGCGGCGCCCCGAGAGCCCGGGCCGCCCTCGGAGCCTCGCCATGTCCGCCGACGACCCCGTGCGTGAGAGCCTCCTCCACCTCCTCTCCGGCGGCGGCGCGCACCGGCCGATGGAGGCCGCCCTCGCCGGATGGCCCGAGGCGCTCCGCGGCGTCCGGCCCGACGGACAGCCCCACACGCCGTGGCGTCTCCTCGAGCACGTCCGCATCGCGCAATCCGACATCCTGGAGTTCTGCCGCGACCCGGGCCACGTCTCGCCCGCCTGGCCCGAGGGCTACTGGCCGGCGGGAGACGCGCCGCCCGACGCCGCGGCGTGGGACCGGTCCGTCGCCGCGTTCCTCCAGGACCTTGCGGCCATGAAGGCGCTCGTGCGGGACCCCGGGAACGACCTCCTGGCCTCCCTGCCCCACACGGACGGAGCGAGCCTGGTGCGGGAGGCGCTCCTGGTCGCGGACCACAACGCGTACCACCAGGGGCAGATCATGCTCCTCAGGCGCCTGCTGGGGCTGGCCCCGCACGCCGGGCCCTGAGGCCGGCGAACCCGGACCGGGGCGCGGGCGGCGGCGCGAAGGACAAAGCCCGGTCAGCGACCGCCGCGGCGCGGCGCGGGCCACCACCTCGCGGAGGCCTTTGTCGCCCATGCCCGGTCCTTGCCCTCGTGGCAGAGGAGGCACGCGTTCGGCGTCTTCGCGTCGTCCGGGTTCCGCCGCGGGTCGGGGCTCCAGTACGTGTGCGAGCGGAGTCGCTGCGTGCCCGCGTGGTTCACGATGCGCGGCATGTGGCACTCGACGCACCGGGCCCCGGCGTTCTTCGCCGGGTCCGACGCCGTGGTGGGTGTGCGCCGCGAGGGCAGGCGCGGCGCGGTACGCCCGGTGGCACGCGAGGCAGAGCGCGTTGTTCTCGATCGGGAGCTTCAGCGCTGCCGCGCGGTGCGGCTCGTGGCACGTGGTGCAGGTGGGGGACTTCTCGCGTCCCCTCGCGAGCATGTCGGATTCGCGGTAGTCGGTGAGCTGCTGGTGGTGGTTCGCCGAGGACCCGTCCGGCCAGAACTCCTTCGCGTCGTGCTCGGGCGTCACCTGGACGTAGTGGGCGTCGAGGACCGTTCCCGGGGTCATGTTGTAGGGGTACGCCAGCCGCCCCGGCAGCCCGGCCGGCGCGCCCTGCTCGGGTCCCGCCGTCCCCCGGGAGTGGCACTTGCCGCACGCGTCGAGCTGACGGTCGTGGGGAAACGCGCTCGGGGAGAGGATGTTGCCCTTGCCCCCGCCCGCCTTCACGTGTTCGAGCCCGGGCCCGTGGCACGCCTCGCAGCCGATCGCCAGCTCCTTCCACCGCGTGTGCCACGTGTGGTCGCTCGCGTCGTAGCCGAGGTCGAGCCCCGTCGTGTGGCATCCGGCGCACTGGAGCTGCCAGGCCCACTTCTCCGCCGTCCAGAACCCGTCCGTGCCGGGTTCGCCCGACGCGAGTCCCAGCCACTCCACGTACTCGTGGTCCTTCCGGTTCCACTGCACGGGCAGCACGCGATACGAACCGTCCGGCAGCTTCGTGAGGTAGCGCTGCTTGTAGCGATTCCCGACCGTGCGTTCGATCGCGTACCGGTGCGGCTTCCCGTCGTCGCCCGGCGCCTCGATCACGTAGTGGTCGCCCTCGCGGATCATCTCCATCCGACGACCCTGGCCGACCTCCAGCACGACGCCGTCCGTCGAGAAGTCGCCGATCACCGAGTGCGGGGTCGCCGCCTGCTCCATGTACGAGTGGAGCGAGGTCTTCCAATCGGCGTAGGCCTGCGCGTGGCAGGACGCGCACGCGTCGGATCCGACGTAGCCGGGCACGACGTCGTCCAACACCTCGGCGACGCGGCCCGGCGCCTTCGCAACCGGTGCGGGGGAGGCCGGGGCGTCCGCGCGCGCGAGCGTCCAGGCGGCGAAGAGAACGGCCACCAGGGCGACGAGGGCCAGGCCCTCTGCGCGACGGGCGGTCCCGTTCCGGTCCGGCATGCGCAGGCTCCGTCGTGGTGCGCGCGCTCGACGCGTCACCCCCGGAGTACACGGTCGCAATCCGGATGCCGCGCGCCGGACCCCGCGAGCCTGCCGAGGCCCGCTTGCGCGAGACGCCCATCGACCGGAGCCCCGCGCCTCGACGCGCCACACGTCGGCCGCCCTCGAGCCACCACGATCCCGGATCGCGGCGCCGCGTTGCTACGGATTCGCAACGGGCCGGCCGGGGCGTTGGCGCGCGCGGCGGTGGGAGGGAACGCTTGCGGACGGCCCGGGACTACGGCCCGGAGAAGACGGATACCGTCTTACCATCGACGACGCGACAACCAGGTTGCCGGACGAGCCCGAACCGAGCGCCCGGCGGGCCCCGCGGCGGGCCGGCGTCCTGACCCCCATCGCGTCCCGGGTGACGGCCGGCCCGTCGTTCCGCCGACCGGCGCGAAGGCCACGGAGCTTCATTTCCAGCCCTTCTAGGGCTGTGAGCCACCCCGGTCCGGGTCCCCGGAGCCGGACGGGGACCGGCCGGACGCGCCGGCATCGCAACCCGTCGCTCCGGGGCGGCCGGAGGCGGTTCTTCCCCGGAACGTGCACGCGTGCTCCGCCGCTTCTCCATACGCTCCGCTTATCGCCCCCATGTCCAACTCGATCGTGTGCTACCGACCGGCGCGTGGCCACAATGCTGCGCGAAAGAGGCGGGTTGTCCGAGGGCGGTCTGCCCGAACCGGAGAGGCCATGTCCAGAGCGCGATTCCCTTTCTACGTCCTCGTGGGTGCCCTGTTGGCTGCGCTGCCGGCGTGCGGTGGCAGCGGTCAAGGGCTGCGTTCACCCGACAACCCCGTGCGCGTGATGAGCACGTCCATCCCGCCGGCCCTGTCGGGCCAGAAGGTGGATTTCCCCATCGACCTGAACGGCGGGTGTGGCGGCCCCTACGTGATCAAGCTGATCCAGGGGAAGCTTCCGCCGGGCGTCGTGTTCGACAACGCGACGCACAGCATGAACGGCACGCTCCTGATGGACGGGACGTACTCGTTCACGTTGCAGATCGACGACACGGGTTGTAACCCGTTCTCGTCCACGCAGGCGAAGTTCACGTGGAACGTCGGGGTCGGGGACGTGGTCGTCGTCGACGTCCTGCAGGACGGCAACAGCGCGCTCCTCCCCGCGGGCGCCGAGGCGTTCAACCCGGACTACCCCGCGCTCCCGACGACCGTCTACAACCAGAATACCTCCCTCCAGTTCGTGGTCGCCGGCGGCGTCGGCCCGTACAAGATGAAGCTGTACGACGACCCCGCGCTCCAGGACGGGAACCTCCCGCTCGGCGTCGTGGTGGCCTCGGGCTCCCCGAATCTCGTCGGGTCGCCCGTAGAGGTGGGCCCCGGTGGCGGCGCGTTCCTGCTCTCGTTCGAACTGACGGACGCGGTGGGGACGAAGGGGTACTTCCACGCGTACTGGAAGATCGACACCCCGCCGATCACGATCGCGACGACCAGCCTCGGGAACGGCGTCTGTGGCCAGACGTACAGCGAGACGTTCTTCCTCGTGGACGGCGTTCCGCCCTTCACGCACGACCTCGTGGAGCAGGGGCTCCCGCTCGGCTACACGTCCGACCAGAACCCGAATCCGCAGGATCCCGGCGCGGACGTCCTCTACAACCAGGCCGGGCCGCCGACGGTCAACCCGTCACAGGCGCTGAACAAGATCGACGCCTACGTCTATCCCACGCCCAGCGCGATCGGCCCGAACTACGCCGTCTCGAACCAGGGCGCCCCGCCCGAGGGCATCTACATGGTCGAGGACACGGGAGCCCTGACCGGGATCCCGCGCCGGCGCGGCACGTTCTCGATCAACTACCACGTCCAGTCCTCGCTGGTCCCGAACTCGTTCGGGCAGCACGCGTGGCGAACCTACACCTTCCAGATCAGCCCGTCGGGCTCGCTGGCGCAGGACCCGTCATACACGGTGGACGGCGTGTTCCGTCCGATCGCGCCGTACAGCCGGATCGGGGACTTCGAGCTCGGCCAGGTCTACAACCCGGACGGCGGCGTCGCGGGCCTGCAGCTCAAGGCCACCGGCGGCTGCCCGCAGGACGGCAAGTCCGACCACCCGCACCTCTCGCAGGTGGTCGCGGACCCGGCGGTCGGCGAGGTGCTCGGCGCGTACACGTGGGCGGTCGACTGGGACCCGCTGTCCCTGGGCACGCCGCCGATCCCGCACGTCGAGCTGCTTCCGTCCGGCGTGTTCCGCGTGGTGCCCGGTGAGCAGAGCCAGCTCGCCACGCAGGCCTTCCAGACGTTGACGTTCACGGTGAACGACTACGCGTTGCCGACCTCGTTCGCGAGCACGAACTCACAGTACGTACGCACCTCGGTCGGACCGGATGTCCTCGTCATCACCGAGTCCACGACCTCGTTCGCCTTCGGCAACACCACCTCGTCGATCACCACCGGGTTCAACGACCCGAACATGAAGGTGAAGGTGATGCTCCCGTACAGCTCGGGGGCGGTCGTCCGTTCGCTCGACGACGCAAAGGACATGGCGGGAACGGGCGCGAGCCAGCACACGATCCCGAGCACGGCGGGCAGCGGCAAGACGCTGAAGGACCTGCTGGAGGGCGTGGACCTCCTGCGCACCTCGGTGAACGCGACCGGATGGTGGGACGACACCTGGTCCCTCAACCCGAAGGCGGGCATCGCGGCCGCCCACGGCGACATGAACCAGGGGTACGGCTACTACGGTCTCACGTACTCCTACGAGTACTGGTCCACCACCAGCTCGTACACGTACAGCTACGGGGCGAACCCCGAGAGCACGTGCGTGCAGATCCCGGTGTGCACGACGCCGGGCGTGACCGAGGACCGGGACGCCGGCGTCTACACGAGCGGCGGGAAGCTCTACCTCTTCGACTCGAGCAGCTACATCGGCGCGTTCATCGTGCGTCCGGAGTCGAAGGTCTACGTGCCGATCGCGTTCAACAAGTCCTCGACGGGCTACTACTCGTTCGGGGACGTCTGGGTGAACGCGTACTCGAACACGCAGACCGTCATGTCGATCTGGAAGGTCCCGCAGATCACGATCAGCCCCGACGGGCGCTTCGCGGCGCTCAAGCTCGGCACGAGCACGACGCAGAACCTCTCCCAGGGAGGGGAGCTGGCGTCGAGCAGCCGGCTCGTGATCTTCTCGCTCACGGGCGAGCGGATCGCGGCGTGGGGCAACAAGACCTGGATCGTGGTCCAGTCGGGGGCCAACGGCGGCTACTCCCACACCTCGAGCACGGGGGAGCGGTTGATCGCGGCGAGCCTCGCGCTCTCCAACGACAACCTCTACTACGTGTGCGGCTGCAACGACTTCACCTCGTCCGAGTGGTACTCGTGGCGCTACGAGTGGGTGTACCGCTACGGGATCCAGAGCGGCGGAAGCTCGGGGGCCCTCCTGGCCTGCGGTGACTCGGAGTGGACCAACACGAATGGGAACCCCCTCCAGCTGCCGATGCAGCGCTACTACGAGGCGGGGTACGGCTACAACTACGGCACGTACGGGTACAACTACTGCGACTCCACGATCTACTACGGCGGATACGCGGGCCAGGAGTGGGGCAACCCGCCGATGCCGTTCCGCATGAGCGCGGACGGCCATACCGTCGCGATCGTCGCGGGCCGTTCCACCACGTCGAGCGCCGACTCGACGACCATGTACATGAGCCACGTGTGGGTAGACGACGCCACGGGCGTCCACCGGCTCTCGTCGCGGGTGCGGCACCAGCCGTGGGGCGGCGGGCGCGGGTCCGCCCTCTCCGGCGGCTCGCTCAGCAGCTACACGTACCAGTGGGGCATGCAGTGCGGCCCGAGCACGCAGCTCGAGGTCGCGGACGACGGCTCGAGGGTGGCCGTGGTGGTCAACCGCTACAGCGGCACGGTCTACTACTCCAGCTCGTACGCCTACGAGCTCGGGTACGACCGCCAGGACGTGATCGCCTTCGAGCCCGCGGTGAGCGGGACCTGGGCGGGCGGCGCGGTCGAGCGGCAGGTCACGGGCTCGGAGTCCGCGACGACCCCGATCTTCTCGACCAACCTCAACTGGAAGTTCGGCGCGCTCGTCTTCACGAAGGACGGCAACGGCCTGGTCTTCTGGGGCGGGGCCGCGGCGTACTACCCGAACAACTTCAACACCTCCTCGTACCAGCCCTACGTGGGCGCGCCGGGCCTCACGGGCAGCCTGTACCTGTACAGCTTCCCGAACAGCACGGTGACGCACATCCTGGACTACGACGAGGGCGGGAACTCGGACGACATCGGGAAGGTGTACCCGACGCAGTCCACCCAGGTGAACCCGTCGTTCACGGACTACTCGTTCCCGGGCGCCCGGAACATCGGGACGGTGAAGCCGCTCGGCGGGTTCATGTCGCCGAACCGGAACTTCTACTACATCTCTACGGCCCACGCGCTGAGCTCGACGCTGCAGGACGCCACGCAGCTGATCGGGATCAACGTGCGGAGCCTCGACTCGACGCAGGCGATCAACGGGCACTCGGACGGCCGCGCATTCGCGCTCGGCGGCACGAGCTGGCCCACGCACCGGAGCTGGATCCCGACCTACGGGTACAGCTCTTCCTACTGCTACTGCGGGTACTACGGGATCTTCTACCAGTACATCGCGCCCGGATGCGAGTACGGCACGATGCGCGTGATGACCCGCGGCGGCAAGGTGTTCTACGGCTCGCACTACCAGATCTTCGGGCCGACACCGACATACTCCTCGTACACGTACGCCGGACCGATCGAGACGACGTACCACGGCTGCGACGCGGCCTTCGCGGGACAGGTGGGGTACTTCGACGCGAACGTCGGCGGCACGCCGGTGATGCTCACCACGCTGCCCGAGACGATCATCATGAACAACTACTCGTCCACCACCTACCGGACGATGAAGTACCTGGAGGTCTCGAGCGACGAGACGGCAGTGGCGTTCGTCTACGCGCCGTTCGCGTCCACGAGCTACAGCTACCCGGTCAACTGCGCAGCCGAGCGAGTCGGCTGGATCGGGAACCTCATCACGAACGCCACGACGGGCGCCGTGGTCAGCAAGTCGGTGGTGGCCGACCTGCAGGGCGCAGCCGGGCGCATCTCGTCGTCGATCGCGCACGACTCCACCGGGACGAGCGTGTTCTACGGCGACGCGGTCTCGGGGGCCGACGAGAAGGACAAGTACATCTACCAGACGGCCGTCAGCTCGGCGGGCGCCGGGACGCCGAAGAAGTACTCGTTCTCCGGTGACCCGAAGCGCTACAACATCCTGAACGCCGGCCGCTGACGCGGTCGGTCGGGGACCCTCGCGCCGCCCGCGGGCTTCGGCCCGCGGGCGGCGTTTTTCGTACGTGGGGACCGCGCGGTCCCGCGCTCCGCGGGCACTGCGCACGTGGCGCCGCACGGGCTGCGGCGGATCGTGATCCTCGACGCGGCCCAATCACCACAAGAGCATGATGAGTGTGAGAGTGAGTCTCAATTTGAGTTGAGATTTATTCGCAGCCATCGTCTTTCGGTGTCCGGCGGGGATGGGATTTCGTAGAATACGCGCCGAAAGAGGCGGTTCTTCTCTTGGGCAGCATTCCCCGGATCGGAGAGGCCATGTCGAGAGCGCGAATCCACGCGTACATCCTGATCGGCGTGCTGCTGGCAGTGCTCCCTGCCTGCGGCGGCGGACAGGGACTCCGGATGCCGAGCGACGCCGTGCGCGTCACGAGCACGTCGATCCCGGCGGCGCTCTCCGGACAGCCGCTGGCGTTCGAGATCCCGCTCGAAGGGGGCTGCGGCGGTCCCTACGTCTTCCATCAGCTGAGTGGGAGGCTGCCCAAGGGCGTGGCCCTCGACAGCGCCACGCACAGCATCCGCGGGACGCCGCTCGAGGACGGGACCTTCACCGTCAAGATCCAGATCGACGACACGGGCTGCAACCCGTTCTCTTCCACGTCCGCCACGTTCAGGATCGACGTGGGTGTGGGGGACGTGGTCGTCTGCGACGTGCTCCGCGACGGCAACTCGGCGCTGATCCCCGTCGGGGGTACGAGCTTCAACCCGGACTACCCCGCGCTCCCGACGACCGTCTACAACGAGTCCACCTCCCTCCAGCTCGTGGTCGCCGGTGGCGTGGGCCCGTACAAGATGAAGCTCTACGACGATCCCGCGCTCCCGGACGGGAACCTCCCGCTCGGCGTCGTGGTGGCGTCGGGCTCGCCGAACCTCGTCGGGTCGCCGGCCGAGGTGGGGCCGGGCGGCGGGCCGTTCCTCCTCTCGTTCGAGCTGACGGACGCCGTCGGGACGAAGGGGTACTTCCACACGTACTGGAAGATCGACACCCCGCCGATCACGATCGCGACGGCCACCATCGGGAACGGCGTCTGCGGCCAGACGTACAGCGAGACGTTCTTCCTCGTGGACGGCGTGCCGCCCTTCACGCACAACCTCGTGGAGCAGGGGCTCCCGGTCGGCTACACGTCCGACCAGAATCCGAACCCGCAGGACCCAGGCGCGGACGTCCTCTACAACCCGGCCGGGCCGCCGACGGTCAACCCGCCGCAGGCGCTGAACAAGATCGACGCCTACGTCTATCCCACGCCCGACGCCGCCGGTCCGAACTACGACGTCTCGAACCAGGGCGCCCCGCCCGAGGGCATCTACATGGTCGAGGACACGGGAGCCCTGACCGGGATCCCGCGCCGGCGCGGCACGTTCTCGATCAACTACCACGTCCACTCCTCGCTGGTCCCGAACTCGTTCGGGCAGCACGCGTGGCACACGTACACCTTCACGATCAGCCCGTCGGGCTCGATGGCGCAGGACCCGTCGTACACGGTGGACGGCGTGTTCCGTCCGACCGCGCCGTACAGCCGGATCGGCGACTTCGAGCTCGGCCAGGTGTACAACCCGGACGGCGGCGTCGCGGGCCTGCAGCTCAAGGCCACCGGCGGCTGCCCGCAGGACGGTAAGTCCGACCACCCGCACCTCTCGCAGGTGGTCGCGGACCCGGCGGTCGGCGAGGTGCTCGGCGCGTACACGTGGGCGGTAGACTGGGACCCGCTGTCCCTGGGCACGCCGCCGATCCCGCACGTCGAGCTGCTCCCGTCCGGCGTGTTCCGCGTGGTGCCCGGTGAGCAGAGCCAGCTCGCCACCCAGGGCTTCCAGACGTTGTCGTTCACGGTGAACGACTACGCGTTGCCGACGTCACTCGCGAGCACGAGCACCCAGCGGGTCCGTACGTCCGTCGGTCCCGACGTGTTGATCATCACCGAGTCCACGACCTCGTTCACGGGGGCGAACACGACGTCGTCGGACACCAGCCGGCTGAACGACCCGAACATGAAGGTGAAGGTGATGCTCCCGTACAGCTCGGGGGCAGTCGTCCGTTCGCTGGACGACGCGAAGGACATGGCGGGAACGGGCGCGAGCCAGCACACGATCCCGAGCACGGCGGGCAGCGGTAAGACGCTGAAGGACCTGCTGGAGGGCGTGGACCTCCTGCGCACCTCCGTGAACGCGACGGGATGGTGGGACGACACGTGGTCCCTGAACCCCAAGGGCGGTCAGGCGGCCGCGCACGGCGACGCCAACCAGGGGTACGGCTACTACGGCCTCACCTACGCCTACGAGTACTGGTCCACCACCAGCACCTACTCATACAGCTACGGGGCGAGCCCCGAGACCACCTGCGTGCAGATCCCGGTGTGCACGACGCCGGGCGTGACCGAGGACCGGGACGCCGGCGTCTACACGAGCGGCGGGAAGCTCTACCTCTTCGACTCGAGCAGCTACATCGGCGCGTTCATCGTGCGTCCGGAGTCGAAGGTCTACGTGCCGATCGCGTTCAACAAGTCCTCGACGGGCTACTACTCGTTCGGGGACGTCTGGGTGAACGCGTACTCGAGCACCCAGACGACGATGTCGGCCTGGAAGATCCCGCAGATGACGATCAGCCCCGACGGGCGCTTCGCGGCGCTCAAGCTCGGCACGAGCACGACGCAGAACCTCTCCCAGGGAGGGGAGCTGGCGTCGAGCAGCCGGCTCGTGATCTTCTCGCTCACGGGCGAGCGGATCCCGGCCTGGGGCAACAAGACCTGGATCGTGGTCCAGTCGGGGGCCAACGGCGGCTACTCCCACACCTCGAGCACGGGGGAGCGGTTGATCGCGGCGAGCCTCGCGCTCTCCAACGACAACCTCTACTACGTGTGCGGCTGCAACGACTTCACCTCGTCCGAGTGGTACTCGTGGCGCTACGAGTGGGTGTACCGCTACGGGATCCAGAGCGGCGGAAGCTCGGGGGCCCTCCTGGCCTGCGGCGACTCGCAGTGGACCAACACGTCCGGGAGCCCCATGCAGCTCCCGATGCAGCGCTACTACCAGGCGGGGTACGGCTACAACTACGGCACGTACGGGTACAACTACTCCGACTCCACGGTCTACTACGGCGGATACGCCGGGGTCGAGACGGGCAGCCAGCCGATGCCGTTCCGCATGAGCGCGGACGGCCACACGGTCGCGATCGTCGCGGGTCCGTCCACGTCGTCGAGCGGCGACTCTACGACGATGTACATGAGTCACGTGTGGGTCGATGACGCCACGGGGGTCCACCGGCTCTCGTCGAGGACACGGCACATGCCGTGGGGTGGGGCCCGGGGCTCGACCCTCTCGAGCGGGTCGCTCAGCAGCTACACGTACCAGTGGGGCGTGCAGTGCGGACCGAGCACGCAGCTCGAGATCTCCGACGACGGCTCGAGGGTGGCCGCGGTGGTCAACCGCTACAGCGGAACCGTCTACTACTACACCTCGTACGCCTACGAGCTCGGCTACGACCGGCAGGACGTGATCGCCTTCGAGCCCGCGGTGAGCGGGACCTGGGCGGGCGGCGCGGTCGAGCGGCAGGTCACGGGCTCGGAGTCCGCGACGACCCCGATCTTCTCGACCAACCTCAACTGGAGGTTCGGCGCGCTCGTCTTCTCGAAGGACGGCGCCGGCCTGTTCTTCTGGGGAGGCGCTGCGAGCTACTACCCCAACAACTTCAACACGAGCTCCTATCAGCCCTACACCGGAGCCGTGGGCCTGGCGGGCAGCCTGTACGTGTACAGCTTCTCGGCTGGCACGGTGACCCACATCCTGGACTACGACGAGGGCGGGAACTCGGACGACATCGGGAAGGTGTACCCGACGCAGTCCACCCAGGTGAACCCCTCGTTCACGGACTACTCGTTCCCGGGCGCCCGGAACATCGGGACGGTGAAGCCGATCGGCGGGTTCATGTCGCCGAACCGGAACTTCTACTACATCTCGACCGCCCAGGGGTTGAGCGCGTCGCTGTCGGACTCCACGCAGCTCGTGGCCATCAACGTCCGCAGCATCGACGCCACGCAGACGATCAACGGCCACTCGGACGGTCGGGCGTTCGCGCTCGGCGGCACGAGCTGGCCCACGCACCGGAGCTGGGTCCCGACCTACGGGTCCAGCTCGTCGTACATGTACGTCGCGTACTACGGCATCTACTACCAGTACCTCGCGCCCGGTGGACTGTTCGGAACGATGCGGGTCATGACCCCGGGGGGCAAGGTCTTCTACGGGTCGCACTACATGATCTTCGGGCCGTCCACCGGGGCCTCCGCGAGCTACTCGTACGGCGGTCCGATCGAGTCGACGTACCACGGCTGCGACGCGGCGTTCGCGGGACAGGTGGGGTACTTCGACGCGAACGTCGGCGGCACGCCGGTGATGCTCACCTCGCTGCCCGAGACGATCATCATGAACAACTACTCGTCCACCACCTACCGGACGATGAAGTACCTCGAGGTCTCGAGCGACGAGACGGCGGTGGCGTTCGTCTACGCGCCGTTCGCGTCCACGAGCTACAGCTACCCGGTCAACTGCGCCGCCGAGCGAGTCGGCTGGGTCGGGAACCTCATCACGAACGCCACGACGGGCGCCGTGGTCAGCAAGTCGGTGGTGGCCGACCTGCAGGGCGCCGCCGGACGCATCTCGTCGTCGATCCAGCACGACTCCACCGGGACGAGCGTGTTCTACGGGGACGCGGTCTCGGGGACCGACGAGAAGGACAAGTACATCTACCAGACGGCCGTCAGCTCGGCGGGCGCCGGGACGCCGAAGAAGTACTCGTTCTCCGGTGACCCGAAGCGCTACAACATCCTGAACGCCGGCCGCTGACGCGGTCGGTCGGGGACCCTCGCGCCGCCCGCGGGCTTCGGCCCGCGGACGGCGTCTTGGCCGGCGCCGACGGGACATTCGGCCCCCCGAGGCGCCCGGGTGCCGTTGCCCGTCGTCGCCGCACCCGATAGAGTCCCCCCCGGCCCGACCTGCCGGGCCCGGAGGAGACTCGAATGAGACGTACGACGACCCTTCTGTCGGCGCTGCTGCTCGTCGGCGGCTGCCTCGCCCTCGGTCGGTCCGAGGACGCCGACGCGTTGCCGGCGGTGGCCCGCGCGCGGCCCCACGCCCTGTTCCAGGTGGCGATCGACGGCGTCGCCGTCGGCGGCTTCAAGAGCGTGGACGGCCTCTCGGCCGAGGTGGAGACCGTGGAGTACCGGGACGGGGGCGACAACCTCGTTCGCAAGCTGCCCGGCCGCCTCGCGTTCGGGAGCGTCACGCTCGTGCGCGACCTGACCAAGGACACCACGTTCTTCGACTGGATCCACGAGGCCGCGTCGACGAGCGGCCCCGACCGCAAGGACGTGACGGTCACCGTGTACGACCCGAAGAGCGGGGACACCGTCCGGACCTTCAACCTCGTGGACTGCTTCCCCACGCACCTGGCCGTCAAAGCCCTCGACGCGAAGGGCGGGGGCGAGGTCGCGATCGAGGAGATCGTCCTGGCGGTCGAGAACGTGAGTCTCGACTGAGAGCCTATGGAGGAATCGAGTCCGGGGCCTCGGCCGGATGCGGCGCCGCGATGCGGCGTTGCTCGTCGTCAGCGACCCACGGCGGGGTCGCCTCCGGCTCGCACCATGCCTTGCGCCCCCGCGCTCGGCCCCGGGGCCCCGGCCCACGCATTCACACGCGGAGCGGCGCGGCGGCGGGCGCTGCGTGCGTGCCGCCCTGGAAGCGGCACGCACGACCCCCCCGACGGGCGTAGGAAAGGCCCGGGCCCGGTGCGGCGGTGTGCCGGCGCGCCGGAGGACGTGCCATGCAGATCGGCATGATCGGCCTCGGCCGGATGGGTGCGGACATGACCCGCCGCCTCCTCGCCGGTGGTCACGAGTGCGTCGTCTTCGACCTCGATGAGGGCCGCGTGCGCGCGCTCGAACGAGCGGGCGCCACCGGCGCCAGCTCCGTCGAAGCGCTCGTCGGTCGGCTCGCCCGCCCGCGCACGGTGTGGCTGATGGTGCCCGCGGGCGCCGTGGACCGCGCGTTGGCCGATCTGGCGCCTCGGCTCGAAGCCGACGACGTCGTGGTGGACGGAGGCAACACGAACCCGCAGGACGACCGACGCCGTGCGGCGCGGCTCGAGGAGCGCGGGATCCATCACGTGGACTGCGGGACGAGCGGCGGAGTCTGGGGCCGGGAAGGTGGCTACTGCCTGATGGTCGGGGGCGACGACGCGATCGTCTCCCGGCTGGACCCTCTGTTCCGGACGCTCGCGCCGGGACGGGACGCGGCGCCGCCCACCGCCGCTCGCGCCGCCCGGTCCGGGACGGCCGAGGACGGGTATCTCCACTGCGGCCCGCACGGCGCGGGGCACTTCGTCAAGATGGTGCACAACGGCATCGAGTACGGCGTGATGGCCGCGTACGCCGAGGGGCTCGCGCTCCTCGGGCACGCGGCCGCGGGCCTCGAGACCCGGGAGACCGACGCGGAGACGACGCCGCTTCGGGACCCCGGCGCCTACGCCTACCGCTTCGAGCTGGCCGACGTGGCCGAGGTGTGGCGACGGGGCAGCGTGATCCGGTCGTGGCTGCTCGACCTCGCCGCGAGCGCCCTCGCGAGGGACCCTGGCCTCGAGGCCTTCGCGGGGCGCGTCTCGGACTCCGGGGAGGGGCGCTGGGCCCTCCAGGCCGCGATCGACGTCGGGGCGCCCGCGCCGGTGCTCGCGACCGCGCTCTTCGCCCGCTTCGCCTCGCGCGGCGAGGCGGACTACGCCGGTCGGCTCCTCTCGGCGATGCGCCACGAGTTCGGAGGGCACCAGGAGAAGGGGCCGGGACGATGACGCGCCCGCGCTCCGACGCCCTGGTCTTCTTCGGCGCCACGGGCGATCTCGCGAAGAAGAAGGTGTTCCCGGCGCTCTACGCGCTCGCCCGCCGTCGCCGCCTCGACGTGCCGGTGATCGGCGTCGCCCGGAGCGCCGGGAGCGTCGACGACCTCGTAGAGCGCGCGCGAGAGGCGGCGGAACGCGGCGGCGCGCTCGACGAGGTGGCTTTCGGCCGGCTTGCCAAGCGCCTCCGCTACGTCCAGGGCGACTACGGCGACGACGCGACGTTCGACGCGCTCCGGCGCGAGCTCGGCTCGGCCGCGCGACCGCTGCACTACCTGGCCATCCCGCCGGGCGCGTTCGCCACCGTCGTCCGGGGACTGGCGCGCTCGGGCTGCGCGAAGGGCGCGCGCATCGTGGTCGAGAAGCCGTTCGGACGCGACCTGGCCTCCGCGAAGGCCCTGAATCGGACCCTCCGCGAGGTGTTCGACGAGAGCGCGGTGTTCCGGATCGACCACTACCTCGGGAAGGAACCGGTGCTCAACCTGCTCGTATTCCGGTTCTCGAACACCTTCCTCGAGCCCATCTGGAACCGGAACTACGTGCGGAGCGTCGAGGTCACGATGGCCGAGTCGTTCGGCGTCGAGGGCCGCGGCGCGTTCTACGAGGAGGCCGGCGCCATTCGGGACGTGGTCCAGAACCACCTCCTGCAGGTCGTGGGGTTCCTCGCGATGGAGCCGCCGCTGGCGACCTACGACGAGGCGATCCGCGACGAGCAGGTGAAGGTGTTCCGCGCGATCCGTCCCCTCGCGCCGAAGGACCTGGTCCGGGGACAGTTTCGGGGCTACCGCGACGAGGCCGGCGTCGCGCCGGACTCGACGGTCGAGACCTACGCGGCCGTGCGGCTCTGCGTGGACTCCTGGCGATGGGACGGCGTGCCCTTCTTCGTGCGGGCCGGGAAACGCCTCCCGGTCACGGCCACGGAGGTCTTGGTCACGCTCAAGCGACCGCCGCACCGCGCCGTGTCGAGGAGCGAGTCGAACCACCTTCGCTTCCGCCTCGGACCGGACGTCGCCATCGCCCTGGGCGCGCGCACGAAGCGGCCGGGCGACGAGCTGCTCTCGGATCCGACGGAGCTCCGGGTCGTGAGCCGGCCGGAGGGCGACGAGATGGACGCCTACGAGCGTCTCCTCTCGGACGCGATGGACGGCGACGGGACGCTCTTCGCGCGCCAGGACGAGGTGGAGCAGGCGTGGGCGATCGTCGATCCGGTCCTCGGCGGGGTCACCGAGGTCCTGCCGTACGAGCCCGGGTCGTGGGGGCCCGAGGCCGCGGCGCGCCTGCCCGAGAGCGTCGGCGGCTGGCACGACCCCGAGCCGTGACGCCCGACACGCCCGCGTCGCGCGTCGTGGGGCCGGGGCGCGCCGAGGTCCGGGTTTGCGTCGATCCCGAGGCGCTCGCGCGCGAGGCGGCGCGGCGCGTCGTCTGCGCGCTGGCGCTCCGGGAGGCGGGGGGCGAGCGGTTCACCGTCGCGCTCTCGGGCGGCTCGACGCCCTCGGCGACCCTCCGGCGTCTCGCCGCGGCGCGGGCTCCCGGCGCCTGGAGCTCCCTCGATGTGTTCTTCACGGACGAGCGCTGCGTCGAGCCCCGCGACCCCGACAGCAACTACCGCCTCGCCGACGAGACGTTCCTTCGCCCCGCGCGCGTGCCGGCGGAGCACGTCCACCGCATCCACGGCGAGGAGCCCCCGGACGTCGCAGCCGCGCGCTACGAGGACGAGCTTCGGCGCACGTTCGGTCCCGGTGTCCCGCGTCTGGACCTCGTGCTCCTCGGGCTCGGGTCGAACGCGCACACCGCCTCGCTCTTCCCCGGTGACCGCGCGGTCCGGGAGGCGCGGCGGAACGCCCTCGCCGTGCAGCGTCCCCGCGACGCCGCCCTGGCGCGTGACGCTGACCCCGCCGGTCCTGAACGCCGCGCGCGAGGTGCTCTTCCTCGTCACGGGCGCGGCGAAGGCGGAGGCGCTCCGCGCCGTGCTCGAAGGACCGCGCGACCCGGACCGCTGGCCGGCGCAGGTGGTCGTCGCCGAGGGCGGTCGCGTGACGTGGCTCGTGGACCGCGCCGCCGCGAGCGGGCTCACGGCGGGGTGACGCGCAAACGGGCGTCGTTCACTCGGGAGGCGGGGACGGCGGGGACGGCGGAGCGGGCGGAGCGAGCTGCCGCGCGTACTCGATCTCGTCGTGGATCGGCCGGCCGCCGACCCCGATGCGCGGGATCTCGTGCTTGATGCGCCGCGCCGCGTCCACCGCGCCCGCGTGGACGGCGACGCGCGAGAAGCCCACGGCCTCGAAGAACGCCTGCGCGGGCAGGTTGTCGTTCGTCGTCACGAGCCAGACCAAGCCGACGCGTCGCCGCGCGGCCTCGGCGAGGCACGCCTCCACGAGCGCGCGTCCCACGCCGCGCCGGCGCGAGAGCACGTTCAACGACACGATCTCGATGCGCGGGCCGTCCATCCGCCACACCAGGAGCCCGACGGGCGAGCCGCTCTCCCGCGCGACGAGCTGGGGCAGGGCGTCCGCGGCGTGCACGTGGCCGCGCGTGATCACGCGGGTGGACCCCCACGCCGACGACAGGATCACCCTCGCCCACGAGAGGTCGGACGGCTCGGCGGGCTGGATGGAGAGGGAGGGAGGGGGCGGGCTCGCGGGGGACACGGGAAGACGCCTTCGCTCCGGGGACGGGACCGTCCATCGTCCCACCGCGAAGGCGCCGGGGCGCACCGGGCACGAGGGTGGTCCCGCGTTCCGCGCCCCGCCTCGCGTGTCACTCGCGGCCGGCGAGCCGCGCCAACGCCTCGAGGTCGCGGCGCTCGAGGATGCCCCGTACCTCGGGCGGGGGGGCCTCCCCGCGGTCGAGGAGCTCCGCGACGCGCGTCCAGAGCCGTTCCCGCTTCTTCTCGGAGCCGGCCAGGAAGATCTCGCCCACGATCTCCTGGAGCCGGTCCGCCCGGATCTGGTCGAGGTTCCGGTAGTAGCTCCGGACGATCCGCTGCTGGTAGGGGGTCAGGTCCTTGGCCACGGCGGGGACTCTACCGCTCGGGGCTCCCTCCGGCCCGGAAAGCCCTCGTCCTGCCCGGGCCGTTACCGACGGGGGGTCAGGAGAGGCTCGCGCGGACGAACGCGGCGCGCCGGGCCTCTCGCTCCTCGCCGTCGAGGGTCCGGCCCTCCATCTTCTGGAGGTGCGCCGGCTGGGTCAGGACGAGGAGCTCGTTCACGCGGTGCAGGTCCACGTCCTCGAGGAGGCCCATCACCACGCCCAGGCGCACGCTCGAGAGGTGGCTCATCACCTCGTCGCTCGTGAGCATGCGGGCGGCGCGGAGCGTCGCGAGGCTCCGGTGGACCTTGTCCTCCAGTCGGCGCCGGCCGCGGCTGGCGAGCTCCTGCCGGCACAGGTCCTCGTACTCGAGGATGCGCGGCAGCATGTTCCGGAGGCCGAGGAGGATCTCCTCCTCCGTCCGGCCGAGCGTGACCTGGTTCGAGATCTGGTACAGGTCGCCCAACGCCATCGTGCCCTCGCCGTAGAACCCGCGGACGGTGAGGCCCGTTCGCGAGCAGGCGTGGAAGACCTTCTCGACCTGCTTCATGTGGACGAGCGCCGGCAGGTGCAGCATCACGCTCGCGCGCAGGCCCGTCCCGACGTTCGTCGGGCACGCGGTCAGGTATCCGTGCTCGGTCGTCGCCGCGTACTCGACCACGTTCTCGAGCGTCCGATCGACGTCCACGGCCGTGTGCCACGCGTCCTCGAGCGAGAGCGACGAACGGATCGCCTGGATGCGCAGGTGGTCCTCTTCGTTGACCATCACGCTCACGACCTCGTCGGACCCGAACGCGACGCCGCGCGGTCCCTTGCCCGACTCCAGCTCGCGGCTGATCAGGTGGCGCTCGAGCAGGAACTTCGCGTCGAGTCGTTCGGCGACCTCGAGGTCCACGTAGTGCTGGCGGGCGCCGAGGGCGAGCGCGCTCAGGTGCTCGTGCATCCGTTCGAGGATCTCGCGCTTCTGATCTTCGCCCGCGCGCGTGGCGAAGGGGTACCCCGCGAGGTTGCGGGCCAGGCGTACGCGAGACGAGATCACGGTCTCGGCGCGCGGTCCCTCGCCCCGCAGCCACTCTCCGCATCGGCGATCGAGGTCAACGAGTTCCACCGCTCGGCTCGTCTCCGTGGGCCGGGCCGGACGCCGCGGCCTGCGGGCCCTGCTCCAGCTCGCGGATGGCGTCGCGGATGCGCGCCGCGTCTTCATAGCTCTCGGTGCGAACCGCGTCCTGCAGCTCACGCCGGAGCGCGAGCAGTCGATCGGCCCACTCCGTCTCCACGGTGACGCGCCCGCGCGGGAGCCTCCCGGTGTGGCGATGCGCCCCGTGGATCTTGTCGAGGAGGGGGTTCAGCCGCTCCGCGAAGACTTCGTAGTCTCGCGGGCAGCCGAACCTCCCCTTGGTGCGGAACTCCTCGAACGCGATGCCGCAGTGCGGACAGCGGAGCGTGGAACCCCCGCCCGCCTGCCGGATGGCACTCGACATCAGGTTGGCGAGGCCGGAGGGCACGGGCGCGCCGCTCGCGATTCCCTGCTCGTTCGCGCAGGCCTCGCAGATGTGCAGCGTCCGCTTCTTGTCGCTCTTGATCTCGGTGAAGTGGATGGTCGCCGGATACTTCCCGCAGCACTGGCACAGCGTCGGGCTCATCTGTCGGGGAGGGTACCACGCGACGTGGCGCCGGCGGCGCGCCGCGCACGCCCCCGCGCTCGGTGACGCGGTCACGCGCCCCCGCCGCCAGTCGCGGCGGCCGCGACCCGATCGGCCAGCGCGCGGACCGCGGCCGCGAACCGCTCGCCCCGGACCACGAAGGACGGGTGCTCGTCGAGGCTCGAGTAGGCCGGCGAGAGCAGCACGGCGTCGCCGGGGCGGGCGAGGGCGGCGGCCCGCTCGACCGCGTGCTCGAGGTCCGGACCTCCTCGAACGGCGACGCACCGTCCCTCGAGCCTTTGCACGACGAGGTCGCCGCAGGTCCCGATGCCGACCACGGCACGGGCGCGTTCCGCGA
The DNA here is from genome assembly GCA_963752285.1 of uncultured Planctomycetota bacterium. Lineage (GTDB taxonomy): Bacteria > Planctomycetota > PLA2 > PLA2 > JAEUHO01 > CAVVXN01. The sequence goes on from CAVVXN010000003.1 coordinate 251,888, forward strand.
GGACCGCGAGGAGCGGCTCGACGTCGAGTCCCTTGTCCTTGCCGCCGACCAGGACGACGGCGGGTCGCGGGCACGCCTCGAGGGCGCGGATCGTGCTGGTCGGGTTGGTCGCGTTGCTGTCGTCCACGTAGAGGACGCCCGCGACCTCGCCGATCGGCGCGAGCCGGTGCGGGAGGGGCCGCGCGTCCCGCGTGCCCACCTCGACGGCCGCGGGCGTGACGCCGTCCACCTGGGCGGCCGCCGCGGCGGCCGCCAGCGCGTTCCTGCGGTTGTGCGCGCCCCAGAGCGGGAACCCGGCGAGACGCGCGACGAACCCGCCAGGACCGAGGATCCGGTCGCCGTCGAGGTCGAACGCCCCGCCCGTGCCGAAGAGCACGCGTCGCGCCGGCCCCGCGGACTCGTAGCGCGCCTCTCGGACGCGCGGATCGTCGGCGGGCAGCACGGCCACGTCGCCGGGCCGCTGTTGGTCGAGCGCGCTCCGCTTCGCCTCGGCGTACGCCTCCCACGTCCCGTGCCGGTCCAGGTGGTCCTCCAGCAGGTTCGTGACGAGCGTCACGTGCGGTGCGCGACCGATCCGTCGCGTCCACCAGAGCTGGAAGGAGGAGAGCTCGAGCACGACGAGGTCGCCGGGGGCGATCGCGTCCACCTCGGCGAGCAGCGCCCGCCCCACGTTGCCGCCGAGGTGGACGCGGCGACCGGCCGCGCGAAGCATCCCGGCGAGCAGCGTCGCGGTCGTGGACTTCCCCTTCGTGCCCGTCACGCCGAGCACGGGGGCCCGCACGCGTTCGAGGAAGAGGTTCGTCTCGGTCGTCACGGGCAGGCCGCGCCGCCACGCCTCGGCGAGCACGGGGTGTTCGAAGGGGATGGCGGGGCTCGCGACCACGAGGTCGAACCCCTCGTCGAGGAGCGCGGGGGTCTGCGGCCCGAACACGAGGCGCGCGTCGAGCGCCTCCGCCTCCGCCGCGGAGAGGGCGAGCGCCGCGCGAGACGCCGAGTCCGAGACCACGACCTCCGCCCCGCGCCGGCGAAGGAAGCGGACGGTCTCGGTCCCGCCCGAGAACCGGCCGAGCCCGAGGACGAGCACACGGGCCGACCCGAACCCGGCGTCGATCACCGGTGGCCTCCCCGCGGGCTCACGACGGGCGGCGGCGCCTCGACCGGGCGCGCCCGTTCCGGTGGCGGTCGTTCGCCCGGGACCGGTTGGGAGAGGGCCTCGCGCGTCGCCAGCCGGCGCGTGCGTTCCCGGAATGCGTTCGCCCTGTCGAGGGTCGCCCGTACCTCCCCCTCCGTCGCACGTTGCGCGAGGGGCGCGAGCGTCGCGGCCCACCGGAAGTGACGTCGGGGGACGGTCAGCTCGTACGGGAGGTCCACGATCGGATAGCCGTCGATCTGCGTGGGGACGACGACCACGGCGGCGAGGGAGCGGTAGCCCTCCTTCTCGAGGCGCACGTCGAGGTCGCCGTAGTAGACGAAGGGGATCGTCACCGGCGTGGTCCCCCGCGCGACCCCGTCCACCCAGACCCGGGCGCCGGCCGGGTCGCTGTCGATCGTGAGCGTGCGCTGCGTGCTGCACGCCGACGAGAGGAGGAGGGACGCGACGACGACGAAGAACGCGCGCCGCCCCCGCGGGGCGCGCCCGGCGTCGGGCGGGGACGGCCTGCGGCGCGTCATCGAGCGGCGAGTCCCGAGAGCGCTACGAGCGGCTCGGCCCGTGCGGCGGCGACGGCGCGGATCGCGCGCGCCACCGCGGCGCCCCGCCGGAGCTTCCTCCGCTCGAGGTGGTCGGCGAGGTCCGCCTCCGAGCGGAGCTCCAAGGGGAAGGGAACCGCGTCCACGAACTCGCACGTCGCGGCGTCGTACCCCGCGCAGGTCGTCATCCGGTCCTGGTAGATCCCGCAGAGGTTGTCCGCGCGCAGGTGACGGCAGGGGGTCTTGACGTGGAGGAGCCACCCGTCCTCGTCCTTCGTCACCATCGTCCCCTCGTGCGCCAGCCACCAGCGCATCTCGTCCCAGTCGGCGTGGGCGCGGGGGGCGTCCACGTGGACGGTCAGGTACCCGCAGCACCGGGCCCGGCACCGGCGGGTACAGACCTCGATCTGGCGAGCGGCCTCCGCGTCCATCGTCCCTCCACGGCCTGCCCGGGGCGGCCGACCGGGCCCCGCATCCCGCGGTCCGTCCCCGCGGCGGCCGAGGCCGGCACGCGACAAGGTACACTCTGCCGCCCCGCCCGCCGGACGTGGGGTTCGGCGTGACCAGGACCTCTGACATGCCCTCGCCGCCCCCCGTGGACCTCGCGCGGCCGATTCTCGGTCAGGTCGCCCGACTCGGCGACGCGTACGACGCGTGGGTGCACCGGTCGATCAAGCCGAAGCAGGGGATCCGGATCTTCCGGCGCGACGTGCTCGAGGCCCTGACGCACACCCCGTGGTGGCTCGTCCCGGTCGTGTGGGGCCCGATCTTCCTGGGCCTGTTCGTGGCGGCCCTCCGTCTTGGGCTCGGCGGCTCGACCGTGCTCGCCCTCGTCGTGCTCGGCCTCTTCCTGTGGACGTTCCTCGAGTACGCGCTCCACCGGTGCGTCTTCCACTACCGGCCGCAGTCCGCGTTCGGCCGCCGCGTGCACTTTCTCGCGCACGGCATCCACCACCTCGACCCCTGGGACCGCACGCGCCTCGTCTTCCCGCCGCTCCTGGCCCTGGCGATCGCGCTCCCGGTCTTCGGCCTGATCTGGGCCGTGTGCCTGATCTTCCAGGCCGTGCTCCCGTTCGCGACCGCGGTCGCCACGATGGCGGGGCTGATCCTCGGCTACGTCGTCTACGACCTCACGCACTACGCGATGCACCACAAGCGGGCGACGACGCGCTGGGGGAAGTTCCTCAAGGCCTATCACCTGACCCACCACCACAAGCATCCCGACCGGATGTTCGGGGTGAGTCAGCCGTTGTGGGACCTCGTCTTCGGCTCCGGGCGTCCCGAGCCCGCCACCGGCGACTGCCGCGCGCGAGAGGGGGCCGCCCGCGCGTCGCCCGACGCGACGCCATAGCGCCTTCGCCCCGGGGAGGCCGGCGACCGCCCCCCGGAGCGCGTGCGGCGCCCAGCCGCAGAAGAGCGCCGCGGGCCGAAGAGGGTGGAGGGTCGCGCGGTTCACCCAGGTCCGTTCCATCGCCCAGAGGTCGTGCCACGGCATGTCGGTGATGCAGTCGATCACGTCCACGTCGCCGTCCTCGGACGCCCGGCGCACGACCTCGTCGAGGAGCACGTGCCCCGGGGAGAGACGGGCCCGGGTCTCGTCGTACGCGATCCGAACCAGGACCAGGCTCCGCCCCACGTGGACGCCGAGGTGGATCGCCGAGAGGCGTCCCTCCATCTCCAGTAGGTTCCAGCGGAGCCAGCCCCGCGCGTGGAGCCGGCCCACGAGCGCACGGTAGAACCGGAGCCCGGAGTCGCTCGACCGGACGGGATCTCCGTGCTCTCCCTTCCAGCCCGCGGCCTCGAGCTCCAGGAAGGCGTCGAGCCGTGCCGGGTCGGCCGCGGCGCCCCCCTCGATGACGAACCGGACGCCCCGGAGGCGTTCGACCCGGTTCCTCGCCTTCTTCAGGTTCCGGCGGAAGTTCGGGGAGAGACGGGCGCGGACGGCCTCGTGCCCCCGCCGCACGTCGAGGTAGCGCGCCGCGAGGTCCGTCTCGCTTCGTGCGACGAGGCCCGTCAGGCTCGGGAGCGCGGTCCCGGTCGGCGCGCCCCGGCGGATCCCCCCCAGCCGGATCCCGACCGCGCCCCGCGCCACCGCGAAGGCGGCTCGGGCGAGAGCCTGGAGGGCCTCCGGGGCGTGTCCGGGGTCGAGGAGGGCGTTCCCCTCGTTCGTGTAGAAGTCCGCGGGCACGCGCAGCCAGGGGCGCCTCTTCCCGAGGAGCCGGTGGGGGGTCTCGACCACGGGCAGGACCCCGACCAGCCGCTCCCGGTCGAAGGCGAGGTAGACCCGCCAGGGGCGGTCCCGCTCGAGCTTCTGGGCCAGGTAGGAAGCGGTCCAGGCGTGGCTGGCGAGGGGGAGGCCCGTCGGCGCCGGGACCGTGGCCGCGAGACCGTCCCACGCCGCGGCGTGCGGCTCCAGGCCGTCGATCGAGTCGACGCTCTCTACGCGGAGTCCTCGTTCGTACATGAAGGTGCCCCACGCTACGCTCAAGTCGGGACCTTGGGTCTTCGATGAGGACCCGGGCCCCAGGCAAATTGCGTGGGTCCCCCCGGGGCCGATCTCGCGTGACGCCTCTATCGCCGACCGTCGGGATCCGGACCGTCGTCGCCGCCGCCCCCCAGGGGCTGGCGGTCCACGCCCGGGCGTGGGACCGGCTCGCCGCCTCCCTGGCCCCGGTCCAGCCCATGACGGCCCACGCCTGGCAGGCGACCTGGTTCGAGGAGCACGCCCGGGAGGGCGGGCGGGGACTCGTCTTCCTCGCCTACGCGGGCGACCGTCTCCTCGGCGTGCTCCCGGCCTCGATCGAGGGGCACGCCGGCCGGCCGACGGTCCTCGTGCCCTGCGCCTACAACACGGCCGCGGGCGACCTGGCCCTCGACCCGGAGCGGTCGGCCGAGACGCTTCGCTCGCTCCTTCGCGCGGTCCGCGTCGCGGTGCCGGGCGTCACCGCCGTGGACATCGGATCGGTGCGGGACGACTCCCCGACCCTGGCGGCGCTCGGCCGCGGCGTCCCCGGCTGGTGGCGCTTCCAGCAGGTGGACGTCGAGGGCGCGAGCGTGCCGATCGAGGGCGCGTTCTCGGACTGGTGCGCCCGGTGGAGCCCCAGTCTCAGGCGCGACGTGAAGAGCGCGGACAACCGCATCCGCCGGGAGCAGAAGGACCTCGTCGTTCGCGTCCTCGAGGGCGCCGACGCCCGCGCCGACACGCTCGAGGACCTCGTCCGGCTCGAGGCCTCGGGCTGGAAGGGGAAGGAGGGCTCGGCCATCGCGTCGCGCGAGCAGAGCCTGCGGAAGTACCGCTCGCTCGCGCAGCGCTTCGCGGGTCGCGGGTGGCTGGAGTGGCATCTGCTCTCGCTCAGCGGACGGCTCGTGGCGGCGCGCATGGCCGTCCGTCTCCAGCACGGCCTGATGTTGCTTCGTTCGGCCTACGACGAGAGCTTCTCCAAGTACCACGTGGGCCACCTCTCGTTCCGCGCCCTGGTCGAGCGCGAGTTCGCGCGCGGCCGCGGGGGCGAGGTGAACCTCGTCACGACGTGGCCGTGGGTGACGCGATGGGGGATGCGCCTTCGGCCGTACACGCGGGCCCGTCTCGTACGACTCCGCCCGGCCGCGATCGTCCGTGCGGGGCTCCCCGAGATGGCCCGGAGCGTCGGCCGCCGGGTGCCGTGGGTGCGCCGCTACGGCCAGCGTCACCGGGCGGAAGGGGGAAACGGGGTCGTGGCGGGTAGAACGGAGGGGACGGAGGGCCCCTCATGAGACCGGAGCGACTCGCGGCGGCCACGTGCCTCGTCCTGCTCGCGGCGTGCCGCGACCTCCCCCCGCCGCGGACCGCGCCCGCGTCCGGTCCGAGCGGGCCGGCGGTCACCTCCGTGGCGCAGGCGCCTCGGCCCTTCGTGTTCCGGTTCGCGGTCGGCGACGAGGTCGGCGTGGACGTCTGGCAGGAAAAGGACCTCTCGACCGTCCAGCGGATCCTCCCCGACGGCACGATCTCGCCCCCGCTCCTCGGCACCGTGCCCGTCGCGGGCATGACGATCGACGACGCCCGGGCCGTGCTCCAGAGGCGGTACCTCGAGTACCTGAAGGACCCGAAGGTCTCGGTGCACGTCACGAACATCTACTCCGACCGCGTCTTCGTGCTGGGCGAGGTGAACCGCTCGCAGGCCGTGGAGCTCCGCGGCCCGATCACGCTGCTCCAGGCGGTCGCGCAGGCGGACGGGTTCCGCGAGGAGTTCGCGGACAAGTCGCTCGTGCGCCTGATCCGGGCCGGGCCCGACGGGCAGCCCGTCGTCACCGTCGTGGACGCGAAGTCGATCCTCTCGGGGTACCGTGCGGACGTCCCCCTCCGGCGCGGCGACGTCGTGTACGTGCCCGCCACGGGCGTGGCGAGCTGGTCGCGCGAGGTGGGGCTCGCCCTCGCGCCGCTCTCCGTCGCGCTGGGCGCCGCCGGCTCGACGGCGTCGATCGTCTCGCTCAAGAAGTGACGTCAGGGAGGCATCGAACCCACGCGGCGCGCCGCCCTCCGGGAGCGACGGTCGCTCGGGCCCCGATCGCCCCGTCCGCCGGGACGACCGCGTCGAGCCGATCGCGGGCGCGTGGCCGCGCGAACCGGTCCGACGCGGCCCGCCCGCCGGGGCGCGCTCACCCGTCCGCCGCCGGGGGGCTCGAGAGGTCCTTCGCGAGGCGGGGGACGCCCCGGGCCAGCGCGGTCAGGCGGCCCGAGAGGGTCGGGCGGCGAAGCGTCACGTCGAAGAGACGGCGCGCGCCGCTCGCCCAGCGGCGCTTGTAGGGCTCCGCGCCGTCGAGGAAGTCGTACTCGTCGAGTCCCCCGCCGAACACGTCTTCCTCGAGGACGAGCGCCTGGAGCACGAGCCCCGGGCTCTCGAACGGGGCGTCCTCGTCGAAGCCGCTCTGGAACGCGTGCATGACGCCGGCGTGCACGAACGCGTACTCGCCCGCGACGTCCCGTCCCTCGGCCTCGAGGAACGTCGCCTGGAGGCGGCCGCGCGTCGCGAGGCGGCGCGCGAGCGCGCGGTGGAAGTCGGCCACGCCGGGGTGGAGGAGCGCCGAGCGCTCCCGCCGGCGTCGGAAGCGCGTCTCGTGGAGCGCGAAGATCCGGTCCACCGCGCGCGCGGCCTGTGCGGGGTCCGTCACGCGCGTCACGGCGGCGCCGGGCACGTCGCGGAAGCGGCGCGGGTACCGGCGGACGTTTCGGCGCGTCGCCTTGGAGAGCGAACGCTCTACCCACGACGAGAAGCTCCCTTCCGCCGCTAGGTAGGGGCAGGTCGTGGACGTCCGCTCCTCGAAGGGCAGCGCCCAGCGCCGCGCGCGGACCCGCTGACGGAGGGCGCCGTCCTCGGCGAGGTGGCGCAGCTCGACGCGTCGCCACGGCCGGCGGAGCAGCGCGTCGAGGAACACGTCCGTGACGGCGTGCGCGTCGTCGGGCGCGGCGACGACGTCGAGGTGGTCCGCGCCGTGTCCCGCGCCCGCCAGGGCGAGGACGCCACGCCGGCGCACGAGCGGGAGGACGCCCGCGAGCGTCCCGTCCGGCCGTCGTGCGAGGAGGACGTGCGGCGCGCGGTCCCGACCCAGCGTCTCGAGCCACGCCAGGACCCAGTCGGGACCCGCGAAGAGGCGGTGCGGCCCGACGAGGGCGTCCCACGCGTCCGCGAGGGCCTCGACGCCCGGCCGGTCCTCCACCGTGTCCACGGTCCACGCCGGGCCCGGCGCGCCCCGCCGGCCCCCGACGGCGTCCTCCCAGACCGCGCGGGTGCCCGCGACCATCCGGTCGACCGTGAAGCGCGCCTCGAAGCGCCGCCGCCCCGCCGTGCCGAGACGCGTGCGGAGGTCCGCGTCGCCGAGGAGCCGGCCGACGCGCTCCGCGAGCGCGCCGACGTCGCCGACCTCGACGAGGTAGCCCGTCTCGCCCTCCTCCACGAGCTCCGGCGTCCCGCCGACGGCCGTCGCCACGACGGGCAGGCCCGCCGCCATGTACTCGAGCACCGCGTTCGAGAGCCCCTCCGTCTCGGAGCAGAGGACGCCCACGTCGAGCGCCGCGAGCCACGGGAGGACGTCGCCGCCCGGCGCGACCGCGTGCGCGCGACCCGTGAGCCCGCGACGCTCGACGCGCGCGCGGAGGGGCTCGGCGCCGGGGAGGTCCTCGCCGATCAGGAGGGCGTGGACCGCGCGCCGCGCGTTCGCGACGCGGGCGAACGCGTCGAGGAAGTCGTCGTGGCGCTTCAAGGGGCGCACGTTCGCGAGGAGGCCCACGAGGAGGGCGTCGGCGGGGATCCCGAGGCGCGCCCGGGCCTCCCCGGAGCGTCCGCCGAAACGCGCGGGGTCGTGGCCGTTCGGGACCACGTTCACGAGCGCCGGGGGCACGTGCTCGGAACGGACCGTGTGCGCGGCCACCGCGTCGCAGTTCGCGACGAGGGCGGCCGCGAGGCGGTCGGTCCGCCGCAGGATCACGAGGCCACGCGTCGTCTGCCAGAAGCCCAGGTCCCGCCGGGACACCACGCACGGCACGCCCGCCAGGCGCGCGACGACCGGTCCGACGACGGAGGCGTCGTTCATGAACGTGTGGACGAGGTCGAAGCCGCCGCGTCGGACGCGCCGCGCGAGCGCCACGAGCCGCACGAGCCCTCGCGGGGTCGCGAGCCGCGGGAGGCCCGCGTCGCGCACCCGAACCGGGAAGGCGTTCGTCCGAAGCCACCGGCTCCCCTGGAGCACCCAGAGCTCGGCCTCGACCCCCGGCGGCAGGTTCGCGAGGAGGGCGCGGACCTGCCCTTCGGTGCCGCCGAACGGGTCGAGGTACGCGTCCACGAGGACGAGCACGCGGCGCGGTCCTCGGGGCGCGGGCGGGTCGGTCACGACGACCCCGCGCGCCAGGGCACCTCGGAGATCGTGAAGCGGCGCTTGCCCGCGGCCGTCGGCTCGATCGCGTCGCGGCGCTCCCACGTGACGGCGACCGTCGGACCGAACCGCGCGCGGATCTGCTCGATCACGCCCGCGAGGTCCTCGGCCGTGGCGGGCCCGACGGTGCGCACCACGATCTCGTCCCGCGCGGGCTGGACCACCTGGAACCGACGGACGTCGTCCCGCCCGTAGAAGAGGTGCGTGAACCACTCGCCGTGGACGCGCTCGCCGCCGGGCGTCGTCAGGAAATCGCTCGTGCGGCCCCAGACGCGTTCGATCCTCGGCCACGGGCACCCGCAGGGACACGGCCCCGGCGGACCCCACGCCCCGACGTCGCCGATCTCGTACCGGAGCAGGCCGAACGCGTGGTTCCTCAAGTCGGTCACGAGGATGCGCCCGCGCTCGCCGGGCGCGGTCGCGCGTCCCTGGTCGTCCACGATCTCGAGGTGTCGGAGCGCCGCCTGGACGTGGAGGCTGCCCGCGGGGCACTCCGCCGCGAGGCTCGCGCTCTCGCGGCTCCCGTAGAAGTCGGCGACCGGCGCGTCGAACGCCCGTTCGATGCGCGCGCGGACGTCGGGCGCGAGCGCCTCCGCCGAGGAGCGGACGAGCTGGGGCCGGAGCGGCCGGTCGGGTCGGTTCGCGAGCCACCACGACGCGAGCAGGTCGAGGGCCGAGGCGTAGCCCTGGAGGAGGACGGGACGAAACCGCTCCAGGTCGTCCGCGATTCGCGAAAGCTCCTTCTCGTCCATCGCAAACGCGTTCACGACGCGTCGCCGAAGGAGGCGGAGCCAGGTCCGCTCGCGGGTCGAGAGGGTCGCGAGGTCGCGGTCGGAGCCCCAGACGAACGCCGCGCGGCACCACGGCTCGAGCTCCCAGGTCTCGATCCACCAGGCCTCGAGCGCGTGGTCCCAGGACCGGTAGGCCTGGTCCTGGTACACGACGACGGGCTCGCCCGTGGACCCGCCGCTCGCCTGGCGCGCGAACGCCGACTCGGGACGCGTGGGGTCGCGCAGGCGCTCGCGGTGCGTCTGGAGGTCGGCGCGCGTGAGCGGCTCGAGGTCCTGGAGACGGTCGGTGGGCCGAAGGCGCCGGCCAAACCACGGGATCGTGGACCGCGCCCACGCCACGTGGCGGCGCACGGCCTCCTCCGACCAGGCCCAAAACGCGTCGGGGGAGAGACGCGCGACGCGTCGGATCTCGGCGCGGTGCCGCGTCCAGCCCGGGTAACGGCGCCGCGAGAGCGCGGTGTAGACGAGTCGGGGGATCAGGGCCGGCCTCCGGCAGGGTGGGGTGGCCAGGTCGCCGCCCGGCTCCCGATCGTCCCTCCCTTTCGTCCTTCGGCCCACGGAGGAAGAGCCCTCAGTCCCTTCGCCCGGGCGGGTCCCGGAGGAGAAGGGCCCGGACCCGGCCCTACCGGATCTCGCTTCGGTCCGGAGCCGGTCGCGGGCCGGTAGGAGAGGGGCGTCGAGGTGGACGCGCACCTTCGCTCGACGTCGAACGACGCCGTGTACGCCGCCAGCGACGCGGCCGCGAGCCCCGGTCGGCGCCCGACGCCGGTCGCCTCCCTCGAGGCGCGGTTCGTGGCCCACGACCTCCTCCACGAGGACGACCGCGTCTCGCCCGACTACGGCCGGCACCGCCACCGTCGTGTACACGATCCCGCCCCTCGCCGCGGGCGGCCTCTCGGAGGAGGAGGCGCGCCGGCGTGGCCTCCGGACCCGGGTGGAGTACGGGAGGACGCCCGCGTGCTACGCCGTGCGCCAGGTCGCGGAGCCGCACGCCGGCTACGAGGTCCTCCTCGAGGCGGGGACCGACCGCGTCCTCGGCGCGCACTGGATCGGCGCCCACGCCGACGAGGCGATCGACGTCTCTGCGCTCGCGATCCGGGCGGGCCTCGGCGCGCAGGCGCTCGGCGGGGTCCCCTGGGCCGATCCGACGCAGCCGTCCGACCTCGGGTCGATGCTCTGACCCCCGGCCCGGGTCCGCCGCCGACGGCCGCGCCCGTGGCCCACGCCCGTGGCCTCCGGCGAGGGGCCCCGGCCCCGTCCCGGCGCCGAGGTTCGCTTCGCCTCCGTCCCCCGGCCGATAGAAGGGAGTGGCCGGAAGGTCCGAGCCGGCGAGCCTTCCCGGAATGATGCCGAACTCCCCGTCCGCCGCCTCCAGAGACGCCGCCGCCCCCTGGGTCACGGTCGTCCTGCCGGTCCGGAACGAGGCCGCGTCGATCGCGGGCGTGCTGGAGGACCTCCGGGACCAGGACCTCCCGCGGGGCGCGGTCGAGATCCTGGTCGTGGACGGCCGTTCGTCGGACGGCACGCGCGAGGTCGTGTCGGACCTCGCCCGGCGGGACCCGGGACTGCGCCTCCTCGACAACCCCGACCGCCGGTCGTCGGCCGCGCGGGCCCTGGGCGCGAACGCGGCGCGCGGTCGCTACGTCGCGTACGTGGACGGGCACTGTCGCATCCCGAGCCGGACGATGCTCCGGGACATGGTGGACCTCTTCCAGTCGTCCGGCGCCGCGTGTCTCGCGCGCCCCCAGCCGCTCTTGCCGACGGGCGGCGGTCGCGTCGCGCGCGCGATCTCGGCCGCGCGGACCCATCCCTTCGGACACAGCCTCTCGTCGGAGATCTACGGCGACCGCGAGGGGACGGTCTCCCCCCAGAGCAGCGGCGCGATGTACCGGCGCGAGGTGCTGCTCCGGGTCGGCAACTTCGACCCCCGCTTCGACGCGTGCGAGGACGTGGAGCTCAACTACCGGGTCGAGAAGGCGGGCCTCAAGTGCGTCACGAGCCCGCGTCTCGCCGTGACGTACGAGCCCCGCGCCACGTTCCGCGGGCTGCTCCGACAGATGTTCCGCTACGGGCTCGGCCGGGCGCGGCTGCACAGGAAGCACCCCGAGGCCTTCACGTGGGAGTGCCTCGTCCCGACGGCGTTCGTCCTGGGCCTCGTCGTCCTCCTCGTCGCGCCGTTCCTGCCCGCGCCGCTCCGGCTCGTCCTCGCCGCCCCCTACGCCCTCTATGCGGTCCTGGACCTCGCGTTCGCCGTGCGCGCGACCCGGGGACGTGGCCTCTCGCTCGTGCCCCTCGTCCTGCTCGCCTTCCCCCTGATCCACGTCGGGCTCGGCGCGGGGTACCTGTGGGGACGGCTCGCCCCCCGGCCCGCCGCGACCGCCGCGACCGCGGCCGGCGCGGAGCGCGGAGACGGAGCGTGACCCTCCGCGTCGTGGACCCGTTCGCGAGCGTCGTCGCGCGCGTGTTCCAACCGCTCCACCTGCGCCGCGAGGGGGTCACGCGGCTCGCCTGGATCGGGAGCGTCGAGCGGCGTCTTTCCGCGCCGCGCTCCCTCCTCCCGCCGATGATCCTCGAGCGGGTCCGTTCCCACCTCGTGTACGCGCGGGAACGCTCGTCGTTCTACCGTCAGCGCTTCCGCGAGGCCGGCGTGGACGTGCGGAAGCTCGCGTCGCTCGGCGATCTCGCGGCGATCCCGCCGCTCGTCCGGGAGGACCTCGCGAACCACGCCGCCGACCTCCTCGCCCCGCGATTTCGCGGACGGCGGCTCGTGGAGGTCCGGACGGGGGGAACGACGTCCGCCCCGCTGCCCTTCGTGCAGGACTTCCCCGCGGCCCACCGGAAGGACGCGGCCGCCCTCGCGCTCCGTCGCCGGCTGGGCTGGGGCCGCGGCCTACGACAGGCGGCGCTCTGGGGCGCTGCCGAGGACCGTCCGCCGCCCGCGCGGGGGCGGCTGGGCCCCCTCAAGCGCGCCGTCCGCGGCCTCCTCGTGGACCGCCTCCTGTTCCTCGGCGCCTCGGACCTGACCGACCTGCGCCTCGACGAGTACGCCGACCGCATCCGCCGGTTCCGGCCGCAGGCGATGCAGGCCTACCCCTCGGTCGTGGACCTCCTCGCGCGCCGGCTGCTCGCGACGGGGCGACGCCTCGAGGTGCCGCTCGTGCTCCTGACCGCGGAGCCCGTGCTGCCGGCGGTCCGCGCGCGCGTGGGCGACGCGCTCGGCGCGTGCGTGAAGAGCTTCTACGGCGCGCGGGAGGTCGGCTGGATCGCGGCGGAGACGACGCGGTGCCCCCGCCTCCACGTGAACACGGCCACCCTCTGGCTCGAGCACGACGACGAGGGCCGCCTCCTCGTGACCGACCTCGAGAACCGCGCGATGCCGCTGATCCGCTACGCGGTGGGCGACCTCGGCCGCGTGGACCTCGACCCGTGCCCCTGCGGCGACCCGAGACCCGTGCTCGGTCGCCTCGAGGGGCGCGCCGGCGACATGCTCGTGCTGCCGTCGGGGGCGCGGGTCCCCGGCGTGATCCTCGACCAGCGCAACGTCGCGCTCCAGCGCGGGCTGCTCGAGGTGCAGCTGGTCCAGAGGGATCCCCGCAGGCTGGAGGTGCGCTACGTTCCCAGTCCGCACTTCCACGACCAGACGCTCCCGGCGCTCTGCGAGCACCTGAACGGAATCTGCCGCGGCGAGCTCGTCCTCGACCTTCGTCGCGTGGACCGCGTCGAGCGGTCGGAGAACGGGAAGGTCCGCTACGTGATCTCGCGGGTCGCCGGGGCGGGGCGATGATGCGCGTCCTCGCCTTGGACGAGGCGCTCCCCTGGCCTCTCGACTCGGGGAAGCGCATCCGGACCTGGGCCCTCCTCTCGCGCCTCGCGCGGGACTTCGAGATCGTGCTCGCGTACCCCGAGGCCGAGCCGCCCTCGCGCGAGGCGGTCGCCGCGTTCGGGGACGCCGGGATCGCCCTTCGCGCCGTGCCCCGGCGCGCGCTCGGGAAGCGCGGCGTCCGGTTCGCGTGGGACCTCCTGCGAAACGTCGTCCTGCCAATGCCGTACATGGTGATGGCGCACGCGCCCCGCGGCGTGCGGCGCGAGGTCGCCGCGATCCTCGGGCGCGAGCGCTTCGACCTCGTGCACGTGGAGTGGACCCCGCTCGTGCGAAACGTCCCGGCCGACGCCCGCCTCCCCGTGGTCGTCGCGGCGCACAACGTCGAGACCGCGATCTGGGAGCGGACGCTCGAGGCCGAGCGGCGACCGCTTCGTCGCGCGTACGTCGCACTGCAGGTCGTGAAGGTCCGGCGCTTCGAGCGTCGCGCGCTGGCGCGCGCGGACCGGGTGATCGCGGTGAGCCCGGACGACGCCGAGCGCATCCGTGCCGAGACGGGGCAGACGCGCATCACGGTCGTGCCGAACGGCGTGGACCCGCGTACGTTCGCGCCGCGGGACGACGTCCGGCCCGTGCCGGGCTCGGCCGTGTTCGTGGGCTCGCTCGACTGGCGGCCCAACCAGGACGGCCTGATCTGGTTCCTGGACGAGGTGTGGCCCCGGGTCCTCGCGCGGCGCGCCGACGCGACCTTCGTCGCCGTCGGCCGCGCGCCGCCGGCCTGGCTCGCGCGGCGCCTCGGGTCCGCGCCGCGTACGCGCCTCGTCGCGGACGCGCCCGACGTCCGACCGTACGTCCTCGGCGCGGCCACGAGCGTCGTGCCGCTCCGGATCGGCGGTGGGTCGCGTCTCAAGATCCTCGAGGCGCTCGCGATGGAGCGTCCCGTCGTCTCGACGACGGTCGGCGGGGAGGGCCTGGACCTGGGCGAGGGCGTCGCCGTGGCCGACGGCCCCGAGGGGCTCGCGGACGCGATCGAGAACGTGTTCGAGCGTCCGGACGAGGCGCGGCGCGCCGCGCGACGTGGGCGCGAGACCGTCCTCCGGCACCATGCGTGGGACGTCCTCGCGCCGCTCCAGGCGGAGGCGTGGCGCGCCGCGGCGGGGGCGGGACACCGCGCGCCCGGGGAGGGCACGGCGTGAGCGCCCTCCTCGACGCCGCGCTCTGTGCGCTCGGCGCGGACCGCGCACTGCGACGCCTGCGTCGCCACGACCTGGCCGTGCTCATGTACCACGGGCTCGCCGAACGCGCGCTCGACCCGTTCTGCTGGCACGTGCTCGACGTCGCCCGCTTCCGGCGGCAGGTCGAGTGGGCGGCGGCGCGGTACACGGTGCTCCCGCTCGCGGACGCGCTCGACCGCTGGCGTGCGGGGACGCTTCCCGAGCGCTCCCTGGCGCTCACCTTCGACGACGGCTACGAGAGCGTCGTCCGGCTGGGGTTGCCGATCCTCGAGCGTCTGGGCCTCCCCGCGACGGTCTTCCTGGTGACGGAGGCCGTGGACCTCGGCCAGCGCCTCTGGCCGGACCGCGTGTACGCGCACCTCGCGGCGGCGGGCGACGACGTGCCGGCCATCGACGCGGCGCTCGCGCGGATGAAGTCGATGTCACGCGAGGAGAAGGCCTTGCACCTCGTCCGCCTCGAGGCGCAAGCGCCCTCCGGGCTCCGAGAGCGGCTCGCGCCCTTTCGCCTGCTCACGTGGGACGACGTGACGCGCGCGGCCGCGGGCGGCCTTCTCGACTTCGGGCCGCACTCGCTCACGCACGAGATCCTGTCGCGGTGCGACGACCACGAGGTCGTCCGCCAGGTGTCGGGGTCGGTCGAGGCGGTGGCCCGCCACGTCGGCCGAAGGCCGAGGGTGTTCGCGTACCCCAACGGACGGCTCGTGGACTTCGACGATCGCGCGCGCGCGGCGGTCGCGGCCGCGGGCCTCGAATACGCCCTCGCGACCGTCCCGGGCGCGGTGGGGCGCACGGCCGACCCGTACGCGCTGCCCCGGGTCTCGATCGGCGCGGACCTCTCGTTCGTGCGGTTCCGACTCCTCGTCTGAGACCGGTCGCGGTCGGCCGCCCCCCGCCGGCCCCGTCCCGGGCGTCCTTCGCCGGCCCCAAGGGGTAGGATCCGCCGACCGTTCGCGGCGGCTCGTGCCCCGTCGGGCGGTCCCGATCTCCTGGAGTGCACCATGGTGCGAAGCCCGCGCGTCCGAACCGTCGTCCTCTCCGCTCTGGCGGTCCTCGTCGCCGGCGGCATCGCCCTCGCCGCCGACCACTGGAAGCCGAACGAGTACAAGGGGCCGGCGCGCTACAAGTACAAGGTCACCAGCTACGACGGGGACCAGAAGAACGAGGTGGTCTACATCCTCGACATCCAGGCCACCGGTCAGAAGAACGCCGACGGCCAGCCGCTCCTCCGCGTGTCCACGACGACCGAGACCCTGACGACCCAGGACGACCTCACGAGCTCGGGATACCTCGGCTTCTCGCCCGCGCAGGCGTGGGCGCCCCTCGTCGCGAGCAGCGCGATGTACATCGCGTGGATGGGCCAGCTCGACCTGGAGGTGGGCGAGAAGATGAGCTTCTTCGGCGTGGGGAAGGCGAAGGTGCTCGCGAAGGAGACCGTCGCCGGCGTCGAAGGCTACGCCTGCGAGATCTCCATGAAGGACGGCGACGAGGAGAAGAAGGTCGCGGACCTCGTCGTGAGCCCGGACCTGCCCCTCGCGCTGAGGAGCCGGACGTACTCGGACGGAAAGGTGCAGTTCGAGATGGAGCTCCTGGAGTACCAGAAGCACTGATCCGGCGGCGCGGACCCGCGGGTTCTCCCGAGCACGCGCGCGCGTCCCGAGCGGGGACCGTGCCCGCCGCGGGCGGGCGCTCCGCGGGTCCGCGGCGCCTCGGCGCGCGAGAGCGCGCTCGTTCACGTGCTCGTGCGGGGGGGCGCGATCGTTCTCGTGCTCGTGGAGGTGGCCGCGTGGGGGTCGCCTGCTACGCTCCGGACGAGCGGGGCCTTCGCCGGGGAGCCCGAGAGGCGCGGCGCGGCCCCGCGGTCCCTCGGGGGGGCCTCGGTGCGGGATCCCGGTCCGAACAGAGACGCGGAGGAGGCTCGGTTCCGCCGCGGTGTCCGCTGCCTTTGCCCGGAGGCGTGGGAGCGTCTCGTGCTCGAGGCGGGCCCGGTCGTCGGGCGGACCATCGCGCGGAGGCTCCCGTCGTTCGCCGACCGCGAGGGCGTCGCCGGCGAGACGTGGTACCAGGCCGTTCGGAGCGTCGGGCGCTACCTCCCGGAGCGCGACCCGCGCGCGTGGGTCGTCGGCATCTGCCGCCTGGTGTGTCGGAGCGAGCGGCGTGCGCTCGGCCGGGCCGCGGGCCGTGCGATCGGTCCCGTGCCCCGACGTCGGGGCTCGCTCCCGCCCGTCTGGGTCCACGAGGCGCACGAGCACCTCGCGACGGCCGTCATGCGCCTGCCCCGACGCGAGCGGGAGGTGGTGTTCCTCCGCTACCAGCACGGGTACGACGCCGCCGACATCGCCCGGGTGCTGGGCGTCGACGTGTCCGTCGTGCGGCACACGCTGAGGAAGGCGCTCCTCCGTCTCCAGGAGGGAGACCGGACGAAGACGCTCCGACGCTGCCGCGAGCTCCTGGCCGAGAGCGAGCCGGCCCGATGAGCCCCCCGCTCGGCGCGTGCGACCGCCTCGTGGACGCGCTCCTCGACGGCAGCTACGACGAGGCGCCCTCCGCGTGGGCCCCGCACCTCGCCGGGTGCGGGGCGTGCCGCGACGCCGTGGCGGGGCACCGGTACCTGTGCGGGCTCTTCGCGTCCGAGGCGGGTGGAGCGCCGTCCGAGGACGGGGCGCGTCGTGACGAGGCGCGCGCCACCGTCCGCCGCGCCCTCGACCGGAACCGTCGCCGGCGGCGGTGGCGGGCGTCCCGCTTCGCCGCCGCCGCCGCCGCCGTTCTCGCGCTCGCCTTCGTGACGCGCTCGGACGCCGAGGCGCGGTACCGGCTCCCGGCGGACCCGATGGCCCGGGCCATGTACCTCTTCCGCGCGACCTGGGGCTACGACCGAGGCGACCTCGGGCGCCTCAAGCGCGACCCGGAGATGCGCGCCCTGTTCGTCCGCGCGCTCGACGACGAGTCGTCCATCGTGCGCCGGTTCGCGATCGACGGTCTGCTCGAGAGCGGCGTCGCGGTGGATGCGCGGCACATCGACGAGGCGCTCACGAGCTGGGGGGAGAACCTCCTCGAGCCGCTGGAGCTGGCGGCGAGCGCCGACGGCGGCCGGTACCTCGGCGACGCGCTCCGCGCCCAGCGCACGGAGACGCTCGCGAACGTCCTGGAGGGGTTGATCGTCACGTTCGCCCAGGGCCACCTGGAGGTCGATGCGTCGCACGTCGTCCCCTTCCTGGACGACCCCGACGCCCGCGTGCGCCGGGCCGCGGTCCTGGCGCTCGAGTGGCATCCCGGCTACGCGCCGGGCCCGGAGATGGAGCGCCTCGTGGAGAGGGACCCCGATCCCGAGGTGCGCCGCACGGCCGCGGGCCTGCTCCTGAAGAAGCGGGGCGGGGACGCCGTCCCGTTCCTCGTGGGCACGCTCCGGTCGCACGAGGATCCGAAGCTCGAGAGCTTCGTGGCGTACCTGCTCGGGGCCTACGACGAGGGCCGCGCGCTCTCGCGCGACCGGCTCGCCTCCCGGGACACCGAGATCTCGCTCGCGATGGTCCACCTGACGGTGCTCTGGCGGGCGGGCGAGAAGCAGCGTCGCGACGACTGGATCGCGCGGGCGCTCTCGAGCCCGAGCGTGGAGGCGCACCGACTCCTCTCGGAGCTCGCCGCGCGCGCGGGGTGGGACGACCTGTGGGACCCGCTCGAGGCCTGCTGGGACCGCGACGAAGACGGCTTCCTCCGCGACCACTTCGGTGCGGACCTCGTCGACTGGGACCTCGCGCGGGGCGAGGACGGCTGGCTCGAGCGCGCGCAGGGCGTGTTCGTCCGTTCGGGCCGGTACCAGGGGATCACGGTCTCGCGCAGCTTCGCGCGGTTTCGCCAGAAGACGCCGAGCCCCGCGGTGGTGGAGCGGACCCTCCGTTTCCTCCACAGCCTGGGGATCCCCGCGGAGGGGCCAGGCAGGTAGGCGTACCCCTCCCGACGGGGTCGGCGGTCGCTCGTCTGAGGGCGCGCCGGCTCTCGCGAGCGGGCTCGCCGCGGTGCTCTCCCTCTCATCCCGCGGGTCGCTCCCGGTCGGACCCCGACTCGTGAGCGCCCGCTCGTGGCGGGTCCGTGGCTCCGTGGACGGACGAGCCGTCTTCGGACCGCGTGGCCTCCACCCTTCCTTTGGGTCGGAGGCCGCGAAAGGGTTCCACGATTCTCGTGATGCTGAGCATCAGCGGGGCTGATGGACCGCGCGGGCGGCGGACGGACGCGTGCGGCGGGTCGGCATCTTCGAGACGACGCGACCGCCCGACCGGCCGTCTCGGCTCCGGTCCGGCGCGGGGCCGGGGACGTCGAGGGCGCGCGGGCCCGCGCCGACGAGGGCGCGGAAGATCGACTCGAGCCGCGCGGTCTGGGCCGCGGCGCCGAAGCGCTCGCGGACGCGCGCCGCCGCCCGGGTCGCCCGGGCGCCCGCGTCCTCGGGATCGGCGAGCGCGTCCGAGAGCGCGCGCCGAAGAGCCTCGACGTCGCCGGGCGGCACGAGCCTCCCCGCCCGCCCGTGGTCGAGCGCGTCCGCGACGGCTCCCACGTCGGTCGCGACGACCGGGACGCCGGCCGCCATCGCCTCGAGCACGGCCAGGGGAAGCCCCTCCGCACGCGAAGGGAGGACCAGCAGGTCGGCCGCGCCGAGGCACGCGTGCGGGTCGTCCCGCCAGCCGACGAGGCGCACGCGTCCTGAGAGGTCGGCCCGCGCCGCGCGGGCCTCCAGCGCGCCGCGGAGCGCGCCGTCGCCGACCAGGACGAGCCGCGCGTTCGCAACACGGGTCCGCGCGAAGGCCTCCAGGAGCACGTCCTGACCCTTCTCGGGGCTCAGGCGGCCGAGACAGAGCAGGACGCGTTCGTCCTCTCCGACGCCGAACGCGGCCCGCGAGGCCGCGCGCCCGGCCCGCGCCGCGTCGGCCACCTCGTCGGCGGCGACGCCGTTCGGCACGACGACGAGGCGGGCGCGCGGCGTGCCGGAGGCGGAGAGGCGGGCGGCGAGCGCCTCGGACGGCACGACGACCCGGTCCCAGCTCGGGAGCACCCGCCGGTCGAGGGCCTCGAAGACGCGCACCTTCCAGTCCTGTGCCGTGTAGCCGTGGACCACGGCGACGCGGGGTCGGTCGCGGGCGGCCAGGTACGCGACGAGGTCCGCCCGGTAGTCGTGGCTGACCACGACGTGCGGGTCGAGGCGACGGACGAGCGCGCGGGCGCGGCGCCACGCGCGCGGGTCGTACGAGCCGCCACGGCCGATCGCCTCCGTCGCGATCCCGAGCGCGCGCGCGCGGTCGAGGAGCGGGTGAACCGTCCCGGGCGCTGCGAACGCCGCGAGCGTCACGTCGAGGTCGCTCGCGGCGAGGCGCGCCTGGTCGAGCAGCAGGCGTTCGGGGCCGCCGAAGCGGTCGCTGTTCCTCACGTGGAGGACGCGGATCGTCCGGGGCGCGCTCGCGGTCACGGTCCCCGGTCCTCGACGCGCGTCGTGACGAGCGCGCCGGCGCCCGACGGGCCGAGGTGCCCCGCGAGGTCCACGGCCCGGACCGAGGGACGGTACGTCGTGGAGGGATCCAGACCCGCCACCACGAACGCGGGCGCGTCGGTCACGCCGACGACGCGGTCGTCGAGCAGCACGACGTAGGCGAGGACGCCGGTGTCGTCCGCCGCGGGGGTCCAGCGCAGGTACACGCGGCTGGCCGAGAGCGGCGACGCCACGACGGCGTCCGGCGCGGCGGGCGCGGTGCCGTCGGCCGTCGCGGAGGCGGTCGCGAGGTCCACGACCCACGCGGTGGGGCCGTCCATCGCGACCGTCGCGCCCCACGCGCCGACGCCGGCCTTTGCGACGTCCACGCGGAACGGCCCCCGGGCGTCGAAGGCCGGGCCGCGCGTCACCGCCTCGACGAGGACGTCGCCCGCGAACCGGCCGTCCGTGCCGGTCGTGCCCTGGAGCACCACCTGCCCCGCCCGGTCGTGGACCGTCACGGACGCGCCCGCGACCGGGACGGCGCCCTTCCGCACGAGGAGCGCGAGCGTCGCCTCGCGCGTCGAGTCGTAGGGGCCGGGGCTCGCCCACTGGCTCACGCCGAGGGGGTCGGCGTCGCCCAGCGGGTCCTCGAACCGGGTGCCGTGGGTGGCGGAGGTGTCGCCCGTGAGGAAGTGCTCGAACACGAAGGCGTGTCCCGCGCCCTGGCTCGTGTCGCGCGTCCACCAGTTCCGGAGGTGCCGGCCTGCGCCCCCGCCGTCCCAGTCGTGGAACACGAGCACGTCGGTCGCCGTGAAGACGTTCTCCTCGATCGTGACGTCCGCCGGCGCCACGGACGAGCCCCACGACCACGAGAGGGCGCGCGAGAGGAGGGACGGGGTCGTCGAGATCGCCTCGAAGCGGTTGTGGCGCACGAGGAGCCCCGTCGCCGAGCCGATCGAGAGGTCGAGCGCGTACACCTCGGCGTGCGCGGGGTCTGCGACGCCGCGCACGCGGTTCCGCTCGATGGTGACCGACGAGGCGCCCTCCATCTTGATGCCGTGCGCCCAGTGCTTGTCGGGGTACTCGGCGTTCGTCTGGTCCTGGAAGTCCACGGAGTTGTCGTGGATCCACGCGTCGTTGCCCTTCGCGTCGATCCCGTCGATGTGGATCCCGCGCGACTCCCCGTGGAGGACGTTCTCGTACACGTCCGCGCGCGGCTTGTGCACGGCGAGCATGTAGCCGTTCACCACGAGCGCCTTCGTCCCCTGGACGCGGTCGTGGTGGATCAGCACCCGGCCGTTCGTCTGGCGTCCCTCGACGTTGATGCCCCACTGCGGGCTCGAGAGCACCGCGTCCTCGTCGACCTCCACCGAGTCGTCGGCCTGCTCGACGAAGATCGCGGCCACGCCGGGGTAGTGACGGTCGGACACCACGGTCGTCTGGCAGCGCACCGTCGTGTGGTCCACGCGCGCGTCCCCGGGCTCGACCAGCCACACGCCCATCGCGTCGGGGCCCGAGACCGTCACGTCGAGGTAGGAGATCCTCACCCCGTCGGTCCCGCGCATGTGGACCCCGTGCCCCCGCGCGCCCGACCCGCCCTGTACGAGCCGGCCGTGCCGGACGACCGTCGGCGCGCCGCGGCTCGGGTACTCCGCGTACACGCCCACCGCGTCGGGCGCGCCGCCCGTCCCGTACGTGACCGTGTGCCCGCCGAGGTCCAGCGTGACGCCGGCGCCCGTGACCCAGAACGCCGTGCCGGGCGTGGACACGTCCTTCGTGAGGAGGTAGGTCGCGCCGTCCTGGGCGAGGGTCGCGGGGCCCGAGATCGCGAGGCTGCCCGCCGGCGGCGCGGGGAGGTCGTCCCCGGCGACGCGCGCGGCGACGCCGATCCCGAGGGGCGTGAGCACGCCCGCCCGGCGCGCCTGCACGGCGAGCTGGAGGGTCCGCCCCGGCTCGAGGCCGCGGACCGTGATCGACTCCGGCTGTCCCGGGGCCTTCGGCGCGGCCGCGACGGCGATCGTCTGGGCCTCCGAGAGGGTGTCGTCGGAGAGATGGCGGACGCCCGCGCGGACCACGTACGCCTCCGCCGGCCCCTCGCCGGCTCCGCCCGGCGCGACGAAGTCGAGGACCACGCTGCCCGGCTCGGGACCGGTCCGGGCGAGGAGGCCCTCGACGGCGATGTCGAGCGGGACGTCCGGCGGCGTGACGGGGCCGGGGTCCACCGGCGGCGGGTTCCCGGCGGGCCCCGCCCCGCCCGCGCCGCCGCACGCCGAGAGGAGCACCCAGACGAGGACACCGAGGGAAGACGTCACGCGACGAGCCTCGCGCGTTCCGACCCGGGTGCGCCGGGCCCCGGACCGGCCGACGAGCGCTCGGAGGGGGACAGGGAGAGCCTGGATCCGCATGGGAGCCCCGGACCTCGACGCGCCGGGAGGTGGAACGCCATCCTCCCGGCCCCTTCGGCCCCGAGCAATCCCCGCTCCATTCGCGATCCGTTGGGCCGGACCCGCCCCGGGGGGCGCGCGGGCGCGCTCGTCCGTACTTTGCCGGAGCCGGGCGGCGCCGGCGCGTCCTCGAGGATCACCACGCCGCTCCGGTCTCGGCCCGGGCGTAGGAGGGGACCGGGCCGAGCCCGGCGAGGACCGTCCCCACGGGGGCGAAGGGGAACCGGCGGAGGAGCCCCTCCAGGCGGTCGAGGGTGCGCGAGAGGCCGATCCGGTGGCGGACCCGCATCCGTCGCTCGACGCCCGGGAGCACGGGCTGGTCGGGGTCCACCTCCCAGGGGTGGACGTACACCACGCCGGGCCAGCCCCGCTCGGCCGACAGAGAGAGCGCGCGCCGCGCGACGAAGCTCGGCAGCGCGCGGAGCCATCCGCCGCCGGCGGCGGGGAGGTTTCGCCCGAGCACGCGCCAGGTGGTCATGGGGAGCTCCAGGATCGAGCCGCCCGACGCCGTGGCGACGCGGACCGGGTGACGCGGGAAGTCGGGGACGCCGTAGCGGTCGTGCCGCACCGGGAAGACGCTGCTGCTCCACGCGTAGCCGTGCTCCGCCAGCACGTCGAACGCCCAGAAGGCGTCGCGGGAGATCGAGAAGGAGGGCGCGCGGAACCCCACGACCCGCGCGCCGCACGCGGCCTCGATGGCCGCGGCCGCGCGATCGAGGTCCGCGCCGAACGACGCCGGGTCGAGCGTGTCCACGCGGCGGTGCTCGTAGCCGTGGGACGCGATCTCGTGCCCGCGCCGCGCGATCTCGCGGACGGCCTCGGGCGTGCGCTCGGCCACGCGACCCAGGACGAAGAACGTGGCCTTCGCGTCGTGTCGCTCGAAGAGGTCGAGGAGGCGCGAGACGCCGAGCTCCACCCGCGACTCGACCTGGTCCCACGCCGTCCGGTCGAGCGCCGACTCGAAGGCGGAAACCTGGAACCACTCCTCGACGTCCACGGAGAGGGCGTGCCGGACGGACGCGCGGACCTCGGGCGGGGCGGGGCTCACGAGACCTCCTTCGCCGCGGGCCGCAACGCGTCGTCGGGACGGGCGGCCGCGGCGGCGAGGACGAGGGCCGGCGCCGCGTACCACCACGGTCGGGCCAGGTTGTGCGCGGCGAGGCCCGACACGAAGAGGAGGAGCAGCGTCATCAACATGGAGAGGCAGAGGAAGCGGACGGCCCGGTCCCACGGCGACCCGGCCCGCCCGCGGCGCCGCGCCTCGGCCCCGGCGAAGAGGACCGTGGACGCGAGGAAGCCCAGGAACGCGAACACCCCGAAGAAGCCCTGCGTGCCGAGGAGCTGGCCCGTCAGGTTGTGGGGCATCAGGGTGTCCCCGTCGATCTTCTGCATCCGGTACGCGCTCCAGCAGCCGGGACCCACGCCGAGGATCGGTCGCTGGCCGGCCATCTGCCACGCGACCTCGTAGCCGCGGATCCGGCCCTCGGTGCTCTCCGCCTCGCTCTGGCTCTGCGTGCCGGTGATCCAGCCGAGGTAGCGGTGGATCGACCGCTGGTCGAGGTGCGTGCTCGCGATCACGCCGGCGACGACGAGGAACCCGAGTGCCAGGACGCGCGCGCGGCGCGAGGGGAGCGCGGCGAGCGTGAAGAGCGCGGCGAGCACCAGGAGCACGAGGCCCGACCGGGAGCGCGTGAGGATCACCGCGAGCACGGCGAGCGCGCCGTAGAGGACGGCCCCCGCGCGGACCCACCACGAGCGGGTCGCGATCCCGAGCCACACGAGGACGGGGACCGCGAAGACCACGGTGGCCGCGAACGAGTTGGGGTCGGCGTGCGAGGTGCCGGCCCCCACCATGCGACGGACGCCCATGGCCACCACGTACCGGCCGTTCGCGTACTCCTGGAGGCTCCGCACCAGGAACACGCCGTACCCGCCGGCCCAGGCGAGCGTCGCCCACAGGACCTCGCGACGTGTCCCGACGAGGAACGCGACGAGCGGGAAGACGAGGAGCGAGGGGAGCCGCTGGTCGAGGAGCGCCTCCCGCGCGAGCCCGGGGTCGAACGCCCAGAACGTCGAGAGCAGGTTCGAGGCGAGGAAGACGCCCCACCACGTCGCGAGGCGGCGCCGCGCCGCGCGCGCGAGGTCGGGGGTCGTCGTGCGCGCGTGGCGCGCCGCCCCGAGCTCGGCCACGAGCCGCGCGCCCGCGTACAGGAGCGCGAAGCCGCCGAGCAGGAGCCGCGGCCGGAACCGCGCCACCGCGGGCCACTCTTCGTCGATCGCGGCGCTGGCGACGAACAGGTAGAGGAGCAGCGCCCAGAAGGGGAGCGAGAACCCCCGCGGCACGCCGGGCCTCAGTCGCGCCTCGCCGCCGGTCGGGCCCGGGAGGTCCGCGCGCGGCAGGGGGGCGACCGTGGGGCTCACGCCGGCTCCGTCTGCGGGCGCGTGGGGAGGAGACGCCCGGCGTCGCCGAAGAGGGCCGGAGCGAGGCGCCGCACCCCGAGGGCGCCGGCGAGGCAGAGCGCGACGCAGAGGCCGGCCAGGAGCACGAGCGCGGGCCACGAGAAGCGGGCGTCGGCCGGCACGACGAGGAAGAGGAGGACGCCCGCGGGGAGCGCGGCGAGGACGGGGCCGGCCCACGTGCTCCGCCACCAGCCCACGAGGCCGACGCGCTGCTCCCGGCAGACGCTGAGGGGCAGAAGCACGCCGTGCACGAGGTACGCCGGCAGGGCCGTGCCCCACGCCACGCCGACGATGCCGAAGCGCCCCACGAGGAGCACGCTCAGGCCGAGGTTCAGCGCCCCCTCGAGGATCAGGAGCAGGGCCAGGGGGCGCACCCGCGCCATGCCGTAGTGCGCGGCGACGATCGGTCCCGAGGCGATCGCCGGCACCACGGCGAGCGTCATCACGAACAGGACGCCGGAGGACGCGTCCGCGAACTCCGGCCCCATCCAGCGATCGAGGAACGCCCGCCCGAAGACGAGCAGGTACACCACGATCGGCCCGGCGAGGAGGAGCACCACGCGCGAGCTCCCCTGGAGCATGCGACGGATGCCTTCGCGGTCGTCCTTCGCCTGGAGCGCGCCCGCGGCCGGCTCCACGACCCGCGCGGCGACGCGGAGCAGGTCGCGCGCGTAGTACGCGAGCTTGAAGCCGATCGCGAACCACGCGACGGCCGTCGGCGAGAGGGCGCGGCCGATGACGAGCGGGTCGGTCGCCCACGTGACCTGGAGGGCGACCGAGACGACCGTCGCCCACCCGCCGAACCGGAGGAGGGCGCGGAACGAGACGCGGTCCGCGAGGCGCGGGGAGAATCGGAGCCGCGGCTCGAGGCGGAAGGCGAGCGCCGTGTACCACGCCATCCCGAGGAGCCCGCTCCCCGCCACCACCGCGGCGAGCGCGAGCAGGCCGCCGCCGTTCGCCAGGACGAGCACGATCCCCGTGGTCTTCACCGCGAGCACGACGAGCCGCGCGCGGGCGAGGACGTCGTAGCGCTGCTTGCCGACGAGCACCGCGGAGAACGCGTTGAGCGGCAGCGTGAGCGCGAGCTCGGCCGCGACGAGGAGGAGGGCGATCGCGGCGGGCGTCTCGTATCCGGGTTGGACGCGCCAGAACCGCGGCAGGGCGAGCGCCAGGGGACCCGCGAGGAGGAGGATCGCCGCGCCCGCGAGCGCGAACACGAGGAACGCGGCGTTCACGAAGCGGTTCAGCGACTCGAAGTCGCCCTGGGCGTCGTTCCGCGCCACGAAGTGCACCGCCGCGGGCCGTACGCCGAGGTCCGCGAAGCCGAGGTAGCCCGTGAGCGCGACCACGATCTCCCAGACGCCGTACGGCGAGGTCCCGAGCCGCGCCACGACGAACGGGGAGAGGAAGAACATGACGAGGGCCTGCGCGGCGAAGGACGTGGTCTCCCACGCGCCGTTCCTCACGAGGACGCGCCGCCCGCTGCCCGGGGGCCCGACGAACGCCCGCGCCCGCGCCCACGCACGGGCGGGCGCGGCCGGCCGGGCGGCCGGGGGGACGGAGGGCATCGGCACGGGCGGGGCTCCCAGCGGGGTACCGGACGCGGGTCGGAGGGCAAGCGCCGGGCCGCGGCGCGGCGCCGCCGCGTGGCGGCGCCGGTGTCGCGTCGCGAGGACGCCTGCGCCCGGGGTGTACAGGAATCTCGACGTCTGGGTAAGGTGCGGATCCCTCATCGGCTCCGGCACGCCCTCCAGGCGAGCGGCACCGGGGTTGCGACGGACATGCCCCCGGCCCCGGGGGGCCTTGGATCGGGCCCCGGCGGTCGGGGTGAGGGACCGTGGCGGAAGCGAGCCCGGGGCGGCGTGGCCGCGCCGGGTCGTACGGGACCCAGATCCCGCACGGGAGCCTTCATGAAGATGTGCGTGACGGGGGGGGCCGGCTTCATCGGGTCCCACCTGGTGGACCGGCTCCTCGAGGAGGGGCACGAGGTCGTCGTGCTCGACGACTTCTCGACGGGCCGCCGGGAGAACCTCGCGGCCGCGGCGGACCGTGTCCGGGTCGTCCGGGGCGACGTCCGCGACCGCGCGGCGCTCGACGACGCCCTCGCCGGCGCGGACGTGGTGTTCCATCAGGCGGCCCTCGCGGCCGTCCAACGGAGCCTCGACGACCCGAGGACCGTCACCGACGTGAACCTCTCGGGGACGCTCGCGGTGCTCCTCGCCGCGCGCGACCTCGGCGCACGCCGCGTCGTGTTCGCCTCGTCCTCCTCCGTCTACGGCGACACCCCGGTCCTCCCGAAGGTGGAGACGATGCCGACGAGCCCGCGATCGCCGTACGCGGCGTCGAAGGCCGCGGCCGAGAGCTACCTGCTCGCCTTTCACGCCTCCTTCGGGCTCGAGACCGTCGCGCTGCGATACTTCAACGTGTACGGCCCGCGCCAGTCGGCCCGGTCGCGCTACGCCGCGGTCGTGCCGCTCTTCTTCGAGGCGATGTCCGAGGGCCGCGCCCCGACGATCCACGGTGACGGTCTCCAGACGCGAGACTTCTCGTACGTCGCCGACACGGTGGACGCGGTCGTACGCGCCGCGTCCGCACCCGACGCCGCGGGGCGGATCCTCAACGTGGGTGGCGGAGGCGAGCCGGTCTCGATCCTCGATCTCGCGCGGATCGTGGCCGAGGTCGTCGGTTTCGAGGGCGCGCCCGTGCACGGTCCCGCGCGTGCCGGCGACGTCCGCGACTCGCACGCCGACACGACGCTGGCGCGGTCCCTGCTCGGCTGGGCGCCGCGGACGACGCTTGGCGAGGGCGTTCGCCGCATCCGCGACGCACGCGCGACCGCCGAGGAACGGAGCCGGACGTGAACGTGCTCCTCGCCGCGTCGTCCCGTCTGCTCCGCGTCGCGTGGTCCCACCGCTTCGCGTTCGCGGTGCCCGTGGCGACGCTCCTCCTCCCGGCGGCGATCTGGGCCGTGCATCAGCCCGACGTCTACACGGCGGAGGCGATCGTCCAGGTCCAGTCGCTCCAGCCCGAGAACATCGGCGGCGCGCTGCCCCAGGAGACCGCGGCCCGTCCGGACGAGCTCCTCCCGACGATCCGGGACCGGCTCTTCTCGCGGCCGAACCTCGTCGCGACGCTCCCGCTGCTGGCGCCGGGCGCCTCGCCCGACGACGCGCGGCGTTTGGAGGGCCTCGCGAAGTCGTTCCAGTGGCGACAGGTCGGGTACACGGCGTTCGGTGTCGGGCTCCAGCACGTGGACCCGGCCGTGGCCGCGAAGGGCGTGAACGAGCTCCTCCGCGCGTTCCTCGAGTCGGAGCGGGCGGAGCGGCTGCGGCGCGCGGAACGGAACCAGGCCTTCCACGAGCAGGAGTTCGAGAGCGCGCTCGCGGCGCACCGCCGCCTGACGGACGAGCTCGACGCGCTCCGTGCCGCGCACGCCGACTCGCTCCCCGAGCGGAAGAGCGGGCTCGAGATGGAGCTGCGCCGCGTCGAGGCCGAGACCACCGCGGAGGCCGGGGTCCTCGCCGCCGCCCGCGCGCGCGTCCAGGCGCTCGACGAGCAGATCGCCGCGCTCGTGACCCAGGCGCCGGCACCCGGCACCCCGGACGCGAAGAGCGCCGAGGAGGAGGCGGTGGCCCTGCGGCTCGCCGACGCGGAGAAGGCCCTCGGCGTCCTCAAGGACGAGCTCCAGAAGGCCGAGATCCGCTACACGGACAAGCACCCCGACGTGCTGCGCCTTCGCGCCTCGGTCGCGAACCAGACGCGCGTGGTCGAGGCGGCCGTGGCCGATCTCGACCGCGTGCGGAAGCAGTCGCACGGGCGCGCGCTCGCCGGCGCCGAGTCCCAGCGCGACCAGCGCCGCGAGAGCCTCGACCGCCTTCGCGACTCGGCGGCGACCGCGCAGTCCGAGGCCGAGGCGAAGAACCGGGCGCTCGCCGCCGAGGCGGACCGGATCGGGCGCGCGCTCCAGGAGGTCCCCGCGACCGAGCTCGCGATGCGCCCGCTCGCGCACGACCTGGACGAGGCGGCCAAGCGGCTCGAGTCCTTCCGGCGGGACGCGGCCGCGGCGCGCGCCGCCGCGGACTTCTACCGCAGCGGCGACCTCGCCGACGTGACGTCGTTCCACGTCTCCGCGTGGGCGGTGCCGCCCGTGGAGCCCTCCGGGCCGGGGCGGGTCCGTCTGCTCGCCACGGCGATCGGGCTGGGCCTCCTCGCGGGATGGGGGCTCCTCGTCCTCCGTCGCCGCCTCGAGGGCACGGTGGTGTGGAGCGCACGCGACCTGGACGGCCTCCTTCCCGGAGCCGTGGTGGTCTCGGTGCCGCGCCTCGGCCCCGGCCGCCGTTCGCGGCGCGGACTCGCGATGGAGCTCGGCGCGACGCTCTACGTCTCGGCGCTCCTCGGCGCGACGGCGTTCCTCCTCGCGGCGCACAAGGGCTGGCTGCCCGCGCCCTCCTGGCTCGAGAGCTTCCTCGGGGGGCGGGCGTGATGCGCGTGCCCGGCGCTCCGGAGCCCGAGTCCCCCGCGCGCGGCCTCGTGCCGCGGCGCGGGACGGCGATCCAGCCCTCGGGGGCCTCGTCGCCCCTCGCGCTCGTCGCCGAGGGCCGCATCGTCCCCGTGCCCGACGCCGACGAGCGGTCGGTGGACGGGTACCTCCGACTCGCGGCCCACGTCCTCCTCGAGGCGGGCCGGTTCGGGTTCCGCACCGTCGGTGTGCTCTCGGCCCACGAGGGCGAGGGGAAGACCACGGCGGCCCTGAACCTCGCGGCGAGCCTCGGGCGCGCGCGCGGTCGCCAGGGGCGTGTGCTCCTGGTGGACGGCGACCCGCGGCGACGGACGCTGACCCGCCTCCTCTGTGGCGAGACGACCGCCGAGCAGGACCACGCGGTCCTCACGGCGACGTCGTTCGAGAACGTCGATCTCCTGACGGCGCCGCATCCCGGCGCGGGCCCGCGCGTGAACGCGCCCGAGGCTTGGCTCGAGACGCTCGAGCAGGTCGCGACGGGATACCCGCAGGTCGTGGTCGACGGCCCCGCGGTCCTCGAAGACCCGGACGGGCTCGTGGTCCGCGCCTGCGTCGAGGCGATCGTGCTCGTGATCGAGGTCGGCCGGACTACGCGGAAGGCCGTGGAAGAGACGCTCGGGGGGCTCGGGCGTCGGGTGGTGGGCGTGGTGCTGAACGGTCAGGACGGGGTCTAGAGACCCGGAGGGACGCTTCGATGATCCAGCAGGTGGCCTTGGCCCCGCACGTTTTGGTGCGCACCCCCTCGACGCCGCGCCGCGAGATTCCCCGGCGCATGACGCCGGCGCACCCGGGCGCGGTGATCCTCCCGGCCGCCCTGGCGGTCGCCGGCACCGCCCTCGGCGCCGCCACGACGTCCGCGCTCGTCGGTGCGGCGTCCGGCGCGCGCCTCGGCGCGGCGTCGCTGGCGACAGTCGCGCTCCTCTTCGCGTACGTGGCCCGCGTGGTCCTCGCCGGCCGCCGCCGGCCGGTCCTGGCGCGCGCGACGTCCGTCGCGGCGGCCGCGCTCGCGGTGCTCGGCGCGGGGGCGCTCGGCTTCGCGCCCGAGGGCGGGCTCCCCGCGCTCGCCTCGATGGCGCTCCTTCCGGCGCTGGCCGTCGAGCTCGCCGCGCGGGGCCGCCGTAATCTCCTGCGCACGCACCTTCGTCGCGTGAGCCTCGTCGCGCCGAGCGAGATGGCCGCGGAGGAGGCGATCCGGCGGCTCGAGAACGTCCCCGGCCTCGAGATCCGGAGCGTCGTGATCCCGGGCTGCGACGTCGAGCGCGCGATCCGGATGCTCGAACGGCCCGTCGGCCGGACGGTAGGCGGACGCATGCGCCTCGAGCCGGAGGTCGTCATCTCCTGCCCCCGCCGCGACGCGAACGTCGCGTCCGCCATCGCGCAGCTCGTCGCGCTGGGCCACACGGTGACGAGCGAGTCGGCGACGATGCAGGGCGCCGAGGGACGCGTGGACGTCGCCCGCGCGCACCCCCTGAACCTCCTGCTGGCGCGGCGGCCCGCCCCGGTCTCGGACGCGCTCCGGCGGGGCGTGGACGTGGTCGGCTCCGCCCTGCTCCTCCTGCTCCTCTCCCCGGTGTTCCTGGTCGCCGCCGTCGCGACCTGGCTCGACTCCGGGTTCCCGATCTTCTACCGCCAGAGCCGCGTGGGCCGCCGGGGACGGCTGTTCCCGGTCATCAAGTTCCGCACGATGCGTCCGGACGCGGAGGAGCAGTCCGGGCCCGTCTTCGCCACGACCGACGACCCGCGGGTCACCGCGGTGGGGCGCGTGCTCCGCCGGTATCGAGTCGACGAGCTCCCGCAGCTCGTGAACGTGCTCCTCGGCAGCATGACGCTGGTCGGACCGCGGCCCGAGCGCCCGCACTTCTTCAACGTGCTCCGGCAGGACGTGCCCCTCTTCGAGCTCAGGACCTGCGTGAAGCCCGGCGTCACCGGCTGGGCCCAGATCCGCCTGCCGTACACGGCGGAGAGCGACGAGGCCCGCATGAAGCTCGAGTACGACCTCTACTACGTGACGCACCAGAACCTCCTCTTCGACCTCGCGATCCTCCTCGAGACCGTCGGCGTGGCGCTCACGGGCGCCGGCGCCCGCTGATCTCGCGCGACCCGGGGGCGGCGTGGCAGCATGACCGCGTCCCCGGAGCCGCCATGTGCCGTCTCGTCCGTGTGATCCGCGTCCCCTCGCGCGCCCCTCTCGCCTCGCTCGTCGCCGCCCTCGCCCTCGCCGCTCTGCTCGCGGGGTGCGGCACGAAGGGCGACGCGGCCGCCGGGTCCGGCTCGCCGTCGGTTCCCGCCATCTCGTTCTTCGAGCGCGCGGCGAAGAAGGACGTCCCCGGGATCCTCGCGCTCGGGACGCCGGGGTGGAGCGGCCGGGTGAAGGATGGGACCTCCGTCGCCTCGGCGATCGTCACGGGCGAGGTCTCGCCCCGCACCTGGGACCTTCGCATGGTGGACATCCAGGGCGAACGGGCGACGGTCGTCGTGCGCGTCGTGCTCGCCGCGGGCGACCAGACGAGCCCCGCCGAGGACCTTCGGTTCACGCTCGTGCGCGCCGACGGGACCTGGCGGATCGACGACGTCGAGTGACCGCCGCGGGGTTCGGGTACCCTCGTCGCGCCGCGACCGAGGACCCCGTGGGGCGTACCGTGCTGTATCGCGTGAAGATCGGAGAGGACGAGTACATCGGCACCGCCGAGGAGGTGGTCGGCTTCATGGCGCAGAACGTCGGAGCGCCGGGCCACGACGTCGAGACGTACATGCGCGGCATCGCGATCCGCCTGCGCGAGACGATGGGCATCGTGGGCATCGAGACCACCGACGCGGTGTCGTTCCTCGAGACGCTCCGGCTGGAGAACGTCCTGCCGGTCGAGGAGGTGGGCGAGCCCTCGGAGGTCCGGCACGACCCCGAGGAGGTGCTCGGGGAGGGGCCGGTGGTCTACGGTCCCGGCGTGGACCCCGGCGACCTCGACTGAGGCTCACCCCGCGCGGAGGGGGCGCCGTCGGCGCCGCAGGAGGGCCGCGGCGCCGAGGCCCAGGAGGAGGATCGTCGGGGGCTCGGGGACCGGAGCCGTCGCGCCCGTGAAGGAGAGGGTCAGCGCGCCCGCCCCGGTCCGCGTGCCGTTGTACGCATTCGTCGCGAGGTAGTCGTCGGAGCGGAGGCGGTCGTCCCGGCCCGCGACCAGGGAGCCCGTGAGGAGGCTCGCGGCGGGCGCCGGGTTCCGCGCGCGAAGAGGACCGACCCGCCGGCGACTCCGCTCCGTCGCGCCGTGACCGGCGCGTGCGCGAGAGAGCGGCGGTTGTCGTCCGCCCGCGGACGCGGAGCGCCGGGCCGGCTCGCGCGCCATCGCTTCTCGGCACACCGTCTCGATCTCGATCGAGCCCGACCGCGCCCGGCTCCGCGGCCGCAGCGGGTCCCGGTGGAGGAACGCGTCGCGAAGCGCCTGGATGGGATCACCCTGGAACGGAGGCCGGCCCGTGAGGATCTCGTAGAGGAGCACGCCGAGCCCGCACACGTCGCTTCGTCCGTCGATGGAGTCGGCGTCCCCTTGGACCTGCTCCGGCGACAGGTAGGCGGGCGTGCCGAGCAGCGGTCCCTCGCGTGTCGGTGTCGTGGACTGCGCGGCCCGTCGGGCGAGGCCGAAGTCGACGAGGAGCGCCGCGTCCTCCTCCCATGTCGGGAGGGGCGGACCCAGGCGGCCATCGCGATCGAGGTCGGATGCCGCGAACGGACCGTCCGCCGGCTCCTGAACGCCCCGGAGTCCCGGTTCCGCGGCCGGCTCCGGCCCTGAGGCGGCGGGGCCCCGTGCGTAGGATGGAGGGGATGGTCCCCGACCCGCCCTCCCGCGCCGGCGCGGCGCTCGCGTACGCGATCTCCGCGCTGACCACGCTGCTCTGGTTCGCCTGCGTCCTGCCCGCGGGTCCCATCGTGGCCGGGCACGCGTTCGACGCCGCGACGCCGATGTACCGCGAGGCCTGGCTCCTCGTCCCCGCGCTCCTCCTCCTGATCATCATGCCCGTGGGCATCGTGCTCTCGCAGTCGCGCGTCGGCCGGCTCGCGGTGCTCGCGGGGACCGACACGTTCGTCGCCGGGTACGCGGGACTCGTCCTCGTGGGTCGCGGCAACATCCGGGGCGACGTCTCGGCGCTGCTCGTCGCGATGATGCTCTTCCTCGCCTTCCTCTCGCTCGCCGAGGTGGTGCGTCTGCTCCGCGCGGGCGACGAGGGCGCGGGCGGGCCGCTCCTCAAGGGCGTTCGCTTCGCGATCGCGCTTCTCGCGCTCCTCATGCCCGCCGGGGTGCTGGTGCTCGACGGGCGCGAGCTCGCGAGCCTGCTCGCTCCGTTCGTCGTGGTGGCCGTGGGGAGCGGCGGCTCGACGCTCGCGCGCGCCCCGCTGGGGCTCCGGTTCACCGCGTCGCTCGTCCACGCGCTCCTCGCGACCCACCTCGTGGTCACGCTGAGGTACACGCTCTTCGACGCGGAGCCCGCGTTCACCCGCATCACGATCGCGGGGTGGGTCACGCTCGGCCTGGCCATCCTGATCCTGCTCCTCGCGCTCGTCCAGGCGCTGCGTCTCTACCGCCGCTACCGCCGGCTGCGCGTCGAGGCCGCGGCCCTGGGGCCGGCCTCGCCGGCGCCCGCCGCGTGAGCGACGCCGCGCGCGCGCGCGACGCCGAGGGCCGAACGAGGGACCGCGCGGGCCTCGACCGGAAGATCGTCGCGCTCGCCGTGCCCGCGGCCGGCAGCGCGATGCTGCTGGTCCTCCTGGCGTGGATCGACATGTACTGGGTCGGGCCCCTCGGGACCGACGCGCTCGCCGCCCTCGCGATCGCGAGCGTGTCGGTGTGGATGTTCGCGGCGCTCGGCGCCCTGGTCGGAACGGGCGTCACCGCGCTCGTCGCGCGCTACGTCGGGGTGGGGCGAGAGGACGCCGCGGCCTACGTGGGCTTCCAGGGCCTCCTCGGGGCCGTCGCGTTCGGCCTGGCGACGGGCGCCGCGGGCCTCGTGCTCGCACCTGCGATCTACGACGTGTCGAACGCGGCGCCGCGGGTCGCCGCGATGGGTGTCGTGTACACGCGGATCTACTGGGGCGGGGGCGCGCTGATCCTGCTCGCGCAGGCCGCCGACGCGGTGTTCCGAGGGCACGGCAACACGCGCGTCCCGTTCGCCGCCGGCCTCGTCGCGCTCGTGCTGAACGCGGTCCTCGACCCGCTCCTGATCCGCGGCGTCGGGCCGATCCCGGAGATGGGCGTCGCGGGCGCCGCCGCGGCGACGCTCCTCGCGACCGGCGTCGCCGCGGGGCTGGTCGTCCTGCGACTCGCACGACGGGGCTTCCTCCTCCGTGCCCGTCCGGACGACGATCGCCTCCGCTTCGTCCCCACCACGCCGCTCGGTCGTCCCGGCCTCCTCGGGATCGACCGCGTGGTCTTCCGCCGGATGTCGCGCGTCGGCGCGCCGATGGCGGTGGGAGGGCTCGTCTTCACGGGCATCACGCTGGGCATGCACAACGTCGCCGGCCGCGTCGGCGGCGCCGCGGCGCAGGCCGGCCTCGGCGTGGGCCACCGCGGCGAGGGCGTGGCGTACGTGCTCTGCCTCGGCTGGGCCGCGGCGGCGTCGGCGCTGGTCGGCCAGGCCCTCGGCGCGGGCCGCCCGGACCAGGCGGCGCGGACCGCCTGGCGCGCCGTCCTCCACGCGGCGCTGCTCAGCGCGCTCTGGGGCGTGCTCCTGTGGGGCGCGGCCGACGACGTCGCCGGCCTCCTCACCGGCTTCGACCCCGCCGACGCCGCGGCGCGCGCGCACGCGATCTCGTACTTCCGCATCGTGGCGCCCTGCCTGGCCCCGCAGGCGGTGGAGCTGGTGCTCGACGGCGCGTTCGGCGGCGCGGGGCTGACGCTCCCTCCGATGATCATCTCGACCGTCTTCGCCGCGGTGCGGATCCCGCTCGCGTTCCTCTTCGCCGATCGCCTGGGATACGGGGCGCCGGCCATCTGGACCGTCATCGCCGTGACGGCCGCGCTCCGCGGCCTCGTCGCCGGACTCTGGTTCGCGCGCGGGACGTGGAAGACCCGGACGGTGTGAGCGATAGCACGCGGGCTCGGCACGCGGACGACGGGCGCGGGGCCGGTAGGATCTGGCCGATGTGCCGTCGGCTCCTCGTCGCCGTCCCGCTCGTCCTCGGCGTCGTGGTCCTCGCGGCCCTCCTCGCGCCCCCATTCCAGCACGTGGGCGTCGCGTGGGGGCTCACGACGCCGGAGCGGTTTCCGAAGCTCGTGCGGCGGATCCTCGTGGTGGGCCTCGTCGCCCTCGTGCTGGCCGCGTTCCGGCCCTGGCGCGAAGGCGGCCTCGGCTCGTACGGGCTCGTGGGGCCCCGGGCACGCCTCGTGACGCCCGCATTCGCGTGGTCCGCCACTGTGATCGTGATGCTCGGGATCCTCACTGTGCACCTCGCGACCGGCTGGCTCGTGGTGGACGACCCGGTGGACACCCACGAGGTCGTGAAGCGGCTCTGGCGCTGGTTCCTCCTCGGCTGGACGATCGCGCTCGCCGAGGAGTGGTTCTTCCGCGGCTGGATGGACCGCCGGTTCCAGCGGTTCCTGACGCCGCGTCGCTCCGCGCTCCTGGTGGCCGGCGTCTTCGCCTTCCTCCACGTCTTCGAGGGCGAGATCGACCCGACGGGCATCGAGCCGACCGTGCTCGGCGCGTTCGAGTCGATGGCGCGCTGGTTCGGACGGTTCCTCGAGTTCCAAACGCTCGTGCCGTCGCTCGTCGGGCTCTTCCTCTTCAGTCTGGTCCTCACGGCGGTGTGGCGTCGCACGGGCACGCTGTGGGCCGACGTGGGGATCCACGCGGGCGCGGTGTTCGTCCTCAAGTGCTACGGCGCCGCGACCACCCGGGACCCGGAATGGACCTGGGCCGGATCGAAGCACCTCTTCGACGGCCCTCCCGGCTGGATCGTGATGGGCCTGGCCCTCGTGGGGACCCGCTTCGTCCGGCCCCGCCGTTGAGGCGGGGCCTCGCGGGTCCGCGCGGCCTTCCCCGCGCGTGCCCGAGCCTATGATGGAGCTTCGAGCCCCACGGGACGTCCGGAGGCCGGTCGCGATGGCGGAGAGCGGAAGAGGACGAGGGGCCTTTCCGTCGCGCCTCGCCCGCGCCCTGGGGCGCGGGCGGTGGCTCGTCCTCGGCCTCGCGCTGCTCGCCGTCGTCTACTTCGCCCGCGACACGGGGCTCCTCGGCGGCGACGCGCTCGACCGTGCGGACGACCCGGTCGCGGGCTCGTCCTTGGACGCGCGGACTCTGGTGCACGCGCCGGCCGGCGGGCCCGAGGAAGGGCCCCGTCTCGCGGGGCGCTTCGTGGCGGGGGACGACGCCTTCGGTCCCGGGGCCGGCGGCGCGGCAGGCGAAGGCCAGGCGACGATCGGGGGCGCGGGGGCGGCGCGCGCGCGCGGCCTCGTCACGATCGGCGGCGTCGTCCGGGACGAGCGGGGACAGCCGGTGGCCGGGGCGACGATCTTCACGCGGGGCGGGGGGGCCGAGACCCAGGAGGACGGTCGGTTCACGCTGTCCCTCGCGCCGGGCCGATACGCCCTCGTCGTCCACAGCGCGAAGGGCGCGCTCCTCCTCCCCTCGTTCCTCGTGGACGGCGCGACGGGCACGGAGCTGGAGCTCGTCCTGCTCCCTGCTGTTCGGCTCGAGGTCCACGTCACGCACGTGGGGCGGGTGGTCGCCGAGGCGCAGGTGGCGCTCGCGGCCGCGCGCGCCGACGAGGTCACCTGGAACGCCGAGCCGACGGACGACGGAGGCATCGCGGTCTTCGAGAACCTCTTCCAGGGACGGTACGACATCACGGTCACGATGCCCGACGGGCGCGAGGTGAAGAAGCCCGTCTCGCTCCACGCGGACGCCGTCGTCGAGGTGGACGTGCCCGCGGGCGTGCGGATCCACGGCCGCGTGCTCGAGGCCGAGCGCGGGGACGGCGTCGCCGGCGCACGCGTGGTGGCCGACGTCCGGACCGGGACCGGGCTCGCCGTCGAGGTGGAGGGCACGAGCGACGACGCCGGCGGATACGACCTGGACGTTCCCCGAGGGCACGTAGACGCGATCGCGGTCACCGCCGACGGGTTCGCGCCCTGGCCGTCGAATCGCGAGCGCGGCAAGGTGCTCCGCGCGTTGAGGCCCCTCACGTTCGGGAAGGAGGTCTCGCTCGACGCGAAGCTCGTCCAGGGCCTCTCCGTCCACGGCACGGTGACCGACCCAGAGCACCGTCCCGTCCCGGGCCTCATCGTGGACCTCGTCCCCGTGCGCGGCGCGCCGCAGTCCGCCACGAGCGACGACGACGGCCGCTTCGAGATCGCGGGCCTCACGCGTGGTCGCTGGCGCGTCTCGATCGAAGGCGAGGCGTGGTTCCCCGAGGCGTACGCCGTCGTCGACGTGCCCGGTCTCGCCCCCGGCGCGTCGTTCGAGAAGAACCTCGTCGTGCACCGCGCGCTCGACGTCTCCGGGCGCATCGTGTACTCCGACGGGAAGCCCGCGGCGGCCGCGCGCGTGTGGGCGACGGGCGGGGGCGGGCTCGTCTCGGCGGCCCACCGCGCGGGGCGCACCCTCGAGACCTTCAGCGACGACGACGGCCGCTGGCGCCTCGTCGACCTGCCCGCCGACGTGTCGTTGGTCTTGCGGGGGGCCGTCGGCTCGCTGGAGGCGACTCCACGAGGCGTTCGCGCCTCCGCGCTCACGACGACCGAGATCGTGCTCGAGCTCGCGCCGACGGTCACGGTGCGCGGACGCGTCGAGGACCTGCGGACGCACGAACCCGTCGGGCACGCGACGGTCACGATCCGCCCGAAGGGCGACCCGGGCGGACGCCCGGCCCGTCGCCTGACCGCCGACGTGGAAGGCCGCTTCGAAGCGGCCGAGCTGATCCCCGGGACGTGGACGTTCCAGCCGTCGTACGCGAGCTACCTCCCCGCGGAGGCGACGGAACGCACGCTCGCCGGCGGTCGCGACGTCGTCGTGAACCTCGAGCTCGACCCCGGCCTGGCCGTCGGCGGCGTGGTGCTCGACGCGGCGGGCCGCGCCCTCGACCGGGCGCGCGTCGTGGTGAACGGGACGACGCGCGCCGGGGGACGCGTGTCGCGCTCGGGCCGGACGGACGCGCGCGGCCGCTTCCGACTGATCGGGTTCCTCCCGGGCGCGTACGTGCTCTACGCGGGGCACCCGGGCTATCGGAACGCGAAGGTCCCCGACCTGACGGGCGGCGAGGAGTGGATCCAGGTGGAGCTCCGCCCACGCTGACGACCCGCCCGGGCGGAGGCGCGAGGGAACCGGCCCGGGTCGTGGGCGCGCGCGGCGGCCGTCGCGTCAACGCGATCCGACGCGGGCGAGGCTCCGGCGCGCGCCGAGGTGGCGGGGATCCGATCGGAGCGCCTCTTCGAAGCGCCGGCGGGCGTTCGCAAGATCGCCGGCCGCCATCGCCTGGAGGCCCAGCAGGTACGACGCGTCCGCGCACGCCGGGTCCAGGGCGAGCGCGCGGAGCCACGCCGCGCGCGCCTCGGGCGCGGTCTCGGCGGCGCGACCTCTCGCGACCCAGCGCGCGGCCTCGGCCCGCGCGGGATCGACGGTCTTCACGCCCCCCACGTAGCCGCCCTCGGACCAGGTCGTGGCGCCCGCCGGGACGGTGGTGGGGACCGCGCCCGGCACCTGGCTCGTCGCCTGCGGGTACGGCGCGTAGGCCGGCCCGACCGCGGCGGGCTGAGCCCCGGGGCGACCGTACGCCTGCTGGTACGCCGCGCGCTCGCGCTTGTCGGCCATGTAGTCGCCGACGAGATAGCCCGTGACGCCGCCCGTCACGCCCCCCAGGATGACGCCGAGCGCGGAGCCGCTCGTGAGCCCGCCGATCAGCGCGCCCCCCGCGGCGCCGAACGCGGCGCCGGTCATCCGTTCGTTCATCTGGCAGGCGGGCAGGACCGCCACGGCGGACGCCAGGACGACGACGGCGGCGGTTCGGCGCATGGGACCTCCTCGGCACGCCTCTTCAGCGCGCCTTCCTCAGCACGCTTTCCTCAGCACGACGGGACGTCCCCTCCGCAGACGGGAGGCCCCGTCCCCTGGGATCGGCCCGACGGGCGCCCCTCCTGACGGAGACCCGCGCGCCCGGGACGCACGGCGGCGGGTGTACGCTCCCTCCGTCGTGCGAAGGCCCCTCCTGCTCCTCGCCCTCTCTGGCCTCCTCCTCTCCCTCACGGCGTGCGCGGAGCTGGACGAGGACCTTCGCCTCGATCCCTCGGGCGGCGGCACGTACCGGGTTCGGATCTCGTGGGACCAGGACCTCCTCCGGCAGGTCGCCGAGTCGGTGCCGCGCCCGGTCGTCGCCCGATTCGCCGCGCGCCTCCCCCCGCTCGACGCCGCGACGTGGCGGGACACCGTCGCGGGCGTGCCCGGGCTCCGCCTCGTCCGGGCCGAGGACCTCGCGCCGTCGGGCGGGCGCCGCGGGGTGGAGGTCGAGGTCGCGTTCGACGACCTCTCGTCGCTCCTGGGCTGGGAGCCGTTCGCGCGCCGACCGCTGGTCGTGGCGCGACGAGGCCCGGACGGGAGCCCGGCCCCGGAGGGGCCCGCGCGGGCGGGCGACGTCACGACGCTCGAGATGGACCCCCTCGTCCGGATCCCCCTCCTGGACGGGGTCGCCGACGCGCTCCGCCGGGTCGCCGACGGATCCCGCGGCGACCCCCGAGCCGGCCCGGCGCCCGGGACCGGAACGCCGCCCGCGGCCGGAGCCGCGGCGGGTGACCTGGACGACCTGGGCCTGGACCCTTCGACCGCTTCGCTCCTCGCGAGGATCGTCCGGGCCCGCCTCGACGAGGCGCACCTCGTGTTTCGCGTCACGACGCCGGGCGCGGTCCGCGCGGCGCCCGGCGCCCGGGAGCGCGGGGACCGGCAGGCGACCTTCACGTTCGGCGCCGAGCGGCTCGGGACCGCGCGCGACCGGCGGCTCTCCGTGTCGTGGGAGGCCGCGCCTTCGGAGGGGCTCTCGACGCTCCGCCACGCGGGCGACGCGCCCGTGCCCGAAGCCTGCTTGCGGTAGACTCCCTCCGACGTGACCGAAGGACCCGACGAGAAGGAGCGTCCGGACGACTCGGGCCCCCCCGGCGAGCTGGAGGCGCGTCTCGCCTCCATCTTCGGCGGCGAGGACGAGGACGGTTCGGAGGAGACGACGCCCGAGCCCGAGGGCGGACCGCGCCTCCGGCTCGACAAGACGGGCGCGCTCGCCGACCGCCCCAAGCTCCAGCCCCGAAAGCCCTATGCGCGCCCCGGCGCGCCCGGGCCGGAGCCGGCGGTCCCCGCCCTCGGCGGCCCGGGCGCGCCGGGCGCCGCGCCCCGCAAGGCGAGCCTGCCCCCGCCCATCGGCCGGATCCCCCCCCTCGGCGGCGAGGCACCCCAAGACGCCCCGCCCGACGACGAGATCGAGATCCCCGCCGGGAGCTTCCTCTACGGCGAGGACAAGACGCCCCGGGATCTCCCCGCGTTCCGGATCGACCGGCGGCCGGTCACGAACGGCGACTTCGCAGCCTTCGTGCGCGCGACCGGGCACCGGCCTCCCCTCTACTGGCCGGACGGCCGGGTGCCGGGGGAGCTCGCCCGTCACCCGGTCGTGGGCGTGGACTACTTCGACGCGCTCGCGTACGCGCGGTGGCGCGGCAAGGACCTGCCGTACGAGGACGAGTGGGAGCGCGCCGCACGCGGCACGGACGGCCGCGCGTACCCGTGGGGCAACGACCCCGAGCCGACGCAGGCCAACACCGCCCGCCTCGGCTTCAAGATGACCGTCCCCGTCGGCTGGCACGAGATGAACGTGTCGCCGGACGGCATGACCGACGCGGTGGGGAACGCGTGGGAGATCACCCACTCCCCGGCGCCCGGCGGCGGGATCGTCGTGCGCGGCGGCTCGTGGTTCGACTTCGCGCTCTACGCGAAGGTGTGGTTTCGCTTCGCGTCGCGACCCGAGGCGCGGAACGGAACGATCGGGTTCCGGTGCGTGCGCCGCGCGAAGCCTCGGCCCGCCGAGCCGCGCGAGGTCCCGCCGCGCGACGCCGACGCGGCGATCGCGGAGCGCCGCGGGCCGCAGCCGACGGTGGACCCCGGCACGTTCAGCGCCGAGCAGCGTGACCTCGTGCCCGACCTGAGGCGCCTGCGCCAGATGACCCAGGAGCGCGAGGCGGAGACCCTGTCCCGCCGCGAGCAGGTGTTGATCGGGCGCACCGGCGGCGGTTCGCGCCCCACGCTCGCGCCCGTGAAGGCCACGCCGCCGCCGCCGATCGCGCGCGCCAGGCCCGCGCCCGCGTCCCCTCCGAAGCCCGAGCCCGCGACGGCGGCCGCCGAGGAGGCCACGCCGGCGCGACCGTTCGCGCCCGAGGGGGCGACCCGCGCGGCGCCGGCCGCCGCGGAGCGCCCGGCGTCCTCGCCGGTCCCGCCCAAGCCCCGTGCGCCCACGCCGGCGCCCGAGGTCTCGCCGGCGCGCGAGAAGGAGCCCGCGCTCGACCGCGCGTCGCTCCGCCACGCCGCCGACATGGCCACGAAGGGCGCGGTCGGGAGCGCCGAGCCCGCACCGGAACGGCCCGAGACCGCGATGCCGCTCGGCTACTGGATCGCCGTCGGCTGCGGGATCGCGCTCGTGGTGACGCTGCTGGTGCTCCTCGTGACCGGCATGGTCGACTCCTCGTCGAACGCGACGCCCTGGCTCGCCCGGGGAGGCGGGACGGCCGCGGGCGAGAAGCCCCCGCACTTCGTCGCGCCGCCGCCCGCGCCCACGCCTCCGCCCGACGAGACGGGCGGTCTCCCGGCGCCGCCTGCCTCCGACCCGCGCGACGCCGACCCGCCCCGCTGGATCGACGCGGCCCGACCGGACGACGTCGAGACGGTAGAGGAGGGCGTCTGGCTCCTCGTCTTCGCGCACGTGCCGAGCCCCGACGGATCGCGCACCGTGCGCACGGTGGACCAGGTCCACCGCCGGCTCCGCGACACCGCGGCGCACGTCGCGGTCGTGCTCCCGCGCGGCTACTTCGTGAACGAGGGCGAGGGCCGCCTCGTCACGGAGCGGATCCGGACGCAGCGCCTCTTCAGCCTCGGCGCCCACACCGACCTCGAGGTCGTGCTCGACCCGCCGGACGGGACCTCCTTCGACGGGGTCCTCCGATCCCGGTACGCCGTCCAGCGCCCCGAGTCGGCGATCCTCCTGGTGGACGGCCGGATCGAGGCTCGGACCGACCTGGCCGAGGGCGGGTTCACCCTCCCCGCGCTCTCGCGGCTCGCCGCCCGGGCCGCGGAGATCCGCTCGCGAAACGCTCGCTGACGCCCGACCGGTCGCCCCGCCCGCATCGAACGCCCGCTTGCGCCCGAGCCACGCCTCGGCCGAGAATCGCCGGGCGTGGGCGGCGGCACGACGCGCCGCGAAGAGGAGGACGCGATGCGCGAGCAGAGAGCGGATCCCGAGGGCCGGAACGAGGGGAGGCCCACGCGCCGCGTGGGCCTGTTCCTGTCGTTCGTGTTGCTGGCCGCCTTCCCGATCGTCGGTTCGGGCTGCGGAGGCGAGTCGGCGAAGGCCCCGGACGAGATGGACGCCGTCGACACGACGTGGCTCGTGTACCAGGAGGGCACGGGCCCGACGGTCCTGGAGCTCTCCGCGAGCATCCTGAAGAGCGCGAGCGACGCCTACAAGGGCACGACCGACAAGGACGTCCGGGCCTCCATCCTGAATGCGGTGAACGAGCTCCACGACTGCATGGCGGGCCCGCACACGAAGAACGGGAACCCGAAGGACGGATACAAGGCCCTCCAGACGGCCGAGTCTCGCGCCGCCAGCGCCGCGAGCAAGAAGGACTGGGACGCGGTCGACGCCAGCGACGCGCTGATGCACGGACACAGCTGACCTCGGCGCCGTTTGAACGGCGCCGTCTTGCCGGCGCCGTCTCGCCGGCGCCGCGGGACCGGGGCCGGCCTGCCGGGGCGGGGCGTCAGGGGAAGAGGGCGCGGTGCAGCGCGCGGACCGTGCTCTCGAGGCGGTCCTCCGGAACGACGAGCTGGAGGTTCGTCTTCGTCGCGCCGTACGAGATCGCGCGGAGCGGAACGCCCTCGCCGCTCACCGCGCCGAACACCGTCCCCGCCAGGCCGTGTGCGCTCCGCATGCGCTCGCCCACCACGGCGATGAGCGCGTTCCCCTCCTCGACGTCCACCTGCGCGATCGAGGAGAGCTCGCTGACGACCCGTCCGAGCCCATCGCGCCGGTCCACCGACACGGTGATCGACACCTCGCTCGTGGCGACGAGGTCCACCACCACGTCCTGCTGGCGGAACGCCTCGAAGACCGAGGCCATGAAGCCCGACTGCCCGAGCATGCGTCCCGACACGATGTTCACGAGGTGGATGCCGCGTTTGCTCGCGATGCTCGCGACCGTCGCGGCGCCGCGCGCCGGCGGTTCGGGAGCGATCAAGGTCCCGGGGGCCTCGGGCTCGAACGTGTTGAGGATGCGGACGGGGATCCGCCGCTCGACGGCGGGCTGGATCGTCAGGGGGTGGATCACCTTCGCGCCGTAGTACGCGAGCTCGCCCGCCTCGGCGTACGTGAGCTGGTCCACGGGCCGCGCCTCGGGCACGATGCGCGGGTCGGCCGTCAAGACGCCGCTCACGTCGGTCCAGATCTGGACCTCCTCGGCCCCGATCGCGCGGCCCACGATCGTCGCCGTGAAGTCCGAGCCCGACCGACCGAGCGTCGTGACGTTTCCGTCCCGGTCGCGGCCGATGAACCCCGTCACGACGGGCGTCCCCTCGACCTCGCGAAGCGCCGCGGCCAGGTTCGCGTACGCCTCCTCGAGCGGGTTCGCCCGCGTGAAGCGGTTGTCCGTCACGAGCCCGGCCTTGTCGGCCTCGACGGCGACGGCGGGGATGTCGTTCGCCGTCAGCAGCGCCGCGATCGCCTTGACCGACATGCGCTCGCCGAACGCGGCGACCGCGTCGAGGCTCCGTGGCGTCAGCTCGCCGAGGAGCGCGAGGCCGCGGTACATCTGGTCCAGTCGGTCGAGCTCGGCTTCGACCAACGTCGTGCGAAGTCCGATCGCGCGGAGCACGTCCTGCTCGCGACGGACGACCGGACCCAGGTCGGGCTTGCCCGCGGCCGCCGCGCGCGCGCCGTCGAGGAGCAGGTCCGTGACGCCCGAGTGCGCCGAGCACACGAGAACGGGCTGGCGGGGGAGCGCCCGGCGAACGAGGCCCACCACGGTCTCGATGCGCTCGCGGGTCCC
Organism: uncultured Planctomycetota bacterium; assembly: GCA_963752285.1. GTDB lineage: Bacteria > Planctomycetota > PLA2 > PLA2 > JAEUHO01 > CAVVXN01. The sequence goes on from CAVVXN010000003.1 coordinate 296,482, forward strand.
GAGCGACGTCCCGCCGAACTTCATCACCAGCACGGGAAGGCGGCCTCCGCGGGCGGACCGCGCACGCCCCGGACGGACCGCCTCCCCATGGGTCGGACGAGGTCGCCGTCGGGTTGCGCGGATTCCGGCGTTCGCCTGCTCGAAGGCCCGGAGGTTTCGGTGGTGTTCCCCCCCTCAAGGCGGTCCCCGGGGGAACCGACCTCGAAGCCGGTCGGGAGGCGAGGCGCGCCATGCGTGATTCTCTGTGGGTCGTCCCGCTCGCCCTCGCAGCGCTCGCGGTGGCGGGGTGCGCGCGGGACTTCTGGGACCGCGGCCCGCGCGTCGCGGCCCGCACCGAGACGGCCGCCGCTCTGTCGCCCGGCGCGTACGCGGGCGCGGCGACGCCCGCGCCGGCCCCGTACCCGAGGGTCCCGGCGCCGGCCGTCCCCGAGTACGCGGCGCCCGCCCCCTCCGTCCCCGCCCCGTACGCGTCCGCCGCGGCGCCAGACGATCGGGCGCCCTCCGTCGAGGAGTCCGAGGTCCTCGCGCGCGTGAACCGGATCCGCGAGGGCCGGGGCCTCCGCCCGTTCGGCTTCGACGCGAGCCTGTACCGCGCGGCGCAGGACCACAGCGACGAGCAGAACCGATACGGCTACATGGGGCACGGCTCGCCGGACCCGGCGCGCAACACGCTGCTGCAGCGCGTGCACGCGGCGGGGTGCACGGGATCGGTCTTCGGCGAGGTCGTGGCGTGGGGCTACGAGTCTCCCCAGGCGGTCGTCGAGGGGTGGATGAACAGCCGCGACCACCGCGCGATCCTCGTGGACCCGGACCTGACGCACGGCGCGTTCGCGCGCGCCGGAGCCACGTGGACCGGCGACTTCGGCTCGCCGCTCTCGATCCCCGCCCCGCGTCCGTGGCCGGCCCCGCCGGCGGTGCCCGCCCCTTCGCCGCGGCCGGCGCCGACGCGGCCGGCCCCGATCGTGCGCGACGTCCCTCCGGGCTACGCGGCTCCGTCCGCGCCGCGTCCCTCGTACGTCGTGCCCGCGGCGCCGGCGTACCGGGCTCCGGCGGCGCCCGCGCCCGCGTCGCCGGGCGCGTCGGTCTACTTCCGGCCGGCGCCGTCCCCGGCGCCCGCTCCGGCGGCTCGCCCCGCGCCGCGCGGCGGCTGAGGCGTCTGAAGCGCCCCGTCGGGGCGCTCCCTCTCCGCCCGTGCCCTCCGGAGGCGCCGCATCGCCCCCGAGACCGGCCGGGGTACCGTCTCGCCGTGAGCGCGGCCGTCCGTCGGGTCCCGATCTTCCAGCTCGACGCGTTCGCGCGCCGGCCGTTCGAGGGGAACCCCGCCGCGGTCTGCGTGCTCGAGCGGTGGCCGTCGGACGAGACGCTGCAACGGGTCGCGGCCGAGCAGAACCTCTCCGAGACGGCGTTCCTCGTGCGCGAGGGGCCGCGGTACCGCATCCGCTGGTTCACGCCGCGCGTCGAGGTGGACCTCTGCGGGCACGCGACGCTCGCGTCCGCGTGGGTGGTGCTCCACCACTTCGAGCCCGCGTGGCCGTCGGTCGAGCTCGAGAGCCGGAGCGGACCGCTCTTCGTGCTCCGCGACGGGGCCCGGCTCGTGCTCGACTTCCCCGCCCGCCCGGCCGGCCCGCTCCCCGCGCCCGACGACCTGGTTCACGCGATGGGGGGGCCCCGACCCGGCTCGAGCGCGGCCTCGACCCGCGACTGGCTCCTCGTGTACGCGAGCGAGGCCGAGGTACGTCGCCTCGCGCCGGACCCGCGCGCGCTCTCGCGTGCGGCGCCGCGCGGCGGCGTCATCGCGACCGCGCCCGGCGACGAGGTGGACTTCGTCTCGCGCTTCTTCGCCCCCGCCGTCGGCGTGGACGAGGACCCCGTGACCGGCTCCGCGCACACGGTCCTGGTCCCGTACTGGTCGCGGCGCCTCGCGCGTACGACGCTTCGGGCGCGACAGGTCTCCCCGCGCGGCGGCGACCTCTGGCTCGAGGACCGCGGTTCGCGGGTGCGGATCGGGGGGTACGTCGTGCCTTGGCTCGAGGGTACGATCGCGCTTCCGGAAGAAGGGGTGTCGAACGATGCCGACCCGGCCGAAGCTCCACACCTACGAGGGCCGTGACGTCGTCGTCTACTACGACCTCGGTCGGTGCATTCACGCCGCCGAGTGCACGCACGGGCTGCCCCGGGTCTTCGACACCGCGTCGCGACCCTGGGTCCAGCCCGACGAGGCCTCCGCCGACGAGGTCGCCGACGTCGTGATGCGCTGCCCCACGGGGGCGCTCACGTACGAGCGGAAGGACGGCGGGCCGCCGGAGACGGTCCCGGAGCCGAACGCGGTCGTCGTGGAGCGGGACGGCCCGCTGCTCCTGAGGGGCGACCTCGTGCTCGAGGACCCGTACGGCGAAGTGCTCCTCGAGACCACGCGAATGGCTCTCTGCCGCTGCGGCCACACGCGCGCGACGCCGTTCTGCGACGGCAGCCACGCCGAGAGCGGCTTCACCGACCCGGCCCGGATCGTCGCCGTGACGTCCGAGGCGATCAACCAGACGCCGACCGACGGTCGCGTGTTCGTCGTGGCGAAGCCGAGCGGGCCGATGCTCCTCCGCGGCTCGTTCGACGTCGAGGGCGAGGTGGGGAAGATCGCGTTCCGCGAGGGGCGCGGGGCGTTCTGCCGTTGCGGTCACTCGAAGAACAAGCCGCTCTGCGACGGCTCGCACAAGGAAGCCGGCTTCCGCGCGCCGTGAGGGCCGGCCCCGCCGCGCGCCGCGCGGCGCGTCTCAGCGGCCCTCGAACTTCTTCTTCAGCTCCTCGAGCTTGCGCTTCATCAGCTCTTCCGGCGACAGGTCCTCGGCCGGCGTCGTCGTCTCCTCGGACTGGTCGGGATCGAGACGGATCGTGCGCGGCGCGCCGCGGTCGAAGTCGCGCCCGCGACGGTCGAAGATGTCGCTGACGCCGCCGGGTCCGAACTTCCCCGGCCGGCTCGGGCCGCCGCGCTTCCGCCCGCCGCCCTGACCGCCCGACGTGGGCCGTCCGCCGCCTCGCGCGCCGCCCCGGCCGGCGGGGCGCCCCTCGCCGTCGCCGCGTCCGCGTCCGCGGTCGCCGCCGCGCCCGCGCGGTCCCTGCCCCTCGTGGCGGCCACCGCCGCGCGGCGCCTCGCCGTCCCGGCTCGGGAACCGGGAGACGCCTCCGCGCGGTCCGCCCCGCGGCCCCCCCCGCGACTCGAACACGCGGTCGCGGCGCATCGTCAGCGTGAGCCGGCGACGCTCGGGCACGACCTCGAGCACGCGCGCCTGCACCACGGCGCCCACGGGCGCGATCGTCGCCGGGTCGACGCCAGGGTGGTCGCCGATGTGGGCGGTCGGGACGAGCGCGTCGGTGCCCATGCCGACGTCCACGAACACGCCGAACGGCATGGCGCGGACGACGCGACCCTCGAGGATCAACCCCGGCTGGAGCGTCGCGAGCGTGAGACCCGGAGGGGGCGGGATGGGCGTCGCGAACCGCGGGCGCGGGTCCTCGTGCCCGGCCGTCGCCTGGTAGAGCACGTACCTCAGGAGCGGGAGCGGCGCGTCGGGGGTCTCGAGCTCGCCGAGGCGCACCTGCGCTCGGAGGCCGGGCTCGCGGAAGAGCGCGTCCACGTCGGCGCCGACCTGCGTGGCCATCTTCTCGACGAGCGTGTACTGCTCGGGATGGAGCTGCGTCGTGTCGCGCGGGTCGTCCGCGTCGCCGAGGCGGAGGAACCCCACCGCCTGCTCGGCGACCGACGTCCCGACGCCGGGGACCGCGGCGAGCGCGGCCTTGTGACGCAGGGCTCCGTGCTCCGCGCGCCAGAGGTGGAACGCGGTCGCGGAGGCGCGGTCGAAGCCCGGGACGCGCGCGAGGAGGTCCACCGACGCATGGTTCGGGTCGATCCCGACGTACGCGACGCACGACTGCACGGTCTCGTCGAGGAGCCTCCGCAACCGGCCCTGGTTGACCTCGTGCAGGTGGGGGCCGAGCGCGAGCGCCTTCGGGTCGATCGTGACGAGCTCCGCGAGCGGATCCTGGAACCGGCGGCCGAGCGACAGCGCGCCGCGGCACTCGGCGGGGACGACCGGACGCTCGTCGAGCTCGAGCGGGCCCTGCGACTCGAGCACGTGGGTCCCGCCGTCGGGCACCACGGTGACGTCGATCGCCGGGTCCCGGCCGCGCGCCGCCTCCTCGGCCAGCGAGAGCGCCTCGCTGCGCCCGCCGCCCGAGCCGACGGCGATCGCGGTGACCTCGTACGTCTTGATCACGTCGCAAAGCTCTGCGAGGCAGGGCTCGCGTCCCGCGGTGCCCTCGTGGGGAAGCGTCCCGGAGCCCGAGGGCAGACCGTCCGCGTCGAGCGCGCACCACCGGTGCCCGTTCGTCACGTCCGGACGCAGGCCGAGAACGGCGCGGCGTCCGCCGACGGGGCCGAGCAGCCGGTGACGCAGGTTGCGCTCGAACGTCTCCAGCGCCGCGAGGTCGGCGCGCTGTTTCAGCTCGACGCGGATCTCGGCCTGGAAGAGGGGCTTCAGGATCCGGCGGTACCCGTCCTCGATCGCCGCGCGCAGGAACCCCGCGTGCGGGTGGTCGTCGGCGCACGCGCTCTGCTGGAGGATCTCGAGGACCGAAGTCTCGGTGGGCTCGATGGAGGTGGTGACGACCCGCTCCTTCTCCGCGCGGCGGAGCGCGAGGAACTTGAGCGGCTGTACCTGGGCGATCGGCGCCCGGTATCCGACGAGGGTCTTGTGCGGTCCCGGGTCGCCCTTCCGCTCCGAGCGGAGGCTCGTCTCGAGGACGGCCTCCTTGCGGAACGTCTTCCTCAAACGCGCCCTCACGTCGGCGCCGAGACACATCTCCTCGGCGAGGATGTCGCGCGCGCCCGCGATCGCGGCGTCGAGCGAGGCGGGCTCCTGGCCCTCCTTCACGAACGGCTTCGCGAGGTCGGAGAGCACGGTGCCCGGGGCGGCCTCGCGGATCGCCCGCGCGAGGCCTTCGAGGCCGAGCCCCCGCGCGACCGTCGCGCGTCCCGCGACCACGGGGAGGTGCGCGGCCGCGACGTCCTCCATGGCGGGGATCGTCGCCGCGCGCTCCAGCCGGTGCTCGGTCTTCTCGTCGAGCGCGCCGTGGCTGCGGAGCATCTCGCGAAGCTCGATGCGCCGCTCCTCCTCGCCCAGCGCCTCCTCCCAGCGCTCGCGAAGGGCGGCGAGACCGCGCTCGTCCATGCCGCCGGTCTCGACGCGACGGAACCGACCGGCGAAGACGATGCTCTTTCCGTCCGAGACGATGTCGAGCGCCGCCTTCGCCTGCTGGGGCTCGCGATGGGCCTGCGCGAGCAGGCGCTCTTTCGTGCGCTCGCGCGCCTCGACGCGCTGCTCGAACGTCAGGGGAACCCGGTGCGGCTTCGGGGTCGGGCGGCGCTCCCGCCGCCGCTTCGCGCCACGATCCGAGGGCGCGGACGTCGGCGTCTCGCCCTCGGCCGGCGCGCTCGTCTCGACGTCGCCTCCACCCGCGCCTTCGTCGGAGTCCGTCGTGTCGGTCGACTCGTCGGCGTCGCCGTCCTCGTCCCTCGCGCCGGACGCGTCGTCGTCCGTCGTCCCCTCGTCCGAGGCGTCGGCGCCGTACGCGTCGCTCGCCGCGTCGTCGTCGTCGCCGCCGTGGTCATCGCTCGTCGTCTCGTGCTCGTCGGACGTCGAGGGCTCCTCGTCCACGGCGGGCTCCGACGACTCGTCGGTCGTCGCCGCCTCGTTCCCGGCGCCGACCTCGGTCTCCGCTCCGCCTCCGTCTCCGTCTCGACGTCCACGACGGGCGTCGTCCCTTCGGGCGCGGGGTCGTCGCGCGCCGGAGTCTCCTCCGCGTCGGACGGTGCCGGGAACGAGGGATCGGACATGGGGGGCTCCACCGGGGGTGGGGGGGACCGGCGCGGGGCGCCGGAGGAGACCGACGTCGAGACCGAGGATTGCACCACACCCCCGGCCGGGGCTCAAGCCGACCCGCGGTGCTGCGGGCAAAACGTCACGAGCCCCGGTCTACAGGCCGGAGAACGTGCGCCGGAGGAACCCGATCGCGTCCGCCGCCGTCGCGGGCGCCGTGGCCGAGTGACGGCTCAGCTCGACCTCCAACGGGCCCGAGAATCCCGTCTCCGCGACCGCCGCCGCCACCCGGCGAAAGTCGATCTCGCCGTCGCCGAACGCCCGGTGGTCGTGCACGCCGCGAACGTGGTCGTCCAGCTGGATCACGAGGAGGTCGGCGGCGTGGGCGCGCACGAGGTCGGCGGGATCGCCTTCGTCCATCGCGAGGACGTGGCCGACGTCGAGCGTCAGCCCGAGCGCCTCGTGTCCCACGGCGTCGCGGATCGGGGGCCACCCGTCCGTCCGCTCGACCGCCATGCCGGGCTCGGGCTCGAACCCCACGCGCACGCCGCGGCGTGCGGCGTGTTCCGAGAGCCGACGAAGGCCCTCCACGAGTCGGCGACGGGCTTCCGCGGGGTCGAGGCCTGCAGGTCCCGAGCCCGACCACACCGTGACGACCGGCGCGCCGAGGTCGTGGGCGAGGTCCGCGCATCGGAAGAGCAGTTCGAGACGTCGCGCCGCCTCGTGGGGCGGGTCGAGCAGCGAGGGCCGGTGCTTCCTCCGTGGATCGAGCACGAAGCGCGCGCCCGTCTCCACCACGATCTGTAGACCGCGCGCCTCGAGGAGGCGCCGGAAGCTCCGCACGTCGTCGCGCGAGGCGCGGAGCGGGTCGAGGTGGTGCACGTCGGGCGTCCACGCGACGCCGTCGTACCCGAGCTCGGCGAGGATGGTGACCGCGTCGTCGAGGCGGTGGAACGCGAAGCCGTTCGTGTTGTAGAAGAAGCCCAGGGCGAGTCCGCGTTCAGCGGCGGCGCTGCTTCTGGATGTCGTGGAGCCGCGAGGTCGCGCGCCGGATCGTCTCGGCGTCCTGCCCGAGGTAGTGGTTCGCGACCTGCTCCTCGTCCCAGTCCTGGTTCGTGGGCATCTCGCCGAGGATGTCGTTGTAGCGGTCGAGGATCTGGTGGAAGACCTGCGCGGCCTCCTGGAGCTTGTCCTCCCAGACCTGGTCGTTGCCCTTGTCCTTGGCGGCGATCGCCTCGTCGTAGATCGCCTCGCCCTGCTTCGCGAGGTCCGGAGCCTCTTTCGCGAGCTCGGCCACCTCCGTGCGGATGTTGTCGGGCAGCGGGGGCGGGGGGAGCTTCGGCCGTTCCTGCGGGACGGTCGTCGTCGGGGGCGTGTTGGCGGCGTGCGGGTGGGCCATCACGTCGTCGGACGGCCGCTCGGTCTTCGTCTTGGACTTCTGGCCCGACATCACGACGATCATCACGACCACCACGACGAGGACCACCACGACCGCGACGATCGTCGGACCCGCGCTCGACTTCCTCGGCGGCGCGTACCCCCCGCGCGACGACGAACGGGCCGACCGGTAGCGCTGCGCCATGGCTCCACCTCGCAGGGGACTCGGGCTCGCCGGCGCGACGCCGCCTCGTCCGAGGGCCGTGTCCTCGGCCCGATGCGGGCCCGCGGGGCGGCCGGCCGTTGTAGCACGATCGGCGTGGAGCGGGTGCCGGCGAGGGAGGAGGGTACAAGGGCGCCGTGAAGCCCTCGCCGAGCGCCCGGGACCTGGCCCTGGACGTCCTCCTCGGGGAGGCGCGGGGCCACGGCTTCGTCCGCGACCTCCTCCCCGCCGCGCGCGCCCGGGCCGCCAGCCCACGCGAGCGTGCGCTCGTGACCGAGCTCGCGTACGGGGTCGTGCGCCGCCGCGCGACGCTGGATCGGATTCTCGCGGCGTCCTCCGCGCGCGGGCTGGACCGGGTGGACCGCGCGGTGCTCCAGGCGCTTCGCCTCGCGCTCTACCAGGTCGTGTTCCTCGACCGCGTGCCCGCGTACGCGGCCGTGGACCACGCGGTCGGCTGGGTCCGCCACCGGGTCGGTGCGCGCGCCGCCGGCTTCGTGAACGGCGTGCTCCGCGCGGCGACGCGCGCCGGCACCGGTCTCGCGACGGGCCCCGAGGACCCTCGGCGCGACGTGCCGCGCGAGGACGGATCGGCCGTCCGGCTCGACGCGCCGCTCTTCCCCGACCCGTCCTTCGACCTCGCCGAGAACCTCGCGCTCCGCTACGCGTGCCCGCGGTGGCTCGTCGAGCGGTGGCTCGCGCGCCTCGGCCTGCCGCGGACGCGGAGCGTCCTCGGCGCGGGCATCGGGACGCCGCCGCTGGCGCTTCGTGCCCGGCGCGACCCCGAGAAGCTCCTCCACGCCCTCGTCGCGGAGGGCGTGCCGGCGCGACCGGGTCCCGTGGCGAACGCGGTGCTCGTCGAAGCGGGCGGCGAGGCGAAGGCGCTTCGCCACGTCGGGAACGGCGAGGCGTGGGTGCAGGACGCGACGGCGCAACGCGTCGCGCCACTTCTCGACCCGACGCGCGAGGGACGCTGGCTCGACCTCTGCGCGGCGCCCGGAGGAAAGACGCTCCACCTGGCCGACCTGCTGCCGGGCCGCGGAACCATCGTGGCGTGCGACGTGGACGAGAGGAAGCTCGCGCGACTGGAACGCGTGCGCGCGTACGTGCCCGAGGGCGTGCGGCTCGAGACGCGGATCGTCCCCGCGGACGGTCCGCTCCCGTTCGACCGGGCGTCGTTCGACGGCGTGCTCGTGGACGCCCCCTGCACGAACACCGGCGTGCTGAGACGCCGCGTCGAGGCGCGCTGGCGGCTCGCGCCCGAGGACGTCCTCGCGCTCGCGCGCGTCCAGCGCGCCCTGCTCGACCGCGCGTGGCCCCTCGTGAGACCGGGGGGGCGCCTCGTGTACGCCACCTGCTCGCTCGAGCCCGAGGAGAACCAGGAGACGGTCGCGAGCCTCACGGAGGCGCAGCCCGACGCGACGCTCCTCCGAAGCCTCGAGGTGCCGCCCGGCCGCGACCAGGACGGGGGCTTCGCCGCGGTGCTCGTCCGGGGGGGGTAGCGCGACCGGGGCGGCGACGCCCTCACGAGGGGGCCGCGCTCGTCGTGGCGCCGGCCCGCCCGCCGTCCCGGTGCGCCCGCGAGACGGCGGGGCACGCGCGCCGGGAGACCCGGTGGACGGGGAGGAGCCCGCGAGCCCGTGCCGCGCGGGGGGATCTCGTCCCGCGGGGGCTCCCGGCGCCCTCCGAGCCCGCCGGGTGCGCCGCACGTCCGAGAAGGGCGCATCCGAGGAGGTCCTCGCCGCTCCGGCGGAGGTGCGGGAACCGGCGCCGGCCGTTCCGGGTGAACGGGACGTCGTGTCCGATCCGCCGGACGGCGTCGAGCCCGGGACGCGCGTCAGAGCGCGGTGGTCGCGCCTCCGTCCACGAGCACGTCCGTGCCCGTCACGTAGGTGTTCGCGGCCGAGAGGAGGAACGCCGCGACGCGGCCCAGCTCCTCGGGCTCGGCGAGGCGCCCGAGCGCCGTCGCCTGCTTCATCGAGGCCACCACGCTCGGTCCGAGCTCGTGAAGGCGCGCGGTGTCCACGGGGCCGGGGAGGAGGTTGTTCACGAGGATGCCCGAGGGCCCGAGCTCCTGGGCCAGGCCCTTCGCGAGCGCCGTCAGGCCGGCCCGGAACGTGCTGCTGACGGTGAGCCCCGGGATCCACTGGCGGGCCGCGCTCGAGGTGACGGTCAGCACGCGCCCGAAGCGCCGCGCGCGCATGTGCGGCGCCGCCAATCGGACCTGGAGCAGCACGCTGCGCACGAGCGCGCGGTACCCGCGGTCCCAGGCATCGAGCGTCACCTCGTTCGGCGCGCCCGGCGCGGGGCCGCCCACGTTGTTCACGAGCGCGTCCACGCCTCCGACCCGGCCCCAGAGCGCCCGGACGGACGCCTCGTCGAGCAGGTCCACGGTCTCCCCGCGCACGCGGGGCGAGGTCGTCGAGAGGCGCGCCACGGCCGACGCCACGCGGTCCGGGTCCCGGCTCGCGACGATCACGGTCGCCCCCTCTCGGGCCAGACACGAGGCGATGCCGAGCCCGATCCCCGAGCTCCCGCCCGTGACGAGGGCCGTCCTGCCTTCGAGTCCGAGGTCCATGGCAGCCTCCCGCGCGTTCGCCGGCCCGCCTTCGAGACGCCGGTCTCCCGAATCCCGTCCCCGCCTGCCCCGCCGCGCACGATACGCCGGTGAGGACGCGCCGCGCGATCGTCGTCGGCTCCGGGCCGAACGGCCTCGCGGCCGCCGTCACCCTGGCCCGCGCCGGGGTCCGGGTCACCGTGTACGAGGCCCAGCCGACGATCGGCGGCGGCGTCCGCACGATGGAGCTGACGCGCCCCGGGTTTTGGCACGACGTCTGTTCCGCGATCCACCCGCTGGCCCTCGCGTCGCCCTTCTTCGCCGGTCTCGACCTCGCGCGCCGCGGCGTCGAGTGGGTCCAGCCCGAGGTGCCCCTCGCCCATCCGCTCGACGACGGCGAGGCCGCGACGCTCCTCCGTTCCGTGGACGAGACCGCGGCGGGACTCCCGCCCGACGAGGACGCGTACCGGCGCCTCCTCGCCCCGCTCGTCCTACGATCGGAGCGGCTCTTCGACGACCTGCTCCGGCCGCCGCTCCACGTGCCGCGGCACCCGGCCACGCTGCTCCGCTTCGCGCTTCGCGCGGGCGCCTCCGCGCGGACGATCGCCGACCGCGCGTTTCGCGGCGAGGCCGCCCGGGCCCTCCTCGCCGGGCTCGCCGCGCACGCGGTCCGGCCGCTCGACGACCTGCCGACCGGCGCGTTCGGCCTGATGCTGGCCGTCCTCGGTCACGCCGTGGGCTGGCCCTTCCCGCGCGGGGGCGCCGACCGGATCGCGCGCGCCCTCGTGGCGATCGTCGGCGAGCACGGCGGCGAGGTGGTCCTGAACGCGCCCGTCCGCGCGGTGACCGACCTCCCGCCCGCCGACGCGGTCCTGCTCGACCTCTCGCCGCGGGGCGTCGTGCGCGTCGCCGGCGACCTGCTCCCGCGGCGATACCGCGACCGTCTGCTCGCGTTCCGCCACGGTCCCGCCGCGTACAAGGTCGACTGGGCGCTCGGGGAACCGATCCCGTGGCGCGCGCCCGCGTGCCGGCGGGCCGGAACCGTCCACGTGGGCGGCACGTTCGAGGAGATCGCGCGGGCCGAGTCGGAGGTGGCGCGGGGGCGGCACCCCGAACGCCCGTTCGTCCTCGTCGCGCAGCACACGGTGTTCGACCCGAGCCGCGCGCCCGCCGGCCGTCACACGGGATGGGCGTACTGCCACGTGCCGGCCGGGTCCACCTTCGACATGACCGCGCGCCTCGAGGCGCAGGTCGAGCGATTCGCGCCGGGCTTTCGCGACACGATCCTCGAGCGGAGCGTGCTCGGGCCCGCGGCGCTCGAGCGTCACGACGCGAACCACGTCGGCGGCGACGTCACCGGCGGCGCGGCGTCGCTTCGGCAGGTCCTCGCGCGGCCGGTCGCGAGCCCCGACCCCTACCGCACCCCGCGCCGGGGGCTCTATCTCTGCTCGAGCTCGACGCCGCCGGGCGCGGGCGTCCACGGCATGTGCGGGTACCTCGCCGCGCGTTCCGCGCTCCGCAGGCTGGGGCGGTGACGCGGCCGCCGCCGTCGAGCGGCCTCCTGCCGTGTCGTCCCGGGTCGGCGCCCCGGTCGTCGGCCGGATACGACGCCGCGGCGCGGCGTCCGGTCAGCGCACGACCTCCACGTCCCCGCCGTTCTCGCGCGCGAGCCGGGTCATGAACTCGATCGCCCTCTTCTCGTCTTCCGTGCCGGCGTACGCGGTGGGCGGATCGCCGATCACGAGGGCGACGGAGAGGATTCGGACGCGCCGGTAGCGGTTGTCCGCGCGGATCGTGGCGAGGATCCGGTAGGGGTCCACGATCGGGCCCGTGCTCGGCGTGCCGTCCGAGAGGAAGTAGACCGTGTCCGCGTCCGGATCGGCGAGCGCGAGGCGCAAGGCGTCGTACACGTCCGTGCCGGCCTGCGGGCGGAGTCGCTCCACGAAGGTCTTCGCGCGTGCGATCGTCCCCTTCGTGGCGGGCGTGATCTTCTTCTGCCACGCGGAGACGCCGTCGCTGTACACGACCACGTTGAACGACGTGGTCTCGGGCAGGCTCCCGATCACCTTGATCAGCTCCGCCTTGGCGCGGTCGAGCCTCCCGTTCCAGCCCATGCTCCGGCTCGTGTCGATCACGAACACGACGCGGCTCGAGTGGATGCGGAACCCGTAGTACGGGATGCCGGGGACCGTCCGCTCGCCGGGCGGCATCTCTCGCCGGTGGAACGGCGAGAGCTTGACCGTGCTCCACCAGTCGGCCCACGCCGCGGCGTCGTAGCCGAACCGCTCGCCGGTGATCTTCTCGATCGCCGCCTCGATCGCGTCGGCCGTGCGGAGGTCCGAAGGGTACGTCGTACGGAGCCGTGCGATCAGCGCCTCGATGCAGCCGGGGTCGTCGATGGCCGCGAGCGCGTTCGCCGCCGACTCCACCACGCGCGGCGCCTCGTCGTCGAGCGCGTGGCAGAGGAACGGGACGGCGGCGGGGTCCTTCAGCAGACCGAGCGTCTCCGCCGCGACCAGGCGCACGCGCGCGTCGCCGTCCTTCAGGAACACGGCCACGGGCAAGACGGCCCTCGCGTCGTGGAGCCGCCCGACGGCGTGGAGCGCCTCCGTGCGGATCTCCGGGTCGCCCTCGGCGGCGAGCCGGAGCAGCACGGGCAGCGCCGGCGCGTCGGCGAGGAGCCCGAGCGCGCGGACGATCTGGGCGCGCACCGGCGGGGTCGAGCGGGCGAGGGCGTCGCCCCGGAGGTACGTCCGCGCCGTGGGGCTCTCCGTGGCCCCGAGCGCGTCCCCGAGCTGCTGCATCACGAGCGGGTCGCGCTGCTTCTCGACCCAGCGGATCGCGTCGTCCACGTCCTTCGGGCCCGCGTGGCGGAGCAGCGCGGAGAGGATCATCCCCGCCCGCCGCCAGTCGTCCGCCGCCCACCGGTCGCGGAGTCGCTCGAGCGTCTTCCGGGCCTGGGGTGTCGAGACGTCCGCGATCTGCCGGAGGAGCTCGGCCTGTCGGGCGACCCCGCGCTCGTCCGAACGCTTGGCCACGACCCCGAACTCCTGCTCGAGCAGGTCGAGGTCCTCGGCCGCCCGCGCGCCCCCGGCGAGCGCGAGCGCGACCGCCAGGCCGACGATCCCGAACCGGTGGCGTGTCGTCATCGACCGCCTCCGCCGGTCGTGGCGTGCCACGCCTCGGGCGCGAGCACGGTCGCCTCGATCAGCTCGTCGCACACCTCGAGGCGGTCGATCACGTCGAGGCCGGAGAGCACCTGACCGAAGCACGTGAAGTCCTGGTCGTCGAGCTCCGGGCGCGCGCCCACGAGGACGAAGAACTGGCAGCCGTTCACGAGCGCCGCCTGGCGCGCGAAGCCGAGCGCGCCCCGCCAGAACCCGTGGCGCTCGTTCCGCTCGACCGGGGCCGTCAGGGGGCCGGCGCTCCGGCCTGCCGCGCTGCAGTCCTCGCGGCTCACGGGATCGCCTCCCTGCACGAGGTACTCGCTCTCCACCCGGTGGAACCGGGTCCCGTCGTAGAAGCCGCGGTCGCCCTCCCGTTGGCGGACCAGGTCCAAGAAGAGTCCGGCTCCTTTCGGAACGTCGTCCGTGAAGACCTGCACGAGGACGTCGCCGCGCGTCGTGCGGAGCCGGACGACGGGGAGGTCCGCGCGCCGCGCGTCCTCGGCGCGCCGGGCCGCCTCCACCGCCCAGGCCTTCGCACGTTCCTCGGCGCGCGTCGCCATGGTCGCGTACTGGGGCCCGAGGTCGCCCGGCGCGAGCGCCGCCAGCCGCGACCACGCGTGGGCGGCCTCCTCGAAGCGTCCGTCCATGTCGAGCGTCCGGGCCCGCTCGTAGACGAGACGGAACGACCCGTTCCACGCGGGGTCCACGGAGAGGGCATCGAGCTCGGCGAGGGCGGCGGCGCGCCGGTTGAGGAAGCGGTCGGCCTCTGCGAGGGCGAGGACGTCGGTCGGCGTGAGCGGCTCCCGCTCCGCGATCCAGCGGAAGTTCTCCGCGACCGCCGCGTCCACCTCCTCGTCCTTCTTCTCGACCCGCCCCGACTCCGTGATCGCCATCGCCTCGGCGTGCGCGGCCGAGCCGCGGCGGGCGATCTCCGCGTCCTCGTTCGCCAGCGCCTCCCAGGTGGGCGTGGCGAGGCCCTCGGGCCCGCCGGCTTCCTCCCCGCGGGCGTCCTTCCAGCCCGAGAGGCGGGCCCAGGCCCCGTCCCCCGCGAGGCCCGGCGGCGGGCGGCCCGCGGGACCGGAGAGGTCGAGTCCCTCGGGCCACGTCGCGCGGCCGCGCTCCCGCCCCTGCATCCAGACCAACGCGAAGCGCAGGTCGGGCTTCCGCTCGGCGTCCACGCCGAGGGCCGCGAGCCGGACCGCGACCTCGACGCCGCTCGCGACCGCGTCGGGCGTGGACCGCGCGACCGCGACGCCCGAGAGGGCGCGTTCGCCGCCGGACTCGGTCGCGAGCGCCAGGAGGTGCGGGCGGTTGTGCTCCCGGGGCTCGTAGTCGAGCCGGAGCGCGCCGTCCTCGTAGAGCCCGTGCCCGGCCGACCCATCGCTTCGGAACACGAGCCAGAGGCTCGCGCCGCGAGCCCAGGGGCCGGGCCCCGTCACGCCGAGGAACAGCGTCCCCTCTTCCTCGGCCAGCCGGAGGGTGGCCCGGCCGCCGTCGAAGGTCCGGACCGCCGCCCCGGACCACTCCGCGGGGGCGAGCTTCCCGTCCACCCGGATCGGGCCGCCGGTGACGACGGGCACCGCGACGTCGCGGGCCTCGTCCGCGGCGGCCGCGTCCGCCCCTCGCTCCGTTCCGCGCGGTCCCGGGCCGAGGACCACGAAGGCGAGCACCACCAGCCCGAGGGTTCGGACCGCGCGGCGTCGCCGCGGCCGGCGGACGAGGGGAGGCGCCATGCCGGCCATCCTACGCCCGCCGATCGCTCGCCCGCCCGGCCGGCACCCGGGCCGGGGGTGGGGCGGACGCCCGGACCGTCCCTATGCTGGCGCCCGATGCCGACGACGACCCACGACCTGTCCGTCCTCCGCGCCGACTTCCCCGCCCTCGCGCGGCGACGGAACGGGATGCCGCCGATCTACCTGAACAACGCGTGCTCGACGCTCAGGCCGCGCCCGGTCATCGACGCGATCGTCAGGTCGTACGAGCTCTTCCCGACGTGCGGCGGCGGGCGCGCGATCCCCGGCACCAAGCTCCACAACTGGTTCCAGGAGGAGCTCGGCGAGGAGGAGGCGGGCGCCCGCGAGGCGGTGGCGAAGCTCGTCGGGGCCTCGTGTCCCGAGGAGATCGTGTGGACGCGCAACACGACCGAGGCGATCAACCTCGTGGCCCGGTCGTTCCCGTTCGCGCCCGGGGACGAGGTCCTCGGCGGCGAGAACGAGCACAACTCGAACCTCGTGCCGTGGCTCGAGCTCGAGCGCCGGCTCCGCGCGGGGAGCGGGCGCCCCGACCTCGTCGTGCGTCGCTGGTTCCCCTACGACGAGGACGGCGTGTTCGACGTCGGCCGCGCCCTCGCCGCCGTCACGCCGCGGACCCGGATCGTCTCGATCGCGCACACGAGCAACCTCGACGGCGCGGCGGTCCCCGACGCCGACGTGCGCGCGCTCGCCGACCGCGTACACGCGGTGGGCGGGGTCCTCCTCCTCGACGCGGCGCAGAGCGTCCCGCACCGCCCGATCGACGTGAAGGCGCTCGGCGCGGACTTCCTCGCGTTCTCGTTCCACAAGATGTGCGGTCCCACGGGCATCGGCGTGCTATGGGGTCGGCGCGAGCGCCTCGCGGCCCTGGAGCCCTTCCTCGTCGGCGGCGACACGGTCGAGGACACGTGGCTCGACCGCGCGGAGCTGAAGCCCCCGCCCGAACGCTACGAGGCGGGCGTCCAGCACTACGCCGGGATGATCGGCGCCGCCGCCGCGGTCCGCTACGTGACCGAGACGGCCGGCCTCCTCGCGATCGAGGAGCACGAGCGCGCGCTCGCGGAGCGCACCCGGGCGCGGCTCGCCCCGCTCGAGAACGACCACTTCTGGCTTCGCGGGCCCAAGGACGCCTCCCGCCGGACCGGCGTCGTGACCATGGCCTCGAGCGTGGGGGCGATCGTGAACGCGATCGAGCGCCTCGCGGACGAGGAGTCGAACGTGATGCTCCGCAAGGGCATGTTCTGCACGAACGCCTTCCTGCACCACCGATACGACCGCGCCGCCAACGCGAAGAACAACCTCCGGGCGTCCTTCTACCTCTACAACACCGAGGCCGAGTGCGACGTGCTCTGCGACGTGGTGGAGCGCGTCGTGAGAGATCCCCTCGCCTTCCTCGACGACGAGTGAGAGGAGGCACCGTGGCCGTCTCCCCCGCGGTACGCCGGTACTACGCCGAACGGATCTTCGCGAAGAGCACTCGGGACCGCGCGCCCGAGAGCTTCACCCCGCTCGACACCGCGCCGACGGGCGTCGCGACCGTGGAAGGGTGCCGGGGCGGCGGAAAGAACGTCCTCGAGGTGTTCCTCGTGGGACACGACGGTCGGATCGAAGACGTGCGTGCGTCGTGCGGCCTCTGCAACCCCGCGATGTACGTCGCGGCCGACCTCGTCGTGCACTGGGCGCGCGGGCGCGCGTTCGACGAGGTCCTCGCGCTCGACCCGTTCCGACCCGGCGCGCTCGATCCGTTCTTCGAGCGCCTCGGCGACACGGACCGCCCGGAGGACGCCCGGGAGAAGCTCCAGTACGCCCTGCTCGCGCTGCACCGCGCGGTCCACGCGCACCAGGGGACCGAGGCGCCCGACTTCCCTCCGGTCCCGCCCCCGGCCGACTGACGCGCGGCGTCGCCTTGCGGATACGATCGCCCTTCCCATGCCGCTTCGCGTCTACAACAGCCTCTCCCGCCGCGTGGAGGACTTCGAGCCGCGCGACCGCGCCCGCACGACCGTCTACGGCTGCGGTCCGACGGTCTACAACCACGTCCACATCGGGAACTGGTCCACGTTCCTGTTCTACGACGTGTTCGTGCGCTGGCTGCGGGCGTCGGGCTACGGGGTCCGCTACGTCGTGAACGTCACCGACGTCGAGGACAAGATCATCCGGGACAGCCGGGCCGCGGGCGAGGACCGCGCGTCGTTCGCCGCGCGGTGGACGCAGGTCTTCTTCGACGACCTCGATCGTCTCGGCTGCGTGCGCGCCGACGCGTATCCCCGTGCGACCGATTACGTGCCCGAGATGGCGGCGATGGTCCAGACCCTCCTCGACGGGGGACACGCGTACCTCTCGCGAGACGAGGACGGCACGGAGTCGGTCTACTTCCGCATCCGTTCGTTCGAGACGTACGGCGAGCTCGCGAACCTCTCCCGGGCCCAGGTGATGGCGGGGGCGTCCGGTCGCGTGAAGGCCGACGAGTACGAGAAGGAGGAGGTCGGCGACTTCGCCCTCTGGAAGGGGTGGTCCCCCTCCGACGGCGACACCTTCTGGGAGCCGGAGCTCGTGGTGGACGGCACGCGCCGCGTCCTGAAGGGCCGCCCGGGCTGGCACATCGAGTGCTCCGTGATGTCGTCGGCCCTCCTGGGCCCGCAGATCGACGCGCACCTGGGGGGCGAGGACCTCCGGTTCCCGCACCACCAGAACGAGATCGCGCAGTCCGAGGCCGCGACGGGGAAGCGTCCCTTCGTCCGGTACTGGATGCACCGGCGCCATCTCACGGTCGAGGGGCGCAAGATGTCGAAGAGCGCGGGCAGCTTCTACACGCTCCGCGACCTCGAGGAGCGTGCCGGCCCCTTCTCCGCCCGCGCGTTCCGCTACCTCGTCGCGTCGAGCCACTACCGCACGCCGATCTCGTTCTCGTGGGAGGGCCTCGACGCCGCGGGCCGCACGCTCTTGAACCTCGACGACGCCTGGCGCCGCCTCGCGCGGCACGCGGGCGACGCGGTCCCGTCCGACTTCGCGGCCGGGGCCGACGCGGCCTTCCGGCGCGCGATGGACGACGACCTCGAGACGAGCGCCGCCACCGCGGCGGTCCACTCCCTCGTGGGCGAGGCGAACCGCCGTATCGAGGCCGGCTCGCTCGCGCCGGGCGACGCGGCCTCCGCCCTCGCGCTGCTGCGCCTCGCCGACGACGTCCTGGGCCTCGGCCTCGCGCGGAACCAGGCGCTCAGCGCCGAGCAGCAGACGCTCCTCGGCCGGCGCGAGACCGCCCGCGCCCGGCGCGACTGGGCGGGGGCCGACCGTCTGCGCGCCGAGCTCCGGGCGCTCGGCGTGATCGTGAAGGACACGAAGGAGGGCCAGGAGGTCACGCTCCTCTGACCCCGGGCCCCGTCGTGCGAGGCGGCATCCGCCGCCGGGAGGCTTCGATGCGTGGTGCGCTGCTCTCGCTCCTGGTCCTCGCGCTCCTCACCCTCCCCGCCGTCGGCGGGGAGGAGCCGCCGGACCTCCAGTCCCGCGTCCGGGCGTGCGTGCAGGCGGAGAACGGCGCCGATCGGCTCGCGCTGGCGCTCGCGCTGGCGGACGACGCCGACCCCGAGGCGGTGCTCGACGCGCTTCGCGGGGCGTGGTCGTGGCCGGCGGATGCGCCGAAGGGCGAGGTCACGACCTGGACGCGCCGGACCCCCGACGGCACGACCCACACGATCCTCGCGTACGCCCCGTCCACGTACGCACCCGACCACGCGTGGCCCGCGCTCGTCTGGCTCCACGGCGCCGTCGCGCGCGACGAGGACGGCGGCGGCGGAATCGGCATCGAGATGTTCCGGGACGAGGCCGAGAAGAAGGGGTTCGTGCTGATCGCGCCGTCCACGCAGAACGGCGCGCACTGGTGGTCCCCCTCCGGCGCGGCGCTGATCCGCGGCGCGCTGCTCGACGCGAAGCGCCGGTGGCGCATCGACGCCGACCGCGTCGCGCTCGCGGGCTTCTCGGACGGCGGGAGCGGCGCGTACCATCTCCTCGCGCACGACCCGACGCCGTACGCGTGCTTCCTGCCGATGATGGGGAACCCCCTCGTCTCCCGGATCCTCGGCGGTCCCGTCTGCGGGCCCAACCTCGCCTCGCGTCCCGTCTGGGCCGTGAACGGCGGCCAGGACCCCCTCTACCCGTCCGAGAAGATGAAGCCGGTCGTCGACGCGATGCGCGAGGCGGGCGCGGACATCCACTGGATCGACGAGCCCGAGTCGAGCCACGAGCCGTCGTTCCTCGAGCGCCGGTGGGAGGAGGCGTGGCAGTTCGTCACGGAGCACCCGCGGGTCGCCCTGCCGAAGGACGTCCGCTGGGCGTCGGCCGCGCCGGACGTGGACGGCCGCTTCTCGTGGGTCGAGATCGTCGCCCTGGACCCGCACGCGCCGGCCGACCCGGCGCTCGAGCCGGCGGCCGTGCTGCCGGTCCCGGACCTCACCCCGTCGCCGCGGCTCGGGATCGTGCTCGACCCGCGCTTCGACGGCGACGGCATCCGCGTCGGCGAGGTGCAGGACGGGACGCCGGCCGCGGAGGCCGGTTTCCAGGCCGGCGACGTCATCGTGAAGGTGGGCGACTCGAAGCTCGAGGGCGACGAGCGGTTGGGCGTGCTCCGGACGTACCTGAACGTCCTCTCGGGAGGGACCACCGACGGCACCTTCGTCGTGCGGCGCGGCGACGAGGAGGTCGAGGTCCACGCCCGCCCCCGCGTCCTCGACATGGACCGCGCGCCCCAGCCGGCCGAGCTCGGGTACGGCGTCGAGCCGGGGATCGTCCACGCGAAGCTCGCGGGCCCCGGCACGATCGAGGTCGGTACGCGCGGCGTCTCGCGCCTCCGGCTCCACCTCGCGCCGGAGCTCGTGGACCTCTCGAAGGAGCTCGTCGTCACCGTGAACGGGGCCGAGCGCTACCGGGGCGTCCCCGTGCTCGACGTGGCGACCCTCCTCGGCGAGGCGTGCGAGAGGGGTCCCGGCGCGCCGCGGTACGCCGCGGTCCTCGATTTCGCGGTGAAGCCCTGAGACCCCGGCGGTCACGGGCCTCGGCGCCCCGGGGAGCGCGTGACGAGACCGGCGGTAGATGGGACGGGAGCGCGCGCCGAGGCCGCCGGCCGATCGACCCGTCCCCGGGCCGGGATCCATACGCGGGCCCGGGCCCCGGGCGGGCGGCGCGGGGGTGAGCGCCCTTCCCCCCGGGGCCACGGGCGCCACCGACGACGCGCGGGCGGCGGACCGCGGTCGCGGCGCGTCGGGCGCCGAGGGGGGCGCGGGCGCCCGCGGCGCGCGCGGGCTCGACGTGCTCCACGCGACGACCGCCCGCTCGTGGCGCGGCGGCGAGGCGCAGGTGCTGCTCCTGATGGAGGGCCTTCGCCGTCGCGGGGTGACGGAGCTCCTCTTGGCCCCACCGGCCTCCCCGCTCGCGGCCCGCGCGCGCGCCGCGGGCCTCCGGGTCGCGCCGTGGCGCGTCCGGAACGAGGCCGACCCCTTCGCGCTCGGGCGGCTCCTGGACGTCGCGCGCGCGGTCCGTCCCCGCGTCCTCCACCTCCACACGTCGCAGGCGCACGGACAGGGCGCGCTCGCCGCGCGTCTCCTCGGACGTCGGCGGCCCGCCGTCGTGGTGACGCGCCGTGTCGAGCACTCGATCTACCGCCATCGCTTCCTCGGCCTCGACCGATGGAAGATGGACCCCGGCGCCGACGTCGTCTGCTGCGTGAGCGAGCGGACCCGCGCCGTGCTCCTCGAGGACGGCGTCCGCGCCGCGCGGCTCCTCACGGTCTCCGACGGCGTGGACGTGGCGCACTTCGCCACGAACGCGGCCGACCGGTCCGCGGCCCGACACGCCCTCGGCCTCCCCGAGGGCCGGCCCGTCGTGGGGCAGGTGGCGCACGTCGAGCCGGCGAAGGGGCAGGACGTGCTCCTCCTCGCGGCCCGGCGCCTCGCGGACGCGGGACGGGACCTGACGGTGGCCATCGTGGGCGGCGGCCGGGTGGACGACGTCCGCGCGCGCGCCGCGGACCTCGGGCTCTCGGACCGTGTCCGCGTGACGGGCTTCACCGAGGACGTCCGCCCGTGGCTTCGCGCGATGGACGTGTTCGCGTTCCCTTCCCGAAGCGAGGGGCTCGGGAGCTCGCTCCTCGAAGCCATGGCCGCGGGCGTCCCCGTCGTGGCGTCCTCGACCGGCGGGATCCCCGAGGTCGTGGTGCACGAGGCGACCGGCCTCCTCGTGCCGGTGGGCGACGCGGCGGCGCTCGCGGAGGGCGTCCGGCGTCTCCTCGACGACCGTCCCCTCGCGACCCGTCTCGCCGACGCGGCGCGCGCGCGGGTCGCGGCGCGTCACGCCGCGCGGCGAACCGTGGACGGCACGCTCGAGGCGTACCGGCGCGCGGCCCGTCAGCGACGCTCGTAGGTCCCGACGAGCTGCGCCTCGGCGATCACGTGACCCTCGATGTCCCGGAGGAGCTCCTCCTTCGTGAGGCCGGCGGGGAGGGCGCCGGTGCGGTCGAGCGCGAAGAGGCGGAAGTGGTAGTGGTGGACGCCGTGTCCCTTCGGAGGCAGGGGACCGCCCCAGCCCACGCGACGGAAGTCGTTCGTCCCCTCCCGGCCGCCGCCCTCGTCGCCTTCGTCGAGGGACGTGAGGTCCGCCGGGAGGTCGTAGAGCACCCAGTGGACCCACGGCACGTCGCGCGGCGCGTCGGGATCGTCCACGACGAGCGCCAGCTCGGCCGCCTCCGCGGGGACGTCCTCGAAGGCGAGCGGCGGCGACACGTCGACGCCTTCGCCCGTGTACCGCTTCGGAATGGGGGCTCCGTCGTCGAACGCCGAGCTCGTGATCTTCATCCAGGCACCTCCGTGCCGTGTACATCTTGGGGCCCGCGAGGTCCCGTCAAGCCGCGCCTCGGCGGCCCGCGGCGAAGGCCCCGTGACGCGGCTGCGCGGGGGCCCGCCGTCGGGGGTTGATGCGGCGGGGCGTCCACGCCGAGAATGCGGACGTCGGCGGGAGGCGTTCGATGCGGCACGTTCTCGGCGCGGCGTGGGTCCTGGGACTCGGCATCCTCCTCGGCGGGGGCGCCCGGGCGGACGACCCGCCCCCCGTCGCTCCGGGCCAGGAGGGGCTCGTGCGCTCCCGGCGGGACGTGCTCGTGGCCGCGACCGACGACACGACCGTGGAGCAGGTCGCCGTCGCCGTCGGGGACCGCGTGAAGTTCGGCGACCCGCTCGTGCAGCTCTACCGGTCCGACGCGCTCCTCGGGGCGAGCCTCGCCGAGATCGAGTCCGCCATCGCGGAGGTGGACGTGGACCTCGCGAAGTCGCGGCGGGACGGGCAGCAGCGGATCGTGGACCTGCGGAAGAAGCAGTACGACCAGGCGCACGTGGAGGGACCCGCGGGCCGCGCCTCGCCGGCCGAGGTGACCGCGGCCGCCCTGGCGCTCGAGCAGGCCAAGTCCGAGGCGGAGCGCGGGGACGCCGCGTTCCGTCGGGCCCGTCGCGTCGCCGACCACGCCAAGCTCCAAATGGAGGTCGCCCGACAGCGGCTCGACCGCCGCACGGTCCGCGCGCCGTTCGCCGGGGTCGTGGCCGAGGTCCTCGTCGCGCAGGGCGACGCCGTCCGCGCGCTCCGGACGCCGCTCGTCCGGCTCGTGGACCCGGACGCGCTGGACATCGAGGTGCCCGTGCGTGCCGAAGAGGCCTCGGCGTGGCCGCCCGGACGCGCGGTCTTCGTCGAAGGCGCCGACGGGACGGGGCGCGTTCGGTCGGTCGGCCCGGTGGTGGACGAGGCGACCCAGCGGGTCACGGTCCTCGTCGAGCTCCCGAGCGGCGCCGCGCTCCGCCCCGGCGCGCGCGTGCTCGTGCACCTCGCGCGCGAGTAGCGCGGTGGACGGCGCGCGCGAGCCGCACGGCGCGGCCCGTGCGCGGCCTAGGCCGGCGCCGCCATCTCGCGGACGAGCTGGGTCAGGGTCTTCGGCGTGAACGGCTTCGACAGGAACCGGACGCCCGTGGGCACCGGCCCGCCGAACTTCAGGCGCACGTCGGCCTCCAGGTCTCCGCTCACGAGCAGCACGGGGATCGCCGGGGCGAGCGTGCGGAGGCGCTCCACGAGCGCCGCGCCACGGAGCCCCTCGAGATTCGCGTCGAGCACGACGACGTGCGCGGCGCCCCCCGCGGCCTCGAGCGACGTGATCGCCTCCTCGCCGCTCGCGGCCTCGATCACGTTCTGGTCGTCGAACTCGAGCGCCTGCTTCATCATGTCGCGCACGCCCTCCTCGTCGTCCACGACGAGGACGGTGGCGGGCGGCCCGGGGCTCGGCGGTTCGGGAGTCATGGGGTCCTCCGTCGGGGATGGCGCGGACGGGAGCAGCACCTGGAACGTGGTCCCGGCGCCGGGCCGGCTGTCGAGCCGGATGGCGCCGCCGTGGACACGGATGATGCCCAGGACGGCGGCGAGTCCCAACCCGCGCCCGGCCGGCTTCGTGGTGAAGAACGGGTCGAAGATGCTCTGCTGCGTCTCGCGGTCCATCCCCACGCCGTCGTCCCGGACCTCGAGGACCGCGTACCGGCCCGGTTGGCGCCCCTCGCCGAGCCACGAGCCGAGGAGCCACGACGCGTCCACGTCGGCGCCGCGGACGCGCACCGTCACGTGGCCGTGGCCGGGCGGGCACGCCTCCGCCGCGTTCTGTACGAGGTTCAGCACGAGCTGACGGACCTGTCCGGGGTCCGCCTCGATCGACGGCGTCGCCTCGATCTCGAAGCGGAGGCGCGCGTCCCGGGCCACCGTGGACTCGAGCACGCCGGACATCTCCCGGACGAGCTCCGCGAGGTCGAGACGCCGGATCGCGGTCCGGCCCCGCCCCGCGTACGCCAGGAGCTGTCGGGTCAGGTCCGCCGCCCAGCGTGCGGCCTGCTCGATCCGCTCGACGATCGGGCGCGCGGGGTGACCCGGCTCGAGACGGGCGAGCGCGAGGCCCGCGTTGCCCATCACGCCGGTCAAGAGGTTGTTGAAGTCGTGGGCGACCCCGCCCGCGAGGAGACCGAGGCTCTCCAGCTTCTCCGCCTGCCGCACGCGCTGCTCGAGCCGCTCTCGCTCGCGCTCGGCGCGGCGGCGTTCGGTCACGTCCACGAACGTCCCGATCAGCGAGAGGAGGCGTCCGGCCGGGTCGCGGATGGGGGCCCCCGAGACGACCACCTGCCGCGACTCGCCCGTGGCCGCGCGCAGCGTCGCCTCGTAGATGCCGGCCTGTCCCTCGGCGCGCCGCGCCTGCTCGCGCCGGATCGCCTCGAGGCCGTCGGGCGTGAAGAAGCGGTGAAACGTCGTTCCCGCGAGCGACTGCTCGTCGGGCAGCCCGAGCAGGCCCAGCATGGCCGGGTTCGCGTAGATCGTGTAGCCCTCGGGGGTGATCTGCCAGATGCCGACCGCGCTGTGCTCCGCGAGCGCGCGGTACCGGGTCTCGCTCCGGCGGACCGCGCGCTCGGCCGTGCGCCGCTCCGTCACGTCCCATGCGACGCCGATCACGCCGGTCACGCGACCCCCCGTCTCGGCGATGGGCGCGAACCGCGACTCCCACTCGAGACCGCCCACGGTCACGCCGCACTCGACCGTCTCGCCCGCGAGGGCGCGCCGGATCGCGTCGCCGACCTCGGGGACGTCGGCGTACAGCGCGTAGACCGACCGTCCCACCACCTCGCCCGGCAGGAGGCCGAGCTTCTCGAGGCCGCGACCCTCCGAGAACGTGAACGCGCCCTCCGCGTCCACCGCGAAGAGCACGACCGGCGCCGCGCCGATCGTCGCGCGGAGACGCCGCTCGCTCTCCGCGAGCTGGCGCTCCGCCTCCTGTCGCGCGCCGGTGTCCCGGAGCACGACCATGACGCGTCCGTCCTCGAGGAGCCGCGCGACCATCTCCGCCGTCACCCGGTGCCCGTCGCGGCGCCGGAACACCCGCGTCAGCCGGACGGTGCGTCCCGCGCGGATCTCGTGGAGCCGGAGCGGGTTCTCGACCAGGTCCTCGGGCGCGATCAGGCTCACCACGTGGCGCTCGATCAGCTCGTTCGCCGGGACGCCGAGGAGGCTCTCCGCGCTCGGGTTCGCCTCGGTGATGGTGCCGTCCGGTCGCGTGAGGAGGATCGCGTCGGCGGCGTTGTCCACCAGGACCCGGTACCGCTCGACGCTATCGCGGAGCGCGGCCTCCGCGCGCTTCTGGCGCGTGACGTCGTGCGAGAGGGCCTCGACGGCCCAGGGGCGCCCGTCCCGCTCGAGCCGCACGAGCCGCGCCTCGACCCATCGCGTGGTGCCGTCGGCGTGCCGCAGGCGGATCTCGAGCGGCGGGAGGGTCTCGCCCCCGGCGACCCGCAGGAAGAGCTCCTCGAGCCGCGGGACGTCTTCCGGGAAGAGCGGGCCGAGCTCCCGGATGTGGTGGCCCACGATCGCGTCCCGGGGACGGCCGTGCGCCGCGAGGGACGCGGGGTTCGCGTCCATCACGCGGCCGTCGAGACTGAGGAGCGCCACGCCGAAGGGGGCGTGGAGGAAGACCTCGCGCGCCCCCGGCGGGCCCGGACCCGGCTCGGGAGGCGGACCGGGAGGTGCGTCCCTCGCTCCCCCCTCCTCGATCTCTCTCGACGGTCGCTCCGTCACGCGATCTCCCGGGCGCCCACCGTACGGGGCCCGGGGGGCGCGGGGAGGAGTGATACGCGCCGAGGGGGGCCCCCCGCAACGGCGCGGCCATCGTCCCCGTAGAATCCCGCCGAGAGACCCCGGAGAAACGGCCCGGGGGGGAAGGAGAGGCCCTGCGACCGGCATGGCTCGCGTCGCTCGTGGTCCTCGTGGTGTGCACGGGGGCGCTCCCCCGGCCGACCGCGGCGGGCGAGGACCCGGCGGCCGGGAGCGAGGCCCGCCGCGCGGGTCAGAAGGCCCTGGAGGCGGGCGACGCGAAGGCCGCCGAGCGTCACTTCCGCCGCGCGCTCCGCGAACACCCGCGATCGCTCCTCCTGCTGGGCGACCTGCTCCGCGCGACGAAGGACGACCCGGACGTCCGGACCTTCTGGGCGCACCAGTACGTCGCCGCGGCGTCCGACAAGAACGGCTCGGCCCACCCCCGGCGGGAGGACGCCGCGCTCCTCCCGGCGAAGGACCCCGAGCTCGACCTCGTCCGGCGGGCGCGCGCGCGGGCCGCGGAGGACCTCGCGCGGGCCGTCGCCTCGACGCGCGGACCGGGCGCGTCGTTCCTGGTTCGCTCGCTCCACCGCGTGTTCCGCCGCGTCGCCGACGCGTCGCCCGCGCTCGAAGAAGCGTACGCGCCGGCCTTCGAGAAGGCCGAGGTGGGGGCGGTCCCGACGGTGGACCGCGCGCTCGCCGATCTCGTGGCGCACGCACGTCGCGTGCGCGTGACGCTCGAGGACGCGGGCGACGCCCTCGCGCTCGGTCGCGCGTGCCTCGGCCTCGCGGACCAGGCTGAGCAGGACGTGCCCGACCGGCCGGCGCACGCCGTCCCCGGCCTGGCGGAGACGGGGCGTCGCCTCGAGGCCGACGCGGAGGCCGCCCTGGCCGCGCGCCAGATGGAGCCCCTCGCCGCCTCGGCGCTCGACGCGATGGGCCCCGACGAGGTACGACGCTTCAACGAGGCGCACACCGACGTCGCGACGCCGGGCCGCGCGCTCTCGCCCCACGGTCGCTACCGGATCACGACGCCGTGCGGGCACGGGACCCTCGCGGCCGCGGCGCGCCTCGTGGAGCCCGTGCACGCCCGCCTCGTCCGCTGGTTCGGGGAGGACCCGTTCGCGTCGGAGCGGGGCGAGATCCGGATCTTCCCCGAGTTCTCGGACCTCGAGGCCGAGGCCGCGCCCTGGTGGTGGGCCGACGGCTTCCAGGGCGGGCGGACGACCACGGTCCGCTTCGCGCTGGGCAGCATCTGGGACCTGGCGCCCCTGCTCACGCACGAGTTGACGCACCGCTTCGACGCGGCGGTCCACCCGGCGATGCCGGCGTGGCTCCGCGAGGGCCGCGCGGTGTTCACCGCGGTCGCGTGGCAGGGGATCGACGATCCCGCGTTCGTCGCGCGGGCCGCTGACGTCGAGCGCATTCGGAACGCCTGGCACACGTGGTACGGGACGCCGGAGGGCCTCGCGAACCTGCTCCGAGACGGTGCGAAGGAGTACCGCGACTACTACTCCGCGGGGCACGCGCTCTGGGTCTACCTGCTCGTCGGGCCGAATCCCGAGGAGGACCCGCTCTTCACGGATCGTGTCGGCCCCTGGCTCGCGGGGATGACGCGTCCCGACAAGGACCCGGTCGGCACCTTCACGGCGGCCTTCTGTGACGGCCGGGAGGGTCGTCCCTCGAGCCTCGACGCGTTCGCGTCCGGGTTCATGCGCTTCCTCCTGGCGTTCCGGGGATCCTCGCCGCCGTCGTGGGTCTCGGCCCTCGACGTCGTGCGCCCGCACACGGACGCGAGCCGGATCTACGACGCGCCCACGGTGTCGCGCTCGCGCCGTCGCGAGCGACCGTCGTTCGGGCAGGACCAGCTCCTCGCGGCCGCGCGGTCGTTCGCCGCACTCGGCGACCCGGAGGTCGCCGTGACCCTCCTCGAGTGGGCCGTCGCGTACGACGAGCCGGACGCCGGCGACGCGCGTCTCGCCGAGCGGCTCCTCTCGACGCTCGGCGCCGCCGACGCCGCCCGCGCCGCGCACGTGGAGGCCGTCCGCCGCGGCCCGCGCGAGGGCGAGGTCCCCTCGCGGCCCCTCGCGGCGCCGCGTTCGGTCTCGGCGTACGTGGACGCGCTCGCGAACGCCGCGTCCGACTACGCCCGGCGGGGTCTCGTGGAGACCGCCTGTTGGTTCCAGGACGAGCAACAGGTGCTCGCGCGTCTCGTCGGGACGGAGCCGCTCTCGCTTCCGGGGCTCGCCTTCCCCGCGGAGCCCCGCGTGCCCTTCACGGGGGCGGGGGAGGCCCTCGCGTCGTCCGGGTGGATCCCGGACGAGCTCACCTGGAACGACGGTCCCCGCGATCCCGACCAGTGGCTGATCACGCCCGAGGGCCACCTCGTGCTCGGGACCAAGAAGCTCGAGACGCTGGAGACCGAGCACCGCGAGGAGTTCCGGTCGGTGTTCGTCCGGAGCCCGCAGCGGTTCGAGGCCGGCTACTGGCTCGCGGTCCGGATCCGCCTGCTGACGCCGTACGTGCGCGCCGCGGTCGTGCTCGCCGACGCCCGTCGCGACCGGAACGTGTGCGTGGAGGTGGGGGCCGGGGACACGCCCGATCCCGACCGCGGGCCCCAGGCGGTGACGAACCACGCGCAGGTCTTCCTGGGCGTGGACGGCCTCCGGCCGTTCGACGAGTGGGCGCCCCCGGTCGGGGGGGGCGTCGTCGATCTCTCCGACGAGGACGCCGCGAACACCGTGGACCTCGGTGTCTTCGTGGACGGGTGTCGGCTCGACGTGTACGTGAAGCGGAAGTGGGTAGGCCGGTACGTGGACCCGCGCGGCCTCCCGCTCGACGGCGCGATCGGCTTCGCGACGAGGGGTGGCGCCATCCGGGTCGAGTCGCCCGTGGTGTTCCTGCTCCGGCGTCGCGACGTGTACCTCCGACCGCTCGAGTCGGGGCTCGACCTCGCCCGCGCGACCCGCCCGGCGGGCGGGTGGGCCTACGAGCACTTCCTCTCGGGCTTCCCGACGTCGCCGAACGGTCTCTTCGCGCTCTGGTTCCCGCCGGCGCCGCACGGCGCCGAGGTCCGTCCGGACGACGTCTCGGACGAGGCCGGGCGCGTGGTGGACCCGCTCCTCCGCGCGCTGGACGGCCTCCACGACGGCGCGCGGGTCGTCGTCGCGCTGCCGGCGGGCTGGCCCGCGCCCGTCGAAGCCGCGGTCCGGGCGCGGGTGAAGGCGCTGCCCGACGGCCGTGTCGAGGTCGTGCGGCACGCCGAGGCGCCCGCGCCGGCGCCGCCGGCGCCGCCGGCGCCCTCGGGAGAGACGCCGGTGTCGCCGGGAACGCCGGGAACGCCGGTGGCGCCCACGAAGACGCCGCCGAAGCGGCCGAGCGCGCGCCTCTTCTTCGCGGACGCGTGCGGCATCGTCCGCGGCTACGCGGAGTCCGACCTCGAGGACGCGCTCCGCACGTGGTCCGTCTGGCTCCGGCTCACCCGGGGCTTCTGAGGGCGCGCACGCGCGCCTCGATCTCGCGCGATAGACTCCGGATCGTGTGGCGGCGCGCGATCCCGTTCGGTCTCCTCCTCGCGTTCACGGCGGCGGCGGGTGCGGGACCCGCGCGGTGGGACCGGAAGGCGGTCGAGCGCATCGCCGACCGCTGGTTCGAGGCCCGTCCGAAGACGCGCTTCGAGACGTGGGACGGGACGAAGCGCCGCGCGCTCCTGGCCGAGGCGGAGGCGTTCGGCCCCCTGCCCGAGGGCGCGCTCGACGACGTGCGGGACGTCTGCTTCAAGGCCGCGCGGAGGCAATGGCCCCGCGCGCCGAAGCACGAGATCGAGACGCCGTACGGCACGGCGGCGTGGGACGAGTCGGGACGGGGGGGGCCTCGCTCGGGCCTGATCCTCGGCCTCCACGGCGGCGGCGAGGGCCAGGGCGACAAGGGCGAGGCGAAGGGCACCTGGACGATGAAGGGCTGCCTCGGCGTGTACCCGCAGGGCATCCGCCTCGTGGACGACACGTGGAACACCGTCCAGGGCGAGGCCTTCTGCCTCACGCTCGTGGAGCGGGCGAAGGTCGTGGACGAGATCGACCCGGACCGGGTGTACGTGGCGGGCTTCTCCATGGGCGGGACGGGCTCCATGTACCTCGCGTGCCGCCATCCCGACCTCTTCGCCGGCGCGATCCCGGCGCACGGCGTGATCATGGCGTCGCCGAAGATCAAGGTGAAGCGCGCCGAGGAGGTCGGGCAGATCCAGTACGGCCTCCTGCCCAACCTGAGGAATCTCGCCGTCTACTTCTACACGGGCAGCGACGACGACCACTGCGAGCCGGGCACGTTCCTCTACGCGTGGAACGCGATCCAGGGCTACCGGAAGGACGATCCCGAGGGCTACGGCGAGATTCGCTTCCAGGAGTTCCCGGGCGTCCGGCACACGTACCCGCCCGGCGAGCCGCACGCGGGGATCGAGTGGATCTCGAAGCAGCGTCGGAACCCTCTCCCCGAGAAGCTCGTGTGGGAGTACGCCACCGACCCGTTTCCGCTGCCGGACGCGGAGGACCCGATCGCGCGCCCGCAGAAGCAGTGGTTCTACTGGCTCCGCTCGGTGCGGCCCGCGGACGCCACGTTCGTGACCGCAAGGCGCGCGGGGAACGAGATCGACGTGGACGTGTCGAGCGGCGCGCCCGAGGACTTCGTGGTGTACCTGAACCCGAAGATGATCGACGTCGAGAAGGACGTGGTCGTGCGCG
This sequence comes from uncultured Planctomycetota bacterium, assembly GCA_963752285.1. Classification (GTDB taxonomy): domain Bacteria; phylum Planctomycetota; class PLA2; order PLA2; family JAEUHO01; genus CAVVXN01. The sequence goes on from CAVVXN010000003.1 coordinate 326,807, forward strand.
CGAACGGGAAGGAGGTGTACCGGGGGAGGCCCGTTCCCGACCTCGCGACCGTCCTCGAGAGCCTCGACGCGAAGCTCGACCGCTCGCTCGTGTTCGACCGGAAGGTCCCGCTCGGAGAACCGCTCAGGTGAGGCCGGGCCACGACGCGCCGAGCGCGGCGAACCGCTCGCGATACCGGCGGACCTGCTCGGCGGGGAGCGGGCCCCTCGCCACGTCGTCCGCCAACCCGAGGACGTGCCCGAGGTCCCCGCTCCCCACGAGCGCCGCGCTGACGCCCGGCTGGTGCGCCGCGAAGCGGATCGCCACCTCGAGCCAGGGGCGGCCGCCCGCGTCCACGGACTCGAAACCCAAGGTCCGCCAGCGTTCGTAGTACGGCGCGGCGTACGCGTCGTCCGGGGCCGAGGTGCGCCCGACGACCGCGTTCGCGATCGAGCGCTTCAGGAGGACGCCGAGGCCGCGCTCCGCCGCCCGTCGGATGGTGTCGGTGTTCGCCTGGTCGAGCAGGCTGAACGACGTCTCCACCGCGTCGAGATCGTCGCGCTCGACCGCGTGCCGGAGCGCGGCGTTGTCGCCCGAGTAGCCGACGAATCTCGCCTTTCCCGCGCGCTTCGCCGCGAGGAGGGCCTCGAGGACCTCGCCCCGCCTGAGCGTCTCGAGGTCGCACGAGTGGAGGAGGAGGAGGTCCACGCGGTCGGTCCGGAGGCGGCGGAGCGACCGCTCCACGCTCGCGAGGATCTCGGGAGCCGACCACTGGGGCCGCCAGCCCTCCCCCTGCCCCGCCTTCGTGACGAGGAACACGCGGTCGCGTCGGGCCGGGAGCCACCGCCCGATCGCCTCCTCGGCCCGGCCGTACGCGGCGGCGGTGTCGAGGAGGTCGATGCCGCGGCCGAGCAGCCCGTCGAGCAGGCGGTGCGCGTCCGCCTCCGCGTATCCGGGCCGGCCGATCGGGACGGAGCCGTAGCCGAGGGCCGGGACCTCGGCGCCCGTGTTGCCGAACGGACGGCGCGGCAGGGGGGCGGGATCAGTCACCTTCGCCTCCTCGGGGGCGGCTCTTCAGCAGCCCGAGCGCGCGCGCGAAGACGGCGTTGGCCGTCGCGGCCTTCGTCCGCGAAGGGAGGGGTTCGGGCGGACCTTCGCGCGGCACCCAGACCACGGGCCCGCCGCCCCGGTCGAAGCTCGCGGGCGTGTTCCACACGATCGCGTCGAAGCGCTTCTTCGACATCTTGGCCCGCGCGCGGGCGAGGCCGGGCTTCGTCTCGAGCGAAAAGCCGACGTGCACGCGTCCGTGCTTCGTCCGGCCGAGCGCCGCGGCCACGTCGTCCGTCGGGACGAGGTCCAAGGTGAACGCGCCGCCCTCGCGGGGCGGCTTTCCCTTCCGACGTCGGCGGGGCCGCCAGTCGGACGGCGCGGCGGCGAAGAGCACGAGGTCGGCGTCCTCGGACGCGGCCCGCGCGGCCTCTAGCAGCTCCCTCGTCGTCGTGACGTCCACCACGCGAACGCCCGCGGGGACGGGCAGGGTCCCGGGTCCCCGCACGAGCACGACCCTTGCGCCGAGACGCGCGGCCTCGCGCGCGAGGAGGTGCCCCATCCGTCCCGTGGAGGGGTTCGAGAGGAACCGCACGTCGTCGAGCGGCTCGCGCGTGGGGCCCGCCGTGACCAGGACGCGGACCCCGCGTGCGGACCTCGTGCCTCGCGCCATGCCCCGAGGGTACCCGCGCGCGGGGTAGCATGCGGCCGATGAGCGAGCCCGAGTCGGTCCCGAACGACGTGGCGGCACCGCCCGGCCCCGCTGCGGTCGAGGCCCGGATCCCGATCGAGGCGCTCATCGCGGCGCTCTCGCGTCCCGAGGCCTTCGGCGTCGAGGGCCCCGTCGAGGTCGTGCAGACCCACGTGAGCGCCGTCTTCCTCGCGGGCGACCGCGCCTACAAGGTGAAGAAGCCGATCCGCCTCTGGGGCTTCCTCGACTACGGGACGGTCGCCGTGCGCGAGCACTGGTGCGAGACGGAGGTCCGTCTCAACCGGCGCCTCGCGCCGGACGTGTACCTCGGCGTCGAGCCGATCGTCCGGCGCGCGGACGGCGCGATCCGCGTGGGGGGGCCCGGCGACGTGCTCGACCACGCCGTCGTGATGCGCCGCTGGGCTCCCGGCTCGACGTACCTCGACCGCCTCCGCGCCGGGACCCTCGCCCCCGAGGACGTGCGCGCCGCGGCGCGGGTCCTCGCCTCGTTCCACGGCCGGTGCCGCCTCGCGCCCGAGGACGCGGGCTTCGCCCGGCCGTCGGGCATCGGCCGGGTGGTCCGCCAGAACTTCCTCTCCACGCGCCGGGAAGTCCCCGAGCTCTTCCCCGCCGCGGTCCACGAGGGCATCGCGCGGCGCACGGCGGGGCGGCTGTGCGCGGTGCGCGGACTCGTGCGCGCGCGGGTGGCGGCAGGCCGCATGGTGGACGGACACGGCGACGTCCGGCTCGAGCACGTCCTCTCGCGCGACGGACGGGTCGAGATCGTGGACGCGATCGAGTTCTCCGAGTGGATCCGCCACGTGGACCCGCTGAACGACATGGCCTTCCTCTCGATGGACCTGACGGACCAGGGCCGACCCGACCTCGCGCGCGTGCTGGAGGCGAGCTATCTCGAGCACGCCGGCGAGGACGAAGCGGTGGCCGCGGCGCTCCTGCCCCTGTACCGCGCGTACCGCGCGCACGTCCGGGCGAAGGTGGACGCGCAGACCTACCGTTCGCCCGAGGTGCCCGAGGCCGTTCGCCGTGAGAAGGCCGTCGGCGCGCGGCGGTACCTCGCGCTCGCCTGGCGCTACGCACGCGAGGGCGAGACCCCGCCCGTCGTCGTGCTGCGCGGACCCTCCGGCGTGGGGAAGAGCGTCCTCGCGAGCCGCGTCGCGCCGCTCCTCGACGCCGGCGTCGTACGAAGCGACGTGGTCCGGAAGGAGCTCGCGGGCCTCGGCCCGACCGACCGCGTCGAGGGCGCGGCGGTGGCCGCGCTCTACGGCCGCGCGATGTCGGAACGCACGTACGCGCGCCTCATCGAGCGCGCCGAGGAGGTCGTGGAGGCCGGTCGGGCGGCGATCCTGGACGCCACGTACCTCCGTCGGGACGCCCGGCTCGACGCGCGGATGCTCGCGCGGCGCCTCGGCGCGCCGTTCGCGATCGTGGACGTGACGGCGAACGACGCGGAGGTCCGGAGGCGGCTGTCGGCGCGCACGGCCGCGGCGACGGACGCGAGCGACGCCGACGCGTCGGTCTACGAGATGCAGCTCCGAGAGGCCGAGGCGATCACGGAGGACGAACGGGCGTTCACCGTGCCGTACGACTCGGAACGCCCCGCCGAGACGGCCCTGCTCCCCCTCCTGGAGGTCCTCGAGCGGGGACCGTAGCGGCGACTAGACGCGCGACCCGAGGTCCGTCAGGAGCTGCGCGAGGTCGTCGGCGTGCTCCTCCTCCTGCGCCAGGATCGACTCGAGCATCCGCCTCGTCGTGGAGTCCTTGTCGCCGATGAAGGCGATCATCTCGCCGTACGACTCGATGGCGATCCGCTCGGCGACCAGGTCCTCGCGGAGCATCTCCTCGAGATTGCTTCCCTCCACGTACTCGGCGTGGCTCCGCGTGAGGATCCCCTCGGGCGAGAAGTTCGGCTCGCCGCCGAGCTGCGTGATCCGGCCTGCGATCTGGTCCGCGTGAACCTGCTCGTCGTTCGCGTGCTGCAGGAACTCCTGCGCCGCCACGTCGCCGCGCACGCCCTGCGCCATGAAGTAGTGGCGCTTGTAGCGGAGCACGCACACGATCTCGGTGGCGAGCGCCTCGTTCAGCAGCCTCAGGACGACGGGGCGGTCCGCGCGGTAGCCCTCGATGACCGCGCCCTCCTCCATGTGCCTCCGGGCCCGCGCGCGGATCGCCTGGATGTCGGAGACGAACGCGCCGACCGGCGCCTCGTGCCCGGTCGTCGCCGCCTGCGCCCGGCCGGCCTTCCCCGCGTCCTTCTTCCCGTCCCTCTTCGCGTGCTTCGCGCCGTCGTGATGCTTGCTCATGACCCGCCTCCGCCGGCACCGGGACCCGTGCGCCCAGGATCGTCGCCGGACCGGCCCAGCCTACGCGCGCGCGAGGGCCTCGAAGAGGTCGCCGAGCGGCGGCGCGAACGCCTCGCCGAGGAGGTCGTAGCGCTCGACGGGCGGGCGGAAGACCCGGCCGCCGGGGTCGCCCTCCACCAGCGTGACCATCGCGTCGTGGACGCGGAGACACGCCTCCTTCGCCTCCGCCTCGGTGGGAGAGAGGTCGAGCACGACGTCGATCTCCGCCTCGGGCGTGGGGAAGAGCAGGCGCGGGCGGAGCGCCTCGGCCGTCTCCGGCGGGTACGCGACCATGGCGAGGCGGGGCGCGGGAGCCGCCTGCTCGATCGCCCGCCGGACCGCCCAGTGCGTCGCCACGTGGTCGGCGTGTCCGTTCACGCCGCGCGGGTCGTGGGCGAGCACGACGTGCGGGCGAAAGCACCGGACCGCGCGGAGCACGGGCGCCGCGACCCGCTCCAGCGGCTCGCGCGCGAGGCGACCGTCGGGGAGGCCGGGCAGGAGCAGCGCGTCGAGTCTCACGATCTCGCCTACGCGCACGAGGCGCGCCTCGCGCCGCGCGGCGATCTCGTTCCTCGTGAGGCCCTCCCGCGCCATCACCGACGACGCCTCGCCGCGGGTCAAGCAGAGGAGCGCGACCGCGGCGCCCGGATCGGCGCCCGCCCGCGCGAGCGCCCCCGCCGAGCCGTACGCCTCGTCGTCGGGGTGCGCGAACACGGCGAGGAGGCGCCTCGCCCGCGTGCCGGCGATCCGGGCGAGCGTCGCGTCGTCGGGGTTCACCAGGGTCGTCATGGCGGCTCGTGGGGGGAGGTCCGGGAGGCGCCCGGCGGGCTCATGCCGGGAGCTGCTGGCTCAGGCAGTGGAGGGCGCCCAGCCCCTCGACGACGCGCGTCGAGCACAGCCCGACCACGTCGCGACCGGGGAACGCGCGGCGCAGGGTCCGTAGCGCCTTCTCGTCCTTCCGGCCGCCGAACGTGGGGACGACCACGGTGCAGTTCGCGACGTAGAAGTTCGCGTAGGAGGCCGGGAGACGGCGGCCGTCCCGGCCGAAGAGGGGGTCGGGCATCGGGAGCGTCCCGACCTCGAGCGGCACGCCGTCCTGGTCGGCCATCGAGCGAAGTCGCCTCGCGTCGTCCGCGAGCGGAGCGTGGTTGAGGTCCGACGGGTCGTCCTCCTGCGCCACCAGCACGTGCCGCGGGCCGACGAACCGGGCGACGTCGTCCACGTGCCCGTCGGTGTCGTCGCCCGCGATGCCCTCGCCGAGCCAGAGCACGTGCGTCGCGCCGAGCGTCTCGCGGAGCACCTGCTCGATCTCGGTGTCGAGGAGCGCCGGGTTCCGGTTGGGGTTCTTGAGGCACTGCGCGCTCGTGAGCAGCGTGCCGCGGCCGTTGCCGTCGATGCTCCCCCCTTCGAGAACGACGTCCACGCGCCGCGTCGGCAGACCGTGGATGCCCTGGATCCGCCGCGGGACCCCGTCGTCGGGGACCAGGTCCGGGTACTTCCCGCCCCAGGCGTTGAACCGGAAGTCGAGCGCGAGGCGCTCGCGTGTGCGGCCCCGGCCGCGGGCCACGACGATCGGGCCGTAGTCGCGGATCCAGGCGTCGTGCGTCGCGACGCGGTGGATCCGGACGCGGCGCGCCCCCGCCTCGGCGAGGCGGAGACGGGCCCGCGCCTCCACGGCGGCGTCCCTCGCGAGGACGTGCACCGTCTCGCCGCGGCCCACGGCCTTCGCGAAGAGCGCGAACACGCCCTCCACCTCCGCGAGGCCGTCGGCCCACGTCACCGGGTCGTGCGGCCACGCGAGCCAGGTCGCCTCGTGACGCTCCCACTCGGCCGGCCACCGGTAGCCGAGCGCGCGCGGCGTGGGCCGCGCGAGACGGGCGCCCGTCCGTTCAGCGGCCACCGGCGTCGCCGTCCCGGTAGCGGCGGAGCAGGTCGCCGTACGCGTCGATCCTCCGGTCGCGGAGGAAGGGCCAGCCGCGCCGCGCGCGGTCCACCGCGGTCATGTCGAGGTCGAGCACGAGCACGGCCTCGTCCTCGCCCGCCTCCGCGAGGACCCGGCCGTCGGGCGCGACGACGAACGAGTGGCCCCAGAACCGGAGCTCGCCCTCCTGGCCGACGCGGTTCACGGCCGCGACGTAGACGCCGTTCTCGATCGCGTGGGCGCGCTGGACCGTCCGCCACGCGTCCCGCTGCGTCTCGAGGAGGTCGAGCTCGCCCGTCCAGGTCCCGATGGCGGTCGGGAACACGAGCAGCTCCGCGCCCGCCAAGGTGACGAGGCGGGCCGCCTCCGGGTACCACTGGTCCCAGCACACGAGTGGGCCCACCCGGCAGCCGGGGCCGTCGAACGCGACGAATCCGAGGTCGCCGGGCGCGAAGTAGAACTTCTCGTAGAACCGCGGGTCGTCGGGCACGTGCATCTTGCGGTAGAGGCCCGCGACCCGGCCGTCGGGACCGATCAGGACCGCCGTGTTGTGGTGGAGCCCGGCCGCGCGCCGCTCGAACAGGCTCGCGAGGACCGTGACACCCCGTGCCTTCGCGAACGCCGAGAGCGCCTCGGTCGTGGGCCCCGGGATCGGCTCGGCGAGGTCGAAGCACCGGGCGTCCTCGACCTGGCAGAAGTAGGGCGTGCGGAACAGCTCCTGCGTCGCGAGGAGCGTCGCGCCGCCGTCCGCGGCGCGACCGAGCAGGCCGAGGGTGCGGTCGAGGTTGTCCACCGCGTCCTCGGACGCGTGGGTCTGGACCAGGCCGACCCGGACGGGTGCGCGGCTCTCCTGCATCGACGACCTCCCGGGGCGCGTTGTACCCCGCCGCGTTCCCCTCAGGCTCGGCCGAGCGAGGGGAGGATGCCCGGGAGGAACGACGGGTCCACGATCCGGATCGCGAGGAGGAGCCCCACGAGGCCCGCCGCGAGGATCAGGAAGACGTCCACCGCGAAGAGGGTCTGCACGAGGAGCCAGGCGAGGTCCAGGAGGAACGACAGCGGCAGCAGGAGGACCCGCGTCGCGAGGCCCTTCTGCCGCCAGCGCGCGCCCACGTCCCGGAGGCCCGACGAGGCGTGGTGGAACGCGGGCAGGGCGCCCCAGGCGAGGACGGCCATGGCCGCGAACGCCGCGCCCGCGGCCAGGGCGCGGCCGCCCGCGCCCGGCGGGATCTTCTCGAGGAGGCGCGCGCGGTCGTCGGCCGGCATGAGCAGGAGGTAGCCCGCGGCCCCGGCCGGGACGACGCTCGCGAGGAGGAAGACGCCGAGGCCGCCCCGCCCGCGCCCCCGGGGCCGGCGCGCGCGGCGATCGCCCTTCGGCGTGCGGTCAGCGCCCACCCGAGAGCACCTCGCCCCGTACGTGGATCTCCGTCGTCTCCTCGCCCGGCACCTCGCTCTTGACCAGCACCGTGTCGTCGATCGGTCCCTTCGGCGCAGTCGCGGGGACCGAGAGCACGACGCGCCACCAGCCGTCGTGGTCGGGGTCCTTCTCCGCGCGGGCGGTGACCCGCGTGCTCTCGGTGGCCACCGACACGGCCCCGAGGTGGGTCTTCTCGTCGTACGGCCGGACGAGCACCGTCGTGGTTCGCTCGCCACCCTTGGGGATCCAGCCGAGCTCGACCCGCCTCGTCTGCACCCACACGCGGCCCGTCACGTTCGCGGTGAGCGGCACGAGGATGCGCGGGTAGTCCGGGTGGTCGGTCGTGACGAGGGCCGTGGCGGAGAGCATCCCGAGCGGCGGCGGCTTCTTGAACGCGATCGTGATCTCGGTCCCCTTCCAGGGACCGTCCTCGTACGGCGCGGTCGAGATCTCGAAGTCCTGGCCCGGTACCTCCACCTTGTTCACCTGAAACGGGTGGCCCGCGCCCTCGTGCCACTTGAGCACGATCTTGCCCTTCGGCTCGGTGCCGACGAGGACGTCCCCGAACCACAGGTGTCCCGGCTCGACCACGATGCCGTCGATGACGTCGAGGTGGAGCCGGACCATCACGCCGTGGAGCGGCCCCCCCTCGTAGTACACGCGGAGCCGTTTCGTCACGCTCCCGCTGAACTTGAGCGTTCGAAACGAGATCGAGAGCGCGCCGGTCTCGCCGGGGTCGAGGGCGTCCTTCGAGAGCGAGATCCCGTAGCAGCCGCAGTCGCCCACGGCCTTGAGCCCGGTGATGCGGGCGTCGCCGGCGTTTCGGTACGTGAGGGACGCCGCGAGGTCCTGCTCCTGCGCCGCGCGCCCGAAGTCGTGCCGCCAGGAGCCGTCGGGGGCCGCCTCGACCCCGTCGAAGACCAGCGCCGCGCTCTCGTCCGCGAGCGCCGGACCCAGCCCCGCGCCGCCGCCGACCGCCACCGCGAGAAGCGAGGCGAGCACGGTCCAGAACGCGCGAGCGAGAGGCGTCACGGGCCCGAGCATAGCGCGCCCCACGGCTACGCCGGGAAGGACCTCCGGGCCGGCGTCGTCCCTTCCCGGGGCGGATCTCGCCCCGTCGCGGGGTACCTTTCCTCCCCATGCGCGCACTCGTGACCGGAGGAGCCGGGTTCGTCGGGGGGCACCTCGCCCGCGCCCTCCTCGCCGCGGGCTTCGAGGTCGAGGTGCTGGACGACCTCTCGACCGGGCGCCGGGATCGCGTGCCGAGCGGGGCCCGGTGGACCCCCGCCGACGTCCGCGACGTCGCCGCGGTCGAGGACGCCGTGTCGCGCGCGGACCTCGTGCTCCACCTGGCCGCCGCCGTCGGTGCCGAGATGGTCGCGCGGGACCCCGCGGGCACGTGGTCGCGAAACGTCCTCGGCACGGCGGCCGTGCTCGACGGGTGCGCGCGGTACGGGCGCCGGGTCCTCCTCGCGTCGAGCAGCGAGGTGTACGGGCTCGGGGCGCGCCCGCCGTTTCGCGAGGACGACCCGGCCGCCCTCCTCCCGACGGGGCGGCGCGACGTCTACGCCGTCTCGAAGGTCGCGGGCGAGGCGTACGCGCTCGCGCTCTGCCGGACCCGGCTCCTCCCCGTCACGGTGGTCCGTCTCTTCAACGTGGTGGGGCCCGGGCAGTCCGGACGCTACGGCATGGTCCTGCCGCGCTTCGTCGAGGCGGCGCGCGCGGGCCGTCCGCTGACGGTGTACGGCGACGGGTCGCAGCGGCGCTGCTTCCTCCACGTGGACGACGCCGTCCGCGCGCTGCTGGCCCTCGCCTGCGAGGCGCGCGCGGAGGGCGAGGTGGTCAACGTGGGCAGCCGAGAGGAGGTCTCGATCCTCGCGCTCGCGCGCCTCGTGCTCGAGGAGGCGGGCGGCGGCGACGACGTGGAATTCGTCCCGTTCGAGCGCGTCTACGGCGAGGGGTTCGTCGATCCCCCGCGGCGGGTGCCCGACGTGTCGCGACTGGAGTCCCTCGTCGGCTTCGCACCGCGGCGGTCGGTCCGCGACGCCGTGCGGGACCTGCTCCAGCGCCCCGTCCCCGAGCGGATCTGCGAGTAGGCGGAGCGGGTCCGCCGCGCGCCGCGCCGGCACGGCGGGGGTCAGGACGCGCCGGCCCCCGCGTCCGTCGCCGGGAGCAGACCGCCGAAGCTGTCGGCGATTGCGCGCAGGATGCAGCGGTCCACCTCGCCGAACGCGCACGCGTCGGGCGATGACAGCGTCAGGAGCCCGACCGTCCGCCCCATCGACCGGATGCGCACGACGAGGTGGCTCTCCCTCTCCCGGCCCGCGTCGTCCGCGTCGCCCACAGCGTCGGGGCGGGGGGTGACGGCGTCCTTGTCCTCCTCCACGACCCGTTCGAGGACGCCCCGCTCGCCCTCCGCCTCCGCGCCGCGCGCGGGTCCCGCCGCCAGCTCCTGTCCCCGGCGCCACCAGATCGCGAGCCGGCGGGCGCGCGGCACCGCTTCCTCGAGCTTCTCGATCAACGTCGCGCCGAGCGCCTCCGGGTCCGAGGTCTCGAGCGCCTTCGCCTGAAGCGCTTGCAGCACGGCGGACGCGTCGCACGACATGTGGGAATTCTAGCCCGCAAGGCCCATGAACCGGCGCGAATCGCGCGCCCCTGGACACGCGAGGACCTCGACGAGAGCCGCCCGGCTCGGGCCGCGGCCTCCCGCGCGGACGGCGGGCCGAGACGAAAGAAGGGCGTCGCACACGGGTGCGACGCCCTTCTCGATCGACAGGTCTCGGGGTCGGGCCTCGCGGGCCGGGGCCGCGCAGGATCGTGCGCGGCGCGCCGACGTCGCCAGCGACCCGGAACCGAGCCGTGCGTGTCCGGCTACAGGTCCTGGGGCCGGACGGTGCCGCGGTTGTTCGCCGAGCAGCGATGGACCGCGGCGGCGATCATGTCGTGCACCTTCGCGTTCAGCGCGTCGCCGAAGTCGCCGGCCATGCGCACGCCGCGCGACTTGATGGCTTCCTTCACCTTCGACGCGACGACGACGTTGGACGCCGGCTTGGCGCGTCCCGCCTTGCGCGCGGCCTTCTTCGCGGTCTTCTTCTTCCTTGCGGCCATGAGCTGTCTGCCTCCTGTGGGGACAAGCCGGCTCCGAGAGCCGGACCATCGGGTGTGAAATACCGGGCGTAAACCTGCCCTGGAACCCGTTCGTTGCTGGAATCTACCAACGTCCCCCGGCGGCGACGCACAAGAAAAACCGCCCGGAAGGGCAGAATCCGTCGGTTTCGAGGCTCCGGGACGCCCGCTTCACCCCTCCCGGACACCCCCGTCGGGGCCCTTTCGGCTCCTCGTGTCGGTCGCCGCTGATAGGTTTCCTCGGTCTTCCGGGGCTCGCTCCACCATGGTCGCCTCCTCCGAGATCACCACCGCCGAGCTGGACGTTCGACTCGTCAACGCGTTCGCGCGGCCGTTCGAGAACGCCGTCGCGACGGCCAGGACCTGCTACTCCTCGCGGGGCATCGTGACCGAGGACGAGGTGTCGGGGAGACCGGACCTCTCGGAGGAGGACCGGGCCCGGAAGGCGGAGGTCCGCGACCGGATCGCGCGGTCGGTCTACGAGGCCGGACACCACACGACCCTCCAGCACGCGCACTTCCAGTTCGCCCTGAGCGGGGTGTCGCGGCAGTTCCTGTGGACCTTTCTCCACAGCCACCCCTTCTACAACTCGGAGCAGGTATCCCAGCGGTACGTGACCGTGAAGCCGGAGCACGTGGTGCTCCCGCCGCTGGAGGGGGAGGCCCGCGCGGTCTTCCTGGACCGCGTCCAGGGCCAGATGGCCGAGTACCGGGACCTGATCGAGCGCCTCGTGCCGGTCGCGGGTCGGGCCTACTTCGCGCGCTTCCGGGCCCGCGCCCGGCGCCCCGAGCGGTACGAGAAGGAGATCCGGAAACGAGCGCAGGAGGTGGCCCGGTACGTCCTGCCCCTCGCGACGGCGGCGTACCTCTATCACACCGTGAGCGGCCTCACGCTGCTCCGGTACTGGAGGCTCGCCGAGACGTACGACGCCCCGTTCGAGCAGCGCCGCGTGATCGGGCGCATGGTCGATCTCCTGCTCGAGGCCGACCCGCTGTTCGGGCGGATCCTCGAGGAGCCCCTTCCGATCGAGGAGACCCCGGAGCACGCGTTCTACCTGGCCGCCGGTCTCGGCGACGCCGGGGCGCCTCGCGAGCGCGACCAGTGGGCGGCCGAGTTCGACCAGGCGCTCGGCGGTCGTGTGAGCCGTCTCGTGGACCACAAGACGCGGAACGAGGAGACCGTGGCGCAGGCCGTGCGCGACGTATTCGGCGTCCCGTCGGCCCGGCTCTCGGACGACGAGGCGATCGACCTCGCGCTCGACCCGGCGAGGAACCGGATCCTCGGCGAGACGATGAACGTCACGACGCTCGACAAGCTGTCGCGGGCGCTCGTCCACGCGACCTACACGTTCCGGAAGCGCCTGTCCCACACCGCCGACAGCCAGGACCAGCGACACCGGATGACGCCCGCCTCGCGGCCCTGCCTCCGCGCCTACCTGTCGGACGCGCCCGACGTCGTGACGCCGCGCCTGGTCCTCGAGGACGAGGGCTGCCGCCGGGCGTTCGAGGAGAGCATCGCGCGGACGTGGGAGGCGCTGGGTCGCCTCTCCGCGCTCGGCGCGCCGGACGAGATGCGCGCCTACCTCCTCCCGAACGCCGTCGCCCTCCGGTTCACCGAGTCGAGTGACCTCCTCAACCTGCACCACAAGCTCAAGATGCGGCTCTGCTACAACGCGCAGGAGGAGATCTGGCGCGCGAGTCGGGACGAGGCGGAGGAGGTCGTCCGCGTGAACCCGCGCCTCGGCCGCCACCTCCTCCCGCCGTGCACGCTGCGCCACCGCGCGGGCCGCGCGCCGATCTGTCCGGAGGGGACGCGCTACTGCGGCGTCCGCGTCTGGACGCTCGCGCCATCGGAGTGGGAGCGCGGGATCTGACCCGTCAGGCGGGGACGCCCACCGTGGCGTCGTGGGCGGGTACGCCCACCGTGGCGTCATGGGCGGGGACGCCCACCGTGGCGTCGCGGGCGGGGACGCGGACCCTGGCGACGGAGGAGGTCGGGCCGGGCCCTTGCGGGCCCGGCCCCCACACCACGAGGGGAGCCTGGGGAGGGTTGGGCAGGAGGAGGGAGGTTGGCTCAACCCCCGCTGATGCACACTTTCATACGCCGGGGACGGCCGGGAGTTGGAGCCGCAGGACGGTTTTTTGCTAGGCTGCCGAAACCCGTTGGGCCGGAACGACTTGTGCCGTCGGAGCCGGGTGGGGGCGGCCGGGCCCGCGAGGCCTTCTCGCGCCGCGCTCTCGCCGCCGCGCGGGGCGGCTCGCGCCGTGCCGCGGCCCTCGGCGGGGTCCCCGGCCGGGCCCCTCCCGCCCCTCCCCGACCGGCCCGCCGGGGACGAGGCTCCGGGGACTGTCCCCGGGGGGGCCTAGACTCCTGCCCCCAAGGCGGAGGAGGCCTTGGGGACGAGCGCGGGCCTCCCCTCGGGCCCACGATCGGTTGTGGCGAGATCGAGGGCTTCCACGAGATATAGTGGTTCAGGTCGGCCTCCAGCTCCGGAGCGCGCGGGCCCCCGACGCGGGCCTCCCCTTCCGGTCCGAGGCGGCCGGCCCGCCCCGAAGGAAGACCCCCGGACGGTAGTTCCCGGACAGCCGGTCGGCGAGGCGCGCGCTCGAGGAGGGGTGCCCGCGCCCCGCCGACCCGAGAAGGAGTGGGCATGCGGATCCCGCGTCGGTTCACGGTGGCCGGGAAGGACCCCTACGAGGGCCTCGAGTGGGTGGAGCGGACCTCCCAGATCCGGAATCCCGACGGGACGGTCGTGTTCCACCTCGACCGCGTCCGGGTCCCGTCGGGTTGGTCCTCCGTGGCGACCGACGTCCTCGCGCAGAAGTACTTCCGGCGGGCCGGCGTGCCCCAGGGCGAGGGCGCCGAGGCCCCGGGCGGGCTCGGCGGCGAGAGCGACGCCCGTCAGGTGTTCCACCGCCTCGCGGGCTGCTGGACCCACTGGGGCCGACGCTACGGCTACTTCGACGGCGAGGACGACGCGAAGGCCTTCTACGACGAGCTCGTCCGGATGCTCGCCGACCAGCGCGCGGCTCCGAACAGCCCCCAGTGGTTCAACACCGGTCTCCACTTCGCGTACGGCATCGACGGCCCCCCGCAGGGCCACCACTACGTGGACCCCGAGACGGGCCGACTCCACAAGAGCAAGAGCGCGTACGAGCGTCCGCAGCCGCACGCTTGCTTCATCCAGCGGGTCGAGGACGACCTCGTGGGCCCGGGCGGGATCATGGACCTGTGGGTGCGCGAGGGGCGCCTCTTCAAGTACGGGTCGGGCACCGGGACGAACTTCAGCGCGCTCCGCGCCGAGGCGGAGCCGCTCTCGGGCGGCGGGAAGTCGTCCGGGCTCATGTCGTTCCTGAAGATCGGCGACCGCGCCGCGGGCGCCATCAAGTCGGGCGGGACGACGCGCCGGGCCGCGAAGATGGTCTGCCTCGACGTGGACCACCCGGACATCGAGGCCTTCATCGACTGGAAGGTGATCGAGGAGCAGAAGGTCGCCGCGCTCGTGAGCGGCTCCCGCATGCTCGCCCGGTGCCTCGACGCCGTGATGGCGGCCTGCCACGCGGGGCCCGACGCCGACACGCGGTTCGACCCGAAGCAGAACCGTCGTCTCGCGGACGCGATGCGCGACGCGCGGCGTTCGATGGTCCCGGCGAGCTACGTGCAGCGCGCCATCGCGCTCGCCGGCCAGGGGCACACCTCCATCGAGATCCCGACGTACACGACGGACTGGGACGGCGAGGCCTACCTGACCGTCTCGGGCCAGAACAGCAACAACTCCGTCCGACTCTCGAACGGGTTCATGCAGGCCGTCCGCGACCAGGCGCCGTGGCCGCTGATCCGTCGGACCGACGGCGAGGTCGCCGACACGGTCCCCGCGCGACGGCTGTGGGACAAGATCGCGTACAGCGCGTGGGCCTGCGCCGACCCGGGCGTGCAGTTCGACACGACGATCAACGAGTGGCACACGTGTCCGAGGGACGGGCGCATCAACGCGTCGAACCCGTGCTCCGAGTACATGTTCCTCGACGACACGGCGTGCAACCTCGCCAGCCTGAACCTCGTCACCTTCCTCGACCCCGCGACGGGGCGCTTCGACGTCGAGGGCTACCGCCACGCGATCCGGCTGTGGACGATCGTTCTCGAGATCTCCGTGCTGATGGCCCAGTATCCGAGTCGCGAGATCGCCCGACGCTCGTACGTGTACCGCACGCTCGGTCTCGGGTACGCGAACGTCGGATCGCTCCTGATGCGCCTCGGGATCCCCTACGACTCCGACGAGGGACGCGCGTGGACGGGCGCGCTCACGGCGATCCTCACCGGCGAGGCGTACGCGACCTCGGCCGAGATGGCCGGCCGGCTCGGGCCCTTCGAGGCGTTCGGGCGAAACCGCGAGGACATGCTCCGGGTCATGCGCAACCACCGCCGCGCCGCGTACCACGCGACGAAGGGCGAGTACGAGGGCCTGACCGTGGCCCCGCAGGGCCTCGACCCGACCCACGTCCCCGAGGACCTGCTCTACGCCGCCCGCGACGCGTGGGACCGCGCGCTCGATCTGGGCGAGCGTCACGGGTACCGCAACGCGCAGACGACCGTGGTGGCGCCCACCGGCACGATCGGGCTGGTGATGGACTGCGACACGACGGGCATCGAGCCGGACTTCGCGCTCGTGAAGTTCAAGAAGCTCGCGGGAGGTGGGTACTTCCGGATCATCAACGGTGCGGTGCCCGCCGCGCTCGCGCGTCTGGGCTACGCGAAGAGCCAGATCGACGACATCGTCCGGTACGTGAAGGGCAGCGGCACGCTCGTGGGCGCCCCCGAGATCGACGACCAGGCGCTCCGGCGCCGGGGCTTCGACGACGAGGCGATCTCGAAGATCGAGGCCCAGCTCCCCGCGGCCTTCGACGTGGGCTTCGTGATCAACCGCTGGTCGCTCGGCGACGCGTTCCTCCGCGACCGCCTCGGGATCGCGCCCGAGGTCTTCGAGGCGCCCGACTTCGACCTGCTCCGCCACCTCGGGTTCACGAAGGACCAGGTCCGACGCGCGAACGACGCGATCTGCGGCACCATGACCGTGGAGGGGGCCCCGCACCTCCGGGACGAGCACCTCCCCGTCTTCGACTGCGCGTCCAAGTGCGGCCGGTACGGCAAGCGCTCGATCCACTGGATGGGGCACATCCGGCAGATGGCCGCGGCGCAGCCGTTCGTCTCCGGGGCGATCTCGAAGACGATCAACATGCCCAACGAGGCCCTGGTGGAGGACGTCGAACACGCGTACGAGACGTCCTGGCGCTCGATGCTGAAGGCCCTGGCCCTCTACCGGGACGGCTCGAAGCTGAGCCAGCCGCTGAACGCCGTGACCGACGACGACGACGACGCCGACCTCGCGGGGTCGGCGGAGACGCCGACCGCAGGGGGGAAGGTCGCCGAGGTGGCCCGCCAGGTCGCGGAGCGCGCGGTCGTCCGCTATCTCCGCGAGCGTCGCCGCCTCCCCTCGCGCCGGGGCGGGTACACCCAGAAGGCCACGGTCGGCGGCCACAAGGTCTACCTCCGGACGGGCGAGTACGCGGACGGTCAGCTCGGCGAGATCTTCATCGACATGCACAAGGAGGGCGCGGCCTTCCGGAGCCTCATGAACTGCTTCGCGATCGCCGTGTCGCTGGGTCTCCAGTACGGCGTTCCCCTCGAGGAGTTCGCGGACGCGTACGTCTTCACGCGGTTCGAGCCGAACGGGATCGTGGACGGCAACGACCGGATCAAGCTCTCCACGTCGATCATCGACTACATCTTCCGCGAGCTCGCCATCACGTACCTCGACCGCAAGGACCTCGCCCAGGTCACGAGCGAGGACCTCCAGCCGGACGTCGTTCGCCGGGACCCGGGGTCGGGCGGCGAGGAGCCGGCCGAGGGCGAGGAGCGCCCCGTGGAGGCCGAGACCGCGGAGGGCGAGCCCGTGGAGGCGCGGCCCGTGCCGAGGGTTTTCGCGCCGGAGACGATCCACCCGGTGAGCCGGGGCCTCGCGGGCGAGAACGGCCGGGCAGGGAACGGGAACGGGAACGGGAACGGGAACGGCAAGAGCAACGGCAACGGCCACGCACACGGGAGCGGGCACGAGTCCGGCGGCGGCGCGGTCCCCGTCACGCCCGGACGGGAAGACGTCGTCGCCGACGCGACCGCGCGGGTCCGCGGGTTCGCCCTCACCCCCGCGGGCGAGGCGGCGCGCGCCGCCGTGACGACCCCCGCCACGAACGGGCGACGCGTGACGCTCTCCCACCAGGCCGTCCAGGCCCGGCTGAAGGGCTACACGGGCGACGCGTGCTCCGAGTGCGGCTCGTTCACGATGGTCCGGAACGGGTCGTGCCTCAAGTGCGACACGTGCGGCGGCACGAGCGGCTGCTCGTGAGGCAGGCGGAGCCACCATCGGGGGGGCGGGGAGGCCGGGGCGCGCGAGGCGACGTGGTAGCATTCGCGCCCTGGCGCGCCGGCCTCGCGGTGCCCGACGGTGCGACCCCGTCCGGAGAGCAGGACCTCGGCATGTCCGTTCCTCGCGTGCTCATCGTGAGCTCCTCCGCGGGGCACGGCCACGTCATGGCGGCCCACGCGCTGTCCGCCGCGCTGCGGCGCCGGCACCCCGTGCTCGACGTGACCGAGGTGGACTGCCTGCGGTTGATGGCGCGGTGGTTCGGGAAGACGTACCGGATCGTCTACCTGGGGATGGCGGACCGCGCGCCGACCGCCTGGCGCGTCCTCTACGAGTCCACCGACCGGCAGACCTCGCAGGGGGGGCACGGGCTCGCGCGCTTCGCGGGGCGCCCGTTGATCCGGGCCTGCCTGCGCTGGAAGCCCCACGTCGTCCTGGCCACGCACTTCCTCGCGCCCGAGATCCTCACGCCGGCGATCCTGGCGGGGAAGCTCGACACGCGCCTCCACCTCGTCATTACCGATCACGACGTCCACCGGATGTGGCACTGGCCGGTCGTCCACCGCTACTACGTCGCGTCGGAGCTCGTGAAGGCCCGCCTCTCCCTTCGTTTCGGCGTGCCTGAGGAGAAGGTGCTCGTCACGGGCATCCCCGTGCGCCGGCCGTTCACGCAGCCGGTGGACGTGGACCGGGTCCGCGCCCGCTACGCGCTCGACCCGCGGCGGCCCGTGGTGCTCTTCATGTCGGGCGGGTTCGCCGCCGGGCCGATCCGCCAGTCGATCCTCGGACTCTGGCTGGAGCGCCGCGACGTCCAGGTGATCGCGGTCACGGCCCGGAACACGCGCCTCAAGCGGGCGATCGAGCGCCTGCCCCGGCCCGAGGGCGCGACGCTCCACGTGCTCGGCTTCGTGGACCGCCCCTGGGAGCTCATCGCCGCCGCCGACCTGGTCGTGACGAAGAGCGGCGGCATCACGACCGCGGAGTGCCTCGCGCTCGGGAAGCCGATGCTCCTCTCCACCGGGATCCCCGGCCAGGAGGAGCGAAACGCCGACGCGCTCGTCGAGGCCGGCGCCGCCTTCAAGGCCCCGACGTCGGAGGAGATCCGCTGGCGCACCGTGCGCCTCCTCGACGACCCCGCGAAGCTCCTCGCCATGTCCCGCGCCGCCCGCGCGTTCGCCCGCAGCGACGCCGCCGACGTGATCGCCGACCGCGTGGCGGAGGAGGTGGAGGAGCCGATCGTCTACGGCCCGCACTTCCACGGCGCGCGCGGCCCCTCCCGCGTCCTCGGCGGCTGAGAGCCCGCGTCCGGCCCCGACCCTCGGCCGAATGTGAAGGGCGACCGTCATGCCGGCCCGGGCTTCGGGTCGATAGGACGCCGTGCGAACACCCGCCCGCCCCTGGTTCCACGCGCGCGTCGTGGTGCCGCTGACGGGACGCGAACCTCTCCTCGGGAGGCTCGCGACCCGCCTCACCGGACTCGGTCCGGGCTGGGGCCAGGTCCGTCTCGTCGGACCGCGCGGCGCCGGCGCCACGCGGATCCTCGTCGAGGCGCTCCGAAACCAGTTCCCGCCCGCCGGCGTCGCCGGCCCCCTCTTCGTGGGCCTCGCGCCGGCCGACGCGCCACCGCTCGAGCCGCTGCGCCGCGCGCTCGAGCGACGCCTCGCGGCCACGACCCGGCAAGAGGCCCGGGTTCGTCTCGAGGACGCCCTCGACCACGACGTGCCCCTCTCGGGTCGCGCGCTCCGTTGGATCTACGACGGTCCCGGCGCGGGCGCCGTCGCTCCCGAGCCGGACCTCGTCCATCGACTCCTGCGCGGGCTCGTGCCCTCGGGCCCCCTCATCGCCGAGGACCTCGAACGGCTCGACCCGCTCACCACGAGCGTGCTCCTCGCGGAGTCGGGGCCGGACGGCCTCGGCCTGCTCGCCGTCTCGAGCGGACCCGAGTCGGGGGACCTCTCGCACTGGCCGATCCCGCCGCTCGGCGCCGCCCAGGTG
Source organism: uncultured Planctomycetota bacterium (assembly GCA_963752285.1). Classification (GTDB taxonomy): domain Bacteria; phylum Planctomycetota; class PLA2; order PLA2; family JAEUHO01; genus CAVVXN01. Next base: position 345,761 of record CAVVXN010000003.1, read on the forward strand.
GACCTGCTGCTCCGGCGCTGGCTCCGCCACCCGATCACCGCGCGACGCCTCGCCCCGGTGGTCCAGGACCTCTACGAAGGATGGCCCGCCCGCACCGTGCGCGCGCTGCGGGATCTCGGTCGCGCGGGCGCGCTCGTCCGCGAGCGGCGCGGCGTCGCGATCCAGGTCTGGCCGCTCCCCTGGCCGCCCCGCTCCGGCGCGCCCGCCGACTTCACGGAGTTCTCGACGGGCCTCCCGCCCGCGGAGCGCGCCGTGCTCGATGTCGGCGCCCTCGCCGCGGAGGAGGGCGACGCCGGGATCCTCTCCGGCGCGGCCGGCGTGAAGCCCCACGTCGTCGAAGACCTGCGCGCGGAGGTCGCGGAGCGATGGCCGTGCGCCGGCGGCGACCTGTTCCCGTCCCGCGCCGAGCGCCTCGCGTACGCCCGGTCCCTGGACGCCCGGACGCGCCGCCGCGCCGCGGAGCGACTGCTCGCGGCCTGGTCGCGTCGGCCCGGCGCCCGCGATCGCGGCGCGCGCGACGCGATCGCGCGCCTCGAGGTCGCCGCGGAGGCGGGCTCCCGCGAGGACGTGAAGCGCGCGGCGGCGAACCTCGCCGCGTTCGACGTGGACCGCGCGGCCCTTGGCGACGAGCTGCGGGCGCTGCTGAGCCCCGCCCCGCGACCGGCGGGGGCCCCGGCGGCCCCGGGGCTCGCGCGTGCCCGCGCGTACCTGCTCGCTGGCGACGTCCGCGCCGCCTCCGAGACGTTCGACGCGGTGGCCGCGAACGAGGCCGTGCCGATTCCGGTGCGCGTGGAGGCGCTCGCGCGGCTCGCCCACGCGCGGCTCCGCGTGGGGGACGAGGCCGGCGCACGCCGCGCCGCGCGCCGGGCCTCCGCCCTGCTCGAGGCCCTCGGGCGCGGGCCGGGCGAGGACCGGCGGCTCCACCGCATCCTCGCGGCCGCGTGGGGCTGGCTCGGAGAGCCGGGACCGGCGGCCCGGCACCGCCACGCCTCGCGTCGCCGGTCCCGCCGCGACGGAACGGTGAAGGTCGTCGTTTAGCAGAGGGGCCCGTCTCCCTCGACCTCGCGGTCGGGAGCCCCCCGGAACGACCGATGCGCGCTCCGCTCCTCTCGCTCTCCCTCCTCGTCGCTCTCGCCCTCGGTGCCGCGGCCGCGGCCCGCGCGGACGACGTCCCCGGGTTTCTCGTGCGCCACGCGGCGGACCCCTACCAGGTCGCGCGCGGTCCGATCGAGGTGCGCGACGAGTACATGCCTGCCCAGGTCCGCCTCACCCTCCCGGCGACGACGCCCGACCCGCTCGGCTGCGGGTGCTGGCGGGCGACCTTCCAGGTGGACTGGGGGAACGACTTCACGTTCAACCAGGAAGGGCCGGCGGAGAGCCCCTTCGCCGACCGCCACTTCATCGTGGACGGCGAGCACCGCACGTTCGCGCTGAGCGTGGAGCGTGGCGTGCGACCCGACCTCGACGTCGGCGTCCGCGTCCCGATCCACTGGCGGGGCGGCGGCATGCTCGACTCGATCATCGACTGGTGGCACCGGTGGACCGGGACGGCCGACAACGCGCGCCCGTTCTTCGATCGGGACCGCTACCGGGTCGAGGGCTCGAGCTCGTCGGGGCGTAGCTTCGACTGGGACGGCGAGCGCGGGATCGGCCTCGGCAACGTGGAGGCCTGGGTCCGCTACGCCTTTCGCCGTCCCGCCCGGCGTTCGGACTGGCGCGCGGCGCTCGTCGGCCGGCTCTCCGTGCCCACCGGCACCGGTCCGTTCGAGACCGGGAGCGTGGACCTCGGCGCCCAGGTGGTCGCCGCCAAGCAGCTTCGCCGCAGGTGGGACGTGTACATGGGCCTCGGCGGGACGTGGTTCTCGAAGGAGGAGATCCGCGGCTGGCGCTACGAGCACGTCCGCGCCGCGGCGTTCCTCGCCGCCGAGTGGCGTTTCCTGCCCACGATGAGCCTCCTCGTGCAGAGCGACGCGGCCAGCCGTCTCGTCACGGACGTCCGCGACCACCCGGGCCTCGAGTGGTACGCCGAGGTCGGCGTGAAGTGGGACGTCTGCCGCCCTGCGCGCGTGTTCGTGGGCTTCACCGAGAACATCATCGACCAGGAGTCCACGCTCGACGTCGGCTTCTGGGCGGGCATCGAGACGCGCTTCTGATCGCCGGGCGGGTACCCTTCGGGAATGCGGCTCGAAGGACCCGGCGGCGCGTGCTGGCTCGGCTACGGGATGAACGTGCACCCGGGCGGCGGCGTGGAGACGACGGTTCGGGCGCTCGACGACACCGCGACACCGCTCCGCGAGGCCCTCGGCCACACGGGGCCCTTCGGGCTCGGGCTCCGCCTCGACGGCGCGGCCGTGACGAGGCTCCACGGCGACGCCGCGCTCCGCGCGGACCTCCGCGACCGGTTGGCGGGGGGCGGCTTCGTGCCGTTCACCGCGAACGGGTTCGTGGTGGGCGACTTCCACGGGCGCGCCCTGAAGGCGGAGGTCTACCGCCCGTCCTGGCGCGAGCCGGCGCGCCTCGCGTACACGACGGCGCTCGCCGAGGTGATGGCGGACCTCGCCGGCGCCGCGGGGCTCTCCCGCGTGTCGATCTCGACCTCGCCCCTGGCGTGGCGGGCGGGGACCGACGCCGAGCCCGAGACGCGCGAGGGCGCCGCCGCGCTCGCGCGGGCCGCGCGGGGCCTCGTACGACTCCGGGAGGCGACCGGGGTCCGGGTCGCCCTCGCGATCGAGCCCGAGCCGGGCTGTCTCCTCGAACGGACCGCGGACCTGGTCCGGTTCTTCGAGGGCCCGCTCGCCGAGGCGCTCGGCGACGACGCCGAGGCGAGGTCGCACCTGGGCGCCTGCTTCGACGTGTGCCACCAGGCCGTGATGCAGGAGGACGCCCGCGCGTCGCTCGACGCCCTCGGCCGCGCGGGGATCGCCGTCGAGAAGCTGCAGGCGTCCGCGGCGCTCGAGGTCCGGGCGCCCGAGGACCCGGGGCGACGCCGCGCGCTCCTCGCGTTCGACGAGCCCGTGTACCTCCACCAGGTCGGCGCACGGGGGGACGACGGCCTCGCCCGCCTCGCCGTGGACCTCGGCCCGGCGTACGAGGACGGTTCGCCCGTGCGCGGTCTCGACCCCTGGCGCGTCCACTTCCACGTACCGGTGTTCCGGGACGAGCTCGCGGGCGGCCTTCGCACGACCCGGCGGGTCCTCGACGAGGCCCTCCGACACGTCGCCTCGGGCGGCGTCACCGAGCACGTCGAGATCGAGACGTACGCGTTCTTCGTCCTGCCCGAGTCCGAGCGCGACGCCTCGGGCCGCGCCCTCGTGGAGGCGCTCCGCCGCGAGTACGAGCACGTGCTCGGCGTCCTCGCGTCCGCGGGCTCGACCGTCGTCGCCCGCGAGGCCGCGGAAGGCGGCCCGGGGAGGCCGGCTTGACCCATCCCGCGCTCCTCGTCGTCGTGAGCGACCGCGCCGCGGCCGGGACGCGCCCCGACCGGACCGCCGACCTGCTCGCGCCGGTGATGGCCCGCGCGGGGTTCGCGCTCCTCGAGACGCGGGTCGTCCCCGACGAGGTGGACGCGATCTCGGCCGCCCTGGTGGAGGGGTGCCTCCGCGCGCGGCTCGTGCTGACCACCGGAGGCACGGGCGTCGCGCCCCGAGACGTGACCCCGGAGGCCACCCGCGCGATCCTGGACCTGGAGGTCCCGGGTCTCGGCGAAGAGATGCGGAGGGCGAGCCTCGGAACGACCCCGAAGGCGATCGGGAGCCGGGCCCTCGGGGGGGTTCGCGGCCGGGCGGTCGTCCTCAACCTGCCGGGCCGGCCCGAGGGCGCCGTCGAGTGCTTCGAGGCGGTGGCCGGCGCGCTCGGGCACCTGGTGGCGCTCCGAGGCGGTCCGGTCCCCGACGACGCCCACGGTCCGGGGGGAGGGGCCCCCGGGCCGGCGTGAGGCCCGGAGGGGTGGGGGCGAGGCGGCGGGCGTCCGCTTCGCCGTACCATGTCGTCCCGCCGTGGAGGTCCCCCTCGATGTGGTGTCGCCGACTCTGTCCGCGCTGGCTGGTCCTCAGCTCGCTGCTGCTCCTGGTCGCCGCGTGCGGGGTGGGGTCGGTCGAGGAGGACTCGTTCGTCTTCGGCGTGATGGGCCCCGAGGGCGGCGTGATCGACACGGGCGGCCTCCACCTCGTGATCCCGGCCGGCGCGCTCGCGGGCCCGACGAACGTGAGCGTCCTGCCCGAGACCACGCCCTACCCGATCCTCGCGCCGGCGAACGACCCGTGCACGTACCAGATCCTCGGCTCCCAGTGGTGCTGCGGGCCCCGCGGCCTCCCGCTCCTCGTGAACGGCTCGCTCGTCGTCCACTACGACCCGGCGCTCCTCCCCCCGGGGGTGACCGAGGACGACCTCGTCCTCCTGCTCTGGGACGAGGCGACGCTCTCCCTCGTGCCGGACCCGAACGCCATCGTGGACGGGACCTCGAACACGATCTTCCTGTCCCAGCTCCCGCTCCTCGGCCACCTCGCCGTGGGCTACCGGACCTGCCAGGTGGTGACGACGCGCTTCGTGTTCACGGGCGTGCTCGCGACCGGCAGCCACGCGCTGCGGACCGGGCTCGCCCCGGTCGGCCAGGAGGGGCTCTACCAGGCGACCGTGGACGGCAGCGAGGCGCCCGTCCTGCTGTCGACCCCGTCCCTCCCGCCGGTGTTCCAGCCGTCGCCGGACGGGACCCGGGTGCTCTTCGAGGGCGAGGGCATCGTCGGTGGGGCGGACTTCCCCTCCCTCCAGCTCTACACGGTCGCCGCGGGCGACACCGACCCCCTTCTCGTGGCCGGCGAGAACGAGGATCTCGTTTCCTACGACCCGCTCCACGGGTGGATGCGCGACGGCCAGCGCGTGTTCTTCCAGGAGTTCATCCTCGGCGGGCAGTCCGCGGGCGTGAGCAGCGACCCCGACCGCACGGTCTTCGGCACGGTTCCCGGCGACCAGGTGGCGACCCCGACCGAGCTCTACGAGATCGGCGCGTACCCCTACGTGTACGACGTGCGCCAGTCGCCCGACGGCTCGATGGTGCTCATCGTGTACTTCGACCAGTCCGAGTCCACGTACGTGGACGTGTTCGACGCGGTCACCGGCGACCCGATCTCCCAGGGCGTGATCCCCGTCGGCGGCGGCCAGTCCACGCCGCGGTGGCTCCCGGACTCGAGCGGCGTGTACGTGATCGACGAGGAGACGCAGGCCGAGGTGGACCGGTACGACCCGGACGGATCGAACCCGGGCGTGCTCTTCGACCTGCCGCCGGGCCAGGGCAGCCTGAAGGACTTCGCCCTGGCGCCGAACGGCGACGACTACGCGTACATCGCCGACCTCGTGCTGGCGGTAGAGGCGGGTCCCGACGCGGCCGTGATCGGGCAGCAGGGCGGGGGCGACGGGCTCTACGTCGGCTCCCTCTCCGGCGGTCCTCGGGGTGTCCAGGACCTCGGGACGAGCACGTACTACGACGAGCTGGTCTTCCACCCCGACGGCCAGAACGTCTTCCTCTCTTCCTACGACCTCGGGTGCGAGATCTTTGGCGCGAGCGACGCGACGCCCGGCCCCGTGCTCCCCGTGAACGGGATCAGCCAGGTGGACGTGAACAGCCTCGACGGCCGGTTGCTCCTCGTGACCGGACCGTACCTCGGGCGGGGCGACGCGACGCTGCCCACGGCGCAGACCGCGCCGGGCGGCCTCTACGTCGCCGACTCGGACGGCTCGAACCAGACGCCCGTGAACCTGCCCTCCGACCTCCAGGTCGTGGATGCGCGGTGGCTCCACTCGACGCGGACCGCGCCGTGCATGGGGTACGTGAACCTGGTCCGCTGATCTTCGCGAGAGGCCGAGCCGATGACCGCTCCCGACCCCGGCGCCGTGGCCCGCGAGACCCCGGCCGCGCCCGCCGCGGGCGACCGGCCTCGGGCGCGCCCGCGACGCGCCGAGCCCGCGCGGCCCTACGCGCCGCGCCACGCGCTGCGCTTCGTCACGGCGGCCTCGCTCTTCGACGGGCACGACGCGGCGATCAACATCATGCGACGGATCCTGCAGGACTCCGGCGTGGAGGTCGTGCACCTCGGCCACAACCGCTCGGTCCACGAGATCGTGGAGGCGGCGATCGAGGAGGACGCGCAGGCGATCGCGATCTCCTCCTACCAGGGCGGCCACATCGAGTTCTTCCGCTACGCGAAGGACCTGCTGCGGGAGCGGGGCGCCTCGCACGTGAAGATCTTCGGCGGTGGGGGCGGGGTGATCGTTCCCGACGAGATCGAGGCCCTGCACGCGTACGGCATCGACCGCATCTTCAGCCCCGAGGACGGTCGGAAGATGGGCCTCCAGGGGATGATCGACCACATGATGCGTGTGGCCGACTTCGAGCCGCCGCACGACGTCTCCCTCGAGAGCGCGGCGCCCGACCTCTCCGCCGCGGACCACCGGCGCGTGGCCGGCCTCCTCACGCGGACCGAGCAGAGGGACTTCGGGGCGTCGCGCCTCGCCCAGTCGATCCGGGCCGCGCACGCGGCGCTGCCCCGAGAGCGCCGCGCCCCGGTCCTCGGCATCACGGGCCCGGGCGGCGCGGGCAAGTCGTCTCTCGTGGACGAGATCGTGCTGCGGTTCCTCCAGGGCACGACGGACGCGACGATCGCGGTCCTCTCGGTAGACCCGTCCCGGCGGAAGACGGGCGGCGCGCTCCTCGGCGACCGCATCCGCATGAACTCGCTTCCGCACCCGCGCGCGATGATGCGCTCCTTCGCGACCCGCGAGGCGCGAGGCGAGCTCGCGGAGGCCGTGAGGGACGCCGTCCGCGTGTGCCAGCTCGCGGGGTTCGACTGGGTCGTCGTCGAGACCTCGGGGACCGGGCAGGGCGACACGGAGATCGCCGACCTGGCCGACGTTTCGGTCTACGTCATGACGCCCGAGTACGGCGCCCCGAGCCAGCTCGAGAAGATCGGGATGCTCGACTACGCCGACGTCGTGGCCGTGAACAAGGTCGACCGGCGGGGCGGCGAGGACGCGCTGCGCGACGTCAAGAAGCAGGTCCAGCGCAACCGCAAGGCGTTCGAGGCCGACGAGGCCTCGCTCGGCGTGTTCGGGACCGTCGCCTCGAGGTTCTGCGACGCCGGGGTGGACGCGCTCTTCGTGGCGCTCGCCGAGCGGGCGCACGCGGTCGGCGGCCGGGACCCGCGCGTCCGTGCGCCGGGCCAGCTCCGGAAGTCCACCTCGGCGAGCGCGAGGACCACGGGCGGGGTGCCCCCGGAACGAATCGGCTACCTCGCGGAGATCGCGCGGACCGTGCGGGCGTATCGCGCGTGGGCCGAGGAGCAGATCGACCTGGCCCGGGAGGTCGAGGGCCTCGGCCGCTCGAGGGCGGCCGTGGACGACCAGACGCGTCCCGGCGTCGAGCGCGCGCTGGATCGTGCGCTCCGCCGCATGGACCCGCGCGCGAAGGAGCTCCTCGACGCGTGGCCCGAGCTCGTGAACCGACACGAGGGAGACGAGATCGCGTACGAGGTCCGCGGCAAGGAGGTCCGGGCGGCCACCGCCACCCGGTCGCTCTCGGGCACGCGCATCCCCAAGGTCGTGCTTCCGCCCGTCCAGGAACCCGGCGCGATCCTCCGCTTCCTTCTCCTCGAGCACCTCCCGGGTCACTTCCCGTACACGGGCGGCGTCTTTCCGTACAAGCGCACGGACGAGGACCCCAAGCGTCAGTTCGCCGGCGAGGGCCCGCCCGAGCGGACGAACCGCCGGTTCCACTACCTGACCCGGGGTGTGAAGGCGAAGCGGCTCTCGACGGCCTTCGACTCGGTGACGCTCTACGGCGAGGATCCCGCCGAGCGGCCGGACATCTACGGCAAGGTCGGCGAGAGCGGCGTCTCGATCTCCAACCTCGACGACATGAAGGCGCTGTACCGCGGCTTCGACCTCTGCGACCGGAACACCTCCGTCTCGATGACGATCAACGGCCCCGCGCCGATGATCCTCGCCATGTTCCTGAACGCCGCGATCGACCAGCAGGTCGAAGCGTTCACGGAGGCGAAGGGGCGCCCGCCCAGCCCTCGCGAGCACGAGGAGATCGCCGCCCGGACGGTGTCCACGGTCCGCGGGACCGTGCAGGCGGACATCCTGAAGGAGGACCAGGCCCAGAACACGTGCATCTTCAGCACGCCGTTCGCGCTCCGGATGATGGGCGACATCCAGGAGTGGTTCATCGAGCACGACGTCAAGAACTACTACAGCGTCTCGATCAGCGGCTACCACATCGCGGAAGCGGGCGCGAATCCCATCACGCAGCTCGCCTTCACGCTGTCGAACGGGTTCACGCTCGTCGAGACGTACCTCGCGCGCGGGATGCACATCGACGACTTCGCGCCGAATCTCTCGTTCTTCTTCTCCAACGGCCTCGACCCCGAGTACACGGTCATCGGACGCGTCGCGCGGCGCATCTGGGCCGTGGCCATGCGCGATCGCTACGGCGGGAACGAGCGGAGCCAGAAGCTCAAGTACCACGTCCAGACGAGCGGCCGGTCGCTCCACGCGCAGGAGATCCAGTTCAACGACATCCGCACGACCCTGCAGGCGCTCCTCGCCCTCCAGGACAACTGCAACTCCCTGCACACGAATGCGTACGACGAGGCCATCACGACCCCGACCGAGGAGAGCGTGCGCCGCGCGATGGCGATCCAGCTCATCTCCACGAAGGAGCTCGGCTGGCTCAAGTGCGAGAACCCGCTCCAGGGCTCGTTCTTCGTGCGTCGCCTGACCGACGAGGTCGAGGCGGCCGTCCTGGAGGAATTCGAGCGGCTGAACGACCGCGGCGGCGTGCTCGGCGCGATGGAGACGCAGTACCAGCGGGGCCGGATCCAGGAGGAGAGCCTCCTCTACGAGCGCCGGAAGCACTCGGGCGAGCTCCCGATCGTCGGCGTGAACACGTTCCTGCCGGACCACGCCGAGGACCTGACCAGCCACGTGAGCCAGCTCTCGCGCTCGACGGACGAGGAGCGCCGCCAGCGCCTCGCCGACCTCCAGGCCTTCCGGCGCCGGCACGCCGAGGACGTCCCGCTCGCCCTCGAGCGGCTGAAGGACGTGGCGCGCTCGGGCGAGAACGTGTTCGCGGAGCTGATGCAGACCGTGCGGGCCGCGACGCTCGGCGAGATCACGCACGCGCTCTACGAGGTGGGCGGGAGGTACCGTCGGAACCTTTGACCGGGGGACGGGCCTTTGGTCCTCGGCTACCCTTCAGGAACCCTGAACCTCGCGCTTTCGGATCGGGCTGGACGATCGTAGGTTCATCGACGTGGCACGCGGGCTGAATCTCCTCCTGGCGTTCCTCCTCGCCGTCCCGCTCGCGGGCGGGAACCGCATCCGTCCGTGCACGTGCCACCACGCTCCGCGCCCCGCCGTGGCCTCGTCCGCGGGATCCTCCCGCGGCGACGCCCCCTGCTGTTGCGGGGGGATGGAGCGTGCGTGCCCCGATCCCTCGTCCGTGCCGGCGCGGCTCCCTGCGATTCGCCGCCCGCGGGCGCCCGGTGCGCCGTGTCGCGCGTGTTGCCAGCCGCCCGCGCCCATCGCGCCCGCGGGCGACGCCGTCTCCCCGCAGGTCGCTGTGCCTGTCGTGGGAGCCGCGCCCGCTGCGGCCGCGCTCGCGCCGGCCGCGAGCCGTTCGCTTCGGCCGCGCGCCGGACCCGGGGAACGGCTCGACCGATGGCGCCTCGAGCCGGCGGGTCTCGCCCTCCTCCTGATCTAGCGGCGTCCCTTCCCGGGAACCCGTAGGGGTTCCCGCGTCGTGCGACGTCGGTCGGGGAGCCGGGGCCTCCTTCTCCTCGCTCGTCGTCGCCTCGCCCCATCGGCACGTGGCCCACGACGGGAACGCGTCCGACCCGGGCAACCGGACGTCGAGGATCGGGAGGAGGGCACGGTTCGTGAACGCAAGAATGAGACACCCGCACCTCGCGACGCTCGTCCTGGCGTCGCCCCTCCTGCTCGGTGGTTGCCGGGCGAGCCTCGACCCCGAGGGGGCCCGGTCGTCCCTTCGGCGGGCCGAGGTGTCGGAAGCGCGCCCCGCGGTCGTCGTTCCCGCCGCGCCCGCGGATTCTCAAGGGCCGGCCCTCGCCACGCGTGTGGCGGTGTCCGCCGGGCGCACCGCGCCGGCGCCGGACGCGCGGTCCACCGCCGCCGCCACGCCCGCGCCCGGGTCGCTCCACGACGTGCTGGCCGCCGTCCTCGCGCGAAATCCGGACGTCCAAAGGCTCCGGGCCGAGTGGCGCGCCGCGATCGAGCAGGTCCCCCAGGCGACCGCCCTCCCGGACCCGATGCTGTCGGTCCTCTCCTACGTGGAGAGCGTCCAGACGCGCGTCGGGCCGCAGGACCAGGTGTTCACCTTCCAGCAGCGGATCCCGTGGCCGGGCAAGCTCTCGCAGGCGGGGCACGTCGCCGCCGAAGGCGCGCGGATCGCGGGCCTGCGCTATGCGGCGGGCGCGCGCGACGCGCTCGTGCTCGCGAAGATCGGTTGGTACGAGTACGGCTATCTCCTCCGCGCGCGCGACCTCGTTCGTCAGAACCAGGCGGTGGCGGAGCGGCTCGCCGGACTCGGGTCCGAGCTCCTCACCGAGGACCACGCGCTCCTGATCGACGTCTTGAAGGCGCAGTCCCAGCTCGCCCAGCTCCAGTACGACCTCGTCACGGTGGAGGAGCTGATCTCCGCCGAGCGAACGCGCCTGAACGGCCTGATGGGCCGCGACCCCGAGGCGCCGATCGGCGCGCCGCCCGAGCCCGACTTCCCACGGATCCGCGTCCCGGTGACGGACCTCTACCGGCTGGCGGTACGAAACCGCGAGGAGATCCGGATCTCGAACCGCCGCATCGAGCAGGCGTTTTGGAAACAGCGTCTCGCGGCGAGCCAGCGCGCGCCCGACATCACGCTCGGGCTGAGCTACGTGCGCGTCGGGCCCAACGCGCCGCCGCTGATGACGCCCGCCGACAACGGGCAGGACGCGTGGGGCGTCTCCGTCGGGCTCACGCTGCCGATCTGGGACACGAAGAACCGGGCCGCGACCCGCCAGGCCGAGGCGGAACGCGACGCGGCGGTCGCGGGTCGGACCGAGGTCGTGGCCGAGACGTACACCGGGATCAAGGACGGGTACGTCCGGCTCGCGAACGCGGAACGCCTGGTCCTTCTCTACCGCGACAGCCTGATCCCGCAGGCGGAGAAGGTGATGTCGTCGGCGGAGGATCTCGCGCGGGACGACCGCATGCGTCTCGGCGACTACCTCGAGGCGCAGACGGTCTGGCTCAACTTCACGCTCGCGCGGGAGCGCGCGCTGGCCGACTACCAGCAGTCGATCGCGCGGCTCGAGCGGTGGACCGGCTCGAACCTCGCGCCCCAGACGTCGGAGGCGAGGAAATGAGGCGCGTCCTGGTCCTGCTCCCCTTGTGTCTCGTCGCCTGCCACGACGCGAGCGCGCTCCGACAGGAGTACGCCGCGGGGCAGGTGCCGGCCTTCGCGCGTCGCGCGCTCGCGGGGGAGACCACGGAGCCCGTGGCGTCGGCCCCCGAGTCGGCGGGCACGACGGACGCAGCCACGTTCGAGAAGGCCCGCCAGGCGCTCGAGGAGATCGCCGAGCGCTACCGAGCGGAGGCGGCGGGCCGCCCGTCGGATCCCGCCCGGCTCGGCTTCGAGGTCGCGGAGGGCATCACGCGCGACCGGCTCCGGCAGCCGCTCGATCTCCCCACGGTGCTCGGCGCGGCCTACGAGCTGAGCCCGGCCGTCCAGTCCTCGCGGGACTCGTTCCGTGCCACGGTCGAGCAGTTCAGCCAGGTGGCCTTCCTCGATCAGCTCCTCCGGCAGTACACCGCCTTCACGAAAGACCTCGACCTCCGCCTCGGCGCGCCGCGCCAGCGGGAGATGGTGGAGGCCTACTTCCCCTTCCCCGGGACGATGGCGCTCAAGAGCCGGGTCGTGGAGGCCGACGCGAAGGTCGCCCGGGCGGACCTCGTGCGCACCGTCCGCCAGACCCTCGTGGCGGCCGGGAGGGCGTACTTCCAGTACGTCTACGCCCAGGAGGCGATCGGGATCGTCAAGGGGAACATCGACCTCCTCCGCGGCGTGGTGCAGATCGCCGAGTCGAAGTACGGGGTCGGGCAGGCCAAGCAGGGCGTCGTCCTGAAGACCCAGACCGAGATCGCGACGCTCGAGGACGAGCTCGTCACGTTGGAGGAGGGTCTCGGCACGGCGCGCGCGCGCCTCGCGTCGATCCTCGGGCTGGAACCCGACTTCCCGCTCGGCGCCGCCTCGGCCGAACCCGCGGTCGCGCCGCCGAGGGACTGGGAGCCGCTCGCGAAGAAGGCCCTCGCCTCGCGCCAGGAGATCCAGGCGCTCGACGCGAAGATCGCGCGGACCGAGGCCCTGATCGAGCTGATGGAGACGCAGGCCTATCCCGACCTCTCCCTCGGCTCCAGCCGGTTCGAGGAAGGGGCCGGGACGCGCGTGGGGGGCGCCCGGACGATGCCCCCGTTCGCCGACCAGCCCACCTCGCGCCCCAAGCCCTGGTTCGGCGAGAGCGCCTCGTACCTGCAGGAGGTGCGCCGCCGCCTGGAGGCGATGCAAAAGACGAGGGACGAGCTCGTCGCGCGCATCGGCTTCGAGGTCAAGGACGCGTGGTTTCGGTGGGACGCCGCGTGGCGCCAGACGGAGCTGTACCGGGCGAGCCTCCTGCCGAAGGCCGAGCAGTCGTACCGCGTGCTCGCCTCGGGTTGGCAGGAGGGCGTCGCGGAGTTCCTGGACGCCCTGGACGCGCAACGGACCTGGCTCAAGTTCCGCCTCCAGGAACGGGCGGCGGTCCGAGACGATCTCTCGGGACGTCTCGGGATGTTGGACGCCGTAGGGGCCGACCTCGCCCCCGCGGAAGGAAAGGACAAGTGAGATGAAGAGCTCGATCCTCCTCCCGGTCGCCGTCGCTGCGGCGCTCCTCGGGCTCGGCGGAGGCTACCTCCTCCACGCCGGTTTCGGCGCGCCGGCGGCCTCGAGCGGCGAGTCCGCCTCGTCGAGCCAAGGCGGCACGACGCTCTACACCTGCGGCATGCACCCGGAGGTGATCCAAGACCACCCCGGGACCTGCCCGCAGTGCGGCATGCAGCTCACGCCGCTCGAGGCGGAGGGGGAGTCGACGCCCGCCGCCGAGAAGCAGGACCGGAAGATCCTCTACTGGGTCGCGCCGATGGACCCGTCCTACGTTCGCGACGGGCCCGGCAAGTCCCCCATGGGCATGGACCTCGTCCCGGTCTACGAAGACGAGGTGAAGGGCGGCCCGACCGTCCGGATCGATCCCGCCACCGAGCAGAACATGGGGATTCGAACCGCGCCCGTCGTGCGGGGGCCGCTCGTCCACGAGGTCCGGGCGGTCGGGAACGTCCTCTACGACGAGCGGAGCATCGGCGTCGTCTCGCTGAAGATCGGGGGCTACGTAGACAAGCTGCTCGTGGACGAGACGGGTGTCGGCGTGAAGAAGGGGGATCCCCTCTTCGAGATGTACGCGCCCGACGTCGTCCAGGCCCAGGACGAGCTCCTCAGCACGAAGAAGAACCTCGACGCCGCGACGACCGACGAGCAGAGGAAGGAGTGGCAGAGCCTCTTCGATCACTCGCGAGAGAAGCTCCTGCGCTGGGACGTGTCGGAGGACCAGATCCAGGAGGTCCTGAAACGGGGCACATCCCAGAAGGACCTGGTCTGGCAGAGCCCGTTCTCGGGGATCGTGCTCCACAAGAACGTCCTCGAGGGCGCGTACTACAAGCCGGGCGAGGCGCTCTATCGCATCGCGGGACTCGACACGGTCTGGGTGAACGTGTCGATCTTCGAGTACGAGTTCCCGTGGGTCGAGGTGGGACAGCACGCGCGGATGGACCTTCCGTACTATCCGGGCGAGGTGTTCGAAGGGACGGTGGACTTCATCTACCCCTACCTCGACCCGACGACGCGCGACCGGAAGGTGCGGCTCGTCTTCGACAACCCGGGGCGCGAGCTGCTGCCGGACATGTACGCGACGGTCTACATCGAGTCGAAGCTCTCCGACGAGGCGGTGCTCGTGCCCGGCGAGGCCGTGCTCGACACCGGGACGAGGCAGATCGTGTTCGTCGCGAGAGGGAAGGGGACGTTCGATCCGCGCGAGGTCCGCGTGGGGCTCGAGGCGCGCGGCGGACAGCGGGAAGTCGTGAAGGGCCTGGTCCCCGGGGAGCAGGTCGTGACCTCGGGCCAGTTCCTCCTGGACTCGGAGTCGAAGATCAAGGAAGCCATCCAGAAGATGCTCGCGGGTCGGAAGGCGACGGCCGCCACCGGGTCCCCCGGTGCCGCGGCGCCGTCGCCCTCGGAACCGAAGCCGGGCCCGGAGCCGATCCCCTCCGAGACGCCGCCCGCGCCGCCCCCGTCCGCCTTTACCGCGCCGCCGGGTCTCGTGCCGGTCGTAGGAGACGTGTGTCCGGTCATGGGAGGCCAACCGGTCCCCGACGTGTACGTGGACTACCACGGCTACCGCGTCTTCTTCTGCTGCAGCGGCTGCCCGCCGCGCTTCCTCGCCGAGCCCGAGAAGTACATGGAGAAGCTCCGCCGGATGGGCGCGATCCCGTCGGGCGACGGCGAGCAGGGCGCCGCGGCTCCCGCTGCGGGCCCGAATCCCGAGGAGGCGCCGGCGATGGACGATCGCTTCCGCGCGCCCGCGGGTCTGATCCCGATCGTCCCGAAGGAGTGCCCCGTCATGGGCGGGGAGCCCGATCCCGAGGTCTACGTGGACTACAAGGGCTACCGCATCTACTTCTGCTGCGGCGGCTGCCCGGACCTGTTCCTGAAGGACCCGAAGCCGTACCTCGAGAAGCTACGCGGTCAGGGTCTGAAGATCGACATCCACGACTGATTCGCGGGAGAACCGATGATCGGTCGCCTCATCGCCGCCTGCATCCGGAACAAGCTCCTGGTGCTGCTCCTGGCGTTCCTCGCGTTCGCGGGGGGCATCTACTCGGCCTACGCCATCAAGCTCGACGCGATCCCGGACCTCTCCGACGTCCAGGTGATCGTCTTGACGGAGTACCCCGGCCAGGCGCCGCAGGTGGTCGAGGACCAGGTCACGTACCCGTTGACCACGGCGATGCTCGCCGTGCCGTACGCGAAGGTCGTTCGCGGTTACTCGTTCTTCGGTCTGTCGTTCGTCTACGTGATCTTCGAGGACGGGACGGACCTCTACTGGGCCCGTTCGCGCGTGCTGGAGTACCTGAACTTCGCACGCGGGAGGCTCCCCCCGGGCGTCACGCCGTCGCTGGGCCCGGACGCCACGGGCGTCGGCTGGGTCTACGAGTACAGCCTCGCGAACGGCTACTACTGTCCCGAGCACCCCCGCGGGATCTGGCACGACCCCGACGAGGACCGCTGGTACGAGAAGAAGGAAGAGGCGCCGCCGCGCCGTCAGGACGCTCTCCGGCGGGTGCGGGTGTTCGACGAGCCGGGCGTCTGCCCGCTCGACGGGAAGACCGAGCTCCGCCTGGCCCAGTACGACCTCTCGGAGCTGAGGAGCCTCGAGGACTGGTACCTGCGCTACGAGCTGACCTCGGTGCCCGGCGTCTCGGAGGTGGCCTCGATCGGGGGCTTCGTCCGCCAGTACCAGGTCGTGGTGGACCCCGACAAGCTCCTCGCCTACGGGATCCCGCTCGGCAAGGTCAGGTCGGCGATCCAGAGCTCCAACAACGACGTGGGCGGCCGACTCCTCGAGCAGTCCGAGACCGAGTTCATGGTCCGGGGGCGCGGCTACCTGGGCGAGCTCACGGACAGAGAGCGCGCGGAGGCGAAGAGGGAGGGCGTCCCCCTCACGCGCGTGCGAAAGCGACAGGTCGTCGAGGACCTGCGGCAGATCCCCCTCGGGGCCACGTCGGCGGGGACGCCGATCCTGCTCGGCGACGTCGCTACCGTGCAGGTCGGTCCGGAGCTCCGCCGCGGACTCGCGGAGCGCAACGGCGAGGGGGAGGTGGCGGGCGGCATCGTCGTCATGCGCTTCGGCGAGAACGCGCTGGAGGTGATCCGTCGCACGAAGGCGAAGATCCAGGACCTCGAGAACGGTCTCCCCGCCGGGGTGACGGTTCGGACCGACTACGACCGCTCCGACCTCATCGAGCGCGCCGTGGACACGCTCAAGGAGAAGCTCCTCGAGGAGATGCTGGTCGTCGCGCTCGTGTGCGTGATCTTCCTGCTCCACGTTCGCAGCGCGTTCGTCGCGGTGTTCGTCCTGCCGACGGGCGTGCTCGTGTCGCTGATCCTCATGAACCTCCTGGGCATCAACGCGAACATCATGAGCCTGGGCGGGATCGCGATCGCGATCGGCGTGATGGTCGACTCCTCGATCATCATGGTCGAGAACGCGCACAAGCACTACGAACGGGAGAAGGGCGAGCGGAGCCACGAGCAGATCATCACGGACGCGGCGAAGGAGGTCGGGCCGAGCCTCTTCTTCTCCCTCCTCGTCATCACGGTCTCCTTCCTCCCCGTCTTCGTGCTCGGCGAGCAGTCGGGCCGGATGTTCAAGCCCCTCGCGTACACGAAGACCTTCGCGATGGCCACCGCGGCCCTGCTTGCCGTGACCATGATCCCCGTGCTCATGGTGTTCTTCGTTCGGCGCCACGCCCTTCCCCCGGCGATGGCTCGGCGCGTGCGGTTCCGCATCATCACGCTGGCCGCGGCGCTGCCGCTGCTGTTGCTCGCGGGGTGGGCGCTGCTCGTCCCCAAGGACCTGAGCTCGCCCACCACCCGCTGGCTGGTGGACCACTGGCCGCTCGTGGGCCTCTCTTGGGTCGCCTTCGCCGTCGTGCTCCTCCTCCCGCAGCGGATCCTCGCCGAGCAGAAGAGCCCCGTCTCCCACGTCCTGATCCGTCTCTACGAGCCGTTCTTCTGGCTGGCCCTGAAGGGGAAGTGGCTGACCCTCGGGATCGCCGTCGTTCTGATGGCGAGCATGATCTACCCCTTCTCCAAGCTCGGCAGCGAGTTCATGCCGCCGCTCGAGGAGGGCGACCTCCTCTACATGCCGACGACCGACCCGGGGATCAGTGTCACGAAGGCGCGCCAGATCCTGCAGCAGACCGACAAGCTGATCGCGACCTTCCCGGAGGTCCAGAACGTCTTCGGCAAGATCGGGCGGTCCGAGACGGCGACCGATCCCGCGCCGCTCTCGATGATCGAGACCACGATCACGCTGCATCGCGACCCGTCCAAGTGGAGGACCAGGAAGGTGCCCGGCTTCCTCGGCCTCGGGGAGGTCGAGCGCCCCATCACGATCCAGGAGCTCACCTACGGCTGGCACGACCCGGACGGGACCCACCACGAGGGCCTGAACGACGTCGTCCACTTCCCCGGCCTCACGAACGCGTGGACGATGCCCATCAAGACCCGCATCGACATGCTCTCGACCGGCATCAAGACGCCCGTCGGGATCAAGATCATGGGAGAGGACCTCGGGCAGCTCGCGGACCTCGCCCAGCGCATCGCCAGCGAGGTGCGGACCATTCCCGGCACGGTCTCGGCCTATCCCGAGAAGACGGTCGGCGGCAACTACCTGGACTTCGACGTGGACCGCGAGAAAGCCGCCCGATACGGGCTGACCGTGGGACAGGTCCAGGACGTGATCATGTCGGCGATGGGCGGGATGAACCTCACGACCACCGTCGAGGGGCTCGAGCGGTATCCGGTGAACCTCCGCTACATGCGCGAGCTCCGGGACAACCTCCCCGCGCTCGAGCGCACGCTGGTCTCCACGCCGGGCGGGGCACAGGTCCCGCTCGCCCAGGTCGCGAACGTCCGGATCCACAAGGGCCCCCCGGCGATCAAGAGCGAGAACGCGCGCAAGACCGCGTGGATCTACGTGGACCTCTCCACGTCCGACATCGGGGGCTGGGTGGAGAAGGCGAAGCGGGTCGTCGCCGAGCACGTCGCGATGCCCTCGGGCTACACGCTCGCGTGGTCCGGGCAGTACGAGTACATGCAGGCCGCCACGAAGCGCCTCCGGCTGATCATCCCCATCACCCTCCTCCTGATCGTGCTCCTCCTCTACGCTTCCACGCGGAGCTGGTTCAGGACCGCGGTGGTGCTTCTCGCCGTTCCGTTCAGCCTCGTCGGCGCGATGTGGTTCCTCTACTTCTCGGGCTACAACCTCTCGCTGGCGGTCTGGGTGGGCATCATCGCCCTCGCGGGGCTCGACGCGGAGACCGGCGTCGTCATGCTGCTCTACCTCGACACCTCGTTCGAGCGATTCCGCAAGGAGGGGCGCATGCGCGATCGCGCCGACCTCCGTGCCGCGATCCACGACGGCGCGGTGAAGCGGATCCGCCCCAAGACCATGACGGTGGCCACGACCACGATCGGCCTGCTCCCGATCATGTTCGGGACGAGCGCCGGCTCGGACGTCATGAAGCGGATGGCCGCTCCGATGGTCGGGGGCCTCGTCACGAGCTTCCTGATGGAGCTCCTCGTCTACCCCGTCATCTTCCTCGTCGGGAAGGACATCCAGATGCGCCTCGCCGCCCGGAGGGCCTCGCGGGCCGAGGCGTCGTCCCCGACCGCCCCGGAGTCTCGATGAGCGAATCCCCGACCCTTCCGATCGACCCGGTCTGCGGCATGACGGTCGATCCCGAACGCGCGCCCGCGCGCGAGCACGGCGGGCGGACCTGGCACTTCTGCTGCGAGGGATGCGCGAAGCGATTCGCAGAGGACCCCGGGCGCTACCTCGCGCCGAAGTCGCCCGAGGCGCCGCCGCCGGAGGCCGCGGCGGCCGCCGACGCGACGTGGACCTGCCCGATGCACCCGGAGGTGAGGCAGGACCACCCGGGCGCGTGCCCCCTATGCGGCATGGCCCTCGAACGGAGCGTTCCGGCCTCGGAGAACGAGGAGGAGAGCGCCGAGCTCGTCGACATGCGGCGCCGCTTCTGGGCGAGCCTCGTGCTCACGATCCCCACGGTGTTCGTCGCGATGGGCGAGGCGCTTCCCGGCGTGGATCTCGCGTTCCTCGGTTCGCACGCGACCCGGAACGTGATCGAGGGCGTTCTCGCGACCCCCGTCGTGCTCTGGGGCGGCTGGCCGTTCTTCGTCCGGGCGATCGCCTCGCTCCGGACCCGGAACCTCAACATGTTCACGCTGATCGGCCTCGGGACCGGCGTCGCGTGGACGTACAGCCTCGTCGCGACCCTGGCGCCGGGGATCTTCCCCCCGGCGTTCTACGGTCCGGGGGGAACGGTGGACGTCTACTTCGAGGCCGCGGCGGTGATCGTGACCCTCGTCCTCCTGGGCCAGGTGCTCGAGCTGCGAGCGCGCAGCTCGACGGGCGCGGCGATTCGCGCGCTCCTGGGCCTCGCGCCCAAGACGGCGCGCCGGATCGAAGACGGGAGCGAGCACGACGTCCCGCTCTACGACGTGCGCGTCGGCGACCGCCTCCGGATCCGGCCCGGCGAGAAGGTCCCCGTGGACGGCGAGGTGGTCGAGGGCAAGAGCGCCGTGGACGAGTCGATGGTGACCGGCGAGTCGATCCCCGTCGAGAAGGGCCCGGGCGATCGGTTGATCGGAGCGACGGTGAACGGCACGGGCTCCGTCGTGATGCGTGCGGACAAGATCGGCGCGGACACGCTGCTCGCCCAGATCGTCCGCATGGTGTCGGAGGCCCAGCGCAGCCGGGCGCCGATCCAGAGGCTCGCCGACGTGGCGGCCGGCTACTTCGTGCCGGTGGTGGTCGCGATCGCGGTGGTCACCTTCGTGGTCTGGGCCTCGTTCGGCCCGACCCCGAAGATGGCGCACGCGATCATCAACGCGGTCGCGGTGCTGATCATCGCCTGCCCGTGCGCGCTCGGCCTCGCGACGCCGATGTCGATCATGGTGGCGACGGGCCGGGGCGCCCAGCTCGGCGTGCTGTTCAAGAACGCCGAGGCGATCGAGGTCCTCCGACAGGTGGACACGCTCGTCGTGGACAAGACCGGAACGCTGACGGAGGGGAAGCCGCGGCTCGTCGCCGTCGAGCCCGAGGGATCGATCCGCGAGGAAGACCTCCTCGCGTGGGCGGCCGCCGTCGAGAAGGGGAGTGAGCACCCGCTCGCCGCGGCGATCGTCGAGGGCGCCCGGGATCGGGGTGCGGCGTCGCTGGACGCCCGGGACTTCGAGTCGGTGACGGGGAAGGGCGCCGTCGCGGTCGTCTCCGGCCGCCGGGTCGCGCTCGGGAACGCGAGGCTCCTCGCGGACGAGGGGATCGACGTCGGCCCCCTCGCGGACCGCGCGGAGGCGCTCCGCCGCGAGGGGCGGACCGTGATGTTCGTCGCCGTGGACGGCCGGCCCGCGGGCCTCCTCGGCGTCGCAGACCCGGTCAAGGCGTCTACTCCGGACGCGATCCGGGCGCTGTGCGAGGAGGGCCTGCGCGTGGTCATGCTCACCGGCGACAACCGGACGACCGCGGAGGCGGTGGCGAGGCGGCTCGGCATCGAGGACGTCCTGGCGGAGGTGCTGCCCGAGGACAAGGCGAAGGCCGTGCGGCGGCTCCAGGCCGAGGGAGCCGTGGTCGCGATGGCGGGCGACGGCGTGAACGACGCGCCCGCGCTCGCGGCGGCCCAGGTCGGGATCGCGATGGGGACGGGGACCGACGTCGCGATGGAGAGCGCGGGCGTGACGCTCGTCAAGGGCGACCTCCAGGGCATCGTCCGCGCACGCCGGCTCAGTCGCGCGACGATGCGGAACATCCGCCAGAACCTGCTCTTCGCGTTCGTCTACAACTCGCTCGGCGTCCCCGTCGCCGCCGGGGTCCTCTACCCCGTCTTCGGCCTCCTGTTGAGCCCGATCATCGCCGCCGCGGCCATGAGCCTGAGCTCGGTCTCGGTGGTAGCCAACGCACTCCGCCTCAAAACGACTCCCGACCCAGATTTTCGAGCAAAACGACTCCCGACCCAGATTTTCGAGGAGACCACCCGATGAGATTCGCCCTCTCGAGCGCGACGCTGGCCCTGGCGGCGGCCCTCCTGGCGCCGACCCTGGCGCGGGCCGGCGACCCGGCCCCCGACCCCCTGTCCGCCGCGCGGGAAGCCGCCGGCTCCGTGAACGGCCTCTGTCCGGTCACGGCCCGCCTCGTCACGGCCGACGCCGGCACGGCGACGTACCGCGACGAGAAGATCGGGTTCGCGACGTCCGACGCGCGGTCCACGTTCGAGTCCGACCCCGTGCGCTACCTCGAAACCCTGCGCGCCGACCCGGCGCGGTACGGGTACGTCTCCCGGTGGCCGACCACCGATGCGCTCGTCCGCGCGAAGACGGACGCGGGGACGGCCAACGGCCTCTGCCCCGTGATGCACCGCCCCGTGAAGAAGAGCGGCGGCGTGGTCGAGGTCGAGGGCCAGAAGATCGGCTTCTGCTGCCCCGGCTGCGTCGGGAAGTTCCGGGCGGCGACGGGGACGTACCTCCGCGAGATGCGGGCCGACCCGACGGCGTACGCGTACGACCGCCCGGGGCCGACGAACGCCGAGCTGCGACAGGCGCGCGAGGCCGCGGGCACGGCGAACGGTCTGTGCCCCGTCATGAAGCGGCTCGTCACCGCACGCGGCGGCACCGTCGAGTACGAGGGCCAGAAGTTCGGTTTCTGCTGCCGCGGCTGCGTGCAGAAGTTCGAGGCCGACCCCGCGGCCTTCGTGAAGGCGATGCAGGCGGAGCCCGGGGTCTACGGCTACCTCCCGTCGCCCTGACGGATCCCTCGCCTTCCTCGGGTACGCTCTCGCCGTGGTCCTCTCCGCCTCCACCCCCCTCACCGGCACCGACGCCTCGCACGCGAACGTCTCCGTCGCGAAGCTGAGCGTCCTGACCGCCTCCAGCCTCGGCGTCTTGAAGCTCGCGGCCGCGATCTTCACGGGCTCCCTCGCCGTCGTGGCGTCGCTCGTAGACTCGTTCATGGACGTCATCGCGTCCTCCGTCAACTACCTGGCGGTCCGTGTCGCGGGCCGCCCCGCGGACGAGGACCACGCGTACGGCCACGGGAAGGCCGAGGGCCTGGCGGGCCTCGCGCAGTCCGTCGTGGTCGGCTTCTCGGGCTTCTTCCTCCTGGTCGAGGGCGTCCGTCGTCTCATCGCGGGCGAGGGGATCCAGCACGAGGAGCTCGGCATCGTGGTCATGGTGATCTCGACGATTGCCAGCGTGTGGATCACGTGGCGGCTCCGTCGCACCGCGCGGCGCACCGGATCCGTCGCCATCGCGGCCGACGCGGTCCACTACGCGAGCGACGTGTGGACGAACCTCGGCGTGCTGGTGGCCCTGCTCTCGATCCGGCTCCTCGGCTGGCAGTGGATCGACGGGGTCGTGGCCACGGCCGTCGCGTTCGTGGTCCTCGGCACCGCGGTCCGGGTGCTGATGCGATCGGCGGACGAGCTGATGGACAAGGGTCTTCCCGAGGAGCACGTGACCGACTTGATCGAGGCCGTGCAGCGGCGGGTCCCCGAGATGCGCGGCCTCCACGACATTCGCACGCGCAAGGCGGGGCCGAACATCTTCATGGACTGCCACGTGCAGTTCGACCGCGACCTCTCGTTCGTCGAGGCGCATCGGCTCTCGGAGCGCGTGCGGATCGCGATCGAGAAGGAGCGGCCCGGCGCGCTCGTGAACGTCCACGCGGACCCCTATCCGCTCCTTCCCACGGACCTCGACGACGACGGCGGCACCCACGCCGACGAGAGCCACGTCGCCGGGTCGTCCCGCCCGCCGGCATGACGGTCGAGGTCCGGGTCCTCGGCACCACGCAGGACGGCGGCGTGCCCCACGCCGGCTGCGCGTGCGCGACCTGCGCCGCGGCGCGGGACGACCCCGGCGCGCGCCGTCTCGTGGCTTCGATCGCGGTGATCGGCGCGAGCGGCCGCGTCCTCGTGGTGGACGCGACGCCCGACCTCCCCCTCCAGGCCGCGCGGCTCGGTCGAGACCTCGGCCTCGCGGGTCCGCGCCTCGACGCGCTGCTCCTGACCCACGCCCACGTGGGCCACTACCTGGGCCTCGCGTTCCTCGGCCGCGAGGCGATGGACGCGAAAGGCCTCCCGATCCACGCGACCCCGCGCATGGCGTCGTTCCTCGCGGGGAACCGCCCGTGGAGTCACCTGGTGGACCGGGCAGAGGTCACCCTCGAGACGATCGCGCCCGGCACGCCGCTCCCCTTCGACGGCGTCGCGGTCGTCCCCTTCGCGTCACCCCACCGCGGCGAGGACACGGACACCGTCGGCGTCGAGGTGGTCGGGCCTTCGCGCCGCCTCGTCTACCTGCCCGACACGGACCGCTGGACCGACGATCTCGTCCAGCGCGTGCGGGGCGCGGACGTGGCCCTCGTGGACGGCACCTTCTACGACGCGAACGAGCTCCCACGGCGCGAGGTCTCGTCCGTGCCCCATCCGCTCGTCCGCCAGAGCGTCGTGGCCCTCGCGGGCGCCCGCGGCAGGGTCCACTTCACGCACCTGAACCACACGAACCCGCTCATCGATCCTGCCCCCGCGCGCCGTCCGACGTTGCCCCCGGGCTTCGAGGTCCTCGCGGAGGGCGCGGTCTTCGCACTCTGACCGGGCGCCCCGCGCGAAGGGCCGAGCCTCAGAGGGGCGCGCCGCAGCGGAGGCAGCTCTGGACGCGTCCCTGGAGCTCGGGCGGGATCTTGAGCGTCGCGCCGCACGTGGCGCAGTGGACCTTCTGGTAGCCCGCGCCCGCGAGGTACGCATCGGAGGCCTCGCGCAGGCGCGCCGGCTCGGACGGGGCATCGCCCGACGCGGCCGGCCGGGCCTCGGTCTCGGCGGCGTCCGCGAGCGAGCCCGTGCCGACCACGTGGTCCTTCTTCCCCTGGACCCGTCGCCACGCTTCGTCGTACGCGCGCGGGTCCGCTCGGCCGCCCATGCTGCGCAGGATCCGGATCCGCTTCTCGAGGGGCGGGTGGGTCGCGAAGGCCTCCGACAAGCTGCGGTGCTCGCCCTGCTTCAGCGGCCGGACGATGTACATCGGCGCCGTGACGCGGCTCTGGTCGGCCTGGGGGACCGACGCGCCGCCGAGCTTCTCGAGGGCGGACGCGAGTCCCTCCGGGTACCGCGTGAACATGGCCGAGGAGGCGTCCGCGAGGTACTCGCGGCGGCGCGAGAGCGCGAGGTAGATGAGCTGCGCGAGGATGGGGGCGAGGATCAGCAACAGAACGGACACGATCATCATCACGGCCTGCGCGCCACCCCCGCCGCTGTCCCGGGAGCGCCGAGACCCGCCCGTCCACCAGAGCGCGCGAAGCCCCACCTCGGCCAGGAGCACGATCGCCCCGGCCATGATGCCGGCCGTCGTCATCAGCGCGACGTCCCGGTTCTTCACGTGACCGATCTCGTGGCCGATCACGCCCTGGAGCTCGTCGCGGTTCATGCGCTTCAAGAGCCCGATCGTCACGGCGACGGCCGCCCGGTCCGGGTCCCGGCCCACCGCGAAGGCGTTGGGCGACGGGTCGTCCACGATGAACACGCGCGGCATCTGGCCGAGATTGGCCGCGATCGTCATCTCCTCGACGACGTTGAAGAGCTGTGGATGGTCCGCCTTCTGGATCTCCTTCGCGCCGGCCATCTGGAGCAGGATGTCGTCGCCCGAGCTCCGCATCACGATCCACTGGACGAGCCAGAGCCCGAACGCGATGCCGCCGCCCCAGAGGATGCCCTGCCGCGTCCCGGCGAAGGTCGCGCCCAGCGCCATCCCCACGGCGACGAGCAGCACGCCCATCGCGGTCACCACGAAGACGCTGCGCCGCCGGTTCGATCGGATCTGGTCCCACATGGGAGGCGCTCAGCCCTGGCCGCCGAAGCCGACGGTGGGCACCGCGCGCTCCGAGACCAGCTCGACCCGGAAGAACTCGGCCCGGGGGAAGCCGCCCGCGATGAGGTTTGCGGGGAACACCTCCCGCGCGGTGTTGTAGCGCGTCGCCGCGTCGTTGTAGGCCTGTCTCGCGAACGCGATCTTGTTCTCCGTGCTGGTGAGCTCCTCCTGGAGGGCCAGGAAGTTCTGGTTGGCCTTGAGGTCCGGGTATGCCTCGACGAGCGCGAACACCCGTCCGAGCAGGGCGCCGAGCACGCCTTCGGCCGCCGACGCCTCCGCCGGGCCGTGGGCCGAGACCGCGGCGCTGCGCGCCTGGACCACCTGGTCCAGGACCTCGCGCTCGTGCTTCGCGTAGCCCTTCACCGTCTCGACGAGCGGAGGGATCAGGTCGTGGCGCCGCTTCAGCTGCACGTCGATCTGCGACCAGCCGTTGTCCTTCTCGTTCTTGAGGGCCACCAGGCGGTTGTAGATGGCCACAAACCACAGCACGAGCAGGAGCGCGATCCCCAAGAGGATCCAGACGATCATCGCGTTCCCTCCTCGCGCGCCGGTGCGGAGAACCCGCCGAGGAAGCTCCGGATGCGGCGGAGCGGCGCGTCGTCCTCGCCGAGCGAGGCGGTGAGCAGCGCCTCCACCTCGCCGCGGTCGAACCACAGGCCGTGTCCGCGCCGGCAGCGGTCGAGCACGACGGACTCGTCGTCCGGCCCGACGACCAGCTCCATCGGCGCCCGGCAACGCGGGCAACGTCGCCGGCGTCGCTGGTCCGCCTGCGCGTGGAGCTGCTCCTCGAGGTGCTCGAGCCCCTCGGGCGCGCCCGCGAGGTGGTAGAGCTGGCCGATCTCCTGCTTGTCGAACCAGAGCCCGTGCTTGGAGGGGCAGGCGTCGAGCTCGACGCCCTCGACCTCGACGATCACCATGGGCTCGCGGCAGGCGGGGCAGAGCATCGGGTCCTCCCGGGCCCCGAGCGGCCCGCACACGTCCTACGGGGGAGGGCGCCCCCCCGCAAGGGAGGGTGGACCTCGGCCCCCCTCACCGGACCTCGACGGTCCACGTGAGGGTCGCGGCGGCGGGGGGGGCGTCCTTCGGCAGGCCGTACGTGAGCATCAGCTGTTCGAGGGGGTGCCCGAACGGGAGGGTCTCCAGGTCCACGTGGTCGGGCTCGGGGGTCGGGTGGTCGATCGACCACCCTTCCTCGGCGAGGAGCTTCCCGAGCCGCAGGAGGACCGACTCGGGACGCTCCCGGGCTCCGATCTCGAGGTTCACCTCGCGCGCGCCGGGTCCCTTCCGGCCCGCGGCCACGATGTTCAGTCGTTCCGCCACCGACGCGCCGGTCTCCCGCGCCACGCGCAGGCGGAAGCGGTTGCCGTCCACGTCGTGGGCGGCGAGCGCGGTGGTCACGCCGAGGCCCGTCGTGCCCGCGCCCGCGCCCACGGACGACACGCGGGACAGGTGCACCGAGCTGCCGAGGGTCTCGGTGTCCTCCCAGCCCGCCTCGCGGCAGCGTTCCGCGAGCACGACCGCGACGTCCAGGGCGCGCGTGCCCGCCTCGATCGGCACCTGGAGATCGAGCGGCGGTCGCCCCTCGCCCGTCGCCGTGAGGTGGAACACCCCCGCGAGCGCGCCCCCTCCGGGCGCGGCCACGGTCACGGCGGCGTCGCCGCGGGCCGGCGGGACGGGGCCTTCGTGGATCAGCGGCGCGAGGGTGAGCGCGCCGGCCGCTCCGATCAGGAGCACGAGCAGAACCAGGAGGAAGAGCCTCGGCCGTCCGGCGGACTGGAGCTCGGCCACGGGAACCTATCGCAGCGACGTCAGCGCGCGGCCGCCGTCGAGGGGAAGGAGCCCACCGGTGATCCAGCGGGCCCGGTCGGACACGACGAACTGGACGAGATCGGCGACGTCCTCGGGGTCGCCCACGAACCCGAGCGGGTGCGTGCTCTTCGAGCGCTCGAGGAACGCGTCGTAGTCGGACACCGCGTTCGACGCCCGGTGCAGGTTCGTCACCACCACGCCGGGGTTCACGGCGTTCACGCGGACGCCGTGCGGGGCGAGCTCGAGCGCGAGGCACTCGGTGAGCATGTCGAGGCCGGCCTTCGCCACGCAGTAGGGGCCGAGGTTCGGGTAGGGGCGGCGCCCCGCGACGCTCGAGACGTTGACGATAGCCGCGCCCGGACGCCCCTTCAGGTGGGGGACGGCGGCCCGGCAGAAGAGGAACGGGCCCGTGAGGTCCACGTCGAGGAGACGGTTCCACTCCTCGGTGGACGTCCCCTCGATGGGCCCGGACCCGATCACGCCCGCGTTGTTGACGAGGATCGTGAGCCCCCCGAACGCCTCGACGGTCGCGAGGACCGCCTCCTCGGCGTGCCGTTCCTCGCGGACGTCGCCCGCCACCGCGAGGGCCTCGCCGCCCGCCCCGCGGATCGAGGCGACGACCTCCGCGAGGACGGCGGCCCGCCGGCCCGTCACGGCCACGGCCGCGCCCAGGCCGGCCAGCCGCCCGGCGATCGCGCGGCCGATGCCCGACGTCGCGCCGGTCACCAGCGCCACGCGTCCCGACAGCTCGTGGTTCCCGTTCGTCATGGCCCCGGTTCTACCGCGAAAACCGCGCGCGCGCACGGCGGGGACTTCGCGCTCGGCAACGGGCCGCGTAGGCTTCTCCCATGACCGATCGAGACCTCGAGAAGCGCGCCGCCGCCCTCGCCGCCGTGGCCGAGGTCTCGGACGGGATGCGCGTCGGGCTCGGCTCCGGGAGCACCGCGCTTCACGCGGTCCGGGCGCTCGGCGTGCGGGTGGCCGAGGGCCTGAGGATCGTCGGGGTCCCGACGTCGCGCGAGACCGCGCGCGTCGCGACCGAGGTGGGGATCTTGCTCGACGACCTCGACCGGGAGCCGCGGCTCGACGTCACGATCGACGGCGCCGACGAGGTCGACCCGCGCCTTCGCCTCGTCAAGGGCGGCGGCGGCGCGCTGCTCCACGAGAAGGTCGTCGCGTCCGCCAGCGCGCGGATGATCGTGGTGGCCGACGCATCGAAGATGGTCGCGCGGCTCGGCGCCTTCCCCCTCCCCGTCGAGGTGATCCCCTTCGCCGCGACGCTCGTGTCGGAGCGCGTCCGCGCGCTCGGTCTCGAGCCGAGGCTCCGCCGCGCGCGGGACGGCGCGCCCTACACCACGGACGAGGGCAACCGGATCCTCGACTGCGCGAGCGGCGGGATCGAGGACCCGGACGCGCTCGGCGCGGCCCTCTCGTCGATCCCGGGCGTGGTCGAGCACGGCCTCTTCCTCGGTCTCGCGAGCGAGATCCTCGTGGCGCGGGGCGAGGCGGTCGAGCGCGTGCTCGCCACCGCCGCGACGTGAGGGCGGGACGGTGCCGCGCGTCGCCGAGCCGATCCGGGTGAACGCGCGGGTCGCGATCCCCCCGGCGGAGGTCGCGCTCTCGTACGCGCGGTCCGGCGGCCCCGGCGGCCAGCACGTGAACAAGACGGCCACGAAGGTGTTGCTCCGGTGGAACCTCGACGACTCCGCGGCGCTCGGCGACGCGGACCGCGCGTGGCTCCGCCGTCGGCTCGCGTCGCGTCTCACGGCGGCCGGCGACGTCCTCGTCGCGGTCGAGTCCCACCGCGACCAGAAGCGAAACGTCGAGGAGGCGATCGAACGATTTCGCGACCTCCTCGCGCGCGCGCTCGAGCGGCCGAAGCGTCGCAAGAAGACCCGGCCGACGCGCGCCTCGAAGGAGCGTCGCCTCGACGCGAAGCGCCGCCGCGGCGAGACGAAACGGACGCGCCGCGAGCCTCCCGCGTAGCGCTCCCGGGCCCTCGTGCCGTCATGCCCCAAGGAGAAGAACGGGGCTCGAACCCCGGCGGTTCGTGCGCGTTACGCCCCGCATGCGACGCGCCCTCTTCCTCGCCCTCGTCTCCGTCGTCCTCTTCCCGGCGTCCGCGCCGCCCGCGCCCCCCGCCGCGCCGCGCGTCGCCCCGCGGCCGTAGGGCGCCCGCCGCGCCTCAGCGCTTCCTCGCGAGCCGGATCTCGACCAGGACGGGCGTCGCGTCGGACGTCGGGAACACGTCCTTCTGCTCGACGTCCGCGTAGCCCTCCGCGCGGACGCTCACCACGTGGGGCTCGCCGGGGGGAAGGGCGAGCATCCGCACCTCGCCGTCGCCGGACGCGCGGCCCGACCACCCGACGTTCCCCTCGAATCCCGCGATCGACGCCCGCGCGCGCTCGCGCGAGGCCGGCCGCGCCATGGCGGCCGCGCCGGCGACGGGCTTCCCCGTCTCGGCGTCCAGGATGCGGACGAGGAGACGGCCGGCGGGGAGCTCGACCGCCACGACCTTCTCTTCGCCCGCGGCGACCGGGATCGGCTCCGGGGTGCGCAGCACGAAGTCGTCCACGAGGCTCGGGTCGCCGAGCCAGATCTCGGTGCGGAACGCGCCCGCCCCCTTGGCCGTGAACCGCGCGCGCCCGTCCGCGTCCGTGACGACGACCCGCCGCTCCTGCCCCTCGGCCAGGCTCACCGCGACGCCGCCGAGGGGCGTGCCGTTCGCCGTGACGCGGACCGCGATCCCTGCCCCGGACCCCGCGCCCGCGGGATTCCCGAGCTCGACCTCCGTCACCTCGCCCGACCGGACGTGGACCTTCTTCACGCCGGGCGGCCCCGCGCCGAGCAGCGCGATCGACTCGCCCCCCGGCCCGGGCTGGGCCGCCACGCCTTGGATCCGGAACGCGCCGTCGTCCCCGACCGGCGAGCGGAGGACGAGACCCTTCCGGCTCCAGACCACCTCCCCGCCGCGGGCCGGCTCGCCACTCGGACCGTACGCCTTCCCCTCGATCGTCGCCGTCCGCGCGACGCGGACCTCGTGGTCCCGTCCCGGGGCGATTCGCTCGAGGTCGAGGTTCGGGACGGCGGCCGCGCGTCCCGGCGCGATCACCCACCAGGTGGGGCCGCGCGCCGGCCGCTCGCCCGGCCGCGGGACGTAGACCGGCAGGTCGAGCTCGCCGCCCCTGTCCGCGACGAGCGACGCGCCCCGGAAGAAGGCGTCGTCGTCGCCTCGCTCGTGGAACGGCGTCACGGTCGCGCCGGCGAGCGCGTCGCCCGTCTCCTCGGCGAGGAGCCGGACGTGCACCGTCCTCGGATGGGCGGGGAGCGGGATCTCGAGCGGCACGGCCCCGTCGCTCGCCAGGACGGCGTCGCTGAGGAACGGCGCCGCGCCGGGCCGCGAGAGGAACACGCGCCACCGCCCCGGCTTCGGCGCCACGACGTCGCCGCCGTTCGCGCTCCAGGCGAGCGACGCGTCGGTCTGCCAGGCGTCCCGCGGGCCGAAGAAGCGCGCGAGGATCCCCTCGATGCCGCCGGCCTGGAGCGCCGCCTCGTTGACGAACGTGACCGACGCGGGGATCTGGGCCGCCTCGTACCGACGTCGCACGTCCTCGCCGTCGATGGCCCGACCCGCTTCGTCCACGAAGCGGATCGCGACGCGGGGACCGGCCGTGGCGTCGGCTTCCGAGGCGGGCGCGTTCCCGGCGGGCGGCGGCGTCGCGACCGGGCTCTCGACGTCCGGCCCGGGAGCCCGCCCCACGAGCCGCGCGGGGTCCGACGGGAGGCCTCGGGCGATCGGTCCCTCGTCGCGACCGACGCCCAAGCGCGTCGTCGTGACGAACCAGACCGCGCCGGCGAGGAGCAGGACCACCCCCGCCAGGACGAGGAGCTTCGCCTTCGTCGT
This sequence comes from uncultured Planctomycetota bacterium, assembly GCA_963752285.1. GTDB lineage: Bacteria > Planctomycetota > PLA2 > PLA2 > JAEUHO01 > CAVVXN01. Next base: position 376,327 of record CAVVXN010000003.1, read on the forward strand.
ACCCACGAGCACGCCTCCCTTCGAGAGCCACGAGAACCCGCCGCCGCCCGTTCCGCCCGCGATCGGGAGCAGCGCGGCGACCCAGAGCCGCCGGTCCCCCTTCGCCTCGCGATCGAGGTCCGCGCGAAGCCGGTCGAGGCCGCGCTTCACCCGCGTCCGGACGGTCGCCGCCGGGACCCCGGTGCACCGTGCGATCTCCCTCGTCGATCGCCCCTCGAAGTAGCAGAGGAGCAGCGTGCTCCTAAACGGCTCGTCGAGGGTCGCGACCCGTTGGACGAGCGCGCGGTGCACCTCGGCCTCCGCCACCACCGCGTCGACGCCCTGGCCCTCGATCGCCTCGGGCCGGGCGACCTTCCGCTCGCGCGCGCGGCGCGCGCCCTCGCTCCGCCCGATGCGACGCGCTTCGTTTCGGGCGACGGTCCGGAGCCACGCGGGGAGCGCCTCGACCTGTGCCGGCGGGCGTGCGATCGCGGTGGCGAGGGTCGCCTGGGTGACGTCGTCGGCGTCCGCGTCGCCGCGGACGAGGACGCCGGCGAAGCGCCGGAGCCAGCCGACGTGGTCGAGCAGGTCCTGGGGATCGAAGGGGCGCGACACGGTGACCTCCACCCCCAGGATGCAGAGGCGGGCCGGTTCGTTCCCGGGTTTCTCCGCCGCCCCCCGATCGACCGCGGGCGGAATCGCGCCGGAGGGCGCGTCGCCGTCGAGGGCGACGTAGACGTCCGGCTCGCCGGGTCCCGCGCGGGCGGCCGGGGCGCCGGACTACCGGTAGGGGGCGAGGATCGGGGCGAGTCGGTCGAGGGTGGCGGCGGGGACCGCGTCGAGCGGGGTCACCATCGCCGTCTCGAGCGCGTGCATCTCGGGGAGGTCGCCCGCGGGCACGAGGGGGATCGCGGCGCGGACGATGTCGGTCGCGGCCATCGCGTTCTCCCGCAGCACGTCCAGGATCTCGGCGGCACGGACGCCCTCCTCCGCCTCCCGCCAGGCGTCGAAGTCGGTCACGAGGGAGAGCGACGCGAAGGCGATCTCGGCCTCGCGACAGAGCCGCGCCTCGCTGACGCACGTCATGCCGATGACGTCGCACCCGACGCTCCGGTACCAGCGGCTCTCCGCGCGCGTGGAGAACTGCGGTCCCTCCATGCAGAGATACGTCCCGCCCTCGTGGACGGCGTGGCCCGCGCGGCTCGCGCCCTCGACGAGGGCGTCCCGCAGCGCGGGGCTGAACGGGTCGGCGAGCGAGACGTGGGCGACGAGGCCCTGGCCGAAGAACGTGTCTGGGCGGTGGCGCGTACGGTCGAGGATCTGGTCCGGCACGACCAAGGTCCGCGGCGGAAGGTGCTCCCGGAGGCTCCCGACCGCGCTCGGCGAGAAGACCTTCCGTACGCCCAGGGCGCGGAACGCCCAGACGTTCGCGCGGTAGGGGATCTCGGTCGGGAGGAGGGTGTGCTTCGGACCGTGCCGCGCGAGGAAGGCCACGCGCCGGCCCTCGATCGTTCCGACACGGATCGGGGCGGACGGTCTCCCGAACGGCGTGTCCACGACGACGTCCTCTACGTCCTCGAGCCCGGCCAGGTCGTAGAGCCCCGTCCCGCCGAGGACGCCGATCTCCGCTCGCGCACCGTCCCTCATCGCTTCGGGTCCTCCGGCATGCGCCGCTCGGGCGCGACGTGCTTCAGCGCGCTCGCGAGCAAGCGGGCCTTGATCGTTCCGCTCAAGACCTTCTTGGGCTTTCCGTCGCGGTCGAGCACGACGACCGCCGGCGTCGCCTTGACGCCGAGCCGGGCGAGCGTGTCCGCGTTCGCGCCAGCTTCGAGGCGCACGCACGGGATCTGCCGGCCGAGGAAGCGCACCTCCGGGTCGAAGAAGACGTCGTGCTGGAGCGTGCGGAGCGCACCCTCGTCGGCGGCGTCCGCGCTCCAGAGCCAGAGCATCACACCGCCCTTCTTCGCGCCCGCCTCCGACCTCACGGCGGCCGCGAGATCGTCGGTCCAGTCGAACGAACGGTCGTCGCCCGCGGTGAAGCGACCGTCCATCACGTTCATCCACCAGTGAAGGTAGTCCACGAGCTGGTCGGGGAACGCGTGGCCGAGACCGTTCTGGACGCGCACCTCCACGCTCCGGACCTTCCCGCGGAGCATCCCGACCGTCGCCTGGGCCGCGCGCAGGTTCGGGTCCTCGCTGCCCGCGAGCGCGATCACGCCCTGGTCCGTCGCCGCCCACTTCGGCACCTGTCCGCCCTGGAACCCCGCGGCGATCCACGTGGCGCTCGCCGGGTGGAGGTCGTCGTCGAAGGCCAGAGGGGTCAGGTGCCAGCCGCCGTTCGAGAACCCCACGACGTGGAGCCTCTTCGGGTCGATCGGGAGGACCTTCTCCAGGTGGAGCGCGATCCGCTTCGCCGCGTCGAGCTCCGACGGCTGCCAGTCGTTCGTGTGCGCCTGGGGCGCGACGACGACGTAGCCGTCCTGGGCCCAGCCGGCGAACGCGTGGGCCATGCCGCTCCCGGTTCCACCCGATCCGTGCATGACGAGGAGCAGCGAGCACCTCTTGTCGGCCGACATCTCGCTCGGGCAAACGAGCGTCGTCGAGAGTCCCTCGATCTCCGGGCTCGACTCCCCCGCGGGATACGGCGCGTCGTCCGCGCGCGCGGCCCCGACGGCGAGGACCGTAGGGAGAAGGGCGAGCGCGAGGATCGCCACGCGGGGTCGCAAACGCGGACGGTCCCGACTCGTCGTGGCCGGGGAGGACCGGGGTCGCGCCATCGCGAGGATGATACCGCTCGTGTCTCGACGCCCGGGCTTGATCCCGCACCCGCCGGTCGGGGATGCTTGGGGCGAGGAGGTGGCCCCGCTCCATGCCCGACCGCGCCGCGCTTCGCGTCCTCGACGCCTGGACCGATCGCCTCGAGCCGGCGGAGGAGGCGCTCGCGCGCGCCCGCTGGGACGCGGCCACCGACGCGACCGACGACCACCGCCGAGCCGTCGAGGCGGCGGCGAAGACGGTGGAAGCCCGCGCGCACGACGACGCCGGCTACGCGAAGATCGAGCAGAGCCTCCACGAGCGAATCGACGACCCGGTGCTTCGCCGCGCGCTCGAGCGCCTGCGTCTCCGGCTCCTCCCGCACCGTGTGCCGCGTCCCGAGCGCCTGATCGCGCTCGAGGCCGAGGTGCTCGAGCGCTTCGCTCGTCACCGCGGCGCGGTGGACGGGGTGCGACTCGACGGGAACCAGACCCGGGAGATCCTGGCCGAGAGCCGCGACGCGGCGCGCGTCGAGGCGGCCTGGCGCGCGGCGGTGGGCGTGGGCACCGAGGTCGAGGACGCGGTCCGCGAGACGACGCGCCTCCGAAACGAGCACGCGCGTGCGCTCGGCTTCGCCGACCACCGTCGCCTCCGACTCGAGCTGGAGGAGGTCGTGCCGGCCGCCCTCGACGCCTTCCTCGCCGACCTCGATCGCGCGACGGAGGCGCCGTGGCGCGAGCGTCACGCGCGCCTCGACCGCGACCGCGCGGCGCGGTTCGGGATCGCGCTCGACCGGCTCGCGCCGTGGCACCAGGGCGACGTGTTCCTGCAGAGCCTTCCGGCGGCCGACGGCGTGGACGACCCGCTCGCGGCGCTCGACCCCGTGGCCCTCGCGCGCGCCACCTTCGACGGTCTCGGGTTCGACGTGAGCGCCGTCCTCGAGCGGAGCGACCTCCAGCCCCGCGAGGGGAAGCACCCGCACGCGTTCTGCCTGCACGTGGACCGCGCGGGCGACGTCCGCGTGCTCGCGAACCTCGAGCCCGGCGCGCGGAGCACGCGCACGCTGCTCCACGAGCTCGGACACGCGGTGTACGAGCTCGGGCTCGACCCCGACCTGCCGTGGATCCTCCGCCGCCCGCCCCACGCCGCCACGACCGAGGGCGTCGCGATGCTCTTCGGGAGGCTCGTCGAGGACGAGGCCTGGCGGCACGACGTCGCGGGCCTCGGGGCCGATCCCGACGCGGCGATCCGGCGCCGGGACGACCTGCTCTGCTTCGCGAGGTGGGGCCTCGCGGTCTCGCGGTTCGAGGAGCGTCTCTACGCGGACCCCGAGCAGGACCTCGACGCGGCGTGGTGGGACTGTCTCGAGCGCTACCAGGGCGTGCGCCGTCCCGAGGACCCGCCGCGAGGCGCGTGGGCGTCGAAGATCCACGTGTCGTGCTGGCCCGTCTACTACCACTCGTATCTCTACGGCGAGACCGTCGCGTCGATGCTCGACCACCACGTGCGGCACGACGTGTTCGGGCGCCGGCTGGTCGGGAACCCGCCCGCCGGCGCGTTCCTCCGCGAGCGCGTGTTCCGCCCCGGCGCGTCGGTCCGTTGGGAGCGCCTCGTCGAGGAGGCCACGCTCGCGCGGGTGGACCCTGCCGCGCTCGCCCGCGACGTGACCTCGCCCGCCCCGCGCGCGTGAAGGCCCGCGCGGGGCGCCTCAATCGGCGAAGGGGGGACGGACCCGGAGCGCGCGGTCCAGCGCCCGGAGGTCGTCCGGTACCGGCGCCTCGAACCGCACGCGCGCGCCGCCGACCGGGTGCGCGAAGGCGAGCCGCCACGCGTGGAGCGCCGGACGCGCGCCGCGCGGTCCACCGTACTTCGTGTCCCCCACGATGGGGTGACCGGCCACGGCGAGCTGCGCGCGGATCTGGTGCGACCGGCCCGTCGCGAGGTCGAGGCGGAGACGCGACGCCGTCGGGCCGACGCCGACCGTCGCGTAGGCGAGGCGGGCGGGCTTCGCGCCCGGATCGTCCGGCTGCGCCACGCGGGTGACGCCGCCCGAGCGCACGAGGCGGTGAAGGAGCTGCCCCTCCGAGGGATCCGGGCGGCCCGTGACCCAGGCGAGGTACGTCTTCTCGACGTCCTCGCGTTCGCGAAACGCCTTGGCGAGACGCGCCGCGGCCTTGGAAGTCTTCGCCACGACCAGCACGCCCGACACGTTGCGGTCGAGACGGTGGACCAGGCCGACGTACGCGCGCCCGGGCTTGGCCTCGGACTCCCGGCGGTAGGCGTCCACGAGGTCGGGGAGCGAGACCACGCCCGGCGGGCCGCCCTGGGAGAGGAGACCCGCGGGCTTCGAGACCGCGAGGAGGTGGCCGTCCTCGAAGAGGACCGTGACCCCCTTCGCCTCGAGGCCCCGGAGCGCCATGCGTCGCAGGTCGCGCGGGTGCATGGCCCCCTTCTATCCCGGCGTCCCCGCGAGGGGAGACCCTCTGTCGCCCCGGCGGGACGCGACGCCCGGACCCGGTCCCAAGCGCCCCGGAATCTCGGGGCTGGCGCACGAGGGCCCCACTCTTGCAGGATGCTCGCCCCGAACCCGGCCGGAGACCCGTCATGCGCCGCCTGCTCCTCCCGATCCCCTTCCTGTTCCTCACCGCCGTCCTCCTCGCCCCCCCGGCGCTCGCGGACGCGGTCCGTGTGCCGAACGTGACCGGTCGCGAGATGGCCGACGCCGCCGAGCGCCTGTCCAGCGCGGACCTGGGCGTCGAGATCACATGGGTGGACGACGCCGGCGTCGCTGGCCGGGTCCTGGACCAGGACCCCACCGGAGGCACCGTCGTCGAGCGGGGAAGCGTGGTCCGGATCGCGGTCTCGCGTCCCGCCGCCGCGGCGATGGCGGTCGTCCCCAACGTGGTCGGGCTCGCGGAGGCCGACGCGCGCGCGCGCCTCGGGGCGGGCTTCGACGTCGAGGCCACGGACGTGGCCGCCGCGCCCGGCCAGGACGGGCACGTCGTCCAGCAGGATCCCGCGGCGGGCGCGCGCGTCGCGCCCGACAGCATCGTGCGGCTCCAGATCGGTCGCGCCGTGGCGGCGGGCGAGCGTGTCGTCATGCCCTCCGTGGTCGGCCTCGACCAGGCGAGCGTCGAGCAGACGCTCCTCGATCTCGGACTGATCCCGGTCGCGTCGTACGCACAGACGCGGCGCGACCCGGCGTTTCACGTGATCGCGCAGCGCCCCCGCCCCGGCGAGTCCGTCCGGCCGTTCACCCAGGTCCTCCTGACGATCGAGCTGCCGTCCCTCGCGCCCTCCCTCGTGCGCGTCCCGAGCCTCTACGGCCTCTCGGGCGATCAGGGCGCCGCCGCGCTCCGCGCGCTCGGGCTCACCGGCCAGGTCGAGGAGGTCCCCTCGCGGCTCCCGCCCGGGACCGTGTTCGCCCAGGGGCCCCTCGCGGGCGCGATGGTCCCCCACGGCGCGCTCGTGCGCGCCCGCGTGGCGCGCGACCCGCAGCCCGGCGAGGCCATCCCCCGGGTCGCGTTGGCGAACCTCACGTCTCTGCCGCTCCCGACGGCCTTCGCGCGGATCCGGGCGCTCGGCCTGACGGCGCAGGTCCGGTCCCGCCTGGCGCCCGACCAGCCCGTGGACGTCGTGCTGAACCAGCTCCCCCAGGCGGGCCACCTGACGGTTCTCGGCCAGACCGTGGCGCTCCTGGTCCCCGAGACGGCTCAGGTGCCCGCGCTCGAGGGCCAGACGATCGCCGACGCCGAGCGTCTCCTCCAGACGGCGGGGCTTCGTCTCGCCGTCGGCGGGGTGGGGCGTGCCCTGTCCTCCGCCCGCGTCCGCTCGCAGGCCGTGCCCGCGGGCACCACCGTCGCCGCCCAGAGCTCGATCCGGGTGAGCGTGCTCGAGGCCGTGCCCGGCGGTCTGGCCCGCGTGCCCGTCCTGACCGGCCTCACGGTCCGCGACGCGCGGGACGCCCTCGAGCGGTCCGGTCTCAGCGGGAGCTTCGAGGGACCGCGCGCCGTCGGGTCCGTACCCACGCGTGTCGTGTCGCAGTCGCCGGCCGCCGGCACGACGCTGCGCCGCGGTTCGTACGTCCGGGTGATCTACGAGGTCGTCTCGATCGTTCCGTCCCTGGTCGTCGTGCCCGACCTCTCCGGGCTCGACGGGCTGCAGGCGTTCCGGCGCGTCACCTTGGCGGGGCTCGTCGCCCGCCCGAGCTACGTCTCGGGCGGCGGCCCCCGCGGCGTGACGGGCCAGTACCCGGTTCCCGGGTCGCGCGTCGCGAGGGGCACGGAGGTGCGCTACACCGTCCGGCACTGAGCCGCGACCGGCCGCCCCGCCGAGCCTGGATCGCGGGGCTCGGCGGCTTCGGCGCGGGGGCCCCAGGCGCCCTTCAAGTCCCGTGAACCGCGACCGTCCGGGCCGTGGCGGGTGGTCCCCCCTGCCGGTAGGGTACGCCGGCCCTGGCAGGAGGATGTTCTGCCGGGCCATGGGAGATTCCAGATGGCCGATAGCACCCCGAACAAGGACGACTACGCGACCGTGATCGGGCCCGACGCCGAGTTCAAGGGCGAGCTCACGTTCCAGGGAGGCGTCCGGGTGGACGGGAAGTTCGAGGGCTCGATCAGCACGAGCGGCAAGGTGCTGGTGAGCAAGGGTGGCGAGCTCAAGGCGGAGGTCAAGTCGAACAGTCTCGTCCTCGAGGGGCGTCTGATCGGCAACTTGTCGGCCCAGGACCGCGTCGAGCTCCGCGCGACGGGCCAGATGCACGGTGACCTCAAGGCGGCGAAGCTGCTCGTCGTGGAGGGCGCGACGTTCGTCGGGCGCTGCGAGGTCGGCCCCGGCGTGAAGAGCGACGCCGCCACGAGCGGAAAGAACGGCAACGCCGAGGCCGCGCCGCAGATGCGGCCGCTCACGACGCCCGCCGCCGCCGCTCGGAAGTAGGCTTGGGGGGGAGCGGAGCGCCGCTCCCCACCCGACATGCTGCGCGCGAAGTCACGGACCCCCCGAAGGACCCTCTGCACGCACTGCGACGCGCCACTCGACGTCGATGCCGAGGCCAAGTCGGTCAGCTGCCCGCACTGCCACCAGCGGGTGATCACCGAGGCGTTGACGGTCAAGGAGTACGTCGCCGTGCGGCGGTTCCACACCGCGAACCGCATGCGGATCACGAAGAAGGGGCTCGTGTACGCGACGGTCCGCGCGGACGAGCTCGAGATCGAGGGCACGCTCGAGGGCGGCGCGTTCGCGATGGGCAAGATCCACCTCAAGAAGACCGCGAAGGTGAAGGGCGATCTCCGCGCGCGGTCGCTCCAGATCGACGTCGGCGCGACGCTGGTCGGCGAGGTCCGGATCGGCCCCGCCGAGGTCCCCGAGCTCGAGAACCTCGCCGATCCGTAGCCGCCGGGGTCCGCCGATCGACGGAGTCGGGTCCGTTCAGACGGGGCGGGCGCCGGCGCTCGTGCGGTGGGGGAGCATCCGTGCCACGTCGCGCGCGATCTTGATGGCGCTCACGAACACGACGAAGAACTCGAGGCGACCGAGCAGCATCGCGACCGTCTCGGTCCAGAGGACCGAGCCGGGCGCACCGACCGCGGTCACGCCGACCGACAGGCCCACGGTGCCGAGCGCGGACGCCGCCTCGAAGAGCGCGGGTGCGAGCGCGTAGCCGCTCGCCGTGATCACGCAAGCGGCGACGAGCCAGGTGGCCACGTAGAGGAACGCGAAGCTGCCGAGGCGCCACAGCTCCCCCTCCCGGAGCACGATCCTCGACTCTCCCTCCCATACCTTTGGGCGGTCCACCGCGGTCCGGGGCAGGAGCGCGCGGCGCACCTCCCAGGCGACGGCCTTTCCCAGGCGGTACACCCGCATCTGCTTCAAGCCCCCCGCCGTGGAACAGGTCCCGCCGCCGGCGAGCATCAGCACGATCAGGAGGAGCACGCCGAGGCCGTTCCACGCGCCGTACGACACCGTCGAGAACCCCGTGGTCGTCAGCGCGCTCGTGGCCTCGAACACGGCGACGCGGAACGCCTTCGGCAGCTCCGGGTACAGCCACCGGGTCGTGCCGAGGAAGAGGACCGCGATCGAGAGCGGCAGCAGCCACGCGGTGAGGCGTATCTCCCCGTTTCGCGCAACCGTGCCGAGGCGCCCCCGGATGAGCGCCCATGCGGTGAGGAAGCTCAGGTTTCCGAGGATCATGAGCGGGATCGTCACCGCCTCCACGGCGACCGAGTCCCAGTGGCCGATGCTCGCTCCCCAGGTCGAGAAGCCGCCCGTCGAGACAGCGGCGAACGCGTGGTTCACGGCGTCGAAGGGGGAGAGGCCCACGAGCAGGTAGGCGGCGACGCCGAGGACCGCGTAGCCGGCGTAGATCAGGAGAACGAGTCGCGCCGACCTTCGGACGTGCGGCACGAGCTGATCGCCCCGGCCCTCGGCCGCCGAGAACCCGGATCCCTGCGGACCGAGCACCGCCGAGAGCATCAGGATCGCCAGGCCCGCGCCACCGGCGAGCTGAAGCACGCTCCGCCAGAGGAGGATCGTGCGGGGTGCGGTTTCGACGTCCACCACCGAGAGGCCGGTCGTCGTCCAGCCGCTGACCGACTCGAACACGGCCCGGGTCGCGTCCAGGTGGAGCACCGCCGCGAACGGCCACGCGGCGAAGCATGCGGCCAGGACCCACGTGAGGAGGACGATCACGCCTCCCTCCTGCACCGTGAGCGCCGGAGGCGTGTCGGGACGCAGGAGGCGCCAGGCGGCGAGCCCGGCCACGATCTCCACGCCGGCAGGACCCAGGAACGCTCCCGCCAGGCCGGACTCCTCGGGACGGGCCAGGATCTCCAGGAGCGGTGTGAGCTCGAGCGCTCCCGCCAGCGCGAGGGTCACGCCCGTGTAGGACAGGAGCGCGCGGTACCGCGTCCGCAGCCACGTCGGCTCGCGCACGATCAGGCCTCGCCCGTGAAGACCTTGAGCACGGGCCCGTGGTTCTCCGGGAGCGTGACGAGGAGCACACGGTCCCTCGCCTCGAGACGGGTCGCGCCCCGCGGGACGATCGGTTCGCTGCCGCGGATCACGACCGCCACGAGCGCGCCTTCGGGGAGCGGCAGCTCGCTCAGCGTGTGCCCGGTCGCGGGGGAGTCCGCGGGAAGGACCACCTCCGTCACGTTCACGCGCCCCTCGCCGAGCGAGAGCAGGTTCGTGATCGAGGCGAGCGAGACCCGCTGCTCGATGAGGTGCGATATCACCTCGACCGTCGAGAAGGCGGTGATGCCGAGCTGCTCGAACACGTTCCTGTTGTCCGGGTCGTTGGCGAGCGCGAGCGTCCGCGGCACCTCGTAGAGGAGCGAGGCGAGCTGCGCCGTGACCAGGTTGTCGTGGTCGCGGTCGGTCAGGGCGAGGACCACGTCCGCCCCGGCCGCTCCCGCCTCCCGCAGGATCCGGGGGTCGCTCCCGTCGCCGTGCACGACCACCGCGCCCAGGCGACGGGCGAGGTCCTCGCAGGTCGCCGCGTCCGGGTGGACGATCGTGACCCGGTCTCCGCGCGCGACGAGGCTTCGCGCGAGGAAGTAGCGTGCGGCGCCGCCGTCCACCAGGAGGATCCTCACGGGCGGGCTCCTCCCGCCCGTGCCCGCCGGGCCGACGTCCTCTCGACGGTGTCGAGGAACAGCTCGGCCGCGACCGTGGTCGGGCAGATCGTCTCGATGCCGAGGCGCGCGTAGACGGCTTCCCGACTCGGGTCGTACACCCGCGCGACCACGTGCGGGACGCCGAACACCCGTCGGGCGACCTGGGCCACCATGAGGTTCGCGTTGTCCGCGTGCGTCGTGGCGATCACCACGTCCGCCTTCTCCAGGCCCGCCTGCCGCAGGACCGCGAGGTGGGAGGCGTCACCTTCCACCCGAAAGCCCCCGAACGACGCCGGGAGCGCCGCGAGCCGCTGCGGGTCGCGGTCGATCACGACGACCGCATCGCCCCGCCGGCTGAGCGCGTCCGCGAGACGCGACCCCAGGCGTCCGGCCCCGACGACCACGACGAAGAGCTCAGTCACGGCGTCGCTCCGACGGTGGCGTTCCGGGCTCCTGGGGCTCCTCCAACTGGATCCCACCGCCCGGGGCGAACGAGGTGATGCGGTCGAGGTTGCTCCACGCGGGCCCGTACCGGGGGTCGATCGACAGCGCGGCGCGGTAGAACCGACGGGCGGCCGGCGCGTCCCCGCGGATCTCGAGGACGGCGCCGAGGAGGTTGTAGGCCTCAGGTCGCGCGGGGTCCTCTCCCACGACCCGGCGGAGCACGGCCTCGGCGTCGGCGAAGCGGCGGTCCGTCACGTGACGCTTGGCGAGATGGATCAGGCTCTCGACGTCGGGATGCTCCGCCTCTTCCAGCGACTCGCGGTCCAGGATGGCCTGCACGAGCCCCCGGACGTCGTCGGGCCGGAAGGGCTTCTCGAGGAAGTCCACGGCCCCGAGCTTCATGGCCTCGACGGCGGACGCGACGGTGCCGTGCGCGGTCAGGATCGCGACGCGTACGCCCGGCCACCGGAGCCGAAGCCGGCGGAGGACCTCCAGGCCGTCGATCCCCGGCATCCTGAGGTCGAGGAGGACGACCGCGACGTCCTCCCGCTCGATCACGCACAGCGCCTCCTCGCCGTTCACCGCGGTCTTGACCGCAAGGCCCAGGCCCTGCAGCGCCTCCGAGAGCGTGAGGCGTATGTTGTGCTCGTCATCCACGATCAGAAGCGTGCGAGGCGCCATGCCGATCCTCCTCGTCCGCCACGGGCAGCGTGAACGTGAACAGGCTGCCGTGTCCTTCCTTCGACTCGACCCAGATCGTCCCGCCGTGGGCGCGGACGATCTCCCGCGCGATGGTCAGGCCGAGTCCCGTCCCTCCCGACTCGCGCCCCCGGACCTGCACGAAGCGCTGGAAGATCCGCGACTGGTACTCGGGAGGGATCCCCGGGCCGTCGTCCCGGACCCCCACGTGCACGAACGCGCCGATCCGCCGGATCCCGATCTCGATGTGGCCCTTCTCCGGCACGTAGCGCAGCGCGTTCGACACCAGGTTCGTGAGGACCCAGGTCGCCTTCGCGGCGTCGGCGCGGACGCGGGGAAGCCCGGCCTCTATGCGGCACGAGACCTCCACGCCCCTCTGCTCGGCCTGCGTGCGGAAGAGTGAGCGGACCCGGTCCACGAGATCGGTGACGTCCACGGGCTCGAACTCGAGGGCGATGCGTCCCGACTCGATCCGGGAGAGATCGAGCAGGTCCGAGACCAGGGCGACGAGCCTCTGCACCTCCTCGTGCGCGGCGGCCAGGAGACCCTGGTCGCGCGGTGCGAGCGACGCGGCCACGTGCTCGCGCAGCAGGTCGATGCTCATCCCGATGCTCGCGAGCGGCGTGCGGAGCTCGTGGGAGGCGGCCATCACGAACTCGCTCTTCAGCCGCTCGAGCTCCTTCAGGCGCGTCACGTCCTTCAGCAGGAGGACGATGCCGCGTCGATCCCCCGCGTGACCCCGAATCGGGGTGGCGGAGACGAGCAGGTGGCGCCGATCGCCGCCCCGCGCGACCGGCACGACGCGCTCGCGCTCGTCGGCAGGCGTGGTGCGCGGCGCCAGCGCACCTTTCACCAGGTCCACCAGCGGCGCCCCCGGGAGGAGGTCGGCGCACGTCCGGGGCAAGGGCTCGCCCGGCGGCAGCCCGAGGAGGTGACGGGCGGCCCGGTTCGCGTCGAGGACGCCGAGGTCCGGCGCCAGGACCACCAGGCCGTCTTCGATGCTCTGGAGGACGGCCTCGCCCTTCTCCTGCTCCGCCAGCACCTTCTCGATGTTCAGCGCGTGGTACCTCTCGAGCTGCTCCGCCATCCGGTTGAACTCGTGAGCCAGCGCCGTGACCTCGTCGCGGCCGGCCGTCGAGACGCGCACGGCGTAGTCGCCGGCGCCCACGCGACGCGAGGCCTGGGTCAAGGCCGCGAGCGGGCGGGTCACGCGCCCCGAGATCGCCCAGCCGAGGACCGCCGCGACGGCGAGGGCGGCGAGCGCGACCCCCAGCGTGGACCAGATCGCGGTGCGCGCGACAAGGTCGGCGCGTTCGCTCGCGTCGTACATCGCGCTCTGGTTGAGGTGCCGGAGCTCGATGCACCTCTCGCGCACGGCGAGGAACGCCGGCTGGATCTCCGCCGCGTACCGTGCGAGCGGCTCCGCAGTCGCCGGGGCCGCCGGCCCGACCGCGTCCGCCGAGAGGTCTCGGTAGGACCCGTACCGTCGCTCGATCGCCCCGAGGAGGTCCCCCTCGCCCGGCAGCGTCACGTTGTCCTTGGCACGTCCCAGCCAGAGCAGGAACACGCCCTCGTTCTCGTGGAACGTGGCGCGCCCCTCGTCCGGGCGCCCCCCGAGGGAGAGCAGCACCGCGCTGTCCTGTCGCTCCAGCGAGGAGAGCATCCACTCGGCTGCGAGGATGCTCCGGTAGTTCTCGCGGAGGATGGCCCCGCTCGCCCGTCCGAGCGACACGAGGTGGAGGACGGCCCACGCGACCACGCCCACCAGGAGGAGCGCGGGGACGGCGTAGCCGGAGAGGATCTGTTGGCGCAGACGCACGGCGCCCCCGGAGCAAGTCCCGCGCCGCGCTGCGCGCGCCCGTGGCGTCGCGACCCGCTGGCGGCCCGCGTTGCGGAGCGCAAGACGTGCGGTGGGGGCGCCCTTGCGGATCGCACGACCCGCGGGCCGGCCGCCGGTCAGATCCCGTACGACTTCCTGCGTCGCCAGAGCGTCGCGGGGTCGATCTCCAGGATCTCGGCGGCGCGCTGCAGCGAAGGCGTCGTCGCCAGCACGCGTCGGATGTGGAGCTCCTCCACCTCCGAGAGCGGGAGCGGATCGCCGAGCCGGGGCTCGCGGGCCCGCGGCGAGACGGTGCCCGGGAGGTCCTCCGCCCGCACGAGAGGGTCGGAACCGAGGATCACCGCGCGCTCGACCGCGTTCCGGAGCTCCCGCAGGTTGCCCGGCCACGCGTACGAGCGGAGGCGATCGGCGGCGTCGGGCGAGAAGCCCTCCACACGGCGGGCGCCGCCCCGGGCGGCGTGGCGGAGGTGCCGCGTTGCGAGCGGCAACACGTCCTCCGGGCGCTCGCGCAAGGGAGGCAGGACCAGGGTGATCACGTCGAGTCGATAGAGCAGGTCCTCCCGGAACGAACCGTCGGCGGCGAGGGACTCGAGGTCGCGGTTCGTCGCCGCCAGGATCCGCACGTCCGCCTTTCGCGTGGTTGGGTCGCCCACGCGTTCGTACTCCCGTTCCTGTACGAAGCGGAGCACCTTGGCTTGGACGGCGGGGGCCAGGTCGCCGATCTCGTCGAGCAGCAGCGTGCCACCCTCGCAGGTCTCGATCCGTCCGGGCTGGTCCCGCTCCGCACCGGTGAACGCGCCGCGCACGTGCCCGAACAGCTCGCGCTCGAGGAGCTCGGTCGGCACGGCGGGGCACGACACCACCGCGAGCGGGCGGGCGGCCCTCGCGCTCCACGCGTGGAGAGCGCGCGCGAGGACGGTCTTCCCCGTCCCGCTCTCGCCCCGGAGGAGGACCGTGGCGTCCGAGGCCGCGGCGCGCCTCGCCGTGTCGAGGACCCGTCGCATCCCCGGCGACCGGCTCTCGAGGTCGGGCTCGACGTCGAGGCGTTCGAGGTCGGTGCGCAAGCGGGCGACCTCGGCCTCCAGCCCGCGCTGGCGCTGGACCAGCCGGGCGAGGGACTCGATCTGCGCCGCGGAGAACGGCTTCGCGACGTAGTCCACCGCGCCGCGTCGCATCGCCTCCACCGCCGTCTCGACCGACGCGTAGGCCGTGAGGACGACCACCTTCGTCCACGGGGAGGCGCGGCGGATCTCCGGCAGGAGGTCCAGCCCGTCGTCTGCGCCGAGGCGGACGTCGAGGAGGGCGAGGTCGAAGACCCGTCGCTCGATCTCGCGCCGGGCGTCCAAAGCGTTCCCGACGGCCACGACCTCGTGTCCTTGCGCCTCGAGGCAGTACGCGACGGTGCGCCTCAGGTTCGGCTCGTCGTCGATGACCAAGACCCGGAGCGGGGCGCTGTCGGAGGGCGTGGTCGGCATGGGGCGGCGCCGCGGGCGTCGGGTACGAGGCCCGGGAGGTCTCCCCAGCCTACGCCGGCGCGAGCGGGGGCGACCCCGCGGCCTACCGCGGCGGGCGGATGCCGAGCGTCGCGAGGTCCTCGTCCATGCGGCGGGGCCAGTCGCGGTTTGCGGCGGGGCTGGCCGGGCTCGGGTGGAGGACGCGCCCGATCCGGAGGGCGCGGTCCGCGAGGGCTTCCCTCGCGCGGGCTTCCGCGAACGCGCCGATGCCCACCACCACCTGTGGCGCGAGGTGGTCGGCGACGGATCGGAGCGCCTCGTCGCACGCGGCGAAGAGCGGCGCACGCTCGCTCGGAGGGAGACGGTCGGGCGTTCGGTTCCGCCCCCCCGCCTCCAGGAACGCGAGGGGGCAGTAGTTCCACACGAAGAAGCGCCGGAAGAACCGCGCCGGCGTTCGGTACCGGTCGCGCGCCCACGACCAGAGACGCGTCCCGCTGACCTCGCTCCGCACGGAGCCAAAGCCCTCGACGGGGCGCTTCGGGTGCTCGCCCGCGGGCTTCGTGACCTCGCCCCCGATCCGGAGCCAGTCGCGGACCATCGCGACGTCGCCGAAGGGCACGCCCGTTTGCGCCATCCCGAACGGGCCGGGGTTCATCCCGACGAGGAGCACTTCGCGGGGCGCGGCCTCCCCGTACCGCTCGAGGTAGGCCTCGTGGGGCGCCCGCGCATACACGAGCGGGTCGTAGACCGCGGCCACCGGCGGGCCGAACTCCAGGGGCTCGACGGCGCGGACGAGTCGGCGGCTCGTGGCGACCAAGGACACGGTCGGGGAGGCTACCAGGGCGTTTCGAGGTATCCGTCTCGTTCGAGGGCGCGTACCGTCTCCTGGCCATGGCCCTCCTCGACCGCATCCGCGCCATCACGCGCCACGACCCCACTCGCTACCGGCCCTTCGTCGTGGACGACGAGCCGATGGGGGCCGTCCGCGAGGATCACCTGGTGCACCTCGCGCGGCACCCGAGGGTCTTCACGGTCGGTCCCCGCGTGGTGACGCTCGCCGGCGGTCACGCCACGCCCGGGGAGCGCACGGCGGCCGTGGACACCGTCGTCGAGGACCTCCACGCGCGCCGTCTCATCGCGCCCCCCTACGGTGAGCAGTTCCCGGTCGCGCGCTCGTTCGGCGAGAAGCCCCGGTTCCTCCTCGATCGCTCCGCGGTCACCTTCTTCGGGGTGCGCGCGTGGGGCGTCCACCTGAACGGGTACGTCGGCGAGGGCGACGCGATGGGCATCTGGGTCGCGCGCCGCTCGAGCCAGGTCCTCGTCGAGCCCGGGAAGCTCGACCACCTCACGGCTGGTGGGCAGCCGCACGGCATCTCCCTCCTCGAGAACCTGCGGAAGGAGGCCGAGGAGGAGGCCGGCATCCCCGCCGAGGTCGTCGAGCACGCGATCCCGACCGGCGTCGTCACCTACCGGTTCGACGCGGACGACGGCCTCAGGGACGACGTGCTCTTCACGTTCGACCTCGAGCTTCCGCTCGACTTCCGCCCGAAGAGCCACGACCAGGAGCTCGAGGACTTCGCGATCTGGCCCGTGGACCGCGTCCTCGCCATGGTGCGCGACACGCGGTCGTTCAAGTTCAACGTGGGGCCGGTCGTCATCGACTTCCTCGTACGCCACGGCCGGATCGGGCCGGAGGAGCCGGACTACGAGGCGATCGTCCGCGGTCTGAGGTCCTGAACCCGGCGCCGCGGGCTCGAGCCGGGTCGGCGGGCCCTCCGGCGGTACCGCGCGCGGGCCGATGGATGGTCTGGAGGCGCTCGCACCCCGGGCTCGCCCCCGCGTCCCGGGTAAGGTTCAAGTTCGCGGGAGGGACTTGCCGAAGGGGACGTAGAGACTCGCGTCCCGGAGCCCTTCCGTCATGACTCGAATCGCGCGCGCGCTCCCCTTCGTCCTCGCCCTCGGCCTCGCGGCGTGCGGCGGCGGCGGCGACACGCTGGTCGGGGCGAGCCCCCTTCCCCCGGGCGGCGGCACCGACATGTCCGCGCAGGAGCTCGACTGGGCGCAGCAGGTCTTCGCGCTCACGAACGTCGAGCGACAGAACCAGGGCCTCCCGGCGCTGGCCTGGGACGACGGGGCGGCCGAGGTCGCGTACCGCCACTCGCTGGACATGGACGTGCGCAACTACTTCGACCACGTCGATCCGGACGGCCTCCAGCCCTGGGACCGCCTCACCGCCGCCGGCATCTCGTGGTCCTCGGCCGGCGAGAACATCGCGTACGGCTACGACTCGCCCGACAGCGTGATGACGGCGTGGATGAACTCCTCCGGGCACCGCGCGAACATCCTCCGGGCGGGCTTCACCCGGCTCGGGGTCGGCGTGCACTCCAACGGCACGACGATCTGGTGGACGCAGCTCTTCTACACGCCCTGAGGTCGTGACCGGGGACCGCGCGTCGCCCGTTCGACGCGCGCGACGTGGCGCGTGCAGAGCTTTTGCACGGCGGGCGTGAACCGACGGGGGCCGAGGGGGGTCGGATCCGTCGCCCCCTTCGGAGATCCCGGCATGAAGACCCCCCGCGTCCTCCCCCTCCTGGCCCTCCTCCTCGCGCTCCCGCTCTCGGCGAGAGCCGGCGAGAAGGCCGACCCGCCTCCGCCGCGCCCCGTGGACCTCGTGCTCTGCCTCGACACGTCGGGCAGCATGGAGGGGTTGATCGACGCCGCCCGTCAGAAGCTCTGGGGCGTCGTGTCCGAGCTCGCGAGCGCGAAGCCCACGCCCGATCTCCGCGTCGCGCTCCTCACGTACGGAAGTCCCGGGAACGACGCCACGGGCCACGTCGTGCTCCAGTCCGGCCTCACCCGCGACCTCGACGGCATCAGCGAGCGCCTCTTCGCGCTCGGGACGGAGGGCGGCGACGAGTTCGTCGGCCGGGTCACGAAGCACGCCCTCGACCACCTCGCGTGGTCGAGCGACCCGCGGGCCCTGCGCGTCCTCTTCGTGGCCGGGAACGAGTCGGCCGATCAGGACCAGGCCGCGCCCTTCCGCGACCAGGCGCGCCGCGCCGCCCGCGAGGGGATCGTCGTGAACGCGATCTACTGCGGCGGTGCCGACGACGCCGACGCCTCCGGCTACCGCGAGCTGGCGGCGCTCGCGAAGGGCCGCTACGCGAGCATCGACCAGAACCACGGCACCGTGGCCGTCGCGACGCCGTTCGACGCCGAGCTGGCGGAGCTCTCCGAGAAGCTGAACACCACCTACGTCGCCTACGGCCGCGATGCGCCGGCGGCCCTGGAGCGTCAGTCCGCACAGGACGCGAACGCGGCGGGCGCGGGCGCGCCGGCGGCGGCGGAGCGCGCGGAGGCGAAGGCCGGGCGGCTCTACCGCAACGCCACCTGGGACCTCGTGGACCGCATGGGCGAAGAGGGCTTCGACCTCGCCAAGGTCCCGCCCGAGGAGCTCCCCGCCGAGATGCGCACGATGACGCTCGAGGAGAGGAAGGCCCACCTCGAGAAGAAGAAGGCGGAGCGCGCCGGGATCCAGGCGCGGATCCAGGAGCTCGCGAAGGGACGCGAGGCGTACGTCGCGACCGAGATGTCGAAGCGCCACCTCGACGACTCGCAGGCCTTCGACCGCGCCCTCGAGGACGCGATCCGCGAGCAGGCGCGCGCGAAGGGCTTCACCTTCGAGTGAGAGCCCGGCCCGCACGGCCTGGGTCGTGCGGGCCCGCTTCCTACCCGCCGGGCGAGGGCGGCTTCGAACCGTCCTCGCTCGGCGTGATCGTCGGGGCCGGGAGGATCGGCACGTCCACCCGGAACGCCGCGCGCTCGAGGAAGAGCACCGCGAAGCACGTGTCGAGCAGGTCGGTCGAGTACGCCGACGGACCGCGCATCCAGCTCCCCAGGAAGGGCGTCGGCGACCAGTGGCCGTCCGCCTTCTCCGCGTCCACGAGCATCGACGCGCCCTCGCGATACCAGTCGTGGGCGCCGAGGAGCTTCTTCCCCGCGATGACGCACGCTCGCTCCAGCGCGTAGAGGTAGTAGTAGTGCCAGACGGGACCCTCGTGGGGCGGGTTCTGTGCGATCGAGTAGTGGTCGGAGAGCCACGCGATCGCATCCCAGATGGCGCGGTCGAGGTCGGGGGCGTCCTCCCCCGCTCCGCCGAAGCGCTCGAGCCAGATCGCCTTCACGATCACGAGCGACGACAGGCCCGCGGCGGTCATCGAGCCGGTGGGGGGGCGGCCCGGGACGTAGCCGAACCCGCGCGCCTCGTCCACCGCGCGCGGCGGCCGCGTGACGTTGCCGTACCGCGCGTCGGCTCCGGTGCGCGGGGGGACGGGATCCCACGTGCGGACGACGGAGGGCCCGTGCCCCTCCTGCCAGGCGAGCAGCCGCTTCGTGATGCGCCCGAGGGTCGCCTTGTCGATCTCGTACCCACAGCGGCTCCCGGCGTAGAGCGCGAGGAGGACGTACTGCGTGTTCGACATGTCCTCGTCGCCCAGGTCGGCGACGGCGGGCCCGCCCCCCGCGGGCGGGCCGCCGGCGGGCCCGCCGCGGGGACCCGCGGGCGGACCGCCGCGCGGCGCGTCCGGGAGCCCGCCGGGGTAGCGGAAGAGCCCCGCCTTCGACGCGCCCTCGAGGAGCCAGTCGAGCACGCGGTCGATGATCTCGCGGGCCCAGTCGGGGTAGTGGCAGGGGTTCCTCCCCTTCTCGATCCCCGCGCCGTAGCGCTCGCGGTCGCGCTTCGCGTTCGCGTCGGGCTCCTCGGCGAAGAGGGTGTGGAGCGCGAGCACGAAGAGCGAGAGGGAGTAGGCCGACGCCTGCGTCCAGTACTCGCCTTTCATCTGGGAGCGGTAGTGCTTCCGGAGGTACTGGAGGGCCTTCTTGACCTCCGGCCGGTCGGCCGACCAGCCGGCGTGCGCGAGCGTGTACGTCGCGAGGGCCGTCAGCCCGAACTCGTGCCGGCTCTCCCGCCACGGCCCCGCGGGTCCGTGGCCCGGCATCTCGAAGGCGCCGTCCGCCTTCTGCGTCGCGGCGACCCACGCCGCGCCGAGGTCGATCGCGCGCTCGATCCGGAGGTGAAGGACGAGGTCCTTCTTCCGCTGCTCGACGTCCTGGTCGTCCGCGCCGGCGCGCCGCGACGCGAGCAGGAAGGGCAGCGCGAGGAGCAGAGCGGCCAGGAGGACAGGGTGGCGCGGGCGCACGGACATGAGAACGCCCTGGTTCTACCCCGCCCACGCGCGCCCCCCGGAAACGAGCCGGGCGAGCTCCCCGTCAGGAGCCCGCCCGGGTGTCTTCGAAAGGCCGTCCATGGGGTCGGCCAAAAGGCAGCCCCGTCAGTCGGACGGACCTCCCATGACACGTCTACCCATTGATCACCTCCTCTCGAAGCGGGGGCCGTCGGCCGCCCCCTTGGTCAAGGGGCCCGGCGCCCGTCAGCCACCGGGGTCACGGGGATCGGGTCCGTGACGCGCGCGAGTCTACCGGCTGCCCCCGGCGGCGCTGAGAACCATGTTCCGGACCCGACCCCGTCCGGACTCGACCCCCGGGGCGGACGGGGGCACGGGGCGGTGGACCGCGCGGGGCCCCACCGAACGGAACGCGAAGGCCGGCGCCCCTGCCGGCGTCCTCGCGTGGGCGATCGGCCGTAGAGTGGCCGCCGGAGGGGTCCGGATGGACGAGCGAGAGGCCGGGCGGCGCGGGCCCTCGGGCGCGCGGCACCTCGTGGGGCGGGTCGTCGTGCCCCTCGCCGCCCTCCTCGTCTACCTCGCGCTGGACCTCGACCCCGGACACCCCGCTGTCACGCGGATGGCGGCGGTCGCCGTCCTGATGGCCGGCTGGTGGATCACCGAGGCCGTCCCGATCCCCGCCACCGCGCTCCTGCCCGTCGCGCTCTTCCCGCTCCTCTCGATCCTCCCGGGCTCCAAGACCGCGAGCCTCTACTTCAACTCGACGATCTTCCTCTTCCTCGGCGGGTTCCTCTTCGCGCTCGCGATGCAGCGCTACGGCCTCCACCGCCGGATCGCGCTCCGCATCCTCTGCGTCGTCGGCGCCGGGCCCAAGCGGACGCTCCTCGGCTTCATGCTCGCCACGTGGTTCCTGTCCATGTGGATCTCGAACACCGCGACCACGATGATGATGGTGCCGATGGCGGCGGCCATCGTGTTCCAGCTCCGCGAGTCGTTCGGAAAGGACGCGGTCGGGCGGTACCCGATCGCTCTCCTCCTCGGCGTCGCCTATGCGGCCTCGATCGGCGGCATCGCGACGCTCATCGGCACGCCGCCGAACCTGTCGTTCGTCCGGATCCTCAAGATCGTCTTCCCCCAGGCGCCCGAGGTCTCGTTCGCGACGTGGTTCCTCTTCGCGCTGCCCGCCTCGATCGTGCTGCTCGTCGTCGCGTGGCTCCTGCTCGGCCGGCTCTACGCGCCCGCCCGGGGCGCGCTCCGGGGCGGCGGCGCCCTGTTCGAGGACGCGCTCCGCCGCCTCGGCCCGCGCTCCCGCGAGGAGACCACGATCCTCGTCCTGTTCGGCGTCCTCGTGTTCCTCTGGATGTTCCGCGCGCCGATCGACCTGGGGGGCGTCCGGGTCCCGGGCTGGAGCGAGCTCCTCGAGACGCCGTCGTTCGTGGACGACGGCACCGTTGCGATCTTCGTCGCCTCGCTCCTGTTCTGGATCCCCGGTCGCTCCCCGAGCGGTCGGCTGATGGACTGGGAGGGCGCCGCGGGCCTGCCCTGGGGCATCGTGCTCCTCTTCGGCGGGGGCTTCGCGCTCGCGAGCGGCTTCAAGGAGTCGGGCCTCTCGGCCTGGCTCGCCGGCCAGCTCGCCTCGCTCGGAAGCCTCCCGCCGCTCCTGCTCGTGGCGGCCGTGTGCCTGCTCATCACGTTCTTGACCGAGCTCACCTCCAACACCGCGACCACCGAGATGGTCCTTCCGATCCTCGCGTCGCTCGCGGTGGCGCTCCGGCTGAACCCGCTCCTCCTGATGGTGCCCGCCACGCTCTCCGCCTCGTGCGCGTTCATGCTCCCGGTCGCGACGCCGCCGAACGCGATCGTCTTCGGCACGAGCGAGGTCGGTATGCGCGACATGGTCCGCGCGGGCCTCTGGCTGAACCTCGTGGGCGTCCTCGTGGTCACGCTCGCGATGTACACGTTCGGCACGTCCCTCCTGGGCATCGACCCGACGACGCTCCCCGCCTGGGCCACGCATCCGTAGGCCGGCCGGGTGGCGCGCGGACGGCTACTGGACGCAGCCCGTGCGCGCGCTTGCTGCGTACCGCCGGAGCGCCTCGGGCACGTGTCGCCCCTGGGTCTCGAGGAAGCGGTCGATCATCGCCCGGCCCGGATCGGGATGTCGGAAGACGATGTGTCCGAGGCCGTGGAGCGCGCTCTCCCAGCAGGCGGGCGCGTCGAGGGACAGCGCGTGCTCCAGCACCTGGTAGCAGGCGGGCACGAGGTGCTCGGGCCGCCCGAGCCTCGGGATGACGTCCAGACCCCCGTCCATGTCCCACAGCATGTAGCACGCCGTGCCCAGCGGGCGGGGGTCCTCCCCGACGCCCCTCCAGTCGGTCAGATGTCGCGCGAAGCAGTGCTCGTAGAGACGCCGAAGACCGAGAACGGCATCCGTCGCGTGCCCGGGTTCCGCCTTCGCGACCTCGAACCAGACCTGGCGACCCGCGCCCATCAGGTACCAGACGAGGTCGCCCACCGCGTCCGCGCCGATCTCCTCCACATGCCGACCCGCCCGCGAGCAGAGCGCTTCGACGAGCTCCGCCAGCTGGTCGGGCGTCAGCGCGTCCAGGGCCTCCTGGTGGACGCGGCCCGCGGCGAGGTCCGCGGCCTGCCAGCTCTTCGCGAGGCCTCGGACGTGACCGAAGAGGGTCGGGTAGTCGATCATCCGCGGCCTTGCGGCGTCGCTCAGGGGCCCGGTGGGCTGGCCGCGGCCGGCGTCGCGACGCGCCGTGCGAGGTAGATCGTGTTCGTGTCGGGACGTTCGACGCTCGGGTTCTCGAACCGGACGAGCTCGGCCCACGCCTCGCCGAAGACCTGCTGGAGCGTCCGGACGAACGACGGGTCCGGCGCGACGCCGGCCCAGAGCGCGAACACGCCCCCGGGACGGAGCTGGGCGCGGAGCGCCTCGAGACCGGCCTCCGTGTAGAAGCGGGCGTGTGCGCGGTGCAGCAGCGCCTCGGGCGAGTGGTCGATGTCCACGAGCACCACGTCCCACGCGGGCGGCGAGAGCGGCGCCTCGCCGACGACGGCGTAGAAGTCGTCCGCGACGAGTCGGCAGCGCGGGTCCTCGACGAGGGCGCGTCCGAGCGGGAGGAGCCCCCGCTCGTGCCATCCGATGACCTCGGGCAGGAGCTCCACGACCGTGACCGCGTCGGTCCGGGGGTCGTCGAGCGCGGCGCGCGCGGTGTAGCCGAGTCCGAGACCGCCGACGAGGACACGCCAGCGGCCGTCGCCCCGCGCATCGAGGGCGAGGCGCGCGAGGTCCGACTCGGAGTCGTGGACGAGACTCGACATCAGGAACGCCCCGCCGAGCGTGACCTCGTAGACCGGCTCGCGTTCGGACCCCGGCAGGGTGCGCCGCCGGAGGACGAGGTCGCCGAGCGGCGTCGCGTGGTGGTCGAGCTCCTCGAATCGCGGTCCCATGCCGGCATCGTATCGCCACGTGCCCGTGCCGCGCCGCCCCCCGACGTCGGGCCCCGTCTCGACCCCACCGGGGCTTCGGCCCGCGGCGGGGCTAGGCTTCACAGGTGGGCCTCGCGCACGTCGATCTCGTTCCCGTCGCGGGAGACCTGCCTCCGCCGCTCGAGGCGCTCGTCCTCGAGGCGGGGCGCCGGATCGACGCGTTCGTCGAGGCGCGCGTGCGGCGGCCGATCTACGCGTTCGTGCCGAGCGACTTCCGCGTCGTGTACGGCGCGCTCTTGACCGTCCGCGAACGGTGGCTCGCGCCGGGAGACGAGTTCCTCGAGTGGGGGAGCGGCTTCGGCGTCGTCACGATGCTCGCGGCGGCCATCGGTTTCTCGGCCCGCGGGATCGAGATCGAACCGGACCTCGTGATCGAGGCACGTCGGCTGGCGCGCGACTTCGGCGCGCCGGTGGAGTTCTACGTGGGGAGCCTCCTGCCCGCCGCCGAGGTCGGGGTGACGCCGCCGGACGGCGAGGTCTCGTGGCTCGACACCACGGCGCAGAGCGCCTACGAGGACCTGGGGATGGACCTCGACGAGCTCGACGTGGTGTTCGCCTTCCCCTGGCCCGGCGAGGGGCAGGTCCTGCTGGACGTGTTCGAGGCGCACGCGGCCGTCGGCGCGCTCCTCGTCACGTACGAGGGCATCGAGGGCGTCCAGACCTGGCGCAAGGTCCGCTGACCCCGCCCCGCGGGGTGGGGCGCCGACGATCCCCCGCTTCCGCGCGCAAAGCCCCTTCGTGTGAGCTCGACGCGCGCGCCTCGCGCGCCTCCGCGCGGGCCGGCGGACCGACGGGTCGCGTTCAGGCCGGCTTGTCCAGGCGGTAGTGGCGCAGGCACTCCCGTTCGCGACCGCGTACCACGCGGCGTCCTTCGAGGGGGCCGCGCGTCTCCGTGACCACCGTCGCCTGACCCTCGCGCCCGTCCTGCTCGTAGAACACCACGACCCAGTCGTTCGTCGTGCCGAGCGCGTGGGCCCGCGCCGTGTTGGACCACATGGCGGTGAACGACCAGCCTCCCCCCTCCGTGTGGAAGATCGGAAGCCAGGCCTCGCCCTTCGGGTTGAAGCGCCGCGGCGCGATCTTCCGCAGGCGGCCCGCCGCCGCGCGCTGCCGGTAGTCCGCGTCCACGTCGAGCAGCACCGTGACCGACGGCGCGGCCGCCGGCAGGCTCCGCGCGTCGATCCGGAGCGCGCGGCGACGGCCCGCCTGGCCGAGCAGCGTGGCGAGCGCGTCGCGCACGGCGTGGACGCGCCGGGGCCCGAACCCACGCACGTCGGCGAGGCGACCGTCGTGGGCGGCCATCTCGAGGTCCTCGAGCGAGTCGATCCCGAGCGCGTCGTGGATGCGCCGCGCGAGGTCTTCGCCGATGCCGGGCACCGTCGTGAAGAGGCCTTCCGGCCCGACCTCCCCTTCGAGGTGGTCGAGCAGCGCGAGGCGCCCGGTCACCAGGATCTCCCGCACGGCCGCCGCGATGGAGCGTCCGATCGACGGCAGGCCCTGGAGGCCCCTCTGCCCCTCCTCTTCGTACACCTCGAGAAGCGGGCGGGGCCACGTCCGCGCGGTCTGCGCCGCCGCGCGGTACGCGCGCACGCGCCACGCGTTCGCGCCCTGCGCGTCGAGGAGGTCCGAGACGCGCTCGAGCGCGTCCGCGACGTCGAGGTTGGTGGGGCGTACGGCGGGCATGGATCGACCGGGGTCATTCTCCAACGCAGAGGGGACGGGGCGGGTCACGGCCGCTCCCGCCCGGACGGAGGGCCGTGAGGCCGTACGGCTTGTCGGTCGGGGGGTACGGGCATACCCTTACCCCGTCGCCCGAGGGGACCGGACGGGGTCCGGCGCCGGGCTGCCGGCGCGGCGGGGACCCCGCGCGGTCCATGGCCGAGGGGCGGCGCCGGAGCCGCGCCGAGATGAAGCACTACGACATCCTCGTCCTGTCCGGCGGGTTCGACCCGCTCCACGTGGGCCAGGTCCGGATGATCCAGAGCGCCCGCGAGCTCGCGGGCCTGGTCGTGGTGGGGGTCAACTCGGACGCCTGGCTCGAGCGGAACCGCGACGAGGCCAAGACGCCGTTCGAGGAGCGGCGCGAGATCGTGTCGAGCATTCGCGGCGTCACGAGCGCGGTCGGCTTCGACGACTCCGACGACACGGCCTGTGCCCTGCTTCGTCTGGTCAAGACGATGAGCCCGGGGGCGCGGATCGCGTTCGGGAACGGCGGCGGCCGGACCGAGGGCAACGTGCCGGAGGTGGCCCTCTGCAAGGAGCTCGGCCTGGACCTCGTCTGGGGCCTCGGAGGGGAGCGCGTGGGAGAGGGCTTCGAGCTGGTCCGCCGCCCGGTGTGACCCTCCCGCTCGGGGCGCCGCCTCTCCTCATGGACCGACCGCTCTACGAGGTCCGGGGTGTCTCTCGCGTCTTCCGCATGGGCGAGGTCGAGGTGGCCGCGCTCCGGGGCGTGGACCTGGACGTCGCGGCGGGCGAGCTCCTCGTCGTCCTCGGACCGAGCGGATCGGGGAAGAGCACCCTGCTCCACCTCCTGGGCGGCATGGACCGTCCGACGGAGGGGACGATCGCCTTTCGCGGCGAGGACCTCACGGGTCGCGACGAGCGGGGCCTCACCCGCTTCCGCCGCCGACACGTCGGGTTCGTGTTCCAGTTCTACAACCTCATCCCGAGCCTGACGGCGCTCGAGAACGTCGCGATGGCGACCGAGATCGCGCCCGAGCCGCGCGACGCGCGGGAGATGATCGAGCTCGTGGGCCTCGCGGACCGCGCGGACCACTTCCCCTCGCAGATGTCCGGCGGCGAGCAGCAGCGCGTCGCCATCGCGCGCGCGGTCGCCAAGGCGCCCGACGTGCTCCTCTGCGACGAGCCCACGGGCGCGCTCGACTACCGCACGGGCCTCCTCGTGCTGGACGTGCTCGGCGAGGTGAATCGCCGGCTCGGCACCACCGTCGTCGTGATCACGCACAACGCCGCGATCGGCGAGATCGCCAATCGTGTGCTCCGGATGCGCTCCGGGCGGATCGTCGAGGTCAAGGAGAACCCCGCGCCCAAGGCGCCGCGCGAGATCACGTGGTGATGCGCGCACTCGACCGAAAGCTCGTCCGCAACCTGGCCACGATGAAGGGGCAGGTGATCGCGATCGTGCTGATCGTGGCGTGCGGCGTGGCCTCCTTCGTGACCGTGGTCACCGCGTACCGCGGCCTCGGAGGCTCGCTCGACGCGTACTACCGCCGCTACCGCATGGCCGACGTGTTCGCACCCGTGAAGCGGGCCCCGCGGCAGGTGCTCGACGAGATCCAGCAGATCGACGGCGTCCGCGCCGCGGAGGGGCGCATCGTCTTCGACGTGACGATCGACCTCGCGGACCTGCCGCAGCCCGTCTCCGGCCGGGTCGTGTCGGTTCCCGACCGCCACGGGAGCATGCTGAACGACCTCTACCTCGTGCGCGGCCGCTGGTTCGAGGGGGAGGGAACGCGGCAGGTCATCGTGTCGGACCGCTTCGCGCGCGCGCACGGCCTCGACGTGGGCGACCGCCTCTCCGTGCTCATGAACGACAAGAAGGAGGCGCTGACGGTCGTCGCGACGGCGCTCTCCCCGGAGTTCGTGTACCTCATCCGCGAGGGCGAGATCGCCCCCGACCCGGAGCACTTCGCGGTCCTCTGGATGGCACGCTCCTTCGCCGAGGCCGTCTTCGACTTCGACGAGGCGGTCAACGACGTCGTGGTCACGGAGTCGCGCGGCGCCAAGACCGCCGAGGTGATCGACGGTCTCGACCGGGTCCTTCACCGCTACGGCGCGTACGGCGCGTACCGGCGGGCCGACCAGGCGTCCCACCGTTTCGTCTCGAACGAGATCGACGGCCTCGAGGCCTCGGCCACCGTGACCCCCTCGATCTTCCTCGCCGTCGCCGCGTTCGTGCTGCACCTGCTGATGGGACGGCTCGTGCAGACGCAGAGGAACCAGATCGCGGTGTTCCGCGCGTTCGGGTACGGTCGTGGCGACCTCGCGCGGCACTACCTGAAGCTCGCGTTGCTCGTCGGCCTCGTCGGCGCCGCGCTCGGGATCGGCATCGGTCTCTGGTTCGCGCGGCAGGTGCTCGAGATGTACCGGGAGTTCTTCGACTTCCCCGTGCTCGCGTTCGGCGTCGATCCGGTGGCCGTGGGGGCGGGCGGGCTCGTGGCCCTCGGCGCCGCGGCCCTGGGCGCGCTCGGTGCCGCCCGGCGCGCCGCGAGGCTCGAGCCGGCGGAGGGCCTGCAGCCGGAGGCGCCGCCCGTCTACCGCCCCGCGTGGGTCGAGCGGATCACGTGGCTCTGGGGCCGACTCGGCTTCGGCCCGCGCATGGTGCTGCGACGCCTCGCGCGGACGAAGGCGCGCGCCGCGGCGACCGTGGCCGGCGTGGCCCTCGCCGTGTCGATCCTCGTCCTGACGTTCTTCTCGTACGACTCGTACGGCGTCATGATCGACGACCAGTTCCGCCTCATCGAGCGGCAGGACGTCCGCGTCACGTTCCACGCGGAGCGGGGGCGCGCGGCCCTGTACGAGGTGCGGCGGCTCGCGGGCGTCCGCCGCGCGGAGGCGGAGTGGGCGTTGCCGGTCCGGCTCGTCCACGGCTGGCGGAGTCGTCGCACCGCGATCACGGGCATGGACGTGCCCCACGACCTCCACGCGCTCCTCGACCAGGACCTGCGGTCGGTCCCGCTCCCCGAGGACGGGCTCCTCCTCTCGAAGAAGCTCGCGGACCTCCTGCACGCCGGGCCCGGGGACGTCCTCGACGCGGAACGCCTGACGGGCGACCAGCGGACCTTCCGCGTTCCCGTCGCGGCCGTCGTGGAGGAGTACCTCGGCACCTCCGCGTACGCGCGGCGCGAGGCGCTCGGGCGATGGACCGGCGAGGGCGACGTGCTGGGCGGGGTCCTCCTGTCGGTGGACCCCGCGCGCTCGGACGCGGTCGGCCGCGAGCTGAAGGACCTGCCGGCCGTGGCCTCGGTCTCGTATCGCGCGGACCAGGCCAGGAACCTCCGAGCCCTGCTGGCGTCGTCCCAGGACATCATGCTCGGCGTGCTCGTCACGTTCGCCGGCATCATCGTCTTCGGTGTCCTCTACAACGCCGCCCGCATCGCGCTCGCGGAACGGCACCGCGAGCTCGGCGCGATGCGCGTGCTCGGCTTCACGACGCGGGAGGTGGCGGGCCTCCTCGTGGGCGAGAACCTCCTCCTCGTCGCCATCGCGATCCCCTTCGGCGTCGGGCTCGGCGCGCTCTTCTCCAAGATGCTGACCTCCGCCTACGAGACCGAGCTCTTCCGCTTCCCGTTCGTGTTCTCGCTCGCGACCGTGTACCGTTCCATCGGGTTCACGATCCTGTTCGCGTTCCTCGCGAACGCGCTCGTGCTACGGCCGCTGTTCCGGCTCGACCTGGTCGAGGTCCTGAAGGCCCGGGAGTGATTCGGGATGCGGAAGATCTGGATCGCCGTGATCCTCGTCGTGGGGGCCGCTCTCTCGTGGTGGTTCCTCCATGGCCGGCCCGCCGCGGTGGACCTCGCGAACGTGACGCGGGGTCCCGTGCGGGAGGTGGTGGAGGAGGAGGGCGAGACCCGCGTGACCGAGCGCTTCGTCGTCTCCGCACCGGTGGACGGGCGTCTCGAGCGCCTGGAGCTCGACGCGGCCGATCCCGTCGAGAAGGGGCAGGTGGTGGCGCAGATCGACCCGCTCCCGCTCCAGACCACGCTCGCCGAGACGCGCGCCCGGATCCGCTCGCTCGAGGAGCGCAAGTCGGGCGTGGACACGAAGCGGCCCAAGCCCGAGGAGATCGAGCGCGCCAAGAACCTCGAGACCCAGGCGGACGAGGCGAGCGCGGTCGCCCGCCACCAGCTCGAGCAGCTCGTCGCCGCGCACGAGAAGGCCGGGAAGGACCTCGAGCGCGTGCGGTCCACCGTGCGCCAGCAGGTCGAGCCGGTCACCGAGCTCGACGCCGCGGTCGCCGCCGAGGCGGAGTCACGGGCCCAGGTCGAGGCCCAGGAGGTCCGCGTGAAGATCGCCGACCTCGCGACGGGCGCCGCCCGGCTCGAGCGGCAGGTGCTCGTGTCCCGACTCGAGGACTTCGACTGGGAGGAGAAGGACTACGCGCAGCAGATCGCCGCGCTGGAGGCCGAGCTGTCGAAGGTCGAGGACGACCTCCACCGGACCGACATCCGCGCGCCGGTCGCGGGCGTGGTGCTTCGCCGGGACAAGGAGAGCGAGCAGGTGGTCTCGGCCGGCACGTCGATCCTCGAGATCGGGAACCTCGCGCGCCTCGAGGTCCAGGCCGACTTCCTCTCGGAGGACGCGGCACACATGAGGAAGGGCATGCCCGCCGAGGTCTTCGGGCGCTCCCTCGGCACGCGGGTCGTCTCCGGCACGATCTCGAGGATCCACCCGAGCGCGTTCACGAAGGTCTCCTCCCTCGGCGTCGAGCAGCAGCGCGTGACCGTCGTCGTGGAGGTGGACGCCGAGGACACGGGGCTCGGCGACCGCTACCGCGTCCAGGTGCGCGCGATCCTCGACGCGCGAGACGAGGCGGTGCTCGTCCCGGAGGGCGCGCTCTTCCGCCAGGAGGGCACGTGGCACGCCTTCCGCGTAACGGACGGCGCCGCCGACCTGGTGGCGGTCACGACCGGGATCGGCGACGGGCGAAACCGCGAGGTCCTCTCGGGGCTCGCCCCCGGCGACCGGGTGATCCTCCACCCCGACGCGACGATCACGGAGGGCACCCCCGTGAAGTCCCTCCCCCCCTAGACATACGGAGCCAGAGCAATTCGTCCGAATCGACGGCCGCCCCGGCCTGCCCACGGGTTCGTCCTCCTGGCGACCCTCGTCCTCGTCGTCGGGGCGCTGGTCGTCGTCCGCCTCGCCGCCAGCCGCGCGGCGGGCCGGACGTCCGGGGCGGCGCCGGCCCGGGCGCTCGACCTCCGCGTCGTCTCGTTCAACGTGTGGGGCGTGCCGCTCGCGCCGGACCTCCCGCGGCGTATCGCCGCGATGCCCGAGGCCCTGCGCGGGCTCGACGCCGACGTGATCTGCCTGCAGGAGGTGTGGACCAGCGACGTCCGCGGCGTGTTGGTGGACGGGCTCGCCCCGGCGTACGCGGCGACGCCCGGAGCCCGCGGCGGTCTCCTGGTCCTCTCCCGTTTCCCGATCGAGGCCGAGCGGTTCACGCGGTTCCCCTACGTCCGGGGCTCGTCGCTCGTCGAGACGCTCGCGGGGAAGGGTCGGCTCGACGTCGTGGTGCGAACCCCCCTCGGCCGCGTCCGCGTCGTGGACTCGCACCTGGCGGCGGGCGACGTGATGGCGCGGAACGCCGAGCTCCGAGTCCTCCTCGATCACCTGCCGCGCGACCTGCCGCTCGTCGTCGGCGCCGACACGAACTTCTGGTCGGTGTGGCAAGGCGAGCTCACGAGCGAGTACGAGTCGGTGATCGCCGCGGGCCTCGAGGACGCCAACCCGCCGCGGGTCCTCCCGAACGGTCGGCTCGATCCCGGGGCGCCCACGCGGCCCGGCTGGCCGCGGCCCGAGGGCGACCCGTGGGGACGCTCGTATCCCGACCACGTCTTCTACGCTCCGGGGGGTGGAATCGACGTGCGCGTCGTCGCGTACCGCCAGGCGTTCGACGCGCCCGAGGACGCGCTCTCCGACCACGACGCGCAGGTGGTCGAGCTCCGTCTCGTTCGGACGAAGGACTGACGCGCGCGCCCGGAACCGACAGGTGCCATCGGGGCCCGCGCGAGCACGCCGCGGCGTGCGCGGGCCACGCCCTCTGCACGCGCCGCGGAGCCGACGCGCGTCGGGGTCCCCGGGGGACGCACCCGCGCGCGCGGATAGGATGCCCCGCTTCGGAGGTACAGGGAGCGTGCGCATGGAACCGCAGTCCGGCTACTACCGCCACCCGACGATCCACGGCGACCAGGTGGTGTTCGTCTGCGAAGACGACCTCTGGACCGTCCCGGTGACGGGCGGCTTCGCCCGACGCCTCACCGCGAGCACCGGCCGGGTCTCGTTCCCCGTGCTGTCGCCGGACGGCGCGTGGGTCGCGTACACGAGCCAGGACGAGGGACCGAACGAGGTGTGGGTGATGGACGCGGAGGGCGGCGCGCCGCGCCGCCTCACCTGGCTCGGCCACCTCACGCAGACCGTCGGGTGGCGGCCCGACTCCAAGGCGATCGTCTTCGCGAGCGACTGGCGTCAGATCCGCCGCGGCCTCCAACATCTCGCCGAGGTCCCGGTCCAGGGTGGGCCGCCCCGTGCGCTCGAGGTGGGCCCGGCGCGGGCCGTCTCGTACGAGCCGTCCGGGAAGGGCGTGGTCCTCGGCCGGAACAGCGGAGACCCGGCGCGATGGAAGCGCTACCGCGGCGGCACGGCGGGCACGATCTGGATCGACCGCGAGGGCCACGGCTCCTTCGCGCCGCTCCTCGAGCTGGAGGGGAACCTCGCGAGCCCCATGTGGGTGGGCGACCGCATCTGGTTCCTCTCCGACCACGAGGGATACGGCAACCTCTACTCGTGCTCGCCCCAGGGCGGGGACGTCCGACGCCACACGGACCACGAGGACTACTACGTCCGCTTCCCCTGCACCGACGGAGCGCGGATCGTCTACCACGCCGGCGCGGACCTCTTCGTGTACGACCCGGCCGTGGACCGCGCGGCGCCCATCTCGATCCGCATCGCCAGCCCGCGTTCGTCCCGCTCGCGCCGGTTCGTGGACGCGGCCCGGTATCTCGACTCGTTCCACCTGCACCCGAAGGGACACTCCGCGGCCGTCGTCTCGCGCGGCGGCGCCTTCACGATGGGGCTGTGGGACGGCCCGGTGACCCGCCACGGCGAGGTGTCGCGCGAGCGCCGTCGTCTCGCCGCGTGGCTCGCCGACGGCTCGCGCCTCGTCTCGGTGTCGGACGCGCCGGGCGAGGAGGTGCTGGTGGTGGAGGACGCCGCGGGCGGCCCCTCGAAGGAGGTGGCGAAGGACGTCGGTCGTCCCCTCGAGCTCGTACCGTCCCCCGCGGCGCCGCACCGCGTGGCGCTCTCCAACCACCGCCAGGAGCTGTGGGTGGTGGACGTGGACAAGAAGACGAAGAAGAAGGTCGCGGAGAGCGGCTACGACCGGATCCAGGGCATGGCGTGGTCACCCGACGGGCGATGGCTCGCGTACGCCGTCCCGGTCTCGTACCGCGCCACGAGCCTCCGCCTCCTCGACGCGGACACGGGGAAGACGGTGGTCGTCACCGGCTCCGACTTCCTCGACGTCCGGCCGGCCTTCGACCCCGAGGGACGCTACCTCTACTTCCTCTCGTGGCGCGTGTTCGACCCCGTCTACGACAGCCACTACTTCGACCTCGGCTTCCCGCGCGGCGCGCGTCCGTACCTCGTCCTCCTCCGCGCCGACGACGCCTCGCCCTTCGACGCGGCCCAGCGCGACCCGCGCGCGCCGTTCGACGCGCCCCCCGAGCCCCCGGGGAGCGTGACGAAGGCGGCCCCGGGCGCGAAGGGCGCCAAGGGGAAGGCCAAGGCGAAGGCGAAGTCGTCGGCCGCGGTCGAGGTCCGGATCGACGTCGCGGGCCTCGAGAACCGCATCGTCGCGCTGCCCGTCCCGGAGGGCCGCTACACGAAGGTCGCGGGCGCCCCCGGCCGCGTCCTGATGAGCCAGGTGCCGGTCGAGGGGACCCTCGACCGGCCGTGGCCCGACCCGGCCGAGCCGCCGTCGAAGGCCACGCTCGAAGCGTACGACCTGAAGCGCGAGAAGCGGGAGACGGTCGCGTCGGGCATCAGCGACTTCGAAGTCACGGCCGACGGCAAGACCCTCGGCCTCCGCGTGGGGAACCGCCTGCGCGTGGTGGGTGGCGGCGCCACCGCCGAGGAACTCGGCGCGAAGGAGAAGGAGCGAGGTCGCGCGAGCGGCTGGGTGGACCTCCTGCGCCTGCGCGCGGAGGTGATCCCCGGGCTCGAGTGGCGGCAGATGCTCCGCGAGGCGTGGCGCCTCCAGCGCGACCACTTCTGGACCCCCGACATGTCGGGCATCTCCTGGACCTCGATCTACGACCGCTACCTGCCCCTCGTGGACCGCGTGGGGACGCGCGCGGAGCTCTCGGACCTCGTCTGGGAGATGCAAGGCGAGCTCGGGACCTCGCACGCGTACGAGATCGGCGGCGACTACCGGGCCGCTCCGCCCTGGTACCAGGGCTTCCTCGGCGCCGACCTCGAGTACCGCGCGCGCACGAAGTCGTGGCACGTCGTGCGGATCCCGCACGGCGACGTGTGGGACGAGCGGCAGTCGTCGCCCCTGTCGGCACCCGGTCTCGACGTCCGGGAAGGCGACCGCCTCGTGGCGATCGACGGTCGCGAGGTCGGGAAGGACGTCTCGCCCTACGAGCGGCTCGTGCACCGCGCGGGCCAGGCCGTCCGGCTGACGCTCGAGCGCGGCGCGGGGAAGGGGCGCGGCAAGGCGCGATCCGTGAACGTCGTCGCCGCGCCCGACGAGACGGCGCTCCGCTACCGCGACTGGGTCGAGGCGAACCGCGCCTGGGTTCACGCGAAGGGGAAGGGAAAGGTCGGCTACGTCCACATCCCCGACATGGGGCCCAACGGCTACTCCGAGTTCCACCGCTACTACCGAATCGAGGTCGAACGCGACGGTCTGATCGTGGACGTCCGCTTCAACGGCGGCGGCCACGTCTCGCAGATCCTGATCGAGAAGCTCCTCCGCCGCCGGATCGGCTACGACAAGGCGCGCTGGCAGAAGGTGCCGATTTCGTATCCCGACGCCGCGCCGAAGGGCCCGATGGTCGCGCTCATCAACGAGTACGCGGGCTCCGACGGCGACATCTTCAGCCACGCCTTCAAGGCGTACGGGCTCGGACCGCTCGTCGGGAAGCGGACGTGGGGCGGTGTCATCGGCGTCTGGCCGCGCCACGCGCTGGTGGACGGTTCGGTCACCACGCAGCCGGAGTTCTCGTCGTGGTTCGCCGACATCGGCTGGGGCATCGAGAACCGGGGCGTCCCCCCGGACGTCGAGGTGGACATCCGACCGCAGGACTACCGGGCGGGCAAGGACCCCCAGCTCGAGCGCGGGCTCACCGAGGCCCTGGCGCGCGTGAAGGCGTCGAAGCCGCTCGTTCCCGACTTCGCCGACCGGCCGAATCTGCGCCCGCCCCGGCTCTCCGGGCCGAAGCGGACCCGTCGCTGACCGCCGCGTCGCGATCCTGATACCGTAGCGGACCGTACCGAGCCCGTGGCCCGCCGTCCGACCCGACGCGGCGGAGCCCGGCTTCGACAGGGAAGCGCGCGATGTCGAGAACCGTCTTCGCATTCGTCCTCGGAGTGGTCGTCGTGTGCGGGCGCGCGCCCGCCCGTGCGGCGGAGCCCGCCGACGTGGACATTCCGTTCACGAAGCACGTGCTCGGGAACGGGCTGACGCTCCTCGTCACCGAGGACCACCAGTCGCCGATCGTCGCGGTGGACGTCTGGTACCACGTCGGGTCGAAGAACGAGCGCCCCGGGCGCACCGGCTTCGCGCACCTGTTCGAGCACCTGATGTTCAACGGGAGCGAGCACCACGACGAGGACTGGTTCCGCGAGATGGCGCACATGGGCGCCACGCACGTCAACGGCACCACGAGCAACGACCGCACCAACTACTTCGAGACTGTTCCGAAGGGCGCGCTCGACGCGGTGCTGTGGCTCGAGTCCGACCGCATGGGCCACCTCGTCGGCGCGATCGACGATGCGAAGGTGGACGAGCAGCGCGGCGTGGTCCAGAACGAGAAGCGACAGGACGACAACGAGCCCTACGGCGAGGTTTGGGAGGTCCTGCCCTCCCTCACGTACCCGTCCGGCCATCCGTACTCGTGGCCGGTCGTCGGCTCCATGGCCGACCTCGACGCCGCCTCGGTGGACGACGTGAAGGACTGGTTCTTGACGTACTACGGCGCGGCGAACGCGGTGCTCTCGATCGCGGGCGACGTGGACACGGCCGAGGTCGTGAAGAAGGTCGAGCTCTACTTCGGCGACATCCCATCGGGGCCGCCCGTGATGCGGCCCAAGGCGTGGATCGCGAAGCGCACGGGCACGGCCCGCTTCGAGCTCGCCGCGCGGGTCCCGCAGGCCCGGGTCGAGCGGATCTGGAACACGCCGCCGTGGGGCTCCGTCGAGTCGGAGCTCCTGGACCTCGCCGCCAAGGTGCTCGGGCGCGGTGAGGGCTCGCGTCTCTACCAGCGTCTCGTCCGGAAGGACCGCCTGGCCACCGACGTCGAGGCGTACCAGGACGACAACGAGATCGGCGGCCAGTTCCACCTCGCCGTGACGGCCGCGGAGGGCGTGGACCTCGCGCGCGTCGAGGCGGCTCTCGACGAAGCGCTCCGCCGGTTCCTCACGGACGGGCCGACCGCGGACGAGCTGGAGATCGAGAAGACCCAGACCCGGGCCTCGTTCGTCCGCCGACTCGAGCGCCTGGGCGGCTTCGGCGGCAAGGCGGACGTCCTCGCGATGAACCAGGTGTTCGCCGGACGACCCGACGCGTGGAAGGACTGGCTCGCCGAGGTCGCGAACGCGACGCCCCAGGCGGTGCGCGACGCCGCGGCGCGTTGGCTCTCGGACGGGGACGTCGTCCTCGACGTCCTCCCCTTCCCGAAGTTCGTGGCCGCGAAGTCCGGCGCCGACCGCGCGAAGATGCCCGAGGTGCGCACGTCCCCGGAGGCGCGGTTCCCCGATCTCGAACGCGCGACGCTCGCGAACGGGATGAAGGTGATCCTCGCCCGCCGCGCCGGCGTACCGCTCGTTCGGGCCGAGCTCCTGGTGGACGTCGGGTTCGCCGACGACCCGAGG
Organism: uncultured Planctomycetota bacterium; assembly: GCA_963752285.1. Taxonomy (GTDB): domain Bacteria; phylum Planctomycetota; class PLA2; order PLA2; family JAEUHO01; genus CAVVXN01. The sequence continues at coordinate 412,634 of CAVVXN010000003.1, forward strand.
GAGGGCCTCGGTACCGCGGCCCTGACGGGGACCCTGCTCACCGCCGGTGCGGGCGACCTCGACGCCGTGGCGATCCAGCGGACGGCCGACCGGCTCGGCGCGTCCCTCGCGGTCTCGACCGAGCCCGACTCGACGTCGATCACGCTCTCGGCCCTGCGCGAGAACCTCCGGCCGTCGCTCGCGCTCCTCGCCGAGATCGCGGTCCGCCCGACGTTCCCCGACGCCGAGGTGGACCTCGCCCGCGCCCGGCAGGTCGCCGCGATCTCGCAGGAGCGGATGGACGCCCGCGGGATGATGATGCGCATCCTGCCTCGCTACCTCTTCGGCGAGGGCGACCGCTACGCCGTGCCGTTCTCGGGCACGGGCGACGCGGCGTCGGTCGGGAAGCTCACGCGGGCCGACCTCGTCCGGTTCCACGACCTCTGGTTCCGGCCGAGCCGCGCGACGCTCGTCGTGACGGGCGACGTCCTTCTCGACGACCTCCTGCCGCGTGTCCGGGAGGGGTTCCTGGGCTGGAAGGAACCCGCCGAGGCGCCGCCGGCCCGCGCGGCGGGCGCGGTCGAGGCGCCGCACTCCGCGGGGCCCGTCCTCCTGCTCCTCGACCGGCCCGGCGCGCCGCAGTCGGCCATCGTGGCCGCGCAGCTCGTGCCCGCCCGCGGTGACGCCGAGGAGCTCCCCGTAGACGTGATGAACGGGATCCTCGGGGGCGACTTCATGTCGCGCCTCAACATGAATCTCCGCGAGGGGAAGCACTGGGCGTACGGGGCGCGCTCCCGCATCCACGACGTCCGGGGGGTCCGTCCGCTCGTCGCGTCCACGTCGGTCCAGACCGACCGGACGGTCGAGTCCGTTCGGGAGATCCTCTCGGAGTTCCAGGGCCTCGCGGGCGCCCGGCCGGCGACCGACACCGAGGTCGCGCGCGTCGAGGCGTCGATGACCTTGAGCCTCCTCGGACGCTGGGACACGAGTCGCGCGCTCGGCGAGTCGATCGGCGAGATCGTCACCTTCGGCCTCCCGGACCGCTACTTCGACGGCTACGCGGCGCGCATCCGCGCGATCACGACGGCGGACGTAGCCCAGGTCGGGAAGCTGCTCCACCCGGATTCGCTCGTCTGGATCGTGGCCGGCGACCGCCGCCGCGTCGAGAAGGGACTCCGCGACCTCGGCGTCGCCGAGGTGCACGTCGTGGACCCCGACGGGAACGAGGTCGAGTAGCCGAGCGACCGAGCCTTCTTCGCGCCGCGCGGCCGGGCGCACGGACCGGGGATCGGGGCCACGTGATAGGGTGGGGATCGCGCGCGGGGCGCGCCGCCCTTCCTGCGCTCGCGGGGAGCGTGGGCGTCCGCTCGGCCCGCCCTCGAGGTGTTCGTGGTGCATCGATCCTCGCTGGCCGGAACGTGGTACCCGGCGGAGGCCGACCGCCTTCGCGAGGACGTGGAGCGTTACCTCGCGCCGGAGCCGCCCCAGGGCGCGACGCGCGTCCGCGCGCTCCTGCTCCCGCACGCGGGGTACCGCTGGTCGGGCCCCGTCGCGGGGCAGGCCGTCTCGATCTGGAAGGGGCGAAGGGTCGGACGGGTGGTGGTGATGGGCCCGAGTCATCGCGCCCGGCTGCACAACGCGATCGCGATGCCCTCGTCCGACGAGATCGAGACTCCGCTCGGACGGCTCGCCGTGGACCGCGGGTTCCTCGACGCCCTGTCGGTCGAGCCGGTCTTCCGGTGGATCCCCGAGGCGCACGTGGGCGAGCACAGCGTGGAGGTCGAGCTTCCCCTCCTCCAGCAGGCGCTGGGGACCTTCTCTCTCGTCCCGCTCGTCGTCGGCGACCTCGACCCCGACGCGGCGCGTCGGGCCGCCGCCGCGATCGCGACACGCCTCGGGCCCGACGACGTCGTCGTCGCGAGCAGCGACCTCACGCACTACGGACCGCGCTTCGACTACGTACCCTTCGACGACGACGTGCCGCGGCGCCTGCGGGAGCTCGACCTGGGGGCCGTGGAAGCGATCGAGCGTTGCGACCCGGGCGCCTTCACCGAGTACGTGCGCCGCACGGGAGCGACGATCTGCGGACGGAGGCCGATCGAGGTGCTGCTCCACATGCTGCCGGCCGACGCCACGGCTCGCCTCGTCGCGTACGACACCTCGGGCGCGATCGGGGGGACTGGGACAGCTCCGTCTCGTACGCGGCGATGGCGTTCGCGTTCGAGGCGTGGCGGGCACGCGAGGGCGACGCGTCCGATGCGACGGGACCGCGACTCGACCGCGACGACCGTCGCGCGCTCCTCGCCCTCGCCCGGCACGCGATCGCGTACCGGCTGGCGAACGGCCGGGAGCCCGACGCGAGAGACCTCGGCTACGAGCCCACGCCCGGGACCGCCGCGCCTGCGGGGGCGTTCGTGACCCTGGAACGAAACGGTCGCCTCTGCGGCTGCATCGGCCGGCTCGCGGCGGACCGCCCCCTCTGGAAGACCGTGGTGAGCGCCGCGATCGGCGCCGCCGTGGGCGACCTCCGCTTCCGGTCCGTCCGGCCGGACGAGGTGGACGCGCTCCAGGTCGAGATCTCCGTCCTGACGCCGCTTCGGCCCGTGGCGGACGCCTCCGAGATCGTGCTCGGCCAGGACGGCATCGTGCTCTCGAAGGGCGGACGCTCCGCGACGTTCCTTCCCCACGTCGCCACGGAGATGCGCTGGGACCTCGCCGCGACGCTGTCCCACCTGGCCCAGAAGGCGGGCCTCGGCGACGACGAGTGGCGCGAGGGCGCGACGCTCCAGGTGTTCCAGGCCGAGGTGCTCGAGGAGCCGTGCGACTGACCCCCGCGTCGGCACGTGCGCCCGAGGGCGGGTCAGCGGATGACGGCGCGGACCGCGGCGGAGCCGAACGCGGACGTCGCGAGCGTGAGGAGCGCGGCCAGGACGACGCTCGCCAGGAGCACGGAGACGATCTCGGCCCACACGACGGTGGCGACCTGGGCGCGACCGCCGCCGAGCTTCACGAGCGTCTCGATCTCGCGACTGCGGAGCCGGAGCGAGAGCAGGAACACGAGCGCCGCCACCGCGAGCACGGTCGCCCCGACCAGCACGAACGCCGCGACGACGTAGCTCTGGATCGTCACCACCGTACCGAGGAGGTCGTCGATCACGTCGCGCGGCGCGAGGATCTGCTCTCGCTCTTGGGGCTCGCCGTAGCGCCCCCGCAGGATCGTCCCGGACTTCACGTCCTTCGGGAGCGCCAGGACGGCGGTCAGGGGGAACGCGGCAGGGTCCCCGTGGTAGTGGAACGACGACTCGTTCTCGGGCGTCACCTCGTTGTACTGGACCACCGACGAGTTGCCGATGACCACGTCGCCCTCTTTCTTCAGCACCTGGGGCGCGGAGCTCGGGGCCGCGAGGTCCTCGTGCCCGTGACCGATGCCCTCGATGACCCAGGCGGTCTTCACGTCCACGAAGATCGCGTCGTCGTCGGCGGTCCCGTTCGGGGTCAGGATCCCCGCGACGTGCATGCGGAGAGGGTAGACGCCCGCGATGTCGAAGACGGTCTCCGGGCTCGTCACGATCTTGGAGCCCGGCTCGACCCCGTGCGCCGCGGCGACGCGCGCGCCGACGAGGCACTCGCCGAGGTGGATGAACGACCGCCCTCGGACGACGCGGAGCCCGCGAAATCCGAAGTAGTCGAGCGTCGTGCCCACGACCGGCGCGCCCTCGGCGTGGAAGCGGACGTAGAGCGGGATCGGTCGTGCGAGGCCGGAGTCGCCGATGCGATCCACCTCGGACCACGGGATGCGCTCGGGCGTCTCGCCCGTGAAGTAGAGGGAGCTCAGCACGAGCTCGAGGGGGCTTCCCTTGGCGCCCACCAGCAGCGGCGTCGCCAGGGCGCGCGACGTCATCTCGGCCTGGCTCTGGCTCACGAGCACCTGGAGGCCCGCCGGGATGAAGAAGATCAGCGTGAGTGCGGTCACCAGGATCGCGGTCTTGACGCGGTGCGCGAGGAGGTAGCGCCAGGCGAGGTAGACGGCGCCCCTCACCGTGCGTCCTCCGCCGCCGCGCCGCCCGGGCCCGCCGGCGCCTCCCGGAGGAGATCGCCCACGTCGAACGTGCGGTCGAAGCGGTCGAGCAGGCCGTGGTCGTGCGTGACGGTCACGAGCGTGGTGTTCCGTCGCCTCGCCTCGGCGAGGAGCAGGTCGATCACGCGCTCCTTCGTGCGCGGGTCGAGGTTGCCCGTCGGCTCGTCGGCGAGGAGGAGCACCGGCTCGGGCAGGAGCGCGCGGCAGATGCCGACCCGCTGGCGTTCGCCGTGCGAGAGCTCGCCCGGACGACGGTCGAGCTTCGCCCCGAGGCCGAGGTCGTTCGCGACGGCGCGGGCGCGGTCCACGACCGCGCGGTCGAGGTGGAGGCCCGGCGCGATCCGGTAGGGGAGGAGCGCGTTGTCGAGCACGCTCAGGTAGTCGAGGAGCTCGAACTCCTGGAACACGAGCCCCATCCGGGTGGCCCGGTGCGCGCGACGCGCCCGCTCGGAAAGCTCGTTGACGACCACCCCGTCCACGACGACGCGCCCGCGCGCCGGCACGAGGATCCCCGCGACGAGGTGGAGGAGCGTCGTCTTCCCGGAACCGCTCGGGCCGATGACGGCCACGGCCTCGCCCCGCGCCACCTCGAGTCTCCCGACCGCGAGGCAAAACCCGCCCCGGGGATAGGCGAACTCCACGCCCTCGAGGGCGACGGTGGGCGCCGGGGGCTCAGGCATGTCTCGACCGCGTGCGCACCCGGAGGCCTCCTACGACCGGCACGGGAAGCCTACGTCCGCGCGGGCCCCGGGTTGGCTTCGGTCCGCCCGCCCGGCGCGCTCTCGATCCCGGGACCGGCGGCGCACGGCCCCGCCCGTCACGGGCAGAACGGAGGCGCGCCCGCGGGCAGGAGGACGTTCGTCAGGCAGCGGACGTCGCCCCCGACCTCCACGGTCGCCCGCATGTGGACGGGGTGCACGCGGTAGCCCCACGACCTCCAGAGGTCCGCGGCGAGCTCGTCGAGCTCGGGGATCCCGTAGCGGGGGAGGAACACGTCGCAGGCGCCGTCCGCCGTCTGGATCAGCACGTTGTTCCAGTTGAGGAGCACGCCGGGGCGGTCGCCGCGGGGCTCGCCGTGGAGGATCGGGAGCCGGTACACGCGGTAGCCGGCGTCCAGGAGCTGGTTCTCGATCGAGGCGTACAGCGCCTTCATGCGGACCTGGGTGTCCTGCCGGAACCGGCCGAGGTCGCCGAAGCTCACCTCGTCCTGCTCTCGGCCGTCGGCTCCGCGAAACGCGCTCGAGGCCAGGCTCGGGTCGCCGAGAGCCACGGTGCGTTCGCCGAGCGGGGTCAGGAACATGTCGAGGTGCGGGTAGGGCGCGGCGCCGAGGGCCCGTCCGACGACCAGGACCTCCCGTCCGAGGGTCGTCTCGATGTCCTTCACGAGGGCGTCGGCGCGGTCGTCGGCGTGACCGACGTTCTTGAGCAGGGTCGTGACGCCGAGGAACGCTCTCGAGCTCGTGAGGATCACGTCCCCGCCCTCGATCACGTACGAGCGGCGGACGACGGTCAGGTCGGGGGCGAGAGCCTGGAGGGCGTCGGGCACCTCGATGTCGCCGCGCGTCTCGGCCGTCAGGTTCTGGGCGGGGGGGAGCAGCGCGAATCGTGCGCCGTCGCGGTCGAAGAAGAGATACGGGTCGCGGGCCCACCCGCCGAGGGGCGCGCCGATGGAGAGCACGTCGAGCGAGACGTCGTCGGGCGTCGCGGGCCGCAGCACCGACTCGGCCACCCGCGCGAGGGCCTCGTCGGGCGCGGCGACCACGACGCGCGTCCCCGCGGGCGCTTCGGCGAGAAGCTGGCGGTAGACCGGGTCCCGGATCGGGGCGTCGGCCGCCGTGTAGTGCCACACCCACGTCGGGCCCTCGGCCACGGCGGCGGGCGCGGGCGCGGGCGCGGGCCCCTCGGCGCGGCCGCAGCAGGGCGCTGCGACGAGGACGAGGAGGAGCAGCGTCCGCGACGCGCGACGGGGCGCCCCGCCCGTGGACCGCGCGCCGCGCGTTCGGTTCGCGTTCGGGGGCGTGGACGGGGCGGACATCCGGTCAGACTATCGACAGAAGTCCCTTCGGATCATCCAATCCGACCGAGCGGAGGTCCCGATCGGCGCCCCCGGGGCCGCTCCGCGGCGCCTCGACGGGTGCGACCCGCCGGTCGGTTGGTCCCGGCGGATTTCACGGCCGCGTGACCGGGGCTTCATCGAGTTCCCACGATGCGAGGGCACGCTCGGATCGAGGCGGCCGGCCGCCCGCCGTCCGCTTCGACGGAGCCCCGCCATGGGACCCATTCGAACGACCTTGTCTGCGACCCTCGCGTTCGTCCTCTTCTGGTTCGGCGCGGTGGGCCTCGTGCCCGCGGACGCGGGTGCTCCACCGACGAACGACGGGGACGCGCGCCCGCAGTAGCCCGCGCGTCCGGCGGCCGCGTTCGTGCGCGGGCCCCTAGCCCGCACAACCCATGAACCTTCGTGGATCACGCGGCCCTGCGCACGCCAGGACCCCGATGACGGCGTTGCTCGTCGTCGGCGACCCCCCATCACAGGCATGGACGCGGGGTCGCCTCATCCTCACGCCTTGCCCTCGGGGCCCTGGCGCACAGAGGACTCCCTGTAGGCGGAGGCGTGACCTTCTTGCGATCGCGACGCGCGCTCGCATCGACGCGTCCGTCCAACACGTCGCGTGCTCCATGGGTTATCCGGGCTCGTCGTGCGGGCAGGGGCAGGTCTCGATCGTCACGTGCGCGAGGCCGAGGCCCGGCGGGATCCGTGCGCGGTACGCCTCGGCCGGGCGCGGGTCGTCCGTCACGACCGCGATCTCGGCGGCCCACAGCCCCGGGCCGATCGACCACACGTGGAGGTCAGAGACGCGGTCGGGCCCGTCGTCTTCGATCGAGACCCGGATCGTCTCGCGCACGGTGTCGGGCGCCTGGTGGTCGAGGAGCACGTTCCCGGTCTGCCGGAGGAGCGACCACGACCAGCGTGCGACGAGGAGCGATCCGAGCACGCCCATGGCCGGGTCCATCCAGCGAAGGCCGAAGAAGCGCCCGGCGACGAGCGCGACGATGGCGCAGACCGACGTGAGCGCGTCGGCCAGCACGTGGAGGTACGCCGACCGGAGGTTGTGATCGTGTCCCGTGCGCGTGCCCGGGCGCGTGCGCGTGCCCGTGCTCGTGCGCGTGATCGTGCGCGTGCTCGTGCGCGTGCGTGTGTGCCCGCTCGTGCCCGTGGGCGTCGGCGTGCCCCCCGCCGAGGATCGCCGCGCTCAGCGCGTTCACGACGAGGCCGACGGCCGCCACGACGATCGCCTGGTCGAACCAGATGGTCACGGGCTGGACGAGGCGCTCGACGCTCTCGACCGCCATCACGAGGGCGAAGACGGCCAGAAGGACCGCGCCGCTGAACCCGCCGAGCGCGTTCACCTTGCCCGTTCCGAACGAGAAGCGCGTGTCGTGGGCGTGGCGCCTCGCGTACGCGTACGCGAAGGCCGTGATCGCGAGGGCCACCGTGTGCGAGGCCATGTGCAGGCCGTCCGCGAGGAGCGCCATCGACCCATAGACCCCGCCCGCGACGATCTCCGCGACCATCATGGCCGCGGTGATCACGATCACGACCTCGGTCCTTCGCTCCCCCGCGCGCCGCACCTCCTGGCCGAAGGCGTGCTCGTGCCGCCAGGCCGGGAGGCACGGGTCGTGAAGGTCGGGCGGCGGACTCGAGGCGGCGGACACGCGCCCCACCCTACCGCCGTCCCGTCCTGCGCGCCGCGTGCTGCGGGCCTCCCGACCGTGACCGGCGGCGCGCGGTCCCCGGCGGTTCCGGCGGCGGGGGGGGCGGTATCCTCCACGGGGTTCGGGGGACGGGCGCGGGGGCGACATGGCATCCGGAAACGTCATCGAGGTCACGGACGGCTCGTTCGAGAGCGACGTCATCGCCCGCTCGCACCAGGTGCCGGTCCTGGTGGACTTCTGGGCGCCGTGGTGCGGTCCGTGCCGCATCCTCTCGCCGATCCTCGAGAAGCTGGCCGACGAGATGGCGGGCGCGTTCCTGCTCGCCGAGGTGAACACCGACGAGAACCCGGGCCTCGCCGCGGCGTTCCAGATCCAGAGCATCCCCACGGTGCACCTCCTGAAGGACGGGCGCGTCGTGGACGGCTTCATGGGCGCGCTGCCGGAGGTGAAGGTCCGCGCGTTCCTCGAGCCGCACGTGAAAGGCCAGCCGGAGCATGCCGACGAGGTCGCGCGCGCCCGGGACCTGCTGGAGCGCGGGAAGACCGCCGAGGCCCGCGCCGCGTTGCGGTCGCACCTCGAGAAGAGCCCCGGAGACGCGGCGGCACGCCTCCTCGCGGCGCGGGCCGCCCTCGACGCCGGCGACGAGGCCGGCGCGCGCGCCGAGCTCGACGCGATCCCCGAAGAGGCCGAGACCGAGCGCCGCGAGGGGGAGCGGCTTCGCGGGGCGCTCCAGTTCCGTTCCGCCTGCGGCGAGGGCGAGGCCCACTGGCGGGCCCGGCTCGCCGAGGCGCCCGAGGACCTCGCCGCGCGCTACGCCCTCGGCTGCTGTCTGGCCGCGAACGGGCGCCACGAGGAGGCCCTCGCCGCGCTGCTCGAGGTCGTGAAGCGCGACAAGACGTTCGAGGACGGCGCCGCGCGAAAGGCGATGGTCGCGATCTTCGGCCTTCTCGGACCCGGCAGCGACCTCGCGCAGCGCTTTCGAAAGCAGCTCGTCATCTACCTCTGACGCGGCCCCCTCCGTCCAGGGGCGACCGCCCGGGTTGGACACACCGAGGGCGCCGCGGACCGCGTGGACCCTGGGAACGTGCCCGCAACCCGGGTCCGATGTCGCCCTCGTCCTTTGTAGCGGGTCGCGTCTCCCATCGCCGGCGCACTCGAGGGCCGGCGGAGGGGCCGCCTCGGCGCACGCCCCGGCAACGCCGGACCCTCCGGGGCTCGGACGCTGCGGTCCCGGTGCGGGCGGCGGCCGTCGTGTGCGCGCGCACGGCGGTGTGCCGGGTTGCGGCGCGCGGGGCGCGGCGGTGGAATGGGAGGCCTCGTAGACCCGGGCCGGGCGCGGGAGCCTGGGGCCCAGGCCGGGACGGGGGGATCGGTGTCCGACGGGTCGGACCGCGGCAGAGGCTCGTCTCACCACGACCCGGACGCCGCCCGACGCCGCCGCGCGGACGAGGCGCTGAGACGGCTCGAGCGGGCGGCGATGAACGACGTGGACCTCCCGCCGCGCGTGCGCTCCGAGGTGATCGAGGCGGTCGCGGAGCAGCGCCGACGTCTCGCCGAGGCGGACGCCGGGGCGCGCGATCGGGCGCGCGAGGCCGCGCCCCCCGCACCCCTCCCGCCGCTCCCGCTTTCGCCGCCCCTTCCCCCGCCGTCGTCGCCGGCGCCGCCGCTTCCGTCGTTCGTGCGAGAAGAGGACACCGCGCCGCCGGCCCGCGCGGCGCACGCGGGAACGGTCGAGCGCGACGAACCCGCGACCGCGCGCCGGCCCTCCGGCCCGTCGGTCTGGGAGCGGCTCTCGCCCGCGTTCGCCGAGAACCTCGCGTTCGGGCTCGCGGCGTTCCTCATGGTCGCGGCGGCGGTCTACTTCGTCACGACGGCGTGGGCGACCATGACGGGGTCGGAGCGGCTCCTCGTCGCGGTGGGGGGGCTCGACTTCGTCGGCGCGCTCCTCGTCCTGGCGGCGAGGCTCCTCTCGAGGAGCGCGCCCGACCTCGCGTCCGTCGAGCGGGTCCTCCTGTGGATCGTCGCGTTCTTCGTGCCCCTCGCCGCCGTCCCCGCGGGGCAGCTCCTCGAGACCGACCTCGCGACGGGACTCGTCGCCGCGCTGCTGGTGGTCGGCCCGGGGGCGGTCGCGATCCGCTCGCTCGCGCGGGCGACCGACGCGCGGCTGCTTCGCCCGCTCGCGTCGGGTCTCGGCGCCCTCGTGCTGCTGGTCCTCCTGGGGGGGATGGGCGCCGGAGCGCCCGTCTTGTGGACGACCGCGGCCGCCGCCTCCTTGCTCGGCGGGACCTGGCTTCTCGCGCGCCGCGTGCCCCGGCTCGGAGCGAGCCCGGGCACCCTCGTCGCGACCCTCGCTTCGTTCACGTTCGCGGCGCTGGTCGTCGCGGGACGCGTCGCCCTGGCCGCGGGGACGCCGGCCGTGGCGATCCTCGGGATCCCTCCCGCCGCCGCGGCGCTCGCGCTCGCGTGGCTGGACGTCGCGAAGGCGCGCGCCGGGTCGCTCGCCGAGGGCCGGGCCGGGCACGCCGGCGACGCCGAGGGCGTCGCGTGGCGCGGCGTGGCCCTCGCGCTCGCGGTCGGCGGCGCGGTGGTCGCGATGGGAGACCCCCTCGCGCTCCTGGTCGCGGCGGGCCTCGGCGCCGCGGGCGCGCTCCTGGCCGCGTCCCGCCTCCCCTCGACCTGGCTCCTCCTGCCGGGCCTCGCGCTCTCGGCCGTGGCGTACCTGAGGACGCCGGCGCCCGTGCGGGAGCTCGTCGCCGCGCTCCGGGACCGCGCGTCGCACGCGCTGGGCTACGTGTCGCGCCCGATGCCGCTCGGCTACTACGGTGTCACGTTCGTGCCCTACCTGGTCGCGACGGGGCTCTTCGCGTGGCGACTCCATCGCGCCGGCAGGGCGGCGCGCGCCCGCGTGCTCCTCGCGTGGACCGTCGCGCTCGGAGCGGGGCTCGTGGTCCTCGCGCTCGCGACCAGCGGGTACCCGCCGGGCACCGACCTCCGCGCGCCGGCGGCCGTCCTCGCGCTGCAGGGCGCGCTCTGGATCGGGCTGGCGGCGCTCCTCGACCGATGGGCGCTCGCGCGGGTGGGCGGCGTCGCGGCGGTCGGCGCGGTCGTGGCGATGCTCCGGCACGTCCACGCCGCGGCGCCCGCGGCCGTCCTCGTGCTGTCGGCGTCGGGGCTCGTCGCGCTCGTGCCCGGCGTGTGGCTCCGCGCCCGGCACGGCCACATCGCCCGCGAGCTCTCCCCGGTGTTCGTGGAGATCGCGACCGTGGCCGGCGCCCTCGCGACCGCCGTCGCGCTGTTCCCGATCGACGCGCTCCTCGCGGGCGACGCGCGGGTCGTCGTCGCCGCCACCGCCCTCGCGTTGCTCCTCGCGGCCCTCGCCGTCGCCTGGCGACTCGCGGGGCTCCTCGCGCTGGCGGCCCTGGCGTGGGCCGCCGCGGCCCGCGCCCTCGCCCTCGCGGCGGGGCTCTTCGGCTGGGCGCCGCTCGTCGTGGTGACCGCGTCCGCCGCGCCGCTCCTCCTCGTGCGCGGGGCGGCGCGGCTCGGGCGTCGGATCCGCCACGCCGAGGCGCCCGCGTGGCGTCGTGGCGGACTCCACGTCGGCGTCGCGACGCTCGTGGTCCAGGCCGTCGCGTTCGCGGCCGTTCCCGCGCCCGACCCGTGGCCGCTCGCGCTCTCGTTCGTCCTGGCCGCGGCGATCCTCGCGCGCGCCTCGTGGCTGTCGGAGGACCGGGGCCTCGTCGCCGTGGCGGCGCTCGAGGCTCTCGCGGCCGGCCCCGCCCTCGCGCGGGCGTCGGGCGGCGAGGTGCTCGGCGCGCCCGGGCTCCTCGGGCTCGCGCTCGCGACGGGGGCGCTCGCGGCGTGGCTCCGCGTCCTCGACGCTCGCACCGGGCGGCGCCGGCTGCCGCCCGAGGGGGTCGCCGCGGTCGTCGCGCTGGGCGTCTGGGCGACCTTCCTCGGCGCGATCCTCGTCGTCGCCACGGTGGCGAGCCGCGGCGCGCCACCGGCGGACGGGCTCCTCGTCGCCGCGGCGGGCCTCGTCGTCCTGACAAGCGTCCGCGCGTTCGGGACGCGAGCGGCCGGCGGGCTCCGTCACGACCTCGAGGTCGCGACCGGTCTTCCCGCGGGGCTCCTCCTCGGGTTCGTCGCGTGGGGGATCCTCTTCGCCGCGGGCGCCCCCGACGACCTCTACCCGCTCGGCGCGATCGCCGCGGCGGCGGCGCTCCGTGTCTCCCCGCGCGGCTGTGAGGCCGACGGCGTCGCCGCGTTCCTGCTCGGGCTCGGCGCGCTCGCGCTGGCGTCGGTCCTCGCGGTGGGGGGGGCGGGGTCCCCGGGCGCGCTCCTCGTGGCGTACGCGCTCCTCGCGCTGCTCGGCTGGCTCGGCGTCGCGCGCGCGCCGGTCGCCGACGGAACGCTTCTGCTCCTCGCGCTGCTCCTCGGGTCGTCGCTTCTCGTCGCCGATCGCATGGTCGGTCTTCCGCTCCGCGACCAACCGACGCTCTGGCTCCTCTTCGCGGCCGCCGCGGGCGTGCTCACGACGTGGCGCCCCGCGCGCGTCCCGTCCGCCGCGGCCGCGGTCGTCGCGGGACCGATCGTGGCCGTGGCCGCCGCGTTGGGCGTGGTCCTCGCCGTGCTGCTCTCCGCCGAGGAGATGACGTTCCCAGGCGGCCACGCGATGCGCCTCGCGCTCGCGGTCCGCGTGGCCGCCGTGGCCTTCCTCGCCGCCGCGATCGCGGCGCGCCTCTACGTGCGACCGGCGTGGCGCGGCCTCCTCACGCTCGGGGGGCTCGTCGTGGCCGGGGCGATCGTCGCGCCGCTGAACGCCGTGCTCCACGGTGCGTTCCGGCTCTCCGTCCGAAGCGTGCTCGCCTCGGCCTCCCCCCTGGGCGCGTACGCGGCCGCCACGTGGCGGCCCGACGTCGAGATCGCGGCCGTCGCGACCCTCGTCGCGTTCGCGATCCCGCGCCGGAGCGGCCGCGGACGCCGACGTCTCGGCGCGCTCGAGAGCGAGGAGGTCGTCTCTGCGGTGCTCCTCGTGCTGGCGCTCCTGCTCACGGGCGCGGAGTGGGCCGACCCGAGCACCCCCGCGGCGGCGTTCGTGCTCGCGGGCGCGGCCGCGCTCGCGTACGACCGGACCCGCCACCCCGCCTGGGCCACGACGTCGGCGCACGGGCTCCTCCTCGCGGCGGCGCTCCTCGTGCCGTTCTTCGCCGGCGAGGCGAGGCTCACGGGCGACACCGCCCTTCGTCTCGCGGCCGTCTTCGCGGGCCTCGCGTGGCTCCTCGGCGCGGTCGTGCTCGCGCTCCGAAGGCCGCGCGCGGGAACCGGGCCGGCGCGCGCCGCCCTCGGTCGCGCGGCCGTCACGGCGGCCTGGCTCGCGCCCGGCGCGGTCGTGGCCGACCTCTTCGCGTCCGGACGGGCGCCGGCCTCGCCGGCGGAGACGGCGCTTGCGGTCGGCGCCCTGCTCCCGACGCTCGTCCTGTGGGCGCTCTCGGTGGCGCGCCGGCCGCGCGCCGCCTCGCTCCACGGCGCGCTCTCGACCTTCGTCGTGCTCTTCGCGTTCCTGCGGCTCCGAACCGGCGCGCTCTTCTTCGACGCGACGCTCGACGTGCACGCGCTCGCCGTGCTCGGTCTCACGCTGCTCGTCCTCGACGGCTGGGTTGGCGAGCGACTGCGCGTCCCGCTGGTGCTGGACGGGCTCCTCCTCGCCGTCCCGGTCGTGCTGCGGGGGTGCTTCGCGGTCGTCGGCTCGCTCCCACCCGACCCGAACGCCGCGTCCGGGCTCGCGCTCGGGGCGGCCATCGCCGCGCTCGCCGGACGGCGGCTCCGTCGCGAAGGGCTCGTCTGGCTCGGCGCCGGTCTCGCGAACCTCGCCGTGTTCGCGCTCTGGCGTCAGCACGGCCTCGTCGATCCCGCGCTCTACGGCGCGCCCCCGGGTCTGACGCTCCTCGTGGCGGCGGAGCTGCTCCGGCGGCGGATCGCGCCCGCGGCCCGCGCGGCGCTCGTCGTCCCGGGCATCGCGCTGCTCTACGGCTCGGTGTGCGTGCAGGTGCTCCGGGTCGAGGAGCCCGTGCACGCGGTCGTCCTCTTCGGGCTCGGCCTCGTGACGGCGGTCGTGGGCTATGCGCGCGGGCGAAACGCCTGGCTGGTGACGGGCGTGGTCGCGATCGTGCTCGACGTCGTCGGGTACCTCGCGCGCCACGGGTTCGCGAAGAGCTTCGTCGGCGCGGGCCTGCTCCTCCTCGCGGGCCTCGCGGTCCTGGCCCTCGCCACGGCCGTCACGCGCCGCCGCCGCCGCGCGCTGCCCCGCCCCGCGCCCGGCGAGGCGTCCGGCGGGGAGGGATGAGCCGCACCCGGCCGAGCGGAGCGCGGCCTTCGTCGCCGGGGCGGGCGTCCGCGCGTGCGGGCGAATCGTCCGTGCTCGCGGCGGCGACGGCGTTCAACGCCCGGCCAGGCGGCGGATCGTCCCGAGGTCGAGCCGGCCCTTCGCGCCCCAGCCGGCGCGGCCCCTCGGGACCTCCGGCCGGAACGACTCGTAGAGGCCGTACGCCTCGTCGGCGAGACGCGCGGGGGTTCGCGAGCGCGCGAGGGCTTTCATCGCGGCCGTGACGTCTTGGAGCGCCTCGCCGAGCTTCGAGGCGAGGTAGCGACGCACCGAGTCGGGGTCGATCGGCTTCTCCTTGGAGAGCGCCCGCACGCCGCCCTCGGTACGGCGCGACGGGACGGCGCGGCCGAGGAGGTCCACCTCGATCGTGCCGCGTCGCTCCCGCTTCCGCTCCGCCTTCACGGCCGCGGGCGTGGGCGCGAAGAGGCCGAGCGCCTTCCCCTTCGCGTACGCGTTGAGCCCCGCGACGGCGCGGCCGAGCGTCAGGGCCTCCGCCTCGTCGAACCCGAGGCGCTCGGCGACCACCGCCGCCCAGAGGGTGAGCACGGCCGCGCGATTGACGTCTACGGACTCGGTCGCCACGCCCCGATGCTACCGGCGGACGCCTCCCGACCGGTACCCTCTGCCCCATGGCGGCAGGCGGCAGGGCACTTCGGACGCTGGAGGAGACCGCGCGTCGATTCGGCGACGGCGAGGGGCAACGGAAGCTCGCGCTCCTCGCGGCGCTCGGCCGGGCGCGCCTCGCGTCGGCGGACCAGGTCCGCCGCTTCCATGACGTCCTCGGCTACCTCCGCGCGCTCCCCGACGACGCGCGCGTGCTCGCCGAGGCCGAGCGCCTCCTCGGCGCGTTTCGTCGTCGGCCCGACCTCCGCCGGCACCGCGCGGCGCTCGAGGGGTCGGGGATCGAGGGCACGGACGTGCGCTTCCCGTTCTTCGCGCCGATGGCGCGCTGGCTCGCGGAGCGGCACGGCGAGCGACTCCACGTCGACTGGTCGTCCGTCGAAGACGACGAACGGCTGATGGGCCGCGTCTACCTCCTCGCGCTCGACGCGGAGACGCCCGGCCTCGACCACGCGGGCCTCGCCGCCCGTGCGTGGGTCCGGCGCATGAAGCGGCCCGACGAGACGGACGCCCAGTACCTCGTCCGGCGGTTCGGGAACGTCTCGTGGGACCCGACCGTGCGCGACGTGCTCTACGACGAGCTCGACCTCTCCCTCGTCCTCCGGGGCGGCGAGGGCGGCCCGTCGAAGACCCACGCGCGCCTCCCGGGCGGACGGGTCGCGTTCCAGGAGCGCCCGCTCCGGGCCGACCGGCCCGACCTCCGCCGCGAGATCCGACGGCCCCCGCGCGGCGTGCGCCGGCTCTCGCGGCGCGAGGGGGAGGCGGTCGTGGACCTTGCGAAGGAGGCGATGGCCGTGCGCGCGCGCGACCTCGACGCGTTCGCGGGCGGCGATCCGGGCGACGTGCGGATCGTGGACGCGGGCGACGGCCTCGAGCTCGCCGTGATCGGCGTCGTCCCGACGTGGCGGATGCTCTTCGAGTGCGTGTACGGCTGGCTGATCCTCCGGAACCGCGTGCCGACGGGCTACGTGCTCACGAGCACGCTCTTCGGTTCGGCGGAGGTCGCGTACAACGTGTTCGCGCCGTGGCGCGGCGGCGACGCCGCGTGGGTGTACGGTCGCGTCCTCGCGGCGACGCGCGCGCTCTTCGGGACCGACACGTTCGCAATCGACCCCTACCAGCTCGGACACGGGAACGAGGAGGGGCTCCTCTCGGGCGCGTGGTGGTTCTACCAGAAGCTCGGTTTTTGCCCGCGCGACCCGGTCGTCGTCCGTCGGATGGAGGCGGAGCTCTCGAGGATGCGGCGCGACCCGCGGCACCGCTCGGGGCGAAGGACGCTCGAGAGGCTGGTCCACGCGTACGTGTTCCTGTCCCTCGGCCGGGCGCGTTCGGACGTCCTGGGCGTGCTCCCGCTCGGGAACCTCGGTCTCGCCGCGACGGACCTCCTCGCGCGCCGCTTCGGCTCCGACCGCGACCTCGCGGAGGCGACGCTCGCCGACGAGCTCTCGACCTGGGCCGGCGTCCGCGGCTGGCGGCGGTGGCCGCGCTTCGAGCAGGACGCGTGGCGTCACTGGAGCCCGGTCCTGGCCGCGCTCCCCGGCCTCGATCGCTGGCCGCGCCCCGATCGCCGGGCGGTCGTCGAGGTGGTCCGCGCCAAGGGCGGACCGCGCGAGTCGGACTTCGCGCGACGCTTCGACGCGCACCGCCGCCTCCGCCGCGCGCTGGTCGCCCTCGCGCGCACGTACGAGGGCGGAGCCGGGTCCCCCGCGTCTCGTCGCGGCGAACGGGGGTGAGGCGACCTCGCGTCAGCGCGAAGGCTCGGCGTGGAAGCCCTCGAAGAGCGTGTCGCTGTCGGCCTTCGTCCACAGGCCCGACCAGCCCGAGGCGAACGTGTCGTCCGTCACCTCGACCCGGTAGCCGCCGTCGAGGGTCGCCGACAGGTGGTCGCCCTGGAAGGTGACCTCCATGTCGCTCCACGTGTGGAAGGGAGGCATCGTCACCTTCTCGACGCTCTGGAGCTCGGTGCGTACCCCGTCCTTCACCACGTAGATCCCGTAGTTGTCCTCGAGAGCGTTCGCCCGCGCGACGTAGTAGTTCTTCCCGTCCTGCGCGCGGAAGATGATGCCGCCCGATCCGTCGGTGATGCCGGAGAGGGGCATGAACCGGACGCGCACCTTCCCGTCCCGATACGCGCGTCCGGGGCCGGCGAGGAGCAGGACCGCCCAGGGGAGCGTCGTCAGGTCCTGGCGCAGCACCGCGTGGCCGTAGACGGGGTTCGGCGGCTCGACGACGTGCCAGCGCCCCTGGAACGGGACGAGACCCTCGGGGAGCTTCCCGTCGCCGGCCCGCGCTCCGAAGTCGATCGAGAACGCCGACGGCGCGCCGGCCGTGTCGATCGCGGGCAGCGGGGACGGCGTCGGTCCGACGAGCTGCATCTCCTCCATGGCCTGCTCGTCGATCGACGTCGCGTGGAGCGTCGTCTGCCGGCCGTCGCGGAGCACGACGATCTCGACGTCCTTGCCGGGCGGCTGGCTCTCGAGGAGCTTCGCGATCGCCACGCGCCACTCGTGGTAGACGTGCCGGTCCTCGGCGCCGGCCGAGGGCGGCGACGGCACGTCGGTCCCGCCGAGACGGAGGATCAGGTCGCCGAGGTGCAGGCCCGCCTTCGCCGCGGGACCCGTCTGGACCAGGGCCGCGACGACGCTTCCCTGGTCGCCTTCGACGCCGAGCTCCTTCCGACGCTCCGGCGTGAGCAGCTGGTTCGGCTCCAGGTGCAGCCCGAGGTAGCCCTTCGGGCCGGCGGCGTCCGGCGCGTCGGCCCGCGCGAAGAGGGGCAGGGCGAGGAAGGCCGCGGCGGCGAGGAGGACGGCGAGGACGACGTGGCGAGAGGACATGGAGGCGCTCCGTTCCCGGGAAGGGAGGGGCAACGCGGTGACCTCGCGGCCCCCGCGCGCCCGCAGGACAGGAAGGCGGCAGGTCACGAACATCAGAAGTCCACGGTGAGGGTCCCGAGGAAGGTCGTGCCGGCTCCGTCGTGACGCGAGGCGTACGGCCGGTACTTCCGGTTCAGCACGTTCTCGACGGCCAGCTCCACGGAGACGCGCTTCGTGAGCTGGGCGCCGCCGCGGACGTCGAAGGTCGTGTACCCGGGAACCTCCGGCGTGGAGCGGAGCGGCCCCTTCGACTCGTCCTGGGGGTCCTTGAAGAAGAACTGCTCCGCCAGGTAGAAGTCGCGGGGGATCTGCTTGAACTTGCGCACCATGTGCGCCTCGGCCTCGACCCAGTAGCGATCGCAGGGCGCCGCGCGCACGCCGACCGTCCCGTTCGTGGGGATGCCGAGCGGCTCGGTGTTGTCGGGGTGGAACGTGCCGCGCCACCACGTGAAGTTGCCGTAGACGCTGAGCCCCCAGCGCGGGAGCACGACGTACTCGGCGCCGAGCTCGACGCCGTGCGTGCGCGCCGTGCCCGCGTTCTTCGTCAGGAAGAGCGACTCGTCCGGGTCCTCCATGCCGTTGCCGTTCCGGTCGATGTAGGTGAGGCCGTGGAACGTTCCGTAGGTCGCCACGATGAGGTCCTGGTACCAGGACTGGAACCACACCACGTCGGCGCGAAGGCGCGGCGTGTGCAGGTGCGCCCCCAGCTCGAGGTTCAGGCTGTATTCGGGCTTCACGTCCCGGTCGCCGATCTGCACCTCGTCCGGGTGTTGCACGATGCCGGCGAGGTTCTCGAGGCTCGGGAAGCGGTAGCCGCGCGTGAGGTTGCCCGTCACGTTGAGGCAGCGCGTCACGTCGTAGACGCCGCCGATCTTCCCGGTCCAGGCGGTGTCCCACTGGTCGATCCGGACGTCGTCGGGCGTGAGCAGCGGGTCGGTGGTCGCGGCCTCGGGATCCGTGTGGGCGTGCGCCACGTCGAACCGCAGGCCGCCGACGAGGCGGAGCCGCGGGGTGACCTGCCACTCGTCCTGGAGGTAGAGGCCGAAGTCCTGGAAGTAGCCCTGCGGGATCGTGTAGATCCGGCTGGTCGGCGACGTGGCCAGCAGGTCCACGATCTCGCGGTGCGCATGGAACCCGTACGTGAGGACGTGGCGCCGCCCCGCGAGGGCCTTGTGGGCGATCACGTCGAGCTGCGGGGACCACACGTCCTCCTCCGTCAGGAGGACGCGATCGCGGCGATCCGTCGTCCACCCGTTGTGGACGAGCGCGAGGCGCATCTCCACCTCGTCCCACCACGGCGTGCAGCTCTTCTCCACCCATCGCGCGATCGCGATCTCGCGGTCGCGGCGGTTGAGCTGATCGCGGTTCGGGAAGGTGTAGTTGTCGGGCCAGTCCTTGTGGAGCACGAAGACGGACACGCCGAGGGTGCCCGTGCGCGTCGCGCGCCACTCGAACCGCACGTCGCCCGACTCGGAGTCGTACCGTGTCGGCTTGAAGCGGCCGTCGTCGTCTCCGCCCCGCATGTCGCCCGCGAAGGTCGCGGTCCCGCCGACCACCAGCCGCATGCGGTTCGTGGCCAGGTGACCCTGCAACGCGACCGCGTCCGAACTCCTCGCCGCCGAGGCCCCCCGCGAGGCGGACGCGCCCGCCGAGCGTCGTGCAGCAGTCGTCGCGATAGTCCACGGGCCAGCCGGAGTAGAAGGCCGTGACGCCGCCGATCGCCTGGGTTCCGTAGAGCACGGAGTCGGGCGCGCGGAGCACCTCGATGTGGTCCACCCACTCCATGTCCACCGTCTCCCAGTACCCGCCGGGGCCGGAGGGCGTGCGGTCGTCGGTGATGCGGACGCCGTCGAACGTGAAGAGGACCTGGTTGCCCGTGAGGCCCCGGATGGTGGGCGTGCCCATGTGGCCCGCGCTGCCCTGCGTGTTCCAGAGCCCCTCGTGCCAATAGAACATGTCGGACGCGTTCCGCGGCTGCTCGCGCTCGATCACCTGGCGCGTGAGCGCGTTGACGGACGTGGTCGTCTCGAACACCTGGTGGCGCGTGAGTGTCGGCGCTTCGACGACGACCTCGGGCAGCGGGCCGATCTCTACCGGCGCCGCGTTCGCGCCGGCGGGCGCCTGGCCCGGCGCGCCGTTCTGTTCGCCACGGGCGGTCGGCGCGGGCACGGCCGCGGGGGCGGTGCTCGGCGTGGCGCCCGGGACCGGAGCCGCCGTGGGAGCGCCCGGCGCGGCGCCCGCGTCGTCGTCGGCCGCGAACCCCGGGGAGGCGCACGCCACCCCGAGCGCCGTTCCGAGCAGGAGGATCCGGATCCCGGATGGGACCCGCGCGGTCCACGCCTCGATCCGATGGCCACGTCCTGCTTGCGTCCTCATGGTGGGCCTCCTCCTGCCGCGCGTCCACGCAATGGACGTGCCGCCGGGGGTCCTGCGAGCGAGTCGCAACCACCGATTCGGACCCGGGAACGCCTCGATGCACCCCGGCTCGGACCGCGCGCTTGGTGATACGCGCGCGATACGCGAGGTGGCACCGGCGCGTAGCGCCGGGGGCGCGGGGACGAGCCACCCTGTGGCGGCGTCAGCCGTTCAGCCGGAAGCGGATCGGGAGGGGCATCACGGCCGCTTGGGCGCGGCCGCCCCTGCGGTAGGGCGTGAAGCGCCAGTCCCAGACCGCGCGCACCGCGGCGGCGTCGAGCTCGGCGTAGCCGGAGGACGACTGCACCTCGACCGCCGAGACCGCGCCCGTCGCGTCGATCGTCACGCGGAGGACGACGAGGCCCTGGACGCCCGCGGCCCGCAGGTTCGGCGGATAGGCGGGGGGCCGGTTCGTGGCGAGGCGGCGCGGCAGCTCCACGATCCCGTACGACGCCGCGGGCCGCGGCGCGGGACGGGGGACCTCGCGCGGCGGAACCGGGCGCGGAGGGGGCGGGTCGGGCGGCGGGTCGGGGTCGTGCTTCGTGCGCCGGGTCGCCACGGTCAACGGCACCACGATCACGTCGGAAACCGCGATCTGGGGCTCCGGGAGGGGCTCCAGGGTCGGATCCTCGAGGGGGAGCACCTCGACGGCGGCCTCCTCGGGCGTCGGGAGCTCGGGCGGCGCAACATCCACGGGCTCGACGCCCGGGACCTCGGGCGGCTCGGTCTCTTCGGTCTGGACCTCCGTCTCGGTCGCCGGGGGCGCGGCGATCGTGGCGGCGAACCCCCGGAGCTCGGCCGACGCCGTGGGCGCGAGGACGTGCCACACGAGATACGTACCGATCGCGGCGACGTGGACGAACACGCTCAGGAACACGGGCCAGCGTGTCATCTCGAAGACGGGCCGGCGCGCGAGCGCCCAGCGCCGCGTCCGGGCCAGCCGCCGCGCCGTGTCCGCGCGGGGCCGAGGGGGCCTGGCGGCCGGGCCGCCCGAACGCGCCCCCGCGCACCCCGTCGCCCGGACCGGCTTCTCGGTGACGAACGCCTGCATCGTGCCGACCGAGAGCAAACGTCGCACCCGAACGGCCCTCGACCGGCCGGACCCCGCGCGACGGCGCCCGCCCCCTGATTGAATGGCGCGCTCCTGGGAGGGCCTTCCATGAGACGAACCGCCTGGGGGGGCGCGACCACCTGCCTCCTCCTCGCCCTCTTCGCCGCCCCGGCCCGCGCCGGCGACCTCGCCGACGTGAAGGCCCGCGGCGCGCTGGTGTGGGGCGCCGACCAGGAGGGCGGCGGGCCCTACGTCTACCCGCGCGAGGACGACCCCGACCGGGTGACCGGATTCGAGGTGGACATCGCCGACCGCCTCGCGCGCTACCTCGGCGTCACCGCCCGGTTCTCGCAGGGACCGTGGGACAAGCTCCTGGACCTGCTCCACGCCCGCAAGGTGGACGTGGTCCTGAACGGCTACGAGTGGAACGAGGTCCGCGCCGAGCGCTATGAGGCGACGATCCCGTATTTCGTGTACGGGCTGCAGCTCCTCGCCCGGAAGGACGACGCGACCATCGCGAGCCTCGAGGACCTCGGCCGGCCCGCGCCCGACGGACACCGTCGCAAGATCGGTGTGCTGACCGGCTCCGCGGCCGAGGACTACGTCCGGGAGAAGTACGCCGACGCCTTGGACGTCGTCTCCTACGACGGCAACACCGACTCGATGCGCGAGGTCGAGACCGGAAAGCTCGACGCCACGTTCCAGGACACGCCGATCGCGCGCTTCTACGGCCCGTCGTTCCCGAAGCTCCACGAGGTCGGAGCCCCGGTCGCGAAGGGCTACTACGTCCTCTATGCGCGTCGCGGCGCGGACGACCTCGTCCGCGCGCTGAACGAGTCGATCATCCTGCTCGTCCGCTCGGGCGAGCTCCAGCGGATCTGCGAGCGGTACGGCATCTGGGACGACAACCAGGCCGAGCTCCTCGCGATCGCAAAGGGCGGGCGCTTCTTCGGCTACCAGCGCTCCGTCGCCGCCGACACCGGGGCCGGCGACCTCCCGACCGAGGCGGAGGTGCGCTCGATCACGGTCGGCGTGCACGGGTGGACGGTCGTCCAGCGCTACCTCGTGCCGCTGCTCGAGTCCGCCGGCATGACGGTGTTCCTGTCGGTCTTGTCGTTCCCGATCGCGATCCTCATCGGGCTCCTCGTGGCGGTCGGCCGGCGCTACGGGCCGGGGTGGGTAGCACGGCCCCTCGCGCTCTACGTCGAGATCCTCCGCGGCACGCCGCTGATGCTCCAGCTGTACTTCGTGTTCTTCCTGCTGCCCGAGGTGGGCGTGAACCTCCCCGCCCTCGCCACCGCCATCGTGGGCCTCGCCGTCAACTACTCCGCGTACGAGGCCGAGATCTACCGCGCGGGTCTCCAGGCCGTGCCGCACGGCCAGATGGAGGCGGCCCTTGCGCTCGGCATGAGCCGCGCACAGGCGGTGCGGCGGGTGATCGTGCCGCAGGCGGTCCGTGTCGTGATCCCGCCCGTCGTGAACGACTTCATCTCGCTGTTCAAGGACACGTCCGTGTGCTCGGTCGTGACGGTGGTCGAGCTCACGAAGCGGTTCTCGGTGCTCGCCATGAGCACCCAGGCGATCGTGGAGATGATGGCGATGACCTGCGTGCTCTACCTGGCGATGTCCTATCCCATGGCGGTCCTCTCCCGGCGCCTCGAGCGTCGCCTGGGCTTCGCGGGAGCCCTGGCGTGATCTCGGTCGCCGATCTCGTGAAGCGACACGGCGAGACGGAGGTCCTCCGCGGCCTCTCGCTCGAGGTCGGGCGCGGCGAGGTCGCCGCGGTCATCGGGCCGAGCGGCGGCGGCAAGAGCACGCTGCTCCGCTGCATCAACGGGCTCGAGCCGTTCCAGGGCGGCACGGTCACCGTCGGCCCCGACCGCCTCACGCCCTCGATCGACCCCCGCCGCGACGCGCGCCTGCTCCGGTCCGTCCGGCGCCGCGTCGGGTTCGTGTTCCAGCACTTCAACCTCTTCCCGCACCTGACCGTGCTCCAGAACCTCGTCGAGGCGCCGCGGCAGGTGCTCGGCGAGGCGCGGGCGGCGGCGGAGTCGCGCGCGGCGTCGCTCCTCGAGCGCGTCGGCCTCACCGGAAAGGAGCGCGCGCGTCCGCGCGACCTCTCGGGCGGCCAGCGCCAGCGCGTGGCGATCGCGCGCGCCCTCATGATGGAGCCCGAGGCCATGCTCTTCGACGAGCCGACGAGCGCGCTCGACCCCGCCATGGCGAACGAGGTCCTCGGCGTCATGGCGGACCTCGCCGAGGGCGGTCAGACCATGGTGGTCGTGACGCACGACCTCCGCTTCGCCGCCCGCGTGGCGGCGAACGTGCACGTCGTCGCACAGGGCCGGGTGGTCGAGCACGGGCCGCCGCGCGAGGTCTTCCAGTCGCCCTCGCACGCGGTCACGCGTTCGTTCCTCGAGAGCGTCGGAACGTTCGCCTGACGCCTTTTCGCGCGTGCCGCGGGACCCTCGGAGTCCGTCCCCGTCGAGAGGCTCCGCTGCGTCTCGATACGCCCTGCCCGCGTCGCCTTGGGCTCGGGCGGGCGCTTCGACCGGAGGAGCGGAGCGCGTTCTCCTCGTGGCGCGCACCGGGTCTCGCCGCGCGCGTGCGCCCCGCGCTCGCGCCTCGGATCGGCGACGCGCGGTCCACGCTCGCCGCGGGCCTGCTCTCGGTGGATCCCGCGATCTGACTCCTCGCGTGACGACGCGGACCTCCGGCCCACGCGGTCGCGATCCTCCCGGATCGTGGTATGCCGGGACACGATGAGAGGCTTCGCGATGGTCCCGCTCGCCGCGCTCCGCCTGCCGGGGCTCCCGGCCGAGTGGCCGCCGTGGCTCCAGGTCGTCGTGTACGCCGTCGGGGCGATCGCCCTCGCCGCGGTGGTCTCGAGCACGCTCGCGTTCGTCGTGCAAAAGGCGCTCCGCGCGGAGGCGCACACCGTCAAGGGGCCGCGGCGGCCGCTGACGCTCCTGCTCCTGTCGTTCGTGATCGGCGTCGTGCTGCCCCAAGTCGAGATGCCGCCGGGCCTCCGCGAGGCGCTGGACCAGGCGAACGCGATCCTCGCCGTGTTCTCGGCGGTCTGGCTGGTGCTCTCGGTGCTCCGGACCGTCCGATTGGTGATCCTGTCGCGCTACCGCCTCGACGTCCGTGACAACCGTCACGCGCGGCGCGTGCACACGATGCTCCGCGTGATCGGGCGGGTGATCGCGACCGCGGTGGTGGTGATCGGGGCCGGCGCCGCGCTCATGACCTTCCCCGCGGCGCGGGAGTTCGGCACGAGCCTCCTCGCGTCGGCGGGGATCGCGGGTCTCGTCGTCGGCCTCGCGGCCCGGCCCGCCATCGAAAACGTGATCGCGGGCATCCAGCTCGCGATGACCGAGCCGATCACGCTCGACGACGTCGTGGTGATGCAGGGCGAGTGGGGGCGCATCGAGGAGATCAGCTCGACGTACGTGGTGGTGCGGATCTGGGACGACCGGCGCCTGATCGTTCCGTTCTCGTGGATCCTCCAGAACCCGTTCACGAACTGGACGCGGCGCACGTCCGAGATCCTCGGCACGGTCTTCTTGCACGTGGACTACACCGTGCCCGTGGACGAGGTCCGCGCGGAGCTCCAGCGGATCGTCGAGAAGTCGGAGCACTGGGACCAACGCGTGTGCGGCCTCCAGGTCACGGACGCGACGCCCACCACGCTCGAGCTCCGCGCCGTGCTGAGCGCCGCGGACGCCTCGCACGGCTGGGATCTCCGATGCGAGGTCCGCGAGGGTCTCGTCCGCTGGCTCGGGGAGCACCACCCCGACGCGCTGCCCCGCGTTCGCGCGACCGTCGGGAACCTCGAGCCCGCCGCGGACGCCGGGGGAGCCGTGTCCCGCGCCTGACGCTCGCGCCGCCCGCGGTCCGCGTGCACGCCCCGCGGGCGCGTGCGATCCTCCGCCGGCCGCCGACGCGGGCACGAGGAGCGTTCGATGATCCACGAGAACAAGGCGCAGATCGTCGCCCTGCTGGACGACGTCCTGAGCGCCGAGCTGACGGCGATCAACCAGTACTTCCTCCACGCGGAGATGTGCCACAACTGGGGATTCGAGCGGCTCCACCAGAAGATCCGCACGGAGTCGATCGAGGAGATGCAGCACGCGGAGGCGCTCATCGAACGGATCCTCTTCCTCGAGGGCACGCCCAACGTGACGCGGCTCGGCAAGATCTCCGTCGGAGACTCCGTACCCCGGCAGCTCGAGAGCGACCTCCAGCTCGAGCTCGAGGCGGTCCGCCGCCTGAACGCGGCCATCGCCACGTGCCGGGAGGCCGGCGACAACAACACGCGCGCGCTGCTCGAGGGGATCCTCCACGACGAGGAGGCGCACGTGGACTGGATCGAGTCCCAGATCGAGCTGATCCGCCAGGTCGGAGAGCAGGGCTACCTGGCGATGCAGATCCACTGACCTCACGCACCCCCGCCACGACCTTTGGTCGGCGCGGAGGGAGGCCGACCGCGGGCCCCTCGTCACCGCGACGACGCGCGTGTCGAACCGCACCCTCGCGCCCCCCACGAGGAGCGAGACGGGGACGAGGGAAGGCCGCGCCGCGTCGCGAACCCCAGCCCGCACAACCCATGAACCCTCGTGGATCACGCGGCCCTGCGCACGCCCGATCCCCGATGGCGGCGTCGTTCGTCGTCGGCGATCCCCAAATCACAGACATGGACGGGGGGGGCGCCTCCTCCACACGCCTTGCCCTCGGGGACCTGGCGCACGCAGGACACCCTGTCGGAGAAGGCGTGATCGCCCAGCTGTCGCAGCTCGAACCTCCACCGACGCTTCCGTCGAACACGTCGCGTGCTTCATGGGTTGTGCGGATTGGCGGCACGGTGGAGAGGAGGACCGCGACGAGCGGAGGACCCCTTGGGGAATGGGGCCCGCGAGCTCCGTCTGGGGCTTCTCACGGCGGCGGCCGGAAAGGCGCGTACGGCGGCCCGCTGGGCGCGCGTGTCCCGCCGTCGGGCTCCGTCGCTTCCTCGAAATGCGGACGCGCCGCGAGCTCGTGTGACCTCCTCGGCCTTCACGGCGAGAAACGCTTCGGGTGCTCGGCGATCGAACCCCCGGGCCTCCTACGGCCGGCGACGGGATCCCGCTCGACAAAATGCCCCGTCCGGGCGCTCGGCACGGGCGTAGAATGGGATTCCGTTGGTCCGGGGACTCTGGAGCATGCCGCGGCGCCCCGACTTGGCCGTCTTCCGAGCACGATACGCATCTGCGCTCCGTGCCCACGTGACGGACAACGAGGCGGGATCCCAGCGAAACGGCGCGGCGACCCTGGGCCGGCGCGCCCATCGGCTGGGGATCTCGACCCTCGCGTTGGCGAGAATCCACGACCAGGCGTTCGCCGCGCTGCGGATCCTCCCGGGGGCTACGCCCGGGGAAGACGGGCGGGACGCGCGGGCCGACGCCTTCTTCTCCCTCGTCCTCGTTCCGATCGAGGCCGCCCGCCCCGCTGCCGCGGCGGCGCGCCAGCGATCACGCTCCTTGAGCGCGTCGATCGTGCGCTCGTCAGCCGCCCTCACGAAAGCGCGCCAGCGCGCGACGCAGGCCGTTGGCGAGCGCAGGGCTCGGGAGCGGGACCTCACGGCCTGCCAGGCCGAGCACAGCGCGCTACGCACGCGCGCGGAGAGGATGGCCGATCAGCTCCGGCAGCTGGCCCGGAAGCTGCTCATCTCGCAGGAGGAGGAGCGAAATCGCATCAGCCGAGACCTCCACGACGAGCTCGGGCAAACGCTGACGAGCGTCAACATCGCCCTGGCGAGCTTGAAGAGCTCCGCGGCGGCCGACGCCAAGGAGCTTCGTCACGACATCGCAGAGACCCAGCATCTCATCCGCGACACGATGAGCAGGATGCACAGGTTCGCCAGCAAGCTGCGCCCGCCGCTGCTCGATCACTTCGGGCTCGTCCCCGCGTTGCGCGAATATGTCGAGACGCTCGCTCGGACGAGCCGGTTGGACGCTCGGTTCACGGCGGAGGAGGAGCGCCTCGGGCTGGGAAGCGAGCGGGCGACGGCGCTCTATCGCGTCGCTCAGGAGGCGCTCGCCAACGTCTGCCGGCACGCGCGGGCCACGAAGGTACAGGTCACCGTGCGTCGGGTCCCCGATGGGGTGGAGATGGACATTCAGGACGACGGCCGGTCCTTCGACGTGGATCGCGTCGATCGTTCTCGGAAGAAGCACCACCTCGGGCTGGCCTGCATGCGAGAGCGCATGGACATGATCGGTGGGGCGCTCGTCATCCGATCGGCGCCCGGACAGGGAACGACGGTGCGCGCGGTCCTGCCGAAGTCCGAGGAGGACCGTGACCAGCCCGGATAACCCATGAAGCACGCGCCGTGTGCGACGGAAGTGTCGATGCAAGTCCGAGTTGCGATCGCGAGCGGATCACGCCTCCGCCTACGGGCGCGTGATTTGCGAAGGTTCGTGGGTCATGCGGGGTAAGGGTCGGAAGCCGAAGCGGAGGCCTCTCGGGGAGCCGGTGGCGCCCACGACCATTCTCCTCGTAGACGATCACACGATGGTCCGCAAGGGCTTGCGCGCTCTGCTCGAGGCGGAGAGGGACGTGTCGGTCATCGGGGAGGCGCAGGACGGCCACCAGGCCATCGAGCTCGCGGTCGAGCTGGACCCCGACGTCGTGGTGATGGACATCGCGATGCCCAACTTGAACGGCATCGATGCCACGATTGCGCTGCGCGCCCGGGCTCCCCGGAGTCGCGTGGTGGTCCTCTCGGCCCACGGCGAGACGCCGTACGTCGAGCGCGTCCTGTCGATCGGTGCGGTTGGCTTCGTGCTCAAGCACGGGGCGCTGACGGACCTGCTCGAGGCGATTCGCGAGGCGCAGAAGGGGAGGTCGTTCGTCAGCGCGGGCGTGCGGCGGCGGGTCCGCGCCAGCGCGCGGGAGGTGTCGAGGCGCACGGGGGCGGGCGGCGATCCTGCCGAGCCGCTGAGCCCGCGCGAGGCCCAGGTCCTGCAGCGGGTCGCCGAGGGGAGCGGCAACAAGCAGATCGCCCGGGACCTGGAGATCAGCGTCAAGACGGTGGAGAAGCACCGCCAGAGCCTCATGAGGAAGCTCGACCTCCACGGTGTCGCCGACATCGTGAGGTATGCCCTGGCGGCGGGCGTCATCGAGAGCGGACCGACGCTCGGGCCCGAGTGAGGATGCGCTCCGCCGATCGAGCGGACCAGCCTCGGGACGACGACGGATCGGACAGGTAGGGGAACACCCCATAGCGCGTCACGGGGGCGCCTGCCACCATGTCGCAGTGGGGATCCCTCCTCCGGTTGCCCGCTGCGAGCGAGAGCCTCCTGGGCCCTGCCGATCCCTCGAACCGTCCGCCGCCGGCGAGCCCCGTGGGGAAATGCTGAATGGTCACGATGCCGCGATGTCATGCCGTGCGATGTCGAGGTGCTGGAGGCCCGGCCTTTCGGGCCGGGCCTCCGGCGCACTTCGGGCGGTGCGAGATCTCGGATCCGTGAAGAGCCGGGCCCACGTTCGCCCGAGTGGCATGGTCGTCGGCGTCGTGGTCCTCGATGCCCGCCACGTTGGTCGTGAGCCCCCTCCTCGGCGTCGTTCGCGGCGGCGACCTTTGGAACCGTCGGTCATTTCGCCGGAGCCACCTGGTGTCGTCCCTCCCCTCCGAGTCCACGAACGACGCCGCGACGGCGGAACGGCCGGTCGAGACGTCCGTCCAGGGGCGGGCGCCCGATCCCGTGCCGGTCGTGGCCATCGGCACCTCGGCGGGCGGCCTCGCGGCGTGCACGTCCTTCCTGGAGCACGTTCCCACCGACACCGGTCTCGCGTTCGTCATCGTCCAGCACCTGGACCCGAGTCACGAGAGCCATCTCGTGGAGCTCCTGGCGAAGGCGACGTCGATGCCCGTCGTGCAGATCACGAACGGGACGGACCTGATCCCGAATCGGGTCCACGTGATTCCGCCGGCCGCGGTCCTCACGATCGCGGCCGGGCGGCTGCAGCTGCTGCCCCGAGAATCGCCGCGCCTGCCCATGCCCATCGACACCTTTCTGCGCGCCCTGGCGGAGGACCGCCGGGAGGACGCGATCGCGGTCATCCTCTCCGGGGCCGGCTCGGACGGGTCGTTGGGCGTGGAGGCGGTGTGGGATCGAGGCGGGTTCGTCCTGGCCCAGGAGCCTCTCGACGCGGCCTTCGACAGCATGCCGCGCCGCGCGATCGCCACGGGCTGTGTGGACAGCGTCCTCCCGGCGGCGGAGCTCGGGCCGATGATCGCGCGCATCTCCCGTGGCTCGACGCTCCTTCGCGCCCCGCGGCCGCCCCATTCGGACGAACGCCCCGAGGACCGGGCTCTCAAGGGTGAGCTGATCCAGCGACTGCGGAGGGCCACGGGAATCGACTTCGGCCAGTATCGAAGCTCCACGGTCGATCGTCGGCTGCGGCGCCGGGTCTCCCTGCGCGGCTTCCCTGGGCTTCGGGAGTACTCCGACCACGTACGAGACGACCCCGGCGAGCTGCAGAGTCTGGCGCGCGACCTCCTGATCCCCGTGACGCGCTTCTTCCGCGATCCCGAGGCGTTCGACTCGTTGGCACAGACGGCCTTCCCCGACCTGATTCGGCGCGCGGCGGCCGACCCCGTCGTACGCATCTGGGTTCCGGGCTGCTCCACGGGCGAAGAGGCCTACTCGATCGCCATGACCTTCATGGAGACCGCGCAGCGGATGCAGAGCGCCGTCACCTGCCAGGTGTTCGCGACCGACGTCAACGACACACTGCTCAAGCAGGCTCGGCGCGCCACCTATCCCCAGCACATCGAGGCGGACGTGTCGCGAGAGCGACTCGCGAGATTCTTCACACGAACCAACGACCACTTCCACGTCCAACGCGACATCCGGGACCTCTGCGCCTTCTCCCGCCACGATCTCCTGAGCGATCCGCCCTTGTCACGCATGGACCTGGTCAGCTGTCGGAATCTGCTCATCTACGTGGCGTCGGGACAGCGTCGCGCGCTCGGCGCGCTTCACTTCGCCCTGGAACCGGGAGGCTACCTCCTCTTGGGGCGGTCGGAGTCCGTGGGGGCCGCCCCGGAGCTGTTCGAGGCCGTAGGCACCGACACGGGCCTGTTCCGCGCCCGCGCGTCCGTGATCGGCCGGAGGTCCGCTCGCGTCGGCGGAGCCCGAGACGCGCGCCGGCGCGCGCCGACGGTCCGGCTACACGACGTGCCCGACCTCGCGAGCGCCTACGAAGAGATCATCGCGGCGAACGAGGAGCTGCAGGGCCTCAACGAGGAGCTGGAGAGCTCGAAGGAGGAGATCGAGGCGGCCAACGAAGAGCTGATGACGTTGAATCAGGAGCTCAGGAGCCGAAACGCCGCGCTGGACGTGGCCCGCGGCTTCTCCGAGGCGACCATCGACATGGTGCGCAGCGGGCTGGTCGTCCTCGACCGCGACCAGGTGGTCGTGAACGCGAACCGGTCCTTCTATCGGATGTTCCATCTGGATGCTCCCCATGCGGAGCGGCGCCGTCTCTCGGAGGTCGTCCCGGCGTACTTCCAATCCCCCGCCGTGGTTCGGCTCCTGCAGCAGCTTCGCACGACCGACCTGGTGCTGGAGGACGTCGAGGTGGAGTTCGACCTGCCGGGTCACGGCCGTCGCGTGATGGTCATGAATGCGCTCCGGTTCACGCCGGGCGAGATGTACCTCCTCTCGATCGACGACGTGACCGTGACGCAACAGCTGGCGGCCGACCGGCAACAGTCTCAGAAGATGGAGGCCATCGGTCACCTGGCCGCTGGCGTGGCGCACGACTTCAACAATCTCCTGACCGTCGTCCTCGGGGGGGCACAGGTGGCGCTCCTGGACCTCCCGAAGGAATCGCCGATCCGGCCCATTCTCGAGCGCGTCGGCGTCGCGGCTCGACGCGCGGCCGATCTCACGCACCAGCTTCTGGCCTACGCCGGGAAGTCCCGCGCGTACGTCGAGTCCGTGGACCTGTCCGACCTCGTCACCCAGAGCGCCAACCTCCTGCACGCGTCCATCCCGAGCCACGTGAAGCTGCGGCTCGACCTCGAGCGCAATCTCCCTCGCCTCTTGGCGGACCGTAGCCAGATGCACCAGGTCGTGGTCAACCTGGTGACGAACGCGATCGAGGCGGTCGGAGACGCGGCGGGAGGCGTGCTGGTCCGGACAGGCCGGCAGATGGTGACCCCCGGCGAGGCCCCGGGACCCGGCCCGTGCGACCGGCTGCCGCCGGGGGAGTACGTGTTCCTGGAGGTGCAGGACACGGGCGCGGGCATGACGCCGCAGACGCAGCGGCAGATGTTCGATCCCTTCTTCACCACGAAGTTCACGGGGCGCGGCCTCGGCTTGGCGGCGGTTCAGGGCATCGTCCGTCAACACCGGGGCACCGTCCTCGTGACCAGCGTCGTGGGTCGGGGGACGGCCGTACGGGTCCTCCTGGCCATCAGCCAGGACCCGGAGACGACTGCGACCACCGGCGGGGGCCCGCCTCTCCCCCGGGGGACGGCCACCATCCTGGTGGTCGATGACGAACCGCTCGTCCTCGGTAGCACGCAGCTCGCCTTGGAGAGCCTCGGGTATCGGGTGGTCACCGCAACGGGGGGCGCCGAGGCGCTCCGGTCGCTCCGCTCGGGATCGGGGATCGCCGCGGTGGTCCTGGATGCGGTCATGCCGGGGATGGGCGGAATCGCGACCCTGAACGGCATCCGCGACATCGATCCCCACGTCCCGGTCCTGGTGTGCAGCGGCCTGGGCGACGTCGCCACGGAACAGGCCTTCGCCGACCAAGGCGTCGCGGGGTTCCTGCACAAGCCCTTCACCCTCCACGACCTGGCCGCGCGGATCGCCGCGTGCTGCCCAGGGTCGCTTTCGCCCTCGGCCGGCAGTTCCGCGCCCGACCCCGGGCGACGGAGCGCATCCGAACGCGGCTCCGCAGCGCCCTGAGCGGTGAGGGGGCCCAGGCCGCCGGTCGTCCGAAGCGGGGCGTCGGCCCCCCAGCCCGCCGGTCCGACCGCTCCGACACGTCGTCCATCCCCTCGACGCGGGCGCCCGCCGCGACCCCGCCCCTCGTGGGACCCGCCCCCCGAGCGCACCGCCCGGGCGTCGTCGCCGCCGTCTCCCGCACGCTGGCGTCGCGCTCGCATCGCGAGCGAGGGTCGGGCGCGCGGGTCCGGAAAAGGGGGGAAGCGGTCGTTGGCTCGCGTGCGCGGGTCGCCACCACCACCAGCATCTCGATCAGCGGGAAGCCGGCCTGGCGCAGCCGTCGGTCTTCTCCACCCGTGCTCCACCCGTGCTCCTCCCGAGCACCTGCGGTCCCGGCCGGAGCGGACCGCCCGCCTCGGCCTCGAGCCCTGTGGGTAGGGAGCCGGGGCGCGCGCACGCGCACGGTTCGTAGCTTTCTCCGCGTCGCGCACGAGCGACGTGGAGCGGCAAAGGACTCGTGTCGGGGCCGCCGCACGGACGAGCTCATCCGTATCGCGCCCGCTACACCTAACCTCTCCGCGTACGTCGATCGAGGTAGGTCGATCTCCACGACCGTGGGTGGACGCGTCGGTGAGCGAGGGGTCCAATGTGCCTGGAACGTGGTTGCACCACCCGAATTCGAGAGGAAGGTCCGATGACCATCGTTGCCGCCGATGCTCGCGTCGAGATCGCGAAGGCCGCCAGCCGTCTGCTCGCGGACAGCTACACGCTCTACCTCAAGACCCACAACTTCCACTGGAACGTACGGGGGCCGATGTTCTCGAGCCTCCACACGCTCTTCGAGACCGAGTACACCGAGCTCGCTCTCGCGGTGGACGAGATCGCCGAGCGGATCCGCGCCCTGGGCCAGGACGCGCCGGGGAGCTGGACCCAGTTCAAGAAGCTCGCCACGGTCGAGGAGGCGACGGACGTCCCCTCCGCCGACGGGATGGTCCGTCGTCTCGCCGACGACCAGGACAAGATCGTCGCCTCGGCGAAGCGGCTCTTCGACGCCGCGGACGAGGCGGGCGACCAGGCGAGCGCGGACCTCGCGGTGCGTCGCATCCAGGTCCACGAGAAGAACGCCTGGATGCTCCGAAGCCAGCTCGCCTGACTGTACGGAGCCAGGCTCCTGTCGCTCGTCCGTCACGCGCGGAGCCTGGCTCCGACGGCTCGTCACGGTGTCCCTCGCGCCGCGCGGCGCGAGGGACGAGGATGCCGGTCAGGCGCGCTCGTTCGCGCCGTGGGCGTGCCCGTGCCGGCAGCCGTGGCCGTGGCGGCCCCTGCCGCAACCGCAGCCTGCTCCGCCGTGGCCCTCTTCGCCGTGGCCGCGGCGGCGACGCCTCGCGGAGGGAGAGCGATGCGCGTGCGTCTCGCCTTCGGGCGCGGCCGTCGTCGTCTCCGAGGCGGACGCTCGGCCGGCCTCGGCGATCGCGGGCTCGTTCGCGGCGCGGGGACTGCATCCGCACGCGTGCCGGCGCCGGCGACGGTGCCGGCGACGGTGCCGGGGGGGGAGACCCTCGACGGGGGTCGGGGGGGATTCGGGTTCCGACATGGCTTCTCCTCGATGGATGGGGGGAGAGGTGCGTGTCGCGTCAGGTGGCGTGACGGGGGCCGCGCCCCCGGCATCGGCAGCGCCGGCCGACCCGCTCGGGGCCGTGCACGGGGCAGGGGCCCCGACGGGCGCGGTGTTCGACGACCACGCCGCCGCCGATCTCGAGCGCCGCACCCTGGACGAGCGCGCGCGCGACGGTGCGGCGCGCGGCCTCGAGGACGCGGGCGAAGGTCGCGCGCGACACGCCCATGCGCCGCGCGGCCTCCTCCTGATAGAGACCCTCGTGATCGGCGAGGCGGAGCGCCTCGAGGCCGTCCCACGAGAGGACGAGTCGCTCGAGCCGCGACATCGGGACGCCCTGGGGCTTCACGACGTGCGCCTCGGGCGCGTCGGCCACGCGTCGGGGCTGGACGGGACGCGACATCCGGCACCTCTGGTTGTGAGCATATGCTCAGAACAGGCCGTGTCCACCCCCGGTCGTGCCGATCCGGGTCAGGCGTCCGGCTGGGCGCCGTCGGGCCGCGCGAGGCGGATCGAGAGCGGCACCTCGAGGCCGTGGGCCCGGAGCAGCTCGGCGTCCGCGAGGACCGTCCGCGGCGCGCCCTCCGCGACCACGCGGCCCTCGTCGAGGAGCACGACGCGCGAGCAGAGCTCGAGCACGCTCTCGAGGTCGTGGGTCGCGAGGAGGCACGCGTCGCTCCGGCTGCAAAGCAGCCCGAGCACGCGCCTGCGCGCCCGCGGGTCGAGCCCGTTCGTCGGCTCGTCGAGCGCGAGGAGGCGGGGGCGCATCGACAGGACCGTCGCCAGGGAGGCCGCTCGGCGCTCGCCGCCCGAGAGCCGGTAGGGCACGCGCTCCTCGAAGCCCTCGAGACCGACGGCCGCGAGGGCCGCGCGCACGCGCTCCCTGACCTCGTCCTCGTCGAGCCCCATCTGGCGCGGGCCGAAAGCCACGTCCTCGCCGACGGTCGGCATGAAGAGCTGGTCGTCGGGGTCCTGGAACACGAGACCGACCTTCGCGCGGACCTCGCGCGTCGTCTTCCTCGACAGGGTCACGCCGTCGACGACCACCGTGCCCGTGGCGCCCAGGAGCCCGACGAGCGAGAGGAGCAGGGTGGACTTGCCGGCACCGTTCGGGCCGACGAGCCCCACCCGCTCGCCGTCCGCGATCTCGAGCGTGATCCCGGCGAGCGCGATCTGGCCTTCCTCGTACGCGTAGGAGAGGTCCCGGACCTCCAGCACGGGCGAGCGGGACCGGGTCGCGTCGGGCGCGGTCACGGCGCGAGCCAGACGCCGCGAAGTCGGAGGCCCAACGCGAGGAACACGGTCAGGGCGAGGAAGAGCAGGTCCGTCGGGCGGAGCCGTCCGCTCGGCGTGGGCACGAAGGTTCCGTCGAAGCCGCGCGCCGACATGGCCTGGCTCACGCGCTCGGAGCGGTCGAGCGAGCGGAGGAAGAGCGTGGCGAGCGAGGAGGAGAGGGCGACCACGCCGTGCGAGACCGAGACGGGGCCCACGCGGCGGGCGGCCGCGGCGCGGCTCCGGCGCTCGTACTCGTCCACGACCAGGAAGAGGTAGCGGTACGTGAACACCACCTGCATTGCGAGGAGACGCGGGACGCCGAGCGAGGACATCGCGCCCGCGAGGCGGCCGACGCGGGTCGTCGTGACGAGGGGGAGGAGCGCGAGCATCGAGATCAGGTACTTGAGGACGATGGCCGCTCCGGTCACGAAGCCCGCCCGCATCGTCGCGGAGAGGGGTCCCAGGGTCACCGTGACGGGCGCCGTCTCGAACAGTGCGTTCGCGCCGCCCATCAGCAGGGCGAAGGGCGAGAAGAGGAGGACGCGGCGCGCGACGAAGCCGAGCGGCACCCCGGACACGAGGACGGCGACGAGCGGGGGGACGAGATAGGGGAAGAGCCCCTGGAGCTCCGTCCGCGGCTCGCTGACGGCCGCGCCCGTGAAGACGAGCGCGGCGAGGAGCTTCACGCGCGCGTCGAGCCGATGGACCGGGCTGTCGCCTCCGGCGTACCGGTCGATGGACGCGTGGTGCAAGGTCTCGCCTCGGTCTCCGGAAGGGGCCGGGCCCCCTAGGTCGTCCGGTGGGACGGCGTCCGGGGCGCGGGCGCCCGGAGGAGACGACCGAAGAGATACACCAGCCCGAAGACGAGGAGGAGCCCGAGCACGCCCGAGACGCTCGTCCAGTACCACCTCTGGTCGGGGCGGTTGTAGTCCGGGAAGAGGGCGATCCGGCTCGAGAGACGGTCGGCCGCCTCCGCGGGCGTCTCCTCCGTCGCACCGGGTTCGGGGTGCCCCGCGAGCACGTGCTGGTGGGCGACGGTCGATTCGAGCCCGTCGGGCGAGGTCGCCGCCGCGAGCGAGAACAGCCCGCCCACGACGAGCGCCGCGGCG
Organism: uncultured Planctomycetota bacterium; assembly: GCA_963752285.1. Lineage (GTDB taxonomy): Bacteria > Planctomycetota > PLA2 > PLA2 > JAEUHO01 > CAVVXN01. The sequence continues at coordinate 448,695 of CAVVXN010000003.1, forward strand.
AGGATGCTCGCGATCGCCGTCTTGACCGGCAGGCCCTCGTTCGCCGCCACGCGGCCCGGGACGAGGTCCGGACGGAGACGGCCGAGGGCCAGGAGCGCCGCGAACGTGATCAGCCCCTCGCCGGTCCCGATCAGGACGTGGACGCCGACCATGGCGCCGAAGAAGACGTGGAAGGGGATCTGGCTCACGCCCGACAGCCCCACCTCGATCGGCACGAGCGTCGCGCCCCCGACGACGGCGCCCATCGAGGCGAGGAACGCCGCGCCGTAGAGCCGGACCGGCGTGAGCCGCTCGCGACGGCCGACCATCGCGCGGTACAGCGCGTAGCCGACGTACGAGCCGAAGACGCCCATGTTCAGGATGTTCGCGCCGAGGGCCAGGAGCCCTCCGTCCTGAAACACGAGGCACTGGACGATCAGGATCGCCGCCATCGCCAGCACGGCGGCGTCCGGTCCGAGGAGGATCGCGAGGAGCGCGCCTCCCACGAAGTGTCCCGTGGTGCCGGGGAGCACCGGGAAGTTGACCATCTGCGCGGCGAACACGAACGCGCCGAGCACGCCGAGCAGCGGCACGCGGCGTTCGTCGAGCGTCTTCTTCGCCCGCACCGAGGCGACGGCGATGCCCGTCGCCGAGATCACACCGCATCCGGCCGCGACCGGGATCGACAGGAGCTCGTTGCCCATGTGCATGGGGGTTCCTCCCGCGGGTCGCGAGCCGGTCCCACCCGAGGCCGCGGCGGCCCGGCGGCCGGTCCCGGGCGAGGAGTCATTGGACCCCTCCGGGTGGGGCGGTCAAGCAGCGCGCTCGGATCGCGTCCTTCTCGACCTCCTCAACGGGTCGCGGCGACCGCCTCGGCGAACGCGCTCGCGTCCTCGGCGAGGACGTGCGCGTAGTCCTCTTCGACGCGATCGGGCCGGCTCGAGAGACCGTCGTGGATCACGACGCTCGTGAGCCGGAGGGCCTCGCGGAGTCCCTGCTCGACCTCCGGTCGCGGCGGCTTCGCCCAGAGGAGGAGGCGCGCGCCGGACGACGCGGCCGCCGCCCTCATGCGACCGAGGTCCTCGTCCGAGGGCGCGCTCGCGGGGTCGAGCGGCGCCGGTACGAGGTTCCAGCCGTAGTGCCGCGCGAGATACGCGAACGTCGGATGCGTCACCAGCAGGGGACGTCCGTCGAGCGCCTTCGTGGCCCTCGCGAACGTCGCGTCGGCGCCGTCGAGGTCCTTCGCGAGCGCGGCGTAGCCGCTCTCGAAGCGCGTGCTCTCGTCGGGCAGGCGCCGCGCGAGGGCCTCCTCGATCACCTTCGCCTGTCGCACCGCGTCCTTCGGGTCGAGCCAGGTGTAGGGATCCGTTCCGGCGTGGCTGTGCGGGCCCTCCGGGCCGTGGGAGTGGACGATCGCGTTCGGGATGACGATCCGCTCGTCATGGAGCGGCGCCCCCGTGTCCACCACCGCCGAGACGGGGAGGGAGACGATCGCGGCCCAGGTCTCGAAGTCCGACCCGTTCAGGAGGATCAGGTCCGCGCGCTGGACCCGTTCGATGAGGCCCGGCTCCTTCTGGATCGCCCGCAGCACCTCCTCGGAGTCCGCGGAGGGCAGGGGGCAGGTCACATCGACCGCGTCGCCCGCGATGCGTCGCGCGAAGCTCGCGAGCGGCGGCGTGCTCGCCACGACCTGGAGCCGGTGCCGACCCTCCGGCGTCGCCCTGTGCGCCTCCGGCTCGCCACCGCACGAGTTCAAGGAGACGAGTGCGAGGGCGACGAGCGGGACCGCGAGCAGCGACAGCCGGCGCGAGGGGGCGGGAAGGTGCGACACGGGACTCGTTCGACGCGAGAGGCTCCGTCCCGCGCGGGGGGCGGTCAAGGATCCGCGCCGGTCGAATTGACCCTGGCCGGTCCCGGTGGCAGCATCCCCCGCGGAGTGCCTCGATGACCGCGCGCATCCGAAGGGCCCTGCTGGTCGTCGTCCTCTCGCTCGCGCTCCCGTCGGCGGCGTTCGCGCATCCGCCCGACACGGTGATCCAGCGGACGACGGTCGAGGTGACCCGGGACGGCGTCTCGCTGGCGTACCGGAGCCTCTACGGCGCCACCCTGGCGCACCTGAAGGTCGTCCGCGCCGACCGGGACGACGACGGGAAGCTGTCGCCCGACGAGGAGACGGCGGCGCTCGCGGAGCAGGCGAAGGAGGTGGAGGCGAACCTGAGCGTCCGTCTCGACGGCCGACCGTTGGCCCTCGCGCTCGCCCGCGGCGAGATCGACGCCGTGACGCCCGGAACGTGGGCGGACGGGATGGAGACGGTGCTGACGCTCGAGGCGAAGGCCTCCGGCCTCGAGGAGGGGACGCACGCGCTCGAGATCCGGGACGACAACGTCCCCGACGCGGCGCTGGCCTCGCTGACGTACTACGTCCGCGCGGGCGGTGAGACGGAGGCCCTCTCCGTCTCGAAGGACGCGCGCGCGCTCACGTGGCGCTTCCGCGGCGTCCTGGGCGGGCCCGGCGCCCTCTCGGCGCCGCCCGTGCGCCCGGGCGGCGCCGCGGAGGGCGGGCACGAGACCTCGACCCTCGAGCGGCTCATGGGCGAGAAGGACCTGACGCTCGGGTTCGTGCTCTTCGCCCTCGTGCTCGCCATGGGCCTCGGCGCGGTCCACGCGCTCTCGCCGGGCCACGGGAAGACGCTCGTCGCGGCGTACCTCGTGGGGTCGCAGGGGCGCGTGCGCGAGGCCGTGTTCCTCGGGCTCGTCGTCACGCTGACGCACGTCTCGAGCGTGATCGTCCTCGGCGTCGTGACGCTCGTGCTCTTGGAGCACTACCTGCCGCAGCAGATCTACCCGTGGCTCGGGGTGACGAGCGGCGCCCTCGTCTTCACCGTCGGCTACGTCCTGCTCGTCCGTATGGCGCTGGGGATCCGCGGGCACGCGCACGTGCACGGGCCGGGCGGCGTCCACCTGCCGGGGACCGGGCACGAGCACGACCACGAACACGAACACGGGCACGCGCATCAAGGCGAGCCCGCGCACGACCACGAGCACCCGCACGACCACGAGCATCCGCACGACCACGGGCATCCGCACGACCACGAGCACCCGCACGCGCATCCCCACGGCCAGCCACACGAACATCCGCGTGCCCACGGGCACGAACACGAACACGAACACGAGCACGAACACGAGCACGAACACGGGCACGAACACGGTCAGGAACACGTCCACGAGCATGCGCACGAGCACCCGCACGATCCTTCGGCGCACGAGAGCGAGCCGCGCGCCTCGGCGTGGACGCTCCTCTGGCTCGGTATCTCGGGCGGCATGGTCCCGTGCCCGTCCGCGCTCGTCGTCCTGCTGATCGCGGTGAACCTCCACCGCGTCGGCTTCGGCCTCCTCCTGATCGGCGCGTTCAGCGTGGGGCTCGCGGGCGTCCTGATCGGGATCGGGATCCTGATGGTCACGGCCACGCGGCGCATGCGGAAGATCGCGGGCCAGGCGTCGTGGGTGAAGAAGCTCCCGGCGCTGAGCGCCGGCGTGATCATGCTCGTCGGGATCGCGATGATCGCGAACACGCTCGTGTCGACGGGGATGCTCCGGCTCTGAGACCCCCATCCCCGGGCGGGGCGAGGGCTTGGAGGTCCCCCTACTCGTAGTCCTCGTCGAGCGCGCGGAGGAACGCTGCGAGCGGCGCGACGTCGTCCTCGACGAGCGCCATGCCGCGAAGCTCGGGCGCGCCGTTTCGGACGAGGTCGGCGCGCGCCAGCGCCGAGAAGCGGATGTAGTGGTGGAGGACGTCCTCCAGCGTGTCCGGGCGCCCCGAGTGGAAGTACGGGTCGCCGTGCCCGGTGTCGCGGAGAGCCGGCGTCTTGAACCACGCGAGCGTCCGCGGGAGCAGGTCCGCGTCGGGCGTCGAGCCGGGAAGGTCGAGCTCGCGGAGGAGGAGGGCGCGAATCGCGTTCTGCGGCCGCGGGATCTCCGGGTTCGCGAAGACGTTCCAGAGGCCGAGGTCGGCCCGCCCGGGATCCGCCGCCGCGGGCGCCCGGCGGAAGGGACCGGCGGCGTCCGGGTGGAGCGGGCTCGGGGGGAGGAACGCGGCCGGGTCGCCGTTTCGCGCCCCGAGGTCGGGGACGGGCAGCGCGAGGAACGCGCCGTCGCCGTGGACCGCGTCGTACTCGGCTTGCGACACGCCCACGTCGTGGAAGAGGAAGTCGGTGAAGTCGGGCGGTGCGTGACATCGCACGCACGACCCGACGCCGCCCGCTGCGATCGTTTCGGGCGGGAGCGGTGAGGACGGCGGCTCGGAGAGGAAGATCGCGAGCCCGCGGCGTTCGAGGGTGCCGAAACGGAACGCGTGGGCGTGGTGCTCGAAGTGCCCGTCCTCGGCGGTGACGTCGCTCGGGCTCGCGAGGCTGGCGAGGGCCGAGCGGAGGCGCCGCGCGTAGTCGAGGTCCGTCTCCCCGGACGCCGGCGCGGCGGGCAGGCCGTTCTTCCGGAGGAACACGTCGTAGGGCGAGCCGTCGAAGCGGCCCGTCACCGGGTCCTGGAGGAACACCAGCTCGCGCACGTACTGGGCGACGACGCGCGCGACCGCGTCCAGAACCTCCTCGTCGCTCGCCGTCCGGACGTCGATCCGATACGACGGCCCGATCAGGAGCTCGGACGGCAGGAGGTCGCCCCGGGCCCCGAAGAACGTCGCGTAGGACCGTCCCCCGTGGTCCTCGGCGTTCGCGTCCGTCCCGTCGTCCTCCCGGACCACGCGGGCTACGTTCGCCACGGCGAGGCCTCGCTCCGAGGGAAGCCACCCGTAGTTCCTGCCCGTCAGCGTGCCCCGGACGAGGTCCTCGAGCGTCGCGAACTCGCCGTCGAAGTGGAAGAGCGTCGGGACCTCGCGCGGGAGCGAGGCGCCGACGAGCGGGGGGCGTTCCGGGGCGTCACGGTGGCGCCGTCCTCGCGCGCGGGAATCGGGCTCCGGCGCGCGAAGTCGGCGTACGTGCGGATCCCGCCTCCGGCCACGCCGACCTGCTCGTCCACCAGGTGGCACGCAGCGCAGTTCATCGAGAGGCCGGCGTAGGGTCCGGGGAGCGGCGCCCCGTCGGCCTTCGCGGACACCTGGACGACCGGATCGGCGACGGCGAGGGGCTCGTTGACGGACCGGCCGATCGTGCGGCTGGCGAAGAACTCCGCGAAGCGCGTCTCGCGGAACAGGCGCTCGCCGAGGACGGACTCGGCCGAGTCGGGCACCTCGCGGGCGGCGGACCCGCACCCCGCGAGGAGCACGGCGATCAGGAGCGCGCCGGGACGGGAGAGCGCGGGGCGCCCCGGCGCCGGGCGCCTCTGTGGGTCCCGCCCGCTCGGGCTCCACGTCGTCGGGCCCCGCCCGCCACGACGGTCCCGGCGCGGACCCGGCCTCATCGGGCGTTCGCCTGGAGCCAGCGGAGCACGCGCTCGCGCTCGGCGCCGTAGAGGCCAGCGCGCGGCGCGTAGCGCGCGACGTAGATCGGCCACTGTGCGGCCGAGAGGTGCGTCGGCGAGAACGGCTCGTGACACCGCGAGCAGCGCTGGAGGTAGATCGCACGCGCCTCGGGATCGTCGGCGGCCGCGGGCGCGCGCGACGAGGTGACGGCGGGCTCTGCGGCCGCCGGCGCGGCCGCCGCGTCGGCGCGCTCAGCGGCGTTGAGGCCGGGGTCGGCGGGCACGGACCACGCGCACGCCGCGAGGGCCAGGACGAGGAGGGCGAGGAGCGGGGGGGCCGGACTCGGACGGGCGCGCATGTCGCTCCTCCCGCTCAGAAGAAGGTCGAGAAGGACGCCGTGATCTCGGTCACGACGTCGCCGTGGGCGGGCACGTACCAGGTGTGGTCCAGGCGGAACACCGTTCGCTCGGTCAGGCGGTAGTCGAGCGCGACCGACCAGGCGTCGAGGTCGTCGTGGAAGGTGGCGCCGCGTACGCGGTCGTCGAGGTCCATGTGCTGGTAGCGCGCGGCGAGCGTGAAGAGCGAGGTGTCGCGGACGAGCGGTGAGCGACAAGGCCGCAGCGCCGAGGGCATGAAGTGGTACGCGCCCTCGACGTCGATCGCCCACGGGCCCCGGATCGCGTCGGGCGGGTCCGAGGCGCTTCGGTCGTAGTGGTAGCCCACGTACTCCGCGCGCGCCTCGAACGGCCCGCGCCGGACCAACACGTCGGCGCCCCAGCCGTAGAGGTCGTTCGCGTCCTTCGCGTCGTAGCGGGCCCACGTGCCCGAGAGGCCCGTCTCGAGGGCGTCGAGCCCGCAAAGGCGCCAGCGCGCGGCGGCGTGACCCCAGACCTGCTTCCCCCGGTTCTCGTCGCCGCTCCAGCGCTGCCGGGCGTCGCGTACGCCCTCGTCGGCGTCGAAGTCGTCGCGGTAGCCGCTCGTGACCGCGACCTCGTAGGTCAGCGAGTGCCCGCGGCCGAACGGCGTGCTCCCCTCGAATCCCGCGCCCGGCTGCGCGAACCCGGTCGGGACGAGGTACGTCGCGATGAACGGGCGATTCGTGAAGTCGTTCCAGGGGTCCTCGTGGTAGAGGTTCCAGCGCGTGAACGGGACGAGGATCGCGCCGAGCTTCGGGTGGAAGCGGTCGCAAAGGTGGAAGGTCAGCTCGGCCTGCTCGAGTGCGATCTCGCCGTCGAGCTCGTCGGTGACGCCGCCGTTCTCGATCTCCACCTCCGCGCGGAGATCGACGCCGGGGCCGATCGCCGCGTCCGCGGCGAGGACGAGCCGGCCGAGCGCGAAGTAGGAGTTCTCGTCGGAGCGCGCGACGAGTCCGGTCGTGAGGTACCCGCCCCAGCGAACGCCGGCCGGGCCCGCGCGCTCGAGCGGCGGCCGGCGTGTGGCGCCGGCCGGTGTCCCGCCCGGGAGGGGGGCGCGGGCGAGCGGGGGCGGATCGGTCCTCCGGGACGCCGGGCGGGGCGCCTCGGCCCGGGTGGGGACCGGTGGGGGGCTCGTGGCGAGCGCCTGGCGGAGTCGGGCGGTCTCGGCCCGGAGGCGTTCGATCTCGCGGGTCGGCCGCGCGAGGTCGGCCTCCCGTCGGTCGAGCCGTTCCGCCGGGTCCTCGTCGGCGCGCACGGCCGGGGTGGCGAGGCCCGAGAGCAGGAGGGCCCCGACCAGGGCGAAGGAGAGCGGGCGGGTGCAGGGCAACCGGGTTCCTCCGGGGGCGTGGGGGCCGTCTTGATAATGAGAATGATTCTCAAGATCAAGATGGGCGCGGCACGGGCCCGGGCCCTTGGGCCTTCACTCCGCGCCGCGTCCCCGGACCGCACGACCTCGGCGGCTCGGGGAACGTCACGCGCCGCTGCGGGCCGAACCGGGCCCCGCCGGGCCGCAACCGGGCCGCGCCGGCGCCGTCCCGGGGGTCGGCGGTCCGGGCGCGTCGTGGGGCGGGGGCCACGTACAACGAGCCGCGATGCCGCCGCCCCCGCGACCGGACGCGCCCCACCTCGCCCTCGGCCTCACGCCGCACGGACACCTTCGGCTGCTGGACGATCCGGACGCGCCCGCCGTCCTGGCGCCGCGGGCCGAGGCGATCGTCGCGGCGTTTTCCGAGGGCGCGGGGCACGGGCTGCTCCATCTGGGCGCCGCCGAGGTCGGAACGGCCCTCTCCCCTTCGCTCGCGTTCGGGCGCGAGCTCGGGCGGGTCTTCCTGACGGCCGTCCGGACGCTTCCGGACGCGGAGGCGCGCGTCGCGAGGGGCGAGGTCCCCGCGTCGGAGGCCGGGGCGCTCGAGCAGCTCGTCGCCGCGCTCCCTCCGATGCGGGGGGCCGAGTACGCGACGGCCCGCGTGCTCGCGGACCTGTGGCAGGAGACCGGCGCGGCGCTCCGGGCCGAGCTCGCGGAGGGCGGGGACACGCTCGAGACCTGGTTTCGCCGGCACCACCCCGCGTGGAACCTGGTCGGCCGCGTGCACTTCCACCTCGCGGAGAACCGCCGGGACGAGGAGGCGCCCTTCGCCTTCCTCGCCACCTACACGACGCGTCTCTCCGCCCACGGGAAGACCCAGCACGTGCCCCTCCGGCAGGCGCTCGAGGAGTACGCGGGCGCGCGCAACAAGGACCGCCTCCTCTCGCTGCTCGAACCCGTGCGGCGCGCGGCCGCCTCCTCTTCGTGGCTCGCGGAGATGGTCGAGCGCGGCGACGTGTTCCATCCGCTCCGGTGGACGCCCCAGGACGCGTTTCGCCTGCTCCGGGACGCGGCGGCGCTCGAGGAGGCCGGGGTCGTGCTGCGTCTCCCGGCGGGCTGGACGGCCGGTCGCCCCCCGCGCGCCCGCGTCGTGGCCCGGGTCGGGGGGCGGGAGCCGTCGAGCGTCGGGGTCGGAAGTCTCTTGGACTTCGACGTCGGCCTGACGCTCGACGGCGAGCGGCTCGGCGCGGACGAGGTCCGCTCGCTCCTCGAGGCCTCGCAAGGCCTCGTGCTCTTGAGGGGGAAGTGGGTCGAGGTGGACCCCGCGCGCCTCGCCGACATGCTGGCGCGCTACCGCGAGATCGAGGAGCGGGCCGCGGCGGGCGGCGTCACGTTCGCCGAGGCGGCGCGCCTGCTCTCCGGCGTGGGGTCGGACGCCGAGGGCGGGCTCGGCGACGGCGACGACGACGGCGGCGACCGCGCCTGGTCCTGCGTCGAGCCGGGTCCCTGGCTCGCCGACGTGCTCGACCGGCTCCGCCACCCCGAGGAGATCGCGCGCCTGCGGGCGCCGGGCGGTCTCGACGCGACGCTCAGGCCCTACCAGCGGGTAGGGGTGGGCTGGCTTCGTCTGCTCTCCGAGCTGGGCCTCGGCGCGTGTCTCGCCGACGACATGGGGCTCGGCAAGACGCTCCAGGTGCTCGCCCTCCTCCTCCTCGCGCGCACGGGGAAGGGCGCTTCGCGGCAGCCGAGCCTGATCGTGGCGCCCGCCTCGCTGATCGCGAACTGGGCCGCGGAGTCGGCACGCTTCACGCCGTCGCTCGAGGTCTTCGTCGCCCATCCCTCGGTGCACCCGTCGGCGGAGCTCCGGGCGCTCGATCCGCGCCGGCTCGGTCGCGTGGACCTCGTCCTCACGAGCTACGCGTCGCTCCTCCGCCTCCCCTGGGTCGAGCAGGTGGAGTGGCGTTACGTGGTGCTCGACGAGGCGCAGGCGATCAAGAACCCGGGCGCCCGACAGACCCGCGCCGCCAAGCGCCTCCGCGGCCGCGCGCGGGTCGCGCTCACGGGCACCCCGATCGAGAACCGGCTGAGCGACCTCTGGTCCCTCTTCGACTTCCTCAACCCGGGCCTCCTCGGGTCCGCCCGGGCCTTCCAGCGTTGGCTGAGGGATCTCTCCCGAGGCGAGCGCGCGTCCTACGCGCCGCTCCGCGCACTCGTCCGGCCCTACGTCCTCCGGCGCCTCAAGACCGACCCCGCCGTCGTCTCGGACCTTCCCGCCAAGTCCGAGGTGGCGGCCTACTGCCACCTGAGCCGCAAGCAGGCCGCGCTCTATCAGCAGGCCGTGGACGACCTGACGGAGCGCCTCGGGGCCGCCGAGGGCATGGCGCGGCGCGGCCTGATCCTCGCCTTCATCACCCGGTTCAAGCAGATCTGCAACCATCCCTCCCAGTGGCTCGGCGACGACGGCTTCGAGGAGAGGGACAGCGGCAAGTTCGCGCGCCTCAAGGAGATCGCCGAGACGCTCGCCCCGCGGCAGGAGAAGGCGCTCGTCTTCACCCAGTACCGCGCGATGGTCGATCCGCTGGCCGGGTTCCTGGGCTCGGTGTTCGGCCGGGAGGGCCTCGTCCTCAGCGGATCGACGCCCGTCCGGGCCCGTCGCGGCCTCGTCGAGCGATTCCAACAGGACGAGGACGTGCCCTTCTTCGTCGTCTCGCTCAAGGCGGGGGGCACCGGTTTGAACCTCACGGCCGCCTCCCACGTCGTGCACTTCGATCGCTGGTGGAACCCCGCGGTGGAGGACCAGGCCACGGACCGCGCGTTCCGCATCGGACAGACCAAGAACGTGCTCGTCCACAAGTTCGTCTGCCGCGGTACGGTGGAGGAGCGAATCGAAGAGCTGATCGACGCGAAGCGCGGGCTCGCGCGGGACCTGCTCGAGGGCGGCGCCGACCGCCTGCTCACGGAGATGTCGGACGAGGAGCTGGTCGCGCTCGTTCGACTCGACCTGGACGCGGCGCGCGCGGAGGAGTGAGATCATGTATCGAAGCGGCTACGGCGGCTGGCGACCCTACGTCTCGGTGTCGGAACGTCGCGCTCGCTCGAAGCGCCTGGAAGCCCGCCTGCGGAAGAAGGGCATCCGGCTCGCGCCGGTCGTCCCGGAGGGGCGCGAGATCGCCCGGAGCTTCTGGGGCCGCGCCTGGTGCGAGAACCTCGAGGGGTACGCGGACTACGCCAATCGACTCCCGCGCGGCCGGCGCTACGCCCGGAACGGCTCGGTCATCCACCTCGACGTCGCCGAGGGCTGCGTGAGCGCCCTCGTCAGCGGCTCGGACGTCTACGAGGTCGAGGTGAAGGTCCGGTCCACGGCGGCCAAGACGTGGTCGGCGCTCCGCAAGGAGTGCGTCGGTCGCATCGACTCCCTCGTGGACCTCCTCAGGGGGCGGCTCTCCGACGCCGTCATGGCGCGGATCTCGCGGCCGAAGGACGGTCTCTTCCCCGCGCCCCGCGAGATGCGGTTCACGTGCTCGTGTCCGGACTGGGCGGACATGTGCAAGCACGTCGCCGCGGTGCTCTACGGGGTCGGGAACCGCCTCGACGCCGCGCCCGAGCTGCTCTTCCTCCTGCGGGGCGTCGATCACGGCGAGCTGATCGCCGGCGCGCTCGACGCCGGCGTGCCCGGCGGCGCGGGCCGCGCGCCCGCCAACGCCCTCGAGTCCGACGCGGCGCTGGACGCCCTCTTCGGGATCGAGATCGCACCGGAAGCCCCCCCGGGCAAGACGCGCCGTCGGGCGGCGGGGACGGCGCGGACGACGAGGGCCGCGAAGGGGGCGCGAAGACGCGCGCCCGCGGCCGAGAGCGCCGAGAAGACGAGGCCCAAGCCCGGGGCGCGCCGTGCGCCGAAGCAGGGGACGGCCTCCGCGCCGGAGGCGAAAGCGCGCCGGTCCCGGGAGGCCGAGGTCGGAGGCGCGAGGGCGAAGACCCGACCGGCGCGCGAGAAGACCACCCCGACGCGGAAGGGCAAGCGGGGCGCGGCGCGAAAGGCCACCACCACGAGGACCGACGCCGCCCGGCCGCGACGCAAGAAGTAGGCGGGAGCCGACGTGAGCGCCGGGGCGCCGTCGCTCGACTCGCGCCCGACGCGAGGGAGGTCCCCGCGACCGCCGGCCGTCTTCCGGTGATAGGAATGCCGCCTCGATCCAGGACCCCGGGAGGAGGGCGGCGGTGATGTCGGACGAGACCGTCGTTCGGGAGCCGTGGGAGGTCCTCCAGGATCTCGTGACGAAGGGCGACGCGACGGGGCTCGCCTCGTTCCTCCACGGCCTCGCCCCCGAAGAGACCGCGTACACGTTCGCGCAGCTCGACGACGAGGTGCGGACTCGGATGTTCGAGATCCTCTCGGACGGCGACCCCGACCTCGCGGCGGACCTCCTGGAGCACGTCGTAGACGACGAGGCCGCGCGGATGCTCGAGGACCTCGAGCCCGGCGACGCGGCGGCGATCGTGGACGAGATGGACTCGGACGAGCAGGCCGACGTCCTGGTCCACCTCGATCCCGAGGACGCGGAGGCCATCCTCGACCTCATGGAGCCGGACGAGGCGGCCGACGCCTCGCGCCTGCTCCAGTACCCCCCGGACTCGGCCGGCGGGCTGATGATCACCGAGTACCTCGCTTTCTACGCCGACCAGCACGCCGCGGACGTCGTCGAGGACCTCCGCGCCCACGGCGACGCGTACCGGGGGTACGAGGTCCGCTACCTCTACGTCGTGGACCGCGCGGAGCGGCTCGTGGGCGTCGTGCCCCTGCGCCGGCTCGTGATGTCGGCGCGCGAACGGCTCCTCGACGAGGTGAAGAGCGAGCAGCCGCTCTGTGTCCGCGTCGAGGCGACCCTGAGCGAGCTGGAGGACCTCTTCGACCGCGTGGACCTCTCCGCGATCCCCGTCGTGGACCCCGCGGGCGTCCTCGTGGGCGTGATCCAGCGCTCCGCCGTGCAGGAGGCGCTCCGGGAGACCGCCACGGCGGCCCTGCTCAAGTTCGGCGGGATCATCGGCGGCGAGGAGCTCCGCTCGATGCCGGTCTGGCAACGCCAGATGCGGCGGCTCGCGTTCCTGCTCCCGAACATCCTGCTCTCGTACCTGGCGGTGAGCATCATCGCGGCGTTCGAACCCTTGATCCACCGGCTCACCGCGCTCGCGATCTTCATCCCGATGGTGGCGAACCTCTCGGGCGCGGCGGGAAACCAGTCGGTCGCGGTGAGCATCCGCGAGCTCTCGCTCGGGGTGGTGCGCGGCGACGACGTCCTGCGCGTGTGGCGGCGGGAGTGGGCGATCGGCCTCTTGAACGGACTGGTCATCGGCGCCATCCTCGCCGTCCTCGCCTACGTCACGCGACCCGACACCCCGGTGCTCGCGGTGGCCGTCGGCGGCGCCTACGCGCTCAACAGCGTCTTCGCGGTGGTGCTCGGCAGCGCCCTTCCCCTTCTGCTCACGCGGCTCTCGGTGGACCCCGCGATGCTCTCGAACCCCATCCTCTCGACGCTCACCGACATGGGCGCGTTCTCGCTGACGCTGGTGATGGCCGCCGCGTACCTGCACGCGGCGGCGTGACCGCGCCGCCCGCCGGCGGGGCGGGGGTCAGCTCTCGACCCAGTGGCGCGCCGCGTCGGCGTGGTCCGGGTCGAAGTAGCGCACCTCCCCGCGGAAGAGCGACCCGGCGAGCCGGGTCGCGAGCCGCTCCCAGCACTTGGCGCCGAGGACCGCGCAGCGCGCGAAGTCGTCACGGTGCTTCACGTCGAACTTCGCCTCCTCGATCCAGGCCTGGGGCTCGAGACCCTCGAGGCCTTGCACGTCGAGCAGCGCGCGGAGCGGGCCGTGCTCCGAGATCTGTCGTTCGATGGAGGGGAGGACACGGTCGTAGTCCTCCGCCCGGAGCCTCCCCTCCGCTACGAGGGTGAGATTCGATCCGTCCTGTCGTTCGATCCGCAGCATGACCAGCTCCAGGAAGAGCCCCGCCCGCCGATCCTACGCCTCGCGGGACGCCTCCTCGCGGGGGCAGGACCCCCTGCAAGGCGCGCCCCGCGTATCCTCGGGACCCGCGTCGCGGGATCGGAGCCCCGGTTTTCTTGAACGTCGTCGAGGTCCTCGGCCGTCGGTCCGTCGGGTTCGTTCTGAGCCTGGCGTGGCTCCTCGCCTTCGCGATCGGCTTCCTGGATCTCGTCGTCGGGCAGAGCCTCTCGCTCTCGGTCTTCTACCTGCTGCCCGTTGCGCTCGCGACCTGGTACGTCGGCCGTCCCGCGGGGTACATGCTCGCGTTCGTCTGCGCCGCGGTCTGGCTCGGCGCCGAGTACCTGTCCGGCGTGCGGGACTTCGGCCCGTGGGCGCACGTGTGGGGGCTCGGCATCCGCTTCGGCTTCCTCTTCTTCTTCGCGTGGGCGCTCTACGCGCTGAAACGGGCCGAGGACCGTCCGTGGGAGCGCGAGCTCGAGATCGCCCACGACATCCAGCTCCGCCTGCTGCCCCACGCCGTCCCCACCTGGCCCGGCTTCGAGATCGCGGTGCGCCTCGCGCCCGCGCAGCGGCTCTCCGGCGACTACTACGACTTCTTCCCGTCGCGGGACACGATGGACGTTCTCGTGGCCGACGTCATGGGCAAGGGGATCCCCGCGAGCCTCATGATGTCGAACATCCACGCGGTCCTCCACGGCGCGCACCCGTTCCTCCCGGGGCCCGAGGACCTGAGGGACCGCGCGCGGCTCTTGAACCGCCACCTGCTCCTCTACACCGGGGCGGTCTCGTTCGTCACGCTCGTCTTCGTCGCCCTCCCTCGTACGGGCGGCACGCTCCACGTCCTGGGCGCGGGACACCCGCCCGGCCTCCGTTTCGACCGTGGCGCGATCACGCCGATCCCGTCGTCCGGACCCGCGATCGGGATCCTCGAGGACGCCGACTGGACGGTCGCCGACGTGGACCTTCCCGAAGGCGCCCTCCTCGTCCTCTACACCGACGGCGTGACCGAGGCGCGCGACCCGGAGGGCGACCTCTACGGTCCGGAGCGGCTCGAGCAGAGCCTGGGACGGGTGGCGGAGGGCGCGCGGTCGGCGGCCGAGGTGCTGGACGGCCTCCTCCTCGACCTCGAGGCGTTCACGACCGAGCCGGTCGGCAAGCAAGACGACGTGCTGGCCGTCGTGATCCGGCGCACGGGGACCGAGCGGGCCTGATCGGGCGCCCTCGTCCCGGCGTGCGACCGAGGGCCCGGCCGGGACGACGTCTCGCCGATCGCGCCCGGACCTGCGTCCGGTCCGCCGGCGACGAGGGCGCGGATCCGGAGGCGCAGCGCCGGCGCCGTCGAGGCGTTCGCGTCGGAGGCGCCGCCGAAGTTGGCGGGACGCCGGCGTGCGAGCGGGAGACGCCCGCCCGCACGGGCCCTCAGCGTTTTTGGAGCAGCGCCAGCGCGCGTGCGGCCTCCGCGCGTCTGGCCTCGTCGGCGTCCTCGCGGACGGTCTTCTCGAGCGCGGGCACCGCGGCGGGTCCGATCGCCGCGAGCGCCTCCGACGCCGCGGCGGGCGGCGTCTCGGGCGGGCCCTCGGCGCCGTCGAGGAACGCGGGCGCGGGGACGGTCGTGGTGAGGGCTTGGACCAAGGCCGGGATCGCGGCGCCCGCGCGCGGGCCGATGGCGCCGATCGCGCGCGCGACCTCCACGCGCACCTCGAGCTCGGGATCGCCGAGGCGCCCCACCAGCGCGTCGAGCGCCGGGAGCGCCGCGGCGCCTTGTACCGAGATCCCGTAGGCCGCCTCCCGACGCACGGTTGCGTGCTCGTCCTCGAGCGCGCCGAGGAGGGCCTCGAGACCCGGCGCGCCGAGGCGCCCCAGCGCGACCGCGGCCTCGGACCGCGTCTCGTGGAGCGATCCCCCGTAGTCGTGGGCGGCCTCCAGGTGCGCACCGAGCGGTCCGCCAAGCGCGGTCGCCAGGGCGGGAACCGCGGCCAGGCCGGCGGGGGGGCCGATCCGGCCGATCGCGACGGCCGCGGCGCGGCGCGCCGGCTCGGGCGCGCCGTCCGCACCGAGCACGCGCACCAGGGTCTCGATCGCGTCGGCGGCCTGCGGTCCGAGGTCGCCGAGCGCGCGCGCGGCCTCGAGCCGGACGTCGAGGTCGGCGTCCTCCTCGACGAAACGAGCGAGCGAAGGCACGGCCCCCGCGCCGAACGCCGCGAGCGCGCGCACCACGAGCAGCCGGAACGAGGGCTGCTCGTCGCCGCGCAGCCGCTCGAGGGCCGGCAGGGCCCGCGCGTCGGCGATCTGCCCGAGCGCGCGTACGGCCTCGTAGCGCGCGTCCACGTCCTCCGTCGAGGGGTCGTCGAGCACGCGGAGGAGATCGGGCACCGCGGCGCGCGCGCGCGGGCCGATGGCGCCGAGCGCGCGGACGGCGGCGAACCGCTCGCGGCCGCGTCCGGCGCGCAGCCGTTCGATGGCGGCCCGAACGTCGTCGGGCGTCTCCGCCCGGAGCGCGAGCTCGAGCTTCACGTCTTGGAGGGGGATGCCGGCCCCCTCCGGCTGGACCGTCGTGTCCACCTTGTTCCCGGTCACGGGATCGACCGCGTGGAGCACGAGCGACTGCCAGGGACAGGCGGGGAGCGCGAACGAGCCGTCCGCGGCGGTGGTCGTGCCGAGGAGGTCGTCCACCCATCCGTGGTGGTCGTCGGCCGCCGCGACCGCGACCGCCGCGCCCGCGACCGGCTTCCCGTCGGGGCCGATCACGTGGCCCGAGACGCGCCACGCGGGAACGACGAACACGTCGCCGCGCACGACCGGGCCCGCGCGGGCCGAGGGCACGACCCCGAGGTCGCGGCCGTCGCGCGATACGAGTCCCGGCGTGTCCACGCGGAGCCGGGCCAGCGGCGCGTGCCGCCCGCCGCCGTTCGCGGGGAGTCCGTCGATCTCGTAGTGGCCGTCGGCGTCCGTCGTCGCGATCGCGGCGAAGAGCGCCGGGCGGCCGTACGCCACGACCCGCACGCCGGCGATCGGCTTTCGGTCGGGCCCCACGACCCGTCCTCCGACGCCGCGTCCGTGCGCGAGGTCCACGGTGAGCGTCGTGCTCTTGCCCGACGCGATCGACGCGTTCTTGGGGCCGACGAGCGCCGCGCCCACCCCCGCCGCGCTCACGAACACGCCGGAGATCGTCCCCGGCGTCGTCTTCTCGATCTGGAACGTGCCGTCGGCGCCCGTGGTCGCGTCGATCCACGCGGACCGGCCCGGGTCGCCCGCGGCCGACACGATGACCGAGACCTCGGCGCCCGTGATCGGGCCCTTCGACGTCGCGTCGATCACTTTCACCCCGAAGGTCGCGTCGCCGCCCAGGACCAGGTGCGCGCGCTCGCCGCTCGCGGGCGCGGCCAGGAGTCGGATCGACGTCGCGCCGCCGCCCTTCGCGACGGCGAGGACGAACGCGCCCTCGATGTCGTGTCCGTGCACGCGCGCGGGGACGCTCTCGAGACGGAAACGCCCGTCCGCGTCGCTCGTCCCGAGGACCGTCCCGAGCGCCGTGTAGTCACGCACGTCGTCGCCGAGCCTCGTCGAGGCGGGGCGCGCCGCGACCGTCGCGCCGGCGACCGGCTTTCCGTCGCCGTCCACGACGTCGCCCTCGACGGCGATCGCGGGACCGAGGCGGAGCACGACGGGCGCGGACGTCGGCGCCGCGACCAGCGCCACCGACACGCCGAACCCCCTCGCCTCGACGCGTGCGCCGTAGACCGTCGCCTCGACGCCGGCGATCTCGAAGGCGCCCTCTGCGTCGGTCGTGGCCGCGAGGGTCGCGGGCGGCGGCGCGAGCAGGACCGCCTTCGACGCGTCCGAGGTCTCGGCGACGATCGTGGTCGCGTCGAGGAGCAGCACGTGGGCGCCCGCGACGGGGTCGCCGTCGGAGTCCGTCACCACGCCCCGAACCGTGGCGGCCGGCGCGGCGCCTCCGGGCGCCGCGCGCGCGCCGAGCGCGCCGATGGCGAGGAGGGCGGCGACCGCCGTCCCCGCGAGGACCCGCGAAGACCACGACTCGAGGCGCGTCATGAACACCTCCCGGACCGGTCGCCGGCGATTCTTGCGCCCAGGGGAGGCCCCGACCGGGTTGGGACCCCGATGGGACGCGCACCCCCCCGCGAAAGCGGGCCGGCGCACGCGCGCGGACACGAGCGCGGGACCGGGGCACGGGACCGGGCGCCCGTGCGACGCGCGAAGGGACCCCGCTCCCCTCCGCCCGCCCGCTCGGTGGCCCTTCCTTCTACTCCAGCAGCTCGTTGTACGTGGCGAGGTTCAGCCCGAGGATCCGGACCGTCCCCGCGCCCGGCTGGAACCGGACCGCGAGGCGGAACGCCGTCGGGGGGAGCCGTGCGCCGATCAGCGTGGCCCGACGGTTCGTGGCGTTGTCCACGGTCACGCTGCCGAGGTAGACGGGGTCCGTCGCGAACTGCGCGCCGTCGAGCGCCGGGACGATGCCGATCTCGAGCGTCGCCGGCGCGCTCGCGGCGTCGGCGTTCGTCACCACCTCGATCGCGGCCCGCTGGTTCCGCGCGCCCACCGCCCCGTTGTCGAGCGTGAGCGTGGAGATCCAGACCTGGCCCGGGTTCAGGGTGACGCCCACGGGCACGCTCTGGACCGCGGAGAGACCGGTCCACTTCACGGCGCTCGGGGTCGTCAGGGCGACGGGTGCGCTCGTCCCCCCGCCGCTGCCGCACGCCGCCAGGAACGCGGCGGCGAGCACGAAGCCCAGGAAGCTCCCGATGACGATGTTCTTCACGTGTCCTCCTCGTGCCCGGCCGGCTCCGGGGCGCGTCCTCATGTAACCCCCGGGTGGTGTCCGATTCCATCGCGACGGGCGTCCGATCCTGATTCCAGGGCCGTCCGGCGCGCGTTCCGAGGAAGGGACGATCGCCGCCCGGAGGAACGAAGCGTGGACGACCGGCTCGGGAGCCGTGGTGTCGTGGGGATCCTCGTGCGCGCCGGGCTCGCGGGGCTCGTGGTCCTCGTCCTCCAGATCCGGACCGAGCGGTCCCTCCTCGCGCACGGCGGGCAGTTCGTCCCTCCGCCCCCGACGCCCGACTCCTCGACCCCCCTCGACACGCCCCGGGAGACCACGCCGACGTTCGTGGACCCGGGCGTCGGCGGCCCCATCGTCACCCCGGGCGGCGGCTCGCTCCGGCCGGGCGCCGTCGGGCACCGCCCCGGCGCGGTGACGCCCTCCTGGGAGACCTCGTGGAACCTCTGGTGGCGCATCGCCGGGGAGCGCCTCGTGCCGGCGCACCGCCTCGCCCGTCTCGCGGGCGCGGTGGCCACGCCCGGCGGCGCGGTCCCGGGCGCCGCGGCGAGCGCGGGCGCATGGGTCGCCGAGCGCGACCGTCTCGTTCGCGAGCGCGTCGTCCCGCTCCTCCTCCATCTCCTCGACCCGGCGTCGAAGGCGCCCCCCGACGTGGTCGCCTCGGCGGCCATCGCGCTCGGGAAGGTCGCGTACGAGCCGGAGCAGGCCGAACCGCTCCTGGCGTGGCTCGGCGACGAGAAGGCGCCCGACCTCGCGCGCGAGGGCGCCGCGCTCGGGCTCGGACTCCTCCGGCGCACCGATCCGAAACGCCAGCTCCCGGCGGGACTGCTCGACCCCGTCCGCGCGCGCCTGCTCCAGGAGTTCGACCGCATCGTGGACGGCAAGCACGTCCAGGTGCCGGCCCGCGCGCGCATGATCGCGATCCTGTCGATGGGGCTGCTCGGCGACCAGCCCTTCCACACCGACCCGCAGTCCGTAAGCGGCCGGCTCATGACGTCGCTCCTGTGGCAGCGCTTCACCGTCCTTCCGCACAAGACCGTGGACGCGCCGATCGCGCTCGTCACGGCGATCGGCCTCGAGCCGCCCGAAGGGGTGCCGGACGGACTTCGAAACGACCTCCTGCACCTCGCCCTGGGCCGCAAGGTGAGGAACCGGCGCTACGGCGCGTACGTCGGCGCGCACGCGCTGACGGCCTACGTGCGGCTCTCTGGCGCCGAGGGCCGCTCTGCCGCGCTCCGCATCCTCGGCGACGCGCGCGCCGAGGCCGGGCCGCGCCTCGCCGCCGTCCTCGCGATCTCGGAGGCGACGCGCGACATGTCCGCCGAGGAACGCCGCGTCGCCGCGCGGGTCCTGCTGGACGCCGCGGGCCGCGACGAGGAGCTCCTCACGGCGGGGCTCCTCGACATCACCCTCGGCCGCCTCGTGGCCGCGGACCTCGCGGACGCGAGCGACGCCCTCCTCGCGGACGGCAAGGTGGGGGCGCTCCTGTTCGACCACCTCGAGGCAGAGCCGTGGTACCTGCAGGGCTTCAGCGCGATCGCGGTGGGGATCGCGGCCGGCGCCGCGACCGGCGACGGCGAGGCGCGCGTCGCGCTTCGCACGCGCGCCCGGGACCGCCTGCGCGCGCTCCTGGGCGACAAGACGCGCGAGGCGTCGCCGCGCGCCGCCGCGGCGCTCGCGCTGGGTCTCGCCCGCGCGACGGACGCGCGGGACGGCCTCCTCGCGATCCTTCGCGGCTCGGGCGACGCCGGGATCCGCGGCGCCGCGGCCCTCGCGCTCGCCTGGCTCGGGCCCGGCGACCCGGCGTCGGTCGCGGCGCTGCTCGCCGTCGTCCTCGACCCGAACGCACCCCCCGAGGTCCGCGAGAAGGCGGCCCGCGCGCTCTCGGCCCTCGACGCGACCGCGGCCACCGAGAAGCTCGTCGCCCTCCTCGAGAAGGGGGGGCACGCCTGGCAGCTCGCCGCGGTCACGACGGCGCTCGGGCGCCTGGGCGACCTCGCCGCCGTGGAGCCCCTCGCCCGGATCGCGGCGTCGGACGCGTACCCGGAGCTGGTCCGCGCCATGGCCGTCGTGGGGCTCGGGATCCTCGGCGACCCGGAGGAGCGGCCGAGCCTCGAACGGCTGCTCCGCGCCCTGCCCTATCCGATGCGCACGGACGCGTTGGAAGAGCTGATCACGATTCTGTAGGGTGTCGCCCCGATGGTTGCCCGCGCGGGTCCGGTTCTGCTCGTCTCGATCGCGCTCCTCCTCCTCGGCGCGCGCGCGGCCCGCGCCCACGGCGGGAACTTCCGCCTCGGCGACCCGACCCCCTCGGCGCCGCCGGGGTGGGCGCCCCCGCCCAGCACGACGCCCGGCACGGGCGGGCAGCCGTCGCTGACGCCGACCGGCCAGCCCAACGCCACGGGGACCGGGCGACGCACGCGCGACCGATCGACCCCCGACCTCTACAACTGGCTCTCCTGGTGGCTCGTGAACGGCGATGGCCTCCTGCCGAGACGCCATCCGGAGCTGTCGGTCTCGGTGCCGACCGTCACGCCCAGCGAGTCGGGCGGGCTGCCGCCCGAGCTCGAGGCGCGCGTCCAGTGGCAGCGGCGCCTCGACGAGACCGCCGCGCGCGTGGCCGTCCCCTTCCTGCTGGACCTCCTGCGAACCGACCGCTCCGCGTCCGACGAGCTGGTCGGCGCGGCGCTGATCGCCGTCGCGCGGATCGCGAAGGGCGACGCGGCCGTGGACGTGCTCCGGCGCTTCGCGTTCGACCCGAAGGCGGGCGCCGAGGTGCGCGAGTGCGCCATCGTCGGCATGGGGTTCCAGCGGCGTACGCGCGGGTCCGACCAGCTCCCCGTGGCGGAGATCCAGCACCTCCGCCACGACCTCCTCTCCCTCTTCGACGACGAGCGCCTCCCGACGCGCTCACGCGCGTTCGCGATGTACGCCCTCGCGCTCCTCGCCGACCAGCCGTACCCCGACGGCCCGATGCAACGGTACGGCCGCGACCTCTCGCGCGAGATCTTCCTGCGCCTCCGGGCGCGCTACGCCGCCGAGGATCTGCCCGTCGCGCTCCTGACGGCGCTCGGGCGCCAGCCGCCCGAGGGCGTGCCGAGCGAGGTCGTGGACGACCTCCGCGTGATCGCGCTCCGCGGACGGGGTCTCGGGCGGTCGTGGGACACGGTCCTTCGTTCGCACGTTCTCTCGACCCTCGTGGGGCTGCGGGTCCCCGACGCGGGGCGGATCGCGCTCAACGTCTTCGCGGCGGCGCGCGAGCCGGAGGTCCTCCAGGCGAGCGCGGCGATCGCGCTCACCGCCCTCGCCTCCCGGATCGACGCCCCGGCGCGGGCCGGCATCGCGTCGAACCTCCGGCGCGCGCTCCCTCGCCAGCACCGCGAGCGCGCGTTCCAGCTCGGGCTCCTCGCCCTCGGAACGCTCCTCGGCGAGGACCTCGCCGACGACTCGGAGGCGATCCTCTCGAGCGCGCACGCGGACTCCTTCCTGCTCGAACGGCTGCGGTGGGGCAACAGCCAGGAGCGACCCTTCGCGGCGCTCGCGCTCGGCATCGCGGCCGCGCACGCGCACCCCACGAGCCGCCCGGTCCTCGTCTTCCTGACCCAGGCGCGCCGCGCGCTCGCGAAGGGGCTCGTGGACGCCCGGGGGCCGGACGACGTGGTCGCCGCGTACGCCATCGCGTGCGGCCTCGCGCACGCCGAGGAGGCGGAGGAGACCCTGCTCGACGACGTCCACGACACGAACGCGGCGCCCGTGCTCCGCGGCCAGGCCGCGGTCGCGCTCGCGGCGCTCCGGCTCGCGGACGCCGACGTCGAGAAGGCGCTGCTCGACCTCGCGCGCGAGCGCATCCATCCGTACGTCCACGTAGAGGCGGTCCGTGCGCTCTCCATCCTCGGCGCGCACGGCGCCGTCGAGGACCTGCTGGTCCAGCTCGAAGACCGTTCGTCGCCGAGCGCCCTGCTCGTCGTCGCGACCGCGCTCGGGCGCCTCGGCCACCCCGCCGCCACGGAGCGCCTGATCGCCCTCGCGCGCGACCCGAAGTCGCTCGAGGCCGCGCGCGTCGCGGCGGTGGTGGCGCTGGGTCTCCTCTTCGACCGCGAGGAGCCCCCGAGCCGGGTCCGCCTGAACCTCTACGCCGACTACGTCGCGCTCACCGAGTCCCTGGCCCGCTGGATCGACATCCTCTGACCGTCCGGCCATCATGGGCCCGGGAGCCCTCTCCGGTGGGAGGGGGCGCGTCAGCGACGGCGGGAGGCGCCGGGAGAGAGCGTGCCGGCGGACTGGAACCCTCTCCTCCGCCTCGCCGTGATCCTCGTCGCGGGCGTCGCCTCCGGACGCGTCGCGCGCCGCGCCGGCCTCCCCGCGGTGACGGGCCAGATCCTCGTCGGGATCGTCCTCGGCCCCGTGCTCCACCTCTTCGACGCCGAGGCCCTCTCGGCGCTCGCGCCCGTCACGCACTTCGCGCTCGGCCTGATGGCCGTCGCCGTCGGGAGCCACCTCCACCTGAGGCGGCTGAGGAACGCGAAGAAGCGGCTGGGCCTCCTGCTCGCCGCCGAGGTCCTCTTCGTGCCCTCGCTGGTGGGCGCCGGCGTGGCCCTCCTCCCCGGCGGGTCCTGGCCGTTCGCCGTCCTGCTGGCGGCGATCGCGCTCTCGACCGCGCCCGCCACGATCCTGGCGATCGTGCGGGAGACGCGGTCGAAGGGCGTCTTCGTGAAGACGCTCGTCGCCGGGGTGGCGCTCGACAACATCGCCGCGATCACGCTCTTCGAGGTCGCCCACGCCGTGGTCCGCGCGCACCTCGACCCGACGCTCGGAGGCGGGGGGCTCGGCCTGATCGTCCTGCCGGTCCGGGTCCTCGTCCTCTCGGCCCTGCTCGGGGTCCTGGTGGGCGGCCTCCTGATCGTCCTCACGCGGAACGTGGTCCGTCCCGATCGCCTGGCCACGCTCTCGATGGTGGCGATCCTCCTCACGGCGGGGGTCGCCGCGGAGGTGCCCTACCTCTCGACCCTCCTCTCGTGCCTGTTCCTCGGCGTCGTCCTCGCCAACCTGACCCCGGAGAAGGAGGAGATCGGGCACCGCGTGTTCACGAACTTCGAGCCGGCGATCTTCGCGATCTTCTTCACGCTCGCGGGGATGGAGCTCGACTTCCAGTACGTGATGCGCGGCGGCGAGATCGCGCTCGCGGTGTTCGCGCTCCGCTTCGCGGGCAAGGTCCTGGCGGCGGGGGTCGCGATGCGCCTCGCGGGGGCCACCGATCGCGTCCGGCGCTACCTCGGCCTCGCGCTGATGCCGCAGGCGGGCCTCGCCGTGGGCCTGATGCTGCTCGTGACCGAGGACCCGACCTTCGCGCCGATCGCGAACCTCTTCTTGGCCGTCGTGCTGACGCTCGTCGCGCTGAACGAGATCGTGGGCCCGCTCCTCGCCCGGTTCGCGCTGGCGCGGTCCGGCGACCTCGGCAAGGACCGCGCCCGGCTGATCGACTTCCTGCACGAGGAGAACATCACGACCGACCTGCACGCCGCGTCGATGGAGGACGCCATCCGGCAGCTCGTGGACCTCCTCGTCACGTCGCACGGTCTCGACGTGGACCGGGAGCACCTCCTCGCGGCGGTCCTCGAGCGCGAGGCCCTGGCGACCACGCGTCTCGGCGACGGCCTCGCCATCCCGCACGGCGAGATCGAGGTGGGCGAGTCGATCCTCGGCGCGATGGGCGTCAGCCACGAGGGCCTGGACCTCGACGCGCCGGACGGGCGGCCCGTCCACTGCATGATCCTGCTGGCCACGCCGCCCTCCGAGCGGACGCGTCACCTGGAGGTGCTCGCCGCGTTCGCGCGCGCCATCGGCGCGGACCGTCAGGTTCAGCAGCAGCTCTACCGGGCGACGACGCCCGCGCACGCGTACGAGCTGCTCCACGCGGAGGAGGAGGCGGAGGACTTCAACTACTTCCTCGACGAGTGACGGCCCGGGCCCGCCGGGCACGGAGTCGGGTCAGACCTCCAGGTCCTTCCAGAACGGCTTCTGCACCCGCGTGAGCTGGTGCACGACGCGTCGCGCGGCGTCGGAGGGGTTCGCCTCGACCTCGACCTCCCCGGCCGCCGGCGCGGCGAGCGCGTCGAGCGCGACGCGCACGCCCGTCACGAGGCCCTCGAGGTCGTAGCCCCCCTCCAGCGTCAGCACGATCCGGCCGGGGCAGTGGCGGTCGGCCCACCGGCGGATCAGGGCGTAGAGAGCGCGAAACCCGGCCTCGGTCTGCTTCATGCCGGCGAGGGGGTCGTTCCACCAGGTGTCGAAGCCGGCCGAGACGAGGATCAGCTCGGGCTCGTACGCATCGACGATGCGATCGACGACCGTCCGGTACGGGAGGAGGAAGTCGGCGTCCCCGCTCCCGGCGGGGAGCGGGACGTTCACCGTGTGGCCGCGGCCTCGGCCCGTGCCCACCTCGTCGAGCGCGCCGGTGCCCGGATAGAAGGGGTACTGGTGGCTCGACACGTAGAGCACGTCGTCGCGTTCGGCGAACGCGTGCTGGGTCCCGTTCCCGTGGTGTACGTCGGGGTCCACCACGAGGATGCGCCGCAGTCCCATCTCGGCCGCGGCGTGCGCCGCGGCGATGGCGACGTTGTTGAAGAGGCAGAATCCCATCGCTGCGTCCGCCTCGGCGTGGTGCCCGGGCGGACGGACGAGCGCGAACGCGCCCGAGGCCTCCTTCGCGAGCACCGCCTCCACCCCGCGAAGGACCGCCCCGGCGGCCAGGAGCGCCGCCTCGTACGAGCGGGGCGAGGTCCGCGTGTCCTCGTCGAGCCACCGCGACGCCTCCGCCGCGCGACGGACCCGCTCGACGTACTCCGGCCGGTGCACCCGGCCGACCTCGGCGAGGCGCGCCGGGCGGGACGGGACCCCCGTCGTGCCCGGGACCGGGGCGGCGTCCAGGCTCGCCTCGACGGCCGCGAGCCGGCGCGCGCTCTCCGGGTGCCCCGGGCCCGTGTCGTGCGCCAGGAAGGCCTCGTGCCGGACGACCCAGACGCTCACGGTCGGGAGCATATCTCCGGGGGTGGCGGGCGATCCGACCGGGTATCATCGGCCGTGCGCGTCCCGGACCGCCTGCTGCCCGGGGGAGCCCATCCTTGACCGTCGACGGCGAACGACTGCGCGAGACCTTCGCGCCCCACTTCGACGCGATGCGCGCCGAGGACCGGGACCACCTCGCCGAGGTGCTGGAGGAGCAGGACGTCCCGGCGGGGACCCGACTCCTCCGCCACGGTCGCCTGAGCGACCGCGCCTACCTCATCGTCCGCGGGGAGGTCGAGGTCACGCTCGACTGCCCCGAGACCACCCTCCGTCTGGGTCGCCGGCCCGCCGGCTCCTGGGTGGGCGAGCTGGGGATGATCGACCCCGGCCCCGCGTCGGCCAACGTGGACGCGCTGACCGACCTCCACGTCTGGATCCTGACCCATCCCGCCTGGAACGCGCTCCGCCGCGAGCGACCCGCCGCGGCCGCGTCCCTGACCGAGCTGATCTGCCGGGACGTCGCCATGCGCCTGCGTCGGAGCGACGCGCTCACGTTCCGCCGCGAGGGACCGCGCCTCGTCCTGGCCCTCCCCGCCGAGCGCCCCCGGGAGGGGCTGCTCGAGCACATGAAGCACCTCTTCGGGCTCGGGGTCGCCGGATGACGCTCGAGGAGTGCCTCCAGCGGCAGCCGTCGCTCGCCGCCCTCTCGCGCGCCGACCTCGACGCCCTCGTCCGCTCGTGCGAGGTGCGCGAGCATCCGGACGGCTACGAGCTGATCCGCGAGGG
This sequence comes from uncultured Planctomycetota bacterium, assembly GCA_963752285.1. GTDB lineage: Bacteria > Planctomycetota > PLA2 > PLA2 > JAEUHO01 > CAVVXN01. The sequence continues at coordinate 474,398 of CAVVXN010000003.1, forward strand.
CGACCGCGCGGACGCCGTGTACTTCATCCTCTCCGGGCAGCTCCGCGTGGCCGTCGCGAAGCCGCGCGCGGCCGACTTCGTCTTCCGCCGCCAGATGGGCCCGGGGGAGATCATCGGGCTCCTCGCGCTGATCGACGGCGGTCCGCGGAGCGCGACGTGTACCGCGGCGGGGCCGATCCGGGTCGCGCGGCTGCGGCTCGACGTCGCGCGGCTCCTGATGAACAGCCACGCGCCGATCTCGTGCGGGTTCCAGTGCGCGCTCGCGACGCAGCTCGTGCGCGACGCGCGCCTCCTGAACGAGGCGGTCCTCGACGCCGTGCACACGCACCTCTGCGACGCAGACGACCTCCCCGCCGAGCTGATCCGCTAGTCATACGGAGCCAGAGCAATTCGTCCGGGTCAGGCTCTGGACTCCGGCCGATCGGTTTTTTCAATGTAGTCCATCGCCCCAGGGGCATCCTTCGGGAGGCCCCGCGGAGGACGTGCGATGGCCTCGATCGACGAGCCGCTGAGCATCCGACAGCTGGAGGTCTTCGTCGCGTTGGTGGACCGCGGCTCGTTCACGAAGGCGGCGGAGGACCTCGGCCTCTCGCAGTCCACCGTGAGCGGGCACATCGCGGACCTCGAGCGCCGGCTCGGGGTGCTCGTCGTGGAGCGGGGCCACCGAAACGTCCGGTCCACCGCCGCGGGCGAGGCCCTCCTCGGTCCGGCGCGGGCCACGCTCAAGGCCGAGCGGACGACCCGGATGGCCGTGGAGGAGCTGACCGGCCTCCTGCGCGGGCAGCTCTCGATCGGCGGCTCGACGATCCCCGCCACGTACCTGCTCCCGCCGATCATGGCGCGCTTCCACGAGCGCTACCCCGACATCGCCCTCCGCCTCGTGACGGGCGACTCGCAGGAGACGCTCGACCGGATCCACGCCTCCGAGGTCGAGCTCGGGGTGATCGGCGCGACGCCCGACGAGCAGTCCTTCGACGCGAAGCGGGTGGGCGAGGACCACCTCGCCCTGATCGTCCCGCCGACCCATCCCTTCGCCAGGGAGAAGCGGGTCACGGTGGACGCGGTGCTCGCCGAGCCGATGGTGATCCGCGAGGAGGGATCCGGGACGCGGGCGGCGGTCGTCTCGGCGCTCGTCGGCGACTCGGGCGTGCATCCCGGCCAGCGCCTCAACGTGGTCTGCGAGGTCGGCAGCACCGAGAGCTCCAAGGCGGCGGTTCGCGCGGGCGTGGGGATCTCGTTCGTGTCGGACCTCGCCGTCCGGGACGAGCTCGCGTCGGGCGCCCTCGCCACGGCCGAGGTCGAGGGCGTGGACGTGCGGCGGACGTTCTGGCTCGTCACGCGAAAGGGCGCGTACCTCGGTCCCGCCGCGCGCGCCTTCTTCGACCTCGAGCTCGCGTAGCCCGCGCCGTCCGCCGACCGTTCGCCCGACGGCGGTACGGTGGCCGGGCCCGAACGGAGAAGTCATGGCCGAGACCCCCCGAAGCGACGTGGTCGTCCCGAAGTCCGTCCAGCCGACGCTTCCGATCGAGCGGATGATCGTCCCGGAGGCGCCCGGCGAGGACGCCGTCCCCATGGACGTCCTCTTCGTGGGCGCGGGGCCCGCCGGCCTCGCGGGGGCGATCCACCTCGCGCGCCTCGTGAAGAAGGACCAGGAAGCGGGCGGGTCGATCGGCGACGTCGAGATCGGCGTGCTCGAGAAGGCCGAGGGCCTCGGGCACCACTCGCTCTCCGGAGCCGTCGTGAACCCCGTGGCGCTCCGGGCGCTCTTCCCGGAGCTGTCGGACGCGGACCTCCCGCTCCGAAAGCCCGTCACGGCCGAGCGCGTGTACGTCCTCACGAGCGGACGCGCCTGGCGCATCCCGACGCCCCGGACGATGAAGAACCACGGGTACTTCACCGCGTCCCTGTGCGAGGTCGTCCGGTGGCTCGGCGAGAAGGCGGAGGGGCTCGGCGTCAACCTCTTCACGGGCTTCCCCGTGGCGTCGCTCCTCGTGGAGAAGGACGCGGTGGTGGGGGTGCGGACGACGCCCTCCGGCCTGCGCCGCGACGGGACGCCGGGCCCGGGCCACCAGCCGCCGACCGACGTCTCCGCCCGCGTCGTCGCCATCGCCGACGGCTCGCGCGGCTCGCTCTCGCAGGCCTGGCGGGCGTGGCAGGGCGTCACGTCCGAGAACCCGCAGATCTTCGCGCTCGGCGTGAAGGAGGTCTGGGAGACGAAGCGGCCGCTCGACGCGGTGATCCACACGATGGGATGGCCGCTCCCGCGCGACGCGTTCGGAGGGTCGTTCCTCTACCCGCTGGCCGACGACCAGGTGGCCTTGGGCCTCGTCGTGGGCATGGACTGGCCCACGACCGCGATCGACGTGCACGGGCTGCTGCAGCGGTGGAAGCGTCACCCGCTCGTCCAGCCGATCCTCGAGGGCGGCGAGCTCCTCGAGTGGGGGGCGAAGACGATCCCCGAGGGCGGCTACTACGCGCTTCCGAACCGCCTGGCCGGCGCGGGCGCCCTCCTCCTCGGCGACGGCGCGGGCTTCGTGGACGTGCCCTCGCTGAAGGGCGTCCACTACGCGATGACCTCCGGCATGGAGGCGGCCGAGGCGATCTTCGAGGCCCTGAAGAAGGGCGACGTCTCGGCCGAGGCGCTCGCGCCCTACGACGAGCGGATGCGCGCCTCGTACGTCGTGTCCGACCTGCGGCGCACGCGGAACATGCGCCTCGCGTTCCAGAAGGGCTTCTTCCGCGGCGGCATCCGCGCGAGCGTCCTCAGCCTGACGAAGGGCGCGTTCCCGGGCCGGCGCATCCGGTCGGAGGAGGACGCGCTCCGCCCGCGTCGCGTCGTGGCGCCGGTCGCGCCGGCGGCCGAGGGGGCGCTCGCGATCTCGAAGGTCGAGGGCGTCTTCAAGTCGGGGAACCAGACGCGCGACGACATCCCCTCGCACCTCGTGACCGGCCCGAAGGTCCCGCCCGAGGTGGCCGAGCTCTACGCGGCGATGTGCCCCGCGGGCGTGTACGAGCGTCGCGGCGACGACCTGGTCGTGAACGCGCCGAACTGCGTGGACTGCAAGGCCACCGACGTCCTCGGCCCGCGCTGGACGCCGCGCGAGGGCGGGTCGGGCCCGCACTACACGAGGATGTAGACGGCCCGGCGCGCGCGGAGAGCGCCCGAGGCGCCCGTTCTCGTGTTCGGGCCGGGAGCGTCTACGGCTCCACGGCGATCCGCTGCACGAAGAGCAGGCACCGGTCCCCGAACCGGCGCGCTTCCTCGAGGAGCACCTTCGTGTCGGGCACGACCACGTCCGAGAACGAGGGCTTCCCGTTCGTCACGACCTCGATCGGCTTCGTGAGGTCGAGCATGTCGGGCGACACGAGGATCGTGAAGCGCTTCACGCCGCGCGTCGTGACGTCGATCCGGTTGCCGCTCCGCCGCGCCTCCAGGCGGGGGAGGTCGGTCCGTACGAGGGAGCCCGCCGCGTCGTCGAAGGTGCCGGTGGTCTGCCCCTCGCCCGCCTCGTCGATCCGGACCCACCGGAACGTGTCGGCGGGGAACGTCGTCTCGCGGGAGGGATCGAGCTGCCAATGGACCGCGTCCGGGTAGGGGACGCGCGGGTGCGCGGAGAGGAACGTCCGGACCTCGTCCTGGAACTTCAGGAAGTACCGCGGGTCGTGGCCTCCGCCGGCGACCTCCTTGTAGAGCAGGTCGATCCCCGACGCCTTCATGCCCTTCACGGCCTCGCGCACGTGGTCGATCGTGAAGATCGTGTCCTTGTCGCCGTTGATCGCGAAGAAGGGCAGGTTCACCAGGTTCGAGAAGCGCGTCACCCCGCCGGGCGCGCCGATCACGGGCACCGCGGCGGCGAAGAACGTCGCCTCCGTCTCGACCATCGCGTACGTGCCGCGCCCGCCGTCGGAGTCGCCCGCGACGTACACGCGGTTCTCGTCCACGTTGAAGGTCTGCTTCACGACGCGCAGCGCGTGCTCCACGAGGTCGCGGCACGCGGGCGAGCCCCACTCGACGCCCTCGTACGTGGACGGACCCACGACGATCAGCCCGAGGTCCTCGAACGCCGGCGCGAACATCCCGGCCTCGTTCGCGCCGCCGCCGGGCGCGGGCTGGCGGACCGCGCCGTGGAGGAAGACCACGACGCCCGTCGGCTTCTTCCGGTTCAGGTGATGCGGGACGACCCAGGTGATCTCGCGGGACTTCCCGTCGGGACCCGTGTGTGCGAACGTGAAGCGGTCCGGCACGCGTGCCGGGTAGGGCCGGCGCTTCGAGAGCACCTCCCGGAGCCGCAGCGCGCCCTTGTCGCCCGGGTACTTGGCGACGAGCTTCTCCAGGAGCGACTGCGCCTCGGCCTCGTCGTCGGTGTCGAGGTAGTCGAACTCCGCGGGCTTTCGGACCTTCGGGAGCTCGTTCTTCTCCTCCTTCGCCCCGGCGGGCGCGAAGGAGAGCGAGAAGGCGATCCCGAGAGCGAGCGCGAGGCGGCTGGCGAGGGGAGCGCGCATGGGGACAGACTACGCGCGACCCGATCCGGCGGGGTATCTCGGCGCGATGGCCGCGGTCGCCCCCCTCGTCCGCCTCGCCCGCTACGCGCGGCGGTACCGCCGGTGGACGCTCGCGGCCGCGGTGGCCTCGATCTCGAACAAGGTCTTCGACCTCGCGCCGCCGTTCCTCATCGGCGCCGCGGTGGACGTGGTGGTCCGGCGCGAGGGGTCGATGGTCGCGGGCCTCGGCGTCGCCGACCCGAAGATGCAGCTCGTCGCGCTCGCCGGCGCGACCCTGGTCATCTGGATCCTCGAGTCGGTCTTCGAGTACGCCCAGGCTCTGCTCTGGCGGAACCTCGCCCAGCGCATCCAGCACGAGCTCCGGCTCGACGCGTACCGGCACGTCCAGGGCCTCGACATGGCGTGGTTCGAGTCGGGGAGCACGGGTCGCCTCCTCTCGATCCTGGGTGACGACGTGAACCAGCTCGAGCGCTTCCTCGACGGCGGCGCGAACGCGCTCGTGCAGGTCGCGGCCACCGTCGTGATCATCGGGACGGCCTTCTTCCTGATGGCGCCGGGCGTGGCCTGGATGGCGCTGCTGCCCATGCCGTTCGTGCTGTGGGGCTCGTTCGCGTTCCAGCGGAGGGTCGCGCCGCGCTACGTGGACGTCCGGGACCGCGCGGGCCGTCTCTACGCGGAGCTCGCGAACAACGTCGGTGGCATCGCCACGATCAAGAGCTTCACGGCCGAGGAGCGCGAGGCCGCGCGCATCGGAGCCGAGAGCGAGTCGTACCGCGTCGCGAACCGCCGCGCCATCGCGCTCTCCAGCGCGTTCTCGCCGTTGATCCGGATGATCATCGTTCTCGGTTTCACCGCCGCGCTCGTCTTCGGCGGCTTCTGGGTGCTCGACGGGCGTCTCGCCGCGGGCCTCTACACCGTGATGGTGTTCCTGACGCAGCGGCTCCTGTGGCCGCTCACCCGCCTCGGGGAGACCTTCGACCTCTACCAGCGCGCCATGGCGTCCACGAACCGGATCCTCGACCTCCTCGACACGCCGGTGGGCGTCCGGAGCGGAGGCGAGCGGCTCGTGCCCGAGGAGGTCCGCGGCGAGATCGAGCTCGAGCACGTGGGCTTCGGCTACCACGGCGACCTGCCGGTGCTCCACGACGTCTCGTTCACGATCCCGGCGGGGCGCACGACGGCCATCGTCGGCCCGACGGGGTCGGGCAAGAGCACCGTCGTGAAGCTCCTGCTCCGCTTCTACGACCTGGACTCGGGCCGGATCCTGCTCGACGGAAGGGACCTCGCGTCGCTCGACCTCTCGGACCTCCGCCACCAGATCGCGTTCGTGAGCCAGGACGTGTTCCTCTTCCCCGGGACCGTGCGCGAGAACATCGCGTACGGCCGGCCCGACGCGACGCCCGAGGCGGTGGCGGAGGCCGCGCGGACGGCCGAGGCGCACGACTTCATCGAGGCGCTCCCGAACGGCTACGACACCGTCGTCGGCGAGCGCGGTCAGAAGCTCTCGGGCGGACAGCGCCAGCGCCTCTCGATCGCCCGCGCGTGCCTGAAGGACGCGCCGATCCTGGTGCTCGACGAGGCGACCTCGTCGGTGGACAACGAGACGGAGGCCGCCATCCAGCGCTCCCTGGAGCGCATCGCGCACGCGCGCACCGTCGTGGTGATCGCGCATCGCCTCTCGACGGTTCGAAACGCCGACCGGATCCACGTGCTCGAGAGCGGGCGCGTCCTCGAGTCCGGGCGGCACGAGGAGCTCGTCGAGCGGGGTGGGCTCTACGCCGCGCTGTGGGGCGTGCAGACGGGGGAGGCGCAGCTCGCGCCCCTCGGGGAGGAGGGCGCATGACCGACGCGCCGACGACGGGGCCCGGCCCGGAGCCCAAGCCCGAGGCCGCCAAGCTCCCGCTCGAGGCGGTGCCGCGGACGCTCGGGATCGGCCGGGCCGCGAAGCACGTCTTCCTCTGCGCGGACCAGACGCAGCCCAAGTGCGCGCCCCGCGAGACGACGACGGCGGTGTGGCTGTACCTGAAGCGGAGGCTCGTCGAGCTCGGCGTCGAGGGGAAGATGGTCGCGGCCGGGACGTCCTCCGGGCTCGGCGGGCTCTGCGTCCTGCGGAGCAAGGTGGACTGTCTGCGGGTGTGTCAGGGCGGTCCGATCGTCGTGGTCTACCCGGACGGCGTCTGGTACCACGGCGTGACCGAGGACGTGATGGAGCGGATCCTCCAGGAGCACGTGATCGGCGGCCGGCGGGTCGAGGACCACGTGCTCGCCGTGGCGCCGCTCGACGCGAACCACCCCTCGTAGCACGGGAGGGACCATGGACCTCGCACAGGCCTACGCGCTCGTCACGGGCGGGAGCTCGGGCATCGGGTTCGAGATCGCGCGCGCGCTCAAGGCGCGCGGCGCGAAGGTCGCGATCTGCGGCCGGGACGCGAGGCGCCTGGAGCGCGCCGCCGAGTCGATCGGGTGCCTCGGCCTTCGCGCCGACGTGTCCCAGGAGGACGAGGTCGAACGGCTCGTCCACCGCGTGCTCGAGGGCCTCGGCGGCTACGACGTCCTCGTCAACAACGCGGCGGTCGGCTACTTCTCGACGCTCGTGGACATCGACGTCGAGCGGTTTTGCGACCTCCTCGCGACGAACCTCACGGGCGCGATGCTCGTGGCCCGCGCGTCCGCGCGCGTGTTCGTCCCGCAGCGGCGGGGGCACATCGTGAACGTGGGCTCGACGGCCGCGCGCCGCGGCTTCGCGAACGGCACCCCCTACGTGGCGAGCAAGTTCGCGCTCTCCGGCATGACCGAGTGCTGGCGCGCCGAGCTCCGGCGCCACGACGTGCGCGTCACGCAGGTGGACCCGAGCGAGGTGCAGACGCCGTTCCTCGGCTCGCAGCCGAAGGCGAACCCCCGGAAGCTCCGCCCCCGCGAGATCGCGCACGCCGTCCTCGCCGCCTTGGCGCTCGACGACCGCGGGTTCATCCCGTCGTTCGAGGTGTGGGCGACGAACCCGGACGGTCCGCCCCCCGCGTGAGCGAACGGCCCCGCGTGAGCGAGCGGCCCCCTCTGCGCTCGCCTCGGCGGCCGCTCTCGGGGTCGCGACGCGTCGCGACGGACCGCGCGCGCGCCCGCCCCCGCGCTTCGGTGGAGCCCGGGCTTCGCGTCCCCGCGATCTGCGCGAGACTGGGCGCCGCCTACTCGGGAGACTCGGATGGACTCGTCGCGCGCTCTGCTCTTCGCCCTCGCCGGGCTCGTACTCGGAGGCGTCCTCGGCGCGCTCTGGATCGCACCCGCCCTCCGCGCGCACGAAGGCGCGGGGCTCGAACGCGCGACGGACGCGGGCGGGGCCGCCGGACGGCTTCCGGGCGAGGCCGCGGGGAAGGACGGGGAGGCGCCCGACGCGTCCGACCCGGCGTCCGAGCCGGCGAGCCTCGAGGGCGCGCCCGTCGCGAAGGAGCGCTACGACGAGCTCCAAGCGCGCGTCCGGACCCTCGAGAAGGAGAAGACCGACCTCCAGGCGAAGGTCGAGAAGCTCGGCGCCGACCTCGAGGCCGCGCAGACGAAGCCGCTCGATCCCCAGGCGTTCCGCTTCGGCGTGCCGAAGTCGGCGCCGGCCTTCGACAAGGCCGACTGGACCGAGCTCGCCGACCACGTCGTGAAGCTGAGGAAGGTCCTCGGCGACCTGCCCGCCCAGGTCGAGAGCGAGGGGAAGGACTTCCATCTGACCCCCGCGACGGCGCACGCGCTCCAGCAGCACAACACGCCGCTCGCGATGTTCGCGGTCGGGTTCGGGAACGACGTCTCGGACGCGACGCCGAACGGCGCGTACACGCATCCCGCCGTGCTGGCGAACCTGATCCGCGCGGAGCTCCTCGCCGCGGGCGACCCCTGACGCCGGACCAGGAGCTGTCGTTGAAGGACCTGGGCGACGCGTGGCTCGCCGACTCGTACCGGTCGGTCTCCGGGCTCCCGCCGGGGGCGCCGGCCCTGCGGAAGACGGTCGTCGAGGTGGACGTCCGCCTCCGCTTCCTCGACGGCGTGAAGAACCTCCTCTCCGCGAACCAGCGGCAGGTCGTCTTCCCGCCGGCGACGGAGGGACGGTTGAAGCTCGATCTGCTCTCTCCCGTGCTCGTGTACGTGCTCTCGACCCCCGTCACGGGAGCGGACGCGACGGAGCTCGGCACGAAGCTCGTGGCGCAGCTCCTCGAGTCCGCCGGCGTGAAGACGCCGGACGCCGGCCTCTACGCCGACGTCGGCCGCACGTGGGTGGACCAGATCCCGAACGTGCTCGTTCCCATGAGCCCGTACGCCGAGGACTTGAACTTCCCCACCGTGGCCGCGGCCCAGGCCCGGGCCCGCGCGCAGGCCACCGCCACGGAGGCCATCCTCCGCGCCGGGAACCTCACGACCGAGCAGGCGGACGCGCTCCGCGCCTTCCAGACGCTGCTCTTCCCGTACGTCCCCGAGGCGTGAGGCGGGCGCGGCCCGTCACGGAAGCCGCACCGCCACGGCGAGCCCGTCCTCGATCGGCAGGAGCGTCGCGCGCCAGCGGCCCGACCGCGCGAGGCGCCGGTTGAACCGGTCCACGACCTCGCCCGACTCGCGTCCCCGCGGCTTTCGGAACACGTTGTCGGCGAGGAGGGTCCCGCCCACCCGGACGTTTCGCTCGGCCCAGTCGAGGTAGTCGGGATACGACTCCTTGTCGGCGTCCACGAACACGAGGTCGAAGGGGCCGTCGGGCTCGATGTCGGAGAGGCGCTCGAGCGCCGGCCCGAGGTGCAGCACGACCCGGTCGGCGACGCCGGCCTTCCGAAACGACGCCTCGGCGATCTCGGCGTGTCGCGCCTCCACCTCGAACGTGTGGAGCACGCCGCCCTCGGGGAGCGCGCGCGCGAGGCACACGCCGCTGTAGCCGCCGAGCGTCCCGATCTCGACGATCTTCGTCGCGCGCGCCATCCGCGCGAGGACCTCGAGGTGGCGACCGTCGAAGGGGCCGACCGCGATCGCGGGCAGGCCCGCGGCGAGACTCCGCGCCCGGATCTCGGCGAGCACGCCGTCCTCGGGTTCGAGGAGATCGTCCACGTAGGGCGGGATCGCCGGATCCGTCGCTGCGAAGGCCTTGTTCATGCTCCCGAAGCGTACGCGCCGGGCCACGCGCGGGCACGAGAAGGCGAGACGAACGGGGGGCGGGGGCCCCGGCCGCGGCGACGGGCAAGGCGTCGGTTCTGGCGTCGGCCGCCGGCCGGGGCGTCGCGCGGCGGTCGGTCGCGCGCGTCGAGGACCTGGACGGGCCGCGCGCGCCGGGGGCGTCCCTCGTCGCCGGGCCTCCCGGAAGACGTCCCGTGGACCTCGCCTCGCCCGTCGCACAGGCGCGCGCCCTCGGGCTCCCGACGACCCCGGACGCCCCCTCCCACGCCCTACGAGCCCCATTTCTCGCGTGCTGGCATCTACGTACGCACTCGATGGAACCTTGGATACCACATCGATGAAGGACTAAGATCCTGATCCTCTTGTTTCCGAAACTTGTCAATTGGGGGCTAGCGGAAACGTCCTCCTCCTCCGTATGATCCCCGCGGATTACGGAAACGGACGGCAGGGGCCACGCGAAGCGGCGTCGGGCCGTCGGGCGATGACGAGGTTTCCAGGTGCGGCGAGCGATCGGGAGGAGTGTCGCGATCTCGTTCCTGGGGCTCGCGGTCCCGTTCCTGAGGACCCCGCCCAGCGAAGCCGGGTGATGCGGCGGTCGCTCGGCCGCCAGTCTGGCGGCCCTCGAGATCCACTGGGACCGCGTCGCCTCCCTCGCTCCGCTCCCGTTCCAGATGCGGCCGTCCGACGCCGCCACGCCGGACGACCCGTTCGCCCGACTCGACAAGCCCGCGATCGTGTTCGTCCGCCCGGCCGACGCGACGGGCGACGTGTACGACAAGATCCAGACGAACGTGTTCAAGAACGAGAAGGTCGCGCTCGGCGTGAAGGCGTTCCGGACCGTGAGCATGTCGCCGGAGAGCGTCGCGCAGGATCCGATCCTCGCCGGCGCGGGCCACGAGGTGCCGCGGCTCTTGATCGTGGACCCCGTGAAGCGGGCGGTCACGGTGCTCGAGAAGGCGAAGCTGCGTCCCGGGCTGCTCTACGGCGAGATGCGCTCCGTAGTCGGGCACTGCTACGAAGACGGCCTCGACGCGGTCGTGAAGGCGCACCTCCGGCTCCTGACCGAACGCGACCAGCTCGCGAACCAGGAGAAGGTGCTCCGCGAGAAGGCGGCGCGGCTCGCCGACGAGACCGGCGCGAAGGCGGAGCGGGACGGCCAGGAGGTGGCGGCGCAGATCGCCGAGGTGCAGCAGAAGCTCGAGGACCTCGGGGCGCGCGAGGCGAAGCTCTGGTGTCTCCGTTCGCGCCTCGACCCCGCGCACGCCGCGAGCTGAGCGCTCGGCCCTACGTCGGGAGCTCTCGCGGCGCGCTCTCGCCGGTGTCGTCGCGGGACCTACGCCGTGGACCGCGCGGCGCCGCGCGCACACCGCTGAAGCCCGCGGCCCTCCCGACCGATCCCCGAGGACGGGGGTGTAGGTCCACGCTCGCCCCGGGGAGTCGTTGCCATGCCGATCCGACCGAGGGTCCGGACCCGCGTCGCCCGATCGATCTTCGCCCTCCTGCCGCTCCTCGCGATGGGCCTCACGGGCTGCCGGCAGGCCTCGTGCGTCTGGCAGAACACGCGCGACGCCGTGGTGGCCGAGATGCCCCACGCCTGCTGCCCCGACGCGTGCGGAAACGTGTACGCGGAGCCCGTGTACGCGTCGTGCTGCGGCGGCGACAACGGGGTCGGGACCGGGGGCACCGGCGCGTTCGCCCGGCGCTAGCGCCGACGCTTCCTCACGTGCGCTCGTGAACGTCTTCGGGGCGTCCGAGGGCGCCCGTGCGCGCCGAGGCTCCGCTCAGACCGGCGCCGGCGGAGGCAGGTCGTGCCACGTGCGGCCCCCGTCGCGGACCGCCTTTCGGTAGAGGTGCACGGCCTCGTCGTCGTCGTAGATCTCGACCTGCCCCAGGGCGACCTGGCGCGCGGCGAGCGGCGCCGCCGTCGCGACCACCGCGGCCCCGCGCCGAAGGCCCATCAGACGGCCCGGCGCCAGCCGCTCGAGCAGGTGGAGGGTCAGGCGTTCCGCCCGGACGGGGTCCCAGAGCTCGAGCACGTCCCGGTGCCCGCGATCGAGCAGGTAGACGCGGCGCCGCCGCTCGGTCTCCCAGAGCGGGAGCGTCGTCCGCTCGTGGGCCTCCAGATCGTCGGCCTCCTCGGCGAACTGGCGGACGATGGAGCGCGGGTCGCCCGCGGTACCGGGCGTGCAGATCAGGTCGTCGAACGCGGTCTCCAGGTCGGCCACGGGCGCGCCGTCGGCCTCGTCGCCGAAGCGGTTTCGGAGCGAGGCCTCGAGGGCCGGGCCCTGCGTCTCCCGAGCGTGCTCCCGGAGCCGTGCGAGCACCTCGCGCGCGCGCTCCCGCCACGAGACCAGCGCGGGCCGCTCCGCGGTCGCCGGCTCGGCCGGGTCGTGGTGTCCTGCCGGGTTGCGCGGGCCGCCCGAGGTCGTGTCGGGCCCCTGCCCGTGACCGCGCCCGCGGCGTCGCTTGCGTCGAACCATCGGCGCTGACTCCAATCCCCGTCCGGACGATCGTCGGGGCCAGGATCGCACGCGCGGGCGACACCGCAACCGGCCCGCGGCCGGCGCCCCTGGCCAAGCGCGAGGGCCGAGAGGCCGCGACCCGCGCGACGCGCGTGCGGAGGCCCCGACACGAGAAGGCCCTCGCGTCGATCGCGCGACGCGAGGGCCGATGGCGCTCCGGCTCGGATCAGCGAGACGGCGGCGGGAACGAGGGCGCGGAGGGCGATCCCTGCGGCGCCTCCGGCGCGACCGGCGCCGGGCCACCGGGCGCGGGCGCGCCTTCCGGCGCGGCGCCGGGGACGGCGTTCCCGGGCTGGTTCGTCTCGGCCGCGCCCTGCGGCGGGAGCGGCGGCAGCATCGCGATCTGGAGGAGCGGCGCGGTCGTGTCCTCGGGCCTCAGGTCGAGCGTCCGGAAGATCTCCGCGTTCGCCTTCTCGCGCTCGCCCAACGCGACGTCGAAGTACGCGCGGACGAGGTGCGCGTCCGCGTCCTCGGGGTGGTTCATGAGGTGCAGGTCGAGGAGCTCGATCGCGCGGTCGAAGGTCTGGGGGTTCGGGTAGCTCGGGCGCGGGTCGAACCGGTAGCCGCGCGGGAAGGCGCCGAGGTCGGCGGCCTTCTGCAGGGCCTCGGCGGACCTGTCGAACCAGCCCTTCGCGAACGCGGCGTTCATCACCGCCATCCAGGCCTCGCCGTTGGTCTCGTCGGCGAGAGCCGCGGCGTAGAACTGCTTGTAGGCGTTCTCGAAGTCACCGGCCTTGAAGGCGTCCATGCCCGTGTCGAAGTAGCTCTTGCCCGGCGCCTTCTCGCTGGTTTGGCCCTCGGCGGGCGGGTTCACCGTGCCGCTCGGCGCGCCGAGCACTCCGGGCTGCACGACGGTTCCGGGCTGCACGACGGTCGGCGCGCCGCCCTCGACGACGATCGGCGACTCGTCCACGATCACGTAGCCCGGGTCGTAGTACGTGTAGTCCGTCGCGTAGTAGACGACGCCGAACCCGAAGGCGGGAAGGCCGTGGTACCACCACGGGCTGTACGCGCCGTACCACCACGGGTCCCAGTAGACGCCCCAGGTGCCGCCCCAGTACGACGGGGCGAAGTAGCCGTAGTAGTTCCAGCCGCCCCAGGTCCGCCAGTACGGGCGGTACCGGCCGCCGAAGTCGCCGTGGCGGTGGCTGAAGTACGAGGACCCGACGCCGCCGTGGTCGTAGCGCACGCCGGCGCGCGGTCCGAGGGTCAGTGCCGACGAGCCGGAGCGGACGCCGCCGCGCGCGGTGATCGCGCTCGACACGCCCGCGCGGGTCGCGAGCGCCTCTTCGCTCCCGCGGCGGACGCCGCCGCGGACGAGGCCGCTCGACGTCGTCGTCGCGGAGCCGGGGAACGCGCGGCTGCCGCCGGAGCGCACCGCGCCGCGCCCGAAGGCGGGGCCGGTGGTCCGGACGGTCGCGCCGCCCGTGGTCGTGCCGGGCGTCGCGCGGGTGATGGTCGGCGTCGGAGCGGAGCCGGGGAGCATCCGGCCGCGCGCGCCGCCGAAGCGGTTCTGGAGCCGCTCGCGGAAGGTCGTCGTCGGCGCGCTCGGGGCCGAGGTCACGCCGGCGGCCTGCGTGCCGTTCTGGCCGCCGCCGTAACCCCGCGGGGCGAAGGTCCGGCCGCGGAGGGCGTCGAGACGCTGCCGAAACGTCTGCGTGTCCCCGCGAGTGGACGGCTGCGTTCCCGGGACGGCGACGTTCGGGGTCGTCGTGGGGGCGAAGGTTCGGCCGGGGAGGACCCGGTTGCCGCCCCGCTCCTGCGACCAGGTGCGGAGTCGCTCCAGGGCCTGGCCCTGCTGCTGGGGCGTCACGACGCGCGGCGCCGCCTGGTTCGGGACGAAGCGCGCCTCGTTTCGCGGCCAGGACGGCTGGACGCTCGGCTGCGCGAACGTCCGGGACGGCGCGACGAAGCGCGTTCCCGGATCGACGGTGCGGCCCGGGAACGACCGGAGGCCGTTCGCGCCGCCGGAACCCGCCGCAAAACCGCGCGAGGGAGCCGTGTAGGTGGCCCGGGGCGCCGTGTAGGTCGGCCGGGGGGCCGTGTACGTGGGCCGGGGCGCCGTGTAGGTGGGCGTCGGGGCCGTGTTGCCGCCCGACGCGCGACCGGGGAAGAGACGCGAACCGCCGCTCGACCAGCCGCCGCGCGAGCCGCCCGACGGCGCCCCGCCGCCGCGGAACACGCGACCGCTCGCGCCGCGCACCGCTTGACCGGTGCGCACGCCGCCTCCGCGGGCCTCGGCGACGCCCGGTACGAAGACGGCGAGCGAGGAGAGGCTCACCACCACCATCAGCGTTCTGTACATGGGCATCTCCGATCGAGGGTCGAAGCGAGGCCGGTACCCGCGAGGACCTGCTGAACAGGCTACCGCGAACGGTGGGCCAATGAACCCGCTACACGCGAGAATTCGGCGTTTGGCGGCCGAATGGCCGAACCGGGTCGATTCCGTCCGCGTTCGGTTCGCGCGGGCGTGTCCCACCCGTTCGAACGCGTTCGCCCGTGGACCGCGCGCTGCCGATTCGGCACGATGGACGGCGCGGCGCCGGACCTTCCCCGACGCGCCGTGCGCGCCTTCGGCTCGACGCCGTCGGTCAGCCGGCGACGCCGATCGCGAAGCGGTTCTGCGCGAGGTCCTGGCCCTCCCACTCGAGGATCAGGTCGAACCAGCCGCCGCGCGTCACGGGGATCGACTGGATCCGCGCCTGCAGGACCACCTGCCGGCCGTCGTAGGCCGCGGGGACGTCGATCGAGAGGGGCATCCGCGCGGTCAGGTGCTCCGCGTTCCCGGCGGGGTGGAGGCGAAACGCGCACTCCCGCTTCCCGGGCGTGACGCCCCGGACGAAGGCGATGAAGGTGAGGGGGCCCGCGTCCCCGGGGAGCGCTTCCAGCGCGACCACCTCGAGGACGGACTCGAGATCGATCCGCCCCTGTTCGTCCACCTTGGCGTTACGACATACGAGCAGCGCATGAACGCTCGGCACGGACGATTCCATGGCTTCCTCTCGGCGTCGGGGGTCGAACCCTACCCCGCGTCGTGTCCCTCGGCGAGGCCGATCCGGCCGCGCGCGGTCCACGGCCGCCGCCCCGGGCCGCGCGTTTTCGCCGTCGTCCTCGCCCTGGTCCTCGCCGCGCTCGTCCTCGGTCCCGCGGTGTTCGCGCTCCCCGAGGTGATCTCGGCCGACGGGCACTGGCACGCCTTCGACCTGAAGCAGCCGGGGCAGGTGCTCTCCTATCGGTTCGAGATCGTGTCGGGCTGCCGCTACCGCGTGCGCGTGGAGGGGAAGAGCCTCCCGCGGGTCGAGATCGAGGTGGGGCCCGGCGAGGGGACGCTCTACCACGCGAGCTCCGTCGAGACGCCCGGGCCCGCGGGCACGGACCCCGCCCCGTCCGACGAGACGCCGCCCGCCCAGGCCGCGAAGCCGGAGGGGCCTCCCGCGGCGACGGTCGCGTGGTACGCCGAGCGGGACGACGTCTACGACCTCCGCGTGCGCGGCTTCTCGACGCTCACGGGCACGGGGCGGGTGACGCTCGAGACGCTCGGGCCGGACGGCGAGAAGGTCGCCCGGCATCGTCGCTTCCTCGCGCCCGGCGGGACGCTCTCGCGCGTCGGCGACCTCCGCGTGGACGAGGCGAACGCGTGGGAGCTCGTCGTGCGCGAGGGCCACCGGTACGAGATCCGCTCGCGCCCGGGCACGGCGGGGCCGCTCCGACTCCGCGTCGTCGCGGCCGACGGAGGGGTCGTGGCGTCCGCCGAGCCCGGGCCCGCGTCGCCGTATCCCGCGCTTCGCTTCGCCCCGCCGCCGCCCTCGAAGGACGAGGAGAAGCCGGGGCCCGCCCCGGCCGCGCTCCGGCTCGAGGTCGAGGCCGTGGACGGGGCGGGCGGCACGTACGGCGTGCGGCTCGTCGAGGACCCGTCCCCGACCCTCGCGCCCGCCGCGCCGACGCCCGAAGCCCTGGGCCCCGAGGCACCGGGCCCCCGGGCACCGGGCCCCGATGCGCCGCCGCCCGGCGCGTCCCAACCGGGCGGCCCGCGGGTCGGGCCGGGCGCGGGGTCGCGCGGGCTTCTCCTGCCGTTCGACGCGGGGCCGGGGGACCTCGCGGTGCTCTACATGGGCCGGTCCGACCCCTACGACCCGCACTGGCTCCAGGCGAAGGAGGGCGCGCGCTGGCGGACGCTTCCGCAGGACGACCTCGGCGTCTACGGCCGGCGCGCGAGCATGCGGACGCCCGAGAACGCGTCGCTCGTGTGGTTTCGGCCGAACGTGAAGGGCACGTTCCGCTTCGTCGAGCCGGCCGGGGCCGACGCGCACCTCACGGTCTACGGCGCCGAGGCCTCGCGCGGCGGCCCGCTCCTCATCGGGACGGGCCTCGACCCGACGGTGCTCGCGAGCGGCACCTCGGCCTGGCGCACGGTGGGCGTCGGCGTGTGCATGCCGGGGTGGGCGTACCTCTTCGTCGCGGTCCCCCGGCGGCGGACGGCCGTGGCGATGCGGGTCGAGACCGTGGACGGGGACGCGCTGGCCTACCGACCGATCCGGGGCACGGCCCTGGCGGAGGTGGCGGGCGTCGGCCCCTCCCTCCGGTTCCGGGTGAAGCGGCCGACGCTCGTGCGCCTCCAGGTCCGGGGCCCGTCGTGGGAGGGGTACGCGCTCCTGCGGCGCGCCTCGAACTGAGGACCCGCCCGCGCGTCGCCGGGGCCGCGGCGGGACACGGGACGGGTCCGGGGCGCCGGCCCCGGTCGGGACCCGCGTGCCACCGACCCCCCCGTGAGGTTTGATGGCGGCCGTGTTCCCGCAACGGACCCCGTTCCGTCCCCTCCTCGCCGCCGCCCTCTTCGTCCTGGTCTTCGCGCTCCGCGCGGGACCGACGGGCGCGGCCGAGGACGCCGTGCCGGTCCGCAACGGGATGCCGCTCGAGGCGACGATCGCCCCGGGGAGCTCGGCCTGGGTCGGACGCATCGACATCCCGCCCGAAGCGGTCGCCCTGAGCGTCATCGTCTCCGCCGATCGCGACGTCGATCTCCATCTGCGGTTCGAGCGCCCCGCGACGTTGGACTACGCCGAGACCGCGGACGCGTCGTCGCTCTCGCCGTCGCCCTACGAGGTACTCGCGCTCGGACCGGGGCAGACGCCGGCGCTCAAGCCCGGCGCGTGGTTCATCACGGTCGAGAACCCGTTCCCCCAGTCGGGCGGCGTGTCGTTCGAGATCGCGGCCTTCGTGGACCGCCGCGGCGCGGACCGTTCCGTGCTCCCCGGCGAGCCGGCGACGGTCGGGCCGTCCCCGTCGGGACGCGGCGTCCTGCTCCGCACGTACGTCCCGCGTCGCGCGCTCCGCGCCGAGATGGACCTCGCGCCGCCCGCCTCCGAGGGGCTCCGCTTCCGCGTGGAGGGGCCGAACGGCTTCTCGCGGCAGGGAACGTCACGCCAGGGCCGCCTCGTGATCGACCGGAGCGAGGCGCCGCCGGGCACGTACCTCCTCAACGTCGCGCCCGAGGGCGACCAGCGCGGCGCGCACTTCGAGGCGCGGATGACGCTCGTGTTCCCCGGCGGGTGGGTGCTGCCGCAGCCCCCGAGCGCCGAGCTCAAGCCCGGGACGCCGATGCCCTTCCTGCTCGGCGGCGAGCAGAACGGCGACTCGCAGCGCTTCCGCGTCGTCGTGCCGACGGGCTGGCGCGGGTTCGTGCTCGAGGCCGCGAACGCGCGGGGTCTCGACGCCGACATCTACGTCCGCCGCGGCCAGCCGCCGCAGCACGAGGACGAGGACGCCGACTGGGTCGGGCTCTCGACCGCGCCGGTCGAGCACGTCGTGGTGGGGGGCACCGACCCGCTCGAGCCGGGCCTCTACCACGGCGAGGTCGTGCTGCTCGAGAACGAGAACCCGGCCGAGGTCGTGGTCACGCTGAAGCCGATCGAGGGCGCGACGGGGCCGCACGCGTGGGGCGACGAGGACCCGCCGGTGCTCCTGCCCGACGCGTGGACGCCGGGCGCGGTCGAGGTCGGGCGCTCGGGCATCCAGTGGTTCGGCGTGGACCTCCCCGAGGGGACGGGCGCCCTCCACGCGCAGGTGCTCGACGCGTCGGGCCCGCTCGAGCTGGTCCTCGCGCGGCCGAGCGACGGCAGCATCACCGCGCGCGCGTTCTCGGCGATGGTGGACGAGCACCTGGGCGTCGCGTTCAACCCGCCGCTCCAGGCGGTGAAGCGCATGTACCTCGGCGTCGTGAACCGCGCGACGTGGGAGTCGCGGGTGACGTTCCGGATCGCGGTGGGCATCGACCGGCGGCCGACGCTCCCGTCCGACCTGGTCTGGCCGCCCGTGATGAAGACGGACGACCTCACGGTGCCCGAGAAGACCGCCGCGGCCACCGTCGAGATCACGATCGGCGACTGCAGCGGCGGGAGCGGAGTGTGCGTGAGCCCGTCGGGCCTCGTGCTCTCGTGCCGCCACTGCCTCGAGATGACGGACGGCAGCGGCCGCGTGCAGCGCGACCCGATCCTCGTCGCGTTCACGCGCACGTTCGACATCCCGCCGATCCAGACGTTCTTCGCCGAGATCGTGGAGGAGGACCAGGACAAGGACCTCGTGCTCCTCCGCCCGCTCCGCGACGTGTTCGGCCGTCCGCTCCCGAGCGACGTGGCGTTTCCCTGGGTGCCGCTCGGCGACTCCGAGAAGGCGCGGCTCGGCCAGACCCTCTTCGTGGCCGGCTACCCGCAGATGGGCTCGGAGTGCGTCCGGACGGCGGTGGTCCTCTCGCGAGGGATCGTGTCGGGTCTCGAGCGCGAGACCGACGGCACGACGTGGATCAAGACCGACGCGTGGGTCGCACCGGGCCACAGCGGCGGCCCCGTCGTGGACGAGGAGGGCCGGCTGCTGGCCCTCGCCGCCGCGACGCTCGGCACGACGGAGTCGCTGGGCCTCGCGATCCCGGTCGCACGCTTTCCGAAGTCGTTCCTCGAACGGATTCGGGCGGTTCAGTAACCGGTACGGAGGCGGGGCGATGCTCGCCGCTTTCCCCCTCCCCGCGGTCCGTCGCGCTCGCCGCCCCGGTCGAATCCTCGTAGACGCGGGCCCGGGAGGGGAATTTGCGCCCCCGGGCGGCCGGGACCGCTAGACTCTGGGGTTTGCCGGTTTCGAGGGCATCCATGACCGAGACCCCCCCGACCGAGCCCCGCGTGCTGTCGAGCGTCCGGGAGCCGCGCGCGCCCGTCCTCCCGCGGCGGCTCTGGATCCTCGGGTTCGACCGCCCCCGGATCGAGCGGGCCGCCGCCGAGCTCGAGGCGGCCGGCCACCGCGTGAAGCACTGCGAGCCGGGCGGCGAGCTCGGCAACACGATCAGGGACTTTCGGCCTGACGTGATCGTGATCGACATGGCCGAGCAGCCCGAGCGGGGGCGCCACGCCGCGGTCCAGCTCCGCGCGGACCGCGCGACGCGCCAGCTCCCGATCGTCCTCGTCGGGGTCGCGCCCGAGGAGCGGCTGAAGTCCGACAAGACCGTCACGGGCCCGACGCGCCGGTACATGCAACCGCTCGACGCGCCGTCGGTCCTGAACGCGCTGCTGGCGGACCTCTGACGAATCGGAGGGCGCGGGCCGGTTGACGCTCCGGGTCGTCGGGCCGGTCCACCTCCCGACGATCGCGCACCCCCTCACGAGCCCGCGTGCCGGAGCGGAGACGGGGACTCGTGGTGGCCCTCGGCTTCGCGGGTCGAGAGCGTGCTCGTTCCCGTGCTCGTCCTCTCGCTGATGAGACGGGGCGCGGGCCCTCCGCGCAGAGGGGCACCGCCACCCAGGCGTCGGTAGAGTCCGGTGCGGCCCGCGCACCGCGGTGCCGAGCGGAGCCTCCCATGGCCGACGAGTCGAGGATCGAACGGGACTCGATGGGCGAGGTCCGCGTGCCCGCGGCGCGGATGTGGGGCGCGCAAACCCAGCGCGCCCTCGAGAACTTCGAGGTCTCGGGCCGGCGCATGCGGCCGCGCTTCCTCCACGCGCTCGCGGCCATCAAGTGGGCGGCGGCGAATGCGAACCGTGATCTCGGGCTCCTCGACGCGGAGCGGGCCGAAGCGATCGAGAACGCCGCGGGCGAGGTGATCCGGGGGAAGCACCCCGACGAGTTCCCGATCGACGTCTTCCAGACGGGATCGGGCACCTCGACGAACATGAACATGAACGAGGTGATCTCGAACCTCGCGAACGTCGCGCTCGGCGGGAAGCCCGGCGACAAGAAGCCCGTTCACCCGAACGACCACGTGAACCTCGGGCAGTCGTCGAACGACGTGATCCCGACCGCGCTCCACGTTTCGATCGCCCGCGCGGCGCGCGAACGGCTGATCCCGGCGATGGGCGCGCTCGCCGCGGTGCTGCTCGACAAGGCCGAGGCGTGGGACGACGTGGTGAAGGTCGGCCGGACGCACCTGCAGGACGCGACGCCGATCCGGCTCGGCCAGGTCTTCCAGGGCTACGCGGCGCAGGTCGCGCACTCGTGTCAGCGCCTCGCGCTCGCGTACGACGGGCTGTTGGAGGTCGCGCTCGGCGGCACGGCGGTCGGCACGGGCATCGGGCGTCACCCCCAGTTCCACGTGAAGGCGATCGAGTACCTCTCCGACAAGACGGGCCTTCCGCTTCGTCCCGCGCGGAACTTCTGCGAGCAGCTCGCGGGCCGCGAGGCGGTGGTCTTCTTCGCCGGGGCGCTCGGCTCGGCCGCGAGCGCGCTCTACAAGATCGCGAACGACGTCCGACACCTCGGCTCGGGCCCGCGTTGCGGCATCGGCGAGCTGAAGCTCCCGGCGCTCCAGCCCGGGTCGTCGATCATGCCCGGCAAGGTGAACCCGGTGATGAGCGAGAGCCTCATGATGGCCTCGATGCTCGTCCAGGGCTACGTGACGACGGCGAACGCGTGCGGCGCGGCGGGCAACTTCGAGCTCAACGTGACGCTGCCGCTCCTCGCCGACACGATGCTCGACGGGATCGAGGTGCTCGCGGGCGCGGTCGAGGGGTTCAACCTGCGCTGCGTTCAGGGCCTCGAGGCCGACCGCGAGCGGATCGCGCGCTTCGTCGAGCAGAGCCTCATGCTCGCGACCGCGCTCGCGCCGAAGATCGGCTACGACGCCGCGGCCGCGCTCGCGAAGGAGGCCTACCAGACGGGCCGCACGATCCCCGAGATCGCGAAGGACAAGAAGCTCCTCCCGCCCGCCGAGCTCGAGAAGGCCCTCGACCTCCGCCACATGACCGAAGCGGGTCGCTGACCCGACCCCGTCTTTCCCCGCCGCGCCGCTTCGCGCATACGGAGCCGGGCTCCGTTCGTACGCGCATCCGGAGCCTGGCTCCGTATGTCCGTACGCCCGTATGTCTGGTGTCGCGGCGACAGGATGGCCCTGCCTTGGTACGGGTCAGTCGCCGCGCTTTCGGACCAGCGTGACGAGGAACGCGGCGTTCGTGGTGCCGGGGTTGCTCGGGCTCGCCATCTTCGATCCGTCGTAGTACGCGAGGTCGCCGGCGCGGAGCTCGACCTCGCCCTTGCCGGGCGTGATGCGGACCTCGCCCTCGATGCAGTACACGAAGGCCTCGCGCCGGCGGTGCGTGAACGGCGGGATCGCCTGGCCGGGCATCAGGCAGACGAGCGTCCAGATGGCGCGGTCGGTCTCGACGACCTTCTTCGTGACCGGTCCCTCCTCCCGGTACTCGAGGAGCTTCGCGACCGACTGCTGCATGGCGCCCTCCGGCGGCGGGCTCAGCGACCCGCGGAGATCCAGTGAAAGAGGAGGGTCAGCGCCGCGAGCACGGCGACCAGGACGATCAGACCGCGCACGCCGGGCGCGCGCGCGTCGGCCTCGCCCTCGACGTCCGCGAGGGCCGCGGCCTCGTCCGGCTCGACCCGCTCGGCGGGCGGGAGGGCCGAGGCGGGCGGCGGGTCGAACGATCCGGCCGCGAAGCTCCGGGGCGGGGGTGGAGGGGAAGCCGAAGGCCGCGGGGGAGGCGGGGGAGGCCGGGGAGGCGGGGGAGGCGGCGGCGCCGGAGGCGGCGCGGCCGATCCCGGCGCCCGGCCGGGCGACGCGAGGTCCACGCTTCGTCCGCGCTCGAGCTCGGCGAGCCTCTTCTCGACGGCCTCCAGGGTCCGGGCGGCGTCGGCGGCCCCGCGCTGGAGCGCATCGGCGCGGCCCGCCGCCTCGCGACGCAGGGCCTGGAGTGCGGCCTCGAGGTCGCGGAGCCGCTCGCCGGTCTCCTCGGCGCCGGACGTCCGTTCCTTCGCCTCGCGCTGGGCGGACTCGAGGGCCGAGAGGCGTTCGTCGAGGTCCTCCGCGCGCGACGCCACGGCGTCGATCCGCGCGGCGGGCGCGCTGGCCTCGTCCACGCGGCGCCCGACGCTCTCCAGCATCGTCTCGTGGCGTTCGAGGCGGGGGGCGAGGGCCTCGGTCCGCTCCTCGATCGTCGAGAGACGGTCGGCGAGGGTCTCCTTCACCTCGTCGAGCTGCTGCTGGGCCTCCTCGATCCGCTGGCGTTGGTCGCTCGCGTCGGCCTTCCTCGCCTTCTCGAGTCGGTCGGTCCGGTCCTGCAGGTCCGCGTGCATCTTCGACAGGCGGAGGTGCAGGACGAGCAGGATGGCCACGGCCGCCGCGGCCGCGAGGAGTACCACGTTGATCATGGCCTCCGACGATACCGCGGCTTGGCGTGGGCGAGAACGCGGCGGGTCCGGAGGCCCGGCACGGGCCCGGCGCGGCGAGCGCCTGCCCGTATCGGTTCCCTTCCCCTGCCGGTTCCCGCGCCCGTTCCCGTGGGCGGGGCCGAGGTCCGCCTACGCCGACTCCGACAGGGCGCTCTCGACGGCGCGGACGATCTCCGCGGGGCGGTACGGCTTGGCCAGGAAGGGCGCGCGGCGGGGGCCCCGGAGCGTCGGGGGCGCGAACGAGCGGTCCGCCGAGACGAAGAGCACGGGGACGTGCGGCTGGCGGCGGGCGAAGCTCTGGGCGAGGGTCGGCCCGTCCATGCCCGGCATCCCGACGTCGGTGAGGAGGAGGTCCAGATGGCCGCAGTGGCGGGCGACCTCGAGGGCCTCGGGCCCGTCGCTCGCTTCGAAGACCTGGTGTCCGGCGGCCTCGAGCGCGAGGCGCGTCACGCGCCGCACGTCCGGGAGGTCGTCCACGAGGAGGATCGTGGCGCCGTGGTGCTCCATGGGGGTCGGCTCCAGAGGCTCGGTTCCCTCTTCCAAGCGTCGGAGGGGGCCCGGAGCGGACGGTGTACGGCGGTTCATCAGCATCACGCGGCCCCCGTAGCAAGGACCGCGCCGACCTTCGTGGCGAGGTCGCGGGGGGTGAAGGGCTTGGCGATGAACGAGACGAGCCGGCCCTCGGAGCCGCGGGGCAGCACGTCGCGGGCGTAGGCCGACATGAAGAGGACCGGCAGCGCGGGGTGGCTCGCGCCGACCTTCTCGGCGAGCTCGGGCCCGTTCATGCCGGGCATGAGGACGTCGGTCAGGAGGAGGTCGACACCTTCGCCGCCTCCGTTCGAGAGGAGCCCGAGGGCCTCCGGACCGCTCGCGGCGACCATGACGCGATAGCCGGCGTCCTCGAGGGCGTCCTTCACGATGTCGCGGACGGCGGCGAGGTCGTCCACCACGAGCACGGTCCGGGAGGCGCCGGGGGCCGACGGGGCCCGACTCGGCGACCGGCCTTCCGGGCTCTCCGAGCGGGCGTGCTTGTCGAGGCGGGGGAAGTGGAGGCGGACCGTGGTGCCGTGGCCCACCTGGCTCCGGACCGTGACCCCGCCGCCGAGCTGGCGGCAGAGGGCGTAGACGGTCGCGAGGCCGAGGCCCCGGCCCCGCTCCCGGCCCGTGCGGAGGAACGGCTCGAAGAGGCGGGCGCGGAGCGCGTCGTCCACGCCACGGCCCGTGTCCTCGACCTCGATCGTCACGTAGCGGCCGGGCGGGAGATCGGGAAGCGACTCGGGCGCGGTCACGAGACGCGTGCCGGTGCGGACCATCACGCGTCCCTCGCCCGAGATCGCCTCCCCGGCGTTCTCGACGAGGACCTTCAGCGCGTGGCGGAGCGCGTCGCGGCTGAGCTCGGCCTGGCCGTCGGCGTTCTCGGTCTCGACCTCGAGTCGAACGCCGGCCGGCAGGAGCGAGACGAGGCCCGGCGCGAGCGAGGAGACGAGCGGCGCCACCTCGAACGGCTCGACCTCGTCGGGGCGGCCGCGACCGAGCGCGTGGATCGCCTCGAGGTAGTCGCGGGCGCGCTCGGTGGCGTCGAGGGTCTGCTCGAGCATCTGCCGCGCGCGCTGCGGGTCGGAGTCGATGCGGCCCATCGCGAGCTCGCAGTAGCCGCCGACCGCCATCAGGTGGTTCTTGAGGTCGTGCGCGACCTTCGCGGAGTAGCGGCCGAGGAGGTCCATCGAGCTCGCGCGGCGGGCGTGCTCGGCCGTAGCGGACTCGGGCGCGAGCTCGCGGACGGCCACCACCAGGTCCACCTCGCCGCCACCGTTCCGCGCGAGGACGACCTCGAGGCCGATGCGCGTGCCGTCGCGCCGGCGGCCGCCCACGCGCCCGAGGCGCGGCGGCGAGCCGCGCGGGGGCGCGTCGAGTCCGGCCCGGGCGGCGGGGATCAGATCGGTAAGCGGGTGACCGGTCACGTCCTCGGCCTTCCAGCCGAAGATCTCCGCGGCGGCCTCGTCCATGCCGGCGATCCGGCCCTTCGCGTCCACGGCGACGACGCCGTGAGGCCCCGTCTCGAAGAGGGCAAGGGCCTCGCGCGGCTCCAACGGCTTGTCGGGCCTCTGCCCATGGGCCTCGCTCATCACCACGTCCCTGCTTCCCGTTCCACGGGGGGCGAAACCCCTCCGAGCCCGAGATTCTGACCCTCTATCGGATCACGCGTCCACGTTCATTCCCCGGTGGCCAACAGACCGGAAACGATGCCAAGCCACGCTGGGTATCGCGCGGGCGGCGCATGAGGGATACGTGAGGACGGCTCGGCCACCCGCCCTCTAACCCCCCGGACCCGCCAGGGGATCGGCCGGCGGGCCCCCCTTGACACGGAGTCGCGGGCCGGGTACCTAAACATTCCCTTCATGACGCTGGATCTGGCTGGCGGGGCGCCCTCGGGGCGACCCCGGGAGGACGACGATGCGCACGGCTCTTCGGACCGCGGGAGCGCTGGCCCTCGCGCTGGCCATCTGGGTCGCGTGGACCCCCGGCGCCCGTGCGGACTCGATCACGCGGGGGAGACCTGTACGGCGTGTTCGTTCAGAGTCCGAACGGGTTCGGCAACGCCAGGCGGGAGTACGACTCCTCGGCGACGTACACGTCGTCCACTACATGGACTTTGCCGCGGGCACCTCCGCGTTCCCGGACGCGCTGGCGCCGGACGCCTGGTACTCGTTCAACATCAACAGCGACCCCTCCTCGCCCGCGATCGTGCCCGGCTCCTATTTCTTCCTGATCGGGAGCATCCAGGGCCCCACGAACCACCTGCTGCTCAGCGTGCCGGGCTACGACCAGGGCGAATTGCCGCCCGCTTTCGCCGATCGAACGCTCCACGACACGCTTGTAGCGGGGACCCATCAGCCTCGCCGGCGGCGCCCCTCTCGCCATCATGCAGGCCTCGGAGTTCTGGTCGAACTACGGCGACTCGGATGGTGACACGAGCGTCGCCGATGCCTTCTTCGGCATGTCGAGCAATGGCACAGGCCCGAACCCGGTGAGCCGGCTCGATCCGGATCACCTGTTGTTCTCGGACATGGGCTCGGAAGATCTCTTCGGGTATGTGGTGGACGAGGGCGACAACGGAACGTCCGTGGGCACCCTGACCGGCCCGGTGACAAGCCCCGACTTCACGGATCCGCAACGGCGAGACGTTCCCGAACCCCGTTCCCGAACCGGCCTCGCTCGCGCTCCTCGCGATGGGTCTCGGCGGCCTCGGGCTCGGCGCGCGCCGGCGGCGTCGCCGCGCGGCCTGAGCCTCAGGCGCCGGGCTCCTTCTCGGCCGCGTCCTCGGCCGCGGCCTCGGCCGCGTTCTCGGCCGGGAGCCCCGCCCGCTCCATCGCGTCGCGCACCTCCGAGCGACGGCGCTCCTGCCCGAGTCCCTCCGCGAGGCGCATCGCGCGGCCGAAGCCCACGCGGGACTCGTCGAGACGCCCCTGCCGGGCCCGCGTGGCCGCGAGGCGCGTCTCCATGTCGAGCTGGACGGGCCTCGAGCCCGAGCGCTCCGCGAGCGCCACGCCCTCGACGAGGGCGTTCTCGGCCCCGGAGAGGTCGCCCGAGAGCGTGAAGGCGTCGGCCTGGGCCGAGAGCGCGTCGAGGATCCCCGAGAGCGTCTCGGCGGCCCGGAAGATCGCCAGGGCGCGGGCGAGGGTCTCCTCGGCCTCCCGGGTGCGCCCCAGGCGGGCGTACGCGCGACCGAGGTTGCACGTGGGATGGCCCTCGGCCGTGAGGCTCCCGATCTCGCGCGCGATCTCGATGGCCTCGCGGAAGCGCGTCGTGGCCTCCTCGGTGCGCTCGGCCGTCACGAGCGAGTTCCCGACGTTGTTCAGCATCGCGCACTCGGCGCGCCGGTCGCCGAGCTCCCGGAAGATCGCGAGCGCCGACTCCTTGGCCTCGAGCGCGCCGTCGGGCTCTCCGATCTCGGGCATCACGGCCGCGAGCGAGGCGAGGCTCCGCCCCTCGCCGTTCCGGTCGCCGATCTCGCGCCGGATCTCGAGCGCCTCGCGCCAGCGGGCGGCGCAGGCCTCGAACGCGCCCCGGTGGCGCTCGACGGCGCCGAGCGTGTGGAGCGCGTTCGCCTCCCACTCGCGGCTCTTCGCGCGCCGCGCGAGGTCGAGCGCGGCCGAGGCCTTCTCGAAGGCGCCCTCGGCGTCGCCGGTCCGCCAGCGCGTCACGCCGTCGAGGCAGAGCACCTGCGCCATCTGTCCGTCG
The DNA here is from genome assembly GCA_963752285.1 of uncultured Planctomycetota bacterium. GTDB lineage: Bacteria > Planctomycetota > PLA2 > PLA2 > JAEUHO01 > CAVVXN01. The sequence goes on from CAVVXN010000003.1 coordinate 501,457, forward strand.
TCGGCGTTCTCCGTCGCGAGCGCCTCGGCCGAGGCGAGGGCCGCCACCTGGTCCGCGCGGCGGCCGAGCGCGCCGTAGCAGTCCCACTCGAGTCGGTAGACCTCGAAGAGCGCCTTCGGGTCGGCGTCGCCGAGGGCCCCGGCGACCTGCTCGAGGAAGCGGCTCGCGTGGGTCGCGTGGTAGGTCGCGACCGCGTGGCGGCTCGCGAGGACCGCGAGGGGCGCGACCTCGTCCTTGCGGTCGGCCTGGAGGAGATGTCGGACCACCTCGTGGGCCACGGCGCCGGGGAGCGGGTCCTCGCCCTCGTGAAGCGAGAGGATCGTGTCGGCGGCGAGCGCGTGGTACTCGACGCGGAGGTCGTCGGGGATCGCGCGGTAGAGGACCTCGCTCGTCTGGCGCTTCTGGAAGCGGAAGGCGTTCTTCCCCGAGCCCTGGATCAGCCGGTGGCGACGCTCGAGCACCGCGAGGCGCTTCAAGACGGCGATGCGCTTCTCCTCGAGCATCGCGGCCAGCGTCGAGGCGTCGAACTGGTGGCCGAGGACGGCCGCGGCGTCGAGCGTCTCGCGAAGCTCCTCGTCGAGGCTCGCGAGATGGACGTGGACGAGCTCGGAGACCTTCCCCGGGAGCTCGAAGCGCGTCGCGGCGCTCGTGAGGAGGAGCCCCCCCGCGTCCTCGACGAGCGCGCCCCCCTCGCGGAGCTGCGAGAGGACCTCGAGGATCAGGAGGGGGTTCCCGTCGGTCCGGCGGTAGAGGAGGTCGCCGAGCGCGTGGACGGTCCTCGGGTGCCGGACCACCGCCCGGATCAGCTCGTCGGACGCGGCGCGCGAGAGGGCGCCGAGCGAGAGCGCCTCCGCGCCCTTCTCGCCCGTCGTCTGGACGATCTGCGCGAGGGCCGACCCCTCGGCGACCTGGTCCTCGTCGAAGACCCCGACGACGAGCGCGCGACGACCCTCGATGCTCCGCGCGAGGTACCCGAGGGCCGCGAGGCTGTCGCCGTCGGCGAGGTGGAGGTCCTCGATCACCACCACGACGGGGCGCTTGTCGGAGAGGCGCCTCAGGACCGCGTCGAAGGAGGCGAGGATCGCGTCCTTCCCGAGCGGCTCCCCCGCCCCGTGGACGCCGACCAGGAGGTCGCGGAGGGGGAGCACCACGCCCGGTCGGTCCGGGAGGAGGCCCGCGAGCCGCTCGGCCAGGCGTTCGCGTTCGGGCGAAGCGTCGGGGTCGCCGAGCTCCAAGAGGTCCGAGAAGGCCTCGAGGAACGGCTCGTACGCCCGGCCCCCCAGGCCCGTCGCCCGGCCGGCCCCGACGCGCGGGCCGTCCGGCGCCGTCCGTCGTTCGAGGAAGTCGTAGACGAGGCGCGACTTGCCCGAGCCCGACGGGCCCTTCACGAAGAGGAGGCTCCCGCGGCCCGCGCCGGCCTCCTCGAGCGCCGTCTCGAGGCGCCCGAGCTCGGCGACGCGGCCCACCAGGGGCGCCTCGCGCTCGAGGCGGAGCCGGGCCAGCGCGCGCTCCGCCTGCGCGTGGCGCGCGGCGACGGCCCGCGCCTGCCACCAGGCGCTCTTCGTGCCGTCGCGGATCACCTCGCGGAGCGCCTCGGCCGACGGGAACCGCTCCCCCGGCTCGCGGGCGAGGCACGTGGAGATCACCTCGTCGAGGAAGGGATCGACCTCCGCGCGGACCTGGCGGGGCCGATCGACCACGGCCCGGGCCTTCAGCGCCAGGAGCGCCGGGAGGTTCGGCGCGTCGAAGGGACGCGTGCCCGTCGCGAGCTCGTAGAGGACGAGGCCCAGGCTGTAGATGTCGCAGGTCGGCCCGATCTCGGCGTCCAGGTCGAGCTGCTCGGGCGCGGCGTACTGGAGCGAGCCCACGAACTCGCCCTGCTCGGTCATGGTGTTGCCGTGGTCGAGCAGACGTGCGACGCCGAGGTCCATGATCACGACCTTCTGCGTGGTCGTGATGACGACGTTCTGGGGCTTCACGTCCCGGTGGATCGCGCCGTGGTCGTGGATGGCCTGGAGACCCTGGAGGGCCTGGTCGGCGATCTGGTAGACGAGCTGGTCGGGGACGACCCCGAGCTCGCGGCGGAGCCCTTCGAGCGTCTGGCCCTCGATCAGCTCCATGACCATGTAGTGGAGCTCCTCGCCGTCGAGGTGCGCCGTGCCGGCGTCGTAGACGCGCGAGACGTTCGGGTGCTGGATGCGCCGCCCGATGTCGATCTCGCGGCGGAAGCGCTCGAAGACCCCCCGCTCCACGGCCATGTGCGGATGGAGCACCTTGACCGCGACGACGCTCCCCGCGGGGCCCGCGGGGGTCTCGGCGGCCGTCGCCGCCCGGTAGACCGTCCCCATGCCGCCGCGTCCGAGCTCGGCGACGAAGGCGTATCCGTCGATGGTCTTCCCGACGAGGTTCACGCGTCCACCCGCGGGGCGGCCATCCCGTCCACCCGCAGGGCGGTCATCCTACGGGCGGCGGGCTGGATGTCGGACGCCGTGCGCGCGGTCCCTTCGCTCCGCCCCGAGGCGTCGTCCCCGCGCAGGACGGCGGCAACGAAATGGGCCCCGGGTCGCGAGGACCCGGGGCCCGCGGGGGCTTTGGTAGACGGAGAGCGCCCCGCGCCCGCCCCGCGCGCACCGGCCGAGGGGCGGGCGTCGAACGGCTCCGACTAGGGGAAGGCGAAGGTGGCGGTCGCCATGGTGGGGGCCGCGGTGCCGACGATCTCGATCGGCTGCTGGTCGGCCTGGTTCGTCATCGCGGCGTCCACGAAGGACACCGTGACCGTGTACGAGCCCGAGGGGAGGGCCGTGAAGGTCGCGACGCCGGTCGCGTCGGTGGCGCCGTTCGCGACGACGTCGCCGAAGGTGCTGAGCACCCGGACCGCGGCGCCGTCCACGGGGACGAGGGCCTGGGTGACCGTCACCTGGAGGTCCTGCGTCAGGGCGTGCATCACGACGAGGAGCCCCGTGCCGCCGAGGGTGGGGGAGAGGGACGAGAGCGAGGCGTCGTCGAAGCCGGGCTTCGAGAAGGTGAGGTCGTACGTTCCCGCCGAGAGGCCCGGGATCTGGAAGCCCCCGCTCGCGTCGGTGGTCGTGGTCCCGACGACGTTCGCGGTGCCGCTCTCGGTCGCGGTGACCGTGACGTCGGCGAGCGAGGTGTCGTCGGTCGGGTCGCCGACGGTCGCGGCGTCGCTCATCACGGTGCCCGAGAGCTCGCCCGTCGCGACCAGCGTGACGCCCGCGGGCGTGAGGTTCGCGACCACCACGACCACGTCGTCGATCCGCCCCGGCTCGTGACCGGTCGCGAGGACCTGGAGGTCGTACGTGCCCGGCGCCAGGCCCGAGAGGACGGCCACGCCGGAGAGGTCGGTGCCCGCGGTCGCCGCGGGGGTCCCGGGCGGCACGAGGTCGAGGTCGCCGTCGTGGTAGGCCTCGACGGTCGCGCCCGCGAGGACCACGTCGTCGCTCGTGTCGCCCGGCGTCAGGCTGTCGCTCGAGACGCTGACCTGGATCGACCCCGCGACCGACTCGTTCGTCGCGCGTACGACCGGGGTGAAGATCACCCGCTTGACGCCCGGCGGATGCGTGACGGGTCCGTTGAACACGAAGTTCTTCGAGAGGTCGAAGTCGAGGACCAGGTCGCTCGAGAGCTGGGTCACCACGGTGATCGAGCCCTCGATCTTGACCTTCAGGCCCGACTGCGAGGCGCTCGGGAACTTGAGCCGCCCGTTCGCGGTCGAGTAGACGGGGTCGCCGCCGTCCGCGAAGGCCTCGGGCGTGAGCATCACCTGGCCCGCATCGACGATCACGCGGACGTTGTCGTACGTGCCGGGCTCGAGGTCGGCCTGGACGAGGGGCAACGAGTTCCCGCCGGTCAGCGGCACCAGATCGACCTCCGTCGGCCCGGTGTAGACGGTCGTCCAGCCGCCGGTCGAGCTCTGGACCTCGATCGACTCGACGACGATCGACGCCGAGGCGACGTAGTCGTACGGGAAGGGCGCGTCGCGAACCATCACGTTGAGCTTCCCGGTCGTGACGCCGCTCGGCGGCGGATTCCCGGTGGGGAGGCCGGACGAGCCCCCGCCCCCACAGGCGCCGAGCAGGAGCAGCAGGGCGACGAGGCCGGCGGACGACGCCGCGGCGCCGAGGACGGCGCGAGACGGGTAGGGAAGGCATGCGCGAGTCCTCCGAGAACGGAACCGATCCGGCGAGGCCCCAGGGGCCCGCCCCTCCGCGGTCGAGCCTAGCGCCCGAATCGCGTCCGACCACGGGGCCCAACCCCTCGTTCACGCCCGGCGACCGAGTCGTGAAGGGTCCGCGAGGACGACCCGGGCCGGTCTCCGACGTCGGGCGCCGCGGCCGGAGCGCCTGGGCCCGAAGCCCCGCGGTGGCGCTCGCCGGCCCCTCGGGACCGGCCCCCGCGGTGGGGTGGGATCGACGCCCAGATTTGCCGGCCCTGCTGACCCCGTCCACCGCGCGCGGCCGAAAATCGACACCCGGTGTCGGATCCTTCGATACGGAGGCCCCGGCGGGGCGCTCCATCGACGGCCAGGAGCCGGGCATGCCCCGAACGCTACGGCCCCCGACTCCCGCGCCGGTCTCGCTCGAGCAACGCCGAGAGCACGGCGGATCGGATGATCAACCACTCGACCGCGATGCCGATCAGACTCAAAGCGATGGGAAGGAGAGGCGCCGCCTTCTCCATGCTCGAGAGGCCGCCAATGGCGCACAGCGCGCCGACGATCAGGAGCAGCCCGATGACGATCTCTCCGGCCGTCCCCTTCCGCTCCGCCTGCTCGCGGTAGAGCTTCCCCATCCGGCTCGTCCCGCACCCGTGGCAGTAGGTCTTCCCCCACGGGATCTCCGTTCCGCAGTCGGCGCAGAGCGTCACACGCCCCGCGTCTTCCGGCATCTTCGGCATGCCCGGTCCCTCCTGTCCGGTCGGCGACTCTACGGCGACGGGGATCGTGCGCGCCATGCCGACCGCCACGCGACGCTCGGGGGCGGCCGCCCCTTGGGCCCTCGAACCCGCACCCGGGGTGGACCCACCCGGACGGCCTCGTCGGGGATCCATCCTCGGGTCCGACGCTACCTCCCCTGACCCAGCCCCCTTCGAACCTCCTGCTCATGCTGTCGCCACCACTCCGCCCAGTCCTTCCTGGCATCCGCCGGAGAAGCGCCGGCCGCCTCCCCCGACGTGCTCGTGCTCCGAAGCGTGATGTTTCCGAGTGCCTCACTCGCCCCCAACCGCACGAGGCTGTCCTCGTCCGCGAGCATCTCGATCAAGACGGGCACGGCATCGACAGCCTTCATCTCGCCGAGCGCCTTGGCCGCCGCCGCCCGCGTGAGCGCGTCCGGGTTCGTCCTCGCCGCACCGGTGAGAGCCTGCGCGGCGCGTTCGCCGCCCAGGTCTTGGAGCCGGAAGACCGCATCGAACGACTGGGCGGCATCGCTGCTCTCGAGAGCGGCGATCCGCCGATCCACTTCGGCCTCACGTCTCTCGATCTCGGGCCCACGTTCGGTCGGTCGCGCAGCACCGGAAGGCGTTCCCGGCGACGGGGCCTCCCGTCGTGTAGAGCCTCCTCGCCCCATCGCGTAGCCGACCAACAGACCGCCGCAGAGCCCGCTCAGGCCGGCAACCAAGGCGACCGCAGTTCGAGGCCAAGGGGCCATGTCCTGGATGCTATGCCCCGCCTCTCCCTCGAGCAGCGTCCGCTCGTCCCGGTCGTGGATCGTCACCGCAACGACCTCGCCCTCGGGGAGCCGACGGTCGATCCGAGCCTGAGGCGCGGCCGTGCCGCGCGCACCCCTCGGTTTCGCACGCACCCCCCCGCCAACCCCGTACCGCGCCCGCGTATGGGACCGGCTCCCGGTGCGGCATCCGGACGCATCACGCGTCCTCGAATCTGAACGCGCGCCTCGGCCGGCCGGCGCCCGCGATCCCCCTCGGGCGGCGTGCGGGCGGACCTCGCGGCGCGCGGTCGGACCGCGGGCGCCGGCCCGCCCAGCCCGTCCGACAGCCTCGGATCGGTCTTCCCGGACACCGGGGCGCACGCCCCTGGGGCGGGCTCCGGGCCTTCGCCCCGACCGCGGTCGGGCCCACCCCCGCGCCCGGGCCTACACATTGCGTGAACAGGTCCGACGCCGCCGGCGCGGCGTCGCCCCCGCGTCTTCGAGCTGGAGGGAACGTGGCCGACTCGATCGCTCTCTGTGTCCATCCGGGTTCTCGGCGGGCCGCCGTCCGCCGGCCGGTCCCGGCGCCCCGCGGCCGGCTCGCGCTGGGGCTCGTGGCCGCCCTCGTCCTCGGAGGCTGCGGCGCGGCCGCGCCCGCGGTCCCGCCGGGCGGCGCCGGGACCCTCAAGAGCGGCTCCGTCGGCGAGGAGGCCTGGGCGCAGCAGGTCGTGGACCTCACGAACCAGATCCGGATCGAGAACGGCCTTCGCCCCCTGGTCGTGGACGAGCGCGCCGCGGCCGCCGCCTACACGCACTCGTGGGACATGGACCAGCGCGGCTACTTCGCCCACGAGAGCCCCGACGGTGCCGGCCCGGCCGACCGCCTCGCCGCCGAGGGGGTCACGTTCACGTACGCCGGCGAGAACATCGCGAGGGGCCAGCCCACGCCCGAGGAGGTCGTGAAGGCCTGGTGGGAGTCGCCCGACCACCGCGCAAAACCTCCTCTACCCCGGCTGGACGCACGTCGGGGTGGGCGTCCACTCGGGCCCGAAGAAC
>CAVVXN010000004.1:0-249703 GCA_963752285.1 uncultured Planctomycetota bacterium
ACGCGGAGAGGCCGGCTTCGGCGAGGCGCCCGCAGAGGCAGGAACTTTCGCGGGTTCGCGGCCCTCGGCCGCCGAGGCCCGCACGCGACGCGACCCGCCGCTCAACACACCGACTCTACGCGCTCCTCTCAGACTCTCGGTCTCGGGGCGAGAGGACCCGGACGTTTAACTCAGCGTGTATGCGAATGGGGTCCATTCCACATTCGAAATGGAGTGCTGTCTTCCTCGCCCGTGTGGCGCGCCACTCGCGAAGCGTCCCGAAGAGGGCACGCTCCTCGGGCGCGAGGTCGGCCGTCACATCGGAGGGCGGGGGCCGGCCCGCGATTCGAGGCGCGCTCGCTTCGCCGGAGGCCGTGGCCATCGGGAGCGGCGACTCCTGGTAGGTGATCAGGCAGGCGAGGTGCGGGAGGTCGTGTACCGAGAAGAAGTGCTCGCGCACCGCGAGCACCTCCTTGTCGCGCACGAAGTCGGCGAGCGGGCGCTCGTCAAAGCCCCCGAGCGACGGCGCGTATTGGAGCGTGACCACCCTCACGCGCATGGCGCGCTCGCGGGCGGGGAATGGGGGTGTCCATACCTCCGCCCCCCCCTACACATCCTTCCCGCCTGCCTGCCAGAAAACCCGGCAGGAGCATCCCACGCCGCGGGGACGCCGCCCACGGCCGGCTTCGCACGGCCGGAGCGGCGGGACAAGAGGTGAAGCGGTGAAGTCAATCCGGGGTGACGGGCCTGGCGGGGCGGACGCCGAGGTTGCCGTCGCGGTACCCCGGATCGTCCCCGCCGCGGTCGGCCGAGCGCGCGTACCTGGCGGCGTCGTTCCACGACCCGCCGCGGATCACGCGGAGGCCGGGGCCTTCGACCGTGGGATCCGTGGCGGCCTCTGCGCCGTAGGCGCGGTAGACGTCGGGCACCACTCGTAGACGTTCCCGTGCACGTCGTAGAGTCCGAACGCGTTCGGCGCGAACGACCCGACGGGTGCGTGGACCGTGTGCCCGTCGTCCACCTCGTCGGTGTACTGCCACGACGGCGGTCCGCCGTGTTCCTTGCAGTACTTGTCCGCGATGTTGGCGACGCTTGCCCAGCGCCGCGACCTCCCGCCCGGTGATCCAGGGCTGTCCGTCCCCGCCCGGCACGCGTACTCCCACTGCGCTTCCGTGGGCAGCACGAGGCGGTTGCGCGAGAGCCAGCGGTCGCAGTCCTCCCACGAGACTTGCTCGACCGGGTTGCGAGGCGTCAAGGGCTTGTCGCCGGGCGTCTGCCCCGCCTTGTACGTGCTCGGGTCCAGCCCCTCGGTCATCGCCGCCACTGCGGCCTGCGTGCACTCGTGCTTCGCTAGGAAGTACGGCGAGAGCGTCACCTCGTGCACCGGCGACTCGTCGTCCTCGGCCTCGGGGTCGTAGTTGGGCGCGTCCATCGGTCCTCCTTCTGCGCACCCATCCGGAACGTCCCGCCGGGGATCAGCACGAGCACGATCGCTGCGTCGTCCTCGTAGACCAGTTGCTTCGTCTCGGGATCGCGGGTCGGCGAGCGAACCCGACCCCAGATGTGCGAACTCGAAGAGCCCGAGTCGGGATCGGGCCCCAGCGGGACGAGGCCCAACTGCGGCGTGATCCGCAGCCCGCCGTACTTCGGCGAGGCGGCAATCGCCTCGATCGTCTCCTTCCACGCAGCCTCGTGCTCCTTCAGCGAACGCTCCTCCAGCAGCGTCACGAATGCGTGGCGGCGCTCGACCTTGGAAACGGCCCCTTCGCCGCGTCCCCCGCCGTCCAACGCGTCCAGCCCCGCCAGCAGATCCACCAGCACCTGGTGCTGCCACGCCACCTGGGGGTCGTCGAACGTCCACGTCCGACGCTCTTCCAGGGCCGCCTCGAGCTTCTCGATCTGCTCGCGAACCTGGGCCGCCTGCTCGCCAGGGCCTTTCGCTTCGCCTCGGCGTCCTCGCCTTCGACCTTCGCTGCTTCGGCGTCGATCTCCTCCAGGCGCTTCCTGCCCGACTCGATCCGGCTGCGCTCCTCGCCGTGGTCCCGCTCCCGTTCGTCGTCGGTGTAGGGCAGCGCACCCTCGCGGATCGTGGCCAGACGCTTCTGGTGGTCCTCGCGGTTGCCGAGCACCTCCTGCGCGCCTTGGGTCCAGGCCGCCATCGCCCCGGCCCGCGAGGGCTCCAGCGGCCAGAGCCGCTCCACCTCGTCCACCAAGTCCCGCACCCGCTTCGAGTCCGCCAGCCGCAGCACGTCGTCCAGTGCCTTGGCCTTCTCGTTCCGCTCGCGCTCGGCCGCCTCGAGCGCCGCGGCCTTCGCGTTGCGCTCCCGCTCGACCTGCTCGAGCGCCACTCCCTTGGCATCCCGCTCGCGCTCCGCGTCCGCCAGCGCGTCGGCCTTCTCTCCGAGCGCGACCTGCGTGGCGGCCCTGGCCTGCTCCGCCTCCTTGCGCTTGCCCTCCACGATCGTCACCACCACGAACGCAGCGACGGCCGCCACCGCCAGCGCGAGGACCCCGACGCGCCGAAGCGTGCGCCGCGTGCTCGCCTGCTCCCGTTCCCGGATCGCCGTCTCCCGCAGTGCCTGCGCGCGCTCGGTGAGCGCCCTGGCCCGCCTGCCGCCCGGCCGCTTGCGCTCCGCCTGGGCCAGCGCCGCCACAGCCCGGTCCACCTGCTGGAGCCTCGCCTCCCCCGTGAGGCCCTCGGCCGACTCGATGGCCGTCCGGGCGTCGCGCAGCAACCCCTCCCGCTCCCGCTCCGCCGCATCCTCGACCTGCCACGCGCGCACGGCTTTCGCCATCTCCTCGGCTGAGGCCGGCCGCGCCCCTCTCTCCCGCGCCAGCGCCCGGGCGCACAGCGCCGAGAGCGCCTCGGGCACCGAGGGCTCGACCTCGCGGGCCGGGGGTGGGTCCTTCCGCAAGAGGAGCGCCGCGTACTCCGCGTAGGAGCGGAACTCGTAGGGGAGCCGCCCCGTCAGCACCTCGAAGAGCATCACCCCCAGGCTGTAGACATCGCTGCGCTGGTCCACCTCCGCCAGATGACCCAGCGCCGCTTCCGGCGCCATGTAGCCCGCCGTCCCCATGGCGCCGCCTTCCAGCGTGTGGAAGCCCGCGTCCTTGCGCATCACCTCCACTTGTTCCTGCCAGGCCGACGACGCAACGTCCTCCTTGCCCTCGAGCCGCGCCAGGCCCCAGTCCAGCAACACCACCTCGCCGTAGTGACCCAGCGCCACGTTGGCGGGCTTGAGGTCCCGGTGCACCACCCCCTTGTCGTGCGCGTAGCGCAGCGTGTCGCAGACCTTCAAGAAGGGCTCCAGCAGTGCGAGCCGCTCCTCGAAGGGCGCGCCCTTCTTCTCCTGGATCGCGTCGGCCAGCGTGCGCTCGCCCCTGACGTAGCGCATCGTGTAGTAGGGGATGCCGGTCGGTGTCTGCCCGATCTCGTAGACCGGCACGATCCCCGGGTGCTCCAATCCCCCCGTCACCCATGCCTCCTGCACCAGCCGGGCCTTCAACTGCTCGAACACCTCGGACTCGGGCGTGTCCTTCCCCGGTCGACTCGCCTCGAGCGGATGCGAGGGCGTCTCCTCGGAGGCCCCCCGCTCCGCGTGTGGACGCACCATCTTGAACGCCACGCGCCGGTTCATCTCCGTGTCCAGCGCCGCGTACACGACGCCCATGCCGCCGATGCCCGCAGCCTCGAACCCCACGTAGCGGTCCTCGGGCAACTCGCGCAGCGGCGCGCGGATCGGCACCCCCAGCACCGAGAGCGCGCGCGTGAGCTTCGCCCCGTCCTGGCCCAGCGCCACGTGGACCCTGCGGTCCAGGCCCCCGTGACGGGTGAGCGCCACCTGCGCGTCGCCCCCCGCCTCGCCCAGCAGCCGCTCGACCTCGGTATGGATGCGAGCGAGCGCGTCGTCGGACAGTCGCGCGATGTGGGCGAGCTCGGACACGAAGGTCACGCCCGGCTGATCGCGCCGGTCCCAGTAGCGCTGCAGCGCCGCCGCGACGTCACGCGCCTCCGCAACTCCCAGCATCAACGCCGCGTCGGCCGCCAGCAGCTCCCGGAACTCCCTGCCTGCGTCCATCCCATACCCTCCGAAGCCACAGGAGGATACCGACCGGGCCTACGGGTTGGCGACGCCCCGCAACCCGGAGTCCCAGGCACGCCTCTGATCGGTCCAGAGGGGGATGGCGGCGAGGGCGCGGAGCGCCTTCTCCCCACGCCCTGGACCCTGCCCTCCGTCGAGCACGCATGCCTGGATCCCGGGAGCGAGATCCAGCAGTCTCATCACCTGCGTCACCCGCGCCCGCGACACCCCGACGAGCCGGGCGAGGTCGGCCTGGTCGCGGACGGCGCCCGAGCGCAGGATGCCCTGCCAATGGTGGGCGAGGGCGAGCAACCGGGCCACGCGGGGGACCTTTGCAGGCGCGGGGGGCGGCGCCTCCGCGGGCGCCTCGACGTGCGGGACCGCCAGGAGGTGCCGCCGCCCCCGGTTCCCGTTCGTCTCGCGGACGTGGAGCCGGACGGTCCCACTCACAGCTCGACCTCCCGCGCCAGGAGGGCCGGGATTCCGGCGGGTCGGAACGTCACGTCCACAGATCGAGTGGCTCCGTTGTGCATGGGCTTGCGCGAGCCCTCAGTGACAAACCCCGAGCCGAGTGTCTCCTGGCACGTCCTACCCTGCTCCTGTCGGTGGGACGCGTAGTCTGGGAGGCGGCCCCGGGCGCGGAGTTTGTCATGCCCAAACGGCTGAAGATGGAGTTCAACGGCCTGGTGATTATGGACTCGCTACCCGCTACGGAAGCGAACACAGCCCGAGTTCTTGAGGAGAGGCTTCAACAAGTCCTACCCGCGCCCTACCCGGTGTGGCGCGTGCCGGTGCCAGATCGGAGGCTTCTCCTGAGTGCATTGGCTCATTTTGCGGCGAGTGCCAGCGCGGTTCGTGCCTGTCCTCCACTTCGAGGTGCACGGTACACGTGAGGGCCTCCAACTCGCCAGCGGCGAGCAAGTGGAGTGGGAGGATCTACGAGCCGCCTTGACCGAGATCAACGTCGCTACAGGCGACCGGGTTCTCCTGTGTCTAGCCGCATGCCACGGAGCTCACGCCATTGGCCTGATCGACGTTACGCAGCCCGCACCATTCTGTTTTCTCCTCGCCCCAGTAGATGAGGTATGGAACCTCCCAACGCTCAGAGGATTCGAAGCGTTCTACCTGCGCCTGCTGGAAACACATAGCGCCAATGAGGCGATGCGGGCAATGCGCGACTCCCATGCGCCTGACGAGTGTGAGTTCGAGGCTATCTCCAGCAAGCGATTCTTCATCAAGGTCATGGCGCGTGAGCTTCGGGAGTCGTGGGACTCCGCAGCCAAGGAGGCTCGAATTCACCGAATCATGGAGAAGGTGGCCGAGCGTTCTCCTGGCCATCGCTACGACGTCAGCATGAGAGCGAAAGCACGCGAAGCGCTGTCCTTCTCCGAGATCGAGAGACGCTGCAAGGGGTCTGCGCGTATCTTCTTCATGGTGGGTCGCATACCTGACGTCTACGAGGTGGACGCGATCTGGCCTGAAGTGCTCGAGGCGGCACTACAACCGAATGCACGACTGCCTCGTTCCCAGGGCAGGGAGCCGACACAGCCGGGGTAACCAGAGGTCGCATCAACACCCCTGGGAGTCAGTCCGAGCGCGCATTGGGCCAACGCCGCCGCTGCGCGATCCAGAGCGGGAGCATCGCGACGGGGAGCAGTTCCCGGTGCAACGGTCTGCCCCGATCCCCGCCCCCCTCCAGGACAGAATCTCCTCCTGTATGTCCGGCGCCAGCCAGAGCGGGCTCATCACCTGCGCCACCCTGGCCCGCGACACCCCAACGAGCCGCGCGAGGTCGGCCTGGTCGCGGACGGCGCCGGATCGGAAGCCCCTGCCAGACACGATGGCCGCCGCCTTGGCAGGGGTCGTAGCGGCTGAGCCCCCAGCGGTCTGGGGTTGCCAGGGCGTAAACCGAGGCCGTTCCCGAATGCGACGTGCCGTCGCAAGCCGGAGGCCCAGCCATGCGTCAGCGTACCCAGTTCATCGGAATCGACCTCCACCTCCACAGCGTCACCCTTGCGGTCCTGCCCGAGGACGCTGCGGCGTGCAGCCAGGTCCAGACGATGCTCCCCGAGCCGGCCCGCATGCGGCGGTTCTTCCAGAGGGTCTTGAAGGAGGGACCCGTGCGGGCCTGCTACGAAGCCGGCGGGTGCGGGTACGTCCTGCAGCGAACGCTCGCCACGTGGGGCGTGCCGTGCGAGGTCGTCGCCCCGAGTCTGATCCCCCGTCGCGCGGGCGATCGCATCAAGACCGATCGTCGGGACGCCGAGAAGCTCGCCCGATACTACCGCGCCGGCGAGCTCACGGCGGTGCGCGTGCCCACCGAGGAGGAGGAACGTACTCGATCCCTCATCCGCTGCCGGTGGGCGCTGACGCGCGAGATCCTCGCCTCGCGGCACTACATCCTCAAGCTGCTCCAGTCGCGCGGACATCGCTTCTCCGGCGGCAAGAACTGGAGCGACGCCTTCTGGAAGTGGTTGCGCGGGCTCGCGCTCGTGGGGGACGACGCGCTCACGCTCGGCCTCTACATCGAGCTCCTCGAGCACAAGCTCGCTCTGCGCACTCGCATCGACGACCGCCTGCAGAAGATCGCCGGCGAACCCCGATGGCGAGAGGTGGTCGGGCGGCTGCGGTGCCTGCGGGGCATCGAGACCCTCAGTGCGCTCACCCTGGCCAGTGAAATCGCCGACGCCAAGCGCTTCGCCCGCCCCCGCCATCTCATGGCGTACCTGGGCCTGAACGTCAGCGAGTACTCCTCCGGCAGCTCGGAGCGTCGCGGCGGAATCACGAAGGCGGGCAACTCCCACTGCCGCCATGTGCTTGTCGAGGCTGCATGGCACTACCGCCACCCGCCTCGGTTGGGCACGGCCCTGGCGGCGCGCATGGCGGGTCAGACCGAGAGCGTGCGGCTCCACGCCATGCGCGCCCAGCGTCGTCTGCACCGGCGGTTCAAGGAGCTCGAGATCCGGATGGCCTCCACGAAGGCCGTGGTCGCCGTGGCTCGCGAGCTCGTCGGGTTCGTGTGGGCGCTCATGCAAGGCGAGGAGCGTTTCCTGGCCGCGCGAGGGCCGCAGAAGTAGTTTCGGTCGGGGAGGCACGTCGCGAGGGAACCCTCGTCACCACTGTGCGAGCCCGGGGGCGGAGCCTCTGTGCATTCGCGGTGCCAGAGAGAGGTCACCTCGACGGACAACGTTCCATGCGGTTTCGATCCGCGAACATCAGACTGTCACGACGTCGAAGCGTCCTCCCCGGCCCTCTCCCCTTCCTGCCCGCCCCGTAGGGTCCCCCGGGCTCGGACAGGTCGGTCACCGCTTGACGGCGGCGGCCACATCAGTGGTGCGCGAGGGCGAGGACGCGGGCCACGCGGGGAATCCGCTCCGGGGTGGTGGCCGGGGCCGCGTCGGGGGCGCCGGGCGCTACGTCGTCGCCCACGGCGGGCGCACTCCGTCCCCCGCGCCGGGCCGGCAGGCGGATGGTCACCCGCCCGCTCACGGTGCGAGCTCCGCGGAGAGCCCCTGGATCCCGGTCGCCCGGAAGGCCACCACCGCCGTCCCCGCGGCCCCGTCGTAGTCGATCCCCTCGACCAGTAGCCGCATGACCCGGGCCTGCTCCTCGGCGTGGAGAACCTCCCACACGGGGTCGAACAGCGTGAGCGCGCGCCGCAGGTCAACGGGATCGACCTCGGCACCCTGCTCACGCACCGCCTCGAGCACCCGCGCCTGTAGGCCCGCGTCTCGCCCGACGGCCCGGATCTGCGCGACGACCAGCGACTCGATCGTGTGCACCGGGGCGGTCGGGTGCGGGCAGGCCTTCCACCCGTCCTTCTGCGTGCGGCGGCAGAGGTAGTAGCGGTAGACGCGGCTGCCTCGCCGAGTCCACGCCGCGCCCATCGTTGCCCGCCACGGCGCGGAGCGGAGCAACCCCGAGAGGAGCGACGTCCCGCGGCGGCCGCCCCGGCGCTTCTCCTGTGGCCCCGAGCGGGGGCCATGCTGTCTCTGCCTGCACCCCCGCGAACGAGCCTGGAGGCGACCGCAAGCTCGTCGGACCATCTTCTGAGGGAGGGTGCTCGACCACCAAGCCGGCCCCGGCGGCACGGGGACCTGTTCTCTGGAGCGAGGGGCCACCGCCACGACTGGGGTGCGGGCTCGAGCGTCCTAACGCGCGAGGACCTTCAGGTCATCGCCAATGGACTCCCATCGCTCCCGGAAGGCAGCAAGCAGCGCATCGTGGTCCATGGCGCGCGCAGCTGCTTCTGTCGCCATGCCCTCGCGAACGAGCTGGGGTGGCTCCGGCTGCGCTTCGTCGCGGACGACAATGCGTACCCGTATGGGCTCGGCTTCCGCCTCCTCCGGCGCGGCGTGCGCGGGGTCGCCCAAGGCCCGCCGCGAGATCTCGACGCTCACGTGGAATCGCGCCAGCACGTCAGCCTCAGCCGCATCACGTTGCATCCAGCGACCGTACCACTCGTCGGCGGTGCCTTCGTCGCCATCAGTCCACCGCCAAATCTCGGCGCGGACGCGCTGGAGGAGCGTGTCCGCAACGGCCGCGACGACACGCATGCGGATCTCGTAGTCAAAACGCAGGTACCAGGCCACACCGCTCTCGAAGGCCGCGACTGCGTCCTTGAGTGTTACCGGGGATACCGACCGCGGGACCCCTTCACGCCGACCCCACGCCACGAAGAGAAGGAGGTTGTCGTAGAGCGCAGACGTGGCATCGACCGCATGAGCGTAGGCTTCTCCGGATGAGACAAGGAGAACCTGTTCGACGCCGGAGCCCGCGAGCAAGTGCTGGACCCGTACTGCCTGGAGGTCCGGGGCGTCGCTCAGAGTCCGCGCTCGGTCCTGTGCGCTGCCCTCCGGCGCTCGCGCAACCAGGAGCCGCAGCGAGCCGGTGGCGTGACGTCCTTCACGCGCCGATGTAGAGGTGTCGAACAGCTCCCGTCCCGGCCCCCACATCTTCTGGTCGATTCGGGCGGTTGCTGGGGAACTGAGCCTGTACTCGAAGTTCCACCCTTGGGCTCCGCGAACGTTGGCGCCCATACCGTCCACGAGCGGAATCTGCTTGACTCCGTCAACCCAGCCTGGTTCGTCGGACGTCGAAACGCGACCAGGCGAGCTGACCCTATCGCCGCATCCGATGGCTGCCCCGACCAGCACCACGATTGCGATCAGCCGCAACATGCCTTGACTCCGAGGGTGCCTTGCCCGGTCGGGAGGCAGTGTACAGTGCGTTTGTCGATCCCGCGTCGTGCAGCCTCTCGGGATCACGCCGGCGAGGGCCTGACGGATACGCGGCCAGCGGTTCGGGCCATGCTGGCATCGCCGGCGGCCCCGCGGGTGGCTCGTGGGGATGACTCTAGGCCAAGTGCGAGGCGAGAGTGCTCGACGGCGTAGGCTCAGTGGGGACTCTTTGCATGCACGTGCGCGAACATGTCCGCGGGTGACCGCACGTCGAGGGCTCACCGAGAGGAGATGGTGCTCGACGGTGCGAAGTCGGCGGGGACTTGCTGCATGCACGTGTGCGAATCTGCATGCACGCGGCTGCGGGAGCCGATCCAATCGGGAGTGTAGGATGGTCCGGGCGTGTGATCGTGACGGCGGGCGTCGGCGGTCGGCTGTGCCGTCGCCCCGTGCAGGGGATGGCCGCGGGAGTCCTCAGCCAGCGTCGCAGGTGTGCAGGGTGCAGGAGATGATCCGGCGTTGCCGAGACCACCGGGGCGTCGCGGCGGCGGGAGGAGAGGAGCGAATTGACTCATCCGATCGACCACGTGGCCCTGCTGGTGCCGCGGATCGAGCTCGTGCTCGAGAAGCTCGGCGGCCTGGCCACCGAGGCTGGCGACATCGAGGAGTTCCCCTCCGAGGGGACCCGGGAGCTCTACGTCGGCGGGGAAGGGCGTCAGGCCAGGCTCCTCTTGATGGAGGCGCGGGGAGACCAGGGCCCTTACGCCAGAGCGTTGGCGAAGCGGGGGCCGGGTTTGCACCACCTGGCGCTGGACGTTTTGGACCTGGATGCCTTCCTGGTCGGGCTCCGGGGCTGGCTGGTCCACCCGGCCGGCCTGCCGGAGCTGGCCGTTTCGCGCACCGTCTGGCTCGCCAGGCCAGGGATCCCCACGCTGCTGGAGATTCACGAGGCAAAGCCCGGCTCCGGGGAGCCCGTGGTGGAGGGCCTCGAGGTCCCAGTACCTGCGGGGCTCGCCGAGCTCCTGCATCTCCGGGTGGGGGAGGAGCCGGTGGCGGGGCTTCTCCCCTCTCCTGACGACGCCTGCTGGCTGCGCCTGGGCGGGCGGCGGCTTTCGGTGGAGGAGCTCCTGGACGTCTGAGCGCGGGGGACGCGGCGCGGCCGAGGAGAGGAACCTCCCCCGGGTGCCGGGAGCGCGGGAGATCCGCATCGACGGGGATCCGAACGGCAATCTGATCTCCCGCGCCGGCATCTCGCGCCTCGGCTCTTGTCGCCGGGGCGTTCCGGGCGCTGCTTCGGGCCCACGGCGCGATCGGCTCGCCTTCGGCCGGATGGCGACGCCCCGTCCGGTGGCTCGGGCGCGCGGGATCGGCGCACCGTGCGGGTGCGAGGCGTGCGGCGGGCGGCGCGCGGGGGGCGCCGTCAGAGATCCGCCGGCGGGTGTCCGAGCAGTCGGCGAATCATGCCCGTCTGCCCCGTGTGATACGCGTCGTGAAGGCCAAGGAAGCCCACCATTTCCTCGACCGTCTCGACGGGGACCGGGAGTCCGGGCGGGAGCTTCTCGGCGAGTCGCTCCGGTGTGAGCGCTCCGAGGGTCGCCAGGAGGCGCTGCTGGGAGAGATCGTAGGCGCGCCAGATGTCGTCGAGCGGCTTCGCGGCCGCCGCGTCGAGCAGCGGCGCGGCGTGCCGGTCGTAGGCCCGGCCTTCCTCCTTGGACCACACGGGCTCGGCCCCCAGGCCCTCGAGGAACGCGCTCCGCGTGGTCACCAGGTGCCCGAGCACCCAGTTGAGACAGTTGCCCGCCGGGGCGAACGACCGGAGGCTCTCTTCGTGGGTCGCGTCGCCCACGTTCGTCTTGACGACCTGGTGGCACATGCGGATCTGGAGCAACGCCATCTCGCGGCTCATGACTTCCTCTCCTTGCGGCGGTCCGACGACGGCCGTGGTCCCACGCCGGCCGGGGCACAGCCTCGACTCTCCTATCCTGGGGAGGCGGACCCGACCGCCGGCCGCGCGGTACCCACGCGCCGCCGGCCCGCTCTGCGGGGTGGGCGTCCAGGGACTCCGGGCCCTCCTTGCCGTCGCCGATCCCGGGCCGCCGCGCGGGGCGCACCCGTCGGCACCGCGCTCGACGGCAAGGGCCGACGTCGGTTCGTCGGCTGCCGTGGGCGCGCCTCGCCACGGGGCCCCGCGCGGTCCACCACGACGACCGGCTCACTGCGCGGGATGGACGCCCAGCGAACCCAGGCCCTCCTCCCCGGCCAGGACCACCAGGCGGTCGCCGCGGCGGAGCACGTCGTGGGGGGAGGGGACGAAGCGCCGCACCGTGCCGTCGGTCTCGAGCCGCGAGACGGCGAGCACCGTGATCCCGTGTTGCTCCCGGAGCCGGCTCTGCGCGAGCGTCCGCCCCTCGAGCTCGAGGGGGACGTCGATGTTCGCGAGCCGGTGGCGCTCGGGCATCTCGAAGTAGTCCACCTCCTCGGCGCCGCGCGCGAGGTGGGAGACCCGGGCGAAGAGCGCGCTCCGGCCGAGGATCTCGCGGTCCATCGCGCCGAGGATGTCCCGGCGCGTGATGATCCCGAGGAACCGGCACGTGTCGCGTCCGTCCACGACCGGGAGCTGGTCGAAGTCGCGGAGCCAGATCTTCCGATTGACGTCGGCGATCGACTCGTCGCGCAGGACGAATGGGATGCTCCGGAGGACGTCGCCGGCGATCACGGGCAGGGAGACGTCGCCGGTGCGCATCACGTCCTTCAGGTCGTGGAGGTCCACCACGCCGAGGTACCGCCCTTCGTCGTCGCCGACGAAGAGCACGGTGTTGCGCGTCTGGAGGAACGCATCGACCATCGCCTCCAGGGAGAGCGTCTGCGGCACGAGGGGGACGTCCCCCCGCATCAGGTCGCCCGCGCGGAGCTGCGTGAGCGCCGTCGCCTGGGGCGTGCCCTGCCAGTGGACGCCCGCCTCCCTCAGCTCCTCGACGTAGATCGACTCCCGCTCGAAGATGCGCGCGCCGGCGATCGCGACCGCCGACACGATCATCATCGGGAGGACGATCGACGGCTCGTCGGTCAGCTCGAACATCATGATGACGGCGAGGATCGGCGCGCGCGTGGTGGCGGCGAGGAGCCCGCCCATGCCGAGGAGGCCGTAGCAGTAGACGGGCGCGGTGAGGTGGGGGAAGAGCGCCTGGGCCCCGTGGCCGACGAGGCAGCCGAGGGTCGCCCCGACCATCAGGGCCGGGGTGAACACGCCGCCCACCCCGCCGGAGCCGATCGTGAGGCTCGTCGCGGCGATCTTCGCCACGCAGAGGGCCGCGATCGTGCCCACCGTCACCTTGCCGGCGAGGACGAGGTTCGTGCCTTCGAATCCGTTGCCCCAGACCTCGGGGAACCAGATCCCGATCGCGCCGACGCCGGCGCCCGCGACGAGCATGCGGAACTCGTCGCGCCATCCTGTCGCGTGGAACCAGCGCTTGGCCTGGCGCAGCATGCGCATGAAGAACACGGCGCCGATGCCCGCCGCGAGCCCGAGCGGGATGTACGGCAGGAACTCGAGCGCGGACGTGATGCTGAACGGTTCCACCAGGTAGAGCGGAGCGTTTCCGAGCACCGCGCGCGTCGTCACGGACGACACGGCGGCCGAGACCACGACGGGGCCGAACAGGGACATCGAGAACGATCCGACGATCAGCTCCATCACGAAGAGCGTCGCCGAGATGGGCGTGTTGTAGGCGCCCGCGACGCCCGCGGCCATGCCGCAGGCCACGAGGATCTGCCCGCGCTCGGGTGAGACCTTGACCTGCCGGGCGACGCCCGAGGCCGACGCGGCCGCCATCTGGATGATCGGGCCCTCGCGGCCCTCCGAGCCGCCCGTCGCGATCACGAGGAGCGACGAGAAGGTCCGGGCCAACGACTGTCGGAAGCGCACCGTGCGCCGGCCGACCGCCACGACCTCCATGATCTGCGCGATGCCCATCGTGCCGTAGATCCGGACGAAGCGACGCGCGATCCATCCCCCCGCGAACGCGCCCGTTGCGGGGAGCAGGATCGTCCACACGGGCGGCAGGCTGCGCCCGCCCTCGACGATGTCCTCGTGGCCCGTGAAGCCCTCCGTCAGGAGGTGGGTCAGCTCGCGGAAGACGATCGCGCCCACCGCGCCGAGGAGGCCGACGAGCACCGCGAGCGCGAAGAAGCTCGTGTTGGGGTCGCGCCAGTGGAGGCGGGCGAGACGCGGGACGGCGTCGTCCGCCGCGTCGGCCGGGGGGGCGGGGGACGCCGACGGGGTCATCGCGCGCCGCTCCCCGGGCGCGGCCGCCGGCGCGGGGCGCCGGCCCGGCTCGAGATCGATTCGTGCGGGTCCTGGCCGGCGATGGCTCGCTCCTGCGGCTCCTCCGCCAGGGTAGCCCGGCGGGGGCCCGTCACCCCGCGAGCGCGACCGCCGCCGCGATCTGCGACAGGTGGGTCAGCCCCTGGGGGAAGTTCCCGAGCATGGCCCCGGACGCAAGATCGACCTCCTCCGAGAAGAGGCCGAGGTCGTTGGCCGTCGCCAGGGCCCGCGCGTAGACCTCGCGCGCCTCGTCGAGGCGGCCCTGCCGGGCCAGCACCTCGGCGAGCCAGAACGTGCAGGCGATGAACGACCCCTCCAGCCCATCGAGCTGGTCCGAGCCCGCGCCGTACCGGCGGAGGAGACCGTCCTCCTCGAGCTCCTCGCGGATCGCGTCCGTGGTGCGGACCATGCGTGGGTCGTCGTAGCCCACGAACCCGAACACGGGCAGCAAGAGCAGCGCGGCGTCCATCGCCTCGCCCCCGAGGGTCTGCACGAACACGCCGCGGTCCGCGTCGTAGCCCTCGTCCTCGATCGCCTCGCGGATCGCCGCGCACTCCTGTTTCCAGGCGTCCACCGGGCCGTCCCGTCCGAGCGCCTCGGCCAGCCGGACCCCCCGGTCGAAGGCCGTCCAGCACATGGCCTTCGAGTGCACGAAGTGGCGTCGCTCTCCCCGGACCTCCCAGATGCCGTGGTCGGCCAGGCGCCAGCACTTCCGGGCCTCCTCGACCAGATCGCAGAGGAACGCCCAGTACTCGTCGTCGGGCGAGGCGCCGCGCTCGTGGCGGCGCCAGGCGAGGTCGAGCAGCTCGCCGTAGACGTCGTGCTGTCGCTGTGTCTCCGCGGCGTTGCCGATTCGGACCGGGCTCGACCCCCGGTAGCCGGAGAGCTCGGGTACCTCGTGCTCGGGCAGGCGACGCTCGCCACCCACGCCGAAGAGAACCTGCACCTCGCGCGCGCTGCCCGCGGCGCTCCGCGTCACGAATCGCGAGAAGCCGTCCGCCTCCTTCTCGTAGCCGAGCTGCCCGAGCGCACGCATGGCGAACACGGAGTCGCGGATCCACGTGAACCGGTAGTCCCAGTTGCGGGAGCCTCCCAGCACCTCCGGGAGGGAGGTCGTGGCCGCCGCCGCCATCGCGCCGGTCGGCGCGTTCGTGAGGCCCTTCAGGACGACGGCCGATCGGCGTGTGTGCTCGTCCGACACGAGGTCGTGGTCGCCTTGATCGCTCCAGGCGCGCCACCAGTCGCGCGTCTCCTCGAGGCGCTCGTCGATCTCCTCGGACGTCGAGGGCCGCGCCACGCCGCGGTCGAGCTCCTCGGGGCGCCGGTGCTCGATCGCGAGGCGGAGACGTTCTCCCTCCCTGACGACCGCCTTCCCTCGGAGCGCGTGGCGTTCGTGGCGTTCGAGAGGGAGGTCACCGCTCACGAGGAGGCCCGAGCTCCCGCCCATCAGGCAGAAGTACGAGTCGTCCTCGGCGGCCCGGACCCACGGCGCCACCGCGCCGTAGTCGAAGCGCGGCCGGGCGTCCAGCTCGAGCTCGACCTCCCCCCGGACGCCCTCGACGACGCGGAGGAGCTGGCGGTAGGGGGCGTGCCGTCCGCCGCGGCGCATCGCGAAGAAGTCGAGGAGTCGCGCCTCGCCCTCGTCCGTCCGGAACGTGGTCTCGAGGACCAGGGAGGGACCCTCGTACCGACGCGTCGTGTCGAACGCTCCCGTGGGCTTGAGGGCCAGGAACCCGCCCTTTCGAGGGTCCAGGAGCGCGGCGAAGCACGAGGCGGAGTCGATGCGCGGCATGGCGCACCAGACGATGGTCCCGTCCCGGGCGACGAGCGCGGCCGCGTGACAATCCGAGAGGTATCCGCAGTCCGCGATGGAGGGGCCGGGGCCGTCGTGCTGGTCCTTCGCTCCCGCCATCGTCCGCCTGCCCGTCCGTCACCGGCCCCGCGCCACGCGCGCGGGCGCCGGCCCCTCACGAGGTCCCGTTGCGGCCTGGCCGGCGCCCGCACATCGTACGTGACACGACGAGGCACCGCACCGCCCGCGGGGCCGGACCCCGGAGGTCGCCGCGCGCGCGGCTCCCCGGAACACGGCGTGACGCAGGGACCGCGGTCGGTCGGGCCCGGCGCGCGTGCGGTCCACGCGCGTCCCCGGGGACACCCTCACGCGGCCAAGATGCGGCGCACACCCGTGAACGGTACGGTTTCCCATCCGTCTACGGACGGGGCGCACCCGCTGTGAGCGTGCGCGCGACTCGGGCGTGTCTCCGTCCGCGGGGACAGAGGACCCGCGTCTTCATGAGCCCGCTCTTCGTGCGCGCACGGAGGCCGGCGCGGTGGCATGATGGATGGTGTCTCTCGGCGGCGCGAGCGAGGGGCACATGACTCCTGTCGGCTTCGCGTCGATGAGGAGACGGCCATGGCCATCACGTTTCGTGGAAGGGCGGCGTGGGGTCCGGTGTCCATGGGAGAGCCCGCAGGTTCCGATCCCTGCGCGTGCCTGGGCGACATCGAGACGCGTCTTCGCAGCCGGCTCGGTGCCGCCTCGCCGCTGCTCGGCGACCTCGCCCGCTTTGGCGACTGCGTGAACCTCTCCGACCGGCACTTCCTCCTCGATCGTTGCGAGCACGACGCCGGCGGGCGGTTCGCGCTCGCCGTCCACGTCCTCGGCGCACGGGCGGAGGCGGCTCCGTACGACGAGTACCTCGGCGGCGTGTGGGTGCTCGGCGACACGCGAACCGGTCGCCTTTGCGTCTCGCCTCGCATCCTCCGGCTCGTCTCGCGACTCGGCGCGATCGTGCCCGTGATCGGGCGCTTCCCGACCGAGGAGTACGTCCGTACCACCGCCCACGACGTGCACGGCGACCTCGACGCCGTCGTGCATGCGGCCTTCTCGGCGCGCGTGGTCGAGGCGGCGGCGCACGCGCTCCGCGCCGCGATGCGGATCCCCGCGCGCGACCCCGTGGAGGCGCTCCTCCGGCGCGGGATCCGCCTCGCGCGGTCCGAGCGGGAGACGCTGGCCACGACCTTCGGCGACGAGGGCGAACCCACGCTCTACGGCGTCTTCCTCGCGCTCCTCGGGGCCGCCCAGCGCGCCCTGGATCTCGCGGACCGCGATCGACTCGAGCGACTGGCGGGCACGATCGTCGAGGCGCTGACCTTGGCGGGGCCCGTGCTCGCGCGGGGCTGAACTCCGGACCGTCCTCCGGCGCCCCGGAGGACCGGCCGTCTTGCGTCCCGGAAGGCCGGGACCACGCCTCATGGCAAGACCGTACTGGCACTCATCGAAACGAGGGGGACGAGACCGATGCGCGTAGAACAGATCATGACCCGCGACCCCGTCGCCTGCCGGCCCGAGGACGGCCTGGACCTCGTGGCCCAACGTCTGTGGGACGGGGACTGCGGCGCGATGCCCGTTCGCGCCGCCGACGGCCGACCGATCGCGATGATCACGGACCGGGACGTCTGCATGTGCTCGCTCTTCCGCGGCCGGCCGCTCCGGGAGCTCCGCGTCGTGGACGCGGTCCGTGGGAAGGGCGCGGTGGCGTATTGCCGCGCCGACGCGTCGCTCGCCGACGCGATGCGGACGCTTCGGGAGGCGCGCGTGCGCCGTCTTCCCGTCGTGGACGACGCGGGCGCCCTGGTCGGCGTGCTCTCGCTCGCGGACCTCGCGCGCGAGGCTTCGCGGCAGCGGCGCCGGAAGCACCCCGACGTGAGCGAGGCGAAGGTGGGCCAGACGCTCGCTGCGATCTGCGAACCGGCGGAGCGCCTCGAGCCCGCGTCCGCGCCGTGAGGCGGGGGGCGTCCGATGCAGTTCCACGTCCTCTCGTTCGAGGGTCCCGACCCGTACGCCCGCGCGGGCGGCCTCGCGAGCCGCGTGGAGGGGCTCTCCGACGCGCTCGCGACGCTGGGCCACGAGACCCACCTCTGGTACGTCGGGGACTCCGGTCTGCCGGGGCACGAGCGGCTCGGCAACCTGAATCGCCATCGCTGGTGCCAGTGGATCAGCCGCTACCACCCGGCCGGCGTGTACGACGGCGAGTGGGGGAAGCAGGCCGACTTCGCGTCCTCCCTCCCGCCGTATCTCGTCGAGGAGGTGCTGACGCCGTACCTCGCGACCGGTGGGCGGGCCGTCGTGATGGCCGAGGAGTGGCACACGGCGCACGCGGTCCTCCACTTGGACCACCTGCTCCGCGCGCGCGGCCTTCGGGACCGCGTCGAGATCCTGTGGAACGCCAACAACACCTACGGGTTCGAGCACGTCCCCTGGCCGAAGCTCCTGGCGGCCAGCCGCATCACCACCGTGAGCCGCTACATGAAACAGCGTATGTGGGCGGTGGGCGTGGACCCGCTGGTCGTTCCCAACGGCCTTCCCACCGACGCCTTCGACGACCCCGACCCCCTGGCCGTCCAGGCGCTCCGCGCCCGGCTCCGGGACCGGACGATCCTCGCGAAGCTCGCGCGGTGGCATCCCGACAAGCGCTGGAGCACCGCGATCGCCACCGTGGCCGAGCTGAAGGCGCAGGGATGGCGCCCGCTGCTCGTGGCGCGGGGCGGCAGCGAGCCGTACGGGGGCGAGATGCGCCTCCTGGCGCGTCGCGCCGGCCTGGTCTGGCGCGAGCGCACGCTTCGCTCGGTCGCCGTCGAGGACCTCCTGGCCGCCGTGGAGGGTCTCGAGGACGTGGACGTCGTGCACCTCGCGACGCACGTCGCGCCGACGCCGCGGCGCCTGCTCTTCGCCGGCGCCGACGCCGTGCTCGCGAACAGCGTGCACGAACCCTTCGGCCTCGTCGGACTCGAGGCGATGGCGGTCGGGGGCGTCGCGTGTACGGGGTGCTCCGGCGAGGACTACGTCCTCCCCGGCCAGAACGCATTGATGCTCGAGACCGACGACCCCGGCGAGTTCCGACAGCTCTATGGCGCGCTCCGCTCCGATCCGGGCGCCGAGGCCGCGCTCCGGCGCGCCGCGCGGTGGACCGCGCGCCGCTTCACCTGGGCCACCGTGCTCCGGCACGCCTTCCTGCCGCGGCTCGCGGCGCGCCCCGAGGGACGCCCGGCGCCGGATCTCCCCCCGCGGCGTCGCCGGACCGTGCTTCGTACGGAGCGCCCGGACCTCGCCGTCCGCCGCCCGCCGCCGGCGCTCTCCCTGCGGTGACGGGGCCGCGCGTCGCCGCGCGGCCCCCGCTCCTGCCGCCTGCCCTTCCGGCCTCGCGGCGGGCGCCGGACCGCTCGGAGGTCAGGCGGGCGCCACGTTCGGGTTCTGCCGGAAGAGGTTTCCCGGGTCGTACGCCTGCTTCACCCGGCGGAGGCGTGCGTAATTGGGGCCGTACGCCGCGGGAACGCGCGCCGCCTCGTCCGCGGGCATGAAGTTCACGTACGCCCCGCCCGTCGCGAAGGGAGCGGCCGCGTCGAACATGCGCCGCGCCCAGGCGATCATCTCGGCGTCCTGCTTCGGGTCCTCCCAGCGCGTGTGCACGTTCATGACGAACTGGGCGTCGCGGTCGGCGTAGGCCGTGGCATCGGCGGGCACGCGTGCGATCGCGCCGCCGAGCTGGCCGATGAACACCTCGGACAGCGGGGACGGCAGTGTCGATGCGGCCTCGAGGACCACGTCGATGAACCCGTCCGACAGGTCGGCGAAGTCGTGCGACTTCCAGTAGTTCCTCGCGCCGGGCGTGAGGAGCGGGTCGAACGCCGTCTGGAACCCCGCGTAGGGACTCACCCCGACCACGTCGGCGATGGGCTCGCCGAGCGCGCGGTACGGGCGGGCCACGTCCTCGCCCTTCGCCGGGTCGCCCGCGTAGAGCATCGCGAAGACGAGCACGAGGCGTCCGTGCCACGCCTCGGGGAGGAACGGGAGGGGCGGCGCGTGGCGGAGGACCGACCACACCGCCAGCTCGTCGGGCGCCGCCTTCGCGAGCGTGCGGTACGTGCGGAGCAGGTCTCGGGCGGCCTCGATCGGGTGGACGACGAGCCCGCACAGCACGTCGGGCCCCACGGGGTGGAGCTCGAGCTCGAACTCGGTGACCACGCCGAAGTTGCCGCCTCCGCCCCGGAGCGCCCAGAAGAGGTCGGCATGCTCCTGCTCCGAGGCGCGGAGCGTCTTCCCGTCGGCCGTGACCACCTCCGCGGAGCGGAGGTTGTCGATCGTCAAGCCGAGGCTCCGGCTGAGCCAGCCGAAGCCGCCCCCGAGGGTCAGCCCGGCGAGCCCCGTCGTGGAGTTGATGCCGACGGGGACGGCGAGGCCGTGCGCCTGGGTGGCGCGGTCGAGGTCGGCGAGCGTTGCGCCCGGCCCCGCGTACGCGCGCCGCTTCACGGCGTTCACGCGGACGTCCTTCATCTGCGAGAGGTCGATCATGAGACCGCCCTCGCAGACGGCGTGCCCCGCGATGTTGTGACCGCCGCCGCGGACGGAGAGGCGCAGCCGGTGCTCGCGAGCGAGGCCCACGGCCCTCGCGACGCCCGCGGCGTTCCTGCACCGCGCGACGAGGCCGGGCCGGCGGTCGATCATCGCGTTCCAGATCGATCGGGCCTCGTCGTAGCCGGGGGCGCCCGGGAGCAACGCCTCGGCCCCGCCGTCGGCCCCCAGGGCCTTCACGGCGGCGTCGGGGACCTCGGTCTTCGTGCCGTCCTGTCGTACGAGCGAGAGTGCCATCTCGTGTCCTCCCCGGGCCCGGCCACCCGCCGAGTCCCCGTCCCCGCCAGGCTAGGCCGTGCGAGCAGGGAGACGCGAGGGTGGCGCGGAGGACGCCTCGGACTTTGGGCCCGCCCGGGGACCCGCCGGCCCACCCCGTCCCGCTAGGGCCTGAAGCCGCCGGGGTGTGTCAGCGCGCTCAGGACGACCGCGGCCATCACCACCAGCGCGTACGCGTTGATCCGGAGGAACAGGCGGACGGCGGTCTTGCGGTCGTCGGGCCGCCGGAGGATGGCGAGGGCGTGCAGCGCGAGGGACACGGACGCGACGAGGATCAGGAGATTCCACGGCACCCCGAAGCCCCGCCCCGCGGCGAGGGCGAGCCCCGTCATGACGGTGGCCGCGACCCACGCGTACGTCATGCGGCCGAGCTGGGGCGGCGAGACGCGCGCCGTCAGCGTCGGCATGCCGGCGGTCCCGTACTCGCGACCGAAGAGAACGAGGAGCAGCCAGAAGTGGGGGATCTGCCAGATGAAGAAGAAGGCGGCGACCTCGAGGATGCGTCCGTCCGTGAGGATGCCGCCGGCCGAGCACCACCCGATCACGGGGGGGATCGCGCCCACCAGCGAGCCGGGCACCACCGCGAAGGGCGTCCGGCGCTTCAGGACGTAGTAGACGCCGTTGTACCAGACGAGCGACGCCAGCCCGAGCAGCACGACCGTGCCGGCGAAGCGGTCCACCGACCCGAGCAGGTAGAGTCCCGTGCACGTGAGCACGAGCGCGATGAAGAGCGCCGTGTCGCGGCGGATCCGTCCCGAGGGGATGGGACGGTTCCGCGTGCGGGCCATCTGCCCGTCGAGCCGCACCTCTTGCACCTGGTTCAAGACCGCCGAGCCGCACGCGAGAACGAACACCCCGAGCACGGGGAGGAGGAGGTCCACGCCCAGTCGGTGCTTGAAGGCGATCCAGCCCGTCGCCACGGAGAGCGTGACGAAGAGGGTGATGCGGACCTTCGCGAGCTCGAAGAGCAGCGCGAGGTACCGCACGGCGGCCGGCCGCGCACGAGGGCTCTTCGGCTCGGCGACCGGCAGCGGGGAGACCGCGGCGGACGGCATACGGCTAGTCGTGCTCCCCCGACGAGAGCTTGTCGATGGCGGCCTCGACGGGGAAGTCCAGGCTGACGGAGCGCTGTTCGTCGAGCTTGTACGTCTCGACGAGCTTCTTCCACTCGTCCTCGGTGCTCTTGGGCTGGTCGGGGCCCTGGTAGAACTTCCGCACGAACCAGGCGAGCGCGAGCTTCTCGCGCGTCGTCAGGTTGGGGAACGGTCGCATCTGCGTCCCGGGCGAGCCCTCGCTGAGGGTGCGGAAGATGTCCACCGCCTTCGGGGAGCGCGTCCATCCCTCGATCTTGTGGAAGTTCCGCGCCTTCTCGACGAGACCGCCCTCCCCGTTCGGGCCGTGACAGGAGATGCAGTACGTGTTGAACAGCGCGTGGGCGTCCACCTCCTTGACGCTCGGCGTCTCGGGGTTCATCGCGTCTTCCATCGTGATGGGGCGGTAGCGGAGCTCGACCTGGTTCTTCAGCCACTTCTGGTAGTCCGCCTCGGAGACCACGTGGAGCTTCGTGATCATGCGCGAGTGGTCCTTGCCACAGTACTCGGCGCAGAAGATGTCGTACGTGTCGATGCGGTCGGGCTTGAACCACAGGAAGGTGTCGTAGCCGGGAACCGCGTCCTCCTTCACCCGGAACGCGGGGAGGTAGAGGCTGTGGATCACGTCGTCCGACCGGAGATTCAGCTTCACGGCCCGGTTGACGGGCACCCAGAGCTCTCCGGAGGCGACGTCTACTTCGGGGTACGTGAAGGTCCAGAGCCACTGGTGCCCGCGGACGTTGATCTCCATCGCGTCGGGCGGCGGGTTCCGCAGCAGCTCGAATCCCTCGTACCCGCGCCAGAACATGTACAGCACGATGAACGTGGGGATGACGATCCAGGACACCTCGAGGAGCGTGTTCTTCTCGACCTGTTCGGCCTTCGGGTGGCGCTTCCGGCTGTACCGGATCGTGAAGTAGATCATGAGGCCGGTGATGCCGACGAGGAAGACGGCCGTGATCGCGCCCATCATGTAGAACACGGCGTCGGTGTTGGCTACGGTCTCGGGCGTGGCGAGCAGGGGGGGCATGACGGCTTCCATCGGGATCACCGGTACGAGTAGTCGGCGAAGGTGAGGATGATGAAGATGGCGTAGGCGCCCAGCGCGGACAGGAACATCCACGCGAAGACGCGCTTCTCGAAGCGGAGGTGCATGAAGTAGAGGAGCACGAGACTCGACTTGACGACCGCGATCAGGATGGCCACGAGCGTGGCGAGGTGCCGGAGGTTGGCGTACGAGGCGAGGACCGTCAGCGTGGTCAGCCCGATCAGGGACGCCCAGATGCGGACGTACGTCGCGTAGCCGACGTGGTCGGGGTTGTCGGCGTGCGCGACGGCCTCCTCTGCCGGTGCGGCGCCCTCGGCGGGCAGGTCGTCGGGAGACGTGGTCGTCATGACGCTACCTCTTGATCAGGTAGAAGAGGGGGAAGAGGAAGATCCAGACCATGTCCACCAGGTGCCAGTAGAGGCCGACGTTCTCGAGCAGGGCGGACCGCGCCGCGTTCACCGTGCCGGCCTTGACCTTGGCCCGCGCCCACAGGATCACGACCATGCCGACGATCACGTGGAGCGCGTGAAGGCCGGTCATCGTGAAGTACAGGTTGAAGTAGGCGCCCTCGCCGGCCGTCATGTCCATCACGTGCGGGGACGCGGGCCAGATGCCGTGCTGGAACTTCGTGCCCCACTCGAAGGCCTTGATGAGCAGGAAGACCACGGCGAAGAGGAGGGTCACGTTCAGCATGCGGAGCGAGAACCGCTTGTCCGACCGGACCAGGGCGGCGATCGAGAGGGCCATCGTCAACGAGCTCGTGAGGAGAACGGCCGTGTTCGTGGCGCCGAGGGGCACACTCAGCTCCTCGGCGGCCTGGCCGAACTGCCAGCTCCAGCGTCCGAGCATCACCCCGTAGATGATGAACAGCGCGCCGAAGAGGAGGATTTCGGTGAAGAGGAACAGCCACATCCCGAGCTTCGCGCTCGTGGCGTCGTAGGGCACCGCCTCCTCGGCGCGCGCGCGCGCCGGGACGTGCTCGGAGCCGGATACGGCGATCGCCTCACCGTGCGACATCGGACCTCACAACCTCGTCCTCGGGGACGATGCCCGCGTAGTCGTACGGGCCGTGCAGGATCTCGGGGGGCTCGGGGAACTGGTGCGTCGGCGGGGGAGAGGCGATCGACCACTCGAGCGTCGCGCCACCCCACGGGTTGGCCGTCGCGCGCCGTCCCTTCTTCAGGGACACCAAGAGGTTCACGAGCATGATCAGGATGCCCGTGACCATGATCCACGAGCCGACCGTGGAGACGGCGTGGTAGGGCTGGTACTTCGGTAGGTAGTCCTGGTACCGGCGCGGCATCCCCGCGAGGCCGGCGAGGAAGAGCGGGAAGTACAGGATGTTGAAGCCGACGAACCAGAATCCGAACCCGATCCACGACGGTTTCTTGAAGTACTGGCGCCCGAACATCTTCGCGAACCAGTAGTGGATCCCGCCGAAGAACATGGCTCCGGTCCCGCCGAACATCGTGTAGTGGAAGTGCGCGACGATGAACGCCGTGTCGTGGATGTGGATGTCGGCGTTGAGGGCCCCCTGGATCAGGCCGGTGAAGCCACCGATCGTGAAGAGGAAGATGAACGCCAGCGAGAAGAGCATCGGCGTGTCGAGGCGGATCGACCCCTTGTACATGGTCGCCAGCCAGTTGAAGACCTTGATCGCCGATGGGATGGACACCAGGAAGGTCAGGAACGAGAAGATCACCCGCCCCTCGTCGGCCATGCCCGACGTGAACATGTGGTGGCCCCACACCAGCGAGCCGATGGCCGCGATGAGCATGGAGGAGAGCGCGATGAACTTGTAGCCGAAGATCTTCTTCCGGCTGAACACCGGGATGATCTCGGACACGATCCCCATGGCGGGCAGCACCATCACGTACACGGCCGGGTGCGAGTAGATCCAGAAGAGGTGCTGGAACAGAACGGGGTCGCCGCCCAGGCCCGCGTCGAAGATCGGGATGTGGAGGAAACGCTCGAGGAGCACGAGCACGAGCGTGATGCCCACCACGGGCGTCGCGATCACGAGGATCCAGGAGGTCGCGTACATGCCCCAGACGAACAGCGGCAGCTTTCCCCACGTCATCCCCGGCGCGCGCATCCGGTGGATGGTCGCGATGAAGTTGATGCCGGTCAGGATCGAAGACCAGCCCAGGATGAACGCCGCGAGGATCGGGAAGAGGACGTTGGCGTTGGTGGTCGCGCTGTACGGGACGTAGAACGTCCACCCGGTGTCCGGCCCCCCGAACGCGATCGAGATCAGGGCGAAGAGGCCGCCCGTCATGTAGAGGTACCAGGAGGCCAGGTTCAGCCGCGGGAACTGGACGTCGTTCGCGCCGATGTGGATGGGGATCAGGAAGTTCCCGAAGATGGCCGGGATGCTCGGGATGATGAACAGGAAGATCATCGTGATCCCGTGCAGCGTCAGCACCCGGTTGTAGGTCGGGCCGTCGAGGAACTGGGTGCCCGGCCGGAGCAGCTCCAGCCGGATCATCACCCCCAGGCTCACGGCGAAGAGGAAGAAGGTCGAGATCGCGATCAGGTACATGACCGCGATCCGCTTGTGGTCGATGGTGGTCAACCACGACCAGATGCCCTTCTCCGCGTGGAGATAGTCTTTGGGCGGTTTGTCGGAGACGGCGTCGCTCGCGGTCATTGGTCGGAGCCTTGCGCAGGAGTGGGGATGGGACCTTCGAGCTGCGCGCCGTGCGCGTCGCGCCGGCGCTTGATCAGCAGGTACACGAGGAAGAGGATCACCAGGACGATGCTCACGCCCAGGATGATCCGGTTCACCATGAGCACGTACGTCTTGCCCTTCGGGTCGTAGGCGTAGCAGAGCTGCTGGATCCGCTGCATCAGGGTGCGCGGGCGGCCCTTCGCCGCGTCGAGGACGGCCATCTGGACGTCCATCGGGAGCAGCTTCAGGCCGCCGAGGTAGCGGACGATCTCGCCGCCCTTCGTGAGGAAGATCACCGTGCCCGCGTGGACGAAGTCTTCCTTGTCCTTGCGGAACCGGAACCCGACGGCGTTCGCAAGGCGCATGATCTGCGGCGCCGTTCCGGTCAGGAAGTGCCAGCTCTCGGGTGGAACCTTCGTCTTCATCTCGCCGAGCAGGTTGCTCTTGGCGCGCCGCGCGAGCTCCGGGCCCTCGCGGTCGTCGAAGCTCACGGTGACGAGGTCGTAGTCGATGCCCGGGACGAGGTCCTTGACCTCGTCCACGGTGCGGGCGAGCTCGTGCAGGAGCGGGCTGCAGATTCCGGGGCAGCGGAAGTAGACCAGGGTCAGGATCGTCGGGCGGTGGAGGAGGGAACCGAGGCGGACGTCGTGGCCGTCTTCGTCGAGGAAGGTCACGTCCATGGGGATCGTGGCGCCGAGGTGCTCGTCGATGCCGACCTTCGTGTCCTGCCCGTAGGCGGGGCCGCTGTCGGGCGCGGCGCCGGCCGGCGGTGCCACGGCCCACGCGATGGCCAGCAGCGAGAGCGAGAGGAGCAGGGTACGACCGAGGGCGAACGACCTGGGTCGAGGACGCGGCGCGGACATGAGGCACTCCATTCGAGGTTCGGGAGTTCGGGTCAGAGGTGGAACCGACGTGATTTCTCGAGCTTGGGGTCGCCCACCGCCACGACGCGGTGGCGCCGCAGGAACCCGGCCCAGGCCAGCCCCAGCACTCCCACGAGGAGGAGGGACGGGCCCCAGACCGCGGGCCCGATCGGCTGCGTGTCCACGTGGTGGGTGGGGAAGATGATCCAGTAGAGGTCCACGAGCTGGCCGAGGATCACGAGGACGCTCGCCACGGCGAGCGGCTTCGGCTCCGCCTTCGCGGACCGGGGGAGGAGGAGGAAAAAGGGGATGACGAAGCGTAGGAAGGCGAGCAGGACCGTGACGCCCGCCCACCCGTTCCGGGTCCGAACGACGAGATAGAACGTCTCGTCGGGCAGGTTCCCGTACCAGATCAGCATGTACTGGCTGAAGGCGATGTAGGCCCAGAAGCACGTGAAGGCGAAGAGCAGCCCGCCGAGGTTGTACAGGTGGTCGGTGCGGACGAGGTCCTTCCCGAGCCACCCCCGGGCCCGCATCCAGAGCACGGCCAGGGTGATCGCCGCCAGGCCGGTCAGGGTCATGCCCGAGAACACGTACGTGCCGAAGATCGTGCTGTACCACCTCGGGGCCAGGCTCATCAGCCAGTCGAACGACGCGAACGTCACCGTGAACGCGAAGATCACGAGGAACGGTCCGGAGTACTTCCGCATCCGGCCGGCCGCCCTCTCGACGCCCTCGCCCGTGTCCTGCCGGAGCGAGCCGCGGACGAAGAGCAGCGTGAACCCGATCCAGATCACGAAGAACACGACGTTTCGGACCACGAAGAAGGTCGTGTCGAGGTAGGGGGCCTTCGGCGCGATGTCCTGGCTCGCGTGGGCGGCGGTCCACGGGAAGAGCGTCTCGCCCTGCGGCAAGAAGGCGAGGCCGAGCAGCGGCACGAAGAGGAGCGCGATCAGCCACATCGGCGCGGCGAGCATCTCGGCTGCGCGGCGGAGCACCACCGACCAGACGGACGAGGTGACGTGCTGGAGCGCCACGAAGAAGAGGCTCCCGAGCACCACCGACCAGCAGAAGGTGAAGGCCAGCAGGTACCCCGTCGCGATGCCGCTCCACCCGGAGACGAACCACGCGACGGTCGTCGCGACGGCGCCGAGGACCACCAGGAGGAAGGAGACGCGGTAGAGCGACGCGCCCCGGCTCGGCTCGGCCGCGACGATCGGCTCGAGGGCCTCGGTCGCCGGCGCGCTCACTTGTCCTCCTCCGCCATCTGCTTGGCGAGCTGGAGCGCGCGGACGTACAGGACCACGGCCCACCGCTCGCGGGGCTCGAGCTTGTCCGCGTAGCTCGGCATCTTGTTCTGGCCCTTCGTGATGACGTGGAAGATGCGCCCGTCCGGGAACTCGCGGGCCTGCTTCGTGTGCAGGGAGGGCGGCGCCGGGAACACGCCCGCGAGCAGGCCGTTGCCTTCCGCGTGCGGGCCGTGGCAGACGATGCACAGGTTCTCGAACCAGTGCTTGCCCAGCTCGATGTTCTCGCGCGTGCTCGGCAGCGGGTTCTTCAGGATCTTCCCGGCGAGCTCGCGGGCCGCGTCGTCGTTGCCCTCGATGGGGTACGGGTCGTAGCCGTCCATTGGCATGGTCCCTGCGACGGGCGGGCGTGCGGCGATGAGGTGCTGGCCGCTGAACCAGCCGTAGTAGCCCTGGGACTTGCCCTTCGGCTGCACGGCCATGTCGTTCAGGAGGTCGGTGTAGGGGATCGCGAGGATGGCGAGGGGGATCACGATCGCCGCGACCACGAGGCCGACGAGCGTGGCCTGGAACCGGCCGGGCCGCCAGATGGGCGACCACGAGCGGAGCTTGTCCTGGAGCTTCTTCCCGATCATAGGAACGAATCGTCCTCTTCCAGCGTCTCTACGAGCGGCAGGATCTCCTGGCACCCGGCCCGGGAGAGGACGTCGTGCGCGTCCGCCTCCTCGAAGATCGGGTCGGTGGCGGAGAGCACGACGGCGAACCGGGTGCTCATCACCTCGCCGAGGAAGCCCGTGTCACGGAGCGGCGAGTGCCACCGGCCCAGCCGACACAGGAGGATCATCGCGCCGAAGGTCGAGACCGCGGCCAGCAGCACGAAGAGCTCGAACGTGATCGGCACGAAGGCCGGCCACGAGAAGAGCGGTTTCCCGCCGATGACGATGGGAAAGTCGACCGCGCTCATCCACCACTGCATGAGCATCGCGAGGCCGCCGCCCACGAAACCGGCGCCGAGGCAGATGTACGGGACCGGCGAGGTCTTGAGCCCCATCGCGCGTTCGAGGCCGTGGACGGGGTACGGCGTGTGACAGTCCCACCGCGTCCAGCCGGCGTCGCGCACGCGGGCCGCGGCCCGAACGAGGGCGTCGGGGTCGTCGAAGAGGCCGGCGACGCCGACCACCTTCGTATCGGGCCTCTCGGGGGCGACCGCCGTGGCCGAACCCCCGTCGAGTCCGGGATCGGTGCGTTCCGACTCAGCCATGGGCGGCTCCCGAGGGCTGGCTTCCCGGCAGCACGGCCTTCGCCTCGGAGATCGAGACCGAGGGGAGGAACCGGCAGAAGAGGAGCATCAACGTCAGGAATAGGCCGAAGCTCCCGAGCAGGAGCGAGGCGTCGATCCACGTCGGCTTGAAGTAGTCCCACGCCGACGGGAGGAAGTCGCGGTGGAGGCTCGACGCGATGATCAGGAACCGCTCGAACCACATGCCCACGTTGACGAGGATCACGACCGGGTAGAGCAGGGCCACCGTCCGCCGGATCTTCTTGAACCAGAGGAGCTGCGGGGCGGCGACGTTGCAGCCGACCGTGATCCAGTACGCCCACGCGTAGGGGCCGAACGCGCGGTTCATCATCATGAACCGCTCGAAGAGGACGCCGCTGTACCAGGCCATGAAGGCCTCGATCACGTACGCGTAGCCCACCATGAGCGACGTCGCGATGATGATGCGGTTCATCACATCGAGGTGGTCGCGCGTGACGATGTGCTCGAGACGGAAGAACTTCCGCATGATCACGATCAGCGTCGCCACCATGGCGAACCCGCTGAAGATGGCGCCCGCCACGAAGTAGGGGGGGAAGATCGTGCTGTGCCACCCGGGCAGGACGGCGACCGCGAAGTCGAACGACACGACGCTGTGCACGCTGAGCACGAGCGGCGTCGCGAGGCCTGCGAAGAGGAGATACGCCTTCTCGTAGTGGTTCCAGGCGCGCGTGCTCCCGTTCCAGCCGAGGCTGAGGAGCCCGTACACGAGCTTCCGCACCTTGTGCGTCGCGCGCTCGCGTGCCAGCGCGAGGTCCGGAAGCAGGCCCGTGTACCAGAAGAGGAGCGACACCAGACCGTACGTGGAGACGGCGAAGACGTCCCACACGAGCGGCGAACGGAAGTTGATCCAGATGTGGTTCGAGTTCGGGAGCGGCAGCAGCCAGTAGCACGCCAGCCACGGCCGTCCCGTGTGGAACAGGGGGAACTGCAGCGCCACGATCACCGCGAACAGCGTCATCGCCTCGGCGAAGCGCGAGATCGCCGTGCGCCATCTCTGGCGGAGCAGGTACAGGATGGCGCTGATGAGGGTGCCGGCGTGTCCGATCCCGATCCAGAACACGAAGTTCGTGATCGCCCAGCCCCATCCGATCGTCTGGTTGTTGCCCCACGTGCCGATGCCGGTGGAGACCGTGATGAACACGCCGATCCCGCCGATGAGGAGCATCGCTCCCGTCACGGAGATCGCCGCCCACCACCGGCCGGTGGGGAACCCCTCGATCGGCCCTAGGACGTCGTCGTCGAGGCCGCGGGGCGTGATGTCGCCGCGGATCGGCAGGTCGTTGCCGTAGGGGTCCTTCTCGCTCACTGGTGAGCCTCCGAGGTCCCGCTCTCGGCGAGGCGCGGATGCGGGTTCCGCACGCGCGCGAGGTAGGTGACGTTCGGCCGCACGTTCAGCTCCTCCAGGACGCGGTAGCCGAGGGGAGAGGACTCGAGACGGTGCACGACGCTCGCCTTGTCGTTCCGGTCGCCGAAGAAGATCGACCGGGTCGGGCAGGCCTGCTGGCAGGCCGTCTGGATGCTCCCGTCCGGGATCGGCGTGCCCGCGTTCTCCGCGACGAACTTCACCGCGTTGATGCGCTGGATGCAGAAGGTGCACTTCTCCATCACCCCGCGCGACCGGACGGTCACCTGGGGGTTGTAGCGCAGCTCCTGGACCGGCGCCTCGAGGTTTCGCTTCGTGAAGTTGTAGAAGTTGAAGCGCCGCACCTTGAACGGGCAGTTGTTCTCGCAGTACCGCGTGCCGACGCAGCGGTTGTAGACCTGCTCGTTCAGGCCTTCGGGGCCGTGCACGCTGGCGTTGACCGGGCAGACGTTCTCGCAGGGCGCGTTGTCGCACTGCTGGCAGAGCATCGGTTGATGCGAGACCTTCGGGTTCGCCGGGTCGCCCGCCTCGTACCGGTCGATGCGGAGCCACATCATCTCGCGGTTCCGCTCGACCTCGTCCTTCCCGACGAAGGCCACGTTGTTCTCGACCTCGCAGGCCACCGCGCAGACCCCGCAGCCGATGCAGGTCGCCAGGTCGATGGCCATGATCCACTTGTGGCCCTTCTCGTAGTCGTAGGGCGACGTGTACATCTCGGCGAGCGAGGGCCGCTCGCGGCCCTCCTTCACGAACTCGGGGTTCCGCTCGAGGTCGGCCTTCGTGCCGTCGATCACGATCTCGCGGTGCTCCTGCTCGAACGCCTTCTGCGTTCGCGAGAGGAGGTAGGGGTCGCCGCCCTGCGGCGAGAGCTTCGCCCCGTGGGCGATCCAGGGCGTCGGACCGAGGCCGGCGAGCGGGGTCACGTCGAAGCCGGCGCCGTTCCCGAGCCCCGCCCCGACGCGCCGGCCGAGGCCCATCGAGACGACGACGGTGTCGGGCGCCGTGCCAGGCACCGCGATGGCCGGGAGATCGACGTGCGCGTCGTTCACCGCGACGCGTACCCAGGCGCCCTTGGTGAGGCCGAGTCGCGCCGCGGTCGAGGGCGCGAGCGCGGCGTAGTTGTCCCAGACGACCTTGGTCGCCGGCTCGGGCAGCTCGAGGAGCCAGGGGGCGCTCGCGAAGCGCCCGTCGTGGACGGTGTGGTGGGGCTGCAGGACCAGGTCGAAGCCCTCGGACGGCGCCGCGGGCGCCTGCCGGATCGTCTCCTCGGCGCGCGCGCGGGAGAGCGACGGCGGCGCGGCGCGGACGGCTTCGCCGACCCAGCCGACGCGGAGCGCGTCGTTCCAGGTCCGGACCGCGCCGCCGCCCGCGCCGATCACCTCGCGCTCCCATCGCTCGCGGACCAGGTCGTGGAAGTCCTGGGCGTCCTTGACCGCCGGGTCGTCGGGGCGCAGTGCGCGCGTCCAGGCGAGCAGCGAATCGGCCTCCTGCCGCCCCTCGAAGAGGGGCGCGA
Source organism: uncultured Planctomycetota bacterium (assembly GCA_963752285.1). Classification (GTDB taxonomy): domain Bacteria; phylum Planctomycetota; class PLA2; order PLA2; family JAEUHO01; genus CAVVXN01. The sequence goes on from CAVVXN010000004.1 coordinate 31,371, forward strand.
TGAGCGGCTGACAGATCGAGTGGAGGCCGGCGCCGGGGGCCCGGTCGTTCCACGACTCGAGATTGTGGGCGCTCGGGAGCGCGAACGTGGCCGCGGAGAGTGTCTCGTCCTTCGTGAGCCCGTGGGCCACGGTCAGCTTCGCCTTCGCGAGGTGCGCCTCGAAACCCGTGCCGGGCGCGTCGTAGACGGGGTTCACGCCGAGGAGGATCGCGACGTCGGGCGCCGCGTCGAAGGCGCTCGCGAGCGCGGCGGCGTCCGCCGACGGGAGCTGGGGGGGGGCGGTCTCGAAGCGCAGGGTCTTGCCCGGCGCTCCCAGCGCGTCGTTCAGGAGCGCGACCGCGGCGTGCACGGCCGGGGGCAGGTGCGGGCCCGCCAGCACGACGGCGTCGCCCCGGCGGGCGTGGTCGTGCAGGTCCTCGGCGAGCGCGAGCAAGACCCGCTCGTCGAGGCCCGACGTCTTCGCCCACGTGGCGGCGGCGCCCGTGTCGCCGCCGACCGCCTTCGTGAGCGCCTGGGCGAGCCCCAGCGCCAGGCCGGGACGCATCGGGATCCGGTGGTCGGCGTTCGACCCCGTGATCGTCATGCCGCTCTCGGCCACCCAGAGGCGGGAGAGCCGCTCGGCCTTCGGGTCGTCCAGGACCCGCCGCCGGGCGGCGAATCCGCGGGTGTTCGAGAGGAAGTCGCCGTCCGAGCCGAGGAAGTCGGAGTCGATCGAGAGGACGACCGCGGCCTCCTCGAAGTCCGGCACCCACACGCCGTCCCGCCCGTAGAGGGCCTTCCACGTCGAGCGGCGCGGGCCGTCGTGGATGCTCTCCCACACGACGTGCTGGCCGCCGCGCACCGACGAGAGGAAGCGCTTCACCAGGTCCTGCTCGGTCGGACCCAGGGTCGAGCGCGTGACGAGGAGGACGGACGACGCCTCGCGTAGCGCCTTCACCACCTCCTGGTCCGCCGCCTTCCACTCGACCCGCTTCCCCTGGCGCTCGGGCGCCGCGAGCCGGTCGGGGTCGTAGAGCGTCCACGTGGACGCCTGCATCGACGACGTGCTCTTGCCGCGGCTCAGGGGATGCGTCGGGAGGCCTTCCACCTTCACGGGCCGGCCGTCCATCGCCTCGACCATCATTCCGTACGGCCAGAGGCCGTCCGTGTACGTGGTGGCGTACTCGAGGGACCGGCCGGGCCGCTCGTACTCGGGCATGTCGGACCGCGCCACGATGTGCCGCATCGGCTTTCGTGTGCAGCCCGCGCCCATCGCCAGCAGCGACGTCGCCGAGAGGAACTTCAACGCGGTCCTCCGCGTGAGCTCGGTGTCCGCGGGAGGGCCCTGGCCTTCCTCGCGGATGGTCAGCTGCGGCCGCGCCGTTCCAGGGCGGTCATCGGGAGACGGAGGCGTCATCGCGTACGGATCCTCGACCGGGAGTGTTTCGGTTCGAATGGCGTCGCGCGGGGGGAGCGGACCGGACGGTGGGTCGCTCCTTGGGGCGTCATCGGTGGCACGTGTAGCAGTGGATCGGCGCCCGCGTCTTCTGCTCGGGCGGCGAGCCGGGCGGCGGCGGCTGCTTGTGGCAGTCGAGGCACCAGCCCATCTTCAAGGAGTGGACCCGGACGACCCGGTCCATCTTCTCGACCTCGCCGTGGCAGTCCACGCAGCTGAGGCCAGTCTTCGGGTTCAGGTGACGGCTGTGGTCGAAGTACACGAAGTCGGCGAGGTCGTGGACCTTTACCCACGGGATCGGCTCGTGCTTCGCGTCGTAGTCGAGGAGCTGCTGGACGTTCTCCTTGATCTCGCCGTTGGAGCCCTTGGGCTGGACCTCCTTGTGGCACTTCATGCACGTGGAAACCGGGGGGATGCCCGCGTGCGCGCCCTTCTCGGCGTTCGTGTGGCAGTAGAGACACGGGATCCGGTACTTCCCCGCCATCACCGAGTGCGGGAAGTACAGGGGCTGCGCGGGCTGGTAGCCCTCCTCCATGTTCGCCTGCCACAGCGCGTAGGTGCCGAAGGAGCCACCGAGGAGGAGCGAGAAGACGGCGGTGCCCAGGAAGACTTTGACCCGCCGATCGAACTTGCGCGTGAACATGGTCGCTTGGTCCGCCTCCGCCCGGGGTGCGTGTCGGTCGGTCGGGGCGAGAGTCCCGGCCGCCCGAGGGTTGGTCCGCGAGCCCTGCCGCGAACGCGCCCCACGAGCCCACCTCGTCCGGTCCCTGCAACCGGAGTGCGGATGGTACGGGTCGAGGAGGGGCGCGAAACACGAGCCCCCCGTCCGACCGGCCGCGCCCGGTCGGGGGGGGCGCCGCCGACCTCGCCCCCGTCCCGGACGCGGCCCTCCGAGGACCCGCGGTCCGGTGCGAAACTCCACGAATGCGCACGCTCCTCGCGACTCCGCTCCTCCTCCTGTCCCTCGCGCTCCTCCCCCTGGCGCTCCTCGCCGGGGGCCTCGGCGGCTGCTCCTCCCGATCGGACGGGCCCGGCGACGCGGCCTGGCACCCGAAGGGCGACCACCTCGAGGTGAGCGTCTGGAAGACGTACTGCGAGGGCTGCCAGATCGAGCTCGAGAAGGAGATCGGGAAGGTGGCGGGGGTGCGCGAGGTGCACGCGGACTGGAAGAAGGGGCTCGTCTCGATCGACCTCGTCGCCGGCACGGACCGCGCGGCGGTCCTCCCCGAGCTCCGCGAGGCGGTCCACCGGTGCGGGAAGCGCGTGGTGGGGGAGGAAGAGATCCCCAAGACCGAGGGCTAGCGCCCGTCGGCCTACACGACCTCGCGCAGGACCGCGCCCGACGCGAAGCCCGCGCCGAACGCGACGTCCAGCTCCAGGCGCGGGCGCGGGAGCGCCCCGTTTCGCGACGCGAGGTCCGCGTACGCCAGCGGGATCGAGGCCGCGGACGTGTTCCCGTAGCGGACGATCCCGTCCGCGTACACGCGCCCGGAGGGGACGCCGAGCCGCTTCGCCACCCGCTCGATGATCCTCAGGTTCGCCTGGTGGGGGATCACGAGGTCCACGTCGCCGATCCCGTACCGGCGACCCGTCGCGGCCTCGGCCCGGTCGAGCACGGCACGGACCTCGAAGACCATCGCGTCCACCGCGGCCTGGAACACGCGCCGCCCGTCCATGCGCAGGACCTGGACCGCGCGCCGGCCGCGGCCGGGCCCGTCGAGCGGCCGCGGGCCGTCCGGTCCCGCCTCGGTGTAGAGGAGGTCGCCGTGTCGCCCGTCCGCGCCGGTGTGCGCGGCGAGGATCCCGCCCGCCGCCACGTCGCCGAGGACCACGGCGCCGGCTCCGTCCCCGAAGAGGACGCACGTGGAGCGGTCGGTCCAGTCGGCGATGTGCGAGAGCGCGTCGGCCCCGACCACGAGCGCCGCGCGGCCCTCACCGTAGCGGTGCCGCTCGAGCCACATACGGCTCCACACGTCCTCGATCGCGTACACGAAGCCCGCGCAGCCCGCCTCCACGTCCGCCGCGGCCGAGCCCGCGATCCCGAGGGCGCGCTGCACCTGCGACGCCAGGCTCGGGAGCCGGTTCCACGTGCACGTGGCCACCCGGACCTCGCCCACGTCCTTCGGAGCCACGCCCGCCGCCGCGAGCGCCTGGCGGGAGGCCTCGACCGCCATCCCGAGGATGCTCTCGTCCTCGCCGAGTACCCGGCGCGACCGGATGCCCGTGCGCCGGCGCACCCAGGCGTCGTCCGACGGCACGAAGCGCGCGAGGTCGGCGTTGCTCCAGGCCGTCGCCGGGAGGCAGGCGCCCGTGCCGAGGATGCCGATCCGGAACGCGCCGGCCGCGCCGCTGCGGGCGGGACGGGCGGGTCGGACCGCGACCCGGTCGCTCTTGCCCCGAGAGACCATGGGGGGATTCTCTCCGAAGGGGGGGCCACGAAGGCCGGCCCGGTCGCGACCGGACGCGTTCGGCCGACGCCCCCCCCGGGTAACCTCGGTCGGCGTGGAGCACCACCTGAGCACGCTCGGGGGCGCCTTGAACGTCCTCGTTCGCGAGGTCTTCGACGAGCTCGACCCGCAGCTCGAGGCCACGGCGCTCCTCGCCGCCCTCCCCGGGGACGAGGACGCGGGGCCCTCGTACCTGGTGACGTCCGGCGCGACGACGCGCGACCCCGAGGTCCTTCGCCCGCTCGCCGGCGCCGACGGGGCGGAGCCCGAAGGCGGGTCGGTGGTCCCGGGCGACGGGCCCGCGCGCGAGTGGGTCGCGGCCGACCGGCTGCGGCGCACGGTCGAGGAGGGGCTGCGGCGCGGCGAGGGTCCGGACGCGCTCCAGACGTTCGTCGGCGCGCCGCGCGGCCTCGGCCCGTACCTCGTCGCGCCCGCGCTCGAGCTCAAGGCCGGCATCTACCAGGCGTACTACGCGCTCCGCCGGCGGCAGGGCGAGGACGGGGCGCCGCTCGCGTCGTCGCTCCTCGACGCGGCGGTCACGGAAACGCTCCAGGCGGCCTCCGCGGCGATCTCCGACTACCGCCCGCGCGCCGACGAGTCCACCTCCGCGACCGCCGACGAGATCCTGCGCGCGGCGGGCCGCCGCCTCATGTGCGTTCCCGCGCACGCCGCGGGCTGCGTGGACGCGTCGCGGTTCTTCCAGGCGTGCGACCTGATCGCGAGCATGCGCTACGAGGGCGGCGAGGGCCACGGCCGCCTGATCGTCGCCGCGCGCGGCCACCCCGACGTCGAGGTCGTGCTGGAGTTCCACCAGCCGATCGACCTCGAGGACCGTCGCGGCGTGCGCAAGGTGCTCGAGCTCACCGGCGGCGACCTCTGCCTCCTGACGGACGCCGCGCGCGTGTTCGGGCTCGGGCGCACGACGGGTGCGTACGAGCGGCACGCGGAGAGCCTCTTCGAGGTCGAGGTGCTGGGGCACGCCACGTGGGAGCTCTCGCACGCCGATGCCGTCCTGATGCGGGTGCAGAACGGGCGCCCGCGCCTCGCGCGGAGCGAGATCGACGAGGACGAGTTTCGTGGGGGCCTCTCGCGGGCCTTCGGGCACGTCGAGCCGCGGCGCTTCGAGCGCCTGCTCGCGATCGCGATCCTGGCGATCCACCAGCGCCGCGGGACGACGGTGGTCGTGTCGGACGGCGCCCAGGCGGAGGCGCTCCGCCTCGGGAGCCAGGCCCTCAGGATCCGGCCCGTGCCGCTCTCGCCCGACACCGTCCCGCTCGTCACGGGCATCGACGGCGCCGTGCTCGTCGATCCCGAGGGCGTCTGCCACGCGATCGGCGTGATCCTCGACGGCCGCGCGTCGCGCCGCGGCGACCCCGCCCGGGGCGCACGCTTCAACTCCGCCGTGCGGTACGTGGACGGGAGCGAGCACCGCGCGCTCGCCATCGTGATCTCGGAGGAGGGCGGCGTGGACCTCATCGGTCCCGCCGTCGCGGCGCGGGCCCCGCCCGCCGCGAGCCCGGACACGGCGTGACGCTCGGGGGGACGCTCCTGGACCTCGCGGACGGGGCCCGCTTCGCGATCAGGCTCGCGCCCGCGGGCGGCGGAACGCCGCGCCGCGGGCACGGCCGCGCGCAGGACGGGGTTCCTACCCGTTCGCGTGCGGACAGGAGGGGCAACCGCCCTCCTTCTTCGCCGGCCTGTCCGAGGGGCACGCACCGCCGGGGCAGCCACCCGAGTTCGGGCAGCCCCCCGACTTCGGGCAGTCGCCCGACTTCGGGCAGTCGCCGCAACCGCCGCCGTCGCCGCAGTGCCCGCCGCAGTGTCCGTCGCAGTGCCCGGCGCAGCCGCCGCACGCCCCGTCGCAGCCGCCGGCGCAGGGGCAGCCCGCGCACGCGGCCTCGGCGCGCTTCGCGGCGGTCGCCATCACCTTCTCGAAGCCGTCCGTGCCGACGAGCTTGGCGAAGTCGGGGCTCGCCTTCGTGCGGGCGAGGAGCGAGGCGAGGGCGCGGGGCGGGCAGGCCTGGAAGGCCGTTTCGAGCGTGCCGTTCGCCGCGACCCCGTCGCCGAGCCGCGCGTGCACGCGCGCGAGCTCGTAGCCGAGCGCGACGTCCTTCGCGTCCGTCTCGGGGAGCGTCGCGAGGTCCGCCTTCACCGCGTCCGACTTCCCGAGCCGTGCCCACGCGAGGTCCAGCTCCACCCGGACGGACGTGTCCTTCTGGCCCTCGCGAAGGCCGTCGAGGAAGGCCGCGGCCTCCTGGTCCTTCCCCATCTCGAGCAGCGTGTCGCCCACGAACGCGGCCGTGGACGCGGTGTCGGCCTTCTCGAAGGCGGCGCGGTCGAGCGCGAGCGCGTTGTTCCAGAGCTTCGCGTGGTGATAGAAGCCGTGGAGCTGGCCCACCTCGTTCTGCCAGGCGCAGCTCGGCTCGTCGTCCCGGACGGCCTTCTCCAGGTCGAGGACGTGGCCGAGCATCTTCGCCTGCCGCGTGATCGCGGCGTCGTCCGGATGGGCGGCGGCGAGGGCCACGTACGCGTCGTGCGCCTCGACGATCTTGCCCTGTTCGAAGAGCGCGCGCGCCTGGGCGGCCGGGTCGGTCGGCGGCGGCGAGGCCGTGTCGGCGGCGAGCAGGCTCCGGGCGCCGAGGCCCACGGCGAGCACGGCGACGAGCGCAGCGGCGAGAACGGCGAGGCGTCGGGACATGGGGTCTCCTCCCTGGGTCTTGGACGGGTTCGGGACCGACGGAGTCTACGAGGGGAGGCGGCAGCCGACGTCACGACCGGGGGGACGTCGGCCCCGCCCCCCCTCGCGCCTATGCTCCGCATCGTGAACGCCGATCCGGCCGATCCGTGCGATGTCGCCGCGGCGGCCCCCCGGGGGGACCCGACCGCGTGGGTGACCCACGTGGACACCCTCTTCGTCGTCGGCGCGCCCCGCAGCGGGACGACGTGGGTCCGGCGCCTGCTCCTCGACCTTCCGGGGGTCGTGGGCGGCGTCGAGTCCCACTTCTTCACCGCGCTCGGCCCGGCGCTCGTGAGCTACGACCTGACCGCGGCCTCCACACGTCGGATCGGACTCTCCCAGTACGTCCCGCGCGACGAGCTCGTGGGCGAGATCCGCCGGCTGTGGGGGCGCTGGATGGGCCCACTCGTGACGGCCGCGCCGGACGCGCGCGTCCTCGTCGAGAAGACGCCCGGGCACGCGCTCCTCCTCGATCAGATCGTGGACGTCCTGCCCCGTTCGCGCTTCGTGCACGTCGTTCGCGACGGACGGGCGGTCGTCGCGTCGCTCCTCGCGGCGGCCGAGGGGTGGGGGAAGGAGTGGGCGCCTCGTCGCACGCGGCACGCCGCGCGGCTCTGGGTGAAGCACGTCGAGGCCGCCCGCGCGGCGGGCGCCCGCCTCGGGCCCGAGCGGTATCTCGAGGTGCGCTACGAGTCGCTCCACGCCGACGCCGCGGCGCGGCTCCGGGAGATCGCGCGCTTCGCGGGGATCGAGGCCTCGGACGAGCAGGTCGCCCTGGCCGTCCGTCGCCACGACGCCGAGAACGTGCGCGCGGGGCAGGGGGGGGACGACTGGGCGGCCGAGCCGAAGGGGTTCCTCGGCGGGGCGACCCCGGAGGGCTGGCGTCGCCAGCTCACCTGGAGCCAGCGCGCGACCGTGTGGCGGCACGCGCGCCACGTGCTCCGGTCCCTGGGCTACCGGTGAGCGCCGTGCCGAATCCCCGCGTCGGCGTTCCCAGACTCGTGCGTACCCGAATTCGCCTCGGCCTCCTCGTCGTCACCGGACTGCTCCTCGTTTCCGTGGACCTGTGGGCCGGGGACGAGCCCCCTTCGCCCGCGTCGCGGGTCTACGACGTGGGCGCGCTCCTCGAGAGCCGGCCGGAAGGCGTGACGGGGCCGCTCGGGATCTTCCCGCGGGGCCAGGCGGCCGTGGAGCTGATCGACGAGGCGACGGGGACCGGGCTCTCGAACGGGGCCGTGCCGCCCGTCCCCTTCCTCGACGCGGCGACGCTCACCGAGCTCGTGCACACCTTCGTGACCGACCACGAGGGCTCGGCCTCGCTCGACGGGAGGTGGCTCCACGTCGAGGGACCGCCAGAGGTCCAGGCGCGCGCCGGGGCGTTCCTCGCCGGGCTCTGGCGTCTGGCGTCGCGGCGGGTGGACGTCGAAGCGGAGCTCCTCCGCGTGCCCGCGGAGGCGGTCGCGAAGCTCGACCCTGCGCTCCTCGCCGCCGTGCTCCGGGGGCGGCTCGATCCCGACGAGGCGGCGGCGCTCCGCCGCGCCGCGAGCGCGCCGCGCCGCGGCACCGCCCGCGTGGCGCCGGGTCGCGTCGCGGTGGTCGGCGAGGTGGAACGCGTCCGGTACGTCGCGGACTACAGCGTGGAGATCGCGCAGGCGTCGATCGTCGGGGACCCGGACGTCGAGGACCTCGATACCGGGTGGCGCGTCGAGGCGCGACCGCTTCCGCTCCTCGACGGGCGCGTGCTCTTGGAGGCCCACGTCGAGGCCGCGTCCCGCGACGGCCCGATGCGACGACTCGACCTCGGGGTCGCGCCCTTCGGAACGCTCGACATGCCGTCCTGCCGCGTCCTCCGCGCGTCGTGCCGCACGGTCACGGACGGCGTCGCGAGCCGCGTCCTCGCGCTCCGCGAGGCGTCCGGCGACCTGGTCGCGTTCCTCCTCCGCGCGACGCCGACGCCCGCCCCCGCCCCGACGACCGCGGGGTCCGCGCTGCCGTTCGATCGTCTGGACCTCCTCGCGCTCACGAGCGACCCGCGCGCGCTCGTCTTCGTGACCGTGCCCGACGACGGCTTCGCGCCGCGCCTCCTCTTGCGTGCGCCGGACCTCCTCGCGCCCGCGTCGGCGGACGGCCTCGCGTCGCGCCTCGAGGCGGCCGCGCCGGAGGCGTTCTCGGACGACGAGAGCGGCGTCGAGGCGCTGGGCGACGCCGTCTACGTGCGCGGGAGCCCGGCGGCCCGCGCCGCGGCGCGCGCGCGCGCCCAGGAGCTCGAGGGGCGGGCGACGGGCGGCGCGCGGGTGACGCTCCGCCTCCGCGCCCGGAGCGCCGACGGCGCGCCCACGCTCCTCGCGGAGGCGGGCGCCGACCTCGCCGACGGGATCCCCGCGTCCCTCGTCCTCGGCCGCGAGCGCGCGTACCTCGCGGACTGGGACGTGGAGGTGGCGCAGGAGGCCCGGGTGGGCGACCCGATCGTGAAGACTCTCTTCGACGGCCTCGAGGTGGGCCTTCGCGCGACCGCGACGCCGATCGAGGGAACGCACGCGCTGTCGCTCGAGCTGCGTTTCGTCACGGCATCGGACGCGCTCGCGGCCCGACCGACGGAGAACGAGTGCACGGGCGACGTCGAGGTCCCCGACGCGCGGGAGGCGTTCGTCAGCGACGACCTCGTCCTGGAAGCGGGCCGGCCGACCGTGCGCGACGTAGGCACCCTCGCCGATGGCCGGCGACTGGAGCTCGAGATCGCGGTCACGCCGGAGCCGGAAGCACGTTGACGCGCGGGCGCGCGATGGCGGGGATCTTCCTCCTCGGGGCGGGCTTCGCCCTCGGGCCGCGGACCCTGCGTGCCGACGACGCGCCCGACCTGGCCCCGTGGCGCACGCTCGCGAGCGAGCCGCTCGACGTGGACCTCGACGCCGGGGACCTCGCGGAACGGACGAGCCTCGGCTACGCGGAGGCGTTCGCCCCGCCCGACCCCCTCCGGGACCCGGACGGGAGCCGCGCGGCGTGGGCACGTCCCTTCGCGACCGCCGTCGAGGCCTGGATCGAGGACCGGGTCCCCGCGGTGGACGACGCGGCGCGCCGGCGTCTGGCAGCCGACCTCCTGACCCGGATCGACGTGGACGTGGAGGTCGAGGGCGCCGGCGTCCGCTGGCGGGGGACCGCGTCGGCGGCGCCGGGCCACGGGGTGGCCCTCGCGACCACCACGCGGCGGGCCTTCGTGACCGACGTCGACCCGGAGCTCGCGTGCGACAACTCCGGCGGGTTCGCCCCGTCCGCGCTGGGGAATCCCGTGGTGCGTCCGCTCGAGGACGGTGTGCGGGTCTTCGTGTGCCCGCACCTCGTCGCGGGCGGCCGGGTCCTCTTGGAGGCCGTCGTGGCGGCCGGCCGCTTCGAGCGACCCGTCCCCGCCGTCCCGACGGAGGCGCGCTTCCTCGGCACGCTCGACCTCGCGCGTTACGAGGGCGCGCTCGCGCGGATGTCCGGGACCGTCGGTCCCCGCGAGGCGCTCGAGACGAGCTTCTCCGCGGGGGCGCGGCGCCTCGCCGTCCACGTGACGGCCCGCGTCCGCGCGCCGGATCCCGGTGTTCCCGACGGTCCGCTCCGCGCGCTCGACGCGAGCGCGCTGGCCGCCTCCCCCATGGACGCGGTCCTCCTCCCCGCGACCCGGGGAGGGCTCACGCCGCGGCCGGGGACGGTCTCGTGGGAGCCGACGCCGCCGGCATGGCCGCCGGAGCGGCTGCTCGCCGCGCTTCGGCGCGCGCTCCCGGACGCGGACCTGGAGGTCTCGGCGCGCGGCCGCGTGTTCGTCGCGGGCGACGAGGCGACGATCGGGCGCGCGCGCGCCGCGCTCGCGGCGTGGGAGTCCCCGATCCTCCGAGGCGCCACGGTGCGCCTCGCGCTGCGCGCGGGAGACGACGTCGTGGGCCGGGGCACGCTCGCGGCGCGCTCGGGCGACGTGGCGGTTCTCCGTCTGGGCGCCGATCGCGCGGCGATCGTGGACAGCGACCCCGAGGTGGGGTGAAGCATCCATATCGCGGACCCCCGGGTCGGGGTCCTCTTCGACGGCTGGCGGATCGTCGCGCGTCCCGAGGTCGGGCCGGACGCGCGCACGGTCCGCCTCGGGCTCGACGTCGAGCGACGCGCGATCCGGGCGGTGGAGACGCGGCGCGGGAACGGCGCGGCGCACGGCGTCCTCCACCTCCCGGACGAACGAGTCCTCTCCCGGCGCGCGGACGCGGTGCTCGCCCGAGACGACGTCCTCTCGTTGGAGCTCGGTTCGGACGAGGAGGGGCGTCCCCTCCGTCTCGAGGTCCGCGCGGGAGTCCGCTGAGCCCGAGCGGCGTCGCGCGGCGCGTCCGTTCGCCTCGCCTCGCGCCGGCCCGTGGCACCGGCGCCGCGAGGTACCATCCCCCGACCTCGCGAGGTGACGAGCGGATGGCCGACCCCGAACGACCCAGCCCGGAGGACGAGCCGTGGGATCCCACGCGCACGGTCCGCATGCGGCCGGAGCGCCCGAGCGCGCCTCGTCGGGCCCGCGGCTCGCTGATCGTGATCCACGGCGGGGGACACGACCTCGGGCTCCACGCCGTGGTCGAGAGCGAGCTCGTCGTGGGGCGCGCGCCCGAGGCGGGCCTCCGGCTCCAGGACCTCGGCGTCTCGTGGCGCCACCTCCGGGTGCGGCGCGGCGCGGGCGAGGGCTACCTCGTCGAGGATCTCGGCTCCACGAACGGGACGCGGCTCGGCGACGACGACCTCCACGAGGCGCGCCCGCTCGCCGACGGGGACAAGATCTTCGTGGGGCAGACCGTCCTCCGGTTCGACCTGGCCGACGACCTGGACCTCGGCTACCAGACCGAGGTGGCGGAGATCGTGGGGACGGACCCGCTGACCGGGCTCGAGTCGAAACGCCGCTTCGACGACGCCCTCGCGAACGCGACCGACCTCGCGCGCCGCTCGAAGCACGACGTCGCCGTCCTGATGATGGACATGGACGGCGTGAAGCGGATCAACGACACCCACGGCCACTTCTTTGGAGCGCACGCGATCGGCGAGACCGGACGACTGATCGCCGGGGTGCTCGGCGCCGCGGGACAGGCGTGCCGGTTCGGCGGCGACGAGTTCTGCGCCTTCCTGGCGCCGTCCGACCTCCCGTCCGCCTGCGCCGTGGCGGAGCAGATCCGCACGACCCTGGAGGCGGCGGTGATCCAGAAGGAGGGGATCCGCCTCGCGCCGACGATCAGCATCGGCGTCGCCGCCGGGCCGACGGGGAACGAGGGCCCGGAGGACCTCGTCGCGCGCGCCGACGCCGCGCTGTACCGCGCGAAGCGCGCCGGGAAGAACCGCGTCTCGGTCTGACGACGCGCTCCCCGTCACTCCTTCTTGATGTCGGCGGCGAGCTCCTGCAGCCGCTGGCGCGCGCCGAGGAGCAGCATCGTGTCGCCCGCGGCGAACCGCGTGTCCGGCGGGGGCGCGACGAGCACGTCCTTCGGCTCGCCCTGGCCGGTGCTCCGCTTGATCGCGATCACGTAGATGCCGTAGCGCGCGCGGATCTGGAGCTCGGTGAGCGTGCGACCCAGGTACTCGTCGGGCGCGGGGAGCTCCACGATCGCCTCGCTCGGCCCGAGCAGGATCTGCTCCACCAGGTCGGGCGTGAGCAGGCGCTGCACCGTACGGTCGGCCGTGTCGCTCTCGGGGAAGACCACCAGATCGACGCCGATCAGCTTGAGCGCCTCGGCCTTCTCGTCGGTGTCCACCTGCGCGACGATCCGCTTCACCTTCGTCTTGAGCCGGACGTGGTAGGCGAGGAGGACGGCGGCGTCGAACGCGCTCCGGAACGCGATGACGACCGTGTCCACGTCGAAGGCGCCGACGTGCTGCATCACGTCGAGGTCCGTGGCGTCGGCCTGGATGGCCTTCGTCACGCGCTGCGAGATCTTCTGGATGAGGCGCTCGTCCTTGTCCACCGCGACCACGCGCGCGCCGCGTTCGAACAGGCCCACGGCGGTGCGGAAGCCGAACTTGGAGAGCCCGAGGATCGCGAAGGTCTCGTGGGTCGTGGGCATGCGCTACCTCCCTCTACCCGACCATGACGTCGCCCTCGGGATGAGCGTACGCCAGACGCCGGCGCTCGCCGATGACCGACGCGGCGAGCACCAGCGGCCCGACCCTCCCGATGAACATGCAGGCCATGATGATCTCGAGGCCACGGTCCGAGAGGGTCGTCGTGACGCCCGTGGAGAGCCCGACGGTGCTGAGGGCGCTGACCACCTCGAAGAGGTGCTCCAGGAAGAGCCCCCGCGCGAGGTCGTGTGGGACGTCGCCGAACTCCGTCGCCTGGAGGGAGAGCAACGCCAGGATCACCACGATCCCGTAGATCATGAAGATGGCCATGGCCTTCGCCGCGACGGCGCGCGGGACGCTCCGGCCCAGCATCTCCGTGTCGGGCCGGTTCAGGACGTGGCTCCACACGCGGGCCGAGATGATCGCGATGGTGCTCGTCTTGATGCCGCCGCCGGTCGAGCCCGGCGAGGCGCCGACCGCCATCAACAGCACGAGCACGAGCAGGCTCATGTTCGTGAGGTGCCCCGTGTCCACCGTGTTGAAGCCGGCGGTGCGCGCCGTGACCGAGAGGAAGAGCGAGTCAACGACGCTCGCCCCCTGCCCCCCGGGCTCGAGCTGGCTCGTAGACTCGAAGACGTAGAAGAGGACGGCGCCCGCCACGATCAACACGATGCTCGTGACGAGGACGACCCGCGTGTGGAAGTGGAGGCGATGCCGCTGGCGGCGCACGCGCCGGCCGAACCAGTGGACGACGTCCGCGGCCGCCACGAAGCCGATGCCGCCCGCGAAGATCAGGGCCATGATCACGACGTTCACCACGGTGTCGCCGCGGTACGCGGACAGGCTCGTGGAGAAGAGCGAGAAGCCCGCGTTGCAGAACGCCGAGACCGCGTGGAAGACGGCCTGCCAGAGCGCGGTCCCGAAGGGCGCCTTGCCCATGAAGCGCACCAGGAGCAGGGCGGCGCCGAGGGCCTCCGTCACGAACGTGAACACCACGATGTGGCCCAGGAGCTCGGTCGGCGTCACGCGCGGGAGGCCGCCGTACGTCTCCCGGGTCAGGACCGCGCCGCCGAGGTCGAGCCGGCGGCGGAGCGTCAGCATCACCCAGTTCGAGAGGGTGAGGACGCCGAGGCCGCCGACCTGGAGCAGGATCAGCACGAGGAGCTGTCCGGTGAAGGGCATTTCCTTCTGCAGGTCCACGACCGTGAGGCCCGTGACGCACACCGCCGAGGTGGAGGTGAAGGCGGCGTGCAGGAAGCCGTGCCCGGAACCGGGGGCGAAGCCGAAGAGGTCGAGCGCGACCGTCCCGACCGTGATCAGGCCGAGGAAGGTCAGCACCGTGAGGAGCGCGGGGCGGTTTCGCATCGCGTCCCTGGCTACGCCGACCACGCGCCGCGGCGCGCCGGGCCTCCTCGGGGCCGCGCGATCGGGAAGCGAACGAGCGGGGACACGCCGGGCGCGCGCATGACGGCCGGACGATACCGCGTCCGGGCCCGAAAGGCCCGCATTTCGACGTGGCGCGGTCGGCGCGTGCCGCGCCGCGGCGCGCACCGGTCGGAAGATCGCCCGCTCCGCGGCCCCGAAGCCTCGCGTCCGCGGGTACGATCCGCCCGCCGGAGGTCCCATGAAGATCCGCATCGAGTACTGCGCCGTCTGAGGCTACGAGCCGAAGGCCGTCGGTCTGACGGCCGTGCTCCTCGAGAACTTGAAGCAGCGGGTCGCGTCGCTGGAGCTGGTCCCCTCCGGTGGAGGGTGTTTCGAGGTCACGGTGGACGGCGAGCGGATCTGGTCGAAGCTCGAGACGGGCGAGTTTCCCGAGGAGAACGCGATCCTCGACGACGTGGCCGCGCGGGCCCGATGACCACGCGGGCCCCGGCCGTCGTCCCCGGACCGACCACCTCGACCGTGCCCTGGGGGCGCGTGGGGCTCGTGCTCGGGGTGATCGCGTTGGCCCACCTGGGGCTCTACCTCCTCCTGACGGCCTCGCCGCGGAAGGAGGCCGCCGTCCTCGAGACGCGGTACGGCCGCGCGGCGCTCGTCGCCGCGACCGCGCCCGGGGACCGGCCGTCCGACCCCTCGGCGTTCTCCCGCTGGCTCCGCGACCAGGACCTGTGGGAGGCGCGAGGCGTCTGGTCGGACCGGCGGCACCTGGCGGCGGTTCTCGGCTACGCGCTCCTCGCGTCGTTCCTGCTCCAGGTGGGGATCACGGGGTGGCTGCTGGCGCGCGCGCCGCGCCGGCCGGTGCGGTGAGTGCGGACCGCGCGCTTCGGCGCGCTGCTTCGGGGGGCTGGTCGTGAGCACGAAGCCGTCTCCGTCCGACGTCGCCGAGGTCCATCGCCTCGGTCCCGAGGGCGCGCGGGACGGAGCGCCGCCGCACCTCCTCCTCGAGGTGCCGCACGGGGCGACGCGCGGCGCCGACTTCGCCGCGGTTCGCCGCCGGCTCGCCGGGGCGTTCGCCGACGACCTCCTCGACTACTTCTTCGTGAACACGGACGCGGGGGCGCCGGAGCTCGCGGCGGCGATCGCGCGGCACGTGCGCGCCGACAGGCCCGACGCGCGGGTCGAGCTGATCCGATGCCTCGTCCCGCGGACCTTCGTGGACTGCAATCGCGTGATCGACGCGGCCACCGTGCCGAGCTCGTCCACGGCGGGCGACGTGACGCCGGGCATCGCCAGCTACGTGAAGGAGCCCGGCGACGTCGCGTACCTCTTCGCCTGCTACGAGGCGTATCGGACGCTCACCACCGCGGCGTACGAACGCTGCATCGACGCGGGCGGTCTCGCCTGGATGGTGCACAGCTATGCGCCGCGGACGGTCGAGTTGGACGTGGACGAGCGCATCGTCGAGCGCCTCCACGAGGCGTACCGGCCCGAGCGGATCACGCGCTTTCGGCTGCGCCCGGAGGTGGACCTGATCTCTCGCGACCCCGAGGGCGTGACGCTCGCCGACGAGGGGCTCGTGGCGGCGGTCTCGGAGGCGCTCGGGCGCGCCGGGTACGACCACGCCCAGTGCGCGACGTACGAGCTCCACCCCCTCACGCAGGGACACCGCTTCGCGAGCCGCTGGCCGGGCCGGACGCTCTGCCTCGAGGCCCGGCGCGACCTCCTCGCCGGGGCGTTCGTTCCGTTTTGCGAGCAGGTGAACGACCCCGTCGCCACCGACCGCCTCGCCGGCGTGCTCGCGGAGGCGCTCGGGCCCCGGCTTCCGTCGTTTCCCTGACGCCGCGGGCCGCGGCCCGCGCGGAGGGGGCGAGACGGACGACCCGGACCCGAACGGGGTCGCGCCGTTGGGAGACGCGCGCGTCCCGTGGGGGTACGGTCATGACCCGACAGAGGTGCCGGCGTGTCCGACCCCGGGGGGTCTTCCGGGGGGCCCGGAGACCCGGCGGCAGAGGACGGTAGCCCGTGTCCCAGAACAGGCTCTACGTGGGGAATCTCCCCTTTTCTTGCACCGAGGCTGAGCTGGAGGAGGCGTTCGCCGCCCACGGCTCCGTGCGCGCGGTCAACATCGTCACCGATCGAGAGACGGGCCGCCCCCGCGGCTTCGCCTTCGTCGAGATGGCGACCGACGCCGAGGCCGAGGCCGCGATCCAGGCCCTCGACGGCCAGGATTTCGGCGGGCGGAACCTCAAGGTGAACGTCGCCCGGCCCCGCGAGGGCGGTGGCGGCGGCCGCGGGGGCGGCGGCGGCTACGGCGGCCGACGCGACCGCTGGTAGGGCGTACCCCCCGGGCCACGACGCGCCCGCCGCTCGGCGTTCCGGGCGCGTCCCCCGAGGCGCCGGTTCCCGGTCCCGCGTTGCGGGGGCGCCGGGGCGGACGGCGGTACGCGAACCGGCGTACGCGCGCGGCGGCGGGCGGCGTTGCCCGCCGCCCGGGCCCCGTGTCGAATGAGCCGCGCCGCCTTGGCCCGGAGCCCGAGCTCACCGTGACCCGTTCGATCGCTTTCGCCCTCGTGGTCGGCTTCGCCCTCGCCGCGTGCGGGGGCGGAGGTGGAGGCGGGAGCGGAGGAGGCGGGCTCCCGACCGAGGTCGTCGCGGACTTCCACCTCCCGGACGTCAACCCGAACAGCGCGACTTTCGGCGGGGAGGTATCGCCGCGCGATCACCTCGGGCGCGTGTCGGCCTGGTACTTCGGGCACGCGACCTGAAGCTACTGTTCGAGCCAGTTCGGCTACCTGGACCAGATGGCGCAGGAGCTCGCGGCGGAGACGCCGCCGGCCCGCGTGGACCTTCTCGGCGTGAACGCGGTCGGGGAGGAGAGCGGGAACGCCTCGATCACCGACGGGCGGTCCATCCCCTGGCTCCAGGACGCGTCGTCGGAGAACGTGTGGACGTCGTGGGACGTCACGTACCGCGACGTCGTGATCCTCGGCGGCGCGAATCGACGGAACACGGTCTACAACCTGACCGAGCACGACCTCTCCGACCCCGCGAGCTACGCCGAGCTGAAGGCGCTCCTCCACGCCGCGGCCGCGGCGCTCCCCTGACGGTCGGCCGCGCAGGCCCCGGGTCTTTCGGCCCGGCGGTCGGGAGCGCGTCGGGTGTCCGCCCGGCGCACCGCGGTAGGGTCCCGCGGACCGGCGCCGATCCCCCCCGATCGGCTCCTTCGGCCGCGGACGGGCGCCTGGCCCCGCGGCCACCTGTCGGGGAGGGAGGGTGGCCGATGCGGCGCAGATCTTTTCAGTCGCTCCTGGGGCTCGCGCTCGGTGTGGCCGTGATCGCGGCCTGTGGCGGGGCGAGCATCCCGTTCCAGAACCGCGTGGACGAGCTCGCCGCCGACGTGGCCGCGCTCACGACACGCGTTCAGACGCTCGAGACGGAGAACGCGACCCTGGCGGGCGAGGTCCAGACGCTCTCGCAGGACCTGCAGCAGCACGAGGCCGATCCCGACGCGCACCACCCCGCCGACGCGGGCGGCGTCTCCGGGCTCGGGCTCAACTACATCATCGCGCTGCAGGGCATCTTCCCCTCCCGCGCCCTGGAGGCCCCGGCCGAGGGATCGAGCGACCTCCAGATCCCGCCGCCGCAGACGTCGTTCCTCGACCCGTACCTGGGCGGGATCGTCCTCTTCGCCGGGAACTTCGCGCCGCAGGGGTGGGCCTTCTGCGACGGGCAGATCCTGTCCATCGCGGCGAACCAGGCGCTCTTCTCGCTCCTCGGCACCACGTACGGCGGGAACGGGCAGACCACGTTCGCGCTGCCGGACCTCCGCGGCCTCACGCCGGTCCACCCCTCCGCCACGGTGCCGCTCGGTGGCCACACCCCCTGATCAGCTCCCGGTCGAACGGTAGTGACGCACGCCGACGCGCCACGCGGCCAGCGACACCGCGAGGAACACCGGTCCGGCGAGCGGCGACAGCCAGGCGACGACCGCGGGCGTGCCGAGCGGGTCCTCGACGTTCGCGATCGCGAGGTGCGGGAAGTAGTTGAGGCACGCGAGCGGGACCACGAAGGTGAAGAAGTCCCGGAACCAGCGGTCGTAGATCGGAAGTGGGTACTGGGCGGTCTCGACGCCGCCGTAGGTGAGCGTGTTCATGATCTCCAGGCTCTCGACCGTCCAGAACGCGAGCGTCGCCTGGAGCACGAAGAGGCCCGACAAGAGACACGCCCCGCCGAGGACCGCGGCCACCAGGAGCGCTGCCGGCCCGATCGACCAGACGACGTCGAGACGCGACGTCGCCCACGCGAGCACCACGAGGCCCTGCGCGAGGCGCCCCAGCCGGAGGAGCTGCAGGTCCTGCGCCACCACCTGGAACGCGGTGCCCCGCGGGCGGAGCAGCAGCCGGTCGAACTCGCCCGACTTCACGAGCTGGTCGAAGTGGTCGAATCCGCGCGTGAACGCCTCGGCGAGCGCCATGGAGACGTTCGCCATCCCGTAGAGGAGCGCGACCTCGGGCAGCGAGAAGCCCTGGATCCGCCCGAACCGATCGAAGAGCGCCCAGAGCCCGAGGAACTCCACGCCCGTCACCACCAGGTTGCCCAGCGCGAGCAGGACGGTGGACGCGCGGTACTGGAGCTGGCTCCGGACCGAGAGCGAGACGTAGCCGAGATAGAGGGAGAGGCTCTCGCGCACCGCGGCTATCCCCCCTGGATCACGAGACGCCGGCGGAAGCGCGCGAGGAGCGCGCGGCCTGCACCGACGAGGAGGAGCGTCCATACGAGCTGGTGGACCACGACCGGAAGCGCGCCCGCGGGCGGGATGTGGCCGAGGTAGAGGCGGAACGGAGCGTCCATGAGCCCCCGGAAGGGCAGCACCGCGAGGACCGGCTGCGCCCAGTCGGGGAACAGCGGCAACGGAAGGATCATCCCCGAGAAGATCCACAGGAGCCCGGTCAGGAGCGACACGGCGCCCCGCCCCGAGACCGTCCGCACGACCACGATCGTGGCGATGGTCGAGAAGGCGGCCGAGAGCAGCACCGCGCAGCAGAGCGCACCCGCGAACGCGACGAGCGAGGCGGGCGAGGCCGGCGGGCCGAGACCGAAGAAGAGATACGCGAGGGCCAGGAGCGGGATCGCCCGTAGCAAGGTCGGTGCGACGCGCGCGGCGACTTCGCGCGCGTACCACAGTCCGTACAGGTCCACCGGCTTCAAGAGCTCGTAGGCGACGTTCCCCGTGCGCCCCATCTGGACGAGGTCGGGCTCCGGGCGCCAGAGGATGAGCATGAGCAGCGCCTGCCCGAGCCAGACGTAGCTCACGACGTCGGGCAGCGCCATCGGCGCGGCCGCGCCGGCCGCCGCGCCCGCCGGCGCCGACCGGTAGAACGCCGTGAAGATCATCACGCGGATGAAGCCCCAGAACACCTGCGTCACCAGTCCGGCAAGCGCGGCGACGCGGTACTGGAGCAGCGCCTGGAAACGCACGCTGAACACCGCGAGGTACGGCGTCACGGTCGCGCCTCCTCCGCATAGAGCCGGGCCACGATCTCCTCGATGGGGGGGTTCTCGACGAAGAGGTCCAGGACCTCGTGCCGCGCGGCCACGCGCGCGATGAGCTCGGCCGGCGAGACGCGTCTCGGGTCGAAGGCCAGGGTCAGGCGGTGCCCGGCGCGTTCCACGACGCGCACGCCCGGCTCGTCCACCTCGGCCGTGGGGTCGCGGAGGTCCACGAGGAGGCGCCGCTCCGACGAGACCCGCTCCCGCAGCGCCGCGAGGGGGCCGTCGGAGAAGATCCGTCCCTTCGAGATCACCAGCACGCGGTTCGCGAGGGCCTCGACGTCGTCGAGGTCGTGCGTGGTGAGGATGACCGTCACCGCGCGCTCGCGGTTCAGCGTGAGCACGAAGTCGCGAACGGCGAGCTTCGCCGCGGCGTCGAGCCCGATCGTCGGTTCGTCGAGGAAGACGATCCCGGGTTCGTGGAGGAGGGAGGCTGCCAGATCGCACCGCATGCGTTCACCGAGCGAGAGCTGGCGTACCGGCACGGAGAGGAGCCGGCCGATCCCCAGCACTTCGACCAGCTCGTCTTGCGTGCGGCGGTGGCGTTCTGCGGGGACGCGGTAGAGCCGCCCGAGCATCTCGAACGAGTCCAGGACCGGCAGGTCCCACCAGAGCTGCGTCCGCTGGCCGAAGACCACGCCGATCTGCGCCACGTGCGCCCGCCGCTGGCGCCACGGGACGCGGCCGAGCACCTCCACACGTCCCCTGTCGGGGAGGAGGATGCCCCCGAGGATCTTGATCGTGGTGGACTTGCCCGCGCCGTTCGGGCCGATGTACCCCACGAGCTCGCCCGTCTCGATCGAGAAGGAGACGCCGTCGAGCGCGTGGACCTCGCGGTTCCGGCGCCGGACCAGGCCGGCGATCGCGCCGGCGATCCCGGGCGTACGCTCCGCGACCCGGAAGGTCTTGACCAGGTCCTCCACGACGATCTGCGGCACGGTCGGCTCCCCCCGGGGGGCGCGGATTCTACGACCGCGGCCGATCGCGAGGGGCTACTCCCAGACCTCCGTCGCGTCCACGAAGCGCAGCCACGCGCTCTTGAGCAGTCGCCGCGCGGTGCGTCGCTCGAGACCCGCGACCGTGCTCGCCGTCGCGTGGACGAGCGCGACGAAGCCCGGTCGTGGCGCCTCGATGCGGATCCCGGGTCGTGTCGCGCGCGCCGCGCGGAGGATGCGCCGAACCATCCCCGGGAGCTTCCACTCGGGTGCGAGCAGTGCACGGTACTCCTGCGGCGTCACGAGCGCGGCGCACCAGTCCGTCCCGACTTCGCCCGGGACCTGGATCTCCGAGAGGTCCGACGCCGTGCCCCGCCAACCGGTCACGACGCCCCCGTCGGCGCAGGCGGGACACTCCCACTGCACCTGCTCGTTCGTGGCCGAGAGGATCTCCACGTAGCCCGGGCACGGGCGGTTCTTCGGGCGGCGGCGGCAGGCGAGCGCGGTGGTGCGCGGCTCGAGCGCCCTCCAGGACGCGCTCGCGCACTCCGCGATCGACGTGAACGTCTCCCAGAGGATCTCGGCGCTCCGCGGCAGCGACGCGACGTGCCCGCGCGGATCGTGGCTGAGGTCGATGACGTAGATCACGCGCGCCAGGATAGCCAGGTCCGTCGCGCCCACCGAGGCCGGCCGCATGCCCGCCCGGTCCGTTCGGCCCGCCCCGCGGTCCGCGACGCCCCGCGTGCCGCCAACGCGTCCTCGCCCGTCGCCTCTGCGTGGTTCGCGGCCCCCGCTACCCCTGCGGGGCGGGCCGCGCGCCACGGAGCCGACGGACCTCGACCGCTGGCCGGCCCCGTTCGACCCTCAGGATCGCCACGCTGCCGAGGTCGTCCTCGCCCTCGGCGTCGGAGGGGAGCGTCGGGCTCCCGGGGTTGAACACCACGACCCCGTCGATGCTCGTCCGCATCGCGCGGTGGGTGCCGCCGAAGGCCATGGCGTGGACGGGTCCGCCGAACCGACTCGCGAGGACGTCCTCGAACGCGTTCCCGAGCAGGTCGAGCCCCGAGTCCGTGACCGCGATCTTCGTCCCTGGCTTGGTCGCGTCGAACGTGAGCCCGATCCGAACCGGGCCCGCCTCGAGCACCATGGGCTCGCCCCGCTTCGGCGTGAGCACCGGGGCGATCTCGCGGAGCCGGTCGAGCACGCCCTTCTGTCCCACGTCGCCGAGGTGCACGAGGAGCCCGCACCCGCGGAAGGCCTCGCGCGCCGCGTCGGGCAGGTCGCTTCCGTCGGGACGCCGGCAGTGCGTGTCGGCCAGGAAGCCGATCCGCCGCGCGTCGGTCGTCTCGATCGATACGGACTTCGCCATGGAGGGTGCGTGTAGCACGCGCGTCCTCGGCAGACAACGCCCCGACGTCGATCCGGCAGGGCCTCCGCGCACCCGCCCGCGGGGCGGGCCCCAGGCGCACGCCGGACACCCTGCGGTCCGAACGCGAGGCTCCCGTCCCTCGGTGCGTGCACTTGTCGCGCCACGTGCTCGCGTCCCGACGCACGATTCGCAAAGAGGCCGGGCCCGGCCCCCCTACGGCATGGGTGTGCTGTCGCACACCCGAGCCTACCCCCCAACCCGGTCGCTGGGGCGCCTCTTCATGAGGTCGCCTGCTGAGAACGGGAGGGCAACGTGAAAATGGTCGGGGCGACTGGATTCGAACCAACGGCCCACCCGCCGCTTCGCGTCGGGCGTGCCGTTGGGAACCAGCGACGCCGCCACTTCAGGGGGGCCTTGACGGCCCGACCTACGCGCGACTCGCGCGGTCCGGCGCACGCCTGGAACCCGATGCCTGCGTTGCTCGTCGTCCACGACCCCTTCGGGGTCGCCTCCTCCTCGCGCCTTGGCCTCGGGCCCCAGGCGCACGCCGGACACCCTGCGGTCCGAACGCGAGGCTCCCGTCCCTCGGTGCGTGCGCGTGTCGCGTCGCGTGCTCGCGTCCCGACGCACGATTCGCACGCAGGCCGGGCCCGGCCCCCCTACGGCATGGGTGTGCTGTCGCACACCCGAGCCTACCCCCCAACCCGGTCGCTGGGTGCTTCTCCGTGCGGTCGCGTCGTGCCAACGGGCGGGAGACGAGAGTTGGTCGGGGCGACTGGATTCGAACCAGCGACCTCCTGAACCCCATTCAGGCGCGCTACCAAATCTGCGCCACGCCCCGACGCAGGGGGGAGAGCATACGCGGGCGGGCCAGGGGGAGAGCCGTTTGGATCGACCGGGGGGTGGACGGCGGCGCGTGCGCGTTCGCGCCCGGGCTTGCCTCCGGGGCGGGGCCCCACGTACCCTCGTCCGCGCGCCAGAGACCAGCGGTGCGGCAGGCCTGGGAGGCGACGAGTGCCCCGCCCGAAGATCCTCCTCGTCGGACGCAGCGGCACCAGCACCACCCGACTTCGCGCCCACCTGACCCGACGGGGCATCCAGGTGCGTGGCGTGCCGGACTGCGGGGCCGCGCTCGAGGCGCTCGAGCCCGGCGAGTACCACGGGATCGTGCTCGACGTGGAAGGCGCGGGCTTCGCCACCGCCGCGTTCCGGGAGATGGTCCAGCACGACTACCCGGGCGTCCCTCTCTTCGAGCTCGACGCGCGGGACGCGGGCCCCGCCGACGTCGGCCTCCTCGCGGCCGCGCTCGAGCAGGAGGTGCGGGAGGTCGAGGCCCGGGCCCTCGCCGAGGCGCGCAAGGGGGGCGACGCCGCGCCGTCGTTCGACGCGCCCCTCCACGGCTACAAGTTCGAGGACCTGACCAGCCGCAGCCCGCGGATGATCGACCTGTTCAACCTCATCCCGCGGATCGCGCAGACCGACTCGCCGGTGCTGATCGTGGGGGAGACCGGCGCCGGGAAGGAACTCGTCGCGGCGGCGATCCACCGGCATTCCAAGCGGCGCTCTCAGGAGTTCTTCACCGTCAACTGCGGCGCGCTGACCGAGACGCTGCTGGAGAGCGAGCTCTTCGGGCACGTGAAGGGCGCGTTCACCGGCGCGCATCGCTCGAAGAAGGGCTACTTCGAGCTCGCCTCGGGGGGGACCCTGTTCCTCGACGAGCTCGGGACCATCAGCGCGGCCATGCAGGTCAAGCTCCTGCGCGTGCTCGAGCGGATGGAGGTCCGGCCGGTCGGCGGCGACGACCTCGTCCAGGTGGACGTCCGCATCGTCGCGGCCACCAATGCCAGCCTGGAGGAGGCGGTGGCCGAGGGCACGTTCCGCGAGGACCTCTACTACCGGCTCAACGTCGTCCAGATCCAGATCCCGCCCCTCCGCGAACGCATGGAGGACATCCCGCTCCTCGCCGAGATCTTCCGGCGCAAGTTCGGAGACGAGCAGGGACGAACCGACGTGAACGGGATCTCGCCCGGCGCGGTCCAGCTGCTCCAGGCCTACGCCTGGCCGGGCAACGTCCGCGAGCTGCAGAACGTCATCGAGCGGGCCGTCATCATGACCGCCGGCCCCGCGGTCGTGGACGCAGACCTTCCCGATCGTGTGCGGCGGAAGCAGAGCCGGCCCGTCTCGATCCCGTCGTTCGACGTGGACGAGCCGCTCTCGACGGTCCTCGAGCGGGTGCGGGGCGCGCTCGAGCGCGAGTACATCCGCCGCGTGCTGCGCCGCTATCACGGGCAGGTCGCGAAGGCGAGCGAGCACGCCGGCCTGAACCGCCGGACGCTGTACAACAAGATGCAGCTGTACGGCATCAAGCGAGACGAGTTCCGCTGAGCGACCGCCACGCCGCGCGCGTCCGCGTATCCCTCGCGACACGTCGTTCCTGATCGCGCCCGGCGCTACCCGTTCGCCACGCGCGCGGCGCCTCGGACGCGGTGAGCCGCCGGCGATCGACGAAGCGTGTCCCTCGCACGGGCCGATTCTGCGCCGCCTCGAGAACGCGCGTCTCCCGGAGGGAACGCCGCGTCACCTTCGGGCACGTCCGCTGCGAGAGCAAGCGTCGAACGCCGCGGATCGGCCACGCCGCGCGCGAAGAAGGAGATCCTGCCATGCGCGTCCCGTTCCTCTCGTCGTCGATCGCGTGCGTCCTCGCGTCGCTCTTCCTCTCGCTCGGCGCCGCCGAGGCGTTCGCGCACGGCGGTCAGTTCCGCGGACCCGGCGACGGGGTCCCACCGAACCTCAGGGCGCCCACGGACCCGACGCCGCCTCCGCCGCCGACCCCGAGCGGCGGGCCGACGCCGACAAGCGGTCCCTCGCCCACGCCCGTCACGCCGCCGACGGGGCCGACCGCTCCGACCACCACGCCCCCCGTCGGGACGCCGAGCCTGCCCTCGACTCCGGGGCGACGCACGACCCCCGTCACGCCCGACGACTGGCGCTTCTGGTACCACCAGAACAAGGATCAGCTCGAGAACCTGAAGCGCGCCATCTACGGGCTCCACGCGAGCGGCGGGGGGATCTTCCAGCACGGCGGAGAGGCCCCCACGAACCAGGATGCCGCGACGCGCCTCACGCAGCGGAAGGTGGTCGAGATGATCGTCCCGACGCTGCTCTGGGCGATGGATCCCACGCACGGCCTCGACGACGACACGCGCTCCGGCGCCTACCTCGCGCTCGCGAAGGTGACGCGGGACGTCGCGCACGTGGACCTGATCGCGGCGGCGATCGATCGGGAGAAGAAGCAGCCCGTGCTGGTGAGCGGCTCCGCGGCGCTGGCCCTGGGGATGCTCCGCCGCGAGCGCCCCGAGGACCAGCTCCCCGCGAAGGACGTCGATCGCGCACGCGAGATCCTGTTCCAAAGCTTCGAGGACGACGAGCAGCCGACCCGCGTGCGGGCCTTCGCAGCCGCGGCGATCGGCCTGCTCGGCGACCAGCCGACGGGATCGGGCGCCTACGCGGGCGACCGTGCGGCGGCGGCGCACGCGACCACGAAACACCTCTTCGACCTCCTCGATCGCCCGTGGCCCGACGCCGACCTGTCGATCTCGCTGGCTCTCGCCGTCGGCCTCCAGCCGCCCGCCTCCCTGGACGCTTCCGAGCTCGACGTCCTCACGCGGATCGCGGTGCTCGGGCGGCTGTCGAGCCGCCGCCTCGGCGAGCTCGAGCGTGCGTACGCCGCCCTGGCCCTCGGTCGGATCGGCACGTCCGCCCAGATCCCCGTGCTCTCGAACCTGGTGGTCGCGCGCCGCGGCGTGAGCGACTCCGTGCGGCGGAGTGCGACGATCGGCCTCGGGCTCCTCGCGCGGCACACGGACGGGTCGGGGCGCGTCGAGCTCGCGAGGACCCTCGTCCACGCGATCGATCGGACCCGCGACCCGACCACCCGCGACTTCGCGCTGATCAGCCTGGCGCACGTGCTCGTCGCCGAGGTCGGTGCGGGATCGACCGACGTTCTCGAGGGCACGAAGGCCACGGAGACCCTGCTCGCGCGCTCCGACCGGCGCGCGTCCATCGAACAGCCCTTCGCGTCGCTCGCGTTGGGCCTGGTCGCCGGGGCGGTGCCGGACGAGCTCGAGGTAGACGCCTGGCAGGCCCTCCGTGAGCGCACGGTCCAGTCGCTCCGACTCGGTCTCGCCGACCGGAGCCGCGGTCCCCGGGCCCGCGCAGCCTGCGCCACCGCGCTCGGCATCGCGCGGGACCGGGGCAGCGTGAAGACGCTCGTCGAGGTGCTCGGTGGACGCGACGACGACCCCGAGCTCCGCGCGTACGCGGGGCTCGCGATCGGGCTGATCGGCGTTCCGGCCAACGAGGCCGTACGGGCGCTCGGCGAGGCCGTACGCGAGCGGTCGTCCGAGGTGCTGCGCCGTGAGTGCGCGGTCGGGCTCGGGCTGCTCGGGAACCCCGCGATCCCCGGCACGAATCAAAACGCGCTCGACCTGCTCCTCCACGAGCTCGAGAACGCGCGGACCGAGGCGCACAAGGCCGAGGTCGTGACCGCGATCGCGCGCATCGGCGACCACCGCGCCGTGGACCGCCTCGTGGCGCTCCTTCGAGACCCGCACGAGCAGGACGCGACGCGTGCGATGGCCTGCGTGGGGCTGGGGCAGATCGGGGACCTCGAGTGGATCCCGTCGCTGGCCCGCCTCACCAAGGACCACAACTACCGCGCGTCCACCGACTTCGTACGGGAGCTGATGAGCGTCCTCTGACGGCGCCCCGACCGCCGTCACCGACCCCGTTCGTCCGGTCTCAAGGGAGAATGCGTGGAAACCTCGTAGACGGGGGACGGGAACCGGAGTTCCCGAACTCCTCCAGACCGTTCCCACCGCCGAAGTGCCGGTGACCACACGACTTGCGGCGACTCTCCACCGACTCTCCACCCTGAGGGCGGGAATGCGGGTTCCCGACCCCCGGTCGTACGCATTGTGGAGCCGCGGGCCGAAGGCCCCGTCCGGACGCCGCAAGTCCTTGCCGCCCAACGCCCGCATCCCCGCCCGTGGGTTCTCGTCGGCGTGGAGACTGACTGGCCCGGCGCTTGCCTTCCCTCTCTCGCCCCCAATGAGGGGCAGACGCTCTGTGAAAGACAAGCACTGACGAACGGACGACGTGTTCAGTCGAGCACCGAGGGACGGTGGCGCCGGGTCGCGAGCCTAGGAACCGCGACTGCATCACCGCCGAGGGGGCAAAGAGCGCAGTCGGGATCGCCTGTCAAGCGATCGCCTGCGCGAGGCGAAGCCATGAGCCCGCCCCCCGGCGTGATGAACGGAGCGCCACGACGGTCGAAAGGTGCGAAATCCCAGGAGAGCCGGCAGCCCGGAAACGGGCCAGGCCGACCCATCCGATCCGCAAAGCCCTGAGGTCCAAGCAGGTAGGGACGTCACCCTGCCCGAGGGCGAGAGGGCCGGCCCCGCGACTACAAGCGGGCGCCCGGACGGATGGGGGGAACGCTCTGGAGGGACGAAGCCCAGGAAGGCATCGTCGGTCGGGCGGCTTCGGCCGTCCGACGACAGCACGGACTCGCCGCGGGAAGGAAGCCTTGAAGGCGACCGCGCGTTCCTCGGTCTCCCCCGGGAGACCTGGAGCCGCGGGAACGTCAGGAGGGCAGGGGCCCCGAGAGGGGTACCGACCGTGGGCGAGGGGAAAGCCTTGGAGGGCGAAGCCCGAGGACGCTCCGGCGCTTCGGCGCCGGGAGGATCGGTGGTTTCAGGCCGCGAGGGGGGTAGCCAAACCCCGGACGCGGCACGCGGCGGCGGGGGGACCCGCCGTCATCCCCAGCGGATCCGCCGGTCCGGCATGTGTCGTAGGGCAAGAGAAGCTCAGGAGAGGCAGCACTGCGTGACAGGTTCCGCGCCGGCTTCGGCCGGCGGGCGGGGACGACGCGGTGCGGGGCTCGGAGGGCACGTCTCTGAAGGGGCGCGAAAGCGCAAGGAGGGCCTCCGGCGACCTCGGTCACCGGATGGCCGCGAGGATGAACTCCCCGATGGGCGTCGAAACGCCGTACGGGGTGGGCGGAACCCATGACCGCCCGTGGCCTCGCGGTCCGCGTCCTCGGAGCGCCACGAAACCCCACGAGAGGCAGCCGAGGCAACGTGTTCACGAGGCGCTCGGCAACCTTCCCAGCCCTCACTCCTCTGGAGGGCCCGATCGACGCTCGAATGCGAACTCCCTCGTCAGGCTTTGTTGAGCCCGGGGTGTGGGCAACCACGCCCCGGGCTCTCTCCATTTCCAGGGCGCGGACCGCCGGTGTGGACCGCGCGTCGCACGTCTCTGGGGCCGCCCACGGGCCGGCCCCGGCTACAGCAGGTCCTCGGCCTCGTCCTTCGGGCCGCGCAGCATCAGCGAGCGCACGACCTCCTTCGGCGGCTTCCCTTCGTGGACCGCGTAGTAGACCTGCTCCGAGATCGGGAGCGCGAGTCCGTGCTCGTGCATCAGCTCGTGCACGGGCCGCGACGTCTTGATGCCCTCCGCGACCATGCTGGTGCTCGCCGCGATGTCCTCGGCGCGCTCGCCGCGCCCGAGGCGTTCGCCGAACGTGCGATTGCGGCTCGCGCGCGAGTAGCACGTCGTCAGGAGGTCCCCGAGCCCGGACATGCCGAAGAAGGTCCTTCGCCGTCCACCGAGGCGCTCGCCGAGGCGGGCCATCTCCACGACCCCGCGCTGCACCAGCGCCGCCTTCGCGTTCTCGCCGAGCTTCAGCCCGTCGCACATGCCGGCGGCGATCGCGATGACGTTCTTCAGCACGCCGCCGAGCTCCACGCCGAGGACGTCGGAGTTCGAGTAGACGCGGAAGCGCTCGCCCGCGAAGGTGTGCTGGACCCCACGGAGCACGGCGGCGTCCGGGCACGCGACGACCGTGGCCGCGGGAAGTCCGTGCGCGATCTCGCGGGCGATGTTGGGACCCGACAGGACCGCGATCGGCCGCCCGCCCGCGAGCTCCTCGAGGATCTGCGTCGGCCGCTTGAGCGTGCCGTCCTCGAGACCCTTCGTCACCGAGACGATGGGGACGCCCGGCGGGAGCACGCGCGCGTGCGCGGACCACACCTCACGGAGGTACGTCGTGGGGACCGCCGAGACGATGAGGTCCACGCCTTCGAGGACCTCCTCGAGCCGACTCGAGACCGCGATCGACCGCGGGATCTCGAAGCCCGGGAGGTACCGCGGGTTCGTTCGCGTCTCGGCCATGTGCGTGGCGTACTCGGGGTCGTACCCCCACAGCGCCACCCGCTCGACGCGGCTCGCGAGGTACGTCGCGAGCGCCGTGCCCCAGCCCCCGTCACCCACGACCACGACGCTTCGAGCCTGGTCCATCCTGCCTCCGGGGGCCACCGGCCCGCCCACGCCGGGATTGTGCCCCGAAACCAGGCGGGCTCGCCGGGTCCGTAGACTGACCGCCTCGCCTTCGTGTCGATCGGGAGGTCCGGATGCGCCACCTCGGGTCCGTGTTGCGTTTCGTGACGGTGTCCACGCCCGCGTTCGCGATCGCCTTCCTGGCGGTGTCCGCCGTCGCCGCGCCGAGCGCCCGCGCGGACGTCCAGTCGGTGGTCGTGCCGTACGAGGCCGGCGGCGTGAAGCTCGTGGGGCAGATCTCGTACGACGATCAGGCGAAGGGGAAGCGTCCCGGCGTGCTCGTGGTCCACGAGTGGTGGGGGCTCAACGACTACGCGAAGCGCCGCGCGGTGATGCTGGCCCAGGCGGGCTACGTCGCGTTCGCCGTGGACATGTACGGGGAAGGCAAGCACACCGAGCACCCCGACGAGGCGAAGGCGTTCGCGACGGCGGCGATCAAGGACTTCGACGTGGCCAAGATGCGGTTCCTGGCGGCGCTCGAGATCCTCAGGAAGGACCCGCACTGCGACCCGACGCGCGTCGCCGCGATCGGCTACTGCTTCGGCGGCGGCGTCGTGCTCAACATGGCGCGCCAGGGGGTCGATCTGAAGGGCGTCGTGAGCTTCCACGGGTCCTTGAACCCGGTGAAGCCCGCCGAGAAGGGGGCCGTCGTGGCCGACCTGCTCGTGTGTGCCGGCGCGAAGGACCCCACCGTGCCGAAGGAGGTCCGGGACGCCTTCGCGAAGGAGATGGACGACGCCGAGGCGCGCTACACGCTCGTCGTCTTCTCGCACGCGAAGCACGCCTTCACCAACCCCGCCGCCGGATCGTACGGCATCGGCGCACTCGGCTACGACGCCGAGGCCGATCAGCTCTCCTGGAAGCTCATGCTCGCCTTCTTCGACCGGATCTTCCGCGCCTGAGCCGGTCCCCCGCGTGGCCCGGTCCGCGGGGACCCGCGCGGCCCCGCGTGCCGACGACTCAGATCTGGTCGGTGGTTCCGACCTTGCGCTCGCTGCCGCTGAGGATGCGCAGGATGTTCTCGCGGTGGCGCCAGACCACCATCGCGGCGAGCAGCACGAAGAAGACGAAGCTCGCGAGCCGACTCCGGAAGGTCTCGCCCCCGTGGCTCGCGTAGTACGTGATCGGGATCGCGAGCATCGCGCCGATCGATCCGAGCGACATGTACCGGGTGGCGGCGACCAGGATCCCCCAGATGCCGAGCGCTGCGAGCGACGACCACGGCGCGAGCGCCGTGACGACGCCGAACGCGGTCGCGACGCCCTTGCCGCCGCGGAAGTGGAGGTACGGCGTGAACACGTGGCCGAGGATCGCGGACGCGCCGCAGATGAGGCCGAGGGTCTCCCCCGGCGGGTCGGAGCCCAGCCAGTGGCCGAGACGGTGCGCGAACGAGACGGCCGCGAACCCCTTCGCGAAGTCGAGCGCGAACACGATCACGAACACCATGATCGAGACGGTGCCCGGCCACAGCCGCGACGCGTTCGTCGCGCCGATGTTGCCGCTGCCGATGCGCCGCAGGTCCTGGCCCTTCGCGATGCGGACGGCGAGCCAGCCGAAGGGAACCCCGCCGATCAGGTAGGCGAGGAGCCCGGCCAGGATCTCGGCGAGGGGGCTTCCGACGTCGATGGCGCGCTCCGCGGGGGCAAACCCCCATGCTACCGCCGCCGAGGCGCGTCCCCGCCCGGGAGGGGGGGCGCGACTGGCCTCGGCGGGACGGCCGGGTTCCAATGCGCCGGCACATGGTCGGCGCCTCGTCCCTACGCATCGGCATCGACACGGGGGGTACCTTTACCGACGGCGTCCTCGTCGAGGGGCGGCGGCGCGCGTCCGTGAAGGTGCCGTCCACGCCCGACGACCCCGCGCGGGCCGTTCTCGCGGCCGTGGAGGCCCTCCTGGGGCGTCGGCGGGGCCTTCCCCGCGATGTCCGGGTCCACCACGGCTCGACGGTCGCCACGAACACCGTCTTGACAAGTCGGGGCGCCCGGGTCGTGTTCGTCACGACCACCGGGTTCGAGGACGTGCTGCACCTCGCGCGGGGCACGCGCTCGGACCTCCACGCGCTCTGGCCGTCGAGGCCCGCCCCGCTCGTGCCGCGGGACCGCCTCGTGGGCGTCCCGGAGCGCACCGGCGCCGACGGGCGCGCGGTCCTCGCGCTGACCGACCCGGCGCTGAGCGAGGTCGCCCGCCGGGTGGTCGCCCTGGGGCCCGAGGCGGTCGCGGTTTCGCTCCTCCACGCGGTCCGCGCGCCGCGGCACGAGCGCCGCGTCGTCCGCCGGCTCGTCGCGGCCCTGGCGGGGAGCGGGGTGAGCGTGCACGCGGGCACGGACGTGTCGGCGGACCCCCGTGAGGCGGAGCGCGGCGCGACCGCGGTTCTCGACGCGTACGTGGCGCCGGCGATCCGGTCGTATGTCGCGCGCCTCTCGCGCGCGCTCCCCCGGGGCGCGCTCACGATCATGCGGTCGGACGGCGGCCGGATGGGAGCCCGGGAGGCGTGCCGGCATCCCGTCCGGACGCTCCTCTCGGGACCGGCGGGCGGCGTGGCCGCGGCCGCCCGCGTCGCCGCGCGGCTCGGACTCCAACGCGCCCTGTCGTTCGACGTGGGCGGGACGAGCACCGACGCGTGCTGGATCGAGGGCGAGGACCTGCCCGTCGGCGGCACGGTCCGGGTCGGCGACCACGAGGCGTCGGTCCCCGGGCTCCCGCTCGAGACGGTCGGAGCCGGCGGGGGGAGCGAGGTCTGGATCGACCCGGGCGGGGCCCTCCGGGTCGGACCCGGCAGCGCCGGCGCCGACCCGGGCCCCGCCTGCTACGGCCGGGGCGGGCCCTTCACGTTGACCGACGCATGGCTCGTGCTCGGCCGTCTTCCTCCGGCGCTCCTCGGCGGCGCGTTCCCCCTCGACGCCGCCGCCGCCCACCGGGCGGCCGACGCCCTGGCGCGCCGCGCCGGGGTCCCGGTCCGGACGCTGGCTCGCGGGGCGGTCGAGGTCGCGGC
This sequence comes from uncultured Planctomycetota bacterium, assembly GCA_963752285.1. GTDB lineage: Bacteria > Planctomycetota > PLA2 > PLA2 > JAEUHO01 > CAVVXN01. The sequence continues at coordinate 63,674 of CAVVXN010000004.1, forward strand.
GACGACGACGGCGCGCCTCCTCTCCCGGGCGTCGGTCGCGCGGGGAAAGGACCCGCGCGGCGCCCACCTCGTCGCGTTCGGCGGCGCGGGGCCGACGCTCGCCGCCGAGACCGCGGAGCGTCTGGATCTCCGGGGCGTGGTCGTCCCGCCCGAGCCGGGCGCGCTCGCCGCGTGGGGCGCGCTCGTGGCGCCGCTTTGCGCCGACCAGAGCGCGGTGGTCCTGGGCAAGGACGTGGGACGCTTCGCGGGTCTCGCGAGGCCGCTGGCGCGCGCGGTCCGCGCCGCCCTCGCGAAGCAGGGAGCGCGTCGTCCGACGGTCCGGGCCGAGATCGACGCGCGGTACGCCGGCCAGGCCTTCGAGGTGACCGTGCCCCTCGGCGCGCGCTGGCGGGCCGCGTTCGACGCCGCCCACGCCGCGCGCTACGGCTTCGAGGACCCCGCCCGACCCGTCGAGGTCGTGCGTCTCCGCGTCCGCGGAACCGGCCACGAGGACGGGCCGGTCCGGCCCGCCGCGCGTCGCGCGGTCCACGCGGCGTCGCGTCCGATCGTGCCCCGCGCGGGCCACCCGGTCCCGCGTGCGGACCTCGCGCCCGGCGCGCGCGTCGTAGGCCCCGCCGTGATCGTGGAGACGACCGCGACGACCTGGGTCCCGCGTGGCTGGCGGGCGACCGTCGGCGCGGCGGGCGACCTCGTCTTGGAGCGAAGCCGATGAGCGAGGCCACGGGACGCGCGGTGCAGCTCGGGCTCCTTCGCGAGCTCCTCGAGAGCGTGGCGGAGGAGATGGCCGAGGTCGCCGTCCGCACCGCGGTGTCGTCGAACATCAAGGAGCGGCGGGACCTCAGCGCCGCGGTGTTCGACGGGCACGGCACGATGGTCGCCCACGCCGCGCACATCCCCGTACACCTCGGCGCGATGCCGCTCTCCGTCCGGGCCGTTCTCGACCGCGTGCCGCTCGCGCGGGGCGACGTGGCGCTCGTGAACGACCCCTACGCGGGGGGACGCACCTCCCCGACGTGACCGCGGTCGCGCCCGTCTTCGCCCGCGGCGGTCGGAAGCCCGCGTTCGCGGTGGCCGTGCGCGCCCACCACGCCGACATCGGAGGCGCCGCGCCCGGCTCGATGGCGCCGCAGTCGGACGTCTTCGCGGAGGGGCTGCGGATCCCGCCGGTCCGCTGGATCCGCGGCGGCGTCGAGGACCCCGACCTGACGCGCCTCCTCCTCGCGAACGTGCGCGACGAGGCGGAGCGCCGCGCGGACCTCGCGGCGCAGGTGGGCGCGCTCGCGTGCGGCGTCCGGCGTCTCGACGCCCTCGGCCGGCGCGAGGGCGGGCTCGGCGTCCTCGCGCGCCGCGCCCGTTCGCTCGTGCACTACGCGCGGAAGATGGCCGGCCACGCGCTCTCGGCGCTCCCCGACGGCGCGGCGCGCGTGCGCCTCCGGCTCGAGGTCGAGACCCTCGAAGGCGGGCCGGCCGGGCTCAAGCTCGCGCTCTCGAAGCGGGGCGACCGCCTCCACGTGGACTTCGCGGGCACGTCGGGGCCCGTGCGAGACGGCCTGAACGCACCGGCCGCCGTCACGCGAAGCGCCGTGTACTACCTGCTCGGCTGCCTCGCCCCGCCCGACACGCCCGCGAACGACGGTCTCCTCGCGTGCGCGACGATCGCGATCCCCGGGGGCTCGTTCCTCGACGCGCGGCCGCCGCTGGCCGTCGCGGGTGGCAACGTCGAGACGAGCCAGCGCGTCGTGGACGCGCTCTGGCTCGCCGCGGGCCGGCTCTGGCCCGACCGCGTGCCTGCGCCGGGCGCGGGCACCATGTCGAACTGGACGTTCGGTCCGGTGCCCGGCGGCCCCGTGTTCCCGTCGTACTACGAGACGGTGCCGGCCGGCGCGGGCGGCGGTCCGGCGGGACCGGGCGCGGACGCGATCCAGCAGCACATGACCAACACGCGTTCGACGCCGGTCGAGGTGCTCGAGTCGCGCTGGCCGGTGCGTGTCGAGCGCCACGCGATCCGCGCCGTGAGCGGCGGGCTCGGCCGCGCGCGGGGGGGCGACGGCGTCTCGAAGAGTGTGCGTTTCCTCGCGCCGGCCGTGGTGTCGCTCCTGATGACGCGGCACGAGGAGCCGCCGCCCGGCGCGGCGGGCGGCCGCGCGGGACAGCCGGGACGGGCTACCCTCACGTCGGGGGGACGGACCCGGGTGCTCGAACCGCGCGGACGGGTCGTCGTCGAGGCCGGCGACGTGCTGACGGTCGAGACGCCCGGTGGCGGCGGATGGGGGCGGCTGGGGGCGCGCCGCGTTGGAGACGCCGCCGACGGCCGGTAACCTTGGCGGTTTCCGAGGCGATGGGAGGCTCCGTGGGCATCCGACCCGAGTTCCGTTGGTGGCTGCTCACCCTGGCCATCGTGGCGGTGCTGCTCGGGATCTCGGCCCTCGCCCTCCAGCACCCCGACGTGGTGTGGACCGGGGGGGCCCCGCACTGCCCGCAGTGCCGTGCCGAGGTGCCCTTCTACGCCACCCGCTGTCCGACCTGCCGCGAGCAGTTCGACTGGGCCGTCGCGCCGGAGGAGACGAGCCCGCTCTCGCCGTTCAGCCTCTCGCCCCTCGAGGCCACGGCCGTGCGGGTCCGCATCAAGGCCCTCGGCGAGCCGGAGGCCGCGCGGCGCGTGGCGAAGGCGCTCGACATCACGTCGCCGGCGGCGGAGCGCTACCTGCAGGCGCTCGGTACGGGGCGGTGCGGGTGGTGCGGGGGGACCGGCACCGACCCGGCGACCGCGACCGGCGAGTCGGCGCGCCCCTGCCCCGTGTGCCTCGGCCGCGGCTACTGCATCGCCTGCAACGGCGACCGGCGGGTCCGGATGGGCGATCCCGGAGCGGGTGCGGCCTTCCGCGCCTACGCGACGGCGCTGCAGGACGTCGCGCCCTGGCTGCCCCTCGAGGACCAGCGCGCCGAGGCCCGGCGCCTCGGCGAGCTCTTCGTGCGCCGGTGGTCGGGGACCGTCGAGGCGACGTACGTGGTGTTCTGGCCGACGTGGGAGGTGGGGAAGACCCCCTGGCTCGATCACCCCGACAGCCTGTCCGAGAAGTTGGCCCCCGTGGAGCCCACGACCGCGGTGGGGATGGCCCGGCGTAGGCTGGACGAGGTGGTGGCGGCGCTGGAGGCCGAGTGAGCTCCGACTCCCCCTTCGTCCGACGATCCGCGACCCGGCTCGCGGCCCGGGCTCCGCGTGCGCCGCGTCGTCGATCGCTTCACGCCGTGCGGGTCGCGGGACTCGTCGCCGGGATCGTCGCGGGGCTCCTCGCCACCCGGCCCGCGCGGGCCGACGAGGGGGAGGCGGCCACGCCCGAGAACCCCCTCGCGGCGGCGTACGAGGCGGCGCGCTCCGGCGACCTGGACCGCGCGCTCGACCTCACCGAGCCCGTCGCGGCCACGGACGACGCGTCCGCGTACGCGCTGACGGTCCGAGGCTGGGTGCTGTCGAAGGCGGGGCGGAAGGAGGAGGCGGAGGCGGCCTACCGACGCGCGCTCGCGCTCCAGCCCGACGATCCCGTCGTGATGAACAACCTCGGCGCCGTCCTCCTCGACCTCGGGCGCGCCGACGAGGCGGAGTCCCAGTTCCGTCGCGCCCTCGCCATCCGTCCCGGGTACGCGGACGCCGAGAACAACCTCGGGGCCGCGCTCGAGCGTCGCGGTCGGACCGAGGAGGCGGAGCGCGCGTATCGACGCGCCACGGCCGCCGACCCCGGCAGCGCGACCGCGCTCAACAACCTCGGCGCACTCGCCCTGAAGCAGGGCAAGGACGACGAGGCGCGCCGCGCGCTCGCCAAGGCTCACGACCTCGACCCGAAGCTCGGCGCCCCCGTGCTGAACCTCCTGCTCCTCGGGGGTCAGGACCTGAAGGCGGGCGAGGCGTTCGAACGCCTGCAGGCCGCCGCCAACGAACCGGGCGCGCCCGCGTCGGTCCGCGCGCGGGCGTTCGCGGCGCTGGCGGGACGCGCGGCCTCGGGTCGTCGCTTCGAGGAGGCGCTGGACCTGTACGGGAGGGCCCTCGCGCTCGCGCCCGACGACGCCGCGCTCCTGAACAACATGGCGGTCGTAGAGGACCAGCTCGGCATGGAGCGCGAAGCGATGCTCCATCTCGACTCCGCGATGCGTGCGAACCCCCAAAGCCTCGTCTCCCGGAACAACATCGGCATCGTCCAGGTGCATCGCGGCAACCTGGACCTCGCCGAGGACACGTTTCGCCAGATTCTCGCCGGCGATCCCGACTTCCACCGCGCTCACTACAACCTCGGCGTCGTCCTCGCCGCGGCGGGTCGCCAGCGCGAGGCGCTTCAGTCGTTCGAGCGCGCGGCGAAGCTCGCGCCGAAGGACGCCGAGGTCCGCTACGACCTGGGACTGCTCCGGCGCAGCCTCGGCGGCTCGCAGGCGTCCGAGAAGGCGGCCTACGAGGAAGCCCTGGCCCTCGACCCGGACCTCGCCGAGGCGCACCTCTCCCTCGGCTGCCTCCTCGCCGACCCGCAGACCGAGACCTCCCTCCGCGACGAAGCCGAGGCGCGAAGGCACCTGGTCCGCTTCCTGGAGCTCTCCCTCCCGAGCGACGGCGCCGGCCGCCAGGAGGCCGAGTCCTGGCTCCACTGGCTCGAGGGGCGCGCCGACGCGTCCGACGGAGGGCCCCGGGGGCTAGAATCTCCCCGGAGGTGACGTCATGCGTCGTGCCTCGTGGGGAACGGGCCTGCTCGCGTCGAGCCTGGCCCTGGCGCTCTGGGGAGGCGCGGCGCACGCGAACACCACGCCGCCAGGCACCCCGCTCGCCGCGCAGGTGATCGTGCGGAGCAAGAAGGACCTCGCGGACGCCATGCTCGTGGCGCTGCAGGGCTCGAACACGGGAGGGCTCGAGGGTCGGCCGGTGCTCGTCGTGGTGGACGTCACGCCGAACACCGAGCGCGCGGCCCCGAAGATCCGCGAGGCGTTCTCTACGCTCGCGGGCTCGGCCGCCGACGCGGCCTCCTGGTCGGTCGCGGCGCTCGGCGGGAAGCCGTCGGACGCGGTGCCCACCGCCGCCGAGCTCTCGCCGCTGCTCGCGGTCGTGCTGGCGAAGGAGACGGACGTCCCCTCGACGTTCACGGCGCTCTCGAAGACGATTCGGGGGTGGCGTACGGAAGGCGGCGTCGTCCTCTACCTGGCCGACTGGCGGTTCGAGGACGACATCGACCTCGAGAGCGTCATCGACAGGCTCCGGGACAAGCGGACGACGCTCTCCGTGGTCGGGACGGAGGCCGCGTTCGGCCGCGCCTGGAACGACGGGTTCCGCGAGGGAACCGACCGGTTCACGGACGACGTCCGAGGGATCTCGACGACGCCGTACTGGGACGGCATCGGTCGCGATCCCTTCGGCGGGAAGGACGAGAAGGCCCCGTGGCACGGCGGGGACGCCGCGTACCCGCTCGCGGCCTACCGCTGGGACATGTTCCTGTGGCAGACGCAGTTCTCGCAAGCCGACTGGGAACTCGCCCGTCTCGACGACGAGACCTCGCCCGGTTCCGGGGCACGCCCTTCGGCGAGGAGATCGCGATGAACGAGATCAAGACGGCGCGGCCCACGCACTGGGAGCGCGTGGACCAGGTCCCGGGCACCGGACGGTCGCCGAGCGAGTCCACCGACACGCCGCATCCGACGCCGAAGCCCCCGGCGGGCGGCTCGGCCGGCGGCGGACCGACGACGGGCGGCGGATAGGAGCCGGCCCGCCGGGCCGCCCGCACCGAGGGCGACCGGCAGTCCGCGCCTCGACGCTCCGCCCGAACGAGCGGCCGAGCAAGCGGCCGACGACTGCCGCGTCACGGCGGCGCGCGCGGCCGCCCGGCCTGCCCGTCCCGCGCCCGTCGTGCGGCGGGCTCACCGCGCGCTCCTCCTGCGGCGCGCTCGCCGCGCGCCCGCCCTGCGGCGGGCTCACCACGCGCCCGTCCTGCGGCGCGCTCGCGCCGCCGCCGCCGCGGCGTCTTCCCGACCGCCCGGAGCAGCCACGCCGGCCGCTCGGGCGGCTCGCGATCCTCGGGGAGGGGCTTGGGCGCGAGGAACGCGCCCGTCGCCGCGATCACGAACAGCGGTCGCCCGTCCGTGGACCAGCACCGAAGCGCGATCATCCCCAGCGTCGTAGTTCTTGTGGTGGACCACGCAGCCGTCGAAGAGGTCCTTCGCCTCCCGACCGCTCCCGTCCGCGTGCGGCCTCACGTGGCACAGCTCCGCCGCTACGCGCGTGCAGAGCCCGACCTCGCACAGGCCTCCCGAACGCCGACGGATCGCCCGGACCACCTCCGCCGGGACCTCCCGGTCCCCGGGGCGCTCTTCGGTCGGCGGAAGACGCCGCGGCCTGGGCTCCTTCCGCGTCGGGTCCCACCGTGCCCGGTACGCGTACGCGAGCACCGCCAGGAGCTGGCCGTTGTCGATCGCGCACTCGGCCTTCTTCTTCGCGATCCTGCGGCACGCCCGCAGGTCGTCCGCGGCGTCGGGTCCCACGTGCGCGACGAAGGTCGTGACGTCGGACTCCGGCGCGACGTGACGTCGCGCGGCCAGGCGGCGTCCCACGCGACGGCGGAGCGCGCCGACGCGCAAGGACCTGGCGAGGTCGAGCCAGTCGTCGCCCGCCTCGAGGTAGCGCTCCGGGTCTACGAAGACGTCGCCGAGCAGGATGGCCGCCGCGAAGGAGATCCCGCCCGCGCGGACCTCCTCCTCCAGGCCGGGCAGGCGCTCCAAGGCGTAGCCGAGCATCAGGAGCTGACGCCCCCGCGCGCCGTCGAACCCGTAGCGCTCGGAGAGCTCCCAGGTCGAGGCGGCGCTCTCCCACACGCAGGAGCCCTGCTCGTGGAGGCGGACCATCAGCTTCGCGTAGGCGATCTCGGCGTCGCCGAGCGCGCGGCTCCGGGCCCGCAGGAGCGCGATCCCCTCGGGGTCCTCTCTCCGCGGAGGGTCGCCGGTCGATGCGCCGTACTCGGAGCATGCCGCCCTCGGAGACTCCGCGCTCGGAGGGGCAGCCCTCGGAGGGGCGGCGACTCGGGGTCGCTTCGTTCGTGGAGTTCGCGTTCCGACAGCGCGAACGAAACGATAACGAATCGGGGGGGACAGTCCCGGAGAGCCCGGGAATGGGGGTCCGGAGCCGGGCGGCGTGGGAACCGGCGGCGGCCGCGAGGGGTCGCGGCGCCCCCGCGTCAGCGGGCGGGCGCCTCCGCCCGCGCGGTGCCGGCGCCGGCGCGCCGGTGCGCAGCCCATCGCGTGGCCGGCACCGACTCGAAACGGCGGTCGCGCTTCGGGTCCGGGCCGGGCGGGATGTCGTGCGGCGCGGGACCGCCGTCCGGCGACATCATCAGAACGCGCGTGTGCGGCACGTCCGACGCGCGCACGACCGGTCCCCGGAGGAGCTTCCACATCCACCACGGCGTGCGCCGCAGGTTCCACAAGAGGCCGCACATTCCGAACACCTGGTAGAAGGCGTCGTACAGGCCGTGCTTGCGGTTCTTCGGCCACACGAGGGCCTTCACGAACCGGAGCGGGTTGTAGAACCACGCGTAGGCGAGGACCCCGTTCAGCTGGCGCTGCCAGGGACGGGGATGACGCGACGCCACGACGTAGTTCCCGCCGAGCATCGACTCGTCCACGTCGTGGTCGCCGACGCGCGCGTACGCGAGACCGCTCTCGTAGGTCTCGTTGAAGAGCTTGGATCCGTGCGCGGGACCGAGGTAGAGAACCTGAAACGTCATCGCGCCCGCGTTGCGGAGCAGCTGCGTCTGGTTGATCAGCCCGCGGGCGTTCTTGAGCGATACGAGCGGCTGTCCGTCGTCGTGCATCATCATGGGCATCGGGTGGATGCGGGCGTCGCGCAACGCCCGGAAGACCTCGCGGGTCTTGTCGATCGACTGGCCCTTCTTGACCAGCGTCGCCGTCATGTCCTCCACACCGAGCCACAACGCCCGCGCGCCCGCGCGTCGCACGAGGCCCAGGTGCTCGCGCATCTCGTACGTGTCGTGAACCGTGACCTCGGTGCCCCAGCGCACGCGCTTCGCGAGAGGCGTTCCGTCGGAGAGCCGCGCCCGCGCGAGCGCCTCGACGATCGACAGGGTCCGCTCCTTGCGGTTGAAGAAGTTGTCGTCCGTGCCGAAGAACCAGGGAATGCCGTACGTCTCGCGGAGCGACCGGAACTCGTGCACGAGCCGTTCGGGGCTCTTCTGACGATCCTGGTGCTGGTTGTAGGCGGGGATCGGACAGTAGGGGCACCGGAACTTGCAGCCGTACGTCATCTCGAGCGAGGCGACGGGCGTGTACCGCCGGACCCGCTCGGGCAAGAGCGGGCGCGGCGCGAGCTCGCTGCGCCGGCTCGGGGCCTCGAGACACGAGTACCCGAGGACCGGGTCGGGCAGCTCGTCGAGGTCCTGTAGCAGTCGCTGCATCCCCGTGTCCACGAGCGTCTCCGCGACCCCGTCCTCGGGGCCGCGCGCGTACACGAGGCCCGGTACGTGATCGAGCCACCCGCGGTCCCGGCAACGAAGGAAGGTCTGGCGCAGGGTCTCCCTAGGCGACCGCTCCTCGAGGAGGACCTCGAGAAGAGAGAGGAGCACGAAGACCTCACCGGTCGAAGCGACGTCCGCACCCCACGGGTCCCCAGGGTCGCTCCCGAACACGCGCCAGGGCTCGTAGTTCGTTCGTGGCCCGCCGGCGATCACGAGCGGCCGATGGGCGGCGGGGATCTGGTTCGCCCGGCGGATCAGGCGGTCCATCTCGCGACCGTGGAGCCCCATGCTGCTCACGCAGAAGAGGTCCGGTCGCCGGCCGTCGATCTGCATCGCCGCGGGATCGAAGCGACGGTTCCACTGCTGGAGGACGACCCGGGTGCGCGCGACGCCCGCGTCGAGCAGCGCCGCGGCGACGGCGCGCGGACCCCCCGGCGCCATGCGCCGGTCGATGAAGATGAAGGGCAGCACGCGCGTCCGATGGTCGAAGGCGTAGGCCACGACGGCGGAGAGGTCGCGACCCGAGGCGAGCGCACGGACGCGCTCGCGGAGCGCACGCATCGCCCCGGGAGGCAAGAGCTCGTCGCCTGCGGCGCGGAACGGCAGCTCCATCCCGGACTCTCCTCGCGTCCCCACGGCGCGAACAGAGGGTACCGGCCCGCCTGGCGGACGCGGGCGAGAGAAACACAGGGGGCTCGTGGACCGCGCGCTGCGTGTTCGGGGGCCGAAAGACCTCGGAGGCCGATCCGGGCGGGATCTCGCACGTGCGCTCGGGCTCCCCGGTCGTGACGCTCCCGGGCCCCACCCAGCGCCAGCCGGCGACGCGCTCGGTCGAAACCCCGCCGCCGACGGAGTCCACGGCCGGTTCTGCCGATCCCTGGGTGGTGCGGGGCCGCGGGCCCGGAGAAACCGACCGCGTGGCGTCCGAACCCACGCCGCCTTCGCCCTCCGGGCGCGGACCTCGCGCGCTCTTCGCGGTCGCCGCCGACCTCGATGGAGACGTCCTCCGAGCGACGCTCGCCGGTCACGACGCCTGCGGGTTCACACCCACCGACCCGCCTCACTCGTAGCGGAGCGCGTCGATCGGGTCGAGGCGGCTCGCGCGGTAGGCGGGGTAGAAGCCGAAGAGAATGCCCACGGCGGCCGAAAAGACGACGGCGACCACGATCGCGGCGGGGGAGACCATCGCGGGCCAGTGCGCGTAGTGCGACACGGTCAGCGCGCCGCCGACGCCGAGGCCGATGCCGAGGAGGCCTCCGATCCCGGAGAGCACCACGGACTCGACGAGGAACTGGGCGAGGACGTCGCGGCTCCGCGCGCCGACGGCCATGCGGAGGCCGATCTCGCGGGTCCGCTCGGTCACCGAGACGAGCATGATGTTCATGATCCCGATGCCGCCGACGAGCAACGACACGGAGGCGATCGCCGCGAGGAGCGAGGTCATCACGCCCGTGGCGGCGGTCATCGCGCCGAGGATCTCGGTGAGGTTCCGGATCGTGAAGTCGTCGGGCAGGGGGGGGCCGCCGTTGCGGAAGAGGTGGTGGCTCGCCCGCAGCGCGTCGCCGATCTCCTTCTCGAGCTCGGGCAGCACGGCCGACGAATGCGCACCGACGAGGATCTGGTCCACGGTGTTGAACGGTGAGCCCTGGAGCTTCTTCTTGACCGTCGTGTAGGGCATGAACACGGCGTCGTCCTGGTCGGAGCCGAACGTGTTCGCGCCCTTCTTCGCGAGGAGGCCGACGACGCGGAAGGGGAGGCCCTTGATGCGCACGCGCTTGTCCACGGGGCTGTCGCCGGGGAAGAGGTTGTCGGCAACGGTCTGTCCCACGAGGCAGACCTGGGCGGCGACCTTCACGTCCTGGTCGGTGAAGAGCTGGCCATCGACGACGTTCCAGTCGCGCACGCGGAAGAAGTCCGGATTGCATCCCTGCACGGTCGAGGGCGCCCAGTTCATGTCCTGGTACACGACCTGCGCCCGCGTCCGGACGACCACCGCGACGCCGTCGGCCGACGGCGCGTCGCGTTCGATGGCCACCGCGTCCTGGGGCGTGAGCGTCTGCTGGGTCCCCGCCCCGAACATGACCGCGCCCGAGGAGGACGACCCCGGAAACACGATGAGCTGGTTCTGGCCCATGCTCGAGATCTGCTGCTGGACCGACTGGGTCGCGCCCTGGCCGATGGCGACCATCGCGATGACCGCCGCGACGCCGATGATCACGCCGAGCATCGTCAGCGCGGAGCGCACGCGGTTTCGCATGAGGGCCCGGATCGCGATGCGGAGCGCCATGAACCTCACGGCGTGGGCTCCGTTCCCGACGCCGGACCGGCGATGAGGCGGTCCAGGATCGGCTCGTCGGCCTGGACTTGCCCGTCGCGCAACACGATGCGGCGCTTCGCGTGCTGGGCGATGTCGAGCTCGTGCGTGACGTACACGATCGTGTTGCCCGCGTCGTTGAGCGCCTGGAAGAGCGCCATGATCTCGGTCGAGACGCGGGAGTCGAGGTTGCCGGTCGGCTCGTCGGCGAGGAGGATCGTCGGTTCCGTCACGAGCGCGCGGGCGATCGCGACGCGTTGCTGCTGGCCGCCGGAAAGCTGGTTCGGACGGTGCCCCTCGCGGTCGGCGAGGCCCACCCGCGCGAGGGCCGCGCGCGCCCGGGAGCGCTGCTCGCGCGCCGGGATGTGCTTGGCGTAGAGGAGCGGCAGCTCCACGTTCTCGATCGCCGAGGTGCGCGAGAGGAGGTTGAACGACTGGAAGACGAACCCGATGCGTCGGTTGCGGAGCGCCGCCAGGCGGTCGCGCGAGAGCGTCGCGACGTCCGTGCCGTCGAGCACGTACCGGCCGCGGGTGGGGCGGTCGAGACCGCCCAGGATCGCCATCAGCGTGGACTTGCCAGAGCCGGACGAGCCCATGATCGCCACGAACTCGCCGCGGTCCACGGAGAGGGTGACGCCGCGGAGCGCGGCGACCTCCATCTCGCCCATGCGGTAGACCTTCCAGACGTCCTGGACCTCGAGGACGGGCACGGGCCTCCTTCAGCGACGGCCACGACCGCGCATGGGCGTCGGTGCGAAGGGATTGGTCGTGGTCGACGTCGTCGCATTCCTGAGGATCGCGGTGACGACCTCGGTCCCGGGCGGGAGGGCCGAGGGGTCAAGAGGCTCGACGACGGTCACGGACCCGTCGGAGATGCCCGCGCGTACGCGAACGGCCTTGAGGAGCCCGTTCGGCAGCGGGACGAACACGTGGACCGCGCGCTCCGTGTTCGATGTGCGCGCGCCGGCCCGGCGACCGCGGCCGGGGCGTGCGGTGGTGCTGGCGCTCTCGCCGCCGTCCGGGCCCTCGGTCGCGTCCTTGCGCTCTCCGTCCTCCGTGCCGGCGCCGCTTCGTTCCCCGGGGACGCGGTGGACCGCGCCGCCCGGGCGCGGCACGGTCTCCGCGACGAGATCGGCGTCGGGCTGGACCCGGAGCGCGGCGGCGGGCACGTGCAGCGCGTCGCGGGCGCTCCGGGCGATCTCGAACGTGACGTTCGCGGTCATGCCGGGAAAGAGGTGGCCGTCGGGGTTCGACGCCGCGATCACGACCGTGTACGTCACCACGTTGGAGACGGTCGTCGGCGCAAGGCGCACCTGCGAGACGACGCCCTCGAACGTCTGGTCGGGGTACGCGTCCACCATGAACGAGGCGCGCTGCGTCTCCTTGATCCGGCCAATGTCGGCCTCGGGCACGGAGGCCTCGATCTGCACCTTCGTCAGGTCGCGCGCGATCTCGAAGAGCGTGGGCGCCGAGAGGCTCGCGGCCACGGTCTGGCCCACGTCCACGTTGCGCGAGACCACCGTGCCATCCACCGGCGAGACGATCGTGGCGTAGCCGAGGTTCACCTTGTCGCTCTCGAGCTGCGCCTCGCTCTGCTTGATCGAGGCCCGAGAGACCTGGACCTGGGCCTCCGCGGCCTTGACCGCGGCGTCGGCCGACGAGCGCTGGACCTGGTCCTGCCGGAACGCGGCCTCGGCCGACGAGATCTGTGCCTCGCCCTGCGTCACCGCGGCTTCGGCCACCGCCACCTGCGCGGCGAGCGACGCTTCGGAAGCCACGGCGGCGTCGAGGTCCGACGGCGAGACGAGTCGCTTCTCGACGAGCTGGCGCTGGCGAGCGAGGTCGGCCCGCGCCTGGACATGCAGGGCGCGGGCGCGATCGACCTCGGCCTTCGACTGCACGAGCGCAGCCTTCGCGCGTTCGACGTCCGCCTTCCCCTGCGCGATTTGCGCGTCGGCCTTGTCCACCTCGATCTTCGTCTGGTCCAGGAGCGCCTCGACGCGGGTGGCGTCGGCCTCCGCGCGGGCCTTCGCTGCCTCGTCCTGCAGGACCTGCGCGGCCAGACGACGGGCGTCGAGGATGGCGATGGTCTCGCCCTGTGTGACGTGGCCGTTGAAGTCCACGAGGAGCTTCTCGATCGTACCGGAGATCTGCGTGCCCACCTCGACGAGCTCGACTGGCTGCACGGTTCCGCTGGCCTCGATGCCCTCGACGACCTCGCCGCGCTCGGCCGGTCCCGTGCGGTACTGGATGCCGCGGAGCGCCGAGTCGCGGTCCCGGAGGACGAAGAACCAGAGCGCGCCGCCGAGCAGCACGATCACGAGCACGACGACGAACGCCTTCATCAGGGTGCTCCCGCGCCCGACGGCGCCCCGGGTCGCTCGACCACGCCCATGGACCGCGCGACCGCCGCGCGCGCGGCGGCGAGGTCCGCCACCGCCTGCACGGCGGCGCCGCGCGCGGCCGCGAGGCTCTGCAGCGCGTCGGCGAGCTCGACCGACGTCGCCTTGCCGACCTGGAACCGCTCCTGGGCGAGGTCCAGGGTGTCCCTGGCGCTCACGACGGCGCTGCGGGTCAGCTCGACCCGCTGGCGGGCGTCCTCGATCCCGAGCCACGCCGCGCGGAGGTCGCGCCAGGCGCCCTGCTCGGTCTGGGCGCGCGAGGCCCGCGCGGCGCGCAGGGTCGCGACGGCCTCCTCGACGGAGCACACGTTCGCGAAGCCGTCGAACGGCGTCCAGGACACGCGCGGGCCGACGCTCCAGTCCCAGGGGAAGGGCAGGTCCGATCCGCTCGCGCCGTAGCCGAAGCCGACGGACACGCTCGGGTAGAGCCGCGCCACCTGCGCATCGACGATGGCGGACGCAGCCCTCTCGCGGGCGGCCACCGCGGCGAGAGAGGGCTGGTGCTCGCGGGCCGAGGTCCACGCCGTGTCCATCGTGTCGGGGACCGCGAGGCCGTCGTCGCCCACGCGCGTGGTCCACGCGAGCGACTCCGCGAGGCCCACGGCGGAGGCGAGGTTCGCCTGCGCGAGGCGCAACGCGTCGTGGGTCTCGACCTCGGCGACCTGGGCGTTCAGGAGGTCCACCTTCGCCTTCGTCTCGTCGTAGGGGATGCGCGTCCCGGCTTCCACGAAGCCCTGGACCTGCTCGAGCCGCGCCTCGTACTGCTTGACCGTCTCCTCGGCGACCCTCTCGAGCTGGATCTGCTTCGAGAGCTCGTAGTACGCGCTCCGGACCGCGAAGGCCGTGTCCACCTCGGCCTGCTGCTCGTCCTCCTGCGCGGCGAGCCACGCCTCGCCCGCGTTCCGTACGAGCGCGTTCGTGCGACCGAAGTCGAAGAGGAGCCAGCTCACGTCGAAGCCGTACGCGCCGAAGCGGTGGGCGCTCGACCCCGAACGCGAGCTCTGGTCGCGGTACGACCCGGAGGCGGAGGCGGTCACCTGGGGCAGCCGATCGGCCTCGGCCTCGCAACATCGGGCGCGCGCCGCTTCGGCGTTTCGCCGCGCGCGCACCACGGCAGGCTGAATGCGGACGGCCGTGCGGACGAGCTGGTCGAGGCCCACCTCGCCTTCCTCGGGCAGCCCGACCTCTCGGGCCGTGGGGGTGCGTTCGCCCGGGACGGCGGTGCGGAAGTCGGTCGCCGCGCGGGCCTGCGCCGCGACGGAGCAGCCGGGGAGCCCGAGCGCGAGCGTCAGCGCCGCGCCGAGGACGAGAATGGCGCACACGGGCACGAACCGACCCACTCGGCGCCCGACGGGCGCTCGCTCCGCACGCGGCCGATCCTGCATGGCGCGCCCCCAGACCGGCGTCGCCGGTCGGCCGATTGAACCCGGGCCGGAGCGCAGGAGTCGTGCGAAATCGACACCGGGGCTCACGGCGACGGAGGGGGCGCCTCGTGCGGGGGGGCGAAGGCACGGGCTCTACGTTCCCGACCCCGTTCGGCCTTCGGGGCCGGAGCGCGTCCGTTCCCGTCGCCCGGTGGGGCGTCGTCTCGACGGGTGGGGGGCGACCGGCCGCCCACCGTCCCGAGCGTAGCCACGGAGTGCTCGATCGCGTGGGTCGCACCCGGTGCGCGTCCCCGCCCGCCGTGCACCCGAGGCCGGTCAGGACGCCGCCGACCCCGGGCTCTGAAGAATCCGACCGCTCGACATGAACGGACCGAGCGGGCGGAAGAAGATCGTGCAGCACCCGACCGCCCCACGAACACGAAGAGCGCGAGCCCGGCGGAGCGGTTCCGGAGCGCGCCCCCCCCGACGTGCCGTGCGACGCCTCCTCCGGTCGGTGGGGGACGCCACGTTTCCGCGCCCACGGACCGCGGCCAGGACCCCGGTCGGGGGTCGGGAGGCTCGGGTCCGGCTCGGGCGGCACCCGCGCGGGGCCGGTCGGAGGCGGCCTTCCGGCGCGCCGGCACGAACGCTGCGGGGCGACGGCGCTCGTGGAAGGCGTCTCGTCTGCCCCCCTACGGAGGATGTCATGCCCAAGCTCATTCCGATTCTCTGCTGCGTCGTTGCCGTCGTCGCCTGGACCACCGTGCCCGCGCTCGCGTGCCCGGACCTCCACGTCGGCGCCGGCGTCGCGACGCACCCGTCCCCGACGTACTACGCCCCGCGCAGCACCCGGCCCTATCCGAGCAGCGGGTACGACTACGCCGCGCCGGCCTACTATTCGTATCCACGGACGTACTACGCGCCGGGCTACTACGGCTCGTACGGCGCGTACGGCTACCCGGGCTCCTACTACGGGCCTCGCGCCGGCGTGGGCCTCGGCATCGGCATCGGCATTCGTTGACTCGCCTGGCCGGCCGGGACCCGCTTCGCGGATCCCGGTCCCTGCGGGCCGGCTCGCGCGTCGCGGGCCGGCCCGCTCTTCGGTGGGGTCGGCGCTCGCGGTCAGACGTCGGCGAAGGCACGGTCCGGCGAGGGGGCGCGCTGGGCCAGCCAGACGCGGAGCATGGAGACGAGCTGGTCGGGATCGACGGGCTTCGGTACGTAGTCGGAGCAACCTGCCTCGATGCACTTCTCGCGGTCGCCCTGCATGGCCTTCGCGGTGAGCGCGATGACCGGAACGCCGCGCCATCTCGGGATACCCCGGATGCGACGCGTGGCCTCGTAGCCGTCCATCTGCGGCATCATGACGTCCATCAGCACCGCGTCCACGTCATCGTGCTCGGGCAGCTTCGCGAGGGCTACGGCGCCGTTCTCCGCGTAGATCACCTCGACGCCGTGCTGTTCGAGCACGCTCGTGATCGCGAAGATGTTGCGTACGTCGTCGTCCACGACGAGCACCTTGCGCCCTCGGAGCACGGGATCGTGCCACCGGAGCTCGCGCAAGATCTCCTGGGTGCGGGCGGGCAGCATCTCGAGGCGCCGGTGCAGGCGGACGCTGGTCTCCTCGGCGAGCCGCTCCAGGGTCTTGACGACCGCGAAGGGGGCGCTTCGGCGGAGCGACTCGAGGGCGACTACCTCGGCCTCCGGCAGGCTCTCGCGCACGTAGACGATCACGGGCCGGGTGCACCAATCGGGGTGCGCCATCAGCTTCTTCAGGAGCTGGACGGACGCGGGGTCCGGAGCGGGCAGATCGAGCACCACGCAGTCGAGGTCCATGGGGGACACCTCTCGGAGCGCCACCTCGATCGAGCCGACCACGACCGCTTCCAGGTCCCGGCCGCCGAACAAGTCGAGGATGGCCCGGCCCTCCGCCTCCTTCGGCTCGACGAGCAGCAGGCGGCGATCGTGCCGCTCGATCAGGGCTTCGATCCGGGTGAGCGCCTCCTCCACCTCGTGTGAGGAGGCGGGCTTGTCCACGACCGACATGGCGCCGCTCGCGCGACCGCTCTGTGCCTCGCTCATCGCCGAGATGACCTGGATCGGGACGTGGCGCGTCTGCGGAGACCGCTTCCACCGGTCGAGGAGCACCCAGCCGTCCATGTCGGGCAGCTTCAAGTCGAGGGTGATCCCGTCGGGTTCGTAGGATGCCGCGAGGTCCAGCGCTTCGGTGCCGGTGAGTGCCACGAGGCCCTTGAACCCGCGACCCCTCGCGCACTCGAGGAGGTTCCTCGCGAATCCGGGGTCGTCCTCGACGATCAGCAGCGTACGGTCACCGGGGCGGACCGACCGGCGGTCGTCCTGCACGACGCCGCGCGCGACGGGGCCCGCCTCGCCCGCGTGGGCCTCGCGCTCGGCACGCGGCAGGTGACGGACGGAGGGTGCGCCCGAATCCGGGCGGACGCGCACCGGCGCTTCCAGCGGCAGGTACAGCACGAAACGGCTGCCGCTCCCCAGCATGCTCTCGACGGCGATCTCTCCGCCGAGCAGGTGCGCGATCTCACGGCTGATCGCGAGGCCGAGTCCCGTGCCGCCGTAGCGGCGGCTCGCGCCGCCGTCCGCCTGCTGGAAGGCCTCGAAGATGATCTGCAGCTTCTCCTGCGGGATCCCGATGCCCGTGTCTTCCACCACGAACGCGGCGACCGGGCCCTCGCCGGCGACCGACGCCGGCACCTCGTTCCGATCCGTGAGGCAGCGAACCCGGAAGGACACGCCACCCGTGTCGGTGAACTTGAACGCGTTGCTCAGCAGGTTGCGGATGACCTGGCGGAGGCGCATGTCGTCTGTGGTCAGGCTCGCCGGCAGCTCGTCCGCGAAGTCAAGCACGAGGTCCAGCCCCTTCTCCTCCGCAACCTGCCGGAACGACCGCTCGACGTGTTCGTACAGGCCGGCGAACGATACCTCCTCCACGCGGATGGCGATCGTGCCCGACTCGATCTTGGCCAGGTCGAGGATCTCGTTGATCAGGGCCAGCAGGTCGGCCCCCGCCTGGTGAATCGTCTGGGCGTACTGGATCTCCTTGGGCTCCAGGTTGCCGCTCCGGTTGTCGCTCAGCTGGCGGGAGAGAAGGAGCAGGCTGTTCAGCGGCGTGCGCAGCTCATGTGACATGTTCGCGAGGAACTGGCTCTTGTAGCGGGAGGTCAACGCGAGCTGCTCGGCCTTCTCCTCCAGCTCCTGCTTCGCCATCTCGACCTCGCCGTTCTTGCGCTCCACCTCGTCCTTCTGTGTAGTGAGCTGGCGCGCCTTCTCCTCGAGCTCCTCGTTCGTCTGCTGCAGCTCTTCCTGCTGCTGCTGGAGCTCCTGCGCCATGCCCTGCGACTGGCGCAGCAGCTCGTCGGTGCGCATCGTGGCCTCGATGGTGGCCACCACGATGCCGAGGCTCTCCAGGAACTGGTCGATGAACGCCAATTGGATCGGGTTGAAGGCCTGGAACGTCGCAAGCTCGAGGACGCCCTTCACCTCGCTCTCGAAGAGGATGGGCACCACGACGACGTTCCGCGGCGCGGCCTCGCCGAGCGCCGAGGAAATGCTGACGTAGTTCCGCGGGACCTCGCTCACCAGGATGCGCCGCTTCTCGAGCGCGGCCTGGCCGACCATGCCCTCGCCGAGCGAGAACCGGTTCGCGAGCTGCTTGCGCTCGGACCACGCGTACGAGGCGAGCAGCTTGAGGACCGTCTCCGAGCCCTCGCGCTGCGCGAGGTAGAACGCGCCGTGCTGGGCGCTCACGAGCTCGCGCGAGCTCCGACAGGACCTGCCGCGACACCGTGAGCAGGTCGCGCTGGCCCTGAAGCATGCGCGTGAATCGCGCGAGGCTCGTCTTGAGCCAGTCCTGCTCCTCGTTGGCCCGCGTCGTCTCACGCAAGCGTGCGGATCATCTGGTTGATGTTGTCCTTGAGGACCGCCACCTCGCCCCGCGCCTCGACGTCGATAGACTGCGTGAGGTCGCCCTTGGTCACGGCCGTGGCCACGTCGCCGATCGCGCGTACCTGACGCGTGAGGTTCCCGGCGAGCTCGTTCACGTTGTTCGTCAGGTCGCGCCAGATGCCCGCCGCGCCCGGCACGTCGGCCTGGCCGCCGAGCTTGCCCTCCACGCCCACGTCGCGCGCCACGCCAGACGCTTGGTCGGCGAACGTCGAGAGCGTCACGATCATGTCGTTGATCGTGTCCACGAGCGTCGCGATCTCGCCGCGGGCCTCGAGCCTGAGCTCCTGCTTCAGGTCGCCCTTCGCGACGGCCGTCACGACGCGCGCGATGCCGCGCACCTGTTCGGTCAGGTTGCGTGCCATGACGTTCACGTTGTCGGTCAGCTCGCGCCACGTGCCCGACACGCCCTGCACCTGCGCCTGACCGCCCAGGATGCCCTCCGTGCCGACCTCGCGCGCCACGCGGGTCACCTCGTCGGCGAACGACGACAGCTGGTCCACCATCGTGTTGATCGTGTTCTTGAGGGCGAGAATCTCGCCCTTCACCTTCGACGGTGATCTTCCGGGAGAGGTCGCCGTTGGCCACGGCGGTCGTCACGCCCGCGATGTCGCGCACCTGGTCGGTCAGGTTCGACGCCATCAGGTTGACGTTGTCGGTGAGCTCCTTCCAGATGCCCGACACGCCGCGCACCTCGGCCTGTCCTCCGAGCTTGCCCTCGACGCCTACGTCGCGGGCCACGCGGGTCACCTCGTCGGCGAACGACGACAACTGGTCCACCATCGTGTTGATGGTGTTCTTGAGCTCGAGCAGCTCTCCGCGCACCTCGACCGTCACCTTGCGGCCCAGGTTGCCCTGCGCGATGGCCGCCGACACCTGCGAGATGTCGCGCACCTGATTCGGTCAGGTTCGACGCCATCAGGTTGACGTTGTCGGTGAGCTCCTTCCAGGTGCCGCGAACGCCTTCCACCGACGCCTGGCCGCCGAGCTTGCCCTCGGTACCGACCTCGCGCGCCACGCGCGTCACCTCCTCGGCGAACGAGGAGAGCTGGTCGCACCATCGTGTTGATCGTGTTCTTGAGCTCGAGGATCTCGCCGCGGGCCTCCACCGCGATCCTCTGGCGCAGGTCGCCGTCGGCGATGGCGCGCGACACGAGCGACATGTTGCGCACCTGCTCGGTCAGGTTGGTCGCCATCGAGTTCACGGCGTCCGTCAGGTCGCGCCACGTGCCCGAGACGCCGCGGACGTCGGCCTGGCCGCCGAGCTTGCCCTCGACGCCGACGTCGCTGGCGAGGCGCGTCACCTCCTCGGCGAACGACGAGAGCTGGTCCACCATCGTGTTGATGGTGTTCTTGAGCTCCAGGATCTCGCCCTTCGCGTCCACCACGATCTTGCGGGTGAGGTCGCCGCGGGCCACGGCCGTCGTCACTTCCGCGATGTCGCGCACCTGGTTGGTAAGGTTCGACGCCATCAGGTTCACGTTTTCGGTCAGCTCCTTCCAGGCACCCCGGACGCCCTCGACCGTCGCCTGTCCGCCGAGCTTGCCCTCGACGCCCACCTCGCGGGCCACACGCGTCACCTCGGCGCCGAACGCATTCAGCTGGTCCACCATTGCGTTGATGGTGTTCTTGAGGTCCTGGACCTCGCCGCGCGCGTTCACCGTGATTTTCTTGGAGAGGTCGCCGTCGGCCACGGCGCGGGCCACCTCGGCGATGTTGCGCACCTGGTTCGTGAGGTTCGACGCCATGGAGTTCACGTTCTCCGTGAGCTCCTTCCAGATGCCGGACACGTCGTGCACGACCGCCTGGCCGCCCAGCACGCCCTCCGTACCGACCTCGCGGGCCATGCGCGTCACCTCGTCGGCGAACGACGAGAGCGAGTCCACCATCGCGTTGATCGTGTTCTTGAGGGCGAGAATCTCGCCTTTCACCTCCACGGTGATCTTCCGGGAGAGGTCGCCGTTCGCGACGGCCGTCGTCACGTTCGCGATGTCGCGCACCTGGTCGGTCAAGTTGCGACCCATCAGGTTCACGTTGTCCGTGAGCTCCTTCCAGATGCCCGATACGTCCTTCACGTCGGCCTGCACGCCGAGCGTCCCCTCCGTGCCGACCAGGCGGGCCACGCGGGTCACCTCGGCGGCGAAGTGGCTGAGCTTGTCCACCGTCGAGTTGATCGTGCTCTTGAGGGTGAGGATCTCGCCCTGCGCGTCCACGGTGATCTTCCGGGAGAGGTCGCCCTCGGCAATTGCCGTGACGACCTCTGCGATGTTGCGGACCTGGTCCGTCAGGTTCGTCGCCATCGAGTTCACGTTCTCGGTGAGCTCGCGCCACACGCCCGAGACGCCGGCCACCTCGGCCTGACCGCCCAGCACGCCCGCGCTGCCCACCTGTCGGGCCACGCGTGTCACCTCGGCCGCGAAGGACGAGAGCTGGTCCACCATCGTGTTGATCGTGTTCTTGAGCTCGAGGATCTCGCCCTGCACCTCCACGGTGATCTTGCGGGAGAGGTCGCCCTCGGCGATCGCAGTGGCCACCTCGGCAATGTTGCGTACCTGCAGGGTGAGGTTGTTGGCCATCGAGTTCACGTTCTCCGTGAGCTCGCGCCAAACACCCGACACGCCGCGCACCTGCGCCTGGCCGCCGAGGCGCCCCTCGGTCCCGACCTCGCGGGCCACGCGTGTCACCTCGGCCGAGAACGACGACAGCTGGTCCACCATCGTGTTGATCGTGTTCTTGAGCTCGAGCATCTCGCCCTTCACCTCGATGTTCACGGTCTTCGTGAGGTCGCCCTGCGCGACGGCCGTCGTGACGCGCGCGATCTCGCGGACCTGCGTGGTGAGGTTGGAGGCCATCAGGTTGACGCTTTCGGTCAGCTCCTTCCACGAGCCGGATACGCCGGGGACCTCGGCCTGGGCGCCGAGCTTTCCGTTCACGCCGACCTCACGGGCCACGCGCGTTACCTCGGACCCGAACCGGGCGAGCTGCGAGACCATCCCGTTGACGGCTTTGGCGTGCTTGAGGAACTCGCCGCGCAGCGGCGCGTCCACGCCTTCCACGTCGAGCGTGCGCGTGAGGTCGCCCTGCGCCACGGCGTTGACGACCTCCGCCATCTGGCCCGTGTGGTCGGTCAGGTCGTCGAGGAGGTCGTTCACGCTCACGACGTAGCGCGACCATCCGCCCTGCGCATCGCCCTTCCGGAGGCGGCGGCGCGTGCGCCCCTCGCGGCCTACCGACTGCCGCAGGTCGGCGATGTCCTGGCCCATGCCGGACACGAGCTCGACGAGCTCGTTGAACACCTGGCAGATCTGCCCGTCGATCCCGTCCCGGTCGTCCGGGAGCCGGACCTGGAACTCACCGCGCTTGAGCGCCCGTAGCCCGGCCAGCAGGTGACGGCGGGTGACGGCGGCTTCGCCGTCCGCCCCCGCCTTCGTCGTGCGTTTCTGCGCCGGCCGGGTCGTCCCCTGCTGATGGGTGCTCGAGGTCCTGGGCATCGGATTCCCTCCGCAGCGCGCGCCGCAGGTCGTGCGGCGACGCCGGCTTGATCAGGTAGTGATCGAATCCCGCCGCGGATCCCTCGCGGCGGTCCTCCTCGCGGCCGTATCCCGTGAGCGCCACGAGCCGGGGCGCGTCGTCTCCCAGGAGCTCGTGCACACGGCGGGCGACGGCGAAGCCGTCCATCTCGGGCATCGAGATGTCCACGAGGGCCACGTCCGGTCGCTGCTCCTGGATGAGCGCCACGCCCTCCGCGCCGTTCGAGGCGACGCGGACGTCCACGCCCCATTCCTGCAGGAGGACGGTCGTGGACAGCCGGACGTCGTTCTCGTCCTCGACGAGGACGACGCGCAGGCCCGGCTCCAGGGGAATGTCCGTATCCACGGGGGCGGGCGCGACCTCCGCCGCCGCGGGCGCGAGGGGGAGTCGGACGACGAACTCGCTGCCGAGGTCCTCTCCCGGGCTCGCCGCCCGGACGGTCCCGCCATGCAGGGTCACGAGCTGACGGACGAGCGTGAGGCCGATTCCGAGGCCGCGCCCGTCTCCCCGCTGCTGGACGAAGATGTCGAAGACCCGCTCCAGGAGGTCGGCAGGGATCCCGCGGCCGTTGTCCGCCACGCGCACGACCGCGTCGGAGGCCTCGCGCTCGAGCACGAGGTGGATCCGGCCGCCATGCGGCGTGTAGCGCACCGCGTTGTTGAGGAGGTTGCTGACGATCTGGACCAGGCGGACCGCGTCCCCGTCCACGACGAGGGGCTCCGGCGCCACGTCCACCGCGAGCACGTGCCGGCGTTCGTCCACGAGGTTTCGCACGCTCTCCACGGCCTGGGTCAGCGTGTTCCGCAGCTCGACCCGCTCCTTGCGGAGCACGATCTTCCCCTGGGAGATGCGCGAGACGTCGAGCAGGTCGTCCACGAGACGGACGAGGTGGCGCACCTGTCGGTCCATGCAGTCGCACAAATGCCGCTGCGAGTCCGGAGGCAGCGAGCGCCCGCGGAGGACGGCGACGCCGGTGAGGATAGGGGAGAGGGGGTTCCGCAGCTCGTGCGCGAGGACCGCGAGGAACCGGTCCTTGCGCTGGCTCTCCTCGCGAAGCGCGTCGGCCTCCCAGCGCTGGCGCTCCTCGGTCATCCTGCGCTCGAGCTCCCGCCGCTCGAGCTCGCGCAGGCGGTTGGCCTGCCGCTGGACCTCGGCGGTGCGCTCCTGGAGCTGGACGAAGACCGAAACCTTCGCGCGGAGCACCTCCGGCACGATCGGCTTGAACAGAAAGTCCACGGCGCCGAGGCGGTACCCGTGGAGGATCTCCGCGTCCTCCTGGGGATAGGCCGAGACGAAGATGATGGGAACATGGCGCGATCGGGGTCGCGAGCGGATGAGCCGGGCCGTCTCGAACCCGTCGAGCCCCGGCATGCGCACGTCGAGGAGGATCAGCGCGAAATCCCGCTGGAGCAGGGCCCGAAGCGCCGCCCGTCCCGAGTCCACGAGCACGAGCTCTCTTCCGAGGTCTTCGAGCGTCGCCTCGATCGCCGCGAGGTTGGCCGGGTCGTCATCGACGACGAGGATGTCGCCCGATCGAGCATCGGCGCACATCTCCGCGGGGTCATAGACCCCCGGCGTCTCGCCGGTGGGCTCGGTCAAAGGCGGATCCTCCCCGGTCTGGCTCCGTCGCGGCGCGCGGCCACGACACGCGACCGGCAGCCGCAATTCTGGTACCGGGCCGAGGGCCCGCACAATCGCGCGGCTCCGGGCCGAAAGCCCGGCAATTCGTGCCGCGTCCACGCGCACGCGGGGCGCACCGCGTGCACGACGTGCGATCGGGGAGGGGGCGCCGGCGCGGTCCCGCGGGATGTGGTGGGCCCAATGACCCGGCCGTCATCGACCTCCGCCCGGCTCACGGGTTCCGATCGCTCGGGCCGCCCCGTCCGGAGGCGTGCGTCGCCCGGCGCGGCGCCGCGCGGCCGCCGAGGAAGGTGCGGTCGGGTCCCGGCGGACCCGACCGCGGCGCAGCATCTTCGAACTCCACACCGACTCACTGACATCGGTCATCGGACATCCATTTCATCTTCGCGTCGTTCACCCCGCGTCCGGTGACGCACAGTACGGATCCATCTCCACCCAACGCGCACGAACGACCTCACTTCGGTTGCTGTGGCCGACGCTCGGGGGTCGATCCCAGGTTCGGCCCTTTACCGACGAGAGCCCCGCCCAAGCAACGTCCGGGCCAATGGCGTCCGCCCCGCCCGCGCCGCGAGCTCACGCGAGGACGCGGGGGGCCCGCGCCCGCCCGGAACCCCCGGGAGAGCACGATGCGCATCGGCGGCTGCACCCTTCGTGCAGTCGCTGCACGCGCGCTTCAAGTCGCGGAGGCGGGTCGATGGCCCCCGAAGCCGAGAGCGGGGGCCGGTCTCCGCGCCGTGCGCACGTCGAGGCACGCACCTTGCGGTTGCCGGCCGACCGCATCGGCGCCGAGCGTAGTCGTTGGGCCGGGGAGCGTTCCGATGCCGCATCCTCCCGGCGTGCTGGAGCGTGAATCATGAGATGTCGAACTGGATGGATGATCTTCGCCGCGTCGCTGCTCACATGGGCGGCGGTCCCGGCGTTCGCGGACGACGCGCCCGCGGGACCGAACCCCGCCGCGACGGCAGGGCCGGCTTCGGTCTCGACGACGGTCGATGCGAACGACCAGATCGGTCCGCCCCCTGCCGTGCCCTCGCAGCCGTTCGAGGACTCGGGGGCGTCGCGGAGCCCCAACCCCGCCGCGGCCGAGGACGAGCCGTCCTCGGAGAACCTGCCCGGCGACGACCAGGGCGAGAACCCGAACGAAGGCCGGCTGCCCGAGGGTCAGGAACCCGAAAGGGAGCAGCCCGCGGACCAGACGCCGCAGGGCCAGGCCGGGACGGGTGAGGTCCCGCTCTGCGGTGGGTGCATGTCCCGGCAGCCCGTGGGGGGATGCGCGTCCGTCACGTGCGCGCCCACGTGCAGCCAGCCGCGCTGCGCCTACGTACCCTGTCACTACGAGACCCGGAGCCGCGAGGTGACGTGCCCGGCCGTGACGTGCCAGCGTCGCGTCCCCGAGTACGAGAACGTCGAGGTGCCCGTCTACCAGAAGGTCTGCACACCCTGCTACCAGAACGTGGAGATCCCCGTGTACGCCACGCGGGAGGTTCCCGTCTACACGACGCGCAAGGTGCCGGAGTACGAGAACGTGGAGGTCGCGTGCTACGCGACGCGCCAGGTTCCCGTCTACACCACGCGGAAGGTGCCGGAGTACGAGAACGTGGAGGTCGCGTGCTACGCGACGCGCCAGGTTCCCATCTACACCACGCGGAAGGTGCCGGAATTCCAGAACGTGGAGATCCCCGTCTACGCGACGCGTTGCATCCCCGAGTACGAGAACGTCGAGGTCCCCGTCTACGCGACGCGGTGCGTCCCGACCTACTGCGACGTCGAGGTGCCCGAGTACGACACGCGGCAGGTGCCGATCACCCGCGCCGTCTGCGATCCCTGCACGGGCCAGACGAGCGAGGTGGCGTGCGGCATGCGGACCGAGACGTACCAGTGCGGCACGCACACCGAGAAGCGGGTGTCCGGTCAGCGCACGGAGACCTTTACGTGTTCGACGAGGACGGAGCGTCGCCTCAAGGGGCAGCGCACCGAGACGTACCAGTGCGGCACGCGGACGGAGCGTCGCTGCTCGGGCTACCGTGACGAGCAGGTCCTTTGCGGATACCGCCCCGAGCGCTACCAGTCCGGCACGCGTACCGAACAGCGCTTCAAGGACTACCGGTCCGAGCAGGTCCTCTGCGGCTACCGGCCCGAGCAGTACCAGTCGGGCACGCGCACCGAGAAGCGCCTCACGGGCTACCGCTCGGAGCAGGTCCAGTGCGGCACGCGCCGGGAGTGCTACCAGAACGGAACCCGCACGGAGCAGCGCCAGGTCGGCACCCGGACTGAGGTCGTGTGCACCGGCTCCCGCACCGAACGCCGCCTGTCGGGCTACCGGACCGAGGAGGTGACCGTGCGCCCCGCGTCCACGCGGACCGTCCAGGAGCCGGTGATGGTCGCCGGCGGCTGGGTCACGGTCGTCCCCGAGGGACGGACCGACGGCGTGAGCCCGCTCCCCGGCACCCGGAAGGTCCTCTCCCAGACCGAGTTCGAGCAGGTGACCCTTAGCGTTCCGGCGCGGTAGGGATGCCTTCCCGAAGGTGAGAGCGGGCCGCGGGCCTGTGGCTCGCGGCCCGCTCTCCTGCCCGCACCCGCTTTCCGGAGGTTTCCATGCGCATTCTCCAGAGACACTCGCCCCGAGACCGAAGCGCGGGCGACCGCGCCGCGAGCCGAGACTGGTGCGAGTGCCTCGAGGGCGTCGTGCACGCGAGCCTCGAGATCTCCCAGGCCCGGGTCCTCCTCGCCGCGGGCGAGTCCGACGAGGACCTCCGCGGCACGACGATGCGCAGGGCGCTCGAGGAGCGAGGCTGGGCCGAGGCGCTCCACCGCGAGGCGGGGGCGTTCCTCGCGCGCGGACCCCGCGCGGTCCGCCCGCTCGCCGTGCGACCCAGCGCCCGCCGGATGCGACGTGCCCTGCTCGCCGGGGACCCCATCCTGCTCGAGCGTGCGCTCGCGGTCGACGTGCGACGACTCGCGCACGGCTGCCGCCGATTGCTCCGGAGGCTCGACACCCCGGAGTCCGTCCGGCGTCTCCTCGCGCAGCGCGTCGCCGACCTCGACGACCTGGAGACCGGCCGACTGCCACCGTCCCGGGC
Organism: uncultured Planctomycetota bacterium; assembly: GCA_963752285.1. Taxonomy (GTDB): domain Bacteria; phylum Planctomycetota; class PLA2; order PLA2; family JAEUHO01; genus CAVVXN01. Next base: position 90,479 of record CAVVXN010000004.1, read on the forward strand.
GGGATGACGGGCGCGCGGGCACACGACCCGGCGCCGCCGAGCGGACGCCTCCTCAGAACCGGAAGCGCCCCCAGCGCCAGGATCCCAGGTCGAGGACGACCGCGAGGACCATCACGAGCAGCCAGAAGCTCCCGTGGACCCCGCCGGCGGTATTGACGGCCACCGCGTACGCGAGCGTCGTGGTCGGCGCGACGACGAACCCGACGAGCGGGAGGAGCAGGCCCGTGTAGACGCGCGCCAGGTAGCTCGTGAACAACGCGAGCACGATCAGCACCGCGCGCGGGGCCAGGAGTCCGATGATCGCGAGGAGAATGGGCATGTGCGCTCCGGCTGGGGATTGCCCGACTGCGGCGAGCCGCGTGCCACGTCCGGCCGCGACCGAGGAGCCTGGAGGACAAAGGTCGCGCGGGAGCGCAGGACCCTAGTCCCCCAGCGCCCCGAGACCCATCCTCCGTTCCCAGGCCCGGAACGCGTTCCCGTTCGGACGGCGCGCTCGGCGGTGGGGAGTCGTCCGGTTCCCGACGGTTCGCGTCCCGGCTAGGATTCCGGTGCCGGGAGTTCGGTTTGGCACCCGCCTCGCTCGTGGCCGATCGCTCGGGGGCGAGGCAGGACGCCGTAGCGTCCCGGCGAGAAAATGACACCCGCGAACGGAGCGGGTGACGATGTCACCCGAGGAGAGGCCCATCGAACCCGGAGCGTCGCTCCCGCTGGACGCCCACGCGTGGCACGTGGTGGAGGCGGTCGTCGCTTCGGTGACCGACTACGCGGTGTTCGTGCTCGACCCTCAAGGCCACGTGCTCACGTGGAACGCCGGCGCGGAACGAATGAAGGGATACACGCGGTCCGAGATCCTCGGGTCCCACTTCTCGCGCTTCTACCCGCCGCCGGAGAAGGCGCGCCGCGTCCCCGACCACGAGCTCGAGGTCGCAGCCCGCGAGGGCCGGTTCGAGGACGAGGGCTGGCGGCTCCGCAAGGACGGGTCGGCCTTCTGGGCGAGCGTCGTCATCACCGCGATCCGCGACGAACGCGGCGCGCTCGCGGGGTACCTGAAGATCACTCGGGACCTCACGGCTCGTCGCGCCCAGGAACAGGCCCTCGCGGAGAGCGAGGAGCGGTTCCGGCTCCTCCTCGAGGGCGTGGCCGACTACGCGATCTACATGATCGACGTGGACGGTCGCGTGATGAGCTGGAACTCCGGGGCGGAGCGCATCAAGGGCTACTCCGCCCACGAGGTCCTCGGCCGCAACTGGTCGATGTTTCATCCGCCCGAGGCGGTGGAGGCCGGCCAGCCGGAGGACATCGTCGAGCAGGCGCGGGTGGTCGGGCGGGCTGAGGACGAGGGCTGGCGCATGCGCCGCGACGGCACGCGGTTCTGGGCGAGCTCCATCCTGACGCGACTCCTCGACGGGGGCGGCCGGCTCCGCGGGTTCGCCGAGGTCACGCGCGATTTGACCGAGCGGCGGCGGGCGAAGGCCCTCGAGGAATCCGGTCGCCGCACGAACGAGTTCCTCGCCATGCTGTCGCACGAGCTCCGAAACCCGATGGCGCCCATCCGAAACGCCGTGGCGCTGATGGCCGAGCGGGAGGTCTCCGACCCCATGATCGCGTGGGCGTGCGAGGTGATCGAGCGACAGACGCAACTCCTCGGCCGGCTCGTGGACGACCTGCTGGACATCAGCCGCGTGACGCTCGGGAAGATCCGGCTGGAACGCGTCGGGCTCGACCTCGTCGAGGTCGCGAGGAGCGCGGTGGAGACGGTACGCCCCCTCGTCGAGACGCACCGCCACCGGCTGGAGGTGATCCTGCCCCCCGAACCCCTCTTCGTGCTCGGGGACGGGACCCGGCTCGTCCAGGCGGTGGTGAACCTGCTCACGAACGCCGCGAAGTACACGCCCGACGGCGGAGAGGTCCGCCTGACGGTGGCGCAGGAGGGGAGCGACGCGGTGCTGCGCGTGCGGGACACGGGTGTCGGGATGTCCCGCGACCAGATCGCGCGCGCGTTCGACCTCTTCGTGCAGGGGGACCGGAGCCTCGACCGGACCGACGGCGGCCTCGGGGTCGGCCTCACGCTGTCGCGCCGACTGGTCGAGATGCATGGTGGCACCCTGCTCGCCTCGAGCGACGGGCCCGGCACGGGGACGGAGTTCACGATTTGGCTTCCGCTTGCCGAAGTCGAGGCGTCCACGTCCGGCGCTTCGGCGGCCGGCGCCGGGGCGCCGGCCGCCGACAGCCCGGCGGGTGGTGGTGCGTGCGCGCTCTCCGGGCGTGTGCTCGTCGTGGACGACAACGAGGACGCCGCCGAGAGCACGGCGATGCTGCTCCGCATGTGGGGCCTCGAGGTCGAGACCGCGCACGACGGGGTCCAGGGACTCCAGCTCGCCGCGAGCTTCAAACCGCGATACGTGATGCTCGACCTGGGCCTGCCGCGTATGGACGGCTACGAGGTCGCACGTCGCATTCGGCAGACGCCCGGGCTCGGGGAGAACGTCCTGCTCGTCGCGCTGACGGGCTACGGCCAGCCCGAGGACCTCGAAGGCACGCGCCGGGCGGGGTTCGACCACCATCTCACGAAGCCGGTGGACCCGGAGCTTCTCCAGCGGCTGCTGCTCGACGCGGGCGGCGTGCCGACCGCGTGACCCGTGCGCCGCGGCGTCGCGGATCCGCCCGCTTCACCCGTCGCGCGACGTGCGGAGCCAGCCCACCCCGAGCGCGAGCAACGCGAGCGCGAGGGCCAAGGCGCCTGAGAACGCGAGGTACACCAGCGCGTTCGGCCGGATGGCGTCGGGGCTCGGGACCGAGAGGAGGTCGCGACGTGGTGCTCGTGGGGACGACGATTGGGCCCGGCGCGCTCGAGGGTGCGCCCACGCTCTGGTACGAGGCCGACGTCGCGTCGGCGCCCGCGCTCCTGCTCTTCCTCGACGGGGAGCTCTACCGCGACCGAGTCGGAGCCGAGGCCAGCGTGGACCGCGCGCGCGCCGATCGAACCCTCGGGGCGCACGCCGACGCGCGGTGCGCGTTCGTCGCGCACGGGGGGCCCGAGGCGAGGCACGCCGACTTCACGTGTCGCTCCGCGTACAACCGGTTCCTCCTCGAGGAGGTCCTGCCGCGGCTCGGGCGCGCGCCCAGGACACGGCGGACGGTGCTCGTGGGGCTCAGCCTCTCGGGGCTCGCCGCGGCGTACGCCCATCTCTCGCACCCGGACGCGTTCTCGTGCGCCGTCTCGCAGTCGCCCTCCGCGTGGTGGGACGATGGATGGTTCGCCCGCCACCTCGTGGACCTCGCCCCGTCGCGCGCGCGCCTCTACCTCTCGGTGGAGAGGCAGGAGACGGAGCGCGACGTGCGCCATCCGCCGACGGCCCTGCACCAGGCGACGGGCCAGCTCGACTCGGTCACGCACCTCGCCGAGGTGCTCCCGTCCGAGGGCGCGAGTGTCTCGTTCTCGACGTTCGACGGCGGGCACGACCCGGCGTGCTGGGCTGCACAGCTCCCCGCGGCCCTCGCGTGGGCCGGTGCTTGAAACACGGTTCAGCCGAACCAGCGCTTCCGCATCTCGCGTCCGATTGGAGCCGCGTTCGCGACGTTCGCCGCCGTCATCCCGTCCGCGCCGCGGGGCGCCGACGCGCCGCCACCCCCCCGCGGCTCGTCGGCCGCGGGGGGAAGGGGCTCGGGTGAGGGCCGCCCGCGGACGAGGGAGATCACCAAGTGTCCGGTGTAGCCGAGCGCGAGCACGAGGCCGCTCGTCACGAGCACGCAGAGGGTGGGGCGGTACAGGAAGCCGGCGACCGCCGCGATGATCATCGTCGGGAAGTAGCCTGGCCACGTGCGGCGCCCGGCGAGGAGCCCCGCGAAGATCGCCGGGAGCGGGGAGAGAAGCAGGTCCGACCCTGCGCGCTCGCGCGGAGGCGCCTCGCGCGGGGGGAGAGAGGGCGCGCCCGGGGTCCGCGCCGGCGGTGCCCTCGGGGCCGGTCCGCGGCGCGGCGTGAACCTCCGTGCCGGCGCCGGTGCCACGGTGGGTGACGGAGGGTCGATGCCGACGGATCCGGAGCTCCTCTACCGGCTCGCCCCGCGGGACGAGTCCGCCTTCGACGCGCTCGTCGCGCGTCACGCCGGGGCGGCCCGGCGACGCGCGGAGGAGCTGCGCCTCTCGCTCGCGGGGCACGTCGCGCGCGATCCGTCGGTGCTGACGCGCGTCCTGGCGCACGCCCCGGTCTTCGGTCTCGCGCTCCTGTCGCGGTCCAAGGCCGGGCGGCAGGAGGTCGAGCGTCTGGCCGAGGGACGGGTGGACGCGCCCGACGGGTTCGTCACGAAGGCGGGCCTCGGCCGTGCGCTCTTGGCCCTCGCCCAGCGGGCCGGCGCGCGCGCGGCGCTGGACGCCGCGGACCGGCTGCTCGCGCCGGGCCTCGAGGTCGCGCGGGGCTCCGGGGCGTCGATCTCGCCCTTCGCCGACGCGTGGCTCGACGCGCCGGAGGACGAGGGCGAGGCGTCACTCCTGGAACGGATCGAGTCCTCGCGCGCGTTCGAGGACGACCTACTCGGTCCCCAGCTCCTGGCGGTCCTGAGCGGCGCGCGAGGGACCCCCGGGTGGCTGCTCGGGTTCCTCCGGCCGCCCGTGGACCGGCTCCTCGCCGCGGGTTCGATGCGCGCGGCCTTGGCCGAGGTCGCGTGGGAGCTCGCCGAGCGCACCTACGAGGCGAAGCGCGCCGCGCTCCCGACGAGCTACGGAGTGCGGTCGCGAGCCGCGCGCTCGAGGCGACCCGGCGTCGTGTTCGCGCAGGCGGCCTCGTCCGGCGAGTCCGACCCGCTCCGGGACCCCTGGACCCGGCTCTTCGTCGGGCTCCCCGAGTGAGCGGTATGGTCCATGCCGTGGGAAGGAAGTCGAATCGCCGGCTCGCCGTGATCGTCCTCGCGCTGATCGGCGTGGGCTTGATCGCCCTGGACCCGTTCGGCCTCCGGTCCGGGCCCGCCGTCCGCGGCGCCGACCCGGCGCGCCAGGCCCGGGCGGGGACCCGGGACCCCTCGCTCGTCGGGCAGGGCGAGACGGTCGTGCGTCCCGGCCCCGAAACGCCGCACGCGCCCTCGGCTCCCTCCAGAGCCGCCGACCCGACTCCGCACGCGGCCGACGCGCCGCCGCTCGCGGATCGGCGCAACGCGCCCGGCGCCGACGCGACGACGCCGCCCGACGTGCTCGAAGGGACGCTCTTCGACGGGGACGCGCCGATCGGCGAGGGGACGGGGCTCCTCTGGCGCGGCCAAAACGCGACCACCGCCGGGAGCATCCCGGTGGGCGACGAGCCCCAAGAGCGCGCGCTCGTCACGCGGGACGGGCTCATCCGGTTCGCCGGCCTCGAGGCCGGGCCCTGGTACCTCGGCGTGGACCTCGGCGACGGCGTCCAGCGGCTCGCCTACCTCCAGCGAACGACCGGGGTGACCGACAACCCGCGGATCCTCCTCGGCCTCGGGCACGCGGCGGTCGCCGGCACGGTGTGGGGCGAGGACGGCGCGCCCGTCGTTGGCGCGGTCGTCCGGGTCGGTCCCGCCGTCGCGTCCGTCCGCGGCGTGCTCCTCGCCCAGACGAAGACGGACCGCGACGGGGTGTACGAGATCCGCCGGCTCTCCGCGGGCCCCGCCTGGGTCACCTTCGCGCTGACGGGCGACCTCGACGACGAGACGACGACCCACCACCGCCGCGTCGCGCTGGAGGAGGGACGCGTCACGACGCTCGACTTCGGGACGGCCCGAGGTCTCGTGGCGTTCCAGGGGACGGTCCGGTGCGAGGACGGGACCGCCGTGACGGGCGGGGGGCAGATCATCCTCTCGACGAAGCAGCCGAGCGGGTTCCTGATCGTCCGCTTCGACGCGGAGGGCCACTACGTGCAGCGGGTCGCCGAGGGGGTCTACGACGTGTCGATCTGGCCGCCTGGCGCCTCCGGCCTCGAGGCCTACCGTCGCGAGACGCCGCTCTCCCTCTCGGGCACGCAGGTGAACGAGGACCTCGTGCTGCCCGGCGCCCGGATCGTCGGAGCCCTCGACCCCGTGCCCGCCGGTCCGGCCACGACGTACCTCCGGGTCCAGCGGAAGGCCGACGCCGCGGGAGCGGTCCGGCCGGGGTCGGGTCGCTCGGTGGCCGTGGGCGAGGACGGCCGCTACGCCGTGTTCGGCCTCGCGCCCGGGACGTACGTGGTCGAGACCGGTCCGCGCCGCGCCGAGCCCGCGAACGTCGAGATCGTGGAGGGGCAGGCGGAGGCGCGGGTGGACCTCCGACTCGAATAGGCGCCGCGCGGTCCACGATAGGCTCGGTGGTCGCCCCGGAGAAGCGCCATGGCTCGTGCGGCGTCTCCAGGGAGCGCGGGGCCGGCACGTCCGGTAGGAGATAGAGTCGCGGGGTGAGCTCGACGGGAGGGCGGATGCGGCGTCGGCGGGCCTGGGGACGGCCTCTCTTCCTCGTCCTCGGCGTCGGCGTGGCCCTCGCATCGACGAGCGGGCGGACGGCGTGCGCCGAGGACTCCGTGGACGCGGCCTACCGGGCGCTGCTCGACGCCTGGAAGCAGAAGCGATACGGCGAGGTCGCCCGGGACGCGCACCGCTTCCTCGAAGCGCATCCCGACTTCCGGTACGCGGCCGCCGTCGAGTACCTGGGGGGGAACGCGGCCCTCGAGGTCCAGTCGTGGGAGGTCGCCGAGCGGTTCTACCGCCGGCTGGTCCGGGAACATCCCGACGACAAGAGGGCCGGCGAGGCGCGGAACGAGCTCGTGACGGTCTTCGATCGCACGGGCCGGTACGAGGCGTGCCTCGCGCAGTGTCGGGAGAACCTGGCTCTCTACCCAGGCTCGCCACGCACGCGGCGCTGGCGGTTCGAGGCGGGCCGGTCGCTGTTCCGGCTCTGGCGATTCGACGAGGCGAAGCGTGAGATCGAGGCGCTCCTCGCGGAGCATCCCGGTAGACCCTGGGAAGAGCGGGCCCGAGCGCTCCTCGACCGCATCGAGCCCGTGCTCGACGCCGACGACAGCGGGGCCGTGGGCGGGTACGACGGCAAGTACGTGGAAGACGTGCGGTTCCAGAGAGAGGCCGCGCGCCTGCCCGATCTCGTGGACGAGGCCTGGAAGCGACTCGACGTGGCGCTCGGGCTCCGGCCGGGCGTTCGACCTCGCGTGCTCTTCACCTTCGAGGACGCGCGTCCAGGCGCGGGCGGCGGGGTCGAGGGACGAACCGACACCGTGGCGATCGAGGGCAAGCCGGCGGTGCGGATCCACCTCGTCACGGAGTACGTGGTGCTCTCGCCCGAGGACTACGAGACCCGTGTGTGCCACGAGATGACGCATGCCGCGCTGCGGGCCGCGATGGGACGCTCGTACGACGCCCTGCCCGCCTGGGTGCGCGAAGGACTCGCGGTCTACGCCGCCGGGCAGATGGACGACCGCGTCGCGGCGATCGTGAGCAACCAGGTCTTCACGGGGAAGCCCCTCGCCGGACTCGTGAACGGCCTGGAGACGCGGCGGCACGACTTCGTCGACTACCTGGAGGACGTCCTCGCGTTCGACTGGCTGGAGGGCCGAAGGCGGGGCGCCGTCCGCGACTTCACCGCGCGGCTGCTCGGCGGCGAGGACCACCAGGCGGCGTTCTCGGCCGCGTCGGACCTGCCCTTCGACGAGGCGGTGCGTGCGGCGGAACAGCACGCCCGCGAACGGGTGAACGAGGTGGTTGGAGACGACGGCCGCGCGTACGAGAGGATCCGCGCCCGCCTGTTCGCCGCCGCGAAGGCGGGGCGCCTCGTGGCCTGGCTCCAGGGCCCCGACGCCGTGTGGCTCCGCTCGTTCGTCGTGGCCCGGCCGCGCCACGCGCTCGCGCCGAACGCGCGGTACCGCCTCGGTCGCGCCCTCGTGGAGACGGGACACGGCGCCGAGGGGCGGCCCATGCTCCAGCACGTCGTGGACGTGGACCTCGCGCGAACCTCGATCGCGGACGACGCGGCCTACTGGATCGCCCGGTCGTACGAGAAGGACGGCGACGCGACGAAGGCGCGCGAGGCCTGGTCCGTGTTCCTTCGCGATTTCGCGTGGGCGCGCCAGACCAAGGAGGCGCCGCCCGACGTGAAGCCCGCCGGCCCGCTCCGCGCGCCCTGAGGCCGACCGGGCGGCGAAGCCGGCGCGGTCGCACACCTCGCCTCGGCCTCCCGGGTCCGCGAGAGGGCCGCGCCGAGCGAACCGACGTCTCCCGGACGGCGCCCGGACCGCCGACACGTCGCCAACGCGTACGCCCCCGGGCGGTACGATGGGCGGGTCGATCCCGGGGGAGGAGATGGACCGCGGCGCCGCGCGCTCGAATCGTCGGGGATGGCCGCCCGCCGTGGGGGGCGCTCTCCTGCTGGCGCTCGTAGTCGTCGGCGGCCGGGCGGTCGCGCACCAGGACGCCGTCGAGGCGCCTCGCGTTCGGGGATGGCGCACGCCGGCCCCCCCCGAGCACGCGGTGGACGTCGTGTTCGTGGGCGACGGATACCAGAAGAAGCATCTGTCGCCGAGCGGGAAGTACTGGACCGACGTCAATCGCTACGCGAAGCGGTTCCTCGAGGAGCCGCCGATGTCCTGGTACCGCGACTCCATCAACGTGTGGGCGGTGTTCCTGGAGTCGAAGGACGCCGGCGTGGACGGCGACACGGCGCTCGGGTGTCACTTCATCGACGACCGTCGCGTCGTGTTCCGGAACGAGAAGGCGGTCCGCGCGGCCGTGTCCCTCGTCCCGAGCGCCGACATCGCCCTCGTCATGGTCAACGTCGAGCGCTCGGGCGGCTGCGGCACCGTCCTCTCGCCCCTCGATCGCGGCGACCCGTACTTTCCCGCGCCGACCTTCTCCGCGCAGGACACGTCGTCGTTCGACATCGCGCTCCACGAGCTCGGCCACAGCTTCGCGGGGCTGGCCGACGAGTACGCCGACTCGACCGTCGCGGACGAGTTCCCGCTACCGAAGGACGGGAAGGATCTCGACTTCCCGAACGTGACCCTGGCGTCCGTCCTCGACGCGACCAGCCCCGAGACGATCCGCAAGACCGCGAAGTGGGCCCGCTTCCTCGACTGGAAGGGTGCCGACCACTGGACGTGGGCGTACGAGGGGGGGTACTTCCGCGAGCACGGGGTGTACCGGCCGTTCCCACGCTGCAAGATGCGGGACCGTGGCGAGCCGTTCTGCCCCCTCTGTTGCGCAACGTTCGCGCAGGCCATCTGCAAGACCGCCGGCATCGACTTCGACGAGGCGGGGTACGCGCGGAAGCACCCGCTGCAGCTCTGGCGATAGCGAGACCCCACAAGCGGGGCCGTCCCACGGCCGTGCGTTCGTGAGGACCCTCGGCAGGCACCGCCCCGGAACGGGCGGCGGACCGTTCGCCGGGCGCGACCGTCGCGCCGCTGCGACGACTGCCGGCCCGAGCGGACGGCGGCGAGCTGGTACTGGGGATGGGGCTATCGCGGGATGGGGGGCGTCGTCACCACCGCTACGGATCTCCTCCGATGGGACCGCGCGGCGCATCGCGGGCGAGCTCGACCGGGCCGCGGCGGCACACGAGACAGACGTTGGGCCCGGGAGCGGCGCGGAGGGCGCAGCCGCCTTCCAAGGCGGCCTGTACCTGCTCGCGTACGGCGCCGACACGCGCCTCCACCTCTCGGTCCCCGTCCAGGCCGAGTCCCGCGGCATCGACGAGAAGTGCCTGGCGCTCGAGGACCCCCGCACGCTCCTCCTCCTCGAAGACGGACCACGAGGCATGTGGCCGATGCTGGTCAAGATGAACGTCCCCGCTGCCCGCGGACTGGCCGAGGCCTTCGGGAAGTCGTCCGCGCGCTGACGCAGGACGGGCGAGGCGGGGCTTGGCCGCCGCGCGCTCGGGCATCCGCCCCGTCCGCCCCGGCGCCACCGGCTCGCGGCCGATGCGGTGACCCGCACGCAGCGTGCGGGACCGGCCCCCCGCCGCCGCGGCGGCGCTCACCGCCGCGCGCCTCAGGTGAGCCGGCGCAGGACCAGACGCGCGACGCCGAGGAGCACGAGCGCGTTCGCCGCGATCCGGAGCGGGGGGATCTCGGGCCGCGGGAACGACAGGCGTACCCAGTCGGCCTGACGGTGCCAGACGCCGAGCCGCAGTCTCGCCTCGTGGCGGAGGAGGACGAGGTCGCCGTCCTCGGGCTCCCGCTCGGGATCGATCCCCACCAGGTCGCCCGCCTCGACGCGGGGATGGCCGTCGTCGCACGTCGCGCGCCAGAGCCAACGCGCGCCGTCCAGGACTGCGCGGTCCACGTGGACCACCTCGCCCGCGCCCGACCGGTCGGGATCGTCCACGACGGGGAGCGCGACGTCGGCGCGCGCGACCGGAGCCGGGGCTCCGTCGTGGGCCGTCGCCGGCGCTGGCGAGGGCGCGTGCGCGAGCACGCTCGGCAGCACGCGGACGAGCGCGTTTCGCTCGGCGGGCGTCGTGCCTTCGAGGAGCGTCTCCGAGCGCGCCTCCGCCTCGTCCACGTTCTTGACGCCGCCCAGCCGGCCGAGGAGTCGCGCGACCAGGGCCTGCTGGCCGGGACCGAGGTCGAGGAAGTGGCTCAGCGGCTCGACGACGCGCGGGCCGCGGGCGAGGTGGAACAGGGTGGTGGCGAGGATCCGGTCGCGGCTCCTCTGGACCTGCCCGCTCTCGCGCTGCATCCGTTCGAGGTGCCGGCGGACGGGGGCGGGGGAGCGCTCGAGGGCGGCCGCCTCCTGGAGGGGGCCGTCCTCGATCCCGAGCGCCCGGCAGAGCGCCCGGATCACGCGCGGGCTCGGCGGGCGCCGGCGCCGGGACTCGAGGACGCTGATGTAGGAGCCCGTGAGACCGGCCCGCCGGGCGAGCGCGGACTGGGAGAGCCCGGAGAGGCGGCGGGCCTCCTTCAGCTTCTCGGCGAAGGTCTTCTCGGTCACGGTCGTCATCCTACGGGTCCGGGGCCCTGTCCATGCCTGACAAGTCATCGAGGGAATGTCGTTGACTAACCAGTTAGAGATGGTAGCCTCCCCCTGTCGGTGGCGGCCCGGGTGGTCCGGGCCGGGCCGACCGGAAAGGGTTCGGTGGGTCCCGAGACAACGCACGGTCGACGGACGCGAGCGAGGCGGGGGCTGAGGCCGAACACAAGGAACGGGTCGGACGGGCTCGAAATCCCCAAGTCGCGCCGGACGCCTTTCACGGGGCGCCCGCTCCTACGGGGGCGGGCGCCCCCCTTCGTTTCGGGGGCGCAGCGGCGAGGAACGCCCGGCGCGAAGCGGCGCGCGGCCGAATCTGGCCAATTCGCCACCGCCTCGTGCGCGCCCTTCTCGACTCCTTCACGTGGTGCAGGCGGACGCGCCCGCGAACGGCGCGGATTCGGCAAAAGATTCGCGACTCCTATGCCGATCGAAACCCTGCACGGGGGAGGGCCGGCACGGCGTTTGGTCGAAGCATCGATCGAGGGACCGCGTCGGAGGTCGGGATCGTCATGATGCGAGCGAACGTCCGCCGAACCGAGGGGGCAGTCATCGCGAGAGGAGGGGCCCCGCGCTTCGCGCCGCGTCCGGTTGGACCGTACGCCGCGCATCCGACGCGACACGTGCTCCCGAGGCTCGGCGCCTTCCTCGCGCTGGCCGTTCTCGCGTCCAGCGCATGGGCAGCCATCGGCGAGTATCGCTGCACGGACCCGGCGCGTGTCTATCACGGCAACCCGCGCCTCATCCGCAAGCCCGCGGTCATCTCCGCCGACCGCGTGTACGAGAGGATCCCCGAGTACAAGCAGATCGTGGACGAGGGTCTCTCGGACAAGGACGTCCGCTACCACTTCCTCATGAAGAAGGCGTCCGAGCGCTTCGCGAAGGCGGTGAAGTCGATGGCCGGCGCGCTCGGCTACGACTTCGTGGCCGAGATCGGGACGATCAAGAGGGAGAAGCAGGATGCCGACGCCCCGCCCGATCGCACGGACGACGTGATCGAGCGTCTCGGCTGACCGTGCGCCGCGCCTGGCTCGGCGCGCTCCTCGTCGTCGCTTCGCTTTCCCGTGCCCGGGCCGAGGACGAGCCGCGAAGGAGCCCCTTCCTCGGGCCCGGCGGCGAGGTGCGGACGATCTTCCGTCCGGAGTTCCGGGACGCGCCGGGCCTCCTCGATGACCTCGCCCGGTTCGGCGTCGAGGGCCTCCAGGCGTCCGTCGTCGGTCCCGAGGTCGCCGTGCCCGGGCCCAACAAGCCGCCCGTGGGCGCGCGTCTCCTGCTCCGGGGCGACGCCGAGGTGGTGGCGCGCGCGCGCGAGGTGCTGGTCTACCTCGACGTGCCGCGCCCGAGCGTCGTCGTGTCGCTGCTCGTGTGCGAGGTGCGCGCGACGGGACGGTCGGAGCGCGGCGGGCACGTGTTCCTGGATCGCGTCCAGCCGAGCGGGGCGCCCGACTCGATCGTTCGGGGCGCGTTCGCCGACTTCGAGCCCGAGTCCTACCTGCGGTCGGCCTTGACCGGCGTCGCCCCGTTCCAGGGGACGAGTCTCACGTTCGGTACCTCGCCCAGCGACGTGGCGGAGAACGGGGCGTTCGAGTACGTCCTCCGCCTCCTGGCCGAGGAGGGCGAGGCCGAGTTCCTCGCGTGGCCCACGGTCGTGGTCTCGGAGGGGTCACCGGGCGTCATCGAGAGCCACACGCGTCTGCCCGACGTCGTCCTCTCCGGGGCGGGGCCGAACGCCGTGGCCCTCGGCCGCGCGATCGAGACCGGCCTGGTCCTGACCGTCACGCCCCAGCGCGTCTCGCGCGACGCCGCGGTGCTCGGACTCGTCGTGGACCTCGCGTACGCCGAACCCGAGTCGCCTTCGGCCGGCAGCGCCTCGCCGTGGATCCTGCGCAAGCGGCGCGTCCAGACCCTGGTGAGCGTTCGCGACCAGGAGCCCGTGCTCCTCGGCGGCCTCTACCTGAGGCGCCACATTCGAAACCGATACGGCGTGCCCTGGATCTCCAGCACGCCGGGCCTGGAGGAGGTGGGCTCCGCCGAGTCGCTCGACTGCGTCACGACGGAACTCCTGCTCTCGATCCGGGCCCGGGTGCGTGTGGCGGCATCCGACTCGGGGCGCTTCGTGGCGCCGGGCGTGGCGCGACGGATGGAGCGCCGGTCCCGCGCGGCGGACCCCGGCGCCCCTCGTCCTCGCTGACCGGCGCGCTCAGTGCCGGCGGCGACGGCGGTCGCCGCCGCCTCCGCTGCCGCCCCGGCCGCCGCGGTCGCCGCGGTCGCCGCGGTCGCCCCGGTCGCCCTGCTCTCCGCGGGGCGGCGGGGGGCCGCTGCCCTCGGGGGCCTGGGCCTCCTCCGCGCGACCGAGCTCGTGCAGCGCCTGGCGGCGCGAGAGCTTCACGCGACCGGAGTCGTCGATCAGGATGACCTTCACCGGCGTGATGTCGCCCAGCGAGAGCACGTCGGTCACGCGGCCGACGTAGCCGTCGGCGAGCTCGCTCACGTGGCAGAGTCCCTCGACGCCCGGGATGATCTCGAGGAACGCGCCGAAGTCCTTCACGGACGTGACCTTGCCCTCGTAGATCTTGCCGAGGGTCGCTTCCTCGGACATCGCCTCGATGTGGTGCCGCGCCGCGATCGCGCCGTCGGCCTTCGTGCAGAAGATCTTGACGAGCCCGGTGTCGTCGACTTCGATCGTGGTCCCGGTCTCCTCCTGGAGACGCCGGATGTTCTTTCCGCCGGGGCCGATCAGGGCGCCGATCTTGTCGGGCGGGATCTGCACCGTCTCCACGCGCGGCGCGTAACGGTTGTACTCCTCGCGCGGACGCGGCAGGGCCTGGAGCATCCGCTTGAGGATGTGGATCCGGCCCTCCTTCGCCTGCTCGAGGGCGCGGCGGAGGATCTCGGTCGAGATCCCCTTCATCTTGATGTCCATCTGGAGCGCGGTGATGCCCCGCTGGGAGCCCGCGACCTTGAAGTCCATGTCTCCGGCGTGGTCCTCGTCGCCGAGGATGTCGGAGAGCACGACCACGTCGTCGCCCTCCTTCACGAGCCCCATCGCGATGCCGGCGACCGGCCGGGCGATTTGAATGCCCGCGTCCATCATGGCGAGCGTCGTGCCGCAGACGGACGCCATGCTCGACGAGCCGTTCGACATGAGGATGTCGGAGACCACGCGGATCGTGTAGGGGAACGTGTCCATCGGAGGCAGCACCGGCAGGAGCGAGCGCTCCGCCAGCGCGCCGTGCCCGATCTCGCGCCGGGAGGGGCCCCGGATGGGCCGCGTCTCGCCGACGCAGAGCGGGGGGAAGTTGTAGTGCAGGTAGTACTTGCGCGTGAAGGACTGCGCTTGCAGTCCGTCCACGAGCTTCTCGTCGAGCCCCGTGCCGAGCGTCGCGGTGACCAGAGCCTGGGTCTCGCCGCGCGTGAAGAGCGCGGAGCCGTGGGCGCGGGGGAGCAAGCCGATCTCGATGTCGATCGGACGGACCTCGTCGGTCGCGCGGCCGTCGATGCGGCGCCCGGACAGGGCCGCGGCGCGCAAGATCTTCTTCTCGATGGCCCCCGTGGCCGCATCGACCTCGGCGGGGGTGAACCGGCCCTCGGCCGGGACCTCGTTCTGCGTGTCGGCGAGCTCCTCCCGGATCTCGGCCCGGAGCGCGGTGAGGGACGCGATCCGCTCGAGCTTCGAGGTCTTGTGCATCGCCGTGCGGATCGCGTCCTCGAACTTCTCGCGCACCGCGGTGACGGCCGTGTCGGACACCGGGGCGGGGACGAACGCCGGAGCCTCCCAGCCCACCTTGCGGCGGAGCTCCTCCATCGCCTCGCAGATCTGGCGGATGATCTCGTGGCCGAACTCGATGGCGCCGAGGACGACGTCCTCGGGCAGCTCGTTCGCGCCGCCCTCGACCATCGTGACCGCGTCGCGCGTGCCCGCGACCACCAGGTCGAGGGGAGAGCTCTGCAGCACCTGCGCGTCGGGGAACGCGACGTAGTCGTCGCCGGACATGCCGACCCGCACGCCGCCGATCGGCCCGAGGAACGGTACGGCGGCGATCGCCAGGGCGCCGCCGGCGCCGATGATCGAGAGCACGTCCGGGTCGTTCAGCTGGTCGTACGAGATGACGAAGCTCTGGACCTGCGTGTCCATCTTGTAGCCCTTCGGCCAGAGGGGCCGAATCGGGCGATCCGTCATCCGCATCGTGAGGATCTCCTTCGGCGAAGGCGGACCCTCTCTCTTCAGGAACCCTCCGGGGATCTTCCCGGCGCTGTAGTTCTTCTCGCGGTAGTCGATCGTGAGCGGGAAGAAGTCGAGATGGGGGCGAGGCGGGGAGACGCTCGCGGCGCTGAGCACCATCGTCTCGCCGTATCTCACCATCACGCTGCCCGCGGCCAGGCGGGCCATGCGACCGGTCTCGATCGTCAGGGGCTTCCCCCCGACGTCGATCGTCACGCTGTGAATGGGCAATTCTGCTCCTACCGACGGAGCCCCAGTCGCCCGATCAGGTCCTGGTAGCCGGTGGGGTCGGTCCGCGCGAAGTAGCGCAGCAGAGCCGTCCGCCTACCGACCATCCGAAGCAGGCCGCGCCGCGTGGCGTGGTCCTTCGGGAACTTCTTGAGGTGCTCCGTCAGGTGGCGGATCCGGCCGGTAAGGATGGCGACCTGCACCGGGGTGGAGCCGCTGTCCTTCTCGTGCCGCCGATACGCTTCGATGCGTCCGGTCTTCTCGGGATCCTTGACGGCCATCTCGACCTCCGTCACCGCCGACCAGGTCGGCCGGGGGCGCCTCGGCGTCCCGGCCCCGGGTCGGGGTCCAGTCGGGGAGTCCTGGGGACTCTCGTGCTTCCTGTTGCTTGTTTGTTCTCTTGGGTAAGCCGAACAAGGTACCGGGCCCGACGGGGAGGGCCAGGATTCCCCCGGCCCCGCGTCCCGGTCGCGGACTGGCTGCGCGCCGGCTCGTCCTACCCCGCGAGGTAGGAGCGGAGGAGGGCGACCGCGGCGCGCCGGTCCACGTCGCCCTCCCGGCGGGCGCGGCCGAGCGAGCGCCCCGCGGCCTTCACGTCCTCCTCGGCGGCCCACGAGGTGAGACCCTCGTCGTGGTAGACGACGGGGACGCCGAGCGCGTGCGCGAGGGCCCCGCCGAACCGGCGGGCCTCGCGGCTCATGTCGCTCTCCTCCCCGCTCATGTGGAGCGGGAGGCCGACCACGACCCGCGCCGGGGCCTCGTCGCGGAGCCGTTCCGCCACGAGCGTCGCGGCGCGGTCGGGATCCGGCGGGCCCGATCGGGTCGGCTCGAGGCGGATCGTGTCGAGGCCGCGCACCGTGATCCGGAGCGCGTCGGAGAGGGCGATCCCGATCCGCCGGCGGCCGTAGTCCACCGCCGCGACGCGGCCGGGCGGGTCGGGGGGCGAGCGGGAGGCCTCGCTCACCTACCGGAACCAGCGGGGGAGGCGGCGCGCGGGCGGGTCGGGGAGCGCGATGCCGCCGGCCGGCTCCTCGCGCCGGATCCCGAGGCCCGGCAGCGGGACGAGCTTCGGCTCCGCGGTCTCCAGATCACCCTGGACCCGGACCACGTAGAGCACCCGCTCGGGAAGGAGGGCGCCGAGCGCGCGGCCCACCCCGGGGAGCTGGAGCGCCCCGGGGAGGAGCAGGCTCTTCAGGAAGTCGGGCGTGAACTCGAGGTCGGCCGTGCCCGACAGGTCCACCGTCCCGTGGCCGGGCATGTCGAAGAGCGGGCCCGCGAGATCGAGGTGGGAGAACGTGAGGCGGCGGTCGCGCAGCGAGAACACGGCGTGGGCGCGCTCGAACCGCGGCGGGTTCGGCGCCGCGAGGAGCTGGTGCGCCAGCGCCTCCAGGTTCGCGACGCCCGGCAGCTTCCCGAGGTCGCCCTGTCGCACGTTCAGCTCGCCCTCGGCGAGGAGGTCCTCGGCGCGGCCGCCGCGGTTCTCGAACCGCACCCAGAGGGTGCCGAGGCCCGTGTACGGCGGACCGGTGGGGGCGAGGTCCTCCCGCACGCGTCCGACCTGGAAGTCGTCGAGCGCGAGGCGTCCCTCGTACGCGCGCGGCTCGATCGTGTGCGCGACCATCTCGCCGCCGAGCCGGCCTTCCGCGAGAGCGCCGCGGATCGGACCGGCGCGCAGGATGCCCGCGTGCCAGCGCAGTGGTACGACGAGGTCGCGCCCGCCGATGCCGAGGAGCTGCATGCCGCGGGCGCGCAGCGTGACCACGCCCTCGGTCGTGTCGCCGAGCACGAGCCGTTCGATCTGCGCCTCGCCGTCGAGGTGCGAGACGGGCGCCTCGTCGCCGAGGTCCAGACCCTCGAGACGGACGAGCCCGCTCAGGACCGAGGCGTTCGTCTCGGCGTCCGGCCGGACGAGGAGCGGCGCGAGGTCGAGCCGGCCGCGCGGCGTGGTCCCGATCGGCCCGCCCTTCGGCGCCATCACGACGAGGTCGCCCTCGATCCGCACGCTTCCGTCGGGCGCCGCCTGCACGCGGAGGCCCTGGCTCGAGAGCGCACGGCCCTGGAGGACCTTCGCGAGCACGTCCCGCGCGGCTTCGGGG
Source organism: uncultured Planctomycetota bacterium (assembly GCA_963752285.1). Classification (GTDB taxonomy): domain Bacteria; phylum Planctomycetota; class PLA2; order PLA2; family JAEUHO01; genus CAVVXN01. The sequence goes on from CAVVXN010000004.1 coordinate 107,984, forward strand.
GCGAGCACGAGCAGGTCCTCTGGCGCCTCGAACGCGTCGAGGTGGAGGAGGAAGCCCCCTTCCAAGCGGCCGTCGCCGACGGTGACGCGTCGCACGTCGATCGCCACCCCGCGCGCCTCGCCCCGCAGGTCCTCGAGCGTCACGTGGCGGTTCTCGACGGCGAGCCGCCGCCCGCGCACCGCGAGCACGCTGCCGCCCGGCAGTCGGAGGCGCGCGTCCACCTCGTGCGTGTCCACCGAGGCTTCCAGATGCCCGTCGGGACCGGGCGCGCGGACGAGGTGGAGGGTGAAGGCGACGTGCCCGCCGGGCTCGATCGAGAGGCCCCCGGGGAGCAGGGTGGACTCGCCCTCGTAGTAGGGGAGGGCGGAGAGCAGGTCCTCGTCGAGACGGAGCCGGTCCGTGTCCACCACGAGGTCCCACCGGCCTTCGGGCCCGCCCTCGATGCGGCCGTCTACGCGCACCGGGGTCTCGCCGAGCCGGCCGGCCACCTTCTCGATGGTCGCGACGTCGCCGTCCACGCGGAGCCGGCCCGTCAGGTCTTCGAACGCGAGCGGGTGCGGCGCGTGCTCGGCGTCGAGGCGGATCGAGGCGCCGTGGAGCGTGACGTCGAACCGGAGCGGCGCCGGGTCGTCGGCGAGCGGGAGGTCCGCCACGACGTCCGCGCGTCCTCGCGGCGCGAGGTAGCGCCACACGGTGGAGAGGCCGCCGTGCGTGACGGGCGCCGAGAGGACCGTGTCGGCGACCGCGCCGTCCAACGCCACGCCCTGACCGTGCACCGCGATGCGGCCGTGCTTCGCGGCGAGGTCGGCGTGCACCTCGATCGAGACGGGCGCCTGCTCGAGGTGCCCCGTGACCCTCACGGCGAGGGTGCGCCCGCGACTGCCGTCGGGCTGGAGCGGGCGGCGGAGCTGCGCCTCGCCCGACACGCCCTCGAGCGGGAGGGGGAAGTCGGCGTACTGGAACTTCTCGTCCTCGAAGCGCACGCGGACCTCGGTCTGCGCGCGTTCGTCCACGCCGGGGATGGAGATCACGTCCACGTCGATCTCCTCGATCGTCCCATCGACGTGGAAACGGTCGAGGAAGCCGCGGAGCTCGCCGGCCTCGATCGCGCGGGCCAGGGTCTCGTCCACCGGCACGTCGGTCGCCTGGATGGTCAGACGGATGTCGGCGCCCTTGTCGGTCAGGAGGATCCGCCCGGTCTCGCCGCCGGTCCACGCGCGCCGGTGGTCGCCGAGGATGCGGACCGTCGCGCTGCCGTTGAACCCGACGATGTCGTCGAATCGGACCTCGCCGGGCGCGAAGTGGATGCGGCCGGTGGCCTGCTCCATCGCGTAGGGGAAGCCCACCGGCTCGCCGTCGGGCGAGGGCGTCCCCTTGTAGCGGAACGACGCGTCCTCGAGCGTGACGTCCGCCTCCCATGTCGGCTCGGAGCCGGGCTCCTTCAGGAAACGGAGGTCGGCCGAGATCTCGCCGGTGGGTTCGAACTGGTCGAACACGGCGCGTCCCTCGGGCCCGAGCGCCTGGCGCAGCGCGGGATCCTCGAAGCGCACGCCGCGGACCTCGACGAGCAGGCGTACCTCCTGTCCGTCCTCCGAGATGAACCCGCGTGCCTTCACGCGCCCCTGCCCGATCGACGACACGAGGCGCCGGACGTCGATGCCGCGCGCGCTCACGCCCACGTCGAGCTCGGCGCGCCGGAACAGGGCCTCGAGCTGCTCGCGCGTCCGCGCGTCGATCATCTCGCCGCCGGGCACCGACTCGAGCGACATCTGGACCGCGCCCTCCCAGAGCGCGTCCACTTCCAGCGTCCCCTTCCGGACGTGCGGGTCGCGGTGGAGCGATACGGTCAGACGTCCGGCCTCGAACCCGCGGTTCGCGAGCTTCTCGGCGAGGTCCGGCGCCAGGATCTGCAGGAGGGGCTTCTCCAGACGGAGCGGGTTCCAGGCGGCTCCGAGGTCCAGGCGGTCGGCGTCGGGGTCGGCCCAGCCGCTGATGCGGACGCGCACGTCGTCGTGGCCGAGGTCCTTCGGGGTGAAGCTGCCCTCCACGCGCAGCCGTCCGTCCGCGTGGGGTACGACGGCCAGATCGATGTCGGCGAGCCGGATCACGGCGTTCGCGCGGAGCCGCGTGGAGCCGGGGCGCGCGCGGCAGAGCAGCTCGGCGCCGTCCACGCGGATCTCGGGGATGCGCCCGCCCGACCCCTTGGTGTCGAGGTGGAAGGGGAAGTCGAGCTCCACGCCGTCCACGGTCTCGTGCATGATCCACCGTGCGCCCCGGATGTCGAGACGCACGGGTACGTACGAGCCCGAAGCGAGCGACACGAGGTCGTGCTGGACGGACACGAAGTCCGCGACGAGCGTCGGCTGCTGGGTCGCGGTCGTCCGCACCTCGAGACCGTGAATGGTCACGCCGTGCACGAGGTCGATGTCCACGCGCTCGTACGTCACGCCGTCGCCGAAGATCGCCTTGAGGCGCTGGTCGGCGTACCGCGCGAGGAGCGTGCGATCGGGGCGCACGACGCGCCCGTAACCCCAGACCCCGAGCCCCACGACTACGGCGAGGACCGCGGCCTGCGTCAGTCGCTGTCGGGTCCCGGGCGTCACGCGGTCCCGTCCGCCGCGGCCGGCGCGGGCGCGCCGTTCGCGCCCACGTAGCACCGCTTGACGCGCCGGCCGATCCCGCAGAACACCTCGTAGGGGATCGTGTCCGCCCAACGGGCGAGCTCGAGGACGCCGATTCGCTCGTCGCCGTCCCGGCCGAGCAGTGTCACGGGGTCGCCCACGGAGGCGCCCGGCACCTTCGTAACGTCCACGCAGACGTAGTCCATCGACACCCGTCCCACCACCGGACACCTCTTGCCCCGGACGAGAACGTGCGCCCGGTTGGAGAACGCGAAACGATATCCGTCGTCGTAGCCCACCGGGAGCGTGGCGATGCGGCTGCGCCGCGGCGCCCGCCAGGTCCCGTGGTATCCGATCGGCGAGCCGCGGCGGTGGTCCTTCAGGAACACGATCTGCGTCCGCCACGCGAGGACCGGCTCGAGGTCGAGCCCGTCTCGGCCGTGCGGATCGATCCCGTAGAGCGCCATGCCGGGCCGGATCAGGTTGAACAGCCGCGGGAGGCGCGACAGCACCGCGCCGCTCGCGTATGCATGGCGCCAGCGCGGCGCGAAGCCTTCCTTCTCGAGCGTCTCGAGCACGCGGCAGAACCGTCGGACCTGTTTCTCGGCGTCGGCGCCGCCGTCCGGCGTCGCCTGCGCGAGGTGCGTGGCGACGCCCTCGAGGAGGAGGCCCCGCGAGCGCGCGATCTCGCGTGCGATGCCGACGGCGCGTTCGGGCCGACAGCCGAGCCGGCCCATCCCGGTGTCCACCTTCAGGTGGAGGCGCACGCCGCCGGCCCCGTTGTGATTCACGACGCGTCGGAGCGTCCGTACGCGGTCGCCGGCGTGGACCGTGACCGCGATGCGTCCGCGAATCACGTCCTCCATCTCGCCCTCGACGACCGCGCCGAGCACGAGGATCGGCGTCGTGACGCCGGCGTCGCGGAGCTCCAGCGCCTCGGTCGAGTCGCCGACGCCGAGGTACGCGACGTCGCCCGAGCGCGTGAGGTGCCACGCGACGGGGACGGCGCCGTGGCCGTACGCGTCCGCCTTGAGGACGACCATCACGCCGACGTCGGGGCCGGCGTGCCGGCGCACGCGGTCCAGATTGCGCCCCAGGGCGCCGAGGTCGATCTCCGCCCAGGTCCGAAGATGGAGCATCACGCAGCCGACGAAGAGGTCCGGGGCATGGTCACGCGCCCTCCTCCACGGAGGTTCGGTCGCCCGGCGCCCCGTCCGAAGCGTGGCGACGGGGCGCGCGCGACGCGTCGCCGCCCTCGCCGGCCCGTTGGCGCTCGGGAGCCGACGCCTGGAGATAGAGGGGGACCAGCGCGTGGGGCGGGACGACGTCTCCCGCCCGAAGCCGCGCCTCGCCCACGCGGAGGAACGCCCGTGCGTCGGCGACCACCTCGAGCGCCACCGATTCGGGCGCGAAGCCGCGGGCCAGGGCCGGCGCGTCCTCCCCGACCACGACGGCGCCCGAGGCGAGGTCGTGCGCCTCGGCGGGGCCCAGTCGGAGGGGCCCCCGGACGAGCCGGGGCGGGTCTCCCCGCGACCGCGCGTACCGCGCGAGGTAGAGGGTGCCCCGGCCCGCGTCCCGGACCGCGAGGACGTCGCCCGTGTCCCCGGGAGCCCCCGCCGCGAGCGCTTCGAGGCTCGAGACGCGCGCGAGCGGCGTCCCGAGGGAGAAGGCGATCGTCTTCGCGGCCGTGACTCCGACCCGGACCCCCGTGAAGGAGCCGGGGCCGACGTCCGCCACGATGCCGGAGAGGTCGGTCGGGGTGAGCCCGGCCGCGCGGACGAGGTCGCGTACGGCGGGCAGGAGGCCCCGGCCCCGCGCGGCCCCGGATCCGAGGGGCACGACCCGGAGGTCCGAGCCGTGCGCGGCCACGCCGACCTCGGCGCGGGGACCGCTCGTCGCGAGCACGAGGATCGACATGGGGCTCCGCGATGGACCGTCGCGCGAAACGTTCGCGCGGGGTCCGAAGGTACGGCCGACCGCCCCCCCGGGGGGCAGAATGCCCCGCACTGGACCGTGGAGGGCGGATGCGGCGCTTCGGGACCGACGGGATCCGCGACGTGGCGGGGCAAGGGCGCCTCGCCCCGGGCGAGGTGGCCCGGGTGGGGCGCGCGCTCGCCCGCTTCGCGGTCCAGCTCGCGTCGCCGGGCGCGCGGGTCCGGGTCGCCGTCGGCCGGGACCCGCGGCCGAGCGGCCGCGATCTCTCGGACCGTCTCGGCGCGGCCCTCCTCGCCGGCGGGGTCGAGGTCCTGGACCTCGGGATGGTCCCGACCCCGGTCGTGGCGTGGACCGTCGCGAGCCGCGGGCTGTCGTTCGGCGTCGCGGTCAGCGCGAGCCACAACCCGCCGGCGTTCAACGGTCTGAAGCCGTTCGCGCCCGGTGGCCGCAAGCTCGACCCCGACGAGGAGGACCTCCTCGAGACGTGGATCGACGAGGCGGACCCGAGCCCGCTCCCGGTGCGTCCGCTCCCCAAGGACCCCGCGCTCGGCCGGTACGTGGACGAGACCACGCGCTGGCTCTCGCACGAGGGCGGGCTCTCGGGGGAGCGCCTCGTCGTGGACCTCGCGGCCGGCGCCGCGAGCGCGACCGCCGTCCAGGTCCTGTCGCGGCTGGGCGCGGAGGTGATCCCGCTCCACGAGGCCGGGACCCGGCCGATCAACGAGGGCTGCGGGACGGAGCACCCCGAGGCCTGGCTCCGCGCGGTCCGCGAGGCGGGGGGCGCGATCGGGATGGCGTTCGACGGCGACGCCGACCGCGTGCTCCTCGCGGACCGGGAAGGCGAGGTCCTCGACGGCGACGACGCGCTCGCGATCCTCGCCGAGGACGCGCTCCGCGCGGGGCCCGACGGCCTGCCCGCGCGGCGCGTCGTGGGCACGGTCATGACGAATCTCGGCCTGGAGGAGCGGCTCCGGGAGCTCGGCGCGGCGCTCGACCGGACGGCGGTGGGGGACCGCAACGTCGCCCGCCGGATGCGCGAGACGGGCGCGGCCTTCGGCGGCGAGCCGTCGGGTCACGTCGTGCTCGCGCGGGACGGAGCGCTGATCGGCGACGGGCTCGTGGCCGGCGTGCGGATCCTCCAGGCCGCACGGCGGCTCGGTCGTCCGCTCGCCGAGGCGCGACGGAGGACGCCCCGGTACCCGCAGGTCCTCCTGAACGTCCGGGTCGGAGACCGCCGCGCGCTCGAGGACGACCCCGTCCTCGCCGAGGCGCTCCGGGCGGCCGAGGCGCGCCTCGACGGGAGCGGTCGGCTCGTCGTCCGGTACAGCGGGACGGAGCCGGTGCTCCGCGTGATGGCCGAGGGCCACGACCGGAGCGTCGTCGAGGAGGTCGCCGGGAGCCTCGCGGCGCTCGCCGCGCGCCAAAACCCCGCCCCGTCCCCGGAGCGCGGGGGGGCGCCTACTCCTTCACCTTGAGGGTCACGGTGAGGATCGGGGAGCCGAGGGGGCGCACGTGGAGCGGTCGCTCCCGCCACACCATCACGAACTCGACGGGAACGTTCAGCGGGACCGGCGCGTCCCCGGTGGGGAGCTTCCCGGGCGGGATCCGGACCACGAACCACCAGGACTTGTCCTGCAGCTTCAGCTCGTCGAGGTCCTGCTTCCAACCCTCGAACCTCTGCTTCCAGCGACCTTCCTCCACTTCGGGGTTCTCGTTGGAGACCGAGACGTCGTAGCCCTCCGCTCCCTCGTAGACGAGGCGACCCGTGAGGTCGTCCTGGGCGACCACGTGGAACGTGAGGGTCGCCTGGACCACGGGGAGCTCCACGCGGCGGCGCAGCTCGGCGTACGGGGCCTCGTTGCGCCACGTTTCGAAGGTGATCCTCACCGTCTGGGGCGGCGGCACGAGATCCGCGGCGCCGCGGGGGAAGAAGCCGTCCACGTTCACGGGATCGGGGCGGATCGTGGCCCCGACGATTCCCTTGGGGCACCGGACCGTGGCCGTCAGGGGCGTCACGGCGATCTCGGCCTCGACGCCCTCGGGAAGGCCCCGCGCGGCGCCCTCGACCTTCAGGATCCCCGGCTCGAGGAAGCTCACCTGTTCCTCGGTCAGTCGGTACTCGTGCGCGTAGCCCGCCTTGAGCTCCCGTTCCAGCCGCTTGGGGAACGGGAACGCGGCCATCTCGTCCGTGATCGGGAAGTCGTGGTTCGACTCCGTCGGCAGGAGGTCGGGGACCGCGACGACGAGCGTCGGCGGCGCGCCGAGCGCCTCGCGCGCGGACTCGACCTCGCCTTGCGGACCCGCGAGCTCGAGGGTGGCGGGGCCGTCGGCGTACACCGCGAACGCCTTGGAGCAACGGAGGTCGAGACGCACCTCGACCTTCACGATGGGGCCCCAGATGCTCCGCCAGACGACCACCCAGGCAAGGACGGCCAAGATCAGCGCCAGGGCGAGCAGGCCGCCCTCGGACGCGAGCCGGCCGCCGCGACGCGACGGGGACGCGCTCGCGGAGAACGAGGGGCGGGCGCTCACGAGGTCGCCTCCACGGACCCGACGTCCTCCTCGGGGGGCATGAGGCCCTGCTGCTCCGCGAAGATCACGTTCAGGTACGCCGCGAGCCACTCCGGGTCCTTGTAGGGCTGGAGCTCTCCGCGCTCGGCGATCGCGATCTGTCCGGTCTCCTCCGAGACGACGATCACCGTCGCGTCCGACTGCTCGGACAGGCCGATGGCCGCGCGGTGCCGCGTCCCGTACCGGCGTGCGAGCTGGGGACGCTCCGTCAGCGGGAGCAGACAGCCCGCGGCCGCGACGCGCCCCCGACGGAGGATCACCGCGCCGTCGTGGAGCACCGTCTCGGTGCTGAAGATCGTGTCGAGCGTCTCCGCGCGGATCTGCGCATCGAGCGGCACGCCCGTGTCGATGTAGGGCGTGAGGTCGATGTTGCGCTCGATCGCGACGAGGGCGCCGACCTTGCGTTCGGCGAAAGCCGTCACGGCGCGCACGACCTCGTCCACCGCACGGATCTCCACGGCGCGGCGCCCGTTCTTGCCGAGGATGCCGTGGAACAGCCGGCTGTGGCCGAGACGTGCGAGACCGTGGCGCAGCTCGGGCTGGAAGAGCACGACCAACGACAGGACGAAGACCGGGAACGCGCTGGCCAGGATGGCGCTCAGCACCTCCAGGTGGAGGGCCGGCAGGATCAGGAAGAACGCGAGCAGCACGACCCACGAGAGCGTCGCGGGACCCTGGAACATGCGTCCCGCGATCGTGCGACGGAGGAAACGAAGGAACAGGTAGAGGACGACCCAGAGGAGCGCGATCTCCACGAGGTCTCGCATCTCCAGCCGGGGAATGAGCGCGGCGATCCTCGGGTTCATCCGCGGACATCCTACCGGCGGGGTCCGCCGCCGCATCGCACCGTGCGCGGCCTCGGCCCGCTCTCCCGACGGTCACGCGCGCGACGTTCGCGTGGCGCCGCGTATCCTCCCGAGGACGTCCAGGAGGTCCCGCGTCGGCCCGACGTCGTGGACGCGGACCGCGCCGACGCCCGCCTCGAACGCCCGGGCGACGCAGGCGAGGCTCCCGCCCAGCCGGCCCCCGGGCCCGCGCCCGGTGATCCTCCCGAGGAACGACTTCCGGGACGCGCCGAGCATCACGGGTACGCCGTCTTGGACCAACGTCTCGAGCCGCTGGAGGATCTGCAGGTTGTGCTCGGCGGTCTTCCCGAAGCCGAGGCCCGGGTCCACCAGGATCCGGTCGGACGCGATGCCCGACGCGCGGGCCGCCTCGACCCGGCTCGCGAGCCACGCCCGGACCTCCGCGACGACGTCGTCGTAGTGCGGGTCGGCCTGCATCGTCCGGGGGCGCCCGCGCATGTGCATGAGCACGATCCCGGCGCCGCGCTCCGCGACGAGCGGCAGCATCGCGTCGTCGTCCCGCCCGGCGCTGACGTCGTTCACGTACGACGCGCCGAGGTCCAGGGCCCGGGCCGCGAGCCCCGCGCGGCGCGTGTCCACGCTCACGGGAAGGCCGGGGTGCCGGCGTCGGATCGCCTCGACCACGGGGAGGACGCGGCGCGCCTCCTCCTCGGGCGGGACCTCCTCGGCGCCGGGCCGCGTGCTCTCGCCCCCGACGTCGAGGACGTCCGCCCCCTCCTCGACGAGGCGCGTGGCGTGGGCGAGGGCCGCGTCGAGGTCGTGGAAGCGGCCGCCGTCGCTGAACGAGTCGGGCGTGACGTTCAGGATGCCCCAGACGGCGGGCGCGCGGTCCATCAGGGCGCGGTCAGTACGCGAAGCCCTCGAGCGGCTTCTTCCCCTCGTGACCGGGGCCCTCGTCGGGCGAGAGGGAGGCGCCCTTCGGAGGCGTCACCTCGATCGCGCGGCCGCGGGGGGACTCGCCGTCCGAGGACGACCGGAGGTGGTGGATGTCCTCGCCGCGGAGGATCGCGCCGACCTCCTCGCCGGAGAGCGTCTCGAATTTGAGGAGCGCGTCCGCGATCTTCTCGAGATCGTCGCGGCGCTCCTTCAGGAGCTGTCGGGTGCTCGCCAGGGCCTCCGAGATCAGACGCTTGATCTCGCTGTCGATGACGACCGCTGTGGCCTCGCTGTGATCGACGCGCCGCGCGACCTCTCGGCCGAGGAAGAGGTGCTCCTCGCCCTCCACGAGCGAGATCGGTCCGACCTCCTCGCTCATGCCCCAGCGCGTGACCATGAGCCGGGCGACCTCGGTCGCCTGCTCGATGTCGTTCTGCGCGCCGCTGGAGATGTCGTCGCAGGCCAGCTCCTCGGCGACCCGTCCGCCGAAGCAGACACGGAGCCGCGAGAGGAGCTCGTTTCGCGTGGCGCCGTAGCGGTCCCGCTCGGGCAGCGACATGGTCGCGCCGAGGGCCATGCCCCGCGGGATGATCGTGACCTTGTGCAGCGGGTCGGCGTGCGGGGAGAGGACCGTCACGATGGCGTGGCCCGCCTCGTGGTACGCCGTCCGGCGGCGTTCCTGGTCGGTCATGTACATGCTGCGGCGGGAGCGTCCGAACCGGATCTTGTCGCGGGCCTCCTCGAGGTCCTGGGGCTCCACGCGCTCCCGGTCGGCGGTGACCGCCATCAGCGCGGCCTCGTTGACGAGCGCCTCGAGGTCGGCGCCGCTGAACCCCGGGGTCGCGCGCGCGACGCGCTCGAGGTCCACCCGCGGCGAGAGCTTCACCTTGCGGCCGTGGATGCGGAGGATCTGCTCGCGGCCCTTGAGGTCCGGCAGGTTGATCACGATCTGACGGTCGAATCGGCCGGGCCGGAGGAGGGCGGGGTCGAGGACGTCCGGGCGGTTCGTGGCCGCCAGGAGGATGATCCCCTGGTCGGTGTCGAAGCCGTCCATCTCGACCAGGATCTGGTTGAGCGTCTGCTCGCGCTCGTCGTGCCCGCCCCCGAGTCCGGTGCCGCGACGGCGGCCCACGGCGTCGATCTCGTCGAGAAAGACGATGCACGGAGCGTTCTCGCGCGCCTGCTTGAACAGGTCGCGGACGCGGCTGGCGCCGACCCCGACGAACATCTCGACGAAGTCCGATCCGGAGACGGAGAAGAACGGGACGCCCGCCTCGCCGGCGATCGCCTTCGCGAGGAGCGTCTTGCCGCACCCGGGGGGACCCACCAGGAGCACGCCGCGCGGGATGCGAGCGCCGATCCGTCGGAACCGCTGCGGCGAACGTAGGAACGCCACGATCTCGCCGACCTCGTCCTTGGCCTCCTCGATGCCGGCGACGTCCTCGAACGTCACCTGTGTGCGCTCCTTGAAGTGCAGCCGCGCGCGGGAGCGGCCGAACTGCATCACGCCGGAGCCGCCGACGGCCCGCATCTGGCGCAAGATCAGCAGCCAGACGAGGACGAAGAGGATCAGCCACGGCAGGAACGAGACCATCTGCTTCCAGAACCCGCCGCTGCTCTCCTTCATCTCGAGCCGCCCGCCCGTCTTCGCGAGCTCCTGCTGCCACACGACCTGCATGTCGGCCGTGAGCGGGTTGTTGGGCGCCCCGATGGGGCCGGTGTACGGGACCTCGAACTTGAGGTTGGTGTAGCCGTGGTCGGCCTTCGGGTCGTACGCCCCCTCGATGTGGTTCCCGTCGTAGATCGTGACGTCCTTGACGTACCCCTTCTGGATGTCGCTGCCGAGCTCCTCGAGGGTCGTCTCGCGGCGGTTCTCCCGCTGCTGGGTCACGAGCAGGATCACGATCGTGATCAGCCCGAGCATGAGCAGGAGGAGAGGCGCGTTCCGGCGCGAGGCGGGGGGACGCGGGCCGCTGGAGGGCGGCGTGGGGGGGGGCGTTCGTCCATCGGGAGCGAGTCTACCGGGGGGGGTCGGGGCGCCTCCGACCGGGACCGCCCCCGGGACCCGCCGTCGCCCCGGGACGGGACCCGGGGTCGTGGACCCCAGCCCCGTGCGGCCACATCAGAGGTCCGCCTCGAGCCCCTGGACGACCCGCACGGCCACGCGACGGGTCCACTCGTCGTACCCGAAGCCCTCGAGGGTCTCCCCGAATCGATCCGGCACGTAGTCCGTCGTGTCGTCGGCCCGGTACGTCTTCAGCACGCGGCCGGACCGGCGATCGCGGACGCGGACGCGGACCCCGCCTTGCACGCGCTTCTCGACCGCGCGCCGCTCGGCGTTCTCGAGGGTGACGGCCTCGGACACGTCCATCGTCCCGTCGAGGAGCAGGTCGGCGGTCTCGGGCGACGCGAAGCCATACGAGGTGCGCGCGCGGATCTCGCGCACCACCGCCTGCATGAGCCTCAGGTCCACGTCGCGGCGGTATCCCGGATACGTGAACGGCAGGACCGCGACCGTGCGCGCGCTCGGGAACTGGTCGAGCGGCCGGGTCGTGTACCCGCACGCCCCGAGGGCGAGGAGCGCGAGCGCCGCCGCCCCTCCGAGACGGACCGCCGGGAGACCCGCACGCGTCACGGGAGCGTGCGCACCCGGGGGGCGGAAGGGGCTCGCCCGGCGGCGGTGGAGGCGCCGGCCCCGGCGGGGGCGTCGCGGCGGACGGCGCGGTTCCCGCGGGACCCGACGGCGCGGCGACGGGCGACGGCGGCGCGAGCGGGGGCGGCGGAGGGGACGGGGCGGGGACCGCGGTCGAAGGCGCGGGGCCGGGGACGACCCGCGCGCCGGCGGGCGGCGCCGGGACGACGCGCGGACCCGACGCGGCGACCTGGACCGACCGCGCCTCGATGCGTCGCAGCGCCTCGCGGCCTGCGGTCGTGGACGGCCAGGAGGCGGCGGTCCGCTCGAACACCTCGGCGCTCGCCAGATCTCCGGTCCGCCGGTACCAGTCGGCGCGCGCGAGGGCCTTCGCGGCGAGTCGGCTTCGCGCCTCCTCGGCGCGGGCGGTCGCGTACTGGATCTCGCGCCGGTACTCGACCGCACGGCCCGGGTCCTGTCGCATGCGCGCGAGGAACGCCTCGTACTGCTCGAGTGCGAGGGCCACGGCGCTGTCCACCGGACCGGCCATGATCGCCGCGTCGCCCTCGACCGGCTCGCGTGGGTCCACGCGCACGAAACCGGCCTCGTACGGCGCGCCCTGGTCGCGGGCCATGTACGTGTCGGCGAGCTCGATCCGCGCGCGGAAGCTCCATTCGCTGTCGGGGTAGCGCGTCAGGAGCTCGCGGTAGTGCAGCGCGGCGGACGCGTAGTCGCGATCCTTGGCGTAGTACTGCCCGAGGCGGAGCAGCGCGTCGTCGGGGTACGAGCCGGCCGGGAACGTCTCGGCGACGAACTTGAGCCCGTCGATCGCCGCGTCGTCGGTCCTGAGGAAACCGAGGAGGCCCGACCCCCCGTCCAGCGCGTGCACGGACGACTCGTAGATCTCCTCCTCGACCTCGGCGAGGTGCGGGTTCACGGGCGCGATCTGCATGTAGCCCTTGAGTGCGCGGATCGCGTCGCGATACGCCCGCGCGCGGTACAGGGCGTGGCCCTGACGGAATCTCGCCTCCGCGGCGTACTCGTACTCGGGATAGTGCTCGACCACCGACTGGAAGAGCGGCGCCGCGGCCGCCGGGTTCGTCGCGTCGAGCCGGACCGCCTGCTCCCAACGCGCGCGCGCCTCGGCGAGCCGGCGGCTGGCCACCTGCCGGAGCGCTTCGGGGTCGGCCGCCGCCTTCTTCGGCGAGGATCCCGCCACGCCGCGCGCGCGGTTGTCGCCCGCGACGGCGTTCGGGATGAAGACGGCGGTCGCGGACGACGAGCCCTTGTGGGGGAGCTCGTCGAACGGGGTCTTGGTGCCCGCGCATCCGGCGACGAGGAGGCAGCCGACGAGGACGGCGTTCCGCATCGCCCCAAGATATCCGCGCGTACGGAGGCGGGGCAAAATCCACCGCGGCACGCGGGCGCGTGGTCGCTCTCGTGCCCCGGGTCACCGTGGGAGCGCGGCCAGCGACGCGGGACGACGCTCCAAGAGGTGGGGCAGCAGGAGGTCGTGGAGCCGGCGGAGCGCGCGCACCTCGGCGGACGCCAGCGGTTCTCGCGCGAGCTCGTCGATGCGCGCGGTGTAGAGCCGCACGAGGGCCTGGCGGAGCGCGGGCGAGAGCGACGCGCGGGGTCCGTCTGGCGCGCACCGCGCGTGCACGAGACCGCCCGCCGCCGGCGAGAACGCCGCGCCTCCGCCCACCGCGCGCTCGCACACCGCGCAGGCGTCCAGCCGCGGACGCAGCCCGACCGCCGCCACGGCGCGCGCCTCGAACCAGCACACCCACGCCGCGCGCGCCACCGTCTCGGCGAGGCCGAGCGCGCCGAGCGCGGTGCGCGCGGCGCCGTAGAGGGCGGGGTTCGGCAGCGCGGGTCGGAGCCACGCGCGCAGGATCTCGACCACGTAGGAGGCGGCCAGGTACGCGCCGAGGTCGCGGCCGAGCCCGGGGAAGGCGCGACCGTGTCGGAAGCGCAGGAGAAGCTCGAGTTCCGCGCCGGCTCGCCGCGAGAGCTCCGCCTCGCCCCGTTCGAGGAGCGACAGTCCGCCCTCGAACGCCGCCCCGGGCCGGCGTGCGCCTTTCGCGAGCGCGGCGACGAGACCCTGTTCTGGCGTCGCGAGGTGCACGACCTGGCTCGTCTCGGCGAATGGGATCTGCCGGATCACGATCGCTTCGGTCGTGTACCGCGCACCCCCTCGCCGTCCGGGGCGCGGCACCCCCCCGGCCGTGGACCGCGCGGACGTCTGGCGGGCCGACCGCGCCACGAGGCTCACGCGCCGTGGGGCGTGGAGAGGACCTCGACCCGCACGCGTTTCACGGTTCGTTCGTCCGCGTCGGTCACGGTGAGCGCGACGTTCTCGACGGTCACGCGGTCGCCCGCGCGCGGCACCTTGCCCATACGGTGGAAGACGAGCCCGCCCACGGTCTCGTAGTCCTGATCGACCGGCAGTGAGAGGGAGAGCATCTCGTTCAGCTCCTCGAGCGACGTGCGTCCCTCGACGAGCAGCGTGCCGTCCTTCCCCGGCGTCGGCGGCGGCTCCTCCGCCAGGTCGTGCTCGTCCTCGATCTCGCCGACGATCTCCTCGAGCACGTCCGCGATGGTCACGAGTCCCGCGACGCCGCCGTACTCGTTCATCACGATCGCCATGCTCACGCGGCGGTCGCGCATCTCGTTCAGGAGGTCGTTCAGCGGCTTTCCCTCGGGCACGAAGTACGGGGGGCGCATGATCTCGCGGACCCGCGCGCGCGGGCGTGCCTGCGAGAGCTCTCTCAGGATGTCGAACGCGTGGATCACCCCGACCACGTCGTCGCGGTCGCGCCCGTACACGGGGAGGCGGCGGTGGCCGTGTTCGAGCACGTAGCGGACGGCGTCGTGGAGCGTCGCGTCCGCCCGGATGGTCGCGACCTCCCCGCGCGGCGTGAGCACGTCGTCCACGGTGAGCTCGCCGAGATCGATGATCGACTCGATCATGTCGGCCTCGTGCGCGCTGAGGCTGCCCTCGCGCTCGCCCTCTTCGACGCTCTCGAGCACCTCCTCGCGCGCGCTCGGCGCCGGCTCCTCGAGGCGCACGCGCAGGATCCAGCGGAAGAGCCGCGCGAGGGGCCACCGGATCGGTGCGGTCACGACCGTGAGCGCCGAGAGCCACGGGAGCGCGCGCAGGAGGAAGCGGTTGGGTCGGCGCGAGGCCAGGTGGCGGACCAGGAGGTCGTTCACGAGGAAGCTCACGAGGAAGGTGATCGCCAGCGTCAGGCCGAGAGGCCCCCAGGGGAACGCCGCGCTCGACCCGCTCGCGCCGAGCTTGTCGTGGAGGGTCAGGAGCGCGATGCCGGCGACGAGCAGCGCGCTCCCGACGAACCTCGCGATGCGCACCGAGAGCTGGTACACGCCGGAGCGGTCGAGCCGGGCCTCGACGCGCGGTCGGGCGGCGGGCGGCGTGAGCTCGAGGAGTCGCGAGCGGCTGTAGAGGTCGAGGGCGACCTGGGACCAGGTGCTGAACACCACCAGCATCTCGGCGAAGAGGAAGCAGGCGGCGAACGTCAGGTCCGACGCGAGGGAGGCGAGCATCACCGATCCCATGCGGGCGACGTCGCCTGGTGGAAAGAAGGGCAAGGGCTGGGCTCCGAGGGCGAGGCGATCGGGGGGACCCGACCGGGCGTAGGTTACGGGCGCCGGGCGAGGCTGTCCCTGGGTTTCGTCCTCACGGCCCGCTCGGCCCTGCGGATCGCCTCCCGGATCCGCGCGGACGGCCCGTCCACGCCGCGGCCCGCGTCGCCTCGGCCGAGGAGGTGGCAGATCGCCAGCGCGAGGGCGTCGGAGGCGTCCAGCGCCTCGGGCGCGGTCCGAAGTCCCAGGAGACGCACCACCATGGCCTGCACCTGCTCCTTCGTCGCGCGACCCGCGCCGGCGACCGCTCGCTTGACGACGTTGTTCGCGTAGCCCGTGGCCTCGACGCCCGCTTCGGCGACGACGACGAGCGCCGCGCCGCGCGCCTCCCCGAGCTTCAACGCCGCGCGGGCGTCGCGGCCGTGGAACGCCTCCTCGATGGCCGCCTCCGTCGGCGCGTATTCCCGGACGACCTCGCGCAGGCCGGCGGCGATCCGGGCGAGTCGCGTCGCGAGCGGCGCCTTCGCGTGCGGCGCGAGGACGCCGTGCCCGAGCGCGACGAAGGCGCGACCCCGCCGCTCGACGACGCCCCACCCGAGGAAGCGCGTACCGGGATCGATGCCGAGGACGCGTACGATCTCCGATCGCGCCATACCACCATGCTAGTCCGCGTACGGAGCCAGAGCAATTCGTCCGAATCACGCTCCGCGGAACCGGTGTACGGAGCCAGAGCAATTTGTCCGAATCAGGCTCCGCGGAACGGCCGCTGTCTCGCGAGGGATCCGGTCGGGTCCCGACGAATGGCTCTCGCGGCCCGCCCGGCCGGCCAGCCGCTGCCCTTCTCGTGCCTGCGGGAGCCGTGGCGAGTCGGACAAATTGCTCTGGCTCCGCATGTACTGGCTGGGGGATTACTCTTGTTGGAAGAGGCCCTCCGCGAGGCGTAGGTCGTCCGGCTCTGCGATTCGGAGGTTTGTGATCTCGCCGCGTACCGCGGTCACGGGGATGCCCGCCTGGAGCAGGAGCTCCGCCTCGTCGTCGAGGTCGGGACTCGGGCCGAAGAGTCCCGGCTCGCGTCGCCGGGCGAGTGCGCGGCGGAGCAGGTCGAGGCGCGCGGCCTGCGGCGACTGCGCGAGGCCCAGACGGGACCGGTCGAGGCTGCCCTCGAGACGGCTCGGGTGCGCGTCGTCGGCCGGGCTCACGGGGTGGACCGCGTCGCGGACGGGCGCGACCGGCGCGGCGGCGCCGTCGCGTCGTGCCGTGGCGAGCACGCGACGTACGAGGTCGGCGGTCGCGAGCGGGCGCGACGCGTCGTGCACGAGTACCACCTCGATGGTGTCGGGCAGCTGGGCGAGGCCGCGCTCCAGGCTCTCCACCCGCGTCGCGCCGCCCTCGACCTGGCGCGCGTGCGGCAGCAGCCGCTGGACCGCGCGCTGGTCCTCCTTCCGCGTCACGACGACCAGGGCGAGGCTCCGGACCGCGACCAGGAAGGGCGCGAGCGCGCGCACGATCACGGGCTTGCCCGCGAGCGGCCGGAGCACCTTCGAGACCGGGCCTCCGAACCGGGCCGAAGGGCCGGCGGCGAGGAGCACGAGACCGTCCACGCCGGGATGGTACCGGAGGCGGCCCGCGGCGGCCGCATCCGAGGTGGCCGGACCGTACAATCCGCCGGTGCGCGTCGGGATCGGCTCCTACCTGCGTCCTCTCGAGCCCGGGCGCGTGCTCGTCCTGGGCGGCGTGAAGATCGAAGGCGCCTGGGGTTGTCGCGGACCGGGCGACGGCGACGTCCTCCTGCTCGCCGTCACCGACGCGCTCCTCGGCGCCGCGGGCCTCGGCGACCTCGAGGACCACCTCCCCGAGGAGGCGCGCGAGGTCCCGAGGCCGGGCGTACCCTCCGTCGCGACGCCGAGCGCCGTCCGGCTCGCGGAGGCGGGCGTCAAGGCGCGTGCCCGAGGGCTCGTCCCGGCGAACGTGGACGCCACCGTGGTCCTCGACCGGCCCGACGTCCGCCCCCACCGCCCGCGCATGGCTGCGCGGATCGCAGAGGTGCTCGGCGTGGACCCGAGCGCCGTGAACGTGAAGGCGGTCGCGCCGGGCGGCATCGGCGTGCCGGGGCGAGGCGAGGGGATCCTGGCCCACGCGGTGGTCCTCCTCGAGGACGTGGGGGGCCGGTGAGGGGCGTTCGACGCGCCGCCGTCCTCCTCCTCGCGCCGCTCCTCGGCGCGTGTACGACGAACCCCTCGGAGCCGAGCAGCGCCTCGTCCAAGGCCGACACCGTTCGTTCAATGGCCGTGAACGTGCTCACGCTCCGGCAGGGCACGGTGAGCGACCTCCGAGACCTCCGCGGGACGGGGCCGTTCCGCCGCTACGACGTGTCACCGGACCACCTGCTTCACGTCGTCGAGACCGCGGCGCACGAGGCGCGCGGCGCCGGCGGCCACCGCGTCGAGGGGGTCTGGGCCTCCGAGCGGCGCCTGGAGGTCATCGCGAAGGAGCGCGCCCCCGAGGACCAGGCGCGGACGTCCTACGACCTGCCCTGGCGCTCCGCGATGGTCGCGACGATCCACCGGGTCCCCGGCGAGCCGGGCGCGAGCCTCCTCGAGGTCCACGCGAAGGACCGCGGGCCGTTCGACCAGGGCGTGGTGCGGTGGGAGCGGGACCTCCCGCGCTGGATCGACGAGGTCCTCGACCGCGGGCGCCGCGGGGACGACGGCGAGAACGGGGTGCGGCCGCTGCGGTAGCGGTGGACCGCGCGGGGCCCTACCGCTCGGCGTGGTCGGCGGCCGCCTGCTCGAGGCGCGCGGCGCGCTGCTCCATCAGGCGCTTCTCGTTCTCCTTCCACCACCGGTGCCACGCGCCGACGTCCTTTCCGAAGTCCTCTCCCGAGAGCTTCGCCATGGCGTTCGCGTACGCCGGGACCTCCAGCGCGTAGAAGGTCTGCTCGGTCGCGACCACCTTGACGGCCTGGACCGCGCCCTCCTGGAGGGTCCCGACGATCGGGTCGGCGATGAACGAGGTCTGCGCCACCTCCACGTCGAAGTCCTGGATGTACGAGATCTGCCGGATCGACGCGAAATAGGCCCGCGGGAAGTCGCCGCTCCGCTTCTCCCACTTGACCAGGACGTACCCCATGCCGAGCTCGTCGCCGAGGGTCGCGATGGCTTCCGCCGCGTGCGCGCGGACCTCGGCGTATCGACTGTCGAGCGCGCGCCCCAGGGGGTAGATCGTAGACGGCGCGCCGATCTCGCGCAGCGCGAGCGCGCACTCGTGGCGCACGTCCGCGTCGGGGTCCTCCACCGCGCGCTTCAGGAGCGCGGGGACGGCCAGCGGGTCCGCGAGTCGAGCGAGCGTGCGCGCGGCGAACACCCGGAGCGACGCGGGCTTGCACCGGAGGGCCTTGGCGAGGGGCGCGAGTAGGAACCGCGCGTCCTCGAGGCCGATCTGCCGGGCCGCCTCGCGCACGCGCTCCGGCCGCTCGGACGAGATCATCCCGAGGAGACCCATCACGTGCTCCTCGCCGGCGCGCTGCGCCGCGGCCTCGCGTTCGGGACGTGTGGCGGCCGCGAACTCCTCGGCCGTCAGCCACCGGCCCGCATGGTGCACGAAGCCCTTCGCGCGCCAGAGGTCGTCGCCCTCCAGCCACCGCCCGTCCACCTGCTCGAAGCCCAGCGCGCGCCGCGCGGCGGGGTGGTCGGGGTCGGCCTCGATCACCCGGGCGAACGC
Source organism: uncultured Planctomycetota bacterium (assembly GCA_963752285.1). GTDB lineage: Bacteria > Planctomycetota > PLA2 > PLA2 > JAEUHO01 > CAVVXN01. The sequence goes on from CAVVXN010000004.1 coordinate 126,811, forward strand.
CTTCTTGGCGAGATCGTCGAGACCCGCGGCCTGCGCCTCGAGCGCCAGCCGGTACGCGGAAGGCGCGACCTCGGCGTCCGCGACGTCGTCCAGGGCCTGGAGACGCTGCTCGATCGACGCGCGCGCGGCGGTCGGCGTGTCGGTCGGGGGCGTCGCGTCGCCCGCCAAGGCGACGACGGGGAGGAGGAGGAGGAGCAGGAGCGAGGCGAGGAGGCAGGCGCGGCGGACCATCTCGAACCTCCGGCGGGGCATCTTCGCCCCGAGGTGAGAACGCGTGCGCGGCGGGGTCGGAATCCGCGCGGACCGTCCCCCGCCGGGCGGGGCGCGCCGGGTCAGTCCTTGAGCGAGAAGTCGCGGCGCGCGGTCCGCCAGGCGCCGAGCGAGAGGGCCACGGCCGCGATCACGAGCAGCGTCACCACGGACTCGCCGGGGCTGGACGCGGTGACCCCGATCGGCACGAGTTCCACCGACGCCTGGGGGCCGTGCACCACCGGGAGGACGCCCGCCGTCAGATGGTCGTGGACCGCGCGGACGTGGAACATCACGGAGTACTTCTGCATCGCCCCCGGAACGCTGGAGAGGAGCGTCTCGATCACGAAGGTGTACACGAGCCCCGCGATCAACCCGTGCTTGAAGAGCGCGCCGAGCGCGTAGTAGATCGAGCCGAGCGCGAGGCTCGCGAGGACGGCCGTGACGGGGATCGACCACGCCGCAGTGCCCGTCGGCGCGACGCCGCTCGCGAGCCACAGGACGAGGAGCACGGCCACCGACACCACCGCGGCGGGGATCCAGCCGGCCAGGAACCGCACGACGAAGAACGTCGCCCGGCGGACGGGCCGCGCGAGGACGTAGACCAGCGTCCGCCCGTGGACCTCCATCGCGTACCCCTCGCTCGCCAGGAAGAGCGCGACGAGGGGGAGCCCGAACGTGAGGATCGCCCGGTCGAGCACGCGGGCGAGCTCGCGGGCCGGGTGGTGCGCGCGCGCGACCTGGCCGCCGAGCAGGAGCGCGAGCCCGCAGGCGACGCCTCCGAAGATCAGGACGCGGCGCCAGCGCACTACGCGCACCAGGCCCCAGCCGAAGGCCGGCGCGAAGCCCGCGAGCGGACCGAAGCGCCGACGACGTTCGGGCAGGAGGTCGGGATGGGCCGGGGCGTCGTTCATCGGGTGAGGTAGCGGAAGACCGCCTCCAGGTCCTCGTCCACCGGCTCGACCGAGGCGAGGGCGAGCCCGCCGTCCTTCGCGGCCTGTGCGAGTCGGTCGAAGAGCCGGTCGGGCTGGGTCGTGCGGCACTCGACCTGGTCGACGCGGATCTCGATGTGGCGCACACCGTCCGTCTCCGCGAGGAGCGCGGCGAGGCGCCGCGGGGCGCCCGTGCCGACGCGCACCGTGAGCGGCTGGTCGTCGAGGCCCGCGCGGATCTCGGCGACCGTCCCCTCCGCGAGCACGCGGCCCGCGTGGAGCAGGAGTACGCGGCGCGCGAGGCCTTCGACCTCCGGGAGGATGTGGCTCGAGACGAGTACGACCTTGCCCTCTCGTCCGAGCTCCGAGATCAGCGAGCCCATGTCGCGTCGGCCGGGCGGATCGAGTCCGTTCAGCGGCTCGTCGAGGACCAGGACGTCCGGGTCGTGCGCGAGGGCCTGTGCGAGCTTCGCGCGCTGGCGCATGCCCTTCGAGAAGCCGGCCGCGCTCCGGTCGAGCACGTGCCCCAGCCCGACGCGCTCCAACGCGCGGGTGGCGCGCGCCGCGGCCTCGCGACGCGTGAAGCCCTGCAGGCGCGTCAGATACGTGACGACCGCGAGGATCGGCACCCCCGCGTAGACCGCATCCTGCTCGGGGCAGAGCCCGAGGCGGCGGAGCACCTCGGGGTTGTCGAAGGGGTCCTCGCCGGCCACGCGAACGCGCCCGAGGCTGGGCCGGAGCATGCCGGTCACGAGCTTCATGAGCGTGCTCTTGCCCGCCCCGTTGGGCCCGAGGAGCCCGTGCACGCCCGGCTCGAAGGTGGCCGTCACCTCGTTCAGGCCGAGGACCTCCCCGTACCACTTGCTCGCGGCCTCGAGGCGGATCTCGGGGGCGCTCACGAGACGACCTCCACCGAGCGCACGCGGCTCCAGGCGGTCCAGATCCCGAAGAGGAGGAGGCCGAACGCGGCCACCAGGACCTCGGTTCGTCCGAGGAGCGGCTGCCACAGGAAGGGCGCCGTGTGCTCGCGCGCGTGCCAGAGGAAGGTCGTGAGCGTGTCGCGCGGGAGGTCGAGGAAGAGGAACACGTCCGCGAGGCCGCCGTGCACGGACCCGCCGGCGGCCAGCTCGCCGAGCATCACGCCGAGGATCAGAACGGCCGCCGCGGAGATCGTCACCGCGGCGCGACGCGTGCTCCGGGACGAGAGCACCAGGATCAGGCCCGTGTAGACGGCCGAGGCGACCGCGTAGTGCTCGAAGATGCGGTACAGGACGTCGAGGTGGCCGCCGAGGAAGGGGAGCGTCTCGCCGGGCGGACGCCAGAGGCCCGTCAGGAGGAAGAGGAACGCCCCGGGGACGAGGATCGCGACCGCGAGGATGCCCGGTACGACGAGCGCCTTCCCCATCACGTAGCCGATCGCGGAGATCGGCCGCACGAGGTAGAGCGCGAGCGCGCCGGTCCCGAGGTCGTCGGACACCAGGCCGGATCCGACGAAGACGGCCAGCAGGGCCGTCAACACGGCGACCCCGGTGAAGAACATCTCGAGCGTGCGGTCCAGGTGCAGCAACGCGACCGCGTCGTCCGTGGGCGCGCTGGAACCCCGCAGGCCGAAGAGCCCACGCTGCATCATGCCCGGCGTGGCGACGCTGAGGTACAGCGTCACGCACGCGACGAAGAGCCAGCCGAGATAGAGCACGCCGAGTCGCCGGAACGCGCGACGACGCAGGGCGATGCCGAGACCCTGGGACGCGATCACGCCCGTCGTCCACGGGCGGCCGAGCGTGCCGCCGAAGCGCCGGTATCCGCGGGCGTGGACCGTCACGACCTCCCCTCCGGCCCGGGGGGCGCGAGGAGCTCGTGGAACGCGTGCTCGAGGCTCGCCGCGCTCGGGACCAGGCGGCGCACCCGCGCGTCGGTCTCCGTCGAGAGACGGAGCACGTCGGCCGGCTGGAGGTCGGGCGGGAGCACGACCTCGACGATCGCGTGCTCGAGGGTGCCCCGAGGGGCGTCGTCCCTCGGCGCCGCGCGTTCGATGCCGGCGGCGGAGAGACGCCGGAAGAACGCGTCCCGGTCGCCGTCCACCTCGACGAGGCAGCGACCGCGCGCCCGCTCGAGGTCCGCGAGGCGCAGCGTGCCGCGCGAGCGCCCCTGGTGCAGCACCACCACCTGGTCGGCCACCTTCTGCACCTCGGGCAGGATGTGCGAGGACCACACGACGTGCTTCGCGTGGTCGTGGGCGAGCGTGGTGACCAGCAGGAGGAGCTCGTCCCGGCCCTGCGGGTCGAGGCCCCCGAGGGGCTCGTCGAGGAAGAGCACCTCGGGATCGTGCACGATCGCCTGCGCGAGCTTGAACCGCTGCCGCATGCCCGCCGAGTACTCGCGGATCTCGCGGTAGACCGCCTCGCCGAGACCCACGTGCCAGAGGACCTCGTGGGCGCGGCGGAGCGACTCCGCGCGCGACAGCCCCGAGAGTCGGCCCAGGTGGCGGACCGCGCGGATCGCGGTCATGTCGGCGATCCACGCGTCGGCCTCGGGCACGAACCCGACGCGCCGCCGCACCTCGCGCGCGTCGGCGCGCGCGTCGATGCCCAGCACGCGGACCTCGCCGGTGAAGCCCCGCAGGAGTCCGAGGACACAGAGGAGGAGCGTGGACTTGCCCGCGCCGTTCGGTCCGAGCAGCCCCGTGACGCCCGGGCCCACGTCGAGCGAGACGTCGGAGAGCGCGAGCACGTGGCCGTACCGCTTGGTGAGGTGTCGGACCTCCACGACGTTCGTCACGCGCCGTCCCCCGTCGGGGACGCACCCGGCGTCGCCGGCACGCCGAATCGCTCCCGGTACGTCTGGAGGATGGCCGCCGCGGTCTCCTCGACCGCGCGGTCGGTGGTGTCGAACACCGTCCACTCGGGGTGGTCGCGGAAGATGCGGCGCGCCCACGCCAGCTCCTCGCGCACCGCGCGCGGGTCGGCGTACGGGTCGTTGTCGCGCACGCCCAGCGCCTCGACGCGGCGCCGGCGGATGTTGGCCAGGGTCGCGGGGTCCACGACGAGCGCGAAGACGCGCCGGGGATCGACCTCGTCCAGCTCGTGGGGGGGCGGGATGTCCTTGACGAGGGGGACGTTCGCGACACGGTAGCCACGGTGCGCGATGTAGTTCGAGAGCGGCGTCTTGCTGGTCCGGCTCACGCCGACGAGGACGAGGTCGGCCTTGGAGAGGTTCCGCGGCAGGCGCCCGTCGTCGTTGTGTACGGCGAACTCCACGGCTTCGATCCGGCGGAAGTACGCCTCGTCCGTCTCGTGCCCGAGGCCGGGCACGGCGAGGGGCTTCCGGTGGAAGTGCCGGGAGAGCTCGAGGATCAGGCCCGAGAGCAGGTCCACCGCGATCACGCCCTGCTTCGGCGCGAGGTCCTTGAGGAGCGCGCGCTGCTTGGGGTCCACGAGCGTGTAGACGACGATCGCTTCCTCCACCTTCGCCCGGCGCAGGACCGCGCGGAGCGACGCCTCGTCACGGACCCGCCCGAACACGAGCGTCCGCACGTCGTCGCGGGCGCCGAACTGTGCGAGCGCCGCCCGGATCGCCTGCTCGGCGGTCTCGCCCGTGGAGTCGCTCAAGGCGAAGACGACGCCCGGCTCGCTCATCCGGCGGGCCTCCCCTGCGGGTCCGCGGGGGTCCCCACCCAGACCGCGCCGTCCTCGAAGTGCTCCTTCTTCCAGATCGGCACGTCCTGCTTCAGGCGCGCGACGAACTCGTCCACCGCCCGCAGCGCGGCGTGACGGTGCGGCGCGGACGTCGCGACCACGACCGCGGTCTCGCCGAGAGCGAGAGGTCCGGTCCGATGGACGCACGCGATGGCCGTGAGCCCGTGCCCGCGGGCGACCTCCTCGCCGATCGAGGCGAGGAGGGCCTCCGCCATGGGCGTGTACGCCTCGTACTCGAGGTGCGTCACCCGCCGGCCCTCCGTCGCGTCCCGGACCGTGCCGTGGAAGACCACGACGGCGCCCGCGCCGGTCGTGGCGACGGCGCGGCGAACCTCGTCCGCGTCGATGGGGCCCGGCGTCACCCGGAACACGTCAACCTCCGCTCACGGGCGGGATGACGGCCACGACGTCCCCGTCGGCGACCCGCTGCTCGGGGGGCGCGAAGCGCTCGCCGAGGGCGAGTCGGAGCGAGAGGCCCCCGAGGCCGGGGTGTCGCGACGCGAGCGCCGCGCGGACGTCGGACAGACGCGCACCCTCCGGGACCTCGACGGGCTCGGAGGCGCGCCCGGCGATCTCCCGGGCGGCGGCGAAGTAGCGGATCGTGAGGTGCATGGGCGTGGGGAGCGTCGTTCCGATCGGGTCGGGCTCCCGGGAAGACTACCATCGGCGGGGTGTCTCCGACCTTCGATCAAGCGATCCGCGAGGTGCGGCAGGAGATCCGCGAGGCGATCCCCGCGAACGAGCTCCGCCGGCTCCACGGCCGCTCCGGGTTCCGGCACGCGCTCGTCTCCGGCGCCACCTTCGCGGCGCTCCTCGGCTCGGCCGCCCTCGCCTGGCGGTACGGCGACCGACCGGTCGTGTGGGTACCCGCGAGCGTGGTCCTCGGCTTCGCGGTCTTCGGGATGACCACGCTCCTGCACGAGGTCGTGCACGGGCTCGTGACCGACCGGCGGCGCCCGCGACTCGACGCCCTGCTCGCCTGGCTCTACGCCGTGCCGAGCGGTCTCGCGCCGACGCAGTTCCGGCACTGGCACCTCGACCACCACCACTGGCTCGGTACGTCCGACCTCGACCCGAAGCGGGCGTGGCTCAGCCCGAAGAAGAACCGTCGCTGGCTGAAGCTCCTCTACGTGACCCCCGCCCTCTTCCCGATCTACTTCCGGGCGGCGGCGCGCGCCGCGGAGGGCTACGCCGACGACGTGCGCCGCCGGATCCGCCGCGAGCGTCGCGTCACGGTGGGGTTCCACCTCGCCGTGCTCCTCTCGATCGCGCTCGTCGGCGGCCTCGGCGTGGCGTTCCGCGTCTACGTACTCCCGGTCTTCGTCGTGTTCCCCGTCGCGTTCACCGTGAACCGCCTCGGACAGCACTACGACGTGGACGCGCGTGACCCCGCGCGCTGGGGGACGCTCCTTCGACCGAGCCCGTTCTTCTGGGACGTCGTCTACCTCTGGTCGGGCTACCACCTCGAGCACCACTACTTCCCGGGCGTCCCCTGCTACCGCCTGCCCGCGCTCCGACGCGCGCTCCGCCCGTTCCTCGAGGCCCGCCACGTCCCGGCGCGGTCCTACGCGGGTCTCCTCTTCGACTGGTTCGTCCGGAACCGACCGCCGCACGCCGACTGGCGCCCCGTGGACCGGGGGACGGGCCCCGCCACGGAAGGCGCGCGCGCCTAGCCCGGGGGCCGGTGCGGCCCGCGGCGGGCCGCACGCCGGTACCGCTAGGGGGCGGTCTCGGGCTCGGACTTGGGGGGCGGCGTCTTGCGCGTCCGCGCGCTCCCTCCGGTCGGGGTCGTGCTGGGCGCCCCGTCGCGGGGTGGCGCGCCGGCGCCGTCCAGCGTGCCGAGGTAGCCGGGCAGCTCGATCCCAGCCTGGCGGGCGAGCTCGTGCATCGCCGGGAGCGACGCGATGAGGCTCCTCAGGAAGCCGGCCGTGGAGCCGGTACCGTCGGCGCCGCCCTGCCCCGGGTCCCACACCGTGATCTTGTCGATCTTGAGGTTCTGGATCGCCTTCACCTGCTCGCGCACGAGGTCGGGCAGCTTCTCGACGACCAGGAGCGTGGGGGCGAGGCGTGCGTCGGCGCCGCACGACCGGATCAGCTCGGCGTAGCCGCGCGCCTTCGCCTCGAGGATCGCCTGCTGGCCCTCGGCCTCCGCGCGGTACCGGGCGAGGATCGCGTCCGCGTCGCCCCTCGCGATGCGCCGGCGCTTCTCGGCCTCCGCCTCCGCGTCGATCTCGACCTTCTTCCGCTCGATCACCTGCTGGACGACCTGTTCCTTCTCGAGCCGCGCCTGCTCGCGCTCCTGCTCGGCGATCAAGACGTCGCGGTCGGCCTGCGCGAGGGCCACCTCGCCGCGCCGCTTCGCCTCGGCGCGCCGCTCGGTCAGCGTGGCCTCGTAGTCGGCGATCTGCGCCTTCGCCGTGTTCTCGCCCTGGACCGCGGTCGCCTCGTACTCGGCCACCTTCACGCGCTGGTCGCGCTCGGCCTGCTTCTGGCCCTCGACCTTGCGCGCGCTCTGCTCGGCGACGGAGATGGCCTGCTCGCTCTGCGCGGTCGCCTCGCCCTTCACGCCATCGGCCTCGAGCTTGGCGACGGCGACGCGCTGGTCGCGCTCCGCCTGCTTGCGGCCCGCGGTGGACGCGGCGGCCTGCTTGGCCACCTCGATCTCTCGGTCACGCTGGGCCGAGGCCTCGCCGATCGCGCCGTCCTTGTTGGCCAGGGCGACCTCGACCTTGGCCTGGTTCACGGCCTCCGAGGCCGCCTTCTTGCCGATCGCCTCGATGTAGCCGGACTCGTCCGTGATGTCCCGGATGTTGACGTTGATGACCGAGAGGCCGATCTTGTTGAGCTCGTAGCCGACGTTCTTCGTGATCAGCTCGAGGAACTTCTCGCGGTCCTGGTTGATCTCCTCGATCGAGAGGGTCGCGATCACGAGGCGCAGCTGCCCGAGGATGATGTCGCTCGCCGTGCCCGAGATGTCGCGGTCGGCCAGCCCCAGCAGGCGCTCGGCCGCGTTCTGCATGATGTCGGGCTGCGTCGAGATGCCGATCGTGAACGTCGAGGGCACGTTCACGCGGATGTTCTGGCGCGACAGCGCCTGCCGCAGGTCGATCTCGATCGTCATGGGCTCGAGAGAGAGGAAGGCGTAGTCCTGGATGACGGGCCAGACCATCACGCCGCCGCCGTGCACGCACTTCGCGGTGCGCTCGTCGCCCACCTTGCCGTACACGACGAGCACGCGGTTCGAGGGGCAGCGCTTGTAGCGCTTCACCAGGAACACCATCATCGAGAAGACGATGAGGACCGGCAGCCCGACGAAGATGAACGGCTGGTACGGCAGGTCCATCAGGAAGGGGGGAAAGGGCACGTGGCCTCCTTTTCTCCGTCAGGCGCGGTCCACCACGAGCGCGCCGTCGTCCTGCACCGAGAGGACCTTCACGGACACGAACGACTCGATCGGCTCCCCGGGCGTCACCGCCTCGATGACCCGGCGCGTGCCGTCCACGCTGATCTCGACCTGTCCCCGTCCGTGGCCGTGCGCGGGGATCCGCATGTAGACGGTCCCGATGTGCCCCACGGCGTGCTGCACGTCCCACCGGCCCGGCTTGCTCAGCTTGCGCATCTGCCAGAGGCAGAACGACGAGAGCGACATCAGGCCGAAGCCGAAGATCGAGGCGTAGATGGCCGTGAGGAGCGCGCCGAGGTGCCAGTCGAGCCGGGCGGCGAGGCCGAGCCAACCCGTGCCCATCATGAACGAGAGCACCGAGATCATGCTGAACAGCGAGAAGTCCCCGCCGTGGCCCTCGAGCCCCGCGTCGGCGTGGAGGTCGTGGTCGCTGATCCCGTCCGCGCCGCCGAAGAGCATCAGCCCGAGGCGGACCGAGAAGAGCAGCGAGCCGACCGCGGCCATCATGAAGTAGAAGGTCGCGTCGGAGAAGGTGGAGAAGAGGTCCTCGATCCACCCGGCGAGGTACATCCGACGGTCCCACCCACGCGCCGCCCGTCGGCGCGGGGGGTAACGTACGCGCCGGTCGGCGTCGTGGGTAGGGCATTCTGCCCCGCCCGGAACCTCGGCGCCGCTCGGGAGGACGGCCGCCGCCGCGGCGGAGGGGCCCGACTCTCGCGCGCAGGGTTCCGACGCGCGCCGCGCGCGGCACAATCCGACGCCGAGGACGCTCTCGGAGGACGCTCATGTCGACGCGACCCGTGCTGGAGGCGCTGGGCATCGAACCCGTGAACCCCGGCGCCTGCTGGGGACCCGACGGCTGGATCCGGTCCGAGGGCGTCGCCCCGGTGCCGTCCATCGACCCCGCGAGCGGGGAGGTCCTCGCGAAGGTCGTCCCCGCCACCCCGGCCGCGTACGAGACCGTCGCCGCGCGCGCCCACGAGGCCTTCTCGACCTGGCGCCTGGTCCCCGCGCCGAAGCGAGGACAGGTGGTGCGCGACCTCGGGCAGGCGCTCCGCGAGAAGAAGGAGCCGCTCGGGGACCTCGTGACCCTCGAGATGGGCAAGATCCGGGTCGAGGGCCACGGCGAGGTCCAGGAGATGATCGACGTCTGCGACTTCGCGGTCGGTCTGTCGCGTCAGCTCTACGGCCTCGCGATGCACTCGGAGCGTCCCGGCCACCGCATGGCCGAGCAGTGGCACCCGCTCGGCGCGATCGGCGTGATCTCGGCCTTCAACTTCCCGGTGGCCGTGTGGTCGTGGAACGCGGCGATCGCCGCCGTCTGCGGCGACCCGGTGGTGTGGAAACCCGCCTCTCCGGTGTTCCTCTCCGCGATCGCCGTGCAGCGGATCTGCAACGAGGTGATGGCCGACCACCACCTGGCCGGGCTCTTCACGCTCGTCGCGGGTCCCGGCGGATCCGTCGGCTCGAAGATCCTCTCGGACCGCCGGCTCCCGCTCGTGTCGTTCACCGGGTCCACGTCGATGGGCAAGCGCGTCGCCGCCGACGTGACCGCGCGCTTCGGGCGGACGATCCTCGAGCTCGGAGGCAACAACGCCGTCGTCGTGACGGCGCACGCCGACCTCGCCCTCGCCATCCCGGCCGTCGTGTTCGGCGCGGTCGGGACGGCCGGCCAGCGCTGCACGAGCACGCGCCGGCTGATCGTCCACCAAAGCGTCGCGGACCGCACGGTGGACGCCCTCGTGAAGGCGTACGCCCAGGTGCGCATCGGCGCCCCGATCGAGCCGGGGACGCTGATGGGCCCCCTCGTCGAGGACGCGGCCGTGAAGGACATGATGGCCGCGCTCGCGCGCGCCCAGGCCGACGGCGGGACCATCGTCGCGGGCGGGAAGGCGCTCCCCGAGAAGGGCCCGCGCTTCGTCGAGCCGACGATCGTGCGCATGCCCGCGCAGACCGAGGTCGTGAAGGAGGAGACCTTCGCGCCGATCCTCTACGTGCTCGAGTACGACGACTTGGAAGACGCCATCCGCCTCCACAACGACGTGCCGCAGGGGCTCTCGAGCTCGATCTTCACGCGGGACCTCCGGGAGGCCGAGATGTTCGTCTCGGCCGCCGGGAGCGACTGCGGCATCGCGAACGTGAACGTGGGGACGTCCGGCGCCGAGATCGGCGGCGCGTTCGGTGGCGAGAAGGAGACGGGCGGCGGGCGCGAGTCCGGCTCGGACTCCTGGAAGGCGTACATGCGCCGCCAGACGAACACGGTCAACGGGTCGGACGAGCTCCCGCTCGCGCAGGGGATCCGCTTCGCGTGACGCCCGCGCCCGACGGGACCGGTCCTCGGAGGAGCGAGGTCGGCCCGGGGTCCCGGACGGGGGCGGCGCACGCGGACGAGCCGGGCCGCGGGGGCCGTCCCTGCGCCGGGACCCGCCGCCGTGGCGCGCAGGATTCCCGAGCCCTTGCCGATCGAGTCGAACGCGCGGTCCCGCTCCCTCTCGTTGGCCCAAGCGCCGGCGACGTCCTCGGCGGCGTCGCGCACGAGGCTCCAGCACGTTGGGGGGCGGGTTCGCCCGGAGGAGGATCGACGCGAGCCAGGCGAGACGCCGGAGAGTACGCGGCCGGCTCGATCAGTCGGTGTGGCCCCCGATCCGCGCGCCCGCGGCGCCGGCGGCGGGGGCGCCGGGGCGCTCCGAGCGCGGGACGTAGGACCGAAGGTAGTCCGACTTGTCCTGGCCCTCGTAGAACGACCCGCCCACCGCGTAGTCCTGCGCCTCCTGGATCGCGCGCTCGGCGTCCCAGCCGTCGTACTCCATCCGGAAGAGCGCGCAGAGCAGCCCCGTCCGGCCCACGCCGTGCATGCAGTGCACGAGGACGGGGCGGTTCGCCGGGTCGTCCATGATCGCGAGGAAGCGGCCGATCGTCTCGTCGTCGGGCACCTGGCCCGACGGGAGCTCCACGTAGCGCGCGCCGTGACGTTCGGCGACCGCGCGGTCCGCCGGCACGTCCGTGTGCCGCATGTTCACGACGGTCTTGATGCCCTTCTCCGTCACCAGCTGATCGAGGCGGTCCTCCGGCAGGGTCGCCGACCGGTAGAGCACGCCCTCGCGTACGGTGCCGATGCGCCAGAGCACGCGGTCGCGCGCGACGAACGCCACGGTGCCGAGCACGAGGAGGGGAAGGGCGACGGCGACGACGAGACGCAGGGGGGGGCGCCTCGCGCTGGGGGGCGGCGTGGACATGGCCCGAGCATAGCGCCCGGCGGGCGGCGGGGGCGCGGATCCCGCCGGCGCCGTGGCCCCGGCGGGTCCCGCCGGCCTCGTCAGCGTGCCGCCACCCCGGCGGTCGCGGGCGCGACCGGCTCGAATCGTCCCTGGAAGAACCGGAGCTTCTTCGGCTCGTACGTGAACCGGAGTCCCCGGATCTCGGCGCGGCGCTCGTACACGCGGATGATGCCCTCGGCGACCGCGCGCATGTGGTCGTTCGTGTAGACGCGACGCGGGATGGTCAGGCGCACGAGCTCGAGCTGCGGTCGGTAGTTCTCGCCCGTCGAGGGATCGCGGCCCTTCGACACGTTGCCCCGCTCCATCGCGCGCACGCCCGTCTCGACGTAGATCTCCGCCGCCAGCCGCTGCGCCGGGTACTCGTCCTGGTCCACGTGCGGCAGGAACCGGCGCGCGTCGAGGAAGATCGCGTGCGAGCCCGAGGGCCTGACGATCGGCACGCCGGCCTCCTCGAGGAGCTGGCCGAGGAACGCCGTCTGGCGGATCCGCGCGCGGATGTAGCGGTCGTCGAGCATCTCCCGCACGCCCTGGGCGATCGCCGCGAGGTCGGCCGCGGGCAGCCCGCCGTCGGTGACGTTTCCCTCGTACACGCGGAGCATCTCCTCGGCCTTCGCGGCGAGGGCCGCGTCGTCGCGGAAGGCGAGGATCCCGCCCATGTTGATGAGGAAGTCCTTCTTGCCCGAGACCGTGCATCCGTCGCCGTAGAGCATCATCTCGCCGAGGATGTCCTTCACCGGAACGTTCGCGTACCGCGGGTCGTGGAGCTGGATCATGCACGCGTTCTCGGCGACGCGGGTCGAGTCGAAGTAGACCCGGATCCCGTGGCGCTGACAGAGCGCGTGGACCTCGCGCATGTTGTCCATGCTGACCGGCTGGCCGCCGGCCATGTTCACGGAGTGCTCGAAGGAGACGTACGCGACGTCGTCCGCGCCGTGTTCCGCGATCACCCTCTCGAGCTTCTCGAGGTCGATGTCGCCCTTCCACCGGTACGAGCTCTCCGGGTCGTGCGCCTGATCCACGATCACGTCGGCGAACACGCCGCCGGCGAGCTCCTGGTGGAGCTTCGTCGTCGTGAAGTACATGTTGCCGGGGACCACCTGGCCCGGCCGGATCGCGATCTGGCTCAGGATGTGCTCGGCCGCGCGCCCCTGGTGGGTGGGGAGGATGTGCTGGTAGCCGAACACGTCGCGGAGGACCTCGACCAGGTTCCAGTACTCCTCGGTGGCGGAGGAGGCCGGGCGCGCGCGTTCGTAGGCGGCCCACTGCTCGGTGCTCATCGCCGCGGTGCCCGAGTCGGTCAGGAGGTCGATCGTCACGTCCGCGCTGCGCAGCAGGAACGTGTTGTAGCCGGCCTTCTCGATCGCGCGGCGCCGCTCGTCGCGCGTGAGGTGGCCGACGTACTCGATGGTGTGGATCAGGAACGGCGAGCAGTCGAACGTCCACGTGTCGAGGTTCGGGATGATCCACCGGTATCGCATCTGGTCGCGCCAGCGGCACTCGCCGCCGGGCTCGAGCGGGGGGATCCGGTCGCGCTGGCGGTACAGGTCGATGATCGCGTCGGCGACCTGGTCGAGCTGCGCGTTCGTCATCGCCAGTCGCGGGATCTGCACCGGGAGGATCGCGTCCCGGTCGAGCATGCCCTGCGCGACCGCGCGCACGCCCGACGTGAGGTAGAGCGCGCAGGAGATCGTGTCCTTCCGGTGCTTCTTCACGTGGGGGAGGAACTGGTCGGCGAGCAGGTACGCGCCGTCGCAGCCGCGGTCCAGGGGCACGCGGCCGGCGCGCAGGCGCTCCGTGAACCGCTCCGCCTGGTGCATGACCCAGTGCGCCTCGGCCTCGTTCGTCATCTCCCGGAGGCCGCGGGCGAGCACCTCCATGGTCCGGCCGGCCATCCCGCCGTACGTGTGCAGGCCCTCGTACACCACCACCTCGTTCATGAATCGCTCGAACGTCGCCTCGTCGTTCGTGGCCAGGAGCGCGCCGACGTTGCTCCGCGCGCACTGCGCGCCGTCTACCTGGAGGACGTCCGCGAGCGAGGCCATCTCCTTCACGATCTCGGCGACGGTCTGGCCCTGCTGGCCCGCCTCGTGACGTTGCACGTACCAGGCGTTCTCGACGATGCGCGAGCCGTCGAGGACGAGGGGGAGGCCGTAGCGCCGGGCGAGGGCGCGGGTGGCGCGCAGGTTCTCGATCGAGATCGGGTGGTGCGCATCCGCGAACGTCTCGACGTACACGAGCGCGTCCTTGCCGTCCTGGACCTCGTCTTCGAGGCGTAGGAGGTCGATGTTGCCCGTGAACACGGGCTCCCTGCGGTCGCGGATGTCGGGGACGCTCAGGCCCCGGGGCGTCAAGACGTCCCGGATCACGAGGGCGTTGCTGGGGAACGAGCTCCCCTCGGGCACCATGGTGGCGACCACCAGCTTGATGCAGCCGAGGAGGTTGTGGGTCGGACAGACGTGCTGGTGGCCGAGCACGTCCGCGACCGCGCTCTCGAGCGCCTCGAAGTTGCGCGCGCCCGCGTACGCCTCGTCGCCGACGAGGAGCCCCGCGAGCTGCTCCTGGCTCACTGCGCTGCTGCCCCACGACACCATGTCGAAGGTCGTCTGGCGCGGCACCAGGTTCAGCACGTTGAACCGGGCGGCGATCAGGTTCTTCTTGCGCTGCTCGACGGACGGGAAGTCCGTGCGGAGGACGGTCTTGATCTTGTGGGGCTCGTGGACCGGCTTCGTGGGGGCCATCGTTCACCTCGGCGCGGGAGGAATCGCTACCGAGGCCGAGTGTACGGCTGGCGCGCCCGGCGTCTCCGCGGTGTCGGAGAGGGTCCGGCGCGCGCCTCCAAAGACGCGTCTACCGGTCCCCGCCCTCCTTCTGGAGCCGCTCGATCTGCTTCGCGAGGGCCGCGCCGTGGTGGATCACGTCCACCTGCTCGTCCACGTAACGCACGACGCCGTCGGGGTCCACGACGAACGTCACGCGCTTCGCGTATCGGCCTCCGGGGGCCAGCACGCCGTACTTCGTCGCGACGCTCCCGTCGGCGTCCGAGAGCACGGGATACGCCAGGTGCTGCTCGTCGGCGAACTTCTTCTGGGCGGCGACGTCGTCGAGGCTCACGGCCAGGACCGTCGCGTCGAGCTTGGTGAGATCGTCCGCTGCGTCCCGCAGCGCGCAGACCTCGCGCGTTCACCCCGGTGTCGAGGCCTTCGGGAAGAACGCGACGATCGTCCACTTCCCGTGCCCCGCCTCGGAGCGGCGGACGGCGTGGCCCGACGGGTCGTTGAGACGGAAGTCCGGCGCCTGCTGACCCACCTCCGGACCGGTCGCGGCGTCGTCCCCCGACGCGAGCGCGACCCCCGCGGCGACGACGGCCGCGGCGATGCCCAGTGCCCATCCTCTCATCGAGAACCCTCCTCGGAGTGGCGAACGGGCCGTATCGTAGCCGCCGCGGAGGGACCTCATGGCACGCGCGACGACCTCGGTGGGGCTCCTGGTCCTCGGCCTCCTCGCGTCGGCCGCCTCGGCGCGCGCGGACGACGCGGCGCTCGGGGCGCCGCCGTTCCCCCACGTGCGCGCGGAGGGCTACGTGCGCGTCGGTGCGACCTCGGGTTTCCTCCAGACCCCGAAGGGCGGCCAGCCCGGAACGACCACCGAGCGCCGCCCGGCGCTCGACGAGATCGGCGCGGACCTCGGCGAGGAGATCGGCGTCCGAGCGGAGACGGCCTGGCGGCGTCACGAGGTGCACCTGGACCTCGCCCTGCTCCTCCTCGGCGGATCCGACAAGCTCCGCGACGGGTTCGTGTCGCAGGGCGCCACCTTTGGCGCGGGCACGTCGATCGACTCGTCGTCCTGGATCGGACGCTACCGCCTCGGCTACGCGTACCGGTTCGACCTCCCGCTCGGCCGGGCGGGCTGTCTCGTCGTGCGCCCCGGCGCGAGCCTCGAGGGCCTCCACGTGCACGACCGGCTGACGGGCGAGGGCGGCGCGAGCGTGAGGCGCACGTATCTCCACGTCGCCCCCGCGCTCGACCTTCGCGTCGGATGGCGACCGGCGGCCGTGCCGCGCGTCTTCCTCGAGGCCGGCGCGTCCCAGACGCTGTCGTTCCTCTACTCGGACGCGAGCCGGATGAACACGTTCGAGTCCACGCTCCGCGTCGGCTGCGACCTCTCGTCGCGTACGAGCCTGTACGTCGAGACGGGGTTTCGCCGGAGCGACTGGCGCGACGCGCAGACGGTACCGAACCACGTCCACGTGACCTTCGGCCCCTGGTTCGGGGTGGGGTTCACGTACCGATTCTGAGCCGGGCGTGGTCACCCGCCGTCGCGCACGGGGTGCGCCCGCAGCCTGGCCCGTCCGGCCCGCCCGCGGTACCCTTCCCTCGTGACACGGGTGCTGGGGCTCCTCTTCGCTGCGACCCTGCTCGCCGGGTGCGGTGCCACCAGCCTGCACCCGCTGAGCGACGCCACCACGACGAAGCGCGACGACGGCCTCGTCGGGCGCTGGGTCCTCGAGATGCGCGAACGAGGGAAGCCGCCGGCCGCGGTCTCGCTCGTCGTCGGGCGGAGGCCCGGTGCGCCCGAGGAGCTCGAGGCCGCGTGGGTCGAGCTCGGGCCGGGCGAGACCGTGCGTGTGGTCCGCCTCCGCCTCCTCCCCACCTCCATCGGGCGTGCGGAGCTGCTGAGCGCGACGTCCGACGACGTCGCGGCCCCCGACGCGGACGGCACGGCGCGCCCCGTGCCGCCCGCGGCCCCGGGCTCGTGGTTCCTCGGTCGCTACCGGCGCGTCGGCGACGCGCTCCTCCTCGCCGCCCTCTCCGAGGACGAGGTGGCCGCCGACATCGAGAGCGGCAAGATCGACGGCCGGGTCGTGCGGCACGAAACCGAGGGGACCCTCCGCGCCACCACCCGGGAGGTCGTGCTCACCGCCCCGACCGAACGTCTCCGCGCGTGGGTCGCCCGCGAGGGCGACCGCATCTGGTCGCGGAAGTGGGCGCGCTTCCGGCGGGTGTCGGGCCCCTGAGCGCCGCCGGTAGACTCGGCGGGTGCGCAGCGTGGAGACCCGCCTCGTCCTTGGACGCGACCACGTCCGCTACGGCGAGGTCGCGTCGTTCGCGTTGGGCGCGCGGCTCGGGTGCGCCATCAGCGTGGGCGCCGACCCGGAGAGCCCGTCGCTCGAGTTCAAGGGCGACCCGGAGAACCTCCCGAACGAGGACGCCGTGCTCGTGGCGTCCGAGGGGGCGCGGGTGCTGCTGGCGGTCGCGGACGGCCACCACGGGACCGAGGCGAGCCACGGCCTCCTCGCCGCGCTCCAGGCTTCGCTCCACGACGCCGGGGTGCCGGCCGACCTCGACGCGCTCTTCGACCGCGTCTCCTCGCTGCCCCTTCCCATCGCGACGTCCGACGCCGACCCGGGACCCGGCGCGGCGCTGTCGGTCCTGGTCGCCGACGCCGCCGCGGGCCTCGGCGCCTTCACCACGCTCGGCGACACCTCGCTCGTCCGCGTCCACCAGGGACGCGAGCAGGCGCTCGGCCGGAAGACGCGTCGCTACGCGAGCCTCGCCGACCCGGAGAGCCTCCGGCCCTCGCGCGCCGTCGCCGGCACCTTCCCCGTGGAAGAGGGCGACCTCCTGCTCGCGTTCACGGACGGTCTCGACGAGTGCCACTACGGCCGGCCCAGGACCTCGGTCCAGGCGCGCCACCGCGCCTCCCTCCTCACGGCGGCGCCGACGCCGGCCGCGCTCGCCGACGCGCTCGCCCATCTCGCGCTCGCCGGCGTGGACGGCCACCCCGGCGGCCAGGACAACGTGGCCGTCGCCGTGGCGCGACCCTGACGCGGTCCGACGGTGGCGGGGCCGCGGCGCGGGCCCCGCGCGCACGGGTTCTCGCGGTCAGTGCGTGGCGGGCGGCGCCGGCGCGACCATCGGCGCGGGCGGCGGCACCGACCGCGGGGTCGCGGGCGCGGGCGCCGGCACCGGCACCACGACCCGTCGTGCGAGCTCCGCGCGGATGCGATCGTGGATCAGCCCGGCGCGCCGCTGGTGGTCCGCGGTGTCCCACGTCCCGATCTTGACCGCCACGCGCGTCACGCCGCCCGGGTGCTCGGCCATCGCGAGCCTCGCGTCGCCCGCCACGATCTCGGCCTCGGTCGGACCGAGCGTGGACGTCGTCGCGGCCGGGTAGCCGAGGGCCGGCAAGGCCACGAGCGCCGCCGCGTAGACGTCGCGCACGGAGGCCTGGTAGTCCGCGTCGGTCTGGTTGGAGAGCACCTTCGCCGTCGCGACGCCGCCGGCCGCACCGACGGCCACGACCGCGCAGCCGCAGAGCGCGAACGCGCCGGCCACGAGCCCCAGCGCCGTGGCGCCCACGTCGATCGTCCTCATGGCGATCCTCCCGATCATCCGTCCGTGCGAGCGACGACGTACGCGACCCACGAGGGGTCCGCCGTGGCCTTCGTGGCGGGCTTCCACACGCCGTCGCCTTCGCCGGTCTTCTTGTCCGTGCCCTCCCAGTACACCGTGGAGGAGCGAAAGCCCGCCTCGGCGAGGATCTCGCGGATTTCGGGGATGGTCCAGAACCTCCAACGATACGTGAACGCGCGCTTCATTCGACTCCCGTCGCGGAACTGGAAGTGGATGTGGTGGACCGCGGCGTGGTCGATCGGGTCGAAGCTCTCGAGCTCCCAGAGGTACGTGAAGCCGTCGAGCTTGCGGCGATCGGGGTGCTTCTCGACGTAGCAGTCGGGCCCGCCCATCAGGTCGAGCACGAAGATCCCGCCCTCCGCCAGGTTCTGGCGGGCGAACTCGAAGTAGGTGCGCAGCGCGTCCCTCGTCTGGAAGATCCAGTACGAGAAGTTCTCGGCGCAGAGGACGTCGGCCTTCTCGTCGGCCACGGTACGAACGTCCCGCTGGCGGATCGTCAGGCGCTCGCGCGCGACGCGGCCCAGCGCCGCGAGGTTGTGCTCGCGACCCCAGGCGAGGGGCTCGGGGTCGATGTCCACGGCCACCGCGCGTCGTCCCGGCCGCCGGACCCAGTCGCAGGCCACGGCGAAGGTGCCGCAGAAGTCCTCGCGGAGCACGATCGGCCGCCGCCGGTGGATCGAGCGGTAGACCTCGTCGAAGAAGTCCACCTCGCACTCCGGCTCCTGGACCGAGCGCTGGTACAGGTCGTAGCGGTCGGCCCGGCGGGCGAGGCTCGACTTCTTCCTCTTCTTTGCGTCCTTCCGCTTCCGCGGGGTCTCGCTCGGCTTCGCGCGCTTCGTCTTCTTCGGCATGGGGGGGGATCCTACACGTTGGTGCACCGCGCGCGGCCGAATCCTGCGGCGGTACGGGTCATCCGGTGCGCACGCGCGTGCCCGCCGTGGGCGCGGGGGACCGACCGGGACCGCGCGGATCGGCAACGAAGCGGCGCACGAGCAGGTCGAGCGTCACGACGGCGGTACGCACGAGCCTCATCTTCGACGTGCTCCGCTTGCGGTCGTAGCGCAGCACCAGCGGGACCTCCGCGATCGGGCCCGCGCGCCGCCGGAGCTTCAGGAGGAGGTCCACCATGACCGAGAAGCCCGCCTGGTTGAGGAACGCCCGGCCGTACCGGGTCCGGCCCCAGCGGAGGAGCCGAACGCGGTACACGCGGTAGCCGCACGTGTAGTCCCGCGCACCCGGGAAGAGCACGCGGAGGAGCCACGACGCGAGGAGGCTCGTGACGATCCGGGGGCGGTCGAGACCGCGCACCTCGGCCCCGGGCCGGAAGCGCGAGGCGATCGCGAGCTCCGCGCCGGCGCGCGCGCGGTCCACGAGCGCGGGGAGGAGCTCCGGCGGGTGCGTGTGGTCGGCGTCCATCGTCGCGAGGAGGTCCACGTCGCGGGCTACGGCGAGGACGTGCTCGATGCCCGTACGCATCGCGACGCCGAGGCCGCGGTTCGTCTCGTGCACGAGCACCGTCACGTCGAGCCCCGGCACCGAGAACGCGGCGTCGGCCGTGCCGTCGGAGCTCCCGTCGTCCACGACGACGACGTGGCAGCGGGGGGCCGCGGGCCACGACCGGAGCGTCCGGGCGAGGTCGGCGAGGAGCGGCGGGAGGCTCTGCGCCTCCTCGTACGCGGGGAGGCACAGCCAGAGGTGGGGTCTCACGGCGCCGCCCCGCCCCGCCTCGCGGTCGTCGGGGTCGCCTCCGGCCGCCACGGCGCGGGCGCCTCGCCGGCCAGGTCGGACGCGATGCGCTCCGCCGCGTGGCCGTCCCCGAAGAGGGAGCGGGGGACCCCGAAGCGCGCGCGCGCGTCCGGGTCGTCGAGGAGGCGCGCGCCCTCCGCGACGATCCGGTCCCGGTCCGTCCCGACGAGCAGACCCGCGCCCGCCTCGATCAGCTCGGGACGCTCGGTCACCTCCCGCAGGACGAGGAGCGGTCGGCCCAGGGTCGCGCCCTCCTCCTGGATGCCCCCCGAGTCGGTGAGCACGAGCTCCGCGCGGTCGAGCAGCCACACGAGCTCCGCGTAGCCGACCGGCGGGACGAGGTGGACGTTCGGCGCCGTGAGCGCCGCGCGCGCGGGCCCCTCGACCTCCGGGTTCGGATGGACCGGGTACACGAAGGGCAGGTCGGGATGCGTCCGGGCGAGGCGCTCGACCGCGGCGAACACGGCGGCCAGCGGGGCGCCGAACGACTCGCGGCGGTGCGCGGTCACGAGCACGAGGCGCGGGGCGTCGTGGACGAGGCGCCGGACGGGCAGGTCGAGGGCGCCGACCCGCGCGCGCACCTCGAGCAGCGCGTCGATGGCCGTGTTCCCGGTCACGAGCACGCGCGCCGAGGCCGCACCCTCGCGTGCGAGGTTCTCGGCCGCGCGCGGCGTGGGCGCGAAGAGGTGGCGCGCGAGCCGGTCGATCACGACGCGGTTCATCTCCTCGGGGAACGGCGCGTCCATGCGCCCGCTTCGGAGGCCCGCCTCGACGTGGCCGACGGGCACCCCGAGGTAGAAGGCTGCGAGCGTCGTCGCGAGCGCGGTCGTCGTATCGCCGTGGACGAGCACGACGTCCGTCGGCTCCGCCGCGATCGTGTGCGTCATGTGCTCGAGCACGCGCGCGGTCACCTCGGCCGGCGTCTGCCCCGGACGCATCAGGTCGAGGTCCACGTCGGGGAGGACGCCGAAGAGCGCCAGGACCTGGTCGAGCAGGGCCCGGTGCTGCGCGCTCACCGCGACCCGGACCCGGAACGCGTCCGTGCGGCGCCGCAACGCGGCCACGACCGGAGCCATCTTGATGGCCTCGGGACGCGTGCCGAAGGTGACGAGGACCTGTCGCAGGGGGTGGGACCTCTCGCGCCGGACCCTCCGGTCGGACGTGCGCCGTCCGGGAGCGCGAAGGCCCGGAGGCTACGCGGGCTCCGGTCGGGGTCAACGGCCGACCGCGCGGGGCGGGCGAAGCGCCAGGAGCAGCGCGCACAGGTCGTGCTCGAGGAAGCGCAGCCACGCGCGGGCGCGCGCGAGGTGGCGCCGCGCGTCGCCCCGCCGGCCCGCGAGGGCCCGGCCCGACGCTTCCGCCGCGAGGCGCACCGGCTCGAGGAGCGCGCGGAGCACGATGCCCAGGGCGAGGAGGGCGGCGACCGCGGGACCCTCGCGAGGCCCGAGGTGGAGGCGGGCGTAGCGGAGGAGGCCCACGGCCATCTCGCGCCGGAGCGCGTCGTCTCGCGCGGCCGAGGCCGCGCCGCCCTCGTGCACGACTGGCGGCCCGTCGGGAACCCACGCGACCCCGTGGCCCTCCCGGCGGAGCCGCCGGCAGAGGTCCACGTCCTCCCAGTAGAACGGGTAACCCTCGTCGAACCCGCCGAGCGCGAGAAGGGCGTCGCGCCGCACGACGAGGCACGCGCCGAGGACCGTGTCCACCTCGCGGGGGGCCGTCGCCTCGACGCCGCGTGTCCACCGCGCGGCCGCGCGCCGTCCGATCGGCGTGTAGCGGAGCGCCGTGAAGCGGTGCAGGAGCCCGAGGGCCGAGGGGTCGTCGCGCGCGGCGCGCTGCGGACGTCCGTCGGGCGACACGACCCGCGGCGCCGCGGCGGCGACGGTCGGGTGCCCGTCGAGCCAGCGGACGACGTGGACCAGGGCCCCCGGCTCGGGCCGGGCGTCGCTGTTCAGGAACACGACGTAGCGGCCTTGGACGAAGGGGAGCGCGCGGTTGTTGCCGCGCGCGAACCCGAGGTTCGCCTCGTTCACGACGAGGCGCACGTCGGGCGCCTCGCGACGCACGCGGGACACCGTGTCGTCGTCGCTCGCGTTGTCCACGCAGACGAGCTCGCCCGGGATCGTCGAGAGCTCCCTGCGTGCGGCCGCGAGCGCACGGAGCGTCAGCGCCGCGGTGTTCCAGGACAGTACGACGACGCTTGCGTCCACGCGCGGGCCACGATACCCGCGCGATCCGCCCGGCCGATCGCGCCCGCGCCGGCCCCTGCTACCCTCCGGTACCCGGCTCGGGCGACCGCGCCCCGGGCGAACGGGTCGGAGCCCCCGTGGAAAGCTCGAGCGCGCCCACTCCCGCCCGGGGTCCCGCCGGCCTCCGCGGAGATCCGGGCCTGCGCCCGCGACGGGCCCTGCGCCTCGCGTCGCTCTTCCGGCAGGCGCGCCGCCGCTTCCTGGTCCTCGTCGGGCCCTTCCTCCTGACGAGCCTCCTCGTCTGGGGGGCGTGGGCCGTGTTCTCGGCCGACGTGGGCTCCGAGCTCCTCCTGATCGCGGGGCTCGCCTTCCTCGGCGCGGGGACCACCGTGGTCCTCGCGCCAGCCGCCGTGGGCTCGGGCGTCCCGATCCCCCTGCTCGGGATCACGGTCGAGGTGCACCTCAGCACGTGGCAGATCGCGGTCTGGCTCATGTACCTGAACGCCGCCTCGGCGCTCCTCTACGCGTACAACCTCGACCTCCTCGAGCGCGTCCCCGGGATCGGGCCGTACCTCCTTCGCGCGCGCCGGAACGCGGTCAAGAGCCTCGACCGCCACCGGTGGATCCGACGTCTCGCCGGGGTGGGCGTGGGGCTCTTCGTGCTGACGCCACTGCCCGGGTCGGGGCAGCTCGGGGGGTGCTTCGTCGGGCGCGTCATCGGTCTCTCGAAGCGAGCGACGTTCGCCGTCGTGACGGTGGCCGGCATCCTGGTCGCGGCGATGTACGCCGCGTTCGGCTCCTACATCGGGCGCGTGCTGAACGACGCGAAGGCCGACCCGCGCTGGCGGGTGCTCGGTGTCGTGGTCCTCTTCGGCGTCGTGTTCTTCGTCGTGAAGATGCTCCGCTACCTCGGTCGTGACGAGTCGTCGCCTCGCGCGAGGAAGCGGGCGCGGCCCGGACGCGCGGCGCTCGTCCTCGTGCTCGTGCTCGCGGCGCTCCTCTACGCGCTCTTCGAGGACGAGATCCTCGCGTTCCTGGCGCGTCCCGAATCGAGGCGCTGGGTACCCATCGCCGGGGGGGCCGCCGCGCTGCTGCTGGGCCTCGCGGTCGTGCGAGCGATCCGGCGTCGGCGGCGCGCGGGCTGAGCCCGCGCCGGGCGTTCAGGCCGGGCTCGGCTCGGCGCGGACCACGTGGCGATAGAGCGTGTCGCGCTCGACCGCGGTGCGTCCCGTCTCCGCGATCAGGCGACGGAGCTCGCCGACGCTCAGCTCCTGTGGGCTCGTGGCGCCCGCCATGTGGACGATCCGCTCCTCCACGACGGTGCCGTCGATGTCGTCGGCGCCGAACGAGAGGGCCACCTGGGCGAGCTTGGGCCCGAGCATGATCCAGTAGGCCTTCAGGTGCTCGACGTTGTCGAGCAGGAGACGCGAGACCGCCATCACGCGGAGGTCGGTCTTCCCGGTGGGTCCCGGGAGGTGGGAGAGCGCCGTGTGCTCGGGGTGGAACGCGAGGGGGATGAACGTCTGGAAGCCGCCCGTCTCGTCCTGCAGCGCGCGGAGCCGGAGTACGTGGTCCACGCGGTGTTCGTCCTCCTCGATGTGCCCGTAGAGCATCGTCGCGTTCGTGCGGATGCCCATGCCGTGGGCCGTGCGGTGGATCTCGATCCACTCGTCCGCGTCGCACTTGTTGTCGCAGATCTGCTCGCGGACCTCGGGGTGGAAGATCTCCGCGCCGCCGCCCGGCATGCTGTCGAGCCCCGCCGCGACGAGCCGCTCGAGGACCTCTCGGTGCGTGAGGCCCTCCGAGCCGGCGAAGTACGCGATCTCGACGGCCGTGAGGGCCTTCAGGTGGATCTCGGGGAAGCGCTCCTTGAGGCCCCGGAAGCACGCCTCGTACCAGGCCAGGTCGTAGTGGGGGTGCAGCCCCGCCACGATGTGGATCTCGGTCGCGCCGTGCTCCGCGCACTCGGCGGCGCGGCGCCACACCTCGTCGTGGGTCATCTCCCACGTCAGCGGGTTGCTGCCCTTGATGCCGAAGGCGCAGAACGTGCAGCCCTGCATGCAGATGTTCGTGGGGTTGATGTGGCGGTTGACGTTGTAATAGACGACGTCGCCGTGCCGCTCGCGCCGAACCCAGTCCGCCAGCCGACCCACGGCGAGCAGGTCGGGGTGCGCGTAGAGCCGAAGGCCGTCGTCGTGGTCGAGGCGCTCGTGGCACACGACCTTCGCGCCGAGGTCGGCGAGGTCGTCGGGGAGCGACAGGGCGGCGAGCGCCTCGGCCTCGTCCACGGGCGCGCGGGGGGAATGCACCTGGCTCACAGGACCACCTCCGCCTCGGGCTCGAGGACCTCGTAGAAGGTCGTGCGCCGCCGGGGTTCGTAGCCGGCGTCCCGGATCAGGGCCTCGATGCGCTCGATCGGCATGCAGAACGACGCCCCGGCCGCCGAGACGACGTTCTCCTCCATCATCGTGCCGCCGAGGTCGTCGGCACCGAACTCGAGGGAGACCTGACCGATCTTCGGGCCCTGCGTCACCCACGAGCCCTGCACGTGGGGGAAGTTGTCGAGCACGAGGCGCGCGACCGCGAGCGTCCTGAGGTAGTCGTAGCCGCCGCTCATGTGGGGGACGCGCTTCTCGAGCTTCGTGTGGGGCGCCTGGTACGTCCACGGGATGAACGCCGTGAAGCCCCCCGTGCGGTCCTGGAGCTCGCGGAGGCGCAGGAGGTGCTCGACGCGGTCCTCGAGGGTCTCCACGTGGCCGAACATCATGGTCGCGCTGCTCTTCAGGCCGAGGGCGTGCGCGTCCTCCATGACCCCGAGCCACTCGTCCGTCGTGGCCTTGAGCGCGGCGATCTTCTTCCGGACGCCGTCCACGAGGATCTCGGCCCCGCCGCCGGGGATCGAGCCGAGGCCGGCCTCGCACAAGCGGCGGATGACCTCCGTCCGCGGCATGTCCCAGGTCTTCGAGAAGAAGGTGATCTCGGGGGGCGAGAAGCCGTGCACGTTGATGCGCGGGAAGCGCTCCCGCACGTACCGGAGGAGGCCCTCGTAGTACTCGATGCCGAGCTCGGGGTTGTGTCCGCCCTGGAGCAGGACCTGGCGGCCGTCCACCCGGTCGAGCTCCTCGAGCCGGGCGCCGATCTCCTCGTACGACTGGGTGTAGCCCTCGGCGTGCCCCGGCGGCCGGTAGAAGGCGCAGAACGCGCAGTACGTCACGCAGACGTTCGAGTAGTTGACGTTCCGATCGACGATGTACGTCACCCGACGGGCGGGGTTCTTCCGCCACCGCGCGGCGGCCGCGAGCGACCCGAGCTCCAGGAGGTCGGCGTCCCGGAGCAGCACGAGCCCGTCCTCGGCGGACAGGCGCTCCCCGCCGCGCGCCCTCGCGAGGGCGGAGCGGAGCCGGGGCGTCGAGGCGTCGGGCATGGAGACCTCCTCGGGGTCCCGGGAAGTGTAGGAGGCCCGGCCGCCCCCGGCGAATCCGAGCCCTGTCCGTCGCCCGGCGCGCCCCCGCTCGGACCTTTGCCCCGGGTCGTCGCGTCCCCCACCCAACCGCTGGATCGCGGGCAGACTCTCGCTCCCATGGACCTGGCCATCACCACCCTCGTCGTCGGGCCGTTCCAGCAGAACTGCCGGCTCGTCGCGGACCGCGCGAGCGGCCAGGCCGTCCTCGTGGACCCCGGCGACGAGCCCGACCGCATCCTCGAGGCCGTGAAGGAGAGCGGGGCGCTCGTCCGCTACGTCCTCGCGACCCACGCCCACCTCGACCACGTGGGCGCGGTCGCGCCGGTCCAGCGGGCGCTGAAGGCGCCCTTCGCGCTCCACGCGGCCGACCTCCCCCTGCTCCAGGCCCTCCCCGAGCACGGACGGATGTTCGGGATCGGGGGCCTCGAGGTTCCGGTGGTGGGCATGGACCTCGCGCTCACGCCGGAGATCCCGTTCGCGGACGGGCACATCCGCGTGCTCGCCACGCCCGGGCACACGCCCGGCGGGGTGACGTTCCTCTTCGGCGCGGACGGGTTCTTCGGCGACACCCTCTTCCGGGGATCCGTGGGGCGCACGGACCTCGGGGGCGACGCGCAGGCGTACGCGAAGACGCTCCGGGACGTCGTGCTCGCGCTCCCCGACGAGACCGTCGTCTACTCCGGCCACGGTCCGGACAGCACGATCGGGGAGGAGCGCCTGCGGAACCCGTTCCTCAACGGAGAGGTCCGGATCGACGACCCGGCCTTCCTCTGACGAGCCCCCGCGGCGCGGCGGTTCCGAAGGGGCGCCGTCGCGCGGCCCTCAGCGGGCGCCGAGCGCGGCCCGCACGTCGTCGCGGGCGAGCAGCCGTCCGAGGTCCGGGTCGCGCGTCCACGAGACGTCGGGGCGCAGACCGAGACGGACCGCCTCGAGGAGCGCCTCCGCGCCACCGTCGAGGTCGCCACGGTGTGCGCGCACGCGGGCGAGGACCAGCCGGACGTCCGCGGCCGCCGGGTCCGAGGCCGCGGCGTGCTCGAGGCGTTGCGCCGCCTCGTCCCACCGGCCTCGGAGCACGAGCGCCGCCCCCTCGGCGGCGTGGCCGTCGGCGTAGAGCCGGCGCGCCGCCTCGCCGTCGACCCGCCGTGCCACCTTCGCCGCCTCGAGCTCGATCGAGGCCACGCCGTCGAGCCGGTCCGCGTCGGCCGCGCCCGGCTGCGGCGGCCGGGACGTCGCCCAGGCCGCCAACGCGCGCCACTCCGCGTAGGCGCGACGGTATCGCTTGCCCTCCGCGTCCAGCCGCGCTTCGGCCGTGAACGACTCGGGCCCCATCGCGTCGGCGCGCAGCAGGCCGGCGAAGCGAAGGGCGGCCGCCCCGTACGCGCGCTCGGCGTCGTCGATCGGCGTCGCCGCGGCGGCGGGGCCCGTCCCGCCCGCGGCCTTCTCGCGCCGGCTCCCCGTCTCGAGGAACCGCCTCGCCTCGTCCTCGACGAACCGTCCGAGCGGCGGGTCCACGCGCACGGCGAGCTCGAGGACGCCCGCCGCGAGGGCGGCCGGCACCGTCTTCTGGAGCTCCGCGATCCGGAACGACTCGAGCAGGATCTCCGCCGTCTCCGGATGCGCGGCGAGCACGTTCAGGGCCTCGGCCTGGCGGCGCACCAGCTCGCCCACGTCGGACGAGGAGAGCCGCCCGCCGGGCACCGCGGCGCCCAGCGCCGCCGCCGCCTCGGGCGCGACCTCGTCGAGCGCGCGGTGGACGGCCTCGGCCGCGCCCGAGAGGTCGCCGCGGCGCCGCGCGAGGCGCGAGAGCGCGACGTCGTACTCGAAGCGGCCCGGCGCCAGGGCGTGCGCCTCGTTGTAGTGACGCAACGCCTCGACGAGGTTCGCGCCGGGGGGGGCCGGATCGCCCGGGACGGGCTCCTCGCCGAGCGCAAGGTGCCCGAGCCGGAGCGGCAGGTCGAACCGGGTGGGATCGACCTCCCGTGCCGCCTCGAGGCGCGCGCGGGCCGCGTCGGGGTCGCCCGAGATCCGGTCGAGCTCGGCGAGGTCGAGGCGTGCCTCCGTCATGCCGGGGTCCGCGCGGAGCGCCTCGGCGTAGGCCTTCCGCGCACGCGCGGCGTCGTGGAACCTCGCCCAGTGGACGCCGAGGCGGTACCACGCCTCGGGATGGTCGGGCCGCCACGCGAGCGCGCCCTCCTCCAGGTGCGCCCTCGCGAGCGCGAGCGCCGGCGCGGGAAGGGGGCCCGTCGCGATCCCGTCGCGGTACGCGCGGAGGTGGCGGTCGGCGGCGGCGTCCCTTCCGAGGACGCTCGCGCCCGCGAGGAGGACCAGGCCGAGCGCGCCGAGCGCGAACGACGCCCCGCGCGCCGGACCGGGCGCCCGCGACCGCCGCGCGAGCTCGCGCGCGACGAGGCCGCCCGCGAGGACGCCCGCGAGGAGCGCGCCCGCCGGGTCGAGGAGGACGTCCTCGCCGAGCGACGCGACGAAGAGCGTGGCCAGGGCGCCAGCGTCCGCGAGCGGACCCGCCCGCGCGTCCGCGCGACGGGCCGCCCGCGCCGCGCGGGCGCCGACGACCAGGACGCCCAGCGCGAAGACGAGCACCGCGAGGCCGGCGGGCACCCCGCCCTCCGCGGCGGCGTGGAGGGCGTCGTCGTGCGCGACGCGGGGGCGTGCGCCGCGCGAGACGCGCGCCTCCTCCAGGCTCCGGACGCGGAGCACCTCCGTCGGGAACGAGCCGAGGCCCTGGCCCGTGAGGGGCGCCTCCACCACGAGGCGAGCGCTCGCGGACCAGAGCCCGAGGCGCACGAGCACCGTCTCGCCGCCGCCGGGCAGGGGCAGGCGTCCCGCCACGGCCGCGAGCGTGGCAAGGAGCACCGCCGCCGCGCTGCCCCACAGCGCCGCGCGCGCGGCCCGCGCGCGCCCGCCCGTGGCCCGCGCGCCGAGGACCACGAGGGTGCCGAGCAGGCCTGCGACGAGGCCGACGCGGCTCCGCGTCGCGAGGACGCCGGCCGCGAGGAGGGCGGGGGCGATCCAGAGGAGGCGCGGCGCGGCGCGGTTCGCCCTCGCGACCGAGAGCACGAGGAGCGCGGCGAGTACCGGGCCCGCGACGCCGGGGCGTCCGAAGGGGCCGACGCCCACGCCGCCGCGAAGGACCGCGTCCGCGACCGTCCAGGCGGCGGCGAGCGCGCCCGCGAAGGCGAGGAGGCGCGCGGTGCGGTCCGCGTCCTCCTCCGTCTCGGTCCGCGCGCACGCGAGCGCGAGGCCCGCGATCGAGAGCCAGGGGGCGGCCTCGCGGAGGCGCGCGGTCCACGTCGCCACGGCGTGCGGTCCGAGGAGCGCCGTGGCGGGCACGACGAGCGGGACGACGAGCAGCCAGGAGGCCGCGCCTCCGAGGCGCCGCACGGGGAGGACCGCCGCCAACCCCAGGCCGAGCGCCGCGAGGAGCGGGACGAGGGCGCCGCGGATCACGTCGCCGCGCGTGAAGAGCCCCGGCCCGTCGGCGAGGAGCGCGAAGGCCGCGCCCCAGCCGATCACCCGGACGGCGAGCGTCGAGCGTCCCATCCCCCCTCCGACGCCGGACGGGGGCCGGGTCCTGCTCGCGAGGTCCATGCGCTCCTCGTCCTCCCGGCCCCGGCCGACGGCCGCACCCGTCTTCACGAGAAGAGCGCGGCCGAGAAGGCCTTCGCGTCGAACGGCTCCACGTCCTCGATGCCCTCGCCCACGCCGATGAACTTCACCGGCACGCCCACGACGCCCTGGACCGAGAGCACGGCGCCGCCCTTCGCGGTTCCGTCGAGCTTGCTCACGAAGAGACCCGTCACGTGCGCGACCTCGTGGAAGAGCTGCGCCTGGCGGACGGCGTTCTGGCCCGTCGTCGCATCGAGCACGAGCAGCACCTCGTGCGGCGCACCCGGACACGCCTTGCCCACGGCGCGCCGGATCTTCCCGAGCTCCTGCATCAGGTTCTCCTGCGTGTGCAGGCGGCCGGCCGTGTCGATGATGACGTAGTCGCGCCCGCGTGCGCGCCCCGCCGACACCGCGTCGAACGAGACGGCCGCCGGGTCGGCGCCCGTCGGCTGCTTGACGATCTCGACGCCGTTCCGCTCGCTCCAGATCGTGAGCTGCTCGACCGCGGCGGCGCGGAACGTGTCGCCCGCCCCGAGCACCACCGAGCGCCCCTGGCGTCTCAGCCACGCGGTGAGCTTGCCGATCGACGTCGTCTTGCCCGAGCCGTTCACGCCGCAGACGAGCACCACGGTTGGCGGCGCGGCCTCGTGCGCGAGCTCGTTCCCGCCCTGGGACAGCCGCCGCTCCACCTCGGCCTGGAGGAACGGAAGCACCTCCTCGGCCGAACGCAGGCGCCCGCGCTTCCAGCCCTCGCGCACCGCGTCGAGGAGCGCCGTCGTGACGGAGGGACCGACGTCCGCGAGGAGCAGCGTCTCCTCGAGCTCCGCGAGCAGATCCTCGTCGATCCTCCGGCCGAGGGTCAGGACACCGCGCAGGCCGTCGGCGAGACGGCTGCGCGTCTTCGAGAGTCCCGAGCGGAGCTTCTGGAACAGTCCCATCTCGTCTCCCTGTCCGATCCGTCAGGGGCCGCGCGCGCTCACACCACGCCCCGGTCCCGGCGGATCCGATCGAGGATGCCGTTGATGAACGCGCCGGACGCCTCCGTCGAGTAGCGCTTGCCGAGCTCGATCGCCTCGTTGATGGCGACCTTCATCGGCACCTGGTCCTCGAAGAGGAGCTCGTAGCACCCGATCCGGAGCGCGTTCCGGTCCACCACCGCCATGCGTTCGAGGCCCCAGTTCTTCGCGGCTTCGGCGAGGAGCCGGTCGATCTCGTCCGCATGGAGGCGGACGCCGTCCACGAGCCGGCGCGCGTATTCGGAGGCCTCCTCGGCCCCCGGCTTGCCATGGAGGGCGCGCGCGAGGAAGCCGTCCAGCTCGTCGCGGCACGACCCGCGGTGCAGGTCGAGCTGGTAGAGGAACTGCAGGGCCAGCTCCCGCGCGCGCGTTCGAACCCGCATCCCGTCGTCTCCGCCGTCAGGACCGGATCCGCGTCTCGAGTCGGCGGAAGAGGACGGCGAGGCGCACCGCGGCGTCCGCCGCCTCCGCGCCCTTGTTCCCGCCCTTCTGGGAGACGCCGCCCCCCTCCGTCCCGCTCCGCGCGAGCGCCTGCTCCTTCGTGTCGGCCGTGATCACGCCGAGCCCCACGGCGATCCCGGTCTCCTGGGCCGCCGCGAGGCACCCGTCCGTCGCGAGGCGGGCGACGTGATCGAAGTGGGGGGTCTCGCCGCGGATCACGCACCCGATCGCCACGACCGCGTCCGCCATCTGGGCGCGCGCGATCCACATCGCCGCCTGCGGCAGCTCGAACGCGCCGGGGACCTCGAGCAGGAGCACGTCGCCGTCGGCGACGCCGAGCGAGGAGAGGGTCTCGAGCGCCGCCGCGCGAAGCCGGTCGGTCACGTCCGCGTGCCATCGCGCGACGAGGACCGCGACCTTGAGGCCGCGGCCGTCCGCCTCGCTCGGGATCGTGTGCGTCATGAGAAAGACCCTCGGGGCGGCGAATCGTACCGCCGGCTGCGCGCGCCGAGGCCGAGAGAAGGGGCGCGGACCCGGCACCGGCCCGCCTGCCGCCCTCCGGGTAGGATCCCGCTCCATGACGTCGGTCGAGGAGGCGCTCGCCGAGGTCGCCCGGGCCCTCCCGGCGGCGACCCCCGCCCGGGAGGCGGTCCCGATCGACGCCGCGTTCCGGCGGGTCCTCGCCGCCGACGTCGCGATGGACCACGACGTCCCGGGGTTTCGCCGCTCGTCGATGGACGGCTACGCGCTCGCCTCGGACCTCGTCCGCGCGGGGGCGCGCGTGCCGCTCTCGGGACGCGTCCTCGCGGGCGACCCGCCGCCGCCGCCGCTCGTGCGGGGGACGGCGGTCGCGATCACGACCGGGGCGCCGCTCCCCGAAGGCGCGGACCGCGTGGTGCCCGTCGAGTGGACGCGCCGCGAGGGCGACCACGTCGTGGTGGACGAGGTCCTGGCGGATGCGAGCTACGTCGTCGAGGCCGGCGCGTTCGCGCGCCGCGGCGAAGTGGTGGTCCACGCGGGAACCCGCCTCGGCGCGGGGCACCTCTCGGCGCTCGCGACGGCGGGCGTCGCCGAGGTCGCCGTGTTCCGGCGGCCCGAGGTCGCCGTGCTCGGGACCGGAAGCGAGCTCGTGGACGTCGGCGCGCCGGTCCCGCCCGGTCACGTGCGGAACTCGAACGGCGTGATGCTCCGCGCGCAGGCGCGGTCCCGTGGCGCCGAGGTGCTCGACCTGGGGATCGTCCCCGACGACCGCGAGCGCCTCGGCGCGGCGGTCCGCGCGGGCCTCTCGGCCGACGTGCTGGTCCTGTCGGGCGGCGTGAGCCTCGGCGAGGCGGACCTCGTGCCCGCCGTGCTCGAGGCCGAAGGCGTGACGTGTCGCTTCCACCACTGGGGCGTGCAGCCCGGCGGTCCCCTCTGGTTCGGCGCGCGCGGGGAGACGCTCGTGTTCGGGCTCCCCGGGAACCCCGCCGCGTCCTTCGTCGGGTTCGTGCTCCTCGTCGCACCCGCGATCGCCGCGCAGTCGGGGACCCCGTTCGCGCCGCGCGAGGTCCGCCGCGCGCGGTACGAAGGGACGTGGGGGAAGCCGATCCACCGGCGTCGATTCCGACCGGCGCGTCTTCGGACCGGCGACGACGGGACGCTCGTGGCCGTCGCAACGCCGTGGCGCGGCTCCGGCGACCCGCTCGTCGCGGCGCCGGCCGACGCGCTCGTCGTGCTGCCCGAGGACGCGCCCCGACCCGCGGACCCCGCCCCCCTCGTGGACGTCGTGCTGCTCGAGGAGGGGACGTGAGCGGGGAGACGTCGCCGCGAAGGAGCCTCGCGCGGCGGACCCTCCTCCTCTACGCCCACCCGGGCGCGGGAACGGGGTGGCTCCTCCTCCTCGCCGGCCTCGTGCTGGAGACGCTCTCGCTCCCCCCCGGCCCCGCGCCCGTCCTGGTCCTCGCGGCGGACGTCCCGTTCCTCTGGCTCGCGGGCGGCGCCGCGAACGGACGCTGGCGGCGTTGGACCCTCCTCTACGCGCTCCTCCACTTCGGTCTCGCCCTCCGCTGGCTCGGCGAGGTCCACCCGGCCGAGGTCCTCGGCGCCGCGGTCGTGCTCGCCCCGGTCCTCTTCCTCGCGGCGGCGCTCCTCCGGGTCGCCGTCCGACGCGGCGCGCCCTACCTCGTCGCCGTCCCCTCGGTCTTGGTGCTCGAAGAGCTCCTCCGCACGGTCTGGTTCGGGGGCATGCCGTGGCCCTCGCGTTCGCTCGCCTTCGCCGAGCTGCCGGCGCGGCTGGGGGACCCGCTCCTCGCGTCCACCGCGTACGTCGGCGGCTACGGGCTCGTCTTCCTCGCGGCGGCCTCGGGCGCCGCGCTCGCCGCGCTCCGGCCCGCCTGGGCGCTCCCGCGGCGCGTCGTCCCGCCGGCGGCTCCCTCGCGCGCGGCCTGGGCCGGGCTCCTCCTTCCGGCGCTGGTCCTCGCGGCGCTCCTCGGGCTCGGGGCGCTGCGCCGGGCCGACGTCGCGGGGCGTCTCGCCTCCGGCGAGATCCTCGACTCCGGCGGCGCGCGGCTCGTCGCGGCGCAGGGCGCGATCCCGCAGGACCTGAAGCACGCCGATGCGAGCGACGCGCCCATGCGGATCTACCAGACGCACCTCGGCCTGACGAGGGACGCGCTCGACGCGGAGGCGCGCGCGGGCCACCGCGTCCTGGCCGTCCTCTGGCCCGAGACGATGATCCCGTGGATCTTCCTCACGAGCGAGCTGGCGCACCGGTTCCCCGACGAGTGGGAGAACGTGCTCCGGATCCTCTCGCACCTCCGGGCGCTCGCGGACGACCCCGCCGACGTCCCGCGTCTCCTCCTCGGCGCGATCTGGCAGTACCGCCGCGACGACGAACGCCACGCCCGCGTCACCTCGTACGGGACGCACGACAGCCTGCTCGTGATCGACGCGGCGAAGATCCCCCCGACCGGCGCCGAGCCCCCGCCTCCGCCGCCGCCGGGCGCGCCCTACCCCTGGATCCTCGCGCGCCACGACAAGGTGGTGCTCGTGCCGGGAGGGGAGTACACGCCCCTCGGCGAGCTGTTCCCCCCGCTCCGCTGGTTCCGGAACCTGGTCGCGGTGATCCCCGAGCTCGACCCCGGCGCGCCCGACCAGGCACCGTTCGTGCTCGCCGAGATCCCCTCCCCGGCGGGGCCCCGCGCGGTCCACGCCGGCACGGTGATCTGCTTCGAGCTCCTCTTCCCCGCGACGTGCCGCGGCTGGCGGCTCCGCGGCGCCGAAGTGCTCCTCAACGCCGCGAACTACGGCTGGTTCGGCCCGACCGGGTTTCGCGCCCAGATCCGCGCGGCCGCCGCGCTGCGCGCCGCCGAGACGGGGCTGACGGTGGTGATGGCGGGCAACACCGGACCGACCGCCTTCTGGGACCCGCTGGGCCGCCGATACGGCCTCTTCACGGACGAGCGGGGGCGGACCCTCCCTGCGGGCGGCGACGAGACGACCTTCGAGCCCGGCTGGGCGGCGGGACGCGTCCGCGCGGACCCGCGCCCCACCCTCTACGCGCGCCTCGGCGACCTGCCCTGGGTCCTCCTCGGGCTGGGCCTGCCCCTCCTCGGGATCGTCTCGTGGCACGTCCGTGACCGTTCACGCACAATGACCTCCCGCCCCGCCGGCGGCGGGTCGCATCCGGGGGGCGAGGCCGCCCGTCCGGAAGGTGAAAACCTTTGACTCGCCATGGCGGCTCTGCCATAACCCGTGACGCCCGCGCGACCTGGGGCGGTCCAGGAGGGTGGCGCCGCACGAGGCGGGCGCGTTCAACGGACGCGGTGTCCCGAACGGGGGCCCGCGAGGAGTAGCGCATGAGCACCGTCGCCAAGATCCTCGTCGTCGTGAACCTCGTGCTGGCCGGCGCGTTCCTGGCATCCGCCTCGAACCACCTGGGTCAGCAGGAGACCTGGAAGACCAAGCACGACGCCGCGGTCGCCGACTACGAGCAGAAGCTCGCCGAGAAGGACAAGGTCAACGCGAGCCTCAAGGCCACGAACGACGCCCTCGTCGCCGAGGACAACGACATCAAGCAGTCGAACAGCGCGCTGAAGAAGGAGAACGAGACCGTCCGCGCGCAGAACGACCTGCTCAAGACCGGGATCACCGAGTTCCAGAGCCAGAACGACCGTCTGACCGCAGCCGTCCAGACCGCGCAGGAGACGATCAAGTCGCTGCGGGACATGAACGCGGGGCTCCAGAACGAGCGGGCGACCCTGGCCGACCAGGTGCGTGCGGCGCTCGACCAGAAGGAGGCCGCGATCCGCAGCCGGAACGAGACCGAGGTCCAGAACGAGACCCTCCTCGCGACGAAGCAGCAGCTCGAGAGCAACATCGAGGACCTGAAGACGCAGCTCAACAGCGCCCACCTGACGGCCGAGAACGCCCTGTCCAACGGTGGCGGCGCCGCTGGGACCGCGATGGACCAGCCCGCGCAGACCGGCATGGTCCTGATGAGCGACCCCTCGACGAACGTCGCGGTCATCTCCCTCGGCGCCGAGGACGGTGTCCGCCGCGGCTTCCGTTACACCGTCTCGCGCGGCAGCCAGTACGTGACGACCCTCGAGATCACCGACGTCGAGGCCAAGCAGTCCGCCGGTCGGTCCGTGAAGGACCTCCAGAAGAGCCCGATCCAGAAGGGCGACCGGGTCATGAGCCGCTGACCGAGGCCGCGAAGGAGATCCCCCCATGGCACGTGACGTGTACGAAGACTCCGACGCCGCCGACGCCGAACCGCAGCGCGACGCGCTCGGCAACGCCCTGGTGGTCCTGACGACGATCCTCCTCCTCGGCGCCCTGGTCGTGATCCAGCTCTCGCTGAAGGACCACTTCAACGCCGGCATGTTCGGCGGTCCCCCGCAGTCGTCCGGCAGCTGACGCCGAGGAATTTCGGCGACACCCCCCGGCCTCCCGACGCCGGGCGCGGGCATCCCGAGCACGGGACTCGCGCCCGGCGTCTCGTTTCGGGGGAACCCCCGGTCCCTCGGCGCGTGTATCTTCCCGCCCGGAGGCGCGTCGCGGGCAGGACAGAGGGTTCGGTTCACCCCGGGGCCGCCACCGAGAGGACGGGACCTCGACCATGGCGAAGGTGCTCGAGTGGCTGATCGGGAAGTTCTCCGTAGACATGGGGATCGACCTCGGGACGGCGAACACCCTCGTCTGCGTCCAGGGCCAGGGGATCATCCTGAACGAGCCCTCGGTGGTCGCCGTCAAGAAGGGCACGAACAAGGTCCTCCTCGACGGGCGCGCGGTCGGTGACACCGCCAAGGAGATGCTCGGGAAGACCCCGGGGAACATCGTCGCGATCCGTCCGCTCAAGGACGGCGTGATCGCCGACTTCGAGATCACCGAGGCGATGCTCCGCTACTTCATCCGCAAGGTGCATGACCGCACCTGGGCGGTGCACCCGCGCGTGGTGATCGCGATCCCGTACGGCATCACGCCCGTGGAGAAGCGCGCGGTGATCAACAGCGCCGAGCGCGCGGGCGCCCGCAAGGTGTTCCTGATCGAGGAGCCGATGGCCGCGGGCATCGGCGTGGGGCTGCCCATCACGGAGCCGCAGGCCTCGATGATCGTGGACATCGGCGGCGGCACCACCGAGGTCGCCGTCATCTCGCTCGCCGGCATCGTCACGGCCCAGAGCGTCCGCGTGGCGGGCGACGAGATGGACGAGGCGATCATCAACCACATGCGGAACACGTACAACCTGCTCATCGGCGAGCAGACCGCGGAGAAGATCAAGATCGGGATCGGCAGCGCGTACCCGCTCAAGCGCGAGATGACGATGGACGTGAAGGGCCGCGACCTGAAGCAGGGCCTCCCGCGCAAGGTCGTCGTGACGAGCGAGGAGATCCGCGAGGCCCTCCAGGAGCCCGTGCGCGGCATCGTCGAGACCGTGAAGGCCACGCTCGAGGCGACCCCGCCCGAGCTCGCCGCGGACCTCGTGGACAGCGGCATCGTGATGGCCGGCGGCGGCGCGCTGCTCCGCGGCCTCGACCGGGTGATCGCGGAGGAGATCAACCTCCCCGTGCGCGTCGCCGAGGACCCCCTGACCGCCGTCGCGCGGGGTACGGGCGTGTTCCTGGAGAAGATCCGCGACCTCAAGGTCGCGCTCGACGCCGGCGAGGACTGACCCCGGGCGCGCCGAGACGCGAGGACCCGGATCGTTTCGCGCGGCGGACCGCCCCCGCGCCGCCGACGCCGCGAACCGCTCCCTCACACCCTCGGCGAGAGCGCCCTTGACGCGTCCCTACTCGCGGCTTCAATACCACCAGTGGGGGAGGATTCCCGCCTTCTCCCCCCCGGGTTGAGGTCGGCGGCCGTGGGGCCGGCGAGGTGATGTCCGAGGTGGCCGGCGGGGCCCGGTCCGACGCCGTCGGAGGGGGCAGGCATCCTGGGCCCGACCTGCGCGGGACCCGGGATGGTGGTCTCCGCGCCGCGTCGGTCTCGAGGAGGACGGCGATGCGGTTTCGGCGACGACACGCGTGGGGAGCGATCCTGATCGCGCTCTTCGCGCTGCCGGTGCTCCGGCCGCAGGGGATCCCGTTCCTCGAGCGACCGGTCGCGTCGTTCTTCGCCTGGTTCGAGGCGGTCCCGGCGCTGAACCCTCGCCTCTGGTCGGGGCGCGACGCGGACGACGAGTCCGACGGACCGCGCGCGCGCGCCCTGGCGGTCGAGAACGCGTTGCTGCGCGAGCACTTCGCCGAGCGCCTCCAGGCGCAGCAGGACCTCGGCCGGACCCTCGAGGCCCTGCAGGACGCGGGGCTCGACCGTCTGCCCCGTGCCGTCTCCGCGCGTGTGCTCCGGTCCACGGACGCGTCGGGCTGGCGCCAGAGCATCCTCATCGATCGAGGCGAGGACGACGGGCTCGAGCCGGGCGTCGTCGTGGTGTCGGGACCCGTCCTCGTCGGCCGCGTGGAGGTCGTGGAGGGCCGCTCGGCGCTCGTGAAGCTCTTCACGGACCGGCAGAGCCGCCTCGAGGTCGCCATGCGGTCGGACCGCGGCGTCCGCCTGACCGGGTTCGTCCGCGGCGAGGGCGCGGCGCGGCCGGGCGACGACCTGCTCGTCCGCGACGTCCGGGTGGGGGAGGACGTGGGGCGCCTGCTCCCGGGCACGCCGGTCGTCACGTCGAACGAGGACGTCCGCGTTCCGGCGGGGCTCCTCGTCGGCTGGATCACCGAGGTTCGCGACAAGGACCTCGACGGCCTGCCGACCGTGCGCCTGCGTCCCGCGTTCGACCTCGCCCGGACGACGCGCGTGTTCGTCCTGCTCCCCCCGACGGGCGCCAGCGCCCCCAAGTAGCGAGGGAGGGGGAGATGTCGGTCTTCGTGCTCTGGAGCCTGATCCTCGTCGCGGTCGTCGTCCCCGACATCGCCCCGCACGCGCTCGGGATCGGTTCGCACCCGCCGGACGTGTGGGTCCTCGTCGTCGCGTACCTCGCGATCCGAGGCAAGGGCTACTCGGCCGTCGGCTGGGCCATCGTCCTCGGCCTCGTGCGCGACAGCCTCTCGCTCGACCCGCTCGGGACGCACGCGTTCGTCCTGGGCACCGTCGCCTTCCTCTTCTGCGAGGGTCCTCGCCACCGCGGGCGCATCGACGGCGTCCTCGCGCTCGTCGTGACGCTGGCCGCCGGGCTCCTCGCCGGGTGGATCTACGTGCTCCGCGTGCTCCCGCTCGGCGGCCCGCCGCCGTGGGCCGCGCTCTGGCACGCGATCCCCGTCGCCGGCTTCACCACGCTCCTCGCGCTCGGGCTGTTCCCCTTCCTCGATCGCCATCGTCTCCTCGACGATCTCGTGGGCCGCACGCGTGGCCTTCCAGCGTAGGCTCCGGATCCTGTTCCTGATCGCCGCGGCCTCGGCCGTCGTGATCTGGCTCCGCCTGCTGGAGCTCCAGGTCGTCGAGCGCTCGACGTGGGTGGCCGAGGCCCAGGCCAAGCGGCTCTGGATCCGCGACCTGAGCCCGCCCCGCGGCCGGATCCTCGACGCCGGCGGCCAGGTCGTGGCCCACGACGTGCCCGTGCCCGAGCTCGCCGTCGTCGGGTCGGAGTGGCGCCGGCGCGCGCGGGTCCGGTGCGAGGCGTGCGGGTCGATCTACTACTACGACCCCTCGAGCGCCCGGGCGGAGCGTCGCACCCGGCCTCGGCACTGCACCTGCGGCGCGCCGCCGGGCGCCCTGGTGCCCCTGCCGCCGGCCGACCTCTCGCCGCTCGAGACGGCGCTGGGGTTCCCGCCAGGGCGCCTCGCGGAGCTCGCCCAGAGCCGGGTGGCCGAGGTGGACCGGCTCACGCGCGACTACCGCCGGGCGCTCGTGGCCGGCGGCGAGTACGAGTTCCTGATCGACGACGCCGTGGACCAGCGGCGCGACGACCTCCTGCAGCGGCCCGTGGTGATCGTGTCCAAGGTGACCGACGAGGTCGTGCGGCTCCTGGAGCTCGACGACGTGGGGCGCTACCGGGGCTTCGAGATCCGGTACGCGGAGCATCGCACGTACGCGCCGGACGGCCCCCCGGGCCAGATGCTCGGCTACGTCAGCGTGGTCGAGGGCGAGGAGGAGCTCGAGGCGCTTCGTGCCCGCTACGGCGACGACGTGAACCTCGACACGCGCCGCGGGCGCTGGGGCCTCGAGCGCGCCTCGGACGACGCGCTCCTCGGCAAGCACGGCGCGGAGCGCCTCGCCCGGGACGAGGCCGGCGCCTTCACGGTGGTCGTCGGCGGGTCGCCGCCCGCCGCCGGGAAGACGCTCCGGCTCGCGATGACGTCGGAGGCCTGCCGCCAGGCCGAGGAGGCGATGCGGGCCGAGGCCGATCGCGAGGGCTACGCGCCGCACGCGAGTCCCTCGGGCGGCTTCGTCGCGATCGACGTGGCAACGGGGCGCGTCCTCGCGTGGGCGGAGATCCCCCGACTGGTCGTCGGCGACGACCTGGCGCGCCTCTTCGATCCGGCCGACACGACCGCGACCTACGACCCGTCGATCGGCCAGTGGGTGCCCGCCGAGGGCCATGCCCCCCCCGAGGGAGAGAGCCGCGAGGCCTGGGCGCTCCGCCTGTCGAAGCCCGCGCCGATCTACCTCTCGCGCGTCTCCCAGATCGCCGTGGAGCCCGGCAGCACGATGAAGGTGCTCGTGGGGCTCGGGATGCTCGAGGGGCTCCACGCGATGCCGGCCGGGACGCTCCTCCCGCTCGACACCATGTACCCCTCGGGGTTTCCCTGCACGCAGTTCGCCTTCCAGCCGCACTGCCACATCCACGGCCCCGTGGACTTCGCGGAGGCGATCCAGGTCTCCTGCAACCGCTACTTCGCCCTCTCGCTCCGGCAGTACCCGGCGTGGTGGAACGTGTACCGTCACTCCGTTCCCGCCCTCCTCGCCCGGCTCGGGCTCGGACGTCCGAGCGGCGTGGACGTGTACGGCGAGCGGACGGGGACGTTCCTACGGGACTGGATCGACTTCGACCCGCGGGTCCCGGTACGCGAGGCCGTGGCCGCCCTCGAGGCGACCGGTCTCCACGTGGCGCGCGTGGAGGACCCCACGCTCCCCTCCAAGGTCGCCGGTCGATCGCCCGCCCGGCTGAAGCAGGCGCTCGTCGAGGCGACGCGCGAGATCGCAGCGGCCTCCGGCTCCGAGGACGCCCTCCTCCGCGTGGGGGCGACGCCCGCCGAGGGACGCTACCTCGACCTCCACGTCGTGCTCGCGTTCCGCCGGCACCCCGAGGGACCCGTCCCCGCCCCGGACGTCGCGGTCGCGGTGAGGCCCGTCCTCCGACGCGTGTTCGGGCCGCTCGGCGGTGTGGCCGAGCCGGTCGAGGCGCCCCGGGACGCCGTCGCGTTCGGCATCCGGCTCCGTTACCACGAGCCGATCGGTCGGGAGGCCGGCGACGGTTTGGTGATCCTCCCGGACGACGGCCGGAACGTGGCGATCGGCCAGGGCCCGGTCGCCGTGACGCCCCTCCAGATGGTCCGCGCCGTGGCTGCGCTCGCGAACGGCGGACGACTCGTGACGCCGCACGTGGTCGGCTGGGTGGACGACGTCCCGGTGCGGACGCCGAGCGAGGACCTCCACCTCGACCCGGCGGACGTCGCGCGCATCCGGGAGGGCATGCGGCGCGTGATCGAGGAGCCGGGCGGCACCGCGTACTCCGCTGGTTTCGGGAGCGTGCCCGCCACGGTGTACGGCAAGACCGGGACCGCGCAACCCGGCACGTGGTGGATCGCCGGCGAGGCGCCGCCGCAGGGGCCCTGGCACCACTGGTTCGTCGGGTTCGCGACGAAGCCCGGTCGGCCGACGATCGCCTTCGCGTGCGTGCTCCACGCGCGAACGGAGGGCGCAGCCGGCAGCACGGCCGCGAAATCGTGCGCGAGATTCCTCACCTGGTGGTTCACCGAAGGCCCGGGCGCGGGATAGGAGGGCCGGTGCGCGATCTCACGCTCGGCGATCGGGTCAAGCGTGCGAACTGGGGTCTGTTGGGCCTCGGCGTCGCACTCTCGGTCGCGGGCGTCGTGCTCGTCGGGGTGGCGTCGCGGGACTCGTCGGCCGACTACGCGCACGATCAGATCCGCTGGACCGTCATCGGCGTGGCGGCCTGCCTGCTCGTGCTGGCCGTTCCGTACGAGCGGATCGTCCGCTGGCGGTACGTCGCGTACGGCGGCGGCATCCTGCTCCTCCTCGCCGTCCTCGTGGCGGGCGCGGGCGGTGGCGGCACGGACGTGCGGCGCTGGATCCGGCTCGGTTCGTTCAAGGTCCAGCCGAGCGAGTTCATGAAGGTGGTGATGGTCCTGACGCTCGCCGGGTACATCCGCTACGAGCGCTCGTACCGTCGCTTCAAGGGCCTCGCACTGCCGTTCGGGCTGACGCTCCTCCCCGTGTTCCTCATCATGAAGCAGCCGGATCTCGGGACGGCGCTGCTCCTGATCCCCATCCTCTTCGTCTTGCTCTACGTCGCGGGGGCGAAGCCGCGCCACCTCGGCGTCGTGGCCCTCGGCGGCGCGCTGGCGGGCACCGTCCTCTACCTGGTCCCCGGGCTGCTGAACGAGTACCAGAAGGACCGCGTCCGCGCGTACGCGTACCAGGACAGCGGAAACGCCGCGCTCCTCCGCGACAAGGGCCACCAGCTCTGGAACGCCAAGATCGTCGCGGGCAGCGCGTCGTTCTTCGGCGACGGGACCGGCGAGGAGGCTTCCGAAGACGTCCGGTTCCTCTCGCAGCGGCACACCGACTTCATCTTCCCGGTCCTCGTGGCGTCGTTCGGCACGTTCGGGGCGACGATCTTCCTCGGCCTGTACCTGCTCTTCGTGTGGGGGATCCTCCAGACCGCGCTGCGGGTCCGAGAGCCATCGGGGAGGCTGCTCGCGGTCGGCGTGGCCGCGCTCTTCGCCGGTCAGGCGCTCATCAACATGGCGATGACGCTGGGCCTCCTGCCCGTCGTCGGCATGCCGTTGCCCTTCATCTCGAAGGGCGGCTCGAGTCTCCTCACGTCGTTCGTGGCCTTGGGCCTCGTCCTGAACGTGGGCGCGGATCACCCCGTCGAGTTCGGCCGCGGCGACTTCGACTGATCCCGCGTCGATCGCGCAGGCGTCGCCGGCGGCCCTCCGTCCCCGCCGCGGCGACGAGACCGGCGACCGGATCGTCCGCCAAGGAGCATGGAACCAGACCGCGAAGAGCCCGCGCTCGTCGCGGAGCCGCCGCCTCGATCCCGGAGTCCGGGCGCGCACGATCCGCGTCCCAGCGGCCCGCCGGGTGACGAAGCACGAACAAAACGTGCGGGGCGGGCGCGGGCGACGCCTCAGGGGGGGTACGTGCGGGTGCGGATGCCGTCCGGCGCGCTCGCGGCGCGTCGTTCCCGGGTCTCCGGGCGCTTCGCGCTTCCGACGTACTCGGCCCAGGCCCGCCGAAGGGACGGCGCCAGGGCGTCGAACGCCGCCGCGAGGCCCGCGTCCTTCCCGAGCCGGGCACGGAGCTCGGCGGGGACCTCTACCGTGCGAGGTTGCGGGTCACGCTCGAGAGAGACCTCGACGCGGTCGCCCCGCCCGACCCCGGCACGCACGAGGAGCTCTCGGACCACCGGGACCCGCAACACGCCGTTCGATCGACTCGCCGTGCCCCGGAAGGGCGTGCCGGCGA
Source organism: uncultured Planctomycetota bacterium (assembly GCA_963752285.1). Lineage (GTDB taxonomy): Bacteria > Planctomycetota > PLA2 > PLA2 > JAEUHO01 > CAVVXN01. Next base: position 169,392 of record CAVVXN010000004.1, read on the forward strand.
GCGTGCCTCGCACCGGGCCGTGCCCGAGCGAGGCCGCGACCGTGGCGGGCACCTCGATGAAGGTCCAAGACGTGTAGGGCGCCCTCCGCCCGCCGACCAGGACGACCTCGAAGCGTTCCATGCGCCCGCCAGGATAGTTCGAGCGGCGCCACCCGGCGCCGGGACGCCCTCGCCCCGAACCGCAGGGCACGGGAGGACGCCGGCTCTCCCTCGGTCGCGGCTCGCCCTCGGGCCCGGCGCTATCCTCCCGCCTTCCCTCGCCGGAGACCGCCGCGTGAAGCCGACCACCGCGATCGCCGTGATCCTGCCGCTCGTGGTCACCGTCACGGCGTTCGTGCTCGTCAGCACGCGGGGCGCCGGCGCCGGCGCCAGCGAGAACGGGATCTGGTGGGACGAGCCGATGGCCCGCTTCGTCCGGGAGAAGGTTGCGAACGCGTACGTGGACCCGCTCGACGACGCGCGCGCGTCGGAGGCTTTCTACAAGGCGCTCGACGCGTACGTCCACGACCTCGACGAGTACTGCGACTTCATCCCGCCGGACGAGCACAAGAAGTGGCTCGAGGACACGGCGGGCGAGTACGCCGGGCTCGGCGTGAAGGTGCAGGACGTCCCGGAGGGGCTCTGGATCGTCGGCGTCCTGCCCCAGGGACCGGCCGCGAATGCGGGGATCCACCCGGGCGACACCATCGTCGCGGCCGCGGGGCACCGTCTCGCCAACCTGGACCTCGACACGATCGAGGCGACGAGGCTCCTCAAGGGCGAGGCCGGAAGCCGAGTGAACCTTGGCGTGATCTCGGGTCCCCGTCCCAAGGACGGGCCCGCGACCGGTCCCGAGCGCGAGGTCGTGGTGCAGCGCGCGGTCGTGCGTCCGCCCTCGGTGTTCACGCGACGCGTGGGGCCCGACGGTCTCTATGGCGTGGTGCGGCTCACCGAGTTCGTGGAGGCGACCGAGGAGGACTTCGACGCGGCGGTCCGCCAGCTCCTCGCGCAGGAGGTCAAGGGGCTCATCCTGGACCTTCGCGACAACGGCGGCGGCGTCCTGGCGACGGCCGTGGCGGTGGTGGACCGGTTCGTCCGGAGCGGAACCATCGTCCGGATGGAGGGCCGCGCTCCGAACGCGACCCGCGTCTACGAGGCGCGCGCGGACAACACGCTCCCCGACACGATCCCGTTGATCGTGCTCGTGAACAGCGGCAGCGCGAGCGCGAGCGAGGTGGTCGCCGGCGCGCTCCAGGACCACCGGCGCGCGCTGCTCGTCGGAGAGCGCACCTACGGCAAGTTCCTCGTCCAGCAGGTGCTCGACGTGCCCGGGCGTGACGCCGCGGTCCAGCTCACGACCTCGCGCTACTACCTTCCCTCGGGGCGCTCGTACCAGCGGCCGCGCCGCGCACCCGGAGCACGGGGCCCCGCGGCCTCGCAGCCCGGGCCGAACGGGAGCGAGACCGTCGGGGGCTGGGGGCTCCTCCCCGACGTGATCGTTCCTCTCGACAAGGCCGCACGCACGAAGCTCGCGCAGCGTTTCGCCAACGAGGAAGCCGTGCCCTGGCAGGAGGAGACGCCCTTCCCCGAGGTACCGACCACCGAGATGGACGCGCAGCTCGAGCGCGCGATCGACCTGCTCCAGGGGGAGCTCGTCCTTCAGAAGATCCGCGCCAGCCGGTAGGGCGGCGGGATCGGAGCGGCCGTGCGGATCCTCGGCATCGACACGTCCTGCGACGACACCGCCGCCGCCGTCGTGGAGGCACCGCGCCGGGTCCTCTCGAACGTCGTCGCGAGCCAGTTCGACCTGCACGCGCCGTTCGGCGGGGTCGTGCCCGAGATCGCGAGTCGGGCCCACGCGGAGCGCGTCTCGGCGATCGTGGACCGCGCGCTCGCGAACTCGGGCTCGACGCTCGACGACCTCGACGCCGTGGCGGTCACGAACCGGCCCGGTCTCATCGGCTCGCTGATCGTGGGCGTGGCGGCGGCGAAGGCGATCGCGTGGTCGCGGGATCTTCCGCTCGTCGGGGTCGATCACATCGAGGCGCACGTCGTGTCGGCGCTCGCTGACCATCCGGACCTGGAACCCCCGTTCGTGGCCCTCGTCGCCTCCGGCGGCCACACCTCGCTGTACGCGTACCGCGACGCGACGCGACTCGAGATCCTCGGCCAGACGATCGACGACGCCGCGGGCGAGTGTTTCGACAAGGTCGCGGTGCTCCTCGGGCTGCCCCAGCCCGGCGGCCCGGCCGTGAGCCGGCTCGCCGCGACCGGCGACCCGACCGCCGTACGCTTCCCGCGCTACCGCCCACCGGACGACGCGCTCGCGTTCTCGTTCTCCGGTCTCAAGACGGCGGTGCTCTACCACCTGAAGGGCCCCGGCGGTCGCCGCACGGACCCCGACCGCGCCGACCTCGCGCAGAGCCCCGCCGACGTGGCCGCTTCGTTCGAGCGCGCCGTCGTGGACGTCCTCGTGGACCGCGCGCTCGAGGCCGCGCGGCGCGAGGGCGTCTCGGACCTCGTGGTGGGGGGCGGGGTCGCCGCGAATCGCGAGCTCCGTCGGCTCCTGGCCGAACGCGCCCCGGCGGGCCTTCGCGTGCGCTTCCCCACGCCGGCGCTCTGCGCGGACAACGGCGCGATGGTCGCGATCCGCGGTGCCGCGCTCCTCGCGCTCGGGCAGGTGGACGACCTCGACCTCGACGTCGTCGCGACGGGCATCCTCCGGGGCGGCGTGCGGAGGGCGCCCCCCGGCGGCCGATGATTGCGGCGCCGCCCGCGCCGTGGTCCGATGGACCCGTGCGGCGAAGACCTCCTCTTCCCGGCCTCGCGACAAGCGGGCTCCTCGCGGCGCTGGTCCTCGTCGGCGCGGGCGTGCGACCCGCGGGGGTCCGCGCGCAGGACGAGGGGCCGTTCGGCTGCCCGATCCGCGCGATCCTGCTGGAGGAGAACGAGATCCTCCGCCGCGTGTACGACGGCATCCGCAAGGGGCTCGAACAGGCGCAGCTCCCGCGAATCTGCCTCGAGCTCGCGTCGGGACCGCGCGAGGCGAACAAGATCTACGAGCGGCTCGCGTCCTCGCCGCCGCCGCTCCTCTTCGTGCTCGGCCGCGACGCGGAAGCGTCGCTCGGCGCCCACTTCGCCACCGTCCCCCGCGTCTACGTGGACACCGCGTGGCTGGTGAACGGCGCGCCGCTCCCCCCCGACCCGGACGTACGACCGCCCGCCGCGATCGTCCGAGGCGAGGTGAGCGCGGCCCACGTGGCCGAGGCGCTCCGCGAGCTGGACCTCCGTTCGAGCCGTCCGGTCGCCCGCCTCTCGTGGATCGATCCCGACGACGCCCTCCAGGCCGTGGCCCGGCGGCTCGGCGATGCCGCCGGCTTCCGGCCCGCGTTCGCGCCGGCCGACGGGAACCCCCAGGTGCTCCTCGACCTCGGCGTGGGCGCCGGGGAGCACCGGCAGAAGCTCTCGCGCCTCGTCACGGCGGCCGAGAAGGAGCGGGTCCCGCTCGTATCCGACGACCGCTCGGCGTGGGGCCGCGGCGCCGCGGTCGTCGTGATGCCCGACGCGTTCCTGCTCGGTCGCGCCGCCGCCGAGGAGGGACGCCGCCTGCTCCTCGAGGACCGGACACGGGTGCTTCGACGGACGGTGGGGGCGTTCGAGGTGGGGGTGGACCTCGGCGCGGCGGCGCGCGAGGGGCTGGACGTCCCGCTCGGATTCCTCGCCCGCGCCGACATGATCCGCCGCGGGCCCGCGCGGCCCTCGCCGGAGGGCGGGCGTTGACGCGCTCTCTCGTCGGCCTGACGCTCCTGCTCGTGGGCGGCGTCGTGCTGGCCATGGGCGCGGGGGTCGTGGTGTGGGTCACGAACGAGGACCTCGCGCAGGCCGAGCAGGACGCGCGGCTCCAGCACGAGGCCGCCGAGCGAGAGATGCGCGAGCTGGCGCGCGCGGTCGTGACCGAGGCGCAGGAAGCCGCGCACGGACTCGTGGACGGCGCGGACCGCCGACTGCGACTCTGGATCGCCGACGAGCCGCTCTCCCTCTACCGCGATCCCGTGCCGCCGCACCCGCTCGACGTCGAGGCGCTCCGGTCGGGGCTCGCCGCGGAGGTTCGCGGGCGGAGCCTGGCCGAGCAGGAGCACGTGGAGGTCGTGACGGGGATCATGTCGGAGCACGCCGAGGCTCGGATCGACCGCATGACGGCCGAGCTCCGCGCCGACGCCTCGCTCCAGGCGGAGGCCGCGGCCCGCGCGCGGCGCGACCGCCTCTCCACCCGCCTCGCGATCCTGCTCGTGGGCATGGCGTTCCTGCTCGCCGGGACGCTCTACGCGCTCGTGATCCGCCCGGTCGCGCGCCTCAGGCACGCGGTCAACCGCATCGCCGCGGGCGATCTCGATACCCCCGTCGAGGCCGCGCGGTGGCCGACGCGCGAGATGGCCGGGCTCGCGCGCGAGGTGGACCGGATGCGCGAGCAGATCCGCGGCGCGACGAGCAACCTCGAGCGCGAGGTGGCGCGCAAGACGCAGAGCCTGGAGAAGACCCTCGCCGAGCGGACGGAGGCCTACGAGGAGCTCCGCGCGGCGCGCGACCGGCTGGTCCAGGCCGAGAAGATGGCCGGTCTCGGGACGCTCGCCGGGGGCGTCGCGCACGAGTTCAACAACCTCCTCGGCGGCATCCTCGGCTGTCTCGAGAACGCGCGCGCCGGCGTGACCGACGCGTCCGTCCTCGAGGACCTCGACGTCGCGAGGCGCACCGCCGGCCGTGCGACGCAGATGATCCGCGCGCTCCTCGGCGTGGCACGTCCGGGCGAGCGCACGTTCAAGCCCGTGCACCTGAGACTCGTGCTCGAAGACGTGCTCGGCGCCGCGCAGGCGACGATCCGACGGCGCGAGATCCGCCTCGAGCAGAGGCTCGTCGGCGACCCGGTCGTGGACGGCGACGAGGCGCAGCTCCACCAGGTCGCGCTGAACCTCGTTACCAACGCGCTGCAAGTCGTGGACGACGGGGAACGGATCGCGGTCGAGCTCCGGGTCGAGGGCCGTCACGCGGTGCTCGAGGTCCGCGACGAGGGCCCGGGCGTCAAGCCCGAGGAGCGGAGCCGGATCTTCGAGCCCTTCTTCACCGGTCGGAGCGAGGGAACCGGCCTCGGCCTCTTCGTCTCGTACGGCATCGTGGAACGCCACGGTGGGCGGATCGAGGTGGGGGACGCGCCCGAAGGGGGCGCACGCTTCACGGTCCGCCTGCCCCTGGAGGACCCGACGGCCGCCGCGCGCGCCGCGGAGGGCGGGGACGCGTCCGGGCCCCCCCCGGCCGAGGCCTCCCCCTCCGTCTGAGCGCGCGCGACGCGCCGGGGCCGCGGATCCGCCGCCTCGGACCCGAGGACGCGGAGGGCCCGCGGCTTGCTACATATGTATCCCATGGGTGACACGGCGGCGACGCGGGGTCGGATCCTCGTCATCGACGACGAGGAGTCGATTCGTCACGCGCTGGCCCGGGCGCTCCAGCGCGCGGGATTCCAGGTCTCCGAGGCCGCGACCGGTCGCGAAGGCGTGGACCGCTTCGGCGCCGGGGGTATCGACGCGGTCGTCTGCGACCTCCGGCTCCCCGACCTGGGCGGCCTCGACCTCGTCGCGATCTTCACCGAGATGCGACCCGAGGTGCCCGTGCTCGTGATGACGGGCTACGGCTCGCTCGGGAGCGCGCTCGAGGCGATGCGCCGCGGCGCGAAGGACTACCTCCAGAAGCCGTTCCCGATGGAGGAGGTGGTGCGCCTCCTCGAGCGCGCTCTCGCCGAGCAGCGACTGCAACGCGAGAACCGCCACCTCCGTGCGCTCGTCGAGCGGAAGTTCTCGCCCGAGGACTTCGAGCGCGTCGAGCAGGAGCTCAAGTCGCTCGAGCCCGAGCCGGAGGCGAGGGGCGATGTCGCGCGCTCGACCGACGGGAGTCCGCCGCCCCTCGAGGAGGCGCGCCGCTCGTTCGAGGTCCACTACGTGGAGGACCTCCTCGCGCGCACCGGCGGGAACGTCGCGGCCGCGGCGCGACTGGCCGGCATCTCGCGCCCGAACTTCCACAAGAAGCTGAGGACCCTCGGCATCGACGCGTCGCGGTTCAAGGAAGCCGCGCGCCGCGGGCGGACGGGGAGCCTCTGAGGACCCCGCCGTGGCCCGCGCGTCCCTCTGGCCGTCGTGGCGTTCGTGTTGCCGCCGAGATCCCCGAAAGGAGCGCTGGTGAGAGCCGTCGTCCTCCCCCTCGTGATCCTCGCCGTCGCCGCGGTCGTCGCGTGGGTGTTCTGGCCCGAGCCCGCGCCCGACGTCGTCCTCTACTGCGGCGTGGACCAGGACCAGAGCCGCGGCATCACGGACGAGTACGAGAAGAAGACCGGGCAGGAGGTCAAGTTCGTCCCCGAGAACGAGCGCAACCGCTCCATCGGATTGCCGCAGCAGCTCCTGCAGGAGCGTTCGCACCCGCGCGCGGACGTGTACTGGTCGAACGAGAACATGCACATCGTGGACCTCGGCCTGCGGGGCCTCCTCGCGCCGCTCCCGCCGGGTCTCGCGGAGCGCTTCCCGCCCGAGTGGCGTGACCCGAAGGGCCTCTACGTGGCGTTCGGCGCGCGGGCGCGCGTGCTGCTCGTCAACACGAAGCTCCTGCCCGACCCGAAGGACCGGCCCACCTCCGTGGACGACCTTCTGAACCCCAAGTACAAGGCGATGGGCTTCCAGACCGCGATGGCCGAGCCGTTCGTCGGCACGACCTTCACGCACGCCGTCGTGATCCTGACGCGCGACGAGGCGAAGGGGAAGGCCTTCTTCGAGGGCGTGGTCGCGGCGATGGACGACGGCTTGCTGCGTCTGACGCCCGGCAACGGCGAGGCCATGCAGCTCGCCCGTGACAGCGAGAAGAAGGTCGCGTTCTGCCTGACCGACACCGACGACGCCTGGGGCGCGGTGCAGCAGGGCTTCCCCGTCGAGATCGTCTATCCCGACCAGGGCGAGGGGCAGGTGGGCACGGTCGTCATGGCGAACACGGCCGCCCTGGTCCGGGGCGGTCCGAACCCCGAGAACGCGGCCCGGCTTCTCGAGCACATCGCGAGCCCCGGGGTGGAGCTCGAGCTCGCGAACGGCCCGAGCGCGCAGATGCCCCTGCGGACCGAGAACCAGGATGTGAAGCTTCCCGAGCACGTGAAGCGGCCGGGGAAGGACTTCCGCATGGCGAAGGTGGACTGGGCCCAGGTCGGCGCGAACCGGGACCGCTGGACCGACTGGCTGAACCACGTCTTCCGGAAGTAGGACGCGTCCCCGCGCCCGGGCTCATCCGAGGTCCCCGTCGAGCTTCTCCAGCGCGTCCTGGCACCAGGATCGCGTGTCCTCGTCGTCGATCCGACCCAGGCAGGTCGAAGCCTCCTCGCGGGCGCGCCTCGCCGCGCCGTGGTCCCCACGCGCGTGCGCGACCCGGGCTCGCGCCTCGTGACAGAAGAAGGCGTCGCTCGGACCGCCGTCGTTCGCCCGGCAGATGGAGAGCGCGTTCTCCGCGTGGCGCTCGGCGTCGTCGATTCGGCCCAGCGCGAGCATCGTCATCGCGAGGCGGTACTCCGCGATCTTCACGTTCTCCCAGTTCCCCGCGACCTCCCAGTACGTGCGGGCCATCTTCGCCGCGCGCTCGAGGAGGCGGTCCTCGTCGGGGGTCCGGTCGCCCTTCTCCTCGAGCGTGCAGGCGAGGTTGTTGCCGGTGATCGCGAGAACCCGTGCGGCGGGATCGCCCTTCCCGGGACCGTAGGCCGCGAGGGCCTCGCACTCGGAGACGAGGCCCGCGCAACGGTCGAGTGCGCCCTGCTGTGCGAGCGCCTGCGCCGCGAGCCCGAGCACGCGGATGCGGCTCGACGCCTCGCTCCCCTGGATCCCGCGCTGGAGCAGCGGCTCCCAGTCGCCGCCTGCGCAGAGCTCCAGGATCGCGGCGTAGCGCCAGAGCGACCGGTCCGCGTCGCTCCCGGCTTCGACGCGGGGCCGGAGGCTCTCGACGAGGCCTCGTCCCGCGGCCCAGTCGCCGAGGTGGTCGCCCGCGACGTGGGTCCCGAGCGCCGCGAGCTGGAGCACGTCGCCCGGACCCTCCGTGCGCGACACCGCGTCCACGACCCGGGCGAAGACGCCCTTCGGGTCGTCCGCGTGCTCGGCCCAGCCCTTCCCGGCCAGGTCCGCGATCGTGGAAGTGGTCGTGTCCGGCGCCATGCCTCCTCCTCTCCCGCTGGGTCTTCCGAGGGACGGGGGCCGCCACTCGAAAGGAATCGCACCGTACGGGGCCGTCGGCGTTCTTGACAAGGCCGATGTCCGCCTCGACCCTCCGTCGCAGCGCCGACCCGGGCCCCAGGCCCCCCGCGGCACCCGAGATCTAGCCCGCCCCTATCGTCCAGCCTGGTCCAGGACACCGGCCTTTCAAGCCGGAAACACGGGTTCAAATCCCGTTGGGGGTACCACCCCTCCCGTGGACTACCGGCTCGGGGAGTCGGTCCCGAGGGGTCGTCCCTGTCGCCCGTTGACGCTGGCGACACGGGCTCGCGCGGCGTCCATCGCCTTGCACTCCGCTCCGTGCGCGCCTCGTAGGTGTTTGGGCCCCATCCGGGGAGCCGGCCCCGGGCGCCGCCACTGGTCCCGGCTTAGGACGCCTTGAACCGGAGCGTCAGCACGCGCTGCTTGCCCGCGTCGTCGTAGTAGGACTCGAGTTCCATGTTGCGCGCGCGGGAGATGGCATCGGCGATGTGCTGCGCGTGCTTCTCGGTTTCCGTCTCGACCCAGAGACCGTCCTTGTCGCTCCCCATGTCCAGGACGCGCGAGTGCTCGTCGCGCTCGTGCTCGGTGACGTTCTTCACGATGTTCCGGATCTCCGCCTCGTGATCCGGTTCGAGCGTCGCGAGGATTTGAACCAGGCCGTTGGCGATTCCGTCCGTAGCGCCGTGCTTCCGCTGGCGGTTCTTGCGCTCGAGCCGTTCCTCGGCGTCGTTCAGGTGCGACCGAGCGTTCGGTGCGTTGCCCGGCTGGTACGGCTGGCTCATTTGCGTCGCTCCACGGGTGACATCTGTCCATGGACGTTACAGCGGCTCCGGGGGTACAAAGCGAGAGCACCCGTTCTGGCGGCACGCATCGAGAGCCAAGTCCGCAGCAACCAGCCCCGGGGGAAGACAGGCCCCGGCGTCCCGCGCGGGGTCGAGCGCGGCTGAGCGACGGCGCTCCCGCGTGCCGCTGCGCGGTGGACGCGCGCCGCGTGAGCCTCGCTCGACTATTTCGAGCCGCACGCCCGGGCCCCGGCATCTAAGGGGTGGCCGCCCCACTCTGGCCGCGGACGCCCCCGAGGGGTCGGGCGGGAAGGACCTGTCGCACGTCGCCCATGCCGCGGTGGCCGGTCGTGGGGGGACGATGCTGAACGAGGTCGAGCGCATGTCTGGTCGTACCGGCGTGGCGGCGAGTCTTCGTCATGGATTTGACGTCGCGGTTGCTTCGTCCTGAACGCCGCGCCGCGCGTCGCCGGTGCTGGCCAATCCGACAGGAGACCCGATGCACATCCAACTCAATACCGACGTCCACATCGACGGAACCGAAGCGCTGGCCGCGCATGTGGGGACCACGATCAAGCAGGTGCTGAAGCGCTTCAGTGAGCACATCACCCGGGTGGAGGTTCATCTCCGAGACGAGAACGGGGAAAGGAGCGGGCAGCAAGACCAGCGCTGCATGCTGGAGGCTCGTCTCGAAGGCCGGCCGCCCGTGGCGGTGACGGACCACGCCGCGACGCTGGAGCAGGCGGTGGACGGCGCTGCGCACAAGCTGGCGCGCCGGTTGGAGAGCATGCTGGGAAGGCTGCACGACCATCGCGAGAGAGCTTCCGAGCCGCGCTTGCCGGGGACGGAACGCGCAGGGTGCTGACACGGCCACGAGCGCGTTGCGTCGCCAGATCGGCTGGGTGACACGGCGACGCCCGGTCCGGCCCGACGATTTCGAGACTCGCGAACCGCCCACAAAAGGGCGCAGGACGCGCGCTCGGCGCGGCGCGGGAGGCACGGCCTGGCGGAGGTCGTGCGGGGCCCAGGAGATCTCCCGTGGCGGCGCGCGACCGGTGTTCCGGCAAGGACGGTGCGGTACCATGCCAGTGGTGCGCCGACATGAGACCCACCAAGACCGTCCGCCGGGCCGCGAGCGCCCCGAGCTCGCCCGCGTCTCCCTTCACCAGCCGCCGGGGCGGGAGGACTTGCTTGCACCCGCACAGGCGTGAACCGGCGGTGGACTTTCTCTCGCATAGGCTCGCGATGCGGGCGCCGATTGGAGCCGCGGGTCGATGAATTCCGGTCAGGGGGTATTGCGGACGCCAGCACATGGAGACGTTCGTCTACGGCAATCGGCGCGCGAGCGACGAGGTCGGTGCGAACGAATTGGGTCGCGTAAGACGAACGATCCATGAACTCCTTCGTCCCGCTCGCCACCGGGGGGAGGAAGCGCATCGGGATCGGATGCAGATCCGCGCGCGCAGTGGGCTGGTGCGATCGCGGACGAGGTGGGTGAACGCGCTCCGCGGTTGGGTCCAGCCGCGCGGGGTGCGTGTGAAGAAGCACGCCGCGAAGAACGTGGGAGCGGGATCCCTGCATCCCCCTGGTCCTGCCCCCCCCCCCGCGCGCGGGGTCAGCCAGGAGATCGAGCGCTACCAAGCGTGGGGCCGCGGTGGTCGCGGGAGGGTGAAGACCGAAGGTGCGGGCGACGCCGGTCCCGCAGGGCGCCGCGCGGAGGGCGACATGAGCGTACGCGGAATCGGTACGGGCGGTTGGCGGAGAGCCGTTCGCACGGCGATGGGAGCCGGCATCGGCGTGCTGCTCGCCTCTTCACCGGCTCGTGCGGAGGAGCCCGTCGTCCTCGTGGTGGGGCCCGTCCACCTCGAAGTGCACGTCTCGCGGACCGCGCACCTCTTCCACGTCGTGGATCAGCTCTCGGGCTGGAGCCCGTTCTGTCACGCGCAGTACCGCCGGGCCTTCGAGGCCGACGAAGGCCTGTCCGCGGACGACCTCGCCGCGCTCGCCCGGCACGCCGCCCTTCGGAAGCGCAAGGGCTGGGGCCAGGGGCTGGAGCAGACCTTCTACACGCCGCTCCCGCTCGCGCAGGCGCTCGCCGCGGGCGTACGGGCCGGTCGCCTCACCGCCGCCGAGGCGGAGGCGGAGGGGGAGGTCCTGTCCCACTTCGGGCCGCGCGTGGACGCGTTCACGAGCCGGCGGCGGTCGTCCGTCCTCGCGTTTTGCGACCGCGTGGTCGCGTGGCGCGAGCGCCTGACCGCCGACTTCACGCCGCTGGCGCGACTCTGTGCCGTGCGCGATCTCGAGGTGCCGATCTACCTCATCGCGAACCCCGTCGGGTCGGCGCTCGGCGGCGGCTACAACGGCGGCCGCGTGGCCTTGGAGGTGGGGGAAACGGAGGACACGTACGCGACGCTCCTCCACGAGCTCTTCCACGCCCTCCTCGCGCCGCGTCACGAGGCCCTCGAGGAGGCCGCCCGGGGCGCCCCGAGCCTCGACGCGGAGACCGTGGGCGAGGGGCTCTGCTACGCGCTGGCCCCGGGCCTCGTGCACGACGGACCCGATCGTCTCGCTCGCGTGGCGAGCCGGGACCTCGCGGCCGGACGACGGTTGTGGGACGCCTACGTTCGGTTCAACCGACTCGGGCTCTGTGTGCGCCCCATGCTCAGGGAGGCGCTCCAATCCGAGGACGCGACGCTCGACGGGCTGCTCTCGCGCGTCGTAGACGCGTGGGTCGCGCTCCTGGAGCTCGAGAGCGCGAAGCCGACCGCGTACGTGCTCGGCCCCGCCTGGAGGGCCGCGACGACGCGGCTGCGCGACGAGCTCCACGTGGACGTCTTCTCCTTCCACCACGACGCCGGCGCCTACGAGAAGTCCCTCTTCTACCCACGGGGTGGCGTGGTCGTGCTGCTCTTCGCCGCGGACAGCCCCGATCGCGACGTCCCCGAGAACGTCCGGGACCTCCTCCCGATCCCCTGGGCCCAATTGCTGGAGGATCTCCAGCGCGGCGGGACGCTGGAGAAGGAAGGGCACGCGCGCGGCCGCCGGGTGGTGATGCTCCTGGCGCCCACGACGGCGGCGCTCGGCGAGCTCGTCGGGAAGACGGCGCTGCTCGCGCGTGCGGACTGACGCCCCGGAGCCCGATCGGGCAGGCGAGATCCACGGCGCCGGCGCTCAGCGCGTGCCCGCGGGGCCGTCGTCGTCGAAGACCAGACGGATCACGCGCGTCTCGCCCGGACCAAGGACGATCGGGCCGGGGTCGCGGAGGGCGAGGCCCGGCGAGCCGGGCACGTCCGCTTCGACGTGGTAGGCGCCCGCGGGGACGCCGTGGAGCAGGAGTCCCTCTTCGTCGAACCCGTCCGGCTGTAGGGGGCCGCTCTCCTCGCCCCGGAGCTCGAGCGCAACCTCTTCCGGCGCGAGCGGGCTCGGCGCGACGATCACGACGCGAAGGGTCGCGGAGCGAGAGAGCGCCAGCCGGACGTCGTGACGCCGCTCTCCCGCCTCGATCTCGACGGTCGTCGTGGCCCGAACGAAACCCGGGGCCGATACGGCCAGCTCGTACGTCCCGGGCCGCACCCCGCCGACGACGACGGCGGCTCCGGTCTCGTCCGGTGCGGTCTCGCGGACGAGGGCGGGTCCCATCGACACCGTGAGCCCGCGCGCGGGGAGGACGTGGCCCTCGGCGTCGCGCGCCTGCACGTGCAGGTCGCACGTCGGCTCCGGTCGCTTCGTGTCCGACACGCCCGAGGGCTCTGCCTCTCGGCTCTCGGGCGCCCCGATCGAGAGGACGCTGCCGGCGAATCGGGGGACGACCCGCGTCCACGCCAGCGATCGGCCGCCATAGCAGCGGTGAGAGCGGCGCCAGCGCCTCGCGATCACGTGGACGGGACCCGGCGGGACCTGCCGGAGCTCGAAGCGCCCCGCGGCGTCCGTCGTGGTCCGGTCGAGGAGCTTTTGGGCCGGCTCGCGGGGGACCGCGGTCTCGGGCCCCGCGCCGGCCGCGCCCGCGGGCCGCGGGTCGTCGGAAGCGCGGAGGAAGGGCGGAAGATCCTCGTCGTCCTCCGCGAGGTCGTCGGGATTCCAGGCCGCGTCGTAGACGGTTACCTCCACGCCCTCGCTCCCCCGTCCGTCGTCGCCGTGCACCTCGCCGCGGATCGTCCGCGCGGGCCCGAGGACGAGCGTGATCGGGCCCGTCTCGTTCGGGCGGCACCACGTCGCCGCGCGCGAGTACCCGGGGAGGTCGGCGGAGAGCCGAAACGGCGGGCTCTCCCACGCGCGGATGGCGAAGCGGCCCTCCGAGTCGGTGAACGCACCCTGACCCTGGATCCCAGCGCCGCGCGCAGGCCGTCCGCCCGGGAGCAGCACGACGCCACGGACGTCCGGGCAGAAGACCGGAAGCGGGGCCGGCTCCGGGTCGCCGGACGGATCGACGAGGCCGATCCCGAAGCGTTGGACTTCTCCTTCGGCGAGCGCGTCGCAACTCTCGGTCCGGGGTCGGTACGGGGGCAGCGAGACCCGGAGCTCGAGGCCACCGTAGGCCCGGTCCGTCGGTGCGCGCTCGATCCGGAAGCGTCCGTCGGGACCGGAGGCGCCCGAGGCGAACACCTCGTCCTCGAAGGGATCGGCGCCGTCGAAAGACGCGTAGCGCGTACCGCGGGCGACGACGAGTCGAGCTCCCGATCGCGGCTCCCCCGTCTCCCCGTCGTAGACGCCGCCGACCAGGGTGGCGCCGGCGCCCATCTCGACGTCCACGTCTCGTCCGTCGCCGGGACCGGCGAGGACCTCCCGGGGCGCGAAGCCCGCCGCCCGCACGACGAACGTGCCGACGCCGTCCACCGGCAGGCCCTCGAGGCGCCAGCCGCCCGCGCCGTCGGTCCTCGTCTCGACCTCGAGGGTCGCGAGGCGCGACGCGAGCTCGTAGCAAACCGTCGCGTCGGCGATCGGCTGGCCCGCCGCGTCGTGCACGCGACCCTGGAAGGTCACCCCAGGACCGAGGGGCACGTCTACGAGGTGCCCTGGGAGGAGATCGGGGATCGTCGCCTCGCCGCGCGCGCCGGCGTAGACGAGGAGCCGGAACGACGACGCCGCCGGTGGCGCCGAGACGTCGAGGGTGCCGTCGGATCGCGTGAGAAGGCCCAAGACCTCGGGCCGGAGCTCGGGCGGAGGCCCCGCGAGGGACGGGGCGATGGCGACGCGCGCGGCCGCGACCGGACGTCCCCCCGCGTCGATCACGCGGATGCGGACCCGCTCCGGGGGCACGGCGCACGTCGCGCCCTTCGGCGGCACGCATCCGCGAAGGCGCGGTTCGTCGTCGGGGCCCGCGCGCGGCCTGTGGGAAAGGACCCGGACCGGCGTCCGCGCGGTCCCGACCCCGTCGCGCCCCGAGGGCCCATGGCCGCGCGACGCCTCCACCGCGTCGTAGCCCACGGTCATCGTCGCGAAAGCCGCGCCGGTGAGGAGCGCCGCGACCGCCACCGCGCCCAGGCCGCTCCTCCGCCGCGTCGCCATGGCGTACCGGTCGCAATCGACGTGCCTCGGGCCGCGGCCCCAAGTAGGCGCTCCTCCGTTCCCGCGACGCCGCGCACGTGGCGAGTCGGTGACGACGAGGGCCCCACGGCGGGGGTTCGAGGTCCCGCGCGGCGGTAGCATCTCGGACCGCGCTGCCGGGCGGGAGGAGGAGCGATGCTCGCCATCGAGGTCGAGGGTCTCTCGTTCGCGTTCCCGGCCAAGCGCGTCCTCGAAGACGTGACGTTCTCGGTCGGGGAGGGCGAGGTCGTCGGCTACCTCGGGCCGAACGGCGCCGGCAAGACCACGACCCTCAAGATCCTCCTGGGCCTCCTCCGCCCGGAGGTGGGGCGGATCCTCGTCGCGGGGCTCGACCCGCGCCTCGATCCGGTCCTCGTGCGGGGCCTCGTCGGCTACGTCCCCGAGTCGGGCGCGCTCTACGAGACGCTGACGCCCGTCGAGCACCTGACGCTCGTCGGACGCCTCCACGGGCTCGACCCGGCGCTCCTCGACGTCCGGATCGACGAGCTGCTCGAGTCCTTCGGGCTCAGATCCGTGGCGTCTCGCCGGATGGGCGGATTCTCGAAGGGCATGAAGCAGAAGGTCGTGATCGCCTCGGCGTTGCTGCATGCGCCGCGCGTTCTCTTCCTCGACGAACCCTTGAACGGCCTCGACGCGAACGCGACGGTCACCGTGAAGGAGGTGATCCGCGGCCTGGCGGCGGGAGGCACCTCCGTCGTCTACTCCTCGCACCTGATGGACGTCGTCGAGCGGGTGAGTGACCGGGTGATCATCATCGACCACGGGCGTGTGGTCGCCGACGGCCAGATCGCGGCGCTCCGCACGCGCTCCGGCGACGCGACGCTCGAGGCCCTGTTCCAGCGCCTCACGGTGGGGGAGCAGACGCACGCGCAGGCCGCACGCATCCTCGGTGCGGTCCAGTCCGGGGGCGGGTCGGCGCAGGGTGGGGGCGAGCCGACGGCATGACCCTTCCGTTCCTCCGGGCCTTCGGGGTCGATCCCGGGCGTTTCCAGGTGCTCCGGCGGGCCTTCTGGACGCTCTCGCGGAGGGAGCCGCCCGGGCTCGTCCAGGCGAAGGCGAACCGCCGCGGGTGGTCGATGGGCCAGGCCACGTGGATCTACGTGCTCTACGGCGGCCTGGTGGGCATCGCCGCCGCGTTCCTCGACTCGCGGATCTTGTTCGGCGTGACGTTCCTCACGATGGCCCTCGTCATGCTCCTGCTCGCGGTCGTCGCGGACTTCGCCAGCGTGGTGGTCGCGCCCGGCGAAGACGAGATCCTCTTCCACCTCCCCATCACCTCGCGTACGTATCTCGCCGCGCGCCTGACCGTGGCGGCGCAGCACACGGCGGTCGTTGCGCTGGCGCTCGGCGCGATTCCCTCGGTGGTCGCGGCCGTGAAGTGGCGAAACGCGCTCTGCGTCCCTCTCTACCTCGGGGCGACGGTGTGGACGGGCTGGTTCGCGCTGGTCCTGGCCTTCGTCGTCTATCGGGCGGCGCTCCGGCTCCTCGGCGGCGAGCGGCTTCGCACCTTGCTCGCCCTCCTTCCCGCCTTCGTGAGCCTCGTCTTCGCGCTCGGTCCCCAGATCCTCTTCGCCGGGAGAACCCAGGTGGTGGCTGCGGGCTCCGTGTCCGCCTGGATCGACCGCTACGGCGTGTTCGTCCCTCCCGCGTGGTTCGCCTCGATCGTGGAGGCGGCGTTGCTCCGAACGGACGGTCCGAACCTCCTCCGTGCAGCGATCGGGCTCGCGGCCGTGCCCCTCTCGGCGTGGATGCTCGTCGTGGCGCTGGGCCGCGGGTACCTGCAGGACCTCCAACGACTCGTCTCGGGGCACGACGCCGGACGGCCGTCGAGGACCGGGCGTCCTGCCGTCGCGCCGCGCCGGCCCTGGAAATCCCTGCCGGGCCTCGAGACCGCGGAGGCGCGTGCGGGTTGGCTGCTCTACGCCGGCGCCATGCGGAGCCGGGCGTCGCTTGCCAGGGCGGTCCCGAGCCTCGTGACGCCGGTCGCGTTCCAGGTGTTCGGGGTGATCCAATCCCGGCAGGACGGCGTGAACGCCTTCTCGCCCATCGTCCCCTACCTGGTCGCGTCGGCGCCGGCCATGCTCCTCATGCTCCTCCCGTATCACGAGGACCACGACGCGGTGTGGTGCCTCCAGTCGTCCCCGATGCGCCGCTACGGGCGGTTCTGGCTCGGAATCGTGGGCGCGATGCTGGTGCGACACGTGCTCGTGGCGGCCGTCGCGGTGACCGCCATCGCGCTGGCGTTCGACCCGCGCTGGACGACGCTCGCGGGTCTGGTCCACGCGTTCGTCGGCGCGCTCCTGACCGTGTGCGTCGTGGGCGCGGTGACCTGGAAGCGACTGCCGTTCTCGCGCGCGTTCACGGGGAGCCAGGCCGCGGAGGGGATCGGCGTCACGTTCCTCGCGCTGCTCGTGCTGGGCGTTCTCGGCGGTCTCCACGCGCTCGTGCTCGCCTACGCCCCGTGGGCGTTCCTCGTCACGATCCCCGCCGCGACCCTCCTCGGGCTCCTCTGGCTCCGTAGCCTCGCGAACGAGCTGGACCGAAACCCGCCGGCGGAGCTCGCCCTTCGTCCGTCCGGCCTCCGTCCCGCGCGGGTCGGGTCGTCGCGCACCGGAAGCCGCCGATCGTGAACCCCCTCGCCCGCGGCTGGTCCCGGCTTCGCGCGCTCGCCTCGCGGTCGCGTGCGCGGGTCGTAGACACCTGCATGTGCCTCAACGAGCTCGACCTGCTCGAGCTGCGGCTTCGGGAGCTGTGGGACGTCGTCGATCGGTTCGTCGTCGTGGAGGCGACCTTCACGCACGCCGGCGTCGAGAAGCCCCTCTTCCTCTCCGCGCACCGGTCCCGATTCCAACCCTATCGGGAGAAGCTCGTCGTCCACACGCTGACCGATTGCCCCGTGGCGTCGCCGCGGGACGAGGCGGAGCGGGCCGAGATCGAGCGGCACCAGCGGGAGTCGATCGGCGAAGCGCTCCGGCCGCTCCACCTCTCCGGCCGCGACGTCGTCCTCGTGAGCGACGTAGACGAGATCCCTCGCGCATCCGAGGTCGCGGCCCTCGACCGGCGCCTTCACGACGCGCGGTTCGCCGTGTTCGTCGAGCGTCACTACCATCGCTACGTGAACCACGCCTGGCCCGACGGCTCGGGGCCACCCGCGTGGCTCGGAACGGTCGCGTGCCGGTACGCGACGCTTCGTCGCATCGGCGCTCACGAGGTGCGCCTGGGGAAGGGCCGTGCGGGCCGGCTCCTCGAGCGGAGAGACCCGCGGTGGAGCTACGTGGAGGAGGGCGGGTGGCACCTCACGTGGATGGGGGGCGCCGAGGCGAGCTGGCTCAAGGCGCAGCACGTCCTCCACGTCCTCCCGGCCGCGTCGGGCCTGCGCGACCTCGGGCCCGAGATCCCGATCCAGGTCTTTTCGACCGACGTGTCGCGCGCCGAGTGCCGCGCCCTCCAGGCGGAGTACCTCGCGGAGGCCGAGGACCCCCGCTTCACGTCCCTGGACTTCGACACGTTCGAGATCGAGCAGGACGTCCCCCGCGTCCTGTGCGCGGACCGACGGCGGTATCGAAGGTGGTTCTTCTTCACGAGCGGCGTCTGACGGCGGGAGGGGCCGACCCGCCTCTCCGGTATCCTCGCGCGCCGTGCCGCTCGCTCGTGCGCCCGCCGCAGAAGACCTCGCCGCGCCCCGACCGCGGGGGGGCGAGCCCGTGCTCTTCGTCGGGCAGCCGCGGTACTTCCGCTCGTGCTACGAGGACGCCGTGCGCCAGGGGTGGGGATACGCCTACGAGGTCCGCTTCGGCCAGAAGGACCTTCTCGAAGGGCTTCCCGAGCGCGTGGCGGCCACGGGCGCGCGGACGTGCGTCGTCTTCGAGCCCTGGATGCTGGCGGACCGCCCCGAGCACGCGCGCGCCCTCCGGGCGGCGGGCGTGCGCCTGGTCGCGTACTCCACCGAGCCGCTGCCGCACCGACGCCGCGGCGCGCACAAGGACACGAAGCGGCGGCTCGCGAACGTGCGCCGCGCGCGCCGCCTCGACTGGGACCTCTGGATCCACCACGACCCGTCGTCCGAGGCCCTGCTCCGCGCCGAGGGCTGCGAGCCGCTCGTGATCCACCCCCTGCCGGTGAGCGAGTGCCTGTTCTTCCCGGAGGCCGTCGAACGCGACGTCGACGCGTGCTTCCTCGGCTGGAGCTCGCCGCACCGGGAGGAGTTCCTCGCCCTGCTCGAGGCCCACCTCCACGTCGTCCACGTGGCCCACGGCTTCTTCGACGAGGACGCGCGCCGCCTGATGAATCGCTCGAGGGTGGTGCTGAACCTCCACGCCCACGCCTTCGAGAACTTCGAGAACCGGTGCGTGCAAGCTCTCTTCTGCGGTCGGCCGCTCGTGAGCGAGGCGCTCGCCGGCGGCTACCTCGCGCCGGGCCGGGCGTACGCGCTCGCGAGGACGCCCCGGGAGATGCTGGAACGGGTGAGGAACGTCCTCGCGGCGGGCGACGGCGAGACGCGGGAGCCCACGTTCGACCGCTCGCGTTTCCTCGTGGCCTCGCTCCGCGCGGTCCTCGCGTGCCCGTGGCCCGGGGCGGTCCCGCCGTGACCGCGAAGGAGAGCGACTCGGTTGCGCGCGCCGAGGTGAAGGACGCGATGCGCGTCGCGTCCGACGCCGCGCGGCGACATCTGCGCCATCTCGAGCGTCTGGTCGGTACGGCGTCCGACCTCGAGGCCCCGTTCTCCGCGCGGCTTCGCCGGCGGCTCGCCCGCGTCGTCCCCGGCGGACGTCGCCGCGCGCTCGTCCGCCTCGTCGCGGGGTTTCGCGCCGTCGTCGAGGCCACCGAACGCGCGGCCGACTGGCAGGACGCCCAGGCCACGTACGCCCAGGCGCTCGCCGAACGCGCGGCGCGAGGCGCACCCGCCCGATCGTGGGAGGGCCCTCGCGAACGCCCCGCGCTCCTGGTCGGGACGGGCGGCGGCGGAACGCGACTCCTCGCCGACCTCGCCGCGCGTCTCGGGCTCTTCCTGGGGCCGCGCGTCAACGAGAGCTTCGACTCCGTGGCCCTCGCGCCGCTCGTCTACGAGCTCGTCGAGGAGCGCGGCGACGCGGTGGACCTGCCGGAGGGCGACGGGGCCCGGGCGAGGATCCTCTCCACCCTGGAGGCGGTGTACGGCGACTGGCTCCGCGAGGGCGAGCCCTTCGGCTGGAAGCTCCCCGAGTCGATCCTCGTCCTCCCGCTCCTCCTCGACGCGTTCCCGGACGCGCGCGTCGTGTTCCTCGTGCGACACCCCGTGACCGCCTCGCTCCGACGCCCGCACGTCACGACGCTCCCCGAGCACCCGCTCGGTCGCGCGGTGCTCGCGGGCGCGTACCGCGCGGTCGGCCGCCCGCCCGGGCGGGTCCCGACCGACCCGCCCTACGTGCGGCACGCCCTCGTCTGGCGACACGAGGTCGGCCGTGCGCACCGGTGGCTCGCGCGAAGCGTCCCCGCCGAGCGCGTGCTCCGACTGCGCTACGAGGAGCTCGCGCTGAGCCCCCGGCGGTGCGCCGAGCGTCTCGCCGGGCACCTCGGCCTCGCCCCGCCGGGACCCGGGGACGCGAGCGGATTCGACGTGCGGCGCATCCAAGCGCCCGGGGACCGCGCGCGCGTGCGGGAGGTCCTCGCGATCTGTGGCGACGTCGCCGCCGAGGTCGGCTACGCGGACGGCTGGCTCGACGGCCCGTGGGAGCGGCCCGAGCGGCGCGACCTGTTCGCGATCCCGTCCGGACGCGCGTCGGGGACCTCCGGGCCGGGCCGGCGACCCGCCCCCACGTAGCGCGGGGGCACGAGGACCGTCCGCACCTCGACCTCCTCGAGACCCGCGAGCAACACGTCCCGCACGGCCTGCTCCCCGAACCGGTAGTAGTCGCCCGGGAACCGGTGCACCACGAGCGTCGGCGTCGAGGCCGAGAGCGCGTCGGCCCAGGCGCGGAGCGGTCGGCCGAGCAGCGGCACGCTGGCCATCGCGCCAACGAGACGGGCGCCGCGCGTGAGGCGCCTGGGGCCGTAACCCGGCACGCCGATCGCCACGAGCGCGCCCGGACGCGCGACGCGTCGGATCTCGGCGAGCGTCAGCCAGAAGCGGGGGTCGTGCTCGAGGACGGAGTTCGTGAGCACCGTGTCGAACCGTGCGTCCTCGAAGCAGGAGAGGTCGTTTGCGTTCGCCCGCAGGATCTCGAAGTCGGCGTGGCGGGAGGGACCGTCGAGGGCAACCCCGACCTTCTCGGTCGCGCCGGCCAGGGCGGGCAGGCAGAGGAGGGCTTCGGGGCCGGGCACGGCCCCGATCTCGAGGACCGCGCCGCCCGCGCCCCGTGCGCGACAGACGCTCTCGAACTCGGCGAAGACCCTCTCGTGCACGGCCGCCCCCGGGCCCGCGGAGCATACGGGAGCGTGCACCGCCCGACAACGCGACGTGTCGTCCGGCCCGGGTCCTTGCCGGAACGTCCGCGCGACGCGATGATCCGCGCTCGATGCGCTTCCTCTTCGCCACCGGCGAGCGATACCCGCCCGAGGTCCACGGCGGCGCCGAGGTGTCGATCGACGAGCTCGTGGGCGCGCTCCTCGCGCGGGGCCACGGGTGCGAGGTCGTCGCGGGCCTCGGTCGCGGGCTTCGCCGGCTGCGCTACCGCCTCTGGCGCGCGCGGACCGGCTTCGCCCGGGTCGGCCGCCGGGACGCGGCGAACGGCTACGGCACGGTGCGCGCCCGCCGGCACGACGTCCGGGCGGCCCTCGCGGAGCGCCTCGGGGCGTTTCGCCCCGACGTCGTCCTGGCGTGGAACGCGTGCGGGCCCGCGCTCGCCGCGGACGCCGCCGCGGCCGGCGCCCGCGCGATCCTCTGGCTCCCGGACGCGACCCTCCGCCCCGAGGCCGGGCCGGTCCCGCCCGGGGCCCTCGTCGCGGCGGCGTCCCGGTTCGTCGCGGAACGGGCCGAGCGACGCCTCGGCCGCCCCGTCTCCGTGCTGCGACCGCTGGTTTGCCGGGAGCGTTACCGGTCCGCCCGGCGGTGGCCCGAGATGGTCACGCTCGTGAACCCGCTCCCGACGAAGGGCGTCGAGGTGGCCCTCGGCGTCGCACGCCTGCTGCCCGAGCGCGCGTTCGCTCTCGCCGTGCCCCGCGGCTTCCCGGGCGGGGCCCGCGCGGTCCGACGGCTCGCGCGGCGCAGAGCACGAAACGTCCGCGTGATCGGGCCGTTCCTCGACATGCGCGAGGTCTACGCGCGCACGGCCGTGCTGCTCGTCCCCTCGCAGTGCGAGGACGCGTCCCCGCGTGTCGTGCTCGAGGCGCACGCGAACGCGATCCCCGTGGTCGCGAGCCGCGTCGGTGGGATCCCCGAGATCGGCGGCGACGCCGCGGTGCTCCTCCCTCCCGACGCGCCGCCCTCGGCCTGGGCGGAGGCGGTGGAGCGACTGCTCTCGGACGAGGCGCATCGCGAGGACGTCGCGCGGCGCGGCCTCGAAAACGTGGCGCGGGCCGAGCTCCGCCCGGAGGAGGTGGTCGAGTCGCTCTTGCGGCTCGCGACCGCGCCCGTCGGCTCGTCTCGCGACGCGGCACGGGCCCCGGTGGGCGGCGCGTGAACCTCGAGGGCCGCACCGTGCTGGTGACGGGATCGGCCGGGTTCATCGGCAGCCACGTCGTCGAGACCCTCGTCTCCCGCGGGGCGCGCGTCCGCGCGTTCACGCACTATCGCGCCCTCGGTTCGCGGGGCTGGCTCGACGCGCTCTCGCCCGCGACGGAGGACGCGCTCGAGATCGTCGCCGGGGACGTCCGCGACGGATTCTCGCTCCTCGACGCGACCGACGGCGCGAGCGCGGTCCTCCACCTCGCGGCGCTCGTGGGCGTGCCGTACTCGTACGAGAGCCCGGCGTCGTTCGTCGCGACGAACGTGACGGGCACGCTGCACGTCCTGGAGGCGGCGCGCCGCCGCGCGGTCGAGCGGGTGGTCGTGGTCTCGACCTCCGAGGTCTACGGCACCGCGCGCCACCCGCCGATCGACGAGGACCACCCGCTCCAGGCCCAGTCGCCCTACGCGGCGAGCAAGATCGGCGCCGAGAAGCTCGCCGAGGCGTATGCCCGGACCTACGGACTCCCCGTCGTCGTGGCCCGCCCCTTCAACACGTACGGACCGCGCCAGTCCGCGCGCGCGATCGTCCCGGCGATCCTCGGGCAGCTCCTCGCGGGCGCGCGCGAGGTGCACGTCGGGAACCTCGAGCCGCGGCGGGACTTCGTCTTCGTGCGGGACACGGCACGCGCGCTCGCCGACCTCCTCTCGTGCGACGAGGCGATCGGCACGGTGGTGAACGTCGCGACCGGCGTGGACGTGTCCGTCGGCGAGCTCGCGGCGCGCATCGTGGCGCGCGTTCGCCCGGGCACGCCCGTCGTCCGGGACGACGTTCGATCGCGCCCGTCGTCGTCCGAGGTCGAGCGGCTCCAGGGATCGGCGGCGCGGCTCGAGGCCCTGACGGGCGCGCGGCCGGCGGTCGATCTCGACGCGGGCCTCGACGAGACGATCGCCTGGTACGCGGAGCCGGGTCGCGTGGACCCGCGCTCGGCCTCGGCCTACTCGATCTAGACCGGACAAACCATGAACCTACGTGAATCACGCGGCCCTGCGCACGCCAGAACCCCGATGGCGGCGTCCTTCGTCGTCGGCGACCCCCGATCCTGGGCCGGGACGGGAGGTCGCCTCCTCCCGACGCCTCGCCCTCGGGGCCCGGGCGCACAGAGGACACCCTGTCGGGGAAGGCGTGATCGCCCCGCGGTCGCAACGCGAGCCTGCATCGACGCTTCTGTCGAACACGTCGCGTGCTCCATGGGTCATCCCGGTTAGGAAGAACTCGTGCGTGCGGTCATCCTCGCGGGCGGCGCGGGCGCCAGGCTGCGTCCCTACACCGCCACCATCCCCAAGCCTCTCGTGCCGATCGGGGGCGAGAAGCCGATCCTCGAGATCGTGCTCCGCCAGCTCGCGCGCGCGGGATGCGCGCGGGCCACGCTCGCGGTGGGCGGCGGGTCGGCCTCGCTCGTGCGCGCGTTCTTCGGCGACGGCGAGGCGGTCGGCGTCCCGCTCGACTACGTCGTGGACGCGAGCCCCCTCGGCACGGTGGGCCCCCTCACCCTGATCGAGGACCTCCCCTCGCACGTCCTGGTGATGAACGGGGACGTCCTGTCCGACCTCGACCTTCGCGCCTTCTACGAGGCCCACGTCGCGCGCGGCGCCGCCGCCACCGTCGCGGCCTGCTACCGGTCGGTGCGCGTGGACTTCGGCGTGATGGGGTGCGATGAACGTGGCGTGCTGGTCGAGTTCTCGGAGAAGCCGAGCCACGACGTCCTGGTCAGCATGGGCATCTACTGCCTGCGGTGCGAGGCGCTCGCGTGCGTGCCTCGCGGGACGCCGTACGGGTTCGACGACCTCATGCGGGACGGGATTCGCCGCGGCGATCGGATCGACGTCGTGCGACACGACGGCTTCTGGCTCGACATCGGGCGCCCGGAGGACTACGACCGCGCGAACGAGCTCTACCCCGCGCTCCGCGATCGCCTCGACCCGGCATGACGCGCGCCGTCGTCACGGGCTCGACCGGGTTCACGGGGCGTCACCTCCTCGCGGAGCTCGAAGCGCGCGGGATCGAGGCGGTCCGCGTGAGCCTGCGGCGGCACGGACCCGGCGTCACCACCGTGCGCCTCGCGTCCCGAGGCGCGTGGGAGGAGCTCTTGGGAGGCGTCGGGCCCGACCTCGTGTTCCACCTCCACGGGTCCTTTGAGGGGGAGGACGCGTCGGAGCTCGTCCGCCACAACGTCGCGCCGGCGGCGGCGCTCCTCGACGCGGCGGCGCGCGTCGGGTCTCGCGCGTCGATCCTGCTCGTCGGGTCGGCGGCGGAGTACGGGCCGCTCGCGCCCGGCCGAGGGCCCGTGACGGAGGACGCGCCGCTTCGGCCGACCACGCTGCTCGGGGTCACCAAGGCCGCGCAGACCGGGCTCGGCCTCGCCGCGGCCCGGACCCGCGGGCTCGTCGTCGTCGTCGCGCGGCCCGCGAACCTGGTCGGTCCCGGCGCGGCCGAGACCACCGCGGTCGGCGCCTTCGCGGCCCGTCTCGCCGACGTCGCGGCCGGACGCGCGCGCGTCGTGCGCGTGGGCCCCCTCGACACGACGCGCGACCTCGTGGACGTGCGCGACGCCGTCCGCGCGTACGTGGCCCTGGCCCTCGCGCCGCGCGCCCGGGGGCAGGTGGTCCACGTGGCGACGGGACGGGCGACGCCGATGCGCGAGGTCTTCCTAGGGCTCGCGCGCCGGCTGGGCGTGTCGTGTCCGGTGGAGGAGGATCCGGCGCTTGGGCCCGCACGCTCCGCCGACCAGCCGGCGTTCACGGCGAGCGTGGACCGCCTGCGGGACCTGGTGGGGGAGGTCCCGGCGACGCCGCTCTCGGTCACGCTCGACGACGTGGCCCGTGCCGTCGAGGTCGGGCCGGGCCGCGCGGGCGCGGGCTCGGGCGCGGGCGACGGGCCGCGCTCACCGGTCGTGTGAGCGGAGCGCGCGCGAGAGCGTCAGCAGGAGCCGGTGGGCGCCGGTGCGGACCGAGCGCGCGGTCCGCCACGCGAGCTTCACGTGGTGGCGCTCGACGCGCCGGGCGAGGTCCGTGGACTCCGTTCGCCACGCGGCCGCCGCGTGGAGGTGGACGGCGGCCAGCGAGCGCGCCGTCGTCCGGCGCCACGCCGTGAAGCCGCGACGTTCGCCCCGGCGCGCCAGCGCGCCGAGCACGACCGCCGTCCAGGCGCGGCGGAAGAGGAGATCGGACGCCTCGAGCGTCGGCGGGGCGGACGCGACCTCGCGCGGGCTCGGGGCGGTCGCCCCAGGGTCTCCCGTCGGCGGCGCGCGGCGCGGCGGCGTGCGGGGCGGCGGCGCGCGCCGCGCGGTGTCGAGCCACGACAGGGCCTCCGACTCGACGCGGCCGAGGGTCAGCGCTTCGATCGAGGGGTACCGACGGGCGAAAGGATGACGGTCGCCCGGCCAGTCGGGCGCCGCGTCGATCACCCGCACCGCCGGGCCCTTCGGCGCGTAGACGCGCGGCTCCGTGGGCCCGAAGAGGAGGAGGCACGGCGTCCCCAGGGCGGCCGCGAGGTGGCTCACGCCGGAGTCGTTTCCGAGGTACGCGCGGGCGTCGCGGAGCACGCCGAGCAGCGCCTCGGGCGGGAGCGCGAACCGGGCGTCGTGTGCGCGCTCCCATCCGTCTTCGCTCCGGTCCCGCTCGGTGCCCACCACGGTCAGCCTGTGACCCCGCGCCGCGAGGCGGCCCGCGAGGGCCGCCCAGTGTGGCCAGCGCTTGAAGCGCGCGGCCGGATCCGAGCCCGCGTGCACGACGAGACTTCCCGAGGCGAGGTCCGACGGTCCCCTCGGAAGCGCGAGCGTGGCCGGCGGCGCGACGTCGAGCCCGAGCGCGTGGGGGAGCGCGAGGTGGGCGTCCGAGAGACCGTGACGCGCGATGTGGTCCACGAGGACGCGGAGGCCCAGCGGTCGCGGCAGGCGCCGCACCGCCTCGCCGGGCCCGTGGCACGCGAGGCCGAGGTCGTACTCGTCCGGATCGACCTGGTGGGCGTCCGTGAGCACGCGGGCGAGCGCCGCGTGGCCGCGGAAGAGCGCGGCGAGGCTCGTGGCCTCGGGCCGGTTCACCAGGAGGTCCACGTCGAAGCCGAGGAGCCACATCGCGTGGCCAGCCCGCGACGCCACGACGACGTCCCCCAACCCGTAGCCGGCCTCGACGAGGAGGCGGGGGCGGTCGTACGTCACGGCGCCCCCGCCCGGTCCCGCGGGCACGCGCCGACTGTCGTCAAGCGTCGCACCCGCCTCCCGGGGTCATCGCGAGATCTGGAGGAGGACCGACACCGACGGGCCGTCGGCGTTCGCGACGACGACGTCCGGAAGGAAGTCGTGGCTCACGTCGGCCGCCCCCACGCTCAGCGGGGTCGCACCGACGGTGAAGCGCCGCGGCGTCGGCGGCGTGAATTGGCCGGTCCCGAGGCCCAGCGCGACCTCCACCTCGTTCGTCCCGGGCCGCGTCCAGACCAGGTCGCGACGACCGTCGAAGTCGAGATCGATGGAGACGAGCCCGGCGGGCGCGGGGTCGGCGGGCCAGGACGTCACGACCGGCGGCGAGAAGGCGCCGTTTCCGAGTCCCGGAAGGCACACGAGCTCGGGGCCGTTCGACGACGGCGCGGCGAGGTCCACGAACCCGTCGCCGTTGAAGTCGCCCACCGCGACGCGGGAGAGCACGTCGGCGCCCGTGTCGAGGAGGGCGCCGATCTGCGGCACGCCCGCCAGGCTGACGAGCCGGAGCTCGACCTTCGAGGTGTTCGCGAGCGTCACGACGATGTCGCTCCGGCCGTTCCGGTCGAAGTCCGCGCACGTGACGGCCAGCGGCCCGTCCGGCTCGTTCAGGATCGGCCCCGGATCCAGGGAGCCGGTGCCGTCGTTCATCATCAGGTTCAGCGTGCCGGCCGAGAGGTCGGCCACGACGAGATCGGGACCGTTCTGCCCGTCGAAGTCGCCGACGGCGAGCGCCGTGGGTTGGAGGTCGGGCGCGACGGGGAACTCGAACGAGAAGCTGGCGAACACGCGGAAGGACACCTGCGGATACACGACGACCACACCGGACGGTTGCATGGTCACGTCGTCGTGACCGGCCACCGCGACGTCCACGCGCCCGTCTCCGTCGAAGTCGGCGAGCCGAACCTCGGTGGGGTCCGACGGGGCGAGGAAGGGCGAGCCGGGCGCTTCGGTGAAGGTGCCGTCGCCCACGCCGAAGAAGATCGACACCAGGGCCGACGTCCGACTCGAGACCGCGAGGTCGCCGACGCCGTCTCCGTCGATGTCGCCCACGGCGAGGTTCTCCGGGCCCGCCGGGACAGGGAAGCTCGGAGGGACCGCGGGCGTAAACGTGCCGGTGCCGGCGATGGTCCTGCCCCCGCCGCCGCCGCCGCATCCGACGGCGACCGCGACGAGGAGGAGGAGCCCCGTCACCCCGCCTCGCCGGAAGAGAATCGATCCCGATCTGCGAATCATCGCGAAACCTCCACCGGCCCGGGCGGCAGTCTACCCGAGCGGGATCCGCGCAGCCGGGGTTCCGTCGGTCGTGCGCCGCCGGGCGCGCCGCGGCTCACCCGCAGCAGGCCGAGCGCGCCGCCGGAGGACGCACGGCGCGGACCTTCAGCGAGACGACCGAGCCGAACGCCTGCTGCTCCGGGCTCTCGGGATCGAGGTCCGCGGGCTCGTACCGGTCCTCCGCGAGGATCTGGACGTCCACGAACCCGGCCTCCTCCAGCATGCGGAGGAAGTCGCCCTCTAGCGCGGCCCCGGCGACGCAGTCCACGTAGAGCGCCGCGCGTTCGCAAAGGGATGCGTCGAGCGGCCGCGTGAGGACCAGGTCGCTCACGACGAGCCGGCCCCCGGGCTTCAAGACCCGCAGGGCCTCGCGGAGCACCTGGGGCTTGTCGGGCGACAGGTTCACCACGCAGTTCGAGACGATCAGGTCGATCGACGCGTCGGCCACCGGCAGGTGCTCGATCTCGCCGAGGCGGAAGGTCACGTTCGCGAGCCCTTCGCGCGACGCGATCTCCCGGGCGCGGGCGAGCATGGACGGGGTCATGTCCACGCCGATGACCCGTCCCGTGTCTCCGACCCGGCGCGCGGCGAGGAAGCAGTCGATGCCGGCGCCCGAACCCAGGTCGAGCACGGTCTCGCCGGGCCGCACGTCGGCAAGCGCGACCGGGTTGCCACAGCCCAGGCCGAGGTTGGCGCCGTCCGGCAGGGCCGCGGCATCGTCGCCGTCGTACCCGATGCGGGGAAGGACCGCGTCCGGGTCCGCCTTTCCGCAACACCCGCCCACGGCGGAGGGGCGCCGATCGGCGATCGCGCCGTAGTGCTCGCGGACGGTGGCGCGGAGCGCGTCGTCGGACGCGGGGCGCGCGGCGTCCTTCCCCGCGCCGCCGCAGCAGGAGGAGGAAGGGGAGGCCGGTCGTTCCATCGCGAGGCTCCTACGACGTTCTGCCGACGTTCTGCCGACGTTCTGCTCGTCTTCGTGACTCTACGCGCCGCGCGGCGGCGCGCCGCGCCCGCGCCGACCGGGTGGTCAGTGGGGGAGCACGACGCGGACCGCGCCGTCGGCGTCGTCGCCCTCGGCCTCGGCGCGGAGGACCACGCCCTCCTTCGGCAGCGTGTCGGGCAGCGAGAGCCTGACGGAAAACGTCCCACCCTTCGCCGTCGTAACGGCCTCGACGATCGTCCGGTCGTTCGCGCGCCTCCGTCGGGCGAGGATCGCGGCGTCGCGCGCGGGCCCCTCCGCCTCGGGGATCGGCGGGGCGTCCGGCGGCTCTACGCCGAACGGACGCTCGACCGCGACGCGGACGCGCACGTCGTGGTACGCGAGACGCTTCGGCAGCGTCCCCGAGACCTCGATCGACGCGGCGAGGTCGCCGATGCCGAGGGCGATCTCGGGCGGCTCGAGCGGCAGCTCCAGCGCGGGGTCGCCGAGGAGCATCCACATCTCGAGGTGCTCCTGGCGCACGACCTCGAGCGGCAGCTTTCCCCCCGAGCCGTCCGCGTGGTCGTAGAGCCACCAGATCAGCGGGCTGATCGGACCCTTCCCGATCCCGCGCTTCATCGCGAGGTACCAGTCGCCGAGCCGACGAGGCGGGTCCGACGCGGCGAGGAGCGGGAGGAGGCCCTCGAACGCGAGCTTCCCCATCGCGCCGTCGCTCACGACGTGTGCGCCGACGACCGCGACGGGCCCGTGCGGAGCGCGGAGCGCGGCGAGACCGTACCCCTCGCCGTCCCACCCCGTGAGCTGGCACGTGTGGCATCCGCAGCTCAAGAGCACGCCGGCGGTGCCGCGCGGGGAGAGCCCGCTCCAGTCCTCGGTCGTGAAGAACCGGCGCCCGGACCAGAGCGCCCTCGCGTTCGAGTGCCCGAGGTAGACGGTGAAGAGCTGCCCCCCGTTCACGAGGTCCACGCTCTCCTTCTCGAGCGCTTCGTCGGGCACGAAGAACGGAGACCCCGGGACGTGGACGAGCGCGCGCGGGTACCAGATCGAGCCGAGCTTCTCGAATCGCGCGCTGACCTCGTGGTCGACGATGTACGCGGCGAGCTTCCGCTCGATCGGCGTCGTGCCGCCCGGGTTCCCGACGATCAGCGAGATCCGCCGCCGCCAGGGCCGGGGCGCGAGCTGCGCCTCGAAGACGATCGTCTTCTCGACCATCGTCTTCGCCTGCTCCACGGTGCGCGCGGGGAACCGACCGACGGCGATCTCGGGCAGACGGTCGTCGTCGAGCGAGCCGTACGGGTTGTCCGTGGGCTCCCCGCGCATCTTCTCGACCGTGCCCGAGAACGCCGGAACGACCGTGTCCGGGTCCGGGAGGCTCGGCGCGTCCTTCGCCGCGGCGCCCGACGTCGCCGGCACCGGCGGCGCGTCGATCGTGCCCACGAGGAGGACCCAGCAGTCGGGTCCGGCCGCGCGCGCGAGCTCGTCGATGCGCGCACGCACGCGCGCGGCGTCCGGCGCCTCGCCCGACGGACCCCTCAGGTCCGCGAGGTCCACGACCTCCACGTGACACGTCTCGCGGCGGTGCTCGACCAGCGGCTCGATCGCCTCGCGGAACGCCGGCGCCGTCACGACGATCCAGGTGGGCTCGTCCTTCGCGCCGGATCTCGGCGCGAGCGTCGCGACGAGGAGGACCGCGGTCGCGATCCGAGCGAGGATCCGGGTGGTCGTCCTCATCCGCTTCCTCCGTCCAGGTTCACGTCCCGGACTCTACGACGATCGCGAGGCGCGCGCCGTCAGGGTGGACCGCGCGCCGCCGAGTCGGCGAGCGGTTGGTTCGTGAGCACCGCGTAGCCCGCGCCCGTCGCCACGACCCACGTGGGAAGGTCGCCGAAGTACGTCTCGGGGTCGTGGGTGCGGACGAGCAGGAACCGGCGCTCCGGCGCGAAGAACCACGCACGGACGGCCTCCTTGGGGAGGAAGAGGTCGGGGCGGGATCGCTCGGGCGGGACCACCATCGCGTCCGACGGGAACCCGAAGTAGCGCACGTGCTCCCTCGCGAACCAGGGGAGGAGGCCCCAGTCCCCGGAATACGGCAGCTCCGCGCCGAGCTCGTCGCCCGGCGTGCGGTGGCGTTCGATCGCCTGCCAGAGCGGCTTTCCCGCGCGGACGAGGAGCGGCTCCTGCGCGAGGAGCGCGCCGGCCGCGAGGAGCATCGCCGCCGTCGCGAGGGCCGCGCGGCCGATGGTGCCACGTCGCGCGCGGCGGGGGGTGGGTGCGAGCGCGGCGACGAGCGCCCCGCCGGCCGCGACCGCGCCGACGGCGAGCGTCGCGGCGTCCGTGTGGCGCGCGACCATCGCGATGACGACACCGAGGCACGCGACCGACACGCCGATCGTGGCGAGCGCGAGCTGGCGTCCCCAGGCCGCGTCGTCCTCCGCCGCGCCCGTCGCGCCGCGCGCGGGAAGCCCGAGCGCCACGAGGAGGGCGACCCACGGGAAGGCGGGCGACGCGTACGACACGAGCCGGCTTCTCGAGAAGGTGAAGAGAACGGGCGCCGCGAGGGCCAGCGCCGCCGCCACGACGCCGGGGCCGCGAAGCCACCGCCCCTCGCGCCGGAGCCGGCCGATCGACGGCACGAGCGCGGCGAGCCAGGGGAAGGTGCCGAGGAGCGGGATCCAGACCACCCAGACGGGTCTCGCGTGGAAGTCGGCGCTCGAGGCGAGGCCGCCGAAGAGGCGGCGGCGAACGAGCGCGTCGAGCAGCCCCGGGATCCGCGCGTCGGCCGCGAGGTACCACGGGACGGAGACCGCGAGGAGCAGCAGGAGGCCCGCCGGGTTCACGAACGGCCGGAGGATCCGCGCGTCGCGGCGGACCGCGGCTACCACGAGGGCCGCGCCGAGGACGAGCGCGAGCGCGAGCGGCCCCTTCGCGAGCATGCCGAGGCCCAGCGCGCCGTGCAGGAGGAGGACGGGGCCCCACCCGGCCCGCCCGCCCGCGCGGTCGGCCTCGAGGAGCGCGAGGCCCGCGAGCGTCGTCGAGAGCACGAGCCACACGTCCGTCGAGATCGTCGTGGCCTGCGCCACGAACGAGGGCATGGTCGCGAGCGCGAGGGCCGCGACCAGGCCGCGTCGCGTCGCGGCGG
This sequence comes from uncultured Planctomycetota bacterium, assembly GCA_963752285.1. Lineage (GTDB taxonomy): Bacteria > Planctomycetota > PLA2 > PLA2 > JAEUHO01 > CAVVXN01. The sequence continues at coordinate 201,150 of CAVVXN010000004.1, forward strand.
CGTGGCCTTCCACCGCGGGAGAGAGCCGTCGCGCCCCGATCGCGATCGCGAGGACCGTGAGGACGCCGGCGAGGAGCGAGGGGACGCGCGCCGCGGCGTCGCCGACGCCGAGCACCAGGAAGGTGAGCGCGAGGGCCCAGGGCGCGAGCGGCGGCTTCTCGACGTGGGGCGCGCCGTCGAGCGTCGGGACGACGAGATCGCCCGAGGCGTACATCTCGCGGCCCATCTCGGCGTAGCGGGTCTCGGTGCTCGTGGCGGGCCCGAGGAGAGCGCCGAGGGCCAGCGCGCCGCCGAGGAGCACGGGGGCGAGCCCGATCAGCAGCAGTCCCGGTCGCGCCACGTTGCGGAATACTACGCGATCGGGCCCACGGCGAGGGCCCCGGCCTCCGACCGGCCCCGTGCCGGAGGTCCGGCGAGGCACCGCGTCGGCTTCGGTGCTCTCGCCCTCGGGCTGGACGAGCCTCCGCCCCGGCGCCTAGGATTCGCCGCCCATGCCGCCTTGGTCGCCCCCGGTCCTCGCGACGCTCGCGCTGGTCCTCACGGGCCTCGTCGGGTCCCCCGCGGCGCGCGCCGGCGACACCGAGGTCCTCGAAGACCCGGGGTACCGCCTTGAGCTGATCCGGCCCGCGCCGGACTGGGACCTCCTCGACGAGAGGGACGCCGTGAGCCTCGTCTCGAGTGCGCGCCTCGGCGCGACCGGTCCGGGCGCGAGCCTCTGCGTCGTGACGACGCAGCCGTGGCTCGGAGGGGACCTCGCGACGTGGGCGCGCGCCCTCTTCGCCCAGACGCCTCTCCCGGGCGCCGAGATCGCGGACGTCGGGTCGCTCGACTACCAGGGCGTTCCCGCCGCTCGCCGGCATGCACGCTGGACGTCGAACGGCGCCGAGATGGACCAGGAGACCACCCTCTTCGTGCGCGGCGACGTGCTCTTCCAGGTCCTCTGTCAGGCGCCGCGCGCGACGGTTGCCCCGATGCGCCTGCCGGGTCTCGCCAGCGCGTCCTACTACCCCCGCGATCAGGTCGAGTCGTACTTCCGCGTCTTCCACGCGGCGCTCACGCTCCTGCCCGGGGACGTGGTGTCGCGCCCGCCGCTCGCGCCGGAGCGCGCGGACCGACGCGGGGTCGGGTGGCGGATCCGGGACGGACGCTACGAGAACGCGGCCTACGCGTTCGCCGTCACGCCTCCCGCGGGGTGGGCCTTCGTGGACGAGAGGGAGCGTGCGGCGCTCCCGATCCCCGCGGAGCTCGCGCTCGTGCACGTCGCGACGGGCGCCCTCGTCGTCGTGGTGACGGAGCGCCCCGTTGGGTTCGACGCCCCGGCGTACGACGCGTCGGTTCGCTCCCGCTTCGAGAACCGGCTCGAGGAGCACGCCCAGGGCGAGCCCCTCCACGCGACGTTCCTCGGCGCGCCCCTCGCGCTGGCGCGCCTCCCCGGGCGCGGTCCGGCGCCCGTGGAGATCGCCGTGGGGACGCGCGTCTCGCCGAAGACGTGCTACTGGGTCGTGACGTTCCTTCCGGAGCGGAACCGCGCCGACGGGGCGCGCGCCGTGTCGGACGCGATCGCTGCGTTCCAGTCGCTCTCCGCCGAGGCGGCGGCCGCGCTCGCCCGCGAGCTCGCCGCCCTCCCCGATCCGCAGGAGGCCGTCGGTCCGACGACGTCGCTGCGGGCCGGCGTCTGGCGGAACCACGCGCTCGGCGTGGTGTGGAAGAAGCCGTCGCCGGCGTGGCGCGTGTCGATCGATCCCACGGCGGGCCCGGGGGGGCACTTCGAGGACCTCGCGAGCGGCATGCAGATCGTGTTCGGCGTACAGGACGTCGTGGTCCCGGCGTGGGCCGCTGGTCCGACCGGGTCGGACGACGACGCCTGGTACCACCAGCAGGCGCTCCAGGGGCTCGACGCGACCCCGGTCCACTACCACGCCCGCGCCAAGGCGACCGAGCTCGCGGGTCTCCCCGCGCTGGGCTCCATCGCGGACGCGCCCGTCGCCGGCGCCGACGGCCCCCGCCTCCTCGAGGTCGTCGTGACCGCGAAGCACGACGACCACCACCTCGTCTTCCGAGCCGAGGCCCCGCTGCTCGAGGTGGAACAGGTCCAGACCAACGGTCAGGCCGCCCTCGACGGCTTCGAGCTCCCGGCCGACGGCTGCCCCGCCGAACGAGGCGACGCGCACCACGTCGAGGACCTCCGCCTGGGCTTCTCCTTCTCGGTCCCACCCGACGGATGGGTGCTCCGCCAGGAGACGCCGGGCTTCCTCCGGGCGAACGGCACGATGCTCCAGGCGCTCGGTCCCGCGCAGACCGTCGTCGTCGCGGCCGTCGCGGACACGATCAGCGAGCGCCTCGCGCGGCGATCGATCGTGCGGGCGATCACCGGTCTGCTCGACGCCACGTTCCAGGGCATCGGCGAGAGCGCCGTCGAGGAGGCGACGCTCGCGGGCCTCGTTGCCGAGCGACACACGTGGCGCGTGGGAGCGCGGCGATTCGACCTCTTGCTCGCGACGCGCGGCGCCACGCTCTATGCCGTGGGCGTGTTCTCCCGACCGGAGGGCGGGGGACTCGGACTCGACGACCTCGCGAAGCGCTTCGCGCTGCTGCCCTGATGGAACCGACCCCCGCCCCGACCGAACGGTACGTCGCGTTCCTGAGCTACCGGCACGTCGATCCCGACCGACGCTGGGCCGCGTGGCTGCTCCGGAAGATCGAGACGTATCGCATCCCCCGCCGCCTCGCGCGGGACCTCGACGTCCCGCGACGCCTCGGCAAGGTGTTCCGCGACGAGGAGGAGTTGGCGGCCACGTCCGATCTCTCCGGGACGATCCGCGAGGCGCTCGAGGGCTCGCGCTACCTGATCGTCGTGTGCTCTCCCCGAACGCCCGCGTCGAAGTGGGTCGATCGCGAGATCCAGGCGTTCCGAGACCTCGGGCGCTCCGGCCGGATCCTCGCCTGGCTCGGCGAGGGCGCATCGGACCAGAGCTTCCCGCCGTCGCTCCACGCGATGGGGCCGCGGCTCTCGGACGAGCCCGCGGCCGGCGAGGTGGCGCCGCGGGGCTTCGAGCCCCTCGCGGCCGACGCGCGCCCCGTCGCGGGCCGGGCCCACGCCCGGGTCCTCCGTACGGCCCTCCTCCGTGTGCTCGCGCGGCTCATCGGCTGCTCGTACGACGACCTCCGTCAGCGCGACCAGGCGCGGAGGCAGCGGTTCTGGATGGCGGCGACCGCGGCGGCGTCGGTGCTCGTGCTCGCGTTCGCGGTCCTCGCCGCATACGCGCTCCACAGCCGCAACCTCGCACGCGTCGAACGGGACCACGCCCGGGCCTCCGGCCTGCTCGAGGCGTCGCAGCTCGCGCTCGCGTCCGATCCCCAGCGCGGACTGATCCTGGCCCGCCACGCCGCGGACCTCGAAGTCACGAAGGAGGTGCGGAGCCAGCTCCACGCGGCCCTCGAGGCGCCGGACAAGCGTTGGGCCCGCCCCAATCCCGAGGGCGACTACGTGGGCGTGGCGATCTCGCCCCTCGGCGACCGTGTGCTCGTGGAGTCACGGGGCCGTCGGATCCGGGTCTTCGACGCGGACGGCGAGGTCCGCGCGACCCTGGAGGGCGGGACGGAGTGGACGGTCGGCCCGGTGTACGCGCCCGACGGCGCCTTCGCGCTGGTGGACGGGCCGCGCGGGTCCCTGCTCATGTTGGGTCGGGACGGGGCGGTCCTCCACCGGGCCGAGGCGCCGGAGGGCGAGCGATACGACGATTGGCGGATCCTGCCGGGCACGAACGCGGTCTGGGCCTGCCACGGTCGAACGCTCGTTCGCTTCGCGGCCGATCTGACCGTCGCCGAGGAGCTCAGGGCGAGCGGGACGGTCCGCGACTACCTCGTGCTCCCCGACGGATCCGGGGTGTGCGCGGCGGTCGATGAGGTGGGCCTCGTCCGCCTCGACGGGTCGGGATCGAAAGTCATCCACACCGGCGAGGTCGGCGTGGGAACGCAGCTCCTCTGGGAGCAGCCGGGCCGCGTGCTCCTTTGGCTCTCCTCCTTCGACGCCACGAAGCGGTTGGACCTCGAGAACCCGGACGCCTCGGAGGACCTCCCCGCGACGCACGTGGCGACGGACCCCCGTCTCGGACTCCTGGCGACGGTGTCGGCCGGAGGGCTCCGGATCCGCGACCGGGACGGTCGCGTCGTGGGGGAGGCGCGGGGCCGTCGGATCGGCAAGCTCCTCCCGGACGTGACGGGCGGCGCGTTCGTCTACCTCCTGTCCGACGGAACGATCTCGGTCCTCGACGCGACGGGTCACGGCGTGACCTACACGGGCGCCGCGGGCGCGGACCCCGTCGTGGTGGCGAGCGCGCTCGCCGGCACGCGCCTCGTGGTCGGCACGCGACGGGACGGCGTCTGGCTGGTGGACCTCTCGCACGCGGACCTCGGTTCCTTCGGCCTGCCGGGTGCCGGCGGAGGCCCCTCGCCGTGGAGCGGCGACGGTCGCACCTTCGTGGCTGCCGAGGGCTCCTTCGTGCTCCTCTGCGACCGAGACGGCACGTTGCAGCAGAGCTTCTCGACGGCGTCCGTGCGCGTGCGGTCGGTCGCCCTCGCTCCGCACGGCGACACGGTCGCCGCGGGACTCGAAGACGGAACGGCGCGGGTGTGGAAGACGGACGGGTCGCCGGCCGCCGAGCTCCGGGGCCACGAGGGCCCCGTCACGAAGATCGCGTTCTCGCCCGACGGACGCCGCGTACTGACGGGAGGCGTGGACGGGACGGCTCGCCTCTACGACCTGGACGGTCGGGTGCTCGCCGCGCTGCGAGGATTCACGAGCCCTCTCCGGTACGCCCGGTTCTCCGACGACGGCTCGGAGGTCCTCACGTGGGACGGTGGCGCAGGCGTTCGCCTCTGGGACGCCGACGGAAAGCCCAAGCGTCTCCTCGATCTCGGCGGCGAACCCGTGCTTGCGGCGGGATTCCTCCACGGGACCGACCGCATCGGGCTCGCGGGGCAGCGTCGCGTGCGCGTGTTCGAGCCGGACGGTCACTTGGCCGGCACGATCGAAGACCCGTACCAGCGGATCCGCGGCGCGGTGTTCGCGTCGGACGGCCGCATGCTGGTCGTCGGCAGTCCCCTGCGCGTGCTCGCTTCGGACAGTCACGAGCTCTCGTCGCTCGAGAAACACGTGGAGGGCGCGCGGATCGAGCCGAACGGCGACCGGATCCTCACCTGGAGCGGAGGAAAGATCGCCGACCTCGAGGCGCCGTCGGGCACCGTCCCCCTCGGTGATCACCTGGCGAGCATCACCGCGGGGTGCTTCGGTCTCCTCGACGGCGCGTTCGCCACCGCGACGGAAGACGGATCCGTGCACGTGTGGCGGCGCGACGGTGCGAACCTGGCCGTCCTTCCGCCGTCGGGCGCCGCCGTGCGGGCGCTCTGGCCGTCGAGGGACGGGACGCGGCTCCTCGTCCTCGACGACACCGGGCGCATGCGCCTCACCGTCATCGACACCCCGGGGCTCGAGGCGTTGGCGGCGCGTCGTGTCTACCGGGAGCTGACGTGGCGGGAACGTGTGGCGTACAAGGACCTGCTCGGAGATCCGGGGCCGGAACCGGACCCCGGCCTGGCGAAGCTCGACGAGCTCGTCGCGACGCTCGAGAGGTCCGGGGGCGCCGAGACGCCGGAGTCCCTGCGCCTGGAAGGCGAGCTGGACGACCGCATGCACGAGCTGGTGCCCGGAGCTCGCGAGGGCGAGCAGCTCCCTGAGCTCCTGGCCCTCGTCGCCCGGACGCATCCCGACGACGCGAAGCGGATCGAGAATGCCATCCAGCACCAGGTCCTCGCCGAGGAGACCAAGCGGAAGCTCGAGGCGCTCCGGTCCAAGCTCGAGGACTTCCATCGCGAGAAGGGGCGCTACCCGACGAAGGACGAGGACGTGCTGGTCCTCGACCCGGGGGGAACGACGCCCACGGACCCGACCTCGAGCCCGATCGTGGACGCGTGGGGGTCGGTCTTCCTCTACGTCCCGACGAAGGACGGCTACGCGCTCACGTCGGCGGGTCCCGACGGCGTCCACGGGACGCCCGACGACCTCCACTGACCCCCGAACCGACATACGGAGCCAGAGCAATTCTGCCCCCCCCACACCGGCCCTACGGGGGGACATACGGAGCCAGGGGACGTAGGGGACATACGGAGCCGGAGCCGTACCGCGCCGGGTCGCCGCCCGACCGCGCGGCGATCCGGGCGCGGGACCTCGTCGGGTACCCTCTCCGCGTGCGATACGCCGAGTGGCTCGTCGTCCCGCTGTTCGTGGTCCCGGTCCTCGCGCTCGCGGGCCTCGGCGCGTGGGCCCACGAGCGCCACGCGGCCGATCTGGGCCTCCTCGCGCGCGAGGGCGAGGCGCGCGCCCGGCAGTGGCTCGACGAGGGTCCCGCCGCGTGGATGGCGGAGCGCGCGGTCCGCGAGCTCTCGCCCTCGGCGGGGCCGGCTGCAGGCGACGTCCCGTTCGGGCAGGCCGACCGCCGCGGCGTCGTGCGCCTCGGCGCGCCGAGCGCGGGCCCCGAGACCTGGGCGATCGCGCCGTCGTTCCCCGTCGGCCTCTCCCCCGACGCGCTCGCGGATCCGGGCGTGCGCCTCCGCGTGGAGGTCGGGGGCGCGCCCGTCGCGGTGGACGGCGTGGACGCGGCGACGGTCGCGCTCCGAGACCTCCTCGAGCACCCGGATCTCGCGCGTCTTCGCGGCGCCCCGCTGCCGGCCGGCACGAAGCGCTACGTGCTCACGCGCTGGCGCGCCGGTGACGGCGACGACGAGGCCCTCCGCGCCGCGGCGCGGCTCCTCGACGTCCTCGCGTCGCTCGAACGCGGCGATCCCGCGCTCGGCCTCGGCCGACCGCCCGGCGCGTACGAGGTCGGCGGCGTGCTCGTATTCTCGTCGGGCGCCGCCGCGCCGCTCCTCGTGTTCGGGCCCGACGTGGCGCCGCCCCGGACCGTCCTCTCGGAGCCCGGGGCGGAGACGGACCCCGGCCGGCTCGTGTGGACGGTCTCGCCCGCCACACCCGTCCAGGGCGAGGTGCTGTGGCAAGGGCGGCTGGACCAGCCGCTCGCCGGCACCTGGCGGTGGGTCGCGAAGGCGCGCGCGTGGTACGCCGACCCGCGCGTCGCTCGTTGGACCGCGCCCGCCGCGATCCTCCTGGTACTGGGCCTCCTCCTCCCGACCCTCCTCCTCGTCTCGCTCCGCCGCCGGCGGCGCGCCGAGGAGGCGCGCGTGCGATTCCTCGACGGGATCGCCCACGACCTGCGAACGCCGCTGGCGGCGCTCCGGCTCCACGCGGACCTCCTCCAGCGCGGCACGGACGACCCGGAGAAGCGCGACCGCTACGCCGCCACCGTGGCGCGCGAGGCCGCCCGCCTCTCGGGCCTCGTATCGAGCCTCCTCGACCTCTCGCGGCTCGCGCCCGGCGGGGGCGACGGACCGCGCGGGGCCCCGCCGGCGCCGCGCGTCGCGCTCGGCGCCGCGGTCGAGGGATCGCTTCGCGACTTCGCGCTCGCCTGGCCCGACCGGGCCGACGACGTCCGTCGGATCGGCGAGCGCGAGGTCCACGCGCGGGCCGACGGGGAAGGACTTCGCCGCTGCCTCGCGAACCTCCTCGACAACGCGGCGAAGTTCACGCCGAAGGGCACGCCGATCCACGTCGGGTGGGGGACGGAGGACGGCCGCGCGTTCCTTCGCGTGGAGGACGAGGGGCCGGGCATCCCGCCCGACGAGGCGCGGCGCGTCTTCGAGCCGCGCGCGCGCGGGGCGCGCGCCTGCGCGGAGGGCGTGCCCGGCACGGGCCTCGGCCTCGCGCTCGTCCGGGACCTCGCACGGCGGATGGGGGGCGACGTGGAGCTCGAGCCCTCCGCGCGGGGTGCGCGCTTCACGATCCGGCTCGCGGAGGCCCACGATGACGGCGCATAGGATCCTCGTGGTCGAGGACGAGGCCTCGATCCGGACGGGCCTCGGGGACGCGCTCGAGTCGGAGGGTTACGACGTGCTCCTCGCCGAGGACGGGGAGCAGGGTCTCGCGCTGGGTCTTCGCGAGGACCCCGACCTCGTGCTCCTCGACGTCGTGCTCCCGGGCCTCGACGGCTTCGAGGTGCTGCGCCGGCTCCGCGCCGACGGCGTCGTGACGCCCGTCTTGATGCTCACGGCGCGCGCGCAGGAGCACGACCGCGTCCGGGGCCTCGACCTCGGCGCCGACGACTACGTGACGAAGCCCTTCGGCCTGCCCGAGCTGCTCGCGCGCGTGCGCTCGCGCCTCCGCGCGTGGGACCGCGAGCGCGGCGAGGACGAGGGCGCGCGGCTCCGCTTCGCCGGCGTGGTGGTGGACCTCGCGGCGCGCACCGCGACGAAGGACGGCGAGGACCTGGGCTTGACGCCGAAGGAGATCGACCTGCTTCAGGCGCTCGCGCGGCGCGAGGGCCACGCGGTCTCGCGGGACGACCTCCTCCACGAGGTGTGGCGGGACGAGGAGGTGACGCCGCGCGTCGTGGACACGGCGGTTCTCGGCCTCCGGAAGAAGGTCGAGCCCGAGCCGACGCGGCCGCGGCACGTGCTGTCGGTCCGGGGCACGGGCTACCGCTTCGTGCGGCGGTCCTGACCGTTCCCTGACCGAGCGCTGACCGGGGGCTGACCGTGCGCGGCGTCCGAGGGGCGACGATGACGTCGCTTCCGGAGGGCCTCGCCATGCCGCGCTCGATTCGTTCCTTCCTTCCCGTGGTCTGCCTCGTCTCTCTCGTCTCGGTCGGGGCCCTCCTGCGCTCCGCACGCGCGGACGAGCCCGACGCCGAGACCCGCTTCCACGACGCGTACGTCCTGGAGGTGATCGACGGGAAGGTCGCCGACGCCGCGAAGGCGTACCTCGCGCTCGTCGAGGACGAGAGGACCCCGCCGAGGATCGAGGGCGAGGCGCGCTTCCGCTTCGCCGTGTGCGCGGCGCTCCTCGGCCGCCCCGACGAGTCGCGCGCGCGTCTCGCGTCGCTCGTCGCCGACCCCGCGACCTCGCCGGACCTCCAGACGCGGGCCCGCACGTACCTCGACGCCCTGCAGGGCCAGGAGGTCGGGAGCGAGCTCGAGAAGAAGCTCCAGTCGCTGGTGTTCGACCTCGCGCGGGCTCCGCTCGCCGGGCCCGACGCCGTCCCGCCCGTGTACCGCGACTTCGAGGTGCTGGGGGACAAGGCGGTGCCGTTCCTGCGGGGCCTGCTCCACCACCCGGACGTCACGCTCCGCGCGCACGCGTTCCGCCTCCTCTGTCGCATGAGGGAGCCGGGCATGGGCGCCGCGTGGACGCCCGAGATCGGCGTCGGTAGCCGCGGAAGCTGGTTCGGAATCGACGTGACGAGCTACCTGAACGCGCAGCCCAACGAGAAGGAGGCGTTCGAGAAGAACCTGCTGGGTCGGTCCGACTCGGAGGACGCCTCCGCGCTCCGCGTGCTGGCGGGACGCGCCGACTTCCACTTCTCGAGGGAAACGGTGCGCGCGCTCGCGGCCCGCGAGGGCGTGAAGGAGCTCGCGCCCGCGCTCCTCGCCTCCCCGATGGGCGACGGGGCCGACCTGATCCGGACGTGGCTGGAAGGGGACGATCCCGTCCTCGCGACGGCCGCCGCGGAGCAGGTCTACGCCGCGGCCCGCAACGGAGCCGCGAAGGGCCCGCTGCCCGCCCCGCTTCCCGAGGTGCTCGCTCCGGTGTTTCGTGAGGGTTGGAGCCACGCGTATCCCACCCGCGAGACCCTGGGGTGGCTCGCCTCCGCGGCGCCGACCTCCGAGGTGCTGGACGCGCTCGCCGCCCTCCTCCAGGCCGCCCGGTCCTGGTCGAGACCGGCGAACACCAACCCGCTCTATGCGTACTGGGGCACCTCGCTCCAGGCGGCGTTCGGGGACCGCGACCTCACGCCGAAGGAGCTCGCACGCTGGGAGGACCTCGCCCTCGAGACGTTCGTCGCGACCCGGGCCTTGTTCCCCGAGGCGGGCACGCCGGGCAACTCCGCGGCGTACCTGGATCCCTTCCGCGCGCTCCTCCAGAAGCTCCCCGCTCGGGACGCGGAGGCGTTCGTCCACCGCGTGCTCGCCGGCCCGCTGGCGGACCGGGAGTCCCACTGGCTCGAAGGGCTCGCGCGGGCGATCCCCACCGACACGCCCGGACAGCTCCGTCTCTTCCTCACGGCGCTCAACGACCTGTCGCCGGGAGATCGCGTCCCGTTCGTCCGGATGTTGGGCCAGATCGCCGGGGCGCAGAGCCTGCGGCCGGAGGTCCAGGCCGAGCTGATCCGCATGGCGCCGGAGGTGGTCCCGCTCTCGAACACCGACGTCGCGGCGCTCGTCTCCCGGATCCCCTGGCTCTCTCCGAGCGCGAGCCTGTCCGACGCGGAGCGGAAGGACCTCGTCGGACGCCTCCTCCTGGCGATCGACCGCTTCCCGAGCTCGTCGCTACCTCCTGGACCGGCTCCGGAAGCAGCCGGCGAACGTGTCGCAGGCCTGGGTGCCCGACGTCCTCCTCCCGGCCGCCGGGGCGGTGTGGGACCCGCTCGGAAGCACGTCCCGCGAGGGCATCCTCGCCTCGGCGCTGGACGTCCTCAAGGACGACGCCCGCGGCACCGAGGTCCTGGGACCGCGCCGCGAGGGGGTGGCCGCGTTCGTGATGGGGCACCGGGGCGACCTCAACCTGGGGGAGTGGCAGAGCGTGGCGTCCCTTCCCGGCCTGTTTCCCCCGGAGTCGTGGCTGCCGGACGCGCCGGAGGGCGTGCTCGTCGTCTACTTCCAGCCGCAGATCCTGCCGGCGGCGCGGCGGGACGAGATCGCGAAGAAGCTCTTCGAGGTTCCCGAGAACCGGCGCAACCAGACCGTCCTGAAGTTCGTGGTGGGCTCCGCGAGCCCTGAGGTCCGCCGCGAATTGGTGGACGCGTCCCTCTCGGGCGACGACCCGGCCGCGCGACGGCTCGTCTTGGACGACCTGGCTCATGCCCATCCGAGCCCCGACGTCCTCCAGCGAGCGCTCGACGACATGATCCGACCCGAGAGCCCGGACCACGCGCTCGTCTTCCGGATCGGAGACGCGGTGGCGTACCTGGTCCGGTGGCGACCGTCGAAGGACCTCTTCCCCGCGGTCCGTCTGCTCCTCGACTCGGCGTCCAAGGAAGCGGTCCTCCAGGGGATCGCGGCGGCGAGGTCCCTCGGTCAGACCGAGCTGATCCCCGCGCTCGCCCCGCACCTCGGATCGCTCGACCAGGAGGTGCGTCAGAGCGCGAAGGACGCGATCGACCAGATCCGCGAGGTCGAGCGAATGCAGAAAGACGCGGCGCTGGAGGCGAACGGCTTGAAGTAGAAGCGTACGGAGGCGGGGCAATTTTCGCCGCTCTTCCCCGCCGCCGCGCCGTTCCCCGCGGCGCGGCGGCGGCTGCGGCGCGGCCTCACTTCGACGCGCGAGGAGGACGGGGCGCGGCGGCGCCCGGCTCCGCCTGCGCGGTGAGCAGCGCGCGGATCTCGCGGACCTCGCCGCGAAGCGCGCGGACCTCGTCGTGGAGCACCTGGAGCTCGGCGAGGACCGGGTCCCCCTGCGATCCTCCCGCGACGAAGGGCGTGTCGGTCGCCCGGTCCCGGCCGGTCGCGCCGCCCAGCGCGCGGAGCGCCCGTTCGTACTCCTCCTTCCGCTTCGCCTCGGCGACCGCTCGCTGCTTCGCCTCGGCCAGCTCGTCTTGCGCCTTCTCCGCGGCCGCTATCAGCTCCTGCACGCGTCGCTGCATGTCGGCGAGCTGCTGACGCGCCGCCTCGGCCTGCGCCTGGAGGTCTTGTGCCTTCGCCGCGCGCTGCTGCAGCTCGTTCTGGTGCAGCTGGTTCTGGCGAAGAAGCCACTCCTGGCCCTTGGTGATGGCAGCCTCCGCGTGCGCTCGGACGACCGCGGGGTCGGAGCCAGTCTCGCCCTTCGCCCCCAGGACGAGCTTCCCGTCCTCGCCGACCACACCCTCCATGCCGGGCGTCGCTAGCGTCTCACGCCGCATCTCGGCGAGCATCGCCCGGAAGCGGTCTTGCTCTGCGGAGGTGCCGGTGACGACGAGCGCTCCGTCGCCCCAGATGACCTTCAGGCCCTGGATACTCGCGTCGCGTATGCGATGCGCGAGCTCGTCGACAGAAAGTCCGAGGTCGCGAACGTCGTAGATCTGCTGGACGCGCGGATCGACCGGCGGTTCGTCGGCGCGCGCGGTCCAGGCCGTCGCGGCGAGGGGCGCCGCGAGGGCGACGAGGAGCAGCAGGGTTCGGGTGGCCTTCCACATGGTCATCTCCCGTCCGCGCCGAGCGCGCGGTGGACTCGGATCGTGCGTTCCTCGATCGACCGGACCCGCGCCTCGATCCGTCGGGCGAGGTCCGGGTGTCCCTGTGCTTCGAGCGCCCGCGTCACGTCTTCCGCCTCGACGCCGAGCGATCGGAGGTCCTGCTCCAGGCTCTCGAGCGCCGCCGCGCGCGGGTCGCCCGCGGCCGACGCGGACCCCGGGGGCACGAGCTCCGGCGGCGCCGCCGGGCGCGCCGGCGCGAGGAGCGGCACCACCAGCAGCGGCAGGAGCGCGAGCCCGCGGCCGCCCGACGCCTCGCGGACGGGGCCCGCGAGGAGGGTTTGCACGCGCACGCCGAGCGACGCGCGCCGGGCGGCCATCGCGGGCACCGTCGCGGGGACGCGCCGGTCGCCGATCCAGCCCGCGACCGTCGTGAGGCAGCGCGCGAGCGCGACGCGTCGGTGCTCCGCGCGCGCCGCCCAGGCGTCCGCGCGCCGTTCCGCGAGGTCCGCGAGGCGCCGCCTCGCGAGGTGGTTCAGCGGCTGGAAGAAGAGGAGCCCCGTGGCCGCCGCGTACGCGCGCGCCCAGAGCGGGTCGCGTCGCGCGAGGTGCGCGACCTCGTGGGCGAGCATCGCCTCCAGCGCGGCGGGATCGAGCTCCCGGAGCGCGCGCTCCGGCAGCACGATCTCCAGACGGCGCACGCCGAGGGCCACCGGGCTCGCGATCGCCGGCGAGGTGGAGACCGCGACCGGCCGGCGCAGGCCCGCCTCCCGACGAAGCGAGGCGACGAGGTCGTGGACCGCGCGCTGCACGTTCGGGACGCGCCGGGCGAAGGACCGCGCGAGACGACGTCGCACCGCGTGGTCGCGGAAGAGGAGCGCGAGGGCGCCGAGCGGCCAGAGGAGGAGCAGGAGGCTCGGATCCGGGCCCGACTCCGGGGCGGAGGGCGACGTCGCCGGCGCGGGCGCGTCCGAGACGGTCGTTACGGAGACGTCCGGGCGCACCGGCGTCTCGACGAGGGTCTCCGGTACAGGCTCGAGCGGGGCGCGCGAGGCGAGCGGCTCCGGAGGCGCCGTCGGGAAGAGCGCGATGGGCGAGCCGAAGACCATCGCGAGCGTAGCGGTGAGCGCGCCGCCGAGGAGCCCGATGCGCCACGCGCGCTCGGACGCCGCGGGGCCGAGGCGCCCCGTGCGCGTGAGGAGGAGCGTGGCGCCGAGGAGCACCGTCGAGTGGGCGCCGTACGTCGCGAGCCAGCGGAGGAGGATGGGGACGCCCGGTGTCATCCCCGCGACTCCTCGCCCTTCTCGAGGAGACGGCGGAGGCGGCGGAGCTCTTCCTCGTCCACCTGCTGCTCGGTCAGGAGGTGGGAGAGGAGCAGCGCGGGATCGCCCTCGAAGAGCCGGCGGAGGAGCGCGCCGACCATGGAGCGGCGTACCTCCTCGCGCGGGAGCGCGGCACGGTAGAGGAACGTCCGTCCGTCCGCCTCGTGCTGGACGACGCCGCGCCGTTCGAGCCGCTGGAGCGTCGTCGCGACGGTCGTGACGGCGCGCCGCTTCGCGGCCGGGAGCGCGGCGACGACGTCGGCGACGGAGGCGAGGCCCTGCTCCCAGAGCACGTCCATCACGGCGAGCTGGAGGTCGGAGAGCTCGACGGGGGCGCGGCGCTTCGAACGACTCATGTAGTACTACATACGTAGTTTTACGCCAGCCGTCCAGAGGGCGAAAGGCCCGAAGGAGCCCCGCGGCCCCGCCGGCGTCAGCGGGACCCGGTGCGCGCCGCGTCGAGCGCGGCGCGGAGCTCGCGCTCCGTCTGCTCGCCCATCAGGCGCCGGCGCCCGATGTCGAGCGTCGGGAGGCCGCGCAGCTTCGCCGAACGGGCGAGGTCGCGGTCGCGCACGAGCCACGCGGGCGGGTTCGGGTCCGCGAGAGCCGCCTTCAGCCCGCTCGGGTCGAGGCCGGCGCGCCCCGCGGCGGCGTACACCTCGGCCGGCGTCTCCCGGGTCGCGCGCATGAGCTCGCGGAAGAGGACCTCCTCCTTCCCCACGCTTCGCGCGTACGCGAGGACCCGCGTCCAGAGGGGGAAGTCGGCAGTCGCCCACGTGTAGATGCGACGGCGGCGTACCGGGTATCCGACACGCGGCGCGACCTTCTCCAACCGCTGGTACGTGGCGCGACAGTGGGGGCAGAAGGCGTTCAGGTACTCGACGATCCAGACGGGCTTCTCGGTCGGCGGGGGGGCGGGCGCGCGCGACGGCGCGGGCGACTCCGCCGCGACCACCGGAGGCGCCGGCGACGGAGCGGCCGGCGCGGGGGACGGATCCTGCGACCCGACCTCGCCGACCGTCTCCCCGGACCCCGTCGATCGGTCGAGGGGCCGCGACCAGGCCCGGACCGCGCCGTCCGGGTCCCAGGCCTCCGCGGTGCCGATCCCCGGCCACGCCGCGAGCACGGGCGGCTCCGCGTCCCTTGCGTCGTCGCGCGCGTCCGTCGTTCGGGTCGGACGCCGCGCGGTGGACTCGGGCCGAGCGGTCGGCGTCGCCGTCGCGGCCGGCGTGCCGTCCCCGATCACCTCGCCGGCTCCGAGGTCCGCGGCCGAGAGCGGCGTGATCTCGACCCACCCCCGGTCGCTCGGACGCGGCCAGAGGAAGGGCGCGGCGGCGACCACGCCGACCGCGGCGCTCCACGCGATCCGCGAGCGCCGGCCCTCGCCGGGGAGGCGGAGTCCGGAGAGGCGCACGGGGGGCTCGGGCCAGGTCAGGGTGATCGCGCCGGCCACGAAGCCCATCGAGTCGGCCACGAGGCAGAACGGGCAGAACGTGTGGAGCACGAGCGCCTGGTACGCGACGAATCCCGCGCCGGCGGTCGCCGCGACCGCGCCCGCCGGGCGCAGCACGGGACGCGCCCACTCGACGGGCAGGAGGCTCACCGTGAACAGGCCGCCGAACGCGACCATCCCCACGACGGAGGTCGGGACGCCCGCGAGCGTGCCAAGCGGGCTCTCCCGGGCGGCGGCGCACGCCTCGGCGAGCGGGCAGAACTCCCGGTCGGGGTGCAGGTGATCGGAGGTCAGCACGGCGCTCGCGAGGAGCGCCGCGAGCGCTGCGAGGCGCAACGCCGCCGTGCGTCGAACGTAGGCCATGGATCCTCCCGACCGCGCGAGAGCGGGGCGACGCCCGTGCCGGGCGCCCCGACCCTCCCCACCCGGAGCCGCCCTCTCATCGGCCACCGCGGCCCGGGCACCGAAGTCGCGTTCGTTCGTTCGACGTGCGGCGTGAAGGACCGTTGAAGGGCCCGCACGAAATGGCCGTTCGGCGGGGTGGCCCCGGCCCTCAGCGCGCGAGCGGCAGGTCGTCGCGCGAGGTCGGGATGGTGCGCAGCGAAGGCGGCGGCTCGCCGGACGGCGCGAGACGGTCGAACGCACAGAGCAGGCGCCCCGCCTTCCGCTCGAGCCCCAAGCGGGTCCGAAGGCTCGGGGCGAGGCGGGCCGTCTCGGTCAGGGCGTTGAACGCGTCGTAGAGCGTGTCGCCTTCGTGCCGGCAGAACCGCACGCGGACGTGCGCCGCCGCGGTGTCGTCGAGGTCGGCCCCGTGCTCCAGGAGCGCGAGCACGGGATCGACGACCCGGATGGACCGCGCGCGGCCGAGCGGGGCGACCGCGCGCTTCAGCAGATCGCTCGAGAAGGCCTGGCGCACGGCGTGCTCGAGGTGGCCGCGCACCGCGCCCGTGGCGTCGCGGTCGTAGAGCGGCGCGTCCTCGAGGGTCCGCGCGGGCACGACCGCGCCGTTCGCGCCGACGAGGCGCAGTACGCGCTCGCGGAGCGTGACCGCCCCGCCCCGCACGTCGGCCTCGACCAGCACGCCCGCCGCGAACTCGTCGCCGGGCGAGAGCTCGGCGCGCCACGCGGTCGTGAACACGCCGAGGAGGAGGTACCCGTCGGGCGCGACCTGGCAGAGGTCGAGGTGCCAGCGGTGACCGAGGCCCTCCAACGCGTCGGCCAGGAGCTCGAGGTCGCCCGCCACAGAGGCGCCGGTGTCGCCCCAGCCCCGCGCGAAGTCCGCGACCTCCGGCGCGTGCATCCGGACCTCGGCGAAGGCCTGCACCAGGTCCTGCACGGCCTCGCTCGCGAGGCGCCCGGCCTCGGCGCTCTCGGGATCTCCGACGAGTCGCTCCTGGATCAGCTCCGCCAGGTGGTCGCGCCACGGTTCCGCGGGCACGCGCCCGCGGAAGCGGCACACCTGACCGAACGTGGCGTCCATCGGCAAAGTCCCCTCACGCGCCCCTCATGTCTACCCGAAATCGTGGTTCTTCGAAAGCCCCGGGCTTCGGTCCCCACGCGCGCGGGCCCCGGGCCGAGCCACGTCCGCCGGGCGCCGTCGCGAAGCGCGTGGCTCCCCGACGCGCGCCGTGCGCGCCGTGCGCTACGCGGGGCCGCGGCGCACGTGGACCGCGCGCGCCTGGTCGCTCCCGATCGCGGCGAGGTGGCGGCGGAGCGCACGACTCGTCGCGCGCGGCTCGATCGGCACCTTCGAGGCGACGAGCACGCGATTCTCGTACTCGTCGAGGTGCACGACCACGCTCGCGGCCCACGGCGCGGCAAGGCGCCGGAGGAGGTCGTCCCACGTCACGCCGGGAACGGGCAGCACGTTCGTCACGGCGACTCCGCGCGGCGCGACGTGGCGCCGCATCTCCCGCGGGAGGGCCTCGAGGCTCACGCCGGGCTTCGTCACGCCGAGGGGCGTGGGCACCGAGAGATCCTCCAGGATCAGGTCGAACGGCCTGGTGCGCGCGTGGAGCCACGCGCGCGCCTCCGCGCAACGGACCTCCACGCGTCCCGCCCAGGGTCCCGCGTGGCGACGGAACACGCGCTCGCCCTCGAGCGACAGGTCCACCGCCTCGAGGGGATGGGCGAACCCCATGGCGCGGAGCGGGGCGACGAGCCCGCCGCCCGCGAACCCGAGGATCGCGACGCGCGAGCCGGGCGTCAGCGCCGCGATGGCCGCGGCGAGGACGTCGAAGAGGGAGTTCGTCGGTCCCGGGCGGTCCACGATCTCCGACAGCACGAGCCCGTCCTGGAGGAGGCGGGCGCCACGTCGCGTCTTGCGGACCTGGAACCCGGGGCCGGTCGCCGTCACGCGTCGCCGTTTCGGACCGCTTCGGCGATCCGACGCGTCCCGTGGTGCGGGAGACGCCGGTAGCCGTTCCACGCCGCGCGCGCGAGCGAGCCGTCCACGAGTCGCGGGCTCAGCCACGCCCGCACGCGTTCCGGCGGGCCCTGGCGGATCCCGGCCTCGGCGTCGAGGGCGAACGTGGGGTTCTGTCGCTCGTGACCCCCGACGTGCGGCGCGAGGACCAGCGGCAGGCCGAGCCCCGCGTAGAACACCATCTCGCTCGGCTTCGTCCACAGCACGTCCGCGCCCGCGAGGGCCTCGTTCATGGCCCGCCAGTACGCGGGGAAGTCGGGCTCGTGGAGGACGTCCACGCCGTCGTGCCCGTCGAGGTGCGCCGAGCGCACGCTCCCACGAAGGGCGTCGGCGACCTCGCGCCGCACGCCCGCGACCAGCGTCAGGCGGAGCGATCCCTCGCGCACGAGCTCGCCCAGCGCACGCACCATGCGTCCCACGAGCTCGGTCTGCGCGCCCGCGCCGCCGACGGCCAGGAGGAGGCGCGGCGGCGTCCCCTCGGCCGACCCGGGCAGGTCCACGCCGCCCGCGGCGGACACCTCCGCGCGCAGGGCGCCGTCGGCGCGGAGGCGCACGAGCCGCGGGCCGAGGTTCGCGCGGAGCCGGTCCGCGGTCTCGTCGCCGACGAGGGCCGACGGGAGCGGAAAGCCCGTGTACCGGATCCGCGCGGCCGGGACGCCGTACGAGCGCAGGCGGTCCCGCGCGCGTTCGCTCGGCGCCAGATAGTGGAGGTTCGTGCGGGGCGGGTCGAGCGGCGCCCACACGCGGTGCACGTCGGAGTCGGTCACGACGACGTACGTGTGGTCGAGACCGGCGTAGTCGGCCGCGAGCCCCGGCGTGTAGAAGGTCGTCACCATGCGGACGCCGTCGGCGCGCATGCGCCTGACGATCCCGTCGCCCATGCCCTTCCGGATCATCTTCGCCTGGAACCGCACGGCGCGCGTGGCCGCGGGGTTGGTCGGTCCCGGGTCCACCGGACGGATCGACGTCATCGCGTCGAGGAACCGACGGGGCGCGAACCCCAGGAGGGGGTGGCGGTAGAGCCGCGAGCACATCTCGTACGTCCAGCGCACGCGGTCCCAGGTCCGGACCTCGTCCGCCGTCGCGAGGGGCGGCGCGTCGATGCGCTCGACGGGGACGTCGAAGGCCTCGGCGAGCGCGTGGGCCGCGCGCAGGTGCCCGTACCCCATGTCGATCGAGAGGAGGAGCGGGTCGGATCGAGGACGACTCCGCTCGGGCGACATCGGGCCGGACCTCCCATGGGGGCGGCCAAGGTATCCGCTCCGGAGGCCGAACGCGATCGCTGCCGCTACCGGGGTCGCGCGCCGGCGCGCGACCGGAGACGGTCCCGCACCGGTCGCCACCGCGCCTCGGCGGAGGCGAGCGCGCGCTCGAAGGCGAAGGGGTCGGGGACGTCCGCGCGGACCACCGGATCCCACGCGTCGAGCCACGCGGCGAGCGCCTCGCGGTCGGACGCGTCCGGGAGGGGCGCGTGGCTTCGCAGGTCCGCGAGGCGCCGGGCGAGGTCCAGGCGCTCGGCCGGTCGCGCCAGGTCGGGGCGATCGTAGAGCTGGCGGGCCCGCCGTTCGGTGGCCTCGAGGTCGTCGAGGAACGAGGCGATCTCCTGGCGCTCGACGGCGGTGGGGAGGGTCGCGAGCGGCATGGCCACGGCGCCGCCCGCGAGCAGGAGGAGGATCGTCGCGGCGATCGTCGTCGCGAGCGGAGGGCGCCCGAGGGAGCGCCGCGGGCCCAGGAGGAACGTGCCTGCGGCGCCCGCGACGAACCCCGCGGCGAGCGGGATCCAGACGGAGCCGGGCAGGAACGCGAAGGCCACCGAGACCAACAGGAAGAAGACGAGCGAGCGCCGTGCGCGCCGCGACGCCTCGCCGGGCGTCCCGAGCGCGATCACGCCGAGCGCGGCGACCCACCCGAAGACGCCGGCGGCGGCGCCGATCGCGCCGAGCGGGCTCGTGCCCGCGCCGGGAGCCGCTCCGAGCGCGTTCGCGACCCCGCCCGCCAGGGCCGAGCCCACGAAGAGGATCCAGGTCCGCGCGGTCCCGACCGCCCGTTCCAGGCCGAGGCCGGCGCCGAGGCCGATCCACACGTCGAAGAGGAGGCCCAGGAGCATGACGTGGAGGAACGCGTCGGAGAAGAGTCGTTGTACGTGGCCGCTCTCGACGAGGCTCGGCCTCGCCGCGCCGAGGTCCACGAGCGCCTGGGGGTCGGGGCTGCCGAAGGCCCACCACGGCGCGCCGGGCGCCGAGAGCGAGCCGGAACGCACGAGCGCGAAGGCGTGGAGCGCCACCCACGCGAGCACGATCAGCGGCACCGCGATCGCGTGCCGCGCGCGCGGGGGCGGCACGCCGAGGACCGGCGAGGGGGCCTCGGCGTCCCCGGGCCACGCCACCGTGTCGTTCACCGCGCGGCCTCCTCGGACCAGGCGCGCGGATGCGCGCGCTGGTACGCCTCGACGAGGCGATCGAGCGTCAGGTGCGTGTAGATCTGCGTCGTCGCGACGCTCTGGTGGCCGAGCATCTCCTGGACCTCGCGCAGGTTCGCGCCGCGCTCGAGGAGGTGCGTCGCGAACGAGTGACGGAGCGTGTGCGGGTGTACGTCCGCCGAGAGCCCGGCGTGCGCGAGGGCGCGGTCCAGCACGCGCGCGACGCCGCGCGTCGAGAGGCGCTCGCCCCAGCGGTTGAGGAAGAGGGCCTCTCCGTCCTTCCGGCGTCGCTCGGCGGCGGTCTGGTCGAGGTACGCGCGGATCGCGGCGACGCACGGCCCGCCGAGGGCGCCGATTCGCTCGCGCCGTCCCTTCCCGAAGAGCCGCGCGATGCCGCCCGCGAGGTCCACGTCGGGGAGGTCGAGGCCGACGGCCTCGGCCACGCGCGCCCCCGTCGAGTACAGCGTCTCGAGGAGGGCCGAGTCGCGCCGCTCGCCCCACGTCGTGCCCGCCGGCGCCGAGAGGAGCCGATCGACCTCGTCCGTCGTGAGCACGCGGGGCAGACGACGGGCCCGGCGCGGCGTCCTCAGGCCGCGCGCGGGGTCGGACGCGATCCGCCGCTCCCGCGCGAGCCACGAGAAGAACGAGCGGATCGCGCTGATCCGCCGCGCCACCGTCGTCGAGGCGAGCGACCGCGCGCGGAGCGAGGCGAGGTAGCGACGGAGCTGCAGGAGGTCCACGTCCGCCGCGCGCCGCGCGCCGCCCGCCTCGAGGCCGTCGAGGACCTGCCGCAGGTCGGCGTCGTACGCACGGACCGTGTGCGGCGAACGGTCCTCCACGACCTCCAAGTGGTGGAGGAAGGCCTCGAGGTCCGTCGCGAGGGTGGCGTTCCTCACCGGTCGGCGGCTCTCGGGCCCGCGACCGCCACCTCGCCGGCGAGCGCGGCGAAGAGACGCCGTCCCTTCGTGAGCGTCTCCTGCCACTCCGCCTCGGGGTCGGAGCGGAGCGTCACGCCGCCGCCCACCCGGTACGACACCCGCGACCCCGACAGGACGAGCGTCCGGATCGCCACCGCGAGGTCCATGTCGCCGCCCACGTCGAGCCATCCGACGGCGCCGCAGTACGGACCGCGCGCCTCGCCTTCGATCTCGTCGAGGATCTCCATCGCGCGAACCTTCGGCGCGCCCGTCACGCTGCCGGGGGGGAACGCGGCCTGAAGGAGGTCCACCCGGTCGAGTCCCGGCGCGAGCCGGCCCGCTACGACGCCGATCGCCTGGTGCACCGCCTCGAACCCGAGGAGTCGCCGCGGCACGCGAACGCGCACGGTGCCGGGCCGGCAGGCGCGGCCGAGGTCGTTCCGGGAGAGGTCCACGATCATCGCGAGCTCGGCCTTCTCCTTCTCCGAGTCGAGGAGGTCGAGGCGGAGCCGCCGGTCCTCGCGCGGCGTCGCCCCACGGGGGCGCGTCCCCTTCATGGGATCGGTCTCCGCCACGCGTCCGATCACCCGGAGGAAGCGCTCGGGGCTCGCGGAGAGGACCGCGCGGCCCTCGCCCGCGTCCACGAAGGTCGCGTACGGCGCGGGATGGAGCGCGATCAGGTGCGCAAAGAGGTCCACCGCCCGCCCCTCGAAGCGCGCGTCGAACCGGTGCGACAGGTTCACCTGGAAGATCTCGCCCTCTTCGATCGCGCGCCGGGCCGACGCGACAGCGGCTACGAACGCCGCCCGGTCGGTCCGGCCCCGGGGCGTCCCGGCCCGAAACAGGCGGGCGGGGTGCGCCTCCCCCCGGACGCGCGCCACGAGGTCCCGGGCGCGGGCCCGCGCTTCGGCCCGCGTCGCTCCCTCGCCCGCCACGAACGCCATCCGACGGCCGTGGTCCCAGAGGAGGGCGGCCGGGTAGCGGGCGAGCCAGACGACCGGGAACCCGCCCGAAGGACGCCGCGCGGCGGGGGTCGACTCGACCCCGCTCCGGGCCTCGTACCCGATCCACCCCGCCCAGCCGCCGGCGAAGGGGACCCGCGGGCCCTCCCGGCGGACGCCGAGGGGACGGAGCGGCCGAAGGACCTCGCGGAGCGTGCGTCCGCGGGGCCACGCGCGGACCTCGAGCCGATCGACCGGGTCCGCGGCGAGGACCGACCACCGCCGGCCGCGCCCGCCCGCGGAGGCGGAGAGGCGGAGGAAGGTCCCGGGGCCCGTCGAGACCCGCCGGAGCGCGTCGAGGGGGGCGGGGAGTCGAGCGCGGCGCACGACGACCTCGCGGTGGGGAGAGGGAACGGCCACCCGGGGATTGTAGGAACACCCCGAATCGGGCCCGCGTTTGCATGCATGGAGGAGAAACCACGGGAGACGCCCTTCACGGCGACCCTCCGTGTCCCCACCGGGATCCGGGGTGTCCTCGCGGAGGGACGGGATCCCGGTCGCCTGGGTTCGTTCGTTATGATGGCTCGCCTGGACCCGAGCCACGGAGGTTGCCCATGAGATTCCGACCGTCGTCGTCGATCCTGTTTGCGATCGTGGGGCTCGGGGCGTTGGTCCTGTCCGCTCCGGCGCGCGCGGCCACGGCCCCGAAGACGCCGGAGGAGGCACTGCAGGCGGTCGAGGAGGCGCAGCAGGCGCTGGACCGCTTCGAGAAGGCCCTCGGCTCCTCCCACACGACCACGGAGACGCTCACGACCGGCCTCGACGAGCTGGTGGACTACTACAAGACGCTCAAGTTCGTCGCGAAGCCCGAGCCCAAGCCCATCCCGGACGGGGCGACCGAGGAGGAGAAGAAGCAGATCGAGAAGGAGAACTCCGACGCCGAACGCGCCTACGAGCAGATGAAGGACAAGTTCGAGAAGGAGCTCGAGAAGTACAGGAAGGACTGCGTGAAGGCGCTCCTCAAGGCGTTGAAGCTCGCCAAGCCCAACGCGAAGACCGAGACGAACGAGCGAGAGGACGTGAACGTCAAGGCCGCGCAGGTCCTCGCGGACATCGGCGCGCCGAACCCGCCGGAAGGCGAGAAAGCGGCCGCGAAGGACGTCAACCGCGACCTCACCGGCGACATCATCGCCACACTCGAGAAGGGCGTGTTCAAGGCCAAGGGATACGAGCCCTCCCAGCTCCTCTACGACACCGCGTTCGCGACGCTCGGAAAGCTCAACAACCCCGAGGCGCTCGAGTGGATGGTCAAGAACTTCACCCACTCGAAGAGCTCGCCCCGCCGCGAGGCCGACAAGCTCGTCGCCGCCCACAAGGCGATGGTGCTGTTCCACGACCAGGAGGGGAAGCTGCGCTTCGAGGTCGTGAAGGAGATGATCAAGACGTACGCCGGCGTCGAGGCCCAGGCGGAGCAGACGACGAACGACCCGAAGGCCCAGACCATGAAGCAGTTCTGGGACCGGATCAAGAACGACGCGATCAAGGTCGTGCAGTACTACGCGCTCGAGCCGAAGGACACGGACGGCCAGCTCCTCGCGAAGATGAGCGACTTCCAGAACTGGTTCCGCGACCACGACAACGTGCGGAAGGCCCCGTGGAGGGACGCGTAGTCCCCGACCGCATGAGCGACCCCCCGGGTTTCCCCCTGCGCCGGCCGGGCCGCCCCCGGACGGTCGAGAACGCGGACTGGACCCCGGCGGTCCTCGTGGTCGCCACCATCTGCGTGACCGTCGTCGCCGTGGTGCTGATCGCGACGCCGTGGCTCCGGGGTCTTCTCGGATCGCGTCCCGGGCCCGGGATCGCCCGCCACCGCCTCACGCCGCAGGTCACGGTGTGGGTGGGCGACATCGTGCCGGGCGTGCGTGCGGTCCTCGGGACGGTGTGGGGCGAGGCGGCGCCGGACACCCTCCACGACGCGCGGCTGAACGCCGGGCTCGGGGTGGCGCCCGACCACGCGCTCGCCTTCTACCGCCTGCTCCTCTTCAACACGTCGTCCGAGGACCGGGACGTGGCGCTCCGGGACGGGGCCCTCGTGGTGCGGCCGGCGGGCGCGGGCGAGCCCGCGCGGCTCCTCGACCTGTCCGACCTGCTCGGCCGGGGCGAGGCGACGGTCTCGCCCGCGCTCCGCGTGGTCCTGGAGGGCGAAGGCACGCTCCGGCCGCGCGTCTCGCTGCCCGCGGGACGGATGGCCGATCTGATCGTGCCGTTCGACCGGCGCGTGGGGCTCGAGGACGCCCAGGACGTCGAGACCGGGGACGGAACGGCCTTCGCGCGCCGTCAGATGAACCGGGTGGACCTCGAGGCGCTGATGGTGTCCCCGGACCAAGCGAGCATACAGAAGCTCTGATGACCGAGCCGTGGGTCGAGGAGAGCCGCCGGGACCGCCCCGAGATCGCCGAAGGGAGCGGGGAGGACGTGGACCGCGCGCCGCCCGCCCGGTCGCTGGCGCAGGCGGGCGCCGCGCCCGAGGTCGTGCGCGACCTCGCGATCGCGTTCCGCACGAGCGCGGAGGCCATCGAGGGCGTGCGCGACCTCCAGGCGGAGCTCGTGAAGGCGCTGAAGCGCCAGGACCGCTCGGAGCTGGTGCTCCAGTCCACGCAGGCGCTGAACGAGACGTTTCGCAATCTCACGACGGTCCAGCGCGCGCTCCTCGAGCGGCTCGACGAGCCCCGCCGCTCGGGCGGCGGGCGCCTCGTGCCGCTGATGCTGATCGGTCTGCTCGTCGCGTTCCTCGCCGGCACGTGGCTGGTGGCGTCGGTGCTCGAGCAGCTGCGGGTCGAGCGGGGCGGCCAGGCGCGTCTCGTCGTCGATGCGGCCGATCGCGCCGTCGCCTCGTACCGCGAAGGCGTGGACGCGCACGAGGCCGAGAGCACGCGCGCGATCGACGTCCTGGAGGAGCAGGTCCACCAGCTGCGCGAGCACGAGCAGGCGCTGCAGAAGCAGCTCGGGGATCAGGGCGGCGAGAGCGCGGACCTCCTGAAGCAGCTGAAGACGCTCGAGGGAGAGCGCGACGACCTGGCTCGGCAGATCCGGGCGGCGCGCGACCAGGTGGTCGCGAAGCAGGCGATGGAGTCGGACCTCGTGGAGGCGAACGGGAAGATCGCGGTCCTCGAGCCGCGGCTCACGTCGCTCCAGCAGGAGCTCGACCAGCAGAAGAGCGAGACGTCGCGGCTCCGCAAGCGGCTCGCCGCGTTCGACGCGGGTCTCCCCGACCCGGAGGGCGAGACGAAGAAGCCCGAAGCGGCGCCCAAGACGGCGTCCGACGCGCCCGCGCCCCTGCCCGAGAAGCCCATCGACCGCGACCCGAACCTGCTCGCCAAGATCCGGGATCGCATCAACGAGATGCTCGACCAGGGCTCCCGTCCCCGCGAGAGCCTCTGGCAGGTGACGCGCATGGACGGCGTCACGACCGACGGCCTCGTGGACGTCATCGCGATGCGGTACGAGCGCGCGACGGGCCGGCTCCTCGCCCAGGTCACCGCACGGGAGGCCGGTTTCGAGGTCCGGCGCGGCGACCGCGCGGTGGACCTGACCTTCAAGCGGGGCACGGTCCACGACGCAGCGGGGACGCGCGACCTGCCCGCCGCCGGACTCGTGGAACGCGTCGCGGACGGCGAGATGTACCGGCTCTGGAGCCAGAGCGGGCTGCTCTTCGTGCGCACGCTCCCTTGACCGGGGTCGGGCCGGAGCGTACGGTCCCGCGATCCGCGCGCCGGGCGTCGCGCGCGCCCACGTGGACTGGGAGTCCTCGGAACCCGTCGATGGACGTGCTCTGGATCGGCAGCGGAACCGTCGCGGCCGGCCTCGCCGGCCTGCTCGGGCGTGCGTGGCGGCAGCGCCGAGTGGCGGCGCGCGAGCGCGACGCGGAGATCCGCCGCGAGGTCGCCGAGATCGAGGCCCACCGCCGCACGTCGGCGGCGCAGGAGGCGGCGCTGCAGGACGCGGCGCGCGCCGTCGCGCGGCTCGAGTCGTCGCTGGCGCGGCGCGAGGACGCCCTCGAGCGCGCGGAGAACGACCTGCACCAGCGCGCGGCGACGCTCACGCGCCACGAGGCCGACGTCGCCGCCGAGACCGAGCGCCTTCGCGCCGCGCGCGAGGATCTCGAGCGCCGGGCCTCGGAGGTGGGCGTGCTCGAGGCCGAGGCCCGTCGGACCGTCGAGGAGACGCGCGCGCGGTGGGGGCGGGCCGCGGACCTGGACCCGGAGGAGGCGCGGCGGCTCCTGCTCGAGACGCTGGATCACGACCTCGAGTCGGAGTGCGCGCGGCGTGTGCACGTGTCGATCGCGGCGGCGCGCGCGGAGGCGGAGCACCGCGCGCGCGACATCGTCGTCACCGCGATCCAGCGGCTCGCCGTCGAGCAGTGCGGCGAGGCGACCGTCACCCGCGTCGCGATCCCGTCCGACGAGTGGAAGGGCCGCGTGATCGGACGCGAGGGACGGAACGTCCGCGCGCTCGAGGCGGCCACCGGCTGCGACATCGTGGTGGACGACACGCCGGGCGCGGTCCTCGTCTGCGGCTACGACGGCGTGCGCCGCGAGGTCGCGCGTCGCGCGCTCGAACGTCTGCTCGACGAGGGCCGCCTGCAGCCCGGACGGATCGAGGAGGTCGTCGCCGAGGAGCGCGAGCGTGTCGAGGAGATGCTCGACGAGGCCGGCCGCGAGGCCGCGGCCCTCTCGGGCGTCCACGACCTGGCGCCGGAGATCCTGTCGGTCCTGGGGCGGCTCCAGTTCCGAACGTCGTACGGGCAGAACGTGCTCCGGCACTCGACGGAGGTCGCGCTCCTGTGCGGGCTGATGGCCGCCGAGCTGGGCCTCGACCCGGCGCTCGCACGCCGCGCGGGGCTCCTCCACGACCTCGGAAAGGGCCTCGACCACCACCTGGAGGGCCCGCACCACGACATCGCGGGTCGCGTGCTCCGGCGCCACGGCGAGGACGAGGCGGTCGCGACGGCCGTGGAAGCCCACCACGACACGGGCGACCGCCTCGACGCGTACGCCGCGCTCGTCCAGGTCGCCGACGCGATCAGCGCGTCCCGTCCGGGCGCGCGCCGCGAGAGCGCCGAGCGCTACATCGAACGGCTCGCGGAGCTCGAGCGCATCGCGACGCGCTTCCCGGGGGTCGAGCGGGCGTACGCGGTCCACGCGGGTCGCGAGGTCCGCGTGCTCGTGGACGCGGCCGCGGTGGACGACGTCGGCGCCTCCGGGCTCGCGTGGGAGGTCGCGCGCGCGATCGAGAGGGACCTCGCCTGGAAGGGCGAGATCCGCGTGACCGTGATCCGCGAGGTCCGCGCGGTCGAGACGGCGAGGTAGCGGTGGCTTTCCGCATCCTGGCGATCGGCGACGTCGTGGGGCGGCCCGGCCGGGAGGTGCTGCGGCACTTCGTGCCCCGGCTCCGCGAGGCGCGTGGCGTGGACTTCGTGGTGGCCAACGCCGAGAACGCTGCGTCGGGCAGCGGCATCACCGAGAAGATCTATCGCGAGATCCGCGGCTACGGCGTGGACGTGCTCACGATGGGGGACCATGCGTACCACCGCCGCGAGGCGCTGCCCGTCTTCGAGAGAGAGGAGCGCTTGCTCCGGCCCGCGAACTGGCCCGCGAGCTCGCCGGGCCGCGGCGTCTGCGTCGTCGAGTCGCGCGGTGGCGTGCGTGTCGCCGTGATCCATCTCCAGGGCAAGGTCTTCATGAACGCCTGGGGCGATTTCTTCGAGGAGGCCGACCGGCAGCTCGACCAGCTCCGCGGACGTGCGGACGTGATCGTGGTGGACATGCACGCGGAGGCGACGAGCGAAAAGGTCGCACTCTCGTGGTACCTCGACGGGCGGGTCTCGCTGATCTTCGGGTCGCACACGCACGTCCCCACGGCGGACGCGGTCGTTCGCCCGAAGGGCACCGCGTACATCACCGACTGCGGCATGACGGGCCCCTACGACGGGGTGATCGGCCGGGTGAAGGAAGTCGTGATCAAGAAGATGCGGACGAACGTCCACGAGCCCTTCGAGGTGGCCGAGAAGGACCGACGGCTCGGCGCGGTCGTGTGCACCGTAGACGAACGCACGGGCCGCGCGACCGAGGTCGAGGGGATGTGGGTGGGGCTGCCGGACGGCCAGGCGTAGGCCGGGGCGGAGTCGGCGTCCCGTACCGAGCGACGGGACGAGCACGAGCACGAGCACGAGCGCGAGCTCGCGTGCCGAGCGGGCTCCCGGCGGTGGCGGGGAGCCCGGGTGTTCGAAGCGCGCGCTCGTTCGCGTTTGCGTGAAGCGGGGGCCGCCCCCGGGTACCCTTCTTCGCCGTGGGTCTACCGCTTCCCGCTACCGAGGCCGTCCTCAGCGTCTCCGAGCTGACGCACCGGATCCGTGACCTGCTCGGCCTCTCGATCGGGGAGGTGTGGGTCCGCGGCGAGGTCGGCCGGGTGACGTACCACGGCTCCGGGCACGTGTACCTGAGCCTCAAGGACGACGGAGCGGTGCTCGAAGCCGCGATCTGGCGCTCGCAGGCCTCACGGCTCCGCTTCCGCCTGGAGGAGGGGCAGGAGGTGCTCGCGCAGGGCTCGATCGACGTCTACGCGCCCCGCGGCGCGTACAAGCTGATCGTCCATCGGATCGAGCCCGTGGGTGAGGGCGCGCTCCGGCTCGCCTTCGAGCAGCTGAAGCGTCGGCTCGAATCCGAGGGTCTGTTCGCGCCGGAGCGCAAGCGCCCGCTCCCGCTCCTCCCGCGCCGGATCGCCCTCGTGACGAGCCGGACGGGCGCCGCGGTCCGCGACCTCGTGACCGTGATCCAGCGCCGCCTGCCGTCGGTCTGCCTCTGCCTCGTCGCGACGCGCGTGCAGGGCGAGGGCGCGGGCCGCGAGATCGCCGCCGCGATCGAGCGTGCGGACCGCGAGGCGCGGGCGGACGTGGTCGTGGTGGCGCGGGGCGGCGGTTCGCTCGAGGACCTCTGGGCCTTCAACGAGGAGGTCGTGGCCCGCGCCATCGCCGCCTCGCGGGTGCCCGTCGTGAGCGCGGTCGGCCACGAGACGGACGTGACGATCGCCGACCTCGTGGCCGACCTGCGCGCCGCCACGCCCTCCCACGCCGGCGAGCTCGTCGTCCCCGCGCGCGCCGACCTCCTGCACCGGCTCGACCAGGTCTCTCGGCGGCTCGAACGGGCGCTCCGACGAACCGTGGACCTCGCGTGGCAGCGCCTGGAGGCGCTCGCCGGCCGCCCGGCGCTCGCGGACGGCGTGCTGATCGCGCGCCAAGCAGGGGCGCCCCTCGCCCACCTCGCCGCGCGCCTCGCGGCGCAGAACCCGATCGCGCGGTGTCGCGCCCGGCGCGAGGCCGTCGAGTCGCTCGGCGCGCGCCTCGCGCGGCCGCTTCGCGCGCGCGTGGACCGGACCCGAGTCCGGCTCGACGACCTCGCCGCCGACGCGCGACGCGCGGTCCATCTGCGGCTCGAGGGCGACCGACGCCGGGTCGCCGGCCTCGACGACCGCCTCCGCGCGCTCTCGCCGCTGCTCGTGCTCCGGCGCGGCTACGCGATCGCGACGCGCGAGGACGGCGCCGTCCTGCGCCGCGGCACGGACGTCTCGCCCGGCGAGGCGATCCGCGTGCGGGTCGAGGACGGGGCGCGGATCCGCGCGCGCGTCGAGGCGGTCGAGCCGCCGCTCGGAGAGACCCCGTGAGCCCGGCGGCGCCGCTGCGCATCGGCTCGAGGAAGAGCCCGCTCGCCCGCGCGCAGACGGAGTGGTTCGCGGAGCGGCTCGACGTGGCCCTCTCGCTCGTCTGGATCACGAGCCACGGCGACGTGGACCGTACGTCGAAGCTGGCGGGACTCGCCGGCACGGGGTTCTTCACCGCGGCCCTCCACGAGGCGCTCTTCGCCGACCGGATCGACGCCGCGGTGCACAGCCTGAAGGACCTGCCCGCGGCCGAGGAGGAGGGCGTGGTCCTCGCGTGCGTTCCCGTGCGGGAGGACCCGCGCGACGTCGTCGTGACGCGGGGCGACGTGCCGTTCGATCGCCTGCCGCGCGGCGCACGGGTCGGGACCGGGAGCCCGCGCCGCGCCGCGCAGCTCCTGCGTGCGCGTCCCGACCTCGCCCTGCAGTCGATCCGCGGCAACGTGGACACGCGCCTCGCCTATGTGAAGGACGGCCGCCTGGACGCGGTCGTGCTCGCGCTCGCGGGCCTTCGGCGGCTCGGCCACGAGTCGGTCGTGAGCGACGTGCTCGACCCCGAGGTCTGCCTCCCCGCGGCCGGCCAGGGCGCGCTCGGCATCACGGTCCGCAAGGACGACGCCGCGGCGGAGGCGGCGGTCGCCGGCCAGCGCGACGTCCGCGCCGCGGCCGCGGTCGCCGCGGAGCGCGCGGCGCTGCACGGGCTCGGCGCGGGCTGCCACGCCCCCGTCGGCGCGCTCGCGGCGGTCGAGGACGGGCGGGTCCGCCTGCGCGTCCGCGTCGTCTCGCTCGACGGGCGCCGGGCCATCGAGCGCGAGGAGTCGGGACCGATCGGCGAGGCCGCCCTGGTCGGACGGCGCGCCGCCGCGGGGCTCCTCGACGCGGGCGCGGCGCCCCTGGTCGCGGCGACGTGAGCGACGCCGCCGCGGGCCGGTCCGTCGTCGTCGTCGCGTCGGAGGAGACCGCGGCGGCCTGGGCCGCGGCGCTTTGCGGCGAGGGGTTCGAGGCCGAGGCGCTCCCGTGGAGCCGCATCGAGGGCGTCGCTTCGGAGCCCGAGACCGCGGCGGCCGCGGCCGGAGGCGCCTTCGACCGGATCCTCCTCACGAGCGCGAGCGCGGTCCGGTTCCTCCCCGGGGCGACCCCGCGCCGGGTGGCCGCGGCGTGCGTTGGCGAGCGCACGGCGGACGCGGCCCGCCGGGCGGGCCTCGAGGTCGCCGAGGTCGGGTCGGGCACCGCCGAGGACCTGGCGGAGGCCCTCGTCTCGGGCGGCGCGGCGCGGCGCGTCCTCTTCCTCCGGGCCCGCGACGCGCGGTCCGAGGCGGCGTCGGCGCTCCGGGCCGGCGGCGTGACCGTGGTCGAGGTCGTGGTGTACGAGGCGCGGCCCGACCCCGGGTTCGCCGAACGGGTCGCCGTGGCCTCCGCGCCCGGCGCGTTCGTGGTGGGGAGCCCCGCCGGGGGCGAGGCCCTCGCCCGCGCGATCGCGAGGGCCGGGCGCACGGACCTCGCCGCGCGGACCGTGGTTGCGGTGGGGCCTCGCACCGCGCGGTCCCTCGCCGACATCGGATTCTGCCGCGTCGAGATCGCCGGTGCGCCCGGGCCCGAAGGCCTTTCGGCCGCCCTCCACCGGGTCTTCCGGGCCGAACCTTCCCGCTAGGCGTCCCCTGCGGTTCCATGGGCCGCCATGGACCCCCACCGCCCGCGGCGTCTGCGCCGCACTCCGGGCCTCCGCCGACTGGCGAGGGAGACCCGGCTCCACCCCTCCAACCTGATCGCGCCCCTCTTCGTCGAGACCGGCCGCGGGAAACGGATCGAGATCGCGTCCCTCCCGGGACAGACCCGCTACTCGGCCGACACGGTGGTCGAGAAGGCGCGTGCGCTTCACGACCTCGGGGTCGGCGGCGTGATCCTCTTCGGCGTGCCCGACGCGAAGGACGCCGAGGGGACCAGCGGCTACGACCCCGAGGGCCCGGTGCCGCAGGCGCTCCGCGCCCTCCGGGACGCGGTCCCCGGACTCGTGCGCATGGCGGACGTGTGCCTTTGCGAGTACACCGACCACGGCCACTGCGGCATCCTCGACGAGACGAAGGAGAGCGTGGACAACGACCGGACCCTGCCTCTCCTGGGCCGCGAGGCCGTCGTGTACGCGGCGGCCGGCGCCGACGTCGTCGCGCCCTCCGCGATGATGGACGGTCAGGTCGATGCGATCCGGACCGCGCTGGACGACGAGGGGCACGCGGAGGTGCCGATCCTCGCGTACGCGGCGAAGACGGCGTCGGCGTTCTACGGACCGTTCCGCGACGCCGCGGGCAGCCGGCCCGGCAGGGGCGACCGCCGCGGCTACCAGATGGACGCGGCGAACCGGCGCGAGGCGTTCCGGGAGATGGCCCTCGACCTCGAGGAGGGCGCCGACGCGCTCATGGTGAAGCCCGCGGGACCGAATCTCGACTTGATCCGGGACGCCGCGGAGGCGTTCGACGTGCCGATCGCGGCCTACCAGGTGAGCGGCGAGTACGCGATGCTCCACGCCGCCGCCCGGGCGGGCGCGCTCGATCTCGACGCGGCCACGTACGAGAGCCTCCTCGGCATCCGCCGCGCGGGGGCGCGGTGGATCCTGACCTACTTCGCAGAGACCGCGGCGCGCGCCCTCGAGGAGGGCCGATGGGAGTGAGCGGATGACGACGACCTCGACGGTGGGGGGCGTGGGGCCGCGCAGCCGTGCGCTGAACCGCCTGGCCCGCGAGCTGTTCCCGGGCGGGGTCTCGAGCCCCGTCCGCGCCTTCCAGAGCGTCGGCGGCGAGCCGCCCGTGATCCGCCGCGCGATGGGCGCGCTCCTGACGGACGTGGACGGGCGCATCTACGTGGACCTCGTCGGGTCGTGGGGGCCGATGATCCTCGGCCACGGCTACCGCGAGGTGGTCCTCTCCGTCGAGGAGCGGGTACGCCGCGGCGTCTCGACGGGTACGCCCTCGCCCGACGAGGTGCGCCTCGGCCGCCGGATCCAGAAGATGCTGCCCGTCGTCGAGAAGCTGCGGTTCGTCGTGTCCGGGACGGAAGCGTGCATGTCGGCGCTGCGCCTCTCCCGCGCGGCCACGGGACGCGACATGGTCCTGAAGTTCAAGGGCTGCTACCACGGACACGCCGACGCGTTCCTGACGTCGGCCGGCTCCGGCGCGCTCACGTTCGGCACGCCCGACAGTCCCGGCGTCCCCGCCGACGTGGCGAAGGACACGCTGACGGTGCCGTACAACGACCTCGCCGCGGTCGAGGCCGCGCTCGAGGCGAACGCCGGGCGGGTGGCCGCGATCTTCGTGGAGCCCGTGGCGGGCAACATGGGCGTGATCCTGCCCGTCCCGGGGTTCCTCGAGGGCCTCCGTTCGCTGGCCGACCGGCACGGCGCGCTCCTCGTCTTCGACGAGGTCATGACCGGGTTCCGCGTGCACCTGTGTGGCGCGACGGGCCTGACGGGCGTGCGCCCCGACCTCGTCACGTTGGGCAAGGTCATCGGCGGCGGCTTCCCCGTCGCCGCGTACGGCGGGCGTGCGGATCTGCTCGACCGGGTCGCGCCGGCGGGTCCCGTCTACCAGGCGGGGACGCTCGCGGGAAACCCCGTCGCGATGACCGCGGGCAACGCGACGCTCCGCGCCCTCGGGCGGCCCGGCGTGTTCTCGCGCATCGAGCACGCGGCCGCCCGGCTCGCCGACGGCCTCGAGGACGGTTGTCGCGCCGCGGGCGTGAAGGGCGTGGTCGCGCGCGCGGGCACGATGCTCTCACTCTGGTTCTCGGACCGGCTGCCGAAGAACCTCGACGAAGCCCGCGCGACGGACGTCGAGCGATTCGCGCGCTACCACGCCGCGATGCTCCGCAACGGCGTTCACCTCCCCCCGAGCGCGTTCGAGGCGTGGTTCGTCTCGCTCGCGCACACCGACGAGGTCGTCGATCGGGTCCTCGAAGCCCACCACCGCGCGCTCGCGGGCGCCTGACGCGAGATCTCCGGAGGCCCCTCATGCGCCGCGCCGCCCGATGTCTCGGACTCCTCCTCGTCGGGCTGGGCGCCCAGGTCGCGCGCGCCGACCCGCCCCCCGAGGGCCAGACGTACACGCCGGAGGAGCTCCGGGCGATCGACCGCGCGCTCCACGCCGTGAACGCGACGCGCGCGGACTTGAGGTTTCGGAAGGACGTCGCGCAGGGGAAGGCGTCGCTGCCCCTCGTGCGGCGGCTCCTCGATGATCCCCTCGAGATCGCGCCGGCCATGGACCGCGCGGTGCGCGACGAGCTCGCGCTCGAGAAGGACGCCGGGCCCGCCGTGGCCCTGCTCCTCGAGGCCGCGAGCCTGCTCGACGAAGACGAGTTCGACGACGCGCACCGCGCGGGGGCGGCGCGCGTCGCCAGGGACGCCGCGTTGGCCGATCCCGCGGTTCCCGACGGACCCCAGGCGCTCCTCGACGCGCTCGCCCGCACGCTCGACGACAGCCGGCGGTGGGTCCTCCTCGGGGAGGACCCCATGGAGGAGCCCTCGGCCGACGACGCGCGCCTCGTCTCGCTGCGCCTCGCACTCCCGCCCTCGATGGCGCTCCACGACGTGTTCGCCTCGCCCTTCGACGCGGAGACCACGGCGAAGGAGAAGAAGGCGGCGGAGGCCCGGCCCCCGTCCTGGCTCGACGACCTCGCGTCGCGCATCGACACGGCCGAGCTGGTGCGGTGGTGGCTCGAGCGGTTCCACGCGCCGCGAACGTGGCTCGGCCGGTTGCCCCTCTCGCTCTTCCCGACCGACCACCCGCTGGTGATGGACACCCCGCACGGGCGGGTCGCGCTCGGGACGCCCGGCGACGACGTCTACCACGGCGACTACGCGATCCTGATCGACCCCGCGGGGAACGACCGCTACATCGGCTGCCGGATCGGCGCCGCCGAGGGCTCGCCGGGACACCGCATCGGCTTCTTCGCCGACCTCGGCGGCGACGACGTGTACGACTGTGGCGACGTGGACGTGACGCTCGGCGCCGCGATCCTCGGGATCGCCGCGTTCTACGACCTCGGGGCGGGCAACGACCGCTACGTCGGCGGCTACGCGTCGCTCGGCGCCGCGATGGGCGGCGTGGCCGTCTTCGTGGACGACGGCGGCTCCGACGTCTACGAGGGCAAGGCCTTCACACAGGGCGCGGCGGGATTCGGCATCGGCATCTTCCTCGACGACGCCGTCCAGGACCGGCCCGTCGTCCCCACGGACCAGGAGACCGCCGACCCGATCCACATCGGGCTCTTCGACAACGACCGCCTCCACGCGTGGTGCTGTGCGCAGGCCTTCGCGCGGTGCCGCGGCGTCGCTCTCTGCGTGAACCGGCGGGGCAACGACGTGTACGAGGCCGGCGGCGTGTACCTCGACGCGCCGCTCTTCCCCGATCGCTACCAGTCCTTCTCGCAGGGGTTCGCGATCGGCGACCGCGAGGTGGACTACGCGGGCGGGATCGCCCTCCTGATCGACCACGAGGGGAACGACCGCTACCTCGGCGACATCTACGACCAGGGCGTCGGCTACTGGTACTCGGCCGGCCTCCTCTGGGACGGCGGCGGCAACGACCTGTACGAGATGACGCAGTACGGGCAGGGCAGCGGCATCCACCTCGCGGTGGGGGGGCTGGTGGACGTCGCGGGGAACGACACGTACGTCATGCACTCGGGACTCGGGCAGGGAGGGAGCCACGACTACGCGGACAGCGTCCTCCACGACCGCGGAGGCAGCGACCGCTACCTCGGCAACACGTCGTGCAACGGGACGGGGCTCACGAACGCGGTGGGCCTCTTCATCGACCGCGCGGGAGACGACCTCTACGCCGCGCGGCGCGGAGGCAGCCTGAACGGCGGGCGACCCGCTCGGGGCTTCCCGAGCCTGGGCCTCTTCGTGGACCTCGGCGGCCACGACGACTATCTGGGCGTCATGAAGGACGACGAGACCTGGCGGTCGAGTGACGTCGGCGTCGGCGTGGACGTCCCGCCGCCGGCCGGGAAGGACGACGGTTCCTACACGGCCGGGCCCGACCGGCCGAGCGAGGACGTCCAGATCCCCGACGTCGTGACGTCGGCCGGGCCGCTCTCCGACGCGTCGTTCGAGGCGCTGTGGGCGCTCGCGTGCCGGTGGGAGGTGGGGGACAACCGGGTGATCGTCCCCGCGGCGCGAAAGCGCCTGGTCTCGTTCGGCCCCGCCGTGCTCGAGCGCATGGACGCGAAGGTCGGAAGCGACACCTACGGTCTCGACCTCCGCGCCTTCGTGGACGTGCTCCGCGGCCTCGAGGAGAACGGCGCCACCGACCCGGTCACGCGGTTCCTCGAGAAGAACGCCCGGTCGCCCGACGGCGCCCGTCGCCGGTCGGCGCTCTACCTGATCGGGGAGCTCGAAGCGAGGCCGCTCGAGGGCATCGTCGTCTCGTTCCTCGGCGACCGCGACCGCGCGCTCCGCCTCCGCGCGGCCTCCGTGCTCGCGAGCCTCCACAGCCACGCCGGAGACCCCGTCCTGCGTCGCTGGCTCGCGCCCGGCCAAGACGAGCGCGAGGTGCGCGCGGCCCTCGCGGTGCTGATCGGGCTCGGCGCCGACGCGTACGACGCGGCGCGGCCCCTCCTTGCGCATCCGCTCTTCACGGTCCGCGGGTCGCTCGCGGGCCACCTCGCGGCCCAGCTCGAGACGTACCGCGCCCGGATGATCGCCGACCTCGGAGACGCCAAGCTCTCGCCCCGCGCGCGGCGCACGCTCCTCGACGCGTTCGTCCGCGCCCCCGGCCCGGTCCCGATGGACCTCGTGGCCGCCGCCCTGGCGCTCTTCGACGACGCCGACTGGGGCATGCGCGCGGACGCCGTCCGCGTCCTCCGACACGTCGCCGAGGACGAGAAGGACGCCCCGGAGGTCCGGGCGGCCGCGCGGGACGCCGTGGCCGCGTGCCTCGAGCACGAGACCGACCCCTACGTCCGATTCGTCGGCCAGGCCTCCGGCGACCGCTGACCGGCCGGCGGTCGGCGCGCGAGGCGCGGTCCCCGGTCCCGAGACTACGATTCCCCCTTCGCCCCGACCCGAGGAACGCCCGATGCGCCGACTCTCCCTCCTCGCCCTCCTGGCCCTCTCCCTCCTCGGGACCCGGGCCGTCCTGGCCGACGACGCGGTCGGCACCGGGAAGAAGGCCGCGCCCGCGGCGGGCGCGCTCTACCAGGACACCCTGGACAACGGCCTCCAGGTCGTCGTCGAGGAGCGCCACGCCCTCCCGATCGTTCACGTCCGGGCCCTGATGCGGATCGGGTCGCTGTACGAGGGGCCCTACCTCGGGTGCGGGCTGTCTCACTACATGGAGCACATCGTGTCGGGCGGCTCGACACGCCGCCAGGAGAAGGGGGAGGACGGCCAGCTCCACTGGGTCGGTCGGACGGAGCCGGAGAACGAGAAGCTCTTGAAGTCGATCGGCTCCGACTCGAACGCCTCGACCTACTTCAACTACACCAACTTCTTCATCACGACGAAGGGCGAGATGGAGGAGACGGCGATCGACCTGATCTCGGACTACCTCCAGCACTGCCAGTTCGACCCGACCGAGGTGGCGCGCGAGCAGCGCGTCGTCCAGCAGGAGCTGCTCCGCAACCTCGACAACCCGGCGCGCGCCGTCTCGCAGCTCTTCGCGGAGACCCTGCTGCACGTGCATCCCGCGCGCGTCCCCGTGATCGGCTACCAGGACTGCATCCAGCGCGTGACCCGCGAGGACATGCTGGACTTCTACCACGAGCACTACACCCCGCAGAACTGCGTGGTCTCGATCGTCGGCGACGTGGACGGCCCGAAGACGCTCGAGCTCGTGCGGCACTACTTCGGCGCGTGGAAGCGGAAGCCGCTCGCGCCGTACCAGATTCCCCAGGAGCCCGAGCAGACCGGGGAGCGGTGGGTCGAGAAGGAGCACGGCTCGACCAAGAGCTGTCGCGTCCAGCTCGGCGTGCCGACGGTCTCGCTCCTGGACCCGGACCTGTACGCGCTCGACATGCTGGCGAACGTGCTCGGCGGGAGCCCGAGCGCCCGGTTGCCGCGCATCTTCGAGCACGACCCGAGGCGGACGCCGCACGCGACGGGCGTGAGCGCGTGGGACTGGACGCCCGTTTTCGGCGCGGGCCGCCTCGGCGTCTCGTTCGAGGCCGAGACGCCCGACGACGCCCGGACCCTGGTCCACCAGATGTGGGACGAGATGAAGCGGCTCCAGGAGCAGCCGGTCGGCCCCGACGAGATCCAGCGCGCGCTCCAGGGCGTCGAGCGCAACTACTACGCCTCGCGCGCGGACCTGGAGGAGCGCGCCCAGAGCCTCGCCATGAACGTCGCCTGGCTCGCCGACGCGCACTTCGACGACACGTACCTCGAGAAGATCCGTCAGGTGACGCCCGAGCAGATCCGCGACGCCGCGCGGAGGTATCTGGTCGATGCGCACCTGAACGTCGTGATCCTGACGCCGCCCGGGGGCGCGCGGACCCACGAGGCGGGCGCCGCGGGAGAGCGCGAGAGCGAGGCGAAGGAGGTCACCCTCGACAACGGGTTGACGGTCCTCCTGAAGCGCGTCCCCGGGTACGGGCTCGTCAACGTCGTGGCGGGATTCAACGGCGGCGTGATCTACGAGGACGCGTCCACGAGCGGCCTGTTCACCCTGATGGCGAACTCGTTCTGGCGGGGTACGAAGAACCGGCCCTATCCCGACCTCATGCGGGAGATGGACGGGATCGGCATGTCCCTCGGCGCGTCGTCTCACAACAACGTGTGGTTCGTGAGGATGCAGTCGCTCGCGGACGAGGTGGATCCGGCCCTCGGCGTCTTTGCCGACGTCCTGACGGCGCCGGCGATCGACCCCGCCTGGGTGGACCGGTTGAAGGGCTACATCCTGACCCAGGTGCTCCCGAATCGCGCCGTAGACGCCGACCAGATCGCCCAGGAGACCTTGCGCGCCAACCTGTACGTCGAGAGCCCGTACCGTCGCGACGCGTTCGGTACCCCGGAGAGCGTGGCGAGCTTCGACGTCGCGAAGGTGCGCGACCTCTACGAGAAGTTCGGGCGGCCGAACAACTGCGTCCTCGCCGTGTACGGCGACATCGACCTCGACCGGACGGAGGCGCTCGTTCGCCGCCTCTTCGACGGCTGGGAGAAGGGCGAGATCCCGCACTCCCTCGTGACCGAGGACCCGGGCCTCGCCGAGTCCAAGACCATCGAGCTGGTGAACCGCCAGGTGCGAACGAACTACGTCCTCGGGTGGCGCGCCTTCGGTCGCCAGGACCAGGAGCGCCGCGCTGCGGTGGCGGTGATGAGTGCGATCATGGGCGCGCGCGGCTGGCTCCACCAGCGGCTTCGCGAAGGTTCGGCCGACTACGTCTACTCCGTGTACAGCGCGGCGTATCCGGGCGACCAGGTCGGCCACTTCTTCATCGACACCGATTTCCAGCCGAAGGACGAGACGAAGGTGCTCTCGATCATCGACGGGGTCGTCGCCGACATGAAGGCCGGCCACTTCACGGACGACGATCTCGCGCTGGCCAAGACGATGCTCGTCTGCGACGAGGCCCTCCAGAAGAAGGACCTCGACTCGCTCGCGGAGGGCGACGCCCTGAACGTCCTCTACGGCGAGGGCCTCGACGCCGACGCGAAGTTCTACGCGCGCGTCAAGGCCGTCACCCGAGACGACGTCGTGAAGGTGGCCGAGGAGATCTTCTCGCGACCGGAGTGCCGAATCCTCGTTCGACCGAAGGTGGAGCAGACCGGCCCCGCGCCCGCCTCCTCCCCCGCGGGATCGTGACCAAGGCGCCGGGCCGCCGCGGCGCGACATGTGCGTGGCCGAGGACCCGGTTGGCGCGGATGCGACCCCGGGCTTCGGGCCGGGCTGGTACGAGGCGAACGCGGACCGTCTCGGCTACGGACCGCGCACCGCGGCGCTGGACCCCGAGCGCCTCGCGTACCTGGAGCGGTGGGTCACCGGTTCCGTGCTGGACGTCGGGTGCGGGACCGGACTCTACGTGGACGCCCTGGCGCGAACCGGTCACGACGCGCACGGCGTGGACTTCGCGCCGGCGCTCCTCGACGCGGCGCGGCGACGCGGGCGAGGCACGTTCTACCTGGGGCGGGCCGAGCGGCTCCCCTTCGGCGACCTGTCCTTCGACACGGTCCTCGCGCTCGACGTCCTCGAGCACGTGGCCGACGATGGCGCGGTCCTGGGCGAGCTCGCGCGCGTCGCGCGGGACCGGGTGCTGGTCGTCGTCCCGGCCCGCACGCCCGACGACCTGAGGCGCACCGGCCTCGTGTTCCGTCCGGACGAGGATCCGTCCCACCGACGCACGTACGACGCCCCGGACCTCACGCGCCGCCTGGACGCCGCGGGACTAGAACCCCTCGCGGTGGAGGGCGTGGGGCGCGTGGACGTGAACGGGTTCCTCCTGCGGACGATCCGCTTCGAGCGGCGGGGCGTCTCGCGGCTGTTCTTCCGGTTCCTCTTCAAGGCGCTCCGCTACGCGCGGGTCCGGCGGGAACCGACCGGATGGCTGGCCGTGGCCCGGCCGCGTCCGACGAGGGCGGCGCCGCCGCGCCGTGCGCTCGCGACGGTCCTCGCCCTGGCCGCGCTGCTCCTCGGCGCGTGCGCCCGGACATCCATCCCGCCTCCGCTCGCGCCCGCCGAGGCGCCATGCGCGGTCGCCGACCCCTACGCGCCCGGGCCGTACGGCGCCGCGACCGAGAAGGTCGCGTGGGGGACGGCGGGGGCGCCCGCGACACTCCGCGTCCACCGTCCGGTGCGGGGCGAGGGGCCGTGGCCCGTGGTCGTGCTCCTGCACGGCTTCGGGGCGTCGGACGCCTCGTACGACGACGTCGCGCGTCACCTCGCGTCCCACGGGTTCGTGGTGGTCCTGCCGCAGATGTACGAGCCGGGGCCCCTGGCGCTCGTGCACGTGCCGACCGTGGACGCGGAGGCGACCGTGGTCGAGCGCGTCCTCGCCTGGCTCGAGGACGGTCTCCCCGTGGCGGCGCACGTGCAGGTGGACCGCGCGCGGACGGGTCTCGCGGGCCACTCGCGCGGGGGGCGCGTCGCGTGGCGCCTCGTCCGCGCCGACCCGCACGCGGTTCGGGCGGTCGCCCTTCTCGACCCGGTGGACGGGGGGAGCGGCCTCGTGCGACACGCACGCCCGGACGCCGACCGGCCCAACCCGTATGCGGGCCCCGTGCTCGTCCTGGGGGCGGGCGTCGGCGGGCGGTGCGCGCCCGCCGACCGAAACCACGACCGGTTCGCCGCGTCCGCGGGACCCCGCGCGCTCCACCTCCTCGTCCCCGGCATGGGCCACGTGGACTTCCTCGACGAGGCGGCCGCGCGGCGCGCGGCCCTGCTCTGCGGCGGGGGCCCGAACCGCGGGTCGTCGCGGCGGCTCGTGGGCGGCCTCCTCGTCGCGTTCTTCGGCTCGACGCTCGCGAACCGCCCCGACCTCGCGGCCGCCCTGAGCTCGCCCGCGGCCGCCCCCCGGCCCTTCGTGGTGCTCTCCGCGAGGTGACCCGGGTCTCAGTGGGCCGTGCGGCGGAGCGCGATCATCGTCATGTCGTCCTCGCAGTGCTGGCCCGTGCGCTCGAGGACGCTCGCCGCGAGGCGTTCCGTCAAGAGCGACGCCTCCGCCGTCACGGCCGCCTCGGCGGCGAAGAGGCGTGCGAGCTCCTCCTCGCCGAGCATCCGGCGATAGGCGCCCTTCGGGTGGGCCTCCGTGATCCCGTCCGTGTACGCGAGGAGCGCGTCGCCCCGCGCGAGGCGCACGGTCACCCGCGGAGGTCGAGCGATCTCCTCGAAGATGCCGAGGCACGTCCCGTGCTCGGCCACCCGCTCGACCGACCCGGTCGCGTCGCGCCAGACGAGGGGCGGAGGGTGTCCCGCGTTCCGAACTTCGACCGTGCCGTCCGGCGAGAGAACGCACACGACGAGCGTGACGAACTTGCCGGGCTCGATCCGCTGGTGGAGGTCGCGATTGACGATCTCCACGGCCTCACCGACGTCCGGGACCAGCCGGAGGACCGCGCGGAGCCCCGCCTGGGCCGACGCGGTGATCAGGGCGGCCGCGGGGCCGTGGCCGGTGACGTCGCCGACCACCGCGGCGAGCTTCCCGTCGCGCGCCTCGAAGAAGTCGTAGAAGTCACCGCTCGCGCGGTCCGCGGGCGCCAGCCAACCGTGGAGGTCGTAGCCGGCGACCTGCGCCGACCGACGAGGCAACAGCTTCGTCTGCACCTCGCG
Source organism: uncultured Planctomycetota bacterium (assembly GCA_963752285.1). Classification (GTDB taxonomy): domain Bacteria; phylum Planctomycetota; class PLA2; order PLA2; family JAEUHO01; genus CAVVXN01. The sequence continues at coordinate 242,869 of CAVVXN010000004.1, forward strand.
CGCCGTCTCGAGGGAGGCCTCGAGGCGGGCGCGCTCGAGCGCGTCGAAGTGGGCCTTCACGAAACGGAACGACTGCTCGACCGCTCGTGCGAGGGCCGAGAAGAAGGCCAGGTCCTTCTCGCTGAACGTGAGCGAGTGCGAGCTCGAGTCTACGTAGAGGGCGCCCCGCACGGAGTCGCTGCCTTCGCCCCACCGGAACGGGACGCACATGACCGACCGCAGGTTCATGGAGAACACGGTCGCCGCGAGCCCGACCTCCTCGGCGTCGGCGAGCTCGAGGAGCGGCTGCCCGAGCGCGAGGATACGGCGGATGCGGGCGCTCGAGATCTGCAGCTCCTCGGGGACCGGCATGCCCCCGCGCTGGCGCGCGATGCGAACCTCCACGTCCTTCTTGCCCGACTCCAGGACGAGCAAGCCGCGCTCGGAGCCCGTGTGCCGGATGCACGCGTCCACCACGTGCGTCAGCACCTCGTCGCGGTCCCGATCGCTCGTGAGCCGCGCCACACGTTCCATGAAGCCGGCGACGACGTGGAGGAGCTCGTCGCCGAGACGCGGATGGCCCGGATCGCCCGCGAGCGGCGGCTGGTTCGCCGGATCGACCGGTGCCTTCTCCACGCTTGCCCGCGCCTCCGGCGTGTTCGCCGACTCCCGACGCCTGCCCTCGACCCTCTCGCGATCCCCTGCGCGTCTCCTTCGTTCCGACCGCGGCATGGTAGCCACCGGGACGGGTCGGGACCAGCCGCTTCGTCCCAGGGACGCCCGGGGGCCGCGGGACTCAGACCCGTGCGGGCGCCGGCGACTCGGCCAGGACCTCGCGGTAGAGCGACACGTACGCATCGACCATCCGCTCGGGACCGAAGCGCTCCCGGGCACGCGCCTCGGCGCCGCGGGCGAGGTGCGTCCGGAGCTTCGGGTCGCCGATGGCGCGCGCGAGCGCTTCTGCGAGGCGCCGCGGGTCGTCGGGTGGGACGAGCAGGCCCGACGTGCCGTCCTCGACCGAGAACGCGAGCCCCCCCACACGACTCGCGACGACGGGCCGGCCCGCGCCCATCGCCTCGAGCGCAGCGACGCCGAGGCCCTCCGCGCGCGAGGGCATCGCGAAGAGGTCGGCCGCGGCGAGCAGGTCGCCGACGTCCGCGCGGTCCCCGAGGAACCGAATCCGCGTCCCGCTCCCGCAACCCGCCGCGCGGCGCTCGAGGCGCGCGCGTTCCTTCCCCTCTCCGGCGATCGCGACGACGGCGCGCCGGCCGAGCTCGGGCGGTAGCGCCGCCACGGCCTCGAGGAGGACGTCGTACCCCTTGCGCCGGACGAGCGCGCCCAACGAGAGGAGCACCACGTCCCCGACCTTCGCGCCGAGCGCGGCGCGCGTCGCCTCTCGTCCGCGACGCGGCGCGATCCGCTCGGGATCGAACGCCTCGGGAATCAGGACGATCCGATCGGAGGGGACGCCCGCCGCTTCCAGGCACGTCCGGACGCCCGGCGAGATCGCGACGACCCGTCGGGCGAACCTCTCGTACGTGAGACGCGTCCTCAGTCCGCGCTTGACGCGGCGGTCCATGCGACGCGTGGTGATGGCCACCCGGCCCGCGCGCCAGGCCGCGAAGCCGCCGAGCCACGCGTCGCGGCCGGTGTTCGTGTGCACGACGTCGGCGCCGATCTCGTCCAGGACCCGCCGGATGCGTCCCACGGTCCCGAGCGCGAGGTGGTTCCGCATCCGGAGGGAGACCGTGGGCAGTCCGCGGTCCCGCGCCTCCGCCTCGGCCCGGCTGCCGGGAGGACAGACGAGCACCCCGCGGTGTCCGCGGCGGCGGAGGCCCTCGAGGAGCAGGAACACCTGGACCTCGCCGCCCGAGAAGTCGCTCTCGGCGTCGAGCTGGGCGATGGTCAGAGGGCGTGCGTCCTGCACTCGGGCGACCTCCACCGGGCGGGGAACGGTCCGCGTCCTCCCCGGAGAGCCCGATCGGGCGAAACGGCGACCCGACGGACCGGGCGAAGTCGGTGCGGGCGAAGCGGCGGACGGGGAAGAGGATACCGTCCTCGGTCTGCTGGCCGCCGGGCCCCCCCGCGTCTATCCTCGGGCACCCCCGGGTCCTTCGCCCGGGCGGCGGGAGGCGTGTCCATGGCGAAGGGGAGGCGGGCGCTCCAGGCGCAGGTCGTCCCGCGCCTGAGGGAGGCCGAGCTCTTCACGCCGCTCGGAGACCGCGACCTCCAACGCATGGCCGGCGCCGGCAAGGTCCACCGCCTTCGGCGGGGCGACGTGCTCTTCCGGGGCGGAGACCCGCCCGACCGGATCCACCTTCTCTTGCTCGGCGCGCTCGAGATCTTGCGCACGGTGCCGGACCAGCCCGAGCCGGTGCCGGTCGCGTACCTCTCGCCGGGGGAGCTGATCGGTGACATGGCGCTCCTCACGGGCACGCCGCGGCGCTCGACCGGACGCGCACCCGAGGACGCCTGGGTGTGGACGCTCGAGCGCTCCACATTCGAGAAGATCGCCTCCGAGGTGCCGGGCTACGGCATGGCCCTCGCGCAGGTCTTCGCGCGGCGGCTGGAGGCCTTCATCGTGCACCTGCGCCGAACCGTCCAGCGCCAGGAGCTCTCGGGCCATCTGGACCACTTCGATCTCCCGACCGTCGTGCAGACCCTCGTCTCGGCGCGGCGTACGGGCGTCCTCTCGATCGCGGACGCGCAGGGCAAGAACGTGGCGCAGGTGCTGTTGGTGGACGGAGAGGTCGTACGGGCGCGGTGCGGCGAGCTCGACGGCGAGGACGCGTTCTACGAGGTCTTCGAGCGGAGCCAGGAGGGCGAGTTCTTCTTCCGTGCGACGTCCGAGCCCGACGCCGACGCGATCGGTCACTCCTCGATCGACCAGCCCACGATGGGCCTCCTGATCGAGGCGGTCCGGCTCGACGACGAACGCCGGAAGGGCGAGGTGGGCGAGGGGCAGGACCCTTCCTGACGCACCGCGCTAGATGACCTTCTGGCGGGTCTTGGACGACGCCCAGTCGAGCGCCCAGACCACGAGGGTGATGAAGACGAGGATCACGGACACCTTCGACCAGGTGCCGAGCTGCTGGTAGTTGAGCAGGAGCGCGCCGATCCCGCCGCCGCCGACCAGTCCGAGGATCGTCGCCATCCGGACGTTGATGTCCCAGCGGTACAGCGTGAACGAGAGGAACGCCGGGACCACCTGCGGGACCACGCCGTAGCGGAGGGTCTGTACCGCGCGGGCGCCCGTCGCCTGGATCGCCTCGACCGGGCCCGGCTCGATGCCCTCGATCGCCTCGCTGTAGAGCTTCCCGAGCGCGGCGACGGAGTGCACGAAAAGCGCGAGCATGCCCGCGAACGCGCCGACGCCGACCCAGAGCACGAAGACGATGGCCCAGATCAGCGGCTCGACCGACCGTACCACGTTCATCGCGACGCGCGCGAGGACGTAGACCCCGCGGCCCACCGGCGTCCCGGCCACCACGTTCCTCGCGCCGAGGAACCCCAGGGCCACCGCGAAGGGGAGGGCGAACGCCGACGCGAGGAAGGCGAGGAAGACCGTCTCGACCATGCTCTCGGCGACCTGCCCCGCGATCGACCAGTCCGGAGCCAGCAGCTGCCGCACGAGCGGCTCGGTGCGACGGGCGCCGAAGACCAGCTCGCCGGGCCGCACGTCCACGAGCACCCACGCGACGGCGAAGGTCGAGAAGAGCGTGAGGAGCGCCAGCCACACGTTGGAACGCAGCCACCACGCGCGGGGCGGCGCGGGGCCCCGCGCGGCACCGGGGCGGGAAGTCGTGCCCGCGAGGCGGTCCACGAGGCCGCGGCCGTCGGGGTCGAAGAGGCCGAGCGCGAGAAGGAGGGTCGCCATCGCGAGCGATAGCAGGAGGTGGAGCCCGGGGTCGCCGCCGCGGGCGGCCACGAGCATGCCGAGCCCGGCGGGGACGAGGGCGAGGAGGGTCACGCCGACGGCCACGAGGCCGCGCCAGGCGCGCCGCGCGCGGTCCACGGGAGCGTGGCCCTCGCGTCGCGCGATCGAGACGCCGGCGAGGTGCTCGCCGATCGTGGGGGCAAGCCCGCTCCAGAGGGCCGCGACGAGCGGGGCGAGGAGGAAGAGCCATGGTCGTTCGCCGAGGACGCCCTCCGCGGCGCCGAGCCATCCGCTCCCGGCGCCGCCGCCGGCCGCACGGATCGCCAGGAAGTCGAGCGTCCAGGCGAGGTACGCGACGAGGAACGAGTCGGTGAGGAACGCGCTCCCGCGGGCGCGGACCGCGAGCCATCGATCGCGCGGCGAGAGCGCGACGGCAGGGCTCATCGCATCTCCACCGCGCGCGCCGTCTCGCCGTACACGCGGTGGTAGGCGGCGTCGTCGAAGCGCCCGGGCGGCCCCTCGAACACGATCCGTCCCGCGCGGAGCGCCACGACGCGGGTCGCGTACTCGCGCGCGAGAGAGAGGAAGTGGAGGTTCGCCACGACGGCGATCCTCCGCTCCGACTGGAGGTGGCGGAGCGCGTCGAGCACGACGTGGGCGGTCTCCGGGTCGAGCGAGGCGACGGGCTCGTCGGCCAGGATGGCGCGCGGGCGCTGCATGAGCGCGCGAGCGATCGCGACGCGCTGCTGCTCCCCTCCCGACAGCGTGTCGGCGCGCTGGTGGGCGCGGTCCGCGAGGCCCACGACCTCGAGGTTTCGGAGGGCTTCGTCCCTCTCCGCCCGGGGCCAGAGCCCGAGGAGGCTCGGGAGCGTCGCCTGCCGTTCGAGCGCGCCCGTAAGGACGTTCACGAGCACGGACGCGCGCCGGACGAGGTTGAATCCCTGGAAGATCATCGCGACGCGCGTGCGGAGCCGGCGGAGCGCGGGACCGCGGACGTGGGTGACGTCCTCGCCCTCGAAACGGACCTCGCCGTCCGTCGGCTCGACGAGGCGGTTCAGGCACCTCACGAGCGTGGACTTGCCGGCGCCGGAGAGACCGACCACCGCGACGAGCTCCCCCTCATGGACGGCGAGGTCCACGCCGTCGAGTGCGCGCAGCCCGCTCGGGTACGTCTTCTGGAGCGCGCGGGCCTCGAGGAGCGGGGCGAGGGGGCTCCCCGCCCGCGGGGCCGGGTTCGCGGCGGCCGCCATGGTCAGCGCTCCGACGCCATGAAGTCGCGGCGGCCCTCGGGGTCGTTCGCGAAGGCGTGCTCGATCACCTCGAAGAGCGGCCGGAAGTCGTCCTCCGTCGCCGGGATCAGCGCCACGGGGCTTCCGACGCCGACGAGCTCGTCTCGACCCTCCGTGGTGAGCGTCCGCGTGGACACGTAGAGCGAGAGGGCGCGGGCGAGTGCCTGCTTCACATCGGCGGAGAGCGCAGAGCGGACCACGATCGGCTCGTTGGGCAGCCACGACGTGTACCCGATGATCCTCGTCCTTTCGAACACGTCGGGGTGGTTCTCGCGGACGGTGACGCGGGCGTCGTTGTGGGGGAGCTCCGGGTTCGGCGGCGACCACCACACGCAGCCGACGTCGGCCGCGCCCTGGAGGACGGCGTTCACGATCATCGGGTAGGCGCCCTCGTAGCGAAGGACCTTCGGGTGGAGACCCAACGCGCCGAACAAGGCCGAAGGAAGGAGGCTGCTCGCGCCGGAGACCCGGGGTCCCATCGCGACCGTGGTGCCGTCCTGAAGGTCGGCGAGCGACCGGATCGGCGAGTCCGTGCGGACGATCAACGCGCCGCGGTACGCGAGGTCGGACCCCGGGAACGCGGGGTCGCCGCGGCGCACCACCTGGAGGATCGGCTCGATCGTGTCCATGTTCGCGGTGCGCCCGCGCGACGCGTACCAGGCGCGCGCGTAGGACGCGGCGGTCAGGAACGCGACCTCGGAACGGCCGGCGAGGATCTCCTCGATCACGAGCCCGTACGAGCGAAGGACCGCGCCTTCCACGTGGTAGCCCGTCCGCTGCTCGAGGAACCGGAGCAGGTGCTCGACGGTGGGGCCCGCTTCCGCGCGGTCGCCCGACGGCACGAACCGGAGCCGGATCGGCTGGTCGGCGCTGCCCCAGCCCGACGCGGGCGAGACGGGGCGCCCCTCTGCGTCGAGGCGCCGCCCCGTGAGGGGGTCGAGCCCCATGCTGGCGAGCGAGGTCACGGGCCGCGCGCCCGAGGCGCTCGCGCGCGGCGGGAGCGCGAGGGCCGCCGCGAGCGCCCCGAGGACGAGCACCCCTGCCAGGCCGATCGAGACCGCCGCGGGAATCGGCGCACCGCCGCGCCGCCCGGCGCTCGCCACGTGCGCGGTCCCGGCCCCGTCGTCGGGTGCGGGCGGACGGGACCCGGCGGGTTCTTCGACCATCAGGAGTCCGACCTTCTACCGCTGCGTGGCCCGGGACACAACGCACGCCGGCGGCCCGCCCGAAGCACTCGGTCGCCAGGCTCTCGACTCGCCCGGCCGAATCGCGGGCTCGGGTCCCCGTCTTGGGGCGGTCCGCACGCCGGCGGCTGCGTCGGGGCTCGAGCCTTCACGACCTCTGTGCCCGGATGGACGTGACGGCGTCCACGTCTCGCGCGCCGGCATCGCCTGGGTCGCGTCCTCGACTCGGCGTCTACGGCGACAGTCGAACGGGCGCGGGTCTTCTCGGTTCGGGCGCCGCAGCGCGTGGCGGCGGGGGAGGGGGCGCAAGCCGAGCGGGTCGCACGCTACGTGACGCGGGCGGTAGTGGCGGTGGCGCGCGCGCGCGTGGAGCGCGACGCTCGGACCTGCGAGCCCTCTCTCGAGTCCCACGGCATGCCCACGACGCGCACCCCGCCCTGGACGCACCGCCCGACCGCCGTGATCGGCCGCCGTCGCCTGGCCCCCCCAGATACAATTCCCTACGC